>NZ_JBXOWI010000002.1:0-3299993 GCF_056930435.1 Cupriavidus sp. 09_S30 | reverse complement strand
TTTTTGCAGCGCCCGTGAAGTTGCGCAAACGCCACCCATCGCGCACGGTTGCTCTATATAGAATCGATGCATCCCGCCTGGCCGGGACGGCGGGCGGCGACGCCACTCCGGACTCCCTCCTACCGACTTGTGACTTGTACAAGGAAACCCCATGACCATCCATGCAAGCTGGAAAGCCGACCAAGACTCGACCGCCTGCGCCCTGAGCAGCGGCACCGCCCACTGGTCCGCCGATCTCGACGCCCCCGCCGGCGACCCGCATCTGCCCAACCCGCACGAACTGCTCGACTCGGCGCTGGCCGCCTGCACCACGCTTACCATTCAAGTCTATGCCAAGCGCAAGGCATATCCAGTGCGGTCGATCCATGTGACGGTGGACCACGTAGAGGAAGCGGGCAAGTACATGCTCAAGCGCACGGTCAAGGTGGAGGGTGACCTTGAGCAGAGCGTGCTCGACGATCTGCTCCGCGTGGCCAATCGTTGCCCCGTGCATAAGAGCCTCTCGGCTCAGATCAGCATCGAGACCTCGCTGAGCTGAAAGCCGTCGGCCCTCGGGCTCCTGGTACCGCTGCACGCGGTGCCGGGCGCCGGGGCATGTTCGACTCGTCCTCGTTCGCCGGCCGGGCCGGCCGAGGCCATGGCCCCGGCAAATGCGCCATGTCGCACCGCAGCAGCCATTGCGGACACGTCCCGAGCGGCCGACTCCGGCGCATCCGCAGCCGGATGTTCCATTTGTCCTAGTGATGGTTCGCTCCGTCCATTCCCCGCCGCATGGGCCCGGCGCTATCGTTACGTCCACCAAAAACACTCGCCCCTGGAGACAACGATGCGCACCCAAGTCGCCATCATCGGCGCCGGCCCCGCCGGATTGCTGCTCGGACAATTGCTGGCGCGCGCCGGCATCGATGCAGTCATCCTCGAACAACGCAGCCCCGACTATGTACTCGGCCGGATCCGCGCCGGCATCCTGGAGAGCGTCACCGTCGACGCGCTTGAACGCGCCGGCGTGGCCGCACGCCTGCATCGCGATGGA
The DNA here is from genome assembly GCF_056930435.1 of Cupriavidus sp. 09_S30. Lineage (NCBI taxonomy): Bacteria > Pseudomonadati > Pseudomonadota > Betaproteobacteria > Burkholderiales > Burkholderiaceae > Cupriavidus > Cupriavidus sp. 09_S30. Next base: position 3,298,960 of record NZ_JBXOWI010000002.1, on the reverse strand, counting down.
CTGGTCCATCACGGCATCGAGCTCGCCTTCGGTGGCGAGCGCCACCGCATCGACCTGCAAGCGCTGGTTGGCCGCTCGGTCACGGTGTACGGCCAGACGGAGGTCACGCGCGACCTGATGGATGCGCGGGCCGCCTCCGGCGCAGTCACCGTGTACGAGGCCGAAGAGGTCAGCCTGCACGACTTCGATTCGGCTACGCCGCAGGTCCGTTTCAGGAAGGACGGCCAGCTGCACACACTGCATTGTGATTTCATCGCCGGCTGCGACGGCTTCCACGGCGTCAGCCGGCAGAGCGTGCCGGACAGCTCCAAGCAGATCTTCGAGCGGGTCTACCCCTTCGGCTGGCTGGGCGTGCTCAGCGAAACGCCGCCGGTTGCCGACGAACTGATCTATGCCGGCCACGAGCGCGGCTTTGCCCTGTGCAGCATGCGCTCGCTGACACGCAGCCGCTATTACATCCAGGTCTCGTCCGAAGAACAGGCCAAGGCATGGAGCGATGACCGCTTCTGGGACGAGCTTCGCCGCCGCCTCGACCCGGAGGCTGCCGAGACGCTGGTAACGGGCCCCAGCATCGAGAAGAGCATCGCACCGCTGCGCAGCTTCGTCTGCGAGCCGATGCGCTTCGGCCAGCTGTTCCTCGCCGGCGATGCCGCGCACATCGTGCCGCCCACCGGTGCCAAGGGCTTGAACCTGGCAGCCAGCGACGTGCTCTACCTGGCCGACGGCCTGATCCAGCACTACGAGCAGCGCGACAGCGCCGGCCTGGACGACTACTCGCGCAAATGCCTGTCGCGCATCTGGAAGGCCGAGCGCTTCTCGTGGTGGATGACCTCGTTGCTGCACCGCTTCCCCGAGGCCGACGACTTTGCCCGGCGGCTGCAACAGGCCGAACTGGACTATGTGGTGGGTTCGCCGGCCGCCTCGGCCGCCTTGGCCGAGAACTACGTCGGCCTGCCTTACTGAACGCACCTTTCGGGGGGACGGCATCCTTCCGGAACGGTCTCCTCCACCAGCGCGGCCGGCTTGATTCGTAGAATGCTAATGCTTATCATTTACCGACTCAGGTTTCTCGACACCGCCTGAGCTTGCAAATGGCTTGCCGGACACTATGTGTCCGGCATTTTTTTTCGAGAAGTGCCGCGCCACCGACCGGTGCGCCGCTCGTCATGCCGTCGTCACATTCTCCGCACTAACTAAGGTATGTGCGTGCATCCGGCGCCCGCGCGCCGGTTCCCGCAATGGACGCGCTTCGTTCTGTTCGCTGTCCCACGAAGCCGGCCTGGCAAGTTGAGGAAACGTCACCGCACGTTTTGCCGTTGCTTCGTACTGGTCATAACATGCAGAAACAAGAACCAGTGCCATGGCAATGCGAGGGGCAGGACAGCGGACGGGGGGCGCTATCTTGGCAAGTTATTTCGAGGAATACTGCGCCCGTATCCGGCGCGGTGGGGCGGCGGCCGTCATTGCCTCGCCCGTCGTCATCACGCGTGACGAGATTCACAGCAGCAGCTATGTACCGTTCGAGCATGTGCAGCCGGACGCGAAGCTGGCGCTGGTCAGCGTGACGCCCGGCCACACGCACGTCAAGCTGGCAGCCGCGCTGACCGCCCGCATGCTGGACGCGCGCATTCCGGGCTCGACGATCCAGCGCGAGAACAAGCGCCAGGTCGAGCTGGGTGGCCCGCTGATCCGCCCCAACCTGATCCGCATGCTCGACCATTTCCGCCTGCCGCTGCTGCTCGGTGCGCCGTTCGCGCAGACCCTGTGGGAAGATGACTTCGGCCTGCTGCAGCCGCTGGCGCTGCTGCCGCACGCCACAACCCGGCGCGGCCAGGTCTTCGACGGACCCCTTACGGACCTGCTGGACAGTCCCATGCTGCGCGCCATCTACGAGGAGCAATTCCTTGGCCGCCTGCCCGGCATGCCGGCCGACATGCTTTTCATCGGCTTGGGGCGCACGGCCTGGTCCGGCCTGCTCCACGCCGCCGCACTGGACCTGCTGCCGAGGCAGCAGTTGCTGGGCATGATGCCGGTGCCGGCCCGGGCGGGCAATATGGTGCGCTACTTCCTGCACGAGATCCGCGCCGACGAGCTGTCCGGCAACGACCCGGTGCGGCATCGCCTGGCGTGGCTGGATGCGGCACACGCCGAGCTGGAGGCGGCCGTGAACGCGCGCCTCGCGCCGCCGCAGGCGCGGCGGAAAACACTGGCCGCCGCGTCCTGAGCACCGTCGTCCCACCGAAGTGGGGTGCGGCCCTCCGTGCGGCAAGCCGATATCAGGGTGGAGGGACTCGACCCCCTCTATTTCCCAATTACGCGGCCCCTGTGGCCGCGATTTTTTTGCGCCGTCCGCGCGGCTGCGCGCGGTACGGCGGCAACTCCTACAATCCAGGCTGAGCGCACACCCTTGTCCTGGAACTTCATGCCTACCTTCCGGCCTCCGGCAGCAGCCCGTTCCACCGCGATCCGCCACAGGTGCCGCCGTGGCGGATCGCGGCAAGCCCTTGCCGTGGCCTGGGGCTGCACGCTGCTGGCTCCCGCGCTTGCGCTTGCGCAGCCGGCTCCCGACTCCGCTGTGCCCGCCACGCCAGCGCCGGTCTCCGCCGCTTCGGCCGTCCCGGCGGCAAGCAGTGCCTTCTTCTCCTCCGGCCATCCGGGCGGCCCGTTGCCGGCGGGCTGGGAGAACCTGCTGGTGGCCAAAGGCAAGCAGCTGACCCACTACACCCTGGTCGACGACGAGGGCAGCACGGTGGTGCAGGCCGACGCCGTCAGCTCGGCCTCAGCCCTGCTGCGCCATGCCGACGTGGACCTGGCACAGACGCCTGAGCTGAGCTGGCGCTGGAAGGTCACCGCGCCGATTCCCGGCGCGGACAACCGCGTGGCCGCGCAGGAAGACGCGCCGGCGCGGCTGGTGTTCTTCTTCGACGGCGACAAGCGCAATCTGTCGCTGGGCCAGCGGGTGCAGATGCACCTGGCCAAGGGACTCGGCGGCATGGATCTGCCCTACGCGACGCTGATGTATATCTGGTCCGAAACGGCCCCGCCCGGATCGGTGATCGCCAATCCGCATACCTCGCGCGTGCAGATGATCGTGGTCAGCGGTGGGGCGGCCCAGGCCGGCCACTGGCAGCGGCTGCACCGCAACGTCGCGCGCGACTACGAGCAGGTCTTCCACGAAAAGCCGGGCAAGCTCATGGCCTATGGCCTGATGACCGACACCGACAATACCGGCACGACCACGCGCGCCTGGTACGGCGATCTGCATTTCCTTCCCGAGCACTGAACAGCGCCGGCCCGCCGCGTGGCAGCGTGCGGCCGCGTTATGGGGGCGGCGGCAGCCGCGCGACGGCCGCACGCAGCAGCCTGTCCACGCATGCAACGAGGTCGGGAGGGCCCGCGTCCCCGCCGGCCCGCAGCGCCTGCCGCACGCTGACCACGGTGTCGGCATCGTAGCCGCGGCCGCTGCCGATGGCAGCTTCGAAGGCATTGGCGCGCTCGTTGATCGCGCGCGGGTCGGCATCGACCAGCAAGACGGCATGCGCCAGCACGGTGTGGGCTGCGGCCGGCCCCGCCGCCGCACCCGGCACGCGCCGCCAGTATTGCGCGGTGCCCGCGATCTTGCGCGCCGCGCCGGGCGGGCCCCAGGCCAGGTTGAAGCGGCCATCGCAGAACGAGCCCTCGACCGCTTGCCAGTGGGTTGCCACGCCAAGGGCGTCCAGCGCCGCCTGCAGCACGCCGCACAGATGCAGGTAGACGGTCTCGGCCGCGTCGCCCGGCGCGCGGTGGATCTGGTATGCCAGGCTCAGGTTCAGGATGCCCGGCCCCTGCGGCACCAGCCCCCCGCCCGACATGCGCAGCCACACCGGACAGCCGCGGCGCGCAAAGTCGGCGCGCGCCGCTTCGAAGCCGGCATGGCGCAGGTAGCTGCGCGGCACCACCAGCGACACCGGCGCCTGCCACAACTGCGCCAGCGCTCTGCCCTTGGCGGCCTGTTCGAGCAAGGCGAGCTCGGCGCGCAGCGGATCTGGCTCGGACGGATCGGGGTCGACGAACTCGAAAGGCATCGCACAGGTCGCAAGTTGCAGGAAAGGGGCCGGCAGGCCCCGGTTTGGGCAGTGCGCTTCAGTGGAAGGTGAACCCGCCGTCGACATTGACCGACTGTCCCGTGACATTGTCCATGGTGGCGAAGAACAGCGCCAGCCGTCCCATGTCCTCCGGCGTCTGCGCGCGCCCCTGCGGGATCAGCGTCAGCTGGTGGCGCGCCCACGAGTCCTCCACGGATTCCCCTTCGGCCTTCCATTCGTCAGCCAGCTTGTCCCACATATCGGTGCGCACGATGCCCGGGCAGATGGCGTTGACGGTGATGCCATCGCGCGCCACCTCCTTGGCCAGCGCATTGGTAAAGCCGACCACCGCGAATTTGGAGGCGCTGTAGTGCGCCAGGTTGGCGAAGCCCTCCTTGCCGGCGATCGAGGCCACGTTGACGATGCGCCCGCCACCGTGCGCCTTCATATGGGCCAGCACGGCCTTGCAGCCGAGGAAAGTCCCCTTGGCGTTGACACCCATCACGAAGTCCCAGTCTTTCTCCTGCAGCGACTCGACCGGGTGGATGCTGATCACGCCGGCGCAATTGACCAGGATGTCGAGCCCGCCCAGCGAGAGGACTGCCTCCTGGACCATGGCGGCATGGTCGTCCGCGCGAGTCACGTCTACCTTCATCGTGCGCGCCCGGCGGCCCAGTGCAGCCACCTCGGCGGCGGTCTCGGCCATGGCTGGCTCGAGCAGGTCGGCGATGAGCACGTCGGCGCCCGCGCGCGCCAGCGTCAGCACGATGCCACGGCCGATACCGCGCGCGCCTCCGGTCACGACGGCAACTTTTCCTTTCAGCGATGTATCCATCAGGTGAGTCTCCTTATGGTTGGTCCTGTTGACCTGGTCCTGCTTATGGTTGGTCCTGCCTGCCGGGTTTCCCCCTGCACGAGCCATCCCATGGGTGCCGCGTCGAAGGCGCGGCCCGCCCCCCTGCCGCAGGCGGGAGGGGAGCGGAGGCACGCTGGCGGAACCGGCGGAACCGACAGCGCCGACGCTAGCCGGCCGCGTGCTCCCTGAGCAGCGCGTTGACCTCGCCGGCCTTCTCCATCTGGCTCATGTGGCCGGCATCGGCGAAGACCTTGACTGTTGCCCCCGGCGGCGCATTGCCGGCATGCTCGGCCGGAATGATGCGGTCCTGCGCACCCCAGATCACCAGCACGCGCTTGCCGCCGCGTGTGCTGCCCACGGTGCCGCCCTCGGCCAGGCGCAGGCCGGGCTGCTCGCGCTGGCGGCCGCCGGCGAAGAGGCTGGCCTCGAGCGCGGCCAGCGCCTCGCCCACGCCGTCGAGGCGCTTGTAGCGCAGCAGGTCGTCCAGCATCTGCCGGCTCACCAGCCCGGCATCGGCGAAGAGCTGCTCCACCACCGGCTTGAGCTCGCGGCGCGACTCGGCTTTCACGAACCCTTCGGTGTAGCCCTGGTTCACCTCCTCGCCCAGGCCGGCGGGCGAGATCAGCGCCAGCGACAAGACCCGCTGCGGCGCGTCCAGCGCGAGCTGGGCCGCGATGCCGCCACCCATGGAATGGCCGACCACGTGCGCCGCCTCCAGCCCGGCCGCGTCCATGAAGCGGGCAACGAAGCCGGCCAGCGCGGCCAGCGTGGTGCCGGGCAGCGTCGGCGTGGATTGGCCATGCGCCGGCAGGTCGAGCGCGACCACGGTGTGGTCCTCGGCCAGCGCATCGAGGTTGAACAGCCAGTTGTCGAGATCGCCGCCGAAACCGTGGATGAACAGCACCGGGCTGCCGCCTTCGCCCTTCTTCGCGTAGCGCACGCGGATGCCGTCCACGTCGGCGAACTGGTAGGCCGCGGCGCCTTCGCCCGCCTCCTCCTCGTCGGCGGACGGCGTCTCGTAGCCGGCCACATAGGCGTCGATCTCGGCGTCGCTCACCTCGGGCGGCGCCATCACGCCGAGCAGGGCCTTGACAGGCAGCACGTCACCCACGGCGGCCACCTTGCGCCGCAGGATGCCGGCGTCGGACGCCTCCACCGCGTTGGCGATCTTGTCGGTTTCCACGTCCAGGATGGGCATGCCCACCGTGATCGGGTCGCCCTCCTCCACCAGCCAGTCATTGACCGTGCCTTCCTTCATCGACAGGCCCCACTTGGGCATCACGATGGGCGTGATGCCCGCGGTTTGCGTTTTGCCGGACATCAGTGCTTCCCTCCTTTCATGGTCTTGCGCGCCGCGTCCGCGATCTGCGCCGCGCTGGGGATGTAGAGATCCTCGAGTGCCGGCGAAAACGGCACCGGCGTGTGCGGCGGGCACACCATCTCGATGCCGGCCTTGAGCGCCCCGAAGGCCTGCGAGGCGACCTGTGCCGCAATGTCGGTGGCGAGGTTGCAGCGCGGGCTGGCCTCGTCCACCACCACCAGGCGGCCGGTGTTCTCCACCGTTTCCAGCACCGTGTCCATGTCCAGCGGCGAGAGCGTGCGCAGGTCGATCACCTCGGCTTCGATGCCCTCCTTCGCCAGCGCCGCCGCGGCCTCCAGTGCGCGGTGCACCATCAGGCCGTAGGTGACGATGGACACGTCCTTGCCGTCGCGCACGATATTGGCCTCGCCGAAGGGAATCGCATAGGAGTTCTCCGGCACCTCGCCCTCCAGGCCGTACAGATTCTTGTGCTCGCAGAAGATGACCGGATCGTTGTCGCGGATGGCCTGGATCAGCAGGCCCTTGGTGTCATAGGGCGTGGACGGGCAGACCACCTTGAGCCCCGGGATATGGGTGAAGATCGGCGTCAGCATCTGGCTGTGCTGCGCAGCGGCGCGAAAGCCCGCGCCCACCATGGCACGGATCACCACCGGCGTCTCGGCCTTGCCGCCGAACATGTAGCGGAACTTGGCCGCCTGGTTGAAGATCTGGTCGAAGCACACGCCCATGAAATCGATGAACATCAACTCGGCGATCGGCCGCATGCCGCAGGCCGCGGCGCCGATGGCCGCGCCCACGTAGGCCGACTCCGACAAGGGGGTGTCGAGCAGCCGGTCGCCGTGCTTGGCGTACAGGCCCTTGGTGACGCCGAGCACGCCGCCCCAGGCGTCCTTCTCGCCATCGGCGCCGGCACCGCCGACGATGTCCTCGCCGAGCATGATCACGCTCGGGTCACGGGTCATTTCCTGGTCGATCGCTTCATTGATCGCCAGCTTCATGCTGAGTCTGCGCGACATGTCTTGTCTCCTGTCGATGCGTTCTTTGCGGTTGATGCGGTGGATGCGGTTGGTCCGTCGTGTCCGCGCAGCCCGCCGCGCGGCGGTCGCGCCTTCAATAGCGCACGTAGACGTCGGTCAGCAGGTCGGCCGGTCCTGGCAGCGGCGCCGCCTTGGCTTCCTGCACGGCGCGCTCGATCAGCGCCGCGACCTCGCGGTCGATGGCTTCCAACTCGGCGGCGGAGACCGCCTCGGCCTGCGTCACGGTGCGCGCGAAGCGCTTCAGGCAGTCCTTGTTGGCGCGGATCTCGTCCAGCTCTCCGGGCGCGCGGTAGGTCTGCGCATCCCCTTCGAAATGCCCGTAGAAGCGGACCATCTTGCATTCGAGCAGCGAAGGACCGCCACCCTCGCGAGCGCGGCGGATCACCTCGCCGGCCGCTTCGTGCACGGTGAAGAAGTCGGTGCCGTCTACAGTCACGCCGGGCACGCCGAAGCCGGCGGCGCGGTCCACATAGCTGTCCACCGCGGTGCCGTACTCGCGCGCGGTGGATTCCGCATAGCCGTTGTTCTCGATGACGAAGATCACCGGCAGGTTCCACACCGCAGCCAGGTTCAGGCTTTCGAGGAAGGTGCCCTGGTTGGAAGCGCCATCGCCGACGAAGGTCACGCCGACCTCGCCCTTGCCGCGGAACTTGGCCGCCAGCGCGGCGCCGCAGATCAGTGGCGCGCCTGCGCCCAGGATGCCGTTGGCGCCCATCATGCCCTTGGACAGGTCAGCGATATGCATCGAGCCGCCCTTGCCATTGCACGAACCGCCCTTGCGCCCGTAGATCTCCTTCATCATCGCCACGGGGTCCACGCCCTTGGCGATGCAGTGGCCATGCCCTCGGTGTGTGCTGGCGATGCGGTCGCCATCGTTCAGGTGGTGCAGGATGCCGACGCCCGCGGCCTCCTCGCCGGCGTAGAGGTGGACGAAGCCGGGAATGTCGCCGCGCGAGAAATCGACGTGCAGGCGTTCCTCGAATTCGCGGATCGTGCGCATCCTGCGGTAGACGTCGAGCAGCGTCTGCTTGTCGAGCGGAAGCGGCGCCTGTTCGCCGCGCGGGGATGGAGTGGCCATCGCTGTCTCCTTCAGTGGGTGTTGGTAGTCGTGGTGCTGGTGGTGGTAGTGGTGGTGGTAGTGCTGGCGCTGCCGGGAAGAGTGCGGACGCCTGGCGACGCTTCGCGCCGCATCAGGTGCGCGGCGGCGGCGTGGCGCATGCAGGCGGATACGTCGATGCTGCGGAAGGCCTGCTCGTGCAGGGTGACGGTGACCTCATCGTGTGCGCCGAAGGCCAGCTCGCGCTCGCCGTCCAGCGCGACGATGCCGCTGCGCTGGCGCACACGCGCCGGATGGCCATGCTCGAGCCGGCGCCAGCCCGCGACGGGCACGGGGCAGAGCAGGCCGGGCGCGATCGGTGCATCGAGCACGAAGGCGCAGTCGTCGTGCGTGCCCAGCTCGACGGCCAGTCCGCCCGGCTCGCGGCGCCCCACTGGCTGCAGCAGCCCGGCGATGGAGGACAGGCCGATCGCCTCCGGATCCGCGTAGGCGGCATAGACGGCGGCCAGCGTGTCTGGCTTCCACAGCGCGCGCGCGCCGATGAAGTGTTCGTGCGAGATCACCGCGTCGACCAGGGCGATGTCGCGGCGCAGGCCGCCGTCCGCATCACGGATGGCGATATCGAGCCGCTTGTTCCACGCCAGCGCTTGCGCGGCCGGCACGCGCCCGCTCGCATACAGGCCGGTGGCCAGCCCGGTGACTGTGGACTCGCGCATCTCGGGAAAGGCGTTGTTGGTACCGGTCGACAGGCCGGCGATCGGAACCGTCCCGCATTCGCGCACCACGGCGCGATGCGTGCCGTCGCCGCCGAGCACGACGATGGCCGCCACGCCGGCCTCGACCATGCGGCGTGCGGCCAGCAGCGTGTCGTCCACCGTGGCCGTGACCGGCATGTCGATGTAGTCGACGGCTGGCAGCGCAGCGTCCGGCCCCTGGCGACGCATCAGGTGGCGCGCCAGCATCACGCGCAGGCCCTCGCGCTCAGGCATCATCAGCACGCGGCCGATGCCGCAGGCGGCCAGCGCGGCCAGCAGCCGCAGCACGATATTGACGCGGTCGGCCAGCTGCAGGCTGTTCGCGTTGGCGATCACGCGGCGGATATCGCGCGCCGACACCGGGTTGGCAATGATGCCGACCAGTGGCGGCGTGGCGCGGCTCGGGTTGCCCATGCCTGTCTCCTGGATGTTCTTGTCTCTGTCCCAGGGCTTTTGCAATGCGCGTGCCAGCCAGCCTGAGTGACCGGAGGCACGGCAGAGGCATGGATTTCTGAGGGATAACCCGCGTGCGGCAGCGCTGCCGCACGGATGACGGCCCGCTTGCAGCGGCATTGTTGCGCTGCGGGCGTGACAGGTGTCACAGTGCGGCTGTCACAGCGGGTGGACAGGTGTAGAGGCCGGAGTGATCCGGCCGATGGCGTCCATATCGCCGGCGACGCGGGCGCCCGGCTGAGTGCGGCTGCCTGCGGCTCAGCGCTCGGCGTCGCGCTGATTGGGAGACTGGATACCCAGGCGGGCCATGCGCCGGTACAGCGTCATCCGGCTCACACCGATCTGCCGCGCGACAGCGCTGAGATTCCAGTTCGACGCGCGCAGATACTGCATCAGCAGCATGCCCTCCGGCGTCAGCGCCGGCCGCTCTGGCAGCGGCGGCGTATCCGCGCGCTGTTCAGACACGGCGGCGGCGGTGGCGGTGGCGGTGGCGGCATCTTCCGGCCGCATCGGGTCAACCGCCGGCGGCGCGATGCCGATGCCGTCCGGCAGGTCGGCCGCCTCGATGCACGCGCCCACGCAGACCGCGCGCGCGTACTCCAGCGCGTTGCGCAGCTCGCGCAGATTGCCCGGCCAGCGGTGCCGGTGCAGGCGCGCACGTGCTTCGGCCGACAGCAGCGTCGGACCTGCGGCGCCGGCCGGCTCGCCCTCGGCCAGCAGCTTGTCGATGAGCCAGTCCAGGTCGCCGCGCTCGCGCAGCGGCGGCAGCACGAAGCGGGCGCCGCCGAGCCGATAGAAGAGATCCTCGCGGAAACGGCCCTGCGCCACCAGCGCTTCCAGGTCATGGTGGGTGGCGCAGATCACGCGCAGGCGCACCGGCACCGGCCGCGCGGCGCCCACCGGCAGCACCTCGCCCTCGGCCAGCACGCGCAGCAGGCGCGACTGCAGTTCGCGCGGCATGTCGCCGATCTCATCGAGAAAGAGCGTGCCGCCATCGGCTTCCTGGATCAGGCCGCGCTTGCCGCGCGCGCCGGCGCCGGAAAAGCTGTTGGGCAGGTGGCCGAACAGCTCGCTCTCGGCCAGCGTCTCGGCAATCGCCGCACAGTTGACCGCGACGAAGGGCTGCGCGCGGCGCGCGCTGGCGGCGTGCAGCGCCTTGGCGAAATATTCCTTGCCGCTGCCGGTCTCGCCATGGACCAGCAGGTTGATAGGCGAATCGACCAGCTTGGCGGCGCGCTCCAGCTGCTGCTGCAAGACCACGTCGCCACCGCACAGCGCGGCCAGCGGCGCCGGCAGGGCAACGCGGCTCGGCGGCACCTGCGGCACCTGCGGCGACGCCGCGCGCGCCAGCGCGGGCGGCGTGGCGCTCAGGTACAGCAGGCCACCGCTGCGCGCCAGCGCCAGCAGGCGGTGCTCGCTGGGCGTCGAATGCACGAAGCGGCCGAGATCGGACAGGCCCGCGTCGAACACATCCTCGAAAGATAAGCCCCGCACCGGGCGCGCCAGCCCGCCGGCGCCCCACTCCGCCTCCAGCATGCGCTGCGCACGCCGATTGTGGCCGACGATGCGCCCGCCGGCGTCGAGCGCGATCAGGTATTCCGGGTTGACATCGAGGAACTCGGGCGCTGCGTTCAGCCGCAGGATCCAGTCGTGCCGGTGCACGCGCAGGAAGTTGGCGTTCTCGATGTGGGCCGCGTAGATCTTCACCAGTTGCAGCGCCAGCGCCTGGCTGGCCTTGGCTGACGGCGAGGTGAGCGCCGAGATGTCGAGCACCGCATTCAGGCTGCCGTGGGTGTCGAACAGCGGTGCCGCGGTGCAGGTCAGCGGAATGTGGGTGGCGTCGAAGTGATCGGCCTGGTGGACGGTCAGCGCTTCGCCGGTGGCCAGCACTGTGCCCACGGCGCAGGTGCCGGCCCCGCTCTCGCTCCATTCGGAGCCGAGGTAGAGCCCGGCGCGGCGCAGCGGCGCGTCGGCGCCGGCATCGCCCAGGTAATCGACGGTGACGCCCTGCGCGTCGGTCAGCAATACCACGTAGCCCAGGCCGGCCACCTGGCCGTACAGGGTCTGCAGGCCATGGCGCGCGATGCGCACGAAATCGTCCAGGCGCTGCTGGTGCTCACGCAGCCGGGCCTGCGGCAGGATGCGCGCCTCCTGCATGCGCGACGGATCGAGCCCGTACTGGTGCACACAGCGGCGCCAGGAACTGCGGATGATGGCATCGGCCGCAGCCTCGCCCTGCAGCGCAAGGCCGCGCGTCGTTGCCTGGACTACCGCTTCGATGTGCTCGCGCTGGCGCAGATCCATCGTGGTCTCCTAATCGTCTGGCGCCCCGGGCGGCTGACGCGCGCGGAGCGGGCTGCCGCCAGGCAGCGGACGGGCGAGCGCATCGATGCGCTTCTTCGGAATGGGTCATCGGAAAACGGACTTCTACTGTATCCGACGGCATCCGGCTTGGGCAAATCGTGCCGCGCGGTACCCGGCACACCAGTGCAGCAACATCCACTTACACCCCGGGACCTCAAGAAATGCTGCAGCGCGGTCGTATACGCATGCTGGCACCGCAGACGCACCGCATTGACATGAATCGACTTTCGCTGAACACCAAACTCTGGATGGCCTTGGGCGCGCTGTGGGTGGCGCTGCTGGCGCTGGGCACCTGGAACGCCGTCCATACGCGCAGCGTCATGATGGACGAGCGCCGCGCCAGCCTGCAGTCGCTGGTTGCCGCCGCCGAAGGCATCGTCACGCGCTACGCCAGGCAGGCCGCAGCGGGCCAGGTGAGCCAGGAGCAGGCGCAGCAGGCTGCCAAGGACGCGATCCGGGCCATGCGCTTCGGCGACAATGGCTACATCCTGCTGCTCAATTCCAAGCCGCAGGTGGTGCTCAACCCCGGCCTGCCGCAGATGGACGGCAAGCTGGTCGGCGATTTCAAGGACCCCGACGGCAAGCTGGTCTACCAGAGCATCGTCGATGCCGGCCGCGCCGGCGCGCGCGACGGCGCGGGCCCCGACGATGGCTTCGCCACCTACCGGGGCCGCCTGCCCGGCACGGAGACACCGGAACGCAAGCTGACCTATGTGCGCTATGTGCCGGCCTGGGACTGGCACGTCGCCACCGGTGTCTTCCTGCGCGATGTCGACGCCGCCTTCCGCGAGAACCTGGTGCAGGCGCTGCTGAGCACGCTGCTGCTCGGCGCCTTGATGTCGGCGGTAATGCTGGCCATCATGCGCACCGTGCGCACCAGCCTGGGCGGCGACCCGGCCTACGCTGCCGAGGTGGTCAGGCGCATCGCCGGCGGCGACTTCACCGTGCCGGTCAAGACACGCGACGGGGACGAGGGCAGCCTGCTGGCCGCCATGCGGCGCATGCAGGGGCAACTGTCCGGCACGCTCGGCGACGTCGTCGGCGCGGCCGGCGCCATCGCCACCGCGACGCGCCAGATCTCCGAAGGCAATGGGGACCTGTCGCAGCGCACCGAGGAGCAGGCGTCGGCGCTCGAGCAGACCGCGGCCAGCATGGAGCAGCTCACGGGCATCGTGCGGCAGAACGCGGACAATGCGCGCCAGGCCAGCACGCTGGCGGCAGACGCATCGGCCATCGCGCACCGCGGTGGCGAAGTGGTGGGCGAGGTGGTCAGCACCATGGGCGAGATCAACGGCGCCTCGCGCCAGATCGTGGACATTATCGGCGTGATCGAAGGCATCGCCTTCCAGACCAACATCCTGGCGCTGAATGCGGCGGTGGAAGCCGCACGCGCCGGCGAGCAGGGCCGCGGCTTCGCCGTGGTGGCGGGCGAGGTGCGCAGCCTGGCCCAGCGCAGCGCGAACGCTGCGAAGGAGATCAAGACCCTGATCGACAACTCGGTGGCCCAGGTCGAGAATGGCGCCGCCCTGGTCGCCAACGCCGGCACGACCATGGACGAGGTGGTCGAAGCCGTGCGACGCGTGACCGACCTGATGGGCGAAATCAGCGCTGCGTCATCCGAGCAGAGCGCGGGGATCGAACAGGTCGGCCGCGCCGTCAGCCAGATGGACTCGGTCACGCAGCAGAACGCGGCGCTGGTGGAAGAAGCTGCTTCCGCGGCCGAATCGCTCGCCGCGCAGGCGCAGTCGATGCTGCAGGCTGTGTCGGCCTTCCGCCTGGCCGCCTGACATCAGGCCCCGCTGCGGGGCGCCCGCGGCGGGCGCCGCGTTCAGTTGCGCGGCGCCAGTTCGCGCAGCGCCTGCGCCGCGATCTCGAAGGAGCGCAAGCGCGCCGTGTGATCGTGGATCTGCCCGGTCAGCATCAGCTCGTCGGGGCGCAGGTCCTCGATGAAGCGCTGCAGGCCTTCGCGCACGCCCTGCGCATCCCCCACCACGGAACAGGCCAGCGAGCGGCGGATATGGTCGGCCTCACTCTCGGTCCACATCGATTCGATATCGTCCACCGGCGCGCGCAGCCTGCCCGGCGTGCCGCGCACCAGCGCCAGGAACTGCTGCTGCAGCGAACTGAACAGGCGCCTGGCTTCGGCTTCCGTGTCCGCGGCGAACACGTTCAGGCCCAGCATCACGTGCGGCCTGGCCAGCGCTTCCGAGGGACGGAACGTGCGGCGGTACAGGTCGACGGCCTGGCGCATGAAACCCGGCGCGAAATGCGAGGCGAAGGCGAATGGCAGCCCCAGCGCCGCGGACAGCTGCGCGCTGAACAGGCTGGAGCCCAGCAGCCAGATCGGCACCTTCAGGCCCGCGCCCGGCACCGCGCGCACGCGCTGCCCCGCCCGCGGCTCGTCAAAATAGGCCAGCAATTCCTCGACATCCTGCGGAAAGGTGTCGGCCGTGTCCTGCCCGAGATGGCGGCGCAGCGCGCGCGCCGTGGCCTGGTCGGTGCCCGGCGCGCGGCCCAGGCCCAGGTCGATGCGGCCCGGATACAGCGAGGCCAGCGTACCGAACTGCTCGGCCACCACCAGCGGCGAATGGTTGGGCAGCATCACGCCGCCCGAGCCGACGCGAATGGTCGAGGTGCCGCCCGCCACGTAGCCGATCAGCACCGCGGTGGCGGCACTCGCGATGCCCGGCATATTGTGGTGCTCGGCCAGCCAGAAGCGGCGATAGCCGAGACGTTCGGCGTGGCGCGCCAGGTCGAGCGAATTGCGCATGGCCTGGCCCGGATCGGACCCTTCCGCGATGGGAGACAGGTCCAGCAGGGAGTAGGGAATCATCGGCGTTGCGTGCCCCCTCGGCCGCCGCAAGGGCGGGCAGCCGGGGCATCGTCCTGATTTATGGAGCGATCGTTATATTAATCAGCGCTGGCGGCGGTGACAACGGAAAAATATAATGACCACTATGGAAAAGAGTGTATCGCCCGGCCGCGGCCGCCCCCGCCAGTTCGACCGCGACGCGGCCCTTGGCACCGCCATGTCACTGTTCTGGCGGCATGGCTATGACGCCACCTCGATCGCCGCGCTGACCGAGGCGATGTCGATCACCGCGCCCAGCCTCTATGCCGCTTTTGGCAGCAAGGAACAGCTCTTCTACGAGGCCGTGGACCGCTACGCGCAGACGCACGGCGCGCGCCTGTATGCGCCGCTGGCGCAGCCCGGCGCCGCACACCTGGCCATCCACGCGCTGCTGCACGGCGCGGCCGCCCTGTTCAGCACACGCGGCAACCCGGCCGGCTGCTTCCTGCTCTCCGGCGCCAGCCATTCCGTCGACTGCGCCTATATCGACGACACCCTGAAGCAGCGCCGCAAGGACATGCAGGCCGCGCTGCAGACGCGCATCCAGCAAGCGATCGACAGCGCCGAGTTGCCTGCGGATGCCGATGCGGCTGCCCTGGCGCGCTTCTTCAACACCGTGATGCAGGGCATGTCGATGCAGGCGCGCGACGGCGCCACGCGCGCGGCGCTGGAATCGGTGGCCGAAACGGCCATGCTGGCGTGGCCGCAGAAACGGGTACGCCGCTGATTCCGGGCCTGCCTATGCAGGCATAGCCAGCGGCGGATTGCTTCGCGTCCCGCGCGGCGACCGCGCCCGCCTGCGCACGATACCGGCGACGTTGGCGCCTGCCGCCGCATCGCCTCATGGCTGCAGGGCAGCCGGGTCACAGTGCAAACAAAGTCCGCGCCACCGCATCGCCGCGCGGGCCGCCGCCGAAGACCCGCTCGCCGATGGCCAGGCCCAGCGCACGGTAGCTCTCCCACTGCGCTTCGTCGAAGAACTGGTCGGCGGTCGGCTCTTGCGGGAAGGCGGGATGCGTGGCGGCGTATTCCCTGACGTCGACCGGCACGAAGTCGGTCAGGCGTGGCTTGATCAACACGATGCGGCACACCGGCTGGCGCGGCTGCGCCTCTGCGGCGCGGTACACGTTGAGCAGCAGTGCACACTTGCCACCGTTGCCGACCGCGGGAGCGGCAGCGCGGAAGTCCTCGGGCACGCCGAATACCTGGCCGAGCACCGGATCGGCCGCCGCGTGCTCGTCGACGGCAATCTCCAGCTCGTGGTCGATGCGCGCCAGCCGCACGAGGTTGGCCAGGTCGCCGAAGCGGTAGTCGGGATCGCAGCCACAGTCGCACAGCACGATCAGGCCGACATTGCGCTCCGGACGAAGCAGCTCGTAGACCGCGGTGTTCTCGAAATGGCCGCCGTCCGACAGGTACTGCCAGCCGCGCCGGGTGCCGTGGAATCGCGCTGAGAGCTCGCAGCCGAGGTAGTACTGGGTGCCGAACAGCGCGATGAAGCGGTCCAGCCAGGGGTGCGCCGCGCGGTCGGCCTGGCGGCGCGAGGCATGGGCGCCATGTCCGGCGTCCAGCGGATAGGACGGCCACCAGATGCCGAGCCGCAGATTGGCGAGCCCCATCAGCATCGAGGTGCCGAGCGTGGTGGCGCGGCCGAGGCCGGTCGAGACCGCCGCGCCCGAGATGGCGACCCAGTCGCCGACGCCCTGCGCCTGCGTCACTTCGCTGGCCCTGGCCTTGCCGCTGGCGGGGTGGTAAGGCTGGCCGTCGACGGTGAAGCGCGCATAGTTGTCCGGCGGCAGGAAGGCCGCGCCGTGTGAGACGCTGCCCGCGCCCGGCGCGACGCACAGGGGCTTGCCCTTGCGATCGCGCTGGACCAGCTGCTCGGCGGGGTCGATGGTGAGGTTCAGCGTGACATTGATCAGGTGCAGCGGCGCCAGCACCTTGGGATCGTAGTAGGCGTTCAGGCTGAGCCCGTCGCCGGCCACCGGCTCGGCCACGCTGAGCGCGGCACGCCGCGCGGGCGTCGCCGCGTGTTCGGCGCTGCCGAAGCGCTGGCCGTTGGAGGCGCCAAGGTAGGCGCGCGTGAGCCGCGCCGCGTAGAAGGGCTGCAGCGTGGAAAGGTTGAGGAAGCCGGCAAAGCGGCCGGCCAGCAGCGCGAGGGCCAGCGCCGCTAGAGTCAGCAGGCTCAGCACCGGCGTCGTCCAGGCATTGCCGAACACCAGCCAGTCGACCGGCTCGTGGCCGTTCCAGCGCACCCACAGCACCAGCCACGACCACAGGATGAAGACCAGCAGTGCCAGCACCGCCGCGGCGATGCCGGCGAGCAAGGACACCGGCAGATGGCTGAGCCAGCCCGCGCCCCCCGCCCCGCCGGCGCGGCCGCGCTCGTCCAGCAGAGTGCTGCCGTAGCGCACCATCCAGACAAGGGCGCCCAGCACGCCGCCGGGCGCCAGCACGCTCCAGTGTTGGCGGGCCATGTAGCCATAGAGGTAGGTGCTGCGTGCCAGGGTATCGGCCAGGCCCAGCGCGACCAGCCACAGCGTGAGCCCGAGGCCGAAGCGCAGCGCCCGCGTGGCGCGCACGCGGTAGCTGGTGACCGTGGCCGGCGCCAGCAGCATGGCGGCACACCAGGCCACGCCGAGCAGGATGGTGGCGCCGATGAAGAGGAACAGATACGCCAGCGACAGCCCCAGCGCATGCGCGGGAAACACGGCGGCGGCGGCCAGCAGGAAACCGAGTCCGGCCAGGGCGGCCAGCAGGGTAGCGGCATTGAACAGGCGCGCGCGTTGGGGGTCCTGCGGCGAGGGGTAGACCAGCCAGTACGCCAGCCCGGGTGGCACGGCGAGCAGCAGCAGGCTCGCCAACGGCAACCACAGGAGTTCGCTCCACCACAGCGGCAGGCCGCCTTCGTTGAAGGCCTGGCGGGCATCGTGCAGGAGGTCGATCTGATAGCGTCCGAGCGCGATCCAGGCGCCCGTCAGCAAGTGCCGGCCCAGGGCCAGTGCCGCCAGCACCGTCACCAGCGCGCTGCCCAGCACGCAGTGCATGGCGAACCAGTTGCGCACGACCGTGGCGGCGGCATAGAGCGCATCGCCGGCGCCGGTCGGGGTCAGGTAGCGCCCGTTCTCGCGCAGCCAGGCGACGGCCTCCCGTGTCGGCTCGTCGCTGTGGCTGGTATGGATGCGCCCAGGCGGCTCGCTTTGCAGTGTGCGATAGGCATCGCCGGCCGCCTGGACCGGATTGGTGCCCCGGCGCAGGCGCCCGGGCACGAACAGGCTGGCGAAGAAGGCGCCGAGGTAGCCTCCGCCGCTGACCGTGGACAGGTAATCGAATTGCGCCAGCAGTGTCGGCGGCACGGGAGGAGGGGGCGGCGGCGCGGCCGACTCGGCGGGCGCGCGCCCTGCCGCTTCCGGCTCGGGCTCGGGCTCGCGCAGCGACGGTGGCGGCGGTGCCTTGGCCAGGGCCTGCAGCACGCCCAGGCAGAAGGTGGCGCTGCGGATGCCGCCCCCCGAGAGCGCCAGCGCCCAGTTGCGCGCGCCGTCGCGCTGGCGCAGGGGAATGCCGAGAAGCTTGCGCCGGCGCGCGATACGGGCCGGCTCGTCGCTGCCAGGATGGGCTTCGTCTCGCATCCGATCCTCCGTCTCGAAGGGTTCAGCCCAGCGAAGTGTTCAGCCCAGTATAGGCAGTCGGAGCGCAGTGCAAGGCACTGCGTGCGCCAGACTCAGGTTTACCCTCGACGAGATGCCGACATGCGGGTGGCGAAGCAGGTGGCCCGTCGCCGGGCGGAGGAAGCGAGCCCGGCCGCTCGCCGCGACCGGGCCTGAGGGATGGAATCGTGGACTCAGCCGGCAGCGGGCTTGTGCACCACCGCCTGCGTCGCTTGCCGTGGCGCTTCCTGCGTCGCAGCCTCCCCGTGCACGCGCTTCCATTCGTCGAAGCCCCCCGCCAGCGCCCAGGTGCTGACATAGCCTGCGGCGTTCAGCCGTTCGGCCAGGATGGCGGCCGAGACCTCGTTCGGGCACGCACAGTAGATCACGATCTCGGCGGTGGGCGGACGGTCGGCCAGCAACTGCAATGCGGAGTTGAGATCGGCGGGAAGCGCGCCGGGGATGCGTTCGATGTCGTCAGATGACACAGAGCGCACATCCAGTACCAGCGGCAGCATGCCATTGCTGCGGCGCGCCTCGAGTTCGTCCACGGTCATGCGCGGGATGCGGCGGGTGCGGCGCAACAGGTGCACGCGCCGCCACCAGCGCCAGGCCAGGAAGAGCGCGAACGCCGCCACCGCGGCCATGACGGCAAGGTGGCCATACGCGCTGAAGGCGCTCAGGATGACGTCGACGAAGTCGCTGAACACCACGCCGACCAGCAAGGCAGCGCCGGCCCAGACCAGCGAGCCAAGTGCGTCATAGAAGAGGAAGACGGTGTAGCGCGTGCCCGTCATGCCGGCCATGGCCGTCGACAAGGCGCCGGCGCCGGGCAGCAGCTTGGCAAACAGCAGCGAGCGCGGCCCCAGCTTCAGGAAGATCGACTGCGTCTGGCGGATGCAGCTGTCGGGCGAGATCGAGACGCGGCAGACCGTGCGCAGCATCGGCTGCCCGAGCCGCTTGCCGGCCAGGTACCAGGCCGTGTCGGCGATCAGGCAGGCAAGGATCACGGCGGCCAGCACGGCGCCGATGGACGGGCCGGAATCCTGCATGCCCAGCGCCCCGGCGACGAACAGCATCGGATAGGCCGGCACCGGCAAGCCAGCCTGCTCGGCCAGCACATTGAGGAACACCAGCATCAGCCCGTGGTGCTCTAGCAAGGCCTGCAAATCACCCACGACGATCTCCTAAGCGGCGCGCCCCGTCAGATGCAAAGGCGCGGCACGAGGAACAAGGCCTCAGTGTGCCAGTGCCGCGCCGAGCCTGCACGGCAGCGCCTTGCATGAAGCCGTCAAAATTCCTGAATGTCGGCAACCCTGCCCGCCGGCTGCCATCGGCAGGTGCGCGCGCTTCACGCGGCGATCTTGCAGCGGCGCGCGAAATCGACCAGTTCGACCAGGGAACCGACCTGCAGCTTGATCATGATGCGGGCCTTGTGGCTGCTGACCGTCTTGTTGCTGATGAACAGCGCCTCGCCGATGGCCTTGTTGGACAGGCCCTTGGTCAGCATCTGCAGGATGATGACCTCCTTGTCGGAAAGGCGGCGCAGGCGCTCCTCGTCGGGGGTCGGCACGCGGGCGGAGGCGCCGCTGTCGCGCGGCATCGCGGGGAAGACCATGTAGCCGGCCATCACCGCTTCCACGCAGCGGACGATTTCCTTGAGGTCCTGCGTCTTGCTGACGAAGCCCTGCGCACCGGCCTGCATGGCGCGTGTGGCGAAGGCGCGCTGGTCCTGGCCGGACACCACCAGGATGCGGATGCCGGCCTGCAGCGTCTTCAAGCGCGGGACGACATCCAGGCCGTTGATCTTGGGGATATCCAGGTCCAGCACCACCAGGTCGGGCGCGTATTGGCGCACTGCCTCCACGGCCGCTTGCCCGTTGTCGGCCTCCAGCACGCCATTGACGCCGAGCACCTGTTCCAACTGCGTCTTGAGCACCAGGCGCAGGGCAGGATGGTCGTCCACGATCAGGATCGTCGTCATAGAATCATCACCTCTTGAATGCCCGGGTAGCATTGGCAGAACCCGGGCCTGTGGGAAAAAGCTGCATCGGTGGCCCGAGTCTAAAAAGACACTGCCGCACGATCTATGCGACATTTCTTTTTTTGGTGTCAGACGTTTCTTCGACGGCGTCCAAAGACTTCCGCTTGTGGCGTATCACGCACGCTAAGGCCGGCGCGCTCGCGCCGGCAATTCCATCACTGCACGCCCTGCCATGCACACCTCGGAAATGGGAATGTGCGCAGCGTTCAACCGGAAAACGCCGAAAGTGCTACGCTACTCGGGCAGTCCTTCCAGGAGCCAAACGTGCCTCGCAAAACACCGATCGAACGCTACCGCAACATCGGCATCAGCGCGCATATCGATGCCGGCAAGACCACCACCACCGAGCGCATCCTGTTTTACACCGGCGTGAACCACAAGATCGGTGAAGTGCACGACGGCGCGGCTACGATGGACTGGATGGAGCAGGAGCAGGAGCGCGGCATCACCATCACCTCGGCCGCCACCACGGCATTCTGGCGTGGCATGGCCGGCAACTATCCCGAGCACCGGATCAATATCATCGACACCCCGGGCCACGTCGACTTCACAATCGAGGTGGAGCGCTCGATGCGCGTGCTCGACGGCGCCTGCATGGTCTATGACGCCGTCGGCGGCGTGCAGCCGCAGTCCGAAACCGTCTGGCGCCAGGCCAACAAGTACAAGGTGCCGCGCCTGGCCTTCGTCAACAAGATGGACCGCGTGGGCGCGGACTTCTTCCGCGTGCACAGCCAGATCCTCGAACGGCTCAAGGGCAACGCGGTGCCCATCCAGATACCCATCGGCGCCGAGGACAAGTTCCGCGGCGTGATCGACCTGGTCAAGATGAAGGGCATTGTCTGGGACGACGAAAGCCAGGGTGTGCGCTTCGAGTACATCGACATCCCGCCCGAGCTGCTGGAGACCGCGCAGATCTGGCGCGAGAAGATGGTCGAAGCCGCGGCGGAAGCCAGCGAGGCGTTGCTGGAACAATACCTGTCCGGCGAGCCGCTGACCGAAGAGCAGATCAAGGCCGGCCTGCGCAAGCGCACCGTGGCCAACCAGATCGTTCCCATGCTGTGCGGCAGCGCCTTCAAGAACAAGGGCGTGCAGAGCATGCTCGACGCGGTGATCGACTACCTGCCGTCACCGGTGGATGTGCCCGCCATCCTGGGCCATACCGAGGACGACCGCGAGGCCGAGCGCCATCCCAGCGACGACGAGCCGTTCGCCGCGCTGGCCTTCAAGATCATGACCGACCCCTTCGTCGGCCAGCTGATCTTCTTCCGCGTCTACTCGGGCGTGGTCCACTCGGGCGACACCGTCTACAACCCGGGCAAGTCCAAGCGCGAGCGCATCGGGCGCATCCTGCAGATGCACGCCAATGTGCGCAACGAGATCAAGGAAGTGCGCGCGGGCGACATCGCCGCCGCGGTCGGCTTGAAGGAAGCCACCACCGGCGACACGCTGTGCGATCCGAACAAGATCATCATCCTGGAGCGCATGAGCTTCCCCGATCCGGTGATCTCGCAGGCCGTCGAGCCCAAGACCAAGGCCGACCAGGAAAAGATGGGCATCGCCCTGAACCGCCTGGCGCAGGAAGACCCGTCGTTCCGCGTCAAGACCGACGAGGAATCGGGCCAGACCATCATTTCGGGCATGGGCGAGCTGCACCTCGAGATCATCGTCGATCGCATGCGGCGCGAGTTCGGCGTGGAAGCATCCGTCGGCAAGCCACAGGTGGCCTACCGCGAGACCATCAAGCAGCCGGTGAAGGATGTCGAGGGCAAGTTCATCAAGCAATCCGGCGGGCGCGGCCAGTACGGGCACGTGGTGATCGACCTGGCGCCGCAGCCGCACGGCAAGGGCTATGAATTCGTCGACGCCATCAAGGGCGGCGTGGTGCCGCGCGAGTTCATCCCGGCGGTGGACAAGGGCATCCATGACACGCTGAGCGCCGGCGTGCTGGCCGGCTATCCGGTGGTGGACGTCAAGGTGACGCTGGTGTTCGGCTCCTACCATGACGTGGACTCCAACGAGAACGCCTTCCGCATGGCGGGCTCGATGGCCTTCAAGGAAGGCATGCGCCGGGCCAGGCCGATACTGCTCGAGCCGATGATGGCGGTGGAGGTGGAGACGCCGGAGGAATTCACCGGCAACGTGATGGGCGACCTCACCTCCCGGCGCGGCATGGTGCTGGGCATGGAGGACATCGCCGGAGGCGGCGGCAAGATCGTGCGCGCCGAAGTGCCGCTGGCCACGATGTTCGGCTACTCCACCTCGCTGCGCTCGCTCACGCAGGGCCGCGCCACCTACACGATGGAGTTCAAGCACTATGCCGAGGCGCCGGCCAGTGTGGCCGAGGCGGTGATCAACGCGAAGAAGGCGGCTTGAGGCTGCGGGCGGCGATGGCTTCGTCTTCGCCATGGCGGGCCGGATAACACCGACGGCTCCGTTGCTTAAACAGGCGCCTTCTGGCGAATGCCGTTCAGTTTAGGCTGGGCGGCATTTTTCTTTTGGGGTGGCGCGGGTCTTAGCGCTTTGCCTTTAGCGGCGTGGGTTGATCGTGGCAAAAGCTTGTTTCGACTCCCCCTGCGGGGGAGCCGAAACAAGCTGTTGTCTCGCAGACCAAAGCCGCTGGGTTGCGAGCTGGCGCTCGCCCTGCGGGCCGTCCTGCGGACGTCCAATGCCCTGCGAGCATTGTCCCGCCTGCGCGGGAACGACGACATAGGCTTAACTGAACGGCATTGCGCCTTCGGGCGCCTGTTTTGTTTTGGGGTTTACACTTGCGGATCCCAGGGTTAGGAACACGTCATGCAAGTGCAAGCTGTTGTCGCCGCAGTAACGTCCGCTGTGTTGATCGTGCTTGCCCTCTGGCACGTGTACTGGGCCTTCGGGGGCCGCCTGGCCCATGCGGCCGCGCTGCCCATCAAGGATGGAAAGCCGCTGTTCCGGCCGTCGGCGCCGGGCACGTTTGCGGTCGCGCTGGCGCTGTTCGGCTTTGCCTGGCTTGCGGCCTTCAATGGCGGCCTCCTGGGTGCATCCGCCCCGTCCCGCTGGCTGCAATGGGCGGGCGCCGTCGTGGCGCTGGCCATGCTGGGCCGCGCCATCGGCGACTTCCGCTACGTGGGGTTCTTCAAGCGCCTGGGTGGAGAGCCCTTTGCCAGCCTGGACAGCCGCGTGTATTCGCCGCTGTGCCTACTGTTGTCCGCCGGCATGGCCAGCGCAAGCTGGCCCGCCTGACACGCCCTGCGCCAACCCCTAATGAGCGGGGCTGACGCACCGCCAGCGCGGTTTTCTCCCCTCACCCGCGCGGACACCGCAGCAAGGCGCGATTCGTTCCGGTGCTGCCCGCCATCGCTGTGAGTTGCGGCGCCAGTGCGCGCAGCAGGTGCACCGCAAGCGCGCTGGTGTAGTTGTAGTGCGCTGCATCCGAACCCTTGACGAACAGCGTCACGGTGCCGAAGTAGCGCTCACCCAGCGTGAACACGAAGGTGGCTGAACGGCTGACCGAGTACGATGCGATCACCCTGCCGCCGGGCCCGCCGACCTGGTAGCGCTGGTCGCCGGTTCCGGTCTTGCCGCCCACCGAAAGTTGCATCGATGGCGGCTGGCCGGGCACCATAAACGCATCGTGGATCGACTTGGCGGTGCCGCCCTCCACCACATCCGTCATCGAGCGGCGCACCAGCGCCGCCACCGGCTCGGGCAGCAGGCGCTGGGGCGGCGGCGGCTGCAGCGTGAAGTGGGTCGCGTAGGGCGTACCGTCGGCGAACTGCAGCCGCGTCAGTGCGGCGGTACGCACCGACATGCCGCCGCTGAGGATGATGCCCGCCAGTTCGGCCAGCGCTGCCGGGCGGTCGCCCGACGCGCCGATGGCGGTGGCGTAGGACGGCGTCAGCGAATCAAAGGGATAGCCAAGCCGCTGCCAGCGCTGCGCGATATGTGCGAAGGCGTCCTGCTCCAGCAGGGTGCGGATGCGGTTGTCCTGGCCGAACTTGCTGTGCGTGCGGAACAGCCAGCGGTAGACTTCCTGCCGCTGCGCGCGGCTGTCCTGCAGCACCTGGGCCAGCGTGGCCTTTGGGTGGCTGGCCAGGTATTCCACCAGCCACAGCTCGAGCGGGTGGATGCGTGACAGGTAGCCGCGGTCGTTCAGGTTGAACTTGTCGTGGCCATACTTCTGGTAGAGCTTGTCGATGTCTTCGTCGGACAGCTTCAGCGCGGGCAGGCGCGCGCGCAGCACCTTGCCGAAGGTTTCTTCGTCGAGAGAAGGCTCCACACTCAGCAACGTCACCGCCAGGCGTACCGCACCGACATGCATGGCGGCGGGCGCACGCACCCGGTCCAGCAGCGTGGTGACGCGGTGGGTCCGGTCCAGGCCGTGGTAGCGCCGATAGAAGCCCGTCATGTAGGCGCTGCCTTCCATGTCGGCGAAGCGTTCGAGGTAGCCGCGCCGCTCGGGCGATGAACGGTCCTCCATCAGCCGATCCAGCTCGGGGTGGGCTTGTGCCACCTCATAGCGGACGATGTCGCGCATCAGCCGGATGAAGACGAGGTTGACCGAATGCTGGAAGCCCTGGCGCACGGTCATGATGCGCTCGCCTTCCCAGCGCTCGAAGTTGGAGAAGCCCTGCATGCCGCCGCCGGTGTAGAAGGCTTCGCCCGGATTGCCGGAATACTTGCGCTCGAGCGCCGCTTCCAGCATCGGCTCCAGCGCGCGCTGGTCGACATCCTTGGTCTTGAGCATGTAGTCGATGGCCCAGCGGCTGAGCACATCCTGGCGCGGCAGCTGGACGGCCTGCAGCTCGGCGCGGCTCATGCCGGCGTAGCGTGCCTGCAATTCAGTGACGATCTCCAGATAGGTGACAAGGGTGCGCAGCTTGGCGGTAGAGCCGAGGTTCAGCCGCGCGCCGCTGTTGAGGTCGAAGGGCTGGTCTACATTGTCGGCCTGCACGCGCAGCAGGCTGGCATTGCCGACCCGCTCGTAGAGGGTGAAGCTCGCCACCAGCTTGCTGGGATCGTCCTTGGGGCGCAGCATGTTGTAGCCGTACAGCCCCATGGCGCGCGCGCCATCCGGCTCGCGCACGCGCTGCAGCGCGTCCGTGATGGTGGCCTGCGCCTCGCGGTTGACGCTGCTGCTCGCGCGCAGGTCGAGCCGATCGAGTTCGTAGCGGCTGGGAATGCCGGTCAGCCTGGCCAGGTCCGCGCGCAACTGGTTGACGGCCTTGCGCGTGACGTAGGGCGGCTGCTGCGGTTGCGGCGGCGGCGCGGCCTTCTCCAGCGACTGTGCCAGCGCGGCATCGCGCAGCGCGGGCGTGATGCGGCCGCTGGCCGACAGCAGCCGCAGGTAGCTGCCGGTCAGCGCATCCAGGTTGGTGTCGTCGCGGCGCAGGTGGTAGGTAGGCCGGCGCTGGGCGATGATCAGCGACAACGCGCGCTTGAACACCTGCGCCTCGCGCGGGGTCGGATTGGCGGGATCCATGTTCACCAGCAGGCGGTTGGCCTCGCCGAAGTCCTCGCCGTACCACACCCACAATCCATCGCCGATGCCGTTGATCTCGCCGAAGCCCGCGCGTGCCGACAGCGGCACGGTGTTCAGGTAGTCCACCACGATGCGCTCGCGCGCGGCCTGTGTGTCCGGCCCGCCCAGATAGGCGCGCAGCGAGGCCGAGGTCATCTGGCGCAGCTTCTCCTTGACGGAAGCAGTGCGGCCTTCAGGCGAGTGCCGGAACTTCTCGATCTGGGTGGCCAACGTGCTGCCGCCGGGCGATTCGTGGTGGCGCAGCACCAGCCGCAGGCCCTGGTCGACAATGGCATGCGAGAAGCGGACCCAGTCCAGGGCCGGATTCAGCTCCGGGTACTCGGGATTGAGCAAGCCCTGGTTCTCGACGAACAGGAGCGCGCTGACCAGCACCGCCGGCACCGCGCCGAAGCCATCGTACTGCCGCTGCGGATAGTGCTGTGAGGCCAGCGTCAGGCCGTTGCAGTCAAGCAGCGCCAGCCCGGCCTGGTCCTTTTCGCGGTAAGGCGCGAACAGGCCGGCATCGACGGCCCGCAGCATCGTATCGGACATGCGCGCCTGGGCATCGGGCACGTAGCCGCGCGCCTCGAGCCGGGACGCGATATCCGGCAGCAGCGCATACCCCAAACGGGTGTCATAAGGAGACGGGTGCGGATACCGGATGCTGTCGCTGGCGCCGGGCTGCAGTTCGAAACCGAGGTCGCGCCCGAGGCGGGCGAAGTAGCGCGCCTGCAGGCGCGAGGTGCGTATTTCATCGGCGATGCTGTGACCGATGATGTAGACGCCACCCAGGGTGGTCAGCAGCAGCACCACTCGGATCCAGACGCGCCGCGGCGCGCGGCGAACGGCCTCGCGCTCCGCGTCGGACGCGGAGGCGGAAGACCGGTTCAGGACCCTGGGCAGCACGGCGGCAATCCTGCGGCAGCGTTGCGACGGAAGCTCGATGATCCCTCTAGTATCGTCGCTGGCGCGCGGAATGCGCGTGTTTTCGCGCACAGAATTTGAGACGCGGCGGCGGGTGGAGACCGTGCCACACAAGGTGGCCGGCCCGGTCGCGCGTGCGCAACGGACCGGCCCGGCAAGGTACCAAAGCGCGGCAGCGGGGTAACGCCGCCGTGCCCCCCCGTGCCCTCAGTTCGCCGCCACCGTCACCGGCCGGCCACCGAAGGGATAGTTCGGGTCGGTGTAGCCGGGCGTGGAAGCGTGGCCCGGGCGCACTAGGGCATCGACCATGGCCTCTTCCTGCGGCGAGATCGGCACCCCCAGCGCGCCGAAGTAGTCTTCGAACTGCGCCAGCGTACGCGGTCCCGCGATGACCGAGCTGATCAGCGGGTTGCCCAGCACCCAGGCGGTGGCGAACTGCCCCAGTGTCAATCCGCGCGTCGCGGCATGCGCCTTAAGCGTCTGGGCGATGACCAGCGACTCGTGGCGGAACTCCGTCTCCATGATGCGGCGGTCGGCGCGTCCGGCGCGCGTGCCCTCTGGCGGCTGCTGACCCGGCACGTACTTGCCGGTCAGCACGCCGCGCGCGATCGGGCTGTAGGGAACCACGCCCAGTCCGTAGTATTCGCAGGCCGGCAGGATCTCGACCTCCGGCATGCGGTTGAGCAGGTTGTAGTACGGCTGGCAGCAGACCGGGCGCGGCACGCCAAGCTGCTCGCACAGGCGCGCCACTTCGGCGATGCGCCAGCCGCGGAAGTTCGACAGGGCCCAGTAGCGGATCTTGCCGGCGCGCACGAGGTCGCCCATCGCGCGCACCGCTTCCTCCAGGTTCTCGCCGGCGTAGTCGCGGTGCAGGTAGAGGATGTCGAGATAGTCCGTGGCGAGGCGGCGCAGGCTGTCTTCGGTCTCGCGCAGGATCCAGGTGCGCGAATAGTGCGACTGGTTGGGGCCCGGGCCCATGGGATTGCCGAGCTTGGACGCCAGCACCCAGTGATCGCGGTCCGCTGTCAGCAGCCGTCCCACCATCTGCTCCGAGGCGCCCCGGCTGTAGACATCGGCGGTATCGATGAAGTTGACGCCGCGCTCGCGCGCGCGGGCAACGATGCGCCCGGCTTCGGCCTCATCGGTCTGGTCGGCGAACATCATGGTGCCGAGGCAGAGGGCCGACACTTTCAGGTTGCTGGCGCCCAGGCGCCGATAGAGCATGTTCGAGTCAGGCATGGCGGGTCTTTGCAGGTGGTGGTTAGACGACGCGTGGCGGCGCGGGCCGCCGCGACTGGCATTGTGCCGCGTGCGCGGCGGTCTTGCAGGGCAGGCGATCCCTGCCCTGTCCGCCGACACGCCGACACGCCGACACGCCGACAGCGGCGGCGCGTCGGCGCGTCGGCGCACTGCAGCACCGGCAGCACCGGCAGCGCCGGGCGGCAGCGGGCAGGCCGCGGCTATTCGCCCCAGCCGTCAGTGTGCAGCAGCGCGTCGAGCGGACGGCCTTGCCGCCACCCCTCCAGCTCCAGCATCGGCGCCGGGTAGAAGGCATGGACCGGCCCCAGGCACAGGATGGCGATGGGCTGGCTGCCTGCCGGCAGGCGCAGCAGGTCGGCCAGGGCCTGCGGCGCGAACATGGACACCCAGCCCATCCCGATATTCTCCACGCGCGCGGCCAGCCACAGGTTCTGGATCGCGCAGGCGGCCGAGCACAGCGCCATCTCGCGCGGCATGGTGCGCCGGCCGAACACGGTGCCATCGTCGGGTGCCAGCGCCACCACCAGCAGTTCGGCGCAATCCTTGACGCCTTCTACCTTGAGCTTGAGAAAGGCCTCGCCGCGCTCGCCCAGCGCCGCGGCGGTGTTCTGCCGCTCCTGCTCCACCAGGTCGGCGATGCGGGCGCGCAGGCCTGGGGCGGCGATGCGGATAAAGCGCCAGGGCTGCATCAGGCCGACAGAGGGCGCGCTGTGGGCCGCCTCCAGCAGGCGGCGCAGGGTTGTCTCTTCCACCTGCGCACCGGCGACGAAATGGCGCATGTCGCGCCGCGCCGCAACCAGGCGGTAGAAGCCGGCCTGCTCCTCGGCGCTGAAATCTGGAACGGTCGTCTGTGGATCCCTTGGATCGCTGGCGGAAGAGGTCATGGCATCGGGGACGTGGCCTGGCGGCCGGAAAAACAAAACGCCGCCGGCAGGACTGCCGGCGGCGTCGGTGCGGGACAGGCAGCGGGAGTCATGCCCCTGCTGCCATCCGCGTTCAGTCTTCCAGCTGGGGCAGGCCAGCGTCGCCGCCGGTCAGCAGGCCACCCTTGGTGTAGTTGACCAGCTTCTGGCGGGTGTCGACGATGTCCAGCGTACGCATGGTCAGCTGGCCGATGCGGTCCTGCGGCGAGAACATCGATTCGCCCTTCTCCATGGTCAGCCGCTCGGGCTGGTAGGTCAGGTTGGGCGAGGTGGTGTTCAGCAGCGAGTAGTCGTTGCCGCGGCGCAGCTCGATGGTGACTTCGCCAGTGATGGCGCTGGCCACCCAGCGCTGCGCGGCCTCGCGCAGCATGATGGCCTGCGGGTCGAACCAGCGGCCCTGGTACAGCAGGCGGCCCAGGCGACGGCCGTTGTCGCGGTACTGCTCGATGGTGTCCTCGTTGTGGATGCCGGTCACCAGGCGCTCGTAGGCGATGAACAGCAGCGCCAGCCCCGGGGCTTCGTAGATGCCGCGGCTCTTGGCCTCGATGATGCGGTTCTCGATCTGGTCGCTCATGCCCAGGCCGTGGCGGCCGCCGATGCGGTTGGCCTCGGCCAGCAGTTCGACGGCATTGGCGAAGGTCTTGCCGTTCAGCGCGACCGGCTGGCCGGCCTCGAAGCGCACGGTGACTTCCTCGGCCTTGATGGCGCAGTCATCGCGCCAGAACGGCACGCCCATGATGGGCTGGACGATCTTGATGCCGGCGTTCAGGTGCTCGAGGTCCTTGGCCTCGTGCGTGGCGCCCAGCATGTTCGAGTCGGTGGAATAGGCCTTCTCGACCGACATCTTGTAGTCGAAGCCGTTGGCGATGAGGAACTCGCTCATCTCCTTGCGGCCGCCCAGCTCGTCGATGAAGGTCTGGTCCAGCCAGGGCTTGTAGATCTGCAGGCCGGGGTTGGTCAGCAGGCCGTAGCGGTAGAAGCGCTCGATGTCATTGCCCTTGAACGTGCTGCCATCGCCCCAGATGTTGACGTCATCTTCCTTCATCGCAGCCACCAGCATGGTGCCCGTGACGGCACGGCCGATCGGCGTGGTGTTGAAGTAGGTCACGCCCGCGGTCGAGATGTGGAAGGCGCCGCACTGCAGCGCGGCGATGCCCTCGGCCACCAGCTGCTGGCGGCAGTCGATCAGGCGCGCGTCCTCGGCGCCGTATTGCTTGGCGCGGCGGGGGATGTCGTCGTAGTCCGGCTCGTCGGGCTGGCCCAGGTTGGCCGTGTAGGCGTAGGGAATCGCGCCCTTTTGGCGCATCCACAGGAGCGCTGCGCTGGTGTCGAGGCCGCCCGAGAAGGCGATACCGACGCGCTGGCCGGTCGGAATGTGCTGCAGAATGGTAGTCATCGCCAGTGATGGTGTGAGTTTGTCGGCTCTTTCGGCGCTCTTCCCGCGGCCGTGCGGTGGCCTTTCGGCGGGAACGCCGGTTTTCCGGCCCCGGGCGGGACCAGGCAACGCGAGCAGCCGGATTCGGATGCCAATCCGTAATTGTGACACGGACGCGCCGGTGCGCCAAACGGTGCGCCAAACGGCGGCGACGGGCGCGGGCATGCGGCGGGCATTCGAATTGCGCGAACGCGCGCTTCAAAACTCTCGACTGGCCCGCCGCGGGGGAGCGCCCCCATACTCGGCCGCACCTTTCATCGACACGGAGCCGACATGCTTCATCGGGCCCTGGAGGGGATCAAGGTGCTGGATCTGTCGCGGATCCTGGCCGGTCCCTGGTGCACGCAGAACCTCGCCGACCTCGGCGCCGAAGTGACCAAGGTCGAGCATCCCGGCCGCGGCGACGACACGCGCGGCTGGGGGCCGCCCTACCTGGAAGCGGCCGACGGCGAGGCCCGCCAGTCCGCCTACTTCCTCTGCTGCAACCGCGGCAAGCGCTCGATCGCGCTCGACTTCACCACTGCCGAGGGCCATGCGCGCCTGCTGGAGCTGGTGCGCGAGGCCGACGTGCTGGTGGAGAACTACAAGGTCGGCACGCTGCGCCGCCACGGCCTGGACTACGACACGCTCAAGGCGGTCAATCCGCGCCTTGTCTACCTGTCCATCACCGGCTTCGGCCAGTCGGGACCGATGGCCGGCAAACCCGGCTACGACTACGTATTCCAGGGCATGGGCGGGCTGATGAGCTACACCGGCCAGCCCGACGGCACGCCCGGCGCCGGGCCGCTGCGCACCGGCGTGGCGGTGGTCGACCTGTCCACCGGCATGTATGCCACCTCGGCCGTGCTGGCCGCGCTGTTCCAGCGCCAGTCGAGCGGCACCGGTGCGCACCTCGATATTGCCCTGCTCGACGTGGCGGTGGCGCTCAACGCGAACCAGGGCGCCAACTACCTGGTCTCGGGCCGCAACCCGCAGCGCAGCGGCAACGCGCACCCCAACTGCGCGCCCTACGAGGTCTTCCGCTGCGCCGACGGCCACCTGATCCTGGCCATCGGCAACGACGCGCAGTTCGCGCGCTTCTGCGCGGTGGCCGGGCTCGGCGCGCTGGCCACGGACCCGCGCTACGCCACCAATTCCGCCCGCCTGCAGCACCTGGAGGCCTTGCGCGCCATCCTGTCCGAGGTCTTTCCCACGCGCCCCCGCGCCGCCTGGACCGAGGCCTTCGATGCCGCCGACGTGCCCTGGGGCCCGATCCACACCATGGAGGAAGTCTTCGCCCATCCGCAGGTGCGGCACCGCGCGCTGCTGCAGCACGTCGAGCACCCGCGCCTGGGCGCCATCCCCCTGGTCCGGAACCCAATGCTGGCGGGCTGCCCGCCGCACGCAACACTGGCGCCGCCGCTGCTGGACGAGCACGGCGCCGGCTGACGGGGCGCGGCCCTGCGCCGCGCGCCGCGCGCCGCGCCACCACAAAACATCCCCAACCTTCGGAGACAAACCGTGCGATCTACGCTTCCCCGCGCCGTCGCCCTGCTGGCGGGCGCCGCGCTCGCCAGCGCGGCCCAGGCCGGCCCCTATCCCGACCGGCCCATCAAGCTGATCGTGCCCTACGCGGCCGGCGGCACCACCGACATCATCGCGCGCATCGTCGCCACGCGGCTCGGCCCCGTGCTCAAGCAGCCGGTGGTGATCGAGAACCGTCCCGGCGCGGGCGGCGCGGTGGGCAGCGCCTATGCCGCCAAGCAAGCGCCGGACGGCTACACGCTGGTGATGGAGGTGGAGAGCTCGCATGCGGTCAATCCCAACGTCTACCTGAAGACGCCCTATGACCCGGTCAAGGACTTCGCGCCGATCAGCAACCTGGCCGACGTGCCCAATGTGCTGGTGGTCAACCCGGACTTCCCCGCCAAGGACCTGCACGCTTTCATCAGCCTGCTCAAGGCCAAACCGGGCGCATACTCCTTCGGTTCTTCCGGCAACGGCGGCCTGAGCCATATGAACGGCGAACTGTTCATGCGCGAAACCGGCACGAAGCTGCTGCACGTGCCCTACAAGGGCCTGGGCCCCGCGCTCAACGACGCCGTGGCCGGGCAGATCCAGGTGGTGTTCGACAACATTCCCTCCTCGGCCGGCCTGATCCAGGGCGGCCGCCTGCGCCCGCTTGCGGTGGCGGCGCGCCAGCGCCTGAAGCTGCTGCCCGACGTGCCCACCTACGGCGAACTGGGCCTGCCCGCGATGAACAACCCCTCATGGTTCGGCCTGGGCGCGCCCGCCGGCGTGCCGGCGCCCATCCTCGACCAGCTCAACCAGGCCGTACGCCAGGTGCTGGCCGAGCCAGAGGTAGTGGCCGCCATCGAGAAGCAGGGCGCCCTGCCCAGCCCGAGCTCGCGCGAGGCGTTCGCCCAGCTCATCCGCACGCAGAATGCGCATTGGCGCAAGATCGTCGAGGATATCCACTTCGCCAAGCTGCAATGAGCCGGCGCAACGACCGTCACCACGACCACCACGAGAACCACGAGAACCAGGAAGAATCCATGAGTGAAATCGTCACGCAAGGCCAGCAGGCCGACTCGCAAGACTCGCAATATGCGCAGTACGCCGGCGTCGAGGTCGACGCCCAGGGCATCGCCACGCTCACCATCCGCGGCGCCGGCTCGCTGAACATTCTCTCCACCCCGGTGATCCAGGCGCTGACCACGGCAGTCACGTCACTGTCGGCCAACCCGGACGTGCGCGTGCTGATCCTGCGCGGCAGCGGCGACAAGGGGCTGGTCGGCGGCGCCGACATCAAGGAAATGGCGGCATTGGACCGCGCCAGCGCCGAGCGCTTCATCAGCGGCCTGCGCGCGCTGTGTGACGCCGTGCGGCATTGCCCGGCTCCGGTCATCGCACGCATGCCCGGCTGGTGCCTGGGCGGCGGCCTGGAACTGGCGCTGGCCTGCGACCTGCGCATCGCCGCCGACGACGTGCGCCTGGGCATGCCGGAGGTGAAGGTCGGCATTCCCTCGGTGATCCACGCCGCGTTGATGCCCAGGCTGATCGGCAATGCGCGTGCCGCCTGGCTGCTGCTGACCGGCGAGCATTGCGAGGCCGCCGAAGCGCTGTCCTGGGGCCTGGTGCACAAGACCGTGCCGCTGGCGGCGCTGGACGAGGAAGTCGCGCGGCTGGCCACGCTGCTGGCCGGCTTCGGCCCGACGGCGCTGCGCCAGCAGAAGCGGCTGCTGCGCGAGTGGGAGGATGCGCCGGTCGATGAATCGATCGCGCGCAGCGTGGCGGAGTTCGGCAGCGCCTTCGACACCGGCGAGCCGCAGCAGCATATGCAGTCCTTCCTGCAGCGCAAGCGCTGAGTCCGCCCGCGCTCCGGACACCGGGGCGGCCACCGCCGCCACGGTCCTTCAGCCCGCCTCGCGCGTGGCCGCCACGCTCGGATCCTCCAGCAGGAACTGCGCGAAGGCGGCGGTGAAAGCCGGCAGCCGGCCATCGGCGCGCACGATCAGGCTCAGTTCGCGGCGCGCCCACGGTTCGGCCAGCGGCACGGCGCCGATGCGCGCCTGCTGCAGCGCTGCCGCGGCCACGCTGCGCGGCACCAGCGCCAGCCCCACGCCCGCCTCGACCAGCGCCAGCACGGCATCGAAGCCGTGCGCGTGCAAACGCACGTTTGGGCTGCGCCCCTCGCGCTGCGCCATCTCGCGCAGGAACAGATAGTTGCTGCTGGCGCGGCTCATGCAGACAAAGTCGAATTCCAGCGCCGCGCCGAAGCGGATGCCGCCGGCCGCGCCCGGTTGGCGCAGCAGCGGGTGACCGGGCGGCGCGGCCAGGATCAGTTCGTCCACCGCGTAGCGCGACGCGCGCACGCCCGGCGTGTCGACCGCGGCCGCGAGGATGCCGATATCGGCCTCCTGTGCCGCCACCGCGGCCAGGATCGCCTCGCTGGCACGCTCCTCCAGATCGATATTGATCTCGGGATGCGCGCCCAGGAAGCGGCTCACGCTGGGGATGATGAAGCCATTGAGCGAACTGCTGTTGGCCAGCAGCTTGATGTGGCCGCGCAGCCCGGCGGCAAAGCGCCCCACCTCGCCATGCATCCGCTCGACGCCGAGCAGCAGCTCGCGCACATGGACCAGCAGCGTCTCGCCCGCCGGTGTCAGTTCCATGCCACGCGCGCTGCGCACGAACAGTGGCGTGCCCATCGCGTGCTCCAGGTTCTTCAAGCGGTAGCTCGCAGCCGAGGCCGTGATGTGCACGGCCGCCGCGCCGTTCGAGAGGCTTTGTGCCTGCGCGATCGCCTGGAACAACCGCAGGTCCGTCAATTCATAACGCACGATGTCTCCTTCCCCCTGCCTCGCCGGCAGGCCGCCAGTCTAGAGCAAGCTCCGGGGGCACCGCATTTTTGTAACCGGGCACGCGATTATGTGGACAACAACCACATTAGCGCCTATGTTTTTGTGTACGCCGTACACAAACCTGCGCCGTCGCCGCGATGGTGGCGCGGCGCGACTTCCAGGAGAGCATCCATGCAAGTCCAGTCCTACCTGTTCTTCGATGGCCGCTGCGAAGAGGCGGTCGAGTTCTACCGGGGCGCCATCGGCGCGGAAGTGATCACCCTGATGCGCTTCAAGGACAACCCTGAGCCGCAGCAGCCGGGCAGCGGCTGCGCGCAGCCTGCCAATGTCGAGAAGATCATGCACGCGGCGCTGCGTATCGGTGACACCACGGTCATGGCTTCCGACGGCCGCTGCGAGGGCAAGCCCGCCTTCCAGGGCTTCGCGCTGTCGCTCGATGCCAAGGACGAAGCCGAAGCCCGGCGCCTGTTCGACGCCCTCGGCAATGGCGGCCAGGTGCTGATGCCGCTGGGCCGCACCTTCTTCTCGCCGGCCTTCGGCATGGTGGCGGACCGCTTCGGCGTCTCATGGATGGTGATCGTGGCGCATGACGCGCCCTGAGCCCTGAGCCCTTGAGCCCTTGAGCCCCTGCCGGCCCGTGCGCGCCGGCAGGCGGAGCATCCACGCGTCCCATGTTCTACAATGCCCGCCCGCATGGCGAAGTCAGATGGAGAACGCGCGATGGAGTCCCGCCTTACCGAACTGGAGATCAAGCTGGCCTTCCAGGAGGACCTGCTGGAAACGCTCAACGCGACCGTGGCGAGGCAGCAGCAGCAAATCGCCTTGCTGCAGGAGCAGTTCCGGGCACTCTACCAGCAGGTTCGCAACAGCGGCGGCGCCGACAACGCGGGCCCGCAGCATGAGATTCCCCCGCATTATTGATCCTGCCGGGAGACTGGCCCCGCGGCGCCACGTGACGCGTGGCGCATAGCGCGCACCCGCGGATGTCCGGAACGAAGCCCGTGGGCGCGGAGTCTGATTGGATATTGCGGCGCCGGGCGCCGCCATCCGCACGTCCATCCATGTCCAACACCCCCAAGCAATCCCCGCGACCGGCGCGCCGTCGCGCCATCCGCTGCATCGCCGCATCGCTCACCGCCGCGCTGGCGCTCGGCGCGCACGGCGCGCTGGCCGGCTACAACATCTGGACCGGTGAATACACCTTCACGCGCGACCAACTGGAGCAGGCGCTGGCACAGCGCTTTCCCGCCACGCTTCGCTATGGCGGCGGCCTGCTCAGCGTCGAGCTGAGCCACCCGCGCCTGCTGCTGGACCCGGCGTCGAACCGCGTCACCACGCAGGTGGACGCGCGCATCGACAACCTCATGCTGAATGGCGCCCCGCTCAACGGATCGCTCGCGCTCAACAGCGGCATCCGCTATGACCCCGCACGACGCGCGGTGCTGCTGGACAATCCGACGCTGCAGCAGGTGCAGGTCGCGGGCATGCCGGCGCAATACCAGGAGCCGCTGAATGCCATCGGCGCCACCGCCGCGCAGCAGTTGCTCAAGGACTATCCGCTCTACACCTTCAAACCGGAGGAACTGCACATCGGCGGGCGCGATATCGAGCCGGGCGCGATCACGGTCTTGTCCGACGGTATCAGCGTGCAGATCAAGCAGCGCTGACGCGGCCGCAGGCCGCGCTTCCAACTTACGCGGCCGCAGGCCGCGTTTCCAGCTTACGCGGCCAGGGACCGCAACACGCCGGACACGCCGGTCGCGCCGCTCAGGCGGCGGGCGCCGCGAGGCCAGCCACCAGCGCCGACAGCGCCGGGCCGCAAGGCTGCATCACCTTGAGCGCGAGCATGGCGTCCGCGCGGGTCTTGCCCAGGTTGAGCGCCGCCACGGGCTTGCCCATCCGCTGCGCCCAGACACAGAAGCGGTAGCCGGAATAGACCATCAGCGAGGAGCCGATCACCAGCACCGCATCGGCCGCCTCGAGGGCCTGCGTGGCGGCCTGCACGCGCTCGCGCGGCACCGAGTCGCCGAAGAAGACCACATCCGGCTTCAGCATGCCCGCGCAGCGGCGGCACACCGGCACATGGAAATGACCGAAGTGTTCGGACTCGAGGTGCGCGTCGCCGTCGGCGGCCGCCTCCGCCCGCAGGCCGAGCCAGTCCGGATTGTGCTGCTCCAGCTCGCGCTGGATCAGTGTGCGCGCGTGCTGCTCGCCGCATGACAGGCAGGAAGCGGTGGCAATGGTGCCGTGCAGCTCGATCACGCCGGTGCTGCCGGCGCGCTGGTGCAGCCCGTCCACGTTCTGCGTGACGAGGCCGCTCAACCTGCCCTGCAACTGCAGTTCGGCCAGCGCGTAGTGCGCCGCATTGGGCTGCGCGCCCGCGGCGATCGGCCAGCCCACCATGCTGCGCGCCCAGTAGCGTTGCCGGGCGGCGTGCGAGCCGAGGAAGTCCTGCAGCTGCACCGGCGGCGTGCGCTGCCACGCGCCCTGGGCGTCGCGGTAGCCGGGAATGCCGGAATCCGTGCTGATGCCGGCTCCGGTCAGCACGAAGAGCCGGGGATGGCGCAGCAGGAAGTCGCGCAGCTCGCGCATCGCGGCGGGCCTTCAGGTCGGCGCGCGCTCGGCGTGCCCGGGATGGCGCGCCTCCCAGGCGCGCAGTTCGGCGCGGTAGCGCTCCATTTCGTCGGCGTAGAAGTCGAAGACGCAGGGATCGCAGCCGCTCTGGCAGCATTCGTTGTCGCCCGGGCGTTCGGGGGGCAGCGGACGGGGATCGTTGTCGGCAGGATGTTGTGGCACGGTGGCTGGTGGCGCGCCACGCGGCGGACGCGCAAGCCGGCGGCGGATGCAATGAAAACGGCTCCCAGTATACCGCCGGCCGGCGGCGGCCATCGGCACGCGCCGCGTCGCGCGCGCCGATCCCGGCGCGCCGGCCTCAGTGATCCAGCAGCCGCTCGCCGACAGGGATCACGACCGGCTCGCTGCCCATGCACGCCAGATCGTCCGTGCTCAGCCAGCGCGACACGAGATCGGTCAGGTGGGAGCCGATGCGGTCCAGTTCGCCGGGCGTGGCAAGGTAGACCGCGTCGATCACGCTCTGGTCGAACTGCAACTCCGCCACACAGGTACGCTGACCATCCTGGGTGGAGGACAGCGCCTGCCAGCTGACGCGTACGAGGCTGCCCCCCTCGCCGGCGTATTGCGCAGACATCGGAAACAGGCGGCTGGTATGTTTTTTAGCCCACTCAATGAGTCTTCCCATGGCGACCTCCCTCGCTGTGCCGGCTCCGGCAAGTCCAAGCCACGCGCGGCGCAGGCCGCGCGTGCTGACGGCGTTCCCGGGCGGCCGCGAAGCGCGTCGCGGTCGCGCGGTGAACGTCATCGCTTATCGACTCAAGATGTGATAGAGCCATTCCTGCGCGCGCGGCGGTACGCCGAGCGCGCTGGCATCCAGGACCTTGCCGTGCAGCGACAGCCTGCCTTCCCACAACGCATCCACCGCCGCCTGCGCGTCCGGATAGCGCCCCATCACCCCATTTCCCAGCAACAGCATCCAGTCGCGCTCGCGCGGAATCAGTGAGAACTGCCCCGCGGCGGTCTGGCAAAAGAAGTAGCCGTGCATGACATCTCCAGGCACGCACCAATCCGTTTCATTCTAGTTGGCCTGCCCGGCCGCCGTCGCTGTAGGGCGGGCGGCGCGTGACGCATTCTCACCGGAACGCGTCACATTCGCTCCCCACCAAAGTTGTATTCAATGTCTTGTAACGGCTGCCTATGCTTCCAGGGTCTGCGGGGCCCCCGTCCTGGCAGACGCCCCCTTCCACCCGCCGTCTCCGACGGCGATTTTTTTTGCCTGCGGTCCGCCCGCCTTGCCCGCCTTGTGCCAGGTCACGCCCCGGTGGCGAAACACTGGCCGGCCGGGGCAAGGCGGTTTACCATTGCGCGATTATCGAACAGCGCAAGCTAGGCCATGGAATCCTCGCGCCGCCTCCGCATCGGTCAAGCCCTGGCCGACACCGTCCGCACCGCCACCCCGCCGACCGACCAACTCTCGAGCTTTGCCGGCGATCCCAATTTCATGTTGTCGCTCGGGCGCGGACTGGCCGTGCTCGAGGCGTTTTCCGAACGCAAGCGCCCACTGACCATCTCCCAGGTCGCGCAGCGCACGCAGTTGTCACGCGCCTCGGTGCGGCGCTGTCTCTATACGCTGGAACAGCTCGGCTACGTCAGCCAGCAGGACGGCCAGTTCGCGCTGCGCCCGCGCGTGCTGCATCTGGGCCACGCCTATTTCTCCTCGACTTCGCTGGTCTCCCTGGCCCAGCCCATCCTCGACGCGCTCAGCGCCGCCATCCGCGAGACATGCGCGCTGGCCATCCTGGATGACACCGACATCCTTTACCTGGTGCGCTCAGAGGTGCAGCGCGTGCTCACTTTCTCGCTGGGGATGGGCAGCCGGCTGCCGGCCTATTGCACCTCGATCGGCCGGCTGCTGCTGGCACACCAGCCGCAGGCCGCGCTCGAGGCCTACTTTGAGCGGGCGGACCTGCGCCCGCGCACCATGCAGACCAAGGTGGCCCGCGCGGAACTGGAGGCCAGCTTTGTCCATGCGCGCGAGCGCGACTACGTGCTGATCGACGAGGAGCTGGAACCCGGCCTGCGCGCGATCGCGACGCCGGTACGCTCGGTTTCCGGCGCGGTGCTGGCAGGCATCAGCGTCAGCGTGCGCGCGGAGCAGGTGAGTGAAGCGGAGATGGTGACGCGGCTGCTGCCGCCGATGCGCGAGGCAGCGGCGGCGATCGGAAAGCTGATCGCGGCCTGAGGCGCAACCTCGCCCGGCCATGGCCTGGACAAGGACGGATGGCGGCGCGCCGGTCCGCCCCGTCCGCGCTGCCTATCAGCCTCGGTGGATCAGCCCCGGTGGGCCAGTTCGAGCTGGAACACCAGCCGCTGCAGGAAGTTCTCGAGCCGGCCGTCGAGCGAGGAAAAGGCGCAGCCGAAGTGAAGGATGCCATTGCCGTCGCTGCCGACCAACCAGTGGCCGACGATCTGCAGGTCCAGCACGATCTTGCCAAGCTCGGCGAAATCGAGGGTGCATTTCTTGAACACGGCGCCGAGCGGAAGCTGCTCCGCCGTCACCGTCTTGGAACGCAGGCCCACGCCTGACAGTGACAGGTCGGCGATGTCCAGCTTCAGCACCTGGTCGTTGGCCGCGTGCAATTCGCACCGATAGCCCTTGGTCACCAGCGTGCGTGCGCGGAAATGGCGGCGGCGCTGGAAATGGTAGAGCTTCTCGGGAAAGCTGGCGACGAAGGCCGGGCCGCCCTGGAATTCGGTCGTGGACGGCTTGCCGATCATGAAGTTGACCGGCACGCCGCGCAGCAAGGCTGAGACTGCGTTTTCTTGCGAGGCCAGCAGCGCCTGGCGCTCTGTATCGGCGCGGCACCAGTCGAAGATGAAACTGCGGCTTGCCGGATCCACCTGCAGCACGGAGGTGACCATGTCGTGACCGCCACGCGCGCGCACGTTCACGATGCACTTCTGCCAGGCCAGGTCCCGCAGCACCGTGCCGATCTGGGAAGGATGCGTGAGCCGATAGCGTTCGTCCGGCATGGGCATCAATTCCTCCGCCTGTACGGTTTCGTCCTGGGATGGCTCAGAGGAATCTTGTGGCTTCATGACTTCACGCAAACGCAAGGGATTCGGCAGCACTGGGCGCGCTCGGGCACCGCGGCAGAGGATCGCGGCCTGGCGAGGGCAGCGGGCGCCCGCATGTTAAGCGGGCACAGCATCCCTGCGCAAGGCCTGCCATAGCCTTCGGCCAGTCGGCGCAAAACTTGAGCGAAAATTTGAGTGCGGCGGTGCCGGGCGCACGCCGCTGCCCCGCTTACTCCGCTTACTC
This sequence comes from Cupriavidus sp. 09_S30, assembly GCF_056930435.1. NCBI lineage: Bacteria > Pseudomonadati > Pseudomonadota > Betaproteobacteria > Burkholderiales > Burkholderiaceae > Cupriavidus > Cupriavidus sp. 09_S30. The sequence continues at coordinate 3,258,230 of NZ_JBXOWI010000002.1, read as the reverse complement.
CGCTTACTCCGCTTACTCCGCTTACTCCGCTTGTGCAGCCCCGGCCGGCAGGCAGGCCAGCGCCTGCGTGCGCAGCCAGGCCAGCAAGGCGGTGCGGCGGGGGTCCTCCTCGATCGGCGAGGGCGATAGCAGGCAGTAGGCCGAACCGTCCTGCACGAAGCCCAGCGGCGCCGCCAGGCGGTGGTCGGCCAGCTCATCCGCCGCCATCAGCCGCGAAGCCAGCGCGCACCCCAGTCCGGCAGATGCCGCCTGCAGGCTCAGGTAGAAGTGCTCGTACCAGGCATCCGCGCCCAGGCGGGGCGAGCGGCCTGAGGCGCGTCCCCACGCCGCCCAGGCGTCCGGCCGCGTCCGGGTGTGCAGCCGTGCAGGCGGCGGCCCGTCGCCATCGAGGCCGCCATCGAGGCTGGAGGCGAGATCCGGCCGGCAGACCGGCCCGACCCATTCCGGCACGACCGTGGCGACGTGCATGCGCGCATCGATCGGAAAGTCATTGCGCCGCAGCGCCAGGTCGGCCCCGCTGCGCGCGAAGTCGATGGGCCCGCCGGCTGCGAGCAGGTGCACCTCGATGTCGGGATGCGCGGCGGCCAGCCGCGGCAGGCGCGGAATCAGCCAGCGCATGGCGATGGTCGGCTCGCAGGACAAGACCAGCGCCCGCTGCCGGCGGCCGGCGGCGCGGATGCGCTCCGCCGCGGCTGCCAGCAGGTCCATCGACTGGCTGGCGGCGGCCTGCAGCGTACGCCCGGCATCGGTGAGGAAGACCGCCCGGTTGCGGCGCTCGAACAGTGGCGCGCCAAGGACTTCCTCCAGCTGCCTGATCTGGCGGCTGACCGCCCCGTGGGTCAGATGCAATTCCTCGGCGGCACGCACGAAGCTGCCGTGACGCGCTGCCGCCTCGAAGAAACGGATCCAACCCAGCCAGTGCATCGATCCACCGTCGCTCATGTCAGTTTTTCTCACGTTTTCCGCACAGCATATATCGCTTTTTTCCGCGCCAACACCCAATCAGAATGACGATTCACGGCATGCAACGGCACGCCGGAAAGCCAGCAGATACACAAGGGAAACTATCACGATGACTGCATTGACGGAAGTGTTCGCCGTTGGCGCCATCACGGTGCTGGCGGTTGTCAGCCCCGGCCCCGACTTCGCCATGGTGGTCCGCAACAGCTACCTGCACGGCAGGCGCACCGGCCTGCTGGGCGCGCTGGGCATTGCGCTGGGAGTGCAGGTGCACGTCTTCTACACCATGTTCGGCGTAGCGCTGCTGATGCAGCATGCGCACGGACTGTTGAGCGCGGTGAAGCTGCTCGGCGCGGCCTACCTGATCTGGATCGGAATCCAGACCTTGCGGCGGCGCCCGCCCGCCGACGCAGGCCTGCCGGCCCAGGCTGGCCTGCCCGCCCATGCGGCACTGCGCATGGGCTTTCTCACCAATGCACTCAACCCGAAGACCACGCTCTTCGTCGTCAGCACCTACACGCAGGTGGTGGATGCGCACACACCGCTGGCCGTGCAGTTCGGCTATGGCCTGTTTATGTCAGCCACGCACCTGGTGTGGTTCAGCCTCGTGGCCTGCTGCTTTGCCGCCCCCGCATTGCGTGCGGCAATGCTGCGGCACGCCCGCCTGCTCGACAAGTGCATCGGCTCCGCCCTGCTGAGCCTGGGGCTGGCCCTCGGGTTCAGCAGGCTGTCGTAGCACCGCCCAGGGGATAGGCATGCAGGACGTGGTGGTGCGCGCCGTCCGGTTGCAACTCGCTCGCGTAGAGCAGGAAACGGTCGACTGCGCAGGGCGGCCAGCGGGCGTCGCGCTGGGCGGCCAGCCAGGCGCGCACCAGGGGCTCGGGCACGGCGGAGCGGCAGCGGGCCAGCGTCAGGTGCGGAAGGAATCGCTCCCGTGCGAGCGGCACGCCGGCGTCCCGCAGCGCCTGGCGCAAGTCAGCATGCAGCGCCAGCAGCGGCGCGGGATCGGCCACGCCGGCCCAGAGCACGCTGCCCTGGCGCCCGCGAAAGCGGCCGGCACCCTGCGCCGCCATGACGAACGCCGGCATGGAAACGCCGCCGAGGGCCCGTTCCACGGTCGGCACGGCGTCGGCATCACGCTCGCCGAGAAAGCACAGCGTCAGATGCAGCTGCGCCACCGGTGCGGGACGAATGCCCGGATGGGACGGCAGCGTGGCCAACAGCGCCGCCGCCTGCGCGGGCGGCGTGTCGATGGCGATGAACAGGCGCACCAAGGCGCGGCCGGCCGGAGATCCGGCCGCCTCCGCTCACATCAGGCGGCGGCCAACGCGGCGGCGCGCAGCACGGGCAGCTGCCCGGCCGCGGCGCTGGCCTCCAGCCGCAGCAGGAAGCGCTTGCGCTCCACGCCGCCGGCATAGCCGGTCAGGCTGCCGCTGGCCCCGAGCACGCGGTGGCAGGGCACGATGACCGAGATCGGGTTGCGGCCGACGGCGCCGCCCACCGCGCGTGCATGGCTGGCTGCCAGCCCAAGGCGCCGCGCCAGTTCGCCGTAGGACAGCGTCTGCCCGGGGACGATGGCGAGCAGGGCCTGCCAGACGTCGCGCTGGAATGCGCTGCCATCCAGGCGCAGCGCTACCTTGAAGCACGGCAGGCCGGTGCGGAAATAATCCGCCAGTTCGTCGGCCGCCTGTTCGAACACGCGTGCCGACGCAGCCGGGGGCCGCGGCGTGAGGACCACGCCCACCGGATGGTATTTCTGGCCGGCGAAATAGGCGCCGCTGAGCCGCTCGTCCTCGGCACGCAGCAGGATGTCGCCGAGCGGGCTTGCGATGATGCGATGGCTGATCATGTCTTGCTCTCCTCGTAACGGCGCCACAGATGGACGGCGGCGTAGGCGCGCCAAGGTGCCCATTGTGCTGCATGCGCCTGGATCGCACGTACGCCATCGGTGTCGAGCACCTTGCGCAGTGCGTAGTCGGTAGCCGGGAAGGCGTCGGGCCAGCCAAGCGCGCGCATGGCCACGTACTGGGCGGTCCATTCGCCCACGCCAGGCAGCGCGCACAGCTTCGCCACGGTTTCCTCGGGCTCGGCCGGCGGTTCCAGCTGCAGCCGCCCTTGCGCTACCTCAATGGCAATGGCCTGGATGGCACGCACCTTGGCCGGCGGCATTCCGCAGGCAGCCAGTGCCTCGGGCGGCAACGCGGCCAGCGTGGCCGCCGAGGGGAAGCAGCGCTGCAGCGCGCCGTGCGGCTGCGCCAATGCCTCGCCATGCGCGGCCGCCACGCGCGCCAGCATGGCGCGCGCCTGCTTGACCGAGATCACCTGGCCCGCCACCGCGCGCGCGGCAATCTCGAAGCCGTCGACGGCGCCCGGCAGCCGCATGCCCGGCAGGTCCTGCGCCAACGCACCGAGGTGGCGGTCGACGATATCGGGGCGGCAGCCCAGGTCGCACAGGCGGCGCACCTTGCCCAGCGCTTGCGGGATTGCGTGCGCGAGCGAGCCCGACAGCGTCACGCGCAGCACGGCGCGCGGCGCCACGTGCTCGATGCGGATCCAGCCCAGATGGCTGCGGCCGCCGCCTTCCACGGCAAGGGTGCGTGCGTAGGCATCGTCCTCGACGGATTCGACACCCTCCACCGCCCGCATGGCCAGGAACCCCAGCAGCGGCGCCCACGCCAGCGGCGGCCGGTAGCCCAGTTCGAAGACGAACTGGTCGGCCGCCGCGTCGGCCGCACGCTTGCGCATCGCCAGCGGCGTCAGGCCGTAGCGTGCCTTCAGCACATCATTGAAACGGCGCACGCTGCCGAAGCCGGCGGCCAGCGCCACCTCGGTCACCGGCAAGGCCGTGTCTGTCAGCAGCCGCTTGGCCAGCAGCAGGCGCTGGGTTTGCGCATATTCGAGCACCGACACGCCGAACTGCGCCTCGAACAAGCGGCGCAAGTGCCGCTCGCTGACGCCCACTCTCGCCGCCAGCCCGGCCACGCCGGCCTCCGCCACCAGCCCCTCCTCGATCAGCGTAGCCGCGGCCTGGGCCAGGCGGCCCGAGATGTCGGCCAGGCCATGCCCCGGCGCGAGTTCCGGCCGGCAGCGCAGGCAGGGGCGGAAGCCCTGCTTCTCGGCCGCCGCGGCGGTCTCGAAGAAGCTGCAGTTCTGCTGCTTGGGCGTGCGCACCGCGCAGATGGGCCGGCAGTAGATGCCGGTCGACGATACACCAACAAAGAAGCGCCCGTCGAAGCGGCGATCGCGCGAGGCCACGGCCTTGTAGCAAGTTTCAGGATCCAGTTCCATTCCCGAATCGTACGCTTTCGCACGAAGAATTCTGGCTGGATTCGGACATACGCCTGCAATTCCTTCAGCTTCCCTCAGGCGTGGGAACTGTCATATCCGAGGCGTCCGGCGCGGCTAGAATGAGCCAGCACAACCGTACCGAGGGAGGAGTGCGACGGATCCGAACGGAAGCATTCGGCGCCATTGCGGCGCCTGGCATGCCGCAGTCCTTGCCGGCAACCCGGCATTGCCTGTATATTCGTACAGTATAAGTCGATATAAGAGGTGTGGATGTCTATCGTGCGAGCTGGCAGCAAGGCGGAAGCGCTCCGGCTTCTCGCTACCGAAGGTGTGCTGGCGCTTGAGCTGGACTACGAAACCGGATGGCAGGATGCCGTGGAACTCGGCAGGCTCGGAGATAAGCGCGGTATCAAGGTGCAATATCGCGGACAGGAGAGCATCGCCGTCCGCTCCCGCGAAGCCCTGGTCGAAGGGCTCGCCAAACCCAAGTCAACGTTCCGGCAACGCAACCTGTATTGCCAGTTCGATCTTGGCACGCTGCCCGACCGTGAGTTGCTCGAGCTCGAGGCCAAGGCAAGCCGCCTCGGCGACTACATTCTCGCGGGGCACCTGCTGCGCGACGTGGATGCCGTTTGGCCGGAATGAGCCGCCGAATGAGCCGTCAGCACGGCACGGAGCGCGGGGCACCTGAGGTGCCGGCCGCGTGAAGGCATGCGGCCGGCGTTCGCCGGCTGCGGACCAGGCGACCCCGAACGGCGCGCGGACACGCGCCGATTGACGCCGATTGAAACATTCGAACGGATGGCATGGACCTGGCCGCGAGCCGGCCGTGCTTCGGCCTGCGCTCGTTCAGTGCCAGACGCGTACCGCATTGGCCCAGCGCGCGGCAGCGCAGCGGACCGTGGCAGCCGCCGTGCTGTCCGCTGCGTCCGGGATCGCAGCGAGGATCCCGTCCCCGTCCTCTCCCGCCGGCTTCGGCGCCTGCGCAATCATTTCCGCCATCGCACCGTCCAAGGCGACCGGCGCCACCCCGAAGCTCTCCGCGCACCCCTGCCAAGGCACGGCAGACACATAGGTCTGGCACGCGCCCCAAGGACTGCGAGCCAGTTCGGCCAGGCGCTCGCTGCCATCGAGCAGGATCAGGCGATCGCCCGCATGCGGTTCGAGATCAAGCGCGTAGAGGTGGTCCGCCTCGCAGCGCATGCGGCCGCCCGCCACCGCCACCACGACGGCGCCGGGCAGCGCGATGCCGCTGTCGCGCACGTAGTCGCGCAGCATCTGCTGATGGGCATGGGCGCGGGGATCGCCCGCCGCCCGCGGCGGCAGGCCGGACGCGCACAGGGCCAGCAGCGCCGCCGGCGTGGCAATCAGCGTGTAGGCCGGGACCGCGCTGCGGTAGGCGGCGACGACGGCGCGCAGCGTGACGCAGCGTGACGCTACATCGGAGCCGGCGGGTTTGGCGGTGCCCACGGCGCCTCAGTCGCGCAGCAGCTGCTTGGCGATGATGAGCTGCTGGATCTGCGTGGTGCCTTCGTACAGGCGCAGCAGGCGCACGTCGCGGTAGAAGCGCTCGGCCTTGTACTCGGCGATGTAGCCTGCGCCACCGTGGATCTGCACCACGCGATCGGCCACGCGGCCAACCATCTCGGTACAGAACATCTTGGTGCAGGAGGCAAGCATGCTGACCTCGGGGTCGCTCTTGCCCGGCGTCTTGGCGTCATAGCGCTGGGCGCAGTCGCGCACCATCGACAGGCCCGCGTACAGCTCGGCCTGGCTGTCGGCCAGCATGGCCTGGATCAGCTGGAAGTCGCCGATCGGGTGGCCGAACTGCTTGCGCTCCTTGGCATAGGCCACGGCATCGGTGATCAGCCGGTGCGCCATGCCGCAGGCCAGCGCCGAGATATGCAGGCGGCCGCGGTCGAGCACCTTCATCGCCGTCTTGAAGCCCACGCCCGGCACGCCGCCGATGATGTTGGCCGCCGGCACGCGCGCATTCTCCAGCACCACGTCGCAGGTCTTGGTGCCGCGCTGCCCCATCTTCTTGTCCGGCTTGCCCAGCGAGATCCCCGGGGTGTCGGCCGGCACGATGAAGGCCGAGATGCCCGAGGCCCCCGGGCCGCCCGTGCGCGCCATCAGCGTGAACGCGCCGGCGCGCGGCGCATTAGTGATGAAGCGCTTGGTGCCGTTGATGACGTAGTGGTCGCCGTCGAGCTCGGCCTTGGTCTGCAGCGAGGCGGCGTCGGAACCGGCGTTCGGCTCGGTCAGCGCGAACGAGATGATCAGCTCGCCACTGGCGATCTTCGGCAGGTAGGCCTGCTTCTGGGCCTCGGTGCCGTCCATCAGGATGCCCTGCGAGCCGATGCCGACATTGGTGCCGAACACCGAGCGGAACGCGAACGCGGTGTGGCCGAGATCGTAGACCACATCGCATTCCTGCGACATCGACAGGCCGATGCCGCCGTAATTCTCCGGAATGGAGATGCCGAACAGGCCCATTTCCTTCATGTCGGCAACGATCTCGGCCGGCACGTCGTCCGTCTCTTCGAGGGTGTCCTCTGCGGGCTTCAGGCGCTCGTCGATGAAACGCTGCACCGAGGCGCGCAGCAGCGAGAAGGATTCGGCATCAAGGGCCATGGCGGTTCTCCGGTCAATCCGTTGCTACAAGGTAGCCCACCATGGTACGCCGAACAGCCGCTTTGACAATCCATGATCCGTTGGACAGAATGGATAACGTTATTTGACAATCGAGCCCTCTCGCGGCCTCCGTGCGACCTGCTTGCTGCCTCGTCACGACCGCACGCCGGCGGCCCGGCTCCCGGACCTACCGGGCCGCTGCAGGCGGAATGGCGCCGATGGCAGCTACGGCTTCGCCGGCTCCTTGCCCATCTCGCTCTTGCCGGCTTCTTCCTTGCCCATCTCTTCCTTGCCCATGCTGCTGCCCTTCTTCGCATGGCTCTTGGCCGACTTGTCCTTGGACATCTTGTCCTTGCTCATGTCGCTCTTGCCCATGGTGTCTTTGGCCATGCTGCTGTCCTTGCCCATTTCGTCTTTCTTCATGGTGTCCTGTGCCAGCGCGTTCCCGGCAAGCAGGGCCAGCGACGAAAGCAGTATCACGCAGTATTTGTTCATTGCTTTCTCCAAGCGTGGATGAGGTGGCCGGCACCGCGCCGGCCCGGGCCGACGGTCAGGAACCGCCGAACCAGTTGTATCCCTGGTCCTCCCAGTAACCGCCGGGATACTTATTGGTGACGAAGAGGGCAACGATATGCTTGGGGTTCTTGTAGCCCAGCTTGGTCGGCATGCGTAGCTTCATCGGGAAACCGTACTTCGCCGGCAGGCGCGCGCCGTCATAGGTGAACGTCAGCAGGGTCTGTGGATGCAGCGCGGTAGGCATGTCGATGCTTTCGTAATAGTCGTCCGCGCAGCGGAATCCCACGTACTTGGCCGTGGTGTCCGCGCCGATGCGTTCCAGGAACGTCGAGAAACGGACGCCGCCCCATTTGCCGATCGCGCTCCAGCCCTCCACGCAGATGTGCCGCGTCACCTGCGCGGTCTGCGGCAGCGCGTACAGCGCATCGAGCGTCCACGGCGCCTTGCGCTCGACCAGGCCGCCGACCTCCAGGCGGAACGACTCCGCATCCACCTCCGGCACCTCGTCCAGCCCGTAATAGGCGTTGAAGGGGAACGGCCGCGTGATCATCGATTCGGGATAGGTCGGCGCCAGCCGTTTAGGATCGAACAGCCAGCCCTGCACGCGATCGTTGAAGCGTGAAACCGCCATCAGGAAGGCCTGCACCGAGTCGTTGTCGGTGATGCTGCAGCCGCTGAGCAGCAGCAATCCGCCCAGCGTCAGCACGCGGCGCCCGAACAGGCGTCGCGAGGGCATCTCGAGTTCACGCTCGGCGTCGCGCAAGATCAGCCTGCGGTCAAGCCTGGCGATACGTCCTCGCTCGTTCACATCAGCGCTCCGTTCCGTTGACGCGCGGCTCAGCGGCCGCGCAGCATGATGACGAGGGTGCGCGGCACCACCAGCACCATCGCCACATGCACCACAATAAACAGCGCGATCAGGCTCATGCCCGTGAAATGCACCCAGCGTGCCGCGTCATAGCCACCCATCAAGGTGCGCAGCAAGGGAAACTGCACGGACTTCCAGATCGCCAGCCCCGATATCACCGTGAGCGCGATGACCAGCACCACCCCCAGGTATAGCAAGCGCTGCGCGGCGTTGTATTCGGCAAGATCGGGATGCGCAAGCCTGCCGCGCAAGGCCGCCACGACATCGCGCAGGGCGCCGCCCACCGACAGCGGCATGAAACGCCGCCACAGGCGGCCGGTGGCCACGCTCATGACCAGATAGACGATGCCATTGGCGACCAGCAGCCACATCGCGGCAAAGTGCCATTGCAGCGCGCCGGCCAGCCAGCCGCCAAGCGTGATGCTGTTGGGAAAGTGGAATGCGAACAGCGGAGAGGCGTTGTAGATACGCCAGCCGCTGAGCATCATCACGATGACGGCGAGCGCGTTGATCCAATGCGTGATCCGTACCCACGCCGGCTGGATGACCGGCGCCGCTGGCTCGCGCGTTGCGCGCCGCGAACCCCGCACCGGGGGCGCAGCTTCCACGATCTTGCTCCAGAGTCGCGGCGGCGCGCTCACCCGCTCACCGATAGCGGCGCGCACCCCGCATCTCCTTGACAATAGAGCGTGGCGAGGAAAGGGCAAGGAAGGGGCAAGGAAGGCGCCGGTTTAGAATGCGGGGCCCGCACGCCGCTTCCAGGCAAGCGCCCCGTGACGGGGCCGGCGCCCCGCGCGCCAGCGCGGATCGTGTCGCAATCGCCGCTTTCCCGGGACTCGCCAGCCTGCCAGCCGCCCTATGGACCCGCCCGATGGACCTTAACGCCCTGCGCCTGTTCGTCGACATCGTCGACGCCGGCAATCTCAGCGCCGCCGCGCGCAAGCTCAAGATGACCCGCGCCAATGTCAGCTACCACCTGCGCGCGCTCGAGGAGGAACTGGGCGTGCAGCTGCTGCGCCGCACGACACGCCATGTCGAGCCCACCCCGGTAGGCGCCGGCCTCTACGAGCATGGGCGCAACATCCTCGGCGAGGTGGCGGCCGCCAATGCACTGATCAGCAATATGGGAAAGAGCCTGCAGGGCCATGTGCGGCTATCGGTGCCGACGGGGCTCGGGCATGCGCTGCTCTCGCCGCTGCTGGTGCAGTTCAAGCAGCGCTACCCGGACATCGTGCTCGATGTGGTCTTCGACAACCGCATCCACAACCTGGTCTCGGAGGATGTGGAAGTGGCGCTGCGGATCATCTCCACGCCACCGGACTCGGTGGTGGCCACCGAGATCGGCGAGGTCGACTGGGTGGTGTGCGCATCGCGCGAATACGCCGGGTCCCACCCTGCGCCGCGCCTGCTGTCCGACCTGCAGTCCCATGCCATCGTGTGTGCGTCGCCGGTCGGCCAGAAGCTCAAGGCCTTCGGCGTGCGCGGCGAAGGTGCGGGCGCGGCGCGCGAGCAGGTGGCGCTGGAGCCCACCCTCAGCTCGGAGAACTTCGCCTTCCTGAAGGAAGCGGTCGTGGCCGGCCTGGGCATCGGCATCTTCCCCCTCTACGCGATCGGTGCCGAGCTGGGCAGCGGCGCGCTGCGGCCCATGCTGACGGACTACCGCGTCAGCGTGTTCGGCAGCCGCCTATATATGCTGACCATGCCCAACCGCTACCAGACGCTGGCCACGCGCTACCTGATGAACTTCCTGAAGACCGAGCTGCAGGCCCTCTGGCCCCGCCTGTGCGTCGTGCCCGACGACGTGCGCTGAGCGCCCTGCGCAGGCGCCGCTGACGACGCCACGCCGCCAGGGCACCGCGATTGCGGGCGCAGGCACTATAGTAGGAACACAAGGAAAACTTGTCGCTAGTTCGTAATGCGGGCGCCGCCAGCGCGTGGCGGCCGCGAGGAGACGCATCATGGCACTGGCTGGCACCCTGGCTAACCGCCTGAATGACAGGCACAGCCCTTACGACCTGCTCCATCACCCCTACACGCTCAGCAGCATGGCCACTGCCGAAGCCGCGCACGTACCCGGAGACCGCCTGGCCAAAACCCTGTTGCTGGAAGATGACCGCGGCTATGTGGCTGTGGTGATACCTGCCAGCCACCACCTGCAACTCGCGGCCCTGTGCGAACAGACCGGCCGCCAGCTCGTGCTGGCCCACGAGGACGAGATCCGCGAGATATTCAAGGACTGCGAACTGGGCGCCATCCCGCCGGTGGCGATGGCCTACGGCATGCAAACCTACCTGGATGACACATTGCTCAAGCATCCCGACGTGTACTTCGAAGCGGGGAACCATCAGGATCTCGTGCACATGAGCACGGATGCCTTCCTCGACCTCATGGGCGATGCGGAGATCGGGCACTTCGCGCGGCGGATGATGTAGGCGCCACAGCGCGGAAACACAGTGCGACAAGGGCGGCCGCGTTGCGCGGCCGCCCTTTTGTTTTCTTGCAGCTATCGCTACTGCAGGCTGACGCCGGCTTGCTTGACCCCTTGCCAGTCGGGCAGGACGTGCAGATCGGGCGCAAAGCTCATGGCCTGGGTATCTCGGAAAGGGCAGGCGAGCGGCGCAGGCCGGCACGCGCCGGCAGCGCCAGGGTCAGGCCGGCGCCCATGATCAGGGCAATGCCGGCCATGGCCAGCCCGTCCGGCCAGCGCCCGAACCACAGCGCGCTGTAGACCAGGGCCAGCAGCAGATGGAAGTAGTTCAGCGGCGCCAGCGTCGACGCTGGCGCGCGCTGCAGCGCGAAGATCAGCAACACCTGCGCGGCGGCACTCATCAGGCCCATGGCCAGCATCGCGCACCAGTCAGCCAGGCTTGGCCAGGCCGCCGGCGGGAAGAACGGTGCCGGCACGCCGGTGGCCAGCAGGCAGATCACGGCGGCGAAGCCGTACTGCACGCCGGCATCGACGCGGCCCGCCATGCGCCGCGTCAGCAGTTGCAGCAGGGCATGGGCGAGCGCCGCGGCCAGCATCAGCACGGTGCCCAGTACCGGCAACTGCCCGCCCGGCCGCACGATCAGCAGCATGCCGCCGAAGCCGGCCGCCACCCCCAGCCACTGCCGCGCACCGACTCTCTCGCCCAGCATCCAGGGCGACAGCGCCACCACCACCAGCGGCGCCATGAAGTAGATGGCCGTGGCCTCGGCCAGCGGCATCCACAGCAGCGCGGTCATGAAGCAGGTTCCCACCACCGCCAGCATCAGGCCGCGCAGCACCAGCAGGCCCCGGTGCGGGGTGTCCCACCAGCGCGAGCGCCCACGCGCGGCCAGCAGGCCGAGCGCCACGGCGAAGGTGGCGCCATAGCGCACCGCATTGAGAAAGGGAGCCGGGTAGCGTCCGACCAGGTGCTTGGCGGTGGCGTCGACGGTGGCGAACAGCCCCACCACGCACAGGAAGATCAGGGCCCCGGTGCGCCACCCGGCCGCCGGCCCTGGCGCACCCTGCCCCCCGATGCTCATCGCGAGGCCCGCGCCAGCATCGCGCCCAGCAGCACGTTGGCGCCGGCTGCCAGGTGCTCGGGCTTGGCGTCCTCGACCTCGTTGTGGCTGATGCCGTCCTTGCAGGGCACGAAAATCATTGCCGTGGGCGCCACGCCCGCGATATAGACGGCATCGTGGCCCGCACCGGTGACGATGTCCTGGTGCGCATAGCCGTGCGCGGCAGCTTGTGCGCGAACCTGCGCCACCAGTTCGGGCGCGAACGGCGTCGGCGCGAAGTACTGCACGTCCTCGATGCCCACGTCGAGCGCGGTGCCGGTGGTCTCGCCCGACGCCAGCGCCTTGCAGGCACTGCGAAAGCGCGCGTCCATGCGCGCGAGCTGCTCCGCATCCTCATGGCGCAGGTCGACGGTGAACTGGACCCGGCCGGGGATCACGTTGCGCGAGGCCGGATGCACCTTGACCACGCCGACCGTGCCCCGTCCGTGCGGAGCGAACTCGCGGCCGATGCGCACCACTTCCTGCATCAGGAAGGTGGCGCCGTACAGCGCATCGCGCCGCAGCGGCATCGGCGTGGGGCCGGCGTGCGCCTCCATGCCGGTCACCGTGACGTCGTACCAGCGCAGGCCGAGCGATCCGGTCACCACGCCGATCACATTGCCCTGCTGCTCGAGGATCGGCCCCTGCTCGATATGTGCCTCGAAATAGGCGCCGACGGGACGCCCGCCCACCTCGGCCTCGCCCGCGTAGCCGATGGCGCGCAGCTCGTCCTCGACGCGCTTGCCCTCGGCATCGGCGGCATCGAGCGCGGTGCGTAGCGGGAAAACGCCGGCGAACACGCCCGAGCCCATCATCACCGGCACGAAGCGCGTGCCTTCCTCATTGGTCCAGATCGCCAGCTCGAGCGGCGCCTCGGTTTCGATACCGTGGTCGTTGAGCGTGCGCATCACCTCCAGGCCGGCGAGCACGCCATAGCAGCCGTCGAACTTGCCGCCGGTCGGCTGAGTGTCGATATGGCTGCCGGTCATGACCGGCGGCAGCATCGCGTTGCGGCCGGCGCGGCGCCCGAAGATGTTGCCCAGCCGGTCCACCGTCACCGTCAGGCCGGCCTCGCGCATCCAGCCGCACACCAGGTCACGCCCTTGCCCGTCGAGCGCCGTCAGCGCCAGGCGCGCATTGCCACCCTTGGGCGTGGCGCCGATCCTGGCCAGGTCCATCAGCGACTGCCACAGCCGCTGCCCGTTGATCTGCAAAGTCGTCATGCGGATTCTCCGTGTTGGGTTGCCGTGCCGGCGCCGTCCCCGGCGCCATCCAGTGCTTTCAAGCCGCCACCGGCATGAAGCCGGACAGGAAGGCATCGAGTGCGAGGCCGATGGCGTCGACCTCGTAGCCGCCCTCCTGCACCACCACCGTCGGCACGCCGAGCGCATTGATGCGCTCGCCGATGCCGCGGTAGGCCTCCATGCCCAGGCGCAGCACGCTGATGGGGTCGTGCTTGTAGGTATCGAATCCCAGCGCCAGCACCAGGGCCTGCGGACGGTAGTCGCGCAGCGCGTCGAGCGCGCCGTCGAGCGCGCCCAGGAAGGCGCCATCCTCGGTGCCGTGGGCGAGCGGGAAATTCAGGTTGTAGCCGTAGCCGGCACCGTAGCCGCGTTCGTTGGCGTAGCCGGTGTAGAAGGGGTAGTAGCCGCTCGGGTCCGCATGCAGCGAGATCGTCATCACGTCGGCACGCTGGTAGAAGATCTGCTGCGTGCCGTCGCCATGGTGAGCGTCGACGTCCAGCACCGCCACCTTGCCGAAGCGCTTGAGCAGGGTTTCGGCGGCGATCGCCGAGTTGTTGACGTAGCAGAAGCCGCCGGCGCGGTCGCTGTGCGCGTGGTGGCCCGAGGGCCGGCACAGCGCGTAGGCCAGCCCGCAGCGGTGCTGCTGCTCGCCCACGTGCAGCGCTGCCGCCACCGCACTGTGCGCCGAGCGCAGGATGGCGCGCCAGCTGTCCGGGCCGAGCGGGCAGCTCAGGTCACCGAGGTAATAGCCCGCGCGGGCGATCACCGAGTCCGCCGGGCACGGTGCACGGCGCGCCTGGTCGACGCTGCCGTTGTGGTAGGGCGACAGGTTGGGCAGCACCTCGATGCCCGGTGCGAAGTCCGGCTTGGCCAGAGTCTGCCAGTCGGCATAGGCCCGCTCGAGGAAGTCGAGATAGGCCGGGCTGTGCACGGCCTCCAGCGGTGCGCGGCCGTAGTCCGGCGGCGCGGCCAGCGCGATGCCGCGGCCGGCGAGCGCGCCCTGCAGCGCCGCGGCGCGCGCGGGCACGTCGGTCGGCTCGCAGATCCGGCCCGCGCGCATGAACTGGCGCGGCTGGTGCAACAACTGGTCATCGGAGAAGAAGGCGCGCATCTTGTTGTGTTCTCTTGTTCTCTTGGTAAGCGCGCGGACCGCGGCCGGCCCGCGCCGTTGCAGGTGGCGCGGATCAGCGCGCACCTGCCTGCGCCCGCTGCGCGAGTGCCGCCGCGCGGATGCCCGACAAGGTCTGGCCGGGGGCGATGCCGTCCGGCTCGTAGCGCATCTCGATCAGCGCTGGCAGGCTGTGTTCGCGCGCGAAGGCCAAGGCGCGCTCCAGCGCCGGGCCGAACTCGGCATCGCTGTGCACCACCTCGCCATGACCGCGATAGGCGCGCACCAGCTCGGCGAAATCCGGGTTGTCGAAGTCGAGCGCGATGGTGCGGCCCGGGAATTCGCGCTCCTGGTGCGCGCGGATCGTGCCCCACATGCCGTTGTTGAAGACCAGCACGACGATGCCGAGCCGATATTGCATCGCCACGCCCAGCTCCTGCAGGTTCATCTGGAAACAGCCGTCGCCGGCATAGCAGACCACGGTCCGCTCCGGATGCTCCAGCTTGGCCGAGATCGCGGCCGGCAGCCCGTAGCCCATGGAGCCCACCGTCGGCGCCAGGCTGGTGCCCGGCCCCTTGAAGCGGTAGTAGGTGTGCGGGAACAGCGCGTAGTTGCCGGCGCCCACCGTGACGCAGGCATCCTCGGGCAAGCGCTCGCGCACCACGCAGGCCGCCTGGTTCAGGTTGAGCGGCCCGGGCGCGGGACGCGGCTGCTGGTGGGCGAGGAAATCGGCGTTGGCCGCGCGTGCCAGTCCGCGCCAGGCGGGCTCGCCGGCCGGCCGCAGCGCCGCCGCGGCGGCGGCGAAGGAGACCACGTCGGCCGCAACCGGCAGCTCGGCGCGGAACACGCGCCCGAGTTCATCGGCTGCGGGATAGACATGCACCAGCGTCTGCCGCGGCAGCGGGCTCTCTACCAGCGTGTAGCCCTCGGTGGTCGCCTCGCCCATGCGGGTGCCGACCGCCATCAGCAGGTCGGCCTCGCGGATGCGCGCGCGCAGCGCCTCGTCCATGCCCCAGCCGACGTGTCCGGCATAGTTGGGATGGTGGTTGTCGAAGCACTCCAGCCGGCGCCAGGCCACGCCCACCGGCAGGTCGAAGCGTTCCGCGAAGGTCTCCATGTCGCGCATGGCCTGCGGCGTCCAGCCGGAACCGCCGACCAGCAGGAAGGGCCGGCGCGCCTGCGCCAGCAGCGTCTGCAGCGCATCGAGCGCGGACGGCGCAGGCGCGCTGCGCGCGCGCTGGTAGCGCGGCATGTCGGCCACGGTGGCGCGACCCCACAGCGTGTCCTCGGGCAGCGCCAGCACCACCGGGCCGGGCCGCCCGCTGGTCGCCACCGCGAAGGCGCGCGCGATGAACTCGGGGATGCGGTCGGTGCGGTCGATCTGCGCCACCCACTTGGCCATCTGCCCGAACATGCGGCGGTAGTCGATTTCCTGGAAGGCCTCGCGCTCGATGAAGTCGTTGCCGACCTGGCCGACGAACAGGATCATCGGCGTGGAGTCCTGGAAGGCCGTATGCACCGCGATGCTGGCGTTGGTGGCGCCTGGCCCGCGCGTGACGAAGCAGATGCCCGGCTCGCCGGTCAGCTTGCCATAGGCCTCGGCCATATAGCCGGCCCCGCTCTCCTGGCGGCAGACGATCGGCTGGATCGCGTCCTGGTGGTCATAGAGCGCATCGATGCAGGGCAGGTAGCTCTCGCCCGGCACCAGGAAGACGCGCTTGACACCCTGGATGCGCAGCTGCTCGACCAGGATCTGGCCGCCGTTGCGCTCGTGCGCGGGCGCCTGGCCTTGTGAGGTTCCGCTCATGGCGTCGCCTCCCCGGCGGCCGCCGGCCGCTTGATCTCGATTTCGACGAAGACGCATTCGCCTTCGTGGGCGTTGATCACATTGTGCTCGACGCCCGCGGGCCGGTAGTAGGCCTGCCCTGCCACCAGCTGGCTGATGACCTCGCCGGCCGGCGTCTGCAGGCGCAGCGGCCCGCTCGTCATGGGCACCACCACGTAGTCGTAGCCGTGGCGGTGGTGGCCGGTCTCGGCCCCCGGCGCGAAGCGCCACTCGGTCACCGTCACACGTTCATTGTCGACCTGCACGGTCGGCACTGCCTGGGCTCTTGTCATCTCGGTTCTCCGCTGTATCCCTGTCTGCCGCTTCAGCTCCAACACATCAGCGCATCAGCGCGCCAGCACGTCGGCCAGGATGTCCAGCCCCTCGTCCATCACCGCATCGGGAATGGTGAGCGGAAACAGGAAGCGGATCACGTTGCCGTACACGCCGCACGACAGCAGCAGCAGGCCGCGCTCCAGCGCGCGGCTCTGCACCTCGCGCGTGAAGGCAGCATCGGGGCTGCCGTCGGCCTGGCGGAACTCGACCGCCACCATGGCGCCCAAGCCGCGCACCTCGGCAATCTGCGGCACGCGCGGCTTCAGGCTCTCCAGCCTGGCCATCAGGCGCTCGCCCAGCGCCGCGCCGCGCGCCGGCAGCTTCTCCTCCTCCAGCACGTCCAGCACCGCCAGCGCGGAAGCCACGGCCAGCGGATTGCCGGCATAGGTGCCACCCAGGCCGCCGGGCGCCGGCGCATCCATCACCTCGGCGCGGCCGCACACCGCCGACAGCGGCATGCCGCCGGCCAGGCTCTTGGCCATCGTGGTCAGGTCGGGCACGACGCCGTAGTGCTCCATCGCGAACAGCTTGCCGGTGCGGCCGAAACCCGTCTGCACTTCATCGGCGATCAGCAGGATGCCGTGCTCGTCGCAGATTGCGCGCAGCGCCTCGACGAAGGCGGGCGGCGCCACGTTGAAGCCGCCCTCGCCTTGCACCGGCTCGAAGATGATCGCGGCCACACGCCGGGGATCGACGTCGGCCTTGAACAGGTGCTCCAGGCACTTCAGCGAATCCTCCACCGTGACGCCGTGCAGCTCACAGGGATAGGGCGCGTGGAAGACCTCGCCCGGGAAGGGGCCGAAGCCCACCTTGTAGGGCACCACCTTGCCGGTCAGCGCCATGCCCATCATGGTGCGGCCATGGAAGCCGCCGGAGAAGGCGATCACACCGGGGCGGCCGGTGGCCGCGCGCGCGATCTTGATCGCGTTCTCCACCGCCTCAGCGCCGGTGGTGAAAAAGGCGGTCTTCTTGGCGAAGCGGCCCGGCGCGCGCGCATTGATCTTCTCGGCCAGCTCGACATAGCTGGCGTAGGGCACGATTTGGTACGCGGTATGGGTGAAGCGCGCCAGCTGCCGCTCAATGGCCTGCACCAGCCGCGGGTGGCGATGGCCGGTATTGAGCACGGCGATGCCGGCGGCGAAGTCGATATAGCGCTTGCCCTCGACGTCCCAGATCTCGGCGTTGTCGGCGCGGTCGGCGTAGAAATTGCACATCACACCCACGCCGCGCGGGGTGGCGGCATCCTTGCGGCGAACCAGTTCGGCATTCTTCATCTGTGTGGCTCCATCGTGTCGGGTACGGCAGGTATTGCGATTACGGGGTTGCCGTCGCCTAGGCGGCGGCGCGGATCGAGGACGGGTCCCATTCCTTGCCGGGAATGGCACCGATCAGGCGCTGCGTGTACGGGTGCTGTGGGGCATCGAAGATCTGCCCGGGCGGGCCCGCTTCGACGACCTTGCCCTTGTGCATCACGATGACCTGGTGGCAGATCTGCGCGGCCACGCGCAGGTCATGGGTGATGAAGATCAGGGCGATGTCCAGCTTGCGCTGCAGCGTGTCGAGCAGAGCAAGCACCTGCGCCTGCACCGACACGTCGAGCGCGGAGACCGATTCGTCGGCCACCAGCAGCTTGGGCTCCAGCGCCAGCGCGCGCGCGATGCCGATGCGCTGGCGCTGCCCGCCGGAGAACTGGTTGGGATAGCGGTCGAAGGCGCTGGCCTCCAGCCCGACCAGCTCCAGCAGCTCGCGCGCCCGGGCCTGCGCCTGTGCCGGCGGCACGCCGTTGGCCACAGGCCCGTCGCTGATGATGCGGCCCACCGTGTGGCGAGGGTTCAGCGAAGCGAAGGGATCCTGGAAGATCATCTGCACGTCGCGCCGCAGCGGGCGGAACTGGCGCTCGGACAGGCGCGCGATGTCCTGGCCGTCGAAGTGCAGCTCGCCGCCGTCGATGTCGGTCAGACGCAGCAGGCACTTGCCGATGGTCGACTTGCCGGAGCCCGACTCGCCGACAATGCCCAGCGTCTCGCCGCGCCGCACGGCAAAGCTGACGCCGTCGACCGCGTGGACCACGCGCTTGCGCGAGAACAGCCCGCCGCCCGAGACATAGGTCTTGCGCAGGTCGCGCACCGCCAGCACCACCTCGTCCCTGCCCTGGCCCTGGCCGCCGTCGCCGGCGCGGCCGTGCGGCACCGCGGCGATCAGCCGGCGCGTGTAAGGATGCTGCGGGTAGTTCAGCACCTGCGCCGCCGGTCCGGCCTCCACCAGCACACCCTTCTCCATCACGGCGACTCTGTCGGCGATCTCCGCGACGACACCGAAGTCATGGGTGACGAACATCACCCCCATGCCCTTCTCGGCCTGGATGCGCTGGATCAGCGCCAGGATCTGCGCCTGCGTGGTGACGTCGAGCGCCGTGGTGGGCTCGTCGGCGATCAGCAGCTTGGGCTCCAGCGCCAGCGCCATCGCGATCACCACGCGCTGGCGCTGCCCGCCGGACAAGCGGAAGGGATAGCTGTGGACCAGCGCAGCCGGGTCGGGCAGGCCGACGAAGTCGAGCAACTCGAGCACGCGGCGCATGCAGGCCTCGCCCGGGTAGGCGTGGTGCACGCGCATCACCTCGGCGATCTGCTCGCCGATGGTCATCACCGGATTGAGCGCGGATAGTGGCTCCTGGAACACCATGGCCATGTCCTTGCCGCGCATGCCCAGCAGCGTGGCTTCGTCCTGCGCCAGCAAATCGCGCCCCTCGAACAGGATCTGCCCGCTCTCCGGCTTCAGGTAGGACGGCAGCAGTCCCATGATGGCGTTGGCGCTCATCGACTTGCCGGAGCCCGACTCGCCGACGATGCACAGGATCTCGCCGGCGTGCAGGTCATAGGACACGTCGCGCACGGCGTAGGGCCGGTCCCCGCCCTTGGGCAAGGCGATCGACAGGTTGCGGATCGACAGCAGCGGGGCCGCCCCTTCGCGGGCGCCGTCCTTGTCTTGCATCAGATGCATGGCGTCTCTCTCCTACTCACCGCGGCGGCGCAGCTGCGGGTTCATGGCGTCGTTCAGGCCTTCGCCGATCAGGTTGATCGACAGCACCGTCAGCAGGATGGCCACGCCGGGCCACACGCTCATCCACCAGGCCTCGCGGATCATGGTGCGGGCCGCGCCGATCATGAAGCCCCAGCTCATCATGTTGCGGTCGCCCAGGCCGAGGAAGGCCAGCGCGGACTCGGTCAGGATGGCCGTGGCCACCATGAAGGAGGCCGAGACGATGATGGGCGACATCGCGTTGGGCAGGATCTGCGTGAGGATGATGCGCAGCGGCTTCTGCCCGATCACCACCGCGGCCTGCACGAACTCGCGCTGCTTCAGCGTGAGGAACTCGCCGCGCACCAGGCGCGCCACCGGCGGCCAGGACACCACGGAAATGGCGCCGACGATGGAGTAGATGGTCGGGTTGAAGATGGCCACGATCACCACCGCCATCGCCAGCTGCGGGATGGTCTGGAAGAACTCGGTGAAGCGCATCAGCACGTCGTCGATGCGGCCGCCGCAATAGCCGGCCACCGAACCGATCAGGATGCCGAACACCAGCGCCACCGCGGTCGAGATCACGCCCACCAGCAGCGAGACGCGCGCGCCGTAGACCAGGCCGGCGGTGATGTCGCGCCCGAGCATGTCGGTGCCGAAGGGGTAGGTGGTGTCGGTGAAGGGCCGCGTCAGCGGCTCGGCCACCATCAGCCAGGGCGAGTCCTCGTAGACCAGCGGCGCCAGCAGCGCCAGCGCGATCACGGCCAGCAGCACCAGCAGCCCGATCACGGCCCCGTAGTTGCGGCAGTAGCGAAGCAGGAAGGATTTCATGCCGCGGCTCCCTTGGCGCCCACGGCGATGCGCGGGTCGATGAATCGGTAGAGGATGTCGGTCAGCAGGTTGAAGAAGACCACCAGTGCCGAGGTGACGAAGAAGATGCCGAGCAGCAGCTGGTAGTCGCGCTGCAGCAGCGCGTCGAACATCAGCCGCCCGATGCCGGGCCAGGAGAACACGGTCTCGGTGAGCACGGCGCCGCCGGCCATCTGGCCGAGCTGGATGCCGGCGAAGGTGACCACCGGCAGCAGCGCGTTGCGCAGCACGTGCACTCTCACCACGCGGCCAGCCGGCACGCCCTTGGCGCGCGCGGTCTTGACGAAGTCCATGCCCATCACCTCCAGCATCGAGGCCCGCGTCAGGCGCACATAGACCGCCATGAAGAAGCAGCCGAGCGACACCGTCGGCAGGATCATGTGCAGGGCCACGTCCTTGACGCGCGCCAGGCCCGTGTAGCCGGCGCCCACGCTCTCCATGCCGAAGGCCGGCAGCCAGCCCAGCACCACCGAGAACAGGATGATGGCCATCAGCGACAGCCAGAACAGCGGCGTGGCGTAGAGCAACAGCGCGCCGGACATCACTGCGCTGTCCACCCAGCGGCGCCGGTTCTCGTAGCGCGTTCGCGCCGCCACCACGCCCAGCAGCACGCCCAGCACGATGGAGAAGAGGAAGGCCCCGCTCATCAGCAGGAAGGTGGCGGGCAGCCTGTCCAGGATCAGGTCGAGCACCGGCAGATGGTTGCGGTAGGAGTAGCCCAGGTCCAGCGTGGCCACGCCCTTCAGGTAGATGCCGAGCTGGGTCATGACCGGCTTGTCCAGGCCGAACTGCTCGCGCAGCTGGCCGACGAAGGCGGCATCGCCGGCTCCTGCTTCGCCGGCCAGCACCGTGGCGGGATCGCCCGGTGCCATCCGGATCAGGAAGAAGTTGATGATCACCACGCCGAGCACGACCACGACGGCCTTGGCAAGACGGGCGGAAAGGAAGGAGAGGAAGTTCACGGCTCGCTCCACACGGGCAAGGGCTGGCCCGTGCCCGGCGCGCCCCCTCAGGGGGAGCGCCGGGCACCTGCTGTTCGCGCCGGGCGGCGGCTGCCGGCCCGGCGGGGAGGAGGACGGTGCGCGCTGCCACTAGGTAGCGCGCACGGCCCGCACTCAGTTCTTCTCGATCGAGACGTTGTCGAAGGACTCGTTCAGGCCGATCGCCGTCGTCACGAGGTTCTTCACGTTCTTGCGGTAGAGCGTGGGAAACTCGATCTCGAACAGGTTGCCCGCGGCCACGTCGCTGGTCAGGATCTTCTGCACCTGGCTGTACATCTTCTGCCGCTCGGCCGGATCCATGGTGGCGCCGGCCTTGGCCCACAGCTCGTCGGCCTGTGCATTGCTATAGCCCTGCACGTTGGCGAACGGCGTACCCTTGACGATGTTGCGCGTCACGTAGAGGCGCTCCACGCCCAGCGCCGGGTCACCGTACTGGTAGGTGTAGGTGGCGGTCAGGTCGAAGTCCCAGTTGCTGACGCGGCTGGACCAGGTACCGGCGTCGGCCGACTCGATGCTGACCTTGAAGCCGAGTTGCTCCAGCATCTGCTTCATGTACTCATCGAGGCGGTCCCAGTTGGCGCCGTAGGACGAGGACAGGATCTTGACCGGATACTGGCCCACGTTGACGCCGGATTCCTTGATCAGCTCGCGCGCCTTCTTCAGGTTGAAGTCATAGGCCGGCATGTTCTTGTCGAAGAACAGCGTGGTCGACGAGAAGGGGCTCACCGCCGGCTTGCCCATGCCGAAGAAGATGTTGTCGACGATCAGCTTGCGGTTGAGCGCGTGCATCACCGCCTGGCGCACCTGGACGTTGTTGAACGGCGGCTTGCGCGTGTTCATCAGCAGGTTGGACATGGGCGCGAACATCTCCCAGCCCTTGGTGGTGTATTCCACATTGGGCAGCGCGCGCAGCCGCTTGACGTCGACGTTGTCGACATCGCCGCCGCGCAGCACCTGCACATCGCCCTTCTCGAAGGCGACGGCGCGCGAGGCCGAGTCCGGGATCACGTAGAACACCAGCTCGTCCAGGTAGGGCTTGCCCTTCTTCCAGTAGTTGGGGTTCTTCGCCAGCTTGATGTAGGCGCCCTTCTTCCACTCCTTGAAGACGAAGGGACCGGTGCCGATCGGCTTCTGGTTGGCCGGGTTGCTGCGATAGTCCGTGCCCTCGTAGATGTGCTTGGGCATCATCGGCATGGTGCCGGCCTCGAACATCGAGATGAAGGGCGGGAAAGGTTCCTTCAGCTTGATCTCGACCGTGGTGTCGTTGACCGCGCGGATCGACTCCATGTACTTATTGATGATGGCGCGCGCGCGCAGTTGCACCTCGCGCAGCATCTTGTCGACGGAGAACACCACGTCGGCCGAGGTGAACGGCTTGCCGTCGTGCCATTTCACCCCGCTCTGCAGCTCGAAAGTGTAGGTCAGGCCGTCTGGCGAGATCTTCCAGGACTTGGCCAGCTCCGGATGCGGCTTCAGGTCGGGACCGTAGGTCAGCAGGCTCTGGTAGATCTTGCCGGCCACGTACTGGGTTGGCGCCTGCGAGTTCATCGCGCTCACCAATGTGGGCGGCTCGGGCTGCACGATGCCGGACAAGGTGCCGCCAACGGTCTGCGCCGCGGCGCTGCCCGCCGGCACGGCCAGCACGGCGAAGCCGATGCCGGCCAGGGCCAGCGCCATCGAAGCCAGGCGAGCGCCCAGCCGCTGCTTCCGCAGTGGTGATTGGTGTGTCATCGTTCGGTTCCCTCTGAGTGTGTGCGTCGAAGTCGGTGGAGGATTGCTGTGAGGCAGTGAGGCCTGGAGCCGCGTGACGGCACGGCGAGCCATCGTGCGATTCAGCCGGCCGCGCCGGCCGGCTCGACGCCGCACCAGTCGTGGATGAACTGCGCCAGCGTGGTGGTCACGCGCACCATGCTGTCGATGGAAACGGACTCGTCGATGCCGTGGATGTTGCGCGCCTCCGGGCCGTAGCAGGTCACGGGGGTCTCCAGCATCAGCTTGAAGTGGCGGGCATCAGTGGTGGCGGTGGTGGCCTGGCGCCGCACCGGCTCGCCGTGGACCTTGCGATGCGCCTCGCCCAGCGCCGCCATGCTCGGGTTATCGAGATCGAATTCGCAGCCCGGCGCGTGGAAGCCCTCATAGCGGATGGCGAGGTCGAGATTGCTGTCCAGGCGCGCCAGCGTGGCGCGGATGCAGGCTTCGACTCTCGCCTTGGCATCGTTCACGTCCATGTCGGGGTAGAAGCCGATGCGCACGCCCAGCGTGCAGGTGCAGGGCACCGACGAATTCCACTCGCCGCCGTGGATCTGCCCGAGGTTGAAGTTGATCGGGTGCGCGTGCTCGCGATAGGCGGCGGGACGGTTCTGCGGCAGGTTCCACTCGGCCTCCAGCTCGCGCAGCCCCGCCATCACGGCAATGCCGGCCTCGACCGGATTGACGCCGCTGGTCATGTAGGCCGCGTGCGCCGGGCGTCCGGTCAGCTCCACGAACATCCAGAACACGCCCATCTGCGCGCTCATCAGGCATTCGCCCAGCGGCTCGGGAATCACCACCGTGTCGAACGAGGCCAGCTTGCCCGCGCCCACCGCGCTGCGCAACGCGGCGACTGTAGCCAGCGCGCCGTTGCCGGTGTTCTCTTCCTCCAGCACCGCGTTGAAACCGACCGCGCCGGCCGGGCGCACGCCCAGCTCGCCCAGCGCCTTGAAGGCGGCCAGCGCGCAGACGATGCCGGCCTTCATGTCGCCCGCGCCGCGGCCGTACAACCAGCCGTCCTCGACGAAGGGCGCGTACGGCGACTGGCGCCACATCGCATCCGGGCCGGTCGGCACCACGTCGAGATGGCCGTTGAACAGCACCGAACGTCCGCCCTGGCGCGCCGGACGATAGGCTGCGAGCAGGTTGTAGCGCCCGCCGTCCGGACAGCACGGCGGCGAAAACAGCGGCAGGTGCTTGAGCGAGTCCGTGTTCAGGTAGATGCGTTCCGCTTCCAGGCCCAGTGCCTGCAGCGCGTCCTCCATCACCGCGACCGCAGCTTGTTCCTGCCCCGAGGGACTGGGTGCCGCCACCAGCTGCGACAGCGTCTCGATCATGTAGGGCGTGAGCGCCTTCACGGCAGCGGCGATGGCCTCGGTGCGCAATGTCACGGCGCTGGTGTCGGCACGGCTTGCAGCGTCTTGCATGGGGACTCCACTGGCTGTCCGGGCAGGGGCCCGGGAAATCAGGGGGACCGTCGACAACGACGGCGATGAACAAGTTGCTGGAAAATTAACGCAAGGTTGGTACCATAGGTAGGTCCATATTTCCGATTTCATCAGGTGCCACTTTGAAGGAAACGATCTTGTCGGAATTGCTGCTGCAGCGTCTGGAACGTCCAGCGGGCAGCGCCATGGATAAAAGCGGGGCGCATATGAACCGCCAGCTCTACGAGATCATTCGGCAGGA
The DNA here is from genome assembly GCF_056930435.1 of Cupriavidus sp. 09_S30. Classification (NCBI taxonomy): domain Bacteria; kingdom Pseudomonadati; phylum Pseudomonadota; class Betaproteobacteria; order Burkholderiales; family Burkholderiaceae; genus Cupriavidus; species Cupriavidus sp. 09_S30. The sequence goes on along the minus strand of NZ_JBXOWI010000002.1, from coordinate 3,233,593 downwards.
AATCCTTGGTGGATCACTGGTTGCGGGCAGCAAGCTGCCCGCTTCACGGATGCTTGCCAAGGAGGTCGGGGTCTCGCGCAATACCGTGCTCTATGCCTATGAGCAGCTCCTCGCCGAGGGCTACGTCACGGCATCGACTGGAAGTGGCACCTTTGTGTCGCACAGTTTTCCCGACCACAGTGCGCTGCACAACGGCAGGGCGCAAAGTGGCACCATTACCGTGCCCGCAGCGCAGCAAAACCCGAACCGATTCACGCTCTCCCGACGCGGGCAGCATCTCGTGTCCCATGCCAGTGCATCCGATCGCCAATGGGGTGCCTTCGTCGCCGGCGTGCCCGATGTCTCGCTGTTTCCGCACGCCGTCTGGGCACGGCTGCTCAACAAGTACTGGCGCGCGCCGCGCCCCGAACTGCTGACGTATGCGCACAACGGTGGCTACATGCCGCTCAAGCGCGTGCTGGCCGAGCACCTGCGCCTGGTGCGCTCGGTGCGCTGCGAGCCGGACCAGATCATTCTGACCACCGGCATCCACCAGGCCATCGACCTGATCGCGCGCCTGCTGGCCGACCCGGGCGACAAAGCCTGGATGGAAGACCCGGGCTACTGGGGCACGCGCAGCCTGCTCAACAGCGCCGGCATCGAGACGCTGCCGGTGCCGGTCGACCAGGAGGGCATCGCGCCGGACGCGGCCACTTTGCAGAACCCGCCGCGCTTCATCTTTGTCACGCCCTCGCACCAGTACCCGCTGGGCATGGTGATGAGCCTGCCGCGACGGCGCATGCTGCTGGAGTACGCGCGCCAACGCGGCGCCTGGCTGGTGGAGGACGACTACGACAGCGAGTTCCGCTTCGAAGGACGGCCGCTGGCCTCGCTGCAGGGCCTGGACGAGCACGACCGTGTGATCTACATGGGCACCTTCTCCAAGACGCTCTTCCCCGGCCTGCGCATGGGCTTCATGGTGTTGCCCAAGCCGCTCGCGCCGCATTTCGCCATGGCGCAGTCCGAGCTCTACCGCGAAGGCCAGCTGGTGCAGCAGGCCGTGCTGGCCGATTTCATCGAGGAAGGGCACTACGCCACCCATATCCGGCGCATGCGCCAGCGCTACGCCCAGCGCCAGGGCCTGCTGCGCGAAGCCATCGCCGCACGCTTCGGCGCGGACTGGCCCACCTCCACGCACGAGGCCGGCCTGCACATGGTGATGCACCTGCCGGAAGGCACCGACGATCTCGGCATCAGCATGGCGGCGCGTACCCAGGGACTGTCGGCGCGCCCGCTGTCGCGCTACTACAGCGATACCTCGACACCGCAGCAGGGCCTGCTGCTCGGCTACGCCTGCGTGCCGGAGGAGACCATCGCGCCGGCCTTCCACAAGCTGGCCGAGGTCATCGAACCCGCGCTGGAACACCTGGCGCGCACGCAGGCGCCGCGCCCGCTGCGCAATGGGGCCACCATCAATCGCGAGGCCTGGAGCGGGGCCTAGGCTCCGACCGCCAGCGCCTGCGGCGGTGGCGCCATGCCCCCGCCGCCGATTGGCCCTTAACCACGCGGCCTTCCTGGCCTAGCATGCGGGTTCCGCCAACGTGCCCGCACCGCCGCCATGCCCGACTCCAACACGCCCCCGGCAAGCGCCGCACTGCTGCGCGACCTGCGCGAGGCGCTCGACAGCGCCGGCCTGCAGACCGGCGCGGACATCGAGACGCGCTTCCGCAAGGACTGGTACGCCCCGCTCGATCCACAACCGCCACTGGCCGTGGCGCGTCCCCGTAACACGCGCGAGGTCTCGGCGGTGCTGGCCGCCTGCCACCGGCATGGCCAGCCGGTGGTGCCGCAGGGCGGCATGACCGGGCTGGCGGCCGGCGCCACGCCGCGCGGCGGCGAACTGGTGCTGTCGCTCGAGCGCATGCGCGGCGTGGAGGAAATCGACGCCCAGGCCGGCACCATGACCGTGCTGGCCGGCACCACGCTGCAGGCCGCCCAGGAAGCGGCGCGCGAGGCGGGCTGGCTGCTTGCGCTGGATCTCGGCGCGCGCGGCAGTTGCCAGATCGGCGGCAATATCGCCACCAATGCCGGAGGCAACCGCGTGATCCGCTACGGCATGGCACGCGACCAGGTGCTCGGGCTCGAGGCAGTGCTGGCCGACGGCACCGTGCTCAGCTCGCTTAATAAGATGCAGAAGAACAATGCCGGCTATGACCTGCGGCAGCTCTTCGTGGGCAGCGAAGGCACGCTGGGCGTGGTGACACGCGCGGTGCTGCGACTCGCACCGCTGCCCGCCTGTACGCAGACCGCGCTGTGCGCGCTGTCGCGCTACGACGACGTGGTCGCGCTCCTGCGCCACGCGCAGCGCCGCCTGTCGGGTCGGCTCTCCGCCTTCGAAGTCATGTGGGCGGACTATTACGGCCTGGTCACCAGCCGCATCGCCGGCATCCGCGCGCCGCTGCCGGCTGGCCACCCCTTCTACGTGCTGCTCGACCTGCAAGGCAACGACAGCGCCCTCGACGCCCCCGCCTTCGAGGCCATGCTGGAGTCCGCCATGGAAGACGGCCTGATCGCCGACGCCGCGCTTGCCTCCAGCCAGAAGGAGGCCGACGCCTGCTGGGCGCTGCGCGACGCCGTGGCCGAGTTTCCCCAGATGTGGGCGCCCAACGCCGCCTTCGACGTCAGCCTGCCGATCGGCCGCATCGGCAGCTTCGCCGACACCCTGCGCGCGCGCGTCCTCGCCGTGTGGCCGCAGGCCGAACTGGTCAACTTCGGCCACGTCGGCGACAGCAATTTGCACGTCAGCGTGCATCTCCCGGGCGCGACCGGCCAGTCCTTCCCGGAAGCGGAAATCGAAGCCGTCGTCTACGGCGTGGTCGGCGAGTTCGCAGGCAGCATCTCGGCCGAGCACGGCATCGGCCTGCACAAGAAGCCCTATCTGCACCACTCGCGCTCGCCCGCGGAACTGGCGCTGATGCGCACGCTGAAGCAGGCGCTGGATCCGCGCAATATCCTGAATCCTGGGCGGGTGTTCGAGGCGGGCTGAGCGGCAACGTTCCGCCTGAGCTCGCGCCATTGCACGCCGCCAGCGGCTGAGGCCTGCGCGGAAGCGAGGTGCTGGGCGGCGCTGGGCGGCGAGCACTAGCGCGCCCGCCTCGCTGCCTGCTGCAGCAGGCCATACAGCACGCCCGCGGCGCCGGTGACCGGCCTGCCGCGGCGCGCGATCAGGCCAAGCGTGCGCGATACCTCCGGCTCCACCAGCGCGATGGCGCGCAGCGTCGGATGGCCGCTGACCGGCAACGCCAGCCTCGGCACGGCCGCCACGCCCAGTCCGGCCTCGACCAGGCCAAGCAGGGAGGACACGTGCGCCACCTCGAAGAATCCCGTGGGCCGGCGCGGCAACTCTGCCAGCGCGGCATCGAGCAGCACGCGGTTCCCACTCGAACGGTCGACCGTCATGAAACGTTCGTCGGCCAGTTCTTCCCAACGCACCCTGCGCCGTGATGCCAGGCGGTGGTCGTTGCGCACGGCGAGGACGAAGCGTTCGCTGAAGATGCGCTCGAAGCGCACCTCCGGCTCCTGCGTGCCCAGGAAACTGACACCGAAATCCGCCCGTCCCGCGATCACCGCATTGAGCACCGTGTTGGCGCTCTCGTCGAGGATGCGTACCCGGATGCGCGGATAGCGTTCCGAGAATTCCGCCATCACGGAAGGCAGGAAGTAGTAGGCGGCGGATGGCACGCAGGCTACCGTGACCAGGCCGCTGCGTTGCAAAGCCAGGTCGGAAATGCCAAGCAGGCCGCTCTCCAGTTCCTCCAGCGCAGCACGCGCGTGGTCGAGGAACAGCCGCCCCACATTGGTCACGGTGACGTGGCGCGTGCTGCGTTCGAACAGGCGGGCACCCAGCAAACCCTCCAGCTTTTCGATGCGGCGGCTCAATGCGGGGGCCGACAGGTGCAGGTCCTCGGCAGCGGCGCGAAAGGAGCTCCGTTCCGCGACAGCAACAAAGGCCTGCAGCTCCTGCAAATCGAAATTGATGCGTGCCATGCAACTGTCCTTCCGATCATTGCAATTCACAAAGTATGGCACGCCAACCAAGATGGCAGCCATGCACAAGGACATTCCCTGCGTACTGATGCGCGGCGGCACCTCGCGCGGACCCGTGTTCCGCGCCGACTGGCTGCCCGCAGACCCGGCCAGGCGGGATCGCATCTTGCTGGCGGCGCTCGGTTCGCCGCATGAACTGCAGGTCGACGGCATCGGTGGCGGCAACCCGCTGACCAGCAAGGCCGCCATCGTGGCGCGCTCGACGCGCGCCGGCTGCGACATCGACTACCTGTTCGCCCAGGTCGCCACGCAGCAGGCGCTGGTGGACACACGGCCCAACTGCGGAAATATGCTCGCGGCCGTGGCGCCTTTCGCGGTGGAAGAGGGCCTGGTGACTGCCCGCGATGGCGAGACCCGCGTGCGCATCTTCAACGTCAACACCAGCTCGGTGGTGGAGGCGATCGTGCAGACACCGGGCGGTAGCGTCACTTATGAGGGCGACACACGCATCGACGGCGTAGCCGGCACCGGCGCGCCCATCCTGATCGACTTCGCCGGCGCCTGGGGCGGTGTGACCGGCGCACTGTTCCCCACCGGCAAGCGGCTCGAGCTGATCGACGGCGTGCCGGTGACCTGCATTGACGCGGCCATGCCGCTGATGATCGTGGCCGCCGATGCGCTCGGGCTGCGCGGCGACGAAACGCCGGCGGAACTCGACGCCCAGGCCGCGCTGCTGGCCCGGCTGGAGGCGCTGCGGCGCGAAGCCGGCCGGCGCATGGGCATGGGCGAGGTGGGCGGCAGCGTCGTGCCCAAGCCGGCGGTGATCGGCGCCGCCGGGCGGCCGGCCGCAGTGCTGTCACGCTACTTCACGCCGGCATGCTGCCACCGCGCGCATGCGGTGACCGGGGCCATCGGCATCGCGGTGGCCATGTTCACGCCGGGCACGCTGGTCCGGCGCTATGCCGGCCTTGCCGACGGCAGCGGGCAAGCGGCGGGGGGACGCGCAGCCATCCTGCACCCTGCCGGTTGTATCGAGATTGCGGTACGTGCGGAACGCATCGGCCCAGACGTACAGGTGCGCGGCGCCAGCGTGATACGGACAGCGCGCCGGATCATGAAAGGCCAGCTGTCCGTGCCGCTCGACGCCCTTGGCGGCTGAGTCTTACCACGCCGGCGCTCCCCTGATCGCTGGGCAATCCCGAGACACCGGGCTGCGCGCGCACAGCCGCCTGCCCGGTCCACAAGAACCAGGAGACAAGACATGAAGCACGCGATCCACGCGCCCACAATCTGGCGGCTGGCAACCGCGCTGGCCGTCGCCCTGCTGGCCGCGCTGCCTTTCGGCCCGGCCCAGGCTTTCCCCGACAAGACCGTCACCATTGTGGTACCCACTGCCGCCGGCGGCGCCAACGACGCCATGGCCCGCGTGCTGGCACAGCACATGACAAGCACGCTGGGCAAGCCGGTGATCGTCGAGAACAAGGCCGGGGCCAACGGGGCGATCGCCGCGGAGTATGTCGCACGCGCCAGCCCCGACGGCCACACCATCCTGTTCGGCTACATCGCCACGCACGGCATCAGCCCCGCGCTGCAGAAGCTGCGCTACGACCCGGTCAAGGATTTCGCCCCCATCGGCCTGGTGGCCAGCTCGCCCACCGTGCTGGTCGTCAACGATGGCGTCGCGGCGAAGGACGTCGGGCAGTTTGTCGCGCTGGCGCGAAGGAGGGAGGCGCGGCTGAACTACGCTTCCGCCGGCAACGGCACGGCGCCGCATGTTACCGCCGAGCTGTTCCGCCTGGTCACCGGCGCCGAGCTGCTGCACGTGCCCTATAAGGGATCGGCACCCGCGCTGTTGGATGTGGTGGCAGGCAATGCGCAGGTGATGTTCCCCAGCTTGTTCACCGCCTACCCGCAGATCAAGAGCGGCAAGCTGCGCGCGCTGGCGGTGGCGGGCGACCGCCGCACGCCGCTGCTGCCGGACGTGCCCACGCTCAGGGAAGCCGGCGTGGGCGGCGTCTCGGTGGATCAGTGGTATGCGATGTTCGCGCCGGCCGGCACGCCGCCGGCCGTGGTTGCCAGGCTCCATCGTGCACTCGGCCAGGCACTGGCGGACCCCACCGTCGCGGCACGGATCGCCGACCAGGGCGCCTATGTGCAGGCCAGCACGCCGGCCCAGCTGGGCGAAAGAGTCAGCGCCGAACTGCGCCGGTGGCGCGGCGTGGTGCAGGCGGCCGGCCTGCGCCCGGACTGAGCCGGGGCCGGCCTGGGCGTTTCAGTGTGATTCAGGCGGCGCCAGCTGCGTCGCACTGTCGTCCTTCAGATCGACGCCCGAGCGCCCCAGCGCCAGCGCCCCGCGCAGCAGGAAGGCCAGCCGCGCCGCCGCCTGCGTATAGGACAAGCCTTCCGGGCGCACATTGGAGATGCAGTTGCGCTCGGCATCGGTACGGCCGACGCGCGGCGCGTGGGTCAGGTAGATGCCCAGGCTGTCCGGTGAGCTGAGGCCGGGCCGCTCGCCGATCAGCATCACGACCTGGCGCGTACCCATTTCTGCGCCGATCTCATCGCCCAATGCCACCCGCGCCTGTTCAGCGACGACCACCGGGCCGATGCGCCAGCCAGGCAGCAGCCCGCGCACGGCCTCCAGCACCGGCAGGGCGTGGCGCTGTGCCGCGATGGCCGACAGGCCGTCGGCGATCACGAAGACCACGTCGGGGCCGGGGTTCGTGCGTGCCTGCGCCAGCGCGGCACGGCCGGCGTCATCCAGGCGGCGGCCCAGGTCGGGCCGGCGCAGGTAGTGCTGGCGGTCGGCGGCGGCACTGTGCACGCCCAGCCAGGCCAGCCCGGCGGCATCCAGGGCCTGGCCGATGGCCGCGCGCGCCAGCGGTTCGTGCACGGCGTCGCGCGCCTGGGCGTGCGCCAGGCCGAAGGCCAGTACCGTTTCCGTGGTCTGGCTGTGGCCTGCACGGCCGAGGGCGATGCGCGCGGGGGTGAAGCGGCGCAGGCGGTCCCAGGCATCGCTCGGCGTGCCGGAATCGGACGGTGCCGCAGGTACTGTCGGTGCGGCTGGCTTGGCCGGCTCGGTCATGGCGGTGACCTCACAAGTCGTGCGCGAGTTGCAGCAGCGGCTGGCGTTCCGGGGGCTGCTGCAAGCGGCCGGCGTCGTCGACGATGCCCATGCGCCGCAGCCAGGCTTCGAACTCGGGGGCCGGGCGCAGGCCCTGCGTCTCGCGCAGGTAGAGGGCGTCGTGGAAGGACGTGCTCTGGTAGTTCAGCATGATGTCGTCGGCCCCCGGCACGCCCATGATGAAGTTGATGCCCGCCACGCCGAACAGGGTCAGCAGCGTGTCCATGTCGTCCTGGTCGGCCTCGGCGTGGTTGGTGTAGCAGACGTCGCAGCCCATCGGCAGGCCCAGCAGCTTGCCGCAGAAATGGTCTTCCAGCCCGGCGCGGATGATCTGCTTGCCGTCGTACAGGTACTCCGGCCCGATGAAGCCGACCACGGTGTTGACCAGCAGCGGCGAGAAGGCGCGCGCCACGGCATAGGCGCGCGCTTCCATGGTCTGCTGGTCGACGCCGTGGTGCGCATTGGCCGAAAGTGCGCTGCCCTGCCCCGTCTCGAAGTACATCAGGTTGTCGCCCACGGTGCCGCGCGCCAGCGCGCGCGCCGCATCCCGCGCTTCGGCCAGCAGCGCCAGGTCGATCCCGAAGGCGGCATTGGCGCGCTGGCTGCCGGCCACCGACTGGAACACCAGGTCCACCGGGGCGCCCTGCTCGATGGCGCGCAGCGTGTTGGTGACGTGCGTGAGCACGCAGGACTGCGTGGGCACGTCGAAGCGGCAGCGCAGCTCGTCCACCAGGCGCAGCAGGGCGACGATGGCGGCCAGGTTGTCGGAGGCGGGATTGATGCCGATGGTGGCGTCGCCGCAGCCGTAGAGCAGGCCGTCGATGATGGCAGCGGCGATGCCCTTGGGGTCGTCGGTGGGGTGGTTGGGCTGCAGGCGCACCGACAGCCTGCCCGGCAGGCCGATGGTATTGCGGAAACGCGTGACCACGCGGCACTTGCGCGCGACCGAGATCAGGTCCTGGTTGCGCATCAGCTTGCTGGCCGCCGCCGCCATCTCCGGGGTGATGCCGGGCGCCACGCGCGCCAGCACGGCGGCATCGGTCTCGTGCAGCAGCAGCCAGTCGCGCAGGCCGCCCACGGTCAGCGCCGCGATCTCGCGGAAGGCAGCGGCGTCGTGGCCGTCGACGATCAGACGGGTGACTTCGTCATCTTCGTAGGGTACAACCGCCTCGGACAGGAAATGCGACAGCGGCAGCTCGGCCAGCGCCATGCGGGCGGCCATGCGCTCCGCCTCGCTGGCGGCGGCCACGCCGGCCAGGCAGTCGCCCGAGCGCGCCGGGCCGGCCTTGGCCAGCAGGGTCTTCAGGTCGGCGAAGACATGGCGCTGCGCGCCGACGGTATGGGTGAAGGCCACGGCGTTCAACCTCCCTGGGCGAAACGACAGGCGCCGGGAGCGGCGGAGACGGCGAGGGCTGACGGTGTCGGGACTGGCACGTTGGCTCCTGCGGTTGGCGGCTCGCGTGACGAAGCCACGGGCGGCACGCATCGAGCGCGCATCCGGCTCGCTGCGCGCGCTACACGCATCATCGCGCAAACCCTGCCCTGCGCGCCACCTGCCGCCCTTGCCATCGGCCCCGGCCGCGCAGACAATCGTTGCAGAGAGACGGTGCCGGCACATCGGCACCGCATTGGAGAACTCATGAAGGAACCCGAACCTAACCCGTCGCAGCGCAACGCGCTGCCGGCCTGGGTCAACGTCGGCACGATCGCCTATACGCTGAGCGCGCTGTCACTCTGGGTGGTGCTGCAGGCCAACCTGGTCGCCGCGCTGCTCTCGGGGCTGCTGCTGTATTCGCTGGTCGACGTGCTGGCGCCGAAGCTGAAGCGCCTGCACCAGAAGCATGATGCGCTGGCCGTGGCCATTCTCAGCGCCCTGATCCTGCTGGCGCTGGGCCTGGCCGGCTGGGCGCTGGCGCGCTTCGTCGGCGGCGAAGGCAGGACCCTCGACAGCCTGCTCGACCACGTGGCCGACATCATCGACCGCTCGCGCGGCCAGCTGCCGGCCTGGATCAGCGATGCGCTGCCGCGCGGCGTGGACGAACTGGCCAACACGCTGATCCACTGGCTGCGCGAGCACGCGCAGATGGCACAGAAGCTGGGTGCCGAGGTGCTGCGCACGCTGGTGCACATCCTGGTGGGCTGCGTGATCGGCGCCCTGGTGGCGCTCTACCGCGCCATCTCCAAGCCGAACCGGCGGCCGCTGGCGGCCGCGCTGGTGGAGCGCGCGCGCATGCTGCAGCGCGCCTTCGCGCAGTTCATCTTCGCGCAGGTCCAGATCTCCCTGATCAACACCGCGATGACGGCCATCTACCTGCTGCTGGTGCTGCCGCTGTTCGGCGTGCACCTGCCGCTGGGCAAGACGCTGGTGGTCATCACCTTCATCGTCGGCCTGCTGCCGGTGCTGGGCAACCTGATCTCGAACACCGCCATCGTGGTGTCGTCGCTGTCGGTGTCCCTGCCCATCGCCGTGGCCTCGCTGTTCTACCTGGTGTTGATCCACAAGCTGGAGTACTTCCTCAATGCCCGCATCATCGGCGCGCGCATTCAGGCCGCGGCCTGGGAACTGCTGACGGTGATGCTGCTGATGGAGACCTTGTACGGCATTCCCGGCGTCATCGCCGGCCCCATCTTCTACGCCTACCTGAAGCGCGAGCTCGCGGCAGTCGAGCTGATCTGAGTCCGACGCGCCGCCCGGCGCGTCAGATCGAACCCGGGTTGGCCCCGGGTTGGACCAATTCCCCGCTCTCCGAGGGGCCCGGCATGCCCCTGCCGGGCCTAGCCAGGCTCAGTCGGCCTCGCGCTCGACCTCGCTGCGCACGAAATCGATATGGGCCTGCATGGCCGTGCGCGCCTCCTCGGGGCGGCGCGCGCAGATGGCCTCGCACAGGGTACGGTGCTGCAGCAGCAATCGTTCGGACGCGCTGGCGTCCTGCTCGCGCAGGCCGGTGCCGTTGATGGTGATGTGCTCGCGCAGCATGCCGATCACGCTGGTGTGCAGGTGCAGGAACATGGTGTTGTGCGAGGCCTGGGCGATGGCGTCATGCAGGCGCGCGTCGGCATCGGCTTCGGCTGCCTTGTCGTCGGTCGCGCGCGTGCGCTCCAGTTCCTGCAGCAGGGCGCGGATGCGCTGGATATCGCCGGCGTCGGCGCGCAGCGCCGCAAAGTAGGCAGTGGCGCCCTCCAGCACGCGGCGGAACTCCAGGATGTCGTCGCGCAGCGCGGGGTGGTCGGCCACCAGCTGCCCCCAGGGCGAGGCGATGCCCGAGCGCAGCTGGTCGGTCACATAGACGCCAGCGCCACGCCGGCTCTGCAGCAGCCCGCGCGCGGCCAGCCGCTGGATGGCCTCGCGCACCGTATTGCGCGCCACCGCGTACTGCTCGGCCAGCTGGCGCTCGGCCGGCAGCCGCATGCCGGGTGTCCAGGTGCCGTCCAGCAGGGCCGTCTCCATCTGGCGCATCACCGCCTCCACGCGCCCGCGCGCGCCGCCGGCCACCGTCATCGACCTCACCGCCGCCATCGTCCACTCCTTCCTGCCCGGCCGCCGCCACGACTGGTCCAACCAATTTGAACTGCCGCGCGGAAGCGGGAATTATGCGCCGAAACACGCCGAGCGGCAGCAGGTCGCACCGGCGTGCCGGCGTCCCCCACCCCCAGACAAAGGCAGGCACAGTCCGAGCCTAGCGGAGCGAGACATGATTCCACGGCAATATCCCGCCGCCCCGGCGCAGGTCTACCTGTTCGCCACCTGCCTGGTCGACCTGTTCGTGCCGCAGGCCGGGCTCGACGCGGTCCGGCTGCTCGAACGCGAAGGCCTGACCGTCCACTTTCCCCGCAAGCAGAGCTGCTGCGGCCAGCCCGCCTACAGCAGCGGCAATCCCGAGGACGCGCGCGCCGTGGCGCGCGCCCAGCTTGACCTGTTCAGCGAGCCCTGGCCCATCGTGGTGCCCTCCGGCTCCTGCGCCGGCATGATGCGCCACCACTGGCCGCGCCTGTTCGAGGACGATGCCGAGAACGGCCCCAAGGCGCGCGCGCTGGCCGAGCGCGTGTTCGAGCTCACCGAATTCCTGCTGCACGTGCTGAAGCTGGACGTGGCCGCCCTCGCGCCGGCCGGCCAGCCGCACGAGCGGGTGGTACTGCACACCTCCTGCGGCGCACGTCGAGAAATGGGTACGCGCGAGCATGGCGTGGCCATGGTCGACGCCCTGCCCGGTGTGACCCGCGTCGAACATGCGCGCGAATCCGAATGCTGCGGCTTCGGCGGCACCTTCTCCTTGAAGCACCCCGACATCTCAGGCGCCATGGTCCAGGACAAGATCGCCTCGGCCTGCGCCACCGGCTGCGAGCGGCTGGTCTCGGCCGACTGCGGCTGCCTGCTCAATATCGGCCACGCCGCCACCCACCAGGGCGCGCCGCTGCCGGTCGAGCACCTGGCCAGCTTCCTGTGGCGCCGCACCGGCGGGGAGGGCAAGGCATGAGCGCACCGAACCTCGCCAAGGGCGGCCAGGGCGCGCGCGAGCGCATGCTCGGCCGGCTGCGCGCGGCCGCAGCCACCGTGCCGCCAGGCGCGAACCAGCCGGCCACAGCGGCCGATGCAGCAGCGCTAGACCGGCGCATCGACGCCCACTACGCGGCACGCCGCCCGGCCACCGCCCCGTCGGCCGCCGCACTGGCGCAAGCCATGCAGGGCGCGCTGGAGGCCTCGCACGCCGAGGTCTGGCGCACCGACTCTGCTTCCTGGCCCGCGCTGCTGGCCACGCAACTGGCCGCGGCCGGGGTGCGCCGCCTGCTGCTCGATGTGGCCAGCGCCGAAGGCGCCGCGCTGGCGCGCGCCCTGCCGGCCGCCGTGCAGCCGATGTCCTACACGCGGCCTCTGGAGCAATGGAAGGCCGAGCTGTTCGACACCGTGGACGCCGGCTTCACCGTCGCCCGCTCCGGCATCGCCGCCACCGGCACGCTGGTGCTGGCGCCCGATGCCGGCAGCCCGCGCACGGTCTCGCTGGTGCCGCCGCTGCATGTGGCGCTGGTCTACGCCAGCGCGCTGCACGCCGACCTGCACGCAGCGGTGCAGGCCGAACGCTGGGCGGACGGCATGCCGACCAACCTGGTGATGGTGTCCGGGCCCTCCAAGACCTCCGACATCCAGCAGACGCTCGCCTACGGCGCGCACGGTCCGCGCCGGCTGTGGGTACTGATCGTCGAAGATGGCGCCGCGCAGGCGCCCGCAGGAGAGCCAGGAGAGCCGCGATGAGCGCCCAACCCATGCATTTCGTGCCCGCCGCCGATTTCAAGGCGCGCGCCCGCGCCGCGCTGGATGACCCCAAGCTGCGCGCCAGCTTCCGCGGCGCGATGGACTTCCTGCAAGGCAAGCGCGCCGTGCAGTTCCCCGACGGCGACGAACTGGAACAGTTGCGCGACCTGGGCGAGGCGGTGCGCCAGCATGCGCTGGCACGCCTGCCCGAACTGCTGGTGCAGCTTGAGGAAAATCTCAGCGCCGCCGGCGTGCAGGTGCACTGGGCCGAGACCGCCGACGAGGCCAACGCCATCATCCACGGCATCGCCCAGGAGCGCGGCGCGCGCCGGGTGATCAAGGGCAAGTCGATGGCCAGCGAGGAGATGGAGCTGAACCATTACCTCGCCGAGCGCGGCGTGGACTGCATCGAATCCGATATGGGCGAGTACATCGTGCAGCTCGCCGGCGAGAAGCCCTCGCACATCGTGATGCCCGCCATCCACAAGACGCGCGGCGACATCGCCGAGCTGTTCGAGAAACACATCCCGGGCACGCCCTATACCGAGGACGTCGACGAACTGATCCAGACCGGCCGGCGCGCGCTGCGCCAGGCTTTCGTCGAGGCCGACATCGGCCTGTCGGGGGTCAACTTCGCCGCCGCCGACACCGGCACGCTGTGGCTGGTGGAGAACGAGGGCAACGGCCGCCTGTCCACCACCGTGCCCGACGTGCACATCGCCATCATGGGCATGGAGAAGGTGGTGGCGAAGCTGGAGCACATCGTGCCGCTGTCGAGCCTGCTGACGCGCTCGGCCACCGGCCAGGCCATCACCACCTATTTCAACCTGATCTCGGGCCCGCGCCGCGCCGGCGAGATGGACGGCCCGCGCGAGCTGCACCTGGTGCTGCTCGACAACGGCCGCAGCCAGGCCTATGCCGACTCTCAGCTGCGCGCCACGCTGCAGTGCATCCGCTGCGGCGCGTGCATGAACCACTGCCCCGTCTATACGCGCATCGGCGGCCACGCCTACGGCACCACCTATCCGGGCCCGATCGGCAAGATCATCTCGCCCCACCTGCTGGGGCTGGAAGCCACCGCCGACCTGCCCACCGCCTCCAGCCTGTGCGGCGCCTGCGGCGAGGTATGCCCGGTACGCATTCCGATCCCGGAGCTGCTGGTGCGGCTGCGCACCGAGGCCAACCGCGACCCGCACGAACAGGTGGCCCACCCGCTGCGCGGCCAGGGCGCCAAGTACAGCCGCGGCGAACACCTGATCTGGCGTTTCTGGAGCGGCGCCTTCGCCCATCCGGCGCGCTACCGGCTGTTCCGCTGGGCCGCCACGCGGCTGCGCGCGCTGGCGCCAGCGCAGCAGATGGGCTGGACCCGGCACCGCGCGCCGCTGGTACCTGCCGAGCGCAGCCTGTCGGACCTGCTGCGCGAGCGCGGGCAGCCGGAGTAGCGAGGGAAGTACCAGCAAAGCGACAGTCTGCTCCCCTCTCCCGCTTGCGGGAGAGGGGTCGGGGGAGAGGGCAGGCGTTCGCCAGAACGAAGGCGTTTGCTTTGCTCGAGCGCTTGCCCTCTCCCCCGGCCCCTCTCCCATTGCATGGGAGAGGGGAGCAAACCGAGCGCGGCGCGGCCGCACGTTAGAAGAACACAGACGAGACACGACGGGAATGCCGCCGCCGAACGCGGCAGCAACGGCGACAAGACAAACAGTAGCCGCCCCCAAGCACCACCACCCATTCACCAAAATCCCTCAGGAGACGACAAGTGCAACCCTGGACCCAGATCTACACGCCGCTCGGCAGCCTCGGGCTGTCCGCGCTGGCGGCGGCCATTCCCATCCTGTTCTTCTTCGTGGCGCTGACCGCGCTGCGCCTGAAGGGCCATGTGGCGGCGGCCATCACCCTGCTGCTGGCGCTCGGCGTGGCCGTGTTCGCCTACGGCATGCCGGCGCAGCAGGCGCTGGCGGCGGCCGGCTTCGGCTTCGCCTACGGCCTGTGGCCGATCGCCTGGATCATCGTGACCGCGGTGTTCCTCTACAAGATCGTGGTCAAGACCGGGCAGTTCGACGTGATCCGCGCTTCGGTGCTGGCCATCACCGACGACCAGCGGCTGCAGATGCTGCTGATCGGCTTCGCATTCGGCGCCTTCCTCGAAGGCGCGGCGGGCTTCGGCGCGCCGGTGGCGATCACCGCGGCGCTGCTGGTGGGCCTGGGCTTCAATCCGCTGTACGCGGCCGGGCTGTGCCTGATCGCCAACACGGCGCCGGTTGCCTTCGGCGCGATGGGCATTCCCATCATCGTGGCGGGCCAGGTGACCGGCATCGACGCCATGCACATCGGCGCCATGGCCGGCCGCCAGCTGCCGCTGCTGTCGCTGGCGGTGCCGTTCTGGCTGGTGTTCATGATGGACGGCGCCAAGGGCGTCAAGGAAACCTGGCCGGCGGCGCTGGTCGCCGGCGGCAGCTTCGCCGTGTCGCAGTACTTCACCTCCAACCATATCGGCCCGGAACTGCCGGACATCACCTCGGCCCTGGTCAGCCTGGTCTCGCTGGCAGCCTTCCTGAAGGTGTGGCAACCGCGCGGCGCGCGCCAGGCAGCGGGCGCCGCTGCCGCCGTCGGCGGCGGCACGGCGGCACTGGCGGGCTTCGGCGGCGGCCTGGGTGGCGGCATGGCGCGCGCGCGCACCGCCTCGCCCTACAGCGCCGGCCAGACGCTGCGCGCCTGGTCGCCCTTCCTGATCCTGACCGCCGTGGTCACCGTATGGAGCCTGGCCCCGTTCAAGGCCCTGTTCGCCGGCAACGGCGCGCTGGCGGGCACGGTGCTGAAGTTCAAGATCCCCGGCCTGGACCAGATGGTGGTCAAGGCCGCGCCGATCGTGGCCTCGCCCAAGCCCTACGAGGCCGTGCTGAAGCTCGACCTGCTGTCGGCGGTGGGCACCGCCATCCTGTTGACGGCGCTGATCTCGGCGGTGCTGCTGCGCATGAAGCCGCGCGCTCTGCTGGCCACCTTCGGCGAGACACTGCTGGAACTGCGCCGGCCCATCCTGTCGATCGGCCTGGTGCTGGCCTTCGCCTTCGTCGCCAACTACTCGGGCATGTCGTCCACGCTGGCGCTGCTGCTGGCGGGCACCGGCGCCGCCTTCCCCTTCTTCTCGCCCTTCCTGGGCTGGCTGGGCGTGTTCCTGACCGGTTCGGACACCTCGTCTAACGCGCTGTTCTGCTCGCTGCAGAGCACCACCGCACACCAGATCGGCGTGCACGATACCCTGCTGGTGGCGGCCAACACCACCGGCGGCGTGACCGGCAAGATGATTTCGCCGCAGTCGATCGCCGTGGCCTGCGCGGCTACCGGGCTGGTGGGCAAGGAATCGGAGCTGTTCCGCTTCACGGTGAAGCACAGCCTGTTGTTTGCGGTGATCGTCGGCATCATCACCATGGTGCAGGCGTACTGGCTGACGGGGATGATTCCGGGCTGAGTCACGGGTGGAATGCGATAGCGCTGCGGGCGTGTAGAACACCGAGGGCTTCGCTTGTACATGACGCCTTGCTAGACCACCCCTCACCCCAACCCTCTCCCCTGAGGGGAGAGGGGGTCAAGACACTGTGCATGGCCGACGGTGTTGGCGCATCCTGTCGGCTTCGTCTTGCCTTGGCGGCTGAACAACACCGACGGCTTCGTTGTTCGTGGCGCCTTGCTAGACCACCCCTCTCCCCAACCCTCTCCCCATGAGGGGAGAGGGGGTCAAGACACTATGCTTGGCCGACGGTGTTGGCGCATCTTGTCGGCTTCGTCTCGCCTTGGCGGCTGGGCAACACCAACGGCTTCGTTGTTCGTTGCGCCTTGCTAGACCACCCCTCACCCCAACCCTCTCCCCATGAGGGGAGAGGGAGCCAAGACACTATGCTTGGCCGACGGTGTTGGC
Organism: Cupriavidus sp. 09_S30; assembly: GCF_056930435.1. Lineage (NCBI taxonomy): Bacteria > Pseudomonadati > Pseudomonadota > Betaproteobacteria > Burkholderiales > Burkholderiaceae > Cupriavidus > Cupriavidus sp. 09_S30. The sequence goes on along the minus strand of NZ_JBXOWI010000002.1, from coordinate 3,217,285 downwards.
GCATCCTGTCGGCTTCGTCTTGCCTTGGCGGCTGAACAACACCGACGGCTTCGTTGTTCGTTGCGCCTTGCTAGACCACCCCTCACCCCAACCCTCTCCCCATGAGGGGAGAGGGAGCCAAGACACTATGCTTGGCGATTGGTGTTGGCGCATCTGGTCGGCTTCGGCTGGCGCCGGGCTTCGCGCCGCGCCGGTTTGCTCCCCTCTCCCGCTTGCGGGAGAGGGGTCGGGGGTGAGGGCAGGCGCTCGCCAATACCGAACACCTTCGCTCCAGCATACGCCCCCTCCCGCCGCTACTCCTCACGCGGCAAGAACGCCTCCCCTTCCGTCAGCGGCGCGTGCCGGTACGTGGCCGGCGTGCGGCTGAGCTTGACCGGCGCGCCCAGCCCCGTGTAGCCGCCCTCCATCTCCACCACCATGCCGCGATGGGCGGTGTGCGGATGGCGCAGCGCGTCCGGCACCGACAGCACCGGCGCGCACGGCACGCCGGCGGCGACCAGCGTGTCGGCCAGTGTCTTGCCGTCCAACTTCGCCATGCAGCGCTCCAGTTCCACCTTCAGCGTGGCGCGATTGACCGAGCGCGCGCCGGCGGTGGCGTAGCGCTCATCGTCGGCCAGCGCGGCGATGCCGAGGTGCTCGCACAGGATGCGGAACTGCTTGTCGTTGCCCACCGCCAGGAAGATCGGATCGGTGGCGGTGGCCACGGTGTCGTAAGGGTAGATGTTGGGATGCGCATTGCCGGTGCGGCCCGGGGTCTTGCCGTTCATGAACCAGTTGGCGGCATGCGGGTGCAGCAGCGACAGGCCGGAGTCGTACAGCGCGGCCTCGACGAACTGGCCGCGGCCGCTGCGCTCGCGCTCCTGCAGCGCCAGCAGCACGCCCAGCGCTGCGTTCAGGCCGGTCACCATGTCGACCACCGGCAGACCCGCGCGCAGGGGATCGCCGTCGGCCTCGCCGTTGATGCTCATGATGCCGGTCATCGCCTGGATGGCGGCGTCGTAGCCGGGCAGGCCGCCGAGCGGGCCGTCCGCGCCGAAGCCGGACACCCGGCAGTGCACCAGGCGCGGGAAGCGCTGCGACAGCGTGTCATAGCCCAGGCCCCACTTCTCCATGGTGCCGGTCTTGAAGTTCTCGATCAGCACGTCGGCATCGGCCAGCAGGGCCAGCAGCACCTCGCGCTCGGTGGGCTGGGTGAGGTCCAGCTTCATCACGCGCTTGTTGCGGTTCAGGCCGAAGTAGTACGAGGCCACGCCGTCCTTGAACGGCGGGCCCCAGGTACGGGTGTCATCGCCCTGCGGCGGCTCGATCTTCAGCACGTCGGCGCCATGGTCGCCCAGGATCTGCCCGCAGTACGGGCCGCCCAGGATGCGCGACAGGTCGACCACGCGGATGCCGGCAAGCGCGCCGGCGGTGGCGGCAGCAGGTGCAGCGTTCATGTGTAGGGTTCCTCGATGCAACGGATGGGATAAAGGGCGGCCAGTGCGCGCCGTCAGGCGGCGCGCTCGACCAGCTTGAAGGTACCGGTGGCGAGCGCGAGCAGCTCGCCGGCTTCGTCGCGGACTTCGCCGCGCACGAAGCTCAGCGCGCGGCCGCGCCGTTCGCAGAAGCCATGGCCGATGACATCGCCGCGCCCCGGTGCGATGAAGTGCACGGTCAGGTCGACGGTGACCACGCCGTAGCGGGACGGATCGTGCGCGCGCGCCGCGCACGACAGCGCGCAGTCGAGCAGCGTGGCGATGGCGCCACCGTGGACGTCGCCCCGGCTGTTGGTGTAGTCGGCGTTGTGCTGCATGCGCACGCGCGCGCGGTCATCGCCGATGGCCTCGCCGCGCAGGCCGAAGGCGCGTGCCATCGGCATCGGCAGGCCGAACAGCACGCCGGGCGCCTCGTTGGAGAAATCGTAGGCGGGGGTCTCGTTGGGTTGATGCATTGCAGTTCAGAAGCAGGGACAGTCGGATCCGCCATGATACGGCGCCCGCGCCCGCGTTGCAGGCGCCGCCTGTGCTCAGTCCACCAGGCCGCGCTCACGCAGGCTGGCCACGCGCGCCTGCTCGCGCGCGGTGGCCTTGAGTGCGTAGCTGCGGTAGGCCTCGGCGCCCATGTAGTTCATCGGCTGGTTGAGCTGGTCGAGCACGCGCTGGCCGGGCGCGGATTCCAGCGCCTTGCGGAAGGCTTCCTGCACGGCCTGGATGTGCTCCGGCGCCATGCCGGCCGGGCCGGCGATGCCGTAGGGCGAGTCGATGTAGGCATCGATGCCCTGCTCGCGCAGCGTGGGCAGCTCGGGATAGCGCTTGACGCGCTTGGGCGTGAGCATCACGAGGTAGCGCAGCTTGCCCGCGTCGATGTGCGGCACGGCCACGCCGGACAGCGGTGCCGCATCGATATGGCCGCCCAGCAGCGCATTGGTCAGCTCGGCATCGCCCTTGTAGGGCACGATGTTGAACTGCAGCTTGGCGGCGGCGGCCACCTCGTCCATCACGATGCGCGGCGTGCCCACCGCGCCGGTGGCGCCGATATTGACGCGCCCCGGACGACGCTTCGCCTCGGCGGCGAGGTCGCCCCAGCTCTTCCACGGCGAATCGGCACGCACCGCCAGGCCGAAGGCATAGTCGGACAGCAGCGCGATATAGCTGAAGCTGGTGGCCGGCGCGAAGCCGACCTTGTTGATGTACGGCTCGCGGAACACGGAGGCCGGCAGCACCGCCAGCGTGTAGCCGTCGGGCCGGGCCCGCACCAGCGCTGCGGCGCCGTTGGTGCCGCTGGCGCCGGGCCGGTTGTCCAGCACGATGGACTGGCCCAGCAGCTTGCCGGCCTCGTCCGCCAGCACGCGCAGGTGCTGGTCGGTGGGACCGCCCGGGGCGTAGGGAACGATCAGGGTGATGGGGCGCTGCGGGTAGCGCTCGGCCAGCGCGAGCGCGGGCACCGCGCCCAGGCCGGCGGCCGACAGCGCCAGCGCGCTGCGCAGCCATTGTCTGCGGGTAGTCGATGTCATGCTTGTCTCCGTTGCGGGCGGTCCTGCCGCGGCGCCGAACGCCGCCGCAGGGAACCGCTTTCTCGTGGTCGTTCTTGTTCTCGTCATCGCCGGCCGTCGCGGCGCGGCCGCACGGCAATCAGTCGAGCTGCGCCCCGGACTTCTTCACCACGTCGCGCCACTTGACGACCTCGGACTTGATGAAGCCCTCGAGCTGCTGCGGCGCCGTGGACGAGGCGAACTCCAGCCCCTGCGCCTGCAGGGTCTTGCGCACGGACGGCTGCTGCAGCGCGTCGGCAAAGGCATGGTTGAGCTTGCCGATCACCTCCGGCGGTGTCCCGGCCGGCGCGACCACGCCGAAGAAGACGGAGACGTCGAAGCCCGGCACGCCCTGCTCGGCCACCGTGGGCAGCTCGGGCAGCGCCTGCGAGCGCGCCTTGGTGGTCACGCCCAGCGCGCGCACCTTGCCGCTCTTGATGAAGGGCAGCGCGGTCAGCACGTCGGTGAAGGTCATGCTGACCTGGCCGCCGAGCAGGTCATTAAGCGCGGGGCCGGTGCCCTTGTAGGGGATGTGCTGGAAGTCGGTGCCGGCCAGGTTGTTGAACAGCACGCCGGCCAGGTGCGAGGACGCGCCGTTGCCCGAAGAGGCATAGCTGAGCTTGCCCGGGTGCGCCTTGCCATAGGCGATCAGCTCGCTCACGTTCTTGGCCGGCACGCTCGGGTTGACCACCAGCACATTGGGCAGCTGGCCGATCTCGATCACCGGCGTGAAGCTCTTGACCGGGTCATAGTTGATCTTGCGGTATAGGCTGACGTTGATGGCCAGCGGCGCCGAGGTGCCGAACATCAGCGTGTAGCCGTCGGCTTCCGCGCGTGCTACCGCCTCGGCACCGATATTGCCGCCGGCGCCGGCACGGTTCTCCACCACCACGGGCTGGCCGAGGCTGGTCCTCAGCGCGGCGGCCAGCGTGCGCGCCATCGCATCGGTCGGGCCGCCCGGCGGATAGGTCACGACCAGCATGATGGGCTTGCTGGGGAATTCCTTCTGCGCGTAGGCGGGCGCGGCGGCCAGGCTCAGGGCGCAGGCGGCAAGCGCGGCGAAGCGTTGCCAGAGGGGCGTCTTGAGGAAAGTCATGCTTGTCTCCAGGTGTTGTCTTATCTCGGCACGGCCGGCCAGAACGGCGCAAGCGGTGCCGGCGCCCGCGCGCGGATGCCGTGGCGGGCGGTTGCGGAACCTCGCCGCGCGGCGAGGCTCGAGTGCACGTTAGAACAGGTTGACGGCGTCAACCGGGCCGGCCGTCCGCACCGCGCCGTCGGCGGGCGGTGCAACGGTGTCGGCCAGCCACTCAGGTTCGGCCGCGCCGGCCAGCGGATCCTGCGGCAGCACCCGGTGCAGCAGCACCAGTTGCGCCAGGCGCATGCGCCGTGCCGAGCCGATGCGGCCCGCTTCCCACGCCATCGCGACGGCGGTGGTCACGTGGTACAGGGCGGAGGCGGCCTGGCGCGCCAGCACGTCGCCGTCGGCGCCAGCCTCGGCGGCGTGCGCGGCCAGCGCGGCCGCGCGCGCGACTGCCGCCTCGAAGGCCTTGCGCGCCTCGGCATGCAGCGGCGTATCGGCCAGCAGGCCGGCGAGGTGGGCCTGCAGCACCGGCAGCGCGCCTTCGCGGCGGATGGCGCGCAGCACGTCGAGCGCGACGATATTACTGGTGCCCTCCCAGATCGAGCCGAGATGGGCATCGCGCACCAGGCGCGGATCGCTCCACTCCTCGATGTAGCCGCAGCCGCCGCGCACTTCCATGGCGTCGCCGGTGACCTTGCGCGCGTCGCGGCAGGCGCGGAACTTGATCAGCGGCGTGAGGATGCGCATCAGCGGGTAGGCGTCGGCCTCGCCGGCATCGGCGCGGCGCAGCGCCTCGGCGGTCTGGAACACCATGGTGCGCGCCTGCTCGGTGGGCAGCGTCAGCTTGAGCATCTGGCGGCGCATCAGCGGCATGCCGTCGAGCCGCTTGCCGAAGGCCTGGCGCTCGCGCGCGATGAACTGCGCCTCGGTCAGCGCGCGCCGCATCAGGCCGGCCGCGCGCACGCCGTTGGACAGGCGTGAGTTGTTGATCATGTCGGCCATCTGCACGAAGCCGCGGCCCAGCTCGCCGACCAGGTAGGCGTGCGCGCCCTCCAGGCGGATCTCGCCGCTGGCCATCGAGCGGGTGCCCAGCTTGTCCTTCAGGCGGATGATGCGGAAATGGTTGGCGCTGCCGTCGGACAGGGCGCGCGGCAGCAGGAACAGCGACACGCCCTTGATGCCGGGGGCCGCGTTGCCTTGCTCGTCCTCCACGCGCGCCAGCACCATGGCCAGGCCGGCGTCGGGGTTGGAGCAGAACCATTTGTCGCCAGACAGGCGCCAGCCGCCCTCGACCTGCGGGTCACGCACGGCGCGCGTGGTGGTGGCCGCCACGTCGGAACCGGCGCCCTGCTCGGTCATGAACATGGCGCCCTGGTACAGGTCCTCGAAGACCTGGGTGGTCAGGCTGGGCAGGTAGCGCTCGACCAGGGCCGGGTCGCCGAACTTGCGCAGCGTGCGCGTCAGCGAATCGGTCATCGACAGCGGGCAGCACAGGCCGAACTCGGCCTGCACGAAGAGATAGGTGAGCGCGTACTTAGCTGCCGGCGGCATCGGCGCGTCCCAGCCCAGCACGCCGCCGCGGTGCGACAGCGCGGCCAGGCCGAACTCCGAGAAGGCCACGCGCTCCATCTGGATGTAGGCGGGATGCTTGTCGATGCGCTGGGCGTCGACGCCGCTACGGGTGCGGTAGGACAGCGTGGGCGGGTTCTGGTCGGCGGTGCGCGCCAGCTCGTCCAGCACGCCGCCCGCGAGCGCCCCCATGTGTTCCAGGTGGGGCACCAGGTGCGAGAACAGCGCCTGGGGCAGGTAGAGCGGCAGCAGCGCGCGCAGTTCGGGATCGTCGGCGAACAGGTTGCTGCCATGCCGGTCGGGCACCGGATGCGCCACCGCGGCGGCGTCGGGAACGGCATTGGCGGTGGATTCGCGGTACGCAGAAACGGGTACGGCCTGGCGGGTGGCGCTGTTCGGCATGGGTGGTCTCCTGATTTTCTGCCCCGCCGCCGACATCGGCTCCGCAAGCGGCATGTGCCGGGAGAGCATCCCGGTGGGCCGGTGCGATGCCAGGCGCGGGGGGACTGGCTCAGTCGCATTATTCAAACCCCGGCGATTCGTGTCTAATTCTAAAATTGGCTCGATCAATATATTTTTTGTATTGCCATGGAATTCCGCCACCTGCGCTATTTCCTCGTGCTGGCCGAGGAACTGCACTTCGGCCGGGCCGCGCGCCGGCTCTCGATCTCGCAGCCGCCGCTGTCGCTCAATATCCAGCAGCTGGAGGCCTCGGTGGGCGCGCGCCTGTTCGAGCGCGACAGCCGCGGCGTGCGCCTGACCGCGGCCGGGCGCGCCTTCCGCGAGTCCGCCACCGCCTTGCTGGCGCAGGCCGAGGAGGCGCGGCTGCTGGCGCGCCAGATCGAGGCCGGCGCCGTGGGCCGGCTGCGGGTGGGCTTCGTCGGCTCGATGCTGTACCGGGGGCTGCCACAGCGCCTGCGCGAGTTCCAGGCGCGTTTCCCCGGCATCGAGGTGGCGCTGACCGAGCTGAACTCGCAAGAGCAGATCGATGCCCTGCTGCACGGCCAGCTCGACGCGGGCTTCGTCCACACCCGCCACCTGCCGGACGAGCTGGGCGCCACGCTGGCGCACAGCGAGCCCTTCGTGTGCTGCATGCCGCACGATCATCCGCTGGCGGCCCGGCAGTCGGTGGCGCTGGCCGAGCTGCGCGGCGAACCCTTCGTGCTGTTCTCGCGCAAGGCCTCGCCCGACTACTACAACCGGATCTTCGAGATGTGCGCGGCGCAGGGCTTCTACCCGCAGATCCGCCACGAGGTGCGGCACTGGCTGTCGGTGGTGTCGCTGGTGTCGCAGGGCATGGGGGTGGCGGTGGTGCCGGCGGCACTACAGCGCTCGGGCATGGCGGGCGCCGCTTTCCGGCCGCTGGCGGAATCCACCGTGCCGTCCGAGGTCTACTGCGCGTGGAAGCTGCTGCCGGACCACCCGGCGCGCGAGCACTTCGTGGAGATGGTGCGGCAGGCGGCCGCGGCGGACGGCGTCGCGGCCGGGCCCGCGCGGCCGTGAGAAAAAAGCCACCCGCCCTGGGGGCCGGTGGCCTTGAAGTACGCGTGGAACGGGGGTGTTCAGCGTGCGTGCAGCTTACTTGCGGGGGCAGGTTTCAACCAATAACGCAATTGCGTTAATCGGCTCCGCTGTCCTTCCGCTGTCCTGTTTCTCTGCAGGCCGAGTCCGCGCGATCCTCCTGTCACCAGCGTCGCTGGATTCGTTGCCCTGGCGGGAACGAAGGCGGCCGGACAAATCACTTGAAGCGCGCGAACAGTGGTGAAAACCACGCCGAGAAACGACGCACCACCCATAATGAGATACAATGAAAACGATTTTCATTCACGTATCCAGGATGCGGTTTCCCCGTTCCTTCCAGAGGGGATCCTCGTTGGGAAACCGGTCCACGCACTGGAAACATCATGCGGTTGCCTGAATTGCCGCGGCGCACCGCCGCCATCGTGACCTCCGTCGAGGACGCCATGCCGAACGACCCGGTTTCGCGCCGCTTGCGCGAACTCGGCTTCGTGCCCGGCGAGACGGTGCAGGTGGTGGCGCACGGCCCCTTCGGCAGGGATCCGCTGGTGGCCCAGGTCGGCTTCACACGCTTCGCGCTGCGGCGCGCGGAAGCCGACCGCATCGCGGTCGAGGTTGCCAGTGCATCCATCTCCAGCATCGCGCCAGCCACGCAAGACGGGCATGCCCCGCAAGCGCGGCGCTCGGCTGCCTGACTGAGTCTCTCCCAAACAACATGTCAGTCGCTTCGACTATTCCGGCCCTTCGCATCGCGCTGGTCGGCAATCCCAACTGCGGCAAGACCGCGTTGTTCAACCGCCTGACCGGCTCCCGCCAGAAGGTGGCCAACTATGCCGGCGTCACCGTCGAGCGCAAGGAAGGCCATTTCGTCTCGCCCGCCGGCCGGCAGGTGCGCATCCTCGACCTGCCCGGCGCCTACAGCCTGCACGCCGCCAGCCTGGACGAGGCCATCACGCGCGACATCTGCCTGGGCCAGCGCGCGGACGAGCCGCGCCCGGACCTGCTGGTGTCGGTGGTGGATGCCACCAACCTGCGCCTGCACCTGCGCTTCGTACTCGAACTGCGCCGGCTTGGCCTGCCCATGGTGCTGGTGCTCAATATGTGCGACGCGGCCGCAAAGCGCGGCATCCACGTCGATGCCGGCAAGCTGTCCGCCGCGCTGGGCGTGCCCGTGGTGGAAACCGTGGCGATCAAGCGCAATGGCGCTGCGGCACTGCTGGGGCTGCTGGACGAGGCGCTGCCGGCGCCGCCGGTGGTAGCGGCGGTGGAAGGCGACGTGCATGCCGAGGTCAAGCGCCTGCTCGATGCCGCCATCACCATGCCGGCCCGTACCGCGGCGCTGGACGACCGGCTCGACGCCATCGTGCTGCACCCCGTGTTCGGCCTGCTGATCCTGGCCGTGCTGCTGTTCCTGATGTTCCAGGCCGTGTTCTCCTGGGCCGCTCCGCTGATGGACGGCATCGAGGCCGGCGTACATGCCTTTGGCGAACTGCTCGGCACCTACATGCCGGACGGCATGCTCAAGAGCCTGCTGGTCGACGGCCTGATCGCCGGTGCCGGCAGCGTGGTCGTCTTCCTGCCGCAGATCCTGATCCTGTTCCTGTTCATCCTGTCGCTGGAGGAATCCGGCTACCTGCCGCGGGCGGCCTTCCTGCTCGACCGGCTGATGATGAATGCGGGCCTGTCGGGTCGCTCTTTCATCCCGCTGCTGTCGAGCTTCGCCTGCGCGATTCCAGGCATCATGGCCACGCGCACCATCCAGGACCCGCGCGACCGGCTCACCACCATCCTGGTGGCCCCGCTGATGACCTGCTCGGCACGCCTGCCGGTCTATACGCTGCTGATCGCCGCCTTCATTCCGCAGCGCACGGTGATGGGCCTGTTCAACCTGCAGGGGCTGGTGCTGTTCGCCCTGTACGTGGTCGGCATCCTCAGCGCGCTGGCGGTGGCCTACGTGCTCAAGTACTTCCGCCGCGACCGCACCGACCACCCCCTGCTGATGGAGCTGCCGTCCTACCGCATCCCCAACCCGCGCGACCTCGCCCTGGGCCTGTGGGAGCGTGCCCGCATCTTCCTGTCGCGCGTCGGCAAAGTGATCCTGGCCCTGACCGTGCTGCTGTGGTTCCTGGGCAGCTTTCCGGCGCCGCCGGCCGGCGCCACGGGTCCGGCCATCGACTACAGCTTCGCCGGCATGATCGGCCAGGCCCTGGAAAAGGTGTTCGCGCCGATCGGCTTCAACTGGCAGATCTGTGTGGCGCTGGTGCCCGGCCTGGCCGCGCGCGAGGTGGCCGTCGGCGCCCTCGCCACGGTTTACGCGCTGTCCGGCGGCGGCGGCGACGATGCGATGGCCGCGCAGCTGGCGCCCGTGATCGCCGCGCAATGGTCGCTGGCCACCGCGCTGGCGCTGCTGGCCTGGTACGTGTTCGCGCCGCAGTGCATCTCGACGATGGCGGTGATCCGCCGCGAAACCAACTCGTGGAAGGTGATGGCCGCGTCGGTCGGCTACCAGGCAGGCCTGGCCTACCTGGCCGCCTTCGTCACCTACCGCGTCGCACTGCACTTCAGCTGAGCAGGCCGCCCCCCAATCGCAGGAGCCACGCCATGAGCCTATACCACGCCTTCGAAAGCCTGCTGGTGCCGCTGATCGTGCTGGTGTGCGCGCTGTCGGTGGCGGCCCGCTACGCGCCGCGCACGCGCGAACGCGTCAAGGCCGCGCTGGCGGCCCGGCTGGGTGGCAGCGGGGCGACCGGCTGGCGTGCCCGGCTGGTGGCGAGGCTGGCCCCGCAGGCAGCCGCCGGCTGCGCCAGCGGCTGCGACAGCGGCGGCTGCAATACCTGCGCATCAAGCACGGCGCCGGCCGAGCAACCGGTGCGGCTGGTACGCAAGCCCTGAACGGCCAGCATCGCCGCACTGCCTCACAAGCGTCCCGCCCCGGGCCTCCGTGCCCCCTCTTCCCCGCCTGCATCGGCCGGGCAAACCTTCCCTTCCCCCGCCCCCTCCAACGCCTTGCCGCCTGCCCCTTGAAGGCCGGCGCATGGCCGCGCGCTGGGCGTGCGCTCGTCTTTCCACGTCCCGCCGACGCACGCCAGAGGCAGGGTCGAATGCCTTCCCCCAGGGGCGGCCGACGGGCACGCAGAAATGGGTACGCTCGTACCTCACGATGCAGCGAGCCACGGTGTGAGCGAGGGCTGCGACCCCGTCATGTCATGGGATTTTCGCCGCCGATGCCGCGCTTGGGGAGGTCGACAGGCCTTGGCCCGACGCACGCAGAAATGGGTACGCTCGGGCCATCCGGCACTGCGCGCGGGTGTTTTGCGGCACGTCGGGGAGGGCCCTTTCGGTCGTCGGGACGCAAGGAAACTGCATGAAACACCCCCTTCGGGGCCTCACCAAGGCGCACGCAGAAATGGGTACGCCCAGCGGCACGGCAGTGCCCGGGGCCCCAAAAAAAGAAGCCCCCGCGAGGGGGCTTGCACTGGCGGCACCGCCTGCCGCGGCACCAATGGCTACATCGCCGTGCCAGTAATGAGCAGCGACAGAGGCTCGCTATCCTTGACCGTGGTGCACGTCACCGTCAGCGTGACGGGACCGGATGCCACCGGCGTGACCAGCTTCTGCGCATCGCTGATGCCCGGAGCCAGGGTCACGTTCGCACTGCCGCTCCATGACCAGTTCGCGCAGTTCAGGTAGGTATCGCTGCTGCCCAGGTGCTTGAGCGTCGCCGTGATCGGCAGCGTGCCGGGAAACCGCAATGGCATCGGCCCATCGTAGGCCAGTGCCCAGGTCGGCTGCTCGGTGATGACAAGGTTGGCCTTGGGCTTGTCCGGCAGTGTGGTGCTGGCCGCCATCACCTGCAGCAGGCCCGGCAGCGGGCTCTGGCCATTGGCACGGCTGGTGCTGATCTGCGCGCTGCGCGTGCTCGCATCGGCTGCCACGGTCAGGGTGGGCGAGTTCGTCGTGTAGGTCCACGCGCCATCGAAGCTGGCGGTGGCATCCTGCCCGTCACTGCGCAATACGCGCGCCGCCACCGTCTGCGCGTAGCCGTTGAGCACGGACAGCGCACTGATGGGCGTGCCGTTCTGCGACAGTTCGAGCCGATAGCCCAGGGCGCCGTTCTTCAGCACGGTGACGAGGATCTGCGCGGCCAGCGCGTTGCCGTTGGGCGCGGTGAGCGCTACCGTCACGGTGCCGATCAGCGGGGTCGTGGTCGAACTGTTCTGGCCCAGCAGCGTCGCGCTGTTCTGATTGGCGCTGACCTGCACCCCGCTGGTGTTGCTGGTCCAGATCCAGTTCTGCACCGATGACGAGACATCGCTGCCGTTGCTGTCCAGCAGCACCGCCTTGACCGGCAGCGATTGGCCGTTGGCAAGTTCCATCACTGGATTGGGCACGGCCAGTGTGTAGCTGCGGCTGCCTCCGGCGAGCACGGCAACGGCGGCGCTCAATGGCGCGAGCTGGGTCGTGCTGCCGTCTGCGGCGGTGACTGCGATCTGCGCCTGGATGGTGGCATTGCCCGCCGCCACACCACCGATCACAGCGCTGCCCGCCACACCGGCACCGGCGGCAACCGTCGCGATGGCGCTGCTTGAGGTGCTCCAGTTGACCGCGCTGTTGCCGGTCACGTCATTGCCGTTGTTGTCCACCACCGTGGCGGCAATGGGGATGGTGCTGCCCGCCGGCACCTGTACCGTGACTGGGCTCAATGTCGCGGTATAGCTGGTAGGTGCGACGGTACCGCTCCCTGCGCCGGCACCGGAGCCGCTACCGCTACCGCTACCGCTGCCGGTACCGCTACTGCTGCTGCTGGCGGCGGCGTTGGAACCGGCACTGTCACCACCGCCGCCTCCGCCGCCACAGGCGGCCAGAACGAATGCCGCCACGCAAATCAGCCAGGCTGACCCGAGCCTCCTCACCATGGTGCCGCTCCCTTGTTCTTCTTCTTTCGTACTCTCAGGCTAGGCGCTACGCGCGTCCGCATGTACCGAACAGAAGGTTGAGGCCCGGGCTCGGCCAGCAGCGCCAAGGCTGTGCGCCCGCAGATTTCTTCATTCCTTTGGCTGAGCTGCAAGGCGTGGCGCGCCACTTTTCTTCATCCCCACCCAGCCGTCCAGCCGAGTCCGCGAAGACCGCGCGAAGTCCGCGAAATGCGCTGCGCGGCGTGTTCACGCAAGCAGGCGCCGCCTTGACATCGGGCGCGCTTCTCACCTACCCTCCATGCACTCATCCTCTTCCGGCATGATGACCCGACCGAACCACCTCTCCCGCCACGCTTCCGGTGCCCTGCGCACCGAGGTGTCCGCGCGCGTGCTGGTGGCGGCCCTGGCCTCGTGCCGCGCCCTGCGCGCTTCCTCGCTAGCGCTACGCCTACCGACCGGTTGCCGGGCCTAGTGCCCCGTGGCAGTTCGGCAGCCTCGCGCCACCCTTTTGCGTTTTTCCCTTTGTGTATCGCATCTTCCCGCGAGGAAGGAGATCGTCCATGCTGTCCAATCCCGCCGTCAAATACCGCCCCGCCGCCACCGTCGACCTGCCTGACCGCACCTGGCCCAACCGCACCATCACGCACGCTCCGCAATGGATGAGCACCGACCTGCGCGACGGCAACCAGGCGCTGATCGAGCCGATGGACGCGCAGCGCAAGCTGCGCTTCTTCGAACAACTGGTGAAGATCGGCCTGAAGCAGATCGAGGTGGCCTTCCCCGCGGCATCGCAGACCGACTTCGACTTCGTGCGCATGCTGATCGAGGAGGACCGCATTCCCGCGGACGTGACCATCGTGGTGCTGACGCAGTCGCGCGATGACCTGATCCGCCGCACTGTCGAGTCGGTCCGTGGCGCGCGGCGCGCGGTGGTCCACCTGTACAACCCGATCGCGCCGGCGTGGCGCCGCATCGTCTTCAATGCCAGCCGCGAGGAGATCAAGGAAGTGGCGCTGGCCGGTACGCGCCTGATCCGCGAGCTGACGGATGCGATGCCGGAGACGGCCTGGACCTACGAGTATTCGCCCGAGACCTTCAGCCTGGCCGAGCTGGACTACGCACTGGAAGTGTCCGATGCGGTCTCGGCAATCTGGGAGCCCGGCCCCGCGCGCCCGATGATCCTGAATCTGCCGACCACGGTGGAATGCAGCACGCCCAATATCTTCGCCGACCAGGTCGAATGGATGCACCGCCATCTGGCGCGCCGCGAGCACATCGTGCTCTCGGTGCATCCCCACAATGACCGTGGCACCGCGGTGGCCGCAGCCGAACTGGCGGTGATGGCTGGCGCAGACCGTGTTGAAGGCTGCCTGTTCGGCAACGGCGAGCGCACCGGCAACGTGGACCTCGTCACGCTCGCGCTCAATCTCTATACGCAGGGTGTTTCGCCCGGGCTCGACTTCTCCGACATCGACGAAGTCCGTCAGTGCGTGGAGCACTGCAACCAGCTGCCCGTGCATCCGCGCCACCCTTATGTCGGCGACCTGGTCTTCACGGCCTTCTCCGGTTCGCACCAGGACGCCATCCGCAAGGGCTTCGCCCAGCAGAAGGCCGATGCGATCTGGGAAGTGCCCTACCTGCCGATCGACCCTGCGGACCTCGGCCGCAGCTACGACGCCGTGATCCGCGTCAACAGCCAGTCCGGCAAGGGTGGCATGGCCTATCTGCTCGAACAGGTGCACGGCATCTATATGCCGCGCCGGCTGCAGATCGAGTTCAGCCGCGCCGTGCAGCGCATGACCGACGAGACCGGACTCGAAGCGAGCGCCGACGACCTCTATGCGCTGTTCCGCAGCGAGTACCTGGACCAGCGGTCGCCGCTGGTGTATGTGTCGCACCGGATGGTGTCGGACGCCGGCGCGCGGGTCGAGATCGAGATGACACTGCAGCGCGACGGCGAGGCTCGCCGCGTGCGCGGCAGCGGCAATGGCCCGATCGATGCCGTGGTGAATGCGCTCGCCACCGAGCTCGGCACGACGGTGCGCGTGATGGATTACCACGAACACGCGATGACGCCCGGCGCAAGCGCGAACGCGGCCTGCTATGTGGAAGTGCGTGTCGGCGATTCGGCCACCGGCTTCGGCGCCGGTGTCGACGCCAGCCTGGTGACGGCCTCGCTCAAGGCCGTGCTGTCGGGTGTCAACCGCCACCTGGCCGCAGGCGCGGCAGGCGCGATGTGTGCGGACACGGCGGCCCAAACCCGCGAGACAGCCACGGCCTGACGGCCGCAAAAGAAGGCCGGTGCGCCCCGCCCCCACGGGGCGCACCGGGAAAGACGCCCTTGCGGACATCCACGACATGCTCGTTGCATAGACCGTGCGCATAGCGTAAAGGCAGGCGCAGCGCAGCGCCACGAAGGATTCCGCATGTGCATAGACGCACCGCACGCGATGCGCGTTCGCATGCGCGCGCGACTGCGCTCCGCTCTTCTTGTTTTGGGTCAAGGCCAAAAAGAGTGGCCTCGTTCACACTGTCTTCGACATTGGGCCGAGCCGATCGGCCACAGCGACTTTAGAGACCTGAAGCAAGAAGACCATGACTTTGAGAAATCCCCTTCCGACACGAGCCGCCTGCATCGCCCTTGCCGCGCTGTCCCTGTGCGCCGCCGCACCCGCCTCCGCCGCCGATACCGAGCCGGAAGGCAACTGGATGGTGCGCATGCGCGGCACCTATCTGAAGATGGACAATTCGTCGGACCCGATCGGCGGCGTCGGCGCGCACGACCGCGCGACGGTCAACAACAAGTGGATCCCGGAACTCGACGTCACCTACTTCATCACGCCACACTTCGCCACGGAACTGGTGCTGACCGTGCCGCAGTCGCAAGACGTCTATCTCGATGGCAGCAAGATCGGCTCGTTCAAGCACCTGCCTCCCTCGATCATGCTGCAGTACCACCTGCAGCCTGAGGGCACCTTCCGTCCGTACCTGGGCGTGGGCCTGAACGTTACGCGCATCTGGGGCGCGGATCTCGCCGGCGGCCTGGCGCTCGACAAGTGGAGCGTGGGTCCGGCCCTGCAGGTCGGCATGGACTACAGGCTGAGCAAGCACTGGTTCCTGAACGCCGACATCAAGAAGATCTGGATCTCCAGCGACATCAAGTCCAACGGCACCAAGGTCTCGGCCGTCAGCCTCGATCCGTGGCTGTTCAGCATGGGCGTGGGCTACCGCTTCTGATCGCACCACGGACACCGCGCCATGCGGCCCGCTTGCGCGCCGGCGTGATCCCCGTGATCCTCGCCTGCGGCGCAGGTGCTGGTCCTGTCTTTGGATTCTTGGCGGACGGCGGCAGGCTCCGCCCGCCGCCGCCTCAGCGCCTCAACGCCTCAGCGGAAAGCCGGCTCGTCGAAGCTGCGCAGCTTGCGCGAATGCAACTGGTCCACGCCATTCTCACGCAGGATGCGGATCGCCTCCAGGCCGATCGTCATGTGCTGGCTGACGCGCTGGCGGTAGAAGGCGTTGGCCATGCCGCGCAGCTTGAGCTCGCCATGCAGCGGCTTGTCCGACACGCACAGCAGCGTGCCGTAGGGCACGCGCAGCCGGAAGCCGTTGGCGGCCACCGTGGCGCTCTCCATGTCGATGGCGATCGCGCGTGACTGGTTGAAGCGCGCATACAGCGTCTTGGACTTCAATTCCCAGTTGCGGTCGTCGGTCGACACGACCGTGCCGGTGCGCATGCGCGTCTTCATCTCGGTGCCCGACAGCCCGGTCACGCGCGCCACGGCCTCCTGCAGTGCCACCTGGATCTCGGCGATGGGCGGCACCGGCACCCAGGGCGGCAGGTCCTGGTCGAGCACGTGGTCGTCCCGTACGTAGGCATGGGCCAGCACGTAGTCGCCTAGCTGCTGCGAGCGGCGCAGGCCGCCGCAGTGGCCGACCATCAGCCAGCAATGCGGGCGCAGCACCGCCAGGTGGTCGGTCATGGTCTTGGCATTGGACGGGCCCACGCCGATATTGACCAGGGTCACGCCCAGCTTGTCGCCCCGCACCAGGTGGTAGGCCGGCATCTGCGGCAGCGCGCGCGGGCGGCCGGCGTCGTCCGGCACCGGGCTGCCGCGCTCCTGCACCACATCGCCGGGCTCGACGAAGCTCACGTAGTCATCGCCCGCGTCGTCCGGCGGCGCTGCCATCCAGGAGCGGCCCAGTTCGATGAACTCGTCGACGTAGCGCTGGTAGTTGGTGAACAGCACGAAGCGCTGGAAGTGCTCGGGCGCAGTGCCGGTGTAGTGGTACAGGCGCTGCAGCGCGAGATCGACACGCTCGGCCGGGAACATCGACAGCGGATCGGCCTCGCCCGACACCGGCTCGAAGGTGCCGTTGGCGATGGCGTCGTCGATGCGGCTCAGCTCCGGCAGGACGAAGGACGCGGCGAGCTCGCGCGCCTGCACGTCGCTGATGTCGGTGGTCGATGCCTCGATCACGAAAGGCAGCGGGATCGGGCGGCGGCTGGTGCCGACCACCACCGGCACGCGGTGGTAGCGCATCAGGCGCTCGATCTGGTCGCGGAAGTATTCGGCGAACAGGTCCGGCCGCGTCAGCGTGGTGCCGTAGACGCCGGGGTAGGCGACCGTGCCCCACGAAGGCCGGCTGTCGGTCACCATGGTCTCCAGGTTGACCGAGATGCCCAGGTAGGGATAACAGGCATGCGCCGCCGAGGGCAGCGGCCGGCCCTGCGCGAAGGCCTCGAAGCGTGCCTTGATGGCGTCGACCGAGTGCTTGTAGATCTCGGTGATGCGCGCCAGCGCGGCATCCGCGTCGGCATACTCGGCCAGTTGGTCGGCGGGATGGGCGGAGGAGTAGATCGCGGCGTTCATGCAGTGATGATACCGCGCTGCCCGCGCCGGCGGGCCCTCCCGTGAAATTGACGCTGGCGCACCCGCTCGCTAAACTCTGCGCCAAGTTACGCCGCCCGGCACATGCGGGCGGCGTCCCGGACTCACTGCGCGACCGACGGCATGGACGCGCAGCGGAGGGCTGTACACGCTTGGCAAGGAGAGCCGTTGATGGAAATCCGAAATCTGGTGCCCGAAGACATTGAGGCCGCCAGGCGGCTCCTTCTAGATACCGGCTGGACGCAGCGGGTCAACAATCCCGAACGCTTCGCGCTGCTGATCGCCAATTCGCAGCACGTGGCCGTCGCGGTCGACCAAGGCCAGATCGTCGGCTTCGCGCGCGCGCTGTGCGACGGCGTCTGCAACGGCTACCTGTCGATGGTGGCGGTCGCCCCGAGCCACCGGCGCCAGGGCGTGGGCCGCGCCCTGGTGCGGCACATCATGGGGGACGATCCGGATATCACCTGGGTGCTGCGCGCCGCGCGCTCGTCCGAAGCGGCCTTTTTCGGCCAGCTCGGATTCACGCCCTCCATGGTGGCGATGGAACACCGCCGCTCCTGACCCCCGTTCCCTCGCCCCCATGTCCTCTTCCGCCACCTGGTTCCACTGGGCGCTGCTGTCGGCTGGTTTCGCCGCGCTCACGGCGATCTTCGCCAAGATCGGCCTGGAGGGCGTCAATTCCGACCTCGCCACGCTGATCCGCACGGCGGTCATCATCGTGGTGCTGAGCCTCTTCGTCCTGTATACGGGCAAGTGGAGCAATCCGCTCGCCCTCTCACCCAGGACCTGGACCTTCCTGGTGCTGTCGGGCCTGGCCACGGGCGCCTCCTGGGTCTGCTACTTCCGCGCGCTCAAGGTGGGCGACGCGTCCAAGGTGGCCCCGGTGGACAAGCTCAGCCTGCTGCTGGTGGCCGTGTTCGCTGTGATCTTCCTCGGCGAGCGGCCCAGCCTGCGCGAATGGGCCGGCATCCTGCTGGTGGGCGCCGGCGTGCTGGTGCTCGGCTTCAAGCGCTAGTCCGGCCGCAGGTTCTAGACTGAAGGCAGCAGCTTTTCGTCGAGGAGAGCGCGGCCATGAAAGACAGTCATCCCCTGCTGCTGCGTGCCGACCAGGTTCAGGCGCGCATGCACACCTTCCGCCACCCGTGGAACCCCAACTCGGAGATCACCGGCGCCAGGCTGGGCCGCATGCTCGGCTTGCGACGCACCGGCGTCAATTTCACCACGGTGCCGGTCGGCAAGGAATCCTTCGTGTATCACGCGCATCACCTGGAAGAGGAGTGGATCTATATCCTCTCCGGCCGCGGCGTTGCCGAGATCGATGGTGAGGTCTTCGAGGTAGGTGCGGGCGATTTCATGGCCTTCCCGGCGACCGGCATCGCCCACCACCTGGTCAATGCCGGCGACCAGGAGCTGGTCTACCTTTGCGGTGGCGAAAACCGCGAGGCCGAGATCGTCGACTTCCCGCGCCTGGGCAAGCGCTCCGTGCGCACCGGCGACACGGTCGAAGTGTTCGACCGCGCCAGCGCCGAGCCGCTTGGGCCGCAGGCACCGGAGCCATGCCCGCCTGACTCATGATGCGCGGCCGGGCGGCATCCAGTGCCGCCGTGACCGGGCACCAGCCGTCATGCGCCGGCTGCGGCCAGGAAGCGCAGCACAGGCGCGAGCCCTTCCAGTGCGGGTGCACTGGCGCCGGCCTGCGCTGCGTCGCACCAAGGATATGGCAGCCGGGCCAGCCAGCCGTCGATGACGGCCGCCGCGTCCGCGGCCGGCAGGATCTCCATCGCCTCGATGACGATGTCCAGCGCCTGCACGCGGCGCGGTGAGGTGGTGCCCAGGCGCCAGTCGTAATAGCCGCAGCCCACGCGCACGCCGCCGCTTTCCTTGTCGGTCATGCCCACCAGCCATGTGCAGGCGTGCACGCCGGCATCGGCGGCGGGCGGCTCGCCCAGGCAGAAGGTGTAGACGTTGTCGTAGCGCTGGCCGAACCGGCGCACCAGCACGTCGGCGATCTGGTCGACGCCCTCGCTGGCCGCCGGGAAGGCGATGGCCTCGCTCTTCACCGTCATGCGCAGGCGCGCATCGGGGGCAAAGGCACGGGCCATCAGATGGGGACGGTTCTCGTCCTTGGCGCGGATATAGGTTTCGATCAGCGCCTGGGCATTGTTGGCAGGTACGGATGCGGACATGGGTTGAGGCTGGGGCTCCGATAGGGACTGCGATAGGGACTGCCCCATCTTAGCCGCCCGCACGCCTGCGTGGCGGCGAGCCCCTGCCGTCCGCAGGGCCAAGCCGGGCCGGCCCGCGCGGGGGGACGGGCCGGACGGGTCGGCAAAGCAGCGCGCCTGCCTTATTCCGGCTGGATGTTCGCGGCCTTGATGATGCGGCCCCACTTGGCGGATTCCTGCGCCTGGAACTTCGCCAGTTCCGCCGGGCTGCTGGTGAAGACCTCGGTGCCGGTGGTCTGGTAGAAGGTGGCCGCGGTCTCGCTGTGCGCGGCCTTGACCAGCAGCGTGTTGAGCCTGGCCACCACCGCCGGGGGCGTGCCCGCCGGCGCATAGGCGGCGAACCAGTAGCTCATCTCATACCCCTTCACGCCGGCCTCGTCGATGGTGGGCACGTCCGGCGCCAGCGGCGAGCGCGCCTTGCCTGACACGCCCAGCGCGCGCAGCTTGCCGCTCTTGACCTGGGGCAGGCCTGTAGCGGTGTCGGTGATCATCATCTGGATCTGGTTGCCCAGCAGATCGGTAATCGCCAGCGGATTGCTCTTGTAAGGCACGTGCAGCAGTTCCACGTGGGCCATCTGCTGGAACAGCTCGCCGGCGATGCGCGAGGACGAGCTGCCGCTGCCGAAGCTGAGCTTGCCCGGCTGCTTCTTCGCCAGCGCGATGAAATCGCCCACGGTCTTCACCGGCAACTGCGGGTTGACCACCATGATCTGGCCGCCCCGCCCCAGCGCGGTCAGCGGCGCATAGTCCTTGACCGGATCGTAGGGCAGCTTCTTGAACAGGTGCTCGTTGGCCGCGTGCGTGGTGTTGGTACTGATCAGCACGGTATAGCCGTCCGGGCTGGCCTTGGCCACGTCACTGGCGGCGATGAAGCCGTTCGCGCCCGGCTTGTTGTCCACCACCACAGTGACCTTGGCATCCACCGTCATCGCCTGGCCGACCGCGCGGGCGAGCTGGTCGGTGGCGCTGCCGGCGGCAAAGGGCACCACGAAGCGGATGGGCTTGTCCGGGAACTCGGCCCACGCGCTGCCTGCCGGCAAGGCGAACACGGCGAGCGTGGCTGCGGCGATCATGGCGCGGCGGATGGCTGGCATGATGGTTGTCTCCTGTTGGAATGGTCTGGATCGGAAAGCGGATCTATGCAGATCTATGCGGAAAGATGCGGGTCTATGTGGAACGTTGCGGGTCTCGATGGCCTCCTGCCGGTCTCAGCCGACTTCAGCCGGCTTCGCGCAGGCGCGGGGGCAGCGGGATCTCCATCTGCAGCAGCAGGAAGGCCAGGGCCTTGCCATGCGTGTCGAGATTCAGGGCATCGTTGACGCCGCCGTCCAGCACGCCATCGATGACGAAATTCATCGCATGCAGCGAGGGCACCAGATAGCGCTGGATGGCGGTCGGCCGGCGATGGCGGAAGAGCGCGGCGACGGCCTGCTCGGTAACGTGCTCGACGAGGTGGGGAAAGTCCTGCGACTCGTAGGCGATCACGCTGATGTTGCAGCGATTGCCCTTGTCCCCGGTGCGGCCGTGGGCGAAACGATGGAGCGCGGCGGTGGCGGTCATGATGCGATCAGGGTATGGCTGGGGGACACGGCGCTGCGCGGCACCAGGCAGGAAGCGGCATTGAGGCGCGAGCGCAGTGCCGTGCGCACGCCGCCGCCGCCGGCGGGACCACAGGTATAGAGTGCATTCACCTCGCGCAGCAGCGCCTGCGCCACGGCGCGGTCCTCGTGCGCGAGCGCGGCGCGCAGGCGCACGTCGTCGGCTTCGGCTTCGCGCGGCTGCGGCTGTTCGATCAGCACGCCGCCGTCGTCTGCAAACACGCTGAGCACGCCGATCAGGTCGAAGCGGATCGGCACGGCATGGCCGAGCATCGCCATGCGCTGGCGCACGATCTGCGCAGCCAGCCGCGCGCGCGCTGCCGCATTGGGTCCGGCGTAGGAAATCTCGCCCTCCGCGATCCAGCCGCCCTCATAGAACAGATTGGCCTTGAGCTGAGCGGGACGCGCATGGCCGCGCACATTGCGCACGGCAACGCGATCCGGGCCGAGTTGTTCGAGCGTGACCGCGCTGATATCGGCCACCACGTCCGGCGTCAGGTAGGCCGCGGGATCATGCACCTCGTACAGCAACTGTTCCTTCACGGTGCGCAGGTCCACGCATCCGCCGGTGCCCGCGGCCTTGAATATCTCGATAGCGCCGTCGGCGCCGAGCCGGGCGATCGGGTAACCCAGCGCATGCACATCCGGAACGTCCTTGAAGCCGGGATCGGCAAAGTAGCCGCCAGTCACTTGTGCGCCGCATTCGAGCAGGTGGCCCGCCATGGTGGCGCAGGCCAGCCTGTCCCAGTCCTGCCAGGACCAGCCGAAGTGCGCCATCGCCGGACCGACCGCGAGCGCCGGATCGGCCACGCGGCCGCACACCACGACCTGCGCACCCGCCAGCAAGGCATCCGCGATGCCTTGCGCGCCGATGTAGGCATTGGCGCAGACCAGGCGCCCTTCATCGAAGCCTTCGCCTGCGATGCTGCGCAGCAGGGCGCGGCCTGCCGGGTGCGACAGGTCATCGCCTTCCACCACCGCGACACGCGGCGCCGGCAGGTCCAGGCTGGCGGCCAGCGCGAGCACCCGGCGCGCCGCGGCGCGCGGATTGGCGGCGCCGAAATTGCCGACGATGGGAATGCCGTGGGCCAGGCAGGGGCCCAGCACGGGAGCCAGCAGCGCATCGAGCAGCGGCTCGTAGCCTCCCTCAGGATCCTGGCGGCGCGCCAACTGGGCCAGCGCGAGCGTGCGCTCGGCCAGCGTCTCGAAGATCAGCACGCCAGGCTGTGCCGCCTCGATCAGGGTGCGTACCACGGGCAGGGCGGCGTCGGTGCGATCGCCGGAAAAGCCGGCGCCCGAGCCAATCAACAACGGTGCGGTCATGAAGCGGACCATCCAGGTCTGGCGCGGGCCGATTCCCGCGGACCAGGCCATTCTAGGGCCGGCCTGCTTATCTCAGAAATGGATAGTTTGGATTAATCTATCGAAATTCCAGATGAGAATGCACGGGACCGCCAGCATGAATCTCTCGGTCAAGCACCTGCGCGCCTTCGTGGCGCTCGCCGAACACCGCAACTTCACCCGCGCGGCAAACGCGTGCCACCTGTCGCAATCCGCATTCAGCACGCTGATCCACACGCTGGAGGAGCAGGCCGGCAGCCGCCTGTTCGAGCGCACCACCCGCCATGTGGAGCTCAGTACCGACGGGCGGCGCTTCGAGGAAGTGGCGCGCCGCCTGCTGGCGGATTTCGAGGGCGCGCTGGCCGACCTGCGCGACCACGCGCTGCGCCGCAAGGGCCGCGTCTCGATCGCAGCGCTGCCCTCGCTCGCCGCCGGCGACCTGCCGCCGCTGCTGTCGGCGTTCCGCACGCGTTATCCCGGCATCGACATCGAACTGTTCGACCTGCTGGCCGATGGCTGCATCGACCTGGTACGGCGCGCCCGCGCAGACTTCGCGCTGGCACCCGCACCGGCACAGGCGGCCGACCTGCGCGTCGAGCCGCTGCTGCGCGAGCGCTTCCACCTGGTCTGCCCGGCCGGCCACCCACTGGCGGCGCGGCGCAGCGTCACGCCGCAGGCGCTGGCCGGGCATCCTTTCATTCAACTGTCGCGCACCAGCAGCGTGCGCCAGCGTCTGGATGCCGCGCTGCATCCGGTGCAGCTCGCAGGCGTGATGGAGGTCGAGCAGCTCGCCACACTGGCCGGCCTGGTGGCGGCCGGGCTGGGCATCACCGCGGTGCCCACGCTGGCGCTGTTCCAGTTCCGCCGCGAAGGCCTGGCCATCCGGCCGCTGCAGATTCCGGGGCTGGTGCGCGACATATGCCTGGTCCGGCTCAAGGACCGCGGGGACACCGCTGCGGCCGCGGCCATGATCGAGGAACTGCGCGCGCACTACGACGGCCGCAGGGCCACCGAGGGGCGCCGCCGCCCTCGGTCGGTATCGGTAAAGGAATAGCGGGAGGGGCCGCGGCGCGGCTAGAAGTGCGCCAGGTAGCCGCCATCCACCGCCAGCACGTGGCCGGTGATGTAGGAAGCCGCCGGCGACGCCAGGAACACCGCAGCGCCGGCCACCTCGCCGGGCTGCCCCCAGCGGCCCAGTGCGGTGCGGTCGCGCAGCCACTGCGCCACGCCGGCGTCGGCCACCATGGGCTGGTTCGGCTCGGTGGCGAAGTAGCCCGGGGCGATGGCATTGACGGTGACACCGTCGCGTCCGAGTTCCGCCGCCATCGCCCGCGTAAGCGCATCGAGGCCGCCCTTGGTGGCGGGATACAGCACGTCTCCGTAGCGGGCCACCTGGCCGGCGATCGAGCTGACGTTGACGATGCGTCCGTAGCCGCCGGCGCGCATGCGCCGCGCCGCCTGGCGGCACAGCGAGTAGGGCGCCACCAGGTTGGTTTCCAACATGGCGCGCAGATCGGTCGCGTCGAGCTCGGCCATGGTGCTGCGCTGGCGCGCGCCGGCATTGTTGACCAGGATATCGAGACGGCCGTGCGCGGCGTCGACATGAGCGAAGGCGGCCTCCACCGCGGCCTCGTCGGTGATGTCCAGCGGCAGGCCTTCGGCACTGGCGCCGCGCTCGCGCAGTTGGGCCACGGCATCGGCCACGCGCTGCGTGGAGCGCGCCACCACCAGCACATGGGCGCCGGCGCCGGCCAGTCCCTCGGCAATGGCCAGGCCCAGGCCCTGCGCGCCGCCCGTGACCAAGGCCACGCGGCCATGGAGAGAGAACGGGGACGCCGCATCACGCATGGACGACTGCGTGCCGGAAGATGCGGAGGAGGCAGGGGAAGGCGAAGCGGATGGCGTGGTCATGCGCAGACTATACCGCAGCAAAGGCATGCCGCGCCGCGCTGCCGGCCCCGGGCGCAACGGGTGAATGGGGCAAGAGAAAAGCCGCATCCCGCCCACGCCGGGCAGGGATGCGGCTCACGCCAGCGTCGCTGGCGGTCGCCGGCCTGGTATGACCGGCAACGGCGGCCTCCTAGGGGAAGGCCGGAACGGCGGGATCCAGCCCGGCGAAGCGGGCCTCCGGATGCGTGGCCTGCAGCATCTGCTCGATCTCATCGACGCGGCTGCGCGGCACGTCCACCATCAGCAGGATCTTGCCAGCCTCGATATCGTTGGTGAAAGAGCGCAGCCGGCTGTTGGGCACGGAGCTGCCGATCATACTGGCCGCCCAGGCCCCGATGATTGCCCCCAGCACCGCCAGTACGCCCACCAGGCCCCATTGCGGCGAGTCGCTGACGATCGGGAACATGGCCACTACCACGCCCGCCACGATCCCCACACCGCCTCCGACCATCAGGCCCATCTCGGCCGCGTGCACGATGTCGGAGGTCTGGAACACATTGGCCTCGTGCAAGCCGGTCATATCCGTGTCCTCGCGCGCCACGAAGTGGATACGGCTGTGCTCGATGCGGGCCAGCAGCAGATCATCCATCGCGCGCCGGGCGCAGGATACGTCCGGTAACACCCAGAAGATACGTTTGCGCATGATCGTCTCCTCCTTTGCGCACATCACCTTCTCTGCACCCCGCCGGCCGTCGCCGTCCGCGCAGAGCGGCTGACTTCTTTGTACGCCAGCCACTTGCCGAGCGCAAGGCTGCCGCCCGGCAATGGATCGCGCGCATCACCCGGCGCCGCACGCGCCGTCAGAATGTGATGGGCAGGCGTATGGTGACCTGCAGATCCGGCGTGTCGCGCGTGAGGCCGGCGCCGACCGACAGGTTCAGCGTATAGCGGTCGTTGAAGCGGTAGGAATAGCCCACCAGCAGCGTGCCCAGCGTGACGCGCACCGAACCCGGCACGGTGGACCCGTTCAGCTTGGTCGGCCAGATGATGCTCTGGTCGTAGCCGATACTGAACGATGCCTTCTCGTTCAGCGCAAGGCCGAGGCCGAAGCTGAACTCGAAGATGTCGCCCGCCTTGATATCCCCCAGGAACTCCTGCCCCCCGGCCAGCACGTTGCGGCTGACGTTGTCGCGCGTGAAATTGTGCAGATAGCTGAACGTGCCGAAGAACACCGCAGGATCGCTCGGGAACAGCCACGTGACGCCGGGCTGGATGGCCTGGAAGCCGGTGCCAGTCGGCATCGACAGCGGCAGGCCCGTTCCCGTCGTATTGGCCACGCAGCGCGTGACGCAGTCCGTGGTCACCTCGAAGGGGTCCCTGCCGGTGCGTGACTTATAGCGCAGCCAGCCGATGAAATAGGGCAACTTCTCGGTGCCTTGGTTGAGCTGGTAGCGGAGCGTCGCCTCGACGTCGCCAAGGCCCGATCCCGATGCGCTGAACGCGGTGTCGGTGGCCGAGCCGGTGAAGATCTCGCGGCTGATCGTGTCCGTAGCCGCGTGCACGTAGGGCACCTTGACTTCCATCTCGAGCCGGTTGGTCAGCCCGTAGCGGAAGGCCAGCGCGGAGATGTAGGTCGAGGTCTTGACCTGGCGTACGTCGATCAGGCCGATCAGGATGGCGGGAATGATCGTATAGCCGATCAGCGCCGCGCGATCGGTGGCCGAATAGCCGTATTGGAAGGACGGCTCGACCACCAGTTTTCTGGCCGGCGTCAGCACACCTGGCTGTTCGGTGATCGGGGCGATCGCAGGGGGGCGCGAATCGCGCTCCGGCGCCGTGCCAACCGGCTCGGGATCGCCGGCCAGCGGCGTGCCGTCGCCCTGCGCGTTGCCCTGTGCGTTGCCCTGTGCGTCGCCGTTGGTCGCAGCGTTTGCGGCCGGCGCGCCCTGCACGACGTTTGGCTGCACGTTCGGCACGGTCTGCGCGGCGCCGGCCGAGGCAGCTGCCGCGCCGGCCGTCGCCGAGGTCGCGGCATCGCTCGGCGTCACCAGCGCGCCGCCGGCACGCTGGCCGCCTCGCTTGCGCGCCAGCGCGTCCAGTCCCAGCACATTGCGCAGTTCATGGATGGTCGCCTCCTGCTGCGCCATCGACTGCTTCATCGCATCGAGCGCGGCGGCCTGCTCGGCCACCTGCTGCTTGAGTGCCTCCAGCTTCGCGGCGGATGCGTCGACGTCGTCCGCTGTCGGCTGCGCCTGGGCGTGCGCCAGCGAACCGATCAGAAGTGTCGAACATCCAGCCAGGCCGATCCCCCGCAACGACCATGTCCTCATCGCGTCTTCCCTCCCCCGGACGGCGAATTGTTTGCGCAGGCGTCCGCGCCTGCTTGCCTGCTCCGGCTCTATAGCCTCAATTGTTCAACGTGATACCGCCGATCGGATCAGCGTACTGTTCAGTAGCGCACCAGCCTGCATAGCGCGAAAGGCGCCCAAGGTATTGACGGCTGCGCTGATGTTGGTCAGGCTCGTGATGGCCTGATTGCTTAGAGTGTTCTGGATGACCGTGGCGGGCATCGTGGCGGGCACGGTGCCGGGCGCGATACCGTTGCCGCCGCCGTTCTGGACGAGCGTCAGCAGGCCGTTCGTGGCCACGGTCGTGGTGCCGTTGCTGGCCACGCTGGCCGGCAGGCCCGGAACGCTCACCAGCGCGGCCGCGGCTGCGGCTGCGCTGGAGCCAGCGCTGCCCCCGTGCGCGCCGCCCGCGGATGCCGCCGCGGCATTGTTGGCGTTTGCCACCACCGTGCTGACGTTGCCGAGCACCGAGGCGAGCTGCGTGGCCTGCGCGGACGTGATCTTGCTGACGTCAGGAATGGTCAGGCTGGTCGACACCACGAGCTGCCCGTTGATGAAGACGGCACGATCGATGCCGAACGATACCTGCAGCCCGGTTCCGACATCGAAGCCGCCGCGCAGCGTTTCAAGCCGTTCTGCCGCGACCGGCTTCCAGGCCGCCATGTCATCGCGCGCCCGCGCCAGTGGCGACAGCACGCTGGCGCCGTCGGCCCTGGCGGAGGCGCCATCCATCGCGTCACCCGCACCATCGTCGCGCGGCGGCAGGGTCATCGATTGCGCGGTGCCGCACCAGGCCATGCCGAGGCACAGCAGCGCCATCGCTGCCCGGGCGCCGGTACGTCTGCTCGTGCGGGACATTGAGGTTGCCCACATGATCTCGATCCCTAGAAATCTCCAGGGCCATGCTTCGGCATGACCTTGAAAAACAGGTTGTCGCGATCCATCCCCACCTCCAGCGGCCCGCTGGGCGCCACGCGCCAGTCGGCGGCCAGGTTGAAGCGCGCCGCCTCCTCATGGTTGTGGATCACAAACAGCAAGTGGCTGTCCCAGATCTTCTCGAAGTGCTCACGCGAGATCGCGCGCGTGCCCATGGCCGGATCGCCGATCAGCACGCGCGAGCCGCGTACACCCTTGACGACAACGAAGTGGTGATAGCCGTTCTCGACCACCAGCACGATGGCTGGCATCTGCGCTTCCTCGAGCTTGGACAAGGGCAGCTCATAGCCGTCCGCGATGAAGCCGCGCGTCTCCAGAAAGCGCTTCATGTCGAGCAGCGAAAATCCTTCACGGCGGATCTTCGGTTGGTCGCCGTGCAGGAACATCTCCTGGAATATCGTCGCCTCGTCGATCCGGTAGCCGTACTGGTAGGTGAGGAGGGTAGCCACCGCGGCCGAGCCGCAACTGAAGTCGTACTGCTGCCGGATGGTGGTCTTGAAGCGCGCTTCCTTGAGGCTGACCACCCGGACCTGGTAGTTCTCACCCTGGCTGCCGGTCAGGCTGATGATGTCTGCGCGCGCGGCAACGAAGGGCAGAAGCCCCAGCACCAGCAGCTGCGCCGCGCTCAACAGGGAACGCGCCAGTCTCATGGCTTGAACTGGATGTTAAGGATCGTCGCGTTCTGGATCAGCACGTTCGCCCCGGAATTCTGGATCAAGGTCGGCAGGCCTGAGGCATTGGCGAACGAGCCGCCGTCGATGAGGTTCGAGCCGGTCTGGACGTTGGTCGCAACATTGTTCGAGGTCGTGCCGCTCACGCGCATATTGTTGGAGGTCTGGTACAGGTCCTCTGCGCCGCCGCGCAGTTCACCCAGGCGCGCGCTCGACACCGGCTTGCCCATGGCGGCGAACGCGTCGCCGCCGGCCACGCCGGCATCCGCCAGCGCGGGTGAGGCATCGGCCCAGGCCATCGCTCCCGCACAGGACAGGAACACGCCTGCCAGCGTGCCTACGGCCATACGGATCAATCGCATGATGATCTCCCCCCAACGCGTCACAACAAGCCGTGTCGCCCCATGCACAGATGCCGCAAGCCGGGCGACGGGCGGACAAAGCTGGCGCCAGCGCGAGCCTGACGCGGCTCGCGGCCGGCGCATGTTTCCGAGATTCGCGATGCGCTATGGCGCGGCGCCGTCCATCCTCCGGCTCCGCGCCAGCAGCCTGCGCCGCTTAGTGGCCGACGTTCAGATTCGACTGGACCGTGATAGCTTGTTGCGCCAATGACGCAATGCCGCTGTTCTGGCTCACCACCATGATGCCGGCCGCCGCATTGCCAACGCCGGACATCGTGGCGGACATGTTGAAGTTACCGGCGTTGACGGAGTTCACGCCGCCCGCGCCGCCTGTGCCACCCACGCCACCGTTGCCGACGCCACCGTTGCCGACGCCACCGGTGCCGCCGGTGCCGCCCGTACCGTTGCCGGCGTTACCGCCGTTGCCACCGGTCGCGCTACCGTTGCTGGCCAAGGTGGATGCATCGCCATTGGTGGCCGAACCGCCAGCGCCGCCGGCGCCGGCAACGGCGGTGCCGGTACCACCCGCACCGCCCGTACCGCTGGCACCGCCGCCATTGGCCGCCGACGAACCGCCGGTGCCGCTGCCACCTGCGCCGCCGCCTGCGCCCGCAGTACCGCCAGCCGTGGTGACTGCACCGCCAGAGCCACTGCCGCCCGCGGCTGCCGTCCCATTGGCACTGGCAGAACCACCCGTGCCACCGCTACTGCTGTGGTGGTTCGCGCCTCCGACCAGGCCACCCAGCGCGACGCCGCCGCTGCCCGTGCTATCACCGCCAGCACCGGCGCTCACGCCAGCCGAGCCACCTGCCCCGCTGCTCGCACGGCCGCCCCTGCCGCCCACGCCGACGCTGGCGCTGAGCGCGTCACCGCCGCTGCCACGGCCATCACCACCATCACCACCAGTAGCGGCCGCGCTGCCGCCATTGGCGCCATTTCCAGCGTGCGCGCCGGCGTTGGTCGCCGGATCGGCGTGCGCGCCGGCATTGCTTACAGTGGCGCCGTTCCCGCCGTTCCCGCCGTTCCCAGGCAGGCCACCCGCACCCGCGCCGCCGTTGCCCACGCCGCCGTTGCCCACGCCGCCGGTGCCGCCGTTGCCGCCGCTGGCGTCACCGCTGTTCCGCGCATAGTTGCCAATATTGCTGACCGAAATGCCGCTGACGGTACCGGTAAGCCTGGTCGACGCCACCGCCTTGCTGTGGTTGAACGAGTTGCTGAAATTCGCCGTCGCGGTGCTGCCATTGTTCGCGCCGGCGTTGCCAAAGGCATCGCTGAAGGTGTTCCAGCCCTTGGTCTTGGTGGTGTTCTTGGTGGTGTTCTTGGTGATGTTGTTGGTTTCCGTTGCGCTCGACGACTCATTGGCCTGCGCACCGCTGCCGGTCTGCCCGGAGACCGCAACGGCGGTCTGCCTGTTGGACCCACCACTGTTACTCGTGTTGTGGTTGTTCGGGTTCGCCATTGCCTGGCCGCCTGCACCCAATGCGAGCGCGATGGCCGACGCAAGTAAAGTCTTGTTCATGAAGTGCTCCCAGGAACGTCTTTCGACGACTACAACGCCGGCTGGCACCGCTTTCGGGGATTGGCACCCACCGGCCCCGGTCCGGCTCCTCGCCAGACCGGCCATAGGCTTCGCATATTCGATGCCAGCTTGTCGCGCCTGTCTGCGAAGCCTGGGCAAACCCAGCAGATACAAGGACTTGCGGCCCGCCCGCGATGACCGTCGGCGTCAACCGTCCGTGCGGCAGGCAACGAAGGCTGTGAACCCCACTGGACATGTCACATCGCTGTGACACGGGCCCCTCGCGCGGCCGGAAGCATGCCGCCGCCGGCAGGGAGAAATCCCATTGCTTTCAGCGCCTTAGTGGCCGGCAGCCAGCGCCGGCTTCAGCGTTTGGCGGCTGTAACGCACCTGATACGGCGTGCAACAGCCACATGTGCGCACTGCGGCAGCGGGCATCGCGTTGAACGTGCCGGATGGCCGAGGCGGCCGGCGCACACCGGCAGCGCTGGGTCGATGTTGTTTTTCGGTCTCATCTCACGCCGCGACGGAGACGATCCGCGCTAGCATAGGCGCCCGCGAGCGGTCTTCGTGCATCTGCGTGCGGCTCCATGTATGATGTAACGTACATTACGCCATTTCGTTCCTGCCAGCGTCAGCAAGGTAAGCCATGAGTGAAGCCGTCGTCCCCCTGTATCACCAGATTTACGTGGTACTCCGCCAACAGATCGTGGAGGGCCGCTTCGGCCAGGGCCCGCTGCCGGGCGAGATCGACCTGGCCAAGCAATTCCAGGCATCGCGCGTCACCATGCGCCGCGTGTTCGACAGGCTGGTCCAGGAAGGGCTGGTGCGCCGCCACCGCGGCCTGGGCACCTTCGTCAATCCGCAGCCTGTCCGGCCGGCCCCTACCGCCGAGGAGCGCGCCAACAGCCTGTTGGACAACATCATCGACATGGGCGAGAAGACCTCGGTCAAGGTGATCTCCATCGACGAGGTGCACGCCACGCCGGAGGTGGCAGAAGCGCTGGAAATCCAAGCCGGGGATCCGGTCCTGAAGGTCGTGCGGGTACGCCACTACCGCAACCGTCCCTTGTCGCACATCACGGCCTACCTGCCCGCCGAACTCGGGCGCCCGCTGACGCGCAAGGACCTGGAAACCACCCCGATGCTGCGGCTGCTCGAAGCCGGCGGCGTTGAGCTGGGCCGCGCCACCCAGGTGCTGAGCGCACGGCTCGCCGACGTGGTGGTGGCACCGCTGCTGGAGGTGCCGGTCGGCGGCGCGCTGCTGGCGGTACGCCGCGTGGTCAAGGACAAGAGCGGGCACCCGGTGCAATTCCTGCTGGGCCAGTACCGCCCGGACCGCTATGAGTACCGCATGGAACTGTCGCCGGCGGGCGGCGACAGCGCCAACGTCTGGGTCGAAAGCGAGATGCGCACCGGGCTGAACGACTGAGCCCGGCCCCTTCCGGGCGCCCGTTGGGTGCCCGCTGGGTGCTTGATGAGCGATACTGCACGGTTCCAACCGTCCCGGAACCAGGAGCCTTTGCCATGCCGATACGCAGTCAAGGTGGTCCACGCAGTCTCCGCCCGCAGTTCTCCCCCATCCTTGCAAACGCCGCGGCACGCGGCCTGCTTGCCGCGCTGGCCAGCCTGGCGGCGCTCGCGGCCGCGCCGGCGCACGCCGAGATTGCGGGCGGCAAGCCGATCCGCATCCTGGTCGGCGCGCCCGCGGGCGGCACCACCGACCTGATCGCGCGCACCATCGGCCAGGAGATCTCACGCGAACTGGGCCAGCCGGTGGTGGTCGACAACCGGCCTGGCGCGGGCGGCAATATCGCGGCGGACCAGGTCGCCAAGAGCGCACCCGACGGCACCACGCTGCTGATGAGCTTCACCAGCCATACCATCAACGCCACGCTGTACAAGAAGCTGCCCTTCGACCCCGTGCAGGACTTCACGCCGGTCTCGCTGGTGGCCACCGTGCCCAGCGTGCTGGTGGCCACGCCCGGCCTGCCCGCCAACAACGTCGCCGAGCTGATCCGGCTGGCGCACGCGCACCCCGGCAAGTTCAATTTCGCCATCGGCTCGGTCGGCTCCTCGCTGCACATGGCCGGCGACATGTTCAAGATGATGACGGGCACCTATATCGTCAACATTCCCTACAAGGGCACGGCACCCGCCATTACCGGACTGCTCGCCGGCCAGGTGGACCTGATGTTCGCCAGCACCGTCAACGTGATGCCCCACGTCAAGGCCGGCAAGCTCAAGGTCCTGGGCGTGACCAGCCCGGCGCCGCTGCCGCAGTTCCCGGGCGTGGAGCCCATCGGCAATACGGTGAAGGGCTTCGAGTCGAACGCATGGTTCGGCCTGTTCGGCCCGGCAGGCCTGCCGCGCGACGTCACGCAGACGCTGAACCAGGCTGTGCGCCACGGCCTGGACGCGCCGGCGGTGCGCAAGCGTCTCGAGAACGATGCCGCGCAGCCGGTGGGCAGCACGTCCGAAGCCTTCGCCGCCTTCGTGCGCGACGACATCAAGCGCTGGGCCAAGGTCGTCCAATATTCGGGCGCCAGTCCGGAGTGATGGCATGAGGGCACCCGCCACGCTCGCGCAGAAGCTGGTGGCACGCGCCGCAGGCGTGCACGCCGAGCCCGGCAGCATCGTCGTATGCCGGGTCGACCTGGCGATGTCGCACGATTCCAGCGGCCCGCGCCGGGTCGCGCCGCTGCTGCGCGAACTGGGGGCCAAGGTGTGGGACCCGCAGCGCTATGTGGTGGTGACCGACCATTTCCTGCCCGCCGCCGACCCCGAAGCGCAAGCCATCGTGCGCTTCACGCGCGACTGGGTACGCGAGCAGCGCTTGCCCAACTTCATCGATGGCGAAGGTATCTGCCATGTCGTGCTGCCGGAGCACGGCCACGTGCTGCCGGGCCGCTTCATCGTGGGCGGCGACAGCCATAGCCCCACCGGCGGGGCCTTCGGCGCCTATATGTTCGGCATCGGTGCGACCGAAATGGCGAGCGTGCTGGCCACGGGCGAGATCTGGCTGCGCGTGCCGCACACCATCCGCGTGCAGTGGGATGGGCGGCTCGCGGCAGGCGTGTGCGCCAAAGACATGATGCTGTTCCTCTGTGCGCGCTTCGGACTTGGCGGCGGCCGCTACGAGGCGGTCGAATACACGGGCCCGGCGGTGGCGGCACTGCCGATGCAGGAACGCATGACACTGGCCAACATGAGCGCCGAGCTCGGCGCGCAGACCGGCCTGGTCGCGCCCGACCAGACCACCATGGACTGGCTGGCCGCCGCGGGCGTCGCGCCACAGACGCTGGCCGCCATCGACCTGGCGCACTGGCGCAGCGACGCCGATGCGGCGGTGCTGGCAAGCCATGTCTTCGACGCGGCGGCGCTGGCGCCGCAGGTCGCCGCCCCTCACTCGCCGGCCAACAGCGTGCCGGTCGACCAGGCCGCGGCCGAACCGGTGCAGATCGCCTACCTCGGCGCCTGCACCGGCGCCAAGCTGGAAGACCTGCGCATGGCGGCACGGGTGCTGCGCGGGCACCGCGTGGCCGCGGGCGTCACCCTTCAGGTCGCGCCGGCATCGCTGCGCGACCAGCGCCAGGCCGAAGCCGAAGGTACGCTTGGCGTGCTGCTGGCGGCCGGCGCAACCCTGCTGGGCAACAGCTGCAACGCCTGCGCGGGCTACGGCCCGAACCGCTTCCCGGCCGGCAGCCGCGCCATCGCCTCGACCGCGCGCAACTTCGCCGGGCGCATGGGCGGCCCGGGCAGCGCGGTCTGGCTGGGCTCGCCGATGACCGTGGCGGCGAGCGCCGTCACTGGCCGCATCACAGACCCGCGCACCCTGCTCGCATGATTCCCACCACCCCGACTCCACTGCCGCCGGGCGGGCGCATCTGGCGCTTCGGCGACAACGTCGACACCGACGCCATGGCGCCCGGCGCCTATATGAAGGCCGGCATCGAGGAACTGTCCCGCCATTGCCTGGAAAGCCTGCGCCCCGGGTTCGCCGCCGCCGTGCAGCGCGGCGACCTGCTGGTGGGGGGCCACAACTTCGGGCTGGGCTCCTCGCGCGAGCAGGCACCGCAGGCGCTGAAACACCTGGGCGTGGCGGCAGTGATCGCCCACTCCTTTGCCGGGCTGTTCTACCGGAATGCGATCAACCTGGGGCTGCCGGTGCTGGTCTGCCGCGACACCGCGCCCTTGGCCGACGGCGCGCGTGCCCGGCTCGACCTCGACAGCGCCAGCCTGCAGTTGGAAGACGACCGCCTGCTGGCCTGCGAGCCGATACCCGGCTTCCTGCTGGACCTGCTGCGAGCGGGCGGGCTGATGCCCCACCTGAAAAAGCGGCTGGCCGGGGCAGGCTGAAAACCGCCATCGGCCGCCATCGGCCGGCCTTCGTGGCGCCGTCCGCTGCCCGGCCGTCAGGCGCCCGGGGCCCCGCCGCCAGCCGCGCGCAACAGCCGGAGCACCTCGTCGTCGCTGGTCTGCGTGAAATCGAGATAGAAGGCGCCGACCGCGCCGAACATGGCGGGCGTGTTCAGGCAGACCACCTGGTCCGCCGCGGCGCGCAGGCTGGCCAGGCCGTCCACCGCGCCGACCGGCACCGCCGCCACCACGCGCGCGGCGCCGGCCGCGCGCACCGCCTCCAGCGCGGCGCGCATGGTGGCGCCCGTGGCCACCCCGTCATCGACCACAAGCACGGTACGCCCTGCCAACGTCGGTACCGGCGCGCCTGCCCGGTAGCGTTGCCGGCGCACGCGGATTTCATTGAGCTGCCGCCCGCGCTCGGCATCGAAGGCACCGCTTTCAATCGCGCGCCGCGTCCAGGGATCGTCGTTGGCCACGGTATGTGGCGCGGCGTCGGCAGCGCAGCCTTCCACCACGGCGCCCAGCGCCAGCTCCGGATAGCCGGGCGCGCCGATCTTGCGCACCAGCAGGATATCGAGCATCGCCCTGAGCGCGCGCGCGACTTCGAAAGCCACCGGCACCCCGCCGCGTGGCAGCGCGAGCACCAGCGCCGGCGGGCCGCCCGCAGCGGTGGCATAGCCGAGCTCGGCGAGCCGCTGCCCAAGATAGGCGCCGGCCTCGCGGCGATCGGCAAAGCAGGGCGGCACTTGCATCTGCGCTCTCCAGCATGGCTTCGCAATGCGGGCCGGGCCGCTGCCCGGCATCGCTTCACCCGGATGCGGCACGGCTTGCGCTCACCACTATAGCGCGATCGCGCCGGGCTGCCTCGTCCCGCGAACGCCTTCCGGGCCGCGGGCCGCCGCGGGCCGCCGCGGGCCGCCGCGGGTCGCCGTAGCGGATCCGCTCGGGAAGCCCTCGTCCTTACGTTGCGGCACGCGCATCGGCCAAGGCGGAGCCGCCGGACGGCAACGAGACGGCAGCGCGGCTGCGAAGCGTACCCAATTCTGCGTGCCACCGCGGCACTCTCGGCGGCGTCACCGGCGCCCCTGCGGAGCCAAGCCGTTGCTGCATTCTTTTCCGATGTAACGCCGGATTAATACGCGTCGCCGCGGAGGGCGATGCCTGCCTGGTGGTGGCTCAAGCCGCCAGGCCAGCGGCGACAAGGCCTGGCGATGCGGGGCGCTGGCCGCGACGGCATCGTCCGCGCGCGCAGCGCACACCAGAACCGCTTACAAGTGTTAACGCCCGCGCACACGGCCCGCCGGTAGATTGGAGACGTGTTCAACACCATCCGTCCCCCGGAGCCCAGACATGAAACGCGCAATCGCCCTGGTGGTGCTGCTCTGCGGCGCAGCTGCCATGCTTTCCGCCTGCATCGTGGTCCCGCCGCGAGGTGGCCCGCCGCCGTACCACTACTACCGCTATTGAGTGGCGGCACCCAGCAACGGAAGCAGCCCGCAACCACGAACAGGAACACGGAATGAAGCGCCAACTACTCCTTGCCGCTGCCGTTCTGGCAGCTGGCAACGTCCTTGGACTGATCTCGCCGGCGCAGGCACAGCCGTCCGGCTACCAGTCCTACCCACGCCACGACCCGCCACCGCCGCCGCGCTATGAGCAGCGCCCGCCCGCACGACCGGGCCAGGTCTGGGTACCCGGACACTGGCGCGCCGACGGCGGCCGCTACGCCTGGGCCGGCGGCTACTGGGTACACGCACGCTCGGGCTACCGCTACGTCCCCGACAGCTGGGTGCGAAGCCCCCACGGCTGGGTGCTGCGCCCGGGATATTGGGCGCGCTGAATGGCGGCCGGCGCCCGGCTTGCGTGAGGCCCTCCGTCCGGCGGGCCGGCCCCTTCGCCGCGCCGCCGCCAGCGGAAGATGTCCGCCCAGAGGGATGGGCGGAAGGAAGCAGCGGGACATGGGCCCCGAGGCCTCCACCACAAGACTGAGTGCGGATCCTCCTTTTGCATTAGTTTGGGAGTGTTCTCCTTCCACCTGCCAGGATGCGCCCCCTCGTGAAGTGCAGACCGGCAGCTGGACGCAGGCGTTTCAGAAATGGAGCAGGAACGCCCGCACAGATAATCAGCCGTCCCCCATCCGGGTCATTGAATATGCCAAATCCCAGACCCAGCACCAAAATCGGTTACAGGGCTGAAACCGAATCCGCACCCATCTGTTTCACCGACGCAACCGCAATTCTTCGATTTTGGATGGCGCATGCACAACTCCGAAATGCCAGTCTGGACAAGGCTTTCCGGCTCAGCACATAAATTTCTCCACCACCCCGGAATGAGGAATTTGCGCGTGCTTGCATTCATTTCAATCAGCCCATAAGATGGTTTTACGCTGATTTAGCAGCGAGATTTTCCGGGTAAGGGTCGGGTCAGGCCTCCATCGCGAGGACAGGTTTCCGCCACAAGGGAACCACGAGCGAGATGGTTGAACGGGGTTGCCGTAGTCATGACGGGTTGTACCGCCATGCCATCCCATCTTCCATCTAGCAAGGCACCAAACGCCCCCGCCCGGTTGAACGGGGAGCAACAACAACATGAACGCCTTGCTGATCGAGGAGCATCCTCTGCTCCGTCTCGGCCTCTGTCAGATGCTCGGGGACATCCGGTGCTGCGACCAGGCCTTTGCGCTCACGCCATCCGACATGGCAGCCTACGAGAACTATCGCGGCAGCATTGACCTGATGATCTTCGGCATGCCCGACGACACCTCGGTCGGCTGGCAGCAACTGGTCCATGCCCGCGAGTTGTTCGCGCCGCAGCGCATCCTGGTGCTGGCCGACGTGTTGCCGCTGCACGCACCGACACCGGAAAGCGCCGGCGGCATCTGCGGTTGCCTGCCCAAGACCGCGTCGCTGGCCGTGCTGGAAGCCGCCATCCGCCTGGCGGTATCGGGCAGCCAGGGCCTGGTGATGGCCGGCGAGAGCGCGGCCCCGCCGGCGGCGTCGCGACTCGGCCTGCCAGCCACCCCATCGCTCGCCTCGTCCGTGCCCCTACCCCTGCCACCGGCCATGCCCGCCGAGGCGCGACTGTCTGCGTCATACACCACGCACGGCGTGTCCCCCAAACCCTGGGCCACGGAGCATGCCCCGGCGATGAACGAAGAGCCAAGCTACGACGAAGCCGAAATGCTCAAGATCACGCCACGGCAGTACGAAGTCCTGGTGCTGCTCGCGCGCGGCTATCCGATCAAGACCGTCAGCCGCATGCTCAACATCTCGGTGGCCACAGTGAAGAGCCACGCTTGCACGCTGTATCAGCGGCTTAAGGTGCGCAACAAGGGCGAGGCCGTCTACGCAGCGCTCCAGCGCGGTGCGACGCTGGAATGGGTGAGCGGAGATGATCGGAATATCCCGGGCAGCAGCATGCGCCCGGTCGTGCCACAGCGCAATGATGCGGCCTACGAAGCCGCCCCGACGCACTGAGCGCGAGTACCTAGGCCGCGGCCGCATCAGGCGGGCCGGCGCAAGCCCGGTCCGCCCCCCCGGGCCAGGAATCAGGACGGGGCGGCAGACATGCCAGCCAGTACATTGCTGCCCTCGTTTTCCGTGGGCATCTGCACGCGCGACCATGCCGAGGGCTTGCGGCAAACCCGCGAGTCCCTCCTGGAATTCACCACGCCGCCGCACCAGATCATCATGTCGGACGACAGCGCCAACTACGACACACGCCAGATGATGCGCGACACGTTTGGTGGGATCCCTTATCTGGAAGGCCCGAGGCGTACCGGCGCGGCGAGCGCCTGTGCTCGGTCGTTCCTCTGCCTCGCTGACCCATCGCGTCGCGCCTAGGTGCGGCCGGCGAGATCGCCGTACCCTTTTCTGCGGGCCGCCAAACGTGCCGCTGGCATGTTCGGCAACCCACGCAGCCGCGTTGCGCCCGCGGCCCCAGCCACGATACTTCTTTTAAGCAGGGACATAGTCGTGCCTTGATCCGCCACGCAGGCGACATGTTCAGAGGCGTCTGGTCCCGACGGGCTGTCTGTAACCGGCGAATTGCTGGTGCCCAGTGGCCGGGCGCCTGGGAACAAACACGCGACGGGACAAGCAATGGGTGTGCATCGAGATTTCCTGGCTGGCTCAAGGAGGCAGCGTGGGCGCGGTGGCCGCGCCCTCCCGGCGAAATCCGCCAAGGCCGCGCGTCCTCGCCGCTGGAAGGTCGCCTTGATGATCTTGGCGGACCTGCTGGCTCTGCCGCTGTGTTTTGCGCTGGCCTTGTTCCTCCGCGCCGGCAATTTCGAACTGATCCGGCAATACGGGTGGATCCCGGCATTGGTAATCGCTACCTGTACCATCCCGGTCTTCTCGCTCAGCGGTCTTTACCGCATGGTGGTGCGCTACGTTGACCTGAAGGTGCTGTGGATTTCAGGCCTGAGCCTGGCCTGCCTGGTTGGCCTGACGTATTTGCTGTCCTTTCTCGTCCATGACAATCTGCTGCCCCGTACTGGTTTGTTGATCTACTGGTTCATCGCGTTCGCCTATGTGGTGATGTCACGCTTCCTTGCCCGCGCAGTACTGCTGCGTTCGCAGCAGCAGCGCGGCACGGGCGATGGGCGCGCTGCCCGGCGCGTAGGCATCTACGGCGCTGGCGACGCAGGCTTCCAGCTTGCCGTGGCCATGCGCGCCAGCGTCGACCACAGGGCAATCTGCTTCTTTGATGACGATGCTACCCTCGACAACAAGATCTTTGCCGACCTGCCGGTCTACCACACTTCCCGTCTCACGGAGCAACTCTCCCTGCGGGCGATCAACGAAGTGGTACTGGCGGTGCCCTCACTGTCGCCAGAACACCGCAAGCGCATCGTCGACAAGCTCCACCGCCACGCTGTGAGCGTGCGCACCTTGCCGACCTTGCTTGAACTGGTGGATGGCAAGATCACCATGCAATCCATCCGCGACATCAAGGTGGAAGACCTGCTGGGCAGGGAAACCGTCCCTCCCCGCGAAGACCTGTTTGCCAAGTGCACGCACCGCAAGGTGGTGATGGTGACGGGCGCCGGCGGCTCGATCGGCAGCGAACTTTGCCGCCAGATTGCCACTCTCGAGCCCAATCGCCTGATCCTGTTCGATCATTCCGAGTACGCGCTCTATGCCATCGAGCAGGAACTTCGGCAGCGCTACCCGGACCTGCAGATCACCGCGCAGATCGGCTCCGTCTGCGTTGCCGACGCCGTTTCCGCTTCGCTGCGTGGGCAGCAAGTGGATACCATCTACCACGCCGCTGCCTATAAGCATGTTCCCCTCGTCGAGGGAAACATGGCGGAAGGCATCCGGAACAATGTCCTTGGTTCATGGACCATCGCCAATATGGCTGACCGCTTTGGCGTGCAAACGTGTGTGCTGATCTCCACCGATAAGGCAGTTCGCCCGACCAACATCATGGGCGCCAGCAAGCGCATCGCTGAACTCGCCTTCCAGGCTGCCGCTACGCGTCAGAACACGGGAACCACGTTCTCAATGGTTCGCTTTGGCAACGTGCTCGGCTCATCCGGCTCGGTGGTTCCGCTGTTCCGCAAGCAAATCCGCGCTGGCGGACCGGTGACGATCACCCACCCCGAAGTCATCCGGTTCTTCATGCTGATTCCCGAGGCGGCCCAACTCGTCATTCAGGCTGGCGCGATGGCCAAGGGTGGCGAGGTATTCGTGCTCGATATGGGAGATCCTGTCAGGATCATCGACCTGGCCCGCACCATGATCGAGATGTCAGGACTGGTTGAGAAAACGCGTAAGAACCCTGCCGGCGACATCGAGATCAAGGTGGTTGGCCTGCGTCCTGGGGAGAAGCTTTACGAGGAATTGCTGATTGGGGGCGAGGTCACCCCCAGCGAGCATGACCGCATCATGTGCTCGCACGAGCCTTTCATTGAAGAGGCGGAGTTCCGGGAAAAGCTGGGCCGGCTGTTCTCGGCCTGCGAAACGCGCGACGAACTGGCGATCCAGGCAACCGTGCAAGATCTTGTCCCCGAGTACGCTCCATACAGCTCGCTGGATTCACCACGCCGCAAGGCTGCGCAGTCTCAGGACGAGACACGGCAACCGCCGCAGCTATCGTTGCTCCGCCTGGGGTCGCGCAAGCAGGCCTCTGCCGATGCAGCGAACGACAAAGAGCACCCAAACCTCTCCGGTTCGGGCGAGCTCACCTGAGGCCAGAACGTTCCGTATCGATGCAATCGCGCGATTGCGCGATTTCGCCGGTGCACGGTAAGCGCCCGGGCAACTCATCGTGAGTTGCATTGAAGGTCTTGGGAGCATCGTGTCCACTTAACGATTAGGTGGACACGTGAACACGGTCGAAGATGAAGCGCCGCTGGGACGGCGTCGTCTGCTCCGCTATCGCCGCGAATTCAAGTCTGGCTGCCGCATGCCAGGGACCAGGAGTCTCGATAGCAGCCATTGCGTTGCATCACAAGCTCAACGCGAATCTACTCAGGCGCCGAGTTGATCAGGCCGAAGGGAATGTGCACGCACTGAGCCTCGGTGTCGCGGTGATCGTCCAACCCGCAACGACGCCGGCATTCGTGCCTGTTCTGCTCGATCCGAGGAATGCGCACCCACCGGAGATCCGCATTGAGCTGCGTCGCGCGGCCGATTGCCGTCGGCCGGACCAATTGGCTGTTTGCCGGCTCGCTGCGGCCAGGCCGTCGTGCTGCAGTGGTGATGAGCCTGATTCAGTCAGCCAAGCTGAACGGCCACGATCCCTACGCCTATCTCAGGGATCTCCTCGCACGACTACCAACGCAGCCCGCGAGTCTCCTCGGAGAGCTTCTGCCTGATCGCTGGCAACCGCTGTCCTCGCAACGCGCGGCGCTGTCGCCAAGACGAGGTAACCGCGCGCTTAGGGTGCACGAAGCAAGGTGCAGGAAGGCCTTTGACTTGCCCGCCCACCTGATGCGATGCAAGTCACAAGGCAATGGATCGCGAGTCAGCGCCAGTATGGATTCACGGCGTTGTGAAATCCGGCGCTACCCCACCCCCCTTCCCGGGCTTGAAGGATGCTTTGTCGATGCAGGCCGCCCCCGTCATCTCACTCGACCAGCTCTGCCGGGACCGCCTGGGCCTCGATGACACGATTCCCTTCCTCCCTTTTGAAGCATCGACTGATGTGCCGTGCCAAGTGTGGAGCCGCATATTTTGCGCCATAGACGAAACGCAGTGCAGGCCCGAAGGACGACGCAGCGGCC
This sequence comes from Cupriavidus sp. 09_S30, assembly GCF_056930435.1. Classification (NCBI taxonomy): domain Bacteria; kingdom Pseudomonadati; phylum Pseudomonadota; class Betaproteobacteria; order Burkholderiales; family Burkholderiaceae; genus Cupriavidus; species Cupriavidus sp. 09_S30. Next base: position 3,175,777 of record NZ_JBXOWI010000002.1, on the reverse strand, counting down.
GGCCCGACAACGTACAGGTCGCGTACGCTGGTTTCGAAATTGCGCGTCAGACTTGGCGATCCGTCAATGAGTGAGAGCGAATTCACGAGTTCCTCGGAAAGGAAGGAATGCTTCGCCATATCAACCTTGAACCCTGTGGCGAGAACAACATGATCCGCGCTGATGCAGGACATCCCGTTCGTGGTCGCGACTTGCAGGACTATCTGGCCGTTCTTGAGTTCGGCATGCTTGATCTCGTTGTGCGTCGAGATCTCAATCTTCCCTTCCACGCGATTGCGCAGCCACCACGCACCCGACGGTGCCCACCCCGTCTCTAGGATTCTCCTGCGATGCTCAAGATTCATCATGTGGAATACAACAGGGTACTCGGAGAGCAAGAAGGACATCAAAAGAGTACCTGGACTCATTGAATTCCAACCACGCCCCAAGCCGACGCGCGCGCGCAGCAGCCTTGAGACACCCCCGCGGGAGATAGGCGATCCTCCCCCCCAATTCACCTCACCACGCACAAGCAGACGAACTCGCGCTCCGAGTTCGCTAAACAGTGCAGCAAGCCCGATTGCCGACTGGCCTCCGCCGACAATGACGAGAGTCTTGCCTTTCGCCCATGCCAGGCTTCCAAATTCACCAGAGTGAAGCACATAAGGCCTCGGCATGCCCTCTAGTGCCGAAGGCTTCTGCGCAAATCCCTTCAGGCCCAAAGCCATTACCACTCGCCGTGCCACCAGTGAACTGCCATCGTCCAGGCCCAGCCGGAAGAATCCATCCTTGCGGCCCATCTTGACAACGTCCACTGCGCGCGCGTGACTGACCAATTGCGACTGAAACCAAAGCCCGTAGTCCACGAAGAGTTCCAGCGGCATACGGATTCCAACCGGTTTGTATTCGATGCGGTTGCGACGGCAATATTCTTCCATCGTGCAGCCGCCCCCCGGCGCATAGAGATTCGAGGCAAAAGGTTCCGAGCGCATGAGCATCCCGGGAGGCATGAAATTTCTCCACGCCTGCATTGGTTGCCCAAGAACCTGATTGGGCACGCCCGCCCTGGTCAGGTAGGCCGAAACCGATAAGCCATAGGGGCCAGCACCGACAATCACCGTATCCGTTGACGAGATCATTACTGCTCTTCCTCTTAGGGTTGCCTGGCACTGCGGAGCCGCACCATCCTCCGTTGTTTCGATCGCGCCGCCCAGCCAGATTTCATCAATCTAGAACCAGCTTGCTGTGTCTGCTGTGTCATCCGTACGGGCGCGCACACTCACTTTGTGAATGTGTGAATGCTCTTCGGGAAGCCTGACGTGGCTTGCACGCATGCGCCGGACGCGATCTCGCGCGGCGTGGCGGCACGTGGCCTCGACCACATTGGGTGCTTCACACAGGACCACGGCCCTGGTTAGATAGATCCCGAAGCGGAAATCCGGCATCCGTCGGACGGCGACCGTGAATGCCGCTTCGCGAAGAACTGGATGGATCGATCATGAAGCGTTTGTTCGACATAGTTTTCGCCTCCATGGCATTGCTTGTGCTGGCAATTCCGTTGCTGATCCTGGCAGGGGCGGTGCGCTGGAAGCTGGGCAGTCCGGTGCTGTTCCGCCCGACCCGTGCAGGCCTCGACGGCAGGCCATTCAAAGTCGTGAAGTTCCGGACCATGACGGATGACCGAGGCCCTGATGGCGAACTCTTGCCGGATGCGGACAGGCTTACGCCGTTCGGCAGGTTCCTGCGCCGTGCCAGTCTCGATGAGTTGCCTCAGTTCTGGTGCGTTCTGATTGGAGACATGAGCGTCATTGGTCCCCGGCCTTTACCAATGAAGTACGTGCGGTGTTACTCACCGGACGAAGCACGTCGTCTTCTGGTCCGTCCCGGCATTTCCGGCTGGGCACAGGTGAACGGGCGGAACTCCCTGAGCTGGGAAGACAAGTTTCGCTTCGATACCTGGTACGTGGACCACCGCTCTTTCTGGCTGGATCTGGTGATCCTCTGGCGCACGGTGGGCACTGTCATACACCACCAGGGCATCAACGCAGCGGGGGATGTGGAGGTGCCGACGTTCACGGGCAGTCACGATGCCCAGCGTGTGGCCAGCGAGTCCGGGCCCGCGCGGAATGAAGACATTCCGATTCATACGGCATGATGAAACGAGCCCTCGTGCTGATTAGCGAACTTCTCCTGGCAAAGGCGAGTTGCCACTCCGTGGACGCGCGCACATACCGTACTTCCTTCCGGTAGGCCGTTCTGATTAGATGAGACGTGTTGTCGGTCGGGAGCAGGACAACAGCCGCGGTACTAGCGGGAGGGCTCTTGCGCGACCCGTAAGCCCTGGTTCAAGGCCGCAGGTAAGAAATGCCAGTGTCCCGGCGCAGGGCCGAAATCTGGTCCGACGAGCGTATCGCCAGACCTGCGTGTCGGCCTTGCTGGCTATGGCAGGGTCATTGTGATGGGGTCGAGATTGAGGTGATCATGAACGTCTTGCTGACATGCGTAGGTAGAAGGCGCTATCTGGTGGAGTATTTCAAGGCGGAACTGGGCAGTACGGGCATGGTGCTTGGGGTGGACATGCAACACGGTGCGCCGGCTGCAAGTGCGTGCGACCTGTTCCTGGCAGCGCCCGGCCTCTATGCGGATAACTACATTGATTTCCTGCTGGAGGCATGCAAGGCGCATCGGGTCTCGGCCATTCTGCCGCTCAATGACCTGGAGCTACCGCTCATTGCGACACACGCGCAACGGTTTCGCGAAATCGGAACGATACCGATCATCTCGTCGACAGAGGTCATTGATATCTGCGCAGACAAGTTCCTGACTGCGCAGTTCGCCGAGTCAATTGGAGTGTTCACGCCGCGCTCCTATGCGACCTTGGAAAACGCCGAGCATGCGATTGCAGCGGGCCTGGCAGCCTTCCCCCTGGTAGTGAAACCCCGCTGGGGCAGCGCGAGTTTTGGCATCTTCTTCGTCGAGAACCGGGACGAGCTTCGCTTCGCCCATGCTTACTGCGAGCGAATCTGGCGGCAATCGAATTTTGCAAGGATGGGGCAGCCGGGGGCACTGGTGCTGGTCCAGGAGGCGATCCGGGGTCAGGAGTACGGGCTCGATATCTTCAACGACCTTGAGGCTAGGCCGGTCGGATTCGCGGTGCGCAAAAAGCTGTCGATGCGGGCGGGGGAGACGGACAGGGCGATCACGGTCGAAAGCACACCTTTCAGCGACCTGGCCGCACGCATCAGCCGCGAATTGCGGCATATCGGCAATGTCGACTGCGATGTGATCGAGCGCGACGGGCGCCAATACCTCCTGGAGATGAATCCAAGATTTGGGGGCGGTTATCCCTTTACTCATCAGGCGGGAGCCAACCTGGTTCGGGTGCTGCTGAATTGCATGCGCGGCGTGCGACAGAGGCAGGAAGTCCACTATCAGGCTGGTATCGAACTGGCCAAGTGCGACTACCTGGCCAGCCCGCCCTATTCGGCAACGCAAGCAGCAGAGCAATGCGGCCCTGAAGGGGGAGTGCTAGGAAGTCCGCGAGCAGCGTCTCTCGCATCTCATTGATCCCGCGCATCGCATTGACCAGCCGTCTTGCGGCGGGACCTGCCCGGCTCGTCCAGGCCGCACACCGCCATCGTGGATCCGGGCTACCGCAGTGTCGATGCCGAGGTGGCGCCGATCCAGGTGATTCACCGGGGCTGCTCGAAGCCGAGTTCAGCGCGACGACGCCCTCGGGGAGGCCCGGAACGCCGCTGCAGGCGGTTTCTTGCCTTTGCGAATGAACGTGTTCATCGCGCGTTCAGGTTTGCTCGGGAGATTTTGAGGTCCGACCCCTTAAGTTAAAAACAGAATGGGACGCTGCACTAGGAACGCCTTCGGTGTGCCGTGTCGCGATGATCGGACGCACACGGGATCTTCATGGCCTTAGGCGCAGCGCACCCGCCGCATGCATGCGGCGTTCTGTACGCCAAGACACGAACCCCCGCCCACAGAGCGCTGCCTGCACTCGATAATCTTTCAAAAGTCCGCTTTCCTCTGCCGCCGTCAAGCTCACTCACCCGGGAGATCACGGTCATGGACCTCAGTAACGCACAAATCGCCATCATCGGCCTGGGCTACGTCGGCCTGCCCCTGGCTGTGGAGTTCGGCAGGCAGCGGCCCGTCCTGGGCTTCGACATCAATACCGCGCGCATCGACGAGCTGTGCAGCGGATGGGATGCAACGCTGGAGGTCAGTCCGGATCATCTGCGCAGCGCATGCCACCTGCGTTACAGCAGCGACCCAGCAGCCCTGAAGGACTGCCAGGTTTTTGTCATAACCGTACCCACGCCGGTAGACAAGACCAAGCGCCCGGACCTGACACCGCTGATCCTGGCGAGCGAGGCCGTGGGGCGCGCCATGGTGCCGGGCGCCGTAGTGATCTACGAATCCACCGTCTACCCCGGCGCCACCGAGGAAATCTGCGTGCCGTTGCTGGAACGGCACAGCGGCCTGAAGTTCAACACTGATTTTTACTGCGGATACAGCCCAGAGCGCATTAATCCGGGCGACAAAGAGCACCGTCTCCCGGACATCCGCAAGGTCACTAGCGGAAGCACGCCCGAGGCGAGCGAGGCCATTGACGAGCTTTACCGCAAGATCATTGTGGCCGGCACGCACCGGGCCAGCAGCATCCGTGTGGCGGAGGCCGCCAAGGTCATCGAGAACACCCAACGCGATGTGAACATCGCGCTGATGAACGAACTCAGTCTGCTTTTCCACAAGTTGGGAATCGACACGCTGGAAGTGCTGAAGGCCGCTGGCACCAAGTGGAACTTCCTGCCGTTCCGCCCTGGCCTGGTTGGCGGACACTGCATCGGCGTCGATCCCTACTATCTCACGCATAAGGCGCAGGAGGTTGGCTATCACCCCCAAGTGATCCTGGCCGGAAGGCGCATCAATGACCGGATGGCCATCCACGTCGCCGATGAGCTGGTGAAGCTCATGTTGCGCCGGGGTATTCCGGTGCTTGGCAGCCGCATCCTCTTGCTCGGCCTGACCTTCAAGGAGAATTGTCCGGACGTGCGCAACACCAAGGCCGTGGACATCGTGACGACGCTGCGTGGCTACAATGCCGAGATCGACGTCTACGACCCGTGGATCAATGTCGAGGAGGCCGAACAGGAATACGGCCTGGCGTGCCTGCACGAGCTGCCGCGGCACGACCAATACGATGCCATTGTGCTGGCCGTCCCCCACCACCAGTTCGTCACCATGGGCGCGAGGGCAATCAAGGCCTACGGCAAGCCCCATGCGGTGTTGTTCGACGTGAAGGGAGTCTTGCCGAAGAGCGAAGTCGACGCCCGGCTGTAGGGCCGCCCGGCAAGCCGCCGAAACCAGCACAGCGGAAGCGCAGCACATGGAAGCCAACAACTACGCGCGCCTCAAGGCCCGCCTGGCTGCCACGCCATGCACGTGGCTTGTCACCGGTGTCGCCGGATTCATAGGCAGCAACCTGCTGGAAGCATTATTGCGGCTGGACCAGCGCGTTGTGGGCCTGGACAACTTTTCCACCGGGCACCGCCGCAATCTCCAGGAGGTCGAGACACTGGTGTCACCCGGGCAGTGGGCCAATTTCCAGTTCATTGAAGGTGACGTCCGTAACCTGGAGCACTGCCACAGCGCCATGCTCTTTCGCGCCCCTCAGCCTAAGGGAGCAGCCGCCAGCCTGTATCCGGTCGATTTCGTGCTGCACCAGGCGGCTCTTGGCTCCGTGCCCCGCAGCCTGGAAGACCCCATCTCGACTCACAGTGTCAATATCAGCGGCTTCCTGAACATGCTGGTCGCCGTCCGCGACGCCCGGATCAAAACCTTCGTCTATGCAGCAAGCAGCAGCACCTACGGCGACCATCCGGACCTGCCGAAGGTGGAAGACCGCATTGGCAAGCCCTTGAGCCCGTACGCCGTCACCAAGTACGCGAACGAGCTGTACGCCGACGTCTTTGCCCGCTGCTACGGCGTGCATGCCGTCGGGCTGCGCTACTTCAATGTGTTCGGACCGCGCCAGGATCCCAATGGCGCGTATGCGGCCGTGATCCCGAGATGGATCGCGGCCCTGCTGCGGCGTGAAACTGTCTACATCAATGGCGACGGGGAAACGAGCCGCGACTTCTGCTACGTCGCGAACGCAGTGCAGGCCAACCTGCTGGCTGCGGTGAGCGAAGGCCGGGAGGTCGAAAGCCCGGTCTACAACGTCGCCGTCGGTGACCGCACCACACTCAGCACGCTGTTCAGGCTTCTTTGCGTCGGGCTCGGCCCCTACGGCATCCCTGCCGACACCGAGCCGGTCTATCGCGACTTCCGGGCTGGCGACGTGCGCCACAGCCAGGCTGACATCGGCAAGGCGCAACGGCTGCTGGGATACCGGCCCACCCACCGCATCTCCGACGGCTTGGCCGAGGCGATGCATTGGTATGTTCAGATGCATCATGCGCTGGGCACCTGAGCGTAACAGGTGGATAGCGGGAGAGAACGATGTGCGGATTCGCAGGATTTCTCGGCGGCTTGCCTGCCGCTCTGGCCGACCGTGGGGCCACGCTGTCCGGCATGGCACACCACATCCGCCACCGTGGACCGGACCACGGCGACCTCTGGTGCGATCCGAACGCACCGTTCGGCTTCGCGCACCGGCGCCTCGCGATCGTTGACCTCTCTCCCGCCGGCCAGCAGCCGATGATTGCGGCCAGTGGCCGCTTCGTCATTGTGTTCAACGGCGAAATCTACAACCATCCCGAAATCCGCGCCGAGCTAGAAAGCGTCGGCGCCGCGCCGCAGTGGCGAGGGCATTCGGACACCGAGACGCTGCTCGCCGGTATCGATGCCTGGGGTGCGGAGGCCACCATCCGGCGCGCGGTGGGGATGTTCGCCTTTGCATTGTGGGACCGGCAGACGCACACACTGACGCTGGCGCGCGACCGGCTCGGCGAGAAGCCGCTCTACTACGGCTGGCAGGGAACAGGCCTGGCCCGCACCTTTCTCTTCGGGTCGGAACTCAAGGCACTGCGCCCACACCCGGCATTCGAGGGCCGCATCGACCGCGACGCGCTGAGCCTGTATATGCGCTACAACAATGTGAGCGGCACCCATTCCATCTACCAAGGCATTGCCAAGCTTCCGCCAGCGCACTTGTTGACCGTCTCCATGCGGGCGCCCGAGCCTGTGCTGCACGCTTATTGGTCTGGCGCCGCGGCAGCGCTGAAAGGCATGCAAGACCCTTTCGCCGGCGACCCCGAAGAAGCCGTGGACAGGCTGGAGGAGCTCTTGCGCAAGGCGGTGCGTCGCCAGATGATGGCGGACGTGCCACTGGGTGCCTTTCTCTCCGGCGGCATCGATTCCTCGACCGTGGTGGCGCTGATGCAGGCCCAGTCGTCACAGGCGATCCGCACATTTTCCATCGGCTTCCACGACGCGAACTACAACGAAGCCGCGCACGCGAAGGCTGTCGCCGGGCACCTGGGCACAAGCCATACCGAGTTGTACGTCACGCCTGAGCACGCGATGGCGGTGATCCCGGGCTTGCCCGAAATCTACGACGAGCCGTTCGCCGACTCCTCGCAGATTCCGACGCTGCTTGTCAGCGAACTGGCCAGGCAGCACGTGACGGTGTCGCTCTCGGGCGACGCGGGCGATGAGTTGTTCGGCGGGTATAACCGCTATCAGATCACGGCAGAATTGTGGCATCGGCTTGCGCACATTCCCCGCCCGTTGCGGGCGGCAGCGGCATGGGGGCTGACCCGGCTCTCTCCGCGCCGGATCAATCAGATCGCAGCATCACTGCCGAAGGCGTCGCGCTGGGCCAACGTGGGGGAAAAGATCCACAAAGGTGCCGGCGTCATGGCCGCGCGCTCTGCAGACGAGCTCTATCGTGGCATGGTCTCCCAGTGGCAATGCCCGAGGGCGGTCGTCGTGGGTGGCACGGAGCCGGCCACAGTTCTTGACAGCGCCGTGGGTTCACTCGACTCGCTGAGCGACGTAGAACGCATGATGGTGTCCGACATGCTGACCTATCTTCCCGACGACATTCTCACTAAAGTCGACCGCGCGGCGATGGCGCGAAGCCTTGAAACGCGCATTCCGTTTCTCGATCACCACGTGGTCGAGTTCGCATGGCGACTGCCCATGGCTTACAAGATTCGCCGGGAAGTTGCGGGCTACACGACCAAGTGGGTACTCAGGCGTGTGCTTGACCGTTACGTGACCAGTGAACTGATCGAACGGCCAAAGATGGGCTTTGGCGTCCCGATCGACGCGTGGCTACGTGGGCCACTAAGTGACTGGGCTGAGGACCTTCTTGACGAGCAGCGCCTGCGTCGCGAGGGCTATCTGAATCCGGAACCGGTTCGAAGGCGGTGGGCCGAACATCTTTCCGGATGGCGTAATTGGCAGCATCCGCTGTGGTGTGTGCTGATGTTCCAGGCCTGGATGGCACACGAGACCGCACAGAAGACTTCCCCTGAGCAGGCCTGCGGGGTTGCACTCAATTGGAGGCCGGCATGCGCTTTCTGATGATCGCCAGCTTTGCAGAGTCGCTGCTCGCGTTTCGCGGCCAGCTCATGGAGGCATTGCAGGAAAAGGGACTGGAAATGCATGTCGCCGTACCGGACTTGCCAGTGGGAGACCCACTCCGCGCTGCACTGAGTTCGCGCGGCGTGGTCGTGCACCACTTTCCCCTCGAACGTAACGGCAAGAACCCGCTGGCCGACGTGCGCACGCTACTCGCCCTGCTTTCCCTGATGCGGCGGGTCAGGCCCGACTGCGTGATGGGCTATACGATCAAGCCGGTAATCTACGGCATGTTGGCGGCCTGGCTGTCCCGGGTGCCGCACCGCTTCGCGTTGATCACGGGCCGAGGCTACGCCTTTGGCGAAGACAAGGGCAGGAACGGCCTGCGCGCCGTGGCGCAGCGCCTGTACGCGCTGGCACTCAGCCGGGCACATATCACCTTTTTCCAGAACCCGGACGACGAGGCGCTGTTCCGTCAGACCGAGATCCTGCCGCCTGACAGGCGTTCATGTATCGTGAATGGCTCCGGCATCGACGTCGCCAGCTTCCGAGTCACGCCCTTGCCCGACGATGGCCCCCGCTTCCTGCTGATTGCCCGGCTACTGGGCGACAAAGGTGTGCGTGAGTATGCAGAGGCGGCGCGGCGCATCCGGGCGCGGGGCACCAGGGCGCGCTTCAGCCTGGTCGGCTGGATCGACCATGGCCCTAACGCGATCGCGCAACGGGAACTGGATGCATGGGTGGCTGACGGAACCGTCGACTACCTCGGTCGCCTGTCGGACGTCCGCCCCGCCATTGCAGGCTGCAACATCTTCGTGCTGCCGTCCTACGGAGAGGGCACGCCCCGTTCTGTGCTCGAAGCCATGGCGATGGGGCGCCCCATCATCACGACCGATGCTCCAGGCTGCCGCGAGACGGTGGTCGATGGTGATAACGGCCTGTTGGTGCCCGTCAAGTCCGTTGGCGCGCTGGAGCAGGCGATGATGCAGTTGATCGAGGACTGGGAAAAAGTCGTGCGCATGGGCCAGCGCTCGCGCCAGATCGCCGAGAGCAAGTATGACGTGCGCAAGGTCAATGCGGCGATGCTGCGCGAGATGGGGCTTGAGTAAGTGCGGGAGGCGCCGATATGTCCCTGCCGGCAAGCGGAAAACCAACAGGAAGGAGGCAGTCTGACCATGAGCGAACCGAGGCGTAGCTTCCTTGCCGGGCTGGCGGCAGGCGCCGGCACCGTGCTGGCTGCAGGGTCGGGATCGGTTGCCGCTCACGCTGAGGCGGCCAATCCGAGAAGCCCGGCTGATGTGGCAAGTGTCAGGGACTTTGGTGCAAAGATGGATGGCACGGATGAAACCAGAATTCTTCAGACTGCCATCAATTCCTGCCGGGGAAAGACGCTCGTCATCCCCGATGGGCAGATCATGGCGGCGGGCGTCACGATGTTGGACGCGTCGTATAACAATACGACAATCATCTTCCTCGGCGAATTGCTGCTGAAGCCAATGCCGTCCGGAAGCGTCAACTTCGGCGGCTCATGGGTGGGTCTGATCATAGGCCGTTGCGATGGAGTGAAGCTGGACTTTCGCGGTCACGGCAACAGGGCCAAGCAGCCTGCCAATGAACACATACATTTGCTTGGTATCGCAGGCGCGACAAATCTGGAGATCCGTAGCTTTCGCGCGCGCGAGATTCGCGGTGACGGCATGTATATCGGCCAAGCCGACTGGATGGCTAACAGCGCCAATCCGGTTGGGATCAATATCGGCACATTCGAGGCCTACAACGCTGAGGACGACGGTCGCAATGCCCTGTCGATCATTAGCGGCGACAACATCAGCATTGGCACGTTTCGATCCTTCCGAGTCGGAGGAATCATCAATGGCTGGGTGATGCCTGGCGGCCTGGATGTGGAATTGGACCATCCTTACCAGTCAGTCACCAATCTCAGCATTGGATCCGTCTCTGTCGTGACCAGTGGCACGTCGGGGCTGGCGTTCTCCGGAAAGAGCGATGGAAAGACCGCCAATGTAGTGGGCATATCCGTGGGATCATTCGCAGTCAAGAATACCTGTACGCCAACGGTTGCCGATCAGTTCGGCAGGGTGACACAAACCCCCAACCACTGCCTGGTGGTCGGCGATGCGGTTAGGAATCTGATAGCCAAAGGATCCACCACCTTTACAAGGGCGCGAGGCGATGCAGTCATCGTGACGGATTGCCATTCCGTGCACATCCAGGTCAACGTGCAGCATGTCCGGGAGGGGGCGAGGATCGGAGGCGACACCGGCGTGAAAACAGGACCGGTCAACAGCCATATCCATATCAACGCCGAGGACATCGGGCAGCGCGGGATCCGAATAGGCAATGCAGTGAATACCAAGATCAGCGGTCGCGTGTCCGGTCCCGTAAAGAATCACTATGCCACCATATCCGGTGTGTACTTGCTGAGTCCGACAATGAAGGATGTGGTCATCTCGGTCGACGTTGAATACAGCGCTGCCTGGACGCGCACATACCGTCAAGAGGGAACGGCGAAATATGAGAACTGTGCTATTCGCGATTGCGCAGTTCACGGGACATATTCCGATTGGACTACGTGGGTAGGGGATGCCCTGCTGCCCCGCATCAACGTGCAAGGCATCACCGAGCAAAGCACGATGCCCAAAGGCGGCACTTGGGCTCGCGGAACATTTGTGCGAAATGCAATGCCTTCTGAGCAATCGGGCAAGGTGCTGCTGGGCTGGGTGCGCCTGAAGGATGGCAATGGGACCACGCTTGGCGTCGACTGGTCTGCCGCTTATGCGGTCGCCAGTTGAAGGTTGCTGGCGATGATAGGCATGATAGGCGGTTGAATCAAATTCCCGCGTACCTGGCCGCCGGGCGATTGTTCAGCCCTCTCTCTGCCCTACGGTACGCTGACGTGACCACCTTTGGATCAGGTCACACTCCGCAGCGATCACCAAGAGGATTGCATCCAGTGAGGTGCGAAAGACCCAGGCATAAGCAGCCCCAACGATGCCGAACCGCAGAACAAGGAGATAGGTCAGAGTCAGGAAAACCGGAAATTCGACGATATTGATCTTCGCCGTCACGTCGGTACGGCCATCTGAATGTAACAGGGCGATATACATCGTGCCCACTGTATAAGGCAACAATCCCAGGCTCAGTACGCGGACGATCTGTCCGGAAACTTCAGGAATCGCCGCTCCCAGCCACAGCGAGATGATCCATTTGCCAAGGAAGGCAAGCCCCGCAGCGACAACCGACATGACAATCAGCGCAAGCGACAGGGTAAGGTAGAACATCCGCTTGGCATCGTCGGGCGCGCTGACTCTGCGTTGGCTCAGGTAGGGAAATGCTACCGTGGTCAGGGCGCCTATGAGAATCAAGCTTTGTGCCACCATTTCATACGGAATGGCGTAGGCCGTTGCCGCGGCAGTAGAGACAACGGAAGCAACAAAGAATCTGTCTGCCGACGCAACAATAGGACTGAGCACGCCGCTAAGCGTGAACCATCCTCCGAACCGGGCGAGCTTCCTGGCCAGTTCGCCAGAATACGCAGGCGGAGGCGAGCCTCGCTTCAGGCCAATACAGCGCCGAGCCAGCCGTCGGTACATCAAGGCGGCAAGGGCTCTCGATAGCATCAGGCTTAGAATCAGCCAGTACAACTTCGGGCTGAACAATGCAACGAGGCAGGGCACCCCAAAGTTCGCGGCGCCAAGCAACATGCGCAAGAGGCTGATTCCCTTGAAGTTGAGATAGGCTTCATTGACGCCACGATAGACTGCCGAAATGGCTTGCAAAGGAAGAGTAAGCGCCAGCAGCGCGATGGAGCACCGGATCTCGAAGCTTGACACTTGCTCCGCCTTCAGCAAGGAATCGGCGCCAAGAGCAAGGGAAGCCAATACGACAAGGGTGCCGACCATGCCCGTGACCAACGTAATGCGCTCCGCGGTCGTCAGTACGCCAGGGATGGATTTATCCAGGTCGGTCGACTTGCCGCGCAGGGCCGCGATATGGTGCGTCGCAGCGCGGCCGATGCCGAAATCAAGGGTCGTGGCATAGCCGATCAGTGCCCAAGCGAGCGTCAGCAGTCCGAACCGTTGGACTCCGATAGACCGCAGCAACTGCGGCACCGTCAGGGCCGCAATCACGACGGGGACGCCAAGCCCCACCAAGTTCCACGAAATTTGAGAAGTCCTCATATGCCGGCACCGCGAATGGAGGCAGTCGACACGATCTGGTGACCAGGCCGGCGCCTCACCTGCTGGTGAAGAGCATCGTCAAGCGCGCATGGGATGGTAGCCGCGCTCAGGAGTCCGACGAGCTGACCGTCTTCCTCTTCGTGTCCGGTGGGAGTGTCAGGCATAAGACGGGATGTCATCATGTTGATCTTGCGGCCTGTGAGAGCATGGTCGCCATTTTCGGACCTACCTTTTGCACGCAGTAGAGACTCTCAACGAGCCCTCGTCCCGCTTTTCCCATGGTATGCCGAAGGTCGGCGCTATTGAGCAATAGCGACAATCGCGAGATCCAGTCCGCCTCGCCCTGCGCCAGAAAACCATTAAAGGCCTCCCGCACAATCTCTTGGTTGACGCCTATTGGCGAGGCGATCACCGGTAGGCCGCATGCCATGTACTGGATCAGCTTGTACCCGCATTTGCCTCGCTCCCACGGAGAATCAACAAGCGGCATGATGCCGATATCACAATCTGCAATGGAGGTCGCCTCGGTATCCTCGGTCCAGGGGACACACTCCACATCCACGCCCGGGGTGCTGAAGCGGCCGCCTATCACACGCAGTACGAAATCATGGTGGCCGGCAAGGGAAGCCAGCGCTGGCTCCAGAATGCCCAGGTACCTGACGGTGGAGGGCGAGCCGATCCAGACGATGCGCAATGGCGTGGCAGGACCCTCGCTTAATCGACGCTGAATGGCGTAGCGTCCCAGGTCGACGACGGTCGGGACAATCTCGACCCGAGGCGCGCCTGCGTGCCTTGCGCGCTCCGCCAGGTACTCGTTTCCAGCGATGACCAGGCAGGCGCCGGACATCAGGGTGTCCAGGCGACGACCGTACAAGGACCGCACCAGCGTGGAACGATGACGATCATAGACATGGAACTGCGGGTCATCGTAGTCCAGAACGTACGGCACGCCCTCTAGCAAGCCTCTCTCCAGCCAGACCGGGAACCAGGGCAGCGCCTCCTTCTCGATCCAGATCAGGTCAAAGTCTTGCCGCCTGGCCAACGCGAGCAGACGTCGCGCATAGGACTGAAGCAGCGGTGTGATTCCGTAACGAGCACGGCTGTAGCGGTGTCTGAGCTGTTCATCAGATAGCAGCGGCTGTATGGTCAGCGATAGCCCGGCCTGCTCCAGCCACGGCAGAAACTGCAGGAAACGCTGACGGGACGAGGCGCCAAGCCGTCCGTACTTTGACAATACCAGGACTCGGACGGCTGTCATCGTAGATACCCTTCGGCAGCAAGCTGCCCTCGCCTGCTCATAAGATAGGCCACGGGAAGGATGTACATCCATTGGAAGGTGAAGCCTTCAATATACGGGTTGGTGTTGGACGCAATGAAGGCCGCCATGAAGCCGCCGAACATGAAAACATCCAACTCGGATACCCGCCGGTGAGCCCACTGGCTCAAGAACGTGACAATGTAGATCAGGAACGGGAGCAGGTAAATCAGGCTCCCGATTATTCCGACGCGAAGCAGAGTCGCTACCCATACGAGTTCGTATCGCCACGGAAAGTCATCATTCCTTATATAGTCCACACCAATCCCATGACCCGCACCCATTGCCCAGGTTTCGCCTATGCCGTTCATCAGGGCATTAAACTGCTCCGATCTTGCCTCTCCGCCTCCCGATGATATCTTTCCGAAAACATTGTCAAAAATGTATTCTATATTGATAGACCCAAGGAGAATTGACGCTCCGACCAGAATTGCGACAACGGCCAGCCCGAGATGAAGGGTGGATAAGGCGCCCTGGCGTTTCGGCTCAGTACCGGCAGGGGCACGGATGCGTGAGTTCAGCATGATTCCGATCAACAGGCCAGTCGGTATTGAAAGCATCAGGGCAGTGCGCCCGGACGTAATCGCGGCAATCGCAAGGGCTGTCAGGACAAGGATTCTTGAGGCATAGCCTCGCACCAGCCCGGGAGCCGCGTAAAAGCCGCCCGACAGGAAGATGAGCGAACCGTAAACGTGAATGGTAGCGGCCACATTCCCATCATTCAGATTGACGTTGGCTTCCTTGATGAAGAAGTGGACTGCATCTGCACCGCCGCTGAGATACAAATAGAAGAAAAGTGCAACGCTCGCGACGCAAAGAATCGCGAATATGATCGACCACCGTCGAAAGGTCTCTTCATCCAGCAGCGTTGTCAGGCCGGAAGCGATCAATATCCAGAGGAAGGGGGAAACAATATAGACGATTACAGTCTGTCGAGCGGCCTCCATCTCGGCTCCTTGGGCAAGGCCGACAATAATGTAGAAGACGGTAACCAGGCTGGATAGCAGAAAGAGAACGAGGAGCAGGTTAAGCCTGCGGCTGGGTCGAATGAACTTCACAGACAACACCGCACACAGAATCATGCCGCCGGCAGTGATGCCCTGCAGCGCGTTCGGTATTACGACCGACAGGAAGAAGAGAGCAAGGGAGCCGAGCAAAAGCAGGTTCTTAAACATGGCGTGTCGCTGGCACGTGGCGTGCAGCGTGCAGCGTGACGCTGTCACTATTTGCAATTATCGTCAGGCGTGAACCTTCTTCAATACTGGTTCGTGGGTTGCCGAACGAATTACCTTGTCAGGCGCTATGTGTCCGCAGTCTGAAAGAGAACGCACTTGCCATGCCCTTGGGCTTGGAGGCCTCCATCCCGTCAACGGTGTTTGCCGGGTCGCGCGGATACAGGGCAGAGAATGGGAACCCCACCAGGTCAGCGGTGTCGTCAGTGCGCTGCTGAAGTCCTGATCGTTAGCGCCACAACCGGCCGAAGTCAAACTGCCCCACCTGGTGGAGGATGGCGGACCTACCGCCGTTGCTGACACAGGAGCAAGCAGTCGGGGGGCGCGACCCGCAGCACCCAGTGGGGTGCTTCGATGAAAGCCCGACGCAGCACATCGGCGAGGTGCGCCAACCGATCCCGGCAGAGCCGGACAAGCCCTTGCGCTACGGCCGCGAATACAAGCACAACGGCACTGCCGATCTGTTCGTCTTTCTCGATGCTCACCGTAGTTCGTGCAAAGTGAAGATTACCGAACAGCGAACGGCCGATGAATTCGCCCATTGCATGCGCGATCTCGTCGACATCCACTACCTCCGGGCAGAGCGGATCTGGGTCGTGCTGGACAATCCATCGTCCCACGCGCCCACTGCGCTCCCATCCTTTTGGCAAGCCTCCGAACAGACGTCCGAACGCAGCCCGACAGCCTTCCAATCATTGACCGGCGCCACAGGCGAGTGTGCGCGAGCGCACTGAAGTATGGCTAGCGGCTTCCTACGATGCAATTGTGGGGACAGGCATGGGGTGCGAGGTCCAGTCGTATCCATTAAGGAGACTGCTATGAGATCGATCCCAGAACGGATGGAATCCGGTGGCATGGGACAGGATAGGCTCTGCCATGCCATCGCATCATACTTGGTCTCGCTTGGCGCTGCATTGCTGCTGGCCGCATGCGCGGCATCGCCAGGCATGTATTTCGATCCAAAGGCGAAAGTCGACGCGATCGGGCCGGACGCCGTGCCAAACGTGACGCCAATCACGCTGGATCTGATCCGGGAATTGAAGACCAAGGCCAAGGAGGGCAATGACCACGTAGAGGAACTGTTTGCAAAGCCGGAGCCGTATCGGATCGGCCCCGGCGACATCATCTCCGTCGTGGTATGGGACCACCCAGAACTGGTCTTCCCTACACAGACATACAGCATCGGCGCGGCATTCGAGGTCCCCCTGTCGAGCGGGGGTTCCAATGTGCCAGGCTATGTGGTCAGCGCGCAAGGGGACATCCAGTTCCCCTATGCCGGCGTGATGCGCGTGGCCGGACGCACGGCAAATGAAGTCAGGGATCAGATGGCCCGCATTCTCTCGCGCGTGGTGAGAGATCCGCAGATGACCGTTCGCGTGCTTGGTTTTCGCAGTCAGCGCGTATATGTCGACGGTGAAGTAAAGACGCCTGGCATGCAGGCCATTGACGATGCCCCCATGACACTGGTCGAAGCGCTCAATCGCGCCGGCGGTGTACTCAACCTGACCGGGGACAACAGCCGCATCCGTGTCACGCGAGGTGAACGGAGCTGGTATGTCAATATCCCGGCCCTGCTGGCCAAGGGCATCGATCCAGCTCGTATTCTCTTGCGCTCCGGCGACATCGTGCGTGTCGAACAGCGCGAGGACAACAAGATCTTCGTCACCGGCGAAGTGGTGCGCCCCACCACATTGCTGATGCGAAACGGTCGCATGACGCTGAACGAGGCGCTGGGTGACGCCGGCGGTGTCAACCCCAACTCCGCCAATGCAGAACAGATCTTCGTGATCCGGAAGATGGCCGATGGCGAGCCCAAGGTGTTCCACCTGGACGGCAACTCGCCCGTGGCCCTGGCCATTGCCGAAGGCTTTGAGCTGGAACCCAAGGACGTCGTCTATGTCGACGCGCGTGACCTGGTGCGCTGGAGCCGTGTGATCAACCTGCTACTCCCCGTCACCCAGCCCGTGCTCAGCACGGCCAGCGTTGTCAAGTAGGCGCGCAGGCATGATCCGGTCCATCCTTGTGATCTGCGTAGGCAATGTTTGCCGCAGTCCGATGGCGGCGTGCCTGCTTCGGCGCGCTTTGCCGGATTGCGACGTCGCCTCGGCGGGGCTGGCGCCCCCCGTGGGCGCGAATGCCGATCCGCGTGCGGTCAGGCTGCTGGCGAGCGAAGGCTGCGACCTCGCCAGCCACCGCGCGCGCGCCGTCGACGCGATCATGGTAGCTGCTGCCGACCTGGTTCTGGTCATGGACAACGAACAGCGCAGAGAACTGGAGTTGCTCTTTCCGCAAGCCCGGGGAAAGACATACCGACTTTGCGAATTCGTGCATGCGGACGTACCGGATCCGTACGGCTGCTCCGTCAGCATGTTCAACATCGTACTTGAGCTGATCAAGCAAGGCGTCGCAACTTGGTTGGCACAATTTGAGGCGGTTGCATCCGCTCGAACCGATGGAGAAGCACCATGAAAACAGTCGGTAAACGCGATGATATGTCCAACGGTCAGGACGCCCATGGCGAGTCGATCGACCTGACTGCCTATCTTGACGTCCTGATGCGCTACCGCTGGACGTTCCTCTTCACGGTGGCACTGGTAGTCGGCGCAGGCAGTATCTATGCGATCTTGGCCCGCCCGGTCTATCGCAGCGACGTCGTTGTGCAAGTGGAGGAGACCAGTGCCGCCCCCAACAACAAGCTCAGTGCCGGCCTTGCACAGGCATTCGACCTCAAGCCGGGGGCCAGCGCGGAAGTCGAGCTATTGCGTTCGCGCATGGTGGTGGGCAAAGCTGTCGACAGCCTGCGGCTCTACATTGAGGCAGCACCTCGCTATTTTCCTTTCGTGGGCGCCGCCATCGCCAGCTTCAATCACGAGCTGTCCAACCCAGGCTTGTTTGGCTGGGGTGGTTTCGCCTGGGGGAATGAATCGATCACGGTCTCGCAGCTAGACGTGCCCCCAAACATGGAAGGCCGCAAAATCCTGGTGACCGCACTGGGCGGTGGCGAGTTCCGGGTAACGTTCGCCAGTGACAGCGCCTCGGCAACGGGCACGGTGGGGAAACCGCTGTCGATTGCGACGGCCGCAGGCCCGGCCACCATCCTGATAAGCGGGCTTGACGCCAAGGCCGGCAGCCGCTTTGTGCTGCGACGGCTGCCACGCAGCGATGCCATTGCACAGCTGCAGAACCGGCTGGCTATCAGCGAGCGGGGCAAGCAAAGCGGCGTGCTCGGTGTCTCTCTGGAAGGCGATTCGCCGGAAATGATCGCTACCATCCTGAATGAGATCGGCAACGCCTTTGTGGAGCAGAATGTGCGGCGCAAGGCGGCTGAAGCTGAGAAATCGCTGGCATTCCTCGAACAGCAGCTGCCTCAGCTCAGACAACAGGTAGAGACTGCGGAAAGCCGCTACAACGCCATGCGCAATCAGCGCGGCACCATCGACCTGAACGAAGAATCCAAGCAGGTCCTTGCGCAATCGGTGCAGATCCAGACCAAGCTGCAGGATCTCAAGCAGCGGCGGGAAGAACTGGCCTCACGCTTCACCCCCAGCCACCCGGCCGTTGAGCTGATCGACAGCCAGATAGCCAGCCTAAGCAACCAGCTCAACAGCGTTTCGCAGCGCATCCAGAAGATGCCGGACGTTGAACAAAACGTGTTGCGACTGATGCGTGACGTCAAGGTCAGCACGGAGATGCTCCAGTCTCTGCTCAACGACGTGCAGCAGCTTCGGCTGATGAAGGCCAGCAAGGTTGGCACCGCCCGTCTCATCGATCCGGCGGAAGCTCCATTCGAGCCAGTACGGCCGAAACGGGGAATGATTGGGGTGCTGGCGGTCGTCCTGGGCCTGGTGGCCGGCGTGCTGCTGGTCATCGTGCGCCACGTATTGAATGGCGGTGTGGCTGATGCGGACGAAATCGAAGAGAGAACCGGGATGATTGTGTACTCGACCATCCCGTTCAGCGTGCAGCAGGCGCATCTGGAGGCCCCAGGCAAAGATCTGGCCGGCTTGCTGACAAATGAGCATCCGGATGATCCTGCCACGGAAAGCCTGCGCAGCTTCCGCACCGCGCTGCAGTTTGCCCTGGCTGGCAAAGGCAATCGGGTGGTGGTGTTTGTGGGTCCCGCGCCGGGTGTCGGGAAATCCTTCGTCTGCTCGAACTTCGCGGCCATTGCCGCGGCAGGGCACCGCGTCGTGCTGGTCGACGCGGACCTGCGGCGCGGAGAATTGCATCGCCGGTTCAATGACAAACGCAGTCCCGGGTTGACCGAACTGCTAATGGGCGCACCTCTGGATCGCGTGTTGCGGCGCCAAGTGGTGCCGGGCCTGGACTTCATCCCGACTGGCACAGAGCCGCCACATGCCGCGGATCTGCTGTCAAGCCCAGGCATGGACGCACTGCTTGACGAACTCCAGTCGCGCTATGACATGGTGCTGATCGATACGCCGCCCGTGCTGGCCGCTTCCGACGCCGGCATCCTGGCGGGCAAGGCGGGTGCGGTCTTCATGGTCGCGCGCGCAGAAAGCACCACGATCAACGAGTTGATCGCCTCGCAACGCGAAATCCAGAAAGTCGGCGCGGACATCAAGGGGGTGCTCTTTAACGGGCTGATAGTCGAGGGGCGTTGGTACCGGGCGCATTATTACTTCGGCAAGTATCGCTACCCCAGCCAATACGGCAGCACGCAAGCCAAGCAGCGGGCTTGAATCGGGCTTCGGGCACAGATGGGCCGCGGATAGCCTGATCGATGTCAGTCATCAACTTCGTCCTTGTTCCCTAGGAGGATCGAGTCGCTATGCCACTTGTCCAAGCGCCTGCCGTTTCCTCCATTGTGATCGCCGGTGCCGGCGGCCTTGGACTGGAGCTTTATGACTATCTCCAGGAAGAGGCGTTGCACTGCCGCGGACCGGCAGTGGCGGGTTTCATTGATGATGCGCCAGGCAAGGTCCCCGATGGCGTGCATCTGCCAAACCTGGGAACTATCAGCCAATTCCGCCCTGCGCCAGGCCAGGCGGTGCTGGTCGCGATAGGCACTGTGCCAGGCCGGATGGACGTACTTTCGCGGCTCTCGCGCACCGGGATCATGGTTCCACCATATGTACATGGAACGGCCCTTGTTTCGCCTTCGTCATACTTGGGCATCGGAACATTGATTTTCCCCTTCTCCGTCGTCAGTCGGGGCGCGATAGTAGAAGATGGCGTGGTAGCCAATGTATTCTGTGGGATTGGTCACGGTGTTCGCGTAGGCGCGTGCTCGATTCTTTCGCCTCATGTGGTACTCAACGGCAACTCTGCCGTCGGACCGGGGTGCTTCCTCGGTACTCGCGTCACACTCTACCCCGGCGTAAGAATCGGTGCGGATTGCATTGTCGATTCTCACACCGGCGTTTCGTCGAACGCAAAAGACAGGCAGTTCATCACTTCAGGCACTTACCAAATTAACTCACGCCGCATTCGCGAATCGTGATGCGCCCCTGGTTCACGACTCAGAATGTTGATGAACAATCCCTGTGAAAGGGCAGGCGGCATTGCTTGACAGTCACCACGGTCCGACCGGATATTGGATCGAAACCGATGGACCTTGAATAGCGCTCAGTGACACCAAGCCAATTCAGTCCCGAGGATAACAACCGGACTTTCAGAGGTCTGATAGATGCCGGCACGACGATCATCAGGAGCCCACACAGCATCAATTGGGTGAAAATCGGCGATGGACGTACATGCGCTGGCCAGCGAGGAGGACGTACGTGCGATAGCCAGTGAGGAGGACGTATGTTGATCCAGGTCACGATCAAACCGACAATCGTGCCGATCAGAGTTTCCGCAGGCGTATGGTAACGCCCGGCAATCAGGGCGCCAGCCCCCAATAGCGCGAGACATATTCCGGCAAACAATCCGAATCTGGCCGTGCGCGTGCTCCATATCGATCCCAACACCGTCAACAGCACAGGATAGACGGAAGCGGTGAGCATGGCGTGCCCGCTGATGCTGTATATGTTCAAAGACGGCACGAACCATCCACCGAATTCGAACGCCAGCTTGCCCGTAAGGATGACAGCTGCACCGAGACCCAGCGATAAGCACCAGTAGAATGCTTGCTTCCACAAGCCCAGGTAGGCCAGACGAAGTGCGACAATCCCCGCGAGGGGAAACATCAGGGAGGCATCTCCGAAATATGTGACCAGAACCCAGGGATTACGCACTGTCTGCCCCATTCACGCCAGGATCTGCACCCCTTTGGCCTCGTAGTATGTCGCGCTATCGACAATGTCGCACACAACTGACGCGGTCTTGTTGATTTCCTTCTCCGACAGGGTCGGGTGTACCAAGAACATCAAGCTGGTTTCTCCCATGGCCTTGGCAACCGCCAGCCGCTCGGCCGGGCGAAACCCCGTATGGTCGAACGCTTTCTCCAGGTACACTTCCGAACAAGATCCGGAGGAGCACGGCACGGCGGCCGCATTGATCTCGGCCATGATCCGGTCTCTGTTCCAGTCGGGCTTCAGATTCTCCGGCCGGACAAATGCGTAGAATTTGTACCAGGCGTGCTGAACGTCCAAAGGGGGTAACGGGACGCGTAGCGCCTTACACTGCGCGAGCGCATCACTCAGCCTCGTCGCGTTAGCCGTGCGACGCTCGGTCCATTGCTTCATCCGCCTGAGTTGAATTCGACCGATCGCTGCCGACATCTCCGTCATGCGCCAATTGGTGCCGAAGGAGTCGTGTACCCAGCGGAAACCTGGGGAGTGTGTGCGGCCATACACTGCCTCCCAGCTTTTCCCATGATCCTTGTATGACCACATGCGAGACCACAGCTCGCTGTCGTCGGTCGTTACCATCCCACCTTCCCCGCCAGTGCTCATGATCTTGTCCTGGCAGAAGGACCATGCCCCGATGTGACCGATCGTGCCGACTGATCTCCCTCTGTACATGGCGCCATGTGCCTGGGCGCAATCTTCAATGACTTTGAGTCCGTGCATGTCGGCCAACGCCATGATTGCGTCCATCTCGCAGGGAAATCCTGCAACGTGTACACAGATGATCGCGCGCGTACGTGCGGTCAACGCACGCTCTATGGCTGAAACAGAGATATTCCCGCTGTCGATATCGACATCCGCAAAAACGGGAACCGCCCCTGCATTGACTACGCTGGAAATGCTGGCGATAAACGTCCGAGGCGTCACAACCACCTCGTCACCAGCGCCGATGTTCAATGCCTTGAGTGCGACATCAAGTGCAAGCGTGCCGTTCGCCAAGGCCACCGCATGACGCGCGCCGCACCACTCGGCAAACTCCTTCTCAAACTTGCGACATTCATCCCCCGTCCAATAGTTGACTCGATTGGACAGCAGGACTTTCTGCACAGCTTCCGCCTCTTCATCGGTGAAGCTCGGCCATGGGGCAAATTGGGTGTCCAGCATGAAAAAATTCCCTCCTTCTGGAAAGGGCCGTACCACCATTGACTTGGCCACGACAGCGCGATGGAGCCCGCGCTGGCCTGCTTAGGAATGCCCTAGGATTGACCTGCACGCAACAAGATCAGGGCTCCATGGGAAATACGCTGTGAAGGGAGATTGGCAGAACCGCCGGCACCTTAATCTCTGGCGTTCCCCTGCAACTTCCCGATACTTCATATTGCGTCGGCATCCGGGCCCGCTGGCTTGCTTCCCCGGAATCGCGGGGCCGAGAATTCTCCGGCGGCGCTGATACCTTCGCGCGCCAGCACCTTGACGACGGTTTTCCACAGGATCACGATGTCCAGCCAGATCGAAACATGGTCTACGTACCAAACGTCCAGCCGGAATTTCTCCTCCCAACTGATGGCGTTGCGCCCGCTGATTTGTGCCAGTCCGGTGATGCCGGGACGAACGTGATGGCGCCGCGCCTGCTCCCGACTGTAGAGCGGTAGATACTCCATCAATAGCGGGCGCGGACCAACCAGGCTCATGTCGCCCTTAAGGACATTCCAGAGTTCCGGCAGTTCATCGAGACTGGTAGATCGCAGGAATGCGCCAAATTCCGTCAACCGGTCTGGATCAGGCAGCAGCTCGCCATCCTCTCCGCGAGCATCGGTCATGGTCCGGAATTTTAGAATCTGAAATGGATTGCCGTGCAGGCCCGGTCGCACTTGCCGGAAGAAGACGGGCTTGCCCAGTCTCAAGCGGATCATGCAGATCAGGACCAAAAGCGGGATTGCAAGCAGCGCAAAGCCCAATAGGGATAAAACAACATCAAAGATGCGTTTCATGATTCATCAATTAACCATTGCCCTTGCCCCAAGCAGAGGGAAAATGCCTTAATGTCTCTAACCGCACAGGGATGCTCCCGGGGGAGAATTCAAGCGTTGCCAGCTCCCGGACGCCGTGGCCCCCTCAGGGCTTCTGCTACGCGCGCAAACAGTGAGTGCCTGGGCCCCACTGTCTCAATGTAGTCGAGTGGGGAAGCGTACACAGCATCGGTATGTGGCCGTGCTCACATAACGCAAGCTTAGCTTTCCACACCGCTATCCCGCGGTGTGGACGACCGGGCTGTCTCGTCCCACCTGCCACCATAGGAAACATGAATTTCCCGAACTTTCTTTCGGAATGTCCGCAGCTTCTCTTCAATCGGTCGCTCTAGCATCCGGTAGATGATTTCTCCCACTATCACCGTCGCCACCACCAAAAGGAGACAAACAATGTCGCCCGGCAAGATGCGTAGCTTATCAATTCCGGCCAGTAACCGCGCGAATGCCGGAATTGATAATGTCTGCACCAGATATAAAGAATACGAAGAATCTCCGACTCTCGGCAGCAATCGACTCTCCACCCAGCCATCGTCAGCCTCCCAGAACACCACCCCACTAACCAGCAAGGCACCCGGAATCCCCGCGCAAAGAACCCTGTGCTCCATGGAGGAGCTAGGAGTCCATACCAGGAACCCCACAAGACCCATTGCAGCAATAGCAAGGGAAGCCGATCTGGATATTCTATGACCCGCAACGTAGGCCCAACCAAACAAAGAGCCCAGCACGAATTCGAGAAGCAACGGATCCGTCAAAAACCTGAAAATAAACTGTATAGGCCTGATTAGCGACATTGTGGAAAGCAACACAAAAAAAACAGGCAGCGCGAACCGCATGCGTCGCTCCGAGAAGCAGACCGACGCAGCAAAGACAGCATAGAAAAACATCTCATACGTCAGCGTCCAGCCTACATAGAGGACGGGATAAGCGTTACCGTGCTCTTTGACCTCGTATGGGATAAAGAGATATGACGTCACTATTTGCATCATAGTGAAATCGGAGTTCCTAAGACTCGGAACCGCCCACGCAATGATCAGCATCACGCTTGTGAGAATCCAGTACATCGGCGCTATTCGCATGATCCGAGCGACCATGAAATCCCTCGCCGCTTGAGGCCCGCGGTGCCTCTCCGAGGTCGTGATCACCATCACAAACCCGGATATAAAGAAGAAGATATCAACGCCTGCCCACCCCCACTGGCCCGCATTGCCGACGACACCTGACGTCCATCCGAAGATTCTTGACGTTGCGGCGGAGTGATAGGCAACTACAGCAATCGCTGCGACGGCGCGCAGCGATTGCACAGCAGACAGCTTGTGTTTCACGATGCGCTCCAGTGCGTTGCCCCTGGCATGAGGCTCTCGTTAGCACCCCGCGAAAATTCTGGCTCTTGAAGCGTTTCCGCACCGTTAGCTAGCTCACATTTCGCGCGCTGTTCGAGACTTGCGCAATGCCATTCGGAGAGGCGTTTGCGACGAACGGGTGCGACGGCGCGGTGACTTCTGCGGAGTCAGTGCCCCCCGGGCACCTACGCAGAAATTGGTACGCAGCGATACCGGATCACTCCTGGCGCATCACTCCGTGGAGGCAATGCCCATTGAAGCTGACCGGATCCAACCCTTCGTTTGCCCACACCGACGGGCACGTCGCCGCTTCTGTTGGGAAGCGTACCGATAGGCGGCTGTGGAGTCGCTGCAATGGGAGTCGACACGCATGCCCAATGGCAACGCATGGGGGAATGACGGTGCGGAGGATCTAGATGAAACAGACGACAGCACGCCGTGAGGGCGGAGGCTCACTCGGTAGCACCGAGCCGAAGATTTCGCATTCGCACCCGCTGCATGGATCGGATGCCATCTGGCAGGAAACCAATTGCTATATCGACCTGTGGGTGGAGTTGCTGCATGGCTGGACGCTCGAGCCACGCGCGGCACTTGCGTTCACCGTTGCACAAGACTTTGAAGGCGACCACTTCACCTTTTTCAAGTACCCCCAAATGGATCTGGAGAAGGTGTATGGGATCGTTGTGCAGGAAATGGCGGTCTATGACACGCTGCAGGCGCACGTTGTGGCGCAGGTAGAGCGCGGTCACACAGTGCTTGTCGAAGTCGACAGTTATTATCTGCCCGACACTCATGCCACCGCCTACCGACGAGAGCACGTGAAGACCACGGTGGCAATCGACCGCATCGACAGCCAGGCCCAGCGTGTCTGGTACTACCACAGCCTGGGCTACCACAGCGCGCAGGACGAAGACTATCGCGGCCTGCTAAGGCTTTTGCCCGAACTCACCAGCAATGGCAATATTCTGTTCCCTTACGCTGAATGTGCGAAACGCATGTGGGCACCGCTCGCGTCGTCCGCGCTGGTCGACGCCTCGGTCGAGCTGATGCGCCACCATCTGGCCAGGCGTCCTGCGGACAATCCAGTGCGACGCTGGCGACAGGTGTTTGGCACGCATATGGACTCCCTGTTGGCGCGTGACGACGCCTATTTCCACCTGTATACCTTCAATTTGCCGCGCCAGTTCGGCGCAAACTTCGAGATGCTGCACCACTGGATGCGATGGCTGGACGAGCAGGGATGCATGGTGCCCCGCCCCGTGTCAGACGCCGCACGCACGATCGCGACGGAAAGCAAGGTGTTGCAGTTCCGCCTGGCACGGGCTGTAGCGCGCCGGCGTGCCGACCCCTGCATGGAAAGCCTGGACATGCTCGAATCCTGCTATGAGCAGATCACGGCGGGCCTCGTGTCCGCCTTCGGTTGCGCTGACCACGCAAGGGCGTGAATCATGTAATGAACACACTCAGGCGGCAATTCACAGCATCAGTTTCCCCGTGAATCTGTGCCTGGCTCTTGCCGGGTTCGCCGCCTTGCTTCCGAAGCGCGATTGAGGGTCGAAAGAATCAGCCGTCATAGCCAAGCGGGCGCTCCGCGTTGATCGCGTAGATTTCGCCGGAAGGGTTGGGAACAGCATTTCCCCCGGCCTTACCCTCGTACTGCAGGCGCAGCCGTCGGCTGCTACCGGGCGCGAGATGAAACCAGTTCTCGGAGGCCTGGTAAACAGGGTCCTCGATGTGCACCCAGCGGGCAAAACGCTGCGTTGACACCGTCAGCCACCATTCGCCTTCCACCCGCTCAAGCTGCGCCTGCAATGCCGGATCCTTGAGCGTGGCAGCACGGCGGTCAGGCAGGTACGCGGCCTGGCTCAGCTGCTCGCCGCTGTCGGCGGCAAGCAGCTGGGCCAGTACCACATCGTGCGTCGGCGGGCCGAAGCGGTAGGCATAGGTGAAGTCGAAGAAGCGGTCCAGCAGCGCGGCCGCCTCAATACGTTTCGAGCCACGGGCGGGCAGTTGCAGACTGTGTCGGGCCTCCGCCGCCACGGTCTCACCGTCGCGCAGGCAGCGCAGCACCAACAGCAGCTCGCGCGGCTGCGGCGTTTCGTTGAGCACGTGCAAATGCAGTCCATTGAGGCCTTCATCGGTCATCAGCACCTGCAGCGGTTGCCAGACTTGCCGTAAAGCGTGCCAGGCTGACTTGGGGCGCCCGAACGCATCGACAATACCCCAGCCGGCGCCGGGCAACAGGTCCTGCAACTGCCAGACCAGGCCGCCGGCGCAACTCGACCCGACCCGCCGCCACTCGCTGAAGACTTCACTCATTATCTCTGCCACCACGGCACGCGACAGCATCAGGTAGCGCTGAGGCTGCTCATATCGCAGGCGCGGCGGATCCACGTCATACAAGGTGTGCAGGTAGTGCTCGCGCACATCCTCAAAATCCCACGGCGCACCCGCGTCGCGCGGTACCGCGGCCTTCCAGCGGGGAGAATGCAATGGCGGCGTCAGGCCGTGCTCCGAAAGCGAGCGGACACAGGGCACATTGGCGAAAGCCAGGCATTCGGTTGCGAAGCGCACCTGCGCCAGGCGCGCGTCTGCCAATGGGCGCTGGTAGGCACCGACACCGTAGTAGTGGCTCACGCCGGTGTCCGGCTGGAACGGCCAGGCGCCTTCGCTTGGAGAATTGCTGACATACACCACATCTGGCCGATGGGCGGCAACCAGGCGGGGAATCAGTTCTTCGAACAGCGGTTGCTTCCACTCGCTGCGCGATGCGCCCAGCATGGCGGCCTGCTGCTCAGTCTCGCTACCTCCGCACAGCACCGCAACACTCGAATGGGATCGGGTTGACGTCAACCACTCGCTGACTTCGCGCGTGATGTCCTCGGTAAGAGCCATGCCAGGTCCGATGCTGCCATAGTCAAAGTTGGCGAACATGAAATCGTGCCAGACCAACAAGCCGAGTTCGTCGCAGATTCGGTAGAAGGCTTCGCCCGGATAGCAAGTGACGCCGCTGATGCGCACCATGTTCATGCCGCCCTTGCGCGCCAGCGTCAGCCAATGCCTGGACGCCTCCTCAGTGTCTGCAAGGCCGGGCAGATCGTTGCTGGAGACGCACGCCCCGCGGCAGAACAGCCGCTCGCCGTTGATGTGCAACGCGAAGGCCCCGGACTCGCCGGTACGGTCCAACGACACGGTGCGAAAGCCCACCCGGCCACAGGTAAATGCGTGCCCGTCGATGGTTGCATCGACGCCGTAGAGTCGTGGCTCACCATGCGTATGCGGCCACCACAACCCTGGATGTTCGATACGTAGTATGCCTTCGAGGGTTGACCTGTCGGCGCGCGACAGGGAACCACGATAGCAGCGCCCCTCGCCGTCAACGGCCTCGAATGTTCCCGAAGCCGGCGCGGATGCCGGGAAATGCAGGCGCAGTGAGATCACGCCGTGATCTCCTTGCACCTGCCCCCATAGGTCGACGCGCATGCCATGCAGGATGTCGTCACTGGCGAGATCGATCAATTCCACCGGCCGCCAGGGGCCCACCGCATGCACCGGTGGGCACCAGCCAGGCATGTGGCCAAGCAGCGTCGTGCGTACCGCCCGCAGACCGGGCGGTACGATCATCCGCGGCTTCCACCGCACCGCGCCGCGCTGCGTGCGCAGCCATGGATGGAGTGCTCGAAAGCAGAGGTACAACAGGTTGTCGCCGTCGAGGTGGACCTCCACCTCATGCGCGACAAACATATGCCGCGCGCTCAGGACAAGTTGTCCGTTGAGCCAGGCTTCAGCCACCGTTGCAAGGCCGTTAAAGCGCAGCAGATGCCGGCCATAGCCCGCAAAGCTCACACGATACCAGTGGTCATGCAGGTGCAATGGCGGCGGCAATGCGTCGTCCCATCGCCCGGCCGCGCGCAGCGCGCTCGCTACAGTACCGGGGACCGGGGCCGGCAGCCAAGCTGCATCCGCATCCAGCGCGGCCGGACTGTCGGCCGCACCGGCGCGAGTCTGCACCCAAGTCCACTCTCCATCGAGCGCGGCACTTGCGATAGCGACCCCGGAGCAGCCGCCAGGCAGTGCCTGCTGACCGGGCGCAGAATTGCTGGTGTTCGGATCAATGAGGTCCTTCATGACCTGCAGCCGCTGTGATAACGAGCCAAGCTCGGAACGCTGGCCTGACGGAACGCTCCCAAATGCTCCCTGCCGTCGCGGGACGCGCAGGCGCTCAAGCCATTAGCTGACGCGACCGATCGCGTAAGTCTGGCCTAGCTTGCCATGGCGCCATCACGGAGGGGCTTGGCACGTACCGACGCCCGCATGCGCTGTTCCGTGCGCTAGATGCCTCCGAGCACGTCACGCACGTGCTTCGGCCAATTCGCCAGTTCGAAGCCGTGGTGGCGCAGCAGGGCCAGTGTCAGGCGCTCGATGCCAAAGCCTACACAGCCGGTGTGTGCCGGCGCATCGTCCGCGGTGCGCAATGGCCAGGCATGGGCGAAATGGTCCATGTGGTAGTTGAAGCTCATGCAAGCCGTGGGCGGTGCGCCATGGTTGATCGGCACCAGCAATTCGAACTTCAACTTCAGTTCCCGCTGACTATCGGCAACGATCTTGCCGCCGCGGCCGAAGAACGGGTCGTTCGCCACATCGACCTCATGTGGCAGACCCAACATGACGGCCAGTTGTTGACCTCGCTCCATCCACAATTGACGGAATGTCACGATCTGCTCGGCTGTGCCGAGCCGCACATATTCGCGCTGGCGAAACATCTGCATGCGCGCAGGGTCAATCGAAGGCTCATGGCGAAAGCAGTATGTCAACACATCGATCACCAGCCCCTCTCGAGGCATCGGCCCCCGATCGGCCACTACCGGATACACCGGGTAGCATGCTGCGGGCGTCAGCACCACCCCTGTCGAACGCTGCTGATCGGTCCACTCCTCGCCCTGTTCCACTCGGGCCAGGAGGCGGCGATGCTCGCGCTCGCTGCCACAGAAGCTGTGCACCGTTCCCGCCAATTGTGGAAAGCTCTTGAGGTATTCACTCGCTTCGAAGTCCTTTCGCGGCATGGCGGGAGGAAAACGCATCACCTCTGCGTGCTGATCGGCTCCGAGTTGGCTGATTGCGAAGTTCAACCCGTCGGCAATGTTCTCGAATAGTGCGCTGCGGCCAAAGATGCCGTCGACCGCCGTCGGAAACAACACTCGGGCATCGATCAGTGCCTGCCGGAAGGCGCGCCGGCCTGCGTCGGCATCCTGCACGGCGACGGCCTGGCGATCACCTGAGGTGGCTGGTGCGTCGTCGTCGGCAGCGTACATGCTGCTGGTATCGTCCATGAGCGGCTCCTCAAGCGGATCGGTCCGCCAGCAGCAGATTGGCGGTATTGGTCAGAATGCGATCATTGTTGATCATCAGGGGAGCGGACCACAGATCGCGCAGGTGGCGTCCCAGGCTGAACGGGGTGCCATGCTTGTACCCTGCCATGCCGCACACCAGCATCGCGATATGCACCGCATCGAGTGCCAGCGCTGACACGCTGGTCTTGAGGCCATTCATTTCCGCCGCCAGGTTGAAGGCCGCCGAAACGCTCTGGCTTGCATGACGCTGACGCTGGTGAGCCAACGCCAACTCCAGCCGGCCCTCCATCATCTGGATAATGGCCACGGCTTCGGCCACACGCGTGGCCGAGGGAGGAAGGGTACCGGGTCGAGCACGGGCCTGTCCCTGAAACAGTGCCTTGGCGCGCTGCACCGCGTCCGCAGCGATACCAGTCCACAGTGCCGACCACAGGATGTGCGACACGGGGGTCATGGTAACGTCGGCAATCTCGCCGAATGGCACCGGCAATATCTGGTCGACATGGCCACGGGCTTCCAGACGAAAACCATTGCTGCAGGTGCCTCGCATGCCCAGGGTGTCCCAGGTGGAGAGGCTTTCCAGCGTGTAGTCTGGTTTGAGCACGCTGACCATTACCTGGTCCGATGGCGATGCATCGGGGTGTCGACGAGCGGTCAGGAGAATGCCGTCAGCATGAGCGCCATAGGATATGGTTGGCGCCATCTTGAGCAGATGCAGATTGCTACCGTCGGCATTGACCGCGCAGCCACTGCTGCGCAAGGCGCCGCCAATTGCCTCTTCGGAAGTGGCCGACGCCAGCAGCAGCTGTTCGCTGGCAATACGCTGCAACAGCTGGGCGTGCCATGCACTGGTACTGGCATGGTTGACCAGGCATGCGACCTGGATCTGGTGCATGGCGTAGATCATCCCGGTCGATGCGCAAGCACCGCCCAGAACGCGGCAAACCGCTGCGATCGTTTCAAGCGTTGCGCCACCGCCCCCGCACTCCGTAGGCACCATGGCGCCTAGCAACCTCTGCTCACGCAATACCGCAAGAGCCTGGTGCGGAAAGCTTGCATCGCTGTCAACCTGATCGGCATGCCGCGCAGCCTCTGCTGCTGCGATCTGGGCCCCGCCCAGCCAGTGCCCGGTGGTGCCAGTCTCGGTTTGCGAATGGACCAGTTCAACACTGGCGTGGGCGGCGCTCATGCGGCCTCCTGTTCTTGCTTGATTTGCTCGGCCGCCGCAGCCAGCGAATTGATACTGCGGAACAGCTGGCGTGTCAGCATGTGGTCAGGTATCTCGATGCCGAAGGTGTTCTCGATCGCGAGCATCACGTGCACGGTGGCCAGCGATGACAATCCCGCTTCGTACAGATCGGCCTGGTCGTCCAACGAATCAACCGGCACTTCAAGCCGGGCCACTTCTGAAAGGATGCTGCGAATGGTCGCTTTCATACCAGGGGCCTCCATGTGTTGGGTTCTACTCAGTATTGGCTTATTGAGCGACAACCTTCGGCTTGCATCAGTGCGTTCCCACACTGAAACGTGTGGGAACGCAAGCCTTTCTCCGTGTTGACGTCTGCCGTGCATGACTGGACGCAATTGGTGGCAATGAAAGGGCGCGATGGCGATGCGGAGCGCAGAGCGAACTGGACTACTGGCGAAGTACGACGCCCGCTGCCTATGAGGTCCGATTCGGCAGTGCGTCACTGCTGACACGATTGATGCCGGAAGCTCCATCAGCGCACGCAGAAACGGGTACGCTGGAGCTCCCGGCCAAGCGGATTGCGTGCTTCAGCCCTTCTCCATCTCATCGGCCTGCCTGGTCAATGCGGGCCGCTGCGGCTCGGCCGGCGGCAGCGGCAGCCCCAGGTATGGATTGACATTATTGAAGTCCGCGCGGTTACTGCGTCTTGGCATGACACCGTTCAGGATGCCGCCGGCCAGGCGGGCGCTGGCATGCGCCAGGCGCTTGAGGGTTTCGTCGACCTGGGATGTCGGGGTGGCATCGGCGCGCACCACGACCAGCGTCGAGCCTGCCAGGCTGGCTACCAGCGTCGCATCGGCCACCGCCATGACCGGCGGCGTGTCAACGAGAACCAGGTCGAATCGGCCGGCACACTGGTGCAGGCTTTCGGCCAGCGTGGGCAGCATCAGCAGCTCGGACGGATTGGGTGGCGTGGCGCCGCGGTTGAGAATGAACAGCCCACTGACAACAGTCGGGCGGATTGCGTCCGATATTGGCATGCGGCCTGCCAGGACTTCGGCAAGGCCTGGTTCCACGGGCTGGTCGAACCACTCGGCGACCTTGCCGCGGCGCAAGTCTGCATCAATGAGCAGGACACGCTGGCCGGCCTCGGCGAAAAGCACCCCCAGGTTAACGGCGGAAAAGGTCTTTCCCGCGCCCGCGGCAGGGCTCGTAACGGCCACTACGCAGTTTGGCGCATTGCGCAAGGAAAAATGCAATGCGGCGCGCACAGTGCGCAGGCCCTCCACCGCACGTGAATGGGGCGCCCGCCGCGCCAGCAGGAACTCGTCATGCAAGCCCTGGCGCAGCAGTCCGTCGCTGTCGGCCAACCATGGCTGCGCGGTCTGGCCAATGAAGGGTGCGTCGACGACAGCGGCGCCCGGCTGGGGGCGTTCCAGCCGCGCGCAAGCCGGCATGGCAAAGCCTGCGGCAATCCCCAGGCGCCGCCTGGCTTCAATGGCGCGTTCGAGTCCGGCCTGTTCCTGGCTGAATGCGATGTCGCCCAGCATGGCCATGCCAAGCCGCTCCTCGGCGTCGGCTGCGCTAGCCACTGACGGCTTCAGGCGCTGACGCACACCAATGCCGGCAATGCCAAGGCAAAGGCCCAGCAGCGCGCCGCCGGACACGAACGGCCACGTGCCCGGACCGACAGGCGACAGTGGCGCAATGGCGGCGTCCACTACGCGCAGCTGGCTTGAACCGTCGGATCGGATCAGGGACAACTGCTCGACCTTGCTGCGCAAGGCCATGTACATGTCCTCGGCCACTTTCACATCACGCGACAGCGCAACGGATTCGCGCTCGGAAGCAGACAGGCTCTGCATGCGTGCGTCGATCTCGGCGCGCTCGTGCGTCATCTCCTGGATCTGGCTATCGACGGTCTTGACCTCGTTGGCATCGGTGGTGAAGCGCTGCAGCAGACGCGCGCGTTCCAGCTTCAATGCGGCAATCTGGCGCTGGTATTCCATGCTGTTGTTCAGGAATGACTGGGCGTCGCGGCTCGGCTGCAACGACCCGGTGCGGGCGCGATAGCGTGTCAGCGCATCTTCGGCGCGCGCCAGTTCGGCCTGCACGCGCGGCATCTCCTTGTTCAGGAAGGCCAGCGTGCCGGCCGCGTCGTCGCGGCGTTGCGCAGTCTGGCCGGTGATGTAGGCGCTGGTCACGCCGTTGACAAGGGCGGCAGCAAGTTGGCGGTCCGGATATTGCCAGGCCACCCGCACGGTGCCGGCGCCGGCATTCCCACTTTCGCTTTCCACGCTAAGGTCGCGCCGAACCTCGTCTGCGGTCCGGGCCAGGTCATGCCGTGTCAGCACGAATCGGGTGCCAGGCGCGGCTTCAATGCGCGCCACGCTTAGTTCTACTCCATTGCCGGCAGCGTTTTCGCCGACCCTGCCCTCCACCAGGACCGTGTCCTCATGGATGACACGATAGTAGCCTTCGCGCAGCACCTCGAGGATCAACGGCTGGTCGACCAGGCGCTCGGGCACGGCCAGGCTGTCCACGACCAGCCGCTCGCCGCCCCACGCGTAGCCCAGGCTTTCCGGCCACGTGCCGCGCGGCTGGCCGGGTGTGGAAAGCCGGTTAATGAGGGCGCCGACGAGCGGGGCCCGCAGCGGCTCTGCGGTGATGTCCAGGCGCAGCCGCTCGACCACCGGCCCCACCACCGCCCGGCTCTTGAGCAAGCCGGCATCGAAGGGGGTGGCCTGGGGCGACTGGGCGACATTGCGTACTGCTCCGTCGCTGGCTTCAATCTGCACCAGCGCGTGGGCGCGGAATTGCTGCGGCGTGGACAGCGCCAGCACGCCGCCGATCGCGGCGCCGGCGGCGCTGGCGGCCACGATCCAGCCCAGATGGTCCATCAAGGTACGCGCTGGCGGCAAGCCGCCTGCTTGCGCTTCACGCCGGGGCGCCTCCCGGTTGGCCGGTCCGCCGGCATAAGACAGTCTGCTCACGAATCCAGCTCCTCAATACGATACGACGGCAGATGCAACGAGTGGTGTCTGCGGCCAGATCGGTTCGCGTGTGCAATGCAAGCGTGTCGTCACGCATGCGCCATTGCGGGCAGCAGGCGGTCATACTCGCGCTTGACGAGCTTGTAGCATTCGCAGGAATGCTTCTCCAGTCCGCATCGGTCCAGTACGGTAATGTGGCCGCGGCTATGATGGATCAGGCCGAGGTCTTCAAGCTTGCCGGTAGCTTCGGTCACGCCTTCGCGCCGCACGCCGAGCATGTTGGCGATCACCTGTTGGGTGATCACCAGTTCGTTCGAGCTCAGGCGATCGATCGCAAGCAACAGCCAGCGGCATAGCTGCTTGTTGAGCGGATGGTGCCGGTTGCACGCTGCGGTCTGTGCGATCTGGGTCAGCATGGCCTGGACATAGAGCAGTGTCACGCGCTGCAGTGTAGGTGTGCGCTGCAGTTCGGCGCGCAATGCGCGCGCCGGGATGCGATAGGCCAGGCCGGGGCTACGCACCTCGACGCGGCTGGGCATGGTGTCCCCGCCGGTGACGACCGGGATGCCAACCAACCCTTCATTGCCTGCCGCTCCGATTTCGACCGTCGCGCCGTCTTCGAGCAACGACAACAGGGAAACCACGGCACTAGTCGGAAAATAGACGTGGACGATGCGCTGCCCGGAGTCCGTCAGCAGCTCGCCGGCACGCAGGCGCACCAGCTCGAAATGCTGGGCGAGCGCCTCCCATTCGCTGCGCGGCAGGGCATTCAGCAGATAGTTGACATGCAGATCCGAACGATGCGTGATCATTTTCGTACCCCTGTCCAACCCCAATACTGGGAAAACTGCTATCCGGTGCCTGTGAACCCTGTCCCATGCTGCGAAATGGTTCATCGCGCCGGGCCGATGCTCCGCCGGCCCCGAGAGAGGTCCGCACACTCTGTGTCTGACTACCTCGCCTGCATGGCCGCTGAGCTAGCGCGGCAACCCAGCAGACGTGGTGACTTTAATTAAGTGCTATAGAACACCAAAGGGACAGTAGGCATACGGCTGGTACGCCGTCATCCATTGGTAGGTCGGCCGGAAGGGCGAACGCGCCGGGTCAGCGCCCGACGCTTGGCAAGGCAGGTGGGCAGCGGGACTCAGCCCGCAGGGCTGGCCGGCGTAGTGCACGGCGCTGGCTTCATCCACGGCGTGCACGGCCCGCCATCGTGCAAAAGGCGGATACGCCGGCTGAGGCCCCGTGCGAAGTGGAACCAGTCCTAAGCCGACTGGAATTCGATATCTTCGACATGCGCCCCTTGGGCAAAGTGCGCAGACGACACCTCGAACCACCATTCGCCGTTGACGCACATCACCCCGGTGTGCACGGGGCCGCCAGTGCGCTCATGGCCCACTTCCGCCGAAATGGCTGGCCAATGCCGGCACACTTGCCTGGTAGGACGCTTCGAGCTGGTCAAGGCAGTCCTCGCACTTGTCGGGCTTGCGGCTGATCACCGCGCGCATCAGCCGGAACTGCATGACCATTGCTTCGGAGGCCATCGTGTAACACGCCTCGGCCATTTTTACGGGCACGCGCTCGCCGTGCATCACCAGCCAGCGCAGGTAGCGCGCCAAAAGCTCGAAATTGGCCCCAAGCTGGCGCAGCACGCCTGAGGCATAGTGGTGAAACCCGGACTCGCCCCGACACATCAGCCGGTCGAGATGCTCCGGGAAAGCGGTGCGGAACGTTGTGACCGGGTTCTCCCGTGGCCGGTTGGCAAGATGAAAGCGCAGCAGCGCAAGCGAGGCCTCCAGCAGGGCGGCATCGCGGCGCGGCTCGGCAGTGCGCCTCACGACGTCCGCATGCGTGAAGGACAGAGCCTCGGGGCTGCGTACGCCCGGGGCCAGGCGAAAGATGGCAGCATAGTCGCCGCCGCTTGCCGTGTGGTATCCATCCCAGTGGAAATAGCCCACCTCGGATGCCTCGGGTATCAGTACGTCGATGCCTATGCACGTGGAAGAGCCCTGGCGCTGGTAGCCCGCGCCCGGTGTCGGCGGCAACTGGGCACTATCGACTTCCATCACCACGATATTGCCCCGCCTGGTCTGCGCGGCGACGTGCGCTTCGAGCGAATCATAGAGGGTCATCGCGTGGACCTTGATGCCGAAGAGCCGTTCCAGGTCTGCCTCGGGAAAGCGGCACTGGGTAAAGTGGTCGGCTTCGAAAGCCTGCCGCACCGTGCATGGCAGTGCGGCAACCGGTGCAAAGTCCAGGCCATGAAGGAGTTCGATCCAGAGATCGATGTGGTTGTTGGCGTGAGACCAGACCGGATTGCCACCGCGCAATCGGGAATCGCCGCGCCTACCTGTTCTCGTGTCGCCGTACACTTAGTGACCTCCGGGCAGGCCATCACAATCCGTTCGCGCACGCGCATGACCAACATCGAACCAGCGCCTTCGCGCGGACAGTTCGACAGTTTGTGCACTGACTTCAGTCATGCGCGCCTCCCCCTGTACCGTGCCAGATGCTCGTGCCATCGGTCGTGCAGGGATGTTTGCGCGCGCGTTTGCAGGAGTCTGTTGGACGGCGCACAAAGCCTTTAGGTCTTGTTAGGACGGCACTCACTGCGTCCCCAACAACGTGGTCCGACACGCATTGCGAATGCCGCTGGATCGCAATCGCCTCCATCCAGAAGGTTGAGCCAATGTGCTCGCTGCAGCGGCGGCGTGAAGGCTGTCTGACGGGATCCCACGACAGTTCCACCAGCGCTGCCCGCGGCATGCTGCTTCTGGTTGATACAGGACGCGCCGGCGATTCGCTATCGTCAATGAAGTGGCCGGGCATGCAGTATCGTCCGGCCCTTTCCAAAGCCCGCATGGTCCCCCGGTCGGCGGGCTTCTTTTTTGGCGCGTGCCGCGCCTCGCTCGTCTCGCTCGCATGCGGGAACCAACGCCGGGGAAGATTGCAAAAGAAACGGGCCGCGGCACGCCGGCTTGTCGCTGCCGGCTCCACCGCGGCCACCGAGGTCCGGCGCAGCCTGGTACTGCCGCCGAAGTGCGCGTGTGCGCATCGCTTGATGCTGGCGATTGCGCACCCGGATCGCTCCGGGTCCCCCGAACACGCGTTGGCTATCGCCCCTTCCGATGGTGCAAGCGGCACCACGGCCTCCAGGCCATTCCGGCCTCAGCGGCGGTGCCTGTCATCCGTTGCTTATGCTGCAATATGCGTGTAGCGCCAACAATTGAGCGCGGACCGACTCGACTCTGCGCATGGCTTCGCGCTCGCCCGCCTCGTGCGCCGCGAGAACCGCGGCCGATTCAGTCGCGAAGGACCTGCCATGCAGTTCCCCACGATAGAGCAACGGTTCATCGCGTGCCGTGGCGAGCCGGATTTCATAGCAGCACGCCCATTTCCCTCGTCCTTCGCGCAGCGCGAACCCGCGCACGACGAGAACGTCCAGACCGTCATTCATGCGACCCCCTCCCTGCTACAGCTTGGCGGGCGCGCCTGCTTGTTGGGCGCTGCCTCGTCGACGACTTGCACTACAGCATAGCCGCGGGCGCGCCTTTGCGCCTCATCCGGTGGGTGTAGTACGCATCGAACAAAGGGACGAGACGGAAGATGGGAACGAAAGCGGGGCTCGCGCGGTCGCGGCGCTCGCCATGCGTCCGATACGGGGGAAGCATTGGCCGCCGGCGCGCACCAGTTCTGCGGCACGCCACACGCGCTCGATGGGCGCTGGCGCAACTACGCAGCCGGCCGCGCCCAGAGTCAGCGCCAGACGCACCAGCCCGGGATCCGACGCGGGCAGCAGGGCCAGCCAGCGTGCGGGCGCCAGCCGGGCACGCAACGCGCGCAGCAAGACCGCCGGTTCGGCCCGCGCATCGGTGCAGTCGAGCAGCGCGAAGTCCACCGTGCGCGTTGACAGCCTGGCGCCGGCTGCACTGATCAGCCATTCCGGTGCCTGCCTGACGAGGGGTGCGGAAAAGCGGCCCGCCCGCAGCCGCCGCGCGAGCGTCTGGCACAGCAAGCGATTGTGTGCGAGCAGGATGGTCGTCATTGACGTGTTCTAGTGGCCCGGGGGCGGCAATGCCCAGGGTGCAGGCGGCAGGCACGCGCGGGAACCGCGCATACCCTGATCCAAGCGTAGCAAGGATGATCGTGCGTCGCGTCGTGCGTTTGGCCTAGCCGGCTCCGCCGAATGGATGAGACCCCGGCCGCGGTCTCCCGCGCAAGGGATGCTGTGCGGCGGACTTGGGTTGGCTGGGTCCGCCGCAAGGAGAGCATCTGCTCAGGCGGCTTCGCGGATCGGGCGCTGGGCCGGCGCCGGTCCGGCCCAGTTCAGTGTGGCGCCGCGCTGCAGGGCAACGTAGACCGCCTCGCCCTTGTTGCGCACCTGCAGCCGGTGGTAGAGCGTGCAGGCATGCGTCTTGGCGGTCGCCACGGAAATGTTCAGCACCCGGCTGACGGTCTTGATGGGGTAGCCCCGCGCCAGCAGCGCCAGTACTTCGTACTGCCGCTCGGTGATATTGAGCAGGTGCGAACCGGACAAGGGCGTCTCGTCACGTTCGGCGCCCCCCGTGATCGCGTCGACGTCCAGCGGCATGCGCCTGGGAGGCTCGGCGCGGCCTGCCTCCGTGCTGAGCGCCCCTGCCGCAGCCGTCAGGGCATGAGCGGGAAAGCACTCGCCACCGGCCAGCACGAGGTGGATCGCCGCCTCGAGCACGCCGGCGCTGCTGTCCTTGGTCAACACGCCGCGCACGGCGTCCGGCAGTTCACCAAGCGCAAGAGGAGGGCCGCCGGCCGCGTCGACCAGCAGCAGGATGCGCTGTGGCCGGTACCGCGCACCGACTTCGTGCAGCAGCTTGGCGGCCGCGCCGGGATCGGCGGACAGGCCCAGCAGAAGGAGATCCGCATGACTCGTACCGACGCCCTGAGGCGCCGACTCGTCGGGATCGACATCGATGATCGCGTCATGCAACCGCGATTGCGCCAGCAGATGGCGCAGACCCAGGTGCAAGAGTGGATGAGGCTCGATCAGCAGGATGGAAGCCATGGCCGCTCTCTTTCTTATTCACCACAACGGCGCGCGTCAGCGGTACCGATGTGCGACTGGAAGCACGCCGCTATGTTGCGGCTATGCATCCCAACGGTCCGTCGGCATCCGGGCTTGCGGGCCGATCCGTCCAAGTGCGGCCACGCAGACTTCCCCCCCGAGACGATGTCGGACCACCCCGGTTGCGTCACGAGGACGCTTCAATTCGTTTAAATCAGATTTAAGGAAATCTAATTCTTGGGGTCAGCATAGGCATTGGCCATGTCGATTTCAAGGAAAGCCCGGGCGGTTGGTGCGGAGCGCAATGTGGCCAGGCCGGAGCATGACCGCGTCACCGATCAGCCTTAGATTGGCCTTGGATTGGCCGTAGGCCGTCCGATGGCGAAAGCGCTCGGTGCGGGCCGACAGTCGGCTCCATTTAATGTTATTTTTGATCCACTTTTGTGTTTGACCGACACAACGCATGGGGTGCGCCTTTCCTTTGGCAGTCTTCCAAGCGACGCAAAAATAATTTACATTGCACTTCAAGTGACGAAATCGGCCGGATCAAAGCACGGGCCGGAAAATTGGGTTTTCGATCAATCACTTAGCTCAGGATTGCCATGTCTGCCAGCCAGGATGCTGTCGCCGCCACAAAGCTGACCCGTACGGAGTTCGCCGTCGTGCGTGCCTATGCACAAGGCATGCGTCCGGTCGAAATCGCCAATCGCTACCTGCTGGATCCGGACGATGATGGCGAGCTCTCCGAACACCAGGCCATCCAGCGCATTCTCGGGCTGCGAGATCGTCTGGTGCAGTTTGCGCTGCAGCATGAACGCCACGACATCGCCGAGATGTTCGACGCGCTCAAGGGGCGCTCGAATACCGGGATGGGGCGGCGGGTGGATGCCCTGTCGCAGCTGGAACGGCTCGGCCAAGGCACGCCGCACCTGGATCATGCCGTGGGACTCTGGTTCGGCCCGAGCCTGGCGCGCCGTCTCCAGGCTGCCGGCATCGGACGTATCTCGGACCTCGTGACGCTGGCCAATCGGCGTGGCGGCGGCTGGTGGCGCAGCGTGCCGCGGATCGGAGCGCTCTCGGGTGAAGTGGTGACACGATGGCTGCTGGCACAGAAAGGACACCTGCGTGCGGCGAACGGGCATGCCTCGCTGGCCCCGCACGTGGTGCCCAGTTCGGACCACGCCGCGCGGCCGCGGCTGCAGCCCTTGCCATTGGCATCCGCCATGGCGTACCCGGTGCCGCTTGAATCCATGTTGCGGGGTCAGCGTGCCGCCATCGACGTGCCCAGCCATGCCGATGCATTGGCCTTGGTCCGGCAATGGCTCGCCCATCGCGCGCGCAGCACCAGTACCTATCAGGGCTATCGGCGCGAATGTGAGCGGTTACTCCTATGGTGTACTAAGCAGGAGAAGGATCTGCTATCCCTGGCCGCGCCAGATATTCTCGCTTACGATGAATTCCTGGCGGATCCGCAGCCCGCGGCCTTCTGGCAGGGCCCGTCAGGGCCGCGCGACAGGCATCACTGGCGCCCGTTCGAGGGCGGTCTGTCACAAGCGTCCCGCCGGGCCGCGCTGCGCATCGTACGCGCCCTGTATACGTTCCTGCACAAACATGGATATACCGCACACAATCCGGTAGCTGCGCTGGAAACCCTGGCCGGTGCATCGGCGCGCCCTGCCCCTGCCCGCTCGGAGCCGGCCGGCGCCGTACCTGATCTGCTCGACGCATTCATCTCCTGGCTTGGCCACCCCGCCCACGGCGCACGGCACCGTACCGCGCACGCAGTCACCCTGCTGATGCGCCGCAGCGGACTGCGGCTGCGGGAAGTGGCGGCACTGCGTTGGAGCCAGTTGCGCAGGGAGGGTGAGGCGATGTGGATTCAGATCGAGGCCCGCAATCCCGTCAGGCGCAGGCGCCCCGTGGACAGTGAGACGATCGGCGTATTGCAGACCCATTGGCGCGACCGGGGGCTATCCGATGGCGCCATGCCGGCACAGTGCGCACTGGTGGGGCCCCTGAATCTGCCGGATACACAGCGCGGGCGCAACAAGGCATTGGCCGGCCCGCTGGCTGCCTATTCCGGCAGTGGGCTCGAGACGCTGTTGCGGGCTATGTGGTTGGAGTTCGCCCGGCAGGCGGGGGGAAACTGGCGCAGGAGACTCGCTTCACCCCGCGAGCACTCGTCGGCGCGGCCTGAGTGGCCTGAGTGGCCTGAGTGGCCTGAGTGGCCTGAGTGGCCTGAGTGGCCTGAGTGGCCTGAGTGGCCTGAGTGGCCTGAGTGGCCTGAGTGGCCTGAGTGGCCTGAGTGGCCTGAGTGGCCTGAGTGGCCTGAGTGGCGGGAGATTCGGACGGAGGCGGCATCGCCGCCCCATCTTGGCTGGCGGACCCTTCCCGCCAATGCCCAGTTTCAGATCAGCGCCTGGTCCAGTCCGAATCGCGTCTTCAAGGCTTCGACCAGTGCCTCGCGTGCGTTGCGATCGGCGATCTGGACATCGAGCATGACCCGGCCGGAATCCCACTCCTTGATGGTACCGAGCAACTGACCATTGTCCGTTCGGATCTTGTACTGGCGGCTGATTTCCTTGACCTTGCGCGGCTTGCTCTCCTGTGCGTGCTTGCGGATGGCTTCCACCTCGCGGCTGGACAGCCCGTCGTTCATGATGCGCACCGCCAGTTCGCGGGTGCGTTCCTCGCCCGCCGTCTTGTGATACAGCGTCAGCTCATATCCTGCGGCAATACCGATGGCGCTAGGGCGCTCGCGCATCACGGCGAGAACGGAGTCCGGCAACTTGAGCAAGGCCAGGGTCTTGTTTACGGTGCCGGCCGACATGCCCGTCAGTTCGCAGATCTCCTCCTCCTTCTGTACCTTGCCCTCGTCGATCAGTTGTCGCCAGGCGATTGCGTTATCCAGCGCCGATTGGTCCGAGCGTTGCTCGTTCAGGAGGAAGGACAGACGGTAGAAATCAAGGTCGCTCAGGTCGTCCTCGACGAAGCACTCCATCTCGAGTTTGCCGGCGGAGGCAAGCGCTCGTTTACGGTAGTGACCGTCGATCAGGATGTAGTGCCCAGGCCGGGCAGGATCCGGAGCGGCAAGGCCGGGAGTCTTCTGGCCATGCGTGGCGATGGACGCAGCACGTTCCTGCACGACCGCCGGGTCATAGATGCGCCGGGCGTTGAAGGGGTTGTCGTGTAGCTGGATCAGCGGGATCCGCTTGAGCGTGCGTCCGCCCAGTTCCTCAGGCGCACTTTCAGCGCTGAAAACGGCCGCAATCTCGGTCGCCCTGCCCTGCAACAAGCCATTGGGGTGCTGTGAGATGGCGGCTTCCGCCCGCGCAAACCTGTCTATTGCGCCGCTGCGGCTCTTCTCGGCCGCCATGCCTGCCAGCATGCCTGCCTTCAGACTCTTTAGTTTCGTTGCCATGCTCAATGCCTATTGCTTATTCAATCAGGGACAGTATTTCGTCGACCATCAGGTCGACTTCCTGCACGGATTCGCGTGCACCGGCCACGCCATGCACCGTGCAGCCAATGGCCTGGCACTCGCGGAACGCCGAGCGCGAGCCCACCATGGAATGCATCAGAGGGACATCCGCGTCGTCGCCAAGAATTTCGATGGCCTGGCGAGCGATAGAAACGCGCCGTTGCACCATATTCGCCAGCACGCGGATCAGCAGGCTCTCGTTCTGGACCTGGGCATGCTGGGCCAGCGTCTTGGCGGCGACCGCTGCCCACAGGTCGGGCGGGGATGGCACCACGGGAATGACCGCGAGATCGGAAATCAGCAGGGCACTGGATGGCGCTGCCGAATGCACGGCCGGAGGACAGTCGACGACGATATAGTCGTAGTCCTGCACGAACTTGCGCACCTCGCGGTGCATGGCGCCGCCGGAAGGCGCCAGCCCGATCACGGAGGCCGGAAACGGGCGCTCATCGCTGGCCTGCGCCGCCCATCGTGTCGCCGTGCCTTGCTCGTCCATATCCACGAGCATTGACCGCGCACCGCGCAATCCAAGCGTGCCGGCCAGGTGCATGCTGACCGTCGTTTTGCCGCACCCGCCCTTCTGGTTAAAAACAGTGATGATCTTGGCTGCCACTGCGACCTCTCTTTCAGCGCTGAAAGCGCGTTTGTCATTAGCCGCCACTTTAGACAAAGAGGCTTAATGATTCAACTACAGGGGAAAATAATATTTGTAAATAATGACGTGATCGGTGATTGCGAACGCCCAGCACCTTCCTCTTGAAATCCGAGCCTGGATGCGCCTACAGTATTAAGAGGTGCGCTGTACGACGCACATGACACACGCAGACAAAGTGGTTATGATGCCCTCGACAGTCGAGTCAAGTCGTGTCACCCTCGTCGGCTTCCGTTCGGTATCTACGAGAACTCAACGTGCTTGAACGGTTGTTTGCGTCGTGTACAAGAACTTGCTTCGAAAAGGAAATCCCTATGGCAACCGGTACGGTCAAGTGGTTCAACGAGACCAAGGGCTTTGGCTTCATTACCCCGGATGATGGTGGCGCGGATCTGTTTGCGCATTTCTCTGAAATCCAGGGCAGCGGCTTCAAGACCCTGAAGGATGGGCAACGCGTCACCTTCGAGGTCAAGCAGGGTCCCAAGGGCCTGCAGGCTTCGGCCATCAAGCCGGCCTGACTCTCGGGGCATCGCCCGATCCCTTGCAGCGGGCCAGCCCTACTGCAAGGGTCCTGAAATGTGAAAGGCAAGCGCATCGCGCTTGCCTTTTCTCCACTGGCCCCTGACGGCCGCGGCGGCCTCGCCTGCGGTCAGGCCAGCTTTCGCACGCTGGTCCTGGAAGGCTGCAGAATCAGAGCCTTCGATGAGTCCGCATCCACCTTCGCGTCCGGGTAAACGACCAGCACGTCCTTCAGCGCCTTGCGGAACAGTGCTCGGAACTTCCGTTCGCTCTCCGTCTCCGTGCCGAACTGCATCTGCAGGGCTTCCCAAGGGATTTCCGTGCGCCGTTGGATCGTGAAGAAGCGATAAGTCAGCCACGAGTAAACGTCGAGCGCGAACGGCGACTGCTTGAGTGCCTTCAGTGCGCGCATATCCACCGGCACAGGCCGGTTTACCAGCTCGTTGAAGAACGGCTCGGACAACACCACGAAGCTCTCGAACATCGAGCCCTGCCCAGGCTGCATCGGATCCCACCAGGTCGACAGCTGGTCGGCCAGCAGGTAGCCGACACGGTCGATCGATAGCGGCTCGTTGCTTGGCGTCGTCGACTTGTTCTGGACGATGGCAATGCTGGCCGAGAACAGGCGGATCATCTGCTGACGCACCAGCGTCATCGTGCCCCGTTTGCCACCTGTGGCCATCGGAATGCCCAGGTTGTACATGAACTCGGACAAGGAGTTGCCAAGCGAGATGCGGCGGTCCTCGACCGTCCCCGTAAACTCGCCGCGCTTCTTCTTGGCCATGATCTCCTTACCGATCCACGCCAGCATCAGCCGGGGATAGGAACCGTAGGGATAGCCGAGCGAAACCGTCTCCGAAACCAGCTTCTGCCGGCC
Source organism: Cupriavidus sp. 09_S30 (assembly GCF_056930435.1). NCBI lineage: Bacteria > Pseudomonadati > Pseudomonadota > Betaproteobacteria > Burkholderiales > Burkholderiaceae > Cupriavidus > Cupriavidus sp. 09_S30. The sequence goes on along the minus strand of NZ_JBXOWI010000002.1, from coordinate 3,130,781 downwards.
GTTGCTGGCGCGTTCGGAGCGTTGCTGGGTGAAGTAGCCCGGCTGGATCATCAGCGAGATGTTGCCGCTGGTACGCGTCCAGACAGGTGGCGCGCCTTTCGGCGCACGATACGGCAAGGTCACCTGGACGCTGGCGCGGCTCAGAAAGCCGACTTCGCCGCTTTGCCACGCGTCTTCCCGTTCCATTGCTTGAGCCTCGTCGAACAGGCGCTGGAACTTCTCGGACGGCACCAGGCCGTTCTCGTTGCCGGGAACGATGATTCTGGGAGGCTCGCGATCCGCATCGGTGAACGGGCGATCTCCCGCAATGACCGGGGAGCGTTTGATAGGCATAGGTGGCTTGCTTCGGATTACCCGCCTTTGTACTCGAAGCTACCAGCCTTGTCACGCAGAAACAGGTACGACTAGCGAATTTCGCCAGTGCTAGTGGTTGGACTTTGTGGGTCTCTTGCTTGCTGGCATGGAGGCCTGGCGGTGGGCAACCCGGGCAGGGTTGTCCACGGACGGAATCCATCCACTACCGGTAAAAAGTAAGCGTATTGGTTAACTACTCGTAAACCGTATACGGAAGGCTAAGTCCTTGATCTGATGGGGGTCTGGACCGCCAGTCGAACCCGATTCTGCGGAGGTTCGTACTCGATTCTGCGAAACCCTGAACCTGATTCTGCGCCGGGCCGAACCTGTTTCAGCGCATAGCCCGAACCGATTTCTGCGGGGATAAGTCGCGAAACCCACAGTCTTGTCCACAGCACCTGGCGCGAAAGCGTACCCAATTCTGCGTGCTAGAGGCGCCGGATGGCGTGTTTACCAGCCTTTTTCGCCCGAATCGCTCCCTGAGACGTCCAAAAATTGCCGAATCAGGGGCGGGCGTACCCGTTTCTGCGTGCCGACAACGCGCCGAGCGTACCCAGTTCTGCGGGCGGGTTGCGGCATCCCCTCGGTTTACCGTCCCGTACCCGTTTCTGCGGCGTACCTGATTCTGCGAAAGACGTATACGTGCCTGTTTGCGCTCCGCCGTACCCATTTCTGCGCCCAGAAACACACTCGGTATACGGTGCGCCGTACCCATTTCTGCGGCGTCCGTGCCAAGCCTGTGACACCAAAAAGAATACGAAACACCATTATACACCTGCCATATATTGAAAGCGAGCACTTGCGTACAAATCGATGATGGGCGAGCTAGCGCTCTGCTGTGCGTACCCGTTTCTGCGTACCGTCCGGCAAGAGGTTCTGGCTGCAAAATGGCGGAGGGCGGGGTCGATCGCCCTGCCCGTACCTACTTCTGCGGACGATTCACCACCGGCTACCGGTCGCAAGGGCGTACCCACTTCTGCGTAGCGTGATGTCTGGCGCAGAAACGGGTACGCCTGCCCGGCAGCCGCTTGATCGGGAACTGACCGTGTCTGCTTACGGTGAGGCATGGCGTACCCATTTCTGCGTTTGCAAGCCAGGGATGAAAGTGGGGGCGTACCCGTTTCTGCGTGGAATTTCCGATCAGAGCGGCCTATGAGGCACTTTATCCGCGAGGGGCGTACCCATTTCTGCGGTGGCGGCGGCCCAGCACGGCGTGTCTGCGGTCACCAGGGAGGCATCCAATCGCCCGGGGCGTACCCGTTTCTGCGAGGCTCTGGGACAGTGCCGCGAGCCCCAGTGAGGGCCGCCGCGGTCAGTCGGGACGCGAAGGCGTACCCATTTCTGCGTTCGTCGTCATGGCAGGGCGGGATGGACCAGGCATTGCCTGAGAGACTGGGCGTACCCGTTTCTGCGGGCAACCGGTCGACCGCAGATGCATGCAAGCGCCTGGCGCCGGGAGATCACGAGGCGTCGCGCGCCGCAGGGGCTGCGGTCACGCGCCAGATGTGCGTGTGCCTGCCTCGGCGAACTGCGGGCAGGCGGTGTGGGCCGAAAAAAGGCGAAAAAAAACCCCGCCTTGCGGCGGGGTTCTTTGCTGACGGCAAAGCCTGCAATTGCAGGCTTGTGCGTCGCGCGACTTACAGCGGGGTGATGTTCGCTGCTTGCAGGCCCTTCGGGCCATTCTTCACTTCGAACGAAACGCGCTGGTTCTCTTGCAGCGTCTTGAAGCCGTCGGCGCGGACTTCGGAGAAGTGAGCGAAGAGATCGTCACCGCCGGCGTCCGGCTTGATGAAGCCGAAGCCCTTGGCGTCGTTGAACCATTTCACGATACCGGTTTGCATGGGATTGCTTTCCACAAAAAAAATAAACACACGGCTGGTGCCAGGCACCGCCGAACAAAGCAACTCAAGGAAAGGACACCATGGACAACCGAAGTACCAAGACGGTGGCTAACGAATGTGCTGTTGCCTCGTCGCTTGAATCTAACGGCTTTATACGGGGGATTGACGCCAGCGTCAAGATGGGGCTATCCCAGGCCGCGCTTCGCGCCGAGGACCGCGCTGTGGGATCATCACGCCTTTTCACAAAACGTGTATTCGCTGGCATTGCAGCCCGCGTCACATATGCCCCGCGTCGTCCTTCGCAGACACAGGTGCATGCGCCAGGACGATGCCAGCAGACAGACCATGCACAACCCTGAATCCGCATCCCATCCGCCCCGCCACCAGGCGGCGCCCGCTTCGCTCGTCGAACGACTGTTCAAGCTCCGTGAGCACCAGACCGATGTCCGCACCGAGGTGCTGGCGGGCCTGACCACCTTCCTGACAATGGCCTACATCATCTTCGTCAACCCGAGCATCCTGGGCGATGCGGGCTTGCCGAAGGACGCTGTCTTCGTCGCGACCTGCGTGGCAGCCGCGCTGGGCACACTGGTCATGGGCTGCTACGCCAACTACCCGATCGCGATGGCACCGGGCATGGGCCTGAACGCATATTTCGCCTATACGGTGGTCAAGGGCATGGGCCTGCCTTGGCAGGCGGCGCTTGGCGCGGTCTTCATTTCAGGCTGCCTGTTCCTGCTGGTGACGCTGTTGCGCGTGCGCGAGGTGATCGTCAATGGTATTCCCCATTCGATACGCATAGCGATCACTGCGGGCATCGGGCTCTTCCTTGCCATTGTTTCACTGAAGAACGCGGGCATCATCGCAGCGAGTCCGGCGACGCTCGTCACCATCGGCGATCTGCACAGCAGATCGGCGGTGCTGGCCGTCATCGGTTTTTTCGCGATCGTCTCTCTCGACTACCTGCGCGTCAGGGGCGCCATCCTGATCGGCATCCTGCTGACCACGGTGCTGAGCTTCATCGTTGGCGACAACACCTTCCACGGCGTCTTTTCGGTGCCGCCGTCGATCGAGCCCACGCTGTTCAAGCTCGATATCTCGGGTGCGCTGTCGATCGGCATCGTCAACGTCGTGCTGGTCTTCTTCCTGGTCGAGTTGTTCGACGCCACCGGCACGCTGATGGGCGTCGCCAACCGCGCAGGCCTGCTCAAGGCGGGCCGCATGGACCGGCTGAACAAGGCACTGATGGCAGACAGCACGGCCATCATGGCCGGCTCGCTGCTGGGCACCTCGTCCACCACCGCCTTTATCGAGAGTGCGTCCGGCGTGCAGGCGGGCGGTCGCACGGGGCTGACGGCCGTCACCGTGGCGGTGTTGTTCCTCGCCTGTCTGTTCATCGGGCCGCTGGCCGGTACGGTGCCTGCGTATGCTACTGCGCCGGCGCTGCTCTACGTGTCCTGCCTGATGTTGCGCGAGCTCGTGGAGATCGACTGGAACGACGCTACCGAGGTCGTCCCCGCGGTGCTGACCGTGCTGGGCATGCCGTTCACCTACTCGGTGGCCAACGGTGTCGCGTTCGGCTTCATCACCTACGCCGCGCTGAAGCTCCTCACCGGCAAGGCGCGCCAGGTGCCGATGATCGTCTGGATCATTGCGGCGGTCTTTGTATTCAAGTTCTACTACCTCCCCGGACACTGACACCGAGGCGTAGAAGCGATGGGGGGCGATTGCCCGCCGTCGCGCCCGTCGCGGCGTACCCAATTCTGCGAGCGCTCCCGACCGGTTGAGCGTACCCGTTTCTGCGTTGAAAGTGAGTGCTCAATTACATTTAGAGTGCGGAATTTTGACCCGAACGGGCGTCATCCTTAAGGATGAAATTCATGCACTGCGCGCCGAGAAGGCTGGACAAACTGCTGCAAATGCACTGAACTAAAGGCGTGGCAAACACAGGGGCGCTTCGAGGCGCCCTTTCTTGACTCCCGGGTCTTCCGGAAGTCGCCCGCGCGTGCCTTGCCCGATGCAAGGGTCCTGACCGCGAACAGCAATGACTGAAAAATGACCGTCGGATAGACGGCTTCGCCACCACGAAAAGAGCGCGCGACCCTACGCGCGCCGGATGAATACAAATTAAGACAAGTGGTAATCGCGAACGAGCAGTGCCGGGGGTGTTGTAAAACGGGGATCCACCATGAATGCAGGAGAAGTTCAGCAAGCCGCAATGGGGCCTATCAGCGAGTCAGCCAGTCTTCCCATTCACCGAGCCTGGGCCGCCCTGCGTGCTGCGGGCTGCCGGGACGCACTTGACGTCACCGGCGATGAGCAGGACGACGGCGTGGCCGGCGGCCTGTCGCGCGATGCCATCCTGCCGGACAGCGTCCAGCAGTCGCTCGACGCCTTGCTCAAGCGCAACCGCATGCTCGAGGCCGAGCTGTCGCGACAGCGTGCGATGCTGCAGGACTGGATGCTCAGCCAGCTCACTTACAAGACGCTCTACTTCCAATATTCCGGCCAGAGCCCCGACGCACCCCGCACTGAACTGATGCGGGAGAAGGAAATGGTACGGCGGCGCATTCGCGAGCAACTGCTCGCTGGCGGCGACCACGAGGCCATTCTCGGCGACCAGACTCGCCGTCTGTCCAAGCTATGACGTTCTCGTTGCGGGTGCCCGATCCGCGCGCCGCCTTGCCCCGTTCCTGCAATGGACGGCGGGCAACGCGAGCCGGATCCAATAACAAGCCCAACAACCGGGAGAACGTCATGGAGCGACTCTGCAAGGCAGCGGCACGCACCGCGCAGGTGCTGGTCGTGTCGCGCCATGAGGACTACAGTATCGAACCCTCGCAGTTCGGTGCCGGCTGGGAGATCCGCCGGGTCCACCAGCTGCGCGAGCTCGAGCGAATCGTGCGCGTGAGCGCGCCGATGGCCGGCCTCATCGATCTGGAAAGCGATTACAGCGATGCCGAGCTCGTGCTGCTCGAGCAAAGCCTGCAGCATCCGCAAGTCATGTGGGTGGCGATCACCAACAGCCATATGCTGGAGAACGAGCGCGTGCGGCGGCTGATCCGCGATTACTGCGTCGACTATGTGCGCACGCCGTTCTCGTTCGACAACCTGCTCTATACGCTCAAGCACGCTCATGGCATGGCGTGCCTGCATGGCACCCAGACCGGCGAGGCGGTCGGCCAAGGGAAGATGATCGGCGAATGCGCGCCGATGCGCATCATGTTTCGCTCGCTGGCCAAAGTGGCCCACAACGAGGCGCCGGTGTTCATCTCCGGCGAGTCGGGCACAGGCAAGGAGCTCGCCGCGCAGGCCATCCACGAGGCGTCCAGCCGCCGCAAGGGGCCGTTCGTCGCCATCAACTGCGGCGCCATTCCCTCGCATCTCGTGCAGTCCGAACTGTTCGGCTACGAGAAAGGCGCCTTCACCGGGGCCAACCAGCGCAAGATCGGCTGGATCGAACAGGCGCAGGGCGGCACGCTCTTCCTGGATGAGATCGGCGACCTGCCGCTGGAGAGCCAGGTGGCGCTGCTGCGTTTCCTGCAGCAGGGCACCATCACGCGACTGGGCGGACACCAGTCCATCCCGCTCGACCTGCGCATCATCTCTGCCACGCACGTGGACCTGGTGGCGGCACAGGCCGACGGACGCTTCCGCTCCGACCTGTTCCACCGCCTTTGCGTGCTGACGCTGGCCATCCCGCCCCTGCGTGAGCGAGGCGAGGACATCCTGCTGCTGGCCAATGCCGTGTTGGCCCAGCACGGGCAGGAGGCGCGGCGGCGCATCCGCGGATTCTCGCCGTGCGCGACGCAGGCCATGATGCAGTACGAGTGGCCCGGCAACGTGCGTGAACTGATCAACCGCGTGCGGCGCGCCATCGTGATGACGGACAACCGCAAGATCACCGCCGAGGATCTGCAATTGCACGGCGGCGCCGAGAACCCGCGGCGCACGCTCGATGCGATCCGCGAGGAGGCAGAGCGCGAGGCGATCCGCAACGTGATGGCCAGCCATGGCTTCCATGTCGTGCCGGCTGCGCGCGAGCTCAACGTGTCGCGCGTCACGCTGTACCGGCTGATGCACAAGCACAATATCCGCGTGGAAAGCCAGCCGATGCCGGGCGGCGAGTAGCCGTCATCCGCGCAGCCGACGGGCGCAACCGCATCCACGCCTGGCCCTGGGTTGCGCGGCCACGTCTCGCCGTCACGTCTCTCTATGGAGGACCGCCAGCGCCCCGCCCGCCGTGGCGGGGAGGCGGGCCATCACGACGACGGTGGTGGTCTGGATGCCCCTGGCCTGCCTCCCTGCTGCCTATAAAAAAGTGCCCGCCGGGGGACGGAGCACAATCGGATGCTGTCCTGCGCGAGACACCGGTACGCGCCACCTGGCGGCCTATCGCATTGCCTTGCTGCGATAGGCCACGAGGGGCAGGGCGTGACTCGACGCCTGACAAAACTTGGGTGCATCCCGCGCCGGCAGGCGCGGTCGGGGGGCCTCGGGCGACAGCTGCCGCATCACCGGGGGCATGGGCCGTCCCAGGTGAAGCAAGCGCCTGCGCGCCGTCATGCGTGCTGCTGGTTGACGCATGGCTCCGAGCTCCCCCAAATCTGTTCTCACATGTTCTTGTCATGCCTGTAGGCTGACTGTCACCGGATGCATAGCGACAAACATGCCAGTGCGCGCAAATGCTTGATTTGTGAAGAGTTGAGAGGCCGGCATCGACACTTGCGGCGCCGGCGGCGCCGATTCTGTTGCGGCCATGCAACCCGGATACCGCGCTGCCGGCGGTCCGCGCGCGGTCAGTTGCCTGCCGGGTCCGCCTGCATGGCGGAAAGCGGGCACGTGCAGGCATGTGCACGGTGGCGAGGCGCACGGAAGCGCGTCGGTTGCACTGCTGATACAACGGTTTCGGGGGCGCGGTACGCACCGGGAAGGATGCCTTGCCGCGTGCCGTTCATCGTGAACGGCGTATGCCTGGCACCTTCGCAGAAACGGGTACGGACGCCGCCGCGGCGAAGCAGCGGCAACCGTCTTAGCGGGCAGGTGGCTGGCTGGCCGCCGTCGGCGCAGGCGCCTGGCTGGAGATCGGTTTCGGGCCCGGGCCGGGCTTGGCACGGTCGCAGCCCGACGCACACAGTACCGGCAAGGCCAGCGCCGCGACGGCGGCAAGCCGTGCGAAGGTCGAGCGGTTCATTTGGCGTCCTCCTTGCGGGAATCGCTGCCATTCTGCCGGTGGCGGCTGCGCACCGGTGTCCGTGCATGTACTGTAGCAGGCGTATCGGCATGCGCATGGTGGACGTGCCCAGGGCCGCCCGGCTTGGGGGATGTGCGCGATGCGCGCTATCATGAACCGTTCGTGGGCTGGTTTTGCCTGTGCCGCCTGTGCCGGATTGGCATGGCGGCAGCCGGCCCTTCTCTGCATGCGGGAGTTCCAGGAAGGGGGAAGACACGCATATGCGCGCAACGTCGACCGGCGGCCCGCGCGGCCGCGTCCCGCTGCCATGAACGCCCAGGACCGGCGACGCCGGCTGCTGCAATGGTTGCCGAACCGCCACACGCTGGCGCGCACGGGACTCGTCGTGAGCGGCGCCGTCCATTCCTGGCTGGAGCATCGTGCCGCGAGCAAGGGCGCCGCGCTGTCCTTCTACATGCTGTTTTCGCTGGCGCCCATCCTGGTGCTGGTGATTTCCATCGCCGGCCTGTTTTTCGGCGCGGAGGCCGCGCGCGGTGAGATCTTCGCCCAACTGCGCGACCTGGTCGGGGAGCAGGGCGCGGCTGCCATCCAGGAGCTCCTGGCTGCCACCCATCGCACCGGCGGCAGCGGCCTGGCCACGGTCATCGCCACCGGCATCCTGTTCGTCGGCGCGACCAGCGCCTTTGCCGAACTCAAAAGCAGCCTCGACGAGATCTGGCAGGCGCCAGCCGACCAGACCGCGGGCTGGCAGCAGCTGCTGCGGGCCCGCCTGCTGTCCTTCAGCCTGGTGCTGGTGCTGGCCTTCATGCTGCTGGTGTCGCTGATCGTCAATGCGGCGCTGGCGGTGGTGGATCGCTTCTGGGGCCAGATCTGGACCGAGTCCTGGTTCGCGCCGGTGGCCGAGGCTATGTCGGAGGGTTTCTCGCTGGGCGTGGTCACGCTGCTTTTCGCCGTGATTTTCAAGATGCTGCCCAAGGCGCGCGTGGCCTGGCGCGACGTGGCCATGGGGGCGGTCGTCACGGCGCTGCTGTTCGCCGTGGGCAAGCGCCTGATCGGAATCTACCTGGGCAACAGCGCGGTGGCATCCTCCTATGGCGCTGCTGGTTCGGTCGTGGCCCTGATGCTGTGGATCTACTATTCGGCGCAGATCTTCTTCTTCGGCGCCGAGCTGACCCACCAGTACGCACTGCAGTTCGGCAGCCTGCGTGCCGCGGCCCTGCGCGCCGGCATGCACGAGCCCGGCCAGGGCGGACCGCAGCCCCCGGCGTCGAACCCGGTAGAATAGCGGCCAATTCCCCCGTGCGTGTCCCCGGGGCCACCGCCTGTCCAGTTCGCCAACCCCGGCGCAACGGCCGCGCCGCGTGGCCGGGCAGGCGCATTCCGGGTCCCATTCTCCCCTTTTCCAGCCAGTCGAATCCGTGAGTTCGCTCGTTTCCGAAATTGCGCGCCGGCGCACCTTTGCCATTATTTCCCACCCCGACGCGGGTAAGACGACCTTGACCGAGAAGCTGCTGTGGTTCGGCGGCGCCATCCAGGTGGCGGGCGAGGTGCGGGCGCGCAAGGCCGACCGGCATGCCACCTCCGACTGGATGGAGCTGGAAAAGCAGCGCGGCATCTCGGTGACCTCCTCGGTGATGCAGTTCCCCTACCTGGAGAACATCGTCAACCTGCTCGACACGCCGGGCCACGAGGACTTCTCGGAGGACACCTACCGCACGCTGACCGCCGTGGACTCGGCGGTGATGGTGATCGACTCGGTCAACGGCGTGGAAGCGCAGACCATCAAGCTGCTCAACGTCTGCCGCCTGCGCGCCACGCCCATCCTGACCTTCATCAACAAGCTGGACCGCGAGGGCCGCTCACCGATCGAGCTGCTCGACGAGATCGAGGACGTGCTGCAGATCCAGTGCGCGCCGATGACCTGGCCGATCGGCATGGGCAAGGCCTTCCGCGGCGTGTACCACCTGATCGACGACAAGGTGCAGCTGTTCGACCCGCACGGTGACAAGGGCACGGCCGCCATCGTCGACGGACTCGACAATCCCGAGCTGGACCGCATCCTGGGCAGCCAGGCCGACGAGCTGCGTGTGGAGATCGAGCTGGTGCGCGGTGCCTCGCATGCCTTCGACAAGGACGCTTTCCTCGCCGGCAAGCAGACCCCGGTCTACTTCGGCTCGGCCATCAACAACTTCGGCGTGCAGTCGCTGCTCGACGCGCTGTGCCAGCTGTCGCCGCCGCCGCTGACGCGCAATACCGAGACGCGCCAGGTCGAGCCGCAGGAGTCCAAGTTCTCCGGATTCGTGTTCAAGATCCAGGCCAATATGGATCCGCGCCACCGCGACCGCATCGCCTTCGTGCGCGTGTGCTCGGGCCGCTTCGAACGCGGCATGAAGCTGCTGCACGTGGCCGCCGGCAAGACCGTGGCCATCAACAACGCCATCACCTTCATGGCGCAGGACCGCAACACCACGGAAGAGGCCTACGCCGGCGACATCATCGGCGTGCCCAACCACGGCACGATCCGCCTGGGCGACGTCTTCACCGAGGGCGAGACGCTCAAGTTCACCGGCATCCCGTCCTTCGCGCCCGAGTTCTTCCGCCGCGCGCGGCTGAACAACCCGCTCAGGGTCAAGCAGCTGCAGAAGGGCCTGCAGCAGCTGGCCGAGGAAGGCGCCACGCAGCTGTTCCGCCCGCTCGGCTCAAACGACCTGGTGCTGGGCGCGGTCGGCATCCTGCAGTTCGACGTGGTGGCGCACCGGCTGGAGCACGAGTACGGCGTCGATGCCATCTTCGAGAGCTACGACTGCGCCACCACCCGCTGGATCAAGGGCGACGCGGCCGAGATCGAGAAGCTGATCGACAAGGCCGGCCACAACGTGGCCCTCGACGGCGCCGACGACTACGTCTACCTGGCGCCCAGCATGGTCAACCTGCGCCTCACGCAGGAGCGCTTCCCGAACTTGAAGTTCCTGGAAACGCGCGAGATCGTCTGACGCTGCCGCGCGGCGCGGCCGCCGTGCCGCGCCGCTTCAGCCCAGGCGCAGCAGGTAGCGCGCCACCAGCGCCACGCCGGAGCACAGCACCACGGCGTTGACCATGCGCAGGAACTGCTCGCGCGACATCCCCAGCGTGATGCGCCGGCCCGCCCACAGACCCAGCACCATCGCCGGTGCCAGCGCCAGCGCCAGCTTGAGCAGCCCGGCGCCGGCGTAGACACCGGCGGCCAGGAACAGCAGCAGGCGCGTCAGCGTGCTGGCGCCGATTAGAGTCGATTGCGTGACGCGCATCGCATCCTTGCCCAGCCGCCCCGACAGGTAGATGGCATACAGGAAGCCGCCGCTGCCGAACATGGCCGAGCACACCCCCCCGAACAACCCGAACGGCAGCGCCGCGCGTGGCGTGAAGCTGGCGGCCGGCCGCTTGCCGGCCAGCGACCACAGCGCGTAGCCGGTCACGAACAGGCCCAGCAGGGGCGGCAGCAGGTCGGCGCGCAGCCGGAGCAGCAGCGCGGCCCCCGCGAAGCTGCCCGCCAGCAGCCAGGGCAGCACGCGCCGCAGCTCCGCGCGGTCGGCGCTATGGCCGTCGCGCAGCAGGTTCAGCGCGGCGGCGCTGCAGTCCATCAGGGCCAGCAGCGGCACGATCTGCGCCACCGGCATCATGCAGGCCAGCACCGGCGAGGCTACCAGCGCGGTGCCGAAGCCGGCCATGCCGAAAATCACATAGGCGCAGGCGATGGCCGCGCACATAGCGAGGAATTCGGCGGGAGCGAGTCCGGGCAGCAGGGCGCCGGGGAGGTCGAGAAGCGGAGAGAGTTCCATGCGCAGGGGTGAACACAGCAGGCCGGCATCCGCGCCGGCGGGGTCAAGGGCAACGAGGGCAACGAGGGCAACGAGGGCAACGAGGGCAACGAGGGCAACGAGGGCAACGAGGGCAACGAGGGCAACGAGGGCAACGCCGGGTCTGGCGACGGACGGCTGGCGGCTCGCGCGGCGAGCTGCCAGTCGAGGCAGAGTAGGGCAGCGGGCGCGCGCCGACCAATATCAAATCGGACAGCGACCGATCGCAAAGCGGCATGGCAGCGGCTCGCCGCTCGCCGCGCTGCTGCCGCCGTGGCACACTGCGGCGTGTTCCGCCGGCCTCGCGCCGCGACGGCCTGTGCCGAACTGTGCCGACCTGCGCCGACCGCACCCATGCCGAGATGAATCCCACCCTGAAGCAACTGCGTTACTTCGTCGAGATTGTCGATGCCGGCAGCTACAGCCAGGCCGCCGAGCGGCTGTTCATCGCGCAGCCGGCGTTGAGCCGGCAGATCAAGGAAATGGAGGCCATGCTGCAGGTGGCCTTGCTCGTGCGCAAGCCACGCCATGTGGAACCCACGCCGGCCGGTCGTGCCTTCTATGCATCGGCCCGGCGCATTCTCGATGCGCTGGCGGACGCCTCCGCGCAGGCGCGCCAGGTCGAGCGGGGCGAGCATGGCACGGTGCGGCTGCTGCATTCGAGCTCGGTGCCGCTCATGCCCGACTGTACGGCGCTGCTGCGTGCGTGCCTGGCCGACAGTCCGGGTTTGCGCTTCGACATCTCGCAGGCGTCGAGCGAGCAGCAGGCGGTGGAGATCGAGGAGGGGAGGGCCGACCTGGGGCTGGCGCGAGAACCGGTGCTGCGCCGCTATCCGGGGGTCGCAGTCGATCCGCTCTACACGGAACGCCTGGAACTGGCGGTAGCTTGCACACATGCGCTGGCCGGTGCGCCGCAAGTGGCCGTGGCCGCGCTGCGCGACGAAGACTTCGTCTCGCTGCCGCACCCGGATCGCGGCGGCCTGAGCCACCGCGTGACGCAATGCTGTCTCGATGCCGGCTTCTATCCGCGCGCGGCCGCCGCGATCTCGCGCAAGCTGTCGCAACTCGCGCTGGTGGAAGCCGGCTTCGGCGTGGCGCTGGTGCCATCTTCGCTCAGGCGCATGGCGCCGCCTGGCGTGCGCTTCGTGCCGCTGTCCGACCCCGGCTGTGAAACGCGCGTGGTGCTGATGTCGCGCCGAGACGCCGGCCCCGCGGTGGCAGGACTGGTCGGGCGGCTGCGGCGCGGGCTGGCGCGGGAGGAGGATCCCGCCCAGGGCGGGCCGGATCCTCGGGCCAGCGAAGCCTTTACGTAGCCAGGGACCGGGCGCGCCACCAGCTCGACGACATCGCCCCGTCCCGCGCCCCGGCCAAAGCGTACCCATTTCTGCGTGGGCGCGGCCGCCGTCCCGGGCCGGCGGAAATCGGTCTTGCGCACTGCGCAAGGTCTTCCCGCTGGCCGTCCGGGGCGTTCCGCCGGAAAAAAGTGCGGATGGCGCAATCCCTTGCCCCACAAGGGATTGCGCCAGCAGCGCGGGCGCACGTGCGCATGGCGATGAAACCAAATTCGCGCAGGCTTGTCCCTAAAATGTGTCAAATAAGAACAACCTGGGTTGATCTTCTGGTAATTTCACGTGATCCCGCAGGCGGCAGCCAGTGCCGGCCTACGCCTGCATCGCGGTCCTGATCCGCAGAAACGGGTACGGGGCGCATGTGGGCGAACGTGGGCGGACGACCGCGCCGCCGCCAACTTTCTCCAGACCAACCCCGCCAGGAGCCGACTCCCATGAATCTGAACTTCATCGAAGCCGACAAGTTGCAGGCCGCATGGTCGTATCTGCTGCAATCGGCCATTCACCAGGGGCTGAATTTTCTCGCCGCGCTGCTGATCCTGGTGGTCGGCTGGTGGCTCTCTGGCCGTGCCGCGGGCGCGGTGCAGCGCCTGTTCGACCGCCCGAGCGTCGATGCGACGCTGCGCCCGATGCTGGCCAGCGCTACCCAGTGGACGGTGCGCATCCTCACCCTCGTGCTCGTGCTCTCGCAATTCGGCGTGCAGACGGCCAGCATCATCGCCATGCTGGGCGCCGCCGGCCTGGCCATCGGCCTGGCGCTGCAAGGCACGCTGCAGAACATCGCCGCGGGCATCATGCTGGTGCTGCTGCGGCCTTTCCGTGTGGGCCAGTACATCGACGCCCAGGGCGTGGCCGGCACCGTGCGCGAGACCGGCCTTTTCATGACCGAGCTGACCACGGCCGACGGGGTCTGCCTGCGCGTGCCCAACGGCAAGCTGTGGGGCAGCGCCATCACCAACTACAGCGAGAATCCCACGCGCCGTCTCGATATCGAGGTCACGGTGGCGTTCGACAGCGACCTGCAGGGCGCGCTGGCCGCGCTGCACGCGATGCTGGCGGCCGAGCCGCGCCTGCTCGCGGCACCGGCCGCCGATGCCATGGTGGTCAACTATGCGCCACAAGGCGTCACGCTCAATGTGCGTTGCTGGACGAGCACTGGCGACTACTGGGCCGTGCGCTTCGACTTCTATGGCCGCATCAAGAACACGCTGGAAGCGGCAGGCTGCGTGATTGCGCTGCCGCTGCAGGAACTGCGCGTGCCCGACGCCGCCATGCCGGCCGTGACCGCCGCGCGCTGAGTGCCGGCTGACCTCCCGCCGGACCTCCCGCCCGTGGCCTGACGCCGCAGGCGGCGCAACCAGCGCCGGCGTTCCCCATCCCACGCTTCCCGACCTGCCCGCCGCCGGCGGGCCAGGTGCGCCGCGCTGGCGCGCGCGCCCGTCCGCCTGTTTCATCCCTGACAACGACAACTGAGAAAGGACCTCCGAATTTGCACGCTCCACGCCACCTCGCCCTCCGCTTCCTGCCGGCCCTGATGAGCCTTGCCGGCGCCGCCCACGCACAATCCAGCCTGACCCTCTACGGTTTCGTCGACGCCGGCATCTTCAAGACCGGCCCCGATAGCGCCACCCAGCTCGGCACCATCCAGCGCAGCTATATCGGCCTGCGCGGCGAAGAAGGGCTGGGCCGCGGCTGGGCGGCCACGTTCCACCTGATGTCACGCTTCGACATGGGCGACGGCAGACTGGAGGCGAGCGGCGCCACGCCGTTCTTCCAGGGCGAGTCCACGGTCGGGCTGAAGAGCCCCTATGGCGACCTGCGCCTGGGCCGCGCACTGACGCCGATGTGGCAGTACGACTGGAACTACGACAACTGGGCCAACTTCAACCGCGTGGCCTCGGTGGCGTGGTACGTCTACCACCCTTCCTATCGCACCGATCCCTATCACAACGGTCCCGCGGGCGAGTACTCGCGGCTGAATAACGGCATCTTCTATGACTCGCCGAACTGGGGCGGCGTGCACTTTCACGCCTCGCTCGGCGTGGACAAGTCGCGCACGCCCGATGCCCAGGGGCAGGTGGACCAGGCCAGGCCCGTGGCCGCCTCGCTGAACTACGATGCGGGCCCGTGGTCGGCGATGATCACTGCGGAGCGCAACGCCGCCACCGACAACACTTGGTTCGCCGGCCTCGCTTACGCGCGTGGCGCGCTCAAGCTGATGGCCTCATATAGCCAGACCCGCCTGAGCCAGGCCAGCCAGCGCTTCCTGGGCGATGCCAGCGCGCGCCGCACGGCGGCCACGCTGGGCGCGGATTGGCGCATCGGCGCCACCACGCTGAAGCTGTCGGGGGCGCGCGATTTCCAGGGCTACGGCCAAGCGGGCACCACCGACTACATCTCGGCGGGCCTGGACCATGCACTGTCCAAGCGCACCACCGTGTACGGCGCCGTGATGTACCGCCACAGCCGGCACGCCGCCAGCGCCACCTTCTATGGCGCCGGCATGAGCCACAGCTTCTGAGGCCGCGCGCTGCCCGCTGCCCGCCTCAGTCCTCCGTCGAGAACAGCGTGCAGGCGCCTTCCTCCGCGCTGCTGACCTGGCGGCGGAAGGTGGCGAACAGGTCGCGGCCCACGCCGTGGCGGTTGACGTCCAGATCGGGGCGCAGGGTCTCGCGCGCGGCCCACTCGGCCGCGGGCACCTTCACCGTCAGCGTGCCGGCGGGCGCATCCACGCGCACCATGTCGCCATCGCGCACCTTGCCGATGGCGCCCCCGGCCAGCGCTTCCGGACAGACGTGGATGGCTGCCGGCACCTTGCCCGAGGCACCCGACATGCGGCCGTCCGTCACCATGGCCACGCGGAAGCCGCGCTCCTGCAGGATGGTCAGCGTGGGCGTGAGCTTGTGCAGCTCGGGCATGCCGCAGGCCGCCGGGCCCTGCCACGGCAGCACGGCGACGAAGTCGCGCTCCAGCTCGCCGCGCTTGAATGCCGCCAGCAGATCGTCCTGGCGCGCGAACACGATGGCCGGCGCCTCCACCACCTGGTGCTCGGGTTTGACCGCCGAGGTCTTGATGACGGCGCGGCCCAGCTCGCCCACCAGTACCTTGATGCCGCCGTCCGGCGCAAAGGGCTGGTCGGCGCCGCGCACGATGCTGTCGTCCAGCGGCGCTGCGGGCCCGTCGATCCAGCTCAGCGCGCCATCGCGCAGCACCGGCTCGCGCGTGTAGTCGGCTAGGCCCTGACCCACCACGGTGGTGACGTCGTCGTGCAGCAGCCCGAGCGAGAGCAGGGCGCGGATCACCACCGGCAGGCCGCCAGCGGCCTGGAACTGGTTTACGTCGGCCTTGCCGTTGGGATAGATGCGCGCCAGCAGCGGCACGGCTGCCGACAGCTCGTGGAAGTCATCCCAGCTCAGCAGGATGCCGGCCACGCGCGCCATCGCCAACAGGTGCATCGTGTGGTTGGTCGAGCCGCCGGTGGCCAGCAGTCCGACCATGCCGTTGACGAAAGCGCGCTCGTCGAGCACCTCGGCGATGGGCGTGTAGCGCGGGCCGCCGTGCACCAGGCGCAGCGCCTGGCGCGCGGATTCGCGCGTCAGCGCCTCGCGCAGCGGCGTGCCGGGGTTGATGAAGGCGGTGCCCGGCAGATGCAGGCCCATCATCTCCATCAACATCTGGTTGGAATTGGCCGTGCCATAGAAGGTGCAGGTACCTGGCCCGTGGTAGGAGTGCATCTCGGCCTCGAGCAGCTCCGCGCGGCCGATCTTGCCCTCGGCGTAGCGCTGGCGCGTCTGCGCTTTCTCGTCATTGCTCATGCCGGTGGTCATCGGTCCGCCGGGCACGAACACGGTGGGCAGGTGGCCGAAGGAGAGCGCGCCCATCACCAGCCCGGGCACGATCTTGTCGCACACGCCCAGGCACAGCACGCCGTCGAACATCTGGTGCGACAGTGACACCGCGGTGGCCAGCGCGATCACATCGCGCGAGAACAGCGACAGGTCCATGCCCTCCTGGCCCTGCGTTACGCCATCGCACATGGCAGGCGTGCCGCCGGCGAACTGCGCGGTGCCGCCGGCCTCCAGCGCGGCTTCCTTGATCCATTGCGGAAAGGCCGCCAGTGGCTGGTGCGCCGACAGCATGTCGTTGTAGGCCGAGACGATGGCCAGGTTGGGCCGCTCCTCCGCCTTGAGGCGGAATTTGGCGGCATCCGGCATGGCCGCCATGGCATGGGCGAGATTGGTGCACGAAAGGTGCGAGCGCTCCACCTTGTGGCCCGCCATGGCGCGCGTGCGCGCGAGATAGGCCTGGCGGGTGGCGGCGCTGCGGGCCACGATGCGTGACGTGACCCGATCGAGGACGGGGTGGCGCGGCATGGGCTTCTCCTGCGGGGAAGGTTTCAGACTAGCGCAGTTTGGTGCGGGTTGCAGCCCTGGCGGCCCGGTGCGTCATTGGGGTGCGTCATTGCCGCGCTGTGCGCGGGTATTTGAATTCCGCGAATCCCTGATTCGAATCTTTCGGATGGCCGGCGGCGGGAGGCTAAAAATATACTCGACATGGCCCCGGGCCCTGGCCTCTCCGCCGGCAGGCTCGGCCAGCACCGACACGGCGATGGCGGACAACAACGACCTATCCGGAGACACCATGCACACCATCCCAGCCCGCCTGCGCACGCTCGTCTTGTGCGGCGCGGCCATGGCCGCGCTCTGCGCCGCCGCGCCGGCCCGATCCCAGCCCGAGGGCTATCCGTCCCGCCCTGTCACCATCGTCGTGGCCTTTGCGCCGGGTGGCATGACCGACATCGTGGGCCGATTGCTCGCTGCGGAACTGTCGCAAGCCTTCAAGCAGAGCTTCGTGGTGGAGAACCGCCCGGGTGCAGCCGGCCAGGTCGGCACCGAGTACGTGGCACGCAAGCCGGCTGACGGTTATACGCTGTTGCTGAGCGCGACCGGGCACGTGATCGCGCCGGCGGTCCAGAAGCAGGTGCGCTACCAGCCGGTCAAGGACTTCGAGCCGATCTCACTGATCGCGCGAGCGCCCAACCTGCTGGTGGTCAATCCCACTGTGCCGGCCCGCACCGTGCCCGAGTTCGTCAAATGGGCCCGCAGCCAGCCGAGCGTGCCGTACGGATCGGCTGGCGTGGGCGGCTCTACGCACTTGGCCGGAGAGCTGTTCCGTCAGGTCGCCGAGGTGCCGCTTGTCCACGTGCCGTACAAGGGGGCGTCGCCCTCCACCAACGATGTAGTGGCCGGCCAGATCTCCGTCGCGTTCCAGGACTCGATGAGCGTGTCCGCCTTTATCGCCGCAGGCAAGCTGCGGCCGCTCGCCGTCACCAGCGCGCAGCGCAGCAAGCTGTTCCCCGAGCTGCCCACCATTGCCGAGGCCGGTTACCAGCACTATGACCTCTATACCTGGCTGGGCCTGTATGCGCCGGCCGGCACGCCGCCCGCCATCGTGGCCGCGTTGAACCGCGAGGCCAACCGCATCATGCGTTCACCGGAAATGGTGGAGAAGCTGCGCAAGCAGAGTGCCGAGGCCGAGGGCGGCCTCGATCCCGCCGCCTTCCGCAAGTATGTGGAGTCGGAAGTGGCCAAGTGGCAAGGTACCGTCGAGCTGACGGGGGTCAAGGTGTCGGAGTGACGGCAGGCTGGCATGTTTCCGGCCGAACGGCCGTACTGGATCGAACCGCACAGGAGGCATGATGAACCGACCAGACAGCGCGCAGCGCGGCACCATCGCCATTCTCGGCACCGGCCTGGCCGGCCTGGGCCATGCCGGCGGGCGGACCGAACAGGAGATCATCGCGCAGGCCGCCCATGCCGCAGTGCGCGCCAGCGGCCTGCGCATGGCCGACATCGACGGCATCATCACTTCCAGCCTGACCTCGCCGTGGTGGGTGATGCGCATGGCCGAGTACCTGGGCATCCGACCGCGCTTCTCGGACAGCACCATGTTCGGTGGCTCGTCCTTCATCGCCGACCTCAAGATCGCCGCGATGGCGATCAACGCGGGGGAATGCGACAACGTTCTCATCTGCTACGGCGCCACGCCGCGCAGCGCGCCCAGCAGTTCGCGCATCAACGCCATGCGCGCGGCGCTCGATCCCCAGCCCTACGAGCATCCGTACCAGCCGTTCAATCCTGCCAGCAGCTATGCGCTGGCCGCCGCGCGCCACATGCACCAGTACGGCACCACACGCACCCAGCTTGCCGAGGTGGCCGTGGCCGCGCGCCAGTGGGCCCAGCGCAATCCCGACGCCTTCGCGCGCGAGCCGCTGAGCATCGACGACGTGCTCAACGCGAAGATGGTTTCCGATCCCCTGACCGTGCGCGACTGTTGCCTGGTGACCGATGGCGCCGGCGCGTTCGTGGTCACCCGCGCCGAGCATGCACGCGGGCGGCATGCGCAGCCGGTCTATGTGCTCGGCTGCGGCCACGCGCACTGGCACCGCCAGATCTCCTGCATGGACGACCTGACGGTGACGCCAGCGGTGGATTCGGGCCGGCAGGCCTTCGCCGAGGCCGGCCTGAGGCCTGCCGACATCGACGTGGTGGAGCTGTACGATGCCTTCACCATCAACCCGATCCTGTTTCTCGAAGACCTGGGCTTCTGCGCCAAGGGCGAGGGCGGCGCCTTCGTCTCTGGCGGGCGCATCGCGCCGGGTGGCGATTTCCCGATGAATACCAACGGCGGCGGGCTGTCCTGCACGCATCCTGGCATGTACAGCATCTTCCTGGTGATCGAGGCCGTCACGCAGTTGCGCCGCGAGGGCGGCGCGCGCCAGGTCGACGGTGCCGAGGTGGCGCTCGTGCACGGCAACGGCGGCGTGCTGTCGAGCCAGGCCACGGCCATCCTTTCCATTTCACGCTGACAGGCGGCGCGCCCGCGCGCCGCTGCTGCTCAGGCTGCTGGCCGAGGGGCGCCGCGCGTTCGATGCCTGAGGCCCGGCGCCCCTGGCGTTCCGGCCCGGGTGTCAGGCCAGGCCGGCCTCCCGGCAGCGCTCGCGCACCGCCTTGCGGTTGAGCTTGCCCACCGCGGTCTTGGGGATCTCCGCGGCGAAGCGCACGCTGCGCGGCTTCTTGTAGGACGCGAGCTGCGCGGCCACATGCTCGACCAGCGCGGCCGCCAGCGCCTCGTCCTGTGCATGGCCGGCGTGCACCACGACCACGGCGGTGACCGCTTCCACCCACTTGTCGTCCGGCAGGCCGACGACCGCGCATTCGCGTACCGCAGGGTGGCTCAGCAGCGCGTTCTCGACCTCGCTCGGGTAGACGTTGTAGCCGCCGCTGACGATCATGTCGGAAGTGCGGTCCTTCAGATACAGGAAGCCGTCGGCGTCGAACACACCGACGTCGCGCGTGCGCACCCAGCCGTCGGGCAGGAAGGTCTGCGCGGTCAGTTCGGGCGCGTTGTGGTAGCCGGCGACGCTGGACGGCGCGCGCACTGCGATCTCGCCCGGTTCGCCCGGCGGCACCGCCTTGCCGGCCTCGTCCACGAGCCGCACCTCTACGTCCAGTGCGACCTGGCCGCAGGCGCCGAGCCGCTCGCCATGGTGATCCTCGGGCCGCAGCACGGCGAGGCACAGCGGCGCTTCGGTCTGGCCGTAGTACTGCCAGAAGCGGTGGCGGCCCCAGACGGCCATGGCGCGCTCGATCACGGCGCGTGGCATGGGCGAGGCACCATAGATCACGTAGCGCAAGGCATCCACCTGGGTGGTGGCCATTGCCGGGGATTCCAGCAGCATCTGCAGCATGGTCGGCACCAGGTTGATGGCGGTGGCGCGTTCGCGCTCCAGCGCCGCCAGGAAGGCGGCCGGTTCGAACCCCGGCAGCACCACGGTCTTGCCGCCGCGCAGCCAGAACGGCAGCACGAAGACGCCGCTGGCGTGGATCAGCGACGCGGCGTGCAGCATCACGTCGTCGGGCGTGGCCGGCAGCAGGTTGAGCAGCACGTTGCGGCAGATCGCGGCGTAGGAGCGCTGCGTGTGGCGGGCGGCCTTGAGCACGCCGGTGGTGCCCGACGTGAACAGCGTCAGGATGACGTCGTCCTCATGCACCTCGACCTCGGGGTCGGTGGCGGGTTGGCTGCGGGCACTGGCGGCGAGGTCGGCGCCGCCGGGCAGGCTGCTGTCCAGGCCGAGGCAGGCCAGGCCCGGGCGGGCCGTGCGCAGCGCATCGGCGCGCTCGGCCAGGTCCGCGCCGAACACCAGCATGCGGCAGCCGGTTTCCTCCAGCATGCGCAGGTGCTCTGCAAGCGACAAGCGCGCGTTCAGGGGCACGCGGTTAACGCCCGCCTTCACACAGGCGAAGTCCAGCGGCACGCTGTAAAGACCGTTGTTGACCAGCAGCGCCACCATCTCGCCCTTGGCAGCGCCGGCGGCGCGCAGGGCGTGCGCCAGACGGGCGCTCAGGGCGTCGACTTCGGCAAAGCTCAGGCGGTGCTCGCCATGGACGAGGGCGGTGCGCGCGCCGTGCTGGGCGGCGCCGCGGCGGATCAGTTCGAGGGTGGTGACGGACATGTGGGAGTCTCGCAGAAATGGGTACGCTTTGGTCCTGATGGCAAGCCCGGTGAGGCCTGTGCCGTGCGGCGGAGGCGCACGGCACCTTCCGCTGGGTCAGGGCTCAGTTAGCCGGGCCGGGGCTCAGTTGGCCTGCGCGGGGTGGTCCGGCCCGCCATGGCGGCCGGCGCCGTCGACAAAGCGCTGCGCGCCGCCGATGCCCTCGGCGAAGACGATGGGTGCGCCATGCGCGCCTTCGGCACGCAGTGCCGCGTCCAGCGGCAGGTCCCACTGTGCGTAGGCCGAGGCGCGGTCGGCCAGCATGCAGCGCTGCGGGAAGGCGGCGATCTCCCGCGCCAGCGCCTCGGCGGCGGAGCGGGCCTCGCCTGGCTCCACCAGCCGGTTGGCCAGGCCCATGGTCAGCGCCTCTTCGGCGGGCACCGGGCGTCCGGTCAGGATCATGTCGAGCGCGCGACCCATGCCGACGGCGCGCGGCAGCCGCACGGTGCCGCCGTCGATCAGCGGTACACCCCAGCGCCGGCAGAACACGCCGAAGACGGCGTCGCGCTCGGCCACGCGCAGGTCCGCCAGCAGCGCGAGTTCCAGTCCTCCCGCCACCGCGTAGCCGCTGACCGCGGCGATCAGCGGCTTGGACAGCGCCATGCGGGTGGGCCCCATCGGCCCGCTGCCGCCGCCTGCCGGATCCAGTTCGTGGCGCCGCGCGGGATCGCCCACGGCGGTCAGGTCGGCGCCCGCGCAGAAGTGGCCGCCTGCGCCCCACAGCACCGCCACGCGCAACGCGTGGTCGGCCTCGAAGGCTTCGAACGCCTCTCGCAGCGCGGCGGCCATGGCGCCGTCGACGGCATTCCGCTTGTCGGCGCGGTCGAGGATGATGGTGCAGACCGGACCGTCGGTCTCGGTCCTGACATAGTGATCGGGCATTGTCTCCGTCCTGGTGGGGCCGCATGCCGGCGCGCGGCGCTGCGGTGAATTTATTACATGAAATGATACATTCTGTCGTTTCGAGAAATATTCATCGTATACCCGGTCCCGCCGCAAGGGTCCCGCTTGGCGATGGGTCTTGCGCCGTACGTGTCACAATCTCGGCTGCAATATGACTCTCCGACCGATGCACCGACCGATTGACCGAGCGACCATGGCTGCCAAGGGTGGTATCGAAATCGAAGCGCCGTCCGCGACCGACCTGGTGCTCGACCTGCTGTTCGCGCACCCCCGCCAGGCGCTGACGGTGCAGGCGCTCGCACGCGCCGCCGAGTTGATGGACATCGCCACGCCGGCCGTGCGCGTGGCGCTGACACGCCTGCAGCGCCAGGGGCGCGTAGCCAAGGTCGGCCGCGGCAGCTACGCGGTAAGGGCCGAGGGCAATCCCGCGCACCACGAGGTGCAATACTGGTTCGACAAGGAGAGCCGGCTGCGCGACTGGAAGGGCGACTGGCTGGTCGTGCACGACGCCGCCGTGCCGCGCAGCGCCAAGGCCTTGTGGCGGCGCCACCAGCGCGCACTCGAGCTGTACGGCTTCCGCGCCCTGGATGCCGCGCTGTGGGTGCGGCCGGACAACCTCGACGGCGGCGCGCCGGCGATGGAGTCGGCGCTGCGCCGCCTCGGCCTGGCGCAGGGCGCGCTGGTGTTCAGCGGCCGGCAGTTCGATGCGGCCAGCGCGGTGCGCATGGTGCGGCTTTGGAACGTGTCCGCCATCCTGGCGGGTTACCGCCAGGCCCAGGCGCTGCTGGCGCGCAGTTCGGCCAAGCTCGCGCGCATGAGCGCGGAGGCGGCCGCGCGCGAGACGATGCTGGTCGGCCGCGCGGTGATCCGCGCCATCGTGCGCGATCCCCTGCTGCCCGAAGCCATCCTGCCTGGTGAGCAGCGGCGCGCGCTGATCGACGCCACGCGCGCCTACCAGGATCGGGCGCTGGCGATCTGGCAAGATTTGCTGCAGGCGTAGGCAGCAGGCGCCGCGTTTGCCGGCCGACTCGCCAAGCCGGGGCGAGTCACGTAAACTGGCTGGAACTTATGCGGCGCAAACGCGCACTCAGTTCTGTGCCCGCGTGTGTCGCCGGGCCAGCCAGTGCTAAACAAGGAGCCCAGGGTGAGCATGCCCGATTTCGACATGGTGCTGTTCGGCGGCACCGGTGACCTGGCGCGGCGCAAGCTGCTTCCGGCACTCTTCGACGCCCATCGCGCGGGCCTGCTGCACCCGGCCGCGCGCATTCTCGCCACGGGCAGCCGTGCTTCGACCACCGAGGAATACCTGGCCACGCTGGAGGAAGGCGTGCGGCCGGGGCTGGAGCACGCGCCCCCTGAGGCCTGGGCTTCGTTCCTCGCACGGTTCGCCTACGTCCAGGCCGATGCGCGCGATCCGTCCCATTTCGACGAACTGGCGCGCCAGGTGCAGTTGCGTGCGCCGGGCGTGGTGGTCTGCTACCTGGCCACCGCACCCCAGCTCTTCGTGCCGATCTGCGAGCAGCTCGGGCGCACCGGCCTCAACCACCCGGGCGTGCGCATCGTGCTGGAGAAGCCGCTGGGCCGCGACCTGGAGTCATCGGAGGCGATCAATACGGCGGTGGCGCGCTACTTCGCCGAGGACCAGATCTACCGCATCGACCATTACCTGGGCAAGGAGTCGGTGCAGAACCTGATGGCGATCCGCTTCGGCAACGCCCTGTTCGAGCCGCTGTGGCGGCGCGAATGGGTGCAGGACGTGCAGATCACCATTGCCGAGGAACTGGGCGTGGAGACGCGCGGTGACTTCTACGACCGCATCGGCGCGCTGCGCGACATGGTGCAGAACCACCTGCTCCAGTTGCTGTGCATGGTGGCCATGGAACCGCCCGCCAGCCTTTCCGAGGACGCCATCCGCGATGAGAAGATCAAGATCCTGAAGGCGCTCAGGCCCATCACCCCGCAGGAGGTGGCGGAGAAGACCGTGCGCGGGCAGTACCGCGCGGGCGCCGTGGGCGGCAAGCCGGTGCCGGGCTATCTGGAGGAGCGCGGCATCGCGGCCGACAGCCGCACCGAGACCTTCGTCGCCATCAAGGCCGAGATCGCCAACTGGCGCTGGGCCGGCGTGCCCTTCTACCTGCGTACCGGCAAGCGCATGCAGGCGCGCGTGGCGGAGATCGTGATCCATTTCCGCGATGTGCCGCATGCGATCTTTCCGCGGCCGCTCGGCCTGTCGCCGCAGAACCGGCTGGTGATCCGCCTGCAGCCCGAGGAGAGCATCCGGCTGTACTTCCTGGTCAAGCAGCCGGGCGACACGGTGGCGCTCACGCAGACCTCGCTCGACCTGGACCTGGCCAACTCCTTCAAGGCACGCCGCGCGGGGGCCTACGAGCGCCTGCTGCTCGACGTGATCCGTGGCCGCCTCGGCCTGTTCGTGCGGCGCGATGAGCAGGTGCAGGCCTGGCGCTGGGTCGAGCCGATCCTGGAGACCTGGTGTGACAGCCTGGTGCCGCCCAAGTCCTACACGGCCGGCACCTGGGGCCCGGCGGCCTCGTCGGCGCTGCTGTCGCGCGACGACGCACTGTGGCATGAAGAGGTCTAGCGCGGCGTGCCGGCCGCGCGGGGCGGATGGGAACGGGACTGAATGGGACGCAGCGGGATTGAGCGGGACGACTGAACGGGAATAAGGGGAGACAGACCATGCGGTATTTCGAACATGCGTCGTTGGGCGACCAGGCCGAATCGCTGGCCATCTCGGTGGGCCATGCGCTCGACCTGGCCATCGGCGTCAAGGGATGGGCGGTACTGGCCGTATCCGGCGGGCGCTCGCCGGTGGCCATGTTCGAGCGGCTGCGCCACCGCCCCGTGCGCTGGGAGGCGGTCACGGTCACGCTGGTCGACGAGCGCGCGGTGCCCCCCGAGCATGCCGATAGCAATGGTGCGCTGGTGCGCCAGCACCTGCTGCGCGAGGGCGCGGGGCGCGCCCACTTCGTGCCGCTGGTGGCCGACGCGGCCGATGCTGCCGATCCGGCACGGGCGGTGGCCCGCCTCAATGCCGCGTACCACCAGCCGGATGTCGTGGTGCTGGGCATGGGCGAGGACGGCCACACGGCTTCGCTGTTCGCCGACGCCCCGGAATTGCAGTCCGCATTGAGCGAGCCGTCGCCCGGCTATCTCGTGACACACCCTGCGCAGGCACCGCATGCGCGCATCACGCTGAACCTGGCCGCGCTGCTGGCCGCGGAGCGCGTCTTTCTTTCGCTGGCCGGCGAGGCCAAGGCCGACGTGCTGGCACGGGCGCGCCGGCAACCCACACCGGCCCTGCCCGTGAGCCTGGTGCTGGCCCAGCATCGTCACGGACTCGACGTCTTCCGTGCCTGAGCAGCGGAGCGACATGTCCTCGACCGCCACCTATCCGCGCCTGCTTGCCGACGTCGGCGGCACCAATGTGCGATTCGTGCTGGAAAGCGCGCCGCAGCGCTTCGGTTCCGTCACTTCGTTCAAGGTCGCGGAATTCCCCTCGCTCGAGGCCGCCATCCGCCGGTTCCTCGCCGGCTTCGGCGCGGCGCCGCGCCATGCCGCCGTGGGGCTGGCCAATCCGATCACCGGCGACCGCGTCAAGCTGACCAACCATAGCTGGTCCTTCTCCATCGAGGGCATGCGGCAGTCGCTGCGCCTGGATACGCTGCTGGCCATCAATGACTTCACCGCACTCGCGCTGGCGCTGCCGTACCTGCCGGCGCAAGGACTGGCCGAGGTGCGTGCGGGCGAGGCGCAGGCCGGCGCGCCGTGCGCGCTGATCGGTCCCGGCACCGGCCTGGGCGTGTCAGGACTGGTGCCCGGACTTGCGGGCGCGCCCCCGGTGGCGCTGGCCGGCGAGGGCGGTCATATCGGCCTGACACCCGAAACGGACGATGAGTGGGTGGCCTGGCGCGCAGCGCATCGCGCCCACGGCCATGTCTCCGCCGAACGGCTGCTGTCCGGCAGCGGGCTGTCGCTGATCCATGCCGCGCTGGCCGCAGAAACGGGTACGCTTTTGCTTGCGCCGCTGTCGGCCGAGCAGGTCACAAACGGGGCGCTGCAGCTTGGCGATCCGCTGTGCCAGCGCAGTTTCCGCGTGTTCTGCGGGCTGCTGGGTTCGGTGGCGGCCGACGTGGCCCTGGTGCTTGGTGCGCGCGGCGGCGTATACATCGGCGGCGGCATCGTGCCGCGCTTTGTCGAGGCGCTGCGGGCCTCAGCCTTTTGCGAGCGCTTCGACAGCAAGGGCCGCATGCACGACTATCTGGCTGCCATGCCCATCCACGTGATCACAGCCGAGTATCCGTCGCTGTGGGGCCTGTCCGCCGCACTGAGGCATGCCGTGCCCGCTGGCGGCTGAGCCGCGGCGAGCGTACCCATTTCTTCTTCGCGTTCAAGACCATGCGAGTACTGTTGGTGGAAGACGATGCCATGATCGGCGATAGCGTCAAGCTGGCGCTGCGCCAGGAAGGCTTCACGGTCGACTGGGTGCAGGACGGCGAGACCGGCCTGTCCGCCGCGGGAGGGCAGGGCGAGGATGCCTGCTATGACATCGTGCTGCTCGACCTTGGCCTGCCGCGTCGCTCGGGGCTGGATGTGCTGCGCACGCTGCGCGCCCGCGGCGTGCGTACGCCGGTGCTGATCCTGACCGCGCGCGACGCGGTGGCCGACCGCGTCGCCGGGCTCAACGCCGGTGCCGACGACTACCTGGTCAAGCCCTTCGATCTGCAGGAACTTGCCGCGCGCATGCACGCGCTGGCCCGCCGCGCCGAGGGCCGCGCCGAGCCCCTGCTGCGCCACGGCGACATCGTGCTGAACCCGGCTACGCGCGAAGTCACTTTGGCCGGCGATTCGGTCCACCTGTCCGCGCGCGAGTTCGCCTTGCTGTCCGCGCTGCTGGCGCGGCCCGGCAAGGTCTGGTCGGTGGCGCAACTGCAGGAACGCCTGTACGGCTGGGACGACGAGGTCGGCAGCAATACGGTGGAGGTCTACATCCATGCTCTGCGCAAGAAGCTGGGCGCGGCACTGATCCGCAATATCCGCGGCGTCGGCTACGTGGTGCCGCGGCCGGAGGACGCTGGCGGCGCGCAGGGCAAGGGGGAGGCAGCTTCCTGATGCGCTCGATCCAGCGGACCTTGCTGTGGTGGCTGGCCGCCGGCCTGCTTGCCGGCATCGCCATCGCCACCGTGCTGATCTACGGACAGGCGCGCCAGGAAGCCAACGCGCTGTTCGACTACCAGATGAAGCAGGTGGCGGCCGCGCTGCCCAGCCAGTTCAGCGATCCGGTCGCGCCGCCGCTGCCGGCCGGTCCGACAGTAGACTTGCTGCACGGCGACGAGGACGTGGTGATCCACATCTGGGATGGTTCGGGGCGCAGCCTTTACCTCTCGCATGCGCACCCCGCGCTGCCGCCGCAGGTCGAACTCGGCTTCTCCGACGTCAGGACCGACCAGGGCGAGTGGCGCATCTACAGCGTGCAGCTGGGGCCGGCCGTGGTACAGATCGCGCAGCCGATGAGCGCGCGCCGCACGCTGGCTGCGCGCATGGCCTTGCGCACCGTGGCGCCGCTGCTGTTGCTGCTGCCACTGCTGGGCTGGCTGGTCTGGCTGGCGGTGGGGCGCGGCCTGCAGCCCTTGCGCGAGATTGCCGACGAGGTGCGCGCGCGCGATGCCGCCACCCTGGCGCCGCTGGCCGCGCGCGCCATGCCTGACGAGGTGGCACCGTTGAGCGAGGCACTGAACCAGCTGCTGGCGCGGCTGGCGCACGCCATCGATACCCAGCGGGCCTTCGTGGCCGACGCGGCGCACGCCCTGCGTACGCCGCTGGCGGCGCTGCAGTTGCAGGCCCAGCTGGTGGAGCGAGCCGAGGGCGCCCAGGCACGGCAGGAGGCGGTCGCGCGGCTGCGCCAGGGGCTGGAGCGGCTGACCCACCTGGTGAACCAGTTGCTGACGCTGGCGCGCCAGGAGCCCGGCGCCACGCCGCCGCCGCACGAGCAGGTGGATCTGCGCGCGCTGGCGGAGTCGGTGGTGGCCGACATGACACAGGCCGCGCTGGACCGCGACATCGACCTGGGCCTGGACGCGGGCGCCGGCAGTATCGCCGTCAGCGGCGATGCCGACGCGCTGCGCATCCTGCTGACCAACCTGGTCGATAACGCCCTGCGCTACATCGCGGCGGGTGGCAGAGTCGACGTGCAGCTCCGCCAGGGCAGCGCGGGCGGCGTGGAGCTGGCCGTCACGGACAACGGCCCGGGCATCCCGGCTGACGAACGCGCGCGCGTGTTCGACCGTTTCTACCGCCTGGCGGAGGCCCCCAGCGGCGGCAGCGGCCTCGGCCTGGCCATCGTGGCCGAGATCGCCCAGTCGCACGACGCCCAGGTCATGCTGGAAGACGCGGCGCCCGGCCTGCGCGTACGGGTGGTGTTTCCGGCGCTCTGAGGGCGGGGAAGGCGGCGCATTCTATCCACGCTGCACGAAAGGCGCCGGTGCGGGCTCATGCCGTTCAGTTGGGATTGGATTTCCGCAGGACCCAGCTCGCGACCGCGGGCCTTCATCGGACCTCGCGCGCGCCATGCCGCGCGCCAACCGGAGCCATACCATGCAGATCGATCTCAGCGGCAAGACCGCACTCGTCACCGCGTCCACGGCCGGCATCGGCCTGGCCATCGCCAAAGGCCTGGCCGCCACCGGCGCCGAAGTCGTGCTCAACGGCCGCCGTGAAGACAGCCTGAATGCCGCCATCGACGCCGTGCGCGCGGCGGTGCCTGGCGCGCAGGTGCGCGGCGCCGCCGCCGACGTGGGCACCGCAGCCGGTTGCGCCGCACTGGTCGCAGCCGTGCCGTCGGTGGACATCCTGGTCAACAACGCCGGCATCTACGGCCCCAAGGACTTCTTCGCGCTCGATGATGCGGACTGGTCCCGCTACTTCGAGCTGAACGTCATGTCGGGCGTGCGGCTGGCGCGCGCCTACGTGCCTGGCATGCAGGCGCGCGACTGGGGACGGGTGGTGTTCATCTCGTCGGAGTCGGGGCTCAACATTCCTGAGGACATGATCCACTACGGCTTCAGCAAGACCGCGCAGCTGTCGATCTCGCGTGGCCTGGCCAAGCGCCTGCGCGGCACCGGCGTGACTGTCAATGCTGTGCTGCCCGGTCCGACCTTGTCCGAGGGCGTGGCGGAGATGATCAAGGAGGCCGCCGCCAAGGAGGGCGTGAGCGTGGAGGCGGCCGCAACGGCCTTCGTCAAGGCGAAGCGGCCCAGTTCCATCCTGCAGCGTGTGGCGACGGTGGAGGAGGTGGCGAACATGGTGGTCTACGTCTGTTCGCGCCAGGCCTCGGCGACTACCGGTGCCGCACTGCGGGTCGACGGCGGCGTGGTGGACACCATCGCCTGAGGCCTGCGGGCGAAGCCCGGCGCCAGCGCAGCCGGGTTTGCCGCACGCAGAAATGGGTACGCTTCGGGGCCGGGAGGCGAAGCGCCGCGCCCGCGAACGCCGCCGTCATGCCGGCGGCGGGCTCCCGCTCCCAAGCGCAGCAGCGGGCCTTGGGGTGAGGGAGGGCCTTCGCCGGGGCGACTGCGCACGCTTCGCGCAAGCGCTTGCCTATGCCTTTACCCCCGCTTTCCCTCCCTGAGCGGGAGCGCGGACCAAAGCGCCATTGCACACGTCAAGGGACGCGGAGAAGGCCGCGCGTCACCCTGGATCCGCGTCCGCATAAGGCTGCGCGGAGCACGCAGAAATGGGTACGCTTCGCCCTTGGGATGTTCGCGCGTGGTCCGCCTGCGCCACTATCGCGCCGCTATTCCCCGGCACCGTCCTCGCCGTCGGCTTCTGCGCGGCTCCCGGCATGCGCGACCAGCCGGTCCAGCATGCCGCCCAGCAGGGCTTGCTCCTGCGCGTCGAGGCAGCCGAAGATATCTTCATTGAGCTGCGCGATCACACCGATCGCCTTGCGGTAGAGCGGCCGGCCGCGCGCGGTGAGCGTCAGTACGACGCCGCGCCCGTCCTCGGCGCTGGTTTCCTTGCTGACCAGGCCGCGCTCGACCAGCGCCTGGGCGCTGCGGCTGGCCTGGCCCTTGGTGAGATTGGCACGCTGCGCCAGCATATTGACTGAGACCGGCTCGAAGGCGCCGATCGCCGCCAGGCAGCGGCCTTCACCCAGCGGCAGTCCACATTGCGCCAGGTAGGCTTCGGTACTGTCCCGCTCGCTCAGCTTGTTGACCTGGTGCAGGCGGTAGGTAAGGAACTGGTCGAGTAGGGGCAGCGGCTTCATGGTGTCGATTCCGGTACGGGCGCCAGCGACTTTACACGTCGCTGGCGCGCCGCGCATCCTCGATGGCGCGCCGCACCGGCTCCGCGTCGTTCTCGCGGCGGTTCAGTGCCAGGCGCGGGGCGGCCAGGCCTGTGAACGCCGTGACATGGGATGATCCATCGCTGGGTCAATCGGCTTTGTGCTCAACGATAGCCCAATAATAGTTGCGCACGAAACCAGTGTATACCCAGGCGCGGAAGCCCGGCGTGGCAGCCTGGGGCCGTAGCCGCAGTGCGCCCTGCGCCCTGTGCCAGGCGGCAGCGCACGGCCCAGGGCCAGGCTCAGCCAGGCATGCCCAGGCGGCGCGACAGCGCGGCCGCCACCGCCGCCAGCCGCGTGCCGATCTCGCGCACGGCTTCAGGCGTGGCCTCGTGGTCGAGCAGGCTGACCGCGATGCCGGCCACCGGCGCACCGGAGAAGTCGCGGATGGGCGCGCCGATGCAGTGCATGCCTTCGCGGATCTGGCCGTCGTCGATGGAGTAGCCGCGCTCGCGCGTGGCCTGCATCTCCGCCAGGAAGGCCGCCATGCCGGGCACGCTGTGCGCGGTCAGTCCCTGAGGCCAGGTCTTGCCGAAGCGCTGGCGCAGCGCTTCGTCGGGCAGCGCGCTGAGCAGGATCTTGCCGGTCGCGGTAAACGGCGCGGGCAGCCGCATGCCGATGCGGAAGGTGAAGCCAAGCGGCGCGGCGCTGTTGCGGCACGCCAGATAGACCACATCGCGCCCTTCCAGCACGCTGAGCGTGACGGTGTGGCTGCTCAGCTCCGCATGCTCGGCGAAATAGCGCTGGAACTCGCCGACCAGGTCGAACTGCGCCAGGAAGCCATTGGCCCAGTGCATGGGGTGGGCGCCGACCCGGAAGGTGCCATCCGCCGCCCGCGCCAGCAGGCCGAGTTCGGCCATGGTTGCCAGCAGCCCGTGCGCACTGCTCTTGGGCAGGCCCAGCGCGCGCGCCAGGTCGGCCGCCGTGGGCGGCGCAGCGGCCGTGCTGACGAAATCCAGGATCCTCACGGCACGGCGCAGGGCGGGCACGGATTCGCCCTGGGGCGACATGTCTTCCTGTCCGCCGTCGTGCGCGCGGTTCGCATCCATCCTTGACAAAGCCCCTCCCGGCAAACTAAAAATCCAGTCTATGCGTTCAATATAGCGATCTTAGTTCAACCTATTGAACCAATCAAGCCATATTGAGCCAGTCACCCGACCGGCACGGTCACCAACCGGAGTGGAAAACTTGCTGACGCTGCAATCTCCCGCGCTTCTGCGCGATCAATGCCTTCTCGACGGACGCTGGCAGGAAGCCGCGGACGGTGCCGTGATCGAGGTGCGCAATCCCGCCGACGGCACGCTGGTCGGAAGCGTGCCCGCACTGGGTGCGCTGGCCATAGAGCAGGCCGTGGCCGCCGCCGACAAGGCATTCAAGGGCTGGTCGCGGCTGGCGCCGCAGGAAC
This sequence comes from Cupriavidus sp. 09_S30, assembly GCF_056930435.1. NCBI lineage: Bacteria > Pseudomonadati > Pseudomonadota > Betaproteobacteria > Burkholderiales > Burkholderiaceae > Cupriavidus > Cupriavidus sp. 09_S30. The sequence goes on along the minus strand of NZ_JBXOWI010000002.1, from coordinate 3,098,983 downwards.
GCTCGGCGGTGCTGATGCGCTGGTTCCAGCTCATCCTGGCCAATGCCGACGACATCGCCGCGCTGATGACCGCCGAGCAGGGCAAGCCGCTCGCGGAAGCCAAGGGCGAGGTGCGCTACGCCGCATCCTTTATCGAATGGTTCGCCGAGGAGGCCAAGCGCACCTACGGCGACGTGATTCCCGCCCCGCAGACCGATAAGCGGCTCATGGTGATCAAGCAGCCGGTCGGCGTTTGCGCCGCGATCACGCCGTGGAACTTCCCTGCCGCGATGATCACGCGCAAGGTGGCGCCGGCGCTGGCCGCCGGCTGCACCATCATCGTCAAGCCGGCCGAACAGACGCCGCTGACCGCGCTGGCGCTGGGCGAACTGGCGGTGCAGGCCGGCGTGCCGGCGGGCGTGCTGCAGATCGTCACCGGCGATGCGCGCGTGGTCGGTGGCGTGCTGACGGCCAGCGACAAGGTGCGCAAGCTCTCCTTCACCGGCTCGACCGAGGTCGGCCGCATCCTGATGGCGCAGTGCGCGCCGACCATCAAACGGCTCTCGCTGGAACTGGGCGGCAATGCGCCCTTCATCGTGTTCGACGACGCGGACCTGGACGCCGCCGTCGAGGGCGCGCTGGCATCCAAATACCGTAACGCCGGCCAGACCTGCGTCTGCGCCAACCGCCTCTATGTGCAGTCCGGCATCTACGACGCCTTCGCCGAGCGCCTGACGCAGCGCGTGCAGGCGCTCGCGGTGGGTGCCGGCACGCTGCCTGGCGTGCTGATCGGGCCGTTGATCGATGACGCGGCCGTCGACAAGGTGGAGAGCCACGTGGCCGACGCGGTCGCCAAGGGCGCGAAGGTGGTGACGGGCGGCAAGCGCCACGCGCTGGGGGGCCTGTTCTACGAACCTACCGTGCTGACCGGCGTCACGCAGCAGATGCGCGTGGCGCGCGAGGAGACCTTCGGCCCGGTGGCGCCGCTGTTCCGCTTCGACACCGAGGAGGAAGTCATCGCCATGGCCAACGACACCGAGTTCGGCCTGGCCGCCTACTTCTTCACTGAGAACGCGGGCCGCGCCTGGCGCGTCGGTGAGGCGCTCGAGTATGGCATGGTGGGACACAACACGGGCCTGATCTCCAACGAGGTCGCGCCGTTCGGCGGCGTCAAGCAATCCGGCCTCGGCCGCGAGGGCTCGAAGTACGGCATCGACGAGTACATGGAGATGAAGTATCTGTGCTCGGCGATCCGCTGAACGCCGCCACGCGCTCGGGCCAGGCGCCCGGGCGCCATTGGGAGTTGGACTGAAGCGCTGAACGAGGTACCGGCCGGACGCATCGGCCGGATGCAAGGAATGGCCGTGGCCAGGCCGCGGCCCATAGCGAGGAGACTAGCGTGGCAATGCAGGCTTTCGAGTTCCGGACGGTACCGTCCATCCAAGTGGAGTGGGGCGGCGCGGCCCGGCTGGGCGAGCTGCTCGCGGCCCGCCATGCGCAGCGCCGCGCGCTGCTGGTCACCGACGCCGGGCTGGTCAAGTGCGGGCTGACCGCACCGATCGAGACCAGCCTGCGGGCCGCCGGCTTTGACGTCACCGTCTTCGACGACGTCGTCGCCGATCCGCCCGAGGCGACCTTGCTGGCCTGCGTGGCGCAAGGCAGGGAGGCCGGCGCCGACATCGTGGTCGGCCTGGGCGGGGGTTCGCCGCTCGACGTGGCCAAGCTCGCCGCTGTGTTGCTGGAGTCGCAGCAGCCGCTGTCCGCGCTGTACGGCATCGGCAATGTACGCGGCGGGCGGCTGCCGCTGGCGCTGGTGCCCACCACCGCGGGCACGGGCTCGGAGGTGACCAACATTTCCATCCTGACCACGGGCGAGACCAGCAAGATGGGCGTGGTCGCGCCGCAGCTCTATGCCGACGCCGTGCTGCTCGACGCGCAGCTCACGCTGGGCCTGCCGCGCCTGGCGACCGCGGCCACCGGCATCGACGCGATGGTCCACGCGATCGAGGCCTACACCGGGCGCCACAAGAAGAACCCGCTGTCCGACGCGCTGGCGCGCGAGGCGCTGCGCCTGCTGGGCGGCAACCTGCTGGCTGCTTGCAGGGACGGCAGCAACCGCGCCGCGCGCGAAGCCATGCTGCTGGGTGCGACGTTGGCCGGACAGGCCTTCGCCAACTCACCGGTGGCGGCCGTGCACGCACTCGCCTATCCGCTGGGCGGCCACTATCACGTGCCGCACGGCCTGTCGAACGCGCTGATGCTCGGTCCTGTGCTGCGCTTCAATGCCCGCGCCGCCGCGCCGCTGTACGCGGAGCTGGCCGACGTACTGGGCGTGCCGGCCGTGGGCGGAGGGGACGTGCAGGCGCGTTCGGCCGCCTTCGTCAGCGCGATCGAGCATCTGATGGATGAGAGCGGCGCGCCGCGCCGGCTGCGCGACGCGGGCGTCAGCGAAGACAGCCTGACGATGCTCGCGGCCGATGCCATGAAGCAGACGCGCCTGCTGGTCAACAACCCTGTGGACGTGACCGAGGCAGACGCGCTGGCGCTCTACCGCGAAGCGTTCTGATGCCGCAGGCCGCCGGGCCGCGTGGCCCGGCCGCGCCGGCTGCGCTGGCCCACTGCCGGAACGCTAGAAAGCCCAGCAGGAACAGCCCAGCGCGCCCCAGAACTCGCGCTGCTGGCCGTCGCCTACCGCGCCCATATAGGCGCGGTCATGGGCGTGGCCATGCACGCCGCAGCTGCGCGCACAGCCGCACATCGATGCATAGGCCCGCCGCTGCGGCGCGCCGGCCTGGTGGTAGCCGCCGAAGGTGCGCACCGGCGACCAGTCGGGCATCGCCGCCGGCAGCGCCGGCGCGTGGCTCGCATAGTCGCCGCTGCCGTGCACGATCTTGCCGCCCAGCACCGTCAGCACCGATTCGATGCCGGCGATGTCGTCCTCGGGCACGGTCATGTAGTCGGCAGTGAGCACCGCCAGGTCGGCGTACTGCCCGGCCTGGATCTGCCCCTTGACGCCCTGCTCGTTCGAGAACCAGGTGTTGTCGACCGTCCATAGCCGCAGCGCCTTTTCCCGATCGAGCAGGTTGCTCTGCGGATAGAGCCGCATGCCGCCCACGGTCTTGCCGGTCACCAGCCATGCCAGCGACACCCAGGGGTTGTAAGAGGCCACGCGCGTGGCATCAGTGCCGCCGCCCACCGGCAGGCCGGCCGCCAGCATGCGGCCGATCGGCGGCGATTGCTCGGCCGCCTGCGCGCCATAGCGCTCGACGAAGTACTCGCCCTGGTAGGCCATGCGGTGCTGTACCGCAATGCCGCCACCGAGCGCGGCGATGCGGTCGATGTTCTTCGGCGTGATGGTCTCGGCATGGTCGAAGAACCAGTGCAGGCCATTGAAGGGGATGTCGCGGTTGACCTTCTCGAACACGTTGAGCGCGCGCTCGATCGTTTCGTTGTAGGTGGCATGCAGCCGCCAGGGCCAGCGGTTCTGCGCCAGCACGCGCACCACGGCCTCGAGCTGGTCTTCCATCTGCGGCGGCATGTCGGGCCGCTCCACGCGGAAGTCCTCGAAGTCAGCGGCCGTGTAGACCAGCATTTCGCCGGCGCCATTCTGGCGGTAGTAGCCGTCGCCATCGCCCGGCTTGACCTGCTTGACCCAGCCGCTGAAGTCGGCCAGCTCGGCGCCGTTGTGCTGGGTGAAGAGGTTATAGGCGATACGCAGCGTCAGCTCGCCGTCCTTCGCCAGCTTCTCGACGATCTGGTAGTCCTCGGGATAGTTCTGGAAGCCGCCGCCGGCATCGATCACGCCGGTCAGGCCCAGCCGGTTCAACTCGCGCATGAAATGACGCGTGGAGTTGAGCTGGTACTCCGGCGGCAGCTTGGGTCCCTTGGCCAGCGTCGCATAGAGGATGGTTGCGTTCGGCTTGGCCAGCAGCAGGCCGGTGGGGTTGCCCTGCGCATCGCGCTGGATCTCGCCGCCCGGGAACTCGGGCGTGTCCTTGGTGTAGCCTGCCGCGCGCAGCGCGGCGCGGTTCAGCAGCGCACGGTCATACAGGTGTAGCAGGAAGACCGGCGTGTCCGGCGCCACCGCATTCAATTCGTCCAGCGTGGGCAGGCGCTTCTCGGCGAACTGGTGCTCGGTGAAGCCGCCGACCACGCGCACCCATTGCGGCGCCGGCGTCGCGTCCACCTGCCGCTTGAGCATGGCCATGGCATCGGCGAGCGAGCGCACGCCGTCCCAGCGCAACTCCATGTTGTAGTTCAGCCCGCCGCGGATCACATGCAGGTGGCTGTCGATCAGGCCGGGAATCACGCGGCGTCCCTTCAGGTCGATCACCACAGTGCGGTCGTCGGCGTGGGCCAGCACCGACGCGTTGTCGCCGACGGCGGTGAATTTGCCGCCGGACATGGCGACGGCCTCGGGGGCGGGGTTGGACGGGTCGAGCGAGGTGATGCGCCCGTTGTGCAGGATGAGGTCCGCTGGCATGGCGAGGGTTCCTTGTCGTCCGTGGTGGCGTTTGGTGGCCGATGGAGGCCTTTTGGGGGCAGTGGGGTCAGGCCTTGTCCCGCTTATCGGGCGCCGCGCCCGGGGCGGCCTGCGGATCGCGGTGCTCTGCGCCGGGCTGCTGCGCAATGCCAGTGATTTTCGGGACACACTCAGAGGAGAACCAGGACAGCGTCACCGGCGTGCCGGACAGCAGGCGCTTGACGGTCGGCACCGCCTGCTCGCCGATCAGCATGCCCAGCAGGCCGAGCAGCGCCACGGCCGGAGGCGCCGGCGAACGCACGCCGAGCAGTGCATAAATGATGCCGACAAGGATGCCGGTGGCCAGGGAGATCACATAGAGCTTCATGTCGCCGTCCTTTCACTGTCCCGTGAAGGGTGACCTGGCGCGAAGGCCGTGCCGGGCCATCCCAGCAGTGCAGTCTAGTTTTCGGGACCGTGAAAGAGAAATTGGATTTTTCGACGAAGCCGCTCGAAAGATTTGTTCGCGCGATTGCGCGCGCCCGCCTACCATGAACGGGCGCCGCGTATGGGGCCAGCGCGCTCTATGCGGCGCTTCATTGAACTGACATCCCGCCAGCGCCGCCCGTATCACGCGCAGCCCACCCGACCGATGAACAGCATGCCGGCCGGCCCGGCGGAAACCGCCCGCGCCCACACAGGGCGATGTTGTTGACCGCAACCCTCGACAGGTGGAACCGACCATGAGCAATCCCAAGCTTGAAGTCCTCACGCCCCAGAATTGCCAGCTGATCTTCATCGATCACCAGCCGCAGATGGCGTTCGGCGTCCAGTCCATCGACCGCCAGGTCTTGAAGAACAATGTCGTCGCCCTTGCCAAGGGCGCAAAGATCTTCGGCATCCCGACCACCATCACCACGGTCGAGTCGGAAAGCTTTTCCGGATACACCTATCCCGAGCTGCTCGACGTATTCCCGCAGCAGAAGCTGTTGGAACGCACGTCGATGAATTCCTGGGACGACCAGAAGGTGCGCGACGCGCTCAAGGCCAACGGGCGCAAGAAGGTGGTCGTGGCCGGGCTGTGGACCGAGGTGTGCAACAACACCTTTGCGCTGTGCGCCATGGACGAGGGCGGCTACGAGATCTACATGGTCGCCGATGCCTCGGGCGGCACCAGCAAGGAGGCGCACGACTACGCGATGCAGCGCATGATCCAGGCCGGCGTGGTGCCGGTGACCTGGCAGCAGGTGGTGCTGGAGTGGCAGCGCGACTGGGCGCGCAAGGACACCTACGACTCGGTGATGAAGCTGGTGAAGGAGCACTCGGGCGCCTACGGCATGGGCGTGGACTACGCCTACACCATGGTGCACAAGGCGCCGCAACGCGCCGAGGGCAGCCACGAGGTGCTGGCGCCGGTAGCGGCCAAGATCAAGGCCTGAGCGGGGGCATTCCCTGTACGCGTCGGCGGTGCGGGACCGGCCGCGGCGGTGCGGCCCGCCGCGCCGCCCGCGCGCTCAGACTTCGCGCGTCATGCCCTTCAGGTCGATCCACTGTTCGAACTGCGCTTCGCTGACGTGGCCGGAGGCGATCGCCGCCTCGCGCAGGGAAAGATTGCGCTTGACGGCCAGCTTGGCGATCTCTGCGGCCTTGTCGTAGCCGATATGCGGATTGAGCGCGGTCACCGGCATCAGCGAGCGCGCCAGCAGCTCGGCGATGCGTTCCTCGTCCGCCTGCACGCCTTCGACCATATGCTCGGCAAAGCTGGCGGTTGCATCGGCCAGCAGGGTGATGCTCTGCATCAGGCTGTAGATCAGCACCGGCTTGTAGGCGTTCAGTTCCAGCGTGCCGAGGCTGTTCGCCAGGGTGACGGTGGTGTGGTTGCCGATCACGCGGCAGCACACCATGGCCAGCGCTTCGGCCTGGGTCGGGTTGACCTTGCCCGGCATGATGGAAGAGCCGGGTTCGTTGGCCGGCAGCTGCAGTTCGGCGAAGCCGGCGCGCGGGCCCGAGCCCAGCAGCATGAAGTCGCGTGCGATCTTCAGGAAGGACGAGGCCGTCGTATTCAGCGCGGCCGACAGGTCGGCCAGCGCGTCATGGGCGGCCTGCAGCGCATAGCGGTTGGGCGCGGGCTCGAACGGCAGGCCCGTGTAGTCGGCCAGCGCGGTGGCGAAGGCCGAGGCAAAGCCGTGCGGCGCATTCAGTCCGGTGCCGACGGCCGTGCCGCCCTGCGGCACCGGCATCGCGCGCAGCATGGCCTGCTGCAGCCGCGATTGCGCATGGGCTGTCTGTGCCATATAGCCGGAGAACTCCTGGCCCAGCGTCAGCGGCACGGCATCCTGCAGGTGGGTACGCCCGACCTTGACGATGTCGGCGAAGGCCTCGACCTTGCGGCCGAAGGCCTGCTGCAGCCTTTCCAGCGCCGGCAGCAACTGGCGCTGGACGGCCCGCGCGGCGGCGATGTGCATGGCCGTCGGGAAGCTGTCGTTGGATGACTGGCTGGCGTTGACGTGGTCGTTCGGGTGCACCGGCCGCTTGCTGCCCACCTGGCCGCCGAGCAGCTGGATGGCGCGATTGGCGATGACCTCGTTGAGGTTCATATTGGTCTGCGTGCCCGATCCCGTCTGCCAGACCGAGAGCGGAAACTCTTGCGGCCAGCGGCCCGCGATGACTTCTTCCGCCGCGCGCTCGATGGCATGGGCCAGCTCGGGCGCCAGCACGCCGAGCTCGCGGTTGGCGCGTGCCGCGCACAGCTTGAGGATGGCGAAGGACTCGATCAGCGCGGGCGGCATCTTCTCGGTGCCAATGCGGAAGTTCTGGCGTGAGCGCTCGGTCTGCGCGCCCCACAGGTGCTCGGCCGGCACCGGCACTTCGCCGAGGCTGTCCTGTTCGATGCGGAAGGCGGCTTGAGGCTGCTGGTCGGACATGGAATGCTCCTTGGAAGATGATCTGGACTGCCGGAAGGCGGTCATCGGCAAGCACTACACTGACATAAGGATACGTCGCCGGGGTGACGGCAGGGTGCCGCCGCATCCACGCCCGGCGTGCCGTTTGCGCCATCCCCCGCCGCCTCCGCAGGACAGCCCGCGTCGCATGCCAGGCGTCCTGGTCTACAATGCCGGCGTCTACGGCGCGCCGTTGCGCCGGCAGTGAGCCAAGGAATCGAGATGGGTGAAGCGAAACGAAGGGGCACGCCGCAAGAGCGCGCCGAGCAGGCGCGGGCACGTGTGGATTCGCTGCGGCCGGCGCAGCTGGTCTGCGGTGCATGCAAGACCGCATTCACGACATTCGATGCCATTCCCGCGCCGGACCTGCACGGCATCGACGCCGTCTTCGGCGGGCAATGCCCGTCCTGCGGCAATGATGTGCTGGTGTTCAAGGGCGAGCCGCAGGCCGTGGCCGATGCGATGCTCGCCTGGGAGAAGATGATGGGGGCCGACGCCAAGCTTGGCTACCAGTCGGGAGACGGGCGCCACATCGCCTTCGACGACAAGGGCGAGGAACTGCACTAGCCGGTTCCCACCCAGGGCGCCGGCATGGATGCCTTGCCGGCGCGCCAAGAGGCCGCGCCGGCGCATCACTAGCGCATCACCAGCGCATCACCAGCGCATCATAGGTCGGACAGACCCTCCGGCCCGATCTCATAGCGACCGCGCCCGGCTGCCTTTGCGCGGTAGAGCAGCACGTCCGCCTCGCGCAACAGTTCATGGTCCGCCATCGGCGCGCCGCGGTAGAGCGCCACGCCGATGCTGACGTCGACATCGGCGACGATCCCGTTGATGTGGAATTGCCGTCCCACCGAGTCGAGGATCGACTGGGCGACGCGCCTGGCGGCGCCCGCGTCACCGAGGCCTTCCAGGATCACCGCGAATTCGTCGCCACCCAGCCGCGCCACCGCGTCGTTCTCGCGCACGCAGCGCTGCACGCGGCGCGCAAAGGCTTGCAGCAGCAGGTCGCCGGTGCCGTGGCCGTGGAAATCGTTGACGGCCTTGAAGCGGTCCATGTCCAGGTAGAACAGCGCCATCAGCCGCAGTTTCTCGCGGCTGCGCGCCATGGCCTCGCCCAGGCGCTTCTCGAATCCACTGCGGTTCAGCAGCTGCGTCAGGTGGTCCAGGCGCGAGATGCGCGATAGGCGCAGCGTTTCGAGCTTGCGCTGGGTCACGTCCAGCACATGGATGTGCACGCCCACCACGTGCGCGCCGACGGCATCCCACTCCGGCCGCAGGTTCACCTCCAGGCAGCGGTATGCCGGCTCGCTCTCCTCGAACTCGAACGTTGCCGGGGTGCCGCCCAGTGTCTGCTGCAGGTGGGGCTGGAGTACGCCGTAACGCTGCTCCCCGATCACCTCGCGCATGCTCATGCCCCGCAGCTTCGCCAGCGGAATGCCATAGGCGTGTTCATAGGCGACGTTGTTGAAGAGATAGCGCTCGTCGGTGCCGACGAAGGCCAGCAGCGAGGGCAGGGTGTCGGTCACGGCGCGCAGGCGCCGCTCGCTGGCGTCGAGCAGCTCGCGGCGGCGCTCGAGCTCGCGCATCAGCTGCGCGAACGCCCGGCCCAGGTCGCTGATCTCGTCGCCGCCATGGTGTGGCAGGCGCGCGTAGGCGGCGGGATCGTGCTCGCTGTCGCGCACGACCTGGTGCAGGCGGGTCAGTGGCGCGAGCATGCGGCGCACCGCCAGCCAGATCAGCAGGGCACCGATGGCGACGGCGGCCAGCAGCAGGTACAGCACCCGCAACTCCATCGCCCGCAGCGGCGCGAAGGCCTCGCGCGCCGGCAGCACCGCCACCAGTTCCCAGCCGGTGCTCGCCATCAGGTAGCGGGCAATCACCGGCCGTTGCGGCTGCAGGAACTCGAAGAATCCGGTATGGCCCGAGGTACCGCAGGTATCTCCCAGTGCAGAGGCCGGCTGCAGCACCTGCGCCATGTCCGGGTGCTGGACATAGACCGGCTTGCCACCGCCGGAGACCAGGCAATAGAAGCCGGTAGTACCGAGACGGCTGTGCGACAGTTCGACCAGGAAGTTGGAGTGGGACAGGTCCAGCCAGCCGCCCACCAGTCCACGGAACTCGCCACGCGGCGACAGGATGGGTACGCTCACCAGCACGCCATCGGTGCCGGTCACGCGCGCCCGCAGCGGGGTCGAGACGACCGGTTGCAGGGTGCGCGCCACTTCCAGGAAGTAGTCGCGGTCGGCGACACCGACCACGTCGCCGCTGCGGGTCAGGATCTTGCCCTGTGCGTCGGCCACCATCACGCCGTCGAAGCTCTCCGGCACCGGCACGTTGCGCTGGGCGCGCTCGCGCAGGCGCATCGGTCCTTCGTCGAGGTGGCCGGCGAGTTGCCCGGCAACGTGCTCCAGCAGCGTGATGCGATCGTTCATCGCGGTGTCGAGCTGCTTGACGGTGAGCTCGACGATGGAGTCCTGCTGCTCCTGCAAGGCGTGGCGCACGTCGCGCTGGGCGAAGTACACCGAGGCCAGTGCGATCCCCGCACCGAATACGGTGGCGATTGCCACTGTGCTCAGGGCGATGCGCGTTTTCAGCGAAAGCGAGAGGAGGGTCATGCAGGCCAGCGTCGACGGGGCGGCGGCACCGTCACAGACGATGCCGGGCAAGCGGGAAGCATGCAGCGGTTGCCGCGGCGACTACCCTAGCACATCCGTGCAGAGTGGAGCGTAAGGCAGGCCGCCAGACGCCACGAAGGGACGCGGAAAGGGACGCAGAAGCAGACGCAGAAACGGGTACGCCATGGTGCCCGCTGTCCGACCAGGTGAGGCGTGCAGGGCCGGGCGGCTCGCACGCCTCGCCGGTCGGCTGATCAGCCCTGTGCGATCTCGGAGGACTCGCCGCGCGAGTGAAGCCGGCGATACAGCTGGTCGAGCTGGGTGCGGCTATTGCGCAATTCTTCGCGGCCGCGTTCTGTGATGAGATAGACGCGCCCGATGCCGTCGCGCAGCACGCTCTCGATATAACCATCCATCTGCAGCGTGCGCAGGAGCGGCCGGACGGAGCCGATGTCAACCTGGAAGCCATAGTCCATCAGCATGTCGGCGAGCATGGCCACGGTGGCGGGCACCTCGAACGCGAACTGGAGGACGTAGACTCGGGCGAGCAAGCCAAGGAACTGTCGTTTCATGAGCCTGCAAACGCGGCATATATGCGAACGGTTGACTTTGCATTATAGTTGTGCACCGAGCGCCGCAAAAAAAGAAGCCGCCAGGTGAGTGGCGGCTTGTCGGGAATGCGTCGGAGGGGTCAATTAACTCTGGCGCAGATCAGATTTTAAAATAATCTAATCCGCGTTGTCATCATCCCGTAGCACGGTCCCCCCTTCGGTAGGGTGTCGAGCTTGAGTTTGGTGATGAAAGTGATCCTTGCGGCGTGTTTTCGGTGCGCTGCCGTGTGGATCGTCGCGATCCGCGCCCTTGTGCGCGCCATACAAGGTTGGCCGCGTGCAGCGGGACCGACCCTCCGGCCGGCGGATCCTTACGCCCAGCCGGTCCTCCATGCAGGTGTCCGAAATCGGCGAGCAGAATGCCTGCGGCGGCGCTGTAATGGAAATACCGGCGCTGTTCCGCGCCACCCCTCTCGCCTTTCGCGCTTCCCGCCATGAGCTTCGCCGACCTTGCTCGCCTGCTGCTGCTTTCCGCCATCTGGGGCGCCAGCTTCCTCTTCATGCGCATCTGCGCACCCGTGCTGGGACCGCTCACCGCGGCCTTCCTGCGCGTGCTGATCGGCGCCATCACGCTCGCCGTCTGCCTGGCGCTGCTGCGGGTGCGCTGGGACATGCGCGGCAAATGGCCCGCCGTGATGGCGCTCGGCGTCATCAATTCCGGCATCCCCTTCGTCATGTACGGCATCGCCGCCTTGTGGCTGCCGGCTGGCTATTCGGCGGTATTCAATGCCATGACGCCGCTGATGGGCGTGCTGATCGGCGCCTTGTTCTTCGACGAACGGCTGACGCGCGCCAAGGCGCTGGGCGTGGTGCTCGGCGTGGCGGGCGTGGGCGTGCTCACGCGCAGCGGGCCGGTGGCATTCACGGCACAGGTGCTGATGGGGGCCGCCGCCTGTCTGGTGGCCACGGCGTGCTATGGCCTGGCGGGCTTCCTGGCGCGCCGATGGATCACCGCGCGCGGCGGGCTCGACAGCCGGCTGGTGGCCGCGGGCAGCCTCGTGGGGGCGTCCCTGTTCCTGCTGCCATTCAGCGCCGCGGCGCTGTGGCACCAAGACACGTTGCCGGCCGCCGGGTCCTCGGTCTGGGGGGCGATGATCGCGGTAGGCATGCTCTGCACCGCGATCGCCTACATCCTCTATTACCGCTTGATCGCCGATCTCGGCCCCGTACGCTCGCTCACGGTCACCTTCCTGATTCCGCCGTTCGGCGTGGTCTGGGGGGCGATCTTCCTGGGGGAGCAGCTGTCCTTGGCCCACCTCGCGGGCGGTGCGCTGATCGGGCTCGCGGTATGGCTGGTACTGCGTCCGGCCGCTCCGGTGGCAGCGCCGGCCACGGTGCGTGGGTGAGGGAACGGCGCGGGCCGCGCTAGCGGAAGCGGTAGGTCACCGCGCCCATCGCCGTCCATTGCTGGCGCCGCTCGGTGATGGGGCTGGCGCCCGCAGCGCCGCGCAGCTGGGCGAAGGTGACCGAACCCAGCGCCGCCCAGCGGCGCGAGATCTCATAGCTGATGAACGCATTGGCGTGCCATTCGCGCAGTCCGGAGCCGATGCTGTACACGGGCAGGCCCGAGTTCTGGCTCTGCTGGGCGTCCACGCCGAAGAACGTGCGCATGTATTGCCCATTGCCCCAGGTCACGCCGGGCCCCAGGGTGAACAGCCACTTGCCGGCCGGCAGGCTGAACAGCACGTCGCCGTTGGCGATCAAGCCCTGCTTCTGCCCGCCAATGTCCTGTGCGAGGTCTGCCGACAGCGTGACGAAGGAAATCTGCGCCTGGGCGAAGGCGCGGGCGCGTACCGTCATCTGCACGTCGCCCAGGCCCTTGAGGCGGGCATCGTCGCTTGCGTGGCGCCAGGTGGGATCGAGCTGGAAGTCCGCGCCCACCTGCCAGACGTCGTCATTGAGCAGGTAGGCGCCCAGGAAATCAAAGCCGCGAGAAAAAAAGCGGCCGTCGTAGTCGATGTCCTGATAGACGATGGGGTAGACCAGAGAGTGGCGCGCACCCGGGTAGGCTGGTGCCACATAGACACCGGGGCCGGCCGAGATCTTCCAGCGGCTGGCCGGCGCCTCATCCTGCTGCGGCTGGGTTTGCGCCGTGGCCAGGCCGGACAGGCAAAGGCCGGACAACAGCAGGCCGGCGGCAAGCGCGCGGGGGCGCGGTGCGGAAGCTGGGAACATGCAAGGGCTGGAAGGTCATGCCGCCACGGCGGCGCGGGGGCGCCCATTCTACCCGCGCGATCGCCTGCGCGGTTCAGCGCGCGGCGGCAGCCGCAACGTTGTAGCGTTCGCGCATCAGCACGATCACGCGGCGGGCCTGCGGCAGGTCGCGGACCGCTTCGTCCTCGGCGCGCGCAGGGAAGTCGACCTCGGCGCTCCAGTTGCAGCCGGTATGGTCGGGCCGGTGCACGCACACGGCGCGCAATTCGCAGTCGCCACAGCCAGGTTCCTCGCGCAGGCAGCGCGCCAGCATCTGCTTGAGTTCGGGAAGCGGTTTGCTGCGGCGGTCCATGGCATGGCCTCGGGCAGGTTGCGGTGGTTTCAGTCGAGCGCCGCGCGTGCGCGGCAGTCCGGACACGTGCCGTAGAGCACCAGCATGTGCTCGCGCAGGGCGAAATCCTTGGCCAATGCCACTTCGCGCTGGCGCCGCTCGATGCCCTCGTCGGTGAATTCCTCGACCCGGCCGCAGCTCACACAGATCAGGTGGTCATGGTGGCCACCCTCATTCAGCTCGAATACCGCGCGGTCGGACTCGAAGGTCCGGCGCACCAGGATATTGGCCTGCACGAGCTGGTTGAGCACGCGGTAGATGGTCGACAGGCCCGCATCCAGATCCTGTGTCAGCAGCGCCCGGTAGACGTCTTCCGCGCTCAGGTGGCGCTGCTCGGTGGTGCGGAACAGCTCCAGCACGCGCATGCGCGGCGAGGTGGCCTTCAGGCCGGCGCGCTTCAGGTCGATGGGATCGGAGCAATCGGGTGGCATAAGCATGCGGCACAAGCCCGGCAAGGGCGGATGGCCGGGGCGGCGCACGGAGGCCTGGCTGGCCACCGGGCCGATGCGCAGCGCCCCGTGCGGGCGCACCGTGACAGGCACGGCGCGCAGGAATAAAAAGGTGGCCTGGCTTGCCGCCCGAGGTGCGACCGGATTGGCGGGTCTCGTTGCCGCACCGGTCCTCAGACGACTGGCTACTGCCAAACGCTCCGCGTGACGGAGCGGTCCCCACAAAAGACGGTTGGGTGTGCCGCGCGGCGGCACTACCGGAATCCTGCGCGTTCGCCGCGGCCTGGCTGGCTCGGGGACGTTCCATTTCCCGCTTCGCCTCGCCCTGTTTGCTGCGTCGAACGATGGAATGGATTGTAAATGCGAATTAGTCTCATTACAAGGGATTTTTGGGAAGCGTTCGCTCACGGCCCAGTAGCGCGCTGTCGAGTGACAAGTAGCGCAGCACAATGCAGGCGCCGGGCAGGGGCGGCCACCCCGAGCGTCCTGCTTGGATGGCAGTCGGCGCGCAGCGCCTTCTGATCGTGTTCAAGGCTTGGCCCCGCACATCGGAGATGAACCTCTTTTATGTGCTTCCTTCCTGCTCAGCCTCTCGCAGAATTTCGACGGCTTCCTTGACGACGTATGAGCCGATCGCGAAGCCTGCCAGCAAGTCAAACACCCATAGCCCCGTTAGCCAAACCAGCACGCCTGCTGAAAACACTCCCAGATTGGCGAGCACATCCACGCGCGTGAAAATCCAGGTGGCGCGTAGGTGAATTTCACCATGCCGGAACTTGGCGAGCATTCGCAGAACCGTGCTGTTGACGGCGAGAGAGGCGATCGAGTACGCCATCATGGCCAGCCCTTTCGGCTCGCTGCCAATCAACCCACGCCGCAACACGTCCAGCAGGATGCCAGCGCCCAAGACGGCGAGTAGTGTCCCGCTCCAACGTGCCGCATTGCGCTTGAATGCCGGGCCGCGCGTCGCCGCCATCAGCGCGATAGCGTAAGCCGATGCATCGGCCAGCATATCCAGCGCATCTGCCATTAGTCCGGTGGATTGAGCCCACAGCCCGGCCGTCATGCCGACAACGAACATCGTGGCATTGAGAACAAGGGCAACACGAAGCGTCGCACGCTCCTTCGCTTGCGCAGGATTGGACGGGCGGGTACTTTCGCAGGCCATTGGCTGTCAGTCCATGCTCGCGGTCGTGTCAGCCTAGCATGAAGTGAAAGGTGTCGAGTGGCGCGCGCAGTTGTTGAGGTCCTAGCATCAAGCAGCGTCTGATTCAGGCGGGTGGCCTACAACCTGTCCGAATGGGTCGAGTGGTGCCGTGGCGTCGGCGCCAGACTCAATGACGCGACCATTTCCACTGTCTTACTGCTGGCTCAACAGCTAAGGGACACGCCCATTCCGCCTTTGCGCGAGGCGAAAAATATGGGGCAATGAAGCTCGGGCGTGTCCCGTATGGTTCAGACTGCGGATTCGGCCAGCGTGGGGTAGTCGGTCAGGCCGCGCGCGTCGCCGCCGAACAGCGTGTCGCGGTCGTGCTGGTTCAGCGGCACGCCGAGGCGCAGACGCTCAGGCAGATCGGGGTTGGCGACGAAGGGGCGGCCAAAGGCGATCAGGTCGGCCCAGCCCTCGTTCAGTGCTTGGCGAGCGCGTTCGGCAGTGTACTTGCCGGCGTAGATCAGCGCACCGGGGAAGGCCTCGCGCAGGCGCTGCTTGAAATCGACCGGCATGTACGGGGCATCTTCCCAGTCCGCCTCGGCGATATGGATGTAGCCCACACCGATCTTGCCCAGCAGCTTCGCCGCGGCCAGGTAGGTGGACTCCGGGTCGGCGTCGGAGCAGCCGTTAAGCGTGGTCAGCGGCGCCAGGCGGATGCCGACCCGGGTCTTGTCGCCCGTGCCCTCGACCAGGGCCTGCGCCACCTCGCCGAGAAAGCGCAGGCGGTTCTCCAGCGAACCGCTGTACTCGTCCGTCCGGTCGTTGGCGTTGGAGTCGATGAACTGGTTGACGAGATACCCGTTGGCTGCGTGCAGCTCCACGCCGTCGAAGCCCGCTGCCATCGCGTTGCGCGCGGCCTGGCGGAAATCGTCGACGATGGCGTGGATCTCCTCGATCTCGAGTGCGCGTGGCTTGGATGCCTGCACGAAGCCGGGCTTACCGTCGCTCTCGGCGACGAACACGTTGACGCCCGCGGCTTGGATGGCCGACGAGGACACCGGCACCTGCCCGTCGAGCAGACTGATGTGGCTCAGTCGGCCGACGTGCCAGAGCTGCGCGAAGATCCGTCCGCCGGCCGCATGCACCGCCCCGGTGACCTTGCGCCAGCCGGCGACCTGCGCCGGGGTGTGGATGCCCGGCGTCCACGCATAGCCCTTGCCGAGCGACGAGATCCAGGTGCCCTCGCTGATGATCAGTCCGGCGCTGGCGCGCTGTGCGTAGTACTCGGCCATCAGATCATTGGGCACGTCGCCGGGCTGGCTGGCGCGCGAGCGCGTCATCGGCGGCATCACCAGGCGGTTGGGCAGTTCGAGTCTGCCCAGGGAATACGGCTGGAACAGAGAGTCTTGGGTATCAGGCATCAGAGGTCTCCGCGACCGGCGCAAGCGCGCTGGCCGATTGGGCATGGAAATTGGGCAGCACGGACTCGGCGATCTCGTGGAGGGCCTCGTCGAGTGGCCGCCGCTTGCGTCGGAACTGCACGCCAGCCAGAGGAGCAGCCATGGCGAGGTCTCCGTCAGTCCCACACCGGGGCCAGGCCCTCGGGGTTGACCTGCCGGCCGTTGCGCTCCAGCGTAGCGATCCTGGCCATGTCGTCGGCATCGAGCTCCAGGTCGCGGGCGAGCAGATTGCTGGCCAGGTTCTCGCGCTTGGTCGAGGACGGAATCACGGCGTAGCCGAGTTGCAGCGCCCAAGCCAGCGCGACCTGGGCGACGGTGGCCTGGTGCTTGTCCGCGATCTGGGCCAGCACCGGGTCCTTCAACACCTTGCCGTAGGCCAGGGTCATGTACGAGGTCACGGCAATGCCCTGCTCCTTCAGGAACGCGGTCAGCTTGTGGTTCTGCAGGTAGGGGCTGAGCTCGATCTGGTTGGCGGCGATCTCGCCCCTGCCGACCGCGGCGATAGCCTGCCTGGTCAGCTCGATATTGAAGTTGGAGATGCCGATCTGGCGCGTCAGCCCCAGCGCCTTGGCTTCGGCCAGCGCGGCCATGTACTCCGGCAGCGCGACGCCGTTGCCCGGCGCGGGCCAGTGGATCAGGGTCAGGTCGACATAGTCGGTGCGCAGCTTCTTCAGGCTCTCGCGCAGGCTGGGCACCAGCTCGGTCCTGGCATGGTTATCGATCCAGATCTTGGTGGTGATGAACAGGTCGGCACGCTGCACGCCGCTCTCGGCGATAGCCTGGCCGACTTCGGCTTCGTTGCCGTAGATCTGCGCGGTATCGACGGCACGGTAGCCCAGCTCCAGCGCGTTGCGTACTGAGTCGATGACGGCCGGTCCGGTCAGGCGGAACGTGCCGAGGCCGAAGGAAGGAATGCTCATGGCAAGACTCCTGAGTCAGGTTGAGGCAGGGAACAAAGAACGGGACATCACGCCTGCGCGGTCTGGGCCGATGCGGCGCGGCGATCGATCCGCCCGCTCAGCGCCGTCAGGCCCAGCGCGCCCAGCGTCACGAGCGCGGCGATCCACGGCGTATGCGCTAGCCCCAGATGACCGACAACTTGCGCACCGGCCCAGGAGCCGCCGGCAACTCCGAGGTTGAACGCGGAGATGTTGAGCCCGGAGGCGACGTCGGTTGCATCGGGGGCAAGCTGTTCGGCCTGGCGCACCACGTAGACCTGCAGGCCTGGCACATTGCCGAAGGCCACCGCACCCCACGCCAGCACGGTCAGCACGACCAGCGGCTTGCTCGGCGCGGTAAAGGTCAGCACCAGCAACACGGCGGCCAGCAGTCCGAAGATGACTTTCAGCGCGGTGACCGGTCCCTTGCGGTCGGCCAGGCGGCCGCCCCAGACGTTGCCGAGTGCGACCGAGATGCCGTAGGCCAGCAGCACCAAGCCCACCATGTTCGGATCGAAGCCGGCAATGTCTTCCAGGATCGGGGCGAGGAAGGTGAAGGCGATCAGCGAGCCGCCGTAGCCCACCGCGGTCATCGCGTAGACCAGCAGCAAGCGCGGTTGCATCAGGACGCGCGCCTGGCGGCGCAGTGGCGCCGGCACGGCGTGCGGGACCTTGCGCGGCACCAGCGCCAGGGCACCGATCAGCGCGACGAGGCCGAACGCGGCGACAGCAAGGAAGGTGGTGCGCCAGCCGAAGTGCTGGCCGATGAAGGTACCCAGCGGGATGCCAGTGACGAAAGCGACGGTCATGCCGCTGAACATCGTCGCAATGGCGCTGGCCGCCTTCTCGCGCGGCACCAGGCTGGTGGCAATGATCGAGCCGACCGAAAAGAACACGCCGTGTGCCAGGCCGGTCAGCAGGCGCGCCACGATCAGCGTGGCATAGCCCGGCGCCAGCCACGCCACCAGATTGCCGACGGTGAACAGCACCATCAGCCCCACCAGCAGCGGCTTGCGTGGCACGCGCGCGGTCAGCGCAGTGAGGATCGGCGCACCTACCGCCACGCCCAGCGCGTACAGGCTGACCAGCAGCCCTGCCGAGGGCAGGGAGACACCGAGATCGCCGGCAATGGTCGGGATCAGGCCAACGATGACAAATTCGGTAGTGCCGATGGCGAAGGCCGCCAGGGTCAGGGCAAGCAGTGCAAGAGGCATGGCTGCGATCCGGGGAAGGTCTCGAATGGGTCGCAGTTTGCAACGTTTACTTTTGTTGATTAAGCCGTGTATAAGTCAAAATCATTTGATTTCAGATCAAGAATGAAAACGACCCTCGACGAACTACAGGCCTTCGCGGCAGTGGTGGACATGGGCTCGATCACCGCAGCCTCCGAACAGCTCGGATTGACCATCTCGGCCACCAGCCGCACGCTTGGCCGGCTGGAGGAGAAGCTGCAGACCACGCTGCTGCGCCGAACCACGCGGCGCCTGGAATTGACTGAGGAAGGCGCGGCCTTCCTGCAACATGCCCGCGCCATCCTGGCTTCGGTCGATGAAGCGGAAGAACAGATGGCGGCACGGCGGCTGCGCCCGGTCGGGCGCCTGCGGGTCGACGCGGCAACCCCCTTCATGCTGCACGTCATCGTGCCCTTGCTCGAGGGGTTCCATGCTCGCTACCCGGAAGTGGAGCTGGAACTGAACTCGAATGAAGGCATCATCGACCTGATCGAGAAACGCACCGATGTGGCGTTCCGCATCGGTGCGCTGAAGGACTCGACCTTGCATGCGCGTCCGATCGGCACTAGCCGTGTGCGGGTGCTAGCCAGCCCTGCCTACCTGGAGCGTCATGGCACGCCGACCAGACCAGCCCAGCTCGGGCAGCACGCTCTGCTGGGCTTCAACCAGCCCGATACGCTGAACGACTGGCCGCTGCGTAACGCCGACGGAAGTACTGTGCACATCAAGCCGACGATCGCCTCGTCCAGTGGTGAAACGCTCAGGCAGATAGCCCTTGCCGGCCTGGGCATCGTGTGCCTGTCGGACTTCATGACTTGGGAAGATCGCCACAGCGGCCGGCTGGTCCAGTTGTTCCCGAAGCAGACACTCGACGTGCGTCAGTCGATCAATGCGGTCTACTACCGCAACACGGCGATTGCATCCCGGATCACCTGCTTTGTCGAACATGTGATCGGCGTGCTGGGCAAGCGACCATTCGAGTGACCGCCCAACGAATGGCTTCGATCGGGTCACGCGGGAGAGTGCCATTGCGTACCAGCGGGCCGTCTTGCGACTCAACGACGAAGCAACTTTGTCGGCAACGCCGATGCGCTGCTGGAATTGACAGATGGTGTCGCGGTCGGGCACATTGGTCGAATTTTTCAGCAGGCAGAAACGCTGGCGGCTCGTGCGATCAAGCAGTCGGTTTCGATCTGCTCGTCCGAGAGCTTATACAGGCGTTTGAGCACCAGGAATCGCACCATGACCTCGGTTGGGTAAGGCGAGCGCCCACCCTTGCGGCCATCGCCCCTGGGGTACAAGTCATCAATCAAGCCTGCCAGAGCGGCCAAGTCGATGTGTCGGGCTACCACGCGCAGCGGATCGCCGAATTGCTCGATCTTGCCTGTGCGGCTGGCATCGGCAAACAGGTCAGGCTTGAGGGCGCTGCTGGCACAGATCATTCACATGGACACACCGAAGAGAGCCCAACCCCGAAGCGAGGCTTCCGACCGCAAGACGGCGACGCAGTCCAAGCAGGGCACAAGAATGCGATCAGGTCAAAAAACGCGGGATGTCGCGCTGCCGGATGACCGCAAGGGGCAATTGCTGGAAGAGGCAGCGCGCCTGTTCGGCGCGCATGGCTATGACAAAACCTCTATGCGAGACATCGCGGCGGCATTCGGCATATTACCGGGCTCTCTTTACCATCACTTTGGGTCAAAAGATGAGCTCTTTGCAGCGGTGTACGCAGAGGGCGTAGATCAATTTATCGCGGCTGTAGAAAATGCTGTTAGCCCTTTCAGTGACCCTTGGGAACGCCTTGAGGCGGGCTGTGTTGCCCATCTAGAGTCTCTTGTATCTCGGGATAGTTCAACCGCTGCGGTGTTCAGGGATTGGTCAAGCTCGCATTCAGAGCAACTGCGGGCAGCACTTGTGAAAGAGCGTGATCGGTACGAGTCTGTCTTCTCTAAACTGACCGCTGCGGTGCCCCTACCGAATGGGGTCGCTCGACAGTATTTTCGGTTGGCTTTACTTGGCGCATTTAATTGGGCACTAACCTGGTACAAGCCAGGCGGGGACTCTCCAGCGACTGTGGCACGCCAATTGCTCGCCGTTTTCCGCGCTTCCCGGTAGGGCTTGTTTCAACCGCGGCGTCAGCTGCGAGCAGCCCTTCGCGCTCGCGCAATGCCGCCTCGGATGCGCTGGCGCACAAAGACGACCCGCCGCTTCTTGCGCCAGCCGTGCAGCCTCAACTGCACCGGAGCCACCCGGCAGTCTTGGCTGTCCGCTCGGCTCCCGTTACTGCGCCCGAACCGTCGCGCCGCCATGCGCTGAACATTCCTGCTCTGCCTCAGCCGCAGCAGGTATGGCTGGCCGCGCTCTTCCAGCTGCACGAAGATGCCTTCGTTGTCGTAGTCGGGGTCCCCGCGCCGGGCGTCATGCCTCCCAACTCGTCCGGCAACTCTCCCAGCCTCGCATGAGCGTGGCCGCTGCTTAACTGCAGATCCAGCACCAGCCGCAGGTTGGCGACCCGGACGGTGTGCAGCGCATGTCCATTGCGGGACAAGCTACGAGTCATTCCTGGGCGCCAGCCTGCTGTCCCGCGACTACCTCGCATTGAGACCCTGCTGGCAGGGTAAACGCCTAAGAATTCATTTGACCAAACGATTGTTTGGTAGATGCGCTGATGCTAACCTTTGAGCAGACGGAAGCACAGGTGTCCCCGGCATCTGGTGAAGTGATCAGTAGCGATTTCAGATGCCCGTTTCACGGCGCTGAGGGGCATCAAAATTCTGCAAAGGAATGGGAATGCAATCCAATTTCAAGGTTGTCGTGCTTGATCGCAAACCAAGCGCGCAGCGAATTGTGACTTTGACGCTGGCCAACGCAGATGGGTCTAAATTGCCCTCGTGGAGCGCAGGGGCACACATTGATGTGCAAGTGTTTGATAAATCGGGGCTACCCTCGACGAGGCAGTACTCGCTATGCGGCAAGCGTGAAGATCGCACCTGGACCATTGCAATACTGGATGAAGAAAACGGGCGAGGCGGTTCGCGATGGTTACACCAGGCCGCCAACGTAGGCTCGCAACTGACCGTGAGCATGCCTCGCAACAACTTTCGTCTACACGACGGGAGCGCTCCAACCGTACTTGTTGCCGGCGGCATTGGCATCACACCCATCTTGGCAATGGCGCGAGAACTGCAAGCACGAGGAGAGCAGTTTTCATTGCACTACTTCGCGCGAACCAGGGAAAGCGCCGCCTTTCTGGATGAAATCCAGACCGGCGAAATCGCTCCTTACTCAAGCGTCTTCCTGGACGATGAAATGGGCAACACGCGGCCGACGTTCGCAAGCGGTCTCCCCACCACGCTATCAGAGAGCCATCTCTATGTGTGCGGGCCAGAGGGCTTCATGAATGCAGTCTGCGAGGAGCTCACATCAAAGGGGTTGTCCCCCGGCCGTGTTCATCGGGAACTGTTCGCGAGTGCCCAACGCGGAGTTTCTCACTGCAAGGCGAGACCCTTTGAGATCCAGCTGCGATCCGACGGCCGCGTCATTGAGGTTGCCGAAACTACCACAGCTGTCCAGGCGCTGGCCGCCGCTGGCATCGATGTGGTCGTGTCGTGCGAGCAAGGTCTGTGCGGCTCATGCCTGACACACGTAATCGAAGGCATTCCGGACCATCGAGATCAGTTTTTGCTACCAGAAGAGCGAGAACGTAACGACTGTTTCACACCGTGCTGCTCCCGTGCAGTTTCCGCTCGCCTGGTGCTGGACCTCTGAAGAAGGGCAAGAAATGACGACACCATTCGAGAGCTACGACCCATCCGATAAGCAAGTTCGCGAGAATCCGTTTCCCGTATACGCGTACCTGCAAGACAATGATCCCGCGCATTGGAGCAAACCGCTCAAGAGCTGGGTTATCACGCGTTATGACGATGTACGCCAAGCCACCATGGCTCCCTCGATGTCATCAGATCGGCTACGGCCCTTCTATGAAGCACTCAAGGACGAGCGACGCGACATACTCTCGGGGGTAATGCGTTACCTGAACCTGTGGCTTGTATTCCGAGCGCCGCCGGAGCATACCCGCGTACGCAAGCTGTTGAACTCAGTCTTTACCCCTGCATTGGTTGCTTCAATGCAGGAGGACATCGCCGCTACCGTTGAATACCTTTTCGACCAACTTCAAACTGATCAACCCGTAGATTTTATGCGCGAGGTTGCGGTACTGCTGCCCGCCTATGTCATTCTAGACATGCTGTCAGTACCCCGAGACGACTTCGGGAAGATCAAGAAATGGTCTGACGACTTGCGACTATTCATTGGCTCAGCGCAAGCCGAGCCGGACAAATACACACGCGCTCGCGAAGGCGCAGACCGGATGTCCGAGTACTTCCGCGAACTGATCAGGCAACGTCGTGAAAGGCTCGGGCATGACGTAGTCAGCAAAATGATTGAAGCCAGCGTGGATGGTGACGGTCTCAGCGAAGACGAACTGATTGCTACCTGCATGTTGGTTCTGTTTGGTGGTCACGAAACGACGACCAGCTTGCTAGGGAATGCGGTGAAGGCATTGCTCGATCATCCGTTCGAACTTCAGAGATTGCGCGAGGAACCGCAGCTCATTGAAAGCGCTGTCGAGGAGTTTCTCCGCTATGACGGACCCGTAAACTCCATTGCGCGTGTCGTGGCCAATGACCATGAGGTTGGCGGTCGGGTTCTCAAGAAGGGGGACCGCGTTTTCATCATGATCAATGCAGCAAACCGAGACCCGCGTCGCTTTGACAGGCCGCACGAATTGGACCTGGCACGCAGTCCCAATCGACATCTCACCTTTGGTCAAGGATTGCACTTCTGCCTCGGTGCCCCGCTAGCGCGGCTCGAAGCCAGAATCTGTCTTTCGTTGCTCGTGCAAAGGTACCCGGCCATGCGCCTGGCGCCCGGCTCGATCCGATGGATGGACGCGCTCGTCATGCGCGGCCTGACATCACTTCCCTTGTATCTTCAGTGAGACGGAGGAGCATCGATGGACGAGGTATTCATCATCGGTACAGCCTGTACTCCTTTTGGTAAGCACGCAGAGTTCAGTTTCAAAGAACTCACCCGAATGGCCTACCTTGAAGTTCTTGCTGATGCTGGCATGGCGGACGGCGGCGCCATAGAACAGGCGTGGTTCGGAAATTGTGGTATGGGTGTGGTGGGGCAATCCAGTATCAGAGGGCAAGTGTGTCTCACTCCGCTAGTTCGAGAAGGGCTATTCCCGGAACGGGTGCCTGTCATCAACGTGGAAGGAGGATGCGCAACCGCCTCTATGGCGTTTCACGGCGCGTGGAAAGACATTCTGTCCGGGCAATCGAGCCTTTCTCTCGCCATCGGCGTGGAAAAGACGTGGTTCCCTGAGGACGCGGGCCGTACGAAGCAAATATTCGACGGCGGAATCGACCGGTTTGACCCACACGAATGGCTTGAATACTACAAGACGGCTGGTGATAGAGCAGGCAAGCCGTTTGACCCTCAGGCGAGCCGCGGCACCGTCTTCATGGACACCTATGCCATGCAAGCCGCGTACCACATGAAGGTATGGGGTACTACGCGCGAGCAGATCGCTATGGCCGCCTCGAAGAACCATGCGATGGGGGCGCTAAATCCGAAGGCGCAGTATCGCTTTGAACTAACCCCCGACCAAGTACTGTCGGACCGAGAGGTAAGTTGGCCGCTGACCCGCGCAATGTGCGCACCGATTGGTGATGGTGCTGCTGCGGCGCTGCTCTGTTCTGCTGAATTCCTGCGCAAGCAACCTTCTGCTGTACGGGAACGGGCCATACGAGTCCGCGCCAGCGTACTAACGGGGGGAAAGTATCGAGATTTGGACGAAGCCGGTCTTTCCGCCATCGCCGCAGCGCGCGCTTATCAGCAAGCCGGCATCAATCCAAGTGCCGTTGATGTCGCTGAAGTACACGATGCGACATCTTTCTGCGAAATATTTCAAGCCGAAATGCTTGGCTTCTGTGAGCGAGGTAAGGGCGGGCCTTTCATTGCATCAGGCGCCACTTCTCTTGGGGGAAGTATTCCGATAAATCTTTCGGGAGGTCTCGTATCTAAAGGACACCCAATCGGTGCGACGGGGTTATCGATGATCTACGAGCTTGTAGCGCAACTGCGAGACGAAGCAGGTGCCCGCCAGTGCCCAGGTGCGGAAATCGGATTGGCAGAGAACGGGGGTGGCGTCATGGGCTTCGATGAAGCCGCTTGTTCGGTCATCGTTTTGCAGCGTTAGTTGTCAGAGCCACATTATCTATAAAACGGGAGACAAGCATGAGTACATGGAATGTGACCGGGCCGAGCAACGGCACCTGCAAATCGTGGAGAGATTTATCGCCTGAGTTAAGGGATGAGGTTGAGCGGGTTCGCGCACCTCTCGGTCGAGGTATTGCCTGGGAAGGCACGGAGATCTGGGCCTACAAAGACCGTCCGAGCAACGTGATTGAAGTGTTTGACAGCAACGTAGCGCGCTATGCAGATAATGAAGCGTATGTTTTTTACCCAACGGGGGACAGATACACTTGGGGTGAAGTTGGCGCAAAGGTAAACAATGCCGCGGCCGCACTTCGAGAAAAGTACGGCTTCAAAAAAGGAGACAGGTTCTGTCTTCTATCGCCTGGCTGCATTGAATACGTTGTCGGGTACCTTGCGGCACTAAAGCTGGGAGGCATCGCCGTGCCGGTAAACCTGGGCCTGAGTGCCGAAGGTATCGCCACACAGGTAAAAGCGGTGGAAGCAAAAGGGTGCGTGGTATCTCCTGAAATCTGGAATGACAAGCTCAAAGCGATACGCTCGCAATTGGGAAGCATTGAGGTGATCTTCGTCACTGGCCAAGAAGCGGAGACCGGGGACTACGATGTTCTCAACCGTTTCGGAGGCTGCATCTCACCACTTTGTGCGTGCAGATGTCGATGAATGGGACCTCTGCGCCATCTCATTTACCTCAGGCACCACCGGTGCTCCCAAAGGCACCATGGCCATGCACATCAACGCGCTAGGTTGTGCCAAAAATGTTTCTGCAGTCGTTAAGGGGCTTGCGCCGACAGATGTGAACATCTGCATGCCTCCCCTTTACCACAATACAGCGGTCTACTGTGATTTTCTGCCGGCGCTGGTGACGGCAGGGAAATGCGTCGTGATGCGCTCATTCAATCCACTTGATGCAATCAAAATAATTGAAAAGGAGCGGGCTACCTGGTGTGTTGCTGCGCCAATCATGCTGTGGATGATAATGAATCATCCGGACTTTAAGAAGCACGACTGCGCTTCATTGAGGAAGATCGTTTTTGGTGGGCATGCAGCATCTGAGGCATTTATTAATCAGCTGGCAAAAGAGTTCTCGCCGCTTGCTATGGTAAATGCTGGTTCAGTTTCAGAGAGCACCGCGGTTGGCTTTTCCTTGCCTACTGAAGATGCCATCCGAAAGATTACTAGTTGCGGTCTCGCCACCCCGAACACAGAAATCACGATCTTTGACGAGCAGGGAAATGAGTTGACAGAACCCGGCTCCATTGGAGAGGTGGCCTACAAAGGGCAGCAAACTAACGCAGGCTATTGGCGACAGCCAGAAAAAACACGCGAAGTATTTCGAAGGGATGGATACGTACTATCCGGAGATTGGGCAAAGATTGACGAAGAGGGCTATCTTTGGCTTCTTGATAGAAAAAAGGACATGATCGTCCGAGGAGGTCAGAACGTTTATTGCATTGAGGTGGAGAACAAGCTCTATATGCATGAAAAGGTTCTGTCCGCGGCGGTTGTCGGCGTGCCTGATCACGTATTTTCAGAGCGAATAAAGGCTGTGGTTGTTCCAAAGCCAGGTCAGAGCCTTTCAGTGATGGAAATCAAGGAGCATTGCCGGAAACAGCTTGCGCGCTATGAGGTGCCAGAATATGTGGTGATAGCGAAGTCCATCCCAACGAATCCTGCTGGGAAAACCCTGAAGCCTCAATTGATCGATTTGTGGGGTCACTCCGACGAATCGGACGACCCAAGCTTTGACCAGTTTGAAGCGTTCTTCAACAGCATTGCGGAAGAAATCAAAGACAAGGCCCATCTGAGCGTGGCAGGGACGCTGCACACTCCCAATGACATACTGGAGAACATGCGAGAGAAGTCTGAGCTGGGGATGGTCGTCAGACAGCTAATTGAGGACAAGGGGATTGTGGACATGCTGAAGCCTTCTGAAGCCCGCTTTCAAAAGCCTTAGGCAACTCGCGTAGATTTGGTTGCCGGCTCTGGGCAATTCGTTTTGCGGTCGTTGGATTTCGCACCGGCGACTGGCGAGACCAATGTGACAGCACAAGGCAGCCACAGTACAAGGGCGTAAAAGAGCCGCAGCCTTCTCAGGATCAAGCGCAGGCTGCGGCGAGCGCCACATGGCACCACGCGCGTGCATCGCCAAGCGCTCCTTTGCGCCAGTGGCGATCCACCTTGCCAACCACCTTCTTGTGGCCAATGACCCACTCGATGGCCCTGCGCCGACATATCATCGCGGGCAAGCGGCCCGTGATGCCTTTGCGTTAGCCCGCGGTGATCGGCACAAAGAAATTCTCCTTGTATTTATCTGACAGATCAATTATTGTCCAGTCAGCAAGAAGGGAACCGCAGCCATGGACCACTACACCAAGGAAGACTTCCAGGAAGACTTCAAACTCACTAAGAGCGTTGGATTCTTCCTCAATCGCGCCCGCAACACATTGCTGATGGAGATGGATGCGGCGTTGAAGGACCTGGACATCACCGGCCAGCAGATGGGGATCGTGCTTTCGCTGACGCACGGCGCGGCCGCCACGCCTTTCGAACTGAGCAAGCTGCTCGGCATCGACACCGGCCTGATGACCCGCATGCTGGACAAGCTGGAAGCCAAGGGCCTGCTGTCGCGCAACCGCAGCCTCGACGATCGCCGCGTGGTCAACCTGACCCTGAGCAAGAAGGGGCAGGAGGTTGCCGAGCGCATTCCGGAAGTGGCCCCGACAGTACTCAATCAGCGACTCAAGGACTTCAGCAAGGAGGAGTTCGTTGAGTTCCGCCGGCTGCTCGCCAAGTTTGCGGACGCCTGAGCGCGTCTTTTTTTGGTGATTTAACTGACAGGTCAGATGATGCTGAATCAGAAATTTCGCCGGGCACGCCGCTTCTCCGGACCCGCTCTCTCCGTCCTGATGGCCGCAGTGCTGGCCGGCTGCGTCAACTATGCCGGCATCAAGAGTGACAAGCACATCGTCGAGGCCACCAGCTACGCCACATCGCAGAGCATTCCGGCCGAGCAGGGCCGCTGGCCTTCGGCGGACTGGGCCGACCAGTTTGGCGATGCCCAACTCAAGGCGCTGATCGACGAAGCGATGCGGGGCAGCCCTTCGCTGGAAAAGGCCCGGGCCCGCGTGGCCGCCGCCACGGCGCTCAGCGAAGGTGCCAACGCCAACACGCTGCCGCAGGTGGGTGCCGGCTACTCGTGGACGCGCCAGCGCTTTACCGAAAGCACGCTGATACCGCCGCCCTTCGCCGGTTCCTGGCAGTCGGAAAACAAGGCCTTCATCGGCGCCTCGTATGAGCTGGACCTGTGGGGCAAGAACCGCGAGGCGCTCAAGTCCGCCGTGTCCTCCGTGCACGCCAGCGAGGCCGAGGCGGAACAGGTCAGGCTGACACTCAGCAGCGCGATTGCCCGCGCCTATAACGAGCTGGCCCGCCTCTACGCGCTGCGCGACATCGCCCAGGATGAAGTGACGCAGCGCCGCGAGGTGCTTCGCGTGACCAACGGGCGCGTCACCATGGGCCTGGACACCGAGGTCGAGAAGCGCACCGCGGAAGCCAACCTGGCAGCCAGCGAGGTCGCACTGTCTGCGTTCGATGGCAGCATCCTGCGCACGCGCTACCAGCTCGGCGCACTGCTCGGGCAAGGCCCGGACCGCGGCCTGGCGCTTGCCCGTCCCGATCTCGGCGCCGGCGACGAGGTTCGCCTGCCGGACAACCTCCCTGCCGACCTGGTCTCGCGCCGCCCGGATATCGTGGCCGCGCGCTGGCGTGTGGACGCGACCCTGCATGACATCAAGGTCGCCAAGGCCGAGTTCTACCCGGACATCAACCTCAGCGCCATGATCGGCCTCGATGCCTTTGGCTGGGGTCGCTTCCTGCACGCCGCCAGCCGCACTGCCTCGGCTGGCGCGGCGATCCACCTGCCGATCTTCGACGGCGGCGCGCTGCGCGCCCAGCTCAAGGGTCGCTACGCCGATTTCGACTTCGCCGTGGCGAACTACAACGAGACGCTGGTCAATGCCCTGACCGACGTCGCCACGCAGCTGGCGGACATCCGCTCCATCGACGCGCAGATCGTCAACGCGGTGCGCACCGACACCGCCGCGCAGCGCGCACTGACCCTGGCGCTGGCGCAGTACAAGGCAGGCCTGACCACGCAGCTGACCGTGCTGAATGCGCAGACGACCGCGCTCGCCAGCAGCCAAGTGGTGGCCAACCTGCGCATGACCCGCCGCGACCGGCAGATCGCCCTGGCCGCCGCGCTGGGCGGTGGCTATACGGATACCTCCGACTCGGTCAAGCAAGCGGCTCTCGTCCGCTGATTCCGCTGAATCCGCTTTCCACGAACCTGAAACAGGTGACGCCATGAACGAAACGACCAAGGCCGACGCCGCTGCTGAACAGACCAGCGCGCAGCAAGCCGACGACGCCCAGGCCGGCAAGAAGAACACGCGCAAGCGCCTGCTTGCCCTGCTGGGCCTGACCACCGCCCTGGCAGCGGCCGGCTATGGCGCGTACTACTACACGGTGGGGCGCTTCCACGAAGAAACCGATGACGCCTACGTCAACGGCAACCTCGTCCAGCTCACCCCGCAAGTGACCGGCACCGTGGTCGCGGTCAATGCCGACGACACGCAGATTGTCAAGGCCGGCGAACCCGTGGTGACGCTCGACCCTGCCGACGCCAGGATTGCGCTTGCCCATGCCGAGGCCGCCCTCGGCCAGACGGTACGGCAAGTCAGTGCGCTTTATGTCAACAACAATGTACTCGCATCCACCGTGCAGCAGCGGCAATCCGACCTCACCCGCGCCCGGGACGACCTGCGCCGCCGCACCGAGGTGGCCGAGACCGGCGCGGTGGCCGCGGAAGACGTGGACCACGCCCGCGATGCCGTCAAGAGCGCGGAAGCCGCGCTCGAGACCGCGCGCCAGCAGCTTGCCTCCAACCACACGCTGACCGACCAGGCCACCGTGGCCGACCATCCCAGCGTGCTCGCCGCCGCGGCCAAGGTGCGCGAGGCCTACCTTGCCAATGCCCGCAATACGCTGCCCGCCCCGGTCACCGGCTATGTCGCGCGGCGCTCCGTGCAGGTTGGCCAGCGCGTGGCCCCCGGCAATCCGCTGATGGCCATCGTGCCGCTCGATGGCGTCTGGGTCGATGCCAACTTCAAGGAAGTCCAGCTCAAGCACATCCGCATCGGCCAGCCGGTCGAACTGCATGCTGACCTGTATGGCGGCAAGGTGACCTACCACGGCAAGGTGGTCGGCTTCTCGGCTGGCACCGGCAGCGCCTTTTCGGCCCTGCCCGCGCAGAACGCCACCGGCAACTGGATCAAGGTCGTGCAGCGCCTGCCGGTGCGCATCGCGCTCGATCCGGCGGAGCTGCGCGCCCATCCGCTGCAGATCGGGCTGTCGATGATGGTCGACGTGCAGACGCGCAGGGAAGGCGGCTCCAGCGTCGCTGGCAGCGGTGGAGCGATCTACCGCACGGCCTATCGCACCGATGTGTTCCAGCGCTATGGCGAAGAAGCCGATCGCGAAATCGCGCGGATCATCGCGCAGAACCGCAATGGCTCGGGCAGCTCGGGCGGTTCGGAAGCGGCGGTCGAGCATACGGCGCAGCAAGGGGAGAAGTCCCGGCAACAGCCCGAGGGGCGGCGCGAGGCCCAGATGGCGGGTAATGCGTCAGCGCATCGCGCTGCGCAGCCGGCCCGCGAGACTGCCGGGACCTGAGGACACCGCACTGCCGTCCCGCCTCGCCCATTTAGCTGACAGATCAGATATCAGATTTTAGCTGGAGCGCATCATGCCATCCCAAGCCCAGACCTCGCCCGCGCCAGCACCAGCCTCGCTCACCGGCAGCAAGCTGGTGATGGGAAGCTTTGCCGTGGCCCTGGCCACCTTCATGAACGTGCTGGACTCATCGATCGCCAACGTTGCGATCCCGACGATTTCCGGCAACCTCGGCGTGTCGGTGGATGAGGGCACCTGGGTCATCACGTTGTTTGCCGCCGCCAATGCCGTGGCGATCCCGCTGACTGGCTGGCTGACCCAGCGCGTGGGCCAGATCCGCTTGTTCGTCGGCGCCATCCTGATGTTTGTGCTGTCATCGTGGCTGTGCGGCATGGCGCCCAACCTGACCGTGCTGCTGGCCGCGCGCATCCTGCAGGGCGCGGTGGCGGGCCCGCTGATTCCGCTGTCGCAATCGATCCTGCTGTCTTCCTACCCCAAGGAAAAAAGCGGCGCCGCCCTGGCCCTGTGGTCCATGACCGCCACCGTCGGCCCGATCGCCGGCCCGGCCCTGGGCGGCTGGATGACCGACAGCTACTCGTGGTCATGGATCTTCTACATCAATGTGCCGGTCGGCCTGTTCGCCGCGGCCGTCACGTGGGCGATCTATCGAGACCGCGAAACGCCGACGCACAAGTTGCCCATCGACCTGGTCGGCCTGGCTTCACTGATCACCTGGGTGGCATCGCTGCAGATCATGCTCGACAAGGGCAAGGACCTGGACTGGTTCAGCTCGCCGGTCATCATCGGCCTCGCCATTACCGCCCTGCTCAGTTTCCTCTTCTTCGTGATCTGGGAGTTGACGGAACCGAATCCGATCATCGACCTGCGCCTGTTCAATGGCCGCAACTTCCTGGCCGGCACCGTGGCCATCTCGGTGGCCTACGCCGTGTTCTTCGCCAACCTGGTGGTGCTGCCGCAGTGGATGCAGCAGTACCTGGCCTACCCCGCCGTCAATGCCGGGCTCGTGACCGCGCCGCTGGGCATCTTTGCCGTTCTATTGGCGCCGGTGCTGGGCAAGATCCTGCCCAAGTCGGAACTGCGCGTGCTGGCCACACTGTCCTTCCTCGGCTTTGCCGGCGTGTTCTTCATGCGCTCGGAATACACCACCGGCGTGGACACTTACACACTGGTACTCCCCACCTTGCTGCAAGGCATTCCGACCGCGCTGTTCTTCGTCCCGCTGACCGCGATCATCCTTTCAGGCCAGGCGCCCGAGAAGATTCCGGCCGCCGCCGGCTTGTCGAACTTCGCCCGGGTATTCTGCGGTGCCGTGGGCACGTCCCTGGCCACCACCGGTTGGAACAACCGCGCCGTGCTGCACCATGCCCGGTTGGTGGATCAAGCCGGCCCGGACAACCCGCTGTATGGCGCCGCCCTTCATTCGATCCAGTCGACCCTGGGCTTCACCCCCGAGCAGGCTGTCGCCTACTTTGAGCGCAGCCTGAACACGCAGGCGATCATGCTCGGCCTGAACGATATCTTCTGGATCTCGGGCGTGATCTTTGTCGCCATCGTGCCGCTGATCTGGCTCACCAGACCTGTCAGGGGGGCGGCATCCGACGCCGCAGCGGCGGCGCACTGAGGGGCTGCATCAAGTGCGCGCGCGAATCGTGCTAATCGTGCTGGCGCCCGGCACGGACGAGTCGGCACGCAGGCCATCCTATCGCCTTCCGGAGCCGCCGATGTCGCAGAGCACCTTCTTCTTCACAGCCAGGACGAGAATCTGCCGTGCCTCGTACCGGCTTGCCGGCGCGAGCTGGCAGGGCGCGTCGTTCCTCTCGGACGTCGCGCTTCAGACGATGACGGCATCCCTGGTGGGCGGCATGCTGCTGATGGCAGCGGCATGCTCGATGTATGCCATTGCCATGGCGCTGTTTCACATGGACGGCATCCCGCGTTAGTTGGTACGGGATGCCGTCATGCAACCGGCGCCCCCACCGCGGACGGCGGCATCTCCGGCGCGGCATTGGGCCGCGCGCAGCCGAACGCAGGCCGGCCCGGAACAACGGCATGCTGGCCGGAGTCTAGACTTGAATCAGTCGACGGCCTCTGCCAGGCAGCTGTCGCTCGGCTCGGCTCGGCGCATGGGCATGCGCTGTGCAGGCATGGTGCGATCCGGAATGGTTCCCGGATGGCCGTCATGCCACCGTCTGGAGCCTGGTCTGCTGTTGTCTTGTTAAACCATGAAAACGGATCCACGCAGCGAAGCCGCCAGGGGCATCGGTCCGTTGCGGATGCTCGAGGAGCTTGCGCTCGCCCTGCTCGTGCTGGCTAGCGTCGGCGTGGCATGGCTGGTGCTCAGTCCCGCCGGCCGGGACTGGCTGGCAGGACTCACGCCGCTCGAGAAGCGCTACCTTGGGGCGTTCTTCATGGTCGCCGGCATCCTCGGCGCATGGGTTTGCACGCGCCGGTTGCGGCGGATCGGCTGATCATCCGGCTCCCCCGGGACTGAGGCAGCCAGCCTGGGTTCGGGCAGGCGTGCAGGCTGGTCGGACGCCGAAGTACGTGGGGGCGCACTTTTCGCCGTGGCGGGCGGTGCCGTCGGCCGAAGGAGTTCCCAAGTCGGGAAAAGTCTCCTAACGTTGATCAATCGCCTGGACCGTCACCGCCTCAAATCGCCAACGGAATGCCGCGCGGCTCGAGAGCCTATCCCTCTGGCACTGCCTGCCGTACCGCCCTGGTGCTGTTGCTGGCGTGCGCTGCTGCGGTCGCCGCCTGGAAGCGGCCGGGGCGGAGCCGCCCGCGCGCCCTCCCTGCCGATGGCGCGGACGCCCGCGCCGATGTGCAGGTCTACGGGGCCGTCGAAAGCGAAGCGCGTCTTGCCGGCATCATCCGTTCGTCGATGGAGGCCATCATCACCGTGGACGAGCAGCAGCGCGTCGTACTCTTCAATCCGATGGCGGAGACCCTGTTCGGCTGGAAGGCGGGAGATGCGCTGGGCCGCCCGCTTGGCGACTTCATCCCGCAGCGCTACCGTGCCGCGCATGAGCGGCACGTGCGCCGCTTCGGCGTGACCGGCGTTTCCGAGCGCCAGATGGGGCAGCAACGCACGCTCTATGCCTTGCGGCGCGACGGCGTCGAGTTCCCGATCGAGGCCTCGATCTCGCAGACCCCGGATGGTGGCGGAAAGCTCTATACGGTGATGCTGCGCGACACTACCGAACGCGTGCTGGCCGAGCAGGCGCTGCGCCGATCGCGTGAAGAGCTGCAGCAGCTCTCCGACAGCATCCTCGCGGCGCGCGAGGAGGAGAAGCGCCGCATCGCGCGGGAACTGCACGACGATCTCGGCCAGCGCTTGAGCGCGCTCAAGATGGATCTCGCGATGCTGGCCGGCGACCTGCGCGAGGCCGGCGCCATAGACTCCGCCGCCGGGCCGATCGAAGCGATGCACGCTGTCATCGACGAGACGGTCAGCTCGGTGCGGCGCATTGCCGCTGACCTGCGCCCCGCGCTGCTCGATGAACTGGGCCTGGTGCCGGCCATCGAGTGGCTGGCGAAGGACTTTTCGACGCGCTATGGGATCCAGGTCGAGCCCCACACGATCGGCGATGAGATCGAGGTGCCGGAACGGACCGGCACCGCGGTCTTCCGCATCGTGCAGGAAGCACTCAATAATGTGGCCCGTCACGCCGGCGCGTCGGCCGTCGACATATCGCTGGAGCGCGCCGGGGAGTGGTATCAGCTGACTGTCTGCGACAACGGCCGCGGCTGGGACGGGACGATGCCGGAGCGCCCGAAACGCGTGTCCTTCGGGCTCCTGGGAATCCGCGAACGCGCCAGGCTGATCGGCGGCAGTGTTGCCATCCCGCCGTCGCCAGGGCAGGGTTTCTGCCTGATGGTGCGCTTTCCCGCCACGACGCCTGGCGCGGAGGAGGGCCATTGATGATCCGGGTCATGATTGCCGACGACCACGCCGTGGTTCGCGATGGCCTGCGCCACATCCTGGAGCGGGCCGGAGGATTCGAGATCGTCGCCGAAGCGGCGGACGGCACCGAGGTGCCGAAGCTGGCGCGTGAGTGCTGCGCCCAGCTCATCCTGCTGGATCTCTCCATGCCCGGGCGCAACGGGCTCGAACTGATCCGGCAATTGCGGGCGGAGCAACCCGCGCTGCGCATCCTGGTGCTGACGATGCACGCGGAGGAGCAATACGTGATGCGCGCATTCCGTGCCGGCGCGTCGGGCTACCTGACCAAGGAGAGCGCCGCGACCGAACTGGTCAACGCCATCGCCAAGGTTGCCGGCGGTGGCACCTATGTGAGCCAGGCGATGGCGGAGAAGCTCGCCGCCGGCCTGCAGGAAGGGAACGAGGCGCCGCACCTGCGGCTGTCGGACCGCGAGATGGAGGTGTACCGGCATCTGGTCGCCGGCGAGGCGCTCACCGAGATCGCGGCGTCCCTGTGCGTGAGCGCCAAGACGGTCAGCACCTACAAGATGCGGATCATGGAAAAGCTGGAACTGGGAAACGATGCCGCCCTGGTACGCTACGCGATCCGCCATCGCCTGTTCGACGAGGCGGACGATCTCTGACATGCGCGCCGTGCTGCGGCGCAGCGCTGCACAATCCGCGATAGGCGAACCGGGCCGCCGCTATTCGATGGGAATCAAAGGCCGCGATTGCGCGCGGCCTTGCGCTGGGTCAACCCGCTCGCAAGGCTGGCGGCTACAGTGAAACGGCGCGTGCCGGCAGCGATGCCGGATCCCGGCGCATCCATCGGCCGCCGCCTGCCCTTGGCGCACCCGACCCACTGTCCATCCTGGAGCCTGACCATGCGCTATTCGTCCGTCATGGCGCTGCTCGACAGCAGCCGCAGGGCGTATCACCGCCTGGAGATCGCCACGCGGCTCGCCGCGGCGCAGAAGGCGACCCTGATCGGCCTGCCCTTGCTGCCGCAGCCGGATCCGGCCTTGGCCTTGCGGCGCCAGCAGGACCGGGAATTCATGGAAGCGCTGGCGCAACGGCGCGCGGAGGCCGTCAGCCAGATGCGCCATGCCTTCGAAGGAGCGGCGGACGAGTCGCCGGTCGAGGTCGAGTGGCGCGCCCAGCAGGGCGCTCCGCTCGACGTGGTGCAGCGCGAGGCATGCATGGCGGACCTGATTGTCGCGGGCCAGTACGACCCCGGCGACGGCGATTCCTGGGTCACCGAGAAGTTCGTCGAATCCCTGCTGCTGAGTTGCGGCCGTCCGGTCCTCGTGGTGCCTTACACAGGGCGGTTCGCCAGCACCGGCGCTACGGTGATGCTGGCCTGGGGCGGCACGCGCGAATCGACGCGCGCCATGCACGACGCGGTGCCGATCCTGGCGCAAGCGCGAGCCGTGCACGTTGTCTGCGCGCCGCATGCCAGCGGCACCGGCCACGAGCGCGAAGCGCCCGGCGAGCATGCCGTGGACTACCTGCGCCGCCAGGGCATCGAGGCGACGCTCGAGACGCTGCCCGGCGTGACCGACCAGGCGCTCGGCGAGCTGCTGCTGTCACGCAGCGCGGACCTCAGCGTTGACCTGATCGTGATGGGTGCATACGGACATGCCCGGATGCGGGAGGTGGTGCTGGGCGGCGTCACGCAGACCATGCTTGCCGCGATGACGGTGCCGGTGCTGTTCTCGCACTGACGCGCAACGCGCGGTCTCCCACGCCGCAGCGCCGGCCCCGCGGTGCCGCCGTGCTGGCGGGCTGGATGCAGCATACCGCGCCGGCCTGGAGCAGTGGGCCCATAGACTAGAGGCGGAACATCGCACTCATGCCGTCGCTGCCATCTCCTTCGCGCTCGCGCTGCAGCACATTGGTCAGCATGCCGATGTCCGCGCCAAGGGAGCGCACCGCGTCGTCCAGTGAAAGGATGCCGACCACGGTGGAATCGCCTTCCTTGACGGCGAGCCGGCGCACGCCATGCGCCAGCATTCTGCGCAAGGCATCGCTGACAGCCGCATAGCCTTCGGTGGCAATCACGCCCCTGGTCATGACGGCGGAGACGGGCGCATTGCCGCAGGCAGGCTGGTCCGCGAGCCCGTGCACGACCAGGTCGCGGTCGGTGACCACGCCGAGGATGCGCTGGTAGGGGCCGTCCTTCTCGGTAACGAACAGCATCTTGGCATGACGATCGCGCATCAGCCGTGCGGCCTCGTGCAAGGTACAGGACAAGGGCACGTGATGCACCATGCGGGAACACACTTCGTCGACTCTCATTGGCGGCTCCTGTCATGCAGGCCTGCAAGCCAGTTCACTATATGAGCGCCGGACCGCCCTGCCTTGATCGAGCGCAAGGGCTGGGCACATGCCGCATGCATCAATGTGCCGCGTGCGTCCGTCGTGGCCGGCCCGTGTGCCGGACCGCGCTCCGGCCTGCCACCGAGGCCGCTCTCAGACCGGGAAACGGAAATGACCGCTGTGCAGGACGATGCGGTGCGCGTCGGTGATCTCGAACAGCGCCCGGGCGACGCGCTGGATCTCCTCCTTGTTGTCCTGGAAGGCGACGATCAAGTCCTCGGCCCGGCAGGATCGCGCGCCGAAGTGATCTTCCAGCGCTTCGGCCGTGATCGAGTAGCTGGCGGGCTGGCCATCGACGTCCGCCGCGCAGTCCAGGGTGGGCCCCGCCGCACAGTAGGCCGGCGGCCGGTGGGAGAAGGCGATCCGCTTCACGATGGCGTACCTGGGGCCGCCGGGACGTCTGTGGCTGGCTGGCTCTCGCGCACGAGCAGCACCGGCACATCGCATTCGCGCGCCAGGCTTTCGGCCACGCTGCCCAGCAGCAGGCGACGCAGGCCGTGCCGCCCATGCGTGCCGATCACGATCATCTGCGCGCCACCGTCTTTGGCCGCCTGGCGGATGGCGGAGGGGATGTCGCCCTGCGACAGCATGTCGTTGACGAGCCGGGTGTCGGTCGCCACCCCAGCCGCGCGCGCGGCGGCGGCCGCGTTCTTCAAGAGTTCTTCGCCGGCGGCGACACGCCGCGCGCCCAGTTCGTCGGTGTCGACGTATCCGAGATCGCGCTTCAGGTAGCTGTTGTCGATGACATGGACGATTTCCAGCCTTGCCTTGGAAGACGAAGCCAGCGCGATCGCCTCCTGCAGTGCCCGGCTGGCACAGCTGCTCTCGTCGAGGGCCACCAGGATGGTTTGGGGCATGATATGGGCCTCCTTCGCTTGCACGCCGCTAGTATTCTGCGCCTGTATCGATGGCATGCCGAGGGGCTGCGCCATCGCCCAGGGGGGCGGGCACGCCACACCGCTCATCTCGCCACCGCATGGCTTCCAGTTTGGATTGCCGGTGGCGTTCCGGCTTGACCTGGATCAGCGAATCCTGCGATGTCCAGGGACGGCGAGGTCGCAGCGCCACAGCGCAGATGCATCGATGGGTGGCTCGCCGCGGCCTCGGGAGCGGCGGCGCGGCCACCTCGTGCACCGCGGCAGCATCTGCCGGCCCGGCGAACTTGATCCTGGCCAATCCGGGGCGTTGCAGGTCGACTAGGCTCAAGGCGTAGGGCGGGCCGCGTCGGCCCGCGCTACCCGACTGGGCGGGGGCTCCATCATCTGCCTTCCATCGAGGAGAGCCACATGCGCGCATCCACGTTGGCATTGAGCCTGTCTTGCGCCGCGGCCCTCTGGGGGGCCGCCGATGGTCCACTGCTTGCGCAGGAAGTGAGCGCCGCGCCGCCGGTCCAGCACCAGCATGGGATTGCGTATGTGTCGGGCGGCGTCGGCCGCGACGAAGCCGTCGCAATCCGGCGCATGGCGCCGCGGTTCAATGTGCGCATGCACTTTCTCGACAGCGCAGGCGGCGGCGCTCTCTCCGATGTCTCGGTGACGGTCTTCGACGCCCGGCGGCAGATCATCCTGCTGGCGCTGAGCGAGGGGCCTTTCCTGTACATAACGCTCGCGCCCGGCAGCTACCGCACCGTCATCCGGTATGGCACGGCACTCGAATGCCGCAGCATCCGCGTGCAGGCTGGCGGCCACCGGGTCCACCTGCTCGTGCGTTTCCCGGCGGAGTTCGAGGAGGGGGAATTGCTGGCCGGTCCACTGGAAGTCGGTGCGGTCTGCGGGCACGCGCCCGCATGCTGTGGCGGTACCCATCGATGAGGAGCACCCCATGTATCGAAAGATCCTTCTCGCGGTCGATGGCGGCCACGCCTCCCGCCTGGCCACCATCGAGGTGGCTGCGCTGGCCAAGGCCATGGACGCGGCGGTAGAGGTGGTCTATGTGGTCGATGACCGTGAACCGCTGTTCGAAGTCGCGTACCTCGACCGCAACGAACTTTTGCGCTGCATGGCCGAGCTCGGCCGGGGTGCCTTGCGCGCTGCCGGCGATGTGCTGGCGGCGGCCGGTGTCTCCTGCACCTTGGTCCTCGCCGACAAGTGCGTGAAGCCAGGGCGGATCGCGGAAACGATCGTGGCCAAGGCCGAGGGCTGGGACGCAGACCTGATCGCAATGGGTACGCACGGGCACCATGGCATGCAGCGGGTGCTGATGGGCAGCGTCGCCAGCAGCGTGCTGATGCAGTGGGATGGTCCCGTGCTGCTCACGCGCAGCGGCGTCGACGATTGAGATGGCGCCGTGGTGCGGCCGGCATCCCGAGCGCAAGCGCACACAACTTGCTGTGACGACGCTGTTGAATCCTTGCGGGGCGATGGCGCCGCGCTTCCCTCAGTGCACTTGCTGCGAACGCTCGGCAACGCGGCCGACTCCCTGCGTCCGCCATGCGACGGGCGGCACCCCGAACTGAGCGGAGAACCAGCGCGTGAATGCGCTCGGCGAGCCGTAGCCGAGCAGTTCGGATACGCGCAGCAGCGAATAGCGCGGATTCTCGACATAGCGCCTGGCCAGTTCGCGGCGCACTTCATTGAGGATGCCGGTGAAGCTCTCGCCGGCATCGTCGAGCTGGCGCTGCATGGTGCGCAAGCTCAGCCCCAGTCCCTGGGCCACCGCTTCACAGGTGGCACGGCCCATCGGCAGCATCAGGTAGATGGCACTGCGCACTTCGTGGCTGATCGAGCGCTCGCCGGCTACCGGCAAGGCATCGATGAAGCGCTGCGCATAGCGCGCCATGGCCGGGTCTGCGGCAGGATTGGGAGAGTCCAGGTCGGCCGCCAGGCAGACGATGCCGTTGAACTCGCTGTCGAACTCCAGCGGGCACGCGAAGATGCGCTTGTGAACACGCAGGTCTGGCGGCGCCGCGTGCGCGAAGTTGACGCTGAGCGGATGCCAGCGCGCGCCAAGCAGCGCGTGGCACATGCGGAAGACCACGCCGATGGCCAGTTCGGTCGCCTGGCGCGATGGCACATCCGAGACGAGTTCCTGCCGGATGATGACCACCTTGCCGGCGTCCTCGAGCAGCAGCGCGACCGAATCGTTGACCAGGTGGCGATAGCGGATGGTGGTGGCCAGCGCCGCACGCAGCGTGGGCTGCTGGCTGATCAGCAGGCTCATCACGCCGAAGTCGGACAACTGCCGCGACTCGGCCATGCGCAGACCGAAGGTAGGGCACCCGCTGGCCTGCGCCGCCGCTTCGAGCAGGGCGATCACCGCGCTGGCGGGTATGCGCTGGTCGGGATCCTGCAGCATGGTGCGGTTCAGTTTCACCTGGCGCAGCAGCGCCTGCGGGTTCATGCCGAGGTCGTGCCCGATCTCGAAGAAATTGGTCAGTGCTGCTGCACGTATCAGCGGTTCCACGCGGATCCTGTCTCCATTTTTCTTGTCTTGTTCCGGGTGCCGTTCTGTGCGGCGCC
Organism: Cupriavidus sp. 09_S30; assembly: GCF_056930435.1. Lineage (NCBI taxonomy): Bacteria > Pseudomonadati > Pseudomonadota > Betaproteobacteria > Burkholderiales > Burkholderiaceae > Cupriavidus > Cupriavidus sp. 09_S30. The sequence continues at coordinate 3,058,799 of NZ_JBXOWI010000002.1, read as the reverse complement.
ATTGCAGCGCGATCATAGACCGCCGTGGCATGAAATGCAAAGTGGGCGGAGCAGATTGCAAAGCGGCGGACCGCGGCAATGCCTACATTTACTGTATCGACGGCGCTGCCAGCGTCGGCAATAAACAAGGAGACAATTCATGGCAAAAGTAATCCGCATGTACGAGACCGGCGGACCGGAAGTGCTGCGCGTCGAGGAGGTTGAGGTCGGCGAGCCTGGCCCTGGGCAGGTGCGCATCCGCCACGTGGCGGTCGGCCTGAACTACGCCGACACCTATTTCCGCAACGGCACCTATCCGGTGCCGCTCCCCTGCGGCATGGGCGTGGAAGCGGCAGGGGTCGTGCAGGCGATTGGCCCGGACGTGAGCAACGTGGCCGTCGGCGATCGCGTGACGTACACGGGCTTCATCAATACGCTGGGCGCCTACAGCACCGAGCGCCTGGTGCCCGCCGCGCCGCTGATCCGCCTGCCGGAAGCGATCAGTTTCGAGACGGCTGCCGCCATGACCATGCGTGGCCTGACCTCGGCATATCTGATGCGTCGCATCCATGCCTTCAAGGCCGGCGACGCCGTTCTGCTGCATGCCGCCGCCGGTGGTGTGGGGCTGATCGTTTCGCAGTGGGCCAAGCTGCTTGGCCTCACCGTGATCGGTACCGTCTCGACCGAGGCCAAGGCGGAAGTGGCGCGCGCCCACGGCTGCGATCATGTGATCAACTACAGCCATGAAGACGTGGCCAAGCGCGTGCGCGAACTGACCGAAGGCGTTGGCGTGTCGGTGGTGTTCGACAGCGTCGGCAAGAGCACCTTCATGTCGTCGTTGGACTCGCTCAAGCGCCGCGGTACCATGGTCTGCGTGGGCACGGCATCGGGCCCGATCCCGCCGTTCGATCCCGTACTGCTGGCCATGAAGGGCTCGCTGTTCCTGACCCGCCCCGCGCTGGCCGACTACATTGCCGACCCGGCCGAGAAGGCGGAACTGGCGGGCGAGATCTTCGATCATGTCGGCGCGGGCCGGATCCGCATCGAGATCAACCAGCACTACGCGCTGGAAGACGCTGTGCAGGCCCATCGGGACCTGGAATCGCGCAAGACGACGGGCTCTTCGATCTTCGTCATCTGAAGAGGAGACAGGCCATGCAAGTCCGACAACTTAACTGCGCCCTGGGCGCCGAACTGATCGGCGTCAACCTCGCAGACGCGGTCCACGACAACAATCTGTTTGCCGAAATCCGCGCACTGCTGCTGCAGCACCGCGTGCTGTTCCTGCGTGACCAGACGTTCAGCCGTGCTGAACACGTGGCCTTCGCCCGCCGCTTCGGCGAGCTGGAGGACCATCCCGTCGCCGGCAGCGATCCTGAGAACCCCGGCCTGGTGCGCATCTACAAGTCCCCCGACCAGCCCAACGACCGTTACGAGAACGCCTGGCACTCCGACGCCACCTGGCGCGAAGCGCCGCAGTTCGGCGCCGTGCTGCGCTGCGTGGAGTGCCCGCCCGTCGGCGGCGACACCATGTGGGCGAACATGGTGCTGGCCTACGAGAAGCTGCCCGAGTACATCAAGGCGCAGATCGCAGATCTGCGCGCACGCCACAGCATCGAGGCCAGCTTCGGCGCGGCGATGCCGATCGAGAAGCGCCTGGCGCTCAAGGCCCGGTATCCCGACGCGGAACATCCGGTGGTGCGCACGCACCCGGAAACCGGGGAGAAGATCCTGTACGTGAACGGCTTTACGACGCACTTCACGAACTATCATACGGCCGAGCGCGTGCGCTTCGGCCAGGACGCCAACCCGGGCGCCGCTGACCTGCTGCGCTATCTGATCAGCCAGGCCTATATCCCCGAGTACCAGGTGCGCTGGCAGTGGCAGCCCAACAGCGTGGCGATCTGGGACAACAGTGCCACCCAGCACTACGCGGTGATGGACTATGCGCCGTGCCATCGCAAGATGGAGCGCGCGGGCATCATCGGCACCAAGCCTTTCTGACGGGAGCGATTGCGCATGCAGCCGAACCTCATCCAGCCCACCCCCTCCGCCTACGCCTATCCGCTGCTGGTCAAGCAGCTGCTGGTCAATGCACTGAGTCTCTATGGAGACCAGACGATCAGCTACCGCGACCAGATGCGCTATACCTTCCGCGACTTCCGGCAGCGGATCGGGCGCCTCGCCTCGGCACTGAAGGCGCAGGGCGTACGCCCGGGCGACACCGTGGCCGTGATGGACTGGGACAGCCATCGCTACCTGGAGTGCTACTTCGGTGTCCCGATGATGGGCGCGACCCTGTTCACGGTCAACGTGCGCCTGTCGCCCCAGCAGATCCTTTACACGCTGAATGACTCCGGCGCACAGACCGTGCTGGTCCATCCGGATTTCCTTCCGGTGCTGGAGCAGATCCGCCACGAGCTGCGCGGCGAGCACCGCTTCGTGCTGCTCGCCGACGGGCAGGCGGCGCCCCAGACGTCGCTGCCGCTGGCAGGCGAGTACGAGGCACTGCTGGGCAAGGCGTCGCCCGACTTCGAGTTCCCCGACTTCGACGAGAACACCAAGGCGGCGACCTTCTACACCACGGGTACGACCGGGGACCCCAAGGGCGTCTGCTACAGCCACCGCGACATTGTGCTGCACGCGCTTGCTTCGGCCACCAGCCTGTGCTCGCCGCGAGAAGGCCAGCGCCTGCATCGCGAGGATGTGTACATGCCCATCACGCCGATGTTCCACGTGCTGGCCTGGGGCATCCCGTATATCGCCGTCATGCTGGGGCTGCGCACCGTGCTGCCCGGCCGCTATGCGCCGGACATGCTGCTCAAGCTGCGCAAAACGGAGCGGGTCAGTTTCTCGCATTGCGTGCCGACCATCCTGCAGATGATGCTGGATGCCTCGCAGGACGGCAGCGTCGATCTCTCCGGGTGGAAGATCATCATCGGCGGCTCGGCCCTGCCCCCCGCCCTGTGCGAGGCCGCGCTGGCGCGTGGCATCGATGTGTTCGCCGGTTATGGCATGTCGGAGACCGGGCCGATCGTATCGCTCGCGCAGCTGCCGCCCGGCTACACGGCGCCTGACCGCGCGGAAGAAGTGCGCCTGCGCTGCTCCACCGGACGGCCGGTGACGATGGTGGACTACCGCCTCGTGGACGAGGACATGCGGGACGTGCCGCGCGACGGCAGCAGCCGTGGCGAGATCGTGCTGCGCGCGCCGTTCCTGACGCGCGCCTACTTCGGCAAGCCGGAGGCGTCGGAAACCCTGTGGTCCGGTGGCTACCTGCACACGCAGGACATCGCCGTGATGGGGCAGGACGGCTTCGTGCGCATCGTGGACCGGCTCAAGGACGTGATCAAGACCGGCGGCGAATGGGTGTCTTCGATCGAGGTCGAACACCTCGTCTCGCAGGTTCCTGGTGTCAAGGAGTGCGCGGTGATTGGCGTGCCCGATGCCAAGTGGGGCGAGCGCCCGATGGCGTTCGTCGTGCGCGTGCCCGGCACGCAGGTCGATGCCAGCCAGATCCGCGAGCGCTTGCTGGCGCATGTGGAGTCCCAGCGCATCAGCAAGTACGCGGTGCCGGAAGTCGACCGGATCCTCTTCGTGGACGAGATCCCGAAGACGAGCGTGGGCAAGATCAACAAGAAGAAGCTGCGCGAAGACGCGGCCTGAGGCACAAAGGGAATTGCGGCGCCAGTCCTGCGGGACTGGCGCCGTTTTTTTTGTGGTTCAACGAGGGATTCCGGGGAAGGCGGCGCGGATTTTCTGCTGCTGGTTTGCCAGGCACCTTCGCGGACTGGGTGCGGCATCGCACGCCGACGCATTGTGTTCGGCCAGCTAGCTGGCCGAACACCCGTCACCCGATGCGAAGTGAGGCGTGGCGTCTTTACCCTGCCGTATGCGGCGCCTCGCGGGCTGGCGAAAAGAGCGGAAAAGAGGGCCCCCTGTCTGAGGATCGCCTTAAGGCGATCCGAGTTGGGGCCCGGCCGCTCTTTTCGCCAGCCCGCGAGGGGGTGTTAAGCCGCATCCGGCGCGCCTTCTTTGCCTACTTTCTTGGCAAGACAAGAAAGTAGGTCGGCTCCCCGCAGGGGAGTCGAAACAGGCTTTTGGCTTGAACAACTCCGTACGCTAGCGAAAGTACGCAGCTCATGCCACCGTCCGCCAAAAGAAAAAGGCGCCCGCAGGCGCCCCGCCGGGCGGCGGGCTCTCTAATTCCCTGCGGACGGTACTCAGGTTCAGGGCTGGATGTGGAAGGCCTTGACGATGCCGGCATTGCGCTCGAAATCGGCGCGCACGGACTGGCCCAGCTGCGACATGGACTGCGCGGGAATGGGCTCGTAGCCCAGCGATTCCATGCGCTCGCGCACCCGCGGCGTGGCGGCCGCCTTGTAGCTCGCGGCCTCGATCTTGCGGGCCAGGTCTTCCGGCAGCCTGGCGGAGGCGATCACGCCCACCCAGTTGCTGAAGTCCACTTCCGGATATCCCAGCTCGGCAAACGTCGGCACCTGCGGCAACAGCGGCGAACGCGCGGGCGACGCCACCGCGTAGGCCTGCAGCTTGCCGGCGCGGATCAACGGCAGCGAGGTCACCATGCCGTCGTACATCAGGGCGATCTGCCCGCCCATGACCTGGGCCAGCGCGGGGCTCGATCCCGCGAAGGGAACGTGCGGCAGGTCCAGTCCTGCCTTCTGGTTCATGATCATGCCCGCGTAGTGCGAGGCGGTGCCGGCGCTGTAGGAAGCGAAGCCAAGCTTGCCGGGGTTCGCCTTCACATAGGCGATCAGGCTCTTGAAGTCCTTGGCGGGCAAGGTCGGCGCGCCGACCAGTAGCAGGCGCGACCTGGCCACGGCGGCGATCGGCCGTACGTCCTTGAGCGGGTCGAATGGGGTCTTGAGTACGTGCGGCACCTCGGTCAGCACGTTGCTGGCGGTGATCGCGATGGTCTGCCCGTCGGGCGGTGCCGCCAGCATGGCGCTGATGGCAATGCTGCCGCCCGCGCCGGGCTTGTTGTCCACCACCACCGGCTGGCCGAGGTCAGCGGTCAACTGGTCAGCCAGCAGGCGGGCGATGACGTCCATGGTGCCGCCGGCCGGCGCCGGCACCAGCACCCTGACGGGCTTGCTGGTCCACGCCATGGCGGCGGGCATGGCCAGCGTCAGTGTGACGGCGGCGGCGATGGCCGCGCTGCGGACCGGCTTGCGAGTGTGGCGGTGTGGCATCTTTGTCTCCGTTGTTTGCATTCTTTTCGTTGTGTGTTATCAGCGGGAAGAAACCAGGGGGAACGGCGCATGCGTCCCCGCCGCCCTGGCATGCAGCGGGGCGAGATGCAGCGTGGCCGCCAGTGGCCACGGACGTCCGGCGGCCGATTAAATGGGGGTGTGCCTGCGCGCCTCAGGCGCAGGACAGCGCGACGCTCTGGCCGGTGGTAGCCGCCAGCGCGCGCCGCATGGCGCCAAGCAGCGCGTCAGCCGGGCGTGCGCCGGATACGTTGTGCGTGCCGTTGAAGACAAAATGCGGCACACCCAGCCCAGGGCGATGGGGGGGCGCGTATGGGTCGTCCAGGGGCGGCAGCCAGTCGAGGTCTGCGCTCACCGGTGTTCCGGCCGGACCCGGCGTGCGGATGCCGCAGGCCTCTGCGGCCTGGCGCAGCACGGCGGGATCGCCGATGTTCTGCCCCTGCATGAAGTAGCGCGAGAACAGGTCATCGATCAATGCCGAAGCGGCCGCTTGGCCGTGCGTCAGCGCCGCGAATCGGACCAGGCGGTGCGCCAGCACCGTGTTGGGCATCACCTCGATGCGCTCCAGTGCCAGCGTGACGCCCGCTTCGCGCGCGGCATCGCGCACCTGGGCTTGCCGCGCCGCCACTGCTTCCGGGCTGCCGAGGCGGGCCAGGTAGAACGCGCGGAAGGACAGGCCCTCAACCGGCAGGGTCGGCATCAGAGGGTACGAATGCCATGCAACGGTGACAGGCACGTTCGGCTGTTCCAGCGCCCAGCGGGCCAGCGCGGTTTCGAGGTGGCGCTTGCCGATCAGGCACCAGGGGCAGATCAGGTCGAAGTAGGCGTCGACCGACAGGGAGGAAGAAATGGTCATGGCGGCGTCACGCGAAAGCGTGCCGTGCTTGTGGTGGCGTGTGTACAGGACGGCTAGGAGCCGAGTAGAGGGCCTGGATCAGCCCATCCGGGCAGGCGCGCGCCGCGCCGGGCGCCGGGCCTCGATCGAAGTCATGACCTGTGCGCGCTCCGCTTGGCTCATCCGGTCCCAGCGGCCAATCTCCAGCGTGGTCCTGCCGCATCCCTGGCAGTACTTGTTGGCCTGGTCCATGCGGCAGATATTGATGCAGGGATTGCCGATGGGCTCGGCGGGGGAGCAGGCGGCGGGACCGCCAGCTGAAACGGCGGCAGATGGGGCAGCGGCACCGGCAACGGCAACTGGATCGGCAACAGGATCGGAAATGGAATCGGTCTGGCTCATGGGGTCCATCCTGCGCGAGTGGCGCAGCGTCGGTCGTCCGGACGGCCCGGCCGGTTCCGTGGGGGAACGCGGCCGGGGGAGGCTGAGGTTCAGCCGTGGGTCAGGCGGCGCGCAGCGGCAGGTTTTTCTGGCCAGCCTTGCGGTTGGGCGCCATGCCGTTGGCCGCGAGCGTTTCCTCGGCGCTGTCGTACCAGGTGTCAATGCGATAGATCTCGCGGGCTTCCTTGCCCGAGGCGATCTCGCGGCCCAGTTCGCGCGCCACGCGCACGCACTGCTCGATCTGCTGCACCGAGGTCATGCGGTTGCCGTGCTGGTCGATGATGGTGTCCTCGATGCCGCAGCGCGGATGCAGGCCCATGGACATCGCCATCATGTTGAACGGCAGCACGTTCTTCAGCAGCGACTCGGCGGTGACGGTGCAGCCGTCCGGGGCGCGGTGCACGAAGTTGAAGAAGTTGAACGGGTTGGGGCCGTCGAAGCCGCCGCCGATGCCGATCCAGGTCAGGTTCAGCGGACCCTTGTACAGGCCCTTGCGTACCAGGCGATCGAGCGTTTCGAGCGCGTGGATGCCGGTGAGCTGGAAGTGCGGCTGGATGCGGGACGCCTGCAGGCGGCGCAGGTGCTCTTCGAGCCAGGCCGGGCCGGCGGGCACGGTCATCTCGCTGTAGGCGGCCTGGTAGGCCGGATTCTCGAGCGACGTACCCTTCAGGTATTCGGGGTACAGCAGCTCCATGATGTTCATCTGCGTGGTGTTGATGGCCACGGTCACCTGGTCGGGCTTCGGCGTCAGGTCGGCCAGCATGTGGCGCGTATCGTCCGACAGCCACTTGGCGGCCTCGCCCTCGTCTTCCGGCGCGAAGGAGATCGAGCCGCCGACCTGGATGATCATGTCGGGCACCGCGGCGCGCACGCCGGCGATCAGCTCATTGAACTTGGACAGGCGCTTGGAGCCCTTGCCGTCCAGTTCGCGCACATGCAGGTGCAGCACCGTGGCGCCGGCGTTGTAGCAGTCCACAGCCTTCTGCACCTGTTCTTCCATGGTCACCGGAATGTCTTCCGGGAAATCCTGCGGCATCCACTCCGGCCCGTACGGGGCGACGGTGATAACGACCTTGTCCTGGTTCTCGGGATGGAGGGAATCGTCGAGGAATTGCATGGCTGTGCTCCTGAGTAATGTTGGCTGCCGTAGCGCCATCGGCGCTGCGGCTCCTTGTATTGGGGTAACCGCGTTTCGGTTTCACAAGTATCGTTGAACGGCCAGCGGAAATTTGACGTTTCGGGACGATCAATTTACATTCAGGGACACTCAGGGAAAACACGATGTCCTACTATCTGCGCAGCGCCAGCCTCACCAATTACGTTGAAGTTGCGCGTGCCTTGGGCCTGGATCCGTACCAGCAATTGCGTGCGGCGAAGATCAGCCGCAACGTGCTGCTGGACCCGGACATACGGATTCCGGCAGCGCTGGTCGGCCGTCTGCTGGACGCCTCGGCCGCGGCGGCAAAGGCGGACGATTTCGGCCTGCGGATGGCCGAGTTGCGCCAGTTCTCGAACCTTGGCCCGCTTGCCTTCGTGGTGCAGGAGCAGCCCACGCTGCTGCGGGCGCTGGAGTCGATGGTCCGCCACATGGACCTGCAGAACGAGTCGCTGACGATGAGAGTCGAGCAGGCCGAAGACGTGGTCATGATCCGCTTGCAGGTGCTGAGCGACCAGCCCGGCGTGCTGCGCCAGGCCACCGATCTCGCGGTTGGTGTCATGTATCGCATCCTGAGCCTGTTCCTGGGGTCGGCCTGGCGGCCGCGCAGCATCAGCTTCACCCATGCGGCGCCTGCCAGCACCGCCACCTTCCTGCGTGTGTTCGGCATGCCGGCGCTGTTCAACCAGGAATTCGACGGCATCGTGTGCAAGCTCTCGGACCTCGAGGCGCCCCTGCCCTCGTACGATCCGGTCATGGCGCAGCAGGTCAAGCGCTACCTCGGCACGCTGCTGGCGCAGTCGAATACCACCATGCACGACAAGGTGCGCAAGCTGGTCTACGTGCTGCTGCCCTCCGGACTTTGTTCCGTCGAGCGCGTGGCGCAGCACCTCGGCGTCGACCGGCGCACGGTGCACCGTCGCCTCGCTCAGGAAGACATCACCTACTCGGGAATTGTCAACGAGGCCCGCACCGGCCTGGTGGCGCATTACATCGAGAACCGGGAGCGGCCGCTCTCCGAAGTAGCGACCTTGCTGGGCTTCGCCTCCCTGAGCGCTTTTTCGCGCTGGTTCGGCAGCGAGTTCGGCTGCAGCGTTTCCAAGTGGCGCACGCGTGTAGCCCCGGCGCCGGGTGAGGAGCCGGGTGAAGAACGATAGCCGGCGCAAATGCGGCGCAAGCCGCGCGGCGCGTGAACGTAAAAATCGGTAAAAAGCGGCCGCGGCGGGAGGTCCCGCGGCGGCCGCAAAGCGAGCATCTTCTCGCCGGGACGCGGGCCGCGCGCCGGACCGTCGCCCGGCGCGCAGCCCGCCCGCTTCGTCAGAACTTGTGGCGCAGGCCCACGGCAACACCCACCATCGAGCTCTGCCCATTGGCGAGCGCGTAGCTGTTGCCCAGCGACAGGCTGTTGGCAAAGGTCGTGGCGAGCGATTCGAGCATCAGGCCGGAGTTCTTGGCATAGGCGGTCGTCAGATAGACATCGGTCCGCTTCGAGAAGGCATAGTTGGCGACAAAGCCGATCTGCCAGGGGTTGGGCAGCTGCGTGTTGCCGAACAGGTTCTTCAAGTCGTCATAGGCGTACTCGAGCGTGAGTCCGATCGCGGGCGTCACCTGGTAGTTGGCGCCGATCCAGTAGAAGTCGTCGCGCTGGATCAGACCGCCGGTGGCGTTCTTGGTCTGGCCCCAGCGGTAGCCGCCCATGATCTTGGCCACGCCGTACGTATAGCTCGCGGCGACGACGGCCTTCTTGGCGGTGCCGCTGCCCGTGCCGATGGTCGGGTTCCACTGGTCGTAGCCGATGGTGGCGCCGATCGGGCCTGCCCCGTAGACGACGGCAGTACCGTAGGCGGTGTCGCGCCGGAACGCGCCCGGGACCTCGCCGTTGCCGCCGATCGGGATCGACACGCCGGCGGTCGCGGGCAGGGCAAGGCCTACGCCGAACGACCAGTGGGCCAGGGCCGTGAACGGGCCGAACTGCCCGGTGTACTTCGCGGTGTTGTCTTCGCGGAAGTTCGCGCCGGTCTGCAGCACGATGGGTTCGTACTGGGTGGCATAGGCCGTGGGCGAGAAGTTGGCGAGGGCCTCGAACATCGAGGTGTACTGGCGGCCGAACGTGACCTGGCCATAGGTTGCGGACTGCAAGCCGACGTAAGCCTGGCGGCCGAACAGGCGCCCGCTTTGCTGCGAGGTGCCGGTGTCCAGGTTGAAGCCGCTTTCCAGCACGAACACGCCCTTCAGTCCGTTGCCGAGGTCTTCGTTGCCGCGCAAGCCCCAGCGCGAGCCGGACAGGCCGCCCGAGTTCATGCGCCAGGCGGTGTTGGGCGGTCCCGGGTTGAACCCGTTGGAACCCACGGGCACGGCGCCCACGTGGTTGACATACTCCAGGTTGATGTCAGCCACGCCGTACAGCGTGACGCTCGACTGCGCCATGGCTATCGCCGGGCTGAGCAGCAGGGATGATGCTAGGGCGGCTCGCTTCAGGTTCATCTTTTCTCCTCCTTCTTCTTCGGTGGGGATCCTGCGCCGGACGCGCCCGGCGTCAGTTCCCATAGTTTGCCGTGTGCTTGGTTTTGTCTAGCGGTGCATTTCCGTGTGGTATTCCTGAGACAAATGCTCAGTTATTCCTGAGACAACAGCTCAGTCAGCAGTTCGGTGGCGCGCGGCCAGGGCCCGAAGCCCGCCGCGGGATTGAGGTGCCCCACTTCGCCCAGGTCGACGAGGCGGCTGCCCCATGCGGCGGCCATGTCACTTGCGCGCTCGTAGGTGGCCAGCGGGTCGTTGCGGCTGGCCGCGACCATGCTCGGGAAGGGCAGCGGCGCGAGCGGAATGGGCAGCCAGCCGTTTGCTTCGATGGCGGCCTTTTGCGGATATGGCGGCGGCATCGCTTGGTCGAAATCCGGCGGCGTGACCAGCAGGGCGGCGCGGATCGGGCGACTGTGCCGGGCAGCCCATTGCACAGTGATCATCACGCCGGCGCTGTGGGCCACCAGCACCACCGGACCGGTGATGTCCGCGAGCGCCGCGTCCAGCGCGGCGACTCGCGCCTCGCAGCTCAGCTTGTCGTGTTCGAGCGGCGCTACTGACCTCGCGTTCGGCAGCTGCGCCTCCAGCAAGGTCTGCCAATGCTCGGGCACGTGGTCACGCAGACCGGGTACCAGCAGGATCGTCGTATCGGGATCGATCGTCATGGATGGATGCTTCTCCGTTGTGGTTAGGGTCAGTCCTGTCGGGCGGCGCATGCCTTGCGCCGGCCTTCCAGGCGAGTCAGGTCGGCGGTGTAGTACTTGCGTCCCAGCGCGAAGACCAGGGCGGCGCCAAGCCCCGCCAGAGAAATCAGCTGCAGCGTAGCCATCAGGCCGATGTGGTCGGACAGGAGGCCGGTGACAAAGGGGCCGGGCGCCAGGCCGAGCAGGTTGTTGGCGAGCGTGAGCGTGGCAAAGGCAGTGCCGTGAATGCGCGGCTCCGTCAGGTTGGCCACCATGGCGCTGGCGGGACCTGCCGTGCCGCCGACCAGCAGCATGCCGGCGCCGATCAGCACGAGCTGGGTCACGCCGGGCGGCAGGCGGAAGGCCGTGGCCAGCAGGATGCAGCAGAGCGTGCTGTAGGCGATGGAAACCAGCCATTTGCGCGCCGGCGCGCGCCGGGCCAGCCAGTCGGTCAGTGCGCCGCAGACGATCATGCCGGCACCGCCCGCCAGCACGAAGCCGGCCGCCGTCAGGCCGGCGCGATCCGTGGCCATGCCGTAGTAGCGGGACAGGAAGCTGGGCATCCAGGCGAGCAGGGCGCTCATCACCAGCAGTTGCAGCGCGCTGCCGACATAGGCGCACAGGATCGAAGGTGCCGAGAACAGCGCCGACAGCAGCGGCCGGAAGGCCAGGTGCTGGCGCGGGGTGTCGCCGATGTCATCCTCGCCGAGGGCGCGGCGTTGCGCCTGGACGCGCGATTCGGTGATGCAGAGGCGGAAGATGCCGACCAGCACCAGGCCGAACAGTGCCATGCCTGCGAATGCCCAGCGCCAGCCGAAGTGGGAAGACAGCACGCCGCCGAGCGCCATGCCCAGCACCGAGCCGAATGCCCCGCCGGCAATAAACGCTGCGCTCAGGCTCGCTCGCAGGTGGCGCGGGAACACCGACAGCACCAGGGCGATGCCCACGCTGCCATAGGCCGCCTCGCCCACGCCCACGCACAGCCGCGCAATGAACATCTCGCCATAGCTGTTGGCCATCGCACAGCCGAGCGTGGCGATGCTCCAGAGCGCCGCCATCAAGCACAGGCTGCGCACCCGGCCCCAGCGGTCACACAGGATGGACAAGGGAAAGGTCAGGACGCCCACCATCAGCGCAACCACGCCGCCGAGCGCGCCGAGCTGCGTATCGCTGAGGGCCCATTCGGCCTTCAACAGCGGGAAGACAACGTTGAGCACCTGCCGGGACATATAGTCCGATAGCAGCAGGCCGAAGCTCAGCGCGAAGACCAGCCACGGATACCAGCGTGAGCGTGTGGTCCTGACGGGACTGGCCACCATAGGGGCGTGGGTCGAATGTTGTCCAAGCATGAATGCACCTGATCGAAGACTTTGACCTGTCTCCCGGTGGCAAGACCGGGAGAGCCGGCGCTTTTGTGCAGGCGATACTTGCCGATGCACGTTTGCGATTGCACGCAGTATCTAAGATCGGGTGAAGCCGGTTTGACTATCGGGGACAAGTTTTTTGCATAACGCGACACTCCGGGAAAACGTGGAGAGGCATGTTTTGCGCCCGCGCCAAGGGAAAAGCACTGGCATCCGCTTGCGCAAGTCGCTCGCGACACATGCGCCGGCGAACGGCTGAAGTGGGCGGGATTCCACCTCCCTCACCAGCGAAATCCGCGCCGAACCAGGCGTGGCGGTGCAATGCCTTGGGGATCTCCGCCGCCCCATGTCGCACGTCGCGGCGCTGCCCGGCTTGTTGAAGCTTAGTGCACTTCCCGTGCCGGTTCGCCACGCGCTTCGCCTGCCGCCGCGCCGCCGCGGTGAAGCGGAAAGGGATAGCGGCCGGCGCGTCTCCCACTTCACACTGGTCCGTGCCCCTAGGGTAAACTCCTGGTCGTGAAAACGATGCCGTGGCGGGTCGTGCCGCGCTGCGCGCGCAGGCGACCGTCCGCCGTTCTCCTGGCGCGAACGATGCTGGCGCGCGGCAGCGGCCGGCTTCGCGCACGAACACACGCCATCGCTACCTTGTCTCGCCTACAGGACCACAGGACTACAGGAGTTCCCATGCACGTGCGACGCGTACTGACGACGGCGGCAGTCTGCCTCTTGCCGCTGACGCTGGCCCAGCCAGCCTTTGCCTACTTCGATAACTTCATCAACCACACGGTGGTCGGCTCGATGAACCAGGCCGAGTCCGCCTCGTTCTCCAAGGCTGTGCGCCAGGTGCTGGTCGACGGTGAGGACGGTACTCCGCTGCCCTGGACCGCTGCCGCCCGCAAGGGCCGCGAGGCCATCGAGGGCAGCATCACGCCGCTGACCAGCAAGACCGACCAGGGCCAGTCATGCCGGCAGCTCAAGGCCGAGCTGACGCGCGGCAGCAGTCACGACGAGTGGGTCGGCTGGTTCTGCAAGCAGGCGGATGGCCGCTGGAAATCGCGCAAGGTGAGCGCGGACTGACGCGTACACTGTCTTAGCGCGGGCACGCGGGCCGGGTGTGATAGCGCTCGGCGCCGGACAGGGCTTCTCGCCGCCTCGCTGCCCGGCTTTCTGCACGCGCTGCCGGCAACTTCGCCTTGCGCGTGCGCGGCCTGATGACCGTGTCTCTGCTCCGGCTTCAATCGCTGTTCCGACTGTAAGGCCGCATCCATGAAGACCGCCATCGCCATCCGCCACATCCATTTCGAAGACCTCGGCACGCTGGAACCCATGCTGCGTGCGCGTGGCTATGCGGTGCGGTATCTCGATGCCGCGACCGACGACCTGAGCGCGCTGGACGCTGGCGCGCCCGACCTGCTGGTCGTGCTGGGCGGCCCCATCGGCGCCTTCGACGAGCATCGCTACCCCTTCCTGGCCGGAGAACTGGCCGTGGTCCGCCAGCGCCTGGCAAGCGGGCGCCCCATTCTCGGCATCTGCCTCGGCGCGCAGCTGATTGCCCGCGCACTGGGAGCGGCGGTGACGCCGCTCGGCGTCAAGGAGATCGGCTTCGCGCCGCTCGACCTGACGACGGCGGGCCGGGCCTCGGCGCTGGCGGGCCTGCACGACACCCCCGTGCTGCACTGGCACGGCGACCAGTTCGCCATGCCGGACGGCGCGCAGCGCCTGGCAGGCACCGGCGTCTGCGCCAACCAGGCGTTCAGCGCCGGTGCGGGGGTACTGGGTTTGCAGTTCCACCTGGAGGCGGACACGCGCTCGATCGAGCGCTGGCTGCTTGGCCATGCCTGTGAACTGGAACAGGCCGGCATCGACCCGTGCGGGCTGCGCGCCCAGGCGCAGCAATACCAGGCGAGGCTGGCGGCGGCCTCCGAGCGTGTCTTCGCCGCCTGGCTCGACGGCATCGCCGCGCCGGGCGAGGGCAAGCCGTCCTGACGCCCCGCGCAGGCGGATGAACCCAGGCCCATGTCTCTGATACGCCATTCCCGCTGGCGCAATAATTGGGTGCGGTACTGTGCGCCTCCGTACGTGCCCTACCCTCCGGATTTGACCAAGCGCAACTTATGAGCGCCGATGCGGAGCAGAATGGTATGCATCAGGGGGCGTTCCAGGGGACCGAGATGAGCGCATTGACACAAAGCGAGCTCGAGCACTTTGCGAGCCTGCTGGATCTTGCCGAGCAGCGGGCGCGCACGCAGCTTGCGACCACCGTCGCCGCGCCGCCGTCGCGCGAGCCGAGCGATCAGGTCGACCAGGCCGACCGCGACGCCGACGTGCGCATGGGCGAGGCCGTGGAAAGGCATGCGCGCATGGAACTGGCCGACATCGCCGCGGCGCGCAGGCGTATCGCGGAGCAGTCTTATGGCATCTGTGTGGACTGCGGCGAGGATATTCCGCAGCCTCGCCTGCTCGCCTATCCGGCGGCCAAGCGCTGCATGTCCTGCCAGCGTCTGCACGACGCTCGGCGGGTGTCGCCTGGGGGCAGGCGCTGACGGGGCCGGGAGCGGTGCAGGCGCCTGTGCCGAAGCGGTCCTGCGGCACTGCGGTTGTGACGGGGTAGGGAGCGGGAATTCCGACGATCATGGCGGCGCACGCCAAGCCAGGCCTGGGCTTTGCGCGGCATGCGGCGGGCGCCGCGACCGCCGTGCGCACATCGGCTAGCGGATCGCATCCTGCCCTTCGGCCGCAGTCCGCAGCGACCGAAGAGCAGGCATTGCCAGGCTCAGAAGCTGATGCGCATGCCGCCGTTGACGCCGACATCGTTCTTGCCGTGGCGGACCTCGCCGTTCAGGCCCAGGTAGGCATAGGCCTGCTTGCCGAGCCGCAGCGTGCCGGTGAAGTTGACCTGCCCGAACACGCGTCCCACCTGCGGCGACACGATGCTCATGCCGATGCCGGTCAGGCTGGCCTGCACGGTCGGCTGCACCAGATTGCCGTTGTCGCGCCCGATGCCGGCGCTGACCTGGTAGGTCAGCGTGTCGGACAGCGGGTTGCGGTTGGCCGAGCGGGCCGACAGGCCGAGCGTGACACGGTTGCCGGTGGCGGCATACTGGTCGAGGCTCAGCGCCGCCGGCGAGGCGGAACCTTCGTCGACCGCGCCGCGCGCGCTCTTTTGCCACAGGAAGCGGGCGAACGGCTCGAGCGTTGCCGTGCCCACTGCCAGCGGCGTGCGCAGGCCGACGCCCACCTGGGTGCTGTGGCCGCTCGCGTCGGTCTTCAGCGCCCCGGCGGACAGGCCGGTCGGGTCGCCGCGCTGGGTGGTCCAGTTGTTGGAGCCGAAGCCTGCGATGCCGTCCATCACCACCGGGCCCAGCGTGGTCTGCCCATAGGCAAAGCCCATGTATTCCGCGATCGAACCCGAACCGGCGGCCGCGCCGACATTGGTATTGCTGTAGGAGAAGCCCAGGCCCATCCACGTCGACTCGCCGCGCAGCATGTCCGCGCCGAGCACGAACTGGCTGCGGTTGGTGGTGAACTGCGAGGCGCTGCCATCGCTGTCCCAGCGGCCGTGGTCGGCGCCGATGTCCACCCACAGCGCTTGCCTGCGCGGCAGCTCGCCAGTGGCGCCCGGTGCCGCGATAGCACTCGCGTCCCCCAACTGGCGGATCACCGTGTTGGTCAGGCGCAAGCCGGCCTGCGGTGCGGCCGCAGCCATGGCACCGTGGACTTCGCCCGCCAACGACTGCACGAAGCCGGGCAGCGATGCCGCGTTCTGGCTGGCAGCCACATAGAGCAGCTTGTCCTGTACAGCGGTCGCGCCGCCGGCCTGGTCGGTTGCCAGGATGCGGTCGAGCACGCCTGCGGCGGTGCGGGTGTTCTGGTTGCCGCTGGCAAGCCACTGCGTGTACGACGTGGGCAGGACCTTCAGGTCGATGCTGTTGCTGCCAAAGACGTTGTAGAACACCGAGAAGCGCGTGCCGTTGGCCATGCCGTCGGGTTGGGCCAGCGCGGCGAAGCGCCCGGAGATGCCACCGTCGGCCGTGACGATGCGGTAGGTGTCGCCCAGCGCCGGCGTGAACGCCGCGCTGCCGTAGCCCGCCTCGGTGGGCGTGAAGAGGTTGGCCAGTCGTGGCGTCAGCGTGGTGTTGCCGGCGATGTTGAACTGCGCGCCGTTGGTCACGTGCAGGTAGGAGTAGTAGCCGGGTGTGCCGATCGGCGTGCTGGCACCTGCCTGCAAGGTACCGGAGATGTCCTCGCGGTAGGTACTGCCGGACAGCATGTTGACGTTGGACGTGACGGTCAGGTAGCCGGGCGAGTTGCCGGGCGACAAGGTGCCCTGCACATTGAGCGTACCGTTGATCGTGCCCGCGCCGCCGAGCACGGCGCCGGACGTCACCAAGATATCGCCGTTGATCGTGCCATTGGCAAGCAGCGTGCCTTGCTGCACGCAGGTGCCCTTGGACAGCGTGGCATTGCCGGTCATGTTCAGCGTGCCCTGGCCGTTCTTGACGAAGCATCCGCTGCCTGCCGACGCCGTGCCGATGGTGCCCGACATCGTTGTCGTGGTACCGGCCGCGGTGTCGACGCTGGTGCCGCCGCCAAGCGCGATGGTCTGTCCGGTCAGGATGTTGACCGTGGTGTTGATGGTGCCGCCATTGACGATCACCTGGCCCCAGCCCAGGCCCCACGCATTGGTCACCTCGACCAGGCCGCCGTTGATGGTCATGCCGCCGGTCCATCCCGTGTTCGGCGTGTGCGCCGGGCCGGCGTTGTCACCGGCCAGGATCAGCGTGCCGGAGCCGGCCTTGGTCAGCATGCCGCTGCCGGAAATGCTGCCGCCCAGCGTCAGCGTGGTGCTGCCATTGGTGTTGAAGGTACCGCCGCCGCTGCCTAGCAGCACATTGCGGCTGGTGGCGAAGCTGGCCGTGTTCTGCAACGTGCCGCCGTTCAGGGTCAGCCCTCCGGTGCCCAGGTTGGCGTCCGCCGACACCTTGATCACCGCGCCGCTGCTGGCCAGCGTGCCGCCGGAATAGGTGTTGTTGCCCGCCAGCGTCTGCGTGCCACCGGTGACGGCCAGCGCACCCGTGCCGGCGATGGTGCCGGCGAAGGTGCCGTTGGCGTTGGCCAGGGTCAGGGTGTTGGCGTTCAGGTTCACCAGGCCGGAGTTGCCGCCCGAGAGTTGCGCCAGCGTCTGGTTGGCGCCGAGGGCCAGGGTGCCATTGCTGGTCACCGCGCTGGCACTGCCCAGGCCGCCGCTGGCATCGTTCAGCGTAGCGCCGCTTGCAACGGCGACGGTGCCGCTCTGCAGCGAGCCGGTCAGGTTCAGCGTGGCGCCGTTGCCGACGGTGGTGGCACCGGTGTAGGTATTGGCGCCCGACAGCGTCTCGGCGCCGCCGTTGACGGTGAGGCCGCCCGCGCCAGCGATGGAGCCGGCGAAAGTGCCGTTGGCGTTGGTCAGCGTCAGGGTGTTGGCGTTCAGGTTCACCAGGCCGGAGCTGCCGCCCGAGAGTTGCGCCAGCGTCTGGTTGGCGCCCAGGGCCAGGGTGCCATTGCTGGTCACCGCGCTGGCGCTGCTCAGGCCGCCGCTGGCATCGTTCAGCGTAGCGCCGCTGGCGACGGCGACGCTGCCGCTCTGCAGCGAGCCGGTCAGGTTCAGCGTGGCGCCGTTGCCGACGGTGGTGGCACCGGCATAGGTATTGGCGCCCGACAAGGTCTCGGTGCCGCCGTTGACGGTGAGGCCGCCCGCGCCGGCGATGACACCGCTGAAGGTGTCGCCCGCATTGGTCAGCGTCAGGTCCTTGCCTCCGAGGGTGACGTTGCCGTTGCCGGCGAGCGACTGGATCGAGGCGCCACTGGTGGTGCCCGCAATGTCGAAGGTACCGAGGGCGATCAGTTTCTGCGAAGCGGCGATGCTGCCGTTGCCGGCCAGGGCGAGCGTGGCACCGGTATCGATGCCCGTGAGGCCGGTGTACGTATTGCTGCCGCTCAGCGTCTCGGTACCGCCGTAGACGGCGACGTTACCGGCGCCGCTGATGGCGCCGGCAAAGGTGTCGCCGGCATTGGTCAGCGACAGGGTCTGGCTGCCGAGCGTGACGCTGCCCGTGCCCGCCAGCGACTGCACCCGTGCGTTGTTGCCCGAGGCGGAAATGTCGAAGATGCCGTTATCCGTCACCTTGCTGGACGCGGCAATGCTGCCGTTGCCGGTCAGAGCCAGCGTGGCGCCATTGTCGACTGTGGTCGCACCGGCGTACGTGTTAGCGCCCGACAGGGTCTCGGTACCACCGTTGACGTTGACGCCGCCGGCACCGGCAATGCCGCCGGCGAAGGTGTCATTGGCGTTGGTCAGCGTCAGGTCCTTGGTACCCAGCGCGACATTGCCACTGCCGGCGAGCGACTGGATCGAGGCGCCATTGGTGGTGCCGGCGACGTCGAAGGTACCGTTGTCGGTCACCTTGCTGGAGGCGGCGATGCTGCCGCTGCCGGTCAGCGCCAGCGTGGCGCCATTGCCGACGGTGGTGGCGCCGGTGTATGTGTTAGCGCCCGACAGGGTCTCGGTCCCGCCGTTGACGGTGACGCCACCTGCGCCGGCGATGGTGCCGGCGAAGGTGTCATTGGCGTTGGTCAGCGTCAGGTCCTTGCCGCCCAGCGTGACACTGCCGTTGCCGGCCAGCGACTGGATCGATGCGCCATTGGTGGTGCCCGAAATGTCGAGAGTGCCGTTGTCGGTCACCTTGCTGGAGGCGGCGATGCTGCCGTTGCCGGTCAGAGCCAGCGTGGCGCCATTGCCGACGGTGGTCGCACCGCTGTACGTGTTGGTACCCGACAGGGTCTCGGTACCGCTGTTGACGTTGACACCGCCCGCGCCGGCGATGACACCGGCGAAGGTGTCATTGGCATTGCTCAGCGTCAGGTCCTTGGTACCCAGTGCGACATTGCCACTGCCAGCGAGCGACTGGATCGATGCGCCATTGGTGGTGCCCGAAATGTCGAGAGTGCCGTTGTCGGTCACCTTGCTGGAAGCGGCGATGCTGCCGTTGCCGGTCAGCGCCAGCGTGCCCTCGTTGCCGACGGTGGTGGCGCCGGTGTAGGTGTTGTTGCCACTCAGCGTCTCGGTGCCGCTGTTGACGTTGACACCGCCCGCGCCGGCGATGACACCGGCGAAGGTGTCATTGGCGTTGGTCAGCGTCAGGTCTTTGCCGCCAAGGGCGACATTGCCATTGCCAGCCAGCGACTGGATCGAGGCGCCGGCGTTGGTGCCGGAGATATCGAGGGTGCCATTGTCGGTGACCTTGCTGGAGGCGGCGATGCTGCCGTTGCCAGTCAGCGCCAGCGTGCCCTCGCTGCCGACGGTGGTGGCACCGGTGTAGGTGTTGTTGCCGCTCAGCGTCTCGGTGCCGCCATTGATGGCCACGCCGCCCGCACCGGCAATGACACCGCTGAAGGTGTCGCCCGCATTGGTCAGCGTCAGGTCTTTGCCGCCCAGCGTGACATTGCCATTGCCAGCGAGCGACTGGATCGACGCCCCGGCGTTGGTGCCAGAGATATCGAAGGTACCGTTGTCGGTGACCTTGCTGGAGGCGGCGATGCTGCCACTGCCAGCCAGCGCCAGCGTGCCCTCACTGCCGATGGTGGTCGCGCCGGTATAGGTGTTGACACCCGACAGCGTCTCGGTGCCGCCGTTGATGGTGACGCGGCCGGCACCGGCAATGACGCCGGCGAAGGTGTCATCGGCATTGCTCAGCGTCAGGTCTTTGCCGCCTAGGGCGACATTGCCATTGCCAGCCAGCGACTGGATCGAGGCCCCGGCGTTGGTGCCAGAGATATCGAAGGTGCCGTTGTCGGTCACCTTGCTGGAGGCGGCGATGCTGCCACTGCCAGCCAGCGCCAGCGTGCCCTCACTGCCAATGGTGGTCGCACCGGTGTAGGTATTGTTGCCGCTCAGCGTCTCAGTGCCGCCATTGACGTTGACGTTACCTGCGCCGGCGATGACACCGCTGAAGGTGTCGTTGGCGTTGGTCAGCGTCAGGTCTTTGCCGCCCAGCGTGACATTGCCATTGCCAGCCAGCGACTGGATCGAGGCCCCGGCGTTGGTGCCAGAGATATCGAAGGTGCCGTTGTCGGTCACCTTGCTGGAGGCGGCGATGCTGCCACTGCCAGCCAGCGCCAGCGTGCCCTCACTGCCGATGGTGGTCGCACCGGTGTAGGTATTGTTGCCGCTCAGCGTCTCGGTGCCGCCGTTGACGTTGACACCGCCCGAACCGGCAATGACACCGGCGAAGGTGTCACCCGCATTGGTCAGCGTCAGGTCCTTGCTGCCCAGCGTGACATTGCCGTTGCCGGCCAGCGACTGGATCGAGGCGCCAGTGTTGGTGCCGGAGATATCGAAGGTGCCGTTGTCGGTGACCTTGCTGGAGGCGGCGATGCTGCCGTTGCCGCTCAGCGCCAGAGTACCCTCACTGCCAATGGTGGTCGCACCGGTATAGGTGTTGACACCCGACAGCGTCTCGGTGCCGCCGTTGACGTTGACACCGCCCGAACCGGCGATGACACCGGCGAAGGTGTCATTGGCATTGGTCAGCGTCAGGTCCTTGCTGCCCAGCGTGACATTGCCGTTGCCGGCCAGCGACTGGATCGAGGCGCCAGTGTTGGTGCCGGAGATATCGAAGGTGCCGTTGTCGGTCACTTTGCCGGAACTAGCGACGCTGCCGTTGCCGGTCAGTGCCAGCGTGGCGCCGTTGTCGACGGTGGTGGCGCCCGTGTAAGTGTTGGTGCCGCTCAGGGAAAGCGTGCCGCCGGAGCCCGAGTTGGCGATGGTCATCGCGCCCGGCGTGGAGGCGGCGGCATCGGTGATCGGCGTCGAGATCGTCGCGCTGCCGCCGGCAAGATCGATGGTGCCGTTATTGCCGGTGATCGAGAAGTTGTAATTGCCGCCGAGGGGCGTTCCGTCCAGCACGAGGGTGCCGCCGTCGAACACAGGCTGCAGCGTCGCCGGGTTGGAGGCCAGGCCGCTGGCGTTCATGCCAGGCGCATTGATGTTGGTGGCCGTGGTGCCGCCGCCTTCGGAGGGCTGGCCGATCGGTCCCGGCGCGGTCGTCCCCACGTCGGTCACGAAGATATTGGTCAACTGCTGGAAGCCCGGGTCGTCCTGGTAGCCGAACGTCAGCGTGTTGAGGGCGGATGCCTGGATATAGAAGAAGTAGTTGGTGAACGACATCGCGGGGCCATTGTTCATGTTGAACAGATAGCTCCCGTTGAACGACACCTGGAAGATGTTGGGGGTCGCTCCATCGCTCTGGAACGCGTAGCTGATCTTCAGGTAGTCGCCCGCCGTGGCCGCGAAGGTCTGGGACAGGTAGCCCAGGGAACCCACCGGGCCGATGTTCGCATAGCAGGCGTAGGCCGTCGATCCGCCGCAGGAAACACTCGTGTATCCCGTGTTGCCGGAGATCGCCCATCCATTGAAGTTGCCGGTCGAGAAGTCGCCGTTGGTGATCAGGTTGGCATCGGCGAAGGCCAGGGCCGGGGCTAGCAACAGGCCCAGCGCCGCTGCCGCCGAGGCCTTCAGGGCGACGGTGCCTCCCGGCCGTTGCCGCTGGCCGCTCGTGCCGCGGATCGAGACGTCTCCACCCGCGCTCTTTCCCTCCGAGCGCGCGCATTCCGACACCGCAACACGCATCTTGAGCGCCTTATTCCAAATAAGGCGATAAATCTTGTTCATGCTAACCCCGAATTGATTATTTTTTTAAAGATGACGCCGGGATCTTCCCGTTTAATCCCTAATTAATTTTTTTAAAAGCGATACCCGCGATCTTCCCGTCAATGGAATATCGTTTTGCAAATCAAGAGATATAGGTTGGGTTGCCCTCTCGCGCTTCTTGTCCGCCGCCGGCCAAACGAATGGCGCGACAGATCGGGGAGGGCTTCGCTTCCCGTCGTTCGAGTCGGCTTCTTGGTTCTTATGTGGATATCGCTTTTGCCCACCCATGGGCGCCAGCAGCTTCCAGACCTGGAATTCCCCTTATTCCGGCTGTGCGAATAACCGGCCTGAACGGCGGTGTCAGCCGCATCACCGACTCGATTTCCCGCTTAAATGTGCGCGACAGTCATCTTTTTGTCGGCAATGGATAAATATGAAATGCGTAGCATTTTTATCACATTGAAAAAGGCGGGGAATTCTGTTTGGCCCCCTCGCATGAGGGGATGCGGGCATGGGCCAAAAAATGGGGGGCAAGCGGGGCGACTGGTGGCCGTTCGGGGGCCACCAGTCCGGGATGGGGGGGCTTCACCCGGATCGCGGGCAGGGTGGCGGGGTCACCACCGCGCCGCGAGAGGGGGCCGCCTGGGTTGGGATGGCTGCGGTCCTGCGGTCCCTGTTACGGCTCACCGACCGAGTACGGCGGCAGCTGGTAGCTCCAGGTCTCGCTGAGCGTCTTGCCGCCCGAAACCAAGGCCTCGCGGATCTCCACCGCCTTCTGCGGGTCCTTGATCTTGATGCGCAGATTCGTGCGCCAGCCCTTGATGATCGGATTGGGTTGCAAGGACTTTTCCAGGATCTCCGCGTTGTCGCTCACGCTGAGCTGCACGTCCACCGGTGCGCCGGCCGGCAGGTTGGCCAGCACCGGGCCTTCGAAGTCGACGATCAGGCCGATGCTGCCGTCCAGGTGGCGGATCAGGTTGGGCTGCACGATTTCGCCCGCGCTGCGCAGCGTCTGCTTGACCCAAGCCAGGTTGCGGTCGAACAGGGCGCGCTCGTCCATGGTCCAGTGCATGGTGTAGTCGGCCCGCAGCGGCTGGCCCTTGGGCGGTAGCTGGTCGGGCGTCCAGAAGGCGACGATATTGTCGTTGGTCTCGTCCGGCGTGGGGATCTCGACCAGTTCCACCTTGCCCTTGCCCCAGTCGCCCTGCGGCTCGATCCAGGCGCTCGGGCGCAGGTCGTAGCGGTCCTTCAGGTCTTCAAAGGAGGAGAACGCGCGTCCGCGCTGCAGCAGGCCGAAGCCGCGCGGATTGGTCACCTGGAAGGTGCTGATCGCAAGCTTGCGCGGGTTGTTCAGCGGCCGCCACAACCATTCGCCGTTGCCGGTGTGGATGGCCAGGCCGTTGGAGTCGTGCAGCGCCGGGCGGAAGTTGTACGGGTCACGCTGCTGGTTGGGCCCGAACAGGAACATACTGGTCAGCGGTGCCACGCCGAGCTTGGTCACCGGGCCGCGCATCAGGATGCGCGCCTGCACCTTCAGAAGCGTGTCCTCGCCGGGGTAGAGGTCGAAGCGATAGGCGCCGGTGGCGTGCGGGGAGTCGAGCAGCGCGTAGAAGACGAGGTGCTTGTCCTGCGGCGCGGGACGCACGATCCAGAACTCGCGGAAGGCCGGGAATTCTTCGGCCACGGGCAGCCCGGTATTGATGGCCAGGCCGCGGCTGGACAGCCCGAAGACCTGGTTCTTGCCCACCACGCGGAAGTAGCTCGCACCCAGCACGCTCATGATCTCGTCGTGCTTGTCGCTGCGGTTGATCGGGTAGAGCACGCGGAAGCCCGCATAGCCGAGCTTGTCGGTGGCGGACTTGTCCAGCTTGAGGTCGCCGAAGTCGAAGCGCGCCGGGTCATAGCGGATCTCGTTGACGGCGCCGCCCACGATCTCGTTGATGCGCACCGGGCTGCTGAACTGCATGCCCTGGTGGTAGAAGCCCAGCCGGAAGGGCGTGCCCTGATCCTTCCACTCCAGGTTGTCGCGGCGGGGCTGGATCTTGATGTAGTCGGCGAACTGCATCTGGCTGAAGGCGGGTGGCAGATTGCTGATCGGGGCCACATAGGGCTTGTCGGCCAGCGCCTTGGCGCGGGCCAGCACATCATCCAGCGAGAAGGCGCGGGCCTGGGCGCTGCCCACTATGGCCAGGGCGAACATGAGTGCCGGCAGGGCGGCGCGTATCCTGGGACGCAGTGTTGTGGTGAAGGCGGCAAGCAGCACAATTCTCTCCAGTAAAGCAGATTGAAAACAGCGGCCGCGGCGCGCGCGGCGGCAAGCCACTAGTGTAATGGCGGTAAACTGCGGGCAAAGTGCAGAAAGTAACGCATGCCGCTGCGCACCCTGCCGGGTGTGCGGTGGCAGCCGGCAGACAGGGCGTGCGCGAGGGCGGGCGGATCACTTGTCGCCGTCACCTGAGAATACGATCTGATGAGACTGCTTTGTTCGCTGGCCTTGTCTGCCAGCCTGTTTTGCGCGCCGGCGCTTGCCGGCACGGTGCCGGCGCCCGTCGGCGACAAGGATGCCTTCATCGCCGACCTGCTGGGCCGGATGACGCTGGACGAGAAGATCGGACAACTGCGCCTGATCAGCATCGGCGCGGACATGCCCCAGCCCCAGTTGCTCAAGGAGATCGCCGCGGGCCGCGTGGGCGGCACCTTCAATTCGGTCACGCGCGCCGACAACCGGCCGCTGCAGGACGCGGCGGCCAGGCACAGCCGCCTGCGCATTCCCATCTTCTTCGCCTACGACGTGGTGCACGGCCACCGCACGGCCTTCCCGATCAGCCTCGGGCTGGCCTCCAGCTGGGACATGGGCGTGGTGGAGCAGAGCGCGCGCACCTCCGCCATCGAGGCCAGCGCCGACGGCCTCGACATGACGTTTGCGCCGATGGTCGACATCTCGCGCGATCCGCGCTGGGGGCGCACATCCGAAGGCTTCGGCGAAGACCCCTATCTCGTCTCGCAGTGCGCGCGGGCCAGCGTTCAGGGCTTCCAGGGCGCCTCGACGGCCAATGCCGACAGCGTGATGGCGGTGGTCAAGCACTTCGCGCTGTACGGAGCGGTGGAAGGCGGGCGTGACTACAACACGGTCGACATGAGCCCGATACGCATGTACCAGGACTACCTGCCGCCGTATCGGGCCGGCGTCGATGCCGGCGCGGGCGGCGTCATGGTCGCGCTGAACTCGATCAACGGCGTGCCGGCCACTTCGAACAAATGGCTGCTGCAGGACCTGCTGCGCAAGGAGTGGGGCTTCAAGGGCATCACCGTGAGCGACCACGGCGCCATCGAAGAACTGCTGCGCCACGGCGTGGCCAGCGATGGCCGCGAGGCCGCGAAGCTGGCCATCGAGGCCGGCGTCGACATGAGCATGCATGATTCCCTCTACCTGCAGCATCTGCCCGGGCTGGTGAAATCGGGCGAGGTGCCGCTGCGCGACATCGACGCTGCCGTGCGCCAGGTGCTGGGAGCCAAGTACGACATGGGCCTGTTCCAGGATCCGTACCGGCGCATCGGCGCGGCCAAGGACGATCCGCCCGATGTGGATGCCGAGGGCCGCCTGCATCGCGCGCAGGCGCGCGATGCCGCGCGCCGCTCGCTGGTGCTGCTGGAGAACCGTGCCAACACCTTGCCACTGAAGAAGGCCGGCACCATCGCGATCATCGGCCCGCTGGCCGACGCGCCCATCGATATGATGGGCAGCTGGTCGGCGGCGGCCAAGGCGCGGCAATCGGTCTCGCTGCTGCAGGGCGTGCGCGACGTGATCGGCGACCAGGGCAAGGTGGTCCACGCGCGCGGCGCCAACGTGACCGACGATACCGCCGTGGTCGACTACCTGAATTCCATCAACTGGGACAAGCCGGAAGTCGTGCAGGACAAGCGTTCGCCGCAGCAGATGATCGACGAGGCGGTCCAGGTGGCGCGTGGCGCCGATGTCATCGTCGCAGCGGTGGGCGAGTCGCGCGGCATGTCGCACGAGGCCTCCAGCCGCGTCAGGCTGTCAGTGCCGGGAAGCCAGGCGGCGCTGCTCAAGGCGCTCAAGGCGACCGGCAAGCCGCTGGTGGTGGTGCTGATGAACGGTCGCCCGCTCACGCTGAACTGGGAGAAGGAGAACGCGGACGCCTTGCTGGAAACCTGGTATGCGGGCACTGAAGGCGGGCACGCCATTGCCGATGTGCTGTTCGGCGACTACAACCCGTCAGGCAAGCTGCCCGTCTCCTTCCCGCGCTCGATCGGGCAGATTCCGACCTATTACAACCACCTGCGCCTGGGCCGTCCGTTCACGCCGGGCAAGCCGGCGAACTATACCTCGCAGTATTTCGAGGAGCCGTCCGGCCCGCTATATCCATTCGGCTATGGACTGAGCTATACGGCATTCAGCGTGTCGGACATCACCCTGTCGAGCCCCGTGATGGCGCGCGGCAGCAGCATCGATGCCAGCGTGACGGTGAAGAACACCGGGCAGCGCGACGGCGAGGCCGTGGTCCAGCTTTACCTGCATGATGTGGCCGCCTCGGCGGTACGGCCGGTCAAGGAACTGAAGGACTTCCGCAAGATTCTGCTCAAGGCGGGCGAGTCACGCACGGTGCATTTCACCATCGACGAGGACAAGCTGAAGTTCTTCAATACCCGGCTTGAATATGTGGCGGAGCCGGGTGACTTCACGGTGCAGATCGGGCTGGATTCGCAAGCGGTGCGCGAGCGGAGTTTCACGCTCCGCTAGCGGGGCCAATCAGGAAGGACGGTGCCGCCTGGCGCACGCGTCCACCGGCGCGGCGGGGAAGTGCCGGAGAAAATGCCGACCATTGCGCAATGGTCGGCATTTTCCCGTAGGGCGTGGATTTCACCATGGACCACCGTCAATTGCACCGTCCCGGTGCATGAGTCGGGGCCGCGTCCCGCTTGCGCGCTATTTCGTCGCGCCTTTCGATTTATTCTTCCGCGATCAGGAAACGCTCGCGGTTCTTGCCGATCCACGCCGGCGCACGGCCGCGTCCGGACCAGGTCTGGCCGGTCTTCGGATTGCGATATTTCGCGACTGACGGTGACTTGCTGCCGCGCGGGCGGCCGCGGCGCGGCCCCAGGTCGTCGATGGTCAGGCCATATTGCGCCATCAGTCCCTGAATCTCAGCGATCACAGCGCTGACCTCGGTCTTGCGCGCCTCCTCGATGGCAGCGTCCAATGCATCTCGCTGCGCTACCAATTCCTTGTAAGTTGCCATATCCGTCCTTTCACATTTTTATGTTATGACCTGCGCCGCCGGATTGCATCGAGGACGGCACCTCCCGAGCCGTGAATACACTCGATCGGGCGGGCGGACCGGTATGCCCGGCCGTCCATTATGTTCGCCTGAACCGACAGCGCTGCTTAACCCTGGCAATGCCGAATTGACGAAATCGGCATCATTCCCAATCAACGCCGGATATGGAAAATGAGTTGACCGATTTTCGACCGGATCGTGCCAATTGCGACGGAATATCCGCGTGGCATATTCTTGTCAGGTCATGGATCGCCCAATGTGCCCGGCCGCCGGGAACACGCGTACCCTGCCATTCCCGGCGCGGATAACCGGTCTGGGCGGTGCGTGCCGCGGCGGCCCTTGGTTAGCGAGGCATGGCGGGTAGCGATGCGCTCGCCGCGAAGGCCGGCGGGCGCCGCGCCAGGCTGGCCTGTTCGAAGGCATAGGCCATGGCAATCAGCTCCGGTTCGCTCCACGCCGTGCCGGCGAAGGAGAGGCCGCATGGCAGCCCGCCCACGAGGCCGGCGGGCACGGTGATATGCGGATAGCCTGCCACTGCCGCGGCGCTTGAGAAGCCATTGCCGAAGAAGTCGCCACGGATGAAGTCGGTCAGCCAGGCCGGGCTGCCGCTGGGCGCGACCAGCGCATCGAGGCGGTGCTCCCGCAAGGCCTTGTCGATGCCCTCCTCGCGCGCGAGCCGGCGGCAGTTCGCCAAGGCATCGAGGTAGACCCCACTGTCGAGGCTCCCTGCATCCAACGCGCGTTTCAGCGAGTCCTGGCCGAAATACGGCATGACGCGCTCGCGGTGCCGTTCGTTGAAGGCCACGATGTCGGCGAGGGACCGATGGGGCGAGTCCGGGGCGAATTCGCCGAGGTAGGCGGCCAGGCCGGCCTTGAGTTCGTGCCGCAGCACGACGGACTCGTGGGAGCCAAGACTGGCCTCGCCCGGCAGCTCGGGCAGGTCCACGAGCGTGGCGCCCTGTTCCTGCAGCACGGTCAGCGCGTGCGCGATGCGCGTGGAAACAAGGTCATTGCGGCCGCCGAAGTGGTTGCGCAGCACGCCCAGGCGCTTGCCCCGCAGGCCGTCACGGTGCAGGCAGCGGGTGTAGTCCTGCGCGTGCACAGCGGCATCGCGCGTCGCCGGGTCGCGCGGGTCGCAAGCCGCCAGCACGCTGAGCAGCGCGGCCGCGTCTGCCACGGTGCGCGCCATCGGACCAGCTGTGTCCAGCGAATGCGAGACCGGTATCACGCCGTCGCGGCTGACCAGCCCGACGGTGGGTTTGATGCCCACGATGCCATTGACCGAGCTCGGCGAAATGATGGAGCCATCGGTTTCCGTGCCGACGGCCACGACGGCGAGGCTGGCGGCCACCGCCACGGCAGACCCCGAGCTGGAGCCGCTGGCGCTGCGGTCCAAGGCGTAGGGGTTGCGCGTCAGGCCGCCGCGCGAGCTCCAGCCGGAAATGGCGCGCGGCGAGCGGCAGTTCGCCCATTCGGACAGATTGGTCTTGCCGAGGATCACGGCGCCTGCGTCGCGCAGGCGGCGCACCAGGAAGGCGTCGCGCGGGGCGCGCGCGCCGAGCAGGGCCAGCGACCCCGCTGTCGTCTCCATCCGGTCCGCGCTGGCGATATTGTCCTTGAGCAGCACCGGGATGCCGTGCAGCGGCCCGCGCGTCAGTCCCGCGCGCCGCTCCGCGTCGCAGGCCCTTGCGATGTCCAGGGCGTCCGGATTGGTTTCGATCACCGCGTTCAGGCAGGGGCCGCGCCGGTCAATGGCGTCGATGCGTTCGAGGCTGGCCACGACGACGGCCTCGCTGGTGAGGTGCCCTGCCTGCATCGCTTGCTGCAGGCCGGCGATGTCGGCCTCGATGATGGGGGCGGGCTGGGGTGCGGCCATGACGGGGTCTCCGGTGTGGGCGGCGGTGTCTGTCGAGCACTATCTGGAGGGGGAGGGCGGGGACGGCCCCGCAGGGCGAAGTCTCTCACAGTCGCGCCGGTTCGCTCCCCTCTCTCGCCTGTGGGAAAGGGGCCGGGGGTGAGGGCGGGCGCTGGCAAGCGGCAATGTGCTGAATCACACCCCATCGGCTTCGTCTTGGCTTGGCGTGCTGGACCACACCGACGGCTTCGTTGCTTGTGGCGCCTTGCTAGACCACCCCTCACCCCGGCCCTCTCCCCATGAGGGGAGAGGGGATCAAGACGCTATGCTTGGCCAGCGGTGTTGGCGCATTCTCTCGGCTTCGTCTTGCCCTGGCGTGCTGGATCACACCGAGGGCTTCGATTGTGCGTGGCGCCTTGCTAGGCCGCCACGGCCACCGCCGCCGCTGCATCGCGCGTTTCGATCGCGTGCCGCAGCGCCAGCGCAATGCCCCGGGCCGCCATCCCCACGTCCGCCAGCGCGGGGAAGCTGGGCGCGATACGCAGGTGGCTGTCGTGCGGGTCGCGTCCATAGGGGAAGGCGGCCCCTGCCGGCGTCAGCGCCAGGCCGGCCTCGGCCGCCAGCGCGACGGTGCGCGCCGCCAGCCCCGGCGGTGTGTAGAGGCTGATGAAGTAGCCGCCGGCCGGAGCGTTCCAGCTCACCCCTGGCACGCCGTGCAACAACTCGTCAAAGGCGGCCAGCACCGCGTCGAACTTGGGCCGCAGCAGTGCGCGGTGGGCCGCCATCAGCCGCTCCACGCCCGCGCGGTCGCGCAGCAGCCGCACGTGGCGCAACTGGTTGAGCTTGTCCGGACCGATGGTGCGCACCGCATTGCACTGCTGCCACCAGGCCAGGTTGCGCGGCGAGGCGGCGAAGAAGGCGATGCCGCCGCCCGCCATGGTGACCTTCGATAGCGAGGCGAACACCAGGGCCCGGTCCGGATGTCCTGCCGCCGCGCAGGCCGCGAGCACGTCCGGCGTGGCGTGAGCGGATTCCGTCAGATGGTGGACGCGGTAGGCATCGTCCCACAGCAGGCGGAAATCCGGCGCGGCGGCCGGCATCGACGCCAGCCGGCGCACCACCTCGGCGGAGTAGATGGCGCCGCTCGGGTTGCTGTACAGCGGCATGCACCAGATTCCCTTGATGCTGGGAATGTCGCGCACCATCTCTTCCACCGCATCCATGTGGGGGCCGTCGGCACGCATCGGCACCGGGATCATGCGGATGCCGAGCGCCTCGCAGATGGCGAAGTGGCGGTCGTAGCCCGGCACCGGGCACAGCACGGCGGCCTCGCCGCGCACCCAAGGCGTGCCGCCCGCCACGCCGTGCAGCATGGCGAAGGCGAGCGCGTCATGCATCAGTTCCAGGCTGGAGTTGCCGGCTGCCGCCACCTGCGCCGGCGGCACGTCCAGCAAGGCGGCCCCCAGTTCCCGTGCTTCGGGCAGGCCCAGCGGCTGGCCGTAGTTGCGGCAGTCGATGCCGTCGCGCGACAGGTAGCCGGCCGCGGCGGCATCGTCGAGCAGGGCGCGCGACAGGTCGAGCTGTTCCGGCGCGGGCTTGCCGCGGGACATGTCAAGCCGCATGCCGAGTTGCTTGAATTGTTGATAGGTCTGCGGCATGGCGCGCATCGGCCTCTCCTTGTGCGTGAACGGGGCGGGTATCGGGATCGATCGGGATCGCAGCCAGTATGCGGAGGCCGTTGCATTCAGGCAAACGCGTTATATTGATCGTTTCTATCAGGTTTCCTGATGGCAGATCCCGGATGGCAAGGAGCAGGGGTGCCGCGATGAAGTCTCTCGATCTCGATGTGCTGGCGATGGTGGTGGCGGTGGCCGATGCGGGCAGCTTCGTGCGCGGCGCCGCGCTCGTGCACCGTTCGCAGTCGGCGCTGAGCATGCAGGTCCGCGCGCTGGAGGATGCGCTCGGCAAGACGCTGTTCGTGCGCGGCCCGCGCCATGTCACGCCCACGCCGGACGGGATGGTGCTGATCGCCTACGCGCGCCGCATGCTGGCGCTGCGTGACGAGGCCTGGGCGGCGATGGTCCACCCCGAGGTGAAGGGCCGCGTGACGATCGGCGTGCCGGACGACTACGCCTCGTCGCTGCTGCCCGCGGTGCTGCGCAAGTTCTCGGCCAGCTATCCCAAGGTGGAGATCCAGGTGATCGGCCTGCCCAGCCACGCGCTGGCGCCGCTGCTCAAGGACAACAAGCTGGACCTGGCCTGCGTCACGCGCATGAAGGGCCTGAGCGGCGAGTTCATCCGGCTCGAACCCATGGTCTGGGCCGGGCCGGCGGCCGGCGGCAGGGAAGTGTGGAAGGAGCGGCCGCTGCCGATCGCGGTGTTCGGCGTCGGCAGCACGGCGCGGGCCAATGCCATCCGCGCGCTGGAGCGTGCCGGCATCGGCTTCCGCACCTCTTACGAGAGTCCCAGCCTGATGGGCTTGTTCAGCATGGTCGAGGCGGGCCTGGCGGTGGCACCGGCAGCGCGTTGCGCGGTGCCGCCGCAGTTGCAGCAGCTCGGCCGCGCCCACGGGCTGCCGGCCCTGCCTGAACTGGAGATCGTGCTGGCGCGCAGCGTGGGCTCCAACCGGCCACCCTGCGATTTCCTTGCGGAGCAGATCCTGGCCGAGCTGCGCCTGTAGCGGCGCGCCGCCGGACGCAGGGCATCGGGTCGGCGGCGCGCATGGTGTTGCGCGCCGTTCAGGCGGCCAGCCGGAACGCGCCCACCGCCTGGTGCAGCGCGTGCGCCTGCTCTTCCAGCGACGCCGCGGCGGAGGCGGCCTGCTCCACCAGCGCGGCGTTCTGCTGCGCCATCTGGTCCATCTGCGTCACGGCCTGGTTGACCTGCTCGATGCCGCCGCTCTGTTCCTCGGTGGCGGCGCGCATCTCGCCCATCAGGTCGGTCACGCGCTTGACCGCCTCGACGATCTCCTCCATCGCGCGTCCGGCGTTTTCCACCAGCGCGGCGCCGTCTTCCACCCGTTGCGCGGAGTCGCCGATCAGGGCCTTGATCTCCTTGGCCGCCGTGGCGCTGCGCTGCGCGAGGCTGCGCACCTCGCCCGCCACCACGGCGAAGCCGCGGCCCTGCTCGCCGGCGCGTGCGGCTTCCACCGCCGCGTTCAGCGCCAGGATGTTGGTCTGGAAGGCGATGCCTTCGATCACGCCGATGATGTCGACTACCTTGCCCGAGGCCTCCTTGATCTCGCCCATGGTGCTGACCACCTGGGTGACGATGCCGCCGCCGCGCACGGCGATCTCGGAGGCGCCTTCGGCCAGGCGGCTGGCCTGGCGTGCGTTCTCGGCGCTCTGGCGCACCGTTCCGGTCAGCTCTTCCATGCTGGCGGCGGTCTGCTGCAGCGACGCCGCCTGCTGCTCGCTGCGGCAGGACAGGTCGGCGTTGCCCGCTGCGATCTGCTTGGCAGCGCCCGCGATGGCGTCGGCCGAGCCGCGGATGGCGCCGATCGCCCCGGTCAGGCGCTGCTGCATCTGCTGCATGGCGAAGAGCACGCTGCGCTGGTCGCCGGGCAGGGTGTCCACCGGCGTGGCGAGGTCGCCGCCGGCGATGCGCGTGGCGATCCGCGAGGTCTGGGCCGGCTCGCCGCCGAGCTGGCCCTGCAGGCTCTTGACGATGCGCAGCACGACCAGCGTCATCAGGAGGCCCACGCCCAGCAGTGTGCCGAGCGATTTCAGCACGCTCTGGCGGAAGGCGGCATCGATGTCGTCCAGATAGACGCCGGCGATGAAGTTCCAGTCCCAGGGGCGGAAGTTGGCCACATAGCTGAGCTTGGGCTGCGCCGCTTCTGCGCCGGGCTTGGGCCACTGATACTCGACGAAGCCCTTGCCTGCGCCCCGGCCGATGGCGGCGATTTCGCGGAACAGGTAGGTCCCCTTGGGGTCCTTCATCCCTTCCATGTTCTTGCCGTTCATCTCCGGCTTGAATGGATGCATCATGACCACGGCATCGGAATGCATCAGCGTGAAATAGCCGTCGCTGCCATAGCGCAGGGCGCGCACCTGCTCCAGCGCACGCTGCTTGGCTTCCTCCATCGTGATCTTGCCGGCGCGCGCCTGTGCCTCCAGTTCGGCCACTGCCGAGACGGCCGTATCCGTCACGTGGACCAGGTCCAGGCGCCGCTCATCCAGGCGCAGCCCGCGCATCTGCCAGGCATCCAACAGCGTCAGGCCGAGCAGGCAGAGCCAGGTCAGCACCAGCGGCAACAGCAGTTTCTTTCTTAGGCTGAGGCCATCCAACATTGCTCGTCTCCTGTCTTTCTTATGTTTTTGATGAATATGTCCGGACATTTCCGAGATAACGGCGGGGCTATCGCCAGACTTGACGCTGCAGGACTAGGTGCATTCCTCGATGGCGGGCAATGCCGATGTCGTGCCGCTTGCCGCCGCGCCGCTGCACTGTGATGCCGCCGTCGTCGTCGTCGGCGGCGGCGGCGTCTTGCGCCTGTAAGCCGCTGTAATACCTGTGCGGCTTGCTTAGCATTGCCTTTTTAAATGAGAACTATTATCCTTTCCGCCTATTGCCCGAGTGGCGGCGATGCGGGCGGCAAGGCCCGCGCCGCGGCGGGCCGACAGTTCTGACAAGGGCACCGCACGCCGGAGCATCGCCGCGCTAGGGCTCGCTAAGGCCCGCCAAGGCCGCTTCGGCGATGGCGGAAACGGCGCCACGATCCGACGGAATTTCATGACCGAATCCCAGCCGGTCGCGGCTTCGCAGCGCCGTGCGTTCTGGCTCAAGCACCTGCACCAGTGGCACTGGATCAGCTCGGCGATCTGCCTGATCGGCATGATGCTGTTTGCCGTCACCGGTTTCACGCTCAACCACGCCGGCCAGATCGAAGCGCGCCCACAGGTGGAAACGCGCGAGGCCACGGCTCCTGCGCCGGTGCTGGCCGCGCTGAAGACCGCCACGCCGGAGCGAGGGCAGGGCAGCGGCGATCCCAAGGGGCCCGTACCGCCCGCGCTGGCGGCGTGGTTGTCGGACTCGCTCGGCATCGATGCCGCGGGGCGCGAGGCCGAGTGGCAGGGGGGCGAAGTCGGCGAAGTCTACGTGGCGCTGCCGCGCCCCGGCGGCGACGCCTGGGTCAGCGTGGCGCTGGACGGCGGCGCGACACAGTACGAGAAGACCTCGCGTGGCTGGGTCTCCTACCTGAACGACCTGCACAAGGGCCGCAACGCCGGCCGTGCATGGAGCCTGTTCCTGGACGTATTCGCCTTCGCCTGCCTGGTGTTCTGCATCACGGGTCTCTTCTTGCTCAAGCTGCATGCCGGGGGCCGCGTCGCCACCTGGCCCCTGGTCGGGCTGGGCCTGGTGGTGCCGCTCGTGCTGGCCATCCTATTCATTCACTGACGAGGTCTTGCATATGCGTCGATTGTTCACCGTCACCCTGAGCGGCCTGGCCGCGGTGCCGCTGGCAGGCCCCGCCCTGGCGGCGGAAATGAACGTCAAGGTCGAGATTCCGCGCCTGAACGTGGCGGAGTACCACAAGCCCTACGTGGCGATGTGGCTGGAGCGTGCCGACCAGAGCCCCGCCGCCACGCTGGCGGTCTGGTATGACGTCAAGCACAAGGACGGCGAAGGCAGCAAGTGGCTCAAGGACATGCGCCAGTGGTGGCGCAAGGCGGGGCGCGACATGAAGATGCCGGCCGACGGCATTTCGGGCGCCACCCGCGCGCCGGGTGAGCATGCGCTCACCTTCGCGGATGGCAAGGCGCCGATGGGCACCCTGCCTGCCGGCGACTATCAACTCGTGGTCGAGGCGGCGCGTGAGGTCGGCGGCCGCGAACTGCTGCGCGTGCCCTTCAGCTGGCCGCCCAAGGCGCCGCAGTCGGCCAAGGCCAAGGGCGAGCACGAGCTCGGCACCGTCGCACTGGAACTGAAACCCTGAACCGGGCAGGCATCCCGCCGCAACCCCTAGGAGCACGATGATGAAGATCTCCGCACGCATCCATCCGTCCCGTCCGGCCTTGCCGGTGACATCGGCGCGCAAGGGCATGGCCACGCGCCTGGCCGTGCTGGCCCTCGCCGCGCTCGCGCCCCTGGCCGCCCACGCCCACCGCCAGTGGCTGCTGCCCTCGGCCACCGTGCTGTCCGGCAACGAGCCCTGGGTGACCGTGGACGCCGCGGTCTCCAACGACCTGTTCTATTTCGAACACGTGCCGATGCGCCTGGACCACCTGGTGGTGACAGCGCCCGACGGCGGTGCCGCCAAGGCTGAGAACGCCGCCACCGGCCGCTATCGCAGCACCTTCGACCTGCGCCTGGCCAAGCCCGGCACCTACCGCGTGGCGGTGGTCAACAGCGGCCTGTTCGCCAGCTACAAGGTGGATGGCCAGGCCAAGCGCTGGCGCGGCTCGGCCGAGGCCTTCGCCAAGGAAGTGCCCGCCAACGCGCAGGACCTGCAGGTGACCCAGGCCGAGGGCAGAGTCGAAACCTTCGTGACCGCCGGCAAGCCCAGCAGCGATGCGCTCAAGCCCACCGGCCGCGGCCTCGAGCTGGCGCCCATCACCCATCCGAACGACCTGGTCGCCGGCGAGGCCGCCAGCTTCCGCCTGCTGCTCGACGGCAAGCCCGCCGCCAACGTGAAGGTCGAGGTGGTGCCTGGCGGCATCCGCTACCGCGACCAGCTGCGCGAGATCGCCGCCACCACCGACGCCGATGGCAAGTTCAGCGTCAAGTGGCCGGCCGCCGGCATGTACTGGATGGAAGCCGACGTGCGCGACGACAAGGTCACCATTGCGCCGGCCAAGGCGCGCCGCGCGAGCTACGCGGTGACGGTCGAGGTGCTGCCGCAGTAAGCCATGCAGCGGGAGTGCGCCGGCGCTGCCGCCCTGATCCGATGAACCGCGTCCTCGTTCCCCTCTCGCTGGCCGGCTCCGCGCCGCCGCCCACGCCCGTTCCCGGCTCGCTCTTGCAGCGCTGGCAGGGTGAGACCATGGGCACCACCTGGTCGGTGACGGCCGCAGTGCCGCCGCCGCCGGCCGGCACCGATCCCGCCTTGCTAGCCGCCGGCGCGGGCGCGCTGCAGAAGGCTATCGAGGCCGTGCTCGACGGCGTGATCGCGCAGATGAGCAACTGGGCCGAGGATTCCGACATCGGCCGCTTCAACCGCGCCGCGGCCGGCACCTGGCAGGCACTGCCAGCGGACGCCGCCGCGGTGCTGCAATGCGCGCTGCAGGTAGCGCGCGACAGCGGTGGCGCCTACGACCCGAGCGCCGGTCCGCTGGTGGACCTGTGGGGTTTCGGCCCCGCGCCGCGACGCAGCGCGCCGCCTGCGGTCCCCGAGGTGGAACGGGCGCGCGCGCGCTGCGGCTGGCAGCGCCTGGCCTTCGATGCCGAGTCGCGCCGCATGTACCAGCCCGGCGGCGTCTCGCTCGACCTGTGCGCGATCGCCAAGGGCTTCGCGGTCGACGCGGTGTCGCGCAAGCTGGCCGAGCTCGGCCTGCCTCACCACCTGGTGGAGATCGGCGGAGAGCTGCGCGGCGCCGGCATCAAGCCCGACGGCATGCCCTGGTGGGTGGAGCTGGAATCGCCCGCGGCGGAGGTCGATGTCGATGCCGCCGGCCAGGCCACCCTGGTCGCCCTGTGCGGCCTGTCGGTGGCCACCTCGGGCGACTACCGCCGCTATTTCGACAGCGGCGGCCGTCGCTATGCCCATACGCTCGACCCGCGCACCGGTTATCCGGCCAGTCACGCGCTGGCCTCTGTCACGGTGCTGCATGCCGAGTGCATGCAGGCTGATGCCCTGTCGACCGCGCTGACCGTGCTCGGGCCCGAGGCGGGCATGGCCTTCGCCCGGCGGCAGGCGCTGGCGGCGCGCTTTCTGCTGCGCACGCCGGACGGCTTCGAAGAGCGTCTCTCCCCGGCCTTTGCGGCCATGTTGTCATGAAGCCGAATCCGCCTTCGCCGCCTTCGCCACTGGCCCTGACCGCCACCGCGGCCGGCGCGGCCGGCCTCGCACTGGCCTGTCTGGGCGAGGCGCGCGCTGTGGTTGCCGGCGGCGTGGTGCTGGCCTATGCCGGCTTCTGCGGCTGGATTGCAGCCCGGCATCGCGCCCGCTCCCAGGCACGCGCCACCGCGCGCGGCGCGCTGGATGAAGCCGCCGACAGCGAGGCGCACACGCTGGTGGCCTATGCCAGCCAGGCAGGGTTTGCGGAACAGCTCGCCGAGCAGACCGCAGAGGCGCTGCGCGGCGCCGGCCAGCCGGTGCGGCTGCTGTCCTTCGCCGAACTCGACGGTGCCGCGCTGGCGGCCTGCCGCGAGGCGCTCTTCGTGGTCAGCACCACCGGTGAAGGCGACGCGCCCGACAGCGCGTCGGGCTTCACGCGCCGCTTTCTCTCGGGCACCGGCGACGCCGCGCTGGCCCGACTGCGCTACGGCATCCTTGCGCTCGGCGACCGCAGCTACGCGCGCTTCTGCGGCTTCGGCCACACGCTGGCCGCCTGGCTGCACAAGCAGCAGGCCCAGCCGCTGTTCGACATGGTCGAGGTCGACAACGGCGATGCCGGCGCGCTGCGCCACTGGCAGAACCACCTGTCGGCGCTGGGCGGCGGCGCGGAGATCGCCGACTGGGAGCGCCCGCGCTACGGCCGCTGGCGCCTGGCCGAACGGCGCCACCTCAATCCCGGCAGCCCGGGCGATCCCGTCTTCCATCTGGCCCTCGTGCCCGAAGACCCGGCGACGCTGTCGTGGCAGGCCGGCGACATCGCCGAGATCGGACCCTGCCACCGCGGCGCCGACGTGCTGGACCTGCTCGCGCGTCTGAGCCTCGACGGCGCCACCGCCGTGCGCTGCGATGGCGAGGACACGACGCTGGCCGAGGCGCTGGCCACGCGCCTGCCGCTGCCGGCTGCGGCGTTCGATGCCATGCGCGGCCTGTCGCCGCAGCGGCTGGTGGACACGCTGCCAGCGCTGCCGCACCGCGAGTACTCCATCGCCTCACTGCCGTCCGACGGGCGGCTCGAACTGCTGGTGCGCCAGGCCCGGCATCCGGATGGCCGACTCGGCCTGGCCTCCGGCTGGCTCACCGAACACGCGCCGCCGGACGCGCGCATCGCGTTGCGCGTGCGCGCCAACCGCGCCTTCCATTCGCCCGAGGCAGGCACACCGCTGGTGCTGATCGGCAACGGCACCGGGCTGGCCGGGCTGCGCTCCCACCTGAAGGCCCGCGCGGCTGCCGGCCGCCAGCGCAACTGGCTGCTGTTCGGCGAACGCACGGCGGCACACGACAGCCTGTATGCGGACGAGCTGACGGCGTGGCAGGCAGACGGTACGCTCGAGCGCCTGGACCTTGTCTTCTCGCGCGACGGCGGCCCGCAGCGCTATGTGCAGGACGCCCTGCGCGCTCACGCCGCGCTGCTGCGCGAATGGGTGGAGGCGGGCGCCGCCATCTATGTCTGCGGCAGCCTGCAGGGTATGGCTGCCGGTGTGCAGGCGGCGTTGGCGGAGATACTGGGGGACTACACGCTGACGCAACTGGCGGAAAGCGGCAGGTATCGGCGCGACGTGTATTGACGGCCGCGCAGGTGGGCGCTGGCGAATGGCGACGTGCTGGATAACACCGTTGGCTTTGTCTTGGCGCTGGTGTGCTGGAAACACCGGCGGCTTCGCTTGGATGTGGCGCCTTGCTAGACCACCCCTCACCCCAACCCTCTCCCCATGAGGGGAGAGGGGGTCAAGGCACTATGCTTGGCCAGCGGTGTTGGTGCATTCTGTCGGCTTCGGCTGGTGCTCTGCGTCTCGCGCCGCGCTGGTTTGCTCCCCTCTCCCGCTTGCGGGAGAGGGGCTGGGGGTGAGGGCCAGCGCTTGCGAGCGGCGACGCGCTGGACAATACCGACGGCTTTGTTTTGGCGCTGGTGTGCTGGACAACACCAGCGGCTTCGCTTGGATGTGGCGCCTTGCTAAACCACCCCTCTCCCCAACCCTCTCCCCATGAGAGGAGAGGGAGCCAAGACACTGTGCTTGGCCATTAGTGTTGGCGCATCCTGTCAGTTTCGGTTGGCGCGATGGCTATCGCGCCACGCCGGTTTGCTCCCCTCTCCCGCTTGCGGGAGAGGGGTCGGGGGAGAGGGCAGGCACTCGCCACAACGAAGGCGCGCGTGCTGCGCGAGCGTCTACCCATTGCGGCGCACGCGGCCGTGCCGGCCATCACCCCGCCACTTCCACCAGCGCATCGACGATCACAGCGCCCTGCGCGTCCACCATCACCGGATTGACATCGATCGCGCGGATCGCGCCGCCGCCGCGCGCCATCATCTCGCCGACGCCTGCCGCCACGCGACACAGGGCCGCCACGTCGGCCGCCGCTTCGCCGCGCACGCCGGCCAGCAGCGGGGCGATGCGCAGCCCGGCGATGGCACGCGCCACGTCGGCCTCGCGGCAAGGGGCGAGCAGGACGGCGGTGTCCTGCAGCGCCTCGACATACTTGCCGCCCGCGCCCACCACCAGCACCGGACCGAACACCGGATCCCAGTGCGCGCCGACCATGCATTCGTGCGCGCCGCCCGCCATGCGCGCCACCAGCACGCCTTCAGCGTTGGCGCCGAGGCGTGCGAGGGCGGCGGTCTGTGCGCGGAAGGCGCGCGCCACGGATTCGGCGTCGTCCAGGCGCAGCGCCACCAGGCCGTGTTCGCTCTTGTGCGGCACGTCAGGCGAGCAGGCCTTGACGGCCACCGGGCCGCCCAGCGCGCGCCAGGCGGCGACGGCTTCGTCCTCGCTGCGGCAGAGCCGGTGCGCCACCACCGGCAGGCCGGCCTCGGCCAGCCGGGCCAGGCTGGCGGCCTCGCTCAGGGTGCGGCCGGCCGCTGCACCCAATTGGCCCGTCGCAGCCGCCGTAGTTGCCTCAGCCACCGCAGCCAGCAGTGGCGGCGCGGCCTCCAGCTCGCGCAGCCGTCGCTGGTGGCCCACGAGCTGCGCCAGCGCCGCCAGCGCTTCGCGTCCGCTCGCATAGACCGGCACGCTCTCGGCACGGAAGGCCTCAGCCACCGGCGCCTGCCAGGCCGCCACCGCGATGGGCTTGCCGGCGCTGGCGGCAAAGGCCGCGGCATCGCGCGCGAAGCGCGGCACGTCGTAGCCCATGCCGGCCACCGGGATGTCGAGCAGCAGCAGGTCGGTGGCGGGGTCGGCCGCGGCCAGCGGCAGCACCTCGCCGAACAGGCCGCTGTTGGTCAGCAGCGCCGCGGTGACGTCGATCGGGTTGGCGGTGGCGGCGAAGCCGGGCAGCCGTTCCGCCAGCGCGGCCTGGGTCGATGCGGCCAGCGGCGCCATCTGCAGGCCGAGGGGCTGCGCCGCGTCGGCGGCGATCACGCAGCTCGCGCCGGAGTTGCTCACCACCACCAGGCCGTTGCCGGCCGCCTGCCAGCCGCGCAGGTAGAGCGGGGCGCAGCGTGCCAGCGCATGCGCATCATCGACGCGCCAGATGCCGTGGCGATCCAGGAAGGCCGATACCGCCCGGTCCTCGCTCGCGATGGCACCTGTATGCGAGGCCGCGGCGCGCTGGCCGGCCGGGGAGCGGCCGGACTTGACCGCCACCACCGGCACCCCGCGCTGGCGTGCGACGGCGGCCGCCTTGGCCAGCACGGCAGGATCGGTCAGGCTTTCCAGGTACAGCAGGATCAGCCGCACCTCGGGATCGTGCGCCACCGCCAGCGCCATCTCGCTGACGGTGACATCCGCCTGGTTGCCGGTGGCATGCATATGGCGCACGCCGATGCCCTGCGCGCGCAGCAGGCCATAGACCATGGCCGCCATGCCGCCGCTCTGGCCGATCACGGCAACCGGCCCGTCCTGCGGCGGGACCTCGATGAACATGGTGGAGAAACTGGCGATGGCGCCGCTGCCGAAATTGGCCAGCCCCTGGCTGTTCGGGCCCACCAGGCGCATGCCGGCGGCGCGCGCCGCGTCCACCATTTCCTGCTGCTGGCGGCGCCCTTCCTCGCCGGCCTCGCCGAAGCCGGAGGCGATCACGATGGCCGCCTGCACGCCCAGCCGCGCGCACTCGCGCACCGCCTCCACGGCGGCGCCGCCGCTGACCACGATGATGGCCAGCTCGGGCGCCTCGGGCAGCGCATCGAGCGAGGGATAGGACCGCAGGCCCTGGATGGTGGCGCGCTGCGGGTTAACCGGATAGAGCGTGCCGGCGTAGCCATGCTCGCGCATGTAGTGGATGGGACGGCCACCGATCTTGTGGATGTTGTCGGAGGCGCCGATCACCGCGATCGAGCGCGGCGTCAGCAGGGCTTGCAGGGAGGAGGACATCGAAGCAGGTTTCATGGCGTGACGGGATGGGGATAGTGCGGCGGATAGTGCGGCGGCGCCGGCATCAATCAATGGTGGCGCCCGAACTCTTGACCACCTTGCCCCACTTGGCGATTTCCTCGCCAAGGAAACGGGCGGTATCGGCAGGGGCGGTCCATTCGGCGGCGAAACCCTGGGCGGCGAAGCGTGCGCGCACCTCGGGCTGCGCCAGCACGGTCTTGAGTGCCTGGCTGAGCGTGTCGATCACCTCGGGCGGCGTGCCGGCCGGCGCCAGCAGCGCGTTCCAGGCGCTGGCCTCGTATCCGGGCAGGCCGGCCTGTGCGATGGTGGGCAACTGCGGCGCGGCCGGCGAGCGGCTGGCGCCGGTGATGGCCAGCGCCTTGAGCCTGCCGTCGCGCACGAAGGGCATCGCCGACAGCATGGTGTCGAACATCACAGTGGCCTGCCCGCTCATC
This sequence comes from Cupriavidus sp. 09_S30, assembly GCF_056930435.1. Lineage (NCBI taxonomy): Bacteria > Pseudomonadati > Pseudomonadota > Betaproteobacteria > Burkholderiales > Burkholderiaceae > Cupriavidus > Cupriavidus sp. 09_S30. Next base: position 3,016,983 of record NZ_JBXOWI010000002.1, on the reverse strand, counting down.
ACGTCGGTCAGCGCCGGCGCACTGCCCTTGTAGGGCACGTGGGTCATGCGGATGCCGGCCATGCTGTCGAACAGTTCGGCCGCCAGGTGGGTCGACTGGCCGTTGCCCGAGCTGGCGAAGCTGAGTTGGCCGGGCCGTGTGCGCGCCAGCGCGATCAGCTCGGCCACGCTGTTGGCCGGCGTGGCCGGCGCGGTCACCAGCACCAGCGGGCCGCGCGTCAGCAGTGATACCGGTGCGAAATCGCTCTGTGTCTGGTAGCCGGGCTTGCGGAACAGCGTCATGTTGATGGCGTGCGCGGTGGTGGCCACCAGCAGCGTGTAGCCGTCGGGCGCGGCACGCGCCACCGCTTCGGCGCCGAGATTGCCGCCGGCGCCGGGCCGGTTCTCCACCACCAGCGGCTGGCCTAGCCGCTCGGACAGCTTCATGCCCACCAGCCGGGCCACGATGTCGGTGGGGCCGCCGGGCGGATAGGGCACCACCAGCCGCAGCGGCCGGGCGGGCCAGGAGCGGGACTGGGCCAGCGCGCCCGGCGCGGCCAGCATGGCCAGCGTCGGGACCAGCGTTGAGGCTAGCGTGCCCGCCAGCAGGGCGAGCGCGGCCCGCCGACTCTTGAAGTTCGGTTTCATCGCATATCTCCATGGCATGGTGTGCGCCGGCGGTGCCGGCGCCGGTGCGGGCGGCATGGCCCGCGCGGCGGCGTCGCGGGCATCGCACCGCGCCGCCGCCCGATGCGGGGCGCCTACTCGCGCTGGAAGCGCAGCAGGGTCTGTTCGCCGTGGCGCAGGAAACCTGCGCGCACGCGCTCGCCGATGACGACGCCCGGCGCAGCGTGGCCCATCACGCGCGGGCCTTCGTCCAGCGTGGCCAGCACCAGGGTGTAGGGCGCCAGCGCGCGGAAGGCCTCGGTGGGGGCGCGCGCCACCTCGGTCACGGCGTACACCGTGGCGCGGCCGCTGGCCGCCTTCCAGCCGAGGCGCGTGCTGCCGCAGGCGCGGCAGGCGTGGCGCTGCAACGGTTGCCAGGCGCCGCAGTCCGCACAGGCCTGGTAGCGCAGCTCGCCGGCCTCCAGGCCGGCGGTGTAGGGATGGCCGGCGGCCTGTTCAGTCGATTGCGTCATGTCCTTGCCTCTGCTGTGCGGAGCGGCGTTGCTTGCCGTGGTGCCATGCCTTGCCAGGCTTGCGCTGCGGACGTGCCTCTCATGCGGCCTCCAGCACCAGGCTGACGTGGGCCGACAGCACGCCGCCATCGGCATGGAAGAGGGCGCGATGGCGCGGCGCGATCTGGCGCTCGCCAGCGCGGCCGGCGAGCTGGCGCCCGGCCTCGGCCAGGTGCATCAGGCCGCCCGCCACGCCGGAGTGCCCGAAGGCGAGCAGGCCGCCGTGCGTATTGAGCGGCAGCGCGCCGTCGCGGCCGAAGTCGCCGGCGCGCAGCCGTGCCGCCGCGCCGCCGCGCGCCGCCAGCCCGATCTCTTCCAGCAGCAGGGCCAGCGTGATGGTGAAGGAGTCATAGATGGCCAGGTAGTCGACCTGGTCCACGCGGCAGCCGGCCTCGGCCAGCGCGCGGCCGGCCGCATCCGCCGCGCCGGTGTCGAGCACGCTCTCGATGGCGCACAGGTGCTGGTGGCGGTGGGCCTGGCCGGCGCCGCTGATGCGCACCGGCCGGCCGGCGCCCGGCTCGGCCGACACCACCACCGCCACCGCGCCGTCCGAGATCGGGCAGCAGTCGGACAGTCGCAGCGGCGTGGCGATGGCGCGCGCCGCGCGCGCCTCGGCCAGCGTCAGCGGCTCGCGCAGGTGGGCGTCCGGGTGGCTGGCCGCATGCGTGCGCATCAGCACCGCGAACTCGGCCAGATCGTCCGCGCACAGCCCGGTCTCGGCCAGGTAGCGCGAGGCCAGCAGCGCATAGTAGGCGGGCACCGAGGCACCGTTGGGCACCTCCATCTCGGGCTCGCCCACCTGCGCCAGCGTCTGGATGGACTGGTCGCGGCTCTGGCCGGTCAGGCGGTTCTCGCCGGCCACCACCAGCACATTGCGGCAGCGGCCGGCGCGCACCAGCTCGCGTGCCAGCATGGCCATGGTGCCGCCGGTGGCGCCGCCGGCGGCCATGCCGTGGGCATAGGCCGGCGTCAGCGCCGCGTACTCGCAGAAGCGGTCGGCCAGCATCAGGTGCGGCAGCGTGGTGGCGTAGCCGCACAGCACGCCGTCGATGTCGCGCCGGGCCAGGCCGGCGTCGGCCAGCGCGGCGTCGGCGGCCTGGGCCATCAGCGTCAGCGGGCTGCTGCCCTCGATGCGGCCGAAGCGGGTGTTGCCGCTGCCGCGCAGGTAGGCGGTGGTCATCGTGGACATGTCGTTGCGGTTCAGTGTTTCAGCAGCGGGCATTTCGACTTGGCCGGCGGGATGAAGGCCTGGTCGCCCGGGATGGTCGCCAGCACCTTGTAGTAGTCCCACGGGTACTTTGACTCGGCCGGCGACTTCACCTCGAACAGGTACATATCGTGGATCATGCGTCCGTCCTCACGGATGCGGCCGTTCGGCGCGAAGAAGTCATGGATGGGCATGGCCTCCATCTGCTTCATCACCGGGGCGGTCTCGTCGGTGCCCGCCGCCTGCACCGCCTGCAGGTAGTGCATCACCGAGGAGTAGACGCCGGCCTGGCTCATATTGGGCATCTGCTTGACCTTCTCGAAATAGCGGCGCGACCACTTGCGCGTGGCGTCGTTCATGTCCCAGTAGAAGCCTTCGGTCAGCAGCAGCCCTTGGGCCGTCTTCAGGCCGATGGCGTGGATGTCGTTGATGTAGAGCAGCAGCCCGGCCATGCGCTGCTTGCCGTCGCGCGTCAGGCCGAACTCATTGGCGGCCTTGATGGCGTTGACCGCGTCGCCGCCGGCGTTGGCCAGGCCCACCACCTGCGCCTTGCTCGCCTGCGCCTGCAGCAGGTAGGAGGCGAAGTCGCTGGCGCCGATGGGGTGGCGCGCCGCGCCCAGCACCTTGCCGCCGGCCTCGTTGATCACCGCCGTGGCGGAGTCCTGCAGCGTGTGGCCGAAGGCGTAGTCGGCGGTCAGGAAGAACCAGGTCTTGCCGCCGCGCTGCACCACCGCGCGCGCGGTGGAATTGGCCAGCGCGTAGGTGTCATAGGCGTAGTGCACCGAGACCGGCGTGCACAGGTCGTTGGTGATGCGCTCGGTGCCCGGGCCGGAGAACACCACGATGCGGTCCTTCTGCTTGGCCACCTCCAGCACCGCCAGCGCGGGGGCGGAGGCGGCCACGTCGAGGATGGCGTCCACCTTGCCGGTGTCGTACCATTCGCGCGCCTTGCTGGCGGCGATGTCGGCCTTGTTCTGGTGGTCGGCCACCACCAGTTCGATCTTCTTGCCCAGCACCTTGCCGCCGAAGTCGTCGATGGCCATTTGCGCGGCGGTGGCGCTGCCGCGGCCGGTGACGTCGGCATAGAGGCCGCTCATGTCGAGGATCAGGCCGATCTTGACGATGTCGTCGGAGATGCGGGGCGCGGCGGCCGGCTTGGCGGGCGCCTGCGCGGCTGCAGGAAAGGGCAGCACCGCTGCTGCCGCTGCCAGGCTCAGTGCGGCGAGCGCGAAGCGCGCCGCGCGAGCGGCGTGTGTGGGTTCGGGTTTGGCGGGCCGGGTTTGCATGGTGTCTCCTCCTTGCTCAGGCTGGATGTCGCGGTTTTTGTTTTGTTTACCGCGTTGTGGTGTGGTGGTGCGATTGTCGTCGTGGCTGCAAGCGCCGGCCCTCTCCCCCGGCCCCTCTCCCGCAGGCGGGAGAGGGGAGACCACAGGCGCGATGGCGGGACCATGCTCGAATGCCTGCGCGGTCGCGATGGTTGGCTCCCCCCTCCCATTCATGGGAGAGGGGTTGGGGGTGAGGGCAGGCGCCCGCAGGGGCGATCGCGGCCCGCATGCTTTGCGGCTACACCGTCGCCACCGGCGTCGCCGGCGACCCCACCGCGCCTGGCAGCCGCAGCGGCGGCGCCGTCAGCAGGAAGCGCGAGCGTCCGTTGGCGCGCAGCCATTGCGCCAGGTCGTGCAGGTACCACAGCTCGCCCAGCGGCAGGCCCAGCTTGAACAGGCAGTGGTGATGCAGCGGCAGCAGCGGATGGTGGTCCTCGCCGGCGGGGGCAGGCCGCGCGGGATAGCGTTCCACCGCATAGTTGTCGGCGATCAGCGCGGCGATGCCGGAGTCGGTGATCCAGCCGAGCAGCTTGTCGTCGCGGCCATCGAGCGCGCTGCAGCTATGGTGCAGCACGGTCTCGTCGGGCTCGCGCTGCATCGACAGCACCACCTCGGCGAAGCCGGTGCGCAGCAGCAGCATGTCGCCGCTTTCCACTTCCACGCCGTCGGCCTCCAGCACCCGCATCAGGTCGTCGTAGCCCACGGTGCGGAATTCGCGCCCGTAGTGGTGGGCCAGGTCGACCAGCACGCCGCGGCCCTGCATGCCCTTGACGGCGAAGTTCTCGATGCCCAGCGCGCGCGCCTCGCTGTGCTCGTGGCCGCAGCCGTGGGCGGCGAAGTGGTCGTCCTCGGCGTAGTCGACCGGGCCGACGATATGCTCATTGGCGCGGTAGCCGTTGTAGTAGACGCGTTCGGCGCGGCCGTCGCCGTCGGCGTCGAACAGCGCGCCCACGTGGGCGAGCGAGTCCCACTGCGTGGAGTACTGCAGCGACAGCAGCACCTGGTCGTCGCTGATCACGTCGGTGGCGGCGGGGTCCACCTTGGCCAGCGGGAAGTTGACGTAGGGTGCGTCGTCACGGAAGGTGGGGCGCAGCACGGGCGGGTTGCGCCGCGGGTTGAGCTTGTTGCCGCCGGGATAGTCGAGCGGCAGCGACAGGCAGAAGCTCAATCCGGCGCGTACCTCGCGCGCGCCCTTGAGCACCTGTTCGGGGCCGATCAGGTTGACGCGGCCGAGTTGGTCGTCGGCACCGAAGTCGCCCCAGTTGGATCCGGGCGGACGTTGTTTCCAGCGCATGCTCGTTATCTCCGTTGTGTTTCGTGAATCTCAATCATCTGCCGCGATGCGCCGTGCACCGGGCCGGGATGGCTAGCCGCCCGATGCGGGCGGGGCAGCGAGGCCGGCGGCGGACTTGGCGGCGGGCTTGGCGGCGGGCACGGCGCGCCGGCGCGGCCGCGGCGCGCCGACGGCCGCCCAGTTCGCGCACACGGCGTCCGCCTCGCGGCGCAGCGCGCGCGCCAGCGCCGCTTCGCGCTCGGTGATGCGTTCATTGAGCGCAGCGATGCTGATGGCGGCAAGCGGATAACCGTCCGCGTCGGGCAGCGCGACGGCGATGCCGCCCATGCGCTCCACCACCACGTCGAGCAGGACGGCATAGCCGCGCGCACGCGTGGCTTCTACCTCGCGTTGCAGCAGCGCGGTGCTGAGGCGGGGGTAGCGCTTGAGCGCCGGGGCCGCGCATTGCAGCACCGCCTCCACCTCGGCGTCGGGCAGCGCGGCCAGCAGGGCCAGGCTGCCGGCGCCCACGCCCAGCGGCCGGCGGCTGCCGATATCCAGGTAGTTGGCGCGGATGGGGAAGGTGCCCGGTCGCAGTTCGATGCAGATCGATTCCCAGCCGCTGGGCACCGACAGGATGGTGGTGTCTTCGAATTGCTGGGCAAGCCGGATCAGCGCGGGACGCGCCAGGGCGCGCGGGTCGATGCGGTGCAGGGTGGCCGCGCGCAGTGCCAGCCACTCGGGGCCCGGGCTGAAGGCCTTGGTGTCGGGATCGCGCTGGGCCAGTCCTTCGGCCACCAGTGTCTCCAGCAGGCGCAGCGCCGAGGCCTTGTCCACGCCGGCTGCCGTGGCCAGGTCGGTGAGCCGCGTATTGCTGCCGTCGGACAGGGCGCGCAGCAGCCGGCAGGCTTTCTGCAGGGAGGAACTCGTGGCCGACACTCTGGGTGCTCCTGCGTTCGGGTTTCGGCAAATGAAACGGATGTGAGCGTTATAGGCGCCCTGGTGAGGCCCGTCATTCTGCGCCGCAGCAAAGTTTTGCCGACTGAAACCGCGCGGTGCCGCCCGGCGTCCGTCCCGCGCGCGCCTTGCCTTACCATGCGGGCCGTCCGAGCGCATCCGGTATGCTTGCATGCTGCCGTTCCACCCGGCCTCCCGCTCCGTACCGGATTCCCCTTCCCATGAACCGACCGTCCCGGCGCCGCATCCTTGCCGACCGCCTCCTGCGCGCCGCCTTGCCGGCGCTGGTGGCCGCTGCCGCCCTGCCAGTCCTGCCCGCCCAGGCAACGCCGTCCGCGGCCGCGCCGGCAGCGCCAGCAGCGCCGTCCACATCGGCGGCACCGGCCGCAAGCGAGCGCTTCACCCTGCATGGCCTGGAAAAGCCGGCCAGCGTGCTGATCGACCGCTGGGGCGTGCCGCATATCTACGCCAACACGCTGTACGACGCCTTCTATGTGCAAGGCTTCGTCGCCGCGCGCGATCGTCTGTGGCAGATCGACCTGTGGCGCAAGCGCGGGCTGGGCCAGATGGCCAGGGATTTCGGCCCGGCCTATGTGGAGGGTGACCGCATGGCGCGCGCGGTGCTGTTCCGCGGCGATATGTACCGCGAATGGCTGGCCTATGGTTCGGACGCCAAGCGCGTGGCCGAAGCCTTCGTCGCCGGCATCAATGCCTATGTGGCGCAGACGGAGAGCCGGCCCGAGCTGCTGCCGCCGGAGTTCCGCGTGCTCGGCTACAAGCCCGCGCGCTGGCGTGCCGAGGATATCGTGCGCATCCGCCACCACGGCCTGACGACGAACTTCACCGGCGAGATTGACCGCGCCCAGCTCTACTGCCATGCGCGCCCGATCGCCGTGCGGGCCGACTGGCTGCGCCGCGAGCTCGACCCGCAGATCGAGCCCAGGCTGCCCGAGGGCCTGGACCCCTGCACGGTGCCCGCGGCCGAGCTGCGCCGTGCCTATGACCTGGCCACGGCGCCGCCGCGCTTCCCCAAGGAGTGGTGGACCAGCACCGCTGCCGCGCTGCCCGTCGAGCAGCGCTATGCCACCGTCGAGGCGGCAAGCGACATGGGACGCAGCCTGGGTTCCAACAACTGGGTCATCGCCGGCAGCCGCACCGCCACGGGCCGGCCCATCCTCGCCAACGACCCGCACCGGGCGCACGGCGCGCCCAGCCTGCGCTACATCAGCCACCTGAACGCACCGGGACTGTCCGTGATCGGCGCGGGCGAGCCCTTCCTGCCCGGCATCGCCATCGGCCACAACGACAATATCGCCTTCGGCCTGACGCGCTTCTACATCGACCAGGAAGACCTCTACGGCTACGAGACCAATCCGGCCAACCCGCACGAATACCGCTACAAAGGGCACTGGGAGCCCATGGAAACGGTGACCGAGGAAATCGCCGTGCGCGGCGAGCCCGCGCCGCGCAAGGTCACCATCGACTTCACCCGCCACGGCCCGGTGCTCTACGCCGATGCCAGGAATGGGCGCGCCTGGGCCCTGCGGGCGGCCTGGCTGGACCTGGGCATGGCGCCCTACTTCGGCTCGATGGACTATATGCGTGCCCAGAACTGGGACCAGTTCCGCGCCGCCATGAACCGCTGGGGCGCTCCGGGCGAGAACCAGGTCTACGCCGACCGCGGCGGCAATATCGGCTGGCTGCCCGCCGGCCTGACCCCGATCCGCCCCAACTGGGACGGCCTGATGCCGGTGCCCGGCGATGGCCGCTACGAGTGGGCCGGCTATCGCGACATGGACCAGATGCCCTGGGCCCTCAACCCGGCCGCCGGCTACGTGGTCACCGCGAACGAGAACACGATCCCGCCCGGCCACCCGGCGGCCAGGATGGGCGTGGGCTACGAGTGGAGTGACACGGCGCGCGCACGGCGCCTGAAGAGCCTGGTGGCGGCCAACCCGCGTTCCACCGTCGAAGATTCAATGGCCTGGCAGAACGACACTGTCTCGCTGCCGGCGCAACGCGCGGTGAGCCTGCTCAAGGACCTTGGCAGCGCCGACCCGCAAGTGCGGCGCGGCCTCGAGCTGCTGCGCGGCTGGGACGGCAACGAGCGCGCCGACAGCGCCGCCGCGGCCTTGTTCGAAGTGTGGTTTAGCAAGTATCTGCGCCCGGCCGTGGTGCGGGCCGCGCTGCCGGCCGATGCCGCGCGCCTGGTGGGCAGCGGCGATCCTTCGCGCGTGCTGGCGGTGCTGGAACGGCCCGAGCCGTGGATGCCCGTCGAGCGCCGCAACGACGTCATGCTGGGCTCGCTCAAGAGCGCGATGGGCGAGCTGGAGCGCAAGCTCGGCGCCGATCCGGCCGGCTGGCAATGGGGCAAGCTGCATGCCGCCGTCTTCCATCATCCGCTGGATGCCGTGCTCGATGGCGCCGCCCGGCAGAAGTACGATGTGAATGCCGGCCCCATCGGCGGCTCGTCCTTCACGCCGATGAACGCCAGCTACCGCGGCAGCGATTACCAGCTCAGCGCCGGCGCCTCCTTCCGCATGGTGCTGGACATCGGCAACTGGGACGCCTCGCGCGCGATCAACGCGCCGGGACAATCGGGCAACCCGGCCAGCCAGCATTACCGGGACCTGGCGCCGCTGTGGCTGCGCGGTGAGTATTTCCCGTTGGTCTATTCGCGCAAGGCGGTGGAGAAGGACAGCCGCGAACGGCTGGAGCTGGTGCCGCAGTAGGGGTGGCGCAATAAAGGTACCGCAGTAAGCCGCCGCGCAGCACCCGAAGGCGGTGCCCGCGCCACGTCAGGCGCGGCGCGGTGCGCGGTTTCGCGCGGGGCCGCCCCGCTCAGGCCGCCTGGGCTTCGGCCATCAGTTCGTCTGCGCCGTCCTGCGTGCGCCGGCGCTCCTTGCGGCAGGCCTTGCAGGTCAGCTCGATGCCATGGGTGCGGCGCACGTCGCGCGGGAAGAACTCGGCGTCGGCCGGCCAGTACTCGTTGCAGTGGTTGCAGCGCTGCAGCCAGCCGATCTCCGACATCATGCGCGCGTCGGGCAAGGTGTCGGGCCGTGCTTCGGGCTGCGCGTCCTGGGCGGTTTCCGGCAGCAGCCTGGGCGCTGCCCCCGGCGCGACGCGACGGGCGGGCTTGCGCGGCGTGCCCCGCGCTATTGCGTCAGCAGGGTCGAGTAGCCCATCACCAGCCAGCCGGCTGCGATGCAGGTCCCGAGCCAGGCTGCCAGCACGATGGCGATGGTCGACCACTTCATCAGCGCGCGGGCCGGCCATGGTCGCGGTGCCGCTGCGGCTGGGCAGCGGAGAAGAGGGTTGCATTCGCGTGGCCGGCTGGCCACGGCGACGGGAAGGTTGGGCGGACATGTCGCATGCTGCGGCTCCTTCGGACTGACGGCGCGTGGCCGCCGAAGATTGCAACTTAGCAGGGCAATGCCTCCGACGTTTATGCGTCTTGTAAGCAAATATTTGAAGGCGTAAACAATTGTCCGGCACAAGCGCCGCCCCGGCCGAGCCCGGGCGTGGCCTTCCCTCCGGTGCCGGCCTATGCCCGCCCGCCGTCGCGCCGCCACCAGGGCGGCGCGGCGGGGTATAGCCGTCTACGGCACGATCCGTTCACTTCGCTGGCGTGTGTCGCTTTAGACACACTGTCGCATCTTACGAGAGTGTTACATGTCCAGGGAGGCGAGCCCTGCACCCATCGCCGTCGTACGCGTCACCCCGGCGCCTGCCGCCGTCCGCCGGTCAGCCCGCCGCCTGGGCCGCCAGCCAGGTGCTTACGCGGCGGGGAAGCCCGTCTTCTGCGGCCACAGATTGTTGAAGGCCAGCAGCGAGGTCGAGGCGTAGAGCCCGGCGCGGGTGAAGGGTTCCGCCGCCAGCCAGGCGCGCGCGGCCTCGCGGTCGGGGAAGTCCATCACCAGCAGGCTGCCCACCATCCCGCTGCCGTCGTCGGACAGCAGCGGCCCGGCGAAGGCGATGCGGTCCGCGGCGGCGGCCAGGTAGGCCTTGTGCTCGGGGCGCACGCTGGTACGCAGGTCGGCGGCGGCGGGTTTGTCGAGCAGGTGGAAGACAAAGAGCATGGGAACTCCTGGAACGGAACGAAGATGGAAAGGAAAGGGGAAGGGCGCTCAGCGCTGACCGAAGCTCGCGTTGAAAAACAGCTCCTTCAGTTCGCGTGGCTGGGAGCGCCAGTATTGCTTGGGCGCCGACACCTGTGCCCCCAGCTTCGCGGCGGCATGCCAGGGCCAGCGCGGGTCATACAGCATCGCGCGCGCCAGCGAAACGGCGTCGGCCTCGTCGTTGGCGATGATAGCTTCGGCTTGCTCCGGCTCGGTGATCAAGCCCACGGCCAGTGTGGGCAGGCCCACCTCGGCCTTGACTCTCTGGGCATAGGGCACCTGGTAGCCCGGGCCGAGCTTGATGGCCTGCTGCGGGGACACGCCGCCGGTGGTCACGTGGATCGCGGCGCAGCCGCGTGCCTTGAGCGCCTTGGACAGGGCCACCGTGCCGTCGATGTCCCAGCCGCCGGGCACCCAGTCGGTGGCGGAAATGCGCGCCCACACGGGCTTGTCGGCCGGAAAGGCAGCGCGCACGGCATCGAACACCTCGATGGGAAAGCGCATGCGGTTCTCCAGGCTGCCGCCGTAGGCGTCTTCGCGGTGGTTGGCCAGCGGCGACAGGAACTGGTGCAGCAGGTAGCCATGCGCGGCGTGCAACTCGATGCCATCCAGGCCCAGCGCCGCGGCGCGGCGCGCGGCGGCGGCGAAGTCCTCGCGGATCTGCGCCATCTCGTCCAGCGTCAGCGCATGCGGCGGGTCTTCGTCCTGCGCGTGCGGCACCGCCGATGGCGCCACCGTCTTCCAGCCCAGCGGCTCGTTGGGCCGGATCTGGCTGCCGCCTTCCCAGGGCGCGCGGCTGGATGCCTTGCGGCCGGCATGGGCCAGCTGGATCGACACCGCGATGGGCGAGTGCGTGCGTATGGCGTGCAGGACGCGCTGCAGCGCCGCGGCATTCTCTTCGTTGTACAAGCCGAGGTCATAGGGCGTGATGCGACCCTCGGGCGACACCGCCGACGCTTCCAGGATCAGCATGCCGGCGCCGGACAGCGCCAGCTGGCCCAGGTGGATCATGTGCCAGTCGGTGGCATTGCCGTCCTCGGCCGAGTACTGGCACATCGGCGCAATGACGATGCGATTGGCGAGTTGCAGTGTGCCGATCGACAGCGGGGAGAAGAGTCGACTCATAGGGGCGCTCCAGCGGGTTGGCGCCGGGCCGGCGGCCGCGGCGGGCATGGGAGGCGAGTCTACTCCGGCGGGGCGGAGCCTGCTGGCAGCGGCGCAGGCGCGGGAGCTGCCGTCGATGCGCGTGTCACGCGATTACGCGATGCCACGCGGCCCCGCAGGCGGGGCCGCGTGGTGCGGCAAGCAGCTCAGCAAGGGCCTCAGGCGTGCCACTCCTGCACCGGGTTGCAGGCAAGATAGCGCGCCGGCTCGGTGATGCCCAGCCGCTCGCGTGCCGCCTCGAACGGTTCGTGCAGCAGCGCTTCATAGTCCTCGGCCAGCAGCCACTTGGCCCTGCGGCCGAGGCGGTAGCCTTCCCACACCGCGCGTGCGAAGGCCAGGCTGCCGGTGAGGCGCAGGCTCTTGAGCGCCGCCGCCACGGCGATGAAGGCCCAGCCCAGGCCACGCGTCTGCGCGTAGCTGAAGGCCACCAGCGCCGCCTCGCCCAGGCTTTCGTCAGCCCGGTAGCCGGTCAGCACGTGCCAGATGTCATGGACATCGCGCGTGCGCCGGCCGAGCCAGGTGTACGCGTCCTCGACCAGCGGCTCGCTGTTCAGGTTGGACACCTCGGCCAGCCCTTCGGCGCTGTAGCCGGTCTTCTCCAGGAAGGCGCGGTAGGCCGCGCCGACCGTGCCCGGCGCGAAGCTGGCGATGAAGGCCGGATCGGACAAGCGCTCCGCCAGTTCGGTGCGGCGGTATGCCAGCCGCCGTCCCTCCGGCGTGCTCAGCAGGCGCGCGAAGTTCTTCGGCATGGCAGGCCCGTTCAGCGCGCGCATGATCAGGAACACCTGCGTCGTGTCGTTTCCGTTCGCCAGCAGCTTGCGGACGGCGCTGAGTGCGGTGGAAAAATCACGCTTGTACGGATCGGGGGCAATCGCGGTGGCCATGAGCAGGTTCCTTATGGCGGGTTGTCTGCGGGGCGGTCGATGCCGGCGGCCAGGCCGTCCGGCATCCGTATGCCCAAGCACGGAGCATTGATCTTTACAGGGAAGTGCAAACTACAATGTCGCATTCCTGACATAAGACTTCGATTGATCCGATGTCACGGCTTTCGACCCCCGAAGCACGCTTGGCGGCCCTGAACTCCAGCGCCTGGTTCGCCGGCCTCGACCCCCGCTTGCAGGAGTGGATCGCGCAGACCGCCCGGCCGCGCGCGCTGTCCGCCGGCCAGCGCCTGTTCGGGCGCGGCGACATGCCGGACAGCCTCTTCTTCGTGGTCGACGGCGCGATCCGCATGGCCAGCACAGGCGCGGACGGCAGGCAGGCGCTGCTGGCCATCGCCGAATCGCCGCAGTGGTTCGGCGAGGTCGCCCTGTTCGATCCGCAACCACATGTCCACGATGCCTGGATCGAAAGCGATGCGCTGCTGCTGCAGATCCGCCACCAGGACCTGCAGGCCCTGCTGGCAGAGCAGCCGGCGCATTGGCAGGCTTTCGGCCTGCTGATCGCCCAGAAGCTGCGGCTGGCCTTCGAAGCCATCGAGGGCACGGTGTTGCTGCCCGCGCCGCTGCGGCTGGCGCGCCGCCTGCTGGCCATCGCCGGCGGCTACGGCGAGCGCAACGACCGCAGCAAGCGTGTGATCCGCGTGCAGCAGGACCAGCTCGGCGCCATGCTCTCGATCTCGCGCCAGACGGTCAACCAGATCCTCAAGGATCTGGAGGCCCAGGGTTTGCTGCACCGCGCAAGGGGCTCCATCGAAATCCTGGACATCGCGCAATTGCGCAAGTTCGCCGGGTCACGCTGAGCACGCCGCCGCGCCACGATGCCCGGCAGGCATTTACCTGTAGCATGTGCCGGCGCCTTCACGACGGCGCATCCAATCTAGGGAGAATGCATGATCAGAGGTCGGGTATTGCTCATCGCCGCGATGTCGGCGCCATTGCTCGCGGCCTGCGCGAATGGCGTCAGCGCGGACTACATCCAGGCCCAGGAGCCCAAGCGCATCCATTCGGACGCCAGTGTCAGCGACCTCGTGCTGTGCCTGAAGGCCAGGCTCAAGGAAGACGCCAATGTCGTCGCCTATCCCGAGCCGGGCAAGGTCGATGTCCGCGTCGGCTACGCGGAGAGCGCCGACTACCGTTACTTCTACCTGATCAACCTGCGCCGGGCGCCGCAGGGCACCAATGTCGAGATCCGCAGCTCGGGGGAATGGCGCCCGCTGATGAGCCCGAGCCGCGTGGCGGGCATGGTTGAGGATTGCAAGCCGGGCACGGCGCATTGAGGTGCGTGGGGCGGGGCTGTGCGCCGGCATTTCCCCGCCGGCGGTGAGGACCGGCGCTCAATGCCTGCACCGCGCCGGCCCGCTGGCCCGTGCGGCGTATTGACGGCATGAGACGGATCAAATGATAATACGTCGCATTTGCAATTGTGCGCGTCAAGCGCTTCCTCCGCCAGGGAATGCCATTGTCCGGCCAGCTCCTCCTGCATCCTCCGCTCGTCCCCCGACGTGCGCGCCGCACCCGCGCCAGCGCAAGGGGGAGGGGACTTGCCTGAGCCGCGCCCGTCATGCCGTCCCCACCCCTGCGCGCTCTGGGCCTGTTCGCCTACTACGAAGAGCTGGTGAACACCTGGACCCGCAAGCTGAGCAACCGCCACGAAGCCGAGGACCTGACGCAGGACGCGTTGCTGCGGGTGCTGGAGGCCAAGGCCGTGCCGGCGCAACCGCGCGCCTACCTGCACCAGACCGCGCGCCATATCGCGATCGATGCCTTCCGGCAGCGGGGCGGGCGGGAGTCCCTGCCGCTTGACAGCGTCGATTCGCATCACGCACCCTGCGGGGATCCCGAGGCGGACCTGCACGCCGTGCAGCTTGCTGCGCGGATCGAACAGGCGCTGGCGGAGCTGCCCCTCAAATGCCGGCAGGTCTTCATCTGGCAGCGCCTGGACGGTTGCTCTCAGCAGGAGATCGCCGAACGCCTCGATATCTCGAAGAACATGGTCGAGAAATACATGATCCGCGCGATGCGGCACCTGCGCGACCGGCTTGGGCCGCTCGCACCGCAATGATGGCCTGTCCTGCCGCCGGCCGCCGCGGCGCCCCACCTGCCTGACCGATGTCCGCCACTGACGATTCCCGTGCCGCCGCCGCGCGTTGGTTCGCACGCTCGCGCGACCCCGCCATGAGCTCGCAGGAGCGTGAGGCGCTGGCCGCGTGGCTGGCCGCCAGCGCGCAGCACCGCGCCGAGTATGCGGCGCTGGAGCGGATCTGGCAGGCTGCCGGCGCCATGGACCCGGCGCGTCTGCGCGCGCTGGCCGCACCCTCGGGGGCAGCGGAGGCAGGCATGCCCCTGCCTGCCAGGACGCATGGCCGGTGGCGGGGAGCGCTCGCCGCCGGGTTGGGCGCGCTGGCGCTCGGGGCGGGCTGGGCGCTGTGGCAGCATGGTGCGCCAGGATCCGTCGCCACGCTGGCAGGCACGCAGGCACAGGCCATGCCGGCTTATGAGGCCGGACTCGACACTGCCCCGGGCGAGCGCCGCAGCGTGAGCCTGCCCGACGGGACCCGGATCCAGCTCAATACACGCACCCGCCTAGCCGTGCGCTTCCACGATGGCCGGCGCACGGTGCAGCTGCTCGAAGGCGAGGCCATGTTCGAGGTGGCGCACGACGCCGCGCGTCCCTTCACGGTCGATGCCGGCGCCGGCAGGATCACGGTCACCGGCACCCGTTTCGACGTGCGCCGCGAGGCGGCCGGCGTGGCGGTGGCGGTCGAGTCCGGTTCGGTCAGCGTGCAGGGCCAGGCGGGCCAGGTGGTCGATAGCGAGGCGGCCGCGGCCAGGCGCGCGACGCGCCTGAGCGCGGGGCTGGGCACCCGCATCCGCGCTGACGGAGAGGTAGCGCCGGCCGTGCCGGTGGACCTGTCCACCACGCTCGCCTGGCGCGATGGCAAGCTGGTGTTCAGGGACGAGCCCCTGTCGGCTGTGGCAGCGGAAGTCTCGCGCTACCGCCGCCAGCCGGTGCGTGTGGCCGACGCCGCCACCGGCCGGCTGCGCGTCAGCAGCGTCTTCAATGCCGACGACACGGACGCCCTGCTGGCCGCCCTGCCGCAGTTCCTGCCGGTCGGCGTCAGGCGGCTCGCCGACGGCAGCACAGAAATTTTTTCCCGATAGATTCAGGTTTCTCCCTCGGATTCCGTCTTCTCCACGACCGTGCCCCGTGCAAGCCATGCGGGCCGTCGTGTTCAGACCTGAATCCGATACAAACCTGACGTGATACCGCACCAGCCTTCCCAACCCCTCGCCGCCCGCGGCCTGCCCGCCGCGCCGTGGCGCCGGGTGGTCCTGGCGACCGTGGCCGCCGCCCTGGTCGGCGCCGCCGCGGCGCCCGCAGCGGCCCAGAGCGCCACTGCCGCACCCGTAGCCATCGATATCCGCGCCCAGCCGCTCGCCGACGCGCTGGCACAGCTCGGCCGCCAGACCTCGCTGCAGCTCTTCTTCCCGCCGGCCCTGGTGGCCGGCAAGCAGGCGCCTGCCGTGCGCGGCAGGATGTCCTCCGAGGCGGCCCTGGACGCGCTGCTCAAGGGCAGCGGCATCCAGTACCAGCGCAGCGGCGGGCAGGGCTTCGTGCTGCAACCCGCGCCGCAGGCCGGCACCGCTGCCGGCGCCACCGTGGCCGCAGCGGCCACGGGGCCGGGCTTCGATCCGGCCACAATGCTCGCGCCGGTGGAGGTGACCGCGTCGCGCACGTCCAGCGACCTGGTGCGCCCCACCCGGCAGGTCACCGTGATCGAGCGCGCCGAGTTGGAGGAACTGAAGACCGGCTCGGACAGCCTGGCCACGGTGCTGGCAAAGGTGGTCCCGGGCATGGCCGACTCCAGCCATACCGTGACCGACTTCGGCCAGACGCTGCGCGGGCGCGGCATGCTGGTGCTGCTCGACGGCATCCCGCTGAATACCAACCGCGATTCGGCGCGCAACCTGGCCAATATCGACCCGGCGCTCGTGGAGCGCGTCGAGGTGCTGCGCGGCAGCAGCGCCATCTACGGCAGCGGCGCCACCGGCGGCATCGTGTCCATCACCACGCGGCCCGCGGGCGGCCCGCCGCAGGCGGACACCACGGTGTCGCTGAGTTCGCCGCTGACGCGCCTGCACGCCGACGGCCTGAGCGCCAATGTGCAGCAGCATTTCTCCGGCAGCGAAGGCATCGTCGACTACGCGCTCGACGTGGGCGCGCGCCGGATCGGCAGCAGCTACGACGCGCGCAGCCGGCGCATCGCGCCCGAGCCCAGCCAGGGCGACCTGTTCCAGTCCGACAACTACAACATCGGCGGCAAGCTCGGGCTGCGTTTCGCGCCGGACCAGCGCGTGCAGATCGCGGTCAGCCATTTCAATGCCAAGCAGGACACCAGCTTCGCCTCCGATCCCAGCGTCGCCAGGCTGCCGGCCGGCAGCGTGCCGGCACGCGCCATCGGCGGATTGCAGTTGGCCGACCAGAACCAGATCCGCAACACCCTGGTCAACCTGGAGTACGAACACCGCGACCTGCTGGGCAGCACGCTCTCGGCGCAGTTCTACTACCGCGACTACTACAGCCGCTTCACGCCCTTCGATGCACGCGCCGTGGCCACGCGCGGCGGCAACATCGACCAGGCCATGCAGAACTCGCAGGTCTTCGGCAGCCGCCTGACCATCAAGACGCCCTTGGGCAGCGACAAGCGCACGCGCCTTGTGTGGGGCATGGACTTTGAGCAGGAGCGCAGCGACATGCCGATCGATATCTTCGATCCAAAGGCATACGACGCCAGCGGCGGCCGCGTCTTCAACAAGATCGGCACGCTCACCTACATGCCGCCGATCACCACGCGCAGCCTGGGCGGCTTCGCCCAGCTGCAGCACAAGTTCAACGAACAATGGTCGGCCGAAGGCGGCCTGCGCTACCAGTACGCGCGCGCCAGCTTCGACGACTTCGTGCCCTTGTCGCAATCCAAACTGGCCAATCCCGCTACAGTCAGCGGTGGCTCGGTGGACTACAGCGCGGTGCTCGGCAATATCGGCGTCGCCTACAAGCCGGTCAAGGGACACGAGTTCTATGCCGCCTTCAGCCAGGGCTTCAGCCTGCCGGACATCGGACTGCAGGTGCGCAATGCGCGCGCCGGTTTCAATATCGGTTCGTCCGACCTGCAGCCCGTGAAGACCAACAACTACGAACTCGGCTGGCGCGGCGCCTTCGGCAACACGCTGGCCTCGATGGCGGTCTTCTACACCACCTCCGACCTGGGCGACGTGCAGAGCTTCAACAACGGCCTGATCCTGACCCGTACCGCCGAGCGCATCTTCGGCGTGGAAACTGCCGCCGACTACCTGTCCGACGACGAGCAGTGGGGCGCCGGCGGTACGATCACCTGGATGAGCGGGCGCGAGACGCCGCAGGGCGGCAGCAGTCAGCAGATGAGCGGCTACCGCATTCCGCCGCTGAAGCTGACCGGCTATCTGCAGTACCGCCCCGTGCCCAAGTGGAACAATCGGCTGCAGGCCATCTTCTTCGCCGGCTACGATTACCGCCTGAACGGCGTGGACAGCTTCGGCCGGCGCGAGGTCAGCAGCTACACCACCCTCGACCTGATCAGTAGCTACCAGGTGAGCAAGAAAGACACCGTGACGGTGGGCGTGCAGAACCTGCTCAACCGCGACTACTACCCGCTCTACAGCCAGCTGCTGCGCAACAGCAACAACACCAGCCACCTGCCGGCCGCCGGCATCACGCTGACGGCGATGTACCAGCATCGCTGGTAGGGGCGACGGGCGTCGCCGCCAGTGGACTAGGGATGGATGACAACCTGCGGGCTGATCACAAGCGCAGGGGCGGGCTGGTACATGACGGCAGGCGGCATGGTGGCGTAGCCGCCCTTGCACTTGCGCTTCTCCTTGTACTCACCGTTGCTTTTCCACTTGCGTTCGATCTTGCAAGGGCCGTCCCAGTAGGTTTCCTTGTAGGACCCGCGCTTGTACCTGCCGCCGTAGCCGTCTTTCCAGGAATCGGCGCAAGCGGCGGAGGCGGCGAACAGGAGCGGCAGCGACAGGAGGAACAGGGAAGGCGGCGCGAGCATGCGGGACGGGGAGAATGATGTGATGTCCCCGAGGGTAGCAAATTGCCGGGCCCGGAGCCGTCTCAAAGGGTTACGATTCGTAACGTGTGCTGCGCTGCAACATACGAGGAGGTGATGGAAGCTTTCGCACCGCTTCATCGGGATTGACGACTTTCCACCCGCCAATCCGGGAACTCCCGGATAGGTTCGCCGAGCGCCTGGTGCTATTTATTCTATTTATCATCATAAATAGCCCAGCAAGCGATGCCCACTTCCCTCAAGCCCCGGCTGCCCGCCAGCAAGAGAGTCAAGCGCTCGGACCAGGTGGTGGCCGGCATCAAGCGCTGGATCGTCAAGACGCAGCAGCAGGCTGGCGACAAGCTGCCGCAGGAGGCCGCGCTGATCGAGCAGTTGGGCGTGTCGCGCGGCACCGTGCGCGAGGCGCTGGCGGCGCTGCAGGTGCAGGGCCTGGTCTCCGTCAGCACCGGGCCCAACGGCGGCGCCACCCTCACGCCGCCCAGCTATGAGCGCTGTTTGGACGTGGTGTCCAACTACCTCTATTTCCAGCCCATCGACATCAGGACGCTTTACGCCTTGCGCCGCGCCGTGGAGCCCGAGCTGGCCGCCAACGTGGCCACGCGCCTGACCGATGCGGACCTGGCCGACCTGGAAGCGCTGATCGGCTTGAGCCATCCGGCCCACGGCGGCAGCGCCGACTGGAACGCGCGCCGCGAGGCGGACCTGCTCTTCCATGACCGCCTCGCCGACGCCTGCGACAGCCCCATGCTGGCGCTGTTCTGCCGCTTGCTGAACGACATCATCCGCCGCGTCATCATCGTGCGCCATGCGCAGGATGACTTCGCCCGTTTCGACGAAGACATCGTGCACAGCCACACGGAGCTGATGGACGCCTTCCGCGCACGCGACGCCGGGCGCGCGCGTGAGCTGATGCGCCAGCACATGGAATGCGCCGAGGCGCTGGCGCTGGAAGCCGAGTCGCGCGTGGACCGCGGGAGCCTGCTGATGCAGCCCGAACCCGGCGACTGAGCCACCCGTTTCACCGCGCGGGCAACCGCCCGCCGGACCGTCCCCCGATGCCTGCCGCAGAACCGCCCCAACGTTGACCGACGAGGGCGGCGGGGATCGCTTTTGCCTCAACTTGTGGAGTCCCAACCATGCCTAACCAAGCTGCCCTGTGGTCCCTGAGCGCCGGCGAGATCGCCGCGGCCGTGCGCCGGGGCGATGTGTCCTGCCGCGAGGTCACCGCCAGCGTGCTCGACCATATCCATGACTGCAACCCGCGCATCAACGCGCTCACCGAAGTGCTGGCCGACGAAGCCCTCGCCGCCGCCGATGCCGCCGACCGCGCCCGCGCCAGCGGCGCCGCGCTGGGGCCGCTGCACGGCGTGCCCGTCACCATCAAGATCAACGTGGACCAGGCCGGCCACGCCAGCAGCAACGGCGTGATCCCGCTGCGTGACCACATTGCGCATGAAGATGCGCCGCTGGTGACGCAGTGGCGCCAGGCCGGCGCCATCATCGTCGGGCGCAGCAACACGCCCACCTACTCCTGGCGCTGGTTCACCGACAACGGCCTGCACGGCCGCACGCTCAATCCCTGGGATGCCGCCATCACCCCGGGAGGCTCCAGCGGCGGCGCCGCGGCCGCCGTCGCCACCGGCATGGGCGCGCTCGCACACGGCAACGATATCGGCGGCTCCATCCGCTATCCCGCCTATGCCTGCGGCGTGGTCGGCCTGCGCCCCACCGTGGGCCGCGTGCCGGCCTACAACCCCAGCGCCACCGCCGAGCGCAGCATCACGCCGCAGCTGATGTCGGTGCAGGGGCCGCTGGCGCGCAGCGTGGCCGATGTCCGCCTCGGCTTCCACGCCATGGCCGGCCAGGATGCGCGCGACCCCAACTGGGTGCCGGTGCCGCTGGAACTGCCGCAGCCTCCGGGGCCGATCCGCGTGGCCCTGTTCAAGCACTGCCCTGGCATCCCCGTTGACCCCGCCGTCAGCGCGGCGCTGGACCAGGCCGCCCGCTGGCTGCAGCAGGCCGGCTACGCCGTGGAAGAGGCCGCGCTGCCGGACTTCCTCGAAGCCGCCGCGCTGTGGCGCACGCTCACCACCGACGACGCGCGCCGCAACGTCGTCGCCGGCGTGCACGCGCACGGCGATGAAGGCATCCGCCGCAGCCTGCACAACATGATGGCCGGCATGGCCGAGACCGACCGCGACGGCTTCCTCGACGGCCTGGCGCGCCGCCAGACGCTGGCGCGCAACTGGGCGGTCTTCCTGCAGGACTATCCGCTGGTGCTGATGCCCGTTTCCTGGCAGCGCCCGGTCAAGCAGGACATGGACACCGGCAGCGTGGAAGAAACGCGCGCCCTGGTCGATGCTCAGAGCCCGCTGCTGGCCACCGCCGCGCTCGGCATGCCGGGGCTGTCTGTGCCCACCGGCATGAGCGGCGGCGTGCCCGTGGGCGTGCAACTGATGGCATGGCGCTTCCGCGAAGACCTGCTGTTGCAGGCCGGGCAGGTCATCGAAGACGCCGCGCGCTTCACGCTGTTCACGGCGCGCTGACCAGCGCCGGCCGCCACAGCAAGAGACCACAAAGAGGGAGGAGACATGAACAGCAGTAACAAGCCGGGCGCTGCCCGCATCACGCGCCGTGCCTGGCTGGCCGGTACCGCCGCGCTCTGCGCCGGCGGCATCCTGCCGCGCACCGTGTTCGGCCAGGCGGTGTCGCGCATCATCGTGCCCTTTCCGCCGGGCGGCCCGGCGGACTTCATGGGCCGCCTGCTCGCCGAGAAATTGAAGGACACGCTCGGCCGCACCGTGATCGTCGACAACCGCCCCGGCGCCGGCACCCGCGTCGCCGCCGAGGCGCTCAAGCACGCCCCCGCCGATGGCAGCACCGTGCTGCTGACGCCGGTCGACACCATGGTCATCGCCCCGCTGATCTACAGCAACCTGCGCTACAACCCCGCCACCGACTTCAAGGCCGTCACCGATGTCGCCGGCGTCCAGTTCGGCCTGGCCGTCAACGCCGAGTCGCCCTACAAGACCCTGGCGGACTTCGTCCAGGCCGCCAAGGCCAATCCCAAGGCCCACTCCATCGGCATCAGCACCGTCGGCACGCTGCTCCACTTCCTGGCAGAGGAGTTCGTGGCGCAGGCGCACACCGGCAGCACCATCGCGCCGTATCGCGGCGGCGGCCCGCTCGTCACCGATCTCCTCGGCAAGCAGATTGCCGCCGGCATGGATGCGACCACCACCTTCGTCGAGTACCACCGCGCCGGCAAGCTGCGCGTGTTGGCGGTGGCCGGCGACAAGCGCGCCGATGCCTTGCCCGGCGTGCCGACCTTCGCGGAAGCCGGGTTTCCCAACCTGGTGGCGTCGTCGCGCTATCTGCTCTATGTGCCGGGCGCCACGCCGCAGGCAGCGGTGGGGCAGTGGTACCAGGCCACGCGCAAGGCATTGGCGATGGGAGATGTGCGCGAGAAGCTGGAGCGGACCGGCTATGACCTGCTGGCGGGCGCCTCGGCGGAAGAGGTGGGGCGCTATGTGAACGGCGTGGCGGGGCGGTGGGGGCCGGTCATCAAGGCGTCGGGGTTCAAGGGAGACTGAGCCTCGTCCACTGAATCACTGAAATCTGTCGGTGCCTGCCATGCCATGCGGGCACATCGCGTCGTTGCAAATGCTCGCAATAGCCGTGCTATTGCTGCGCTTTGCGCCTAGCGCTGTATCCCGCACGGCATGTCCTTCACCTCCCATTTCAGTGATTCAGCGGACTAGTCGATTCCCTGGTCGATCCCCTGCGGCAGGCGGCTCGCGCCCGCACGCTCCGTGCGCCGCCTGACGTAGCGCTTCATGAAGTCCACCCAGGCGCGGATCTTCTGCGGCACGTGCCGCGTCGGCGAATAGAGCGCGTAGACGCCCTGCTCGGGGAAGCGGTAGCGCGGCAGCGCGTCGACCAGCGCGCCGCTGGCCAGGTCGTCGCGCACCAGCCATGCCGGCAGCAGCGCAACGCCGCTGCCCTGGCGCGCCAGGGCGCGCAGTACCGAAGCATTGTCCGCGACCAGGCGGGGCTTGGCAGCAGGCCGGAACACCTGCTCGCGGCCCTCGCGGTCCCGCAGCGTCCAGGCCGCAACCCGCTCCAGCCGGCTGTGGCCGAGCTGCGGCAGGCGCGCCAGCGCCTCGGGCGAATCGATGCGCGCGATGCCGGCACGCGCGAGCAGCGCGGGCGCCACCACTGGCCGGACCTCGTAGGTGTCGAGGCAGACGCCGCGGTAGGGCAGGTCCTGGAACTGTTCGAGCCGTCCCAGCCGGATCGCCACGTCGAAGCGCTCGCGCACGAGGTCGACCTGCGCGGTATGGGTTTCCAGCCGCGCCCGCAGCCCCGGGTGTGCCTGCATGAATGCATCCAGCGCGGGGGCGACGACCATCAGCGCGTACTCGACGGTCGACGTCACGCGCAGGGTGCCCTGCATGCCGCCGTGCTCGCCGCGCGCTTCCTCGATCGCCCCTTCGGCTTCGGCAAGCACGCGCAGGCAGCGCTGGTAGAAGCGCTCACCCGCATCGGTCAGTTCGACGCGCCGCGTGGTCCGCGTCAGCAAGGTCACGCCCAGCTCGGCCTCGAGCTGCTTGACATGGAAGCTGACCGCCGCCCGCGCCTGGCCCAGCGCGGCCGCGGCGCCAGTGAACGAGCCCGCCTCGACCACCGCGCGGAATACGTCGAAACGATCCAGGCTCACCATCGCCGTCCCCTTCGATTGGAAAAAATATTCGACCAGTCTAGCCAGATTATCGGGCTTACTGCAGCGAATGCCGGACTCTACACTACGACGTTCGTTCCTGCCCGCCTGCCCGCCGCTGCCATGTCCGATCGTTCGAGAATCGCCACCGTCTATCTGCTGGGCTTCGCCATCGACCTGGCCAATATGTTCGTGATCAACGCCGCCTACCCGGCGCTGCAGCGCGAGCTGGCCGCCTCGGTGGCGCAGCTCGCGTGGATCGGCAATGCGTACATGCTGGGGCTGACCGTGGTGATCCCGCTTGGCGCCTGGCTGGCGCGCCGCTTCGGCGAGCGGCGCGTGCTGCTGGCGTCGCTGCTGCTGTTCGGCGCCGCCAGTGCGGGCGCGGCGGCCGCACCGTCGATCGGCGCGCTGCTGGCCTGGCGGCTCGTCCAGGGACTGGGCGGCGGCCTGCTGATCCCGGTCGGGCAGGCGATGGCCTATCGGGCTTATCCGTCGGAAGCCCGCGCGCGGCTGACCTCGGTGGTGATGATGGTGGCGCTGCTCGTGCCTGCGCTGTCGCCCGCGCTGGGCGGGGTGGCCGCGGACCACGCCTCGTGGCGCTGGATCTTTGCCGGCATGCTGCCGCTTGCCTTGATCACCGGCGCGCTCGCGCTGGCATGGCTGCCCGCCGATGCCGCGGCCGGCGCGCCGCCTGCGCTCGACTGGCCTGGCCTCGGCCTGAGTGTTCTCGCGCTGGCCGCGCTGCTGCTCGGCCTGACCCTGGCCGGCCAGCGCGGTGGCGCCCACCTTGCCGCCGCGCCGCTTGCGCTCGCGCTCATCGCCGGCATTGCCTACCTGCGCCACGCGCGCCGGGTGGCCGCGCCGCTGATCGACCTCGGCCTGCTCGCACAGCCGCTGCTGCGCATGGGCATCGTCATCTATCTGTGCGTGCCGGGTGTCTTCACCGGCGTGAACCTGGTCGCCGCGCTCTACCTGCAGGAGGCGCTCGGCCTGAGCGCGACGCAGACCGGCGCGCTGATGCTGCCCTGGGCGGCCGCGTCCTGCGTCGCTATCGCGGCGGCGCGCCGTGGTTTTCCGGCCTGGGGCGCGAGGCCCTTGTTCGCCTGCGGGATCGCGGTCGACTGCGTGGGCATCGCCTTGCTTGCCACGCCGCTTGCTGCGCACGGCGCAGGCCGGGTGCTCGCCTTCGCCGCGATGGGCTTCGGTGCCAGCCTGTGCACGAGCACCGCGCAAAGCGCCGCCTTCCTCGACGTGCCCGCCGCGCGCATGGGCGACGCGAGCGCGCTGTGGAATATCAACCGCCAGCTGAGTTTCTGTGTCGGCGTGGCGCTGCTCGGCAGCGCGCTGAATTTCCTGCTGCCCGCCGATGCGGCTCGCGCGGCGCCGCTGGCCTACCGCCAGTGCTTACTGCTCGGCGCCTTGCTGACGCTGCTGCCGCTGCCGCTGGTGGTGCGGCGCGCGCCGTCCCGCGCGGCCGCCGGGCGTGTTGCTTCCCATTGACCTCGACCGAGAACGCAAGCAATCACCATGACCCTTTCGAATCCGTTTTTCCAGGAAGTCATCGACGCACACGTCGATATCGAGCAATGGCTGTCCGGCCGCGCCGAGCCCGGGCGGCTCACCGCGTTGCTGGCGCGCTTCTTGCCGCGTTTCTCGATGATCACGCTGCCCGGCGCGGCACTGGATCGCGCCGGCGTCGAAGCGCTGTTCTCGTCGGGGCACGGCAAGCGCCCGGGGCTGCGCATCGAGATCGACGAGCTGCAGGAGATCGCTGCCTGGCCTGGTGGCGCGGCCGTGGGCTACCGCGAGATCCAGGTCGATGGTGCCGGCAGCCGCACCGTGCGGCGCTCCACCGTGGTGTTCGAGCGCGACGGCGCGGGATGCATCGCCTGGCGCCACCTGCACGAGACGGCGGTGGCTGGCGAGCCGGCGTAGGTGAAGCGGGGCGCGGTCGTCCGGGCCCGCTCAGCCCCGCGACGGGGCCGGATTCCCGGCCCGCGCGGTCAACTGTGGTCTACGGCGGTCTACATGCGGTAGCGGATCGTGGCCATCACGCTGCGCGGTGCGCCAGGCATGTTCAGGTTGGCGTTGGAGCCGTGCGCCGAGACGATGTAACCCTGGTTGAAGAGGTTGTAGAGGTTCAGCTGGGCTTCGAAGGGGCCGTGGCGGTACCAGGCCATCATGTCGGCCGTCACGTAGCCCGGGAGCGTGACCGTGTTGGCCGGGTCCGCCATGCGCGCGCCAACCAGGTTCAGGCCGCCGCCGATGCCGAAGCCATGGCCCAGCGCCTTGGTCAGCCACAGGTTGCCGGAGTGGCGCGGGGTCAGGGTCGGGCGCTTGCCTTGGAACGCCGCGGTCGACTTGGTGACTTCCGCGTTCAGATAGGCATAGCCCGCCAGCACCCGCCAGCCGCTGCCGAGTTCGGCGGCGGCCGTCAGTTCCACGCCGTCGGTGCGCTGCTCGCCGATCGGCATCAGCGCTGTGCCGGTGGCATTGGCCACCTTGACGTTGCTACGCTCCAGGCGGAACACCGACACGGTGGTGCTGGCCTTGCCATCGAGCCAGTCGTGCTTGGCACCCACCTCGGTGTTGTTGGTGGTCTCCGGCGCCAGCTCGGCATTGTTCGCTGCCAGTGAGAACGTCTCGCCCGAGGGCTGGAACGAGCGGCTCCAAGACACGTAGTACGACTGTGCCTTGCCCGGCTGCCACACCAGGCCGGCGCGCGGGCTCCAGGCATTGTCGGTGCGCGACAGGCCGGGCTGGTTCGGACGGCGGTCGATCGTCTCCTGCTCGAAGCGGTCGTAGCGCAGCCCGACCAGCGCTTTCCACTGCTCGCTGAAGGTGATCATGTCCTGGGTGTAGAACGCCAAGGTCTTGAAGATGCCGAGGTTGTTCGCCGCCGGCGCGCCCCCGACAGCCAGTGGCAGGGTCGGCAGCACCGGATTGAACAGGTCGACCGTGGCGATGTTGTTCTTCGAGAAGCTCACCAGGTCCTTGTTCTGCTGGCCGAACTCCATGCCGTACAGCAGCTCGTGCTGCATGCCGAAGACGCTGGCCTTCTGCGTCAGGTCGGTCTGGTTGAACCAGCCGTGCTCTTCGCGATAGACGTTGGAGCGGTTCAGCGAGACCGTCTTGCGCAGTTCATCGACGCTGCCGGGCAAGGTGTTGTTGCGGTCGAGCGAGTAGTGGTAGTAGCGGGTGGCGTTGCGGATCGACCACTGGTCGTTGAAGCGGTGGTTGATGGTCGCCGTGCCGGAGTACACGCGGGTCTGCGTGAAATCCACGTCGCGCGCATTGGCCGCACCGTAGTAGGTGGAGGCCGGCACGTCGACCGGGCGGCCCTTGAAGGCCGGGATGCCGAAATCGGTCACGCGGCGGTCTTCCAGGTAGTCGGCCTGCAGCAGCACCGTGGTCTGGGGCGCCACGCGCAGCTCCAGCGATGGCGCGATCGCCTTGCGGTCCAGGAACTGCTGCGAGCGGTAGCTGTTGGCCTTCTCCACCGCGCCCGTCGCGCGAAAGGCGGCGGCGCCGTCGGCGAACACGCGCCCCACGTCGGCCTCGGCGCGCCGGTCCGCCCACATGCCGTAGCTGAGGGCGAAGTCGGTCACGTCCACGCCGGGCTTCTTGGTTACGCGGTTGATCAGCCCGCCTGACGAGCCGCGCCCGTACAGCACGGCTGCCGGGCCCTTGATGACTTCCACGCGGTCGACGTTGGACAGGTCACGGAAGTACAGCGCATCGTCGCGAATGCCGTCGACGAACTGGTCGGCGATGGCCGAGAAGCCGCGGATGGTGACCTGGTCGCGCTGGCCGTCACCCGTGGAGAAGCCCACGCCCGGCACGTTCTTGAGCACATCCTGGATCGAGTTCGCGTGCTGGTCGCGCATGACCTCGGCGGTGACGACGTTCACCGTTTGCGGCACATCACGCAGCGCCGCCTCGCTCTTGGTGGCGCTGACCGTCTTCGGCGGATTGTAGCCCTCGCCCAGTTCGCTGCTGGTGTCGGCCTTGACCCTGACTTCCGGCAGGCTAGAGACGGTTGCGGCCTGGCCGGCCTCCTGGGCATGCGCGATGCCGGCAAGCATCGGCTGGCAGGCGAACGCGGCCAGCACGGCGCGCTGGACGGTGTGGTGATTTAGGCTCATTCCCTGTAATTTTTTGTAATGAAGAAATGCGAAGCATTATCATTTGCGTTTATGGAAAGGTCAACCGGAATCACTTTCGAGGTGTCGTACGGAGCGCGATCGGCGAATGAGTGCGTCGTATGCGACGCAATTCCACGCCATGTCTGCTTGATGAGAGGGCTTGCGTAATCGGCTTGATCAGCCTGGCAGGCAATGCGCGCGGCCCGGATGCTGGATTTTCGACTTGCTGCTCTGCCGCCGGTCGCCTCGGGAGCCCTTGATCACCTTCCGGGTTGCCAGGCGCCAGGTGTGTGCTCCGGGGCGCACGGCGAGCCTGAATGCCAACCAGGCTTCGCTTGCCAGACAGGGAGATTCGTGACGAAGGCAACATACGGGAATCGTTGCCGGGATGAGAATCGGCTCCCGGTCTCCGCCTGCAGATCTTGCAACCGGAGCGACTCAAGCGGCAGCGGCGGCGGCAACGTCCGTCTATGCGGTCAAGGGAGCGAGACCATGAAGCACTTCGGCGCAAAGGCAGCGGCGCTTCTTGCCGGTGCGGCAGTCTGCATGTTCAGCGCTTGCGCCGATATACCTGGGCAGCATGCAGGACGCGAGGTCGTGCAGCCGTCGGGTATGGCGCGGGGCAGCACCCCCTTTTCTCCCGGTGTCAGGGCGGGAACCACCGTTTACGTTTCCGGCCAGGTCGGGGGGGAGGCGGGGCCCGATATCCGATCGCAGGCCACGGCCGCCATGCGGAAAATCGGGGCGATAGTCGAAGCCGCGGGGACCACGACGGCGAACATCGACAAATGCACGGTATTCCTGACGAAGCAGGCGGATTTCGCCGTGATGAACGAGGTATGGCGCAGCGTGTTTCCGCACGATCCGCCGGCACGCACGACGGTGATCGTAGCCGCCCTGGCCCGTCCCGAGTTCCTGATCGAGATTGATTGCAACGCCCACATGTAGGCGGGCTGTAGGCGGGCCGAGGGTAGTCGTCACATTCCGGCAGGACGGCAGAAGCGGTCTCCCGCCGGGTGCAGGGGCGCTTGCATTGCCGCTGCAGCCTGGCCGTTCCGGCGCATTTGGGCTGCCACGCCGGCTACGGGCTGTACTACTACTTCAATGGAGATGCCTTCGCAAGGCGACGACGTGGCTGCACTGGATCAGCAGACTGGCACTAGGCCTGCCGCGCTGATCCGCTGCGGTGCCGGTCCGGCTACCGCAGCGCCGCGCCAGTTGGCGCGGCGTTCTGGATCCTGAGGTTCAGTCGTCTTCATCCTCATGCCAGCGGTGCCATTCGCGCCGACGTTCGCGCCATTCGTGCTCGCGCCACTTCTGTTCCCGCCATTGCCGCCGTTGCCACTCGCGAGCGCGCCAGTCGTCGTAGTAGCCCGGGGCGACCACGACCGGTTGCGGCGCGACATAGACCGGCTCCGGCTCATAGTAGACCGGCGGCGGCGCGGCCACGACCACGCCGGGAATCCCGATGCCGATTCCCACATCCACGCGCGCCATCGCGCCGCTGGACGCGAGAAGGGCGATGCCGGCGACGATGCCGGCTGCCAGATAACGCTTCATGACCATACCCCCTAGAATCTCCGCTCCTGCCTGCTTGCATCTTGTGCGATGGCATGGGGTTTGGGGGATACGCCTCGGCAACATGGGTTACCGAGTGTAACGGATCATTATGAGAACGTGTTCCCGGCCCTGTCGCCGTCAGAACCCTGTCCGGCAAGGCGTCGGCGCCAGGCCGCCGACCGGCGCGCGGAACGAGAACAGTCCCCCGGCGAGCGGCTGCGCCCGCAGTGCCTCGGAGGAGAGGCCCTTGCGCGCGGTCGTGACATAGACGCTGCGGAGGTCGTCGCCGCCGAACGCCAGCTTGGTGATGTTGTCACAGGGAAAGCGGACCACATCGACCAGCACGCCCTGCGGCGACCACCGTTCGATCCTCGCCCCACCGAAGACGGCGATCCAGAGATGGCCATCGGAGTCGACCGCCATCCCGTCCGGATAGCCCTTGCCGGAGAGCCGGACGAAGATCCGCCTGCCCGACAGTGCGCCATCCTGACCCACGTCGAAGGCATAGACCAGGCGCTGCACCGTGTCGGCATGATAGAGCGTGCGCGCATCCGGACTCATGGCGGGCCCGTTGGTGATGACATAGCCGCCGTCGCGGAGCAGGAGCCGGCCGTCGTCGCCGAGCTGGTAGAGCGAGCCGCTCGCGCTGGCTTCGCTGTCATCCATGGTGCCGAACCAGAGTCGGCCGTGCGGGTCGACGAAGCCGTCGTTGATCCGGTTGCCCGGTAGTTGAGGTTCCACCTCGAGCAGCCTGTGGCAATGCCCCGTTTCGGTGTCGAAGCGATAGAGGCCGTCCTGCATGCCGCACAGGAAGACACGCTCGGTCAGCGGAGCGAGGAAGCCGGGCTGGCCGGCGACGGTCCAGGTGTGTGTTTCGCCCGTCGCGGCAGAGAAGCGATGGATGTGCCGGCGCTTGATATCGACGAAGTAGACCGCGTTCGCGGCGGCGTGCCAGACTGGGCCCTCGCCAAGCTCGGCGCCGAGCTGCCACAGGCAGACTGGATGGTTGTCCTTCATAGGCCGAAGTACCCCGCATCGACAAAGTACTCGCGCCCTGAGCAGCGCGCTGCGTCGTCCGACGCCAGGAACAGCGCCATGCGTGCCACGTCCTGCGGCTCGATGCGCGCGGGCAGGCACTGGCTCTCCAGCAACCGCGCCTCGCTCTCCGGCGTCTGCCAGAGCCGCGTCTGGCGCGGGGTGCGCACCGCGCCCGGAACGATGCAGTTGACCCGGATGCCGTCGCGGCCCAGGTCGCGCGCCAGGCCCCGCGTCAGCCCCTCGATGCCGGCCTTCGCGGTCATGTAGACGGAGAGGGTGGGCACGGCGACATGCCATGACGCCGACCCCATGTTAAGGATGACACCCCTCCCCACCGCACGCATGCCGGCCGCGGCGAGCTGCGCGCAGAAGAACTGGTGGCGCAGGTTCACGGCAAGGCAGTTCTCCCAGTAGGCCGGGGTGACGGCCTCTACCTGATGCCGGTCGTCGTTGCCGGCATTGTTGACCAGCACGCCGATGGGGCCGCTGGCATCGGTGATGCTGGCGAACGTGGCGGTGATGGCATCCACGTCGCGCAGGTCGCATCGATGGAAGTCAGTACGCAGCCCTTCGGCCGCGAGCGCTTCCTGCACCTGCTTGGCGTCGTCCTGCGAGACATCGATGAAATGGACGCGCGCGCCCTGGCGGGCGAATGCGCCCACCATTTCGGCGCCGATGCCTCCGCCGCCACCGGTGATGACGACGGTTCTCTCTTTCAAGCTGGGGTAAATCGCATAGGACATCTGGTTCTCCGGAATCTCCAACAAGTGGTGGCGGGAGGGCGCCGGCCCGCGCGGGTGGCAGTGCGGGCTAGGGGCGGACCGGCACCGCCGCATTGCCGTTCACGTAGTCGATCGCAGCCGGCTTGAACCCGATGCGCATCGCGTTGACATGCAGGATCTCGCCCGGCTTGAGCGGGATGACTTCGCCGCCATAGACGTTCCAGCTTGGCGGCACCGGCCGCTTATCGCCGACCTTGGCAAAACCCTTGCCGAGCAGCTCGCCGGCCAGGCGTTCGTAGTCCCAGCTCTGCACCACGTGGGTGGCGTCCGTGGACGACCCCGCGGTCCGCTCGATCCAGTAGCCGATGGAGGCGCCGGGCGTGGCGCAGGCGATCTGCACGCCGTCCGCACCCTTGCCGGCTCGGCGCACTTCGGGCATCGCCGTCGCGGGCGGCTCACTGCCGCCTTGCCACATCTGCTTGAGCATCTCGCGCTCGGGAATGGCGCCCATGTCGCCGACCTTGGCCGTCCACGCGTGGAAGGCATGCCTGAGCTCGTCGAGCTTGTCCTTGTACTTCGGGTCGTCGGCCAGGTTGTGCTGCTCCCACGGATCCTGTTCGGCGTCATAGAGCTCTTCCACCGGCTTGGTCTTGAACCAGGCGGCGGCCGCAGGCTCGAGCTTGCCCGCGGCCTTCAGCTCCAGGAACTCGCGCATCATCGGCAGCATCAGGCGGAACTTCAGGTTCTGGTAGTACGGTTTGTCCGGCATGTAGTTGTACAGATAGCGGTAGCGCGCGTCGCGCACCATGCGGACCCGGTCGTATTCCGTATCCATGCGGTCGCGCGCGGCGAAAACGTACTGCCGTGGCGAGCCTGCGCGCTGCCCGCCAAGGAAGGCCTGGCCCTGCATATAGGGCGGCACCGGCACGCCCGCCAGCGACAGCACGGTCGGCGCCAGGTCGACCCCGCTCACCAGTTCATCGCTGCGGCTGCCCGCGCGCATGGCACCGGGAAAGCGCACGATGAGCGGCACGCGCGTGCCGCGCTCCAGGATCTCGCGCTTCATCCAGGGCAGGTTGCCGCCGTTGTCGGCGAAGAAGAAGATGATGGTGTTGTCGTAGAGGCCGTCGTCCTTGAGCATGCGGATCAGCTCGCCGACCTGGCGGTCCATCAGCTCGATATTGGTGTACATGCGGGCGATATCGCCGCGCACGGTGGCCGTGTCGGGATACATCGGCGGCACGGGAACCTGGGCGGGATCCGCCAGCAGCGGGTCCTTGCGCAAGGCCACCATGGACTCGTGGGTCAGGAAGAAGTTGAAGACCGAGAAGAAGGGCTTGCCCCTGGGGCGGTTGCGGAAGGAGGCGGCCGGGCCGTTCTCGTCCCAGACCGTCACCGGGGCTTCGAACTGGTAGTCCTGCTTCTGGTTGTTGGTGGTGTAGTAGCCCGCCTTGCGCAGGTATTCCGGGAAGGCCTTGACCTGTTCCGGCAGCACGACGGAGTAGGTGGCGGGAATGCCGTCCGGGCGCGTCGGAGCACTACGGCCGGGCGTCTGTATCTCTCCCGGTCCGGTGCGCATATGGTGCGTGCCCACCGAGGTCGGGTACATGCCGGTGATCATGGCGGCACGCGCCGGCGCGCATACCCCTGCAGTTTGGTAGGCGTGGGTGTAGAGCACGCCCTCCCTGGCCAGCTGGTCGATATTGGGCGTCTTTGCCTCACGATCGCCGTAGGCACCGATGAAGGTCGTGATGTCTTCGACCGTGATCCAGAGGATGTTCGGCTGCGGCTGCGGCTGCGGCTGCGGCTGGGCATGGAGCAGCCCTGCCTGCACGGCCAGCATCAATATGGCGCCGCGCATGAGCTGGCGAATCGTGCCGGCCAGGTGGGTGCGCGGATTTCTTTTGCGATTGTGTCGGTTCATGCTGCATCTCCATTCCTGGCGCAGTCCGTCGCGCCGTGGCCGGGCACTCGCGCCCATGTTGCGAGGCCCACCGCCGTCGGCAGGGCGCACCGGCCCTGCGTGCTTCCGCCAAGGCATCATTCCCCGCCTTGCCCCGGCTTGCCGCGCTCCAGCGTCACGCGGTCGAACTCCGGCGCCGCCGTCGTGATGCCGCGCTCGAATGCCTCGGCATGCTGCTGCAGCCGCTGCAGGATCTCGGGCTCGCTCGCAGCCTTGTCGAACTTCTCGCCGGGATCGCGGCCCAGGTTGTACAGCGTCGGCTTGGCCATTTTGGCTTGCAGGCCGCCCTCCGGATTGCGCCCGCTGACGTCGTAGAAGTTCACCTTCCAGTCGCCCTCGCGCCAGGCCTGCAGGCGGCCGCGGTAGTAGTAGGGCAGCACTTGGCGCGGGCTCGGTGCCTGCTGGCGCAGCGTCTTCTCCAGGTCCATGCCGTCGATGGCGGCGTCGGGCAGCTTCGCCTTCGCCAGCGCGGCGAAGGTGGGCAGGAAATCATAGGTCGCGCCGATGCCGTCCACCACCGCAGGGCGGATGGTGCCCGGCCACCAGAACAGGGCCGGCACGCGCGAGCCGCCCTCATAGGTCGACGCCTTGCCGTCGCGCAGCATGCCGGCCGATCCCACCAGCTCCTCGTACAGGATCCAGGGGCCGTTGTCGCTGACGAAGACCACCAGCGTGTTCTTGGCGTCGGGACTGCGCCGCACCGCCTCCAGCACCCGCCCCACGCTGTGGTCGAGCTCGGCGATGGCGTCGCCCACCGGGCCGCCCTTGCTGCTGCCGACGAACTCGGGGGCCGGCATATGCGGCAGGTGGGGCTTCTCGTAGCCCACCCAGGCCAGGTAGGGCTGGTCGCGCTTGTGGCCGATGAAGTCGACCACCTGGTCGGTTAACCGCTTGTTGTAGGTGGGCTGCTCGACCGGCCGCTCGACCACCCGGTCGCGGTAGTCGGTCTTGCCATTGGCCTCGACCCGCTCGCTGGCGATCAGCGGTGAGTTCCAGTAGCTGTTCTTCGGATCGCGGAAGGCCGCGACCGCTTGCCGGTAGTAGAGCGCGAACAGTTCCTTGGGCGACTCGCCCTTGGCGAAGCGCTGGCGCAGTTCCTTGATGCTGACGCCGCCGGGGATGCCGGCGAAATACGCGTCGTTCGACATCGGCATGCCCCACCAGGTATCGAAGCCGTGCCGCGTCGGATAGGCGCGCGGGGCGTCGCCCAGATGCCATTTGCCGAACAGGGCAGTGGCGTAGCCGGCGTCGTGCAGCAGGCTGGCGACGGTGGTCTCGCGGTCGGGGAAGCCGTAGGGATCGCCTTCCACCTGCACGCTGTTGAGGGCGCCGTACAGGCCGGAACGGGTCTCAACCCGCCCGGTCAGCATGGCGCCGCGGCTGGGCGAGCAGACCGGGGAGCTGACGTAGAAGTTGGTCCAGCGCTGGCCTTCGGCGGCCATCCGGTCCAGGTTGGGTGTGCGGAAGACGGGATGGCCGTAGCTGCCGAGATCGCCCCAGCCGAGGTCATCGGCGATCAGCAGGATGATGTTGGGGCGGGTGCTTGGGCGGGAGTGCGGGCTGCTGTCTGGCGCCGCCTGCGCCTGGGACAGCGGCACGGCGAGTGCCAGGGCTGCCATGGCGTGCAGCGCCCGCCGGTGCAAAACGTGCCTCGCCTGCACTGCGGTCCTGACTTCGGGGCCTGCCGTCTGCGCTCGCTTTTCCACCGCGGCGCCTCTTCCGATTCCGCCATCTTTCATCTGCATCCTCTCTTGTCTGCCCGGTGTCGGCGGTGCGCATGCCGCGCGCCTTGCCGGAAGGCCTGTCATCGCGGGGGACGCCCCGCCCGTTCGAATACTCGTGATCTGTCAGCGCGCCGGCACGGAGGGCGATTCCGCTTGCCGCGCCTGCGCTTCCCGCCGCTGCCGCATGGACTGCCATGTGTCCTGGTCCATCACCAGCCGGAAGCCCAGGTGTGACATGCTGGAATAGGGGTCGGCGCCTCGCCTCGCGCTCGGGCGATAGCTCAGGCAGTAGTCCTGGTTGCAGAGGAAGGAGCCGCCGCGGATCACGCGCCTGGGCGCGTGCACGGGCATGCCGGGCTCCGAGGGATCCCAGCTGTCGGCCGGGCCCTGTGGATCGACTGCCACCGTGCCGGCCGCGGCTTCCCGCTTGAACTGGTCGGCGCGGTACCAGTCGGCCACCCACTGCCAGGCGTTTCCGGTCATGTCGAAGAGCCCGTAGCCGTTGGCGGGGAAGGTCCCCGCGGCGCTCGTGCCGAGCGCGCCGCCAGCCTTGGGGCTCACTACGGGAAAGGGTTGTGCTTGCTGTCCTTGCCAGACATTGGCCATCTGCTTGCCGCCGGGCGTGAACTGATCGCCCCAGGCATAGGTGGCCTGCTCCAGCCCGCCGCGCGCGGCGAATTCCCATTCGGCCTCGGTCGGCAGCCGCTTGCCGGCCCACTTGGCATAGGCCTGCGCATCCTCGTACGAGACCTGCACCACGGGATGATCGTCCTTGCCGTCGATGGAACTGCCGGGACCGTCCGGATGGCGCCAGTCCGCGCCGGGGACATAGCGCCACCAGCGCGAGTAGTCCTGCAGCGGCACCGGCCGATCGGTGCCGGCGAAGACCAGTCCGCCGGGCACCAGCGCGCTGTCGGGCGGACGAGGCGTACCCGGCGGCACCTGCACCTTGATGGTGTCCCAGTCGGGCTTCTTCTCGGCGGTGGTGAGGTAGCCGGTCGCCGCCACGAAGGCGCGAAACTCGGCGTTGGTCACGTGATGGCGGTCCATCCAGAAGCCATGTACGCGGGTCTGGTGCGCCGGCCGTTCGTTTTCCTGCGCGAGCTGGTGGTCGCTGCCCATCAGGAATGCGCCGCCCGGTATCCACGCCATGTCTTGCGGGCCGGTCGAGCCATCACCGACGATGATCCGGGGAGCCGCGGGCAAGGCCGATTGCTTGCTCGCGCCCGCGCGAACGCTCGTGACAACAGCGATGGCAACCGAGGCGATGATGACCACGGCGATCCATAGGGAAGCGCGACGCAAGGGCCGCGCCACGGATTCGGGTGGACGCACCAGGCTCACGTTCGCTGTGGCACCTGACCCGTTTCGCTTCTTGACATGCTTCATGCTGATCTCCGGCGGCCAGCCAGGGTGGCTGGCCGGGCGGTTTCAAGCGCTTTTAGAACTTGTGGCGGATGCCAGCCGCCACGCCCGTCTGGCTGTTTTTTCCCTCGCCAAGGAACGCACCGTTGGCGAAACCGATTGCCGGGGAATCCAGGTTCAATCCGGAATTGCGTGCGTAGCCGACCGTCAGGTAGACATCGGTACGCTTGGAGAAGGCGTAGTCGGCGATGAAGTTCAACTGCCACGGATTCACCGGATTGACGTCCGGCTGCACGGCAGTTGTCTTCAGCGTCTTGCGGTCGTCGTAGTAGTAACCCAGCGTCAGCGTCAGGGCGGGAGTCGCGCTGTAATTGACACCGGTCCACCAGAAGTTGTCGCGCACCAAGGTATTGCCGGCGGCGTCCTTGTTCTGTGCCCAGCGATAGCCGGCCATCCACTTGGTCCGACCCACCTCATAGCTTGCGGCCAAGGCCAGCTTCTTTGACGTGCCCGTGTTTCCCGGTATGACCGCAGGATTCCATTGGTCGTAGGTGGCCGCGAGCCCAAGGCCTGCGCCCAGGTACATCAGGCCGGCCCCGTAGGCCGTATTGTCCCTGGGGTGGCCGGGTGTTTCGCCCGCGCCTCCCCCGGCAACGGGGGTCAGGCCGAACTTGCTCAGTCCTGCGCCAAAGCTGTAGTGCGCCTTCGCCGTGAACGCGCCTGCGACTGCCGTGTACTTCACGGCATTGTCCAGGCCTCCGCCGCTGGCCGTTCCGCCGAGCAAGGCCACCGATGGCTCGAACAGCGGGGCGAACTTGGCCGGCATGAAGTTCCCCAGCGTTTCATACATGCTGGTGTTCTGCCGGCCGAGCGTGATCTGGCCAAGCCGGTCGCTTTGCAGGCCGACGAACGCCAACCTGCCGAACATGGTTCCCGCCCGCGTTATTTGCCCGGAATCGGCCGCAAAACCGCTCTCCAGGACAAACAATGCCTTCAGGCCCGTCCCCAGGTCTTCAACGCCGCGTATCCCCCAACGTGAGCCCGACATGCCGCCGGCCGCCTCCAGGGAGAACTTGTTGGCCCCCGGTTGCCGTGTCACGGCACCGGTGATGGGATTGATCACCGGCGCGCTCGGCGCCTGGTTGTTGACATACTCGACGGGCACGTCGACGACGCCGTAGATCGTCACGCTCGACTGCGCATAGGCCATGCCCGAGCAAGCTGCAGCGAATATCACGGCCGACCTGCCGGCCAGGTGCATCTTCTTTTTCACGCTTCTCCTCCTCCTTCTTCTTTTTTGTGTGTCCCGTCCATCTGTGCAGTGGGACTCCTGTTTCGATTCACCTTGGCCCGTTCTTCCCTGCATCGCGGGTGCGCGCATGCGGCTCGCCGGACCAGCGTCGCGATCGGCGACCTGGGGCTCCCCAGGTCCCTCGACAGGGTGAATTCCTCCTTTCCGCGCGCCGGGCGGTGCGCTGCCCCATCACCGGCAGTGGGAGCATCAGCGCCCGAAATCCCTGCCCTCGAGGTTGGCGTCGCCGCGCAGTACCAGGTCCCCCGCGGAACGCCCGACGGCCAGGCGGTACAGGCCGGAATCGATGCGCCAGCACGCCGCGCCTGTCTGAAAGCGCGCAAGCAGGCGCGCATCGGCGCGCACGCTGACGCGGGCAGACTCGCCCGGCTGGAGGGCGACGCGCTGGAATCCGAGCAAGCGCATGCGGCGCTCGCCGGCCGCATCCGTCAGGTAGACCTGGGGGACGTCGGCGCCTTCGCGCGGCCCCGTATTGGTCACGGTGAATGTCGCGGTGACGGTCTCGCCGGCGCTGACCTGGAGATCCCCGTAGGCGAAGTCGGTGTAGCTCAGCCCATGGCCGAAGCTGAACAGCGGCCGCTGGCCGGTCCTGGCAAACCAGCGGTAGCCCACTTCGGCGCCTTCGTGGTAATGCACCTGGATGGGGGTTCCCAGTGGCACGTCGGCGCCGGGCAGTGCCGGATGCGGTGTCTGTTCGACGCCGGCCGGGAACGTGACGGGCAGGCGGCCGGAGGGATTGACGTCGCCTGCCAGCACTTCCGTGATGGCCTGCGCCCCTGCCTGGCCCGGAAACCAGGCCTGGACAATGGCACGCACCTTGCCGTGCCAGGGCATCGCCACGGGGTTGCCCGTCTGCAGGACCACGATCACGTTCCGATGGGCGCTGGCAAGCGCGTCGATCAAGGCGTCCTGGCCGAAGGGCAGCGTCATGTCGGGACTGTCGAAACGTTCCGCCTCGTGCCGGATGGCATGCACGATCACCACGTCGGCCCGTTTTGCCGCGGCCACCGCCGAGGCGATATGGGCACCGTTGTCGAACTCGATGACGGCATCGGGCAGCCGCTTGCGCAGCGCCGCCAGCGGGGCGGGCCCGAACAGTCGCATGGTGGTGGGCCCCAGCAGGGGATGGCTGCACGATGGCAGCTGCGCGGCGTATCCGCCCTGGGGCATGACCTGGCTCGAGCCATCGCCGGACAGCACGCCGACCTGCGCATAGCCTCCGATCACGGCGATTCTCTGCGTGCCCGCGGCCAGCGGCAGCGCCCCCTCTTCGTTCTTCAGCAGCACGATGCCCTGTCGGGCCGCTTCCAGTGCAACCGTGTGGTGCGTAGCGAAGTCGACAGGCTCGGCCGGTGCCTGCTGGTCGATGCCCGCCGCGTAGTAGGAGCGCAGCATGCGCCGGACCATCTCGCTGATGCGCGCCTTGGGCACCTTGCCTGCCTCGTAGGCCTGTCGCAGCGGTTCGTTGAACCACTCCTGCGCGTCGAGTTGGGCGCCGGAATGCTGGTCGAGGCCGTGCAAGGCGAACTCCCAGCCGTAGACTGCCAGCCAGTCGGACATGATCCAGCCCTGGAATCCCATCGCGTCCTTGACCGTCTCCTGCAGGATGGCGCGGTTGCCGCAGGCATAGGCGCCATTGACCAGGTTGTAGGCGCCCATCAAGGCACCCGGCTGGCTCATCTCGATGGCGAGCTGGAAGGCAAGGAGGTCGCTCTCGCGGTGCGCGGCAGGATCGATGACGGCATCGAGGAAGAACTTGTTCGTTTCGCTGGCATTGAGCGACACGTGCTTGAGCACGGCGATCACGCCTTCCTCCTGCGTGCCGTTGACCATCGCCGCGCCCATCAGGCCGGAAAGCAGCGGATCCTCGGAGATGTACTCGAAGTTACGGCCGTTGCGCACATCCCGCACGAGGTTGATGCCGCCACCCAGTGCCACGTTGAAGTCCCGCGCGCGCGCCTCCTTGCCGACGCGGCTGCCGAT
Source organism: Cupriavidus sp. 09_S30 (assembly GCF_056930435.1). Taxonomy (NCBI): domain Bacteria; kingdom Pseudomonadati; phylum Pseudomonadota; class Betaproteobacteria; order Burkholderiales; family Burkholderiaceae; genus Cupriavidus; species Cupriavidus sp. 09_S30. The sequence continues at coordinate 2,978,191 of NZ_JBXOWI010000002.1, read as the reverse complement.
GTCACGGGCCAGCGCCGGGTTGAAGGTGGCGCCGAGGGCAAGCCCTGCGGGAAAGGCCGTGGCGACATCGCCCGGCCCGTCCGTATGGCGCAGCCCGAGGCTGGCGTCCGCCATCTTCAGCGCCGGGATGCCGAGACGCGGCACCCCTTGCGTGTAGCCGGCGACGACGGGCAGGTCGGGCGGCACGCGCGGCTCGCGCTCGCTTCTGCCGAATACCCGCACCATCAGGCTGTACAGCATGGAGAAGCGCTCGTCGTCGGTCATGCGCGCCTCGGTCTCGCGGGCACGTTCGTCCGGGTCCGTGTGCTGGGGGGTGGGCGAAGCGGTCGAGAGGACGGCCGCTACGGCGTCCGTAGCGGGAACGGGGCGATCAAGCATCTTTGTCTCCGTGCGTGCGGGTGCTGCGTCACTAGCCATGGCGAGGCTGCGGCCAGGCAAGCGCGGGCTACCTTTAAAATTATCCGAGTGGATAATTTATCAACGGCGATCCGCGTGTGTCAAGCGCTTGTCAAGCGCGACTGGGCGGCGCCGGCTCAGTACAATGCCCAGCGCGGCCGAGCTGCAAGCAGGGGCTGGCTGTGAAGTTCGAGGTGAACCTTCCGAGGAAAATGGAGATGAGCACTGCCAGGCAGGCACAACAGGAGCGAAGCGAACAGACACGCGCCGAGATACTTGGCATCGCGCTCGAGCAGTTCTCGACGCGTGGCTTCGACGCAGTGAGCCTGCGCGAAATCGCGGACACGGCAGGCGTCAATCACGCCATGATCCGCTACTACTTCGGCAGCAAGGAGAATCTCTGGCGCGAGAGCGTGGCGTACTTGTTCGGCCGCTTCGCGGAAGAGAACGCGCCGCCACAGCCCGGCCCGGCCGGCTTTTCGCTGGATGCGGTGAAGGAATACATCCGCAGCTACGTCCGCTACTGCGCGCGCCACCCCGAGCACGCGCGCCTGATGATGCAGGAAGCCAACCGCGACTCGGAGCGGCTGAAGTGGATGGCGCAGACCTTCATCCGCCCGCGCCATGATCTGACGGTGCCGCTGATCAAGGAAGTCCGCGCCTTGGCCGGGGGGCTCGAACGCATCGATCCCGTGATGCTGCTGTACATGGTCACCGCCATCGCGCAGGTGCCGTATCTGCTCACCGCGGAGATGAAGTACGCCCACGGCATCAACGCGATGCGCGACAAGGCGATCGAGGCCCATTGCGACGCGGTGCTGGCGTTTATCTTCCGCTAGGAATCCCCTGCTTCTGAGCAGTCATCGTCGCTTGCGGACCCGTAGCGCCGCTCGGATCTGAATTTCCATCTTGACATTCGGCTTGTCTGGTGCAAAAGTTATCCGATCGGATAATTTATGCGGCAAGGCCCTGCGCCTACCGGCCCGCACCCTACAAAAAAGTGGAGACGACAACCGATGCGGCTGATCTACATCGACATCGACACCTTGCGCCCCGACCACCTCGGGTGCTACGGCTACCATCGCAATACCAGCCCGAACATCGACAAGCTGGCTGCCCAGAGCGTGCTGTTCCGCAACGTCCATGCCTCGGACACGCCATGCCTGCCCAGCCGCACCGCCTTGCTGACCGGCCGCTTCGGCATTCACAACGGCGTCGTCAACCATGGCGGTGTCGACGCCGATCCGGTGATCGGCGGCCCCGATCGGAAGTTCTGGTCGCAGCTCCATTTCGACAGCTTCCCGTTCCGCCTGCAGCAGGCCGGATTGAAGACGGTCAGCGTCAGTTCGTTCGCACACCGGCACTCGGCATTCCACTGGTATGCCGGCTTCGATGAAGCCTACAACGTCGGCAAGTTCGGGCGGGAGACGGCGGATGAGGTCCACGCGCTCGCGTCGGACTGGCTGGCCAGGCATGGCAAGGAGGACAACTGGTTCCTGCATGTGCATATGTGGGATCCGCACACGCCCTACCGCGCGGCGCCGGAGTACGGTGAGCCTTTCGCGGACGAGCCCTTGCCGCCATGGCTGACGGAAGCGGTACGCGCGGACCACTGGCAGAAGTGCGGTCCCCACAGCGCGCAGGAATGCACCGGCTTCGCACCGAATGAGGCGGCCCGCGCCTGGTACCCGCGCCAGCCGCAGAACATTCCTGATATGGCGGCGGTCCGTGCCATGTTCGATGGCTACGACGCCGGCGTGATGGTCGCGGACGAGTACGTGGGCAAGCTGCTGGCGCAGCTCGCGGCACTGGGTATCGCGGACGATACCGCGGTCCTGTTGTCCTCCGACCATGGCGAGACCCTCGGCGAGCTGGGCATCTACGGCGACCACCAGACGGCGGACCAGTTCACCACGAACGTGCCGCTGCTCCTCAAATGGCCGGGCATCGAGGCCGGGCGCGAGTATCGCGCCTTCCACTACCAGATCGATGTCACGGCCACCATCCTCGAACTGCTGGGGCAGCCTGCTCCCGCTAGCTGGGATGGCGTGTCGTTCGCGCAGAGCCTGAAGGCCGGGGAAGACGAAGGGCGCGACCACCTCATCGTTTCGCAAGGGGCATGGACCTGCCAGCGCGGCGTCCGCTTCGGGAACTGGATGATGATCTGCACCCTGCACGATGGATACCATCTGTTCGACGACATCCTGTTGTTCGACCTGGACGCCGATCCGCACGAGCAGCGCAATTTTGCCGGCGATCGGCCCGATATCGTGGAGACGGGCATGGGCCTGCTCAAAGCCTGGGAGGCGGAGATGCTCCCCACGGCGGCGCGCGGCAGGGATCCGCTCGTCAACGTCGTGAGCGAGGGTGGGCCCTACCACATCCGCGGCAAGCTGCAGGCCTACGTGGAGCGCCTGAAGGCAACCGGAAGAGAGGACAAGGCCGAGGCGCTTGCCCTGAAGTACGCGGACGACCTGCAGCGGCCCGCCGAGCCGAGCAAGCCGCCCTTTCCCATCCGCAACCTTCGTCTTGTCTGAGCCCTGAGACGCCGACGCGCGCCGACTCGCGTTCAGCCTGATGGCACGCGGCGCGTGCCATGGCGAAGAGCGCGTTGCTGCAGGGTAAGGACACGAGCAGACCACACGAATATCGGGAAAGTGATGACCGGACTCTCAAATGCATCTCCGTCACCCGGGACGCTGGCCGCCGCGCAGGCCCCGGCGCGTGGCGGCGTTCTTTCGCTGCGACAGAAGATCGGCTTCGGGATCGGCGATTTCGCCTTCAATCTCTACTGGCAGGCGACCACGCTGTACCTGCTCTACTACTACACGGACGTGCAGGGGCTTTCCCCGGTGACGGCCGGCTGGGTGTTCGGCGGGGCGATGCTCTGGGACGCGCTCTGCGATCCCATCGCGGGCTATATCGCCAACCGCACGCGAACGCGCTGGGGGCGCTATCGGCCCTACCTGCTGTTCGGCTGCATTCCGCTGGCGCTCAGCTTCACGGCAATGTTCATCCCCAACGACCTGCAGGGCGCCAGCCTGCTGGCCTTCGTCATCGCCACCCACACGCTGTTCAGGACGATCTACACGGTGCTGTCCATGCCGTACAACTCGCTGATGGCGATGCTGACCGACGACAGCCGGGAGCGCGGCAGCCTGGCCGCCTACCGGATGATCAGCGCCACCACGGCGGGCGTGCTGGTTGCGCTGGCGACCTTGAAGCTGGTCCACTTGTTTGGCGGCGCCGACGCGAAGAAGGGGTTCCTGCTGGTGACCCTGCTGTACGCCACGCTATCCATCCCGGTCTTCCTGCTGACCTTTCTTTCGACCAAGGAGCGCGCGGTGCCTGACACGCACAGGCTGACCTTGCGGGAGGCGGTCATGGTGGTCACCAGGAACCGGGCTTTCATGCTGGTCTTCGGCATCACCATCGCGCAGATGGCGTCCGTGACCTTTCTTTCCAAGACGCTTCCCTATGTGTTCAAGTACGGCGTGGGCAGGGAAGACCTGATCGGGACGGCACTCGGACTGATAGCCGTGCAAGTGTTCATCGCGATTCCGTTCTGGGCCTGGGTCATGCGCCGGACCTCCAAGCGCATGGTCTCCTTGGCGGGCGCATGCATCGCGGTCTTCAGCTTCTGCCTGCTCGGCGCCATGGGAATGCCGAGCGTGGCGGCGCTGCTGACACTGCTCGCCTTCGTCGGCTTTGCCAATGCGGCCGCATCGCTCTCGCTCTGGGCCATGATTCCCGATACCGTCGAGTATGGCGAATGGGCCACCGGCGTGCGCGGGGAAGGCGTCATATTCGGCGTCGTCTCCTTCGCACACAAGGCCGCGCTTGCGCTGGCGGTCGGGGTGGTCGGCCACCTGCTCGATGCGATAGGCTTCGTCGCCAACCACGTACAAGGGCAGCGAACGATCGAAGGCCTGTGGTCCATGCTGTGGAAAGGGCCGTTGCTGTTCTCGGCGGTGGCCGCAGTGCTCGCCTTCCTGTATCCGATCTCCTCCGAGGTGCACGGGAGAATCCTGGCCAGCCTGCGCCAGCGCCGTTCCGGCGCCGGGCAGGGGCATCTATAGACGGTCATCGGACGTTCACATCACGCCGGCAGGCCCCAGCGATCTTCCCGAAGGCTGCGGGCCCACCATTCAGGCAGCCACCTCGCCCGAGATCTGCACCCGCCGGACTTCGTACACGTACATGATGATCAGCGAAACCCAGACGATGCCGTAGAGCAGCATGAAGCAGCTCGAGCGGATCTGGAGCCGGTCGAGCAGGGCGCCGAACAGCAGCGGCAGCAGGAAGCCGCCGAGGCCGCCGGCCAGGCCGACGATGCCGGTGACGACGCCCATGTTCTCTGGAAAATCATCTGCCACGTACTTGAAGGTGGACGCCATGCCGAAGGCGAACACCATGCCAAGCACGAACAGCAGCGCGGTAAACCCCCAGATCGGCAGGTGGATGTGCCAGTCCAGCGTGCCGTTGATCGTGCGGATCGATAGTGTGGTGTCGGGGTAGGAAAGCAGGAACAGGCAGATCCAGGCGACCCAGAGGCACCACCATGTGGTGGCATGCGCGCCGAAGCGGTCGGCCAGCACGCCGCCCACAGCGCGGAGCACGGAGCCCGGCAGCGAGAAGCCTGCAGCGAGCGCCGATGCCAGTGCAAGCGTCAGGCCGAACTCCGCCTTGAAATACTGCGGGATCCACAGCGAGAGCGCGGTAAAGCCGCCAAAGGTGATGGAGTAGTACTGGCAGTACTTCCACACCTTGGGATTGCGCAGCACACGGAACTGCGCAGCCAGGCCGCTGCCTTTCTTGCCTGCGCCGGGATCTGGTGCGGAGGCGAGCCAGAACACGACCGCCGTGGCCAGCAGCGCGACAGCGTAGATGCGCGGGACGGCACGCCAGCCGTAGTGGTTCAGCAGCACCGGCGTCAAGAACAGGTTGACCGCGGCGCCGGAGGTGCCGGCGCCGAAGAACCCCATGGCGAAGCCCCGCCGCTCGGGCGGGAAGAAGCGCGCGACGTAGGGTGTGCCGACGGCAAAGGAGGCGCCCACCAGGCCGAGGAACAGGCCGATCAGCATGAATTGCCACAGCGCAGTCGCGTAGCTGACGATATAGACGGGTATCGCGCAGCCCAGCAGCAGCACCGTCATCACGATGCGCCCGCCGAAGCGATCGGTCCACAAGCCCAGCGGCAGGCGGAAGACCGCACCCGTGAGCACGGGGGTTGATGACAGCAGGCCGAACTCGAAGGCGTTCAGCCCCAGTTCTTCGCGGATCGGGATGCCGAGCACGCCGAACATCATCCAGACCACGAAGCACACCATGAATGCAAAAGTGCTGCCGAACAGCACGGAATAGGCCTTGGCTTGCGCAGGCATGGCTCTCCCTCCCGGTCTTCTTCTTCATTCTTGCGCCGGCGGCCGCCGGCGTCGGCTACTGCACGAGCGGCGATTCGGCGCCCTGGATCTCAATGCCCTCGATGCGCGCCTGGCCTACCAGCCATTGCAGGTACTGCGCCGTCGCACGGCGCTTGCTCGCCTCCTGCAGCCAGGCGGCAATGCGCTCCTGAACCGTCTCGAATGGCTGCAGCATGCCATCGTTCCGGCGTCCAGTGAGGACGATATGAAAGCCGTGGCGGCTGTGTATGAGGCGTTCGCCAAGTTGGTGAGGCGGCATGGCGAACACCGCCTGCTCGAATTCCGGGACCGTGTCGCCGCGGCCGATCTCACCCAGGCGACCGCCGTCGCGCGCCGAGGGGCAATTCGAGTACTGGCTGGCGAACTCGCCAAAGTGCTCGGCGCCGGCTGCATGCAGTTGCTGCAGGATGTCCCCGGCGTGCGCACGCAGGCGCTGCGGGTCCACGCGTGGGGTGATCTGGAACAGGATGTGGCTGGCCTCCACCCGCTCGCCGACGCGGAAGCGCTCCTGGTTCTGCGCGTAGTAGCGCCGGCAGGCCGCCTCGTCGGCCTCGGGCGTCTTCACCTCCGCGGCCAGTACCGCCTGCACACCCGCCTCCGGGTCGCCGCCAGCGGCGGAACCCGTGAGCCCCAGTGCGTCGGCGCGTTGGCGCAGCAGTTCGCGCAGCACCAGCTCGCGGCCGGCGCTGTGCAGCGGATCCTCCATCCCGCTGTGGCGCGCTGCCTCGGCCTGCAAGCGCGCCTCGTCGATGACAATGCCGTTGACGGAAATCATGTCAGCCTCGTGCTCAGTCTGCATCAGCGGGAACGCACGAGCTGCCACGCCCGGCCGAGGTAGGCGACCGAGGCGAAACCGCTCCATACGTGCACCAGCCGGGTGAACGGAAAGATCAGGAACAGCGTCATGCCCAAGACCATGTGGACCTGGTAGACCATAGGAACGGCGGCGGCGATCTCGGCCGTGCCGCCACGGAAGGTGGCGATGCGCTGTGCCCATTCGCCCAGCATCAGCATCACGGCGCCATCCTTGTGCTGCATCGAGGTCAGGATGGAGAGCAGGCCGAGCGCCAGCACGATGAGGATCCACACGAGCGTCAGCCAGTCCGAGAATTTGGAGGTGGCGGCGATGCGCGGCTCGGAGATCCGGCGGTAGATCAGCAGCAGCAGCCCGGCCAGGCACATCAGACCGAGTGCGGCACCGACCACGATGGCCATCATCTGCTTGTACTCCGTGCTGACGCCCAAGGCGTGGTAGAGCGCGGGCGGCGTCAGCAGGCCGAACAGGTGGGTGAAGAACAGCGCGATGATGCCGATGTGGAACAGGTTGCTGCCCCAACGCAGCGTGCCGCGCTTGAGCAGCTGGCTGGAATCGCTCTTCCAGGTGTACTGTGCGCGCTCAAAGCGCGCCAGGCTGCCCAGCAGAAAGACTGCCATCGCGATGTACGGATAGATGGCAAAGAGGAAGTGGTGTGCGTAGGTGGCCATCGTCCGGTCCTCCCAAAGGCTGGCATAGGCTGGCTGGCGTGCGGCGGGTTCAGTGCCGCGCAGGGCCGGCGGTGCGGTTACCCGGCCGGCTTTCATAGAAGTGGACCGGCTGTTCGGCCGCCGCGTGCGTGCGCAGGGCAGGCTCGCCGGTCACTGCCTCGGGCCCGAAATGCACGGCACCCTCTTCCAGCTCGCCGTGCACGGGATCTGGCAGCGGTTCCGGTTCCACCGCGGTCAGGCGGCGCAACACGGTGAAGACGCAGGCGTAGGGGCTGCCTGACTCGGCCAGCTTATCGCCCAGGCGCGCCAGCACATGGATCGCTTCACCGAGCAGCGTCGCGGCGTCCTCCGGCGGGATCTGGCCGAGGAACTCCAGGAACAGCGGCACATAGTCGGGCAGTTCGCTCGCCTGGACCACGAGGCCGTGCCGCAGGTATTCCTCGCGCAGGTCGACCATGGCCTGGCCGCGCTCGCGCGAGTCGCCGTGCACATGCTCGAACAGGTGCAGTGAATGCGTGGGCCGGTTGTCGAAGGTGGCCACATAGCGCTCCTGCAGGGCGATGAGATCTGCGGCGCTGCCTTCCAGCCAGTCGAGCAGCGGGGCCAGCGCGGTGTGCACGTCAGGGGCAAGCGTCGAGCGCAGCGCCGGCAGCGCCGCAACCAGGTCTGCTTCCGGGTAGAGCAGAAGCGATGAGAGCACGGAGAAGAGCCGTGGCTGCGTGGGCGACGCGGGCGACGGTTCGCCTGCCTGTGCCGTCTCGTCCATGATGGACTCGTTGGCTGTCGTTCTCTGGGACATTGTCAGTTCCTCCTGCGAATCGGTTCGTCTTGGAAGGAATCCACCTCAGGTGCCGCGCGGGGGCTGCGCGCTTCCCTGTACCTGCATGAACACCACCGGCCGTTCGCGGCCGCTCGTTTTCTTGCCGAACAGCCCGCGCGGCGCTTCCGCCGGCGCGCATCCATCGCCGAAGGTAAAGCCGCAGCCACCCTTGATGTCGAAGGCGTTCTCGGCGTATTCACGGTGCGTGGTCGGGATGACGAAGCGATCCTCGTAATTGGCGATGGCCAGGTAGCGGTACATGTCTTCCACCTGCGCCACGCTCAAGCCGACCTGTTGCAGGATCGCCGGCCGCTCCTCGCGATCGACGGTGCGTGCACGCATGAAGGCGCGCATCGCCAGCAGCCGCTCCAGTGCCAGCGCCACTGGCGCCTCATCGCCGGCGGTCAGCATATTGGCCAGGTAGCGCAAGGGGATGCGCAAGGACTTGACGTCCGGAATCTCCCCGAAGGCGCCGACGTGGCCACTGTTTGCCGCAGACTGGATCGGCGACAGCGGCGGCACGTACCACACCATCGGCAGCGTGCGGTACTCGGGATGCAGGGGGAAGGCGATCTTCCACTCGACCGCCATCTTGTAGGTGGGCGAGCGTCGCGCCGCCTCGAGCCAGGCGTCCGGCACACCGTCGGCGCGCGCCTGGGCGATCACCTTGGGGTCCGACGGGTCCAGGAAGACGTCGAGCTGCGCCTCGTACAGACCCTTCTCGTCGGGCACGCTGGCGGCCTCGGCGATGCGGTCTGCGTCGTACAGCAGCACACCCAGGTAGCGGATGCGGCCGACGCAGGTCTCCGAGCAGACGGTCGGCTGGCCGGCCTCGATGCGCGGATAGCAGAAGATGCATTTCTCCGCCTTGCCGCTCTGCCAGTTGTAGTAGATCTTCTTGTACGGGCAGCCCGACACGCACATGCGCCAGCCGCGGCACTTGTCCTGGTCGACCAGCACCACGCCGTCCTCCTCGCGCTTGTAGATGGAGCCTGAGGGGCAGCTGGCAACGCAGCTCGGGTTCAGGCAGTGCTCGCACAGGCGCGGCAGGTACATCATGAAGGTGTTCTCGAACTGGCCGTAGATGTCCTTCTGCACGTCCTCGAAGTTATAGTCCTGCGAGCGCTTGGCGAACTCGCCGCCAAGGATCTCCTCCCAGTTCGGGCCCCACTCGATCTTCTCCATGCGCTGGCCCGTGATCAGGCTGCGCGGGCGTGCAGTGGGCGCGGCTTCCAGTTCCGGTGCGCTCTGCAGATGCTCGTAGTCGAAGGTGAAGGGCTCGTAGTAGTCGTCGATCTCCGGCAGGTTGGGATTGGCGAAGATGTGCGACAGCAGCTTCCACTTGCCGCCCTGGCGCGGCTCGATGCTGCCGTCCGCCCGGCGTCGCCAGCCCCCCTGCCAGCGGGCCTGGTTTTCCCAGTCCTTGGGGTAGCCGATGCCGGGCTTGGTCTCGACGTTGTTGAACCAGACGTACTCCATGCCCGCCCGCGAGGTCCAGACGTTCTTGCAGGTGACCGAACAAGTATGGCAGCCGATGCACTTGTCCAGGTTCAACACCATGGCGATCTGTGCGCGCACTTTCATCGTAGGCTCCCTCGGTTCAGGAATGCGACGCGGAACGGCCGGCGGCAGGCCCGTCGAGCCAGTCCACCTTGGCCATCTTGCGCACGATGACGAACTCATCGCGATTCGAGCCGACCGTGCCGTAGTAGTTGAGCCCATAGGAGAGCTGCGCATAGCCGCCGATCATATGGGTGGGCTTGAGCACCGCGCGCGTCACCGAGTTATGGATGCCGCCGCGCGCACCGGTGATCTCGGATCCTGGCATGTTCACGATCTTCTCCTGCGCGTGGTACATCAGCGTGGCGCCCTCGGGAATGCGCTGGCTCACCACGGCCCGCGCGACCAGTGCACCGTTGACGTTGAACGCTTCGATCCAGTCGTTGTCGACGATGCCCGCCTTGGCCGCATCCTTCTCCGAGATCCACATGATGGGCCCGCCGCGCGACAGCGTAAGCATGATCAGGTTGTCGGTGTAGGTGGAGTGGATGCCCCATTTCTGGTGCGGCGTGATGAAGTTGAGCACCACGTGCTTCCGGTCCTTGCCATGGCCCGCGTCCAGCATCGGCTGCACCGACTTGGTATCCACCGGCGGGCGGTAGACGCAGAGCGCCTCGCCGAACGCGCGCATCCAGGGGTGGTCCTGGTAGAGCTGCTGCCTGCCCGACAGTGTGCGCCATGGAATCAGCTCGTGCACATTGGTGTAGCCGGCGTTATAGCTGACATGCTCGCTCTCGACCCCGCTCCAGGTCGGCGAGGAGATGATCTTGCGCGGTTGCGCCTGCAGGTCGCGGTAGCGGATCTTCTCGTGCTCGCGCGGGCGCGCCAGGTGGGTGTGGTCGCGGCCGGTGAAGGCGGACAAGGCCGACCAGGCCTTGACCGCGACCTCGCCATTGGTCTCGGGCGCCAGGGTCAGGATGGCCTCGGCCGCATCGATATCGGTATCCAGCCGCGGCAAGGCGGGCTCCGCGCTGCCGTCCCCGGTTCCTTCCGCCGCATAGTTCAGTTGCGTCAGCAGGTCGCACTCGCTCTGTGCTGGCCAGGAGATACCCTTGCCGCCGACGCCAAGCTGGCGCGTGAGCGGCCCGAGCGCGGTGAACTGGCGGTACAGCGCGGGGTAATCGCGCTTGATCGTCACCATGGATGGCATGGTCTTGCCCGGCACCATCTCCACCTCGCCGCGCTTCCAGTCCCGCACCGAGAAGGGATCGCCCAGCTCGGCCGGGGTATCGTGCTGCAGCGGCACCAGCACCAGGTCCTCGCTGGCCGGCAGTTCGGTCGCCGCAATCTTTGAGAAGGCGGCGGCGATCCCCTTGTAGATCTCCCAGTCGCTGCGCGACTCCCACACCGGATCGACCGCGGCCGACAAGGGGTGGATGAAGGGGTGCATGTCCGAGGTGTTGAGGTCGTTCTTCTCGTACCAGGTCGCCGTGGGCAGGACGACGTCCGAGTACACGCACGTCGTCGACATGCGGAAGTCCAGTGTGACCAGCAGGTCCAGCTTGCCGCGCGGTGCCTCCGGGTGCCACGTGACCTCTTGCGGGATTTCCTGCCCGGTCTCGCCCAGGTCCTTGCCCTGCACGCCATGCTGGGTGCCCAGCAGGTGCTTGAGGAAGTATTCGTGCCCCTTGCCGGAGGAGCCGAGCAGATTGGAACGCCAGACAAAGAGGTTGCGCGGCCAGTTGTCGGGATGGTCGGGATCCTCGCAGGACATCTGCAGCCGGCCGTCGTGAAGTGCCTGCAAGGCATAGGCGGCGGGTTCCTGCCCCGCAGCGCGCGCGGCGCGCGCGATCTCCAGGGGGTTGGTCTGCAGCTGCGGCGCCGAAGGCAGCCAGCCCATCCGCTCGGCCCGCACATTGAAGTCGATCAGCGTTCCCTGGAACTGCTCCGGATCGGCCAGCGGCGAGAGAATCTCCGACACCTTCAGCTTTTCGTAGCGCCACTGGTCGGTGTGCGCATAGAAGAACGAGGTGCCATTCATGTGGCGGGGCGGCCGGTACCAGTCCAGCCCGAAGGCCACTGTGGTCCAGCCGGTTTGCGGCCGCAGCTTCTCCTGGCCCACGTAGTGGCACCAGCCGCCGCCGGACTGGCCCACGCAGCCGCACATCACGACCAGGTTGATGATGCCGCGGTACGCCATGTCCATGTGGTACCAGTGGTTCAAGCCCGCACCCAGGATCACCATCGAGCGGCCGCGCGTCTTGTCGGCGTTGGCGGCGAACTGGCGCGCCACGGTGATCACGTCCTCGCGCTTGACCCCGGTGATGCGCTCCTGCCAGGCCGGCGTGTAGGGCACGTCGTCGTCATAGGAGGTCGCCACATGGCTTCCGCCCAGCCCGCGGTCCAGGCCGTAGTTGGCCATCAGCAGGTCATAGACGGTTGCGACCAGCACTTCTCCTTCCACGGTCTGCACGCGCTTGGCCGGCAGGTTGCGCTCCAGCACCTCGTCGTGCTCGCTGCCCTGGAAATAGTCGTGCTGGCGTCCGCCGAAGTAGGGGAAGGCCACGGGCACCACCGCATCGTGGCTGTCGACGAGCGTCAGCTTCAAGCGCAGCGGCTCGCCGTCGGCATCGCGTGCATCGAGGTTCCAGCGGCCCTTGTCCGCGCCTTCCTGCTGGCCCCAGCGGAAGCCCACCGAGCCGGGCGGCGCCACCAGGCGTCCGCTGGGCTCGTCATACGCCACCGTCTTCCACTGCGGGTTGTTGTCCTGGCCGAGCCGGTCCGGCAGGTCGGAAGCGCGCAGCATGCGGTCCGGCACATAGCGGTCGCCCTGGCGCGTCAGCCGCACGAGGAAGGGCATGTCCGAATACTGCCGGCAGTACTCGCGGAAGTATTCGCTGGCCCCCTCCAGGTGGAATTCCTTGAGGATCACGTGCCCCATCGCAAGCGCCAGCGCGGCATCGGTGCCTTGCTTGGGGTGGAGCCAGATGTCCCCGAACTTCGCGCCCTCGGCATAGTCGGGGAAGATCGATACGATCTTCGTGCCGCGGTAGCGCGACTCGACCATGAAGTGGGCGTCCGGCGTGCGCGTTTGCGGCACGTTGGAGCCCCACATGATGATGAAGCTGGAGTTGTACCAATCCGCCGATTCGGCGACATCGGTCTGCTCGCCCCAGGTCTGGGGGCTGGACGGCGGCAAGTCGCAGTACCAGTCGTAGAAGCTCAGGATGGTGCCGCCCAGCAGCGACAGGTAGCGGCTGCCGGCGGCGAAGGACACCATGGACATCGCCGGAATCGGCGAAAAGCCGACAACCCGGTCCGGTCCGTGGCGCTTGATGGTGTAGACGTTGGCGGCGGCGACCAGCTCGTTGACCTCGTCCCAGCTCGCGCGCACGAAGCCGCCGAGGCCGCGCCGTGTCTTGTAGTCGTCCGCCATGCCCGGCGTGGACTGGATGTACTCCCAGGCCGCCAGCGGTGACATCGTCTTGCGCGCCTCGCGCCAGACCCGCGCCAGCCGGCCGCGGATCAGCGGGTATTTGATCCGGTTGGCACTGTACAGGTACCAGGAATAGCTCGCGCCGCGCGAGCAGCCGCGGGGCTCATGATTGGGCATGTCCGGGCGGGTGCGCGGATAGTCCGTCTGCTGCGTCTCCCAGGTGACGATGCCGCCCTTGACGTAGATCTTCCAGGAGCAGGAGCCCGTGCAATTCACGCCGTGGGTGGAGCGGACGATCTTGTCGTGCGCCCAGCGGTCGCGATAGGAATCCTCCCAGGTCCGGTCCTCTTTGACCACGCTGCCGTGGCCATCCGCAAAGGACGCTTCCTCGCGCCGAAAAAATTTGAGTCGATCGATGAAGTGGCTCACGGCTCCCCCCTGCAGCAGCGTCGGTTGTCAGCGCATGGTTTCCTGGCTGCGGCAGGCATGACGACAAGCCCCCGCGAGGCACGCACCTGATCCAGGCGAAACCATGTCATAACGTGATATAAAACTTTCGGATCGCGGATAAATACTACATAAGGCACATGGGAGATTATTGACCTGGATCAATTTGCATGAAGCCGCAGGGGACGACCGCTGCTGCGAAGGGAAGGTCGAAAGACAGGGAGGCGCAATGTGTGCCACCGATGCTGCGCGCGGACCGCTTGTGCAGCGCGTCATTTGCCGCGGCCCTCGTGGATATTGGCGCCCCGCATGAAGGCCGGAAGACGCCCCCCCCCCCCCCCCAACACCCTTGGTGACATAGGCGCCCTCGATGAAGACGCTGTCGTCGAACCGGCGGTGCATGATCTGGATGACGCGGCCGCCGGCTCACGCTCTGTTCCGGGTGGAACCCCGAGTGACGAGAACGCTTTCGTATAATAGGGGCTCCGCGATCCGGCCACATCCGGCCGCTTGATCGTCTGCATTCGGGTCAGCACGCCGCACGCCAGACAGGCCCGACGGCTGCGCCAGTAGCGGCAGCGTCGCATGGCCTCTTGACCCAACCTCGTGGAAGCGGACCGCCCTTGATGCGGCAGTCGCTTCCGGTGTTCTTCTCCGGTGCCTTGGCCGCCCGGCATCCCGATTGCCATTTCCCTGCGTTCCGCCATGCGGCGAGACGCATGGCGAAACAGATGGCAAGCGGCGAGCCCCACGCTCGATTGCCGCCCGGCCACACCGTCCATTAGACGTTTCCGCTATGAGCAGACTCCGCAGGCTCGCGCTGAGCGTATTCCTGATCTCACTCTTCCAGCTGGTGCCGGCAGTGATGCCGGCAGCCTTTGCCGTCGATGCGGCATCCGCCCCCGATGCGCCGCAGGCACCGCCCCTGACGCACGCCGAAGCGGTGGCCGAGCTGAAGCGCCTGCAGACCGAGCAGGACCGCATCAAGCAGGTGGCATCGACCACCACCAACGGCACCAAGCTTGACGGGTTCGACGACACCATCAAGCAGCTGTCCACCGACCTCGACAAGCTGACCGCCGCGCTGACACCACAGCGCGCGCAACTGCAGGCAAAGCTCGATGTGCTCGGGCCGCCTCCCGCAGCCGGAACCACGCCGGAGACAGCCGCCGTGGCGCAACAGCGGGCAGACCTCAACGCGCGCAAGGTACAACTGGACAGCGAACTCAAGCAGGCTGCCGACGGCAAGGACAACATCGCCAACCTGGAAGGCCAGCTTGCCAAGCTGCAGCGCAGCCACCTGAAGAACCAGCTCGTCCTGCGTTCGGAAAGCATCCTGAATCCGCGCTTCTGGGGGCCCTTGTTCAATCCTTCCGCCGAGGACCGGGCAAGGCTGGGCGGATTCGTGGACCGGGTCGCGCCGATGCTGCAGTCGGCGTGGGAGCCTGGCCAGCGCGCCGTCACCGTGTTGCTCCTGCTTGCGGGCCTTGCCGTGTGGGTGTTCGGCCGCCGGCTCGCCGAGCGGGCCCTGGCGTGGTACTGCCTGACCCGGCTGCCTGAAACCCGCCTGCGGCGCAGCGCACTGGCGCTGGCCACGACGCTGAACACCGTGGTCATGACGGCGCTTGCCGTGAACATCGTGTGCCTCGCGTTCACCGGCCAGTACGACGTGCCTTCGGATCTGCAGGACCTGCTCGGCGAGCTGGCCAAGCTGATGCTGACCAGCGCGCTGATCGCGGGTCTGGGCCGCGCGCTGCTGTGCACGCGCCATCCGTCGTGGCGGCTGCCGGCGCTGGCCGATCCGGTGGCGCGGGCGCTCAAGCCATTTCCGGCCACGCTGGCCGGCCTGCTGTTGCTGGCCGGCACGCTGGAGCAGCTGAACCGGACAGCCGATACCAGCGTGCCATTCACGCTGCTGGGGCGGGGGCTGGTCTCGCTGGTGGTGGTGCTGACTATCGGCACGGCGCTGCTGCGGGCGAACCGCGTGCGCTCGGCGCTGGTTGCGGCGGGCGAGCAGCCCGAGGCGCGTGCCACGCTGGCCGGCCTGATCCACGCCGCCGTGACGATCACGGTGCTCGCCTCGTTCGTTGCGCTGCTGATCGGCTATATCAGCATTGCGCGCTTCCTGACCTATGAGTTGGTCTGGTTCGACATCGTGCTGTGCACGCTGTACCTGCTGACACGGCTGACGCGCGACGGCTGCGAAAGCCTGTTCTCGCCGCAACACACCAGCGGCCGTGTGATCAAGCAGCTGTTCGGCGTCGGCGACAGCCGCCTGGAGCAGGCCTCGACGCTGCTGTCCGGGCTCGGTGCCAGCCTGCTGCTGGTGGTGGCGGTGATCGCACTGCTCACCGGCGGTTTCGGCACCACGCCCAGCGACCTGCTCAACAGCCTGTTGACCGTGTTCGGCGGCGAGCGCTTGCGCAGCTTCAACATCATGCCCGATCGCATCATCAACGCGGTGATCGCGTTGGGCGTCGGCATCTGGCTGTTGCGCACGGTGCGGCGCTGGCTCGATGCGGAGCTGCTGCCCAAGGTCTGCATGGAGGCTGGCCTGCGCGTTTCGCTGGTCACGCTGTTCAGCAATATCGGCTACGTGCTGCTGGTGCTGCTGGTGCTGTCGCTGCTGGGCGTCCGATGGCAGAACCTGGCCTGGATCGTCAGTGCGCTGTCGGTGGGCATCGGCTTCGGCCTGCAGGAGATCGTCAAGAACTTCGTGTCAGGCCTGATCCTGCTGACCGAGCGCCCGGTCAAGGTCGGCGACATGGTCAGCATCGGTACGGTGGAAGGCGATATCCGCCGCATCAACGTCCGCGCCACGGAGATCCAGCTGGGCGACCGTTCCACCGTGATCGTGCCCAATTCGCAGCTGATCTCGCAGAACCTGCGCAATGTGACGATGAGCAACAGCACCCAGGGGGTGGCAACGCTGCAGCTGACCTTTCCGCTCAACATCGATCCCGAAGAGGTGCGCGACCTGCTGCTCGACGCCTATCTGGACAACGAGGCAATCCTTGACCATCCGCTGCCTTCAGTCACGTTCAGCCAGCTCGCGCCGAATGGCATCACGCTGAGCGTGACAGGCTACGTGGCCAGCCCGCGCATCGCCGCCGCGACCAAGAGCGACCTGCTGTTCGAGATCCTGAAGCGGCTGCGCGCGGCCGACATCTCACTGTCCGTGCCGCAGACGCTGCGCGTGGAGAGTCTGCCCTCGCCGGGCGCGGAAGGCGCGGATAGGCCGATGCAGGCGGTGAACTGATGTACTGTTCCGTTGTTGACTGATAACGGCTGCGCGTAGCTCCGGCCCCTGGTGGGCACGATCGGGTTCCCGAGGCAAGCGGCGCACTGGCCCGATGCCGACCTTGGAGACCCGCCATGCACCTGACCGCCCACCAGCTCGCCGAATTTCAAGCCTTTGCCGAGCAGCTTGCCGACGCCTCGGCCGCCGCCATCCAGCCCTTCTTCCGGACGGAGATCGAGGTGGAGGACAAGCGCGGCCGGAAGTTCGACCCGGTCACCGTAGCGGACCGGGCCGCAGAGCGGGCCATGCGCGCGTTGATCCGCGAGCGCTATCCGACGCATGGCATTCTCGGAGAAGAAGAGGAAGCGGTCACCGGGAGCAGCGCGCTGACCTGGGTGCTGGATCCCATCGACGGAACGAAGGCGTTCATCACCGGGCTGCCCCTCTGGGGCACCTTGATTGCCCTCAACGATGGCCGGCGCCCTGTGCTGGGAGTGATGAACCAGCCGTTCACCGGCGAACGCTACGTCGGCACCCGGATTGGCGCCTGGCGCAATGGCGAGCCGATCAGGACGCGTTCCTGCCCCGGCCTGTCTTCGGCGCGATTGATGTCCACCAGTCCGGACATGTTCGACACCCCCCGGACCCAGGCAGCCTTCCAGGCGGTCTCCGCCGGCGCCCAGCTAGTGCGCTTCGGCGGCGATTGCTATGCCTACTGCATGCTGGCATCGGGGTTCGTCGACGTGGTCATCGAGGCCGCGCTGCAGCCCTATGACATACAAGCGCTGATCCCGATCATCGAAGGCGCCGGCGGCGTCATCACCTCCTGGGATGGCGGCTCGGCGCAGAACGGCGGCGCCGTCGTGGCGTGCGGCGATCCCGCGCTGCACGCGCAACTCATCGATATGCTTCGTCACGCGGTTTGACCGAAACCGCCCGTCCCTCGATCACCTGGGCTTTTGCGAAGGCGCCAGCAGGCGCGCCATAGTCAGGCCGCCATCGCGGGCCTGATCAGGCTGAGGCTGGGCGCAGCCCGCTGGACCGTGCCGGCGAGCCGCCCCGCGGCCGGCGCCGCCGCACCCTCCAGCGACGGCGGAAAATCCGCCGCGCGCAGCCATTGCGCCAGGAACCCGCCGAGAGAGTCGAGTAGCACATCCGAACTCAGACCCTGAGCGCCGCCCAAGGCGGGGCTCAGCACCAGCGTGGTCTGCTCGTGCTGGAAGACCTGCAGGCGCCGGGGCATATCGGCCGGCTTCAGGATCGCGTCGGTCCCCTGCACGTCCGGGAAGCCGAACGCGCGCAGGTAGTCGCGCTCGAGGCGCTCGCCCAGGCACAGCACCACGCGCGGCTTGTGCTTCCGGCGCAGGGCCTCGATAAAGCGGAAGCGCGCGCCATGGCGGCACAGGCGAAAGAACTCCGGCTTGGAACGCAGCACCGTTTGATCGCTGAACACCTTGGTCCAGGGCTGCGTGGCATCCAGGCGCTCGGGCAGCGGGAAGAGATTCAGCTTGAATTCCCAGCCGCCCGGCGCATAGAGATAGTGGTTGAAGTACGCCTGCGCATCGATCGGGCTGCGCCCTGGCGGCAAGGCCGTGGCCCGCGCCGCCGCCATGATCCGCGCGATGCGCATATGCGTCTGCCAGCGCGGCAGCACGTCGGCATGGCGGCGGCGGAACGCCGCATCCCAGGCCCCGGGCAGCCACCGTGGCCGCAAGGCCATCGGCAACGGCACGCCGCTGTACAGCGGCGCGGCGTCGCACACCCACACTGCGGCCCCCGGATTGCCCCCCTCCATTCCCGCGAACGACCCGAACGCGAGATCCAGTTCTTCACGGCTCAGCGCCGCGACCCCGTTCTGCTGCATACCATCCGACCTCTGAACCATGACCCTGGATCGCGCGCCGTTGGCCGGCGCGTCGTCCTTGTTATCGCTGCGCTCGGGAGGCTGCGTGGCGCCCCCCGGCGTCATGCGGCTTCCCTTCCCGGGGACAGGCGGACCATGCCGTGTGATCGGGCATCCCGGCACAGAAGGACGGGCTGCCACCACGCAAGCAAGGGGCCCGACGGGATCCCCGCGCCAATGTCGACCCGGGCGGAAACGGGCTTCATGACGGATTACGCATGAGTCGATCCTTCCACCAGGTGCCGGCAGGTGAGTGCCCTTCGAGGATGCAACCCTCGGCCTGCGCGGCTTGACCGTGCGTCTCAGTTTTTGTTGCGGCTTCCTCGAAAATTTCGCGCGCAGGCTCTTGACAATGCAGGCTTGTCTGCATAGCGTCGAGTCTCGTTCACCGTTTCCGGCAGAACCTGCCTCATGGCTTACCATCCGAGCTGGCCCAGCCACCCCCACGCGGTCGCGGACGGTATCGCCTACAGCCACTTCGACGTCGCCGGCGAACCGGCAGACAAGCAGTTGCTGGCGTGGCGAGAGCGGGTGGGGCATGTCATCGATATCGTGCCGTTGCGCGAGCAGCTCGTGCAGCCCTTCCGCGGCGCGATCGCCCGCTTCGATGCCGGGGAGTTCGTCTTTACCGATTGCATCACGGACCAGGTGCGGCTCGAGCGCTCCATCGCCCGCATTTCCCGCGACAACGTCCGTAGCTTCGTTTTCCACGTGTTTCTGACGGGTGGCACCGAGCCGCTGGTGGCGCGCCCCGCCAGGCGCGCCAGTCCGTTCAGTATGGGAGGCATCCTGGCGCTCGACATGGACCAGCCTGTCCAGATGTTGCGCCATGCCTGCCGGGTCATCACATTCTTCGTGCCTGGCGCGGTATTGCAGGACATGCTGGTCGACCCGGCCACCATCCACTGCCGCGCTATTGGGCCTGAGAACCCGATCGCCCGGCTGATCATCGAGCGCGCCGCAACGCTGGCGGGCCGCATCCGGCACATGAATGCGATCGACGCGCGGCATGCCTTGCACGCGATCGTGCAGTTGCTGGGGGAGGCGTACGGCAGGCAGGCGGGCCTGCTCGGCAATGCCCGCGCCGCCGAACGCGCCGTGATGCTCGACCGCGTGCTGCGGCATATCCGCACCAACCTGCACGATGCCGACCTGTCGCCGGAACGTGTGCTCGAGGCACTGGGCCTGCCGCGTCCTTCGGTCTACCGGCTGTTCGAGCACGAGGGCGGGATTGCCAGCTACATTCGCAAGATCCGCCTGCGCAGCGCGGCGAACGAACTCGTCCAGTTCCCGCAGATCCCGGTCAAGGACATTGCCTACGCCAGCGGGTTCAAGACGGCATCGGATTTCACGCGGGCGTTTCGCCGTGCCTATGACATGGCACCGCAAGATCTGCGTATGGCCAAGGTCTGAGCGTCGGCGCGGCCCCGGCGCGTGTGCGGGCCTCAATCGCGCGCCGGCGTGCCTGACCAGCTCACGTTGGTCACGATCGTGCTGATGGCCGCCAGTACCTCCGCCAATACCTGCCTGACGGGAATCCTCCGCTACTTGGCGCTGCGCGAGCGCCCACGCTCGCCATGGTGGAAAATGTATCCGGATGCATTGCGATCGCCGTGATCGCGCCCGCGTTCGTCCCCGGCAAGCCGGCCAAGCTGCTCGCACTGGCCGTGACGCTGCTGGCGGCGATGCGCCCGCCGTTGCTGCCGACCGCCATCATCGGGGTTGCCGCCACGGGATGCCTGCGGCACATGATTGGATAACAAGAGACTATGGACAAGCTGCACCTCACCACGAAGGACCATTGGATCGAGACGGGCCACGGAAGCGGCCTCGGAAGCGGACGCGAAAGCGGCCACGCACGCATCTTCGCGCGTAGCTGGCAGGCGCACGACGCCGCCGCCGCAGGGCAGCCACCCATCCTACTGATTCACGATTCGCTCGGCTGCGTCCGGCTATGGGGCACGTTCCCCGCCACGCTGGCGGAGCACACCGGGCGCCGCGTCATTGCCTACGACCGGCTCGGATTCGGCCAGTCCGATGCCCGTGCGGACAAGCTGGGCCCCGGCTTCGTCCAGGCGGAGTCCCAGCACGTGCTGCCGCGGCTGCGCGAACAACTGGGCTTCGACCGCTTTATCGCGATGGGCCACAGTGTCGGCGGCGGCATGGCGGTGTACTGCGCGGCCGCCTATGCCGACGCCTGCGATGCGCTGATCACCGAATCCGCCCAGGCCTTCGTGGAAGACAAGACGCTGGCCGGCATCCGCGACGCCAAGGAGC
This sequence comes from Cupriavidus sp. 09_S30, assembly GCF_056930435.1. Taxonomy (NCBI): domain Bacteria; kingdom Pseudomonadati; phylum Pseudomonadota; class Betaproteobacteria; order Burkholderiales; family Burkholderiaceae; genus Cupriavidus; species Cupriavidus sp. 09_S30. Next base: position 2,957,263 of record NZ_JBXOWI010000002.1, on the reverse strand, counting down.
AGTTCAGCCAGGCCGACCAGTTCCAACGCCTGCAGCGCTACCACGGCGACAAGACCCAGTGGGTGCTGGACGCCTGGATCGGCACCTGGTTGGGGTCGGCCTTCGCGGACTGGTCGCTGGAGGAAACGCTGCCGCAGGTGAAGTGCCCGACCTTGGCCATCCACGGCAGCGACGACGAGTACGGCTCCAACGTGCACCCCGAAATGATCGCCCGCCTCGCCGGCGGTTCCGCGCAGATGGAGATCATGCAGGGGGCGCGGCATGTGCCGCACCGCGAGCAGGAACAGCACGTGGCACAGCGCATCGCGGCCTTCCTCGATGCCGTGCCGGGCCACTGACGCCAGCCTCTGCCCTCGCGCGTCGGCTCAGTACCCCGCCGCGCGGTCCACCTGATTCAACAGCGGCCGCCCGTCGCGTGCCCGGCGCAGGTTCTCGATGCACTGCTGCGCCACCAGCTCGTAGGACGGATCGCAGGCGATATGCGGCGTGGCCTCGATACGCGGATGGTTCCACACCGGATCGCCGGCCTCGGGCGGCTCCTTGGAAAAGACATCCAGTGCCGCGCCAGCCAGGTGGCCTTCGTCGAGCAGGGCGATCAGGTCGGGCTCGATCACATGCTCGCCGCGGCCCACGTTGATGAAGAAGGCGCCGGCAGGTAGCTGAGACAGCGTCCGCCGGTTCAGCAGGCCGTGGGTTTGCGGCGTCAGCGGCAGCGTGCAGACCAGGATGTCGCTCTGCGCCAGCAGGGCGGGCAGGCCGTCGTCGCCGGTGAAGTCCGCCACGCCAGGGAGGTTCTTGCCGCTGCGGCTCCAGCCGGCCACGGGGTAGCCGATGGCAGCGAAGGTACGCGCCACCGCGCTGCCGATCTCGCCCATTCCCAGCACGCCCACGCGGCACTGCGACAGCGGGCGGCCCGGATGGCGTTTCCACTCGCCGCGGCGCTGCTGCTCCGCATAGGGGCCGAGCGCGCGCACGTGACGCAGCGCGGTGGCCAGCACATAGTGGGCAATGCCCGTCTGCTGGCCGGGGTCCACCACGCGCGTGACCGGCATGGCGGCCGGCAGGTCCGGCGCGGCCAGCAGCTTGTCGACGCCGGCGGCGGCCGCGCACACCAGCCTCAGGTTTCGGAAGGCGGGCACGACGCCGGGACGCAGGCCCCAGGCAAGGAGGGCTTCGACCTGGTCGGCGGGCGCATTCTCGCGCCCCGTCCAGACCGGGATGTCCGGCGCTGCCTTGCGCAGTGCGTCGGTGATGGGGGGCGCCATGAAGGATGGCAGGTGAACGAGGATGGCCATGTCTGTTGCGCTCTCTGATGCTGTGTGATGGGGGCGTTTGGGTTGTGCGGGCAGGCGGATCAGTTGCGGAAGTCCGGCTGGATGCGGTCCAGGCGGCGCAGCAGGCCCGGCCACGCGAGGCCCGAACCCTTGCCCTTGGTGGCCTGGCGCGCCTGCTGGCCCACGTCGGCGCTGGCGGATTCCGGTACCGTCGTCAACGTCGAGCCGCCGCTTTGCGCCAGGATCTGGATGCGGCAGGCCGACTCCAGCGTGTACATCGTCAGGAAGGCATCGGCCACCGTGCGCCCGCAGGTCAGCAGGCCGTGGTTGCGCAGGATCATCTGCTTGCCGCTGCCCAGGTCGGCCACCAGCCGCACCTTCTCGTCCTCGCGCAGCGCCACGCCCTCGTAGTCGTGATAGGCCAGGCCCATGCGCGCGAACATCGCCTGCTGCGAGAGCGGCAGCAGGCCTTCCTGCTGGGCCGACACCGCCACGCCGTGCGCCGTATGGGTATGCATCACGCAGCCGATCTCCGGGCGCGCCTCGTGCACCGCGCTGTGGATGATGAAGCCGGCCGGGTTCACGTCATACGCCGTCTCCAGCACGGGCCGGCCCTCGTGGTCCACCTTGACCAGGCTGGACGCCGTGATCTCGTCGAACAGCATGCCGTAGGGATTGATCAGGAACTGGTCGGGCGCATCCGGCACGCGCGCCGAGATATGCGTGAAGATCAGGTCGTCCCAGCCGAAATGGGCCACCAGCCGGTAGGCCGCCGCCAGATCGACGCGCATCTGCCATTCAGCATCGGAGACGCGGTCCCTTACCGACGCCTCTGCCGCTTCCCTTGTCGATTCCTCTGTCGATTCCACGCCTTGCATCTGTGCCATTTGTCTCTCTCCGAGGTCCACCGTATATCGTGAAGTTGGGGCATTCTGCGCCGCGGCTTGTGCGAAAGTCTGTTAAGTACTGGACAATCTCGTATCTACCGGCAGGAGAGGAACGTGAAGGGGGAAGGCAAGCGTGACGTGAAAGGCGAGGGAAGGGGTGCGGAGCCGGACAAGGCCTTGCCGCGCGGCGTGCTGGCCACCGGCTGGTTGCGCAATGCCCCCGTCCGCGTGCTGGATGCCGTGGCGAAAGCCGCACGCCGGGAGCGCTTCGCCAACGGCGAGATGATCTTCGCGCGCGGCGATCCGCCGACCAATTTCTATATGGTGCTGTCGGGCCGCGCGCGCATGAGCCGCGTCAGCGCGGGCGGGCGCGAAGCGGTCTACGCGGTGGTCGGCCGCGGCCAGTGGTTCGGCGAGATCTCGCTGCTGGACGGCAAGCCGCGCACGCACGATGGCTTCGCGGTGGGCAGCACCGAGTTGCTGGCGCTGGGCTGGCGCGATTTCCAGCGCATTCTGGCGGCCCACCCCGAGGGCATGCAGTTGATCATGCGCCAGATCTGCGCGCGGCTGCGGATGGCCTTCGACCAAGCGGAGAGCGCACAGCAGGCGCCGGTCGACGCCCGCATGGCGGAGCGTTTGCTCGAGCTGGCGGACAGCACCGAGCGCGTGGTGCGCATCTCGGCCGAGGACCTGGGCGACATGGTCAACCGCTCGCGCCAGACTGTGGCCAAGTATCTGCAGGCATGGGAGGACGCCGGCTGGATACGGCGGCGCTATCGGGAGGTCGAGCTGCTGCAGCCGGAGGCGCTCAGGCGGCTGGCACAGACCGGGTCGCCGCGGTAGATCCAAGGGGGGGCGAGCGTGCCGCCCTCGGCCTCATTGCGGCCGCTCCCTTCAGTGCACGCGGTTAGGCCTGCGCAGCGTCGACATACACCTCGTGCCACAGGCTGACCTTGCCCTCGGCGTCGAACCGTAGCAGCAACATGGCCTCGAACTGATCCAGCGCGCCGTGCGTTCGCTGCACGGCCGCGCGCATCGCGAGCACCACGCCCGCCTCGTCGGCAATCGTGTGCATCAACTCGTAGTCGATGGAAGCGATGGTGCGCTTGAACCCTTCCAGGAAGGCCAGGTAGTTGTCGTAGTTCGCGTCGTAGCGCCGCCCGTTCGCGAACACCGTGAAGCGCGGGGCGAAGCGTTGCGCGATCAGGGCTTCGGAAAGTGTGGCGTCGTGCCGGAGATGCCTGCGGTTCCAGTCGAGCAGCGCGTGAGCGAGCTGGATGTTTCGTTCTGCTGCGGGTGTCATCGGCGGGGTGTTCCTGGTTGGGGAGGGCATGGGTATCCGTGTCATCGATCGCGAGGCTTGATGCTGCGGGCGGCGCCGCCTACGGGCGCCGGATCGCGAAGCGTCCGTCTGCATCCACCGACGGCAGTACGAACTGACCGCGTCGAGCGCGTGGCCGCCAGGTTACGCATGTTACAGGGAACGCGGTTGGCGCATCGGTGATGACCGCCTATGCTGCGCAGCACGATCCCATCCACTACAAGACAAACAAACGCCATGACCTACTCATCGCAACGTCGAACCTTGCTGCTGGCCGCCGCGACGGCGCCGCTCGCGCTGACCCTGAACGCGTGCGCGTCGCCGCAGGCGAATGCCGCCTCCGTGGGTTCGGCGACGTCCCTCGAGGCGCTCGAACGTGCCGCCGGCGGCCGCCTCGGCGTGTACGCGCTCGACACCGCGACCGGCCGGCGCGTGCAGCATCGCGCCGACGAGCGGTTCCCGTTCTGCAGCACGTTCAAGGCCATGCTGATCGCGGCGGTGCTCGCGCAGGCCTCCGAGCGTCCGGCGCTGTTCGCGCAGCGCGTGAGGTACCGGCAGACTGATCTCTTGGCGTGGTCACCGGTGACGGAGAAATACGTCGGCGCGGGCATGACGGTCGGCGAGCTGTGCGAGGCGACGGCCCAATACAGCGACAACACTGCCGCGAACCTGCTGCTGAAGCTGGTCGGCGGGCCGTCGGCGTTGACCGCGTTCATGCGCTCGATCGGCGACGATACCTTCCGGCTCGACCGTTGGGAACCCGAACTGAATACCGCGCTGCCGGGCGACGCGCGCGATACGACGACGCCCGCCGCGATGGCGGCAAGCCTGCGCGTGCTGGCACTTGGCGACGCATTGCCGGCGCCGCAGCGCGCGCAGTATGTGGAATGGCTGCACGGCAACAAGACCGGCGACAAGCGAATCCGCGCGGGCGTGCCGGCCGGGTGGCGGGTCGGCGACAAGACCGGCACCGGCGACTACGGGACGCTCAACGACATCGGCGTGCTCTGGCCGCCCGCGCGCGGGCCGATCGTGCTGACGGTCTATTACACGCAGGCGCGCCCCGACGCGAAGAGAAACGACGACGTGATCGCGGCGGCGACGCGCATTGCGATCGCGGCGCTCGGTTGAGCAAGGCGTGATGCAAGGCCGTGCCGCATGCGTGGCGTGTGTGCCGAAGCGTTGCGAGATCAACCACTTACGTCACGCATGCTCAGGATATCCAGGAAATTGCCCTGGCCGTGCTGAAGCAGGTAGGCGCCTTGCCCTGACGGCGAGCGTTGCAGACGTCCGCCTGGATGCCGCACGTAGATCGGGCCGGCCTGCCGGCCACGGCAACCGTACTCGACCCGTGCGCGGAATCGACCTCTACCATTACCGATGAAATCACCGCTTCCTACCCCGGGGCCAGCCACGATGGCAGCGTGTCGGCGTCCCACTGCCGCTGCCATCTTGGCCTTGGCATGCCTGACGGCCGCGCCGGCGGCCAAGGCAGACGATGGGGGCCAGGACTACTGCTTTCCCCAACACCAGCTCGCGCTTGGCGGCCTGCACTATCGTGATCCGAAAGCAACGGTGGATCGCTTGCTGGGGCGGTCGATCATGAGCCAATCCCAGATCGTCCCCGGGACGGCGGGCGCCTATCGGGTGACGAGGCGGCGCTACCGCGATCTATGGCTGGATCTGAAGGATTCCACGCAGGAAGTCGAAACGCTGACGGCCACGGGACCCCGCGCCGAAATGCCGAACGGTGTGCGGGTCGGCTCCACGTTGACGGACGTCTCCCGACGATTGCGCGTTGACATCAAGCGGCAACTGTCCGAGGACCTGATCTGGACCCCTCCCTTGTGCGAACAGGGTCCATACGACCGGATCTTTGTCGGCCCCTTGTTCTACTTCAAGCATGATCGGGGCGAGGTCCGGCTTCACATGATCAAGATTCAGCGCATCTGAGTCGGGCGCGCTCTGCGCATTCGAGCCAGGCGTAGCGCCATAGCCCAACTTCGTCGCGGCGCCTAATCCCGCCGGCCGCCGGCCAATGCCTGCAACTGCCCCGCCGTCACCGTGGCGCCGCCGCACACGATCACGGCCACGCTGGCCGCCTCCGCGAGCGCGGGGGAGGCATGGTCCAGCGCAGCCAACGCAGCGCCGCAGGCGGGCTCGACGAGCAGGCGATGCGTATCCAGGAAGCGTAGCGCCGCCGCCACCGCTTCGCCGTCTGAGACCACCACGTTGTGGATCGGATGCCGCCCGCGCCAGGCGAGCGCGGCATCGCAGGGCTGGCGGGCGCCCAGCGAAGTGGCCACGCTGGTGATGCGCGGCAGCGCCACCGGCCGGCCTTCGGCGACCGAGCGGGCGTAGCAGTCCGCTCCTTCGGTCTCCACAGCGATGACCGGCACATCGGACCAGCCGTTGCGCCACAGCCCCTCCAGCACGCCACACAGCAGCCCGCCGCCCCCCACGGCCAGCACCACCGCGCCCGGCTTCGGCCCTGCCGCCGCCATTTCGTCCACCATGGTCGCGTGGCCTTGCCACAGCAGCGGATCATCGAACGGATGCACGAATGCATCGCGCGGGCCCACCAGCGATTGCGCCAGCTCGTTCGCTTCCGCCCATGCCGAGCCATGCACGCGCAACTCCGCGCCTTCCAGGCGGATGCGTTCGCGGGCCCAGAAGGGCGTGCTTTCCGGCACCACTACCGTCACGGGGACACCCAGTTCCCGGCCGCAATATGCCACCGCGAGGCCGGCGTTGCCGCCCGACGAAGACACGAAGCGCCGCGCCTCCGCCGCCAGCCGCGCTTCGCAGACGGCTCCCACGCCACGCAGCTTGAAGGAACCGGAAGGCTGCAATGCCTCCAGCTTGAGCCAGACGGGTTTGCCCAGCCTTTGCGAGAGGTCCTGGGAGCGGAGGAAGGGCGTGGCGATATGGAGCGGCATCGGATGGAATACGGTGCGGCGGGCGGCGGCCTCGCCGGGAGGACGGAAGGGCAAGAGAACCGGGTGGCATGGTGGCCGGTGAGAAACCATCGTACGCCGCTATGTCGCTGTGGTGCTTGTCGCCGCCGCTTTTGGCGCGCAGTGTTATCCAGCGCCAGCCGGGCGAATATGCGGGGCAGGACGCGTTGGGCCCCGCCTCTGCCGGTCGATGCCGGGGCGCCGCTGAATCATCAACTACACACGGAAAAACGCGGAAGGACGGGGCAAGCAAGCATGCGCAACATCGAGATGCGCCACCTGCGCTACTTCGTGGCGGTGGCCGAGGCCGGCAGCGTGGTGGCCGGGGCCAGGGCGGTCGGCATCGTGCAGCCGGCGCTGTCGCGGCAGATCCGGGAGCTGGAAGCGGCCATCGGCACGCCACTGCTGCTGCGCCGGCCCAAAGGCGTGGAGCTGACCGCCGCCGGCACCAGCTTCCTGCGCGACGCCAGGCAATTGCTGGCCGAACTGCAGGCAAGCCGCGAGCGCGCAGTCCGCAGCGCCGCCGGGCAACTCGGGGAGCTGCGCCTGGGCGTGCTGCCCAACTATCTGACGCTGCCGGTGGTGGCCACGCTGCTGCACCGCTTCCGCGCGGCCTGCCCCGACGTCAAGGTGGCGGTGGAGCCGATGCTTTCGGCCGAGCAGGCCGCGGCCATTGACAGTGGCCAGCTTGACGGCGGCATCCTGGCCTGGCGCGGCGAAGCCGCGCCGCACCTGGCCGGCGTCGTGCTGCTGAGCGACCGCTTCGTGGTGGCGATGCCGGCCGGGACCGCCATGCAGGGACGCCGCAGCAAGGCCCCCGCCCGGCTGGCCGACCTGGCTGAGCAGCCGTGCATCTGGTTCGATCCGCACCGCTCCGCGGCCCATCACCGCTTCCTGACGGCGCAATGCCAGCGCGCCGGCTTTGCGCCCCGCATCGCGCAGACGGGCACCGATATCCCCACCCTGATCGGCCTGGTTGCCGCCGGCATGGGCTATGCCTTCGTGCCGCAGAGCCTGCGGGCGGTGTGTCCGCCGACGGTGCGGCTCGTGGCGCTGGACGAGCTGGCGGAATCCTTCGACGTGGAGTTCGCCTTCCGCGAGGATGCCGTCAATCCGGTCGTGCCGCGCTTCGTGGCGGTGCTGCGGGAGTACGCGGCGGTGCGGTCTGGTCAGGCATAGCCCGCAAGGCTAGTCCGTTGCCACCGGCATGGCGGCAAAGGGGATAGGTGGCCGTTGCGCGCACCCCAACTCCCAGGCGTCGGCATCGGCAGCCACGTAAGGAGGCGGTGCGCAGTGCGCTACCTTGCCCGCCGGACGGTGGCGGGCAAGGCCGTCTTTCCGCTGTACCGCGTCACCGCAGACGGCAACATCGAGCAGCGGGGAGATCTGCTGCCGGTTGCCAGGGTGGCGGGGGCTGGCGGGGCTTTCGTGTGTGGTCAGCCGGCTTGCGATAGGGTGAACCGGTATGGAGGGTCGCTCGCCATGCAGCGCTCGATTTCCTGGCGCAACGTCGAGGACAGCCTATTGCCCTTCCTGCGCCCAGCGCTCCACCAGATCCGCGGGAATCGCCTGGAACACTTCGTGGAAGCGCTTCCCGGTCAGTGTCTCGGCCTGCCTGAGCAGGAGCGCTACCGGGCTACTGGGCTCATGTATTTCGAACCATCGGCGAGCTGCGCGGATGCCGGCCAAGGCAGCATCGCGATCAGGCGGCATTGCGGCTGGAGGATGCTCGGCTGCGGTCTCGGGCGGCAGTGCGTCTGCAGTGTCGCGGCCGCTGGTTTCAACCGGGCTGGCTGCGTGCAGGCCGTCATGCGGTGCGCCTTCCGGCTCGGCGGCATGCATTGCGCTGGCGGGCTCGGTTGCTTCCGCTACCAGGCCGAGGAGCCTTAGCAATGGGCTCAGGTCGGGGCGGTCGCTTGGCAGGTTGGCAGTGGCCCACCGGTCGATGGCAGACGCCAATGTGGCGGCTACGTCCAATGCCAGCAAAGCCGGGCTGTGCTGATGGCGGCTATCCTGCAATTGCAGTCGCACCGATTCCAGCGCCAGGGCATCCGCAGGGCGCGGGACGCTGAGCGCTCGCTCCACGTCTCGAACCTGCAAGCGTAGCGCCGCGTTTCCCGTGATCGGCAACTCCCGTATGTCCTGCATCAACGCTTCGGGATCGGCCAGCGCGGCGAGCGCATTGGCACGCATGGCAGGATCGGGTTCGCCGTCGACCGTCAACTGCGGATGGATCGCATCCGGCCACGTTTCCAGCAGCCGCACCAGCGCTGCAAGGCCATCTCGCAGGCCAGCCGCATGATCCAGGCGTGTCCGGCAGCGCAGCAGGAGTACCAAGACGCGGATGTCGCGCGTACGCAGCAGCAGGCGCCGGCAGTCGCGTTCCAATTCGGCCCAGTTGACTGCCTCCGGCGCGCTGACGAAGTCGCCGTATTGCGCATCGGGCCTGGGGGTTGCCTTCGCTAGCAGCAGGATGAACTCGGGATCGTATTCCAGATCGTCGCCACACGGCTTGTCCGGGGAAATGGGCGCCAGCAGTTCCGGGAAGGGGAAACCGGGCTCCGGTGCCCGCTTGGGTTTGGATTTGGTTGCCATGGTCAGTGTGTCACGTATCGCTCCGGCGCAAACACCATGCCGGCAATGGCGCGGCCGCGCTCGGGCTCGCCCAGCCAGGTGGACCATCCCAGGCGCTCCTCTGCACCCAGGATGGCAGGGGGTGCCGAGTCGGGGGTCAGCCGTAGTTCGACTTCCCAGACGAACTCGTAGCCGACGAAGGCGCGCACCCATTCGACGAGGATGGGAAGTTCCCGCCCATTCGGCGTGAACCTCAGGTATTGCTGCAGTTGCAGCGGCCCGATCACCAGGCGGAACTTGTGCTGCCGGTCGGGTACCATCTCGCCAAGCACCGCGCCTTGAGCCAATAGGCTTGGCGCACCGGGGCGCCCGATCCGACTGTGCTCGGCCGGATCGATGGGAATCCAGTGCGGCACGTACTCTTCAAGCCCGACGCAGACGCCGAAGAAGTGCGAGAGCGTGGCGGCGATGCCATCGGGATTGCGCGCCTCGCGCACCGCGTGCGCACTGGCGGCCAAGCGGGCGTGCGGCGGCAGTGGACCGCTCGCGATCTCCTGCGCCTCGTTGCCTGCCAGCCAGCCGATATAGCGTGAGAACACTTCGTCGTCGCGGCGATCCAGGCCCGCGGCGGCCTGGGCGCCTGCCCAGGCCTGATAGAACTGCGTGAAGGCGCGATGGTGAAAGAGATCCAGAAAGTCGGCAACGGTGCTGTCCCGGTATACCTCGTTACGCTCGCGAACGATTTCCGTCAGGTGGATCGGTAGCGCGCCGTTCGGTCCCAGCATGCCCAGGCCGAACAGCTGCACCTTGATCCGCCCCGACGACTGCTGCAACTGCGCAATCTCGCGCGGCGCGAAGGTGAGCGCGGCCTGCTGGCCAGCCCGGAACGGCTCGTCGCGTGGTCGACGGGCCTGCCCGATCGGTGGCAGTTCTGGATGCCGCGCAGAGAGATGTCTCAGCAGCCCTAGGAAGGTCAGCCGCCATGGTGCCACGCCGGCGTAGCTTCCCAGGTGCGCCTCGGCCGTGGCGGGTGGCGCAGCGCTGTCGTCGTGGTCCTTGAACATGGCTATACGGCGCTGCGGCCACCCATGCGGGCCGGCCATCGGTGCACGAGGCCGCGCTGCATCGAGTGCAGCGCCGTTTCGGTGAAGACATTGACCGAGACATGGCGGGCGAGGAAGTGTTCCAGCACCACCCCGAAGAGATAGGGGCTGATGCCCGAGAAGCCATCCTCGTCCACGGTGAGCTGGCACTGGATGCCGCGGCCATAAATCAAGGGGCCGTTGCCTGGCAGCCTGCGCATGACCGGCTGGATCTTCGAGCCGATCAGGCTTTGGATCTGTCCCTGATGCGCGAGATCGTCGCTGGGCGCGAACAGCCGCAGCATGTCGCGCAGGCCCTGGCCGCCCGAGCGATGTTCCAGATCGATCAACGACAGGTAGTTGAAGCCAAGCAGCCGGATCAGCCGCCAGGCCATTTCGCCATCCGCAAAGGGCGGACGAGGCGCCGAGGGTGGCCGGATCAGGCCAATGCCATTCACGGGGATCGATGTGGCCGAGGTGAGGTCGTGCAGGCCGTTGCGCGGTACCAGGTTAGGCAGGTCCCGGTTGGTGACCAGCGATTCGACCGACAGGTATCGCAAGCTGTCCGGGTACGGAGCCTCGTTCTGGTCCACCAGGGAAACGAACACTTCCGTGCCGGTATAAGCGGTACGAGTGCCATACTTGCGCGCCTGCTCCGAGAGCAATCGCCGCTCGCGCCGCAGCGAGAAGTAGCGGCCGTGGTTTCCCTCATCGCTGTTCAGCGTCACGAACAGAGGCTGAAAGTCGATAGGCGCACTCTGCTGCGACTCCTGCGCGGAAAGCCGCTTGACGGCATAGACCTCATAGTCGAGCGGATGCTGGCGATCGGCGACGAGATGAAACTCGGCGCGCCCAGGCGTGATCTCGATCCGATCGGTGCGCTTCGGGAACAGGTTGACCACGGGGGTGCAGTAGAGCGCGAACTGGCCGGCATCGACCTGGCTGGCCAGCGGGCCGGGTGGCTTGGAGAGCAGTACGACAAGTTCGGCTTCCTTGCTGCTGATCCGGCCGAACCCCGGCGCAAGCTTGTTGAGCCCGAAGAAATAGAAGCGTTGTGGGCAGGCAAAGTACTCGTGCAGCAGGTTGTGCCCGTGAAATGTGTTCCATTGCAGGGGCAGCGCGCCTTCGCCCGGTCCCATGCCGACATAGCTGACGGCATCCTCCGTCACCGCGTGGGGGCGTTCGCCGATTGCCCCGGGCTGGCCGATCAGGGTCGCCACCCCGGCGCTGTGCAGGAGTTCGAACAGGTGCGTTGCAATCTGGTCGTCGCCGCACAGGTAAACGGGCAGGTGGTCCAGGCCGGACAACTGGTCGAAGGTGGCGTCGCCCGTGCAGCGCAGGCGCAAGCGCAGGGCACCATGCACCGTCACATGGGCGGGAACATACCGCTCCAGCCCCCGGATATCCGGAGGAATCCCAGTGAGGCGCGCGTCGGTGAGTTCGACCGGCCACAGTGTCAGCGGCTGCGAGGTCCGGAACCGGCAAGCCGTTCTTTCACCCGGTGCCGGCGCAGCATCGAGATCCGAGTCGCGCGGAATCGGCACGCCCCGCACGAGATTCCCGCTCGAATCGCTCGGGCGGAATTGCGCAACGGCGATTGACGGCGTTGGCGCGACATAGTTCGGATAGACCACTTCCAGCAGCCGCTGCGTAAAGCGCGGGAACTCGGCGTCCAACTTGATCTGCGTACGCGCCGACAGCAGGCAGAAGGCCTCGATCAGGCGTTCCACATAGGGGTCGGCTACCTCGATGCCATGCATGCCCAGGCGTCTCGCCACCTTGGGATGCTGGCGGGCGAATTCGCCCGCCAGCTCGCGCATGTAGACGAGCTCGCGGTTGTAGTAGTCGAGCAGTTGAGGGTCCATGGTCTCAGTACGCGTGGATCGATCGGACGTGCATCCGGCTGGTTTCCAGATCCAGCGAACTCTGCGCCGTAAACGCCATCGGATAAGGGTCCATATGGACCAGGCCCCTGATCTCGAATACCAGGGTGTTGTAGCGCTGCGGTGCGTCTTCTTGCAGCAAGGGTTTCACTTCCAGCGAGCCCGGGATGAGGCGCGGTTCGAAATCCAGGATCGCCCGCCTGACGATCATGACGATGTCGCTCCATTTATGCCTGGACAGGTAGCTGCCGGCTACCGGCGGCACGCCGAAATTGAGGGTGGAACTGGCCGCGGCCGGATAGCGCTTGCGGTCGATCTCGTCCTCGCGATTGTTGGTATTGAGCAGGTAGGTCAAGTCGCGCTGGATGATCTCCCGCATCTGGGAGCGGGTGACCGTGTATTCGTCCGCGCTTTCCGTCTGGCGCTGGGGCGCATCGTCCCGCAAGCGATCGAACAAGGTCGGCAGGAGTTGCGTATTGGGGCGGCGGGGAGGGCGGCGCTCATGCATGTGCTTCGCCCAGGATCAGCGTATTGATGTCCAGGAACGCCACGTCGCCCGCGTCGGTCATCCAGGTCTTCTGCCCCAGCGCGATGACGCCAGTTTCGCCGGCTTCCGTCCAATTCGTCTCGCGTGCCAGGCGGATGGCGTCGCTACCTTGTTCCGAGCCGGGATAACGCACTGGCACAAAGCCGCGGATGACCATGCCGTCGGTCAGCGTGATGCAGGCGGGCCGCCACACCAGGTCCAGCAGCCCTGCCGGTTCGGCAAGCTCGAGCTTGCGCATCTGTGCAAATGGCAGCCATGCGTAGCGGCCGGCGGTCACGATCTCGCAAGTCGGGCCAAGCCGCGTATCCGTATCCGTGATCCAGCCAAAGCGCAAGCCATCATGCGTGCCGGGCGAGGCAGGGGCTTCCGATAGCGCTCGTTCTCGACTCGCATCGGCGGCAGCGGAATCACCGGCCTGCACGTAGGCCAAGGCTTCCTGCAGGTGTGCCATCCAGCGCGGCGCTGGCAACAGGAAGCCCGGTTCGCGCTGGCCGGTGAAGACGTCCTGACGAAACGCCTCTGCCCGGATGAGCTCCCGGCAGGCGAGAGCGGTTGCCGCAAAGTCAGGCGCGAGCTGCGCGGCAACCTGCAACTGCCTGAGTGCGCGCGGCCAATCGCCAATGACGCATAGCCACTGGAACAAGGACCAGCGGGGATCGGCCGCTGCCGGCTGCTGTCGCACCCGCGCTTCCATCGCGGCAATGGCGCCGGCGACCGAGCCGTATTGCGCGAGGAGGGTCGCGACGCTGCTTGCATCGCGGTGGCCGGGAACGCGCGGATCAAGCGTCATCACCGCGCTCCTGGGCTTGCGCCGGTGCCGGACGGAAGGCGCTGTCCATCGAGACGAGGTGATGCTCGCGGCGGGTGAGAGGCGCCGCGACGGCGCGCCGCTGCGGGGGCACGATGTCGCCGGCGAATAGCCGGAGGACGTCCGGCGCATGCGGGACCGCAAAGAATGGATGTGCCTCCACCGGTGCCAGAGGACCGAACATGGCGGCCTCCCGGCTGGAACCGTCCAGCATGTCGAACAGGCCGGCGGCACTGCCGGCTTGGCTTGTGAGCGTCTGCGCGGGTTGCGGACTCAGTTCGGCCGGTGCGGTCCGGGCCGCGCCCGGGTGGCTTCTTGCGTACGCGCTGACATAGGCAGGGTCGCGCAAGGCGGCCTCGGCTTCGCGCTTGAGCAGATCAAGCGGGTCAGTTGGCTCGCTGGCGGGTGCAGACGTAGGTGCATGCGTCAGGCCGCCGCCAACCGGCCTCACCGACGAGAACGGATCGGTCGCGTCTGGCCCGGCGGCATCCAAGGCATCGCGTGGCCACAGATTGTCGTTTGCGGGGGCGGTGCCGGGCTGACCTTGGGCCGCACCAGCCGGTCTGCGCTGCCTATCGCTCATGAGCTTTCGTATGTGCTGTCTGTCTTTCTGATGGTGCGGATAATAATCCCAAATTCTTGCCGTCAGGAATTAAAAAAATAATAAGTTTAGCGGTTGCGTAGGGGTGGAAAAGAATGAATAAATTCTAAATTCAATTTCTGAATCTTCCCAATATCAGATGTGATTTCGTCTGCTATATGGATGAATGTATTAATTTGTATTATTTTCGTGATCACTTGTTAAAAGTGATTGACTTGGCAGGCCCGCACGCCAAACATGCGCGCAGTATCGATCGGCTTTCGTGAAGATCGATGCAATTCCCTATCCCTTCTGTGGTGAGCTGAATCGTGCCTGAGGATTTTTGTGCGCAATGATTCGGCCAATTTCTCGGAGGTTGGGGAAAATCCGAGCGTTCTTCGGATGATAGTGGTTCATCTATTAAGATAAATCCGAAAAGGTGGCGAATGGATATTCCGCGTCAGACGCTGTTCGGTCGGCTCAATCCAACCCTGTTCAAGGCAATCGAAAGCGCAACGGCGTTCTGCAAGCTGCGAGGCAACCCGTACGTCGAGCTCGTGCACTGGCTGCACCAGCTGCTGCAGGCGCCCGACGGCGACCTGCAGCGCATGCTGCATCACGCTGGCGCAGATATGCCAGCATTGGAGGCCGATCTGGCCCGCGCGTTGTCGGCGCTGCCGGCGGGCGCCACCTCGATCAGCGACTTTTCGTTCCAGGTCGAGTCCACCATCGAGCGAGCCTGGGTGTACGCGACGCTCGCCTTCGGCGACGACCGGGTGCGTGGCGCCTACCTGCTGACCGCGCTGCTCAAGACGCCGGAACTGCGCCGCACCCTCCTGGCGATGTCCAGCCAGTTTGCCCGGCTGCCGTTCGATGACGTGGTGGCAGCCGTGCCGGCGCTGGTAGCACAATCGCCAGAGAGCCGGGAGGCTGCCTACGACGGCAGCGGCCTGGCGGCCGCCACGCCGGGCGAAGCGAGCGGCGCGCTCTCTCAGGCGGCCTCGGGCAAGTCCGCGCTCGCCCGGTACTGCCGTGACCTGACCGCGGCGGCACGCGCCGGTGAGCTCGATCCCGTGATCGGCCGCGAGCACGAAATCCGCGCCATGACGGACATCCTGCTGCGCCGCCGTCAGAACAATCCGCTGCTGGCCGGCGAGGCCGGGGTCGGCAAGACCGCCGTCATCGAAGGGCTCGCCCAGGCGATCGCAGCCGGCGAGGTGCCGCCGAGCCTCAAGGAAGTGCGGCTGCTCAGCCTGGACGTGGGTGCGCTGCTGGCCGGCGCCAGCATGAAAGGCGAGTTCGAGGCAAGGCTGAAGGGCGTGCTGGAAGAGGCCGCCGCGTCTTCCAGGCCGGTGATCCTGTTCGTCGATGAAGTCCATACCCTGGTGGGCGCCGGCGGCCAGGCGGGCACGGGCGATGCCGCCAACCTGCTCAAGCCGGCGCTGGCGCGCGGCGCCCTGCGCACGATCGGTGCGACGACCTGGAGCGAGTACAAGCGCCATATCGAGAGGGACCCTGCGCTCACGCGGCGCTTCCAGGTCCTGCTGGTCATGGAGCCGGAGGAAGCCAAGGCCGTCGCCATGGTGCGCGGGCTGGTCGAGACCTTCGAGGCGCATCACCAGGTCCTGATCCGCGATGAGGCGGTCCGTGCCGCGGTGAAGCTCTCGCATCGCTACATTCCATCGCGGCAGCTGCCCGACAAGGCCATCAGCCTGCTCGATACCGCTTGTGCGCGGGTCGCCCTGTCGCATCACGCTCCACCGGCCGCGGTCGAGCACCTGCGCCAGCAACTGGCGGCCGCCGATACCGAGTGCGCGCTGCTGGCCAAGGAAGCGGGCCTCGGCAAGCCCGATCCGGCCGCCAGCGCTGCGGCGTTGGCCCGGCGCGCGCAGATCGATGCAGACCTGGCGCTGGTGGAAGCCCGCTGGCAGCAGGAGCGCATGCTGGCGAACGATCTGGTCGCGCGCAGGCAAGCGCTGATGCAGACGCTGGCCAGCGGCACGGGCATGGCGGAAACGGAGGAGCCGCCCGCAGGCGACGGGCGCTCCCTGGCCGACGTGGACGCGGCCTTGCGCGCCGTCCAGGCCGACGCACCGTTCGTCTACACCGAAGTGGACGAGGCAGTGGTCGCGGCGATCGTCGCGGACTGGACCGGCATACCGGTCGGGCGCATGGTCGCTGACGAGGTGTCCACCGTGATGCGGCTTCCGCAGACACTCTCTGCCCGCGTCATCGGCCAGGAGAGTGCGCTCGCCCAGCTCGGCGAGCGCGTGCAGACTGCCCGCGCGCAGCTTGCCGACCCCGGCAAGCCGGTGGGCGTGTTCCTGCTGGTGGGCCCATCCGGTGTCGGCAAGACCGAGACCGCGCTGGCGCTGGCAGACGCCCTCTACGGTGGCGAGCAGAACCTCATCACCATCAATCTCTCCGAATTCCAGGAAGCGCACACCGTTTCCACGCTCAAGGGCGCACCGCCCGGCTACGTCGGCTATGGCGAGGGTGGCGTGCTGACCGAAGCCGTCCGGCGCCGCCCCTACAGCGTGGTTCTGCTCGACGAGGTCGAGAAGGCCCACCCCGACGTGCACGAGGTCTTCTACCAGGTCTTCGACAAGGGCTACATGGAGGATGGAGAAGGGCGCCACATCGATTTCAAGAACACGATCCTGCTGCTCACCAGCAACGTCGGCTCGGATCTGCTCGCCGGCCTCTGCGAAGACCCGGCCCTGATGCCATCCCCGGCCGACTTGCGCGAGGCGCTGGTGCCGGCCTTGCGCAAGGTCTTCCCGGCGGCCTTCCTCGGCCGTCTGGTGGTCGTGCCCTACCTGCCCCTGGCCGCAGAAAACCTGGGCCGCATCGTGCGTTTGCACCTGGACCGCCTGGTGGCGCGCATGCGCGACCAGCACGGCATCGCGCTCACCTATGGCGACGCCGTGGCCGAGTTCATTGCGGTCCGCTGCCCGGCCGGGGAAACCGGAGCCCGGCAGATGATCAGCTTCATCGAGCAGGCGATTCAGCCGCAGCTTGCGCGCTTGTGGTTGTCGGCCTTGTCCGAGAAGCGCCGCTTGTCGGCCATCGATATCCGGCTGGCAGCGCCTGGAGCGGACGATGCCGCCGGGCTCGCCTACCACCTCGAATACCGTCCCGGCCACGACCCTGTCAGGCCGGATTGTCCCGAAGCCAGAGCGGCCTGAAGCCGTCCGGCACGTCCTTGTAACCCGCTGGGGAAATCCATGTCCGTTGTGAACAGTTCGCAAAAGTTCATCGCACGCAACCGCGCGCCGCGCGTGCAGATCGAGTACGACGTCGAGGTCTATGGCTCGGAGAAGCGCGTCGAGCTGCCTTTCGTGATGGGGGTGCTGGCCGACCTGTCGGGCAAGCCCGCCGAGCCGCTGCCGCAGGTGGCAGACCGCAAGTTCCTCGAGATCGACATCGACAATTTCGACGAACGCATGAAGGCGATGAAGCCGCGCGTGGCGTTCGCCGTGCCCAACACGCTCTCCGGCGAAGGCCAGCTCCTGGTCGACATGACCTTCGAGAGCATCGAGGACTTCTCGCCCGCGGCAGTGGCCGGCAAGGTGGATGCGCTGCGGCAACTGCTGGAAGCGCGCACCCAGCTCGCCAACCTGCAGACCTATATGGACGGCAAGTCGGGCGCCGAGGCGCTGATCAACCAGCTGCTGCAGGACCCCGCACTGTTGCAGTCCCTTGCCAAGGCACCCAAGCCGAAGGCTGACGAAGACCAGGCCCCTAAGTCCTGACTGCGCAGGCTGTTCGCCGCACTGAAACCCTTCACCGATCGAGGATTCCATGGCATCCGTCCAACAAAAGCCACAGCAAGCCGCAGCAAGCGCTGAGCATTCCGCTGAACACTCTGATTTTGCCGCGCTGATCAGCCGCGAGTTTTCTCCCAAGACCGAGCAGGCCCGGGTGGCCGTCGACCTGGCCGTCAAGACGCTGGCCGAGCAGGCGCTCGCCAGCGCGTTCACCCTGAGCGATGACGCCTACAAGAGCATCGAAGCCATCATCGGCGCCATCGACAGCAAGCTCTCCGAGCAGATCAACCTGATCCTGCACCATGAGGACTTCCAGAAGCTGGAATCGGCCTGGCGCGGCCTGCACCACCTGGTGTCGAACACCGAGACGGATGACAAGCTGCGCATCCGCGTGATGGATGTCTCCAAGGAGGAACTGCGCCGCACCCTGCGCCGCTACAAGGGCATCGGCTGGGACCAGAGCCCGTTCTTCAAGCGCGTCTACGAGGAAGAGTACGGCCAGCTTGGCGGCGAGCCCTATGGCTGCCTGGTGGCCGATTACTACTTCGATCACACCCCGCCAGACGTCGAACTGCTGGGCGCGCTCGCCAAGATCTCCGCGGCTGCCCATGCTCCCCTGATCTCCGGCGCCTCGCCATCCGTGCTGCAGATGGACTCGTGGCAGGAGCTGGCCAACCCGCGTGACCTGTCCAAGATCTTCCAGAACCTCGAATACGCGCCGTGGAACAGCCTGCGCAATTCGGAAGACGCGCGCTACGTGGGGTTGGCCATGCCACGCTTCCTGTCGCGCTTGCCCTATGGCATCAGGACCAACCCGGTCGATGCCTTCGACTTCGAGGAAGACACCGACGGCGCCGATCATCGCAAGTACGTGTGGAGCAATGCCGCCTATGCCATGGCGGTCAACATCAACCGCTCGTTCAAGCTGTACGGCTGGTGCACGCTCATCCGCGGCGTGGAAAGCGGTGGCGTGGTCGAGAACCTGCCGTGCCACACCTTCCCGACCGACGATGGCGGCATCGACATCAAGTGCCCGACCGAAATCGCCATCTCGGACCGCCGTGAGGCCGAACTGTCCAAGAACGGCTTTATCTCGCTGGTGCATCGCAAGAATACCGACTACGCGGCCTTCATCGGCGCGCAATCGCTGCAGAAGCCGGCCGAGTACTACGACGCCGACGCCACCGCCAACGCCAACCTGTCGGCGCGCCTGCCCTACCTGTTCGCCTGCTCGCGCTTCGCGCACTACCTGAAGTGCATCGTGCGCGACAAGATCGGCGCGTTCAAGGAGCGCGAGGACATGCAGCGCTGGCTCAACGAATGGATCATGAACTACGTTGACGCCGACCCGGCCAACTCCTCGCAGGAAACCAAGGCACGCCGCCCGCTCGCCGCTGCCGAAGTGGTGGTCGAGGAGCTGGAAGGCAACCCGGGCTACTACAGCGCCAAGTTCTTCCTGCGTCCGCACTTCCAGCTCGAAGGGCTGACGGTCTCGCTGCGCCTGGTGGCGCGCCTTCCGTCGGTCAAGGACGCCGCCTGAGGCATCCCAACCCCATCCCCACAGACTCCGCCTCCCGGTCCGCCTACCGGCTGGTCCAGGAAGCGGCTGTGGCCTTTGTCTGCAGTACCCGTCTACATCTGAAGGAGAGTTGCAATGGCACAGGACATTTTCCTGAAAGTGCATGGTATCGACGGCGAGTCGCAGGATTCGTCGCACAAGAACGAAATCGAGGTGCTGGCCTGGGACTGGAGCATCGAGCAGCAGTCCACCATGCACGCTGGCTCCGGCGGCGGCGCCGGCAAGGCGACCGTGTCGGACCTCACTTTCGAGCACTTCATCGACCGGGCTTCGCCCAACCTGATGAAGTACTGCCTGACCGGCAAGCACATCAATGAAGCCGTGCTGGTGGTACGCAAGGCCGGCGGCAGTCCGCTGGAATACCTGAAGCTCACCATGACCGACGTGATCGTCACCAAGGTGTCGCCGAAGGGCTCGGTGGATGACGAAGTGCGCATGCGCGAGCGGGTGGCCCTGTCGTTCTCCCAGGTGAAGCAGGAATATGTGGTGCAGAACGCCCAGGGCGGCAGCGGCGGCGCCGTGACCGCGGGCTACGACATCAAGGGCAACAAGGAGCTCTGATTGCCATGACCGACCTCGCCGGCCGCCATCTGTCCGGCCGGCGAGGCCGCCGATTTCATTCCGCCGCCCACGCCATGGCCATTCCACTGCGCTCCGACTACTTCCGGCATGCCTGTGAAGACATGGGCCATGCCGCTATGGCTGCTGCCGCCGGCAATGGCGACGGGCCTTGCTCGGCGCCCTTCCTCCGCTTCCTTCACTGGGAAATCACGCCATGAACACGTCGAACAACGCGGCGAACCGGATGCCGGGCCGGCGCCAGACGGTCAGCGTCTCCAGCGCCGCCATTCCCGACCTGCTCGGGCAGCCGCAGCTGGAATTCGTGCGGCTGTCCGGTCATGAGGGCTTGAGCGAACTGTTCACCTACCAGGTGGACCTGCGCGCGGTCTCGCCTGCGGCAGAGCAGTATCTTGCCGAAGCCGACCCGGACGGCATGATCGGGTGCGAGATGACGGTGACGGTCGAGCTCGACGGCATGGGCACCGGCCTGCTCGGTGGGGTAGGGGCGGGGCAGCGGGAAATCACGGGCTTGATCTCCGACATCGAGCAGGTCGGAGGCGCCGCGGAGAACCGGCTGTACCGCATCACGCTGCGCCCTTGGCTATGGCTGGCTACGCAGACCTCGGACTTCAAGCCCTTCCAGAGGAAGACGGTCATCGAGATCCTGGACGAGGTCCTGGCGGACTATCCCTTCTCGGTGGAAAAGCGCCTCGACGTCTCCGTCTACCCGAAGCTGGCCTGGGAGGTGCAACACGGGGAAACCGATGCCCGCTTCATCCAGCGCCTGACCGAGGAATACGGCATCACCTACTTCTTCGAACACGACGGCGGACACCATCGGCTCGTGCTGGTAGCGGAAATGGGCGCATATCGCCAGTTCCCCAGCGAGGCCTATCGCACGCTGCCCATCTATCCGCGCGGGTTCAAGATCGACCAGGAACACCTGGTCCGCTTCGATCCGGTCCATCGCCTGCGCACCGGCAAGGTGACGCTGAACGACTACGACCACCGCAAGCCGCGGGCGAACCTGATCACCGACAACAGCCAGCCGCGCGATACGCGCTTCGCCGGCTTCGACCGCTACGAATACCCCGGCGACTACATTGACCCGGATGTGGGCGCCACGCGGGCGCGCATCCGCATGGAAGAGCGCCGCGCCCGCGGGCGGCGCGCGCGCGGCGTCGGCGCGCTGCGTGGTGTCGTGACGGGCTGTACCTACCAGGTAAGCAACCACGACAACCCCGCGTTGAACCGCGAGTTCCTCGTCACCGGCGCGACACTCGATCTGGAAGACACCGGAGCGGAGGCCGGCCGCGGCCAGCAGTTCCACTGCCGCGTCGACTTCGAAGCCCACCCGGCCGACGAGGTGTTCCGTCCGCCGCGCACCGTGGGCAAGCCGCGCGTGTCCGGCTTGCAGCGGGCCGTCGTGACGGGGCCGAAGAACCAGCAAGTCTGGTGCAACGACCACGGAGACGTCACCGTCCAGTTCGAGTGGGACCGCTACGGCAAGTATGACGAGAACTCTTCGCCGTGGGTTCGCGTCGTCAACGGCTGGTCCGGCGATCAGTACGGCGCGATGCATATCCCCCGCATCGGCCAGGAAGTCATCGTCGCCTTCCTCAACGGCGACCCGGATTGCCCCTTGATCGTCGGGCGGGTCCCGAACCAGATGAACATGCCGCCATGGGCGCTGCCGGGGCAGCATGCGCTGTCCGGCATCCGCAGCAAGGAGCTGTTCGGCGGGCGTCATAACCATCTGCTGATGGATGACACCAAGGACCAGATCCAGGCGCAACTGTCGTCCGATCACCAGACCTCGCAACTGAACCTGGGCTATTTGACCGGCGTCCCGAACAACGCCGGGCGCAAGGACAAGCGCGGCGAAGGCTTCGACCTGCGCACCGACGGGCAAGGCACCGTGCGCGGCGCCCGCGGCCTCTTCCTCACCAGCGAAGGGCAGGTTGCCGCCGTGGGCGGACACCTTTCGCGCGACGAGTTCATCCGCTGCATGGAGGCCGCGCTCGAAGCCGCCAGGTCGCTGGGCGACTACAGCGGCCAGCACGAAGCGCTGCAGACCGACACCGGCCCACAAGCAAGCCTAGCCCAGGCCGTCCGGGAATGGGATGCCGGCGCCAACAACCACAAGGAAGCGCCCGGCCAAGGAGGCCAGCCGCTGCTCGGCGCCTACGCCCCGGCCGGCATAGCCCTGGCCACGCCCCAGGTGCTCACCAGCTACGCCGGCAAGCATATCGACATGGTCGCCAAGCTGAACCAGCAGTTCACGGCCGGCCAGCAATGGCTGGTCAACGCCGGCACCGGCATCAGCCTGTTCGCGCACAGCGGCGCCTGGAAGGGCATCGCCCACCAGGGCAACCTCGTACTGCAAGCGCAGAAAGCGAGCATCGAAGCCAACGCACAGAGCGATGTGGTGGTCACCGCCACCGACGGCACCATCCTGCTCAACGCCAAGCGCGGCATCACCTTCATGAGCGGCAATGCCGGCATCCGCATCGCGGATGGCTGCGTCGATGTCTATGGGCCGACGCGCGTGCATATGCATACCGCCGCCTTTGACGTGCCGGGGGCGCAGGGGATTGACGGCGTGCTGCCTGAGTTCGCCTCGGGCGATGCCGGCCGCAGCTTCGCGCTGGTCAGGGGCACGGACGGCAAGCCCATTCCCGATGCGCCCTTTGCCGTGACCAAGACGGACGGCAGCGTCGTCGACGGCATTGCCGCTGATGGCCAGACACCACTCTCGAGCGCACAGCAGATCGAAGTCCTGCAGGCGGCCTTCAAGCTGCCCAAGCTGTACTGAGGCACCGGCACCATGAGCCAATCCAGCTTCCACAACCCCGAGGCCGGCGTCATTGCCAGCGCCAGCGACATTACGCTGCCTACCCACCGTGTGCGCGAGGTGCGATACAACGCACTGCCCGGCATCATCATCTTCGTGCACGGCGTGAACTCCACCGGCGAATGGTTCGACGCAGCGGAAGAGGGCCTGTGCCAAGGGCTCAACGAGCGCTTGCGCCGCCGGGATTTCGATGACCCGCCCGACAACCCCCTCTCTTACCTGCTGCGTGCTGCCAAGTACCGCACCGAACTCACGCCCGATGGCTACCTGACCCGGCCCAGGTCCGAAGACGCGATCAAGCCTGAGGAGTTCGTGCAGGGCGCCGAGGCCAGCCCCGTGATCCGCTTCCGCTGGGGTTACGTCGCCAGCAAGTCCGACCTAAAGTCCGTTGGCGGCAACATCCTGCTCGACGAGGACGACGCCTGGGGCGGCGGCCCCTTCGCCAACGGCTGCACCGCGCTGCCCGACCTGTGGAGCAATGGCACGGTGACCGATCTCTTCGCCGGCTTGCAGATCCAGCAGATGAACACCGAGGCCAGCCGCCTGGTATACGGCTGCCCGGCCCGGCACTACGGTGCGCACGCCGCATGGCGCCTTGCCGCGCTGGTTGCCCAGGTGCGCGAGCGGCACACGACGGAATGTAACGGCAAGGAATGCCCCGTGACCATCGTGTGCCACAGCCAGGGCAATATGGTTGCCCTGGCATCCGCCTTCATCGGCGACAAGAAGTTCGGCGGCAAGGGCGTGGCCGATACCTATATCCTGGCCAACCCGCCCTACAGCGTGCTACCCAACTGGGCTGACAACTTCGCCCAGTACGACCAGCATACCGACCTCGGGCGCGTTACCACGCTCTCGCGGCGCAAGACGCTGGACGCCTTCTTCGGCATCGTCAAGAAGCGCCAGGGCAATCTGGCCAGCGCGGCCTGTGTCAACGCCCTGATGGGTAACGACCGCAAGCCGTGGAATGTGGAGAAGGACCAGGAGGAGTTCCCCACGCACAAGCGGGTCTTCCTGTACGCCAACCC
Organism: Cupriavidus sp. 09_S30; assembly: GCF_056930435.1. Classification (NCBI taxonomy): domain Bacteria; kingdom Pseudomonadati; phylum Pseudomonadota; class Betaproteobacteria; order Burkholderiales; family Burkholderiaceae; genus Cupriavidus; species Cupriavidus sp. 09_S30. The sequence continues at coordinate 2,933,558 of NZ_JBXOWI010000002.1, read as the reverse complement.
CCACGACCAGGTCATCTCCGTCTCCACTGTCATGGGCATGGGCTGGATGGGCCTGCCGCAGGCCGTGCTGACCGGCGAAGACGACGACATGCGCGACGCCAAGACGCCCTACGTCTTCCAGCATGCAGACGGCGTGCTGTACCAGCGCATCTGGGCCCAGGGCAACCCCAGCAAGTACAAGGACGAGACCTTCAAGGTGGGCGCCGCACCAGGCCAGAATTTTGTCTACTACGACAAGGATAAGCCCGCCCGCGCCGACGCCATTCAAGGCGCGGACGGTAAATTCTGGCTGCGCAAGCCGCTGGAGATGCGCTTTCATTTGGGGCGCACGTGGGCGAACGAGCAGCAAGGCGTTGCCGGCAAGGTTGGCGCCACCATCCTGGGTGGGACGTACGAGATCGCCATCGGCCTGGTCCGGGTGGTGACCCTGGGCAAGATAGCCCCCTACGCCTCCGTTAACGCCACCCCGCCCGACGGTTGGACGGTCCGCATCGATGCCCATAAGGTGCCCAACCCGATTGCGCCCACCGCCATCCACCTATATCACCCGCAGACCGCCCCCACCGGCCAGCAGCCGGAGGGCGACGGGAAACAGCCGCCGGACGGCGCCAATGCCTCGCCAAGAGGCAAGGTCGAAGGCGAGTTCAACCAGGGCCCCGAGTCGCACACCGACGCCTTGAACCCGCGCACCCGCACGAAAGACGTCTACGACAAGTACCGCAGCGCGGGCCAAGGTGATGAAGCCGACGAAGCCGCACTGCGCTATGAACACAACGCCAGCGTGCGGCAACTCGCGCGGCGCAAGAAAGATAACCGCTATGAGGGCGCCGTCGAGCAGATGAAGACGGGCGGTGACCTCTCGGGCGACGAATACAAGGAATTCCGCGAGTTCGACCAGGAAAAGCGCGAAGACTTCCTGCGCCAAGTCAAGGACATGAACGCCACCAACCACTCCACCATCCTCTCCAACCCGGCGCACAGCCGTCACGTACTCGCTTACGACGTGAACGTCGGCATGAACGGGCTGCCCACGAAGCAGATGAACTGGCTGCGGCAGTTTGCGGATTGGCGGTATTGCAATCCGAAGGATACGGTAATGATGGAATGGCACGAGTACCACCTGAAGGGGCGAATGGATGGTGGCAAGAAGCTGGAGGAATGCCGCAATTACCTGCCCGAAGTCCCGGTACAACTCGGTATCGACACCGAGCGCAGCAACAGTAGCCGCTGGTCACAGAAGCACAGCACACCGCAGCCCGACCCGATGCAGAGCCGTGAGCTGCCGCTTGATGAGCAGATGCGCCGCGATTGGCGTGCCGAGCAGCAGCGGCTAAGCCGCCCGACCGAGAACGACGACGTCTTTGGAGTCGGCCCGAATGAATAGCCGTCGCCGCCTCGCTGCGCTCGTCGGCTTGCTTGCTGCCGCCATTCTCACTACTGCCTGCACCGGAACCGCCATGTCCCGACCCAAATACTCCCGCCAGCCAACCCCGTACCCGCTAGCCGTCACCCCGCCGCCCGCCACCGGCCCAAACGCGCCCGCCGCCTATGTCATGGGCATCGTCTGGCGCAGCCCGCTGATGTGGATTGACTACCCTACCCACTGGAACCTCCTGTGGACGCAGGGTATGGCCGATCGCAACCCGAACGACGCCGACAGCCCGGAGCTTAAGCTGGGCGATCCCACCGGAGTGTTGGTGCGGCCGGTGCGTGTGGTCTGGTCGGACGACAACCCCAACCCGGTCTATTGGCTAACCATGACCGAACTGATCGGTCCGCCGCTGTACTCGATGGGCTACCAGTATGCAGTGGACCCGAACTACTTCTACTCGATCCACAACGGCACCAACCGCCCGGACTTCGGTGACATCCGCGTGTTTGCCGGCATGCCCCGCGCATGGATCGATACGCCGACCTACATCAAGGAGGTCCGGTATCGAAATGGCAGCGACCGCCTTGGCGAGCATTTTGAACTGGGTCTGCCGGCGCCGTCGATCTTGGCCGAGAACGAAGACCATGCCGAGGCGCGCTTCCCGGATCTGTTCACCAAGATGTACGTCAATCGTGGCAAGCCCCAGCGCGGAATGGGCCACCCCGCCGATATGGTCGTCGGCCTACCCACCTTCACGCTGAAGGCCGCGCGGCGGCTGTACACCAGCGAGATCTTCGGCGAAGCGGAGGCGATGGACCTGGAGGCCTATCCCGAGACCAAGGTGCCCGACGTCACGGTCATGGCCGGCGAGGAAACGGTGGGCTTCTACGACCTGCAAGAGGCGATCGCCTACCTGAACGCCAACCCGCGCAAGACGGTGTGGGTCTACACCATGGACGCGCCCGGCTACCCCAAGGGCGGGCGTACCGATGAAAACGCCATCCTGCTGATCCTGGGCCACCCGAGCGCGGACTGGGGCTACGCGCCGCTGTCGGCCATCTACACCCCGCAGCAGCACGAAGGCGGCATCGGCGCGAAGGCCGTCGACCCGGGCGGCGCCTGGAGCGGGCTGCTGCAGACCATGCAGGCCGCAGCCCGGCAAGCCCACCCGGTCGGCCGCCTCTATCACGACGTGGACAAACACGCGAGCAACGTCAACACATTGATGAAGCCGCTGCGCGCCGCTGTGCACCAGCAGTGGCCGGACCTGGACCAGATCCAGGACGTGCGCAGCGTCTCCGAGCACGCCATCGGCGGGCTGCGGGCGGCCAGCGCGGGACTGAACATCGCACGCGCCACGGCCTACGCGGACCAGACCGGCAACAGCGCCGTGGTGACGAGCGCCGCCAACCCGAACGATGCCTGGAGCGTACTGGTGGCGCCGCCGCCGGGCTGGGTCAAGCGCGAGCCGCCGAAGGTGTGGCCGCGTGCGGGTGGACGGACCAGTGCGTATCTGCCGTGGTTTGGCAAGCGTACTGGTAGTACCGGTAAGAAGTGAATGAGCGAGGGACTGATGCGAAGCCTGTTCTTAGGAAATCGTGCAATGGCTTGGGTGGCGGTGGTAACGCTCGTCGTTGCCATCCTCGTCCTGACCGCCTGCACGACCAGCAGGTCCCGACCCAAATACTCCCGCCAGCCGACGCCGTATCCGCTAGCCGTCAGCCCCCCGCCTGCCACCGGCTCCAACGCGCCCGCCGCCTACGTCATGGGCATCGTCTGGCGCAGCCCGCTGATGTGGATCGACTACCCCACCCACTGGAACCTGCTGTGGACCCAGGGCATGGCCGACCGCAACCCGAACGACACTGACAGCCCGGAACTGAAGCTGGGCGACCCCACCGGTGTGCTGGTGCACCCCGTGCGCGTAGTCTGGTCGGACGACAACCCCAATCCGGTTTATTGGAAGCCGTTGCGCGCCATGATCCGTCCGCCGCTGTACCCGATGGGCTACCAGTATGCGGTGGACCCGAATTACTTCTACTCGATCCACAACGGCACTAACCGCCCCGACTTTGGCGACATCCGTGTTCTTGCGGGCATGCCCCGCGCGTGGATCAATACGCCGACCTATATCAAGGAGGAGCGGTATCGGAATGGTAGCGACCGCCTTTCGGATCACTTCCGGCTCGGCCTGCCCGCGCCGTCGATTCTGGCCGAAAACGAAGACCATGCCGAAGCGCGCTTTCCGGACATGCTGTTCAAGATGTATGACGACGATGGCAGACCACGGCGTGGCCTGGGTGTTGACGCCGAGATGGCCATCGGCCTGCCCATTTTCACGCTGAAGGCCGCGCGGCGCTTGTTCACCAAGGAGATTTTTGCTGAGGCGGAGGCGATGAGCCTGAAGCTCTATCCCGAGACCAAGGTGCCCGACGTCACGGTCATGGCCGGCGAGGAAACGGTGGGCTTCTATGACCTGCAAGAGGCGATCGCCTACCTGAACGCCAATCCGCGCAAGACGGTGTGGGTCTACACCATGGACGCGCCCGGCTACCCCAAGGGCGGGCGCACCGACGAAAACGCCATCCTGCTGATCCTGGGCCACCCGAGCGCGGACTGGGGCTACGCGCCGCTGTCGGCCATCTATACCCCGCAGCAGCACGAAGGCGGCATCGGCGCCAAGGCCGCCGACCCGGGCGGCGCCTGGGGCGGCCTGCTACAGACCATGCAGGCCGCAGCCCCGCAAGATCACCCGGTCGGGCGCCTCTATCACGACGTGGACAAACACGCGAGCAACGTCAACACATTGATGAAGCCGCTGCGCGCCGCTGTGCACCAGCAGTGGCCGGACCTGGACCAGATCCAGGATGTGCGCAGCGTCTCGGAGCATGCCATCGGCGGGCTGCGCGCGGCCAGCGCCGGGCTGAACATCGCGCGCGCCACGGCCTACGCGGACCAGACCGGCCACAGCGCGGTGGTGACGAGTGCCACCAACCCGAACGATGCCTGGAGTGTACTGGTGGCCCCGCCGCCGGGCTGGGTCAAGCGCGAGCCGCCCAAGAAGTGGCCGCGTTCGGGCGGGCGCACCAGTGCTTATCTGCCGTGGTTCGGCAAACGGCCAGATAAGCAATGAGGAGCAATGGCGGGCAGCCTTGGCCCTGGCCGCTGAACCCAATAGACGCAGTTTGGATTGGCGGTGCCGAACCAGGGTCTGGTGCCGATGCGTTTTTGCGTTTTTTCAACCAACGAGGAACAGAAATGAATCGCAGACTATTTCTTGCCGCTTCGGCACTGCCGCTGCTTGCGCTGGGGGCATGTTGGACGCCGGTCACCCAGTCCCTGTATTCGGAAGCTTCAAAGACGGAGTACAAGAATTACTCGGAGACGGTCAGCCAGATCCTGATCACGAATGATGGGAAGAAGATTGTGGTGATTGGCCCTGCCTATCACTACATCATCGATACCCCGCCGCGATTGGTCGAGGTTCTCAACTCGCCCCTGCATCCGGACGTGGTGGCGCGCATGGGGCAATTCAATGTCACGCCGGATGCCAAGCTGAGTGGCGACTTTACCTTGTTTTTGTCCGATAAGGCAGGCGACCAAAGCCAGCAGCTCGCACAGTCATTCGGCTTCTGGAAAGCCTCGGGTGGGAAGATGGCGCTGTCGTTCAATCTGAGCGGCACGCGCTATAGCGCCAAGGAATTCACCATGCCCTCCGCGCTTGCCAAGCACTTCAACCAATCGTACAGCGTGGATATCAGGGAAGAGCTGCCGCCCGGCGGCAAGTCGGCGCTGGTCTTGCTCACGCCGCTGTCGGTGGCAGCGGATGGTGTCCTGAACATCCTTGCCATTCCGCTTGTGCCGCTTGGCATTGCTGGCCTGGTGGCCGCCTCTTCGATGCGCTAAGCGCAAGCCATGGGCGGCGCTGTTCTCTCAATGGAGGGCATGCCGGGAGATTTCCCGCGCTTGACGGCCCCTGCATTGCGCGAGCAGAACAGCGCCGCCTCTATTTCAACCCGGGTCCACTCAGACAGGAGCCTAGTATGTCCGCAGACATCATCACCGTAGGCGATATCACCTCCCATGGCGGCGTGGTGATCAGCGGGTCGCCAAGCAGCAAGATTCGAGGCAGGGCCATCGCCCGTCTGGGTGACCTCGTCAACTGCCCGCAGTGCTATGCCGATGGGCGCCCGCACGGCATCAATCGGATCGTGCAAGTGGCCGGCCGGTCCAAGGTCGATGGCATCCCTATGGCATGCGCGGGGGACATGGGCGAGTGCGGCTGCGTCTTGATCGGCAGCCAGCCGGCCCGAGCATGAAGACCGTTGCGCAATCCACCACGTCCAAGCGCAGATGGGCGTGGCTTCTGATGTGGTTGGCGGTGTCGCTTGCGCTTGCTGCCTGCTCCACGACGCCGGCCCAACCAGAGCAGATGAAACTCGACCTGGCGATCCAGGCCAAGGATACGGTCAACCCGGACGACAAAGGGCGAGCGGCCCCGGTGCTGGTCCGCGTCTATGAACTCAAGACGCCGAACGCGTTCGAGCAAGCGGATTATTTCTCGCTGGAATCGTCGGACCGGACCCTGCTGGCCCAGGATCTGCTCGTGCGTGACGAGTTCATCTTGCGCCCGGGCGAATCTCGCGACATCGAGCGCAAGCTCAACGCCGATACGCAAGCGCTCGGCTTCCTGGTTGGCTACCGCGAGCTTGGCAAGGCGACCTGGCGCAGCGCCTACCCACTTCCACCCGCGCCGCAGGCGGCGTGGTATCGCGCCGTGATTCCTGCGCGCAAGGTCAAGCTGCAGGTCGTATTGGACCAGCAATCGATTACAGTTTCCAAACCTGACTGATTCCATGAGCTGGTACAACAAAGTCGTCTGGAGCGAAGGGCTGTTCCTGCGCCCGCAACTCTTCCAGCAGCAGGAGCGCTACCTGGAGCATTTTGCCCACAAGCGCGCCGCTGCATTGAGCCCGTTCTTCTGGGGGTTCCACCACTTCGCGATCGATGCGGAAGCGCTATCGCTCGGAAAGCTGGTCCTCTCGGGCGCCGCAGGCATCTTCCAGGACGGAACGCCGTTCGACGCGCCTGCGCACACCGCGCTGCCGGCGCCGCTGGCGCTTCGGCATGAACACCTGAACCAGACGATCTACCTGGCCGTGCCGATTCGCGCGCCAAACGCCGAGGAGACCAACTTCGAGGATGCACCCGATTCGCTCGCGCGGTACCGGGTCTTCGAGGAAGAGCTGCCGGATGCCAATTCGATCGCGCAAGGCCCGAAGCTGGTGCAGCTGGCGGACCTGCGGCTGCGCCTGCTGCCCGAGAAGGAGCTATCGGAATCCTGGATCGGTCTTCCCCTGACCAGGGTCACGGAGATTCGAGCGGACGGGAGCGCCCGCCTGGATGCCGGGTGGATCCCGCCGGTGAATGTCTACGCCGCAAGCGCGTTGCTGCACACCTGGCTCACCGAGGTCCATGGCCTGTTGCACCTGCGCGCCGATGCGATGGCAAAGCGATTGGCCGCGGCCAGCACGCGGGGTGGAGACGCCGCCGAAGTGTCCGAGTACCTGATTCTCCAGTTGCTGAACCGGTACGAACCGGTTCTGACGCATCTGCTGGAGGCCAAGGCCGCGTCGCCGGAAATGCTCTATCTGCAATTGGCGGCGCTGTCGGGCGAGCTGTCCACCTTCGTGCGTACCGATACCCGCCGGCCCATGGCGCACCCGGCCTATCGCCATGATGCCCCGCATGCTTGCCTGAAGCCATTGGTTGACGATCTGCGCCTCCTGCTGAACGTGGTCCTGGAGCGCGCAGCGCAGCGCATAGAGATCAAGGGGCAATCCCACGAAATACAGCTGGCGGTCCTGGAGCCCAGCGAGATCAAGCGCTTTGCCACCGTCGTGCTGGCGGTGAAGGCCCAGGTGCCGGCGGATCTGTTGCTGCAGCAATTCCCGGCGCAGACCAAGGTCGGGCCGTCCGAGCGCCTGCCCGAGCTGATCCGCTCCCATCTTCCTGGCGTTCCCTTGCAGCCGTTGCCGGTACCGCCGCGCCAGATTCCGTTCCATGCCGGCTACGTGTATTTCGAGCTGTCCCAGCAGCACCCGCTGTGGGAGCAGGTTGAACGCTATGGCGGCCTGGCCTTGCATGTGGCGGGCACCTTTCCCGAGTTGGAAATGGAGTTGTGGGGAGTACGGCAATGAGCGCAGCGCCGATGACAACGGGGAGTACCGCGCTGGATGCGCCGGTGCCACAGCGTCCTGCCAGGACGGACGAGGCAAGCCCGGGCGCCGCGGCGGCAGGCCCGGCCGAGCCGCACGATGCGCGCAAGTCCATCGAGCAGCGGGTGGAGGAAGTCTCGCGCGCAGTCAATCCCTTGCTGGCTGCGGCACGCCCGCTGCTGCGTGCCTTGGCAGACATGCCGGCATCGCTGCGCCAAGACGAGGCCGTCACGTGGAAATCGCTTCTGGCGCAAGAGGCGCGAGATTTCCAGACGGTCTGCGAGCGCGCCGATATCCGGCGCGAGCACATCATGGCGGCGCGATTCTGCTTGTGCACGGCGCTGGACGAGGCAGCCAACCGGGCGCCGTGGGGGCAGGATACCTGGGCGAACAACAGTCTGCTGATCCAGTTCCACGGGGAGACCGGCGGTGGCGAGAAGGTGTTCCAGTTGCTGGGCAGGTTGGTGGAAGCCCCAGCGGAGCACCTGGACGTGATCGAGGTGATCTATCAGGTCTTGTCGCTTGGCTTCGAGGGCCGCTATGCCGGGGCAGCCGATGGTCATCGCCAGCTCGATGCGATCCGGCAGCGGCTGCTGCATATGATCAGCGGTGCGCGCGGGAGCGTGCCGCGCGAGCTGTCGCCCCATTGGCAGGGCGCGGATGCCGGCCGGCTGGGCCACCTGCGCGCGATACCGATGTGGGTCACGGTCTCGGTGCTGGCGCTCGCGCTCCTTGCCCAGTTCGCCTGGTACAAGTACCAGTTGCTGCGCCGTACGCATGACCTCGAGCAGCAGATCCTTGCCATCACCAAGATTGCCGCGCCACCGCTGCCGGCAAAGACGGCGAGGCTGGCCGCGCTGCTCAAGGAGGAGATCGCGCGCGGCGTCGTCAGCGTACAGGAGGACGCGACGCGCAGCGCGGTCACGTTCCGCGGCGATGACATGTTCGATGGCGGGCGTGCCGATGTCAGCGCCAGGATCCTGCCGCTGCTGGACAAGGTGGCGGGGGAGATCAACAAGGTACCCGGCAAGGTGACGGTGATCGGCCACAGCGACAACGTTCCCATCCGGACGGCCGCATTCCCGTCGAATCAGGTGCTGTCCGAAGAGCGGGCGGCAACCGTTAGCGAGTACCTGGCCAGCAAGGGCGTGGCCAAGGGGCGTCTCGAAGCGGTCGGCAAGGGTGACTCGGAGCCGCTGGCCGACAACGCCACGCCGGCCGGCCGCGCGAAGAATCGGCGGGTTGAGATTGTCGTCACGCAGTCAGCGGGGTAAAGGCATGAAGTTCTTCACTCGAATCGCTACCGTGCTCTTCTCGCGGCACGCGTTTGCGCTTGTTGCCGTGCTGCTGGCGGCCGCCGCCATCTGGTGGATCGGCCCGCTGATCGGCATCAGCGGCATGTATCCGCTGGCGGGCCTCGGGGCAAGAGTCGCGGTCATCGCGCTGTTGCTGGCGCTCGCGCTCTTCTGGCTGCTGAAATGGCGGCTTTCCATCATCGCGGTCGCCGCGCTTTGCCTGTTGATCTGGAACGCAGGGCCTCTGCTTGCCATGGGCACCAGCCATCCGCTGGCGTCGGAATCGGCCCGCATCCTGCTGATTTCATCGCTCGTCTTCCTGCTCGCCGCTTACTTGCTGTACTTGCTCTGGCAACGCGCCCGCGGCGACGAAACCTTCGTGCAGAGCCTGCTGAATTTCGGCGGGAAACGCCAGGAGGTGGTAGCCAAGGAGGAGATCGCCAAGCTCGAAATTGCCATCCAGGCCGCATTGCGCCAGCTGAAAGGCATGCGGACCGGTAGCCGGATCGGCCGGCTGTTCGAGGGGCGCCGCTACCTCTACGAGTTGCCCTGGTACATGATGCTGGGCGCGCCGGGAGCGGGCAAGACGACGGCCTTGCTCAATGCGGGCCTGCAGTTTCCCATCGCCGAGCAGATGAGCCAGGCAGCACGCACTCGCGGGGCGACGACGCAAGCGCAGTGGTGGTTCACCAACGAGGCCGTCCTGATCGACACCGCGGGCTGCTATACCGCGCAGGCGCAAGGATCGGCAACCGTCCCGGCCGAATGGATGGGCTTTCTCGGCCTGTTGCGCAAGCACCGTCCCCGCGCGCCGGTTAACGGCGCGCTGGTCACGATCAGCGTGACGGATCTGCTCGCCTATTCGGCGCAGGCGCGGATTGGCGCAGCGGCCAGCATCCGGGCGCGCCTGGCCGAACTGCGCGAGGCGCTGGGGATCCGCTTTCCCATCTATGTGGTGATCACCAAGCTCGACCAGCTTGCCGGCTTCAGTGACTACTTCCAGTACCTGACCAGCGAAGGGCGGGCCCAGCCGTGGGGTTTCACCTTGCCGCTCATGAACCGCCGCCGGCGCGGACAGCCGGCGGTGGAATTGGCGGCCCAGTGCGGCGACGAGATGCGCGCGCTGGCCGCGCGGCTGCAAGCCGGGATGGATGGCCGGCTGTACGATGAGTTCGACCTAGGCCGGCGCAAGTCGCTCCTTGCCTTGCTCGACGAGCTCGACAGCCTGGCCGAGCCGCTTGTCGCCATGCTGGAGCAGATCTTCCTCGACTCGCGCTATGACGGCACCGAACGGGAAGCCATGCTGCGCGGGGTGTATTTCACCAGCGCCGCGCAGAGCGGAGATGCCGTAGTCGCGGATGCGGGGACCTTGCTCCGGCAACTGCAAGGCAATGCAGTACCCGGCGCGCAGGCTGTCGAGGTCACGACCGGCACTGCCGGGGGCAACCGCAGCTACTTCCTGCAGGATGTCTTCAAGCGCGTCATCGTGCCCGAATCGCATCTGGTCAAGCCGAACCTGCGCTGGGAGTTCCGCTTCCGCCTGTTGCGCCTGCTCAGTCCAGCGCTGGCGCTGGTGGTCTTCCTGTGGCTGTCCGCGGCGCTCTACATCAGCTTCGGCAGCAACCTCGGCTACCTGGAAATGGGGCAGGAGAAAGCCAAGGCGCTGGCGACCACGATGACCGCCTACTACAAGAAGCCGCAACCTGACGCGATACCCGGGGTGCTGGCCGCGGCGCGCGATCTGCCAGCCTATGCTGGCCTCGATCTGGCCGACCCCGCCGGCGACTGGCGCTATGGTCTTTACAGCGCGCCGCCTGTGCGGGACGTGTCTGGCCGGGCCCACGCCTGGCTGGAGGACAAGCTGCTGGTGCCCTATCTGGTGCAGAGGGTGGAATCGGTGCTGGCCACCGCCGTCAAGCAGCGCGATGCCAAGCGAACCTATGACACCCTGCGGGTCTACCTGATGCTGCACAACAAGGGCAAGTTCAATGCGGCCGACGTGCGTAACTGGGTGCAAAGCGACTGGGCGAACGGCGACGGCGCGGATGCCTTCGGTGGGCGGGTGGCTGTCCTCGAACACCTGGACAGCCTGCTGCAAGGCAGTCGGGCGGTAGTGTCGCCCGCCCCCAGGAACGAGGCGCTGGTCCGCTCGGCGCGGGAGTTCCTGGATGGCAACACCTCAGTTGAGCGCCTGTACGACCGCGCCAAGGCAGCCATGATGGAAGAGGCGCCGCAGGATTTCACGCTGGTGCGTGCGGTCGGGCCCCAGGCCGGCATCGTATTCACCCGGGCCAGCGGCGAGTCGCTGGAGCGGGGTATCCCTGGCTTGTTCACGTATGCCGGCTATCACGAGCTGTTCAATGTCCGGCTGGCGGAATTCGTCGGCAAGGCTCAGGCGGCTGATGCCTGGGTGATGGGCAGGGAAGCGGGGGCCAGCGCTCAAAAAAAAACACTGGAGGGCGCCGCGGCACGGCTTAGCGGAAATGATCCGATGGCGCGGGAGATCCGGCGTCTCTACCTGGAAGAATATGCCCGGTACTGGGAGACATTCCTGGGCGATATCCGGACCGTAACGGGGAACAACCTGGCCTTCGATCTTGAGATCCTGCGAACGTTTGCCGCCCCGGACTCTCCACTGGCCAGGCTGGCGCGGGAGGCAGTGCAAGAGACCACGCTCAGCCGGCCAATGGCCGATCCAGAGGACAGGTCGTTGGCCGAGAAGGCACTGTCTGCCTTGGAAAAGAAGACCGATAAGGCCGGCGCCTTGACGGCGCGCGCCGAAGCCCGCCAGGAACGCGAGATCGTCGACCAGCGCTTCGCCGCGCTGCGCGAGGTGGTCACCGGCCAGGCGGATGTGGTCGCCGCAGGCGGGCAGTCCGGCGCCGCCAAGTCGCAGCTGGACGCCATCGCCGGCATGGTCAATGCCTACTACACCAGTCTGGTTGTGGCCAACAATGCCTTGATCACCCGTACCCTGCCGCCGCCCGCGGATGCCGCCGCCCAGCTGCGCATGGAGGCGGCCAAGCTGCCGGCACCGTTCAAGTCGGTGCTGGCCGATCTGGTGGTGCAGGGGACACGGGATGTCAACAAGGGCGTCGGCGACATCCTGATCGCGCAGATGGATGCCGTCATCGGAGAAAGCTGCCGCAGCGCCATCGACGGCAAGTACCCGTTCGCGCCAACCTCGATGCAGGACGTCGACCCGGAGGATTTCGCGCGCATCTTCGCCGCCGGCGGCGTGCTGGACGACTTCTTCCAGAAGGTGCTGGCGCCGCACGTGGACACCACCATCACGCCTTGGCGCTACAAGCTGACGGCTCCGGACGTGCCGCCGGTCGCCGGCCCGAGCCTGGTGCCGTTCCAGCGCGCCAAGGCGATCCGCGAGGTGTTTTTCCGTGACCCGGGGGCCAGGAAGATGGCCTGGAAAGTCGACCTGAAGGTGGTCGAGTTCGATCCCGAGATCGTTGAGCTCAACATGGATTTCGATGGACAAAGCCAACGCTATGTCCATGGTCCGGTCGCCCCGCTCAAGGTGACCTGGCCAGGGCCGCGTGGCGGGCAGGGCGCGGAGATCACCGCCAGCCCGCGCGTCCGCCCGGATACCTCGACCCTGGCCGCCAACGGTCCGTGGGCGCTGATGCGAGTCATTGCCAAGGGCAAGCTGGCTGGCTCGGCCACCGCCAGCCACTTCCTGGCCGAGTATGAGTTCGATGGCCGCAAGGCCAAGCTCGATATCCAGACCGGGAGCCTGGCCAACCCATGGACGACCGGTCTGCTGCAAGGCTTTCAATGCCCCGGGAGGTCCGGATGATGGTGCCCATGCATGTGCCGTTTTCCCAGAATCACCTGCTCAGACTGGCGCAGCCGTTGTTCTGGGTGCTCGATGAACTGTCGCCCGAGCTGGAGTCGCCCGCCCGGCTGGACGCGCTGCAAGCGGAAGCACGGGCAAGGCTGGCGGCATTCCGGCAAGCCTGCGACGCAGCCGCCAGGGCGTGGGAGGACGTCGAGGCGATTCACTATTGTTTCTGCGCAGCGCTGGACCAGGCGGGAAGCCGTGTGCGCGGACGCGCGAACCAATGCAAGGGCATGTGGCTTCAACACGGCCTGCTGAGGGAGGGCTATGGCGAAAACAGCGGCGGGCAGCACTGCCGGGCCTGGCTCGCCCGATTGCAGGAAGACGCGCCAGCGCATGCCGATGCCCTGGAAGTCATCGGGCATTTGATCGAGCGTGGGTTGCAGGATGAACGTGGCGTGTCGCTCGCCGATACGCTGCCAGCCATCCGCTCGGTAGCGCGCTCGCACAGACACCCCGCCGGGCCCCGCGGATTACCGCATTGGCGTGGTTTGCCTCCGGCCGATCCCATCGCGGGCCACCTTGCAGGCGCCCGCATGCCTGCAAGGTGGCCTCTGGTCCTGATCGGCGTCTTGCTGATCGCGGCGCTGGCCTATCTCGCGTATCGCCAATATGCGGACAGTCAGGTCCTGGCACAAAGGGTGGACCAGCTCTCGGCCCAGATCGCTGCCCAACGAGATCCGCTGGAGGAGCGCTTGGCATTGGCTGGCACCAGGGCTCGCCACCGGTGTCATCAGCATGGACAGGAGGGGGGATCGGATCTACCTCGCATTCAGCGGCGACGCCGGCTTTGCAGCCGGTAAGGCCGACCTCACTCTGATACTGACTCAGCAACTTGATCAGGTCGCGGCGGTGCTGGCCGATACCGCAAGTCGGATTTCCGTGGTCGGGCATGCCGACGACTCGCTGGGACCGGCGGGTTCCCAGGCGTTGAACCGGGCAGTGTCGGAAGCCAGGGCAATGGCCGTTGCGCGATATCTGCAGGCACGTGGCCTGATGCCATCGCGGGTATCGACCGTTGGCCGTGGGTCAGCGGAGCCGGTCGGCGACAACCGGACCGAGGCAGGCCGGGCCTTGAACCGGCGCGTGGAGATCGTCGTCGATCGCGCCTCGTAGGGGATCGCGGCAGCGCGCACTTCAACGCAGTTTCGTAGCAGGCGCCAGGCAGGCGAGCAATCTCTCGAACGCGGGCCCGATTTCCTCCTCCGGCACGCAGGCATAGCCCAGGAGAAGCCCGCGTTGCACGGCGCCGCCTCCGATGAAGTAGCGTGACAACGGCCGCACCACGACACCATTCAGTCCTGCCTTCGCTGCGATGGCCACATCGTCGGCATCGTTTGGTAGGCGCAGCACCACATGCAGGCCCGCATTGCTGTCGCACGGATGCAGCGCGCCCGGGCTCAGGTAGCGCTCGATAAGCCCCGTCAGGATCGCGCGGCGCCGGCCGTACAGCAAACGCATGCGGCGGATATGCGCCGCATACTCGCCGCTGCGGATGAACTCTGCCAGGGCGGCCTGCGTGATGAGGTGGCCGGCGCGGTACAGCTCGCTGTGGCCGGTCTGGAAATCTGCGGCGAGCCGGCGCGGCAGCACCAGGTAGCCCATGCGCAGTCCCGGGTAGAGCGTTTTGCTGAAGGTGCCGATGTAGATCACCGGCGCGTCCGGCTCCAGTCCCTGCAGCGAAGGAATGGGCTGGCCGGCGTAGCGGAACTCGCTGTCGTAGTCGTCCTCCACGATCCAGCTGCCATGCCGGCGCGCCAGTTCCAGCAGTGCACGGCGGCGCCTGAGGCTCATGACCGCCCCCAGCGGATACTGGTGCGAGGGCGTGACGAAGAGGAAGCGCGGCGCGCACGCATGCCCTGTGGTGTCGTCCTCGGGCAAGCACAGCCCCTCTTCGTCGACAGGCGTCGGCTGCGGAACGATTTCGTTCATCTCCAGCACGCTGCGGATGCCCCAGTAGCAGGGCTCTTCCACCCAGGCGTGGTCGCCAGGCGAGCCGAGCAGGCGCAGGACGAGATCGATGGCCTGGTGGATACCTTCCGTGATCAGGACCTGTCCAGGTTCGCAATGCACCGAGCGGGCCACCCGCAGGTGCTCCGACAGCGCGGCACGCAGCGCGGGCAGGCCGCCGCCCTGGCTGTAGCTGAGCCATTCGGGGGGCGGCCGGCGCCACAGCCGCGCCGTGATCTGGGCAAAGCGCTGGTGCGGGAAGCGTGTCACGTCGGGCACCCCCGGCATGAAGGCGCCCCACTGTGTGGTCGCAGCGGAAGCGCTGGAGAGCAGGCGCCTGCCGCGCGGCGACAGGCCCGGCATTTCCGTCTGGCGCGCTGCGCCGGCAAGCGGCTCGCCCGCATTGAGGTAGCGCTCCGGGGCGGTGCTGGCAACGAAGGTCCCGCGGCCGGTGCGCGCGTGCACATAGCCTTCGGCCAGCAGTTGCTCGTAGGCAAACATCACCGTATTGCGGGAGAGACCCAGCTCCGCCGCCAGGTCGCGTGACGGCGGCAGACGCATGTCCGGGCTCAGGCTGCCGTCCTGGATAGCCCCCCGGATGCACTCGTACAGGCCCCGGTTGAGCGGCTTGCCCAGTGCTGCGATGCCGTCACCGCCCAGGCGCTGAAGCAGCAGGTCAGCGCAGATCGAACTCAAATTGGCACCATTAGATTTATTGATTTGGCACTCGATTGTAGGGCCAAAACTGGATGAAATGCGATCACGCCGGTCGCCACCCGTTCGCTAGCTCGCGTTTCCGCCGGGCGGTCAACTAGTGGCCGACCACAGACATCAACGGAGATCCCCACAATGAACAACCTCGAACTGAACCAGCGCCGCGCCAGCGCCACGCCGCGCGGTGTCGGCGTGATGTGCGACTTCTATGCAGAGCAGGCCGAGAACGCCACGCTCTGGGATGTGGAAGGCCGCGCCTTCACCGACTTTGCTGCCGGCATCGCCGTACTTAACACGGGACATCGTCATCCGCGCGTGATGGCGGCGGTGGCAGCCCAGGCGGAGCGGTTTACCCATACGGCCTATCAGATCGTGCCTTACGAGAGCTACGTGGCACTGGCCGAGCGCATCAACGCGCTGGCGCCCGTCGACGGGCCGGCCAAGACCGCCCTGTTCACCACCGGCGCCGAGGCCGTCGAGAACGCGGTGAAGATCGCCCGCGCCTACACCGGTCGCCCCGGCGTGATTGCCTTCAGCGGCGGCTTCCACGGCCGCACCATGCTTGGCATGGCGCTCACCGGCAAGGTCGTGCCATACAAGGTCGGCTTCGGCCCCTTTCCGTCGGACATCTACCACGTACCCTTCCCCAGTGCGTTGCACGGGGTCAGCACCGCGCAGTCGCTGCATGCCATTGAAAGCCTGTTCAAGACCGACGTCGAGCCGGGCCGGGTGGCTGCCATCATCATCGAGCCGGTGCAGGGTGAGGGCGGGTTCCAGCCCGCTCCCGCGGAGCTGATGGAAGGCCTGCGCGCAATCTGCGATCGGCACGGCATCTTGCTGATCGCCGACGAAGTCCAGACCGGCTTCGGCCGCACCGGGCAGCTGTTCGCCATGTCGCACTACAAGGTGCGCCCGGACCTGATCACCATGGCCAAGAGCCTGGCCGGCGGCATGCCGCTGTCAGGCGTGTGCGGGCGCGCGGAGATCATGGACGCGCCCTTGCCTGGCGGCCTGGGTGGCACCTACGCGGGCAACCCGCTGGCCGTGGCGGCCGCGCACGCTGTGCTTGACGTCATAGCGGAAGAATCCCTGTGCGAACGCGCCGACACGCTTGGCAAGCAACTCCGCCGACACCTCGATGAGGCACGCGCGTACTGCCCCGCGCTGGCGGAAGTGCGCGGCGTCGGCTCGATGGTGGCAGCGGAATTCGTCGATGCCACTGGCGCGCCGAGCGCGGAGGAAGCAAAGCGCGTGCAGCAGCGCGCGATGGAGGCCGGCCTGCTGCTGCTGACCTGCGGCACCTACGGCAACGTGATCCGTTTCCTCTATCCGCTGACCATCCCGCAGTCGCAGTTCGACGCAGCCCTTGCGGTGCTCGCCCGGGCCCTTGCAAAGTAAAGACAGGGCGCAGCCAGGCCCCTCAGTGGTCTCACCGGTCCATGGAAGCCATGTCGGCCGGCGTTCGCGTGATGGGTCGCTGGATATCTATATCTATTAGGCAGTCTTCGAGGCAGTCTTCGCCGACCTGTGGCCAGGATCGGCGAAGCGCCTCATACGCGGCCAGTTCCCGGTCGCAGTGACGGAGCCAGGCGTGTTCATGTCGTCGCATGCGAGCATGAGGACAGGCGCCCATGATGCGCAGGCCTAGCCATCCAGTGCCGGCGGCGCTCCGCTGTCTTGTGCAAAAGACCGGAATGCCTGCGCCACAAAATCGATCATGCGGGCGGTGAGCGGGGCAGCCTGCACCCCGGCTCTCGTCACGATTCCGAAGCGGGCGCCCCCCTGAACGGGAACGGAAAGCTCCACCTCCACCAGCTTTCCCTCTCGCAATTCATCACGCACCACAGGACGGCTGGCCAGCAGGATCGCGTCACTGTGTGCCGTGGCCAGCAGGATGTCTTCGAAGCTGTCGCTTTCCATGCTGATCCGCGTCGAAAAGCTCTCCTTCATGGCCGAGTGGCGCTGCAAGCTGGCAAGGGCGAACGGTGACAGGCTCGTACTGGCGATTGGGTAGCGGCTCAGCGCATACAGCGAGACGGCCGTCCCTTTGGCCAATGGATGTCCCGCGCGGCAAAAAAAGCCGATGGGCCACTGGGGCAGATCCCGGATCTCGAGGTTGCCGCGGTCCTCCAGGACATCGAGCGGAGCGATGTCCGCGCAGAAAAAGTCCAGGAGCCCCTCATGCAGCATCTGCAACAGGCGCTCAGTCGCACCCCGGCGAATGCAGATGCGGGAACCTTCGGCCAGCTTGCCGCCCTCCACGATCAGGCGTGCCGCGAGCAGTCTTGCCGGCGTCGCGCCCAGGCCGATGGTGACCTCTCCGTATTCTCCCCGGACCATATGGCGGATCTCGTCGCGCATGTGGACGGTATCGGAGAGGATGCGCCGCGCACGCGCCACCACAGTTTGTCCATACGGTGTGATTTGCACACCGTGCGCGTCGCGCGCGAACAGCGTCACGCCCAGCTCGTACTCGAGTGCTTTGATGCTTCGTGAGAACGCCGGCTGGCTCAGGTTGACCAGTTCGCAGGCCTTGCCGAAGTGAAGCGTATCGGCCAGCGCCACGGCATGCTGCAGCTTCTTGATGTCCATCCGGACGCCTCGCAAATGCACTGGAAGAAAGATGTTTGGTTATTATGCAATGCCTGCATCGATATCGCCGAAATTTCGCATTGGATTGCATCGTCGTGGCTATCTAATATCCGGGGCTATTAGATAAAAGGAGACAGCCCGCATGAACCCCGGCAACCAATCCCTTGCCGCCGACAGCATTCCCGAGGTGGTTCGGGTGCCGCGGCGCCAGCCCATCAAAGCGGGGCTCGGTGCATTCGTCGGCACCACGATCGAGTGGTATGACTTCTACATCTTCGCCACCGGCGCCTCCCTGATCTTCGGGCAGATCTTCTTTCCCGCCGGCAATCCCTTCCTTGCCACCCTGGGCGCCCTGGGCACATTCGCCGTCGGATTCTTCGCGCGGCCCCTGGGTGCCGTGCTGTTCGGCTCCATGGGCGATCGGATCGGCCGCCGCAACGTGCTGGTCGCCACGCTTCTGCTGATGGGGGTCTCGACCGTGCTGATCGGGCTATTGCCGACTTACAAGCAGGTAGGCATCCTCGCTCCGGTCCTGCTGGTAGTGCTGCGCATTGCACAAGGCATCGCGGTCGGCGGCGAATG
Organism: Cupriavidus sp. 09_S30; assembly: GCF_056930435.1. Lineage (NCBI taxonomy): Bacteria > Pseudomonadati > Pseudomonadota > Betaproteobacteria > Burkholderiales > Burkholderiaceae > Cupriavidus > Cupriavidus sp. 09_S30. The sequence continues at coordinate 2,914,982 of NZ_JBXOWI010000002.1, read as the reverse complement.
GGGCGGCGCGGTACTGGTCGCATCCGAGCATAGCCCCGAAGGGCGCAAAACGTTTTTCGCCTCCTTGCCGCAGATGGGAAGCCCCGCCGGGATGATTCTCTCGATCCTGGCCTTTCGCGCGATCATGTCCCTGCCGCAGGATGCGCTGATGGATTGGGGGTGGCGACTGCCGTTTCTGGCCAGCGCAGCCCTGATGATCGTCGGACTGCTGATCCGGCATGGTGTGGACGAGACGCCCGAGTTCGAACAAGCGCGCAAACGTGCACCGAAGCGGAACTCCGCATGGAGCGTGATCCGGCAGATGCCCGTGCAACTCCTGCTGGCGGCCGGCGCGAATACGCTGGGCATCGCGGCAGTGTATTTCGGCTCGGTGTTCATGCTCACCTATACGACGCAGTATCTGCACCTGCCTCGCACCATGATCCTGGACTGCATCTTCATTACCACGGTCATGCAGTTGTGCATTTCGCCGGTCGGCGCGTGGCTGGCAGACCGCGTCGGCACCGGCCGGTTCCTGATCATCACGAGCTTGTCGACGGTCGTGACCGCCTTCGCCATGTATGCGCTGATCAATGTCGGAACGATGCAAGCGATTCTTCTGGGCATGGGTATCAACATCATCTTCGGCGCGTCGTTCTATGCGGCCATCTCCGGCTTCTCGGCATCGCTGTTTCCCACGGAAGTCCGCTATGCGGCTGTGTCGATTGCCTACCAGGGCTGCGCCGCGATTGCAGGTGGGCTGACGCCGATGCTCGGCACCATTCTGGCCGAGGTATTCCCCGGAAACTGGGTGCCGCTGGCAGCCGCCTATGCCTGCACCGCCTTGATCTCCGCAGCCTGCATCAGCGCGCTCCTCGTCCGTAGCCGTCGGCAGCAAGCGGCTTGAAGCCGCTAGCGATTGAACACGTCCCCCACGAATATTCACTGGAGTTTGCGGTATGAGCGCAACAAGCGGAATTTCTCGCGCTGAATTGAGCGTCGAGGCACTCAAGGACAAGGTCCATGGCGCGCAAGACGAGATTGTGGCGATGCTGGAGCGTCTGGTCAGCATTCCTTCCCTGCTGGGCGATGAAGGCCCGGCGCAATCCTATATGCGTTCGGTATTCGAATCGCTCGGCCTGGAAATCGACGAGTTCGAGGTCGACGATGAGGCCATCGCGAAACACCCTGCCTATTCGCCCGCCATCACAAGTTATGCCGGGCGGCCTAACGTCATCGGCGTGCACAAGCCGAAGCATGGCACTCATGGCCGCTCGCTCATCCTGAACGGGCATATCGACGTCGTGCCGGTAGGTGACGAGGCGCTATGGACTCGCCCCCCCTTCGAGCCGGCGGTGGTGGACGGTCGCCTCTACGGCCGAGGCGCCTCCGACATGAAGGCTGGCATCGTGGCCTACACGAAGGCGTTCAAACTGCTCAGGGACATGGGCTACGAACCGGCGGCGCCGGTCTACCTGCAGTCCGTCATCGAAGAGGAATGCACCGGCAATGGCGCGCTGGCGTGCCTGATGCGAGGCTACGAAGCCGACGCGGCGATCATTCCGGAACCGACCTCCGGCTGCATCATGGATACCCAGGCAGGCGTGACCTGGTTCGACCTGGATGTCAGCGGCCTGCCCGCACACGCTGCCCTGGCCACGGAAGGGTGCAGCGCGATTGAGTTCGTCTGGTACCTGTACCAGGCAATCAAGAAACTCGAAGCAAAGTGGAACGAGCCGTGCTGCCGCCACCACCGCTTCGCTGACGTTCACCACCCCATCAACTTCAACCTGGGCGTCATCAACGGCGGCGAGTGGGCCTCATCGGTAGCGACGCGCTGCCACGCAGAGATCCGCATCGGCTACTACCCGGGCATGAGCGCGGACGAAGCCATCGAAGCCGTGAAGGGGGCCATTCACGAAGCATTCGAAGCGCACCCGCATAAGGAAGCGTTTCATTGGGCAATCACCAATCGTGGTTTCAAGTCCGATGGGTTCGCGCTTGACCGGGACATTCCGCTGATCGAGACACTGCGGGAATGCCACGCCGAAGTGTTGAATGCCCCTGCATCGTTCATCAGCTTTGCCGGCACGACCGACGCAAAGTTCTTCAACCTGTATGGAACCACGCCTGCGCTCTGCTATGGCCCTCCGGGCAAGAACATGCATGGCATCGACGAGTCCGTTGCCATCACCGACGTGGTGCAATTGACCACCGTCATCGCGTGGTTCATTGCGCGCTGGTGCGGACTCAATCGAATCGCTTGATCCCGTTTCGCGTGGGGGGCATGCCTTGGTCCATGGCGGCCTTGGCCGCGTAGGGCATGGCTTCCTCCGATCCAGCCACAAATCCTGAGCGCAGCCGGCCGCTGCCGGTGGCCAAGAGCGTCTATCTCAATGGACGCTTGCAGACCACGACATACTGACATACGGGCAGGTAGACTTCCCGCGCAGTTGGGTGCAGCACAGCGTCCCGCTGATCGCGGCGCGCGAGCCATGCGCTGGAAGGCCGCGTCCAACGGTCGGAGGTCAATAGAGCAGCGGGATGCACCCGCTGCCGGGTGCTCAGTGGGTGCTCAGAAGGCGCACAGTGGGCGGGCGGCGGTCCGCCGCCCGCAGGTGCAAAGCAGTCGGCCAACTGCCCGCAACGCTGTGCCGGCCTTCCGTCAAACCTTCTTCACGAACTCCGATTTCAGGCTCATGGCGCCAAAGCCATCGATCTTGCAATCGATATCGTGGTCGCTGTCCACCAGGCGAATGTTCTTCACCTTGGTACCCATCTTGACCACACCAGCGGATCCCTTCAGCTTCAGATCCTTGATGACCGTGACGGTATCTCCGTCCTGAAGGACATTGCCGGCGGAATCGCGATGAACCCGGGCCTCCGATTCGGCGGGCGCTGCTGCCTGCGCGGACCATTCATGGGCGCATTCCGGGCAGATGAAGAGGCCACCGTCTTCGTAGGTGAACTCGGAGTTGCATTTGGGGCAGGGGGGAAGCGTGCTCATGTTGGATCCTTTGTTGCTTGGCGTAGGCCGTATAAGGGCATAAGTATACTGGCCCGCTTGATGGGGCTCCTTGCGGTCGGGTTGGCGCGGGCCCTGGTTTCGTGGCTTGGCGTGCGTTCAAGTGAATCGGAGTCGTGCGGTGAAGCCCGCAACGTGATGCATTGCACGGGCGCGCAAATCGTCAGGACGCTGACCTTGCCTTGACTCCGGGCGACCGGCCAACCATCGGCCGCACCGGATGCTCATGGATATCGGGGGCGAGGGCGCACGCAGCGCCTTGTCGATGGCGGGCGCGTTCTACGACATGATGCTGCGTGCGAGGGTGATCGATGTGGGTGTCAGGCGGTCAGGCCGTCAACCTGCCCATCGAATCTGCCAATCGGCTGGACAATGATCTTGACGTTGCCATCCTTGTTGTTGACAAGTTCCTCGAAGCCCTGCGACACAATGTCGGCGAGGGAGATCCGCCCACTGATCAGCGGCTGTACGTCGATGCGACCATCTGCGATAAAGCGAATCACATCGGCGAATTCGCCGTTGTAGGCGAGTGATCCGATCAGCTCCTTTTCCGTCGCGACGATCTCGAAGAAATTGAATGAGCTTGCCTCTTCGAAAATGCCAACCATCACGCATTTCCCCGCTTTGCGGATCACGTCGATGGCAAGCTTGGCCGTGGCCTTGTTGCCGATACACTCGAATGACACATCCGCTCCGTAGCCGCCGGTCAGCGCCTTGACCTCCGCGATCGCGTCGCATTCCTTCGGATCAATGACGACGGTGGCGCCGACCTCCAGCGCCTTCTTCTTGCGCGCCGACGACATTTCCAGCGCGATGATCCGCCCTGCGCCGGCTGCCTTGGCGCACATGATCGTGCATAGGCCAATGGTGCCGGCGCCCACCACTACAACGGTCTGACCGACGATATTGCCGGCCTTCTTTACCGCATGGAGGCCTACCGCCAGCGGTTCGATCAGCGCGCCTGCCTCCGTGGGAAAGCCTTCCGGCAGCTTGTAGAGCAGTTCCGCAGGCACGTTGACGTATTCCGCAAATGCACCGTTGTTCATCAGTCCGGTGAACGCAAGGTTTTCGCAGATGTTGTACAGGCCATGGGTGCAGTAATAGCATTTCCCGCAATGCTGGCAGGCATCAGCGGCGACGTGTTCGCCAACGTTGAAGCCGGTAACGCCAGCCCCGAGTTCAGCGATTTCCCCGCTGAATTCGTGGCCGAGAATGCACTGTCCCTTCAGGCCGGTGAGTGGGTGGGGTTGATCGACCGGTATAAACACCGGGCCCGCGAGATATTCATGCAGATCCGAGCCGCAGATGCCACACCAATGCACGCGGATCTTTACCCATCCCTCGGCGGGTGTCCCGGGAGCGGGGACCTCCTCAACGCGGACATCACGGCGACCGCGCCATACAGCGGCCTTCATGCTTGACTGATGCACCGAATCTTCTTTGCTCACGGCTGCGTCTCCATCGTGGTTTGAACGGTTTGCGACGGAGGCCGCGCGGCGTCGCGCCTGACATGGCCTTCGTGCAGCAACCATTCCGCAGGAACCATGCCAGTGAAGATGGCGTGTGAAGTCCGCTTGCGAAGGCGCTTTGTGGCCTGCAGCGCAGCAAGCGCGGGACGCCGGCATGACGGACCGGGCACGGCTTCGTTTGTGCAATTTGTGCGATGCGCCACGATCCCGGCGACGACCCTCAGTCGGCTCGGCGCACCGCGACAAGTGTCGCGCTCGACGAGACATTTGTCTCGTCGCCTGCTGCGACAAGGCAGCTGTCCACTTCCTTGAAAAAGGCTCTCTCCCATCCCGAAGAACCGCGTCCTGCCGGGCTTTGCAGCCTTCCACCGATGCCATGAAGCGCGCGCGTCGACGCTGGCATCTCTCTTGCAATAGTTGGCCGTCCGGCAAGGCGCCGGTCGCTGAAACGCATGCGAAAGCAAGAGGAGACATCAGATGGAACCCACACGCAGCCATCTTCTGTGGATGTACGAGAAGATGATCGAGATCCGGCTGTACGAAGAGACCATGGCCCGCGTCTACCTGGAAGGCAAGTTGCCGCCGAAGATCCAGAAAGGCCTGGCCTTCGACATCGGTGCCGGCCCGGTGCCGGGCGAAATGCACCTGTCGGCCGGACAGGAACCGGTCGCCGTGGGCGTTTGCGCACACCTGCGGCCCGAAGACACGGTGGTCGGCGCCCACCGATCGCACCACTTCGCGATTGCCAAGGGCGTACCGCTCGATGCCATGACTGCCGAGATGTTCGGCAAGGCAACGGGCTTGGGCCGCGGCAAGGGTGGCCATATGCACCTGTTCCATGCCGAGACCAAGTTCTCTTGCAGCGGCATTGTCGGTGCGAGTTCGCCGCAGGCCTGCGGCGCCGCGCTCGCCGCACGCAAACTCGGCAAGGACTGGGTCGCGGTGTCCTTCTTTGGCGAGGGCGCGGCCAACCAGGGATCATTTCACGAATCGCTGAACCTGGCTGCGCTATGGAAGCTGCCGGTGATCTTTGTCTGCGAGGACAACAAGTACGGCATCTCGGTGGAGAAAACCGCATCCACCGCAGTGCCTACCAATGAGATTCGCGCCGCTGGCTATGGCATGCCGGGCGTGCTGGTGGAGCGCAATGACGCAGTGGCCGTCTACCGTGCCGCCGGCGAGGCCGTGGCGCGCGCGAGGCGCGGTGACGGCCCCACCCTGATCGAGGTCAAGACCGACCGTTATCTCGGCCACTTCCAGGGCGACCCGGAAACCTATCGCCCGCGCGATGAGGCCAAGACCTTGCGCAGCGCTGACCCGATCGGGATCCTCGGCGCCGAGTTGCGCACCAGCGGGCTGCTCGGCGATGACGCTGAAGCCGCAATGCGCGCAGCGGTTGCCGCCCGTGTCGAAGCCGCGTACGAATTCGGGCGCAACAGCCCCTATCCCGCACCCAGCGACGCGCTGCAGCACGTCTTCGTGCAGTAAGCCTCGTATCCGATCAGACAGGAGACCAGTATGCAAACCGCACAAGACGCGGCCCAGGGCACGCGCACGCTCAGCATGGCCCAGGCTATCGCCGAGGCTATCGGCCAGGAAATGGAGCGCGATTCGCGCGTCTTCGTCATGGGCGAAGACATTGGCAAGTACGGTGGCATCTTCAGTGCCACCACCGGGTTGCTGGACCGCTTCGGCCCCGAGCGCATCATGGATACGCCGATCTCCGAAACGGCCTTCATGGGCGCGGCCATCGGCGCTGCCGCGGAAGGACTTCGTCCGATCGCGGAACTGATGTTCGTCGATTTCTTCGGCGTGTGCTTCGACCAGATCTACAACCACCTGGCCAAGAACACCTATATGTCGGGCGGGCGGGTGGCACTGCCGGCCGTGGTGATGACCGGTATCGGCGGCGGCTACAACGATGCTGCCCAACATTCCCAATGCCTGTATGCCAGCTTCGCCCACATGCCGGGCATGAAGGTGGTGGTGCCCTCGAACGCCTATGACGCCAAGGGCCTGATGATCCAGGCCATCCGCGACGACAACCCGGTGGTGTTCTGCTACCACAAGGGCATCATGGGCCTGTCGTGGATGTCGTACTTCGAGGGCAGCACCAATGCCGTTCCCGAAGAATCCTATGCCATTCCCTTCGGCCAGGCCCGGGTGGCGCGCAGCGGCCGCGACGTGACCATTGTCACGCTGTCGCAGATGGTGCAGAAGTCGCTGCTGGCGGCCGAGCAACTGGCAGCCGAAGGCATTGAGGCCGAGGTCATCGACTTGCGCACCATCGTGCCGCTTGACCGCGAAGCCGTGCTGCGGTCTGTGGCCAAGACCGGCCGTCTGCTGGTGGCCGACGAGGACTACCTCAGCTTCGGCTTGTCCGGTGAGATCGCCGCCATCGTGGCGGAGAACCTCGACAGGGTAGCGCTGCGCGCGCCGGTGCGCCGGCTGGCTGTGCCTGATGTGCCGATCCCCTTCTCGCGCCCGCTCGAGCAATTCGTGATTCCGCAGGTCGACGGCATCGTCGCCCAGGTTCGGGCGCTGGTGCAGGACCACCCTCTTTCCTATCAACTGAAGCGAGAAGCAGCATGATCGACGTAACGATGGCCGACGCCGTCTGGCAAGACGTGGAAGACGGTACCGAAGCCCTGTTGCAGGAGTGGCTCGTCCAGCCGGGCGACAGCGTCAGCGCGGGCCAGGTGCTGGGCGTGGTCGAACTTGTCAAGACCACGCATGAGATCACCGCGCCGGCGGGCGGCGTGGTGGCCGCCCTCGCTGTCGCTGCCCAGGACACCTTCGGGCGCGGCGCCGTGCTGGCTCGGCTGGAGCCGACATCATGAGCCACAGCCTTGCTTCCGTACTGAGCGGCCCCGCCGCGGCAGGCGTGGACCAAGAGCGCCGTACCGTGCCCCTGAGCGGCATGCGCGGTGCCATCGCCCGCAATATGAGCGCCGGCTGGGCTGTACCAAGGGTGGCGCATTCGATTGAGGTGGATGTGACGCTGCTGGAACTGGCGCGCCACGCGGAGCAGGAAAAGCTCGGGCCGCGGTGCAAGGTCACGCTGACGGCCTTTGTGCTGCGCGCGGTGGCGTTGACGCTGCGCCAGCATCCGCGGCTGAACGCGCGCGTGCTGGAGAAAGAGATCGAGTTGATGCCAAACATCAACCTCGGGCTCGCGGTCAGCCTGGACGAAGGCCTGATGGTCCCGGTACTGCGCGATGTCGACACCAAGTCCATCGGCGACATCGCGGCAGAAAGCCGCAGCCTTGCCGAGGGTGCGCGTGCCGGCACGCTGCCGGCCAGCGCCTACCAGCGTGGCACCTTCACCGTGACCAATCTCGGCATGACCGGCATCGACAGCTTCACGCCCATCCTGAACGTACCGCAGGCCGCCATCCTGGGCGTGACCCGGGTCGTCAAGCGCGCCGTGGTCAAGAACGACTGGATTTCGGTGGCGCCGATGATGGGCTTGCATCTGGTGTTCGATCATCGTGCCGTCGACGGCTACCCTGCGGCGCGCTTCCTGACTGACCTGAAGACGCGGCTGGAAACCGTGGAAGGCCTGTGATGCTCGCCACCGCCTTCCTCGCCAGCGGCGTGGGCTGCGCCGAAGAGCAAGCCTGGAACCGCGCCGCACTGGCGCAGCCCGTGCGGCGGCCGGCGGTACGCCTGTGGAGCTATGCAGCGCCGGGCATCGTGCTGGGGTGTTCACAGGCTGCCATGCAGGACCGTCTGGTGGGCGCCGTCACGCCGTTCGTGCAACGCGACTCGGGCGGTGGTGCGGTGCTTACCGGGCCGTGGATGCTGTCCGCCTCGATCGTGCTGCCGCCCGACCATGCGCTGGTGGGCACGGGCACGGTATCCAGTTACCGGTGGCTGGGCATGCTGCATGCCGGCCTGCTGCGTGACCTCGGCATCGCCGCGTATGCCGTGCCACCCGAGGAAGTGCGGTTGGCCCCGCCGGCAGACGGGCTGAAGTGGGCCTGCTTCGGCGGGCTCTCGCCCTGGGAGGTGGTCGTCAGGCAACGCAAGATCGTCGGCCTGGCGCAGATACGGCGGCGCACCGGCGTGCTGCTGACCTCGGGCACCCTCATCTCGCCCCCCGACTGGCCGCTGCTGTGCGACGCCCTCGGCAGCGATCCGGAAGACGCCGCCCGCCTGCGCGCGTGCACCACGTCCTGCGCCGATGAGTTGGGTGCGCCCCTGCTGGCCACCGTGCTCGCTGAGCGCTTGCATCACATGCTGATCGACGTACTAGGCGAACGCGGGGCGGAGCGGCTGCCGGAAGGCATTTCCCGCAGCCGTCGTGCGCCACGCCAGGAGGGCAGCCAACCCAGCCAAGTCCGCTTTGTTTAGGCACTGACAGAGGCAGTTACGAGCGCAGTTGCGGGTGCGTCCCGCACTGCAACGGAGAACGGAGACAAGAGCTATGAAATCTTCCCGACCAAGCAGCGCGGCCATGCGCACCCTGGTCAAGCAGCCCACCGTGTCGCGCCGCGGCTTCCTGCGCGGCAGCGGCCTGGCCGCCATCGGTGTCACGATCATCACCCCCAACGCGCTGGCGCAACCGCCGCGCGAGGCCCTCACCGCATCGTTCCGCGCCTTGGGCCCGGCCACCGCCCGCACGCTGGTGGTGATGTCGCGCGATGTCTTTCCGCATGACAAATTGTCCGATCGCTACTACGCCGATGCGGTCGCCCCGCTGGAAAAGGAGGCGGCGGGGGACAAGAAGGCCCGTGCGCTGTTGCAGCAAGGTGTGGCCGACCTGGATGCCGCCGCGCGCCAGCGCTATGGCAAGCCCTATGCGGAAGTCGCCCGGGAGGCCGACCGCGTCGCGCTGCTGCAGGCGATCGAAAGCACCCCCTTCTTCCAGAAGGTCCGCGGCGAGCTGGTGACCGGTCTCTACAACAACAAGGCGGTATGGCCGCTGCTGGGCTACGAAGGGTCGTCCTGGGAGAAGGGCGGCTACCTGCACCGCGGCTTCGACGATATCGACTGGCTTTGAGCCCCCGCCCGGCAGTCCCGTCGCTGCCCATGGCGAAAGCCGGGCGGGCATGACACACACATAAGCGCCAAGCCGTTTGGGATCTGCCCCGGCGATGGCACTCGGAGACAAGCATGACAACGAAGTTTGACCTCAAGGACGACAGCGTGGTCGTCATCATCGGCTCGGGCGCGGGCGGAGGCACGCTGGCCAACGAACTGGCCCAGCGCGGCGTGCGCTGCGTCATCCTGGAAGCCGGCAAGCATTTTACGCAGGCCGATTTCGAGAATGACGAGTGGGCCATGTTCAACAAGATCTCGTGGCTGGACAAGCGCATCTCGGCAGGTGGCTGGCATCACACGAAGACCTACCCCAACCTGCCGGCCTGGATCGTCAAAGGCGTGGGCGGCTCGACCGTACACTGGGCCGGCGTGGCGCTGCGCTTCATGCCGCACGATTTCCATACCCGCACCACTTATGGCGAAGTCAAGGGGGCCAACCTGATCGACTGGCCCATCAACTACGAGGACCTGGCGCCTTACTACGACCGTGCCGAGAAGAAAATGGGCGTGACCGGCACCACGGCTTCCGGTCTGCCGATGCTGCCGGAGAACAATCACTACAAGGTGCTGGCAGCCGGTGCGCGCAAGATCGGCTACAAGGAAATCGTGCGCCCCATGGCGGTTGCTTCACAGCCCTATGACGGCCGCCCCGGCTGCATGCAGATCGGCTTCTGCATGCAGGGCTGCAAGATCGGCGCCAAATGGTCGACGCTCTACACCGAAGTGCCGCGCGCGGTCGCCACCGGCAAGGCCGAGTTGCGTCCGCAATCCATGGTGCTGCGCATCGAGCACGATGTTGCAGGGAAGGTCACCGGCGTGCTCTATGTCGATGCGCGCGGCCGCCGGCAGCTCCAGCGTGCGCGGGTGGTTTGCGTGGCTGGCAACTCGATTGAATCGCCCCGCCTGCTGCTGAACTCGGCCAGCAGCATGTTCCCGCAAGGCCTGGCCAATTCCTCCGGCCAGGTGGGCCGCAACTATCTCAACCACACCACCGCCGCGGCGGTGGCGATCCATCGCAAGCCGGTCTATATGTACCGCGGCACGGCGTTGGCGGCGGTGGTATCGGATGAGGCCAAGCTCAATCCGAAACGCGGCTTCCAGGGCGGCTACCACCTGGAGGGCTTGTCGCTCGGTCTGCCGTTTACCGCGGCCTTCATGAAACCTGACGGTTGGGGCCGCGATGTCACGTCGGCACTGGAAATGTACGACCACATGAGCTGCGTCTGGGTGTGCGGCGAAGACCTTCCCCAGGAGCAGAACAGCGTCACCCTGCACGCGACGGAGAAGGACCAGTACGGCTTGCCGGTGCCTATCGTCAGCAAGACCGACCATGCCAATGACGCTGCCATGCGCAAGCACGCGTTAGCCCAGTTCCACAAGATGTCAGAAGCGGTTGGCGCCACCCGCGTGATCGACATGCCGCCTTACCCGGCCAGCCACAATATGGGCACCAACCGCATGAGCGCAAACGCTCGCGACGGCGTAGTCAACCGCTGGGGCCAGAGCCATGACATTCCCAACCTCTTTGTCTCCGACGGCAGCCAGTTCGCCTCCAGTTCGGCGGCCAATCCCACGCTGACGATCGTGGCGTTGGCCATCCGCCAGGCAGAGTACATTGCCGGCGCGCTGCAGCGGCGCGAGCTGTGAGCCGGCGTGTGAGCCGATACCGCATTGCGGCGGACCGGCAAATGCATTAGCGTAGAGTTCGGTTCAAGGCGGCGGCTAGACCGCCTGGACCAACCACCCCCAACCGGCCAAGGAGACAGCCGTGCTGCAGAAAGCACACCGGGCACATATCGAGCGCCTGCTCGCCTTTTCGCAGCAGCCGGGCACTGCAGGCAACGCCATCGAGCGCTCCTGGGCACGTTGCGTCAATGACTATGGCCTGGACCCCAGCCGCCCGGTACCCGCGCATATCGTGGAGGCGCATCGCCTGCGTGAGCACAAGGAGCAGATCGAGGACTTCCTTGGCGTGGCGCGCAACGGTATGGAGCAGCTCTACAAGCGCGTGTCCGCCCTGGACTACGTGCTGCTGCTGACCGATGCCCACGGCGTGGCGGTGGATTTCATCGGCAATGATCACTGGGACCACGAGCTCAAGCACGCCGGCCTCTACCTCGGTGCCGACTGGAGCGAGCCGCGCGCCGGCACCTGCGCGGTCGGGACCTGCATCGTCGAGCAGGCGCCGGTGACCTGCCACCAGACCGATCACTTCGACCTGTCGCATATCACGCTCACCTGCAACAGCGCCCCATTGTTCGATCCCACCGGCGGCTTTCTCGGCGTGCTCGACGTTTCCGCGCTGAGCGCCCCGGGACCGCGGGAGGGGCAGCACCTGACGCTGCAGATGACCACGATGTACGCTCAGATGATCGAGGATGCCAACTTCCTGCGCTACTTCCGCGACCAGTGGATTCTGCGTCTGGGTGCGACCTGGTCGCTGGTGGACGTGGACAGCGAGATCATGGTCGCCTTTGACGCCGACGGCGTGATCCGCGGCATCAACAGCGGAGGGCGGCGCAAGCTGGTGCTGGCCGACGAGACCAGTGGGCAAGCTCCTGGCGACCCGCGGGGGCATCTGCTGACCGAGGTCTTCCGCGAGAACATGAGCGAACTGTGGCGTATTGCCCGCGCCGGGACCTCCTCCGAGCGCACGGCGGTGCGCACCCACGACCACGGCCTCTACTACGCCACCGCCATCCCGCCGCGCGGCGCGCCCGGCCGTCCGTCCCTGCCTGGCGCGCAGCCGTCGCTGCCCAGCCCACAGGCGAGTGCCGCGCTGGATGCACTCGGCGCGGACGACCCGCAGATGCAGCGGCTGATCCTCCAGGCCAAGCGACTGGCCAACAAGCCCCTGAATATCCTGGTCCACGGCGAGACCGGCACCGGCAAGGAAGTCCTTGCCAAGGCATTGCACGCGGCCAGCGAGCGCCGCAGCAAGCCGTTTGTGGCGGTCAACTGCGCGGCGATTCCCGAATCCCTGATCGAAAGCGAGCTGTTCGGCTATACCGCCGGCACCTTCACCGGCGCCCGCAGCAAGGGCATGCGCGGACTGATCGCACAATCAGATGGCGGGACACTCTTCCTCGATGAGATCGGCGATATGCCGCTGCATCTGCAAAGCCGCCTGCTACGTGTGCTGTCCGAGCGCGAGGTGATGCCGCTCGGCGCCGAGAAGCCGATTCCGGTTGACCTGCGCGTCATTGCGGCCTCACACCGCGATCTGCGCCAACTGATTGCCGAGCAATCTTTCCGTGAGGATCTCTACTACCGCCTGTGCGGCGCCACGCTTTACCTGCCGGCCCTGCGCGAGCGGCGCGACAAGGACTACCTGATTGCACGCATTGCCGAGGAAGAAGCCCGGCAGCTTGACATGCAGGCCGAACTGACACCCGCTACACTCGCATTGCTCCTGGCTTTCCCATGGCCGGGCAATGTCAGGCAGTTGCGCAACGTGCTGCGCTTCGCACTGGCCATGAGCGAAAACGGCTTGATCGACACGGATGCGCTGCCGCCGGAAATCCTCGAGGTGACGGGCGACAATCAAGCGCAGACGCCGCTGGTGGCCGCAGTCGATACCCCGAGCGACGAACGCGAAATCCTGCTCGATGCCCTGCGGCGCAACAAGTGGCGCATTACCCAAGTCGCGTCCGACCTGGGCATCGCGCGCGCCACAGTCTACCGCCAGATGGATCGCTTCGGCATCATCGCGCCACACCGCCAGTAGGCTGCAGCGCGCCACCAACCGATCACAAACCAGCATGCCAAGGCCCCAGATCCTGACCTACGTCGATGACGGCGCCTCCGACTGGACTGCCTGCCTGATGCGGACAATCGGGCATCAGCTTCATTCCGGCGCGTATGAAATCCGTGCCGTGATGGCTGCCGACATCAAGGAAGACGCTGCGCTCTTCGATGACGCGGTCATGTTCGTGATGCCGGGTGGTGCCGACCTGCCTTATTGCGCAGCACTCAACGGCGCGCCAAACGCGCGCATCCGGCGCTTCGTCGAGGGCGGGGGCGTTTACCTGGGAATCTGCGCCGGTGCCTACTACGCGTGCAGGGAGCTGGCCTTTCATGCGGGAACCAGGGGCGAGATCTGCGGCACGCGCGAACTGAACTTCGTCGATGCGGTCGCCGTGGGTTCGCTGCCGGAGCTTACCGGCGGTGTCCTCTATGACGGGACACCGCGAACCACTGCCGCGGTGGAGATCCGGACCACGGATCGACTGACCGCCGCCCCGATGTCGCTTTATACGCACTACCACGGCGGCTGCCGCTTTGACTTTGGCGATGCGCCCGATGCCGATACGCAGGTCCTGGCGGTCTATACGGGTATCGAAGGCACGCCACCCGCCATCGTGAGTTCGCGCGTTGGCAAGGGCCGCGCGATCCTGACGGGTGTCCACCTGGAGATATCCGAGCAGGAGTGCAAAGAAGCGCTGCAATCACACAGCGACATGAGCAAACACCTCCACGTTTGCCAAAGGCTGGCACAGACCGGCGACGCGCGGCTGGCGGTCTTCCGGCAATTGCTGGCGCATGGCGGGCTGACGTTGGGATAAGCGCTGGGCGTGTTCCTGCCGGCTGCCGATCCGGCCGCTCACTTATGGAACACGCGGAACACGCGGAACACGCGGCAGATGTGGACGATGAGAAGCCGATCTCCACTACTGCATGGTTGCCGCCTGGTGCTCAGCGGGCCTTTGCCACACAGCGGGCGCATGCCCGCTTCCCGGTTGTTGTCATTCGAATCGATGTGTTCAATTTTGGAGCGGCACGGGTCCCTCCAAAACGGGCTGGAACGGCTCATCTGAGAGTCTCGTCTGGCCGGTAGCGTCTGGTGAATCACCTTGCAGGTACAGGCATGGATCATGCGGAAAGGCTTGCGGGTGCAAGACACCTCAATCACCAGAACATTGGAGACGACATGACCCACCTCAACACCGCTGATCGCATCGACAGCTTCTTCATCCCCTGCGTGACTCTCTTTGGCCCAGGCTGCGCGCGTGAGACCGGCACGCGCGCCAAGTCACTTGGCGCGAAAAAGGCCCTCATCGTCACGGATGCGGGCCTGCACAAGATGGGGCTCTCCGAAACCATCGCGGGCTACATCCGCGAGGCAGGGCTGCAGGCCATCATCTTTCCGGGTGCGGAACCCAACCCGACCGACGTCAACGTTCACGACGGCGTGAAGCTGTTCGAGCAGGAAGGATGCGACTTCATTGTCTCGCTCGGCGGCGGTTCCTCGCACGACTGCGCCAAGGGTATCGGCCTCGTCACTGCCGGAGGTGGACATATTCGCGACTACGAGGGCATCGACAAATCAACGGTGCCAATGACGCCACTGATTTCGATCAACACGACTGCCGGCACCGCTGCGGAGATGACGCGCTTTTGCATCATCACGAATTCCAGCAATCACGTGAAGATGGCCATCGTCGATTGGCGTTGTACACCCTTGATCGCAATCGACGATCCTCGCCTGATGGTGGCCATGCCGCCCGCTTTGACTGCGGCAACGGGCATGGATGCGCTGACGCACGCTGTCGAGGCCTACGTCTCCACCGCCGCCACGCCAATTACCGATGCATGTGCGGAAAAAGCCATCGCCCTGATCGGCGAGTGGCTGCCCAAGGCTGTCGCGAATGGGGACTCGATGGAAGCCCGCGCAGCGATGTGCTACGCCCAATATCTCGCCGGCATGGCCTTCAACAATGCCTCACTTGGCTACGTTCACGCGATGGCCCATCAGCTTGGTGGCTTCTATAACTTGCCACATGGCGTATGCAACGCAATCCTGCTGCCGCACGTATCGGAATTCAACTTGATTGCCGCGCCTGAGCGTTTCGCGAAGATCGCCGAACTGCTCGGCGCAAACGTTGCGGGCCTGAGCACGAGTGACGCCGCCAACGCTGCCATCTCGGCGATCCGGTCCCTCTCCGCATCGATCGGCATTCCGGCGGGCCTTGCGGGCCTGGGCGTCAAGGCGGAAGACTTTGAGGTGATGGCGAACAATGCGCAAAAGGACGCTTGCATGCTGACGAATCCGCGCAAAGCAACGCTGGCGCAAGTCATCGCAATCTTCGCTGCCGCGTTGTAGAGCGTATGTCCCCTCGGGCGAACTCCGGGGGGAATCGGGCAGCATGACAGCTCACGTATGAGGGCTGTCACCCGTCTCCCGGATCCGATCCTCTAAAGCTCTTGCCACCTCACAGGAGTTGTGATGATTACCTCCTACGTCGAACCTCTCTTCGGCATCAGCCAGGAAGGTTCACCGCAACCGCCGCGGACATCGACGAATCTTGCCCCCTCGACCTTTACCGTTGCGCTCTTTGTGCGCAAGAAGAAGCCCACCGAGGTGCTGATGGACAGCTCCAGCGACCGGCCCGATGTAGGTGCCATCGCCGTCTTGGGTTACAACTAGCCTTGCTATCCTCGGCGCTTTTATCTACCGGTTGAGAAGTTCAGACGCGCTCATCGGCGGAGCGACCACGCAATTGCTGATCGTTCCGCCGCCTCTATGGCGGATGACTGTTCAATCCATCGAGCATTGCATCGAGGTTGTTTAAGCACAGCCGACGATCCGGCTGCCACCCTTATTCATGTCGGACCTCAAGGAACCCCCGTCGGGCACACAGCATTCATGCAGCCCGAGCCGAGCTTGATGGAGTGGTCACCGACGATTGCGTCAAATTTGAGCGCGGCGAGCTTGGTGGCCAGGTGGAAGAACCGCTCCGTGCTCAGCACAGTCGACTCACTCCGGATCTCCCCGCTCCAATCAATGAACTGCAGCCGGCCCGCCGGCGCATAGTCAACGCTGCTGTCGATGGGCAATAGCGGTTTGAAGAAGGGCTCCGCCTTGAAAAGGCGGCGGACCATAATCGACGGCGGCATGTGAGGCACGAGGTCATCTTGATACTCGTAGCGGATCACATCCTGCACAAGATGCTGATACCCATCCGCAAACGCCTGGTCTCCCGGATGGGCGCCCTCGAAGGTGCGCACAGAGATGTCGGCGCCGTTCACCATCGCGCTCTGCGCGAAACGCGCCGCTGCCAAGTGCGCGACGGCGCCGCCCTTGCTGTGGCCTGTGATGCACAAGTGCTTCTTGGGCGATGCGGCCATCTGCTCAGCGACCGCCGATGAGACCGCTGGCCAAAGCGCGTCCAGCGCGCCGAGAAAGCCCTGGTGGACGCGGCCGGGCAATTTTTCGCCTGCGACCAGCACCGCCTCAAAATCATGGAGCCAGTCGTCAAGCACCTGCTTTGGCTCGGATGACGTTGGTGGAAGCGTTCCGCGAAATGCCAGGACGACGCCGTCCTCGCCGCTCCCGACCAAGGCTGCGTCAATGCGATTCGATCCTGTCGCGAAGCCGCTTATCGTGCCCGTCAAACCAGACCCGCTGTCGTAAGGGGCCAGAGGCGGTACGGGACCAGTCTGCGTGATGGCGTATGCCCAGTTGCTGGCGCAGATCATGCGCCCATCGATCGTCGGTGCAGTCATGTCCCTCCCCTCCTCAGGCGCCGACGGGCGGCAGCCGGACGAAACCCCTGGTCAGTCGCGCTCGAACTAGCGTCCAGCGCCGTGCAGTGGCTGCTCCAAGCCTATGGTTAGCGGTCACATCGGCCGTTCACCGCTGGACTGATGCGCCTTCCTGATCATTGCGGATCTTGTGGCAATGAGAATCTGCCAGTGGCCACGCAAATATTCCACATAGATCCATGTTAGGAAGGTCCTTTTTTGAACGAATTGAAGAATTTTTATAAGTGAATTAATGCGATATTAAATCGTTTCAGATTCGGTACGTGTTCTTTAGAAGAGCACGGGCTCTTACTGATCGTCTGCCTGCGCAGCTTCGCCTGCTTCGAGCGCTTGGCCACCATCCATAAGCCTTCCTGAAGTTGGCCTGTTGCATCATCTACTGGCGTCATCTCAGGAAGTCATTTTTTTAGAGCGTCTTGGTAGGCCTCCGCTGGCACCCTTGTGCGCAAGCATCAGGCGCAATCCTGGATTTGTGCAACGACGCCGTCCACCTCATATCAAAAATGAAACAGTGTGAGCGGGGTTTAGATCAGCGAGAAAAACGATTCATTACGAGTGGATGCTGCCGTGCATACGATGATGGCAGATGGACGAAGCCGTCCTGCATCCCGGCATGTGTCGGGCAATACATGGTCTTTCTTTAGTGAAGGTGTTTGCTGCTCTAGCTGGCGAGTCGCTCGGTCGGCCATTTATCGCTCTGCCAGTGTGCATGCGACACGGCCTGAGACGACCATGTGGAAGGTGAGCCTTTATACGGAAGATGAAGGAGATTGCTATGAACAATTCACACAATTCACATCGCTTTATCGGCGATCGTCAAGCGCCGACTCCCCTCGCAGGCGTTCGCACACGACGGGCTATTCTGGGAACCGGCGAAATGCCGGAAGCGCTGCGCGCGATGATTGGGATGCGCGTGCTCTATTCAACAATGGACTCGTCTGAAAAGCCTCAGGTGCAAATTGAATCGATCGAGAGTCGCGGGCAACCCTTATGGAAGATCAGGGTGCCCGTAGGCGAGCGGCTAAAAGGCGCGTGCCCGGGTATCAGCTTGGAGCGGCACTCATCGAGCAAGTTTTTGAAAGAGTTCGATGAGCGAGCCTCGTACACCGCTTACCGGCCTGCCTGGATCGATGCACTCCCTGCGCCCCGCATCGTCCTGGAGCGTGCAACGCGAATGTTGCGACGCTTCGATGGGCGGCGTGTACGCCCCCTGTGGGTGTACGACAGCGCCCGCTATGCATTCGAGGACGCATCGTGGCCGTGGGGACTTGTTGGCCGAATCTTCAACAACCGAGGCGAAAGTGGAACTGGGGCGTTGATCGGAGATCGTCTGGTCATCACGGCGGGCCACATGGTGCCATGGGGCGATTCACCATGGTCAATGAGATTCGTTCCTGCGTATTTCAACGGGACGTCGCTTTTTGGGGCTGGAGTGGAATCGTATGTATCCGATGCGCGCGGTTACGATACCGGTGGCACCGGATACGACTGGGCGATATTGCGCTTGTATGAGCCATTGGGAGCATCCCTTGGCTATTTCGGCTACAACAGTTATTCGGACGATTGGAACAATCTGCCGGTGTGGAGCAATATCGGCTACCCCGGTGACATCGACAATGCTGAGGAGCCAGCATTTCAACAGGGCTTCACCATCAACGACACCGACGGCGATTCTAATGGGGGAGAAGAGCTTGAGACCGAGAACTGCGATCTGAACCACGGTAATTCTGGTGGGCCTATGTTTGCGTGGTGGAATAACGGAACCGATCCACGCATCGTCGGCGTCGTCAGTAGCGAAGAAACCGAATACAAATTTCCGTTTTCCACTCGCAACGACAATGTGTTCGCAAGCGGTGATGGCTTCGTGAGCCTCTGCGCGTGGGGGCGTTCGAATTGGCCGGCTTAGTAGGTAACGCCGGCGCTTGAATTCAATGGGGCTGAACCGCGCCGGAAATCTACGAGCCTCATTGGTTTGCGTCGCGCGGCCATGCGGGAATGAGGGGGTTGCAGACAATACCGAGCTTCTTTCGGCGGGCGGGATGTTTCCGATAGGCAGCAGGAGGCGGCGGTTTCTGTATCAGTTCACTTATTCGAGCGTGGCCGTGTCAACGGCCTCCTGGTTGCGCCAGGAGCGCCGGTGAATGACCTCGGCTAGAGGTAGAGAAGAGGCACAGAGAAGCAGAAGCCCAGCGCAAGTATCCCATCCGAGACTAGCGGATTAGCTCCCTGGCCTACAAGGCTCCGCGCCTTGCCAGCAGGAACCCCTCCCGTTTTCAGGCTGTCTATACCGGTATATGGCATGTGGGGGCACGCAAAATGGATCCCATGCAAACAGGGGCGATGCCCCTATCCGCCCTATCCGAACAGGAGGCGCGGCGCCAGTTGCGTCGCGCCGTGGTCGCCAGCACCGTGGGCACCACGATCGAGTGGTACGACTTCTTCCTCTACAGCACGGTGACCGGCCTGGTATTCGCCAAGCTGTATTTCCCGAAATCCGATCCGCTCGTCGGGACGCTTGAGGCATTCCTGATTTATGCGGTGGGCTTTGTCGCCCGCCCGATCGGCGCAGCGATCTTCGGGCACTACGGCGATCGCATCGGCCGCAAGGCCACCCTGGTCGCCACGCTGCTGCTGATGGGCCTGGCCACGTTTGCCGTCGCGTTCGTACCCTCCTATGCGCAGATCGGCATCTGGGGCGCGGTCATCCTGACGGTGCTGCGCTTTATCCAGGGCGTCGGCGTAGGCGGAGAGTGGGGCGGCTCGGTGCTGATGTCGATGGAATGGGCGCGCTCCGACGCGCATCGCGGCCTGGTCGCCTCCTGGCCGCAGTTCGGCGTGCCGGCAGGATTGTTCCTGGCCAACCTGGCGGTGCTGGCGTTGAGCTGGCTGGCGGGGGATCAATTCCTGACCTGGGGTTGGCGCGTACCGTTCTTCCTCAGCATCGTGCTGGTCGCGGTGGGGCTCTATATCCGGCTGAACATCCTCGAGACGCCGATCTTCGCGCGGCTGCTGGCCGAAAACCGGATCGAGAAGGCTCCGATGCTCAAGGTGATCCGGCGCCAGCCGATGGACATCGTGCTGTCAGCCCTGGTCCGTATGGCCGAGCAAGCGCCGTTCTACATCTTCACGGCCTTCGTGTTCACCTATGGCGTCATGACGCTGGGCATGTCGCGGAACCTGCTGCTGACCGCCGTGCTCGCTGCGGCGGTGCTCGAGTTCTTCACCATTCCGTTCTTCGGCCATCTGTCCGACGTGTGGGGGCGGCGCCGCATGTATATCGCGGGCGCGGTGGCGGTGGGGGTGTTCGGCTTCCTCTATTTCGCGATGGTGGACACCCGCAACCCGATGTGGGTGTTCGCAGCGATCGTGCTCTCGCTGGTTCCACACTCGATGATGTACGGCCCGCAGGCGGCGCTGATCGCCGAGAACTTCACCGGACGCCTGCGCTACAGCGGCGCTTCGATGGGCTACCAACTCGCCTCGGTGATTGCCGGCGGTCCCGCGCCGCTGATCGCAACAGCGCTGTTCGCCAAGTACCAGTCGGGGTACGCCATTGCCGCCTACGTCCTGGTGTGTGCGGCACTCAGCGTGTTCGCCGCCTCGCAACTGCGTGACTACACCAACAAGGACATCTCGCGCGAGTATGACGACATGGGGGCCGCGCCCGGCAGCGGGCATGCCGGGCACGCGGCCTGACGCCAAAACGCCCGGCGTCACGCGCGCAATGGTCGCGACCCTATGACATGCCCGAGGCCGTTCGTTTCCCGGATGCTCGCCACCGTGCGCAGACCGTGCCGCACGCGATCGATCACCCGATCCTCCCGTCGCGTGGCATATACGGCGTATGCCGACCACGAGAACTCCGGTGCGTTTTCCACGCGGCGCAGACGGCCGTCAGACAGGAATGGTTGCACGGTACCGACCCGGAAGTAGCCCGATCCGCCGACCGACAGCAGATAGGTCAGGGCAAGCGGGCCCAGCGAGATGGAGACTGGCGGGCTGCTGAGGCCTGGGAATGCTGCCTGATGATTGGCGGCGAAACTTGGTCCCCAGTCGACGTAGATGTACTGTGCCGGGTCCATCGCGCCATCCGCCGCGCTGGTGACCATGATGAGCTTTTCTTCAACGAGCAGTTCGGATACGAGATCCGGGCGCTGTGGCGGATTGTAGAGAACAGCAAGATCGAGCGAACCCTCCTGCACGCGATCGAGCAGGCGCATCGGTCCATCGACATCCGTGCGCAACGCGATATCAGGGCATTCCTGATGCATCCAGATCAGCCAGTCCGCCAGCAGCGGATACCACAGGCTCAATTCTCCGCCCAGACTCACCACCTCCTCGCGGCCTGGCGGCAAGGCAACGAACTGCCGTGCCTGCTCCCATACCTGCACGAGCGCCGTCGCGTGCCGCACGAACCGTTCTCCGGCGGGCGTCAGGCGCGCCCCGGCCTTGTTGCGCACGAAGAGCCGGCGTTCCAGCAAGTCTTCCAATGTGCGGATCCGCGCACTGACAGCCGTCTGCGTCAGGTGCATGCGCTCCGCAGCGGCGATGAAGCTGCCGCATCTCGACACCTCCAGAAAGGTGCGTGCCAGATTGATATCCATCACTTCATAACAATTTTCTTGCTGATATCTGAAATGATAATGCATTGGCTTGTTGTTAACTGGAAAGGGAAAATGTGGGAGTGGAAGCAAAGTGATCGTCTTGAAACATGTCGGCATTTGCCAGGAAGACAGGCGGCAGAGCCGTTCAGGCATGCGCAATGACGCAATCGGCGCGTTTGGTGACAGATCGGGCGTGCTGCCGCAGCAAGCCATGCTGGCACGCCACACAAGGACAGCTGCGCACAACTGGCCCAACCATCCATACGAGCCATGTGAAGACCGTCATCACCAAACGTGACGGCGGTAGTTCACACGGAACCGTCTTGCTGCCAAGAGAGCCAAGAGAGAAGTGATATGTCGACTCCGATCCAAGACCCGGCCCGCGCCGAGAGCCTCGCCGCCATACTGCATCGCCCCGTCTGCGATCTGCTCGGATGCACCTGGCCGGTTGTCCTCGCTGGCATGGGTGGCGTTGCGCGTGCGGAACTGGTGAGCGCGGTTACCCTTGCCGGGGGCTTCGGCTTTCTCGGCATGGTGCGTGAACCGATAGATCTGATCCGAACCGAAGTGCAGCAGGTGCGCGCCGCCACGGATCGCCCGTTCGGCGTGAATCTGATTCCGTCCGCCACAGCCCCTGAACTGCTGGATGCGCAGATTGCCACCTGCATTGCGCTTCGCGTGCCGGTCGTCGGCTTGTTCTGGGACGTGGCTCCGGCGGTCATCCGACGGCTGCTGGATGCGAACGTGTTGGTCGTTTACCAGGTGGGCTCGCTGGCGGATGCGCAAGCTGCCGAAGCCGCCGGCGCGCAGATCGTGATTGTCCAGGGCCAGGAAGCCGGCGGCCACGTGCGCGGCAAGCAGCCGCTTGCCACGCTGCTGCCGGAGATCGTGGCCGCCACGAATATTCCGGTGCTCGCCGCGGGCGGCATCGTCGACGGCGCCGATATGGCCACGGCACTATCGTTTGGCGCTCAGGGTGTGGTGCTCGGTACCGCTTTCATTCCGACTCACGAGTCTTTCGCGCATGCCTACCACCAGCAGCGCATCGTCGATGCTGCCGAGGGCGAAACGCTCCTGACCGAACTCTTCCACATCAATTGGCCCAAAGGGGCGAGCGTGCGGGTTCTGGCAAACAGCGTCACGCGCGGCGAGCGGGGGGATCCAAACGGAACGGAAAAGGTCGTGATCGGTGAGGAGGAGGGGCGCCCGATCTATCTGTTCAGCACCGATTCGCCGCTCCGCTCGATGACCGGGGATTTCGAAGCGATGGCGCTGTATGCCGGCACGGGGGCGGCACGCGTCCATGGGATTGTCAGCGCGGCCGAGCGCTTGCGTCAGATCGTCACCGAAGCCGGTGCGCTTCTCGATTCGGGCGCTGTCCCGGCTGCCCCCGGCCAGGCGCATGACATGCCTCACCCCGACGCAGAGAACGCCGATCTACTGCCGGCCCTGAACGAACTGCTGGAGGCCGAGCGCGCGGGGGCACGCGTGGCATCGCAAAGCCTGGCAGAGGCCTCCGACCCTCAACTCCGGCAACTGCTGATCGGCATTCGCCAGGATGAAGCGCGCTGGTGTGCGGTGCTGACCAGGGCCATTCTGTCGCTGGACGCCACCCCGACCCGGCGCACCGGCGCCTTTCATGAGAAAGCGATGGCCATCAGCGATCTGCCGCAACGCATGGCATTCCTGAACCGAGGCCAGGGCTGGGTCGTCCGCAAGCTGAAGGCGCTGGTCCCGGGCATCCACGATGCGCGCATCCGTGCCGATCTTGCCGCGATGCTGGCTTCTCATGAGAGGAACATCGAGCAAGTCGAACTCCAGCTTTCCGCCGCGCCGCCTGACACATCCCGCGCCGCGGGATAGCGTGGCCGTTCAGTCTAGCCAGCCGCCAGCCAGGCCTTTCCTGCTTGGCGGCTCCCACACGTACATTTCGGAGGTAGTTCATGTTGACGCAGAAGACGAAGGACATCGTAAAGGCGACCGCGCCGGTGCTGGCCGAACACGGCTACGACATCATCAAGTGCTTCTATAAACGCATGTTCGAGGCGCATCCCGAACTGAAGAATGTCTTCAACATGGCCCACCAGGAACAGGGCCAGCAGCAGCAGGCGCTGGCGCGTGCGGTCTACGCGTATGCGGAGAATATCGAGGACCCGAGCAGTCTGGCGGCTGTGCTGAAGAACATTGCCAACAAGCATGCGAGTCTCGGCGTGCGGCCAGAGCAATACCCGATCGTCGGGGAAAACCTGCTGGCTGCCATCAAGGAAGTCTTGGGCAGTGCAGCAACCGACGACATCATTTCCGCATGGGCACAGGCCTATGGAAATCTCGCCGACGTGCTAATGGGCATGGAAAGCGAGTTGTATGAGCGTTCCGCCGGGCAACTGGGCGGATGGACCGGCTGGCGCACCTTTGTCGTGCGCGAAAAGCGGCCCGAGAGTAGCGTGATCACGTCGTTCATCCTCGAGCCTGCCGATGGCGGGCCGGTGGTGAACTTTGAACCCGGTCAGTTCATCAGCGTCGCAGTCGACGTGCCGGCCCTGGGCTTGCAGCAGATCCGCCAATACAGCCTGTCGGACATGCCCAATGGGCGCAGCTATCGGATCTCGGTGAAGCGCGAGGGCGGCGGCGCGCAGCCGCCGGGCTATGTCTCATGCCTGCTGCACGATCACGTCAATGTCGGCGACGAGGTCAAGCTGGCCGCGCCCTATGGCAGCTTCCATATCGACGTCAACGCCAAGACGCCCATCGTCCTGATCAGCGGCGGCGTGGGGCTGACCCCGATGGTCAGCATGCTCAAGCGGGCAATACAGGACCCGCAGCGCCAGGTGGTGTTCGTGCATGGCGCACGAAACAGCGGGGTGCATGCCATGCGCGACCGGCTGCGCGAGGCCGCCAAGACCTATGCCAATTTCAACTTGATCGTGTTCTACGATGATCCGCTGCCGCAGGACGTCGCTGGCCAGGACTTCGACTACGCAGGGCTGGTCAACGTCAAGTCGATCAAGGATATGATCCTGTTGCCCGACGCGGACTATTACATCTGCGGCCCGGTCCCGTTCATGCGGATGCAGCATGACGCGCTGAAGGAATTGGGTATCCGTGAGGCGCGCATCCACTATGAAGTGTTCGGTCCAGACCTGTTTGCCGAGTAGCAGGATTGACTGGCCGTGGTACCCCTCTATTCGCGCGAATCCGGACAAGCGCTACCCGAACGCGCGTTGACAGCTGCTTCAAGAGCGACACGAGGGAGCGGGTACCGCGTAGCCGGCATCAGCCGCCGTTGCCGAGTTCCCGCCGGAGGATCTTGCCCACGGCCGATTTCGGCAGCTTGTCGACGAAGTGGATCATTTTCGGCGCCTTGTAGGCCGCGAGGTTCGCGCGACAATGCGCGATCAGTGCCTCCTCGCTTACCTCGGCGCCGGCCGCCTTGACGGCAAACAGCCGCACCGCCTCGCCCGTCTTCTCGTCCGGCACGCCTGCGCACGCGCATTCCGCAATGCCCGGGAACGCGGCCGCCACCGCCTCCACCTCGTTCGGGTAGACATTGAAACCCGACACGATGATCATGTCCTTCTTGCGATCGACGATCTTCAGGAAGCCCTTGTCGTCGAAGACGCCGACGTCGCCGGTGCGGAAATAGCCGTCCGCCGTGAACGCCTTGGCGTTCGCTTCCGGCTGTTCCCAATAGCCGCGCATCACCTGCGGCCCTTTCACGCAGATCTCGCCGGGCTCGCCGATGCCGACCTCGCGGTCGTTCTCGTCAAGCAAGCTGACATCGGTAGACGGCACGGGCAGGCCGGCGCTACCCGTGAATTCATTGATGAACTGCGGGTTGAACGAAACCACGGGCGAGGTTTCCGAGAGGCCGTAGCCTTCCCGGATGAAGCTGCCCGTCACCGCCTTCCACCGTGCCGAGACCACGTCGAACACCGCCGCGCCGCCGCCGGCGGACAGCTTAAGGCGCGACCAGTCCACCTCTTTCAGGCGCGGGTGGCTGGCCAGTCCGGCATACAGTGTGTTGACGCCGACGAACACCGTCGGCCGCGCCGCCTTCAGCACGTCGATGAAGGCGTCGATCTCGCGCGGGTTGGGGACGAGCCAGTTTTCCGCGCCGATCGCGAAATACGAGAGGAAATTCACCGTCAGCGCGAAGATGTGATACAGCGGGATCGCCGTGACGACGACCTCCTCGCCCGGCCGCTGCACGTCCGGCATGAAGCTGCGGAACTGCTCGATGTTCGCGATGAGGTTGCGGTGCGACAGCGCGGCGCCCTTCGACAGTCCTGTCGTGCCGCCGGTATATTGCAGCAGCAGCAGATCGCTGCCGCACAGGGTGACCGGTTCAAGGGCGAGCCGCTGCCCTTCGGCAAGCGCGGCCGCCAGCGTGACCGCATCGAGCCGGGACACATGGTCCCTGACATCGGCGGGTGCCACAGCGGCGCCGCTGATGTCGCCGGGGCCAACGGAAATCACGCTGCGGATACGCGTTCGTCCAATGACGTCCACCAGCGTGTCCATGCACCCGCCATCGACCACGATCGCCTCGACGCCCGAGTCGTTGAGCTGATGATGGAGCTCCCGTGTGGTGTAGTGTGGATTGACGTTGACCTGGATGCCGCCGATTTTCGTGACGGCAAGGAAGACGACCGGGAAGGCCAGCACATTGGGCAACATCACGGCCACGCGATCCCCCTTCCGAATCCCCACCACCTGCTGCAGGTAGGCGGCCAATGCGGACGAGAGGCGGTCGATGTCCGCATAGCTCAGCGTCCGCCCGGCCTCCCGGAACGCAGGCTTGTCGGCGAACCGCTGCATCACCTCGTTCAGCAGTGCATTGATGGAAGGGTAGCGATCGGCGTCGATCTCGGCGGGAATGTCGCCATATGACGCGATCCAGTGTCTCTTGATCATGTAGGTATCCTTGGACTGCCGGCGCGAAGGCTCCGCTCGTATCGCCAGCACCGCTGCCGGATCGCGCCAGCGGCGACTATCGCGCGCCGGCCGCGCTTTGCCTATGATCGAAACGGACAGGCAAGCTGTCCGCGAAAGCCGCGGCGCCAGACAGTCCGGCCGGCGTGACGTGCTCGCTCTCAGGGCGAATCCGCTGGCAGGCAGGCACGTTCGGGTGCAGAATCGCGTGCCCGGAACGCCTATCGAACCGGATTCCGGACGCTGAACCCAGGACTCAGTCATGCCGCACCATGCGCTTTCGAAACCAATGGAGACGCGCCTCCCCCGTGACCGGCTGCCCGACGTCGCGCAACTCGCCACGCTTTGCGAGAAACGCTTCTCGCCGTCCAAGCTCGCAGTCCTGATCGCAGTTGCATCAGAACTGGGGCTGGACACCCGCGCGGTGCTGGCCGAGACGAGCCTCGATCCCGAATCCGTTGCCGACCCCTTCACGCTCACGTCGCCTCAGCAGTTTTTGACGGCGGCGCGCAACGCGCTCCGTCAATACGCTTCTTCAGACCTGGGGGTGCGGGTCGGTCGTCTGCTGCATGCTTCGAGTTACGCCATGTACGGCTACGCGATGCTCTGTTCAGAATCGATGGCCCGTGGCTTCGACTCTGCGGTCAAGTATCACCAGTTCGCGAACGGCATGCTGGAGATCCGCTGGGAAGAGCAAGGCGACACGGCATCCTGGCACTTTCCCGATCGGGAAGCGGTTCTGCTGCCCGAGCTCGACGCCCGGCTATATCACTTCCTGATCGACATGCAGTTTGCCTTGCACGCCACGATCATCAAGGACGTCATGGGCACCTGGTGCGTGCCGGCGCGCGCGCAGTTCACGCAGCCGGAACCGGCACATGCGGCACTGCTCTCCGAGGTCATCGAATGCCCGCTCGCCTTCGACCAGCCGCACAATGTACTCAGCTACCCCGGGGCATGGCTGCCGCGCGCGCCGCGGCTCGCCAACCCGATCACCGCGGCGCAGGTGTCGCAGCACTGCGCGCGCCTGCTCGACGATCTCCGCAGTCAGTCGGATATCACGCGGCGCGTCTACCAGGAACTCACGCGTACGCCGGGCCGGTTTCCGGAAATCGACGAGATCGCCGAGGGCCTGTGCATGACCGCGCGCACGTTGCGCCGCAAGCTCGAGGCCGCCGGAACGTCATACAGCGAGCTGCTGGCGAGCGTGCGCAAGGCGCTAGCGATCGACTATCTCAGCACGACCACGCTGAGCGTCGAGGACATCGCGCTGGCGCTGGATTTCAGCGATGCGGTGAGTTTCCGGCATGCGTTCAAGCGCTGGACGGGAACCACTCCAAGCGAGGTTCGGGGCACGCGAGGGGATGAGTCGGGGGTGCGGGGCGCGAAGCCCGCGAGGAAGAAGGCGGTACGCGCCGCATAGGCGCGGGCTGAGGAACCGATGGCGGGCGCTCATGACGTTGCAGGTCGCCCCGGACGGATCGCTGCCGGAGGAAACCCGCCATAGCAACACGACAAACATCGCACTTCACCTACACTTTCCCAGCACCGACGCAGTATTCTTTTATCGATGCCCGATGGAGCGCTTGAGGCCGGTAAATGTGGCTCTGCGAGCAGTTCTGGTCGGCAACCCGGATCAGATCGATATCCCAGATTTGCTGTTGAGCTACGAAAATGCCGGCCGCTTCTGGTCGTAATGGCTTCGAGGGCAGTGACCGAACCATGTTGTATTTCGGTTGCATGACCCTGTTCATCGCTCTGGCATCTCCGGGCGGCTTGCTGGTCGATATACAGACGTCGTACATACTCAAAAACCAGCTTCACGCGACGGCAACGCAGATCTCGATATTCCGCCTGGTGACGGGCATACCTGTTTACCTGGCGTTCGCGTTTGGCCTCGCGCGCGACCATTGGAATCCACTGGGGTTGCGGGATCGCGGCTTCTTCCTGATTTTCGCTCCGGTGACCGCGGTGGCATTCATCTGGATGGCATCTTCGGGTTTCTCATATGAGAGACTGATCGTCGGGGTGATGCTGGCGATGCTGTCGTCCCGCTTTGTCGCCGCAGCCTATCAGGGTTTGATCGCACTGGTGGGCCAGGAGAAGCTCATGTCCGGGCGCCTGAGCGCGCTGTTGAACGTGATCGGCTCCGTGCCGGTCGTAGCGGGAGCGTTCGCTTCGGGGTACATCTCCGATCATCTTGCAGCGAAAGCGGCCCTCTTCCTGGTGGCGATGTTCAATATATTGACTGCCGTGTTGGGGCTCTGGAAGCCCACTCCCGTCTTCGGTCATATCTACGAGAAGCCGCACGCCAGGCGCACCGATTTCGTTGGGAATGTCAGGCGGCTGATCAGGCATAAGGCCGTTTATCCAGCAGTTCTCATCTGCTTTCTGTGGAACTTTGCGCCGGGGGCGGCCACTCCACTGCAGTTCTATCTGGCCAACAGAGCTGCATGCATCGGATTCCGTTTACTCGTACTACAACGGGATCTTTGCTGCTGCGTTCGTCCCGACATTTTTGCTCTATGGCTTTCTGTGCAAGAAAGTACCGCTGAACAAGCTGCTGTGGTGGGGGACGATCGTCGCGGTGCCGCAGATGATTCCG
The DNA here is from genome assembly GCF_056930435.1 of Cupriavidus sp. 09_S30. Taxonomy (NCBI): domain Bacteria; kingdom Pseudomonadati; phylum Pseudomonadota; class Betaproteobacteria; order Burkholderiales; family Burkholderiaceae; genus Cupriavidus; species Cupriavidus sp. 09_S30. The sequence goes on along the minus strand of NZ_JBXOWI010000002.1, from coordinate 2,885,777 downwards.
CTGGCATTCATTCACTCAGCCAATCTCGCGCTTGTATTGGCGGCACCGATAGGGCTGATGGGCGGTGTCGCCACCGCAGCCTACTTCGATCTTGCGATGCGGTCCTGTCCGCCAGGCCTGCAAGGCACCTTGATGATGCTGGTGGATGGCGTGTTCGCGCTCTCGGCGCGTGCCGGCGATCTATTGGGCTCATGGATCTACAACAGCAGCGCAACGCTCGGATTCACCTACTGCGTGATAGCGACCACCGCGGTGTACGCGATGATCCTGCCCTTGATCTCGCTGGCGCCGAAAGAACTGATCGCCACCAAGGATGGCGAACGGAACCCGGAGGTCGAGGCCGAGGTGCTGAGCGAGATCCGGGAAACTGAGCCTACATAGACTCCCGCGACCAGGGCGGAATCAGCGCATACGCGGGAGCACGCTGGAGCACGCGTAGCTCGACGCCCGGCGCCAGCGGCGTCATGTGTCCACATACGCAGAACCAAATGGTTGCCCCGCCTGGCATCACAATGGCGAAACTTCTGTTCTTTTGTCCTGTCGTTACTCAGTAGTCACACCGCAAACCATGACGAAGGACGCCGATGAACCTAGCGCCTCTCCTCGCCCATCCCTGGTTCGGTACGTGGACGGCGGCCCTGATCGCTGTCGTCGTTGCACTGCTGGTGCACCGTGTCAGTGGTGTGCTGCTGTTGCGCATTACCCGCTCCGCCACCGTGCCGCACGCCATCCTCAAGAAGGCGCGCGCGCCCTCGAAGGCAGTCCTGCTGCTGCTGGCCTTGCAGACAGTCTGGCAGGCCGCGCCGGACGGACTGCGCTGGATAGACGAGGTACGGCATTTCAACGGTCTGCTGATGATTGGCGCCAGCACCTGGCTTGCGGCACGCATGATCGCCGGCTGTGCCCAAGGCGTGCTGGACCGGCACCCCGTGGATGTCGTGGACAACATGAATGCCCGGCGCATCCACACCCAGACACATGTGCTGGCGCGCATCGCCATGACGCTGGTGGTCGTGATCGGCGCGGCCATGCTGCTGCTGACCTTTCCCGGTGCCCGGCAAGTCGGTGCCAGCCTGCTGGCCTCGGCAGGCGTGGTCGGCCTGGTGGCCGGCATTGCCGCCAAGCCGGTATTCAGCAATATGATCGCCGGGCTGCAACTCGCGCTGACGCAGCCGATCCGGCTCGATGACGTACTGATCATCGAAGGCGAGTGGGGACGCGTGGAAGAAATCACGGGGACCTACGTCGTCCTGCGCATATGGGACGAGCGCCGTCTCATCATCCCCCTGCAGTACTTCATCGAGAAGCCGTTCCAGAACTGGACCCGCAACAACGCCAAACTGATGGGCTCGGTGTTCTTCCACGTCGACTACGGCATGCCACTGGCGCCGCTGCGCGCGGAGCTGGAACGCATCGTGCGTGCCGCGCCGCAGTGGGATCAGCGCTTCTTCAACCTGGTGGTGACCGATGCCACGGAGCGGACCATGCAGATACGCGTGCTGTGTACCGCGGCGTCTTCGGGGCTCGCGTGGGATCTGCGCTGTGCGGTGCGGGAAGGCCTGATCGAGTTCATGCAGCGGGAGTATCCGCAGTTCTTGCCGCGGGTGAGGGTGGAGGGAGATGCCGGGCGGAGCACGCCGGCGTCTGCGTCGTGAGCGCTTCTTTCCTTCTTCGAGTCAATTGAGCGGCGTGGCGAGGGCAGCTTCGGCGAGGGCATAGGCCACCCCACCGTTCCCAACATATTTGAGGCTATGCTCCACACATTGCGAGGAGAAGTGTATGCGCAGCACGAAGCACCCGAAAGCCGAGGACGCGAAGGCGCAAAGCTTGCTCCACCGCTTGCTGTGTGGGCTTTGTTTCACTGTGCTCATGTTTCCCGCTGTGGCGCCAGGGATGGACTTCAAGATCTACTACCAGCCACAACTCAAGCTGAAGATGGTTATCGGCGAGGGAAAGATCGAGGAAGGCGATGCAAAGAAGTTCCTGGCGCTTGCGAAAACGGCTGGCCGTGATGATGAAGGACTCGTTACCCTTGTCCTGAATAGTCCGGGAGGAAATGTCGAGGCCGCTTTCCGGCTTGTCGATGCGATGGATAAAGTACGCGTCTACACAACCGTGCCGGATAACGCCAGATGCGCGTCCGCTTGCGCATCAATCCTGTTCGCTTCAGGGGAACGCCGAAGTGTTGTTGGTACCGGTCAGCTCGGCTTTCACAGTTGCTACCGCCGCGACGGGAAAACCTACGCCGCAGACTCGCTGTGCAACGAGATAATCGCAGCAAACGCCTTGCAAAGAGGGGTCAGCCACGCAGGCATCAATCGTTTCGTCAAGCAATATGGTGCAAAAGACATGGCATGGGTCGGGCGCGACGTCGCTTGCACGTCATTGCAAGGGCTCTGCAAGCCGGGGCTGCTGGAGACTCAAAGCCAGACGAGGGATGCGTTGATGCGCAGCTTTGATTGCAGCAAGCTCATATCCGTTCAAGCGCAGCTTATTTGCGGGGATGCGGAACTTGCCCGTGTCGATAAGACATTGGCAGTCGTCTATGATCAAAAGCTAAAGACGGCGGCTAACAAGAAGCGGTTGCGAGAGGATCAACGCGCATGGCTGCGCAATTCTCGCAATGCTTGTGCCGAGAAGGCCTGTCTACTACGCAGCTATCAACTGCGCATCGATGAACTAAAGCGGATGTCGTCGTAATGGCTTGTCGATTGACGTCAGCGATGCTCAATCGTCAGAGCATGAGCGTCACCTGGCGCCGCAGCCTGCCCGGGGCGCGCCGCGCACCAACCAGTGACCAGCCTTCGATCACCGGCGATCAATCCGGCATGTCAGGCTGTCACGCCCATTCAAGCAACGGAGCTGACCATGCTGCAACTGAAGCCCCTTGACCCTTCCTTTCCCATCGAACGCCAACTGGCCGCTGATGCCGCCCCCGTCGTCCTGGTGAACGTCTTCACGCTGGATCCGGCCGATGAACTGGCTTTCCTCAAGGCCTGGCAGGACGATGCGGCATTCATGAAGCGGCAACCCGGTTTCATCTCGACGCAGCTTCATCGAGCGATCGGTGAGAATCCGACCTACTTGAACTACGCCGTCTGGGAGTCGAACGCGCACTTTCGCGCGGCCTTCGGCCAGCCGGAGTTCAGGGCAAGCCTCGCCGCCTACCCCTCATCGGCCGTCGCGTCGCCGCATCTTTTCCAGAAGGTCGCCGTACCCGGAATCTGCGTCGACTAGCGGCACGGATCCTCCCCTCCGGCGCTCATCAACGGGTTCCCGATGAGCCTCTCCTTGCGGTTGCGTGCGGGCTTTGCCTGAATTTATAAATAATTGTGTTGAGTGTAAGATGATGCGTTGTGTATATTTTCCTTCTAACCAGCAACCACCAACATAGGGAGACCCAGCGTTGAACGCTCCTTTTGACCCAGTTGAGCTTTCCCGGCAGCCTCCATTGCCGTTCGAGGCGGCCATTCGCTACGAAGAGACCGTGCTGGACTGGGCACGGACGGTGCCCGAAGACTATATTGCCGCGCGCAACCTCTCTTATGGCGCCGACCCTCACCAGCGCTATGACGTGTTTGCCAAGGCTGGCATGGCAGACGCGCCAGTCTTGGTGTTCTGGCACGGTGGTGGCTGGACGAATGGGTATAAGGAGTATGTTTCCTGCCTTGCGCCGGCGGTGGTGGAGCGGGGCTTCATGCTGATTGCCCCGGGATATCGGCTGGCACCTGCCGACCGGCTTCCGGCCGCCTATGACGACGCCCTTTCCTTGTTGACCCACCTGCGCGAGACGGTTTCACAGTGGGGGGGCAATCCGGATCGCCTTTACCTGAGCGGCCACTCAGCCGGAGGAGGCATTGCGGCCATGGCAGCCATGCGTGCGCCCGCCTGCCTGCAGCGTGCCATACGTGCATGCCTGCCGATCAGCGGCATCATGGACCTGCATCATCCGAATCCCATGCCGCAAAGCCTTGAGGAGAGGGTGTACACGCAACTCCTGCCGGCCCCCGAGTTGGATGCGGTCATGAGTCCATTGAGCTGGGCAGCAGCCAATACGGTTCCGATGGTGCTCAGCTATGGTGAGCTCGACAGCGAACGCGTTATCCGCTCGAATCGGCGCCTCTTCGAACTGCTCAAGGCCAAGGGTTTGACCGTGCGAAGCGATGAGAGAAAAGGCGAGGACCACTTTCTGACGCATACCGCGATGGTGGATGGGTCGCATCCCTGGTACGAGCTCTTGACCGATATCGCAAAGGAGACCATCTGATGATCCGCGTCGTGAATACCGGCTTGCCCAGTCTGGCGCAGCCGTTCTCATGGGCGACCAGTGCCGCTGGTCTCCTCTTTACGGCGCATGGTCCCGTCCGCTCTGACGGGACCATCGAGACTGGGGATATCGTCGATCAGGCGCGGCTCACCTTCGAGAACCTGGCGAACGCGGTGCGTGCGGCCGGAACGGATCTGGCGAGCGTCGCGCAGGTGCTGGTCACCTTGATCGACGTCGACGATGTGCCGCGCGTGGATGCCGTCTATCGCGAGTTCTTTTCGCCCCCCTATCCGAACCGCTCCACGGTTATCGCCAAGGCGCTGGTGGTTCCCGGCATGCGCATAGAGATCGTGGCATACGCCGCGCTCGCCGCTTGAACTCGGGCTGCCGGCCCTCCTGCTGGCGCTCGCTCAGTCGGTGAATCGCTGCGCGAGCGCGCGGCCAGTCTGCATCAGGTGCTCGCTGAGCAAGGCTGTCGCCGCTTCCGTATTGCGGTCCAGCACCGCATCCATCAGCGCCTTGTGCTCGGCCATGATGTCCCTCTCGAGCTGTTCGGCCGAGATCGGATAAGCAAGCCGGATACGACGGTAGCGTTCGGAATGATCGACCAGTTGTTCGTCAATGCGGAGAAGCCAGCGCGACGTCGCGCCGGCAGTCAACGCGAAATGAAAGCGGCGATGCGCAGATTCCCAGGTCTCGATGGCATCGGCATCCGCTGCCCCCGAAGGTAGTTTTGCCTTGGCGAGCCGATAGTAAGCCGCATGAATGTTGGCACCCCACTCGTCATCGCCGTTCGCGATCGCGTCAGCGAGCAGTGTCGACTCGATGGTGATGCGCGCGCTCATGAGATCGAGCAGGTCCTTCTTCGACAGCCGCGAGACGCTGAATCCTCGCTGTCCCTCGTTGCTGACCAGATCCTCCCCGCATAACAACATCAGCGCCTCGCGGATGGGGCTCAAGCCGAGTCCATACCGCTCCTGCAACGTCTGCAGGCGCAACTTGGCTCCAGGCGCCAAGGCACCGGAAATGATGTCGCCGCGAAGCAGGGTGTAGGCCTTCTCGGAAATCGTTTGCGCCGGCGCTCGCCGCACCGGTTCTTGCATTGTCGGGTTCATAGGATTCGGAATCGGGAGACACCCTGCCCGCAGCGTTCTTCGAAATTTGGGCGCTGGTTCGAAATTCTACAGGCAGTGCCCAGCATCACATCGTTGCGAGTCGCTGCTGCTCATCTCGTACTCATCTCCTAGGGTAAACCTCGTTCTTATTCCGACAGCATGAATTTATAATTTTTTCTGTTCTGATATGAGACGTTGATCCATATATAAAACAAGACGCGGCCATGACGAGACTGCGCACCACTGGAGACTGCATGACATCCCATCGTCGTAAATTTCTCGCCACCCTGGCATTGGCGGCCACGGCACCGGGCTGGGCGATTGGCGCGCCGGCCTATCCATCGAAGCCGATCACGCTGGTCGTGGCCTATCCTGCGGGCGGTGACACGGACGTGCTGGCACGGCTATTCGCTGAAAAGCTGACCGCGCGTGTCGGGCAGCCAGTAGTCGTTGAGAACCGCAGCGGAGCGGCAGGCAGCATCGGCAGCGCCTACGTCGCCAAATCCGCGCCGGACGGCTATACCCTGCTTGTTGCGCCCAATACGCTGGCCATCGCGCCGCTCGTCCTCAAGCCCGGGACCGGAGCCAGCTACGATCCCACCAAGGATTTCAGTCCTATCGTCGAACTGGGCAAGCAATCACTGTTCGTCATCGCGAACAAGCAATCCGGCCTGACCAAGATGTCCGATCTGGTCGCTCAGGCGAAGGCCGGCCGACTCGAAAGCTATGCCAGTCCGGGCAACGGTTCGCCTATGCACATCCTGGGTGAACTGTTCAACAGGGCTGCCGCTGTGAAGATCACCCAGGTCCCCTACCGGGGAAGTGCGCCCGCCATCGTCGATCTCCTGGGCGGGCAAGTCCCGATCATGTATTCGACCCTCGGTCCGGTATCGCAGTATTTCGCCTCCGGCAAACTTGCCCCGCTGGCAGTAGCGGATCGAACTCGCTCGCCATTCGCACCCAACGTACCGACGCTGCAAGAACTCGGCTACCGGGATGTGGAAGTCGGCGCATGGCAGGCAGTGCTGGGCCCCAAGGGCATGTCCGCCGAAATCGTAGGGATGCTGAACAAGCACCTCAACGAGATTCTGAAAATGCCTGAGGTGGTGGCGCGCATGGCGACGATCGCCACGACACCGGTCGGCGGCAATCCGGATTCGCTGCACAGGCTGATCGACGCGGACTACGCCAGGTATGGCGCGCTAGTCAAAGAGTTCCGCATTCAGGCGGACTGACTCCCTCCCTCAGTTTCTGACACCTGGCCGCCCGGATCCCACGGATTCCGGGAGGTACCGCCATGCCCGAAAACTGAATTTATTTTTTCTTTGTCTTCTTATTTATTAATCGTGGCGAGCCATCGCACGAGGTAAAGAACCAACATGAAACGCGCAGTTGCAGTTCTCCTTGCCAGCGGTAGCGCCGGCATGGCGTGGGGCCAAGCCTCGAACATCACCCTGTATGGGGTGGCCGACGTCGGTATTGTCCATGAAAGCGGTGCCGCGGCAGGGGCGGTCACCAAAGTGACCAGCGGCATGATGTCCGGATCGCGTTTCGGCATGCGCGGACGCGAGGAACTCGGCGGCGGCGCTGCGGCGTTTTTCACCCTCGAGGGCGGCGTGATGATGGACACCGGGGCGTCCGGACAAGGCGGCTTGCTGTTCGGTCGCCAGGCATACCTGGGCCTGGATAGCAGGATCGGGCGCCTCACACTGGGCCGCCAATACACCACGCTGGCGCTGGCCCAGGCGGAATACGATCCCTTCGTCACCGGCCTGGCCGGCACGTCGGCCAACCTGATTTCCGCGGGCGGGCGCGGCGGCTCGAACCGGATGGATAACGGAATCAAATACAACTTGCCGACCGCCCTGGGCGGGCTGGAGGGCGAGCTGTCCTACGCGCTGGGCGAAGTCGCGGGGCGTGCCGCAGCCAATGCCCAGTATGGCGCCGCGCTGGGGTATGCGAGCGAGCGCTTCTCGGGCCGGATTGCCTACGCTGACGCCCACGACGCCAACGGCCCGGGCAAGAATGCACGCGAAGTTTTCCTGGGCGCCAAGTACGACTTCGGTCCATTCGTGGGCTACGCCAACTTCGTGATCAACAGGGGGGCGATCGTACCCGGCACACCGAACTACAAGTCAGAAGACTACCTGCTCGGTGCGCAGATCCCCGTTGGCGCCGCCGGCCGCATCAGTGTTTCGTACATCTACAAGAACGACCGCACCGCCGACAACAACGACGCACAGCAATTCGGCATCGGATACGTGCACAGGCTGTCAAAGCGCACCAGCCTGTACACGTCCTACGCGCATATCTGGAATCGCGCACCGAACACAGCCGCTACCGGCTTCTACCGTGTCTGGAACGCCAACGATGTCGGCAATCCAGGGGCGGGCAATTCCGCGTTCAGCGTCGGCATGAATCACATCTTCTGAGTTGCGGCAGAACCTTCCCCATGACGAACCCACTGCGACGGCTGTCGCAGATGCCCTTTGAGAGAGGAGAAAACGATGAATTCATTCAATCTAAAAGACTCGTCCCACGAAGTCGCATTCGTAACCGGCGGTGCTTCTGGCATCGGACGGGCCACGGTTGAGCGCCTCGCGCGAGATGGTTTCCGCGTTGCCGTCATCGATCGCAACGCGAACGCCGTGAGTGACACCGTATCGACGCTGCAGGCTGCGCAACTGGATGTGGTGGGCTATCCCTCGGATGTCACCGATCGCCATGGAATCGCGCATGCGATGGACGCCGAGGGTCGCGTCGATGTCGTCGTTTGCGCTGCCGGCATCTACAAGCCGTGTACCTTCGATGAGGTAACGGACGAGGACTTCCGCCGTACGCTGGAGGTCAACCTGATCGGCGTGTTCATTCCCGCCCAGGAAGGCGCGAGAAGGATGCGAGAGGGTGGGCGGATCGTCACCGTATCCTCCCGTGGTGCGCTCGGCGGGCTCGGTTTTCCCGACTACGTCGCTTCGAAAGCCGGTGTCATCGGACTGACGCGCGCCATGGCCATGGAATTGCGCCAGAAAAAGATCGCAGTCAACTCGATCGCGCCGGGATTCACGGATACCCCGATGACCCGCTCGATGCCGCCCGAACAATACGCCGCAGCCGCCGCGCTGGAACCGAGCGGTGCCCCGGGTTCTCCGGCAGACATCGCAAACGCGATCGCCTTCTTTGCCTCGCCCGGCACCCGTTTCATCACCGGGCAGACCCTCTTTGTCGATGGCGGCAAATCCCTTGGTGGCCTCGGCATCTGATTGCAGCCTATTCCATTCCTGGTGAGTATTGCGATGAAGACGCACTTCTCTTTGGCAAGACGGATTGTCTGTGCATCCCTGGCGATGCTGGCGCTGCAGTCCGGCGCGGCGATTGCCCAGAGCGGCAAGCCCATTCGGCTCATTGTCGGGTTCTCGGCGGGCGGCGGCACCGACGTCGTCGCACGGGTCCTGGCGGACAAGTTGAAAGACGAGCTGGGCGCCCCGGTGATCGTGGAGAACCGGCCCGGCGCCGGTGGCCAGGTGGCAGCGCAGGCGCTGAAGTCGGCGCCTGCCGACGGCACCGCCTTTTTCTTTACCAACGACCATACCATCTCGATTCTCCCGCTGGTGATGGCGAACCCCGGCTTCGCCCCCTCCCGCGACTTCACGCCGGTGGCCGGTGTCGCAACCATCGTTTCCGCGCTCGCCCTCGGACCGGAATCCTCGGCGAAGTCGTTCGCGGAATACCTGACCTGGATTCGTGGCCAGGGTGGCAAGGGAAGCGTCGGCATCCCCGCCCCCGCATCCGTGCCGGAGTTCATGGTCAAAGCCATCGCCGATCACTACAAGCTCGATCTCGTGGGCGCGCCGTATCGCGGCGCAGCACCCATGCTGAGCGATGTCATGGGCAGGCAGATCGCCGCAGGAATTGCCTCGATCAACGACTTCGTCGAGGCGCAGAAGGCCGGCAAGATCCGCATGGTCGCCATCTCGGGCAAGACGCGGCACCCGATGTATCCCGCCGTGCCGACTTTCTCCGAGATCGGCGTCCCCGGCTTCGAGCACTCTCCCTTCTACGCGTTGTATGCGCCGATTGCCACGCCGAAGCCGGTCGTGGAACGAGTTTCCACCGCATTGAAAAAGGTGCTGTCTGATGCTGCCGTAAAGGAGCGCCTGACGTCGCTCGGCCTGTCCGTCGAATACGCGTCGCCGCGCGATATGGAAGCACGCGAACGCGAGTACTCGAAAGCGTGGGCCGCAGTGATCAAGGCCAGCGGCTACCAGCCCCAATAAGGGAACCTGGCGGGAGCCGGCCCAGCAGCCATGCTTCAGGCGACCTGGCCGGCTCGCGCAGCAATCGATCAGGAAACTTCATGTCGACACGAACCGTTTCGGAACTCAAAAGCGCGCTCACGTCCGTACTGGACGCTTCCGGCTTCCTGGCACCAGAGGAATGCGGTGAGCGCTACCTGACCAACTGGGCTGGCGCCGTTGCGGCCCCGGTGCCCGTGCTGCGGCCTGCCACCCCGGAAGCCGTGGCAGCCGTGGTTCGCGTACTGCACGGCCTCGGCCAGCCCGTCGCCATCCAGGGTGGAATGACGGGGCTGGTAAGTGGCGCTTTGCCGCGTCCAGGAGAGCTCGTACTAAGCCTGGAGCGGTTAAGCCAGATCGAGTCCATCGACAGGATCGGTTCGACCATGACTGTCCAGGCTGGTGTTGCACTCGAGACCGCGCAAACGGCGGCACTGGAAAATGACCTGTACTTTCCGGTCGACATCGGCAGCCGGGGTTCGTGTCAACTGGGCGGCCTGATTGCCACCAATGCGGGCGGCAATAACGTGCTCCGCTATGGAATGACGCGGAACTCTGTATTGGGACTCGAAGTGGTGTTGCCGGATGGGCGAGTGCTGTCACACCTTTCGCCGCTTCGCAAAGACAACACCGGCTACGATCTCAAGCAGCTCTTCATCGGCAGCGAGGGCACGCTCGGCATCGTCACCCGTGCCGTGATTTCGCTCGAACCCGCGCTGCCGAACCGCTACACGGCATTGGTGTCGGCGGCCGACTTCGCCCAGGTCATCGAACTGTTCCATGCCTGCCGCAAGCACCTCGGCGCGAACCTGACGAGCTTCGAAGTCATGTGGCGGGACTACTATGACATCGTGGTCGACAAGCTGCGCGTATCGCGGCCCATCTTTGATGCGCCCGGAAAGGTGATCGTCCTGGTCGAGATGATGACGGCCGATGCGACAGAGCATGCGGAAGTGCGCTTTACCGAGGTGCTTTGCAACTTCCTGGAGCAGCATGACGGCAGCAATGCCACGATTGCGCAGTCGCTGGCAGAAGCACAGGACTATTGGCGCTTGCGAGACGCCTCCGGCGAGGCGGCACGCGAGTTCACGCCCTATGCGGGCTTCGACGTCAGCCTGCCCATTGCTGCGATGGAGAGGTGGGTGGAGGAAACCTGGGCCGCCTTAAGGCGGCTTGGCGTGACCCGCACCCAGTTCTATGGCCATCTGGGAGACGGCAACCTGCATCTCGTGGTCCCGGTTACCGTGGGCGAGCGCGACCTTAGAGCGCAGATCGAGGCGCTGGTCTATCAATCCATCGGACGGATCGGCGGCTCCATCTCCGCGGAACACGGCATCGGCATGGAGAAGAAGAAGTCGCTGGGATACACCCGGTCTGACGTGGAAATCGACCTGATGCGGACCCTGAAGCAAGCGATAGACCCGCAAGGGCTGTTCAACCGTGACCGCATCTTTGACATGCCTGCCTGAGTTCTTGGCGTTCACGTTCGTCTTTGAAGGTTCGCCCCACATCTGTCAACCACGGGAACGATCGTTCGTTGCTGTGGAACGCAAAGAGAAAGCGTGAGCAGATTGAACGCGCCAGATGGATGTGATACGGGAGCAACTTTCGTCCTTCTGCGCTCAGTCGTCGTGTAACGCCGTGAATGGAAGGTTCAATCGTATGTTGAGATGCCGTGCCAACGCCTGCTTCGCATCGGTATTGCTTGTCGTTGCCCTGTCCGCTTGTTCGGCTGTGACGCAAAAGGCAGCCGTGCATGCTCCGATTCCCGGGCAGGCGGGGATGCAGAACACGCGCCAGACGTGGCCGTCGGATGAACGGGTCGCCCAGCTTCGTGCCGCTCCGGCGCTCTGGGCGGAACTGCGGACGTCATGCGAGAAGAACCAGAACCATCTTCCGCAACCGGTCGCTGATTTCGCGCCGCCGCCACACTATGTCGATCCAAAAGGAGAGGCCCGGATGGCCGGCCCGCTTGAAGCGGACGGCAAGATTGCCTATCAGGAGGCGCTTTGCTATGTCCTGAGCGGAGATCCCCGCTATGCACGGGCAGCCGAGGGGATTCTCGACGCCTGGGCGACGAGCGTGCGCCAGATCGCCCCGGGTCAAGGGGCGGCTGACTTCAATTTCTTCTTTCCGCGGTACGCCCTTGCGGCTGCGATGCTGCGTCGGGACAAGGGGTGGGACGATACCGCCTTCAAGGCATTCCTGCGCCAGCAGGTGCTGCCGCTTTCGGTAGCGGGCCGGTCCAACAATTTCGGCAACTGGGGTGTGTTCCTCGAAGCCAGCAGTGCCCTCTATCTGAATGACCACGCGCAGCTGCAACGCGCGGCGAACCGATGGAGCGCGCTCATGATGTCGCAGGTCGCGCCGGATGGATCGCTGCCGGAGGAAACGTGCCGCAGCGACACGACAAACTACTGCGGTGGCCCGGACAAGGGCATCAGAGGGATCGCCTATACGCACTACACCTTGCTTCCGACCACGCTCGCTGCGGAGATCCTCCGCAATGCGGGCATCGACGTCTATGCCGAAGCAAGCGGCCGCAAACTGGCCGCAGCCTATGCACGGGCAGCCGCATGGACCTTGCATCCCGAAACGTTCCCCTACTACGCGAGCAATGACGGCCGTTTGCAGGGCGTGCGGACAGCAGCGTATTTCCAGGTGTTGCAGCATAGGGTGCCATGCCAGGACGGCGCGGAAGTGCTCAGCCAAGGGCATCTCACGATGGATGGCTACGAACTTAGCCTGCTGTACGGGATGTGACCTGCCTGTGCCGGTGGCCGGATAGGCAGGCCGCACGCCTTCGCCGCCGGCACCTGGGCGACCGCTTCTGCTGTGTCATATCCATGAAACAACCCGATCTGTGGTTTGCGCTCATGCGATCGCATCGGGCGCTGATACGCGAGATTGATCGGCGTCTTTCGGACGCGGGTCTTCCGGCGTACGCGTGGTACGACGTGCTGTGAGGTATCGAAAGCGGAACGGACGGCAGCCACCGGATGCATGAGCTGGCCGACGTGCTTGCGATCGAGCGCTACAACCTTACGCGCCTGGTAGATCGACTCGAGCGAGAGGAGCTGGTAACGCGCACGCGTTCGACGGAGGACGGCCGTGCGGCGTTCGTGACGGTCACGCGACAGGGCAGGGCGCTGCGCAAGAAGATGTGGGCAGTCTATGAGACTGCCGTCAACGAGCTGTTTCTTGCTCAGTTCAGGCAGGAAGACATTGAGCGCTTCTCACGCGCATTGGACGCGGCAGCGGCGAAGGCGGGTCGGCCAAGATAGCCACCTCTTTTCCACGTTCTCTTATCGGGATCACGCATCATGCGGCTCATCCATGTTCGTGGGCGGAGTCAAGATACAGGTGCGGGTATCAGCAATCCCGGGTTCAAACACCAGGCTGATTACATCGAATTCTGGTTGAAGTTCATTGGTGTGGAGAACGTTAAGAGCCTTGTAGTGGAGCACACCTGGGATGCCAAGGCACAGGAAACCATCGAACGAGGGAAAGCTCGAGCGATTGCGATGGCCGTGGATTTCTAATCCTGGGGAGCGCCAGCGTAGGCGAGCGGAGCCTCCTGCATCGACACGAGTGGCAGGTTTCTCGGAGCGGCGACTGATCGCTCAGCAGCCAACTACTGCGCTGGATTTGATAGTTGGCACGGCCTATCCTTTTTGGGATTAGCGTTGGCAGCAGGGTAGCTGACGAATCTCCCAGGAGTTGGAATCGTCGGCAGCGGGCACTCTCGCCGCCATGAAACGACAGCAGATGGCCTCTGCTCAGCCCGTGCAATACCAGACAGGAGATATCAAATGCCTGCTTCGCTTTTGCGGAGAGCTCTCCTAGGGCTCTCCGGCCTCGCCTTGGCGGGGTCGATGACGTTGGCGCAAGCGGCGCCAGTCTCATTCACCGTGCCACTCACCGGGGCGCAGGAGGTGCCTCCTGTCGAGACCAAGGGAAGTGGCTCCGCCGACCTCACATTCGACCCCAGCACTCGGGTCGTCACCTGGACAATCACGCTCATCGGTCTGCCCAGTGAGCCGACCATGGCGCATATCCATGGGCCTGCCACAGCCGGGAAGAACGCTGGGGCGAAGGTCTGGCTTTCCGGGAAAGGCGCTGCGGTCACCAGCCCCCTGAAGGGCCAGGCCACGCTGTCCCCGGCCGACGCGCAGGAGTTCCTTTCCGGTGAGATGTACATCAACGTGCACACCAAAGACCATCCGGCTGGCGAGATCCGCGGCCAGGTACTGCCACCGAAGGGTCCTTGACCGTGTTTCGGCTCAGAGATACGCGGTGAGAAGCGCCGCTGCGGCGGCGCCAATGCCCAGTAGAAGCAGCGCCAGCATGGCTGGCGCCAGTCGCGGCGTGGCGATGTGCGTCGGCAATCTCTTGAGGCCAGTCAGCATGGGAAGCAGCAGGTTCTGACCCTTGGCCACCGCGTATAGCGCAATGGCCAGCACGTGCAACGCCACCGCTGCCAGCAGCACGTTCCACAGGATTGCGTGGAGCGCCGTGATTGCGTTGGCAATCGATGCGGGAACCCATTCGGTGAGCGGCCCTTTGTCCGCGATATCGTTGTTGATGTAGATGCCGCTCAGCGTCTCACCCAGCATCAAAGCAAGCAGTAGCAGCACCATCCAGCCTCCCGCCGGATTGTGGCCGACTTGCAGGTCGGCTTCGCGGCGGAACATGTGTCGCAGATGGCGACATGCGGCGGCGGGCGAAGCCAGAAAGCGCTGGAACCGTGCGGTTTCGCTGCCGAAGCAGCCCCAGAGCAAGCGGAAAAGCACCAGCGCGAACAGCGTCTCGCCGATCCGCGCATGCCAGTCCATCCAGTTCAGCCTCCAGGTCACATAGGCTGCCACTACTAGCAGCACCGCCAGCCAGTGGAACAGCCGTACTGGCAAGTCCCAAACTAGCACGGGGCGGGGATCTGGTTGCCCTGGTGGGTTGACCGGTCCTTCAGGTTTCATATGTCGGGCCTCCCGCAAGTGAGTCGGTCCGAGGTAATGGTCGCGTGCTGACTAAAAGTCACGGCCATGGCGGGCGATGTAATGTGCCGCTGGCGCCGTGCCACCTTCAGTTTCAAGAGTGGTTTCTGTCAAGTCAGCTTGCCTTGTGCCCGCTTCCGCAGCGCAAGGCTTGATCGTGAGGCGGCTCAGTCGTGCGCTGGGGCGTGCGGAGGACCACCTGCTCAGCCGTCACGGCGCCCAGCGGCCTTTGCGGCAGCGGCTAGAACGTCCCCAGTTCGAAGGCCAACTTGCCGGCAGAGTCCTGCGATATCGAATAGGAGTTTCTCGCCTTGCATTTTTCCCTCGACAAACGGCACGACGTTATGGAATGCGCAGGTGAAACTCCGGCCGGTTGGTGCAAGGCCGAGCCACGCGCCACTGAGCGTCCCATGAACGGTGCCCCAAGTCACGAACACGTTGTCCGCATAGGCGAACCCCTCCGAGGATGGAGAGAGATCGGGAAACGCTAGAAATAGCGCTTCGTACGATTTACGAACTGCTATTCGGCCTTCCGCGCGCACGCCAAGAGCTACGTTCTCCAGAAAGCAGTGGTCGGCAAACGTGGCGACGACTGCGTCCAGATCCCTGGCCTCTTCAACCCTCCGGTGCTCCTCGTACGCGCGCTTCATCTGGATTGGCGTCATCATTCAAGAACCCTCCGCGAGAACCCGTGTCGCTGTGGCGAGCACGAACGGCCAACGCTCGACATAGGGCTCCGTTAGGCCGCAAAGATACTCTGCATTCTAGAAAGAGATCGACGGCATAGCAGGTGAGTTTTCGGGTTGGCAGCGAAACCACCGACATAAACGCCCAGATGGGTCAATCGCCGCTCGCACCTTCGGCGCGAGGTTTCGCGGGGGTGACGCCGAAGTTACCAAGCTTCTGTCCGGTAGATCGCCAATAATGATTTCTGCAGGACGATCTATCTAGAAAGTCCACGATCACCCGCAGGAGGAATTTGACAATGCAAAGCACATCTCATGTTGAGGCGCGGCGCCAGAAGAGTGGATTGCATGGTCTTCTCGCCACTGTCGTCATGGTGGCCGCGACGGCGCTGTACGGCCCACAGGTTCGCGCAGCCGATGCTGACCAGAGTCGTTCCACCACTTTGCCGCGCGTGGCAGTGCTCGCGACCGGCGGTACGATCGCAGGCCAAGCCGCTACACGCGCGGCAAACGCCTATACCGCGGGTGCGGTCAGCGCCCAGCAACTGGTGCAAGCGGTTCCGGGTATTGAAAAGCTTGCGCGACTGTCAACCGAGCAGATCGCATCGATTGGTTCACAGGACATGAACGACAAAGTGTGGTTGACGCTCGCACGACGCATTCAGGAAATCTTCGATCGCAACGAGGCTGACGCCGTCGTGATCACTCACGGCACCGACACACTCGAAGAAACGGCGTTCTTCCTCGACAACGTGCTGCACACGGACAAGCCGGTTGTTCTGGTCGGCTCGATGCGTCCTTCCACCGCGACGAGCGCTGATGGTCCGAGCAACCTGTATGAAGCCGTCGAAGTCGCAGCCCATCCGCGCGCCCGCGGACGCGGCGTGATGGTCGTGCTCAACGACACGATCCAGGCGGCGCGCTGGACCACGAAGACCAATACGACGAGTGTGCAGACCTTCAAATCGCCGGATGCCGGTCCGATTGGCTACGTCGATCCGGCGAGCGTGCGCTTCATCACGCCCGCCTTCGCGCAGAGCGGCCGCAAGTATGCGCTGCCGCCGGGGGACCAACTGCCAAGGGTCGAGATTGTCTACTCACATAGCAATATGGACGCCGCGCAGATCGATCACGCGATCGCGGACAAGGCGAAGGGCATCGTGCTTGCGGGCGTTGGCGATGGCAATACATCGAAAGTCGCGCTCGACGCGCTGGAGCGCGCGGCGCGCCAGGGCATCGTGGTCGTGCGTTCTACACGCGTCGGTTCAGGCTTTGTCAATCGCAACGTCGAGGTGAACGACGACCGTTCCGGATTTGTCGTCTCGCTCGACCTGAATCCGCAGAAGGCACGTGTGCTCACCCAACTGCTGATCTCAAATGGCATTACCTCGCCTGCGCAGGTCCAGCAGGCGTTCGTGGCGACGTACTGATGATCTGGATTGCCTCAAACGTTGCCTCTCCGGTCATCTCCGCGACATCGGCTGGCGTGGCCACGCCATAGTGACAGTCAGCCACGCATGACTTCCTTTGCATCGTCAACCGGCTGTCGCGACTGATGGCCCCGATCAGTCCAGCGTAATGCCTTCGCGCTGGATTACCGCCGTCCAGTCTGCCTCTTCTTTCTCAATGCGTTTGGCAAAGTTCTCCGGGTCCACCATGACCACGTCGCCCTGCTGGCTCAGCGCACCCTTGGCCTTGGCGTCGTCAAGCGCGCCGCGCGTGATGGTGTGGAGCTTCTGAATGATCTGCGGCGGCGTGCCGGCCGGTGCCAGCATGCCGATCCAGAAGGTCGCGTTGAACGGGGCGAACCCGGCTTCCTCCACCGTAGGCACGTCGGGCAACTGCGTCATGCGCCTGGTGGAGCTGACGGCGAGCGGCTTCAGCTTGCCCGCCTTGATGTGCGGCAGCGCGGTCCACGGATCGAACGCGGTGTCGAGTTCGCCGCTGATCACGGCCAACTCGGCTTGCGCCGCCGATTTGTACGGCACATGGGTCGTATTGATCTTGGCGCGGTTGTTCAGCATGGCAAAGCTCAGATGCGCTATGTTGCCAGGGCCTGCGGAACCATAGCTGATCTTGCCGGGATGTTGCGATGCAAAGCGCACGAGATCGGTGACCGATCCGACCGAGTTCTTCTGCGACCATTCCGGGTTGGTCACCAGGATAAACGGCGCTTCGAGCACCAGTGTCACGGGAGCGAAGTCCCTCGGCTTGTAGTTGCCCTTCTTGTAGATATGTGGATTGATCGTGATGCTGCTGGAATTCGTGACCAGCAGCGTATAGCCATCAGGCGCCGACTTTGCCACCTCGCCCACGCCGATCAGTCCGTTAGCGCCAGCCTTGTTTTCCACCACCACGGGCTGGCCCAGCGCTTTCGTCAGTCTCTCCGACACCACGCGCGCCACGGTGTCGGTGAAGGAGCCCGCCGGGAACGGTACGATCATGCGGATCGGCTTGTTCGGCCAGTTGGCTGATTGCGCCGCGGCCGGAGCCGACATCGCGCCCGTAGCGAGTACCAGTGTGGCGATTGCCAATCCGAGTTTGCGTGCCTTGATCATCTTGTCTCCGTTGTCTGTCTTCAACAGTTTTGTTCGCGCTTAGACGTCTTTCGTACGCCTGGGCTTTGCAGTCCGACCAGTAATTCCCTGCCGCTCAAGGTTGGCCAAATGTTCCGGACCGAGTCCGAGCAGGCGCGCCAACACTTCGTCCGTGTGTTCGCCCAGGGTAGGCGCCGCGTTGCGGATGGGCATCGGATCCCTTCCCGTGCGGAACCATGCGGTACTGGCCGTGTACGTGCCAACGTGGTCACGCTCGACCACTCGCCAGAATCCGCGTGCATGCAGGTGCGCATCCTCCAGTACCTGCCACATGGGCCGCACCACGCCCGCGGCGATCCGCGCCATCTGAAGGTCATGCATCGCGGCTTCGGCATCGCGCTCCGCACACCATTGGCGGATGGCCTCGTCGATCCTGTCCTGCCGTGTACGACGCCCCGCTGCATGAGCGAGTTGCGGATCGTTCGCGAGATCCGAGCGCCCGATCGTTGCGCACAGCGCGGGCCACTGCGCGTCGGTAACCGTGAGCACAACCCATGCATCGTCGCCGGCGCAGCGGTAGCAGCCGTGCGGCGCGTGCATTGGATTGCGATTGCCCTGGCGGGGTGCCACACGGCCGCAGACCGACTGCTCGATGATGAACGGTGCAGCCATCGGCAGCATCGCTTCCACCTGCGACAGGTTGATATGCCTGCCCTTGCCCGTGGCCTGCTGCGCGAAGAGCGCCACCAGCATCGCGGCCCCGGCGTTCAGCCCACCGACCGGATCACCATAGGCGTATGACGTCATGGCCGGAGGACCATCGGGGTGTCCGGTGTAGAGCGGCAAGCCACTGGCCTGCTCGAGCGTTCCACCATAGGCGCGCGTATTGCTCCATGCATTGCCGAGCCCGAATGCCGGCATCGACAGCATGACCAGCCGCTCGTTCCTTGCGCGCAGCGCCTCGTAGTCGAGGCCCAGTTTCGGCAGGACCTCGGCGGAGTAGTTCTCGATCACCGCGTCCGCATGCTCCACCAGGTCGAGCAACAGCGCCTTGCCTTCTGGCCGCGTCAGGTCAAGCGTGATGCCGGACTTGTTGCGGTTCATCAGGAGGAAGTTCGAGTTCTTCTCGTAGAGTCGGTCGCGATAGAACTCTTCGGTGAAATGCGCGCCGCGCCACCAGTCCGGATAGCCGGTGCTTTCCACCTTGATGATCTCCGCGCCGAAATCCGCCAATGTTCTCGATGCAAGCGGCCCCGCCCATCCCATCGTCAGATCGATCACGCGTACGCCTTGCAGCGGCAACTGCTCGTTCGCGGCGCGCTTGAGCTGGCGACGGGGACGGTGGTTCAGACCGGCAGCCCGATACGCCGGATTGTGGGCGCCCAGTGCGGGTGCCACGCCTCCCGGCAATGGACCGGCCTCATCGAGCTGCAACGGTACGACGGGGCCTTCGAAACGCACGCCACCCGCTTCGACCGGCACGAACGCCCCGCGCTGCCGATGCACGTCCTGCCGCAGCAGCGCCTCCATGGTTGGCACGATGACGGCGGGATGCTTCTTCTCGCAAAGTAGCTCGAACCACTGCTGCGCCGTCCGCCTGCGAAACGCGGGGATCAGCATGTCGTCGATCTCGTCGGCACGAGCCATGCGTTCGGGGCCGTTCACATAGCGCGGGTCATTGCCTAGTTCGGGGCGCCCGATCGCTTCGCACAATGCCTGCCACTGGGGCAGGGTGTGCGTAAAGATGCCGATCCACCCTTCCGCCGTTTCGAAGATGCCTGCCGGATGCGTGCCGCAGAACCGGTTGACGCCAAGACGCCGACCCGGGTGCCGCTTGTCCGGCACCATGCCTGCTTCCATCTCGACGACACTCAACACGCATTCGTGCAGGCTCAGCACGTAGCGACGACTGCCCTGCTGACTGCCGATCAAGGCGGCAACCGCCGCGGAGAATGCCGTCAACCCTGCCGCAATCGCGGTTTGCACGTCGTGCGGCATATGCGGTGGACCGTCTACCGGTCCGCTGCCATGCACCGCCCCGGCAAGTCCACGCACCACGGCTTCAGCACCGGCGTAGTCGGCATACGGGCCGTGCTCGCCAAACCAGGTCAGCGCGACCTCGATCGGTGCATGGGCGCCACCGCTCCCCGCGAGCCACACCGGGCGCGCAAGCACGCCAGGGCCTTCGGTCAGCGGGCGCGCGTCGAGCACCACGTCGCAGGTTTGCGCAAGCCGGGTCAGCCACGCCTCATCGTCGGCATTGCCCGATGCCACCGTGACGCTGCGCTTGTTCGTATTCAGCCATGCAAACAGCGCACTCTCCGGCCGCACCGTGTTCCCTGCGGCAACCAGCGGCGGCATCTGTCGCCAGGCGTCGCCTGCCGCATCCTCGACCTTGATGACCTCGGCGCCGAAATCGGCAAACAGCTTTCCCGCGTAGGCCAGCGTGGGCCCGGTGCCGATCTCCAGTACACGCAATCCACCCAGCGCCAACTGCGCTGGATCAGGACGATTCTCGATCATGAAATCCTCCCGCTCAGGCGTTCACCAGGCATCGACAAAGCCGCGGCGCGCACGGCGGCCCCGTACTTCCGCAGATGCCATGCCCTGCGCAATCCATTTGCGTGTTTCGGCAGGATCGATCACGGCGTCGATCTCCACGGCCGCCGCCGTGTTGATCGCATGGCCACGCTCATAGGACTGCGCGACAAGCCTGTCGAACGCTGCCTTGCGTTCGGGGCCATCTGGCACGGCTTCGAGTTCCTTCTTGAAGCCGAGACGAACCGCGCCTTCGAGGCCCATCGGCCCGAACTCGCCGGTCGGCCAGGAGATCGTGAAGTTCGCCGAACGGAAGCCGCCGCCCGCCATGGCCATCGCGCCCAGGCCATAGCCCTTGCGCAGCGTGACGGCCAGCAGCGCCACGCGTAGCTTGGCTGCCGTCAGGAACATCCGCGAGACGTGGCGCACCTGCGCGCGCGCCTCGACATCCGGGCCGACCATGAACCCCGGGGTGTCGATCAGCGAGACGATCGGCAGGCCATGCGCATCGCAGAGCTGCATGAAGCGCGATGCCTTGTCGGCGGCGTCCGCATCGATCGCGCCACCAAGGTGATACGGGTTGTTGGCGATAATGCCCACCGGCTGCCCTTCCACGCGGGCCAGTGCCGTGTGAATGCCCGCGCCGAAGCCGCCGCGCAGCATCAGTACGCTGCCGATGTCGGCGATCCCCTCGATCGCCTTGCGCGTGTCGTACACGCGCAGCCGGTTCTCCGGCACCACGTGGCGCAGGTCGAGCGGGTCCGGTGCACTCCATTGCGCGACACGCCCCTGGAACATGGACAGATAGTGCCTGGCCGCGCGCGTGGCTTCGGCCTCGTTCTCGACCAGGATGTCGACCACGCCGTTGGCGTACTGCACCGATGCCGGCCCGACATCCTCGGGACGGAAGATGCCAAGCCCGCCGCCTTCGATCATCGCCGGCCCTGCCATGCCGATGTTCGCCGATTTGTCGGCGATGATGACGTCGCAGCAGCCAAGAAACGCGGCGTTACCGGCAAAGCAGCGTCCGGACACGACACCAACCACGGGGACCTCGCCACTCAACTCCGCAAATGCGGCGAATGATGGCTGGTAGAGGCCGGACACCGACGGAAAGTCGACATCTCCGGGGCGCCCGCCACCGCCTTCCGCGAACAGTACCAGCGGCAACTCGTCGCGCAGCGCCACCTCGACGATGCGGTCGGTCTTGATATGGTTGCGCTTGCCTTGCGTACCGGCCAGCACGGTAGCGTCGTAGGCCATTACGGCACTGCGCGCATGCTCCTTGCCAACCAGTTCGCCGTTGACATTGCCGATGCCCGTAATCAGGCCATCGGCCGGCGTGTTCGCGATCAGGTCTTCACGAGTGCGGCGCGATGCCTGCGCGGCCAGCGCCAGCCCGCCATATTCGACGAAGGTATCGGCATCGCACAGATCGGCGATATTCTCGCGGGCCGTGCGCTGGCCGCGCGAACGGCGCCGTGCCACGGCGTCGGGGCGGGCTTCGTCATGGAGGAAGGCATGGCGGTCCAGCACACGCTGTAGGTCCGCACGGATGGCATGCGGGTCATGGGCCTGCGCGGCATCCACTGACACGCCTTCGGCTTCCGCCTGCTCCAGCACGATCAGGATCTGGTGCTCGGATGCCTGGGCATTTTTTTCAATGCGCAGGTCGACCACGCGGCCCGCCGCTTCCGCAACGATCGCGTGCTCCATCTTCATCGCATCGAGCACGGCCACGGTCTGGCCCGGCTTGATGAGGTCATTCAGTTGTACCGAGATCTCAACGACACGTCCGGTCAGCGGCGCGCGAATTGCCACCAGGCCTTCATCGACCTGCTCTTCCGGTTCGAGCATGCGCGGTGCGTGCGCAGTGGACGGCCGTGCGGTGCCACCGAGCAGCGCTTGCTGGGCTCGCCCCGCCTCGGCGATGGCTTCCGCTGACGCGGCCAGCTCCGGCAGGATTGCTTCGAAATGCCGCGTATGCACATCCTGCGAGAGGAAGTCGTCGCGCTCCACGAGCGCGCGCAGCAGGTTCAAATTGGTCGGCACGCCGACAATGCGGAACTCTGCAAGGCTGCGTTGCAGCCGCCGCACTACGGCATCGAACTTTGGCGCTGCGCTGCTGACGATCAGCTTCGCTAGCAAGGTATCGAAGTTCGGCGACGGCGCATAGCCTGCGTAGGCGTGCGAATCGACGCGAACGTCTGGGCCCGAGGGCGAATCGAAGCGTTCCAGTGTTCCGTGCGCCGGGCGTGCGAGACCGGTGGCATCGGTCATTTCGGCGTTCACACGCACCTGGATCGAGAAGCCGCGCGGTTTGGGTGGCGCAGCGTGATCGATGCCGAGATCGCCGAGCGTGCGCCCAGTGGCCAGGCCGATCTGCAACGCGACAAGGTCGACACCGGTGACCTGCTCGGTGATCGTGTGCTCGACCTGCAAACGCGGATTGGCCTCGATAAAGACGAAACCGCTCTGTTTCCCGGCCTCGGCTTCCTCAACCAGGAACTCGAACGTACCAAGGCTGCGATAGCCAACACGCCGCGCCAGCCTGAGCGCGGCCTTGATGATTTCCTCGCGCATCTGGGGCTTGAGCACCGGGCTCGGCGCGATCTCCACCAGCTTCTGGAAGCGGCGCTGCAAGGTGCAATCGCGTTCGCCAAGCGCCACGACGTGCGACCCGTCCCCCGCGATCTGCACTTCGATATGGCGTGCCCGAACCACGAGGCGTTCGGCATACAGCGCATCGATGCCAAATGCGGAACTCGCCTCGGAGCGGCAGCGTGCGTAGGCTTCTGCAAGCTCTTCACGACGACGCACCACGCGCATGCCGCGGCCGCCGCCGCCACCGACGGCCTTGATGACCACGCCCGCACCGCCTTGCGCATCGAAGAACGCGGTGATGTCTTCCAGCGATGCGCCACCTCGCGTTGCCGGCATGACCGGCACATCGCTCTGCGCGGCAAGTTCCAGCGCGCGACCCTTGTCTCCGAACAGTGCAAGATGCTCGACGGACGGACCGACAAACAGGATGCCCGCATCGTGACACGCTTGCGCAAAATCGGCGCGCTCACTCAGGAATCCATAGCCCGGATGAATCGCATCGCTGCCGGATGCCTTGGCCGCCGCGATGATGCCTGCGATGTCGATATAGGCGGCTGGCCCTGTGCCGTCGAGGGCGACGGCTTCGTCCGCAAGAATCCGGTGCAACGCGCTGGCGTCATCCTGCGAGTAGACCGCAACGGTTTCGATCTCCAGATCGCGTGCGGCCCGCAGGACGCGCAACGCAATCTCCCCCCGATTGGCAATCAGCAACTTGTTCAAAGCTGTCTCCTTGTTCGATTTCTGGATGATTGAATTCGGTATGGCGGCCGGGCCGTTCAGGGCCGGATGCCGAACTTGCTGACACCGGTTTCGCGCAACGGCGCCGCAAGGTTGGCGAACTCGCATAGCAGCGTGCGGGTATCGCGCGGATCGATGATGTCTTCGATAACGAAGGCCTCGGCACTGCGGAACGGCGAAGTCAGACTGCGTACGCGCTGTTCGATCTCGGCACGCTTCTGCACGGGATCGTCGGCGCCCTCGATCTCCGCCTTGTAGGCGACATCGAGCCCGCCTTCTATCGGCAAGGCCCCCCAGTTAGCCGATGGCCAGGCATAACGGAAATTGAATCGGCCCATGTGCTGATGACCGGCCGCCGCGACGCCGTAGGCACGCCGCACGATGAGCGAGCACCATGGCACCGTGGCCTGATAGACGGCTGCCAGGGCGCGGACCCCGTAGCGCATGATGCCGGCCTGCTCGGCTTCAATGCCCACCTGAAAGCCGGTGGTATCCACAAGATTGACCACAGGCAGATGAAAGGTCTGGGCCAGATCGACGAAGCGCGTGAACTTCTCGGCCGCCGCGCCATCCCAGTTGCCGCCCTCGAAGGTCGGATCGCTGGCAATCACGGCCACGGGCCAGCCGTCCAGCCGTGCCAGACCGGTAACGATGGCGCGGCCCCATTGCATGCCGACTTCGAAGAAGGAATCGGTATCGACAAGCGCTTCGAGGATCGGGCGGATCTGATAGTCGGCACGACCATCGCGCGGTATTGCGGACAGCAGCCATTCGTCGCGGCGCGACGGATCGTCATTGCTTGTCACGCGCGGCGGCAGCTCATGGACGGAGCTCGGCAGATAGGACAGGAAGCGACGCGCGCGCGCGAAGGCGTCCTGCTCGGTGGCGACCTCGTCATCGACCACGCCATTGCGTGTGTGGATCTGGCTGCCGCCTAGCTGGTTCTTGCCGACGTTCTGGCTGTCACGCGGCAGGCCTTCGCTGAATAGCTGCGAGGTCTCCCTGACCATCAACGAATAGTGGCTCGCAACCACGCGCGCCGCGCCCATGCCCACGACCGAACCGAGCGCGAGCGAGACGACCGGCACCGTCGACATGTTCTCGACCACGTGTTGCCAGACCCTCATGGTCGGTATCAGCGTGTGACCCTTGATTTCGATATTGCGCACCGAGCCACCGCCGCCAGTGCCGTCCACGAGCCGCATCATCGGGAGGCGCAGTTCATGCGCCATCTTCTCGGCGTGAATCAGCTTCTCACCCGCGGCACCTTCGTTGGCACCGCCACGCACCGTGAAATCGTCACCCACCACTACCACTGGCCGCCCGCCGATTTGCGCGCGCCCCACAACGAGGTTCGACGGAACCAGGTCGACCAGCCGGCCGTTGCTGTCATAGCGACCGCTGCCGGTGAGGCCTCCGACCTCGCGAAACGAGCCGGGGTCGGCCAAGGCATCGACTCGCTCGCGCACCGTCAGCTTGCCGGCCGCCTTGTGGCGCTCGACCTTCTCCTCCCCACCCATCCTGGCCGCAAGCCGCCGACGCCAGGCCAGTTCATCGATTTCAGGCTGCCAGCTCACGGCTTGTCTCCGACCGATATTGTGTGTGCATGTCGAAAACACTTCGCACAACTCATGCCAGCGCCAAGCCGCGCGATCTGCCATTGATTTGATTGAGGAATCCTCAGTGCATGGCTATGATGTCCTCAGAAACGACACGAAACTGTCCGCAGCGCGGACATTTCAGGAGACACAAGTGTCCTCAGAGACAACACAGCCAGACGGCGACCGAACAGTGCTTGGCGTGCTGGTACGCACACGACATGGCGGCCGAGTGGCAGCGATAGGCGTTTGTGCAGACGCCGCCGTTGCGGACGCCGCCGAATCCGCGTGTGAACGCGCCACGATGGCTGGCAATGGCCGCAAGCTCTTTCCGGTGGAGGTGAAAAAGGGAGGGCAACGCTATATCGGATTGGCCCTGCAGGATGACGAACATCAGTTGATCCTCGTACACGGCGCCCGCGCGCAGGCCGTACTGTTCGATTTCCTCGGCACAGTGCCTTTCGCTGGCGCAATCCTCGACTACTTCCTGAACGACCCCTACCAGGCCATCACCGTGGTCGACCGGGATGGCCGCATGCGTTTCATCAGCCCGGTCCACGAGAAATTCCTCGGACTCGAACCTGGCGCGGGCACCGGCCTGCCCGCTGCGGACGTTATTCCGAACTCCCGGCTGCCGCAGGTGGTGGCGAGCGGCAAGGCAGAGATCGGACAGTTGCAGCAGCTCAATAACGGCGCCACACGCGTGGTCAATCGCATTCCGATCCGCCAGGACGGCGCAGTGGTGGGCGCCATCGGTCAGGTCATGGTCAAGGGACCGGAAGAGCTGGTCCGTATGCACAAGGAACTGTCGGCATTGCGTTCGGAGGTCGAACGGTATCAGCGCGAATTCGATGGCCTGCGTGAAAGCCAATCCACGCTCGGCCTGATCGGCGAAAGCGCACCGATGCAGCGGCTGCGCCGTGAAATCCAGACGGTGGCACGCCTCGATGTGCCGGTCCTGATCCTGGGTGAGAGCGGGACTGGCAAGGAACTGGTAGCGCGCGCGATTCATGTGGCAGGCCATGAGCCGATGAGTGAACGGCCCCTGGTGAGCCTCAACCTCGCCGCCCTGCCGTCGACGCTGATCGAATCGGAACTGTTTGGACACGCGCCGGGTGCCTTCACGGGAAGCCGACGCCAGGGGCAGGCTGGCAAGCTCGAACTGGCCACCGGCGGCACGGTGTTTCTCGACGAAGTGGCCGACATTCCGATGGAAATGCAGGTCAAGCTGCTGCGCGTGCTGGAAGACCATATGGTCGAACGGCTCGGCAGCGGACGAGCCAAGCGCGTGGATTTCCGCCTGGTATCGGCCACCAATCGCGAAATTTCCGAGCTGATCGATGCGGGACGCTTCCGTCTGGACCTGTATTACCGGCTCAGCGGCGTGGTGCTGCGCATCCCGGCACTGCGGCAGCGTCGCGAGGATATCCCGGCATTGCTGCAACACTTCGTCGATGCGTTCTGCTCACGCAACGGCATGCCTGCGCCGAAGATCGAGCATGACGTGGCGCGCCATCTTGCCGGGCAGCCTTGGCCCGGCAATGTGCGGCAGTTGCGTCAACGCGTTGAGGAAGCGCTGGTGTTCTGTGACGGACGAACATTGCGCGTGGCGGATTTTGCGCGCGGCGAAGCGGCGCGAGGGCTTGCAAGTTCGGCAATCGTCGGTGACGTGCGCGCGCCAGAGAGCGTTGGCTTGTCGCCGCCGGCACCTGCTGCGCTATCCCCGGAAGCCCGCGCTGCGAGCGGACTGAGCGACCTTGCCTATGCGGCAGTACTGGAAGCGATCGCTCGCCACGGCGGCAACAAGAAGCGCGCGGCAGAGCAATTGCGAATCTCGCGCTCGCATTTGTACAAGATTCTGGAACGTGGGGCGGGGTAGGGAGGATGCCGGCAGCCAGGCCCAGGCCAGTTCGAGGAAGAAAAATTACGCCGCCAAGAAGTGGCGCAATATACCTGTTGATGACCCGACATCTGTGTCGGCAGAAACCTGGCAGCTCCCGGCCATGAAGGGTCACTCGTTTTCTCCTTATTTCGGCCGATCAAGTGGCGGCTCCGCTTAGTAATCGGCCGATCTGTTCGCGTCGATGAGCATCAATTATCGGCCGGAGCAGACCATGCCAATAGGCCCCATGCTGTCTTCAGAAACTGACTGCATTCAAATGATCGCGTCGGCTGCCGGCCTTCAAGAAGCCAGTCACCTGTGCCTGAAGAGGCGCAGCAGCGCCACAGGGAATGGGCATTTGAGGTGTTCCTGGGGATGCGCAAGGATTTCCCACGAGTAATATGGCCAGGATATCGGAGCAAAAAGCCACGGAAGGAGGTCTGTATGTCCACGAGCAATACACCGTCGGTCAACAACGCCACGCGGCTCGTCGCGGCATTCACGTTTTGCATTGCCAGCACGCTTCTCACAGGCATCGCGCATGCACAGAGCTTGAAGGAGCAGGCTGACCGCCGTTTCAACCAAGCACGAAGGAGCGTAAAAATGGTCGAATCAAGAAACGGACTTTGGAGGCGGAAGGGTGCAATGCTGGCCGCAGCCGGACTCCTGGCGCTATCGGGCGCTGCCCTGGCCACCAACCAGTCGCAACAGCGCCAACAAGGCAGGAACGCAAACCAGGCTGCCAAACAGGAAGCGCGAGCGGGCAAGGTCGACTGCCGAGCTGCAAACCAGAAGAGCAACTCCCAATGCCGGCAAGAAAAGCGCGACACGAAGCAGGAAGGCCGCCAGCAAAAGCGGGACATCAAGTACTAGCGCTGGTTGCGTGAGTATCAAGCTACAGCGTGGTCGTGGGACCATGCAGAACGTGCCGACGGGTGCTTCGCGCGCCCCGGCAGCGCCGCGCCGCATGACCGATGCACCAGCCCCGCCAATAGACCGTGTGGCCGTTCTGCCCTTGAAAGCCGCCGCTGAGCCTGCGCTGCGTCGAAGGGCAGCTCAGGGTCGAGAAGAGACAACTGGGGGCTCATTTCACGATATCTCCACGGTCATACAGGGCCGGTCCACGTCGATTGGCCTTCGCGCACTGCCATTCTCGCCACGGCTAGCCCATGGGTCCGAGAAGGCATTTATGTAGAAGAGCTTCACGCACCTTTCCCGCGCTCGTGTGGCGGCAAGGCGCCGCAGGGTTTGACGGCGCCAGCGTAATCTTCATTCGGTCACTGGATTGTCCATGTCGCCCGGCTTGATCTCCCTCACCGTTCGACCGGTTGCGATGCTGGTTAGGAGCCAGTTTCCAGTGGAAAGGGGCGTCGCCCTTGTACCTGGGAACAAGCGCTCAATCTTGTTACGGCTACTTTCCATTCGCCTTCGCTCCGCCTCCTCGGCTACCTCCATAAGCCAAAGCAGCAGCATCCCTACCCGCGATAGGCAGACCACCAAGCAGACGAACATGGCGACACCGACCATCCACCAAGGCAAGTGCACCCCAAACCAGGTCGCGCCATCCGGTGCCCAAAACCACGAGTACCCAAGGAAGTTCCCGAAGACGAACAGCAAGCGGCTGCGCGTCAGGCAGGCTCTTCGGTCCGCGTACTCAGAGACGACCTTCCTTAAGCAGCATCTCTGCCTGCAGGATGATCTCCTCGACGAACCATCCATCCTCGGCCGCTTTGGCGAGCCGCTCAACTGATAAGGTGTCCTGCAGTGCGCGGTTGTCACTGCGCGTGACGCGCACGGTAGCGCCGGACTTGTGAACTGCAGTCCGGGAGATGGGCTCGATCGTCCAATTGGACAGCCACACGGGCGGCTCGTTGCCGGTCATTGCTCGATCAGTGGTGGGATTTCTGTGAGGCATCGGATGGACGCGACGCCTAGTTGCGGTGCACCATCGCGGACAAGATGCAGTGCCTGCATGCCAGCGAGTCTCGGGCCATCATAGTCGGCGGCGAACGTGTCGCCCACCATGAGGGTCTCGGACGGCGCGGTGCCAAGTGCGGCCGTGACCCACTGGTAAAAGGCAGGATCCGGTTTCAGGTGGCCAGCCTCAAACGACCAGCCATAAGCGTCCAGATCAAAAGGCAGCAAGCGCAAGAGCGGGCCGGCGTATCCGGTGGCGCAGGCAGCGGCCGCTAAGTCAACACGTGTGGCCATCGCGAGGCGGCGGCCGGCGCTGCGGTCCGAGTAGCTCGCCAGAATCTTGGCGATCGGGTGGCGCTTGTCGGTGATATCGCTGAGCATGCCAAAGTCGTCGAAGACGACGGCGCGGATGGGTCGGATGACCGGTGGCATGGTTGGGTGCAGGTTGAGCCGGGTTTCTCCCTAGCGAGAGAATAATCCCACTTGTAGTGGGCGAGCTACCACCTGGGCTACCGTCCAATGTAGCAGGAGTGTCATTGCGACGCTCGGACCCATCGATGGCGGCCGCTTCCGGCCGAGGTTGTGTGAAAACACTAGTGCATCGCCTAGACTGAAGCAACTTGTCAGCGCGGGACGGCCCATGAAGCGATTCATCGAAGGCGAAGATCGACAGCAGGTAACTCTGCTACCAGAGTGTCTTGATGACTATATCGGTGAAGACAATCCTGTTCGCGTCATCGATGCCTTTGTTGATGAGCTTGATCTGCATAGGCTTGGCTTTAAAGGCGCCGCTCCTGCGGCCACCGGTCGACCGGCGTATCACCCGTCGGTCTTGCTGAAGATTTATATCTATGGCTACCTCAATCGCATCCAGTCGAGCCGCCGCCTGGAGCGCGAGACTCAGCGCAACGTCGAATTGATGTGGTTGACCGGACGGCTTGCACCGGATTTCAAAACCATTGCGGACTTCCGTCACGACAACGGCGTGGGGATTCGGAACGTTTGCCGGCGCTTCGTCGCACTGTGCCGGGACTTGAAGCTGTTCTCTCAGGCAACCGTGGCGATCGATAGCAGCAAGTTCAAAGCAGTCAACAGTCGGGACCGCAATTTCACGTCGGGCAAGATCGACAAGCGCCAGCAGCAAATTGAGCAGAGCATCCAGCGCTATCTCGACGCCCTGGAGACCGCCGACCGAACCCAGCCGGCTGAAGTCGAAGCAAAGACGACGAGGCTGCAGGAAAAGATCAAGAAACTGCGCCAGCAGATGCGGGAGTTGGATCGCATCAAGGAAGAGTTGAAGAGTGAGCCCGATGAGCAGCTATCACTCACGGATCCTGACGCGCGCTCGATGATCTCACAAGCCAAGGGAACGGGGGTTGTAGGGTACAACGTTCAGGCGGCCGTTGATGCCAAGCACCACCTGATTGTGGAGCATGAGGTCACAAACATCGGCAGCGACCGTGCGCAACTAAGCAAGATAGCCAACGCTGCGCGTGAAGCGATGGGCCGGAAGAGACTGCAGGCCTTTGCTGATCGTGGGTACTTCAATGGACCGGAGATCAAAGCATGTGAAGACGCCGGCGTCACGCCCTTCGTGCCGAAGCCGATGACGTCGAACGCGAAGGCTGACGGACGGTTTAGCAAAGCAGACTTTATCTACGTGGCAAGGGATGACGAATACCAATGCCCGGCAGGCGAGAGAGCGATCCATAGGTTCACCACGGTCGAGCACAACCTAAAGCTGCATGTGTACTGGAGCAGCGCCTGCCCCAGGTGCCCAATGCGCGATCAATGCACGATCACGGACTACCGGCGCATTCGCCGATGGGAGCATGAGGTGGTGCTTGAGCGGATGCAGCAGCGGCTCGACCGCAGGCCCGATGCCATGACACTGCGAAGACGCACCATTGAGCACGTGTTTGGCACGCTTAAACACTGGATGGGCTCGACGCACTTCCTGACGAAGAAGCTAGAGCATGTGAGCACTGAAATGAGCCTGCACGTGCTTGCATACAATCTCAAGCGGGTAATTAGGGTGCTCGGGATCGCCAGAATGATGAAGGTGGTGAAGCTAGCGGGGGCGTAAGCCTTTTTGGCGATGTTTTAACGCTCGCGTGGGGTGCCTCAAAGCCAATTAGGAAGGCATTGCCGCCATTCGGTGTCGCATCGGCACTGAATTGACCGAAGAAGTGGAAAGCCCAGCGCGACCTACATATATGGACGCGCGCACGGCGGCCCACTGAGCGTTTCCACACGGCCTCGGCCATTTACAGACGTCGACGCCGTATCTCACCACGAACTTTCGAAGGACGGCTGGGCTCCTATAAGGGACGTTCACGCACTGTCGGTCGATTGTCACCTGCCCCAGCCACTGAGCTAATGGTTGACCCTCGCATGGTGAAAAGTGGCACGACCTGTTAGTCCTTAACGACAAGTGTTGAAACGCCAAACGGGCCGAGTCTTCGAGACTGGGCCCACATTTTTTATGTAAGCGGTGATTTATTTGGACACGTGCCTGTAGTAGCGGAACCTACAGTCGCTCATATGCGGTTTGGATGAGGCTGGGAGCGGCCCGAAGATCAAAGTCTTTCCAGCAAGAAATCAATGAATGTACGTACTTTGGCCGGCACATACCTGTGGCTTGGGTAAACCGCCGAAACCATTTGAGTCCGGGGAGCGTATGTGCCCAGCAGCTCGACCAGACGCCCGCTAGCCAAATCCTCCTGTACCGTGAAGTCGAGCAGTTGCGCAATGCCCGCGCCGCTGGTAACTGCGGCCAAGGTGCCCAAGGGATGGTCAAGAGCAAGAGCCGGACGAATCGCGACCTCGCATAGTTGGTCACCCTCGGTCCGAAACACCCACGGCAAGCAGCGCCCGGTGTCCGGCAACAGCATGCCAATACATTGATGTCGGACCAGATCGCTTGGCTGTCGGGGATGCCCGTACTTGCTTAGATAGGACGGCGTTGCCACCACGACCCGTCCCGTCTGATCCAGCGGACGGGCGACCAAGCGGGAATCGGCCACTGTACCGATGCGCACCGCCATGTCGAAGTCTTGCCGGACGAAGTCGACCATCGCATTGCTAAGCGATACCTCCACGCTGACCCGCTCGCCATAGCGCGCCATGTATTCCGAAATCAATGGAATCACGCGCCTAATGCCATAGCTGTAGGGAAGGCTCACGCGCAACACGCCGCGCGGAATCTGTTCAAGCGTTAATGCCGTTTCAGTCTCGTTGATGCGGTCGAGCGCCTGTTGGCACGAATCGTAGTAGAGCTGGCCTTCGTCGGTCAGGCGCACGGCCCGCGTCGTGCGAGCGAATAGTCTGAGTCCCAGCCGGGTCTCCAGCCGTTGTACGGCCTTGCTGACAGCCGACGGCGTTGTCCCCAGTGAGACGGCCGCAGCAGTGAAGCTCTGGGTCCTGGCCGCCACACAGAACATTTCCACGGCATCCAGACGGCTATTGTTCGATCCCTTCATGCTTATGCCCCTAGCACACGAGGCACGGATTAGTGCCTGGATGGCACAAATAAAGTGCCGATCGATGATATCGGATCGTAAGCGAGTTGACTACTATCCGAG
Organism: Cupriavidus sp. 09_S30; assembly: GCF_056930435.1. Taxonomy (NCBI): domain Bacteria; kingdom Pseudomonadati; phylum Pseudomonadota; class Betaproteobacteria; order Burkholderiales; family Burkholderiaceae; genus Cupriavidus; species Cupriavidus sp. 09_S30. The sequence goes on along the minus strand of NZ_JBXOWI010000002.1, from coordinate 2,853,025 downwards.
CCATGGCATTGCTTTGATGGAAATGAGGACTCAAATGCGCTTGGATTCGACTTCACCGGCTTTGGATCGCCTGACGAAAAGCCGTACAGGCATCCGTTTCGGATACGCCTTGGTGGGACTGCTGTTCCTAGTCTCTGGTGTCTTAAAAACCACCCACTTCGCCGGCCTGGTCGCCAAATTGGCGGCTATGGGACTGCCCATGGCACCGCTATTGAGCGTGCTGGTGACCTGTGTAGAGGTGGGCTGTGGCGGCGCACTGATCCTGGGCTGGAAGACCCGCTGGGCCGCGGCAGTGCTGGCCATGTTTGTCGTCCCCGCCACGTTCCTGTTCCACGCCTTCTGGGCTGCCGACGCCTCAAGCTACAGCAACCAACTCAACCACTTTCTCAAGAACGTCGGTTTGTTCGGTGCGCTGCTTGCCATGGCCTGGACGCCGTCATCGGGGGTAGCGGGTGCTGATGGCCGCGCCACCCAATAACCCAGGCTCGAGAAAGACTAGAAAGGACGCCAATAGGAGAAAGATCAATGAGCACTCCAGTCGCCCCCACCAACCCCATCAACGTCGACGTCGATGACCTGCTTGGAAAAGCCCATAACCCCGCGTTCCAGTTTCTTCTGCTCGCCTTGTGCGGGATGTGCCTGATCATTGACGGCTTCGATGCCCAGGCCATGGGATACGTTGCCCCGAGCCTGCTCGCCGAGTGGAGTGTTCCCAAGACGGCGCTCGGGCCCGTGTTCAGCGCGAGCCTGGTCGGGATGCTGGTTGGCGCCCTGTGCCTGTCCATCCTGGCCGACCGCATCGGTCGGCGCCCGGTGCTGATTGGCGCCACCCTGTTTTTTGCAATTGCCATGCTGGTCACGCCGCTAACCGGCAGCATTCTGTCGCTGATGGTTGCGCGCTTCGTCACCGGTCTTGGCTTGGGCTGCATCATGCCGAACGCGATGGCACTTGTCGGCGAGTATTCTGCTCCGGACCACCGGGTCAAGCGAATGATGCTTGTCTCGTGCGGCTTCACGGTCGGTGCCGCCATCGGTGGCTTCATCAGCGCGGCGCTGATTCCCGCCTTCGGCTGGCGCTCTGTTTTCTGGGTCGGCGGGGCGGCGCCGCTGCTGCTTGCGCTCTGGATGCTTGCGGCCTTGCCGGAATCCCTGCAGTTCCTGGCACTGAAAGACCGTCAACGACAGGCCCGGCGCTGGCTGGCGAAGTGTGCCCCCAGCCAGCAGATCCACCCCTCAGCGCGCCTCGTCGTGCAAGAGAAGCCTGCTTCCGGCGCTCCAGTGGTCGATCTGTTTCGCTCCGGGCGTGCGCCTGTCACGCTAATCCTGTGGGCCATCAGCTTCCTCAACCTGATTGACCTTTACTTCCTCTCGAACTGGCTACCCACCGTGATGCACGATGCGGGCTACACGCCCGCCACCGCAGTCATTGTCGGAACGATGCTTCAGACCGGCGGCGTTATCGGCACGCTCATGCTGGGCAGGTTCATCGAGCAGTTCGGCTTCATCCGGGTCCTGTCTGTTTGTTTTGCGGTGGCTGCCGTGTCCGTTGGCCTTATCGGTACGGTGGCGCACGCGTTGCCATGGTTGCTGCTGGCCGTGTTCGTGGGCGGATTCTGCCTCGTCGGGGGGCAACCTGCGGTCAACGCCCTAGCCGGCCACTACTACCCCACCGCCTTGCGCTCGACGGGCATCGGCTGGAGTCTCGGTGTCGGCCGCATCGGCTCGGTCCTCGGGCCGCTCATCGGCGGACAGTTGATCGCACTGCAGTGGAGCAACGGCGCGCTCTTTCAGGTCGCAGCCTTACCGGTCATCGGATCTGCCTTGCTTGTGATTCTGTTGGCAGGCCGTGGACGCAAGCGCTCGGTGACAGCGGTCGGTGTGCGGTCCGGTGGCTAGGCAGCACCGTTCGGGATCTCGTAGCCGCAACAAAACTATGTATACCTGGGGCTGGGCAAGCGACCCTGCCTCAGCGGATGACTGTTGGACTTTGAGAACTGCCGTTGACCGGGCGCCGCTTCAAACGACTGTAAGGGGTCGAGCAGCGACAGAGATGCCTCCGTGAGCCGATGTCCGAACTAGCTCGAGAGCCATCATCCACGGTCGGGTAGTCCGAATGGCGGCACAGGGTCGGGAAGAGACGACCGGACCGGGTAACGGTGGGCCGAGGTGGCTCGCCGAGCCAATTGTGCGGGTCTGCGCCATCGGCCGAACTTCGGTCATTTCTGCCATTGCGGCTTGCATGACCGGATGGCAGAAACTGGCCAAGGCCGAAACCGAGGTGAAGGACAACGACAGCTTTGCGCCCCCGAGAGCGCATCGTTGGCGCCCAATACATCACGTGAAAACAACCCGCCCACCTCAGTCGGCCATGGATCTGCCGCGGAAATCAGCGGCTGATCGTCGGCCGTTGCCTGCGCATGGCGGCTCCTTGTGCATCTCAGTTAACACACCTAAAGTTGTCTTCTAGGAGACATTCCCGCTTAGGCCCAGTTTCAGGCGATTCGTCGACTCGACAAGGCAGGTAGGGGGCTACCATGACGAAACCGAACGGCATTCACTTCGATCGTCGCACCGTACTCAAGGGGGCCGCAGCGGCGGCGGCCTTGCAGTTCGCGCCGCCCTTCCTCATCAAGGCGCGCGGCGAATCCCCGTTGCGAATCGGCATGGTCGACCCCTTGACCGGCGTCTATGCTGCAGTCGCACAGAATGAGGTCACTGGCGCCAGACTGGCCGTCCAGCAGATCAACGCCAAGGGGGGCATCCTCGGGCGCCCCATCGAGTTGCTGGTGGAGGACTCTGCAAACGACGTGGGCACCGGTGTGCAAAAGGCGCGCAAGCTGATCGAACGCGACCAGGTGAGCTTTCTCATTGGCGATGTGAACTCCGGCATCGCGCAGGCTATCGCGCAAGTCAGTAACGAGAAGAAGGTGCTGCACATCGTCTCCGGCGGCCACACCGACACGATCACGGGCAGCGATTGCAAGTGGAACGTCTATCGCGTCTGCAACACCACGAGCATGGAAGCCAATGCGGTAGCCAATCTCCTGTTCAGCAAGTACGGCAAGCGGTGGCACTTCATTACGCCCGACTATGCTTTCGGCCACACCCTGCAGAAGGCCGCGGCGGCCGACTTGCAGAAGCTCGGCGGCACCATGACCGGCAATGAACTGACACCGCTCGGCACCACCGATTTCTCCGCCTATCTGATCAAGGCGCGCGCCGCCAATCCGGACGTGCTGCTGGTGCTGCCGCAGGGCTCCGACATGGTCAACTGCCTGAAGCAGATTGCACAATTCGGCATCGGCAAGCAGATCCATATCGCCGGGCTGCAGCAAGAACTCGAATCGCTCGAGGCGATGCCACCCGAGGCGCGCGTCGGCATCTGGATGTTCGAGTGGTACTGGAAGCAACCCGGTGTACCCGGCGTTGAAAAGTTCGTCGCCGATATCCGCAAGGTGAACGGCGGCAAGGTTCCCACAGCGCGCCACTGGTTCGGCTACACGTCGGTCCATACCCTCGCCGCCGTTGCCAACCGGGAAAAGAGTCTCGACGCGAGAAGGCTCGCCGAGGCTCTCGGGGGATTCGAACTCGCGGACGACGTCAAGTTGCAGCCCAACAAGTGCTACTACCGCAAGGGAGATCACCAGCTCATGACGTCGTCCTTCGTGGGCGAGGCGCTGTCGAAGCCGGCTGGCGATCCCGAAGACCTGTTCCGCGTCGATCATGTCGTTGCGGGCGACAAGACCGCGCCTCCCGAAAGCGCGACCGGCTGCACGGTGAAGTGGCCGGCCTGAATTGGCGAACAGGGCCTGTGCCCGCCGTGCGTCAAGACGTGAGTCGTGGCGATGACCCAACTCCTCCTCTTCAACATCACAAACGGGCTGATCATTGGCGCGTTCTACGTGCTGATGGCGCTCGGGCTTTCGCTCATTCTTAATCTGAGCAACGTAATCAACTTCGCCCATGGCGGCTTCCTCGTCATCGGCGGCTACATTGCCTACTCGATCACGCCCTATGTCGGCTTCTGGGGGGCGTTGCTGATTGCGCCGCCACTCACCGCCGTCATCGGACTGGCCCTTGAGCGAACGCTCATTCGGCGTGTATACGGGCGCGATCCGCTCTACAGCCTGCTACTCACTTTCGGTCTGGCCTTCATCTTCGAGGACGGCACCCGTTTCATCTGGGGCGCCCAGGGCAAGCCGGTCACCATTCCGGTCGCGCTGGCGCAGCCGCTGAGCGATACGTTCTTCTTCATCACCGGCTACCGGCTTTTCATGGTGGGCACCGTGGCCGTCACGGTGGCACTGCTCTTTCTGCTGCTGCGTTTTACCCGCCTCGGCATCCGTATCCGCGCCGGTACGCTGGATCTCGAAACCGTCGCGGCACTCGGCATCAACGTGGGCGGGCTGCGGTCGCTGAATTTCGCCGTCGGCATCTTCCTGGCGGGCCTTAGCGGCGTGCTCGCTGCAGGCCAGCTCGGGCTGGAGCCCACCATGGGAACAGGGCTGCTGATGCCGAGCTTCATCGCCATCATTGTCGGCGGCGTCGGCAGCCTGCCCGGCACGCTGCTCGGCGGCTTGCTGATCGGCGTGGCTTCTGGCATCACCGCGGTGATTCTTCCGGCGGCCAGCGAAGCTGTCATTTACGCCCTGATGGCGGTGGTGCTGCTGCTGCGGCCGCGCGGCCTGCTTGGCGAGGAAGGGATGCTGACATGAGCGAACACATGTCGCCGGGCCGGCTGGCGGGGCCGGCGGCGATCTGGGTCGCACTGCTGCTCGCCCCATACTGGATGCCGCTGCTCGGCGGATATACCGCGCTCGGCACGCGTGTCCTGGTGCTCGGACTGGCTGCCATGTCGGTGAACTTCCTGCTCGGGTTCACGGGGGTGTTGTCCTTCGGGCATGCGGCCTATTTCGGACTTGGCGCCTACGGCGCCGGCCTTGCACTGAAATTTCTGGCGCCGAGCACGCCACTGGCGCTGGTGTGCGGCACGCTGTTGGGCGGAATCACCGGTGCGCTGCTCGGCGCCCTCAGCGTACGGCGGCGCGGGGTCTATTTCGCCATGGTCACCATCGCCTTCGGCCAAGTCTTCTATTACATCGCCTTTCAGTGGAGTTCGCTCACCGGCGGCGACGACGGGCTGCGCGGTTTTTCGCGCATGCCCCTCGATCTCGGCGTCGTCACGATCGATATTCTGTCGAACGCGAACGCGTTCTACTACTTCGTGCTGGCATGTCTCGCGCTGGCGACCGGCATCATGGCCTTGATCCTGCACGCCCCGTTCGGCCGCACGATGATTGCTATTCGCGAGAATGAACGGCGCGCCCGCTTTCTCGGCATTCCCGTCAACCGCCATATCTGGATTGCCTTCACGCTGTCGTGCTTCTTCATGGGGTTCGCCGGCGCGCTCTACGCCCTCCTGAACAATTTCGCCGATCCGCGCGGGTTGCACTATAGCCAGTCGGGGGATTTCGTGATGATGGCGGTCCTGGGCGGCATGCGCAGCTTCTGGGGGCCATTGCTTGGCGCCGTGGTGTTCGTCGTGCTGCAAGATTACCTGTCGAGCATCACCATCAACTGGATGTCGTTCGTCGGCATGATGTTCGTCGCGATCGTGATTTTTTTCCCTCGCGGCCTGCTTGGCTTCATCCGGCAAAGGAGGGGTTCGTGAGCGTGCTCGAGGTCAGGCATGTCAGCAAACACTTTGGCAGCCTGGCGGCGGTCCAGGATGTTTCCCTGGCCGTGGAGCCGGGCGAGTTGCGCGCCATCATTGGACCCAACGGTGCCGGCAAGACGACCTTCTTCAATCTCATTAGCGGCTTCTACCGGCCGACCTCCGGAAACATCATCTTTGAAGGACGTGACGTTACGTCACTCCCCGCGCACCAACGGGTGGTAGCCGGCATTGCCCGGACGTTCCAGATCACCGAGATATTTCCGGATCTGACGCTGTTCGAAAACGTGCGCGTCAGCGCGGAGGTGACGGAAGGCTTCCGCTTGCGTCCGTGGATCAACCGCGTGGAAAAGGTGAGGGTTCGCCAGTGCGTGGAAGAGGCGCTAGATCTTACGGGGCTGCGCGGCAAATCCGAGCGGCTGGTCGGCGAGCTATCCCATGGCGACCAGCGCGCCGCCGAGATTGCGATCGCGCTTGCACTGCGGCCGCGCATCCTGTTGCTCGACGAGCCCACTGCCGGCATGGGCGACCAGGAAACCGACGAGACCATGCAGCTCATCCGGCGCCTGCATCGTGAGAAGAACTTCACGATCGTGCTGATCGAGCATGACATGCGCGTGGTGTTCGACCTCGCCGATCGCATCACAGTGCTCGACCAGGGGCGCTTGCTCGCGGATGGCGCGCCCGACCAGATCGCCTCCAACGAGGCTGTGCAGGCTGCCTATCTGGGGAGCGCCGAATGAGCGCCGCGCTAATCGCCGAAGGACTTCACACCTACTATGGCAAGAGCCATATCCTGCAAGGTGTCAGCCTGGAGGCTGCGGAAGGCCGGATCACGGTCTTGCTCGGCCGCAATGGGGCCGGCAAAACCACCACGTTACGCACCCTGATGGGCTTGACGCCTGCACGTCAGGGGCGCGTGACAATTTTTGGCGCCGAGACCACGCGCTGGCCGACTTACCGGATCGCTGCCAGCGGCGTCGGCTATGTACCTGAAGGGCGGAGAATCTTTGCCAATCTGACGGTCGAGGAGAACCTGAAGGTCCCGCAGGAGCGCAGTGGGCCGTGGACGATCGCACGGGTCTACAACCTGTTTCCACGCCTCGCCGAGCGCAAGCTGAGTCGGGGGCGCCTGCTTTCCGGCGGCGAGCAGGAGATGCTATCGCTGGGCCGCGCGCTGCTGCTCAATCCGCGGCTGCTCATCCTCGATGAACCCTCGCAAGGGCTGGCCCCACGGGTCGTCCAGGAGGTGTTTCGTGTGGTGTCCCAGATGCGCGATGCGGGAATTACTGTCCTGCTGGTGGAGCAGAACGCGCGCATGAGCCTGGAAATTGCCGATCACGCCTACGTGCTGGACGACGGTGGCATCGTCTATTCCGGCAACGCGCGCGAGCTCGCTGCCGATCAGGGTCGTGTCCGGGCGCTGACCGGCGCCAGCGCGGCAGAGTGAACGTGCCGCCCGCGGGCCACGGACACATTGCTTAGCGCGGGCACCGCATTCACTGGCGTCAGCTACTCCGAGGAAGATGGCGACAAACACTGGAAGGTGGCATTGCCGGACGACTATGCAACGAAGCGAGAGCTTCTGCAACGAACGCAGCTATTGAAGGCCGGTGCCAGGCTCGCGCAGTTTCTGCGAGCAATCTGGCCGTGAATGGCGCATTTCAGTCGACTTCGAAGTGTGTGATGGGCTGATAGGCATCGTGGAAGCGGAGACTTCGGACGCCGGTAGCCGATTGGCGTGCTTGGCGCATGCAGCGACAGGCAAGCTTCGGCCATCGTGTTCATCACAATCTATTACGGCGGAATGGCCGGTTCCCGGGCCAATTCGGTCGTCCGTCCCCCAAGGCTCGAAGGGCTGAGAAGGGTTGCGGATTCAACCGGTCGGCTCCTCTCAACTTGGTCTTCATGACGTTTGGACTTGAGCAGCCGGTTGCTTCCCTACGGCTGGCCTTGCACAACGGCCTGAATCCGACACCTACAAGCTACCCAGCCTCAGCCGGAGCCAGGAGAGGTAGATCTTCTGCTGTCAGGGACTTTTGCCCTTTACTCCTTGCCGGTTAGCTGGCGAACACTGTATATTTATACAGTTGTCGTCGCATCCCGAAAAAGCTGGCTCCTGAAGTCAAGCCTGTGCGGCGCCTGCGCTTTCTCTCCCCCACCTCGAAAGGCAATCATGTTCGTGGACCGCACCGAAATCATCAACGCCGCCAAGGCACTGCGCGCCAGCCAGGAAGAGTCCAGGTACAGCAAGCTCGTCGCGCTCGCGAACAAGCAACTCAAGGCAATGCAAACGGCAATCCAGAGGGGCAAGGAAGAATTCGAGACCAGACTGGTACTCGACATCAACGAAGACAATCCGCAAGCAGCGCTGGAACCGCGCGCGCAACGGCTAGCCGACGACCTCAGAACGCAGGGCTACACCGCAACGGTGACCACGTTTGCCGAGGTCAGCACCGACCGCAAGAACTGGACGCCGAATATCACGGTAGTCATCGGTCTGGGCGACATGGTTTCCGGAGACGACAACGCGATAGCGGAAAGCACGGTGACCGACGAGACGGAAGTCGCGCTGGCTGGCGAAGCTGCCAGTGAAATGGCCTGACAGCAGGCGGGCAATCCGAGATAAGGACCGGCATCACGGGGCTTCGCACACGGTCGCGTGCGTGATGGCTTTGCCGACAAGGGAAATCCGCACGCGATCTACCAGTGGCACCCGATGAAGGAAACCGTGGCGTATAAGGACGCAATAGCCTGCGTCTTGATCGAACGAGGATTGTCACCACGCATGGCGGATCTCACTGGGAGGATCATGCTCGCGCCGTGAGCGTGTGCGGCTATCCCTGCTGGCTTCATCGAGGTCGGCGACCGGCCAACTTCTACCATTCGCCGGCGCGCGGCTGCAGATGCTCAGGCAGCCGTTCCTCAGTAGGTAGCGGACGTTCACCCGCCAATCACTCTCGTCGAGCCATTGGTCGTTGGCGCTTGTGTTCATCACCCCCGTGGCTAGACTGAAAAGTACGGAAGGAGGCTGCTTGTGCGGCAGTCGGCCCTCGCGCATCAGCAGATGGCCGACGGGCGCGCAAGTTGCACCGACCAGAAGGTGGCGTGAAACGCTTCATTGCGAGGCTCGGAAAGAGCATGACTTCAAAGCAGGCGCGAGGCATCGTGGCAGGCGCGGCTATGCTCGCGTCCTCCATTTTTTTTGCGTTGGCGTATGCCCAACCCGTTGTCACGGGGCCGCTCAGCATCAGCGGGTCGCTCCTCGTGCTCGGGCCGGTGACCGTCGATGGCTCGCTGACCGTGGCCGGTGACATCTACGCCCGCGGTCCGATCACGGCGGCCTGGATTGAACGGATTCCCCGCGGCGATCCCGCCGTACGTAGGCGCTGGGGAGGAAACACGATTCGTGGCCCGCTTACTGTGCACGGCGATCTGATCGTGCACGGCGATCTGGAAGCGCATGGCCCGATCACCGTCGACGGCCCCGCCGGTGCAGTTGGGCACGTGGACGCCGACGGCCCGATTACTGAGCGCCGTTGAATGCGCGTCGGGCGGGATGCGTCGGGCGAGACGTCTGAAGGTCTGTGGCATTCCGCAGGTTGCCGCTTGTGCAGCAACCTGCCGTCCTGGCGCCTGCGGTCGAAATTTGTTGTCTACCCCATGCAGCATTAATGGCGCGCGCATGGGTCCGGTGATCGCCAAAGCGCTCGAATCGGCGCCCACGGCTTACATGTTTGGACTATAAATCCTGATAGCGTGCTCCGAATTGGGGGGGCGGGAAAAGGTCGGCGCGGATTCGAGTCGTCTGCGCTGTCGTGTGGACTGTCGGCGGGAGCAAGGGATGCCGGAGAAGCAAGTCTTCTGGATGCAGGAAGCGACGACCGGGAAACGCAAAGGGCAAGCCAGCGCCACAAAAAAGCGGGAGTTGCCGCAGAACATGCTCCCGGCCATCTGTGATGTATCGGTAACCAATCTCTGCAACGCCGCCTGCGATTTCTGCGGATTCGCTCGCGACAAGAACCTGGCCGGCCCTCGTCGCTATCTTGATCCCGACGACTTTGCGCGTGCGATGCCGATCCTGCGCAGGCGCCGGATTCGCTACATGACGCTGCAGGGGGGCGAGCCTCTGGTTCACCCAGAGATCGCATCGCTCGTTGCCTCGGCCACGAAAGCCGGCATCCAGTGCGGCCTGATCACGAACGGCTGGTTCCTTCCTCGCCACATCAAGCAACTGGCGGCGGCCGGCCTCAAGCGTCTCATGATATCCATTGATAGCGCGGACATGAGCGAGCACGAGCACAATCGCGGCCTGCCCGGTCTGGAGGCTCGCATCCGCGAGGGCATCGCGCAGGCGCACGCCTTCGGTATCCCAGTCGGTGCGACGGTTACGGTCAGTCGTCTGGTCCGTTACTCGTCGCTTCCTGAAACGCTCAACCGGCTTGGCTTCGATGCCGTCACGTTTTCGTACCCAAGGCACGAGGCGTTCGGTTCCACATCGCTCGTTTACGACGAAAAATCAACGCTCGTCGACCTCAGCCCTGACGAAATACTCGAAGCGTTGAGCGCAATCGCGCGCCTCAAAAAGCGCTTTCGTGTGATGGACCCGAGCGCCGCGCTGGCAGAGGTCGAGCGGTTCGTGCGCGGCGAACAGCAACTGATTCCATGTATCGCGGGCAGCAAGTATTTCTATATCGACTGGAACCTCGATGTCTGGCGTTGCGAGGTGTGGTCTGAGCCGATGGGCTCCGTCTTCGACCTCGACCGCCTGCCCGATGAACGGGAGCCCTGCAATGACTGCATCGTGGGGTGCTACCGGCACGCCAGCGTGCTGATGCACGGGGCCCTCGCCGTGACCGACTCGGTGAACGCGCTCGGCAGGGGCGAACTTCGAGATGCTGTCGGTTTGTTGTTCCAGCGCAGCGTTGCGTATTCGCTGTGGGCGCTTGCAAGTGAAGAATTACCTCGAGCAGCGCTTACGTCGTTGGCAGGACGGATCGGCCGACGCCGTTCGTCACCGCAAACTGAATAAGTTCGATCTGCCGCAACTGAAGTACCTCGCGGAAGGATATCTGCCGGGACCGGGCCGGTAGGACGTGACGACTCATAGCAGCAAGGTCGAATTGCGTGCAGGCAGTAATATGAGCGTTTTCTCCCCTCCATTGGAAATATCGCGATGCAAGTACTGGTTGACGCAGACGCCTGCCCGGTTGTCGTCAAGGAAATGTTGTATCGGGCCGCGCAGCGTGTCGAAGTGTGCGTCACGCTGGTAGCGAACAAGTATTTGCGCACGCCGCCTTCCCGCTTTATCAAGGCACTGCAAGTGCCGGCGGGTTTCGACGCCGCCGATGACCGTATCGTCGAACTGGTCAGCAGCGGTGACCTCGTGATCACGGCGGACATACCCCTTGCCGCCGCTGCCCTCGGCAAAGGCGCTAACGTGCTCGACCCGCGAGGAATCTGGTTTAGCCATGAGAATATCCAGGAGCGCCTGACCATGCGTGAGGTGATGGACCAGCTCCGTGCCTCAGGCATCGATACCGGCGGTCCAGCACCTTACACCTCACAGGATGGCAAGGCCTTCGCTGGCCAATTGGACCGATTCCTGGCGCGTCACACGCCGCCGAGTACGCTCGGCTGAGGCGTGCTGGCCACAGCAACGCTAAGTGGACTGGCGCTGATGTGATGGCGTCGCTCGATCCAGTCGCTTGCCGGGCCATAAACAGACTTCCGGAAATGCCAACTGAAAGCGGCCATTCACCGGTATTGACCTGCGCAGCCGGCACAAGCTAGGATGTTCGTATGCTGACTCGCACCCAATTCCTCTCTTCGCTGGTCCGTGCATGTTGTCAAAACATGCCAGGGGGAAGCTGCGTCTAGCGATCTAGCTACACGTTGAATCAATCGCCTTCTGGCCGCCCGTTGCAAAACCGGCGGCCTTTTTGTTTTTGGCCCGACACTTTCGGGACGGAGAAACTCGATGCCGCTTGCGCTTTATGACACCTGGTCGCGTACCGTGCGCCCGTTCACGCCAATCCACGCCGGCCAGGTCGGCTTGTATTGCTGCGGTCCTACCGTCTACGACCACGCGCATATCGGTAATCTGAGAACCTACATATTCGAGGACGTCCTGCGCCGCGCACTGATGCGCAGCGGATATGAGGTCCGGCACGTCGTCAATATCACCGACGTCGGTCATCTGACTTCTGACGCGGACGACGGCGAAGACAAAATGGAAAAAGGCAGCCGGCGAACCGGAGAATCGGCGTGGGCCATCGCCCGGCGCTACACCGAGGCCTTCGTCTCGGACTGGCGTGCTCTCCACTTGCTCGAGCCGACAGTATGGTGCCGTGCGACCGATCATATCGCCGAACAGATCGCATTCATTGGCGAGTTGGAACGAGCCGGTTACGTGTATCGGACCGGTGACGGGCTGTACTTCGATACAAGCAGGCAGGACGACTATGGCTTCCTGGCCCGGCTCGACCGCGCCGGCCTGCAGGCGGGCAAGCGCATCGCAGTGGGCGACAAGAAGAACATCACGGACTTTGCGTTATGGAAGTTCAGCCCGGCTGGTGTCACGCGACAGATGGAATGGGATAGCCCATGGGGGCGTGGATTCCCTGGCTGGCATATCGAGTGCTCGGCCATGTCGGCGAAGTACCTCGGGATCTGGTTCGATATCCACTGTGGCGGCGAAGACCATGTCGCCGTGCATCACAGCAACGAGATTGCGCAGACCCAGGCGGCCCACGGCACCCGCCTTGCGAACTTCTGGATGCACGGACACTTTCTGACACTCGATGCCAACACGAAGATGTCAAAGTCGAGTGGCGATTTCGTTCGTCTGCAAACCTTGCAAAGCCGAAACATCGATCCGGTCGCGTACCGCTACCTGTGCCTGACCGCCCATTACCGGAGCAACCTGAATTTTAGCTGGGCGTCTCTCAATGCAGCGCAGATAGCCTTGAACCGGCTCCGGCATCTCTATTCCGGCTGGCCCGACGGAGGCCGCGTCGATCCGGATTTCGCGGCGCGATTCGATGCCCAAGTGAACGACGACCTGAATCTGCCAAGGGCCCTCGCCGTGCTTTGGGAACTGGTCAAGAGTAACCTGTCACCCGCGACCTTGAAGGCGACCGTGGACAGCTTTGATACTGTGCTGGGTCTTGGGTTGCGTGATTGGCAGCCAGTTGTGGCCGACATTCCGGAAAGCATCCGCGTGTTGCTCGGTGAGCGCGAGCAGGCCAGAGCGGAAAGGGACTGGGCAAAAGCCGATGACATACGGGAGAGGTTAAGCGCAAGAGGCTGGAGAGTCGAAGACAGAAAAGAAGGACAACGCCTGATCGGAATCACTACGGACCCGGCAGATATTCGAGAAGAGTGAGCAATGCATTGGTGTCAAACTGAGTGTCCCCTCTGCATAAGCTCGACTGACCGTTCAGGGTTGTTCGGCCAGAGGCGGTCGCTGGACCGATGGCCCCAGATTGCCGACAATCGATGCACGGAACCGTAGGATCAGGAGTTAGTCAACTCATTGAACGCAACCCTTCGCCTTGATATCTGTTGCCGCGATACCCTGGACTTCTCTCGGCCGAAGGATTTTTTCAACCAGCCGAGCCGACATCTGTCGGCTCAACAGTCTCTGCAAGTTCGCAAGCAGTCGATTTCGCGCCCCCACAACCCGATAGCTCCGATTGCGATCGAGCGCCCACAAGGCATCCTGCACCACGTTCGCGACTGGCATTGGCATGCCAACCGCAGCCTCCTTCGCGCCAACAACGTCGAAAAAAGCCGTTTGCGTCGCGCCAGGACACAGTGCGACGACGCGGACGCCGCGATGCCGGTTCTCGGCCCAAACCGCCTCTGAAAATGAAAGAAGAAACGCCTTCGTCGCGCCATAGACCGCCATATAGGGATCTGGCTGGAACGCCGCGGTTGATGCAACGTTGATGACCGCGCCATCGGATCGCGCCTGCATCCCCGGCAGCAGAAGGTGAGTCAGCTCCATCGCGGCCATGCAGTTCACCAGAACTTCATCGCGTTGGCGCGCCAACGGAATCGTTTCAAAGTGCCCGTATGCGGCAAAGCCTGCATTGTTGATCAGTACGTCGACGAAGGTGCCGGTCGCCTTCAGGTGACGATCGACGGTCTGTACGGCATCGCTTGAGCTCAGGTCGACCGTCAGGAAATCGGCGTCGCACGCATAGTCGCGTTGCAGTTCTGCTGCCAGATCGCGCAGCCTGTCGTGAGAGCGTGCGACCAGCACGAGATTCGCCCCCCGTTTGGCCAATGCATAGGCAAACGCGCGCCCGATACCCGACGATGCACCCGTGACGAGTGCTGTTTTTCCGTGAAAATCGAAAGGTTTGCTCATAGCCTGCTGATGGAGTGGAAGGTGAGTTGCACTCTAAACCGTTGACTATAGGCAACGGTCAAGCGTAAATGACGATCCACGACATTGATTGGAGGCAGCATGCTCATCGGCGAGCTGTGCAAGCGGGCGGGCGTGTCGCGCGACACCGTCCGTTACTACGAACGTATGGGTCTACTGGACAAAGCGCCGCAACCTCACGCGACGAACACTTACAAGCGCTATTCCCAACTTTCCTTGCAGCGGATACGGCTGATCGTCCATGCGAAGGCGTTGGGCTTCACGCTGGCGGAAATTGGCGACGTTATCCACGTGTGGGATAGTCCGACGTTCGGCATTGCGCAAAAGACCGCGTGCCTGCAAGCAAAGCTCGCCGAACTCGACGCAAAGAGTCTCGCGCTGACCACGCTGCGCGCAGGGTTGCTGAATGCGCTGGCCAAGGTCGGTGGCGATTGTGTCGACGGGGAAGTCGCGTGAGGGGTCGCGGCTGTGCAAGCGCTCCACGTCGCCAGAAAATCACTCTCAAAAAGCGGCGTGAAGTTAAGGATATCTTTCCGCAGTAGTTAAACACTCCTGACAGGAACTGTCAGTGGCGTCTAATATGCTATGGGTTCGTGCGGGGGAGGACAACTCCTCAGGCATTTATCTACGCCATCGAAAAGGACGCTCCAATGACACGTGCCATTACTATTCTCACCGAGAATTTTTCGGATTGGGAAACCGCCCTGATCAATTCGGCCGGTCGTTCCTATTTCGGTTTCGATACGCGCTTCGCCGCCCCCAATGGAACCCCGGTCACCTCCTCCGGAGGTATGATCGTCACCCCGCACTTGGCGATTGAAGCCATCCAGCTGGATGAGCTGGATCTGCTAATCGTATGTGGAGGTACCATCTGGCAGACTGATCAAGCCCCAAGTATCACGACGCTAGTTGCCTCTGCCCATGAAAGAAACATCATCGTAGCTGGCATTTGCGACGGTACCCGTGTGCTGGCGCAATCGGGCGTGCTCGATAACGTTCGCCATACGTCCAATTCGGCAGAAAACCTGTCGGGAATAAACTATGGTGGAGCCGCTTACTATCTGGACGTACCCTATGCAGTTGCCGATCAGCGCGTGATCACAGCTCCCGGAACTGCCCCAGTCAGCTTCATGGCCGAAATATTGTGTACCCTAGGCATAAACGACGCAAACCTCAACGCCTACGTGGTGATGCACGCCGCAGAGCACAGCAAGTCAGCCTAGACATCTTTTCATCATGTTCATTTGAATGTTTGAATAAGAGTGTCAAGCCGTCCTTATTGTGGCTCGGAGTTTGTTCCGGTAACCGATGATGACGCGGCAGCAATCGTCTGATCAGATTCGCCCGATTGACACCACACCATCCCTCCCAGAGACTCCCCCAAGTCACCGCAAACAACGGTGACCGGGCGTGGAAACCCGAGATATCCAGACAGACTGCTACACTCGTAGCGATTTTGTGTCCGACGCGTTCGCGCGCGCCAAGATTTTCTACGGCGGGCCGGACGGGGCAGCCTTCGGGCTGGCCGATATCCTGGATCTCGGTTTCCACCCCCGTCGCGGGCCCGCCACCCTCACGTGGAAATGAGCGGCGGGTCTTTGATCTGATCCAGGAGGCCGCTATGACCAACAGCACGGCTCACTTCGAGCCAGATTTTCGTTCACACCCGCCGGCGCACCAATTCGCCATCTCCCGCCAATCCCCCCTGATCGCCGACCTGATCGAGCTGACCTACCCCGCTAACGCCGATGACAGGGGCAGTCTCCGGGCACAGGAACTCGCCTACCAACTCGGCACGCTCAGCACCACCATCCGTGACGTCACCCAGCAAGGCTGTGTAGAGCTATGGCGAGTCAGCGCCGGGCTGGCCGCAGTGCTGCGCCTGCTGGAGGCCGACGAGGAAGCCGACATGGACACGGTCGGCATCCATTGCCTGCTGGCTCCACTGAAGGAGCAGCTTGATCAGGCAGTCAGCCGGGTACAGGAAATGATCTGATCCGCAAGGCGTGAGGGCCGCCGGGAGATGGCGGCCCTCACGGGATCGCGGCTGCACAGCGAGAAGGCCCAGGCAATCAAATCCAGACGTCATTCTCTGCCGTCCGCTCCCCGCGTACCTCTCCCGTATTCAACACGCCACGCGGCTCGATCAGCAGCAGCTTGACCTCCGCCGCCGCATACGGCTTGTGCTCCACGCCTTTCGGCACCACCGCCATGTCTCCCGCGCGCAGCAGCAGGTGGCAATCGCGCAGGTCGATCCGCAGTTCGCCCTCGAGCACGATGAAGGTCTCATCGGTGTCGGCATGCTGGTGCCAGATGAAGTCGCCTTCGATCTTCACTACCTTGAACTGGTAGTCGTTCATCTCGGCGATCACGCGAGGTTGCCAGTGCTCGTCGATGCGGCGGGCCTTATCCAGCAGGTTGATGGTGGTGCCTTGGCCGCGTGTGGCAGGGGCTTGGGTGGGTGCTTGGGACATGGGCTTCTCCTTCAATGTTGATGGATGAAGCAGAGGCTACGCTGGGGTGTGGTGCCTGGTCTTGAACGATTTTGCGTGGAGCATGGCGGCTACCTTGTCTACGCGGGCAGCCGTACAGTGCTGGCGGCTGCGATAGTCAATGGTAGCGCGCTGGCAGGCGTTGGGTGTTTGGGAAAGATTGGATGATGGCCTTATGCGGTTGTCTGGCGAGGTCGACCAAGATGGGCCGCTGCAAGAGACCATGAAGCCGCATGTGAACGGTTCTTCTCCGACCTACGTGGCGAGGTGCGGCGCAAACTCCATAAGCCGCATCCCAATAGCCGACAGCGCATCCCTGAACAGCCAATGCCACCGATCCGACGGCGCCTGGCCCAAGGGATGCCAGAAGAACTGGAAGTCATGGCCGCCATCGTCCATCGTGTGATGCACCCATGTATCCGGCAGCGAACGGCTTGCCTCGCAGATGTGCAGTGACCAGATCTGGCCTTGATAGCCGGATTGCCAGAGCCCCAAGTCGACCGTAGCCACGCCATCGACGCCGGACTCTTCCCGCAGTTCGCGGACGGCGGCATCCGCCGGCTGCTCTCCGGCCTCGATCGTGCCCTTGATGATCTGCAAGCCAGCCAGGGGATGCTCGAATGCCAGGATTTCGAGGCAGTTCTGCGCGGTTCTCAGTACGACGGGACAGGCTTTGGTCGGCTTCATGGTGGATCCTCTTTTGGCGGTAGGGGCGCTTACTTCGCGGCCGCGACAGCCTTGATCTCGATGAGCAGGTTCGGCCGCGCGAGCGAGGCGACGCCCAGGATGGTCCAGGCCGGGAAGTCGCGCGTGATGTAGCGTTCCTTGATCTCACGGAACGCGGTCAGTTGCTCGTCGATGCGCACGTGGTAGGACACCAGTTCGACCAGATCCTCGAAGCCAAGGCCCTCGTGCGCCAGAATCGCGCCAAGCCGCTTGAATGCCAGGTCGATCTGCTCCTCTGCGCTGTCCGGCACGGTCCCGTCCGGGCGGATGCCGACCTGGCCGGCGATAAAGACCAGTCCGCCAGCCTTGACGGCGGGTGAGTACTGGAACAGGTCGAAGACCTTGTTGCTGCCGAACGTCGGATCGTTCTCGGGGAGGCGCAGCCGTTGGATATTGCTCATGTGTGTTCCTCGCTGGAAGAAGGAGGGTCTGATTGCCCGATGATGAGTTTCAAAGGATAGACGATGGCGCGCACCGGTACGCCGCGCTTGTTCACCTGCATCAGCGACTTGGGCGCATTGCCTTCGGCGGCCGTGCCGTAGAGGAGGCGCGCTGGTAAATCGCAGCGCGTTGGCAGGCGGCCATGGCTGGGGCTGTAGTAGGTGGCTGGCCTCCAGCAGGCGTCTGGCGAGATCGCCCAAGCGTCGCTAAAACCGGCCATGCAAAGGCGCGTCGCGTTTCTCTCGACATCGCTGTTATGCCCGTAGAATTGCAGCTGGCCCCTCGAAGGGAAGACGGGCCCGGGATGCCTGGGCCGCTTGGTATAGGATCTATTTGGTATGAAGGTCGTGGCGATTTCTGGAAGTGCGCGCGGGGAGTCCACCAACACCGCCTTGTTGATGGCAATGAAGGACATGGCTCCAGACGGCGTTGAATTGTCAGTTTTTCATCGCCTCGACGTTTTGCCTGTTTTCTCGCCAGACTCGGAGGGGGAGAAGACACCGCTAGAAGTGGTCAAGTTCTTGGAACTCGTATCCGCGGCTGACGGCATCATCATCTCAAGCCCAGAGTATGTCCGCGCGATTCCAGGCGGCCTCAAGAACGCAATCGACTGGATGGTCTCCCGATTTGAGGTTGTCGGAAAGCCCATCGCCTTGGCGCACGCGTCTCACCGTGGCGACGATATGTTGGCCTCGCTGAGGCTTGTGCTCTCGACAGTTAGCGATCGATTCCTGGAGCATGTGTTTCTGCGAATTCCTCTTATCGGAAAATCGCAAAGAGAAATTGCGACGTTGCTGCGTCTACCCCAGTATGAGGTGCAGATCACGGATTTCTTATCTAATTTCGCGGCGGCGGTTCATTCGAGATAGGCATCACAGCGTCGAGCTTGATGATGTCTAACGCACCCGACTTAGCAGACATTGGCCTCATCGGATGCGAAGAGGGGCGCATCACCTGATCAATCAATCCGCCCGATAGCTCCCACCACCGGCCCGCCACTCACCAGCGGCACCAGCCGATACACCCCATACACCACTAACACCCAAACCGGTATCGCCAGCGCCGATCCTCGAATGGCCGGCGTCAGCAACATCACGCCCACCACCAACGCCATCGCGGCCAGGCATAGATAGTTGGACAACGGTGTGAGCGGCGCGCGAAAGCGCGGCTGCGTATTCCCGGCATCAGCCGCCCGGCGAAAACGCAAATGCGCCACGATGATAGTCACCCAGGTAATGACGAGCGCAGCCACGATCAGCGACATCAGCAGCTCGATCACACCAGTCGGTGCCACATAGTTCAGCACCACACACAGCGCCGTAAAAATGCCGGGATAGACGATGGCGCGCACTGGCACACCGCGCTTGTTCACCTGCATCAGTGACTTGGGCGCATTGCCTTCGGCGGCCATGCCGTAGAGCAGGCGGCTGGAGCTGTAGACCATGCTGTTGTAGACCGACAGCGTGGCGGTGAGGATGACGAAGTTCAGCACGTTGGCGGCCAGGTGTTCGCCCAGGCCGGCGAAGACGAGCACGAAGGGGCTGCTGCTGTAGGTGTCGCCGCTTGCGCGTAGTTGGGCGACGAGGTGGTTCCAGCGTGTGAGCGAGAGCAGCACGGCCATGGAGCCGATGTAGAAGACCAGCACGCGATAGATGAGCTGGTTGATGGCCTTGGGGATGACTCTGCGCGGCTGGTCGGTCTCGGCGGCGGCGAAGCCGAGCATTTCCACGCCGCCGAAGGCGAACATGATGAAGGCGAAGGACATCACCAGGCCCGAGATGCCGTGGGGGAAGAAGCCGCCGTGCGTCCAGAGGTTGCTCACGGTCTGGCCGGGGTGGTCGGTGCCAGCCAGCAGCCAGGCGCCGGCGGCGATCATGGCGAGCACGGCGGCGATCTTGATCAGGGCGAACCAGAACTCGAACTCGCCGTAGGCCTTGACGTTGATGAAGTTGACGGCGTTGATCAGCACGAAGCAGACGGCGGCGGTGACCCAGGTGGGGATGTCCGGCCACCAGAACTGGACGAACTTGCCGACGGCCGTCAGCTCCAGCATGCCGACCAGTACGTAGAGCGCGACGCAGTTCCAGCCGGACAGGAAGCCGGCGAAGCGGCCGATGTAGCGGTTGGCGAAGTAGCTGAAGGAGCCGGCGTTGGGTTCTTCGACCAGCATTTCGCCCAGGAAGCGCATGATCAGGAAGATGATCAGGCCGCCGATGGCGTAGCCCAGCAGGACGGCGGGGCCGGCCAGTTCGATGATGCCGGCGGAGCCGAGGAACAATCCGGTGCCGATGGTGCCGCCCAGGGCGATGAGCTGGATATGGCGGTTCTTGAGCTTGCGCTCGAGCTGCGGGGAGAGGGAGGCGCTTTGCATGATCTGGTGCTTTACATGGCTCAGTTGGTGACGAAGAAGAGCTTGGCCTTGCTGCCGAAGTACTTCACCGTGGCGCCCTTGCGCAGTTCGATCACGTCGCCGGGCCTGCCTTCGACGCGCGTGCCGTCGCTGGCTTCGACGCCGAAGCTGCCTTCCAGCACCAGGATCACTTCGTCGTAGGTCAGCGTCTTGGGCTCGCACAGCGCCTCGTCCCAGTGGCCGAAGCCGCAGGGCAGGGCGGCGCCTTGGTCGTCGCGGATGGCCCAGGCGATCTCGGCCACGCCGTTGGCGGCGCCGCCGCGGTCCTTGGTTTCGATGGCGCTGCCGGGAATCAGTCGGATGGATGGCATTGCGATGTCTCCTCGCGTGTGTGGTGGATAAAGGAATGGGTTTGTCGAATGGCGGGCCGGCCTTATCGCTCCGCCCGTCCCCGCCAGATGTCCCAGCCGAGCGTGAGCGCGATGCCTAGGTCGCGCAGCGGGCGCGGCGGGATATAGCTGGCCTTGCCCTGGACCAGGAAGTCGTCGATCAAGGGGTTGCGCTCGCCCAGCGCCAGGTCGGCGATCAGCGTGCCGGCGGCGGTGTGGCGCACCACGCCGGAGCCGTTGCAGCAGGACGCCGCATAGACGTGGTTGCCTACCTGGCCGAAGGCGGGCGCATGGTTGTGCGAGATGGCCAGCCAGCCCATCCAGAAGTGCTCCAGCTCGAGATCCGCCAGTTGCGGAAAGCGCTGCCGCAGCAGTTGCAGGTGCATTGCCCTGGCGCCGGTACGGCGCGTCTCGGTGGTGCGCAGCGTCGGGGAGTGTTCGAAGCCCTGGCGGATCATCAGGCGCTGGTCGCTGGTGAGCCGCAGCGTGGAGCCGGCCACGCCGTGCGCCGGCGTGATGCCCCAGGCGGTGTCGGTGCCCAGCAGCTTCCGTTGCGCGGCGTTCAGCGGCTTGGTCAGGCTGGCGAACAGCAGCATCGGCACCTGCCGTTCCTTGAGGATGCCGAACGATTGCGAGAAGGCGTTGACCGCGACGATCAGCTTGCCGAAGCGGATCCGGCCTTGTTCCGTGCGGATGTAGCGGGCGGGCCCGTCGAACTGCACCTCGATGACGGGCGAGCGTTCGAACAGCTGCACCTGCGGGGGCAGGCTGTCGGCCAGCCCGCGCACCAGGGCTGCAGGATTCATCAGGTAGGTGCCCGGCGTGTAGACGGCCGCGTCGTAGTAGCGGGTGCCCAGGCGCTGCTCGATGTCGGCGCGCGCCAGCCATTCGTAGGGCTCGCCCCAGGCATCGAGTTGGGCGGCGTAGGTCTTCAGCGCCGTGGCCGAGACCTGCGGGGTGACGGCGGCGTGGTAGCGCCCGTCCGGCCGCCAGTCGCAGGCGATGCGGTGCTCGGCGATCAGCCGGTTCAATTCCCCGACGGCGAAGCGGTTGACGCGGATGGCGTCGCGCCCTTGCGCAATCGAGGCGGCCGAGGTGCCGGGCGCGTGGGGCAGGTCGATGGCGAAGCCGGAGTTGCGGCCGGAGGCGTTCTCGCCCACCGTGCCCGCCTCGACCACGGCGATCGAGGCGGCGGGCTGCAGGGTGGCCAGCCGGCGGGCGGCGGCCAGGCCCGCGTAGCCGGCGCCGATGATGACCCAATCGGCATCCCATTGCCCGGCCAGTGCCGGCTTGGGTTCCCGCGTGGGCAGCAAGGCACTCCAGCCATTGGTGCGGTCATCGTTGGGAAGGCGGTCTATGCGGTGCGACATGTGGCGTCCAGGCCCTGCAACGGGCTTGCGTTGGTCATCGGTTCCCTTAAATATAACAACAATAAAATATTATTGTATATTGATTGTACCGATGGACAGCGCGGGGCCAATTGGAGTAATTGGAGTAACGGCAGGGGTGGCCCGGAACCGGGCGACGCCGCGCGGACTGGCTTGCGGCGGGGAGGGCGCGAGGCGGCAACGCCTCTTCGCGCACGGCGGGCTTGGCTTGGCGCCGTGCCGGGTCAGGCCCGGCAAGCGCCGCTCAGCGGAGCCGCGATCCTACGGATGGCGCAGGGCAATCGAAGGCATCTATCATCACAGTTTGCAGTCTACGAAGGCAAGGATATGAGCACGTCGGCCACGCAGCGGCGAGGGCGCACACCCCAGAACGAAAGAGTTGAGGCAACGCAGCGCAAGATCATTGAGTCAGCCCTGCACCTGCTGCGCGAGGAGGGGTTCAAGGCCGCCACACTCCAGGCCATCGCGCGCGGCGCGGAGGTGTCGCTCGGCGCCTTGCAGCACCACTTCCAGAATCGCGATGCCTTGCTGGAGCGGTTGGTCGAGGAAGTGATGGAGCCGCTCGGTGACCAGGGCAGCGTTTGGCCGGACCCTGCACAGCCCTTGCGCGAGCGTGCCGAGGCCTTCGTCAATCGGGCCTGGCACCACATCTTCGGGGCCCGGCACTATCTGACGGCCTGGAGCCTGTTCTTCGGCGCCAAGTCCACGCCCACGTTGTTCGAGCGCATCGACGCCAAGCGCGCCAGCGAGGACCAAGCCTTTTTTGCCAAGCTGCTCGAAGTGTTTCCCGAGCTGAAAGCACACCATCCGCATCCGAAGGGCTTTGCGGCAATGGTCTTCGCCACGCTGCGCGGCGCGGGGGTGTTCGAGCTGTTCGAGGTGGAGGCGGCCGAGCGGGACGGGGAACTGGCGGCGCTGGTCGAGACCATTGTCCGCGCGTGCAGTCCTGCTGCGGTGGGACCGGACTGACGCGTGCAGCAGCGGCGCGTGTCAGGCCTGCCTTGCATCCGAAACTGGGGCCTACGCCTGCCTTACTTCTTCTCCGGCATGAGCGACGAGTGATGGCTCGTAATTAGCCATTGCGCACCATCCCAGCGATAGGTGTAGGTAAAGCGGGCTTTAGTGACGGCTCCCGTTTTTGCGAAGGTGAATGTGTAGAGCCCGGAATCAACTGCAGAGTTGCATCCCAGTTCAATGCTGCGGAAGTCAATCTTCCCGGACGGACGGTCTTGCAGGAAGTGATGGAAATAGTCCTCTTTCTCTGCGACTGTCAGGCGAGGCTTGTTGGATAGCGTCGGCAGAAGAATGGACCGTTCTGCATAGTTGGCCACCACCTTGTGTGGATCGCCTGTCAGCAGTGACTGATTCCATCGATCAAACAACGCCGCAATCTCCGGCTCTGACGTGGCCTTACAGGTTTCCGTGCGCGCCGCAGGCGCATTGCTTGGTGCGCCTTGGTTCATGGCACATCCCGAGAGCACGAAGGCCAAGACAGCAATGCGGTATAGCTTCATGGCAGAGGTCCAAAGGTAAGGGATTGAGAGCCGAGCCAAAGTTTATCGCTGGAGTATGGTACATCCTGCAAGCGTTAGCCAACTCCGCGCCCCCTCCACCTCGTCCCGGATCATGTCGGACTCCGGCGTTTCGATTCCAAGAACGCGCCGGTCATCATGGCCGGTGAATTAAAAATGGTTCATCGCCGATTTGCGGGGTGACTGAGATTCTTTGAAGGGTCGCAGAACGACCCATAGCGGAAGTCAGCCCAGGCGTGGCCAAGGTTTTATGGCTGGTAGTCGATGAAGTGAGGCCGCGCTCGCGGCCTCACTTCACTTTGCGTCGTTGTAGACGGTTGCCCGCGAGACGCCCAGATGCTGGGCGACCGTCTCCATGGAGCGCCGCAAGTCCAGATAGCCCTCTTCCCGGAGTGCAAGCATCAGCGCCTTGCGCTGGTCTGTGCGAAGCGCCTGAGGAGTCGTCGCGAGACCCACAGCAAACCGGTCGATCCGCTCCCGGATGGAGTCAGCCGTAGACGGGTCGAGCGATTCCTTCATGACATCGCTCTTGGGCAGCGAGAACTGCTCTAAGAGTGTCGTGATATTCCGGAACAGCGTAACGTCCACATTCAGGCAAAGGGACGCGAAATAGTGACCATCGGAATCCTTGATACCGATGGAAGTGCTCTTGGCCTGCCGACCGTCCGCGAAGCGGTTGGCATAGTTGGCGATGACTTGCGGATAGTTGTCGTCCGAAATTCGGGCCAGGCCCAATTCGGTCGCCGGGTCACCAACTTGTCTCCCCGACAGGTTGTTGTGAATGGCAAGAATCGCTTGCTTCGGCGAGCGCAGGTCGTGCAGCACGACCTCCGTAAATGGTGCCAACGTCTCTCCAAGGCCCGCGGCAATCTGCTTGACCTGCTCGAGTATGGCCTGTTGTTCTGCCGTAAGTTTCCCTTTACTCATGTTGGACGTTTTGTCTAGCTTTGATCGTATTGTAAGGGCACTTGGTGCGTCCAGTGTGAACCCGTGGAGTATCGGCACGCAAATCACGATGCTGCTCATCCTCATGGTCAGCAGCAAGGGCATGGCTGCCGTCCCGCGTGGGGCGCTTGTGGTGGTCGCGGCCGTCCTGCCGATGTTCAACCTTCCTGAGGCAGGATTGTTAGCCACCCGTCTCACGCTGCTGAAATATTGACAGTATGTCTAATATTAGACATACTTTTCTAGTGGATGCCCGCCCAGCATCACCAATGGCGGGCCTTCTCCAGTTCCAGATTTCACTGTTCCATCCCATGCCTACAGACGCCCAACTCCTTCTGCTCGACCGGGACACAGTCGAGCCTGCTCTCCAAGGCGACTCGGTTCTCGCTGCCGTGCGCGAAGCTTTCACGCTGCACAGTCAGCGAGCGGGAAGAGTATTCCCGGTTGTCCGTGAAAAGCTCCACACCGGTGGGGTGTTCGGCATCAAATCCGGCGATGTAGCAGACCAGGACCTTCTGGGTTTCAAGGCTGCCGGCTTTTGGCCCAGTAACCGCGCGCTTGGCGGAGAGCCTCACCAGGCGACCGTCGCACTGTTCGACCCGCACACCGGACGGCCGCTCTGCATCATGGACGGAAACGGCATTACGACCGCACGAACGGGAGCGGCTGGCGGCATAGGCCTACAGACCCTTGCGCGGCAGGAGAGCACTCGAATCTGCATCTTCGGCACTGGCGTCCAGGCTAAGGTGCAACTGCGATACGCGTTGAGGATGCTGCCGCAACGCTGCACCGTGCAATACGTCAGCCTCACGGGCCAACCCGAGCTTGAGTTTGAAGAGTCGTTCCGTGAAGTTTGTAGCATCGGCGTGGCACGGGACCGCAATGACGCCGTTTCCAATAGTGACGTGGTCATTACAGCGACACCGGGTGGAGCCGCGTTATTCGACGCAGATGCGGTGCGCCCAGGCACCCATCTCACCTGCGTCGGTGCAGACACGGCCGGCAAGCGCGAACTACCTGACGGCGTACTCCAGCGAGCACGCGTGGTTGTCGACGACTATGAGCAAGCACGCACGATTGGTGAATGTCAGTGGGCGTCCGACGTGGCAATCATTGAAATTGGCGACATCCTGAGCAACAAGGTACGGTTTGAGCGCGCCAAAGGCGACATCACCGTATTCGACATGACAGGCCTCGCGCTACAAGACCTGACGGTTGCGCGTTTCCTGTACCAGCAGGCTGTGGAAAAGGGCACCGGAACCCGCGTTGCATGGCCTTGGTAGATCAACACCTGATTAGCGGAATACACATGAATACTTTCGTTCTCCCAACCTACGCAGACGTTGAAGACGCTGCGGCGCGCGTCGCCGGCGTTGCGAATCGCACTCCTGTTCAGACCTCACGCACGCTTAACGAACTCATCGGCGCCGAGGTATTTCTCAAGTGCGAGAACTTCCAGAGAACGGGTGCTTTCAAGTTTCGAGGCGCCTTTAATGCACTGTCGAAGTTTTCGCCAGTGCAACGCCGGGCCGGCGTAGTGGCATTTTCTTCAGGTAACCATGCCCAGGGGATTGCGCTGTCGGCAAAGCTTCTCGCGATGCCAGCAACCATCGTGATGCCGCACGATGCGCCAGCCGCCAAGGTGGCCGCGACCAAAGGTTACGGCGCCAATGTTGTCTACTATGACCGGTACACGGAGGACCGTGAAGCCATTGGTCGTCGTCTAGCGCAGGAGCACGGGCTGACATTGATTCCATCCTACGACCACCCCGACGTGCTGGCGGGACAAGGTACGGCAGCTAAGGAGCTCTTTGAAGAAGTCGGCCAACTGGATTATCTGTTTGTTCCGCTCGGCGGAGGCGGACTGCTTTCTGGAACGGCGCTGTCAACACGAGCGCTGTCGCCACAATGTGTTTTGTACGGCGTTGAACCCGAGGCTGGCAATGATGGCCAGCAGTCGCTGCGCAGCGGCTCCATTGTCCATATCGAAACGCCAAAGACCATTGCGGACGGCGCCCAGACGCAGCATTTGGGAAACTACACGTTCGGCATCATTCAACGCGACGTGAACGATATCCTGACCGCTTCTGATGACGAACTCGTCAGCGCGATGAAGTTCTTTGCCACACGCATGAAGATGGTCGTCGAGTCGACAGGTTGCCTCGGTCTGGCCGCGGCGCTGAACAGAAAGGACGAGCTTAAAGGCAAGCGCGTCGGCGTTCTGATCAGCGGCGGTAACATTGACCTCGAGCGATTCTGTTCGCTTGTCGCTGTCTGATGTTTCTTGGCCAGTCTCCATGGGCAGACGGGCCCCGTTGTTTCTTGCGGCCGATGCGGAACCACGGCTTGCTGAATGTCATGTCTACTCTCTACGAAAACCTAGTCTCCTTGCTTGACCGAGAAGGCGCAAATTTTCGAGTCATCGAGCACCCGTCGGAAGGACGCTCCGACCTTGTCGCGGCAGTTCGCGGAACGGAACCAGGGCAAGGCGCGAAGGCCATGCTCTGCAAGAGCAAGGACGATGATCAGCACCTGATTCTCGCCATCCTGCCGGGAGACAGGAAGCTGGACTTCAAGAAGGTCGCAACGGCCGCCGGCATCAAGAAGGCAACGCTGGCTTCCGCGGGGGAAGCGGAGCGGGAAACCGGTTGCGTCATCGGGGCAATCCCTCCCTTCACATTCTCCTCCCGGATTGACTTGATCGTAGACCCGGGCCTCACCGCTACCTTCAGCGAAATCGCGTTCAACGCCGGTCGACTCGACAGGTCGATCGTGCTCGACTCCGCGGACTATCTGCGGATTGTGCAGCCGACATTGCAGCCGCTATGCGCCTGAGGAAAGTCTCCGCCATCTCGTTCGACCTGGACGACACGCTGTGGCCCTTTCAGCCGGCGGTAGAGCGCGCGGAAGCGGCGCTCCACGCGTGGCTGACTACACACGCGCCGAAGACGGCGGGCATCCTGCCAACGCCACAAGCACTCAAAGGGCTTCGTGATGCTTACGAACTTGCCCGCCCTGACCTGGCAGGCAACTTCCAGGCACTACGCATCGGCTCGATCCGACACGCGCTTGACCTCTCAGGCGACGATGTGACCCTGGCGGACGCCGCCTACGATGTGTTCTTCAGTGCTCGGCAAGAAGTGGAATTTTTCGAGGACGTCTGGCCGGCGCTCACCTGGCTGAGCACCCGCTTCCCTCTGGTGGCGGTAACGAACGGTAACGCTGACCTCCGGCGCACCGGAGGAAGCGAGTTCTTCCGCGACACGTTGAGCGCGCGGGCACTCGGTATTGCGAAGCCAGAGGCCGGCATCTTCCTCGCCGCTGCCAAAGCTGCCGACGTCCCTCCGAATGAGTTGCTTCACGTGGGCGATGACCTACATCTCGACGTTCTGGGAGCCCTGAATGCGGGCCTGCAGGCGCGCTGGTTGCTGCGGCAGGGTAACCATGCCCTGGCCGACGAAGACGCCAAGCACGCTCACCTCGCGGTCCGGGACTTGTCGGAAGTTTGCCGAGCGCTTGGTGGCCCCTAAGCGGTCCGCCCTCTCGAGGCGGAGGGCCCTTTATCCGAAAGCTACCATTCATTCTTCTAGTAGCTTTGACCGCTTATGGCCGGTCTCGGACGGCGGTTCGTCGCGATACCGGCGCGGCCTTCACCTGATCGGCGGGCTGATCGCTGGTCGCAATCGATGGCCAACAAAAAAGCACCTTTACAGGTGCTCGGCGCGTTCAGCCCTTGATGCGTCCGAACCGGGTCAGCGTTCCTGATCCGGTTCGGGCTTGCAGGTTGTCGACCTGCCACGATCACATTCCATCTAGGACACATGATCGCCTTGCTGACCTACCTTCGCTTTGCCACTGCGTGTCTCAGTCAGCACTTAAATTATAGGGCAGCCGATGGTTGGGTCAACCCGAACCTGGCTTTTCCGCCGTGCGACCAGGCGCAAGTCAGATATAGGCTGGCGCATGTGACCGGTTGCTCACTGGCTCTTGCCGACCCGAAGCGGACCCTTGGGTCTAGCAAAAGCAGACACCCGTAGGCGCTAAGAAAGGATGTTAGTAGGCCGCGTCGGATGCCTCCTTCATCTGGCTGTTGTAAGCCGACCGACCCACGTGCAATTCGGCCCGACGTTGCCATAGGGACGCGTTCCGCTCAGCACCATAGTTGCCCCGTCGCGCACCATCAGAAACACTGCTGCCGGGTGCTCCGCTTGGCAAGCAGGTAGAGGAACGTTCATTTCCTGATAGCCACCCGATGTTTTGTCCAATTGGTACAGGTGAATCTGACCGTCAAGAGCGCATGCGACCATCGCATCCCCGTTCGGAAGCGCTGCTAGCGTAGGTCGACAACTCTTCCATTTCGGGGTTTTCCCCGTTGCCACGAGCGCGGTGTCGGGCAACGCCGCACTCCAAAGAAGTCTGCCATCCAGCGCCACTCGCGCGATTGCGACGGATTTCTCAGTGGATGGATTGCTCGTGCTTGTTGCGATATAGACAGCATCTCTGGTAACAGCGACCGAAGGAAAGGCAGTCACGATATCGGAGCTAAATGTTCCGACTCGCGTCCTGGACAGTTCTTTGCCTGATCCGTCTAGTATCCACGCCGTCAGATAGTTCAAGTCTTCTTTGTTTGCACCGGGGTTGGTCGCCTCGAAACCGACGACGACGAGCCGACCTTCGGGCAGCGATGCGACTACGTTGTCATGGTTCCAACCACTCTTTCCGAGGTGACGCTCCCACACCAGCCGACCATCCGCAGCGATCCTTGCCAGCCAGCCATTCGATAAGTCATGTCCCAAGACTGTCACGTCTCCGGTCGGCATCGCCGCGATGCTCTCTATATCCTTCTGACCATCGTTACCGTAGGTTCGCTCCCATAGGGGATTCCCGCCGCGGTCGAGCTTCGCGAGATATGCATCGCTGTGCGGCGCGCTTGCGATATCCAAATGGCTATTGCTTGCACCACCGACCCACACAACCTCGTCGGGTCCTAATGCCAGTGCATCGATGACTCGCTGTCTTGGCGCTTCCTCGTGTACTAGTAGGCCCATCAGCCAACTCGACTTTGGCGGCGGGCGCACGCGTTCGAGCTTAAGGCCAACAACAGCGTTAGGTCCGCTTCGCTCAGCGTCGATAAGCAAGACTTGAGAGCGTCCTTGCCGGGTTATCTGCGTGGCAAGGAACACAACACGCCCGTCGGGCAGCATTGCGCCTTCAGATAAAACGAGTCCAGTGTCCGTCTCGATAGTAGACGTCGTTCCGACGGGAGGCGGTTTTTCGCCGGTGATTGGTGTTGACCAGATTACTTCCAATGAAGGCGCTCGCGGGGCCGCCACGGACGCCGGCGCAAAGGCAGCAGCGCAGGTTACGCATCCTCCAACGATGGCGCCGAACATTCTTATGATTTTGATGTGCACGGCTTCGCCTCACGCATGGGGTTAATACGGACCCATGGCGGCGCTGCAAGCGGCCTGGATCCTCAAAGCTATTACTTTAGCCATAGATCTCCGATCGTCCGTGTCCTATCCCTCACATCTGAGACGATTAGCGGCTGGTCATACAGCGCCTGCACTGAGAGACGGGGCGATTTCCCGGGGGTGAACGTCGGCTATGAGGAGTCGTTCGCGACTGAGCGGTCATGGCCGGCAAGCGCCTCCCGCCGGCCAAGCCTCTGGTTACACTTCGGTTTGCTCCGCCATTTCGAGTGCGTCATCCACTTCGATGCCAAGGTAGCGCACTGTGCTCTCAAGCTCGGTATGCCCAAGGAGCAGTTGAACGGCCCGCAGATTCTTCGTGCGGCGGTAGATCAGTGATGCCTTGGTGCGTCGGATGGAATGAGTTCCATAGACTGAGTCGTCCAAGCCAATGGAGGCGACCCAGCGATGGACGATCCGCGCGTACTGTCTAGTCGAAAGGTGCGGTGATGCGTGCAAGCAGCTCGGAAAGAGATAGTCGTACAGTTTGAGTCCACGGGCGTGAATCCAACATTGGACGCTCTCGCGAGTCTGTTCGGTGGTCTCAAACTGTACTGGACGCTGAGTTTTCTGCTGCATCACCGTTGCGCGGGTACCAACCTGGTTACCTACGCAGATGTCCTGCACGCGCAGGCGGGTTAGGTCGCACGCACGCAGCTTGCTGTCAACTGCAAGGTTGAACATCGCCAGTTCGCGAACGTTCGACGTGAGCTGAAGCCGGGTTCGAATCGCCCATATCTCGTTCAGCTTCAGTGGCCCGCGTAGGTGAGAAATGGAGCATTCTCATCATCATGTTTTTAGCCGGTGGCCCTCGTCGATTTACCGAAATCAAGCGTGCTATCAATGGCATATCACAGCGAATGCTGACGCTTTGCTTGCGTGGACTGGAACGCGACGGCCTCATCAAAAGAACGGTTCATGCGGTGATGCCGCCACATGAACTGACACCGCTTGGGCGTTCGCTCACAGAGCCGGTAATCGCATTGGGGAACTGGGCCAACAATCATATTCCAGATATTGATGCCGCCAGAGAAGCATTCGACGCACAAGAGAACATCCAGCGTAATTCACCGATGCCATCGAAGTAGGCGTGCGACGGCAGATTCTCCCTATCCATGCCCGATTCATCGAAGGTGGTCATGTGCAGTTATTTAATAAATGACACCACCTTTAATTGCCGCGCCTGCATTTAGTTTCCGGTATTGCGCGGCAGGCGCGCCCATTCTGTCAATGCCAGGAAAATGGGTTTAAGAGCGCGGGCATGATCCGTTAGTGCATATTCCACCCTTGGCGGAATTTCCGCGTAGGAAGTCCGGTTGACCAGTCCATCCGCTTCCAGCGCACGGAGTTGCGCCGTGAGCATGTGCTGGGTGATTCCCGGTAGCGCCTTGCGTATCTGGCCGAAGCGTAGCGGGCCTTCCAGCAACACCCACAGTATTTCGACCTTCCATTTGCCGATGATCGTACCGATGGCTTGGCGGAACTCGTCCAGTTCTGCTTCCGTCGGCGGACAGTGCTGCACTCCGGGGGGATTGGTATGGGTATTCATACTGGTCTTCTTTTTCATCCTACTTGTTCAATTTCATAAAGCAGTCGATATTCATACTATCAAAACAGTCGGTTTGCATACTATGAACTTGAGAACAATCGTCGTCCTGGGAGCCACAGGACAACAAGGCGGTGCGGTAGCTCGCTCGCTTATCACCGATGGCCGCTGGAAGGTTCGCGCTCTATCCCGCAATCCCGATTCCGATACGGCACGCCGACTGGTTGCCAGTGGCATCGAAGTCGTTGCCGCAGACATGGACAACCCCGCTTCGTTGCAAGCAGCCTTCGCCGATGTGCATGGCGTGTTTTCCGTGCAGGGAACCGACCAGGGCGGCGAAGTCGAGATCCGGCGCGGCATCGCCGTGGCTGATGCCGCACGGGCTGCCGAAGTGGCGCACTTCATCTATTCGTCCGTGGGTGGAACCGAGCGTCGTTCGGGTGTGCCGCATTTCGATAGCAAGTGGCGTGTCGAGGAACACATACGCCATCTTGACCTGCCCGCCAGCATCGTTCGCCCGGTCTTCTTCTTGGATAACTTCGTGAAGCCATCCTTGCGCATGGTATTGCTGGCGCTGTTGCGCAGCTATGTCCCTACGGGGAAGCCGCTGCAAATGATTGCCACAGCCGACATAGGCAAGTGGGTCGCGCACGCTTTCGCGCACCCCGAAGCCTTCATTGGCAAGGCCGAGGAAATCGCCGGTGATGCGCTGACCCGCGCGCAGATCGTCACGGCCTTCAAGCGCCACGGTTGGTCGGCTGGACTTCCGTTCCCCGTTCCCAGGCTGCTGCGGCCACTCCCCTATGACGTTCGCAGGATGTTTGAGTGGTTCGGCGAAGCCGGCTACACGGCCGACATTTCTGCACTGAGGGCACGGCAGCCTGGCCTGCTGACTTTCGATGCCTGGCTCGCTGCGCAGGCTGGCGTGCGATCGACGTCATGACGCCCCCGTGGCCTGGAAGCGGGCCGCAGGCAGATTCACCACACCCATCTCGAAAAGGACAGACCACGCACAAGAACGTATATACCCCGGAAAACGCTGCGCTGGCCCGTCAGCCTTCCTTTGTTCCATGGAACTTGGCGACTCGGGTGGAGAGGGACGGTTTCCATGATGGTCTCCTTTCAGGTGAAGGGGAAACCGAGTCTGCGCCTTCGTCCCGCCAAGAGGCGTGGAGTGCTCAGTGAACATTGTCCGATGCGCCCGCGCTCATGGATCATGAACTGTCGTGTTTGATGCGCATCGCTCAAAGGGGGCAACTCTGCGTTGTCAGGATTGGAGCGGCATGAACTTGTCCCGATCTTGTGTCGCGCCCGCCGGGTGCTCAGGACATGCAGCGGCTAGCGCCGACCCGTGCCACCGGGGGTAGCCCAGGGCGCTGACGCCGCCTGCACGCGGTGTCACGCCCCGCTGACGCGCTGACAATGTTCGCGAAACCAGCGCTCCAGCCCCTGCTGCGCGCCGGCCCAGGTCGGCACCTCGCCGACTGCGCCGGGCGTCAGCCCGAGGCTTTCCCACGCCGAGTGCAAGAGTTGATCGACAGGCTTCCAGGAACGCCCCCCCAGATTCTGCGGCTCCAGGACAACGTCGTGCGCCTCGATCCACGCGTAAAGAGCTCGCCGGTCTTGCTCCGAGGGCAACTCGGCCGACTGCAGCGCCCGTGGCGAGGGCCTGCCGATCGCGGCCGCTTCCAGCCACGCGGCCAAGGCACCACCCAGCGGCTGCTCGGCCAGTATGGCTGACAACGCGACGCCCCGGCGCAGGTCCGCGAGCAGGTAAAGGCAGGCGCGCGGCGGCGTCTGCCCGCGAAAGAGCGTGCAGTGGAGGGCCCAAGTACGGGCGGAGGGCAAAGGGGACGTCTGCGGGGACATGGGCGATAACTGGAGAGCCGCTTCCTTTCGCAAGCAAAGCTCGCGCCGGCCGCGATGTCAAGCGCTGGCCACTCTGGCGTCTGCTCGCGGGGGCGCATGCTTTGCATCGAGTGCCTGTTGCCCCGGCGCTTCCCCACGCGCACCACCGGGGGAAACTGCATGATAGCCAGTCCGTGCGTCGCTAGCCGGCGCACGCCTCTTCGGGCCGACACTGCCAAGACGCTCGTGCCGGAGACTTTCCATGCGTCGCCCGCTCCGCATGGGCTCGGTTGCCGAGCCCATGCAATGGGATACCTCGCGCATCTGGGTGCGATGCGGAACTCCATTCCGCCACTTCGAAGATCCTCTCTGGCAAGCTGATCAAGTGCAATGATTCAATGCCCGTGGACGCCATTGCCCGCGGAGCGGTTTAGCTCAAAGCCTTTCTTGCCTAGCGAAGACGGGAAGCGCACCGCCCCCTCGCAGATCATTACGCCGTCTCCGCTGCGCAAAAAATCCTCAGCCTCATCCCTGTTGCTGGAAGTAATACTGCGGCGCGCGCGATTGGGAGTTGGGGTGGCGAGGGGGGGGGCCTCCTGTGCGTGCCCGGCACGCGTGTTGCGAGAGCGAGCGCCGGTCGGCTCTTCCCGACCCGGAACGGACCTCGGCCCGCCGCTAGCCAATCGTCTTTTCCCAACCCTCAACGGACGTTGGGTTAAGCACCACTGAGTCGGCCGCTTTCTTCATGCGGACCTTCAGTGAAGTGCCGGATCTACCGTCCTTGGCCACCACGTGAAATAGGTCATAGACTACCTCGGCCGCGGGCAATGCAGGCGCACCTCCAGGTCGTGAGCCGTATTCATGTCCATGACTAAGGCGGGACGCAATCAACTGAAAGAGGCTTTCGGCGCCGTGGATGCAGAACTGCAGGCGCACTACGCGAAGCCGCTGGTCGAGGCCGCGAGCCATGCCGTCACGCATCGCGGGCGGCTGGGACAATCTCGAATGCGAGGTCTGCAATGATGCATATTTGCCGAAGCACCGTCGTCCGTTGTGCACTCGTCATCTCGATGGCCGTCGTGGCCGGGATCGGATTGATATGTGCACCCGAGGACGCGCACTCCACGCAGATCAACGATCAGACCGACCCGCAGACCCTCATTGAAAGCGCGACCCAGCAAATACTGGATGAAGTGCGAAACCAGGCGGTCAAGCCTGGCGATGTGCCCCACATCATGGATATCGTGAACCGCGACATCCTCCCGTACACCGACATTCACCGCACAACGCAGTTTGCGATGGGCCGCCACTGGCGCACCGCGACGCCCGACCAACAGGACCAGGTGGTCGAGCAGTTCAAACAACTACTGATACACACGTATTCGGGAGCGCTCGCGCTGCTCAAGCCCGGCCAGAAATTCCAGTATCCGCCGTCGCGCATAGCGCCGACAGAAAGCGATGCAGTGGTGCGTACGATCGCGGAAGGCGACAACGGTCCCGTGGAAATCGACTATCGGCTGTATAGATCGCCGCATGGCTGGCGCGTGTATGACCTGAACGTGCTCGGCGCGTGGCTGATTCCGACCTATCGGCAGCAATTCAACGAAAAGATCCAGCAAAGCGGTGTCGATGGGCTCATCCGGTTTCTCACCGACCGCAACAAGCAGCTTGCCTCCGGCAAACCGTGATGCATCGCCGGGCGGAACGCCTAGGGCCTGGCCGTGAGTGTTGCCGTGTAAATCCTTGCCGGCTTCAGGTCCGCTAAAAGCCACTAAGCACCACTTGGACCCAATCCGGGAATCATCCCTCACGCCATCTGGCTGATCGTCTTGAGATTGCGCAATTCGGGGGACCAGAGAGACGGGGCGTGGCATCGAGGTCTCAACTTGAGACGTACGTGGATCCGGTACGGAGCAGCAGCTCTCGGATCGATGGTGTCTCGGCGCAGCTACGCTTTTCTTCAATACCTGCTGTTTGGATGGCTCCGTCATTCATTGGCTGAGGCTCAGATGACTGAGATTGGCCGAACTCTGCCGTCGGACTACGAGCTCTCCCCCGGAAATCGGCGATGAACTCTAAAAATCCCCTGCCTTTCGGCAGGGGATCGATTGCACACCGGGGTTCTCCCTCCCATCGAAAGACGGGGAGAGGCTACAACTATCAGTTCAACGCTGGCTGTACGGCCCCCTCAGCCACCGCGGTCTTCCCGGCAAAGAGTGCCAGCACCACTTGCCATACCAGCGTCAGCGCGCCCACCAGGAACACAACGTCGCCGAAGGTGCGCGTCCAGCGCAAGGTCTGCAGGAGCGGCTGCTGCATGAACGCCTCGCTGCGCGAATACCACGTCCCATACTCGACACTGGCCAGGAACTGGATGATGCCAACCGGCAACAGGCTGGTCCCGATCATCAGCGCGAGCCCGGCGTTCATGCCCCAGAAGGCAACCTTCATCCACGACTCATTCAGCGTATGGCCCGGGCGGATGTAGCGCAGCACCAGCAGCGTGAAGCCCAGCGCGAGGAAGCCATACACCCCGAACAGCGCGGCATGCGCGTGCACCGCCGTCGTGTTCTGGCCCTGCACGTAGTACAGCGAAATCGGCGGATTGATCATGAAGCCGAACACCCCCGCACCGAGCATGTTCCAGAACGCCACCGCCACAAAGAACATCAACGGCCATTTGACGGCAGCCATCCACGGTGCGCGGTCCTTCAGGCGCCAGTTTTCCCAGGCTTCGTGGCCGAGCACGATCAGCGGCACCACTTCCAGCGCACTGAATGTCGCGCCGATGGCCATCACGGGCGTGGTCGCGCCGGAGAAGTACAGATGGTGGAAGGTTCCCGGCACGCCGCCAAGCATGAAGAGCGAGGCAGAGGCGAGGCTTGCGGTGGTTGCCATCCGGCGCGACACCAGACCCAGCGTGCAGAAGATAAAGGCC
This sequence comes from Cupriavidus sp. 09_S30, assembly GCF_056930435.1. NCBI lineage: Bacteria > Pseudomonadati > Pseudomonadota > Betaproteobacteria > Burkholderiales > Burkholderiaceae > Cupriavidus > Cupriavidus sp. 09_S30. The sequence goes on along the minus strand of NZ_JBXOWI010000002.1, from coordinate 2,816,890 downwards.
AGCGCCGTGGTGGCGAACACTTCGAAGAAGCCCTCCACCCACAGGTGGACCACCCACCAGCGCCAGTACTCCATCACCGTCAGGCTGGTGCGCTCGCCATAGAACAGGCCCGCACCGTAGAAGAGGCCAATGGCGCCGACCGATGCGGTCAGCAGCGCCAGCAGGTTCCGATCGGTCCCGCGCTTGAGCAGCGGCGGCACCACGCCACGCAGCATCAGCACCAGCCAGATCAGGATGCCGGTGAACTTGCCGATCTGCCACAGGCGGCCGAGGTCGACATACTCATAGCCCTGATGGCCGAGCCAGAAGTTCAGCTCCGGCGGCAGCTTCTGCGCAATGGCGAGGTAGTTGCCGGTGAAGGAGCCCACCACCACGACGATCAGCGCCCAGAACAGCACGTCTACGCCAAGCTTCTGATACTTCGGGTCCTTGCCGCCGTTGATCAGCGGCGCGAGGAACAGCCCCGCCGCCAGGAAGCCCGTGGCAATCCAGAACAGTGCGCTCTGAATATGCCAGGTACGCGTGAGCGAGTACGGGAACCACTGCGAAAGATCGATCCCGTAGAACTTCTGGCCTTCGACCGTGTAGTGCGCGGTGAAGCCGCCCAGCAGCACCTGGAAGCCGAACAGCGCCACCACGACGAACAGGTACTTGCCCAGTGCGCGTTGCGAGGGCGTGAGGGCAACGCTCGTCAGTGGATCGCGCGCAGGCGCGGCTGGCAGCGGCTCGTCTTCCCCGCGCAGGAACGACCACGCCCACACCAGGAAGCCCACACCAGCGAGCAGCACCACCACACTGACCACCGACCACACCACGTTCTCGCTGGTCGGCTGGTTGCCGATCAGGGGCTCGTGCGGCCAGTTGTTGGTGTAGGTGGCCGTGGCGCCGGGACGCTCGGTGGCCGCCGCCCATGCGGTCCAGAAAAAGAAGTGGGTGAGCTGCTCGCGACGCTGCGCGCTCGGCAGCGTGTTCTCCTTCATGGCGAAGCTCTCGCGGGTCTTGTGCAGGGCGGGCGAGTCGGAGAAGAGCTGGTCGTAGTACTTCGCGGCCTCGGCCATCGCCTGCGCGCGGCGCGGCGAAACCGTGAGGACGCCATTGGCGTCGGTGCGGTTGCCGCGATATTCCATGCGCAGTTCCTCGCGCAACCCGGCCTGCTGTGCCGGCGTGAGCTGCGCATAGGGCTTGCCGTAATCCTTCTGCGCACCCAGGTCGAGCCAGGCGGTCAGCTCGCGGTGCAGCCAGTCGGCTGTCCAGTCCGGTGCCTGGTAGGCGCCGTGACCCCAGATGGAGCCCAGTTGCATGCCGCCCACCGATTGCCAGGCCGTCTGGCCGTCGAGGATGTCGTCGCCGCTAAAGAGCGTCTTGCCTTCGGTAGTGACCACCTGCTTGGGCGTCGGCGGCGCCTGCCGGTAGATCTCGACGCCGAAGTAGCCCAGCAGGGAAAACGTGACCGCCAGCACGGCGATCAGCAGGAACCATAGTCGCTTGTATTGGCCCATGATCGATTTCTTGTGGTGTGGTGTTCGCCTTCGCTGCGGAGATGACCCGCAGCGTGTAGCGGTTGCGCTCAGGCAAGCTCAGGCAACTGCGGCGTTCTCGAACAGAATGTTGTTTTCCAAGTGGATGTGTTCCATCAGGTCCTCGCGCAGCGCACGCAGGCCAAGGTAGAGCGCGCGCCAGGTATTGCAGGCCGCCTGCGGCAAGGTGATGTTGTTGGTCAGCTCGGCGATGCGCTGCAGCGATTCACCGTGGCTGTCGTGCTCCATGCGCATGACCTGGATCGGTCCGCCGACCATGGTGCCCATGCCGCGCTTGAGCATCGGGAACAACACCTGCTCTTCCTTCTGCATATGGCTTTCGAGTTCCTGGCGCATGGCGGTGAGGTGGTCCGCGAGACCCACTGGGCAATCTGGCCGCTCACCGTGGACGGTCTCCACGCGCCTGGCCAGTCGGATCAGCTCAGGAAGCTGTTCGCGGTGGCGTTCGTGAAAGCGCACAAGGATGTGATCGATCAGTTCGGTCGGGGTCGCCGTGCCCCAGTCGCGGTCACCTGGCTCGCGCTCGGCCTTCAGTGCCGACAGGCGCGCAACAATGGCATCGGCAGCCAGGCCTTTTTGCTGGGCGGCCTCGCGCAAGGTGATCTTGCCGCCGCAGCAGAAATCGAGATCCAACTCGTGGAAGATCTGCGTGGCGCCAGGGATCTGACGGGCTAGCTGGCCGAGGGATTGGTCTTGCGAGGTCATGGCGTGACTCCAAAGGTGATAAGGCCATCACTATTAGCGAGTCGCGTGCCAGCTTCTTGATCTATATAAATCAATGAGATAGCGCGAGCATGGTACGATTGACCATCGGTTATTGACGGTCATATTTACCTTGAACGGTACAAATCACCATGATGGATGCGCTTCTCCTCGCCGATCTCGTTGCCGATCTCCCGCAGGCGGTGCGCCTGCAGCGGCTTGTCAGCTCGCTGCGCGCGCACTTCCGCAGCGGCGCTGTGGCGCTGCTACGGCTGGAAGAGGATCACCTGCGGCCTGTCGCCGTCGACGGGCTGGTCCGCGATACGCTCGGCCGCCGCTTTGCTGTGGCGCTGCATCCGAGGCTGGCGGCGATCCTGTCGCGCCGGGGGGTGACCTGCTTTCACCACGACAGTGCGCTGCCCGATCCCTACGACGGGCTGATCAAAACCCACGTCGGCGAGCCGCTGCCGGTACACGACTGCATGGGCACGAGCCTGCAGGTCGAAGGCGAGCCGTGGGGCGTGCTGACGCTCGATGCGCTCGACATCGGCACCTTCGACGAGGCGGCGCAGGCCGAGCTGCAACGCCTGACCGTACTGGTCGAGGCCGCCATCCGCACCACTCGCCTCGAGGCTGAACTGCGCGCACTGCGCTTGACGCGCAGCGACGTTCCCGTCGCTGGCGCAGCTGTGGACGAGGGCGACATCATTGGGCAGGACCCGTCCATTGCCCAACTGCTGCATGAGCTGGAAGTGGTGGCGGACTCGGAACTGCCAGTGCTGCTGCTGGGCGAGACCGGCGTGGGCAAGGAACTGTTCGCGCACCGGCTCCATGCGATGTCGCGGCGGCGCAAGCATGCACTGGTGCACGTGAATTGCGCAGCACTGCCCGAGACACTGGCCGAGAGCGAACTGTTCGGCCACGTGCGCGGCGCCTTCTCCGGTGCCACTACCGACCGGCCGGGCCGCGTCGAGGCCGCCGATGGCGGGACGCTGTTCCTTGACGAAGTCGGCGAATTGCCGCTGCCGATCCAGGCCAAGCTGCTGCGGACCTTGCAGAACGGTGAGATCCAGCGTCTCGGCTCCGACCGGCCACGCCGCGTGAACGTCCGTGTGATCGCCGCCACCAACCGCAACCTGCGCGAGCACGTGCGTGACGGCGCGTTTCGCGCGGACCTATACCATCGGCTGTCCGTCTACCCGATCCCCATCCCGCCGCTGCGCGAACGCGGCAATGACGTGCTGTTGCTGGCCGGCCGCTTCCTCGAGCTGAACCGGGCGCGCCTCGGCCTGCGCAGCCTGCGCCTGTCACCGGCCGCCCAGCAGGCACTTCGGCGCTACCACTGGCCAGGCAATGTGCGGGAGCTCGAACATGTGATCAGCCGCGCCGCGCTGAAGGCGGTGAGCCGGGGCGCCGACCGCAAGGACATCGTCACGCTGGAACCCGAAGTGCTGGACCTCGACGGCGTCGAACTGTCGCCGCCAGCCAGCGAAAGCCTGGCACCCGATGACGCCGCATCCGGACCAGCGGCATCGGTCCCCGCAGGGCTGACCCTGCGAGAGGCGGTCGACCACGCTCAGCGCGAGTACATTGCCCAGGCGCTGGCTGCGCACGATGGCAACTGGGCCGCCGCGGCGCGAGCGCTGGGACTGGATGCGAGCAATCTGCACAAGCTGGCGAAGCGGCTGGGGCAGAAGTAGACGCCACCCCGGCATGCGCAGAACATTCAGGGGGCGTGTCCTTGCGGAGCCGGCGGCGGGACGGTCGGCTTGTAGTTGGCAGGCGGAGTCGCGGGCGGCGCCGAAACCATCGGGCCATAGGCCGGGACCCGGTGCCCGTTGGCGTACATGCACTGGATGTAGGCGGTGTCGTATTGGTACTGTGGGCCGTATTCAGAGTCGCTTGAATAGCTGGCACCGGCCGCCGGATTGCTCCCCGCCGCTGTACCGGCGGCTGGATGCGAACTCACGCCGCCGACCTGGGCCAGCGCAAACTGGCGGCAGTTGTGGTCGTCATTGTTAAACTGGTCGAACGTCTTGTTAGTGCCCGGGAGCACCATCACACTGGGGCTCGACGGCATTGACGTACAGGCGCCCACAACGAGCGCGGCCGCCAACAGCGCCAACGGGAGGGGAATGGCATGCGGCTTCATCAGTTCCTCGGCAAGTTCCTCGGCAAGTTCCCCAGCGTTACGGAGAAGGCTGGGCCGGCACCGTTTGCCAGCCGCCCGGGCAGTCCTTGATATACGGGTAATAGCCGCTAGGCTGGTCGCAGCGGTACCACCACCCGTTCGCTGAGGCACCGTCCGCCACATCACCTCGCTCGACGTACTGCACTGGCTGCGCGTAGTAAGCGGAGTAGCCATATGGGTATGGCCAGCCGTAATAAGGATACCCCCACCAGCCCGGCCAGCCCCACCAGCCGCCGCCTACCACGAAGGCTACGTGCCCATGCCCATGGTGAAAGCCGTCGTGGTGAAAACCGTCGTGGTGGAAGCCATCGTGACCGTGAAAGCCGCCGTCGTGAAAGCCGCCGCCGTGAAAACCGCCGCCTTGCATGCCACCACCACCGCCGTGCATGCCGCCGCCACCACCACTGCCGCGACCAGCGGCCAACGCCGGGCCGCCGGCGGCCATCGCCGCCCCTGCCACTAAGGCCAGGGCAATCCTGCAAAGCCTGCGCCCGTTCATGATGTGTTCCCCGCCTGCTGCCTGCCGGCCGGGTCACTCGGGAGCCGGCCGGATCGTTCCCCTGTATCGCTTTGTTTGTTTGGACGTCCCGTGCACGTATCTCCGCATGCACCAAATTGACGTACCCGGCGCCGGCCATGGAGCCCCGGAAAAGGCGGCGCCACTGCCTTTGGCGGCAAAGTACCGGGCGCGCTTGGTCTCGCGGGCTCTGGAGGGCTCCGCTCCAATCTTGTAAACGGCTGGCAGGTCGGACTTATTCCACCAACCAGTCCCCAGGGGAATACCCCGTTCCAGCCGACGAGCGGGTGCCCGCGTTCAGCGTGGCTCTGTGCGGCTCTGAGCGGAGAAGGTCTGGCTGCGAAACGCGGCGGAACGCCTTCCGCTTTCGATATTGCGGCGCTTTTCAGTTCTCGCGATCTTGTCGCCGACCACCGTCGGATGATCGACCGGAATCCCTATGATGGTGACGGACCGCTTGCGTACACCGGTCCTCGCTTCCCTCACACACACCAGCATAGGAGACAACACGATGAGCACACTGCTGGGCGATGCCGCTGTCCAACACGACAATGCCGCCGCACGCGCCAAGATCACCTTGCCTTACCCGAGATTCCAGAGGCTCGGCCCCATTCCCTGGAAGCCGTGGGTGATGGATGGCGTCGCCTACAAGCTGCTGAGCGTGAACAGCCGGAACGGCGGCTTCACCTGCCTTCTCAAAGTGCTGCCTGGCGTGGAAGCGCCGATCCACCATCACCTCGGCGCCATCGAAGTGCTGGTGATGGAGGGAGACATCTGCTACGACGCCAGTGACATCGGTGGTCCTGGCGATTACATCTTCGAGCCCGCCGGCGATATTCACCAGCCGCGCACAGAGAATGGTTGCGTGCTCTTCTGTGTGTTCGACGGCCCGATCGCCGGTCTTGCCGGGGACGGCAGCATCGCCGGCATCGTCGACTACAAGCTGATGCTGGAAATGGCCGAGCGCGACGGGGTTGCCGCGCACGTGCACCGATAAAGCCGCGTCCGCGGCGGACCGCCGGGCAGATCGTGCCGGCGGCCGCCGCTTCGCTGCCCAGCCTAGGCGGCAGTCAAACCGCCGTCGGCCACCAGGGCGTGGCCATGTACGAGCGAAGCGCGCGGCGACATCAGCCACGCCACGGCCTCGCCGATTTCCTCGGGCGTGCCGAAACGCCCGATGGGCTGCAGCGTGCCCCAGGTCTTCTCTGTTTCCGGCTGGGCCGCGATCACCGCGTCGACCATCGGTGTGCGAACCACGCCAGGACAAACGGCATTGACCCGGATCCCGCGGCTGCCGTACTCCAAGGCGGCCGTCTTGGTCAGGCCGAGCACCGCGTGCTTGGTGGCGCAATAGACTGACAAACCGGGTTTGCCAACCAAGCCGCCCACCGATGCCGTATTGACGATGGCGCCATCCCCGTTGGGAAGCATGATCTCGATCTGGCGTTTCATGCCATACCACACCGCCTTGAGATTGACGGCCAGCAATGCATCGAACTGCGCCTCCTCGTGCTCAGAGAGTGGCACGCCCGGACCGGGGATGCCCGCGTTGTTGAAGGCGCCGTCGAGGCGGCCATAGTGCCGCAGAGCGAGATCGAGCATGGCGTCGATCTGCTCTAGTCGCGTCACGTCCACGCGCATGGCGATGGCCTCTCCGCCGGCTTGCGCGATGTGGTGCGCGGTGTCATCCGCGGCCGCTTCGTCGATGTCACTGACCACCACGCGCGCGCCCTCCCGGGCCATCGTGCGCGCAGCCGCCGCGCCGATTCCCGATCCGGCGCCGGTCACCACCACCACCCGTGATTGCAATGTCCCTGCCATGTTTTCCCTCCCTTGGGCACGGTTGCCGTCTGCCTCCCGCAAAAGAGGCCCGTCGGGCAGCGGTGCTGCCCGGTCGGCTGAGCAAGTTGAGCAAGTTGAGCGAGCGATTGCGCTCAGCGCCCGGACGTCACGCGAATGACGTGGTCGGCCGTGCCGCTGGCCTCGGCAAGGGCCAGCATCGTCCGGCAATCCACCACGGCGTTGACCTGCCCCTGCTCGTCGCAACCGCCCAATGGGCCATGGCTGACAGCGAACATGATGCAGCCTTGCGGCGACACGGGCTCATGCACGGCGCCGCCGGCTTCGTAGGTATAGCAGCCGGCCTGGCCAGGATCGTTGGCGTCGTAGTAGAAGCCCCCCTCCAGCAGGTAGGCCTCTGCCGACCCCAGGTGCGCATGCACGGGCGCCTTGGTGCCGGGGTCGACCTTGAGCAGCATCGTGAACCCGCCATTCAATTCGTTCACCGCCAGCAGCTTGAAATGGGTGCCCTCCATGACCCAGGGCGTCCAGGGGATCGCGTTGGCGTCGATGAAGTCCCGGCCAAGGCGGGCGGTCAGGTTGGCGGAGTGGGCGGAGCTTGCCTCCGGCAGGGTGGTCGAGTGGGTCAAAGCGATGTCTCCTGAATTGGGATAGTTCTGGCCATTCGGTATTGAATGGCGCGCGAATGGTGCGCAACCAATCTATCAGTCAGGTGACGGGGAAAGCCGCGGTGCGGAAAATCTGCGCGATATCGGAACAAGTCGCGCTCCTTGCACAAGAAATGCCATGCACGGCACCTTTTCAGGTACCCGGCTGGCCGCACCCGGGAAATTATCGCGATATCAGGAAAATGCCCTATTTTTTCGAAACTGCGACTACCTAGAATGGCACGAAAACAAGAAATAGAGAGAGGAGACCCCGCCATGGATGGAAGCAGAACCACGCTGGAAATCGTTGCCCAGGAAACCGGTCGGCAGCCGGAATGCCTGCTGATGAGCCATAGCGGCACGATCTTCGGCGCCCGTTGGAACCATGCCCCGTGCGAGGCCAAGCTGTACGGCAATTCGGACCATGTATTGGTCTACCACCTCTCTGGCAACACAGACATCGAGCGCCGCCGGCATGGCCTGGTCACGGGGTTCCGCTCGCGCATCGGTGCGCTTACTTTCATGCCGCGAGCATCCGATACCGAATGGCGCGTCGGCGGCCATACCCAGGTCCTGCATCTCTATCTGCCCCACTCGGTATTCGAGGATTTTTCCCGCGACTCCCTGGAACAGGAGGCATGCCCCGAGATCGACCCTTTCTTCGCCGTCACGGATCCCTGGCTCGATGGCTTCTTCAAAATGCTATCGAGCGAGTCCCCCACCAACGCGACCGATGGGATGCGCACGGACTGCCTGGTGCTCGACCAGATCCAGGTTCTGCTGGTACGGCATCTTGTTCACCGCTATGGTCGGGGTTGCTCGGAGGCAGGGGGGCGCAGAGGCGAGCGCGGCGCCACGCTGCGACAGAGCGTCATGCGCAAGCTCGCCGAGGTGTTCTCCGATCGGCTGCATGAAGACATTCGCCTACAGGATCTCGCGCAGGTTGCCTGCATGTCGAAGGACCATTTTCTCCGTGTCTTCCGCGATTCGTTCGGCCAGACGCCCTACCACTACATCACGGCCTTGCGCTTCGAACGGGCGCGTACCCTGCTGCGTGCCGAACCCGATACACCTGTGCTGGACATCGCCCGGCGATGTGGCTTCAAGAACCTGAGCCACTTCTCGGCATCCTTTCGGCGCCATGTGGGATTGAGTCCGAGTCGCTTCCGTGACCTGCGCTGACCGGTGTGGGTGGTGGAGTGGCTCCCGCCGGTATACTTCCCGGTATTCGCAGATTTGGGATAGCCTTTTGTGACCACACGCCAGAGCCACGACCCGCGCCGGAAAGACAACTACGATTTCACGGAACAGGTCGGACACCTGCTGCGCCGCGCCTATCAGCGGCATATGGCCATCTTCCAGCAAACGATTCCCGACTCGCAACTGACTGCGGGACAGTTCGTGGTCCTGTGCGCGATTCAGGAACACGGGTCGTGCTCGCTTAGCGAGATCGCGCGGGCTACCGCCATCGACCAGGCGACGGTGCGAGGCATTATCGAGCGCTTGAAATCGCGTGAGCTGATCATGGTGTCCCATGACGAGCGCGACCGCCGCAAGGTCGTGGTGCTGCTCTCTCCCACCGGCCAGGCATTGATCGACGAAGTGGTGCCGTTCGCGCAGGACATCAGCGAGCGCACCATGGGCGGTCTCAATCCGGCCGAGCGGGTTGCGCTGCTCTATCTGCTGCGCAAGATGAGCGACCTCGACGACAGCGCTCTCGAACCCGCGCCCGATACGGACAGCCCGGCTGCCTGATGGGAGAGGGCGGGGGAGAAGGGCAGAGAAGGGCTGTGCGGCTTAATACAAGACAGATCGCAATCAGAACCTCAGCGCCTTCTCCCTTAACCCTTCTTCCGCCTTGCGGGGAAAGGAAGCCAGACAAGCCTGCCTTACCACCTCCGGCGTGAAGGGTGCCTGCGTAAAGCGCACCCCTGTGGCATCGAACAGCGCATTCGCAATCGCCGGTGCGCCGGGCAACGATGCCGACTCCCCGGCACCGAGCGGACTCTCATCCTGCCTCGGCATCAACAGCACTTCAATTGCCGGCAGATCCGGAAAAGCAATAATCGGATAGCTGCCCCACTCCCGGCTTGCCACGCCCTGAGAGTCGAACCGTACCTGCTCGCGCAACACGCGGCTCAGGCTCTGCACCACGTTGCCGTGGATCTGATGGCGAACGCCGTCGGGGTTCACCATCATGCCGGTGTCCTGCCCCACGTGCACTCTTGTCACACGCACATTGCCGCTGACGGGATCGACTTCAACGTCGACAATCCACGCCGCCCACGCTGCGCCGAAGCCGGGAAACTTGCTGTGGATATAACGCGCATAGGCGACCCCGCGCCCGCGCAACAAGCCATCGGCACCGGGCTCGCCGCGCGAGCCGCGCATACCTTCCCGCCATCCGGCGGCTTGCGCCAATGCCACAAGCAGTTCGCTGGCACGCGTGTCGGGCAGGTGCCGCAAGCGGAAGGCCAAGGGATCCGCGTCGCAGCGATGCGCCAGTTCGTCGATAAAGGACTCGTGCGCAAACGTATTCGGCAAGGCCGAAACACCGCGCAGCCATGAGGCACGCGCGATGGCCGGTGTATCGTCGCAAGCGATATCCAGCGAGGCGTAGTCATACGCCGGCACCGCCGTGCGATCCCCCATTTCCAGCATGCGCGGGGCCGACGAGACGCGACCGGTCAGCAGCAGGGCCAGCACGGGCGCGTCGTTCGATGGATAGCGCGTGACAAACTGATAGCCGGTCAGCTTGCCTGCGGCATCGGCGCCGCCGCGCACATCGATGAGCTGCGCCGCGCCTTTTGGCTCCCACAGATGCTCCTGCTCACGGGTGAGCTGCACGCGAACCGGACGACCCACCGCGCGCGACAGCAGCACCGCATCGGCACAAACGTCATCGGCGCAGTTGCGGCCATAGCAGCCGGCCGCCTCCATGCGCACGATCTCGATCGCACCTTCGTCAAGTCCGCTCAGCCGCGCCATATCGATGCGCAGCACGTGCGGATTCTGCGTGCCAGACCATAGGGTCAGGCGGCCATCCTGCCAGTCCGCCACCGCGCACGATGGCCCGATCGATCCATGCATCTGATAGGGCCAGACATAGGTTCGCTCAAGGCAATGCGCGCCTTGCGCCAACGCCGCCGGCGTATCACCCTTCTGCAACAGCTCGCGCCGCCGGGCAGGCGCCGCGCGCAATGCGGCTTCCGGCGCGTTAAGGTCCGGTAGCGGCGGCACAGGCTTCCACCTGACCTTGAGCCGCCGCGCTGCCTCGATCGCCTGTTCCTCGCGCTCGGCCACCACGCCCACGAAGTCGCCTTCGACAAACACGCGCACTACGCCGCGCACCGACGCGATCGATGCTTCATCCACATCGATCAGGCTCGTGCCGACAAAATCCCCACTGTCGCGGCCAGCATAGGGGGGACGTATCACACGTCCGTGCAGCATGCCCGGTACGCGCACATCGTGGACGAAGGTCAGCTCTCCGGTCGCCTTGGCCGGGATATCGACGCGCGGCGCGCTGCGGCCAACCACGCGATACTGGTCGACAGGCTTGGTCTTGACGTCATCGGCCAGTGTGAGCTCGATGTGTTCGCCACTTAGAAGCGCAGCCACATCGACGGCGCCTCCGGCCGTCCGCGCCGCCTGGGCCATTAGCCACGCCCGCGCCTGGGCCGCCGCGCGGCGCAGCGGCAGGGCCGAGATCTGGATCGAGGCGCTGGCGATGGTCGGCCCCTGGTTGGGCGTGGCCTCGGTATGGCCGAGCACCATCGTCACGGCGTCCGTCTCGACTTCGAGCTCCTCGGCAACGATCTGCGCCAGCGAAGTGCGAATGCCGGTGCCAAGGTCAACGTGGCCGTTGAAGGCAAGGATCTGGCCCGATGCGCGGATCGCGATGAAGATGTCGGGCAAATCGGAAACAAAATCCGAAGCGGCGCCTGGCTGGCCCGGTGACGGGCGTGGCGCGGCCGCCGCGGGGCGCGTGACAAGCAGCACGCCACGTTCCTGGAACAACGCTTCACGCAATGCGCGCGGTGTCCGCGGTATCTGTTGCATCGATCGTCCTTCGTTGCCGCGCCTTCCGTAGCGCACGGCTATACTGGCAAGCGCGCTGGCGTACAGGTTCGCCAGCGCCCGGTTGGAACCCTTGCAGACTAACGGCCCGCATGCCAAAAGACATGAAACCTGCGCGCGCCCGGCCGGGCAGCCGCGCCCGACAGGCCCAGGACACGCGTGCCAAGATTCTCAAGGCTGCCATCAAGGTCTTCGCACAGCGAGGCTACGACGGCGGAAGAGTCGAGAGCATCTCGACGCTGGCCAAGACCTATGACCGGATGATCTACTACTACTTCGGCAGCAAGGAAAAGCTGTTTATCGAAGTGCTGGAGACCATCTACCTGCAGCTCAACGAGGCCGAGCAGAAGCTCGAACTCGACCCGGATGACCCGGTTCGTGCGCTGACGCAGCTCGTTGACTTCGTCTGGCGATACTACCTTGAGCATCCCGAGTTCGTCGCCATCCTCAACAGCGAAAACCTGAACCGCGCGCGGCATGCCAGAAAGTCGGAGCGGCTCAACGAGATCTCGGGCTACGCCCTGTCGGTGCTTGACGGCATCCTCGCACGCGGCATGGCCGCAGGAATCTTCCAGCCCGGGCTGACCGCGCGCGACGTGTACCTGATCATCGCTTCGCTCGGCTACTTCTACAACTCGAACCACCATACCCTGAGCGCATTTCTCGGCGAGCCCATCATGAGCGCGCCGGCCGTCGCGCACTGGCGCGACGTGATCCAGCGCACCGTCCTCAACGCCGTCTGCCACGGCGCGGAGATTCCTGCCGTCGAGACGACGCAGGCACCGCGCAGACCGCGTGGCCGCCCGCGCCGCGTGGCTTAGGCCGCCATAAGGCCACCATCAGGCCGCCACGGCCTCCGCCGCGCCGATGGCCGTCAGCGCGGCATCGCGCGGCATCACCGTCGCGTACTTCTGCTCCATGTCGAACAGGTTCGCTTCATGCGGACCGATTGCGCGATCGCCCACGCAGTCGGACAGCACAAGCGGTCGGAAGCCGTATGACATCGCATCGACCACGCTCGCGCGCACACAGCCGCTGGTCACGCAACCGGCCACCAGCAGCGTCTGCACACCACGCTGCGCCAGCCACGCTGCCAGCGAGGTGCCGAAGAAGGCCGATGGCACGGTCTTGCGCACCACCAGCTCGCCGGGCGCCGGCGCCAGTTGCGGCACGATCTGGCTTGCCGCGCCGTCTTCCTTCAGCGTCAGCATGCCGGGCACCTTGAGCGTGAAGATGTTATGGTCGGCACCGTCGTCGGCGAACACGATGCGGCTGTGCGCCACCGGCCAGCCCATCCTGCGCGCGGCGGCCAGCAGCGGCTGCGTGCTGGCGATCGCCTCGGGAATATTCCCGCCGCCGAACACGGCGGGGTCGGCAAAGCCGTTGACGAAATCGATGATCAGCAGGCCGTAAGGCGCCTTCAGTTCCATCGCCGTGCCGAAACCCTGGCGACGGTAGGTCTGCACTTCGTCATGCATGAGCAAGCTCCTGACTGGGATGGGCCGCGCCGTCCAGTACCTTGCCGGCGGCCACCACGGGCTCGCCATCGAGGCTGACGGTGCAGCGGCGCAATGGAATATCGATATGGCAGGCCGTGGTGCGGCTGCCGCCCGCCTCGTTGTTCGGACCAAACGAGCAAAGGAAGTTGCCCTCGTAGGCGCGGGCGTCCATGCCGATGGTCGCCTCGCGGTCGTACATCGCCAGCGTGGACCAGCGCGCGCGCGGCTGCAGGCCCCAGCCGATGTGCGACATTGCGTAGGACTCGGGGTCGTTGAACGACGCCATATAGTCCGCCAGCAGTTCCGCGTCGAGCCCGCCCTCGATGTTCGTCACGTAGCCGTTCTTCACCGTCACGTGGATCGGCTCCTGCACGTACGACTTCATCGGCAGCAGGATGTCGCCGCGATCGAGCACCAGGCGGCCGTTGGTGCCGCCCTCGTTGGGCCACGTCAGCACGAAGCCGCTGGGCCAGTGATCCCAGCGGCCGGGCTCGTCGACGAAGCCATACTCGCTGATGGCCGGGAACTCGCCGAGCGCGCAGTGCAGATCGGTGCCGGCTTCCGACGTGATGTGCATCGTGCCCGCGCCCGACAGCCGTTCGGTTGCGGCCTTGACGCGGGTGCGATCAGCCTCCGTGGGCACCAGCCGCGCCAGCACTTCCGGCGGCTCCACGGCCAGCAGGATCTTGGTGCCGCCCGACAGGATGTCGTGCTGCTCCGGCGAGAACAGCAGCGTCATCAGGTCGAGCACCAGATCGCTGGCCTTCAGCGCGGCAATCGCCGCACGGTTGCCGGTCAGGGGCGTGGTGCCGAGATAGGCCAGCGCATCGCGGCTGAGCGCCTTCTCGCCGTTGACCGGCGGCAGGTCGAGCCGGTTGACGATGGCGCCCATCGACGCGGCAGCCACCAGCGCCGTGCGCAGCGTTTGCGGATGCGTGTCGGCGCCGGTCAACACGGTCACGGTCTGGCCCGGTTGAAGCTTCGACAGCGTAAGGACCTGCTTCCACGCGCAGGTCAGGTCATAGTCACTGACAGCCATGCTTGGCTCCTTGCCGGTTGCGCTCAGCCCGCGAGCGATGCACCAAGAAAATCACCGAACGCCTGGTAGAAGCCGGCCTCGTTGTCCCAGGGGATCATGTGGCCGGCATCGGGCACGCGAACTTCGAGCAGGCCCGGGCACAGTCCGCGCAGTTCCTCTACGTCGGCCGGCAGCACCACATCGCCGCGTGCCGCGGTGATCAGCAGCGCGGGTACCTTCACATGTGGGAGGTCACCGTGAATGTCGTCGGTTTGGAAGCCCTCGAAGCTGGCCAGCACGGCGCGTTCGTCGCAGGTATGCAGCCATTCGGCGCGCAGCCGGAGTTGCTCGTCGGTCCAGGTAGGGCAGAAGCGGCGCATGCCTTCGGCATCGATGCCCTGCACGGCCAGGCGGATCGAATCGACATACCACGGCAACTGCGCCGGATAGGCGCGGCGGCCCGGCCCGGAGACGGGTGGATCGACCAACACCAGCCGTGTCAGCCCGGCAGGCTTCGACCGTGCCGCTCGGATGCCGATGCGTGCGCCCATCGAATGTCCGACGATCTGATAGCGGGACAGGCCCAGCGCCTTGGCAAACGCGATCACGTCGGCAGCCTGCGCATCGAGGCTGTAGTCGAGCGCTTCGCCGGCGGAGGACAGGCCACGGCCGCGGACGTCCAGCACGTAGGTATCGAAGCGCGTGCCGAAACGCTCGCCGACGAATCCCCAGGTGATGGCCGGGTTGGTGATGCCCGGCACGATGATGACTGCATCGCGCTCGCCGCGGCCGCCGTCGACGCCACCGTAGCGCAGGTAGTGCTGGCGGATGCCGTTGGCCAGGACATTGCCGCCGTAGAGGAAGGTGCTCATGCCGCGCTCCTTCAGTAGGCGCCCGACAGCAGCGTGCCGCCGCCCGGCACCACCGCTTCGAGGTCCAGTTCTTTGAGCAAGGCGTAGGTCGTGGCGATGGCCGCCGTGACCACCGGCTTGCCGGTCATGGCCTCGACCTTCTCCACGACCGGCAGCGACGGCATCTGCACGCAGGCCGACAGCACCACGGCATCCACGTCCTTTGTGTTCATCTCCGCGACGATGCCGGGCAGGCGCGACGGGTCGTGCCGGCCGACTTCGAGGTTGTCGGGAATCTCCAGCGCGCGCCATTCCACCACTTCGAAGCCTTCATGCTGGATGTAGTCGACGACCAGTTCGGTCAGCGGCTTCATATAGGGCGCTACCAGCGCGATCCGCTTCGCGCCGAGCACCTTCAGCGCATTGACCAGCGCGCCGGCGCTGGTCACCACCGGCGCCGCGCCGCCGTTTTCCTCAGTGCGGGACTTCAGGCGTGTTTCGGACGTGCGGTGGTAGCCGCGCCCCATCGACATGATCGCCACGAGGCAGGCATAGCCAAGTACATCGACACGGGCATCGCTGAGTTCCAGCGCGCAGCGGTCCGACTCGGCATCCATTGCGGCCAGTTCCTCCTTCTTGACCGTCTTCATGCGCATACGGCTCGAGTGGAAGGTGAAGCGCTCGGGGCGCACAAGCTGGCGGGCGGCCAGCATGGCCGGAATCTCGGTCTCCATGGTGGTGTTGGAACTCGGCACGATCTGCCCGATCCGGAAAACTTTCTGCACGTGTGACTCCATTGCTTGTGTCTTTGTCTACCCACCCGCCCTTGCCGTGCGGGACGCATGGCGCACGCTTCGGCGCCTTCCGCGAAATTATAGTGTACACACCTTAGTTTTACAACAACGATTCTTGCCTGGCTGGATGCACTCATTCAGTGAATTCCGAACAAATGATTCCCTTGAAATGCGCATTTATTTGCCGTTTTTGTGCATCACATTAAATGTGAAGTGAGCGCGTAAGGGTTTTCCATGAGCGCATGAAAAGTTGGCTTTACTTGAAATTTTATGGTGTGTACACTCGATTTCAGCGTTACAGACCAACTCCAGGAGAAACGTCGTGCAAGACAAGACTCGGATCGCGGTGATCGGTGCAGGCCTGGGCGGAACGGCAGCGGCCGCCCTGCTCCAGCGCGCGGGATTCAACGTGAAGCTCTATGAGCAGGCGCCCGCCTTCTCGCGCCTTGGCGCAGGCATCCACGTGGGGCCGAACGTCATGAAGATCCTGCGCCGCATCGGCATCGAGGATGCGATGAACAGCATGGGATGCCATCCCGACTACTGGTACAGCCGGGACTGGAAGACCGGAGAGGTCGTCGCGCAGATTCCGCTGGGCGACTACGCGCTGTCGCACTACGGCGCAAGCTACCTGACGGTGCATCGTGGCGACTTCCATGAGCTCATGACCGAGGCGGTCGAACCCGGCCGGCTGGCGTTCAACAAGAAGCTGGAAAGCGTGCAGGACCTTGGCGACGTGGTGAAGCTGACGTTCACCGACGGCACGGTCGAGGAAGCGGACATCGTGATCGGCGCGGACGGCGTCAATTCGCGCATCCGCGAGCATCTTCTCGGCGCCGAGCCGCCGAAGTACACGGGCTATGTTGCCCACCGCGCGGTGTTCCCGGTGTCGCGCGTCAAGGGGTTCACCCATGACCGTTGCACCAAGTGGTGGTCCGACGATCGCCACATGATGGTGTACTACGACACCAGCAAGCTCGACGAGATCTATTACGTGACCGGCGTGCCCGAGCCCGAGTGGGACGTGAGCAAGAGCTGGGTGCCGAGCAGCATCGAGGAAATGCGCGCGGCCTTCGACGGCTGGCATCAGGGCGTGCAGTCGTTGATCGAAGGCACGGTCGAGGTCACCAAATGGCCGCTGCTGGAACGCGATCCACTGCCGCTGTGGAGCCGTGGCCGTCTCGTGCTGCTGGGCGATGCCTGCCACCCGATGAAGCCGCACATGGCCCAGGGCGCCGCGATGGCGATCGAGGATGCCGCCATGCTGACGCGCTGCTTCGCCGAGGCCGGCCTGCAGGACCACGCCTATACGTTCGCGCTGTACGAGGCCAACCGTGCCGAGCGCGCCAGCAAGGTGCAGAAGGTATCGCACGACAACACCTGGCTTCGCACCAACGAGAACCCCGACTGGTGCTTCGGCTACGATGTGTACTCGGTAGCGCTGCGCGAGCCGGCCGCACGGCAGGTCGCCGCGGCGGCCTGATTAGCGGCCTGAAAATCGCCCCAGGCCACCGGCATCGCGCAGATCCCATCAGGGACATGCGGCGCCGGTGGCCCGCCCAACCAATCCAACGCCCCCGACACACCTGATGGCCACGCCCCGCCCGATCGTGTTGCGCGTGAACCGGACATCGCATGAAATCTGCGTGGAGCCGGACACGCCGTTGCTGTACATCCTGCGCAATGACCTGGCCTGCAATGGGCCCAAGTACGGTTGCGGACTTGGCCAGTGCGGGGCATGTACGGTGTTGATCGATGGCGTGGCGGCCAGGTCGTGCGTCGTCCCGGCCGCCGCTGCCGTCGGCCGGGCCGTGACGACGCTGGAAGGACTGGGCACACGCACCGCGCCCGACCCGGTGCAGCAAGGCTTCATCGAGGAACAGGCCGCCCAGTGCGGCTATTGCCTCAACGGCATGATCATGAGCACGAAGGCGCTGCTGGCGGTGAATCCCGACCCCACCGAGGCCGAGATCCGCGAGGCGCTGCGTTTCAACCTCTGCCGCTGTGGCACGCATGTGGAGATTGTGCGCGCCGTGCAGCGTGCCGCCGACCTGCAACGGGAGCAAGTGGAACAGCGGGAGGCCATCGCCGAGGCCAGATGCGAGGCGATTCGATGAACGCACGGATGCGCGAACCCGTGCTGGCCGCGGCACCCCCCACGCCCTTGCACGGCCATCCGGTACGGCCTGCCGGCCGCGCGAGCCGGCTGTTGCGCTTTGATGGGGACGCGGCGCGCCGCTGCGACGGCGTGGCCGCTGTCGTGGTGCGCGACAACTTCCTGGCCGTGGTGGCCGCTACGCCGGAACAGGCGCGGCATGCCGGTGCGGCAATGCAAGCCGAATGGGAGGCCGTCACGCCCGTCGATGCGCTCGACGCAAACCGCGTGCAGCCGGTGGCGGCACATGGCGACGCCGCGCAGGTACTGGCCGATCATCCGCAGCGTGTCGAGGCCACCTATCGCTGGCCGCTGGCCAGCCCGCGCCAAGATGCCGCCGGCACGGCCACTGCCGACTGGCGCCACGGCAAACTGCATGTCTGGCTGGCCTGCGCACAGCCCGGCGCGCTGCGCCTGGAACTGGCGGCGCTGCTCGGCATCGCGGCCGATTCCGTTCTGATCATCTGCGACCCAGATCCCCCCGCGCACCACGACGCCTTCTGCGCGCGCCAGGCTGGCGCCGATGCCGCGCTGATGGCGCACGCGACCGGCCGGGCCGTCCGGACGACGTTTCGCGCCGCCGACTTCGGCGCCCATGTCCCGAAGCTGACGCTCGCGGTCAGTGCGGCGCAGACACCAGAATCGGCATATACGATCGCCGCCGCGGCAAGCTCCGCGGCAAGCCTGCCGCTGGCATTGGCGCAAATCCATAGCGCATCTCCGTTCGCTGAAGCCTCTGGCGCCGATCCCAGCCTCATCCCGCCCTACGCACCCGACCACCTGGACGTCCGCGCAACGCTGCCGCTCGATGTGCCCGCGGATGTCGCGGCACGGGGCCACGTCTTCGCGCATGAGTCCCACCTGGACGCGCTTGCCGCAAGGACCGGCGCCGACCCGGTGGACCTGCGCCTGCAATGGCTCGACGACGACAAGGGCAGCCGGCTGATCGGCCGCGTCGCCGAGCAGTCGGGCTGGAGCGGTCCGCTCAGAGGCCATGCGTCCGGTGATCAGGGCGTGCGGCGCGGCCGCGGCTTTGCCTATTCCAGCGTCGTCGATGTCGAGAACGGACGCCTGGCGCGTACATGGTCCGCCTGGGTGGCCGACGTCGAGGTCGACAGCCGAACCGGCGACATCAGCGTCACGCGCGTCACCGTTGGCCATGAGCGCGAGGACGCCACGGTCAAGGACAATGCTCGCCCCGCGAACCTGCTTGACGACGTCGCCGCCGCAACGCGGCAGCTCACCGCCGCCGGCACGCTGCACGACGACTGGGGCGCTGGCGAGCCGGCCGAGGCATCGCATGCCTTGGCAAGGCACGATCCCACTCAAGCCATCGCGCCGCAGCCGAGAGTCGAGATTGTCGGCGCCCTGGCGGGCGGCACGGCTGCGATGCTGCCGGCCGCCGCCGCGGTGGCCAACGCGATCCATGACGCCACCGGCGTGCGCCTGCACGAGCCGCCCTTCAGCGCGGGACAGATTCGCCAGGCGCTGGAGGACCAGCGTTCCGCACGCGCCACGCCGCGCAAGCGCCGCTGGCTGCTGGCCGCACTGGCACCGCTGACGGCACTGGCCGGGATGTGCGCCACGGTCATGCCGTGGCGTGTGCCGATTGCGCCAAGTACACCGCTCGGGCCGGGCTTCTACTCGGCGGCCACGATCGAACGGGGCCGGCTGGTGGCCGCGGCGGGCGACTGCGCCGTCTGCCATACCGCGCCTGATGGTGCGCGCAATGCGGGCGGACTGGCGCTGGAGACGCCGTTCGGCACGGTCTACAGCACCAATATCACCCCCGATGCCGAGACGGGCATCGGCAACTGGTCGTACGCGGCCTTCGAGCGCGCGATGCGCGAAGGCATCCACCGCGACGGCCGCCGTCTCTATCCCGCATTCCCGTACACGGCCTTCGCCAAGGTTACCGATGCCGATATGCAGGCGCTCTATGCCTACCTGATGTCGGCAGAACCGGTTGCCTCGAAGCCGCCTGAGACGCGGCTGGCCTTCCCCTTCAATGTCAGGCCGCTGCTGGCTGGATGGAACGCGCTGTTCCATCGCAATGAACCGTATGTGCCGGACGCTACGCGCTCCGCGCAATGGAATCGCGGCGCCTATCTGGCCGAAGGGCTGGGCCATTGCAGCGCCTGCCATTCGCCGCGCAATGCGCTCGGCGCCGAGAAGGGCGGCAAGGCCTATCTGACGGGTGGCGAAGCCGAAGGGTGGGAGGCCCCGGCCCTGACCGCGCTGTCGAAGGCGCCGGTGCCGTGGACCGAAGACGATCTGTTCCAGTACCTGCGCATCGGCTACGCGGCACGCCACGGCGCGGCGGCAGGCCCGATGGCTCCGGTCGTCGAAAGCCTGCGCGAGCTTCCCGAAAGCGATGTGCGGGCGATTGCCCACTATGTGGCGTCGTTCACGGGAACGCCCGATACGCAAGCCTCCGCTGTGCAGGTGGCGGAGATCGAGGCGCGCAGCGCCGCAGCGGCGCTGCGCCTCTCCGGCAGCATGGACCGCCTGTACCAGAGCGCCTGCGCCGTGTGCCACCAGGGCAACGCGGGTGTGCCGCAGTTCGGTGTCAAGCCATCGCTGGCGCTCAACAGCAACCTTTACAGTGCGCGTCCGGACAACGTGATCCAGTCCGTGCTGCACGGCGTCGCGGCGCCGCCGCATGCCGGTATCGGCTACATGCCCGGCTTTGCGGAAAGCCTCGACGACGCCCAGGTGACGCAGCTCGTGCACTACCTGCGAGCGCGCTTCGCACCCGGCGAGCCCGCATGGCAAGACGTGGAGCACAGCGTGGCGCGCATTCGCAAGCAGCCGGCGCACTGAGACAGCAGCAACCAGGCAGCAACCTGGCAGTAGACGAGCAACACAAAGAATCGATGTCAATCGATCGCGATACGGCTGGCGCGAACATTGCATTCGCAGACGTGCATCCGCGACAGCCGGATCTCAGGCAGACAACCACGGCGGACACGCCAAAAGGAGAGACAATGCAATCCCCGTATCAAGACAGTGCGGCTGCCCTGCGCCCCGTGGCGGCCGCGACACCTGCAGCGTATCGCAAGGTCACGTGGAAGCTGTTTCCCAGCACGGAACTGCAGCACGGCCGGACGCGCGCAGCCGTCGTTCGCGACCTTTCGTTCGTGCCGGTCGAGACCTTGTGAGGAGAAGCCCCATGTCCATCACCCCACCCATCGCAGTCGTTGGCGCTCATCCGGTCCTCGGCGAGCGTTCCGATCCGATCTCCCGCAACGCCTCGCCTGCGCAAGTGTCTCTTGAAAGCGGCATCCGAGCAGCGGGTGTCGGGAAGTTCCAATACCGCCTCTTCGTCATCTTTGGCCTGGTGTGGCTGGCTGACGCCATGCAGGTGCTGTCCATTGGCTTCAGCGCGCCCTCGATCGCCAAGACATTCGGCATCACAGTGCCCCAGGCTCTGCAAACAGGCACATTCTTCTTCGTGGGCATGCTGATCGGTGCATTCGTCTTCGGGCGCCTGGCTGACCGCATCGGCCGGCGGCCAGTCCTGATGATGGCCGTGGTCATCGATGCGCTTTGCGGCGTAGCGTCCGCCTTCGCGCCGGAGTTGACCTGGCTGCTTGCACTGCGCTTCCTGACCGGGATCGGCGTTGGGGGCACGCTGCCTGTCGACTACACCATGATGGCGGAATTCCTGCCCAGTGATCGTCGCGGCCGCTGGCTGGTCCTGCTGGAGTCCTTCTGGGCTGTCGGGACCATCTGCCTTGCACTCCTTGCGCTGGCAGCACTGTCTTATGGGGATCAGGCTTGGCGGGTCATCTTCCTCGTTACGGGGATTCCCGCGCTGATTGGCGTCGTCCTGCGTTTCTATATTCCGGAGTCGCCGATGTTCCTGAACCGAAGCGGGAAGTCGGACGAGGCGCGCAAAGTGCTCGCGCGCGTGGCGAAAGTGAACGGCAGGAATGTGGAAATCCCGGCCCTGCAATCTGAAGTCGTCGAGCCGAAGTCTGTCTTTGCGCTGTTTTCCGGAAGCTTCCGCCGTCGCAGCATTGCCTTGCTGGCTGCATGGGCGCTGATCTCGATCGCATACTATGGCGTGTTCGTATACCTGCCGATCAAGCTCAGCGCAGAAGGCTTCGCCTTCATGCGAGGGCAAGTGTTCCTGGTCGTCCTGGCTATCGTTCAGCTTCCCGGATTCGCATTGTCGGCTTATGGCGTTGAGCGCTGGGGCCGCAAGCCCACGCTGATTGGATTCCTCCTGCTCAGCGCAGCCGGCTGCATGCTTTATAGCTTCGGAACTTCCCCCACTGTCGTGGTCGGCTCGACACTGCTCATGAGCTTCTCGCTGCTTGGCACATGGGGCGCACTGTACGCCTTCACCCCCGAGGTCTATCCGACGGACCTGAGGGCGACCGGCATGGGCACGGCCGGCGCCGTGGCGCGTTTCGGTGGACTCTTTGCGCCCGCGATTATTGCGCCGGTGATGGCAACGCATTTCACCCTGGCTCTCGCGATGATTTCCACTATGCTGGTCCTCGGTGCGTTTGCCATTGGCGCCGTCAACGTGGAGTCGAAGGACCGTGCGCTAGACTGAGGCGATCGGGAAGGCGGCTCGCGTCACGGGATGCAAGCCGCCTGATTGCGAACGATGGTGTTTGCCAGATTCACTGGGCACAGGGTTTAAGCCAACTCTAGATCAAAAGCTGGCGGCCAGCCCCAATGAAGCACCCGACACGTTATTGCCGAAAACGTAGCGGACGACTGCACGGACGCGCGAGACAAAGACCTCATGGGCGCTCGTGTCCAGTTCCAGGCCGACCCCGAGCGAGGTCAGGCGACTGAAACCCAGCACGCCCGCCTCGCTGCCCAGGTATTGGGAATGAGAGAGCTCAAGTACGTAGCGGACCGGCCGGTCCAGAGCGACCAGGCCCGTTGGCGCGCGCCAGCGTGCATATAGATTGGCCGCCTGCGCTGATGCCGAGCCTTGCACAGCTGGGGAAGAGCCGCCAAAGCTTTGCAGGTAGATGTTCGTATAGCGCAGGCTCAGGTCGGCTTCGTAGCTGTCGTGGTAATGCTGCCAATCCAGCACCAAGGAACCGCCCACCCCCCATGCGTTCAGCGTGCCATGCTCGAGGAAGTCGATGACCCGCCCGGCAATTCCACCTATGTCAGATCTTGCACCGTTGAGATCACTGGATACGGAGCCCAGCGAGAAATTGAAGATGGGACGGAACACCAGTTCCCTGTCGGCGGTCAGTGGAAAATCCCAGCCGATGCCACCCGTGCCCGAGACCGTATTCCAACTGGTCGGCACCGAAAGCGACTCAGTGCCATTCGTGGCGAAGAACTGGGGATCGTAGTAGCTGTAGGCGATCGAGCCTTCCAGGTAGAGCGGAAACGACTCACTGACGGTGAAGCCGCCGGTCAGTTGCGACAACACGACTCCTGGGTTGCCGGATTGCGCATTGCTGATGGACAGTGAGCTTGAGGTCAGGTCCGGCACAGCGGAATACGCCATGATGGAAAGGACGCCGTTGGCGCGTCGTTGCACATCGGCGCCGACAATGTTGAAGGCCGGCACGGCGGCCGATTGCTGCGGCGTCTGGGCCTGCGCCGGGGGCTGCGCGAGGATGGGCATCGCAATGAGCGCCGCGATCGGGAGAAAAAGTTTCCACCGCGCGTACGGCGGACAATCGCGACCCGGGCCATCAATACGCCACGACATGCTCCCTCCTGTTCTCGTCGTGGATGGATTCGCCGCAGTGCCTTGAAATCTGAGACTAAGGAATCCGACCCACGCTTCGCCGAGGGTCATCGGGAAGCCTATTGGCGGAAGGTTACGCGTTCAGTTCGCCATACCAAATGCAATGACTGCAACACCGCGAAGTG
Organism: Cupriavidus sp. 09_S30; assembly: GCF_056930435.1. NCBI lineage: Bacteria > Pseudomonadati > Pseudomonadota > Betaproteobacteria > Burkholderiales > Burkholderiaceae > Cupriavidus > Cupriavidus sp. 09_S30. Next base: position 2,793,236 of record NZ_JBXOWI010000002.1, on the reverse strand, counting down.
CTCTGCTGTACATAATCGCCTCCGCTTCGAGTTGTTCATGACAAGGCTGCCGCAGGGCTACTGCAATTGCATTCCATCCGGGTGGATGGCTGCATCCTGAAATACTAGTAAATGCGCCGGCATCATCCAGCGTCTTCCAACTCGCCGGTCGTTCGCTTGGTCAGTCCTCCTCATCAGATCGCCGGCCTGTGCCCGGATCTCAAACCGCATTGTGTTGAGAAAGCCATTCGCCCAATGTCTGCTATGTCGTGGTCATCCCTTGTCGCCTATGCTGGCTGGCACAAGCCATGAATCATCAGGAGGTTCGTCATGAGGATCGACACGAATAAATTCAGGGTGCGCGCGGGTCACGCCGTGCCACTCGCGCACAGGCCCACGCGCGTCGATCCTGTCTATGAATCGAAAGATCGGTATCGCAAAATACTCGCTGAACACGTCGAGCGGCTTAGCGAACAGCAGAACCGTCTATACGCTGACAACCGCTTTGCCGTGCTGTTCATCTTTCAGGCGATGGATGCGGCTGGCAAGGATGGCGCGATCAAGCATGTCATGTCAGGCGTCAACCCACAGGGATGCCAGGTTTACAGCTTCAAGCATCCGAGCGCGGCAGAGCTTCAACATGACTTCTTGTGGCGTACCGCGCGCGACTTGCCGGAGCGGGGAAAGATCGGAATATTCAATCGTTCCTATTACGAGGAAGTACTGATCCTGCGCGTGCATCCGGAACTCTTGCAGGCAGAGGGCCTATCGGGCGCGGCAGGTTCAGGGGAGGCGCTCTGGGATGGTCGATACCGTTCGATTGTTGAATTCGAGAATCATCTCAGTCGTAATGACACGCGCATCGTTAAGTTCTTTCTTCATCTTTCAAAGGAAGAGCAGCGCAAGCGATTTCTCGATCGTATCGACGATCCGGCCAAGAACTGGAAGCTCAGTGCCGCGGATATCGAGGAACGGAACTTCTGGCCTCAGTACATGGACGCTTATGAACGATGCCTTCATGCCACCAGCACGGAGCTTGCGCCATGGTATGTCGTGCCGGCAGACGACAAGGACAACGCTCGGCTAATCGTGTCGCAGATCGTCCTCGACACGCTCGAAGACCTGAAGGTTCGTTACCCGGAAGCAGACGCGGAGAAGCGCAAAGCTCTGCTGGCGATACGTGCACGGCTCGAAAAGGAGGATGGATCAGTTTGAGGGATGTAATCACAACCTGGAACCGTTCGTGAACGCCAAGGTGATCATGGCCATTCGTTTACAGAGGGAGCGGCCGATTCTCAAAGATGCTCTTCATTACAAGGGTGGACTTCAACCGCAGCACGCTGGGCAGCGACGATAGGTGCCGGTCGTAGAGCGCCTGGAACGCTTTCAGATCCCGCGTGACAACGTACAGCATGTAATCGGGGTCACCGAACAGGCGCTCTGCGCGGATGACCTCCGGCACGTCCAGCAATGCGCTTTCAAATGACTGGACACTGTCACTGCTCCCCTCGCGCAGCGTCACAAAAACAATCGCCGAAAAGTTCAGGCCGACTGCGGCGGGGTCGATATTGGCTCGATAGTTGTTAATCACCCCCGCTTGCTCCAACGCCCGAACCCTTCGATGGCAGGGCGAGAGGCTAAGCCCGATGCGCTCGCCAAGTTCCGTGACGGAAAGTCGTCCGTCCTTCTGTAGTTCAGCAAGAATCTTGCGGTCAATGGCATCCATGCGCAAGATACTACCTCGTGGTGGTGCTCGTAGGCAAGAAATAGGGAGCACCTTCCAGTGACGACGCCGTAACATTCCGCTCCGAGCAATGGTGCTCATTAGTAAGGAATCGCGGCTTTGGCGCTCAATATGTTGACGGCCTTTTGGCTTGTCTCTATTTCGTTAGTAATGGTTCCGGGCGCAGACTGGGCATATGCAATATCGGCAGGGATGCGCGAGAAGGCGATTGCGCCAGCAATCGGGGGCATCCTGCTCGGCTATCTGATGCTGACCGCGGTGGTCGCGGCGGGCGTTGGGGCTCTCGTCGCGAGTGTCCCGGCAATCCTTACCGTGCTGACTGTCCTTGGGGCGGGCTATCTGCTTTGGCTTGGCGTCAACGTACTTGCCCATCCTTCCGCGCCGACGATCGGTGATGAGCAGGCATCGAGCACCATGGGATGGCTTGTTCGCGGTTTTACGGTTAGCGGCGTGAACCCCAAGGCGCTGATGCTGTTCCTGGCTTTGCTGCCGCAATTCACCAGTCGCAGCGGTGCATGGTCGATCTCCGCGCAGATTGGGGTGTTGGGCCTCGTGCAGATCGTCAACTGTGCCTTGGTCTATTCGATTGTCGGCCTGGGGTCGAAGATCGTCTTGCGCACCCGACCGAAGGTAGCTCGCTCGATCAGCCAGTTTTCCGGGGTGGCTATGATCGCCATCGCTTTAATCCTGTTGATCGAGCAGTTTCTTGCATTCATGCGATAAGCGGAGAATTTGGGTCGGTGCGATTGTGCGCGACCCGTCCGGTCCATATGCCGGCTGGCCCTGTCCGAGGCCGGCAAGCCGTACGCCGCGAGGTCGGCTTGCCCCGGGCGGCATCTGCAGCCGGCTCTGGCTTGCCGCGCGCCACTTCGTTGCCACCGGCAATCGCGCCGAAGAAATCGTGCGCATCTACTGGACGGTGATTGTCGCCTTCATATTCGGGTGTATGCCGCAGAAGATTCTGTAGACACCCGGTTTATCGAACCTGAACTTGTAGATGTCGTTCTGATCGAGCGCGCTGGAGCGGAACAGGCCGGCGTCGTTGACAACCGTGTGCGGTTCGCTATCGAGGTTTTTCCAGGTCACGGTGGAGCCGGCCTTGATCGTGAGTGACATCGGCGAGAACGTGAAATTCTTCACAACGACGACATTGGCCTCTTGCGCATGCGCGATGGAGAACTCGAAAGCCGATGCCGCCATCAGTATCCCGACCCCGAGGGGGACGGCGAAGGCGCGGCGAAGGATAGTCGTTAGCATGATTTGGCTCCTGATCGGTGAGCGGTGCCTGGCAATTCAGGCGAGCGTGGTATCGGCGAGTATCGCGGCGAGCGGGTGGCGCATGATCTTGATGCTGGTCACGCCAAGCATCCTGGGAAGCTGATCGCTCGGTACTGTCAGGGGCATGGGCCCAGGTCCATTGCCTGCCACAGGTTGCGGATAGGCCGTCGAGCGCGCCGTATGAAAGGTGATATTGCCTTCCACCTTCGACACGATCTGGTGGATATGGCCGTTCAGGACAGTGACCGAACCGAAGCGCTGCAGATAGCTCATTGCCTCGCCGGCATCGCCGGTGCCCCAACCCCACGGTTGGTAGATCGTCCACATTGGCATGTGCGCGAAGACGACGATCGGCGTGCTGGACGAGCGGCCCGTCAGATCGGCTTTCAGCCAGGCGAGTTGGTCGTCGCCCAAGCTCCCCAAGCCGTTCGGCTTGAAATGCATCACGTTGACCAGGCCGATAAAGTGGACGCCACTGTGGTCGAAGCTGTAGTAGCCCTTGTTGCCGGAGGCTTGACCGAAACGGCTGAAGTATTCCGTCCCAGACCCATCGGTCACATCATGCTCGCCGGGCACGGTATGCAACTCGGAGATGCTTAGCCCTGACATCAATTGCGCCGCGCGGTCGAACTCCTCCGCCTTGGAAAGATGTGTAATGTCACCTGTGTGAATCGTCAGCGCCGGCTTGATCGGCATGGCGTTGACGAAGTCAATGGTCTGCTTGAGCGTGCCTGCGACGTCGGGATTGGCTTCCTTGTTGAAGCCAATATGTGTGTCGCTGATCTGCAGGAAAAGAGGGACCCCTGCGGCAACCGACGGACCTTTTGCCGAAGCGGCAAGGGCCAATTCCACCGGCGCGAGCACACCGCCGGCCAGGACAAACACAGTGCCCGCACCACCGAAAGCGAGGCACTTCAATGCGCCGCGGCGCGACGGATCGGATGGGAGATCTGACGACATATTGCCCTCACGAGTCAGGTTCGAGAGGTAGATCGCCAGACCATCCGACGGGCCTCCCGTTTGGGTTCAAGAGCAAGACTGCCGGGCCATCCGTTCTGTTCCACCGTAAGCGCAGCGCTGCGGCGGCTAGGGCGCAGGATGCGCACGCAGGTTCTATTAGCGAAATCGTCGCCGGAAATGGATCCCGTGCTGCTTCGGCACGGTAAGTGCCGCGCGCGCCTGTTGACGGCGGCGCCGGCCTTTTGAAAGGCGACTGTGCGCATGGGGGCAGCGTACCTTTGGCAGGCAGAACAGCCCTCCGGGCGGACCCTCAGGATGATGAGCGCACAGTGGCTTAACGCTGGGCCCCGCTGCATCTATGCCCCGGGAGCGGGAATAGAGACTGGTGTCTGCGCAGTTCTACAAGTGCACGACGGACCAGTTCCCGGGAAGGATCGATATCCCGGAAACCGGCACGCGATGCGTGCCCAAGCGTGGCCTTCACGGCCATGCGCTTTGGCAGCCATTCCTACTGCATTTGGAGATCATCATGAAAATCCTGATTTCGGCCGCTGTCGCTGCATTGGCATCGTTCGCAGCCCTGGCCCATGCGTCCAACGTCCCCACCGATGCCGTAACCTCAGACAGTAAAACCCATATCAATGGGCCGCGCGATCCCTACACCGATGGCGCGAAAATAGGAAAGTATGATGTCTATTCAGACGGCGCAAATGTCACGGATCGGCGCGATCCTTTCACCGATGGCGCGCACAGCTAAGCCGCTGCCAGAGCCGCAGGCGCCAGCCGACGCGCGCATGGCAGAAGGTGATGCCGCAGCGTAGGCACGCGGCAGGCAACAGCCGGCTCATCGAGAGCATGGAGAGTAGAGCATGTCACTCTATCCCTACCTGCAAAGGTTGCGGCCAACGGGGGTGCGATCGGTCCGGCTGGCCACCGGACTGGTGCTGTTCACCTACGTAGCCACGCACCTCCTGAATCACTCGTTGGGGAATATCTCGCTCGTATGGCTGGAGCGTGTTCTGCTTGTGCAGAAGTTCATCTGGCAGGGATGGCTTGGAACGGTCGTGCTGTACAGCGCGCTGGCGACGCATTTCTTCCTGGGCCTGTGGGCTCTGTACGAACGGCGCTCGGTGCACTGGACTCCGGGCGAGATGGCGCAGCTCGTCCTCGGCTTGTGCATACCGCCGCTGCTAGCCAACCATGTTGTGAATACGCGTGTCGCCCTTGCCGAGTTCGGCCTGAACAAGGGGTACGCGCAGTTGCTGTACTCGTTCTGGATCGATTCACCGTTCTTCAGTCGAGTACAGCTTATGCTGTTGGTGGTCGCCTGGCTGCATGGGTGTTACGGCATCTGGTTCTGGTTGCGATTGAAACCGTGGTTCGGGGCGTGGCGCAGCGTGCTGCTGAGCGTCGCCGTGCTGCTCCCGGTGCTTGCGCTGCTAGGCTTCGTGCAGGGAGGACGGGAAGTGATCGCGCTCGCGCAGGATCCCGTCTGGCGCGCCGAGGCGACCCGGCCGGCGATCATCGGAACGGGATTGCAAAATCTCTGGCTCGCCGAGTTGCGCAACGACTTCTTGCTCTTCGATGGTGGTGCGCTGCTGCTGGTGCTCACCGCGCGGCTGGTGCGCACGGTGCGTGAGCGCCGGGCCGGGCGGTTCTGTGTTCTGTATCCGGACGGGCGAACGGCATACGCACCGCTTGGGTTTTCGGTGCTCGAGGCTAGCCGCATGGCCGGCGTTCCTCATGCCAGCAGTTGCGGTGGCCGCGCCCGATGCACGTTGTGCCGGGTGCGCGTGCTCAGCGACGCGCCACTGCCCGCGCCTGCCGAGGCGGAGCGGCGCGTTCTGGAGCGGCTGGGGGCTGATTCGCAGACAGTTCGCCTCGCCTGCCAGTTGCGGCCGACCCATGATCTCTCCGTGTGGCCATTGGTGCCGCCGGCAGCATCCGCGGCCTTCTTGCATCGGCGCCAGCGGGACGTCATGCCGCAAGAGCGATTCGCGGCGTTCATGTTCGTGGATATGCGGGATTCCACAAAGCTTGCGGCGGCACAACTGCCGTTCGACAGCCTATTCGTTGTCAGTCGCTTCCTGAGTGCGGTCAGCTCCGCGGTGGTCCAGGCGGGCGGCCTGCCCAACCAGTTCCTGGGGGATGCAGTGCTCGCGATCTTTGGCTTGAGCAGCGAGCCATCCACCGCTTGTCGTCAGGCGCTCAGAGCGGTGCCACTGGTGGCAGCCAATATTGACGAACTCAACGCCGCGCTTAAGCAGCAGGTGCAAACGCAAATCCGGTTTGGCATTGGATTGCATTGCGGCCGGGCGGTAATGGGTGAGATTGGTTTTCGCGAGCATGTCACGTTCACTGCGATAGGTGATCCGTTGAACGTGGCCTCGAGACTTGAGGAGTTAACAAAAGAGATCGCTTGTGAGGCGATCGTCTCGGAGCAGGTCTTCCAGCATGCCGGCGTTTCAGCCGCAGGCCTGCCGAACCTTGCCGCACGCCTGCGAGGGCGCGATAACCCGGTGCCCGTCCGTGTGCTGTCCACGGCGGCGCAGATGCCTCGGGTCTGACTACGCCCTCCACGCTGCGGCGGCCAGAACCCGCGAAGCCGCCTCGCAGAAATGGCGCGCCGCGGGGGCGTGCGGACGGCTCAGGCCGTTCTCACGCCAAACCACGCCGGTACATGTTCCACCGCCTCGTCCAGCCGCTCCAGCATGCGGAAACTCATTCCCGCAATTTCCGCTGTCGGCACCTTCAGGTCCGGCACGGTGATGACCCGCATCCCCGCGCGATCGGCGGCGCGCGCGCCGTTCTCGCTGTCCTCGAAGGCCAGGCATGCCACGGGCGGCATCTGCAGCCGGCTCGCGGCGAGCTGATAGACGGCCGGATCCGGCTTGCCGCGTGCCACTTCATTGCCGCCGGCAATCGCGCCGAAGAAATCGAGCACGCCGACTTCACCCAGGCGGAATTCGATCTCCTGCCGGCTCGACGACGACGCCACCGCGCAGGGAATGCCTGCCTCGGACAATGTGGTCAGCAGGGTGTGCACGCCCGGCTTGAGGGGAAACAGCGGCTCGTCCGTGGGCGCGTGCAAGCGCTGCCGCACGTGCGCCTGCGCCTCCCGGAAGATGGATTCGCTGCCGAGCATCGTCGTCAGCATGGCGAAGCACTCCGGTGCCGCCCGGCCGACGATCTCCAGGTAGCTTGCGTGCGGGATGTCGATGCCGAAGTCACGCGCGACCGACAGCCATGTTTCCATGATCGTGCGTTCGGAGTCGATCAACAGGCCGTCCATGTCGAAGATTGCTGCGGAGAACATTAGGCAAGGGTCAGAGCGTTTCGAGTACGTGGACTATAACGCAAGGGTTTGCCGCGGCGGTTGGGACGGTGGGGCCGAATGCCGTCGCGGCATCAATGCAGGTGCGGTGGTGGCAGGGCGGGCAGCGACGCTCACCAGCTAAGTCGCTGTATGCTCCACGAACAGCAACCTCAACCCTCCACTAGCCTTTAACGACAGTAGAACCTCGCCAGCGTCGGACGTTTCAAGAAGATTCCGGTCCGCAAGGAAAGTGGTTGCAGTGCTCAAGTCGCGCACAGCAAACGTCAATGACTGGATAACGTCTTGCGTGCCCGTGAGCAGCCGCAAGTTCACGTCCTCCGTCAATGCTATGGCGTCACCACCCGACTCGGATAGCTTTTGCCATTTTTCCGTGGCTGATACCACATTCCGTGCGGTGAGCGTTATCTCACTCAAGCCGAGCAAGCCAAGAGGCCCTCCGTCGCGTGCATTCATCTCCGCTCGCTCCTTGGTTCGGCGGCTGCGCGTTGCCTGGCCTCTTTCCCACGGGACGATTGGTGCGTCGCGGTCCCATTCGCAGAAGAAAACGCAACATGAATTGGTCGAAACGTCGAGGACTACTGAGTTGGTAAAGTTGGCGATCAGTTGTCCATGTGCGTCGTTGGACCGGAACACGCGCGGCTCCTTGCAACGGATTCCTTTGGAATCCAAGTGAGCCAGACTTATGGAAAGGTCATCGGGTGCGAGTGCGAATCCATGCACGAGTGGGAATGGGCAATCTGTTGGCAAATCCGAGTTACTGGCAGCCGCCCAGATTTCGAGGTTCGTGTTTCCGACGCCAATCCAACCGAAGGTCGCAAAGGAAGCGCGCTCGAGAGGCCACGTCACAGGGAGACCTAGCGGTCCGCTGAGCACCGCATACAAGCTCTCTGCATCGGCGACGCGAAGTACAACGTGATCAATGCCTTGGTAGGGTCGCTTCGTCATTGGATGGGTTTAGTTAGTGCGTCCCTCGCGTGACGACCGTAGCTTTGCCTCAAGCGTATTGCGCGAGGCCATGCCCGAGGGACCAATTCTCTTTCGCGACCTCTACAAGGCTCACGAACACGTCCTCTGGCCGGATACCGGGGCTTTCGCCGAGTAGCTCCGCGATCCGCCGGAACAGTGCCTTCTTCTGCTCGACGGTGCGAGTGTTGCTCGCGATGATCTGGATAAACACGAGGTCGTCGCTCCGAGCGACGTCAAGATAAGTCGCGCCGTAGCGGAAGTTCGCAGCTTCATGCTCAGTCATGGCCATGAACTGGTCGTCTTCAGGAACGTTGAACGTTTCGCGCAGCGCACGGTAAACGCCGTCGAAGATTGCCTGTCGATAGGCTTCCGTCTTTCCGGTGCGCAATGAGATATGAGCGAGTGGCATGGTGGGTCCTCCCCTTGTTGTCTCGCTTCATACTAACTATTCTTTTCGGATATGTATGTTTATTTCAATGATAAGCGTTTGAAATGACTGAGCGCCCCCTCGACCTGGATGCCGTCAAGGCCTTTGTCCGCATCGCCGAGCTTGGCAGCTTTACGCATGCTGCTGAAGCCATGCAAACGACGCAAGCCGCAGTCAGCTTGAAACTGAAGCGCCTAGAAGAAAGGCTCGGTTTCCGGCTCGTTGAGCGAACGCCACGATACGTGGAGCTTTCGGCGCGGGGCGCAGCCTTCCTTGAGCACGCCCGCGAACTCCTGGAGGTACATGATCGCGCGCTCTCTGCATTTGTCGGGGCCCGGCAGCGCCTCACGATTGGCATCAGTGATCATGTTGCGGGGCCGGAACTCCCCGCGTTGATCGCGCGTATGAACGCGCAAGACCCGGAGCTGTTGATCGAAATCCGAATCGGATCGTCGGGTGACCTGCTTCAGAGCTTTGACCGGCGGGAACTCGACACGGTGATCGTTCGCCTGCATGTCGGTCGGAGCGACGGGAAGGTTCTCGCCGAAGAGAAACTTGGCTGGTTCGCAGCGCCAGGCTGGCAGCATCGGGCAGACGAGCCACTGCCGCTTGCCACGCTCGCCGAGCCCTGTGGTGTGCGTGCGATGGCCGGGAAGCTTCTCGACGCGGCGGCAGTGCCGTGGAGAGAAGTCTTCGTTGGTGGCGGCGTGGCGGCGGTTTCTGCGGCCGTCATGGCCGGGCTCGGGGTTGCCGCATTGGCTCCGCGGATGCTGCCATTTGGTGCCGTTGAGGTAGGCCCCAAGCTCGGACTTCCCGACTTACCGCGGCTGCCGATTCTGCTTCACACAAGGGTCAAGGACGGTCGCCCCCGTGATGCGCTTGCCGCGCTTTCAGCTGCCTTCCGGAGCGTGGTGCGAGGCTAATGGCGAGATAGGCACGCAGCGGCGAGCCCGTGAGCCGAACAGAAGGCAAACAGGCTCATCCACTGCGCTTACTTGCTCGTTCCTTTCATCATGCTTTTTGCCTCTTCAATACTCTCCTCCGCGCGTTTGGTGATCACGGCCAGCGCCTCGGCTTGCGATTTCTGTGCCATTTCCGCCAGTTCGCGCATATTGTTCAACGCCGTCTGCAGGCCGTGCTGTACGAATTCGCCCTGTTTTGCCATGGCCTCGGCAGGATCTCCGCCGGCGGTCAGCTTCTGGGCTGCGGCCTGGATCTCCTGCATGCTCTTGCTCAAGATCTCGGTCTGCTTCTGTACGAGTGCCTGCATGCCTTCGTAGGCAATCTTGTTTGCCTCTGTGATCGCGTCGATATCCTTGCGTCGCGCTTCGATCACCGACGCCATGTCGACGCCAGGGAGCTTGTACTGTTCTAGCAACTTTGTGAAATCGGTGAACGGATTGGTCGATGTAGCCATGACGCAACTCCTCATTGGGGTAGGGGAAGCTGAAACCCGGGGCGCCGGATTCCGGCTGGTGTAGCCCGATCGCCGCGCGGTAGCCTAAGTGTAGCGCCTACCGCACGGAAACCTGGGGCTGCATCGGTACTCATGACGCTAGAAGCATTGCCACCTTTTTCGCTTCCGGATCAACGTGTCCTCCTTGCAGGCGGTTGCGCATCGTTGCACCACTGCACCACGGTCTTGCTCGTCCTCTCAGTAGGTACTGAGGCGACCATTCTGGTTTCGGCACCCATACTTCGGCGGGAAAATCTGGTCCGACTTAAGCCACGCTTCGTTGGTGAACGCTCGCTGCGGATAGCTACATCGGTACCAGCATTAGTCTCTGGCTATCCCGCCTGAACTCCTGCCAGGTGACCATCAGCCAGACGTAGCTCGCGGATCAGTTCGACCAGTGCGCGCAGCCGCGCGGGCACGAACCTGTGGCCCGAGTAGTAAAGCCTGAGGCCGCCAAACGGCTGGCACCAGGGAGCGAGCACGGGCACCAACGCGCCGGATTTCAGCTCTTCTTCGATAAACCATTCCGAGATGAAGCCGATGCCGAGCCCGAGCAGCACCGCCTGCTTGATGGCCAGCAGTTCGTTGAGGGCCATGCGCACGGGCAAATCCATCTGCAGCTTCTGGCCTTTGTGCTCCAGTTCCCAGTGATAGATGCCGCCGTGCGACATGCGCATGCCGATGCTCTGGTGCTTGAGCAGATCGCGCGGATGCCTTGGCGTGCCGTTGCGCTTCAGGTAGCCGGGCGTTGCCACGATGAGCATGCGAAGGTCGCGGGAGAGCGGCACGGCAATCATGTCCTGCGGCACGGATTCGGCAAGACGGATGCCCGCATCGAAGCCCTCGGCGACGATGTCGATCAGGCGCGACTCGCTCACGATGTCGATGCGTACCTGGGGGTGGCGCTGTGCGTACTGATGGAATAGCGGCGCCAGCAGCAAGGAGGCTACCCCCTGCGGGACGTTGATTCGCAGCGTGCCGCTGGGCGCGTCAGGTTCGGTGGCGATCTCTTCGTTGGCGCGTTGGATTTCCGCAAGTGCCGGCGCGATGCGCTCTACGTAGCGCTGGCCTGCATCGGTCAGGGCCACGCTGCGCGTCGAGCGGTTGAAAAGGCGCACCTTCAGCCGCGCCTCCAGGCCGGCGACGGCGCTGCTCACCGCCGTGGTCGACATGCCAAGCTCCAGCGCCGCTCCACGAAAACTGCTGCGGCGCGCAACGGCCAGAACCACTTCAAGCTCGGTCATTCCTGTGCGGTGCATAGATCGTCCTGATTTTCGGGATACAACATCTGCCATAAGACGGCTTATCAAAACAGTAGCGTATTCCTAGACTTCATTGCACGCAGCCGCAAGGCGAGGTCTTTCCTCTTCTTGTGCGCCATCGGTAACGCAAAAGGAGTCGACATGCAGCGCATTGAGCACATCTATATCAACGGCGAGTTCGTCACGCCGCACGGCCAGGAATGGTTTGATCTGTACAACCCGAGCACCGAAGAAGTCATAGGCCAGGTGCGCCTGGGCGACGAACTGGACGCGAAGCGCGCCATCGCTGCGGCCCAGGCAGCGTTTCCTGCCTGGTCACGCACCACGCGCGAGGAACGCATTGCGGCGCTCCGGCGCATGCACCGGGCCATCGCTGCGCGCGAGGAGGAACTGATGCAGGTCGTCGTGACCGAGTATGGCGCGCCGTTCGCGCGCTCGCGCTGGATGGCGGAGTATCCGGCCCAGACCATTGCACAGGCCATCAACGCGTTGGAGTCCTTCGCGTTCGAGGAGCGCGCTGGCGCCGCACGTGTCGTGATGACGCCCATTGGCGTCGCAGGCTTGATCACGCCCTGGAACAGCAATGCGGGATTCATCTGCAATAAGCTCGCAACGGCACTGGCAGCGGGATGCACGGCCGTCATCAAGCCCAGCGAGATGAGTGCTATGCAAACGCAGATCGTGGCCGAGGCGCTGCACGAGGCCGGTCTGCCCCCCGGCGTATTCAACATCGTCAATGGCCGTGGTGACGTGGTCGGCGAAGAGATCGTGCGCAATCCCGGTATCGCCAAGATCTCGTTCACCGGCTCATCCGCGGTGGGTCAGCATCTGGTGAGCGCTGGGGCCGCCACCATGAAGCGCGTCACGCTGGAGCTGGGCGGCAAATCTCCCACGGTGGTGCTCGACGACGCGGACTTTGCTGATGTCATGCCGCTAGTGCTCCAGGCGGGATTCCTCAACAGCGGGCAGGCCTGCATCGCAGGCACCCGCATACTGGTGCCGCGGCATCGGCTTGCGGAGTTCGAGGAGATCGCAAAGGAAGCGGTTCTGCACGTCAAATCCGGCGATCCGCGCCAAGCCGACACCGACATCGGCCCAATGGTGAGCGCCAAGCAATGGGAACGTGTGCAGAGCTACATCCGCATCGGCGTGGAAGAGGGCGCAGCGCTGCTGGCTGGTGGCGAAGGGCGGCCCGATGGATTGCACGCGGGCTGGTTCGTCAAGCCCACCATCTTCACCGACGCGAACAACCGGATGCGCGTTGCGCGCGAGGAAATCTTCGGGCCTGTACTCACCATCATTCCTTACCACGACGATGCCGAGGCCATTGCCATCGCCAATGACACGAACTACGGCCTGAGTGCGATCGTGCTTGGCAAGGACATCGAGCGCTGCGAACGCGTGGCCCGGCAGATCGATGCAGGCCGCGTGCTCGTCAACACGCTTGCCCACGAGCCGCGCGCACCGTTTGGTGGCTTCAAGCATTCAGGGCTTGGACGCGAGATGGGGAAATGGGGCATCAGCGCGTACCTGGAACCGAAGACCTTGATCATGGAGTCTGGGCAGGTTCAATGAGTATGGCCTGAACGGATGCGGATCAGATTTCCTCGCTGAACTGCTGCAGAAAATCAAGCATCCGTTCATGACGCTGCGCTGCGAGTCTAGCGCCGGCAGGCGTTTGGAAGTTTGATGCTAGTTTCAGCAATTTCGTGCGAAAGTGATCGAGTGCATATCGAGAATCGTCCAGTGTCCGGCTGAGCCCGTGCGGATCATGGCTCTCGTACAAAGCGCTTCCCATCCGACCGGCAACGTAAAAGCATCGAGCGATACCCAACATCCCAATTGCGTCGAGCCGGTCGGCATCTTGCAGGATTCTTGCCTCTAACGTTGCAGGGTTGATTCCGGCAGAAAAGCTGTGCGATTCGATCGCATGCGCGGCTTGTTCTGCCCGCGAGACTTGCCAGCCCAAACTCGTTAGCACGCGCCTTGCCTTCTCAGCGGAGAGCCGCGATGCCTGTGATCGAAGCGGCGAATTTTTCTCGACCGGCACGCAATCGTGTAACAGCGTCGAGGCGAGCAGGATTTCGGCATCCCCTCCTTCCTCAGCCCATATAGCGGACGCGTTCTTCCATACACGTCGAAGATGCGAAATGTCGTGAGACCCGTCGCTTGCGTGTTCCGTGGCAAACGGTAGCAGTGCATCAGCGAGTTGTTGATGCGGCGAAAATGGAGAGTCCATCGAATGTTGGCCTAAGTTTGATGGATGAGACGGTGAACGGAGAGCCTGCTGGCACTAGAACTCTAGCGGATCTCTGATCTCGGTTCCTTAGCCGAAATCCGCAGCCGAGACAAGGCCGGGACGACAGCGCCTATCCTCGCCATGAAGACGGCGCAGTCCGTGCTTCGGCCCATCCCCTCCAAGCCGGCGGGCGGCGCGTGCTATTGCCTGAGGCGCCCCTTGGCTGCGATCGCCGCGCCCTGTTCGGCTTCGATGGCTTCCCTCACATTCCGCACATGCGTCCCCCCGGCGGCATCCGCCTCTTCCGTATCCCCTGCTAGCACGGCGTCTGCGATCCGCCCGTAGTCCCGCAGCCGCAGCGCCTGCAGCGACCTCAGCCGATGCTGCGCGTAAACGATCGGCATCTGGATCGCCGGAAACAGCCGCCGCAGTTCCCGATTGCCGCTCATCTCCAGCAGGGTCCGATAGAAGCGCCGCCGCGCTGACGCAAAGCCGGCCGTGTCATGCGCGGCATCGGCCGTTTCGAGATCCTGGATGGCCTGCCGCAGCGCCGCGGCGAAATCCGGGTTTGTGCTGCCGCGTACGGCGCAACGGGCAAGGAGGCCGGTGATCCGTTCGGCAACGTCGAGCACGTCGAGGGTGTCCTGCGGGCTGAGCGACCGGATCGCGGCGCCGCGGTGGCGCAGCAACTCGACGATGCCTTCTGCCGCCAACCGCTGCAGCGCTTCGCGCACGGAGTTGCGGCCGACGCCGAACTGGGCGGCGAGGTCGGCTTCCACAAGGCGTTGGCCGGGGACGAAGCGCTGCATCTCCAGACCGTTGACGATGCCGTAGAAGACGGCATCGGAGGCGCTGCCGTCACCGCCGGAATCGAGGTCGGGCGTGGCGGCGTCCTCGTGTGCCGGGCGGAGTTCGGCGGGGGTCTCGGGAGTGGGGGAGGGGCGCTTGGGCATCGGGGAATTGTAACTGAGCGTCGATTGGGATGGTTTTATCCTTCAAAATTGTCCTACAATCTAGCGGAACAATTCGTGAGGAGGCATGCATGTCGTCGGTATCGGAGCAACTGAAGGGCAAGCGCGCCCTGGTGACCGGGGCGTCCAGCGGGCTGGGGGCGCATTTCGCGCAATTGCTGGCCGCGCATGGCGCGGAGGTGGTGATTGCGGCACGGCGGGTGGGGGCGCTGGAGGCGCTGGCGGAGAAGATCGGCGCTGTCGGCTCAGTCCAATGTGTGGCGCTGGATGTGACGGATGCGGCTTCGCGCGCCGGCCTGGCCGAGGCCGTGGGGCCGGTCGATATCCTCATCAATAACGCCGGGGTGGCGCGCGAGGGCGCGGCGCTGCGGCATCCGGAGGAGGATTGGGATGCGGTGATGGACACCAACCTCAAGGGCCTGTTCTATGTGGCGCAGGCGCTGGCGCCTGGCATGCGCGAGCGCGGCGGCGGCAGCATCATCAATGTGGCGTCGATCCTGGGGCTGCGGCAGGCGGGTGGGGTGGTTTCCTATGCTGTGTCCAAGGCGGGAGTGATCCAGCTCACCAAGACGCTGGCGCTGGAATGGGCGCGGTACGGGATCCGCGTCAACGCGCTGGCGCCCGGTTATTTCGAAACTGAGATCAACAGCGGTTTCTGGGAGACCGAGGGCGGCAAGGCGCTGATCCAACGCATTCCGCAGCGGCGGCTCGGGCAGCTGGAGGACCTGGATGGTCCGCTGCTGCTGCTCGCTTCCGATGCATCCCGCTATATGACCGGCTCGGTGCTGACCGTGGACGGCGGGCACCTGGTCAATACGCTTTAAACCTCAGCCTGAGAAAGGACAGTCATGTTCACCCCTTGCCCCACTGAACGCAGCCGCGTGATCGCGGACCGTGTCGAGGCCTTCGTGCGCGACGTCGTCACCCCCTACGAGCGCGACCCGCGCCTCGGCGCGCACGGCCCCTCCGAGGAACTGGTGCACGAGTTGCGCGCCAAGGCGCGCGAGGCCGGCGTGATGACGCCGCATATCCTGCCGGACGGCGGCCACCTGAACCAGGTCGAGACCGCCGCCGTGCTCAAGCGCTCGGGCCTGTCGCCGCTGGGCCCGGTGGCCGTCAATACGATGGCGCCGGACGAGGGCAATATGTTCCTGCTGGGCAAGGTGGCCACGCCCGCGCAGAAGCAGCGCTTTCTCGACAAGCTGGTGCGCGGCGAGGCGCGCTCGGCCTTCTTCATGACCGAGCCGGCCGAGGACGGCGGCGCGGGGTCCGATCCGTCGATGCTGCAGACCACGGCCGTGCTCGACGGCGACGAATGGGTGGTCAACGGCCGCAAGATGTTCATCACAGGCGCCGAGGGTGCCTCGGTGGGCATCGTGATGGCGCGCACCGGCAGCCCCGACAAGGTGCAGGCGACCATGTTCCTGGTCGACCTGCCGCATCCCGCCATCCGCATCGAGCGCGTGCTCGACACCATCGACAGCTCGATGCCGGGCGGTCATGCGCTGATCGCCATCGAGAACCTGCGCGTGCCGCAGGACCAGGTGCTCGGCGAGGTCAACGAAGGGCTGCGCTATGCGCAGGTGCGCCTGTCGCCGGCGCGGCTGTCGCACTGCATGCGCTGGTTCGGCTCGACCGCGCGCGCGCATGAGATCGCCACCCAGTACGCCACCACGCGCAAGGCCTTCGGCAAGCTGCTGATCGACCACGAGGGCGTGGGCTTCATGCTGGCCGACAACCTGATCGACCTGCAGCAGGCCGCGCTGATGATCGATTGGTGCGCGGGCGTGCTCGACGGCGGCTCGCTGGGCACCGCCGAAAGCTCGATGGCCAAGGTGGCCGTGTCCGACGCGCTGTTCCGCGTGGCCGACCGCTGCGTGCAGATCATGGGCGGCATGGGCGTCTCGCGCGATTCCATCGTCGAGCAAGTGTTCCGCGAGGTGCGCGCCTTCCGCATCTACGATGGCCCGACCGAGGTGCACAAGTGGTCGCTGGCGAAGAAGATCAAGCGGGAAACGCTGGGCGCGGGGCGTCACTGAGGCGCCTGTTCGCTGACGCGGTGAGGCGAGGCGCAGGGCTTCCGTCGATGCGGGGCCTTGCGCCTTGCCACGCGGCTGCCGACTCGTCGCTCCCCAGCGGATGCGATGGTTAATGCCCCTAACGACGCCTTTATTGGTCGAGCGGCTTGGCATGACCGCACGCGATCATTCCTGCGCAGCACCTGCCTGTCACAGCGGCGCCGGCTCTTTCGGCGCAGGCGGGTTTGCCGCAGCCGGCTTCTTGTCGCCGGTACCACTGTAGGCGAAGTACTTCGCCTTGGCGCCCTTCGCCCAGTAAGCCACCGTGAACTGCTTGCCGTCGCGTGCAGACAGCAACTCGAGACTGCCGTTTGCCGCAGCCCACTCGGCGTAGCCGCTCTGGGCATTGGGTTCCGTCTTGCGCTTGGACTCGTAGCGAGAGTCGAGCTTCTTGGTGACATCGTCCAGCGCCGACCGGTCGAACGTCAGGGTAATGAGCGCAATGGTGTCCTGGGCGTCGCAGTTCACGGTCGCCCGGGTCAGGCCCGGCAGGTTGAAGCGGCCCAGGTTCTTGAGCTCGATCGCATCTCCGCCGGCCCACTGCGTCTTGCCGCTCTTCACCCGGTTCGGGCCAGGGGTCATCTGCCCGCACTTGGTCTTGCCGAGTTCGAGGCCGAGGGGCGCTGCCGCATTGCCTGAGGGCTCGGCGTTTGCGATGGACGCGACAAGCGCGGCGGCGAAGAGGAAAGCCTTCTTCATAGGGGGAGATTCTCCAGACGGTGTCCGGAGGATTTTACGGCGTCTCGGCCCGGCGACTTGAATTGGCGCCGATGGACAAGTGGTTCGCCGGTGAAGGCTGGCCGATCGTCGAGGCAGCCGTCATCGCTCAGTCTCGTTCCATCTCTTTCAGTCCTCGATGACCTCATCGACGCCATCGCTTCCGTCCAGCCGCTTCATGTTCTCCAGCAACTTGAGCAGATAGTGCAGCATGTGCGCGATATCGCCGGTCGAGAAGTCGGCCATCGCGTGCTCGTAGTAGTCGTGGATTTTTGGCCGTGTGCGCTCGAACCACAGGCGGCGGCCGTCTTCTGTCATCCGGATGACGCGCGAGCGGCGGTCGCGGCCATCGGTGGCGATGGAGACATGTCCGTCGCGTTCCATCCGGCTGATGACGCCTGCCAGATTCTGCCGACTGACCATCAGATAGCGTGCCAGGTCCCCCACGCTCATGCCGCTGGCGGCCTGTTCGCGTGACAGTGCGCCCAGCACAGCCCACTGCTGCGTCGTCAATCCTTCCTCCTCCACCGCCTTCGTTCCTGTTTTGTGCAACATATTTGCACATTGATAGAGGCGGAAGAGCGTCCGGTTGGCCAGCTCAGCCCTAACAAATCTGGAATCATGCTCCGGGTTTACGATGGACATTCAGCGAAACTCCCTTCTTGCATTTGCTCAAGTTCGATCTTAGTATACAGCAACCAGTTGTCATATTTTTGCGGGGGGCGAGGAACTCCCCGACTAACGTAACCACTTCAATCTCAAAGGAGAAGCCTGTGCAAAGACTTGCGGGTAAGACAGTCATCGTGACCGGTGGCGGCGGCGGCATTGGCGGGGCTGCCTGCCGGCGTTTTGCGCGCGAAGGCGCGGCTGTCGCGGTGCTGGACCTCAATGCCGAGGCCGCCGGCGCTGTGGCGGAGGCTATCCGTGCAGGTGGTGGCCGCGCGGAGGCGATCCGCTGCGATATCACCGACCGCGCCAGCGTCGATGCGGCGATCGCGCGGACGCAATCCGCCTTCGGGCCGATCGACGTGCTGGTCAACAATGCCGGCTGGGACGTGTTCAAGCCCTTCACCAAGACCGAACCGGCTCACTGGGAACGCCTGATCGCGATCAACCTGGTGGGCGCATTGCATATGCACCACGCGGTCCTGCCCGGGATGGTCGAGCGCAAGTATGGCCGCATCGTCAACATCGCGTCGGATGCGGCCCGGGTCGGCTCCTCCGGTGAAGCCGTCTACGCGGCATGCAAGGGTGGCCTGGTGTCGTTCTCAAAGACGATCGCACGGGAACATGCGCGCCACGGCATCACGGTCAACGTGGTCTGCCCAGGCCCGACCGACACCGCCTTGCTCGATGACTACAAGATCGGCGCCGGCAATCCCGAGAAGCTGCTGGAGGCATTCACCCGGGCGATTCCGCTCGGCCGCATCGGCCAGCCCGATGATCTGCCGGGCGCGATCGCGTTCTTCGCCAGCGACGATGCCGCCTTCATCACCGGGCAGGTGCTCAGCGTGTCCGGCGGTCTCACCATGAACGGCTGAACTTCCCTACAAGAGAGAACAAGTATGCAATACGAAGACCTTCTCTATGAGGTGCGCAACGGCGCGGCCTGGATCACGATCAACCGGCCGGAGAAGCTGAATGCCTTCCGCGGACGGACCTGCGAAGAGCTCATCCATGCCCTGAACCGCGCCGGCTACAACCGCGAGATCAGCGCCATCGTGCTGGCGGGAGCAGGCGACCGGGCTTTCTGCACCGGAGGCGACCAGTCGGCCCACGACGGCCAGTACGACGGCCACGGCACGGTCGGACTGCCGATGGAGCAACTGCATAACACCATCCGCGACGTCCCCAAGCCGGTGATCGCGCGTGTGCAGGGCTACGCCATCGGCGGCGGCAACGTGCTGTGCACGATCTGCGACTTCACCATTGCCTCCGACAAGGCCGTCTTCGGCCAGGTCGGCCCGAAGATGGGGTCGATCGACCCGGGCTATGGCACCGCCTTCCTGGCGCGCGTGGTGGGCGAAAAGAAGGCGCGCGAGATGTGGTACCTGTGCCGGCGCTATCCCGCCGCGGAGGCGCTCGCAATGGGCCTGGTCAACACCGTGGTGCCGCACGAGCAGCTCGATGCCGAAGTCCAGAAGTGGTGCGACGAGATCGGCGAGAAGAGCCCGACCGCGCTGGCGATCGCCAAGCGCTCGTTCAATATGGACACCGCGCACCAGAGCGGCATCGCGGGCATGGGCATGTACGCCCTCAAGCTCTACTACGACACGGAAGAGTCCAAGGAAGGCGTGAAGTCCTTCCTGGAAAAGCGCAAGCCGGATTTCCGCCGCTACGCGAAGTAGCGCTGCGGCGCCGTCGCTCGGCCTGGCCGGCGCGCGACGGCGTGCGGATTTGATGACGCGCCTATAACAGCACCATCACAGGGAGGAGATACATCGTGGAATTCGATACCGTTTTGATTCCGCCGCGGCGTGAAGCCAGCATTGCGCAAGGGGTTTGGCACGACCGCACGATCAACGCAGACCTGGACGCCTGCCGCGCGCAGTGTCCGGACAAGCTCGCCCTCACGGCCGTGCAGGTCGAAAGCGGGGCGGTCAAGCGCTTCACCTATCGGGAGCTGGCCGCGCTCGCCGACCGCGTCGCGGTCGGCCTTGTCCGCCTTGGCATCGGGCGCAACGATGTGGTGTCCTGCCAGTTGCCGAACTGGTGGCAGCTGACGGTGACCTATCTGGCCTGCTCGCGGATCGGCGCGGTGATCAATCCGATGATGCCGATCTTCCGCGAGCGCGAGCTGTCGTTCATGCTCAAGCACGCCGGCAGCAAGGTCGTCATCGTGCCCAAGGTGTTCCGCGGCTTCGATCACGAAGCCATGTTCGCGTCGCTGCGAGCGCAGTTGCCCGACCTGCAGCACGTGGTGGTGGCCGGTGGCGATGGTCCGAACAGCTTCGAAGCGCTGCTGAGCGGACCGGCCTGGGAGCGTGAAGCGGATGCCGCTCAACTCCTGCTGCGCCATCGCCCCGGCCCGGACGACGTGACACAACTGCTCTACACCTCGGGCACCACCGGCGAGCCCAAGGGCGTGATGCACACGGCCAACACGCTGATGGCCAACATCGTCCCCTTCGCCGAGCGCCTGCGCCTGGGCGCCGGCGACGCGGTCCTGATGGCGTCCCCGATGGCTCACCAGACCGGCTTCATGTTCGGGCTGATGATGCCGATCATGCTGCGAGCCAGCGTCGTGCTCCAGGATGTCTGGGACCCGGTCATGGCCGCGAAGCTGATCCGGGAGGAGGGCGTGACCTTCAATATGGCGTCGACGCCGTTCCTCACCGACCTCACCCGGGTGGTGGCGGAAAGCCAGCGCCCGGTGCCGAGCCTGCGCGTCTTCCTGTGTGCGGGGGCGCCCATTCCTGGCGCGCTGGTGGAGCAGGCGCGCAGCACGCTGGGTGCCAAGATCGTCTCCGGCTGGGGGATGACGGAGAACGGCGCCCTGACGATCACCCGGCTGGAGGATGATGACGAGCGTTCCTTCACGACCGACGGATGCCCGCTGCCCGGCGTGGAACTGAAGGTAGTGGACGCCGACGATACCCCGCTGCCGGCCGGCACCACCGGGCGCTTGCTGGCGCGCGCATGCTCGAACTTCGGCGGCTACCTCCATCGGCCGCATCTGAATGCTACCGATGCGCAAGGGTGGTTCGATACCGGCGATCTGGCGCGGATCGATGCGCAAGGCTATGTGCGCATCGATGGCCGCAGCAAGGATGTGATCATCCGCGGTGGGGAGAACATCCCCGTGGTGGAGATCGAGGCGCTGCTGTACCGCCATCCGGCTGTCTCGCAGGTGGCCATCGTTTCCTACCCCGATGAACGCCTGGGGGAGCGGGCGTGCGCCTTTGTCGTGCCCAAACCGGGGCAGGAGTTCGACATGGCGGCGATGGTCGCCTTTCTCAAAGAGCAGAAAGTGGCGATCCAATATATGCCGGAGCGCCTGGAGATCCAGCCGGCCTTGCCGACCACGCCGTCGGGAAAGGTCCAGAAGTTCAAGCTGCGTGACCAGCTTCACGGCCGCGCCTGAAGAGACAACGTCAAGGTAAGCAAGGTAAGCGAGGTATGACCGCATGAACGAGAACCCCATCATCGTTGAAACCATCGGCCGGGTCGGCGTGATCACGCTCAACCGCCCCAAGCAGCTGAATGCGCTGAACGATGCGCTGATGGACGCCCTGGGCCAGGCGTTGCTCGCCTACGACGCAGATGATGGGATCGGCGCGATCGTGCTCGCCGGCGGCGAGAAGGCCTTCGCCGCCGGCGCCGACATCGCAGCGATGGCCGGCTGGGGCTATATGGATGTGTTCAAGACGAACTACATCACGCGCAACTGGGAAACGCTGCGCCAGGTGCGCAAGCCTGTCATTGCAGCGGTGGCCGGCTTCGCACTGGGTGGCGGCTGCGAACTCGCGATGGCGTGCGACATGATCATCGCCGCCGACAACGCCAGGTTCGGCCTGCCAGAACTCAAGCTCGCGGTCATTCCCGGCGCAGGCGGCACGCAGCGGCTGCCCAGGGCGATCTCGAAAGCCAAGGCGATGGACATGTGCATGACATCGCGCACCATGGACGCGCAGGAAGCCGAGCGCAGCGGCCTGGTGTCGCGCGTGGTGAGCGCGGATCGGTTGATGGAGGAAGCCATTGCCGCCGCCGAGACGATCGCCGCACGCTCGCTGCCGTCGATGATGATGGTCAAGGAGGCGATCAACCGGGCCTACGAGTCCTCGCTGTCGGAGGGCATGCTGTTCGAGCGCCGGCAGCTGCACGCCCTCTTCGCCACGGACGACCTGAAGGAGGGCATGGCTGCCTTCCTCGAGCGGCGTGACCCCCAGTTCCGGCATCGATGATGCCGCGGCGGCACGAAACGCTCTGGAGAGGCATATGCAAGCAACGATGAGGGCCGCCTTCATTACCGGCCACGGCGGCAATGAAGTCGTGGCGATCGGCAATCGGCCGAAGCCGATCCGCGCAGATGGCGAGGTCCTGGTGCGCATCCGTGCGGCCACGCTCAATCGCGTCGATCTCTATATGCGCGACACCGGCGCGGGTATCACGCACCGGCTGCCGCAGATCATGGGGCTCGATGCTGCGGGCATCGTCGAGGAGGTGGACGCTTCCGAACGCCTGCTGACGCCGGGCCGGCGGGTCGTGCTGCACCCCGGCATGACCTGCGGCCGCTGCGAATTCTGCCAGCGGGGCGAGGGCGTGCTCTGCACCTCGATCCAGTACCTCGGCGAGCATCGTGACGGCACCTTGGCGGAGTATGTCAGCCTGCCGGCCAGCAATGTCTTTGCGATGCCGGAGGGACTGGACTTTGCCGAAGCGGCGGCCCTGGGCGTGAATCACCTGACGGCCTGGCGCATGCTGTTCACCAAGGCCCGGCTCAAGCCGTGGGAGAGCGTGCTCATCTTCGGTATCGGCGGCGGCGTATCGCTCGCGGCACTGCAGCTTGCCAAGCTGGCGGGCAGCCGCGCCATCGTCACCTCGCGTGACGACGGCAAGCTCGAGCGTGCCCTAGCCATGGGCGCCGACCATGCCATCAACGGCGCGACGCAGGATGTGTCGAAGGCGGTGATGGAGCTGACTGGCGGGCGCGGCGTCGACGTCGTCATCGAGAACGTCGGACAGGCTGTATGGTCGAGCGCGCTCAAGTCGGCGGTGCGGGGCGGCCGCATCGTGACATGCGGGGCGACCACCGGAGACCAGCCACCGGCCGACCTGCGGCGCATCTTCATCCGGCAGCTCCAGATCATGGGTTCGACCTTGGGCGATCTCGACGAATTCGGGCATCTGCTGTCATTTGTGCAGCGGACCGCATTGCGGCCGGTGGTCGATTCCCGCTATCCACTGAGCGAGGTCCATGCCGCGCTCGACCGGCTGGAATCCGGCCGGCAGTTCGGCAAGATCGCGATCGCCATCGACGAGGGCTGAGGGCTCGCCACCCCCGAATTCTCTCGGCAATGCGCCGCTGCCATCAGTGGCGCCTCACGCAATTCGTCTCATCCCGTGGAATCAGGTGCGCGGTGCCGTCATCGGCGCGCTGCGGCCGCATTCTGGAAGTTGCCATGAAGCCGTATTCAAAGCTGCTCGCGCCCCTCGATCTGGGCTTTCTGACGCTGCGCAACCGCATGGTCATGGGTGCCATGCATACCCGGCTCGAGACATGCGACAGGCCGACCGAGCGGATGGTGGCCTTCTACCGCGAGCGGGCGCGGGGTGAGGTGGGACTCATCCTGAGCGGTGGCGTGGCACCGAGTCCCGCGGGTCGCCTGGAGCCCGGTGCACCGCTGCTGGCATCGCGCGAGGATCTCGACGTCCATCGGGCCATCACGACGGCCGTGCACGAAGAGGGCGGGCACGTCGCCCTGCAGATTCTCCATGCCGGCCGGTACGCCAAGCACGCGGATTGCGTCGCGCCTTCTGCACTCAGGGCGCCGATCAATCACTTCGAGCCGCGAGCGCTGACCACGCAGCAAGTGTGGTCCACCATTCAGGAGTTCGCCCGCACTGCGGCGCTGGCAAGGGAGGTAGGCTACGACGGCGTCGAAGTGATGGGGTCGGAGGGCTATCTGATCAACCAGTTCATCTGCACGCGGACCAACCGTCGCGAGGACGAGTTCGGCGGTACATTCGAAAACCGCATGCGCCTGCCGCTTGAGGTGGTCAAGGCGATTCGCAGGGAGGTGGGCGAGCGTTTCCTGCTGATCTACCGCATTTCGGCCGTGGACCTGGTCGAAGGTGGCCTGACCGGGGCCGAGGTCGCCGTGCTGGCCCGTGAGCTGGAACAGGCGGGAGTGCATGTCCTGAACACGGGAATCGGTTGGCATGAGGCGGACGTGCCCACGATTGCGGCGGTCGTGCCTCGCGCCGCATGGAGCTATGCGGTGCAGAACGTCAAGCGCAGCGTGACCATTCCGGTCATCGCCTCCAACCGCATCAATACCGCCGACGTTGCCGAAGAGTTGCTTGCGGATGGCGTTGCCGACCTGGTTTCGATGGCCAGGCCACTGCTTGCCGATCCTGAGTTCGCAAGGAAGGTCCGCGATGGCAGGCCGGAGCGGATCACTCCTTGCATCGCCTGCAATCAGGCCTGCCTCGACCATATATTCACGCTGCGGCCTGTCAGTTGCCTGGTCAATCCGCGGGCGGGACGTGAGATCGACTTTCCGCAGAGTCTGGCCCCGATGCGGAAGGCTGTGGCAGTCGTGGGCGCCGGGCCGGCCGGCTTGAGTTGCGCCATCAACGCTGCGCAACGGGGGCACGCCGTGACCCTGTACGAGGCACAGGCAAAGCCGGGTGGCCAGCTCCAGATGGCGAGCACGGTCCCGGGCAAGGGCGAGTTCGCCGAATTGCTCAGGTACTTCCAAGGCTGCCTGGAGACCGAGGGGATCGAACTGCGATTCGGGCATGAAGCGAAAGCTGCGGAGCTGGCGAGCGGCTACGACGACGTCGTCATCGCGACCGGCGTGCAGCCACGCGTGCCCGCCATTCCGGGCATCGACCATCCCAGCGTGCTGAGCTACGTTGACGTACTGGCGCGCCGCGTCGCCGTCGGCCGCCGGGTTGCCATCATCGGGGCTGGCGGCATCGGCTTCGACATTGCCGCCTTCCTGTCGCATGAGGCGGGAAGCCAGAGCACGACGGCACGCTTCTTCGCTGCCTGGGGGATCGATCCCGCGCTTGCCGCGCCAGGAGGCCTGGAAGGCGCGTCGGCGAGCATCGAGCCGCGGCGCGACATCCATCTGTTCCAGCGCAGCCCCGAGCGGCCCGGCAAGCGCCTCGGGAAGTCCACCGGCTGGATCCTGAAGGCCGAACTGCGCCGCGCCGGCGTCGCCATGGTTTCCGGCGTGGAATATACGCGGATCGACGACGCGGGTGTCCACTATGTCCGCAATGGAGAGGCGCGCGTTCTGCCGGTAGACAACGTCATCGTCTGCGCGGGCCAGGTGGCTGAGCGCTCCCTCTATGACCAGCTCATCGCCTTGGGCAAGCGGCCGCACCTGCTTGGTGGTGCGCAATCCGCGGCGGAACTGGATGCGTTCCGCGCCATTCGGAGCGGGATGGAGCTGGCCATGTCGATTTGACGCGGCGGCAGATCGGCATTCTCGCCGGGCGAGTACGCAAGTGCGCTCGTCCTGTGTGCATGCGGCGATCCGCATGCCGCAATCACCAGCCTCACCCACTCGCCGCAGCAGTGTTGAAGAACTGCACGCGTTAGCGTGCAACGCGCGCACGGACTGGACCGAAGCAATGCCGCCGAACTGCTGGAAGCAAGCTCCAGCGGCCGCGTTTTCTCTCGCCTATGCCCTATTGAAGGCACTCCGGAACGGTAAGTATTGGCCGGGGGAGGCGCACGTTTTCACCATGGTAATAGCAACAAAAAGAGGAGGAGTTGAAGCATGAGGTTCAAGGAGATCGCAGCGGCTGCACTGATGGCTTGCACGAGCGGAGCATGGGCGCAGTCGACTGTGACGCTGTATGGAGTGGCAGATGTGAACATCGAGTTCGCGAACCACGTCGGGGCGGTCCCCTCGGCGGCGAACGCCTTCAATCCGGGTACCGGGAACAATGCCTATCGGATGAATTCCGGAGGGCTTTCCGGCTCTCGCTGGGGTATCCGGGGTGTGGAAGAGCTCGGCAGCGGCCTGAAGTCGCTATTCGTCCTGGAGAGCGGCTTCAATCTCGACACGGGAACGCAGCAGCAAGGGGGCAGACTGTTCGGCCGTCAAGCGTTCGTCGGTTTGCAGAGTTCGCGGTATGGTCAGCTTACATTCGGCCGCCAATACACATCGATGTTCGACAGCCTCGGCAACTTTGTGCCGACGTATTTCGCAATCCAGTATGAACCGACAGTGACGCTCGCTGGCGCGAACTATCGTGAGGACAATACCGCCAAGTACTCTGGGACGTTCGGCCCCGTGACCGCCGTTGCGCACTGGTCGTTCGGCACAGGCCTCGCCTTGCCCCAGGTTGTCCCGAACGGGACCGCAGTAGGCGGCAACGGGGAGGTTCCGGGCCAGTTTCGTCGAGACACTGCCTATGGCGCCGGCCTGAACTACTCGGCCGGAGCACTGGCGGTAGCCGTGGGCTATGACCAGTTGAATCCGACCATCGGGTCGGGCAACGGAACGTTCAAGAAGGCCATGGCAGCAGCAAGCTACAGTGTTGGCAATGCCAAGATCATGGGTGGATACCGTTGGGGCCAGAACAGGGACCAGCATGACACCCTGGTGCTTCGAGACGACTACTACTGGATTGGCGGCATCTATCAGATGACGCCGGCACTCAGTCTGACGCTGGAGTACGCCTATGACAACCTCAAGAGCTTCAATGGCGACAAGAGCCTTGCGAATCCATGGCAGATCAGCGCGATTGTCGGTTATGGCCTGTCCAAGCGGACCGACCTCTACCTGACCGCGGCGTATGCGAAGAACGCTGGACTGGCGCTGGACTCCGCATCGATTGCCTACGCGAACAGCCTGGCCCTAGGCAATAGCTATGCCTTGGGCAGTGGCCAAACGTCGATGCTCGGCGTCGCTGTTGGCATCCGCCACAAGTACTAGGCATCCATTGGAGGGCCGGCCAGTCCGATTGTGTTCGCGCAGGCAGGCCCTGACTTCGTGGATGACGGCGAGGAGGAGGCGCGGGTCGCGCCGACGCGCGCCTCAAGCTCTGCCGCTTTTTGCCGTTACGCAATGACGACGCCCCCGGTAACACTCTTTCCTGTTCATTGCGTAGTCTCAACGATGTCAAAAGCGACCAGAACCTATTCGAAGCCGGAATCGCCGGGTGCCTCGCGTCTCGCAACACGCCTTTCCTTGGTCGTCCTCGCCGTACTCCTGCTGGCCGGTGCAATCGGTGCCGGATACTGGCGGGTGTTCCCGCACAGGACGGCGGCCGCAAGCGGAGAGCCACCGGGCATGGCGCCGGCCTATCTCGCGCTCGACCCGATGGTCGTCAATCTGCGGGACGACGGCCAGGAGTCGCATGTGATGCGCATCGCCATCACGTTGAGGCTGCTTGGCCCGGATGCGAAGAATGAGCTGAGCGCTCGCATGCCGGAGATCCGCAATCACCTGCTGGATACGCTCTCGGACCAGCACGCCAGCAGCATCACCTCGCTCGAGGGCAAGGCGGCGCTCAAGAAGGAACTCGGGGAGAAGATCGAGCTGGCGACCAGGGGGAGCCGCGCGTCCGGGCAGGTCGCGGAGGTGCTCTTCACCGAGTTGGTGGTGCAATAAGCCCTGGACCGTATGGAACCAGGGCCTGCGATGAGGCGTGACGATCCGCCTTAGGTGTGGTTGGCCGTGGGGTTGGCGGGCCTGCTGCCCGGCGGGCTGTCCGGTGGCGTGTCCGAGGTCGGCGCCGCAAGGATCGCCCCGGGCTTGACCGGCAGGTCAGGGCGGACGCCAAGCAGCGGCAGCGCTTGCGACGCGATCTCCGCGAAGGCCGGGCCGGCGGCCTGGCCGCCGAAGTGCTGCGAGGCCTTGGGTTCGTCGATCGATACGGCGATCACCAGCCGCGGCGCGGACAAGGGCGCGATCCCGACGAACGAGGCGCGATACTTCGAGTGGTCGTAGCCGTGCGCACCGGCCTTGTAGGCCGTGCCGGTCTTGCCGCCGATGCTGTAGCCGTCCACCTGGGCGGTGGTGGCGGTGCCGCCCACGCTGACCACGCCGGCTAGCATCTGGCGCATGTCGGCGGCGGTCTTGCTGGCGATGACCCGCACACCCTGGGGCGGCGTGGCCGGGTCCGACTCGATGATGCTCATCGGCACCAGCACGCCGTCGTTGGCGAAGATCGTGTACGCGCGCGCCAGCTGGAACAGCGACGCGGAGATGCCGTAGCCGTAGGCCATCGTCGCCTGCTCGATGGGCCGCCACTTCTTGAACGGCCGCACGCGGCCGGAGACCGCTCCCGGGAACCCCAGCTTGGGCGGCTGGCCCAGGCCGATCTCGGTGAACATGTCCCACATCTCCTCGGCGCGCAGCATCGTCGACACCTTGGTCATGCCGATGTTGCTCGACTTCTGGATCACGCCCGCGGCCGTCAGCACGCCGTTGGCGCTGTCGTCCGTAATGGTGGCACCCTCGAAGTAGAGGCGGCCCGGGCCGGTATCGATCAGCGTGCTGGGCGTGAGGCGATGCAGGTCGAGCGCAAGCGCCATCGTGAACGGCTTGAGAATCGAGCCCGGTTCGAACACGTCGGTGAAGACGCGATTGCGCAGTTGTTCGCCGGTCAGGTGTTCGCGGTCGTTGGGGTTGTAGGTCGGCAGGTTGGCGAGCGCCAGCACCTGGCCGGCCCGGACGTCGATCACCACGGCCATGCCGGCCTTGGCGCCGGTGCGCTCGAGCGCGTTCTTGAGCGCCTGGTAGGCGACGTACTGCACGCGCGTATCGAGCGTCAGCCTGACGTCCGCGCCGAGGCGCGAGGGCGTCGAGTCGTCCAGGTCCTCGATGGTGTGGCCGATGCGGTCCTTGATGACGTGGCGCACACCGGTCTTGCCTTCGAGCAAGGTCTCCTCGCCGAGCTCCATGCCTTCCTGGCCCTTGTCCTCCACGTTGGTGAAGCCGACCACATGGGCGGTGACTTCGCCTTCCGGGTAGAAGCGCTTGTACTCGCTGCTCTCATACACACCGGGGATGCCGAGTGCTTCGATCTGCTTGCCGACTTCCGGCGAGACCTGGCGCTTGATATAGACGAAGCGGCGGGCGCCGATGAGCTTGCCGCGCAGTTCCTTCTCGGGCATGTTCAGCAGCTTGCTGGCCTGCCGCAGATCCGTGTCGGGCAGGTCGGCCGGCACTTCGGCCGGCACGGCCCAGATGGTGCGCATGGGCAGGCTGGTGGCGAGCACTCTTCCCTCGCGGTCCTCGATCTTGCCGCGCACGGCAGGCATGACGATGGCGTGTTCGTAGCGCTTCTCGCCCTGCGCAAGGAAGAAGCTGTTGCCGGGGCCGGCGATCCAGAAGGCGCGGGCGACCAGCCCGAAGAAGGCCAAGGTGATGAAGCCCACGACCAGCTTGGAGCGCCACAATGATGTGCGGGTCTGCAGGACCGGGCTGGCGGAGAACCTGATGTTGTTGTTTTGGCGTTTCCTGTGCATGGCGATCGCAGGGTGGTGAAGCGGCTTCCGCTCGGATTTTCGATGAGATCGTAGGCGCAGGCAAGCTGAACGCCCGGCAATCCTGACGTCCTGTCGCACCGTGAAGACACCATGAAAGCCAGTCGAAAGCAGGCCCCCGTCTCGGTTGGAAGACGCTCGCCATGAGCCTTTGCCTTCATGTGAAGCTTAATCCTCATCATCCCAATGCAAGCACCAATGACGCGAGACGCGAACAGGCGACCTAGAATGGCTCTGTGGCAGCCTCTGAGCCCCTGGCCTGCCTGGCGCCCTCCGGAAACTGCCGGCTCTGCAATACCAATAACAAGCGGAGGTACCACAATGGACCGCACCGATCTGACCAAGGCGGTACGCCACTGTCTGTTGGCTTTCGCCATGCTGTGCCTGTTGCCGGCCGCGCATGGGGACGAGGTCTCGGGCGCCGGCTCGACCTTTGTCTACCCGGTGCTGGCCAAGTGGGCCGCCTCGTACTACACCAAGACGGGCAAGGCGATTGACTATCAGCCGATCGGCTCTGGGAGAGGAATCCAGCAGGTCAAGGCCGGTCAGGTGACATTCGGGGCGACGGATATGCCGCTCAAGCCGGACGAACTACGCAGCGCGGGGTTGGCGCAGTTCCCGCTGGTGGTGGGCGGCGTAGTGCCGGTGCTGAATCTCGACGGCATTCACGCGGGCCAGGTGCACCTGACCGGTGACCTGCTGGCCCGCATCTACCAGGGCACGATCAGCAACTGGAGCGACCCGGCGATCGCCGCGGCGAATCCCGGCCTCGTGCTGCCCGACCGGAAGATCATGGTGGTCCATCGCAGCGACCTGTCCGGCACCACCTTTAACTGGACCAACTATCTCTCTAAGGTAAACGACGACTGGCAGCGCAACGTGGGCGCTGGCGTCTCGGTCAGGTGGCCGGCCGGGGTCGGCGCGAGCGGAAGCGATGGCGTGTCGCTCTATGTTCGCAACGTCAAGGGCGCGATCGGCTATGTCGAGCTGTCGTATGCCTTGCAGCGCAAGTTGTCCTACGCCGCGCTGCAGAACCAGGCGGGCGTCTACGTCGAACCCACGTGGGAAAGCTTCAGCGCGGCGGTGGAGTCGGCGCAGTGGGTGCCGAAGCAGGATTTCTACCAGGTCATCACCAATGCACCCGGGGAGAAGGCGTGGCCGATCACCGGTGTCGTCTTCGTGCTGATGCGCCGGGACGGCAATCCCGCCGCGGGCGCGAAGGATGCACTGGCGTTCTTCCGCTGGGCTCTGCAGGAAGGGCAGGGCGACGCAGACCTGGAGCACTATGTGGCGCTTCCCGCGCCACTGGTCAAGCAGGTGGAGGGGTATTGGGGCGACACGTTCAAGTGAATCGAATCGCGTCGTGTCGAGCCTACTGTGGCATTCGAAACGGGACGTTCGTCGGCATCGGCAAGAGGCTTACGCCGCGCTTGACGCCCAGCCTACGCATAGCCGAGGCCGGCCACCGGCGAGGTCGGCCCGCAGTTCCCCATCCGCCGCTTCCATCTAACGGAACACCAGGACCGGAATCTTGCAGTGCGTGAGGACCTTGTGGGTTTCGCTGCCGATCAGCAGGCCTCGCACGCCAGCCTGCCCGTGCGACGCCATCACGATCAGGTCGCAGTTCCGCTCCTCGACGACCCGGATGATCGTCTCGTAGGGGTGATCGGCTGCGACGCAGATCGTTTCGCATGGCACCGAGGCGCCCTTGGCGGCTTGCTCGATCACGCCCAGGTAATGTGCGGCGTGCTGCTCAGCAAGCTGCGCGTAGCGCTCTCGGGTGTCCTCCAGCATCTCGATCCGGTGGGTGAAGACGCGGTACTCCGGGATGACGTGCAATCCCGTGAGCCTGGCCTCAAACTGCCTGGCAAGTCGCACCGCCATCTGGATCGCACCTTCGGAGAGGGCCGAGCCATCGGTTGGCACCAAGAGATGCTGGAACATTGTCGTCTCCCAAGGCCGGGCGGGCGCCGCAGCGGCGCCCCGTTCGCGTTCAGTACAGTGTCCTATTGACGAATGTAGGCGCACAGCCGGGCCGCGGCTAGCGCTGCGTTGCCGGCATGTCCGCCGGCCGGTCGATTGCCAGCTCCGCGCGCGGCCAGGCCAGGCCGGAGCCAGTGGGAGAGATTTGCGGGTAAGCCTCAGGGGGCGGAGGGGCAGGGCTGCCCTGAAGCAGCAGGCCCTGTCAAGCTTGCGGAAGCGGAAGTTCCAAAGGGCGTGGATTCTTGGGCATGAATGCCGGGTCGATGTCAGGCCGACGGCCTGACCAGACCCTTACAGCGGAGCGCGATCCGCCGAGAATTCATACCTGGCACCGTCGACAAAGGCGTCGTACTTGCCCGCGCGGGCACCGTCGACGAAGCTGTCGAACTTGCCGCTTTTCGCGCCGTCGGTGTAGACGTCGTACTTCGCGGAGCGGGCGCCGTCTGCGTAGGTGTCGAACTTGCCACTTTTTGCCAGGGCCGGCGCGGCCGACAGGGCGGCGGCAATCGCGGTGGCAACGATGAGGGCATACTGGTAGGTCTTCATGGCTCACTCCTTTTCTTCAACGGGATGCCATTTCTTGTGCTTGATCTGCTGCGCTGCGACATCCGATGGCTGGATATTAGGCCTTTCCCTTATTTCAATAAACGCCATCGGCAGAAATGATTGGTTTTGCTTTTGACAATAAAAAGGCCTTGCCATGGAAGAATTCGTGAGCAGGGCCGGGGGACTATGTCATGGACCGCCTGCAATCGATGCGCGTCTTCTCCAAGGTCGTGGAGCTGGGCAGCTTCGCGCGTGCAGCGCAGCAGCTGGAAATGTCCAACGCGGTGGTGACCCGCTACGTAGCGGATCTTGAGAGCCACCTTGGCACCCGCCTGCTCAACCGCACCACGCGCAGCCTGTCGTTGACCGACGCAGGCGAAAGCTATCTGCAGCGCTGCCAGCAGATCCTGGAAGACCTGGACGAAGCGGAAAGCGTGGTCACCGCGCGCAGCCAGTCGTTGTCGGGAACGTTGCGGCTGGTCACCCCGGTGATGTTCGGCCTGCATCTGCTGCCGGACCTGATGGCCCGATTCCAGCGGCTGTACCCCGATGTGGTTTTCGACGTGCTGCTATCCGACCGCAACGTCGATATCGTGGAAGAGGGCCGCGACATGGCCGTGATGCTGTCGGACCTGGGCCTGGGTTCGCACCTGGTGGCGCGGCCGCTGGTCTCGGCCGAGATCGTCCTGTGTGCGTCGCCCGGCTACGTACGCACGCACCCGCCGGTGCGCCACCCGCGCGAACTGAGCCATCACAGCTGCATCGCGATGCGGCCGTCCCCCCAGGAGACCGAGTGGACCCTGTCCGGCCCGGAAGGCGAGATCACCGTTCCGATTCGGGCCAGCCTGCTTTGCAGCAACGCGGAGCTGGCGCACCAGGCGGTCCTGGCCGATATGGGCGTGGCAATGCTGGGCTGGTATGTGGCCCGGCCCCAGATCGAGGCCGGGCGGCTCGTGCATGTCCTGCCGCAGTACCAGCTGCCGCGGCGCGACGTCAGCCTGGTCTATCCGAGCCGGAAATTCCTGCCGACCAAGGTGCGCGCCTTCATCGACTTCCTGCTGGAGGAAGGGCGGATCGGGCAGGCACTCGGCAGCAGGCCAGCGCCGATCGCGACGACGTCGCACTGATATCGCATGGGCGTGGCGCGGCGGGCTGAAAGCAGCGCCGCCTGCGCCACCGGGGAGTTCCACCCCACATGCGCATCCGGCTTGCTACGGCTCAGCCCGCTCCTCGGGGCCCATCCGGCCTCTGCGATAGGCCCCCGGCGCACTGCCGGTCCAGCCCTTGAAGGCGCGCTGGAACGCCGCGCTGTCGGTGAATCCCAGCTCGTGCGCGAGCGCTGCCAGCGAGACCGCGCTGGTGTTGAGGCGGATGATCGCCACGTCCCGCCGCAAGGCGTCCTTGAGCGTCTGGAAGGACGTCCCTTCCATGGCCAGCCGCCGCTGCAGGGTTGGCGTCGACATATGCAAGGCCTTGGCGGTCACGGCAAGGTCCGGCCACGTCGGCTGCGTGCGCTGCAGGTAGCCGCGCACGCGTGAACTCACGACGTCGTTGGCGCTGCGCGGCACAATGATATTGGCCTGCGCATCGGCCAGGAACGCGCGCAGCTCGGTCTCGTCCCGCCGCACCGGGCTTCGCAGCCACGCTGCATCGAACCAGAAGGCGGTCTGCCCCCGTCCGAATTCCAGATGCGCCGGGAAGACCTTGCCGTAGCAGTCGGCATGCGGCGGATTGTCGAAAGCAAAATCGAAGCGCGCGATCGGCAAGCGGCCGCCTGCCAGCCACGCCAGCAGGCGCCAGATCACGCGCACCATCAGCTCATGCAGGAAGACCGGCTGGTCGTTCGATGCGAGATGGAAGCGCAGGCCGACGCCAGCGAGGTCGCCCTCCCGTCGAAATTCCATTTCCACATCGTCCTGCAGCAGCCAGAACGTCTGCGACACGCGCCGGATGGCGGTGTCGAGATCGCGCGCGCCCAGCGCGGAGCGTGCCATCAAGGCGAAGCTGCCCGGCTTGAGCGGCCGCGACAGGAAACCCAGGCATTCATCTTCGCGCCGCTCGATCAACACGCGGAAGAGCGCCACGTACTGGGCGGCGCTCACCCGGGCGCCGGCATGTTCGAGCAGTTCCGCCGGGATCTCCGCCGCGGCCAGGAAACCGTCGACAGGCTCGCCCCGCGCCTGCACGCCAGCGAGCATGCCGCGCACGAGGGCAACTGTCACGGTAACGGGAGCTTTGAGCGTCACTGGCGAGGTCGTCGTGGATTGAGGTCTTCTGCCATCCGATCGATGCAATGTGCAATTGCTGGCTCGGGCCTGCGTTTCTAACATGAGCCACACAAACAAAGCAATCGATCCGCATCGGCGCGGACAGCACGGAGACCAGCATGTACCTTACCCAAGCGTTGCATCGTGCGGTGCAGCAGAAGCCTAATCATATTGCGGCGCGGTTCGGCGAGCGGCAGCAGACCTTCCGTCAGCTTGCCGACCGCGTGGCGCGCCTTGCGGGGGCGCTGCAGAGCCTGGGCATGCAAGTGGGCGATCGCGTTGCGATGCTGGCCCTGAACTCCGACCACTATCTCGAATACCAGATGGCGGTGCCATGGGGTGGCGGCGTCCTGAACCCATGCAATACGCGCTGGTCTGCGGCGGAAATCCTTTACGCGCTGAACGATTCGGGCTCGACCATCCTGCTGGTGGACGAGACCTTCCGCGCGCTTGCCGAGACGATCCGCGGCGATGCGGCCACGCTGCGCGAGGTGATCTACTGCGGGAACGCAGAGGTGCCGGCCGGCATGCACGGCTATGAGGCCTTGCTGGCCAAGGCCGAACCGGTGGCCGATGTGGTGCGCCGTGACGAGGATCTGGCAGGCATCTTCTATACAGGCGGGACGACCGGATTCCCCAAAGGGGTCATGTTGAGCCACGGCAATCTCTGCAGCTCCGGCCTGTCGCTGCGGGCCGAGGGCATTGCGGGCCCCGGCAGTACCTATCTGCATGCCGCGCCGATGTTCCACCTTGCCGACATGGGCCTGGCCATGCCGCACTGGATAGAAGGCAGCACGCATTCCGTGATCCCGGCGTTCTCACCGGAACTGGTGCTCGACACGCTGGAGCGCGATCGGGTGACCCACGTACTGCTGGTGCCGACCATGATCCAGATGCTGGTCGACCACCCCGCCATGCGGCAGCCGCGCGACCTGAGCGCGCTGCAGGCCATCTACTACGGCGCTTCTCCCATCTCCGAGGCGGTGCTGGGACGCGCGATGGCGGCCCTGCCCGGCGTGAGCTTCTTCCAGGCCTACGGGATGACGGAGCTGTCGCCGCTGGCCACCATTCTTCCCCCGCTTTATCACACGCCGGAAGCCCGCCACTTGGGCAAGCTGCGTTCCGCCGGCCGCGCCAGCTTCTGCACAGAGGTGCGGATCGCCGACCCGGAGGGCCATGAAGTGCCGCGCGGCACCGTGGGCGAGGTCATCGTGCGCGGGCCCAACGTGATGCAGGGCTACTGGAACAAGCCAGAACAGACCGCGGAGGCGCTGCGCGACGGCTGGATGCACACCGGCGACGGCGGCTACATGGACGAGGACGGTTTCATCTTCGTGGTCGATCGGATGAAGGACATGATCATCAGCGGCGGCGAGAACGTCTATTCCGCCGAGGTAGAGAACGCCCTCGCCCAGCACAGCGCGGTGGCGGCCTGCGCCGTCATCGGCATTCCAAGCGCCGAGTGGGGCGAGACCGTGCACGCCGTCGTGGTGCGCAAGCCGGATGCGTCCGCGACCGCCGAAGAACTGATCGCCCACTGCAAGACGCTGATCGCAGGCTACAAATGTCCGCGCAGCCTGCATTTCCGCGAGGCCCTGCCATTGTCAGGTGCCGGCAAGATCCTCAAGACGGAGCTGCGCAAGCCCTACTGGGACGGCCAGGCGCGCAAAGTCAGCTAACCCCCCATCCAACCGCAAGGAAGAACCATGACCTCATCCGTGATCGTCGCCGGCGTCGGCATGATCCCCTTCACCAAGCCGGGGGCGAGCGAGCCCTACCCGGTGATGGCCGCCAAGGCCATCCGCGCCGCGCTGGCCAACGCCGGCGTCGCCTACGAAAAGGTCCAGCAGGCCTACGCCGGCTATGTCTACGGCGATTCCACTGCCGGCCAGCGCGGGCTCTACGAGGTGGGCATGACCGGCATCCCGGTGGTCAACGTCAACAACAACTGCTCGACGGGATCGACAGCGCTGTACCTGGCACGCCAGGCGGTCGCCAGCGGTGCGGTCGATTGCGCGCTGGCCTTCGGCTTCGAGCAGATGTCGCCCGGCGCCCTTGGCTCCGTGTTCAATGATCGGCCGAGCCCCTTCGAGCGCTTCGACGCTGTGACCGCCGAATTGATCGACGTCCCTGGCGTGCCCTTCGCGCTGCGCTACTTCGGCGGCGCCGGCCTGGCGCACATGGAGGAGTTCGGCACCAAGCTTGAGACCTTCGCCAAGATCCGTGCCAAGGCCAGCCGGCACGCCGCCAACAATCCGCTGGCGCTGTTCCGCACCGTGGTGACGGAAGAGGAAGTCATGGCCTCGCCGATGATCTGGCCCGGCGTGATGACCCGGCTGATGGCCTGCCCGCCGACCTGCGGCGCGGCGGCGGCGCTGCTGGTCTCGGAAGCGTTCGCGAAGAAGCATGGCCTGGACGCAAGCGTGCGCATCCGTGCCCAGGCCATGACCACCGACACGCCGGCCGCCTTTGAGGCGCGCGATATGCGCGAGGTGGTGGGCTTCAGCATGACGCGCAACGCAGCGCGCCAGGTGTACGAAGCGGCCGGCGTCGGCCCCGAGGACGTCGGCGTGGTGGAGCTGCATGACTGCTTTGCCCACAACGAGCTGATCACCTATGAAGCGCTCGGCCTCTGCCCGGTGGGCGGCGCCGAGAAGTTCGTGGTCGATGGCGACAACACCTACGGCGGCCAGGTCGTGACCAACCCCTCGGGCGGACTGCTTTCCAAGGGCCACCCGCTGGGCGCCACCGGGCTGGCGCAATGCACGGAACTGGTCGAGCAGCTGCGCGGCAATGCCGGCGCGCGCCAGGTCGAAGGCGCACGGCTGGCGCTGCAGCACAACCTGGGCCTGGGCGGCGCCTGCGTCGTCACCCTGTACGAGAGGATCTGACCATGATCGACAAGAAGTGGATCGGCCATGAAGTCGGCAGCTCGGTGCTGCCGATCGAGCGCGGCCGGCTGCGGTTCTTCGCCCAGGCGATCGGCGAGACCGACCCCATCTACACCGAGCTGGCCGCCGCGCATGACGCGGGCTATGCCGACCTGCCGGCGGCGCCTACCTTCCTGTTCGCCGCCGAACTGGACTCGGGGGCCATGTTCGGCCTGCTCGACCTGCTCGGCGTGCCGCATGCCAAGGTGCTGCACGGCGAGCAGAGCTTCGAGTATCTCGGCCCGGTGATCGCAGGCGATACCGTGACGGTCAGTTCCCGCGTCAAGGACGTCTACGACAAGAAGGGCGGCGCACTGGAATTCATCGAGGTCGAGTCCAACGTGATCAACCAGCGTGGCGAGCCTGTGGCCCGGATGCGCTCGCTGACCGTGGTACGCAACTGAAGGAGGCAAGGATTTCCCATGACGACGCCCAGCTTTGACTCGGTACAGGTCGGCGATACCTTGCCGCCCCTGAGCCTGCCGCCGGTAGACCGCCGCATGCTCGCGCTGTTCGCCGGCGCCTCCGGCGACCATCACCCTATCCATATCGACCTCGACTACGCGCGCCGGGCCGGCATGCCGGACGTGTTCGCGCACGGCATGCTGGGCATGGCCTGGCTGGGCCGCCTGCTGACCGGCTGGGCGCCGCAGTCGCAGCTGCGGCGCTTCGATGCGCGCTTCCAGGGCATCACCCACCTCGGCAACGCCATGCAGTGCAGCGGCCGGGTGGTCGAGAAGCTGGAAGTGAACGGCGAGCGCTGCGTGAGAGTCGAGGTGCAGAGCGCCAACCAGTTCGGACAAAGCAAGATCGCAGGCGAAGCGCTGGTCGCGCTGCCCTGATGCGTGGAACGCGTGAAACACGTGAAGCACA
The DNA here is from genome assembly GCF_056930435.1 of Cupriavidus sp. 09_S30. NCBI lineage: Bacteria > Pseudomonadati > Pseudomonadota > Betaproteobacteria > Burkholderiales > Burkholderiaceae > Cupriavidus > Cupriavidus sp. 09_S30. The sequence continues at coordinate 2,755,045 of NZ_JBXOWI010000002.1, read as the reverse complement.
CCAAGCATAAGCAAGGAGACTATCCCATGACCCGCAAACTCGAAGGCAAGGTCGCCCTCGTCACCGGCTCCGGCCGCGGCATCGGCCGCTCGATCGCACTCAAGCTGGCCAGCGAAGGCGCCCGCCTCGTCATTAATGACCTGGACGAGGCGCCGGCCCAGGAGGTGGTGGAGGCTATCCGCGCCGCAGGCGGCGAGGCCGTAGCCTGCGTCGGCAGCGTCACCGCGCCGGATTTCGCCGAGCGCTTCGTCGGCACGGCGGTGAGCGAATACAAGGGCCTGGACATCATCGTCAACAATGCCGGCTATACCTGGGACAACGTCATCCAGAAAATGACGGACGAGCAGTGGTACGCCATGCTCGACTGCCACCTGACGGCGCCGTTCCGCATCCTGCGTGCCGCACAGCCGGTGATCCGCAGCCTGTCCAAGGCCGAGGCGGAAACCGGCCAGCGCGTGATGCGCAAGGTAGTCAATATCTCGTCGGTGGCGGGTTTGTTCGGCAATGCAGGCCAGGCCAACTATTCCACCGCGAAGGCGGGCATCGAGGGGCTGACCAAGACGCTGGCCAAGGAGTGGGGCCGCATGAACGTCACGGTCAATTGCGTGGCCTACGGCCTCATCAAGACACGCCTGACCGGCAGCGCAGCCGGCGAATCCACCGCCAATATCGAGGGCCGCGAGATCAAGGTCGGCGTGAACCCCGACCTGCTGGCGGCGATGGAGCGCGGCATTCCGCTGGGACGCGGCGGCACGCCCGACGAGGCTGCCGGGGCGGTGTACCTGCTCTGCATTCCGGAGTCCGACTATGTGAGCGGCCAGACGCTGATGTGCAGCGGCGGCCTGACCGGTATCTGAGGAGGCTGAGCGATGCTGCCGCAACTGTACCGCCATCGCTGGATGGATGAGGACATCGAAGCCTTCCGCGAGCAGGTGCGCCGCTACGTGGCCGGCGAACTGGCGCCGCATATGGATGGCTGGCGCCGCCAGGGCTACATCCCGCGTGAGACCTGGCACGCCTTCGGGCAGATGGGCTTCCTGCTGCCCGAGATCGACGAGGCCTATGGCGGCGCCGGCGCGAGCCTGGCCTACCAGCTGGTGGTACAGGACGAGCTGGCCAAGGCCGAGGTGCCCGCCATCACGGCCGTCCACAGCATCGCCACGCACTACATCCTGGACTACGGCACCGCGGAGCAGAAGCAGCGCTGGCTGCCGAAGCTGGTCAGCGGGGAGATGCTGGCCGGCATCGCCATGACCGAGCCCGGCTGCGGTTCGGACCTCCAGGCCATGCGCACCCGCGCGCGGCCGGAAGGCGGCGAGTACGTCGTCGACGGTGCCAAGACCTTCATCACCAATGGCTTCACCGCCAACCTGCTGGTGGTGGCGGTGCGCACGGGCGAAGCGGGCAGCCGTGGGGTGTCGCTGATCGTGCTGGAGACCGAGGGGCTGCCGGGCTTCCGCGTGGGCCGTCGGCTTGAGAAGCTGGGCCAGCATGCCTCCGATACCGCCGAGCTGTCCTTCGACGGGGTGCGCGTTCCCGCCGGCCATCTGCTGGGCGAGGTCGAAGGCCATGGCTTTGCGCAGCTGATGAGCCAGCTTCCCTATGAGCGCATGATGCTGGCCGTGCCGGCAGCGGCCGTGATTGAGCGCGCGGTTGAGTTGACGCTGGAATACACGCAGCAGCGCCAGGTGTTCGGCCAGTCACTGTACGACCTGCAGAACACGCGCTTCAAGCTGGCCGAGTGCGCCACGATCGCCCACGTGGTACGTTCCTTCGTCAATGACTGCGTGCAGCGCCTGCTGGATGGCCAGCTCGACGATAGCGCGGCCTACATGGCCAAGTGGTGGTGCACCGAGCAGCAATGCAAGGTCACAGACGAATGCCTGCAGCTCTTCGGTGGCTACGGCTATATGACCGAATACCCGATCGCGCGCCTGTATGCCGATGCCCGCGTGCAGCGCATCTACGGCGGCGCCAACGAGATCATGAAGGAGCTGATCGCACGGAAGCTGCCATCATGACGTTGCCGTCGGCAGGTCCGAAGGGATCGAAGAAGGCATCGAGGAATGCAAGCCTCCCGTGGAGATGAAGCGGAGCAGGTCTCCATCTACAGTGGATATCAGGAATCATGGAGGATGGGATGCAACAAGCAGATGGCATTGCCTGGAGCGTAGCCGACCAGATCGGCCGCATTGTGCTGAGGCGCCAGGAGGAGGCGAACTCCATATCACGCACGGCAAGCCGGGCGCTGGTGCGCGCCATCGACGAGGTGCTGGAACAGCGGCCGCGCGTGGTGCTGCTTGCAGCGGAAGGCCGCATCTTCTGCGCGGGCGGCGATATCGTCGAGTTCGTGGCCGCCGGCAAGGCGCTGGATGTGCTAGTCGACGATATCCTCGAACCGCTGCATCCGGCCTTGTACCGCCTGGCGACGGCACCGATGCCGGTCGTCGCCGCGGTCAACGGGCCCATGGGCGGCGCCGGCATCGGGCTGGCACTGTGCGCGGACTTCGTGCTGGCGGCGGAATCGGTGAAGCTGCGCACCGGCTACGCGGCCATCGGCCTGTCGCCGGACCTGGGCGCTTCCTATTTCCTGGCCCGGCGAGTCGGGCCGGTGCGGGCCCAGCAGTGGCTGATGCTCAGCGAGACGATCGATGCGCAACGCTGTCTGGCACACGGCGTGGTCGATGCACTGTATCCGGATGCCGAGCTGCCTCAAGCCGCGGAAGCCCTGGTGGCGCGTCTGGCGCAGGCCGCGGTCGGGTCATTGGCCGGCATCAAGACGCTGTGCGGCGGATTGCCAGAGCGCAGCCTGCAGGCGCACCTGGAGCTGGAGCACCGGCTTCTCGCGGAGCGGGCCCGAAGTGCCGATGCAAGGGAAGGCGTGCGCGCATTCGTGGAGCGACGGCCACCGCGTTTCAACGGGACGGATGCGCCGTGATAACGATGGGCGAAGTATGAAGAGCGCTTGCGCTGGCGGCGCTCGGGAGATTATCCGTCGTCCCCGTGCCCCGGCGCTGGCAAACCGCCGCGCGCGGGTGACCACCGCCTGCGGTCTGGCATCCTGAGCACAACGATCGCGCTTCCTCAGCGCAAACCGGCACGAGACCTCACCGATCGCCGCCGATGATGTATGTTGGACAAGGTGTTGAACACGGCCCCCGGGGAAGCTCCCCGGTTGTCTGCGGGCCCGACTCCTTGCCCAGGATGGTGAGCATGGCGATTCCCGATACGCATGCCGAAGTCCTCGCTTCCGGCACTTGGCGCTTCCGCGTCGGCATCGGCGTCTTCGTGCTGGCCTACGGGGCGTGGATTCTGGTTCCGCTCGCGGCGTTTGCGGGCGCATCCACCACCAGCATTGCGACGCTGACGGGCAGCATCGTGGTCGCGAATAAGATCATGCTGCTGGCCTGTATCGCAGTGATGGGCAAGCCGGGATTCCAGCGGCTGAAGGCGCTGCTGTTCCGCCACCTCAGGCAGCTTCCCCTGAGCGACACCGTGGGGCCAACACGTCACGCCATCGGCCTCGTGATGTTCTGCCTGCCCCTGGCCTCGGCCATGCTGGAGCCCTACGTGGATGCGATCTGGCCGGGACTCCGGCCGAAGATGTGGGAAGCACAGTTGCTCGGCGACATGATGCTGGTTGCCAGTTTCTTCGTGCTCGGTGGAGAGTTCTGGAGCAAGGTCCGCGCGCTGTTCATCCGCACGGCGAGAGTGGTGGATGAGGGCGGGTCCGAGTCCCGCGCCTGAGCAGGTCAACACATTTTCCGTTGCGGTCGACTCCACGTAGCCACCTTGGCGCAGCAGATTTGCACTCTCCGCCACCACGAACTACTCTGACGGGGAAATTGCTGACGATCTTCTCTCCGATCGTGTCCACCGCTTTCCCGTGGAGGCCAACATGCCAGACGATCCCTTTGCCGAACTGAAGGCGGCACAGCGCGAAGGCTGGGCGGTGTTCGCGCCGTTGGAGGCGGTGACGACGATGCCGGCGGCTGAATTGATCCGCCATGCGCGTGTGCTTCCGCATCAATCGGTACTCGACGTCGGTTGCGGCACCGGTGTGGTGGCGCTGACCGCGGCGCGCCTCGGCGCCCGGGTATGTGGCTTGGATCTGGCACCTGCGCTGATTGCGCTCGCCAAGAAGCATGCCGAGCTGGCCGGCGTCGAGATCGAATTCCGGGAGGGCGATGTCGAGGCGTTGCCCTATGACAGCGCCAGCTTCGACGTAGTGCTGAGCCAATTCGGCCATATGTTCGCGCCGCGGCCAGACGTGGCAATTTCGGAAATGCTGCGCGTACTGAAGCCAGGCGGCACCATCGCGTTTTCCACTTGGCCACCGGAGCACTTTGTCGGCCAGATGTTTGCGCTGGTTGGCAAATACCAGCCGCCGCCCCCGGGCGCAGCGCCCCCGCCGCAATGGGGCGATCCGAATATCGTCCGCCAGCGCCTGGGCGAGACGGTCACTGACATTGTGTTCGACCGGGGCGTGATGTGCTTCCCGACACTAAGCCCGCAGCACTACCGGAAAGTTTTGGAAGAGACGCTTGGGCCGGTGGTAAAGCTGGTGCAGACCTTGCAGGGCGATGCGTCCCAACTGGCGACTTTCCGCGCCGAGCTGGAGGGTTACATCGGCCGCCACCTGGAAGGCAACACGCTGCGGCAGCACTATCTGATGACACGCGCGGTCAAGCTCTGATTCCGCCCCTGCGGAGGGAAGCGCACCTCGCGCGAAAGCCGGCATCCTGCCCTCAAAAAAATTTCATATCTGGTGTTGAGGCCAGACCGGCTAGAGTTGCCAACGGAGATCGACGCGGATTCCCGTTGGCGGACAGCGGATGTCCCGCGGCGCGTCGCTTGACCTTGGGGGCGGCAGAAGCCGGTTCATGTGCTGAGCACGGCTTTCCACATCGTGCTGCCAGGTCGTTGTCATCGAAGTGACATCGTCGTCCTCTAGACAAAAATAATGAGCGTTCGTGGTACGCCGGTAAACGCGGGTTTGCCGGTTTGCCGAGTGGTCCGCGTCGGCCGTGTCGATGTGGCCGCTACGCATTCATCGCGCGGCAAAACCGCATGCGCGAGCAGCGTGACGGACGCAAGCGGTCCCCGTCGTTGCCAGGACCGGAAACAGAGGGCGTGAGAATCAGGAGGTAGTCCGTGAGTACAAAGCACGAGAAGTATCAGCGCCTGATCGACTACTGCCAGTCGATGCCACCTACACCCACCGCCGTCGTCCATCCTTGCGATCAGAGTTCGCTGGAAGGCGCGGTGGAGGCCGCGCAGATGGGGCTGATCGCCCCCGTGCTGGTCGGACCGCGCGGCCGCATCGAGGAAGCCGCTCGCGCCGGCGGCATCGACATCGGCCCATACCCCATCGTCGACGCGCCATACAGCCATGCCGCCGCTGAGGCCGCTGTGCAATTGGTGCGCGAAGGCAAGGCCGAGGCCCTGATGAAGGGAAGCCTTCACACCGATGAGCTGATGGGGGCGGTGGTCAAGCGGGACAGCGGGATGCGCACAGCGAGACGGGTCAGCCACTGCTTTGTGATGGACGTGCCCGGCCATGAGGATGCGCTGATCATCACCGATGCCGCTGTCAATATCGCCCCCACGCTGGAGGAGAAGGCGGATATCCTGCAGAACGCCATCGATCTCGCGCATGCGCTGCAACTGCAGGAGGTCCGGGTGGCGGTATTGTCGGCGATGGAAACGGTCAATCCGAAGGTGCCGTCCACCGTGGAGGCGGCCGCCCTGTGCAAGATGGTCGATCGCCACCAGATCACCGGCGCGCTGGTCGACGGTCCGCTCGCGCTGGACAATGCCATCGATCCGGAAGCTGCGCGCATCAAGAAGATCGAGTCGCCGGTAGCAGGCCGTGCCAACGTATTGCTGGTGCCGGACCTGGAAGCCGGCAATATGCTCGCCAAGAGCCTGTCCTTCCTGGCCGGCGCTGATGCAGCCGGCATCGTGCTTGGCGCGCGGGTTCCCATCATTCTCACCAGCCGCGCCGACTCGGTGATGACCCGCCTGGCGTCCTGCGCGGTTGCCGCGCTGGTGGCAAAGTTCCGGCGCGAGGCGTCCGCCCGGGCACTGGGGTGATGCGATGGCCGACCTCATCCTTGTGCTGAATGCGGGCTCGTCGAGCCTGAAGTACTGCGCCTATGACGCCAATGGCGACGCGCTGGACCTGCTCCTGCGCGGTAGCATCGAGGGGCTTTACACCGAACCGGCCTTTCACGCGATCGACCCCAAGGGAACGGAAGTCGCTACCAAACAGTGGGACGAAGGCACCGAACTCGGGCACAGCGGGGCAGTCGACTTCCTGGCGGATTTCCTGCGAAGCCATGGCGAAGGGCATCGGCTGGTAGCGGTCGGGCATCGCGTGGTGCACGGCGGCATGCGTTTCGCAGCGCCGGTCGAGGTGAACGATAGCGTGCTCACAGAGCTGGAAGCGCTTTGCCCGCTGGCGCCCCTTCACCAGCCGCACAATCTCAAGCCGATCCGCATCTTGGCCGAACGGCGGCCGGAATTGCCGCAGGTTGCCTGCTTTGACACGGCGTTCCATCGCGCACAGCCGGAGACTGCGCAGGCCTTCGCGCTGCCGGCATCGGTGACCGGGCGCGGCGTGCGGCGCTATGGCTTTCATGGCCTCTCCTACGAGTACATCGCCGGCGTCCTGCCAGGCATCGACGCCAAGGCCGCCGCGGGCCGCACCGTGGTGGCGCACCTTGGCAACGGCAGCAGCATGTGCGCCCTGGTGGGCGGCCGCAGCGTGGCCAGCACCATGGGCTTTACCGCGGTGGACGGCTTGCCGATGGGCACGCGCTGCGGCAGCCTCGATCCGGGCGTGATCCTGTACTTGATGCGCGAACTCGGCATGGATGTCCAGGCCGTCGAGGACCTGGTCTACCGCAAGTCCGGTCTGCTTGGCGTCTCCGGCATCTCGAGCGATATGCGCGTGCTGCTCGCCAGCGACGAGGCGCGCGCGCGCTTTGCCGTGGAACTCTATACCTACCGCATCGCTCGGGAGCTCGGTTCGCTGGCGGCGGCCGCGCAGGGCCTGGACGCGCTGGTCTTCACGGCCGGCATCGGCGAACATGCCTTGCCGATCCGGGAGCAGGTCTGCCGTAACGCCAGATGGCTTGGCGTGGCCCTCGACCCCGCGGCCAACGCGGGCGGCGGACCGCGGATCAGCGACGGCTTGTCGCGGGTCGCGGTATGGGTCATTCCGACCAATGAAGAGCTGATGATCGCCAGGCATACCAAGGCGGTACTCGACGGAGGCGAGAGATGAAGACTGTCGCGATCGAGGATGCGGTCGGCATGATTGCCGATGGTGCCACCGTGATGGTGGGTGGCTTCATGGGGGTTGGCACGCCGGAGCGGATCATGGACGAACTCATCCGCCAGGGCAGGCGCAATCTGACGGTGATCGCCAACGATACGGCGATGCCCGGCAGGGGCATCGGCAAGCTGGTCACGGCCGGGGCGCTGCGCAAGGCGGTCGTCAGCCATATCGGCCTGAACCCGGAAACCCAGAAGAAGATGATCGCCGGGGAGATGGAGGTCGAACTGGTGCCGCAGGGAACGCTGATCGAACGCATCCGTGCTGCCGGCTGCGGCCTGGGCGGCATTCTCACGCCCACCGGGGTCGGCACACTGGTGGAGGCCGGCAAGCGCAAGCTGGAAGTCGACGGCACCGAGTACCTGCTGGAAACGCCGCTGCGTGCCGATTTTGCGCTGGTGGAAGCGTTTCTCTCGGACTACCAGGGCAATCTCGTGTATGCCCTCACGGCACGCAACTTCAACCCGGTCATTGCCATGGCAGCGGCGACGGTGATCGTCGATGCCGTACATATCGTGCCCATCGGCATGATCCCACCGGACCACGTGATCACCCCGTCCGTACTGGTGGACTACGTGATCGCGCACGAATGACGGCACGAATGACGACGACAGGGGGATGTCACGATCATGGACGCACAAACCATTATCGCAAGGCGTGTAGCCCAGGAGTTGCGGGCCGGCATGCTGGTCAACCTGGGCGTTGGCATTCCCACGCTGGTTGCCAACTATGTGCCGCAAGGCATGCCGGTTTTCTTCCAGTCCGAGAACGGCCTGATCGGGACCGGACCCATTCCCGAGCAAGGCATGGCCGAGCCTCATCTGACCGACGCCGCCGGCAAGCCGGTCAGCGCGCTGCCCGGTGCGAGCACCTTCGACAGTGCCATGTCATTCGGGCTGATCCGCGGGCATCACCTCGACATGACCGTGCTGGGCGCGCTGGAGGTGGACGAAGCCGGCCATCTGGCCAATTGGACCATTCCGGGCAAGCTGGTGCCGGGCATGGGCGGGGCAATGGATCTGGTCGCGGGCGCCAAGCGGGTGGTCGTGGCCATGCAGCACAGCGCAAAGGGAAAGTCCAAGCTGGTGCGGCAATGCAGTCTGCCTCTGACTGCCTTGCGGTCGGTTGATCTTGTGGTCACCGAGCTGGCTGTGATCTCGTTCGGCGGTGGCGTTGCCACGCTGCAGGAGAGGGCGCCCGGTGTATCTATCGAAGCCGTGCTGGCGGCGACCGAGGCGCGGCTCTCGGTGCCCGAGCACGTGCCCGAAATGAACCTTGATCAGGGGGAAACGACATGACAGTCCAGATACCACGACCGATCCTGGCAAACATGAAGGCAGTCGTCTGCGGGATCGCGAACGAGCATTCGATCGCCTTTGGCTGCGCCAAGGCCTTTCACGAGCTGGGTGCGGAAGTTGCGATCACCTATGCCAACGAAAAGACCAGGCAGTATGTGGAACCGTTGGCGAAGGACCTCGCAGCGCCGATCTTCCTGCCGCTCGATGTCACCAGCCAGTCCGATCTGGACACGCTGTTCGCGCAGGTCCGGGAAACCTGGGGAAAGCTGGATATCCTCGTGCATTCGGTAGCCTGGGCACCCAAGGAGGATCTGCAGGGCGGGCTGCTGAATTGCTCGGCCGAAGGATTCGCCAAGGCCATGGATATCTCCTGCCATTCCTTCGTGCGCATGGCCCGCCTGGCCGCGCCGCTGATGCGCGACGGCGGCACGATGTTCACCATGAGCTATTACGGCGCCAACAAGGTGGTGCCGAACTATAACGTGATGGGGCCGGTGAAGGCCGCACTCGAAGCGGTGTCACGCTACCTGGCCTATGAACTCGGTCCGCAGGGCATCCGTGTCCATGCCATCTCCCCTGGCCCGCTCAAGACCAGGGCCGCGTCCGGGCTGAAGGATTTCGACCTGATGCTAGCGGACGCGGCGCAGCGCGCCCCGCTTGGCGAACTGGTGGACATCATGGACGTCGGGTTCACCTGCGCATTCCTTGCCACGCCCTATGCCAGGCGGTTGTCGGGCGAGACGTTGTACGTGGACGGCGGCGTGAACATCATGGGGTAGCGCGGCGCTGTTGCCGGATGCGTTGTCCGTTGACGGCACCCTGGATGGAGGCCATGTGCAGCGGCTCGAAATGCGGGTTGACTTCTGGGAAACCCGCTACCAATACTTCGTATTCGTGATGACCATGCGAGCGCGCGGGCCGATTTGGCGGCTTGCGGTTCCACCAGTTTCAGCCGTAAAAGGTTTCAGCCATCGCAACGCTTGAAAATGGGAGAAGATCATGAGGAAGCTGGCATTCTTGATCACGCTGACCGCTGCCGTCATTGCCGCGCCCGGTTGGGCTCAGACTGCTTCCGCGCCGGCGGCGCAGAGCCACAATGATGCGATTGTCAAGATGCGGCAGGAGATCGCCGCCGCGAGGAAGGAATACAAGCAGAAGGTGGCGGAGGCCCAGAAGGTTTTCGACGAGGCGAAGGCCGCAGCCGCCAAGGACCGTGATGCCGCGATCAAGGCCGCGCATGCCGCGGCGGGGGCGTGACGGGCGCGACCCCTGTCGCGTGGGTTTCCCTGCGGGGTGACGGTGGCGGCCGGCTTCACATTGCCGCGCCGTCCGCGGCCAACTACGGCAGTTGCCTGCCGGGTGGTAGCGTGGGCATTGCCCCCCGCGTAGTCGTGGCGCGGACCTTGTGCTGGCCCATGGGCCGGGCGTGTCCCCTGTTCGGTCCTGCTGCATGGTTCCGATTGCCGGGCAGGGCGCGGCCGCCCACGTCGCTGTTCAGTTGGCCGCCGCTGAAGGCGCCGATGTGAACTTCCTCGCCCATCCCACCGACGACGTGCTGAGCCTGGCTGACTCCGGGAGTGGCCACCAGCAGGGCAACTGCCATCAGGGGCAACAAGCGGATCGTGTTCATATTGCTTTCCTGCAGAGGTGTGGCATGCCGATGCATTGGCTGACGTGGTCGTTCTTGGCGCAGCGAGCATAGTCCGGCCCGGCCACCGCAGGTGTAAGCAATTGTTAGGTGGCGCTGATCACGAGGCCGGCGGCCAGAGCAATCAGCGCCAGCCTGGCCTCCATCGCGTCGGGCGCTGGTTCAGCGCTCGCCGTATTCGTCGTGGCGGCTCCACCAGGGGCCCGTCTCGTTGCGCCCTTTAGGGGCGCGGTCGAGCCACTGGTACATGCCCCAGAGAACGTCCAGGCCGCGCGCGAAGGTGGAATAGGTGTGGTAGACCACGCCGTCTTCCTGCACGAAGGCGCTCATGCCTGGCCGTTCGCGCACGTACGTGGCCGCGTCGGTGCCGCAGGTAGCCGCGAATTCGGCGACCGCTGGCGGGGGCGGTGCCTGTGCCGCGTCCATCGGAAAGTTGCCGCGCCGATAGTTGTATTCGGCGCCGCCTGCACGCTGCTCCGTCTCGGTGATGGAGACGTTGAAGTCGAGGTTGAAGTCGCTGTCCGCCGAGGACGCCCAGGGAAACGTCCACCCCATGCGCTGCTTGTATGCCTGCAGCTTGGCCAGCGGTGCGCGCGATACCGCCATCAGCATGGTGTCGTGGTGGGCCAGGTGGATGGCGAAGCCATTGAAGCCGTCGGCGATCGCGGAGCAGGACGGGCACCCCGCGGTGTAGTCGGGCCCGAACATGAAGTGGTAGACAAGAAGCTGCGAGCGCCCCTGGAACAGGTCTGCCAGCGAGGCGCTGCCGGCATCGGTGTCGAACCGGTATGCCTTGTCAACGCGGACCCAGGGCAGCGCCTGGCGGCGCAGCGCCAGTTCGTCGCTGCGCCGCGTCAGTTCCTTCTCGGCCTGCAGCAGTTCCAGCCGCGCTGCCAGCCACGCATCACGTGTGGCGGTGCTATGTGTGGTCATCGTTCGTTCCTCCTTGAGTGCCCTGCGTCGTGAGCGCCGCTCTGGCGACGACGCGATCCCGGCTTCTCCTGAGATAGACTAGCCCCGGGCAGCCAAAGACGGGAGTGACAAGTTTGGCGGGATTCGGATGGACTCTCTGATCACGGCCGCGGCGCGGGCACTCGCCGCGGGTGACCCTCTCGGTGCGCTGAACCGCGTGGCCTTGCGCGACGACGCCCCCGCGCTGGCGCTGCGCGGCATCGCGATGGCGCAGCTCGGCGATTTCGTGCGCGCCAAGGGACTCTTGCGCGGCGCGGCGCGTGCCTTCGGCCCGAAGGAGGCCGTGGCGCGCGCGCGCTGCGTGGTGGCGGAGGCCGAGATCGCGCTGGCCTCACGCGAGCTGGGCTGGTCCGCGAAGGCGCTGGATGCGGCGCGGGCCACGCTAGACGCGCACGGCGACCGGGTGAATGCCGCGCATGCGCGCTATCTCGAAGTCCGGCGCTTGCTGCTGATCGGGCGCCTGGACGAGGCCGAACGCAGGCTCGCCGGGCTCGAGCCCGGGCTCTTTCCACCGGCCTTGCGTGCCGCCCATGAACTGGTCGTGGCGGGCATCGCCATGCGGCGCCTGCAGGCTAGGGTGGCCCGCGCCGCGCTCGCCCAGGCCGGGCTCGCCGCGCGCGATGCCGGCATTCCGGCGCTGACGGCGGAGGTCGAAAGCGTATCCCGCGCCCTCAGCACACCTGCGGCGCGCCTGATCGCGTGCGGAGAGGAGCGGCATCTGCTGCTCGAAGAGGTGGAGTCGGTGCTGGCATCGAAGGCGCTCGTCGTGGACGCCTGCCGTCTTGCCGTGCACGAGGCAGGCGCGATGGTGTCGCTCGCCAGGCGTCCGGTGCTGTTCACGCTCGCGCGTGCGCTGGGCGAAGCGTGGCCCGAAGACGTGCCCAGGGACAAGCTGATTGCGCAGGCTTTCCGGACGCGGCATGCGGACGAATCGCATCGCGCGCGCCTGCGCGTGGAGGTCGGGCGGCTGCGCACGGCGCTTGGGGCGCTGGCCGGCGTGAGCGCGACCAAGCGCGGGTTTGCACTGGCGCCGCGCCACGCCGGCGAGGTTGTGGTGCTGGCGCGGCCTGTCGATGAGGCGCATGGCGCCGTGCTTGCCTGCCTCGCCGACGGCGAGTCGTGGTCGAGCTCGGCACTGGCGCTTGCGCTCGGTGCCAGCCAGCGGACTATGCAGCGGGCGCTGGATGCGCTGGCGGCCGCGGGCAAGGTGCAGCCGCTCGGGCGCGGGCGGGCGCGCCGCTGGATGATGCCGCCCGTGCCGGGATTCGCGACGGCCTTGTTACTCCCCGCGCCGTTGCCAGGTGACTAAGATCGAATCCTCCATCACGTCACCAGGAGCCACCATGAAACGACTCGCAGCCGAAATCCTCCAGGAATATGGCCCGTTCCCGGGCATCGACCACGTGCACGGCCTGACCTATGACGGCAAGCAAGTCTGGTTCGCCGCCGGCGACAGCCTGCAGGCCCTCGATCCGGAAAGCGGACAGCTGCTGCGCGCGATCGATGTCGCCGCGCATGCGGGAACGGCATTCGATGGCCGTCACCTGTTCCAGATCGCCGAGGATCGTATCCAGAAGATCGACCCGCAGAGCGGCCGGGTGCTCGCCACCATCCCGGCGCCCGGCGGTGGCGCTGACTCCGGCCTCGCCTGGGCCGAGGGGACGCTCTGGGTGGGGCAGTACCGGGAGCGGAAGATCCACCAGATCGACCCCGAGACCGGCGCCATTCTTCGCACCATCGAGTCCAGCCGTTTCGTCACCGGGGTCACCTGGATCGATGGGGACCTCTGGCATGGCACCTGGGAAGGCGAGGAGAGCGAGCTGCGGCGCATCGATCCACGCACGGGAGAGGTGCTGGAGCGGCTTGAGCTGCCGCCTGGCGTCGGTGTGTCGGGGCTGGAGTCCGACGGTGGCGACCGGTTCTTCTGCGGAGGCGGAAATAGCGGCAAGGTGAGAGCCGTGCGCCGGCCCCGCCGAGAATCCGCGACCGGCGGCGAGGCCGGGGGCAAGTAGTCGAGTCGTCCGGGGCGCTCGCCGTTTTCCGTCGATGGCCTTGGATCGCCGGCGGAACCGAATCCGCCGGTCCCGCCGATGCCGATGCGGAGGTGCGCAGGCAATGCTTCGCGCCCCGGCCTGGCGTCGGGGCGCCGCGCTTTGTATCGACTATGTACGCCTCTCCCGGGGATCCGCCTGCCACTGTCTGCAGTCCTTATGCGTACCATTACGGCTGCTTAAAAGCGGGGAGAGTTCCCCTCAGTTCCGCGGCATCCGCATGCGGCGCCATGGCTAGGATGCGACGCTGGTTCATGACAGAAAGAGGAGGGCCGGATGCGCTTCGCTTTTGCCGGCTTCGATCTGTGGTGCGGTGTCTTCGACGCCTTCGTCGCCGAAGGGTGGGAGCCGGTCGCGTTGTTTACGATGCCGGTGGACAACCGCCACGACTTTCATCAGGACGTGGTGGCGCGGGCGCAGCGGCATGGGGTTCCCGTGCAGATGTCGCCCATCCGCATGGAAGACCTGCGCGCGCTGGGCGAGCGGCGGTGCGACGTGCTGGTGGTGGCGGGGCATGCCTGGCGCATTCCGGACTGGACGCCGCACCTGCCGCATGCCATCAACTTCCATCCGTCGCCATTGCCGGAAGGGCGCGGCCCCTACCCGCTGTTCCGCGCCATCCTGGAAGACCGGCGCGAGTGGGCGGTGAGCTGCCACCGTCTCGCGCCCGCCTTCGACACCGGCGACATCCTGGCGTCGGAACCCGTCGCATTGGCTCCCGATGAGTGCCACGAAACGCTTCAGCTGAAACTGCAGCTCGCCACATCCCGGCTCGCCGGCCGCGTGGCGCGCGGCTTCCATGCCTTGTGGGGCGCCTGCCGGCCGCAGGCGGGCGGCAGCTATTGGCCCAAGATCACCGACGCCGAACGCACGCTCGATTTCTCCCGCCCGGTGGCGGACATCCTGCGCGTGGCGCGGGCGTGCGGCCAGCATGAATGCATCGCCCCCCTCGGCGGCGCGACGCCGCTGTACGTGCGCCGCGCCGCCGGCTGGGAGGAGCCCCATGGGCATCTGCCCGGCAGCATCGTCCATCACTATCGTCGGCAGCTCGTGGTAGCGGCGCACGATGGCTTTATCGCCTTGCTGGAATGGAGCGCGCTGGCGCCGCCGGCGCGAGCGGGATTGGGCATGTGAAGGTGTGTGCAGAAGCGTCGCAACGCGGCTCTCGCCGCGCTGCCGCTTTCAAGTTCCGGTCGCCTCCCGGCGGGCGCATGGCTCAGGCGTTGAAGCCCCCATCGATCGTCAGGCTGGCCCCAGTGACGAAGCCCGCTTCCGGGCTGGCCACATACGCCACCATGCCCGCGATCTCGTCCGGTTGCGCGTGCCGCTGCAGCGCCATCAGGCCGTGCATCATCGCGGCGAAATCGCCGGTCTCGGGGTTCATGTCGGTGTTGGTCGGGCCGGGCTGCACATTGTTCACGGTGATGCCCCGCGGGCCCAGGTCGCGCGCCATGCCTTGCACCAGGCCCTGCAGCGCGGACTTGCTCATGGCGTAGGCGGCGGCGCCGGGGAAGGGCATGCGCTCGGCGTTGCAACTGCCGATGTTGATGATGCGCCCCCCTTGTCCCATATGGGGCAACACGGCCTTGGCGGCGACAAAGACCGCGCGTACGTTCACTTCCAGCGTCTTGTCGAAGTCTTCCAGCGAGAAGCTCTCGATGGGGCCCATCAGCAGCACGCCGGCGTTGTTGACCAGGATGTCGATCCTGCCGAAGCGCTGCGCCGTGTCGTTGATGGCCTGGGTGAGGGCGGCGGCGTCGCCGGCGTCCGCCTGGATGGCGACGGCGCGGCCGCCCTGGGCTTCGATGCTCTGGGCAAGCTCGCGGGCAACGGCGGCAGAGCCCTTGTAGGTGAAGGCCACGGTGGCACCGTCGCGCGCCAGGCGGCGGACGATGGCCGCGCCGATGCCGCGGGCGCCGCCGGTAACGAAGGCCACTTTGCCGGTGAAGTCGGTTTGCATGATCTGCTCCATTCGTAAGGGGTGTGCAAGCAGTATTGCTGGTCGATTCCCAGTCCGGTAGCTGATAATGCGGACAAGCACTTTCAACCGTTGGTATCAGATCGGCGACGGAGGCTGGCAATGGAGGCGTTGAATCTCCTGGAATCCTTTATTCAGGCGGCCAATGCGGGGAGTTTTTCGGAGGCAGCGCGCCGGCTCGGGCTGACGCCGGCAGCGGTCAGCAAGAACGTGGCGCGCCTGGAGACGCAGCTTGGCCTGCGCCTGTTCCACCGCAGCACGCGCAGCCTGACGCTGACGGACCGCGGCAAGCAGTTCCTGCAAGGCGTGAGCGAGCCCTTCTCGGATCTGCAGGAAGCCTTCGCGCGCGCCGCGCAGCAGGATGGCCAGCCTGCGGGCACCTTGCGCGTCAGCATGGCCCTGGCCTTTGGCCGCGAGTACCTGCTGCCGATGCTGGGCGAGTTCCTGCGGCGCTATCCGGCCATCGTGCCGGACTGGCAGTTCGACAACCGGCCAGCCGATCTCATCGGCGGCGGCTTCGATGCGGCCATCGGCGGTGGAATCGAACTCACGCAGGGCGTGATCGCGCGCGAGCTGGCACGCGTGCATGGCGTGGTGGCGGCATCGCCCGCCTACATGGCGGCGCGCCGCGCGCCCACGCAACCGGCTGACCTGGCGCAGTTCGACGGCATCGCACGGCGCTCCGGCTCCACGGGGCGGCTGCGCGCCTGGGTACTGCACAACCAGGCCGGCCAGCAGGTACAGGCTGAATGCAGGACGCGCCTCATCTTCGACGACCCGGAGGCGATGACGCACGCGGCGGTGCTGGGGTATGGCGTGGCCTTGCTGCCGCTGCCCCATGCCGCGCGCTGGCTGCTGAGCGGCGAGCTGATGCGCTTGCTGCCGGGCTGGTACACGGACTTCGGGCCGCTGTCGATCTACTATCCCAGCCGGAAGCAGTTGCCGCCCAGCACGCAGGTGTTCATTGACTTCATCGTGCAGACCTTCCGGGAGCAGCGGCTGGCGGCGCGCTTTGATGCGCGTTGAGGCGTGCTGAGGCGCGCGGCCTCGGCTGTCTGGCGGGGCCGTGGCGGGCTTAGTTTCGCTGCTCAGTGCTGGTTCATGGCCGCCTTGATTTTCTGGTCAGTGTTGTACTGGCTGCGGACCGTGGTGATCGACGCGGCGCCTGGCTGCAAGTATCGCGCTAGCTCCGCCGACAAGCCCGCCAGCGCCGGCATCGCGGCATGGACCACGTAGACCGGGATATCGGCCAGATAAGCACGCATGCGCCCCTTGTCCTCGAAGCGGCGGCGGAAGGGGGACTGCGCGAACCGCGCGCCAAGGCGGGGCACGATGCCGCCGCCGATATAGATGCCGCCGCGCGCACCGATGGCCAGCGCCAGGTCGGCGGCCGCATTGCCCAGCATCGCGCAGAACATGTTCACTGCCTTGCAGCAGGCTGGGTCCGTGCCTGCGAGCGCCAGCCTCGTGATGGCTGCAGGAAACAGAGGCGCGCCACCCGCGGGCGCGCGGATGGCCTCTTGGATGAGCGCGAGCCCGGGACCGGAGAGCAGGCGTTCCACGGATACGTGCCCGAAGCGGGCGCGGGCGAATTGCCACACCTGCGCTTCGTCGTCATCCTGGGGCGAGAAGCTCATATGGCCGCCTTCGCCGGCGAGCGCCACATGGCCGCCGTCGTACGGAATCAACCCGGCCATGCCCAGCCCAGTGCCAGGACCGATCAGGCCGAGCGGAGCCGTACAGGTGACGGCCCGACCCCCAACCTGCATCAGGTCCGCAGCCGATAGCCGGGGCAGCGCATGCGCGAGGGCGGTGAAGTCGTTCATGACCAGCAGGGTCTCGAAGGAGAAGGTCTGGCGCAATGCCTCGATGGAGAAGGACCACGCGCGGTTGGTCAGCTTTACCTGGTCGCCCAGCACTGGCGTAGCGATGCCGATCGCAGCGTGGCGCACTTGCCGCCCGGCTTCTCCGGCCGCATCCAGATAGGTGCGCAGGGCAGCCTCGATGCTGCCGTGTTCATCGCATTGCAGGACCTCGATGAGGGAGAACTCCCCAGGTGCCAGTTCCAGGGCAAAGCGCGCATTGGTGCCACCGATGTCGGCCAGCAGCCGGGGCGACGGGAAACGCTCGGTCTGTCGCATGAGGGTCAGATCTCTTCGTGCCAGGCCACGCCATCGCGCGAGAGCAGGGCGCTGGACGCAGCCGGCCCCCACGTGCCGGCGGTATAGGGTTTGAGTGCCTGGCCGCCAGCACGCCACGTCTGGAGGATGGGTTCGACCCAGCGCCATGCCTGGGCCTGTTCGTCGCGTCGCACGAACAGGCCCAGGCGGCCGTGGATGACATCGAGCAGCAGGCGCTCGTAGGCACTGGCGCGGCACCCTGGAGCTGTGCCGGCGAGGTCGAGGTCGAGGTAGGTCTCCCGCAGCGAGACGGTGTCGCCAGGCGCCTTGGTGAAGAGATAGAGGCGGATGCTCTCATCAGGCTGCAGGGTGATGACCAGCCGGTTCTGCGCGGACAAGCCGAGCGGGCGTGGGAACAGCTCATGGGGAATGCTGCGGAAGCGGATGACGATCTCGGCCAGGCGCGAGGCCATGCGCTTGCCGGTGCGCAGGTAGAAGGGCACGCCCGCCCAGCGCCAGTTCGCGATCTCGGCCTTGATGGCGACGAAGGTCTCGGTCTGGCTGTCGGGCGCCACGTCTGCTTCCTCGCGATAGCCGGGTACCGGGCGGCCGTCGATGGCGCCTGCCCGGTACTGCCCGCGCACCGTGTTCATGGTCACGCAGTGCGGGCTCATCGGCTTGAGCGCCTTGAGCACTTTCAGCTTTTCATCGCGGATGGCGTCGGCGTCCAGGGTGGCGGGCGGCTCCATGGCGACCATGCACAAGAGCTGCAGCAGATGGCTCTGCAGCATGTCGCGCAGCGCGCCCGTGCGCTCATAGAAGGGGCCGCGCCGCTCAACGCCCAGCTCCTCGGCGAGGGTGATCTGGACGTCGCGGATCCATTCCTTGCGCCAGAGCGGCTCGAACAGGGTGTTGCCGAAGCGGATCGCCATCAGGTTCTGCACCGGCTCCTTGCCCAGGTAGTGGTCGATCCGGTAGATCTGGTCTTCCTGAAAGTGGAGGGCCACGGCGTCATTGATGGCGTCGGAGGATTCGAGATCGTGGCCGAGCGGTTTCTCCAGGACCACGCGCACCTTGTCACCGTTCAGGCCGGCCCGGGCAAGCTGCGCGCAGATCGGCGCGAACAGCTGCGGCGCGGTTGCCAGGTAGCAGACCATGACCTGTGCCGCGTGGGCCGAGACGCGCGCGGCCAGCGCGTCGAAGCCGCCCGCCTCGTCGGCGTCGACGTGGAGGTAGTCGATGCGCTGCAGGAAGCGTTCCCAGCTTGCCTGGAAGCCTTGTCCGCCGGCATCCGCGAAGCCGGCCTGCGCGGTCGGACGGGCGCGCTCCGCAAGCATGGCGAGGACCTGCGCGGGCTCGGCCGGCCTGGTGCCGGTCAGCAGGATGCGGGCCTTGGCGTGCAGCAGGCCGGCGTGATGCGCGTCGAAGAGCGCGGGAATGAGCTTGCGGCACGCGAGGTCTCCCGTGCCGCCGAAGATCACCAGATCGAGTTCAGGCAATGACAAGCTTCACCTTTTCCTAGTGCGGTTCTTATGGATCGTCATGGAGCTGGGCCGCCGCTGGCGGGGCGCGGCCCGGGCTCAGAACTTCTGGCGCATGCCGATGGCAACGCCCAGCATGTTGTTCTTGCCGGCACCAAGGAAGTAGCCGCTGACGAAGCCGTTCTGCGAGGTGTCGAGGTTCAGGCCGGCGTTCTTGGCATACGCGGTGGTCAGGTAGATGTCGGTCATCTTGGACAGGTTGTAGTCTGCGATGAAGAGGACCTGCCAGCGATTCTTGGCGTCGACAGCGGGTAGTCTGTTGAGGCTGACATTGGCGAGCCGCACGTCGTCGTAGTAGTACGCCAGGGTCAGGCCAAGCGCGGGCGTGGCCTGGTAGTTGGCACCGACCCAGTAGAAGTTGTCGTGCCAGAGGGTGGCGCCGGAACCGGTCTTGTCCAGGCCCCAGCGATAGCCGCCGACGAACTTGACCGGGCCGGTGCTGTAGCTGCCGCCGATGCCTGCCCGCCTGAAGTTGCCGATGCCGCCTATGGTGGCCAGCGTCGGGCTGTATTGGTCATAGGCGATGCCGATGCCATAGGTATCGCCCAGGTAGTTCAGCGCGGCGCCATAACCGCTGTCGCGGCGGAACTGGCCCGGCGTTTCGCCGGCGCCGAAGACACCGTTGCCGAACGACCAGTGGGCGATAGCGGTCACCGCGCCGAAGCGCGCGCTGTACTTGGCCATATTGTCCGAGCGGCTGCTGAAGCCGCCGAAGGTGGAGCCGGGCTCATACTGGTTGGTATAGAAGGCCGCGGTGAAGTTGGCGAGGCCGTCGTAGATGGAGGTCGTCTGCCGGCCGAAGGAAATGCGGCCGACGCCCTCGCGAGACAGCCCGACCCAGGCATCGCGGCCGAACAGGCGCCCGCCGAAGGCCTGCTGGCCGTTGTCGATGGTGAAGCCGCTGTCCAGCACGAACAGGCCCTTCAGGCCGCCGCCGAGGTCCTCAGTGCCGCGCATGCCGAAGCGCGAGCCGGACAGCCCGCCGGAGTTCATCCGCACCATGTCGTGCCCGGGGCCGGTGGTAAAGCGGTTGGCCGCGCTGGGCACGGTGCTGGAGAAATTGCTGACGTACTCCACGTTGGCGTCGACCACGCCGTACAGCGTGACGCTCGACTGCGCATGCGCGCCGGCCGCGGCCGTGGCCGCCGCAGCGGCCAGCAAGGCCTTGCAGCCCTTGCGTCGTTGAATCCGCTTCATCGTTCTCTTCCTCCTCCTCTGGTGTTTGGCAGGTCTTCCTGCTCGCTGCTGCTGTCCGGTGCGGAGGCCGGCTTGCCACCTAGTGCGCAGGCCGGCGGCTCCAACCGTCTAAGCCTTGCCCGGCGCCGTCTTGCGGCGGCAGGCGATGCGCACCGTGCCAGCCGCGCTGGCCACGAACCGCGCCACGCCAGGGGCTGCGCCGTCCTCGCAGCGGCGGGCCGGGCCGTCGATGACGATCTCCACGCCGGCGGGGAACTGCGACGGCGGCAGCACGAGTTCGGTGGGTGCCGGCACTGCCTCATCGGCCTCGTATTCCAGGACGAAGGTGCCCGCCTCGCGGGAGAACTGCATGGCACGCAGGCGCCCCTGCACGGCGGCGGCGTAGGGCCGGGCGAAGCCGGCGACGGCGCGGCCGCCGGCGTCCGGGTCGAGCGGGTCGTCGATCTGGTCGAGGGAGAAGATCGAGAGGTCTTCCTGGTTCCACTGGTCGCCGATGCGCAGATCGTTGCGGTTGCCCGCTGTGTAGTTCCATTGCGTGGCGCTCAGCAGCAGCGTATCCAGGGCCTCGTACATCAGTTCGAGCGCCTGCGTGTGCGGCCCGAAGACATCGCGCCGGCCCGCGGCCCATGCCACATAGGCCTGGCCATTGTCCAGGTCGTAGGGGATGCCGAATTCGCCGATCAGCGTGGGTGCGCCACCGGGGAAGTCGCGCGCCGCTGCCTTGAGGCGGGCCAGCTGCCGCACATAGCGTTCACGCAATGCGGCGGGGCCGTCGGCGCGCTCGCCCGTGAGCGGGTCGACGCTGGCGTGCGGATCGAAGGTCTTGGTGAGAAGCAGGGCCAGGTCGTACCAATGGCTCGCATTGACCGATTGCTCGGGCATGCGGGCGGGAAAGCGGCGGCCGCCGATGGTGCCCATCGGGTCCATCTCGGCCATCAGGAGCCAGTCTTCGCGGTGGCGGCGCACGCGCGCTGCCGCCGCAGTGAAGAACGGCGCGAAGACGTCTTCGGAGATGTCCAGTGCGCGGCCGTCGATGGCCTGGAAGGCCTGCTCCGCGAGGGGCACGAGTTCACCGTCCTCGACGCGGTAGATGCCGGCGCGCTCGAACGGACACGCAGCGCCGTCGCGCCAGATGGAGCGGCCAGCGGCATTGAGCAGGCGCGAGGTGGCGGCATCGCGCGGCGCGGCGCCCCGGGGCACCAGCGGCACTTCCGTCGGCTTGCCGCGGGCGATCGCCAGCGCCGCCAGCGGGGAGAGCGCCGGACCAGGCATGGGCGAGCCGTCGCGAGCCGACAGCGCTTGGCCGAGCCAGCCCAGTCCGGGTTCGTTGAGGACGTCGAAGCCGATCACGTGGGGCAGGTCGCGCACGCGCCGCGCGACCTGCTCCACCGCATCTAAGAAGCGGCCTTGCAGGTAGTCCTGGACGTTCTGCCCTTGCACGTGGAAGTCCGGCGTCACCGTGCGGCCGGCCCAGAAGAGCGTCCACATGATGGCATTGGCCGGCAGGCGGTAGTTCAGCGGCCAGCTCATCTGTGGATAGCCGGGCTGGTGCGGGTTCTCGTCGGCGCAGCGGAAGCGGTGCTGCATCACGTGCGCGGCATCGGCGGCGTCGAAGGCGCGGAAGTCCAGGCCGACTGCCTCGAAGGTCCAGCCTGGCGCGCCGTCTCCGCCGCTCATGCGCGACCAGGCGTCCTGGTGGAAGTCGATGAAGACGTAGAAGCCATGTTCCCCCGCCTTGCGGCAGACCTCGGCGAGGTAATCCAGATAGGCCTCGTCATAGCGGCCGGGGCCGGCATGCTCGATCGCCTCCCAGGTAGTGAGCAGGCGCAGGCAGTTGAAGCCCCAGCGGCGCAGGCGCGCCAGGTGCGTGTCCGCCTCGGCCAGGGGGAAGGGCCGGCCGACGAAGGACACCTCACGGTGATCGGCGAAGTCCGTCGGGTACTGCGTGCCGCCGTTCGGGTACGGCACCTTGCTGTCTCCGCCGAGGTTGACGCCTCGCAGCAGCACATGGCGGCCATGCGCGTCGACGAAGCGGTCGGACTGGATGTGTAAGGGGGGCAATGGCATGAGTCTCCTGATCGGCGAGTGTGGAAGCGGCGACACCGCTTTCGATTTATTTACTAACTGACGCGAAGGTTAGTGTATTGGAGTGCGATGCGCACTTGGGGTTTACAATGGGGCACCCACACCTACGGCCATCAGACAGGAGACATCCGGTGAAACCCAAGAGAAGGAGCGAGAGCCGCACGTCCAACGCCGATATGACGGCACAGACGAAGGCCAGGATCCTCGAAGCGGCGACGCAGTGCCTGGCGGAACTGGGCTATGCCGGCACCACGATGTCTGAGATCGCGGAGCGCGTCGGCGTGACGCGTGCGGCGCTCATTTACCACTTCGACAGTAAGCACGCCTTGATGGTGGCGGTGATGAACGCACTCTACGACGAGATGGCGGCGCGCTATGCGGCGACGGCGCCGGCCTTTCTCGCGCCCAGGGAGCGCTTGCTGGCCGTGATGGATACGATGGGCAACCATGCCTCGTCGCTGAACCAGATGGCCCTGATCGAGCTGCTGCTCGCGGCGCGGCGAGATCCCGAATTCCACGAGCTGGTGGCACCCACTGTTGCGCGGCGCGAAGCCAATTTCGACCGGGCGTGGAGGGACGTGATCGAGAGCTTTCCGAACGTGCCGCGCCTGGAGATGCTGCGTGATCTGGCCGTCACCACACTGCGCGGCGTCACCGTCGGCAGGTCCCTTGGCGACGATCCGCGCTTCGACCGCCAGATCGCGGAACTGCGCCGCCTGTTCCTGGAAGCGATCTCGGAGTAGTCCGCAATTCCTCTCTCGCTGCGCGCCGGGTAGTACCAGCCCGGCGGGTTTCCCCTAGTTGTTCGTAAAAGTTACTTACGTGATAGTTAGTATCATAAATCGAACACAACAACGATAAACGGGAGACCTCCATGCCCACCTCGTCCGACTCCACGCTGCCGCAGCAGGTGCCGGCAGCGCCGGCAGCCGCGCCAGGCGCAGCGCCGTCCGCAAGCGGCCGGACCCCGCTCGCCTGGCGCTACCGCCTGGGCTACGGTGTCGGCGACTTCGGCTGCAATCTTTATTGGCAGGCGATCTCGATGTTCCTGTACTTCTACTACACGGACGTGCTGGGCATCGCGCCGGCGCTGGCCGGCCTGTCGATCGCCATGGCCTCGGCGTATGACGCGCTGGCCGATCCGCTCATGGGCTCGATCGTCGATCGTTCACGCTCGCGCGGCGGCCGCTACCGGTCCTACATGCTGTTCGGCGCGGTGCCGCTGGCGCTCAGCTTTGCCGCCATGTTCTACGTGCCGCCAGGCAGCGGGACGGCCTTGCTCGTCTACGCGACGCTGTCCCACATCCTGATGCGCACGTTCTACACCGTGGTCAATCTTCCCTATCTCGCCATGAGCGCGAGCCTGACCTCCGATGCCGGCGAGCGCGCCGCGCTGGCCGGCGTGCGCATGATGTTTGCCGCCGTGGCGGGCATGTCGATCGCGCTGATGCTGCCGAAGGGGGTGGCGGCGCTGACAGGCAGGGTGGCTCAGCCCTATTTCATTGTGGCCATCCTCATCGGACTCGTGGCGACGCTGATGATCTTCCTGTGTGTGCGCCATACGCGCGAGACCCCGCACGACGGGCTGCAGGCGGCCGGCGCTGCCTCGCCGCCGCGCTCGTCCGCCCTCGTCGGCGTACTGCGCGACTTCAGCGGGTTCTGGCGCACGCTGCGCACCAACGGCCCGATGGCGCGCGTGCTGGGCACCATCGTGGTCGCCGCGGTGGCGCTGACGATGTTCAACAAATGCCTGCTGTACTGGTTCAAGTATGGTCTGCAGCGCCCTGACATGGCGCCGCTCGCGCTGATGCTGGGCGTGGTGACGCTGGTGCTGCTGGCGCCGTTCTGGGTCTGGGTGGCGCAGCGCTACGCGAAGCGCACCGCATGGATGGCGGGCAGCGCGATCGCCGCGGCGGGCTATCTCGGCTTCTGGCTCAACGACGACCCGGCCATGGCGATGCAGCTCGGCTGGATCGCGCTGACCGGCGTGGGCACGGCGAGCTTCGCCGTCAACTACTGGGCCATGCTGCCGGATACGGTGGAATTCAGCGAATGGACGTCCGGCCAACGGGACGAGGCCAAGGTCGCCGGCTTCGCAGCCTTCTCGCACAAGGTGGCGCTGGCCGTCAACGCGGTGCTGCTCGGGCAGGTGCTCGACCGGGCGGGCTTCATCGCCAACCAGCCGCTGGGCGTATCGACGCTCGCCAGCATCAAGGCGGCCATGTGCCTGATTCCGCTGGCCGGCGTGCTGTGCTCGGTCGTGCTGCTGTGGAAGTACCCGATCACGCCGGCCTTCCACCGCCGCATGGTGGAGGAAATCGCGCAGCGGCGCCGGCAGCGCTGAAGGATCTGAACATCGCAACCCTGAGAAACCATGCGTCTCCTCTACATCGATATCGATACCCTGCGGCCGGATCACCTCGGCTGCTATGGCTACCCGCGCAAGACCAGTCCCAATATCGACCGGCTGGCCGCGCAGAGCCTGCTGTTCCGCAACGTGCATGCATCCGACACGCCTTGCCTGCCGAGCCGCACCGCGCTGCTGACAGGCCGCTTCGGCATCCACAACGGCGTGGTCAATCACGGGGGCGTTGACGCGGACCCCGTGATCGGCGGGCCCGACCGTAAGTTCTGGTCTAGCCTGCAACTGGAGAGCTTTCCGTTCCAGTTGCAGCAGGCGGGGCTGCGCACGGTCAGCATCAGCTCCTTCGCCCAGCGGCACTCCGCCTTCCAGTGGTACGCGGGCTTCGATGAGGCCTACAACGTCGGCAAGTTCGGCCTGGAGACCGCGGACGAGGTCTTCGCCATCGCCTCGGACTGGCTGGCGCGGCATGGCAAGGAAGACAACTGGTTCCTGCACGTGCATATGTGGGATCCCCACACGCCGTACCGGGCCGCCGCCGAGTACGGCGATCCCTTTGCCGCCGAGCCGCTGCCGGCCTGGCTCACCGAGGCGGTGCGCGCGGGCCACTGGCAGGGCTGCGGCCCGCACAGCGCGCGCGAGTGCACGGGCTTCGCCCCGAATGCCATGGCGCGCGCGCGCTTTCCCCGGCAGCCGCAGGAGATCCCGGACATGGCGGCGGTGCGTGCCATGTTCGATGGCTATGACACCGGCATCCTGGTGGCGGACGACCACGTCGGCAAGCTCATGGCGCAGCTCGGCGAGCTCGGCGTGGACGAGGGCACGGCGGTGATGCTGTCCTCGGATCACGGCGAAACGCTGGGCGAGCTCAACGTCTATGGCGATCACCAGACCGCAGACCAGTTCACCACCCGCGTGCCGATGCTGCTCAGGTGGCCTGGCCTCGGCCCCGGCGAGCGCAGCGCCTTCCACTACCAGATCGACGTGACGGCGACGGTGCTGGAACTGCTCGGCCAGGCCGTGCCGCAAGGCTGGGACGGCACCTCCTTCGCCGCGAGCCTGCGGGCAGGCGAGGACGCAGGCCGCGATCACCTGATCGTCTCCCAAGGCGCATGGACCTGCCAGCGCGGCGTGCGCTTCGGCGACTGGATGCTGATCGGCACCCTGCACGATGGCTACCATCTCTTTGACGATGTGATGCTGTTTGATCTGGCCGCCGATCCGCATGAGCAGAACAACCTGGCCGCTGCGCGCCCCGATGTGGTCGCGCAGGGTATGGCCTTGCTGGAGGGCTGGCTCGCCGAGATGATGCCCGGCGCGGCGCGCGGCCGCGACCCACTCGCCAATGTGGTGGACGAAGGCGGCCCCTTCCATGTGCGCGGAGAATTGCCGACCTACCTGGAGCGCCTGCGCGCGACGGGTCGCGGCGACAAGGCCGACGCGCTCGCGCGCAAGCACGTTCGGGACCTGGCGCGCGCGCCGGTGAACGCGGCGCCTGCGGCGCCTCCCGCCCATGTGCTGCGCGCCATGATGGGCGCGAGGCGCTAGCGCATGACGTGCAGGCATGGTCCGGCAATGGCGACAACCAGGGCAATGACAAAAGCAGAAATAGAAGCAATCGAGCAAGAGGTTCGCTGACGTGAAAATTTCCAGACATGGCTACCGTACCGGGGCGCTTTCGGCGCTTGCGCTTGTGTCTGCCGCCGCGGTCGGCCTGGCGCTCGCCTGGGTCCCGCGCGCGGGCAGCCAGTCCGACCCGCAGGCCGGCGCGAAGCCTGCGCCGGCCATCGTGCTGGGCGACGGCGTTGTCGGCCCGCAAGGCATGGCCTGGATTCCCGGCGGGTCCTTCATGATGGGCAGCGACCACGAACTCGCTCAGCCCAATGAGCGCCCGGCGCACAAGGTGCGCGTGCACGGCTTCTGGATGGCCCGCCATCACGTGACCAATGCCGAGTTCCGCGCCTTCGTGGCGGCGACCGGCTACGTCACCACCGCCGAGAAGAAGCCTGACTGGGAGACGATCAAGGTGCAGGTGCCGCCGGGCACGCCGCGCCCGCCTGACGGCGCGCTGGTGCCGGGTGCCATGGTCTTCGTCGGCACCGATCGGCCGGTGCCATTGCGGGACTACTCGCGCTGGTGGCGTTTCGTACCCGGCGCGGACTGGCGCCATCCGGACGGTCCCGGCAGCTCCATCGACGGCAAGGACGATCATCCCGTAGTGCAGGTGTCATACGAAGATGCTCAGGCCTATGCCAAGTGGGTTGGCAAACGGCTGCCGACCGAAGCGGAATGGGAGTTCGCCGCGCGTGGCGGCCTGGAGCAGGCCACCTATGCCTGGGGCGATCAGTTCGCGCCCGGCGGCAAGCAGATGGCCAATGTCTGGCAAGGGCGGCAGTCGCAGCCCTTCCCGGTGGTGAGCCCCAAGGCTGGCGGCGCGCTCGGCACGAGCCCGGCCGGGACCTTCCCGGCCAACGGCTACGGCCTCTATGACATGACCGGGAATGCCTGGCAATGGGTGGCCGACTGGTATCGCGCCGACCAGTTCCGGCGCGCCGCGGCGAGCGGGCGCGACGACGCCGACCCGCAGGGTCCGGCCGACAGCTGGGATCCCGCCGAGCCCGGCGTGCCCGCACAGGCGCCGAAGCGGGTGATGCGCGGCGGCTCCTTCCTCTGCAACCAGGACTATTGCCTCAGCTATCGGCCGAGCGCCCGGCAAGGCGCGGACCCCTATTCCAGCATGTCGCACCTGGGCTTCCGCCTGGTGATGGACGCGCAGCAGTGGCAGGCGCAGCAGAAGCTGCAGCCAGTGGCCAAGGCGCCGGCCGCAGGCGGTTAGCGTACGGCCTTCGGCAGGCAAGCGGAGTGGCTGGTGGAATGCACTGGATGAGGCAAGAAGGCAAAGAGGGAGCGAGGAGAATGAACGTGAATGCCAGCAGCAAAGTGAGGATGATGGGTACGGCAACGCTGCGGCGGCTGCGCTGGATGCGGCGCACCGCCGCGCTGCTGCTCGCCCTGCCGGCCGGCCTGCTCCATGCGCAAGTGCCGCAGGACAAACCGAACATCCTGTGGATCACCGTCGAGGACATCACGACCTTCGTCGGCGCCTACGGCGACCGCCAGGCCAGGACGCCGAACATCGACCAGCTGGCAAGAGAAGGTGTGCTCTATACCCACGCCTACCAGGCCGCGGGCGTATGCGCGCCGGCACGCGCCGCCATGATCACCGGCATGTACCCGACCTCGGTGGGCGCGCAACACATGCGCACCGGATCGGGGGAGATACAGACGCCTGGCCGCAATGCCCCGACGCGCCCGGACGGCATTCCCGCCACCTACTCCGTCGTGCTGCCAGAGGAAGTGAAGGCCTTCCCGGAATACCTGCGCAAGGCGGGCTACTACACCACCAACAACCAGAAGCAGGACTACCAGTTCGAAGCGCCGGTGACGGTCTGGGACGAGAACGGCCCGGCCGCCTCCTTCCGCAACCGCCCCAGGGGCAAGCCCTTCTTCTCGGTCTTCAACTTCTTCCTGACCCACGAGTCCATGGTGGCCTTGCGCAAGGACCCGCTGCTGGCGGATCCCGCCCAGGTTCCCGTGCCGCCGATGTATCCCGACACCGCCACCGTGCGCGGCGACATCGCCCGCATGTACACCAATATCGAGCTGATGGACCGCCAGGTCGGCGAGCTGATCCGCATGCTCAAGGACGACGGCCTTTATGACAACACCATCATCTTCTTCTTCGCCGACAACGGCGGCAACCTGCCCTGGATGAAGCGCGAGATCCTGGAGCGTGGCACGCGCGTGCCGCTCATCGTGCGCTTTCCTGGCGCCATGCGCGCGGGCAGCCGCAGCGATGAACTGGTGAGCGGGGTCGACCTGGCGCCGACCGTGCTGTCGCTGGCGGGCGTGCCGGTCCCGTCCTATATGCAGGGCCAGGCCTTCCTTGGGGGGCAGCGCGCAGGCGCTCCGCGGCAGTATGTTTTCGCCGCGCGCGACCGCATGGATACGGAGTACGACCGGGTCCGCATGGTGCGCGACGCGCGCTACCGCTATCTGTACAACTACATGCCGGACAAGCCGTACTACCAGAACCTGAAGTTCCGCCTGATGCTGCCGATGATGCGCGAGTTCCTGGAGCTGAAGGCCGCGGGCAAGCTCGAGCCTGCGGCCGCCGCCTGGTTCAAGACCAAGCCGGTGGAAGAGCTCTATGACGCCGAACAGGATCCGTGGGAGCAGCACAACCTGGCCGACGACCCGAAGTACAAGAACAAGCTCGACGAGCTCAGACATGCGTTCCAGGCGTGGACGGCCAAGGTCGGCGACATGGGGGCGATTCCCGAGCGGGAGATGCTGAAGCGGATGTGGCAGGGCGGCAGCGAGCCGCCCGCGACTGCGATGCCCGAAGTGCGCCAAGCCGACAAGGGTGCGGACGGCGTGCAGATCGCCTGCGCTACGCCCGGCGCCTCCATCGGTTACTGGATCGAGCGACCCGCCGCGATGGCGGCCGCGGCTACGCACGTGGTGCAAAGCTGGGACTATGAGCGCCTGGCCGGCGAGTTGTTTGGGAAAGGCTTTGCAAAGCTGGGCGACAAGCGTCCGGTGCCCCCCACATGGAGCGTCTACGACGGCGAAGTCATTGCACTCCGGCGCGGAGAGATACTCCACGTGCACGCAATGCGCATTGGCTATACGCCGGCCCAAATTGACTACGTCGACGGCAGCGCAACGGTGCGGAAGGCTCCATAGCGTGCGCACATCATTACTCGTACAAGATTGCAAATGTGGAGATCCTTCATGAGCCTGCACGAGCCAATGCGTTGTCGCTACCAATCGGGAGCAAGACGCTTCGGCAGCTATGGCGCCTTTGCGCTGCTGATGCTGCTTCTGGCGCTGCTCAACGCCGTTCCTGTACTTGCGCAGACGCGCTCAGAGCCGTCAGCAGCCAGCCAGTCACCTGCAAGGCGCCCCAATGTCCTGGTCATCGTGGCAGATGATCTGGCATGGCCTGATGTGTCCGCCTATGGGCGCAACGCTGTGCATACGCCGAACATTGACAGGATTGCCCGTCGTGGCGCGGCTTTCTCCAACGGCTATGTCGCGGCTTCCGTCTGTGCGGTATCGCGCGCTGCCCTGCTAACGGGGCGCATGCCGCAGCGCATTGGATTCCACTACAACATCGACGAGGGCGATGCCAATCCCGAACAAGGATTGCCGCTAACGGAAACGACCATCGCCGATCGCTTGAAAGGACACGGCTACCGGACGGCTGCAATCGGGAAATGGCATCTCGGCGTTGCGCCGCAGTTCCATCCGACGAGGCGCGGCTTCGACGAGTTCTATGGCTTCCTTGGCGGCGAGGCTCAGTACGCGGATCCTGGCACGCCAGGAATCGTAACAACGCCATCCAAGCGTGATAAGGCGTTCAAGCGAAATCCTGCCGCGGCTATCGTAATGGGCCCCGATGCCACACCGGTGGGCAACCAACACCGCTACCTCACGGAGGACCTGACCGACAGAGCCGTCGACTACATTGATCGCAACGCCAGCGGCAATGCACCCTTCTTTCTCTATCTGGCCTACAACGCACCGCACTGGCCGTTTCAGGTCCCGCAGAGCTACTACGATCGCTTTGCCGAAATCGAGGACCCGATCCGGCGCACCCAGGTTGCCATGATCTCTGCGCTGGACGATGGTGTCGGGCGAGTCCTGGACGCACTTGAGAGAACGGGCACGCGTGACGACACCCTCGTCGTCTTCATCTCCGACAATGGTTGTCCGTTGCAGCTAGGTGCTTGCGACTGCTCCCATCCGCTAGGCGCGGGGAAGTTTACTTACATCGAAGGTGGCATTCGCGTGCCATTCCTGATCTCCTGGCCGCATGGCATGCCGGCAGTGGGGTTGGTCGATACGCCGGTTTCCAGTCTTGACGTGGTCCCTACGATATTGACGGCCGCTGGCATCGACCTGTCGTCGGCGGAGCCATTGGAGGGGTTGAATTTGGTCGCTGCTGCCCAGGGAAGGACATCCGAGCAGCCGCGTGTGCTTATTTGGGGACAGGACCCAGTGTTTGCCGCACGTGAGGGCAAATGGAAGCTATGGCAATCGATAGCGGGCAACCGGGTCGAACTCTACGACCTGGAGGCCGATCCAGCCGAACTGAAGGACATTTCAAAAGACCACGCCGAGATCGCCCAGCATCTCGTCTCAAAGATCACCGCCTGGCGCGCAACATTGCCGCCGCCGTTATGGCGGCGCCGCTTCGCCAAGCAGTTGCCCTCGTGCAAAAAGGAAACCACATGGGTGTACTGACGCAGCACGCCCTCATCTTCTCGCGGCAGTGACTGCCGACTAACGGAAGTCATCCCGCTCAGGCCGGGCGAGATCTTGCATGTCAACGCGCTGCGCATCGGATTCAAGCCGGCCGCGATCGACTATGCCGACGGCAGGGTGGTATCGCAGGCGGCGAAATAAGACGCCAGCCGCAACGAGGCTGGATTCACTTTGAAAAGACAGGAGATAGGGGACAGCAAATGGAAGCGCGTTACAACACAATTCGGCCCGGGATGACAGGACGCACATGCCTGGCACCGCCAAGCCGTTATGCGGAAGCGGCCGGAAAAGGCATGCCGCGCCTGCGCAAGATGCTATTGTCGATTTTGCCTGGCGCCCTGGTGCTGGCCGTGCCGCTGTCCCAGGCGCAGGCGGCGCCAGACAGCAGCCCGCACTCTAGCCCAAGCACCCGCCCCAACATCATCCTGCTGATCGCCGACGACCTCGGCTGGGGCGATCTCGGCAGCTACGGCCATCCGGTGTTCCGCACGCCCAACCTGGACCGGATGGCCGCCGAAGGCCAGCGCTGGACCAACTTCTACGTCAGCTCGCCGGTCTGCTCGCCCAGCCGCGGCGCCATGCTCACCGGCCGGGTTGAGACCCGTTCCGGCCTGTACGGCGCCCTCAACAGCGTGCAGGTGGAAGGCGATCCCTACGGCTTCCCCGACCGCGAGACCACCGTCG
The DNA here is from genome assembly GCF_056930435.1 of Cupriavidus sp. 09_S30. Taxonomy (NCBI): domain Bacteria; kingdom Pseudomonadati; phylum Pseudomonadota; class Betaproteobacteria; order Burkholderiales; family Burkholderiaceae; genus Cupriavidus; species Cupriavidus sp. 09_S30. Next base: position 2,723,434 of record NZ_JBXOWI010000002.1, on the reverse strand, counting down.
CCAGCCTGCTGCACGACGCCGGCTACGCCACTGCCCTGTTCGGCAAATGGCATCTGGGCGACGCCCCGCGCGCCTATCCGACGCGGCACGGCTTCGATACCTGGTGGGGCATGCCGATGTCGAACGACGCGTATTTCGCCGGCATCCCCGGCGGCGTCAGCATCAAGGAACTGCGCCAGCGCTTCGCCAAGGGCGAGTCGCCCAAGGAACTGTTCGCGCTCTACTACCGGCAAGCGGTCGCGGCCTTCCGCGATCCGAAGAACAGCTACTGGAACTCACCGCTGATCGCCAGCGAGCGGGTCGAGGCCAATGGCAAGACCGACTACCGCGACCGGGTGGTCGAGCGGCCGGTCGAGCAGCCCACCTACAACAAGCGGTTGACCGACCAGGTGGTCGACTTCATCGGCCGCAAGCGCGACCAGCCCTACCTGGCCTGGGTGGGCTACGAGAAGCCCCACCTGCCGCATATGCCGGCCCCCGAGTTCGTCGGCAGCAGCAAGGGCGGCCCGGTGGGCGACGCCATCGCGGAGCTCGACCACAGCGTGGGGCGGGTGCTGGAGGCGGTGCGGCGCAGTCCCGACGCCAAGAACACGCTGGTGGTGTTCGTCAGCGACAACGGCCCCTGGATCCTGTACGAGGAGCTGGTGGGTTCGGCCGGCATGCTGCGCGATGGCAAGGCCTCGACCTATGAGGGCGGCTCGCGCGTGCCGGCCCTGTTCTGGTGGCCGGGCACCATCCGCCCTGCGGTGGTGGACGGCATCGGCGCGACCTATGATTTCCTGCCCACCTTCGCAGCGCTGGCGAAGGCGAAGCTGCCCGATGCCGCCATCGACGGCACGGACCTCGAAAAGACGCTGCGCCAGCAGGCACCGAGCCCGCGCCAGGTGCTGCCCTACTACTACCGCGGCCGCCTGCAGGCCTGGCGCGAGGGCGACTGGAAGGTGAACTTCTACGACGTCAGCGGACGCAATCCGGAGGGCGGCTTGCAAGCCAAAATGGCGAAGCCGACGCTGTACAACCTTGGCCGCGATCCGGGCGAGAGATTCGACAAGGCCGCGAGCGAGCCCGAGATCCTGCAGCGGCTGCAGCAGCATGCCGAGGCATTCGAGCGCGGCATCACGACGGCGGCGCCGGAGTTCGACCGCGTGACAGTCGAGCGGCGCCTGCAGAACGCTGGAGGCAAATGATGCTGCGGCAGATGACGCGTTCACGTGTCGCCGGGGGCCGCCTGGCGGCCTCGGCGCCAAGGGGCGCCACGCCCCGGACTCATCCGCGCGGTGCTGCACGCGCGGTCGCTTCCCTGCTGCTGGTGTCGGCGCTGGCCGGCTGCGGGGCAGCGGCGGGCGGCAAAGCGGGGGCGTCGTCGCTGAGCGCGCTTTCCAGCGAGTTGAGCTGCGTGGGCGCGGGCAGCGCGCCGGCTTCCCTGCCCGGTGCGGCCAGCCGCGTCTACAAGACCGCCTCTGGCCGGGATCTGCGCGTGCACGTGCTGCAGCCGGCCGATGCGTCTGCGCATCGGCCCGCCATCCTGTTCTTCTTCGGAGGAGGCTGGCGCCGGGGGCAGGTCACGCAGTTCCAGGCCCAGGCCGCGGCGGCGGCCGAGCGCGGCTATGTCGCGGTGCTGGCCGACTACCGCGTGGCGTGCCGCGACGGCACGGGTGTGCCCGATGCGGTGGAGGACGCGCGGGACGCCTACGCCTGGCTGCGGCATGCCGCTCCCGGCTTGGGCGTCGATCCCGGCCGCATCGTGCTGGCCGGCGGCTCGGCCGGCGGCCAGCTGGCGCTGGTGACCGCGCTGTCGGCCTCCGCCGAGGCACGTCCTGCCGCGCTGGTCTTGTTCAACCCGGCCGTCGACCTGGTGGCCGCCGCGCCCTGGATCGGAATGCGGCCGGATCAGGCCGCCGGCATCTCGCCCAGCGCCATGCGCCTCGACGCGGCACCGCCCATGCAGCTGTTCCACGGGGACGCCGACCGCATCGTGCCGGTCGATACGGTCCGGGCATTCTGCGGCAAGGTCGTTGCCAAGGCCGGCCGCTGCGATCTGAGGGAGTATTCGGGCGAGGGCCACGGCTTCTTCAACAGCCGCACTAAGGACGCGGCAGGCATCGTGCCGTACGACGACACGCTAAGCAGGACCTTCGCCTTCCTGGACGGACTCGGCCTGCAGCCGTCACGGCCCCTCGCGGCGGGACGGCAGGAGTAGCCCGGCACGTCGCTCAATCCGTCCGAGGCCGCCCAAGGCCCCGCCGATTCCGGCTGGCTTGCGGGGCCTTGGGCGGCATCGGCCCGATGGTCCTCTCGCCAGCACGCTCCTCAATCCAACCGCGCCAGGATCCGCTTCGCCCGTTCCAGCACAGGCCGATCCACCATCTTCCCGTCCACCGCCACCGCCGCCCCCTGCGCCTGCCCCGCGGCCTCGACCACGCGCCGCGCCCATGCGGCCTCTTCTTCGCTCGGTGCCAGCCCCGCATGCACGCCGGCCACCTGCGCCGGATGGATCAGCAGCTTGGCACCGAAGCCGAAGGCCCGCGCGCGGGCGGTGTCGGCGGCCAGCGCGGCGGCGTCGCCCAGGGCGGTGCAGACGCCGTCCACCGGCGGGGGCAGGCCGGCGGCGCGCGAGTGGGCGACGATGCGGCTGCGGAAGTAGTCGAGCGGGGCGCCGTCGTCGGCCACGTCGAGGTCCAGCATCAGGTCGATGCTGCCGAACAGCAGCCGGGCCACGCCGGGCAAGGCGGCGAGTTCGCGTAGCTGGACGAAGCCGGCCGCGGTCTCCAGCAGCGGCAGGCAGGCGGTGTGCGGCAGCGCCTGCCGGAAGGCGCGCACGCCGGCGGGCTCAGCCTTGGGCAGCACGACGCCTTCGGCGCCAGCCGCGCGGCACCAGGCCAGGTCGTCGTGGTGCCACGGCGTGTCGGCGCCGTTGACCCGCACCAGCAGCGGCACCGAGGCGGCTGCGGCCTGTTCGCGCAGCGTGGTCCACTGCGTGGCCAGTGCGGGGCGGGCGGTGTCCTTGTGCTCGGGTGCTACGGCATCCTCGAAGTCGACGATGACGGCGTGGGCGCCGCGGGCGATGGCCTTGCCGATGCGCTCGGGGCGGTCGGCCGGGACGAAGAGATAGCTGCGGGGCAGGCGTGGCTGCTGTGTCATGGCATGCTCCTCAGACGGCGCCGGCGGCGTGCAGGGCCCGCACCTGCTCGGGTGTGCAGCCCAGCTCGGCCAGGATGGCGTCGGTGTGCTGGCCCACGGCGGGCACGGGGTCCATGCGAGCATCCTCGGCGCCGGGCGGGAGCAGGGCGGGCACCCCGCCGGCGGGAGTCTGCACTTCGCGCCAGCGCTGGCGCGCGGCGAGCTGGGGGTGGGCCCAGACGTCGGCCATGGTGTTGACGCGCGCGTTGGCGATGCGCGCCGCCTCCAGGCGGGCGATGACCTGCCCGGCATCCAGCGCGGCGAAGACCTCCACGATGCGCGCGCGCAGCGCTGCGCGGTTGGCGCTGCGCAGGCTGTTGTCGGCGTAGTCGGGGTGGGTGGCCAGGGCGGGATCCTCCAGCACGGTGGCACAAAAGGCGGCCCATTCGCGCTCGTTCTGCAGGCCCACCATCACCGTCTTGCCATCGCCGGTGGGGAAGGGGCCGTAGGGGTAGATGGTGGCGTGCGCGGCGCCGGCGCGCGGCGGCGGCGGGGCGCCGTCGTAGGCGTAGTAGAGCGGGAAGCTCATCCATTCCACGGTGGATTCCAGCATGGAGATGTCGATGCGCTTGCCGCACCCGGTCTGGCCGCGCTCGATCAGCGCGGCGAGGATATTGCTGTAGGCGTACATGCCGGCGGCGATGTCGGATACCGAGGCGCCGGCCTTGACGCCTTCCTCCGGCGTGCCGGTGACGGAGACGAAGCCGGATTCGCTCTGCACCAGCAGGTCGTAGGCCTTCTTGTCGCGATAGGGGCCGTCGGCACCGTAGCCGGAGATGTCGCACACGATCAGGCGCGGGAAGCGCTCGTGCAGGGTGGCGTAGTCCAGCCCCAGGCGCGCGGCGGCGCCGGGCGCGAGGTTCTGCACCAGCACGTCGGCGCCGGCCAGCAGCGTCTGCAGCAGCGGGCCGGCGGCCTCGTGCTTGAGGTCCAGCGTCAGGCTTTCCTTGGAGCGGTTGGTCCAGATGAAATGCGAGGACTGGCCGCGCACGCGGGTGTCGTAGGCGCGGGCAAAATCGCCGGCGCCGGGGCGCTCGATCTTGATCACGCGCGCGCCCAGGTCGGCCAGCTGCCGGGTGCAGAAGGGGGCGGCGATGGCCTGTTCGAGGGAGACGACGGTGATGCCTTGCAGGGGACGGGACATGATTCGGGCTGGTGTCGGGGCGAGGTCGGCCGCTGCGGCGATGCCGGCGCAGCCATGCGTGCCGACAATCTAGCGGCTTTTGTCCGTCGCCGGAAATAGCGAATACGCAGGCGGCCATAAGTAGAATAAATACCTCGGGCTGCGGCCGCAGCCCGCAATGCCGGGGCGATCAGGGAAGACAGGAGCAGTCATCGATGGATATCCGTGCCATGCGTTACTTCGTGGCCATCGTGGACCAGGGCAGCCTTACGCGGGCGGCGGAGGTGGTGTGCGTGGCCCAGCCGGCGCTGAGCCAGCAACTGGCCGCGCTGGAGGCGGAATTCGGCGTGGCGCTGCTGCACCGCGGCGCCAAGGGGGCGAAGCCGACCGAGGCGGGCCGCGCCTTGTACCGCCACGCGCGCGCCATCATCAAGCAAGTGGAGACCGCCGGCGCCGAGGTGCGCGCGGCCGGCGCCGACGTCAGCGGCGCGGTGGCGATCGGCCTGCCCACCACGGCGGCGGCGGCCTTTGGCATGCCGCTGATGCGCGCGGTGCGCGCGCGCTATCCGCGCGTGCGGCTGCAGTTGTTCGAGAGCATGAGCGGCTATATCTCCGAGCTGCTGAATAACGGGCGGCTGGACTTCGCCATCCTCTTCCGCGACACCGCCTCGCGCGCGGTGGAGCCCGAGCCGCTGGCGAGCGAATCGCTCTACCTGATCGGCACGCCGCCGGCAGGCGTGCTCGGTCCGGCGCCGCGCGCGCGGCGGGGCGCAGCCGGCGCCACCGGCACGCAGGCCGCAGAGACGGTGGCGCTCAAGCGCCTGGATGGCGTGCCCCTGGTGCTGCCCAGCGGCGCCCAGGGCCTGCGCGACGTGGTGGAGCGCAGCTTCGCGCGCGCGGGCATGCGTCTGGAGGTGGTTGCGGACCTGGATTCGCTGCCCTTCCTGCTGGCCTCGGCGCGCGAGGGGCTGGCCTGCACCATCCTGCCGGCCTCGTCGGTGGAGGATGCGGCGCCCGCCGTGCCGTGCCGGCTGATCGTGCCGGAGCTGCGGCGCACGCTGTCGCTGTGCTGGCCGCGCGCGCTGCCGCGCACGCATGGCGCCGAGGCGGTGGCGGAGATCCTGCGCGAGCTGGTGGCCGCGCGCATTGCGCAGGGCGGTTCGCTGAAGCCGCCACCCGCTGCCGAGGGCACGTCGCCGGCCGGTGCGGCAGGATAAGTAAAACTTATGCGCGTAGTCATCGATTGAATTTCTCCGGCGCCGGGTTCGCGGGTAGAGTCCCTTCCGATGCGGCGGCGGCATGACCGCGCCGCCCGCTTACCCGAGGAGACACAATGCTACGCACCACCCGTGCGCTGACCGGCCTGGCCGCCGGCCTGGCGCTGTTCGCCGCCGTCGGCCCGGCCCGCGCCGACACCTATCCCAGCAAGCCGATCCAGATGGTGGTGCCGCAGGCGCCCGGCGGCACCAACGACATCGTCGCGCGCCTGGTGGCGGCCGACCTGTCGCAGCGCCTCGGCCGGTGGTGGTGGAGAACCGGCCCGGCGCCGGCGGCAATATCGGCACCCAGTACGCCGCGCGCGCCACGCCGGACGGCTATACGTTGCTGATGACCATCAGCAGTACCCAGGCCATCAACCCGTCGCTCTACCGCCAGGTCCCCTTCGACCCCATCAAGGACTTCGAGCCGATCGCGCCGGTGGCGACCGTGCCCAACGTGCTGGTGGTCAATCCCGTCTTCCCGGCCAAGGACCTGGCCGAGCTGATCAGCATGGCCAAGTCCAAGCCGGACTACTACCGCTTCGCCTCCGCAGGCAACGGCACGCTGAACCACCTGCTGGGCGAGATGCTCAACAGCATGGCCGGCATCAAGCTGGAGCACGTGCCCTACAAGGGCGTGGCGCCGGCGCTGAACGACGTGCTGGGCAACCAGGTGCCGATGGCCTTTGCCAGCCTGCCCTCGGTGCTGCCGCACATCAAGGCGGGCAAGGTGCGCGCGCTGGGCGTGAGCTCGGCCAAGCGCTCGCCGTTCGCGCCGGATATCCCGGCCATCGGCGAGACCGTGCCCGGCTATAGCGGCGACCTGTGGGTGGGCCTGTTCGCCGTCAAGGGCACGCCGCGCGAGGTCACGCAGAAGCTCGCGCAGGCTCTGCAGGCGGCGCTGGCCGACAAGGCCCTGCGCGACAAGCTGGCCGCACAGGGTGCCGAGGTGCTGAGCGGCACGCCGCAGCAGTTCGCCGGCATGCTCAAGGCCGACATCGACAAGTGGGCCAAGATCGTCAAGGCCTCGGGCGCGCAGGTCGACTGAGCCCGGCGGCGGCCGGCGCCGCGAACAGCGGCAGGGCCGCCAGCGCCGCCACGCCCGTGGCGGCCCATACCCCCGGCCAGGCGGCTGCCGCCAGCAGTGGCGGAATGGCCAGCGGGGTGAGGAAGAAGCCGACGTAGACCACGGTATTGGCCATGCCCAGCGCTGTGCCAGCGCGTTGCGCGCCGGCCAGCGTGGCCAGCTCGGCATAGGCCACGCCATGCCATGCCGAGACGCAGATGCCGGCCAGCACCAGTACCAGCGCAAGCAGCGGGGCCAGCAGGGGCGCGCCAGCCGGTCCGATGGCCGCGCTGACCAGTGCCAGCAACAGGAAGGCGCCGACGGCCGCCAGGGCGCTGATGCGCAGATAGCCGCGCCGGTTGCCATGCCGGTCGGTGAAGTGGCCACTCCACACGCGCATCACCATCGCGCCCACCTGTACCGCCACCATGGTGGCCGACATGCCGGCCAGGCCCATGCCGGCGAAATCGTGCAGGAACACCGTGGCGAAGGTCAGCACCGCGAACTGCGGCACGCACAGGATGCCGATGCCCCACACCATGCGCCAGACCGCGGCGTCGCGCAGCGGGCCGCGTCCGGCGCGCGCTTGTGCGCCCGCCGCCCCGGCCGCGGGCGCAGCCGAAGTTTCCGGCGGCTCATGCAACCAGGCCCACGTGAGCAGCGCGGCGAGCCCGCAGGCAAGCGCCAGCACGCCATAGACCCAGCCGAAGCCCTTCACCGAAGCCAGCCAGGGCAACGCCAGCGCGCCCAGCCCGCCACCCAGCGGCACAGCCGTCTGGCGCACGCTCATGGCGAAGCCGCGCTCACCTTCGCGGAACCACCGCATCACGGCGCGCCCGCTGGCGCCATTGACGCTGCCGCCCAGCAGGCCGGCCACCGCCAGTCCGAACATCAACCAGGCCAGCGAAGGGGCAGCGCCGGACGATGGCACCAGCCACAGGGCCATCGCCAGCAGCGTGGCGCCGGTGGCGGCCAAGCCGGCCAGCAGGACCGGTCGGTCGCCGAAGCGGTCGGCCGCCAGCCCCCAGGGCAGTTCCGAGATCGCTACGCCAAGGCCGAGGGCGCCCAGCGCCAGGCCGAGCTGGGCATTGTCGAAGCGGTAGCCGGCGCGCAGCCAGACGGCGGTGGTGGGGATGCCGGCAGCCGCGGCGGAGAAGGCGGCATTGGCTGCCACGCCCACGGTCAGCACTTTCCAGCGGTGAGCGGGGCCGAGGGCACGGTGGGGACGCACCGCTGGCGCCCGCGCGGTGCCCGGTACGGGCTCGCCCGGGCTGCCGAGAACGGAGTCGCAGGGGGTTGGCATGACTGTATTTCCTCGATGCGATTGACGAACCAAGTCTGGCAGCTAGAATTCATCCGGAAAATCGGAAAATATCGAATGCATGGTTCGATAGAACAGGATGATTGAGATGTCGCGTATCCACTTCGACCTGGCCGCGTTGCGCAGCCTCGTGAGCGGGATTGAACTGGGCAGCTTCTCCCGCGCCGCCGACCGCGTGGGCCGCTCCACCTCGGCCGTCAGCGCCCAGATCAAGAAGCTCGAAGAGCAGGCCGGCGTGCCCCTGTTCCGCAAAGAGGGCCGCGGCCTGGCGCTGACCGATGCGGGCGAGGTGATGCTTGGCTACGCACGCCGCCTGCTGGAGCTGAACGACGAGGCCGCCGTCGCCGTGCGCGGTACCGAACTGGACGGCGCCGTGCGCCTGGGCCTGCAGGAGGAATTCGGCGAGGCCATGCTGCCCGAGGTGCTGGGGCGCTTCGCCCGCGCCCACCCGCGCGTGCGCGTGGAAGCGGCGGTGGCGCGCAATGCGGAGTTGCTGGAGCGCATCGCCACCGGCCGGCTGGATCTGGCCCTGATCTGGGACGATGCGGGAGCCGGGGGCTACCGGCAGCAGGCGGCGGGCGGCGCCGAGCGCATCGACGAGGCGCAGATGTGCTGGATTGGCGCCAGCATGCCCGCGTGGCAGCCCGATGCGGGCGAGCCCTTGCCGCTGCTGGCCTTCGACCGGCCCTGCCAGTTCCACGCGGCCGCCACCGCCGCGCTGGACCGTGCCCGCATGCCCTGGCGGGTGGTCTTCACCAGTCCCAGCCTGGCGGGGCTGTGGGCGGCCGCCGCGGCCGGCTTGGGGCTTACGGTGCGCACCCGCTACGGCCTGCCGGGCAACGTCGGCGCGCTCGACGCGGCCGCGCTCGGGTTGCCGGCATTGCCCGCGCTGCCGCTGGCACTGGTGCGGGCCGGCAATAGCCTGCCGCCCGCAGCGGAACGGCTGGCTGCCATCGTGCTGGATGCGTTGCGCGCGCAGCGCGCGCTGGTGCAGAGGCAGCCCCCAATCAATATTTGACCGAACGTTAAAATATAAGCTACATTGCAGCCACCTATGAACATCCGCTGGGCCCCCCCAGCCCCTGGCATCCTGGACACCCCATGAGCGGCAGACCCCGAGAGTTCGACGACGACGCGGTGATCGAGGCGGCGATGGACGTGTTCTGGTCCAACGGCTACGAGGCCACCTCGGCGCAGGAACTGGTCGAATGCACCGGCCTGGGCCGCGGCAGCCTGTACAACGCCTTCGGCAGCAAGCTCGGGCTCTATCACGAGGCGCTGACGCGCTATCAGGAATTGGGCATCCAGGCACAGTCGAGCATCCTCAGCGGCCCCGGCACGGTCAAGGAGCGCCTGCGCGCCCTGATGCAATGGGGTATCGAAGGCGACCTCGATCCGCTCAAGCGCCGGGGTTGCATGGCATTGTTCGCCGTGCTGGAGCGCTCGGGCAAGGATCCGGTGGTCGAACAGATCAGCCGGGTCTATGTGACCCGCCTGGAGCAGGTGCTGTGCCATCTGTTCGCCGTGGGCCAGCGCAATGGCGAGGTGGCCGCGGAGCGCCCGGCGCTGTCGATGGCGCGGGCCTTCCTGAGCAGCTACTACGGCTTGCGGCTGCTGGGGCGCTCCATGCCGGAGCGGGCGTTTCTGGAGGATGTCATGGAGGGCACGCTGGCCCGACTGTGAGTCTGCACAACCGTGTTCGGGCCGCATCGGCCTTTTTATTTTGCCAATTTTGGAATGAACGTTAAAATATGAGCCGACCAACGCCCATCCCCTTCGTCGTCTATCTGCTGGGTTTGACGATCTTTGCCCTGACCACGGCGGAGTTCATGGTGGCGGGCATGATGCCGTCGCTGGCTGCCGCGCTGAACGTCTCCGTGGGCGAGATCGGCCATCTGATTTCGCTGTATGCGCTGGGCATGGCGATCGGCGGCCCGGTGCTGACCGCCTTGCTGCTGGCACGGCGCATGCCCGACAAGCCGGCGCTGCTGTGCTTGCTGCTGCTGTACGTGCTTGGGGCCGTGCAGGCGGCGTCGGCTTCCACCTATGGCGTCATGGCGGTGGGGCGTGTCGTCATGGGCGTCGCCAGTGCCGCATGCTTCGGCGTATCCCTGACCATCTGCGCTGGCCTGGTCGCGCCCGAGACCCGTGGCCGCGCCGTATCCCTGGTGCTGGCGGGCCTGATGCTCGCCCCGGTGTTCGGCGTGCCGGCCACGGCCTTGATCGAGCAACACTACGGCTGGCGCACCAGCTTCTGGACCGTAGCCGTGTTGTCCATGCTCTGCACGGCCGTGGTGGCCTGGCGCCTGCCGGCCCCGAAGGATCAGGGCCGCGTCGGCCTCGGGGCCGAGTTCCGCTCCCTGCGCAATGGCGGGCTGTGGGCGGCCTACGCCACCAGCGCGCTCATCATCGGCGCGACCTTCGCGGCCTTCAACTACTTCTCGCCGATCTTCACCGAAGTGACGGGCTTTCCCGCCAGCGCCATTCCCTGGTTGCTGGTGGTCTATGGCCTTGCCAACGTCGTCGGCAACCTCGTCGTCGGGCGCTTGGCCGACCGGCACACGATGGAGGTGCTGGCGGGTGGCCTGGCAATCCTGGCCTTGGCGCAGGGCGTATTCGCGAGCTTCGCGCACAGCGCCGTCGTCAGCGTGATCGCCTTCCTGGGCATCGGCCTTACCGGGGTGGCGCTCAATCCGGCGATGGTGGCCCGTGTCATGCGCACCGCATCGCCCGGGCCCCTGGTCAACACCATGCACGCTTCGCTGATCACTGCCGGCTTGGCGTTCGGTTCATGGGCCGGGGGTGCAACAATCGATGCCGGCTATGGCCTGCGTTCGCCGCTGTGGGTGGGGCTGGCGCTGGCGGTGGCCGGCCTGCTGAGTCTGGCGCCGTTCATGGCGCGTCGTGTGCGGCAAGCGGTGAGGGCGTCGTAGCTCGGCGTATGGCGTGCTTTCCGCGCTGAAAGCCGCAAGTAGCCGTGCAATGTGATGGGTCCGGCTTGAGCATCGCGGGTCTTCCGGAGATACTCCGGCAGGCGGAGCCGCATGGATTGCGCACATGCGGAACGGGGAAAGGACCATGATGGCGCAGACCGCTCTCATCGGGGACGGCCGCCACGCCTGACAAGCCGGGGCACCCTACGCACCACGGCCAGCGCATCACAGACAGGAGGAAACCCACCGCCATGACGCAGCACATCGGAATCGTCGCCTGCTCCGCCGAGGGCGCAGCGCTCTGCTACCGCACCATCTGCGCCGAAGGCGCCCGCTGGCTGGGCTCCCACGGCCATCCCGAGGTCTCCATGCACACGCATTCCCTGGCCGACTATGTGCGCTGCCTCGATGCGGGCGACCGCCACGGCGTGGCAGAACTGATGCTGTCCTCCGCATACAAGCTGGCCCGCGCCGGCGCCGACTTCCTGATCTGCCCCGACAACACCATCCACCAGGCGCTGCCCGAAGTCCTGCCGCGCTCGCCGCTGCCCTGGCTGCATATCGCCGAGGTGGTGGCCGATGAGGCCGTGGCGCGCGGCTACCGCCGCCTGGGCCTGACCGGCACGCGCTGGCTGGTGGACAGCGAGGTCTATCCGGACGCGCTGGCGGCGCGCGGGCTGGACTGCGTGCGGCCCAGCGCGGAAGAGCGCGACGCGATCGCGCGCATCATCATGGACGAACTGGTGCCGGGGCGCATCGAGCCAGCTTCCGTGGCGGTGTTCCAGCGCGTGATCGCGCGCATGCGCGAGCAAGGCTGCGATGCCGTGGTGCTGGGCTGCACCGAGATCCCGCTGATCATCCACGACGGCAATTCGGCGCTGCCTACGCTGGATTCCACCCGGCTGCTGGCGCGTGCGGCGCTGCGGCGCGCGCTCGAGGCCGCGGCCCAGTCGGGCGCGCCCGGCGGCTCCTGAGGCGTCTCGCCATGCCGGCGCATGCCGCCCTGGTACCGGCCTCGGCTGCGCCCTTCAATGCAGCCCACCCCGCATCCTTCACACCGCCCTCGCCGGACCGTGGCATACAATCACCTGCGCACACGGGCGGCCGCATGGCACGCCGCCGCCCGCGCGCTGCCATTCACATCGCATCGGTATCGATACTGGTATCGATACGGCCCCTGCATCCCATTCATCCATTTCGATCCATTTCGCTAACTCGCTAAAGGAGTGTGACCATGCCGCAAGCCACCGGATCCACGATTGCGTTTCGCCGACCAGACGGCAAAGAACTGAATGGCTACCTCGCGACGCCAGACAAGACCGAGGGCGCGCCCGCGGTGGTGGTCATCCAGGAGTGGTGGGGCCTGAATGACCAGATCCGTGGCGTCGCTGACCGCCTGGCCCGCTGCGGCTACTACGCGCTGGTGCCGGACCTGTACCGCGGCAAGTCCACCGTCGAAGCCGAGGAGGCGCACCATCTGATGAGCGCGCTCGATTTCGGCGACGCTGCCTCGCAGGACATCGGCGGCGCCGTCAGCTACCTAAAGACGCTGACCGACCGCGTCGCCGTCACCGGCTTCTGCATGGGCGGCGCGCTGACGCTGCTGGCGCTGGGCCAGCACGCCGACCTCGCGGCCGGCGTGGCCTGGTATGGCCTGCCGCCGCTGGAGTACATCGACGCCGCCAAGATCAAGGTGCCCGTGATGGGCCACTGGGCCACGCAGGATGCCTTCTTCTCCGCTGAATCGGTGGACGCGCTGGAGGCGAAGCTGAAAGAGGCCGACGTCGACTTCACCTTCCACCGCTACCTCGCCCATCACGCCTTCGCCAACGAGACCGCCGTCGGCCCCGGCCGCCTGCCTGCCACGCAGTTCGATCCGGTCTGGTCCGAGATGGCCTGGGACCGGACGCTGACCTTCCTGGCCCGCACCCTCTACTGAAGGCTGGGTCCCGCCGGCAACGGCGGGTGAGCCGCTGCCGCGCAAGGACGGCGGCGCGGCAGGCCGGCCCCGGCCCGTCGGGGCGCGTCGAATCCTGCCCTGGTGCCTCGCGGCCCAGGTGAAACAGGAGACAGAGATGACAATGCAAGTTCTGCCGCAGGACGCCTCCTGCGGCGCGCTGGTCGAGGGCCTGGACCTGAGTCGGGCGCTCGGTGCCGAGCAGGTCGCCGAGATCCGCCGGCACTGGCTGGCGCACCAGGTGCTCGCGTTTCCCGACCAGGACCTGTCGGTCGAGGACATCGAGCGCTTCGCGCTGACGCTCGGCCCCTTCGGCGTCGATCCCTACTTCGAGTCCGTCCCGGGCCACCCACACGTGGCGCAGGTGCGGCGCGACGCCGATGAACGCACACCCATCTTCGCGGAAGCCTGGCACTCGGACTGGAGCTTCCTCGCCCAGCCGCCGGCTGCCACGGTGCTCTACGGCAACGTTATCCCGCCGGTGGGCGGCGACACCCTGTTCTCCGACCAGTACGCGGCCTGGGAGGCTCTGCCCACCGACCTGAAGCAATTGCTGACAGGGCGCCAGGGCATCCATTCGGCGCGGCGCGGCTATGCGCGCGCCGGCGCCTATGGCGAGAAGGACAAGGGCCGCTCGATGGCGATCCGCTATTCCGACAGCGCGCTCGCCACGCAGCTCCATCCCATCGCGCGCCGGCATCCGGAGACGGGGCGCACCGCGCTCTTCGTCAGCATGGGCTACACGATCGGCATCGATGGCGTCGGCGAGCAGGAGGGGGCGGACATTCTGCGCACGGTGTTCGCACACCAGGCCAGGCCCGAGTTCGTGTACCGCCACCGCTGGTCGCAGGGCATGCTGCTGCTGTGGGACAACCGCTGCGTCAACCACGCGGCCACGGGTGGCTATGAAGGGTACAGCCGCTTGCTGCACCGGATCACGGTGGCGGAGCCGAGAGTGGGCGCGGGCTGACGCCGGCTGGTGTGGATCCCGGCCTCCGCTACCTCGGGACGCTTGCTGGGCGGGAAGGGTAGGGAAGCCTTCGTGGACAGGGCAGGCGCCCAGGCCAGGCCTTCCCGTGCGATCATCGGTGTTGCCGCGTTCATCGACCGCTTCCGCCCGCTTCTGACTCCATGACCTCCGCTCTGCTCGTCATCGACGTCCAACACGCTCTGTTCGCACCCGTTCCGCATCCCGCCGATGCGGATGCCGTGATCAGTCGTATCAATGCGCTGAGCGTCCGGGCGCGCGCGCAAGGCGTGCCGGTCGTCTTCATCCAGCATGAGACGGCTGGCGGTGCGCTCACCCACGGCACGCCGGGCTGGCAGCTTGCTGCCGGCCTGGAGGCCGCGCTGGACGATCTGCGCCTGCGCAAGACCACCCCTGACTCCTTCCTGCGCACGCCGCTGCAGGCCTGGCTGGACGAGCGGGGCATCCACCATCTGGTGATCTGCGGCTACGCCACCGAGTTCTGCGTGGACACCACCGTGCGGCGCGCCGCCGCGCTGGGCTATGCGGTGTCGCTCGCGGCCGATGCGCACACCACGCATGACAAGCCGCACGCGGATGCCGGGCGCATTGTGGCCCATCACAATGCGACGCTGCCGGATATCACCAGTTTCGGCGTGTGCATCGTCGCGCCCGCGGCGGTGGACGTCGTGTTCTGAAGGACAGCCCGCACGCAAAGCGGGCAGGCCGCCTTCCTCCCTCACTCCTCCAGCTTCAGCCCGGTCTTCGTCACGAAGCCCTTCCAACGCTCGTACTGCACGCGCGCATAGCGGTCGAGCGCGGGGCCGTCGCTGGCCATGACTTCGAAACCGGCCTGGGTCAGCTTGCGGTGGGTTTCGGGATCGTTCAGCGCGGCCTGGAAATCCTCGCTCAGCTTGCGCAGCAGCGCTGGTGGCGTGGCGGCCGGCGCGAAGATGCCGATCCAGGAGTAGGCCTCGAAGCCGGGAAAGCCCGACTCGGCCACGGTGGGCACGTCGGGCAGCTCGGGCAGGCGCTTGGCGCCGGTGACCGCCAGCGGCTTGATGCGGCCGGCGGCGATCTGGCCCTTGAGCGCGGCGTAGCTGAGCAGCGTCAGGCTGGAGACGTTGCCCAGCACGGCCTGTACCGCCGGACCGCCGCCGGCATAGGGCACGTGCAGGATTTCCACGCCGGCCTGGCGCTTCAGGTCTTCGGCGACGAGATGGTTCATCGAGCCGAGTCCGGTCGAGGCGTAGCTGAACTGGTTCGGCGCTTGGCGGGCGGCGTCGAGGAAGCCGCGCAGGTCCTTGCCGGGCACCGAGGGGTGGGCGCCGATCACCAGCGGGAAGCGCAGCGCCAGCGTGACACCGGCGAAGTCCTTGAAGGTGTCGTAGGGCAGCTTCGGCTTGGCGATGGGGTTGATGGCGTGCGTGTCGAAGCTGACCAGCAGGGTATTGCCGTCCGGCGCCGAACGCGCCACGTACTGGGTGGCGATCTGGCTGGCGGCGCCGGGACGGTTTTCCACCAGCACCGAGCGCCCGAGGATCTCGGCCAGCTTGGGCTGGACGATGCGCGCGGCGATGTCGGTGCTGCCGCCGGGCGGGAAGGTGACGACCAGCTTCAGCGGCGTGCCGGTGTCGGCGCGGGCCGCTGGCGTCGTCGCTGGCAGCAGGCCGGACAGCGCGGCGAGCGTGGCCAGCGCGCCAAGCGCGGCCAGCGACGCTGGCCGGCGCAAGGAAAGACAAGGGAATAGCATCGGGACAGCCCTCCTGGAATCCAAACCATGTCCGGGGCGGGCGCCGGGTACCCGGGGCCTGCCCGCCATTGCGGCGCACCGGCGTTGCGCTCAACCCATCCACTGGCTGACCGGCGCGGCCGCGTCCTGCAGCTCCTGCGTGATCACGTCGACCAGTGCGGGGCCGTCGTGCTCCAGCGCCGCGCGGATCGCAGAGTCGAGCGAGGCCGGGTCCTCCACGCGCCAGGCGCGCACGCCGAAGGCCTCGGCTACGCGGGCGTGGTCGGTGCGGCTGAAGTCTACCGAGAAGTAGCGCTGGTCGTAGCCTGCCTTCTGGCTGGCCTTGATCCAGCCGAACACCGAGTTGGAGAAGACGATCATCTTGAGCGGGATGCGCCGGCGCACCAGCGTCTCCATCTCGCCGCAGGTGAAGCCGAAGCTGCCGTCGCCCATGACCGAGACCACGGTGGCGCCCGGGCGGCCCAGCGCGGCGCCGATGCCGGCGGCCAGCGAGAAGCCCAGCGCGCCGTGGGCGCGGTTGGTGATGAACTGCCGGCCCGCGCGCCGGGCTTCGTGGTAGGCGGAGAAGTAGGGGCAGGGCGTGCCGGGGTCGGCCACGACGATGGCATCGTCGGGCAGCAGCCGGTTGAGCGCATCGACCACGCGCTCGGGCTTGACCGGGGTGTCCAGCGAGGCCGCGAGCGGTGCGAAGCGCGCCCGCTTGGCGGCGCGCGCGGCCGCCACCAGGGCGCGCCCGTCGGCCGTGTCGGCGCGGCGGTGGGGCAGGCGTTCGCGCACGGCGGCATTGAGCAGGCGCAGCGCCAGCAGCGCGTCGCCGACCATGCCTACCTCGGTGCGGTAGTTGGCGGCCACCACCATGGGGTCGATGTCGATATGCAGGATGGGCACGCCGCGCCCCGGGAAGCGCCAGTGCTCGGTAGTGGTGGAGCCGGCGCGGCAGCCGATGAAGAGCACCGCGTCGGCGCCGGCCACCATCTCGCGCGTGGCGAGGATGCCGCCGTTGGCGCCGACCACGCCGGCGTTGAGCGGGTGGGTGTCGGCCAGGCTGCCCTGGCCGCTGACCGTGGTGCAGACCGGGGCGTTGAGCGCCGTGGCCAGCGTTTCCAGTTCGGCGCAGGCGCCCGAGATGACCACGCCGCCGCCGCAGATGACGAGCGGCGCGCGCGCTTCGACCAGGCGCTGCGCGGCGCGCTCCACCTCGGCAGGGTCCGGCGCGTAGCGCATGGCGGGGAAGCGGTCGTGGCCGGGCTGCGCCCACACGTCGGCGGCATCGACCTCGTGCTTCTGCACGTCGTAGGGCAGGCAGAGGTGGGCCGAGCCCGGCTTGCCGGTGGTCATGGCGCGGAAGGCGGCGCGCACCGCGTCGGGGATCTGGTCGGCGCGGTCGATGGTGGTGTTCCACTTGGTCAGCGGCCGGTACAGCGCCTCCTGGTCCAGCTCGGTCAGCGGGTACTTGCCGCGCGAGCCGACCGAGACGTCCGAGGTGATGCCCAGCACCGCCACCGACGATTCGTTGGCTTCGACCAGGCCCGGCAGCAGGTAGGTGGCGCCGCCGCCGCTGGGGCCTTCGCAGACGCCGACCTTGCCGGTGACACGGGCATAGGCGTCGGCCATGTAGCCGGCGCTGCGCTCGTCGCGCGTCAGCACGTGGTCGATGCCGTGGTCCAGCCGTGCCATGGCGTCGTAGAAGGGCAGGCTGGTGTCGCCGCACAGTCCGAACACGTGCTTCACGCCGTTGAGCTGAAGCATGCGCACCATCGCTTCGGCGCCGTTCATCTTGGTCATCCGGTCAGTCTCCAGTCGGGTGGTGGGGCCGTCCGGCACGGTCTCGCCGGTGGGCATGCGAAAAGCATACACTAGAGAATACTTTTAAGTATACTTAAACGTATGCATGGATCCTGGTGCTGCTGCGGCGGGGTGTGGCCGGCGCGGGCATGCCGAATCGGGCGGCCGGATCAGCAGCGGCGGGGCCGCGCGGTATGATCCGTGCCATCCAAAACCTAGGCAGGCAGAAACAAGCATGAAGTCGCCGATTTCCACGGTCAGGCGCAAGCGCGGCTCCGACGTGTTCAACACGCTGCGGGAGATGGCCATCTCCTACGCGCTGAAGCCCGGCGAGCGCCTGAACGAGATCGAGCTGGCCGAGCAGCTCGGCGTCAGCCGCACGCCGGTGCGCGAGGCGCTGACGCGGCTGGCCACCGACGGTTTCCTGGTGGAATCCAGCCGCGGCTATGTGCGCCGCCCGCTGGACATCCAGGAGATGCAGGACCTGTACGAGGCGCGCGTCGCCATCGAGCGCGAATGCCTGCGGCTGGCCTTCGAGCGGGCCAGCGAGGACAGCCTGGAGGCGCTGGCGCAGTACCTGGAAGGAAGCAAGTCGGTGTCGCCCGACACCCCGGTGCAGCAACTGGTGGAACTGGACGAGGGCTTCCATCTGCGCCTTGCCGAGATGGCGGGCAATGCCGAGCTCAAGCGCATGCTGGTCAGCCTGAATGAGCGCATCCGCTTTATCCGCTGGATCGACATGGAGAACGTGGGGCGCGATTCCACCCAGCGCGAGCACGGCGAGATCGTACGCGCACTGCGCGCACGCGACTGGCCGCGCGCGGAAGCCTGCCTGGCCTCACATATTGCGCTGCGCCGCGAGCAGATCGTCGACGCCATCAAGAAGGGGCTGGCGAAGATCTACCTGGACGAGGAAGGCACGTAGGCCCTGGCCGGCCTGGCGTTCAGGCAGCGCCGGCCGCCTGGCGCAGCACGGCCATCGGGCCGAGCGCGGCAACCGTCTCCATCTGTGCTGCGTCGCGCACGAAGAGCGACCCGGCAAAGGCCAGCGCATTGATGGAAATGCCCGCCACATGTTCGGCGGCGCGCGGCACCAGCAGCATGCCGCGGGGAAATACCAGAAGGTTGTAGGGCGCCGACTGGTGCGCCTCGCCGCCCACATCGACCGCCTGGATGCCGACGGCGTCGAGCAGCTGCCGGTAGCGCGCCAGCGCCACGCGGGCCATGCGCGCCGGCGGTAGCGTCGGCGGCGCCGCCAGCGGCGTGTAGGCATGCGGGAAAGGCAGGCCGGGCACGGTCCCGACTGCGCTGTCGGCGCAGGCCGTGGGCATCGCCGGGAGGGCATCCAGCAGGGCGGCGACGGGCAGAGTCCCGCCCAGTCCTGCCAGCGGCACCGTCTGCAGATGCTTGTGGGACTGGCTGGCGCCGGCCGCGCTCCCGCCGTTGTAGAAGCCCAGGCCATCGAACTCGGCCAGGCAGGTGAACAGGGCGGTGAAGTCCGCCAGGTCCAGCAACGCTTCCTGCGCGATGAAGTGCCGGGTGACGATCAGCAGGTGATGGTCGATGACGTTGAACTTGTTCAGCAGCGCGAGGTGCGTCGGGCTGATGTCGGCCACGAAGAGGTCCGGATCGTGGGGCAGGAAGGGGTCGGCGGGCTGGGTGCCGGGCTGGGTGCCGGAGTTGGGCCGCGGCTGGGGTTTGCTGGCCAGGCTGGAGACCTGGCGCACCCGGAAACGGACGCCGCCGTCGTCGAGCACCGACTGGGCAGTCTCGATCGGCAGCAGCGCTCCGCATCGCAGGGCGTGTGCCGTCTGGCGCAGGATGGCCGGCCACAGGGTGCCCGGCGCGAAGGGGCGAGGAATCATCGGACAGCGGTGCGGGACCGGTGGCGGCGCACCGCCACCGGGTTCATGCTGCGACTATCCCACAAGCCGCGGCGCCGGTGAAGCGGGCGCACGCGGGTGCCGCCGGTGCGGCGCAGGAGCCTCGCCAGGCGAGGCCTTGCTGTCAGTCCTTCTGTGCGTAGACGCGCTCGCCGCCCACCCAGGTCTGCAACACCTTGGTCTTCCAGATCTCCGACGGCGCCACCTTGAACAGGTCACGGTCGACCAGGATGAAGTCGGCCCACTTGCCCGCCTCCAGCGAGCCCAGCGTCTTTTCCTGGTGCTCGGCGTAGGCGGCGTCCAGCGTGAAGGCGCGGAAGGCCTGCGCCAGCGTCATCGCCTCTTCCGGATGCCAGCCTTGGATCGGACGGCCTTCGTGGTCGGTGCGGGTGACGGCGGCGTGCAGCCCGTAGAACGGATTGGCCGATTCCACCGGGAAGTCCGAGCCGCCGGCGATCACCGTGCCTTGCTTGAGCAGCGTCTGCCAGGCATAGGCGCCCTTGATGCGTTCCTTGCCGACTCTGTCTTCCGCCATGTTCATGTCGCTGGTGGCGTGCGTGGGCTGCATCGAGGCGATCAGGTCGAGCTGCTTGAAGCGCGGGATGTCCGGCAGCGCGATCACCTGCGCGTGCTCGACACGGTTGCGCAGCTCGCGCCCGCCGACTTCCTTGTAGGCCGCTTCCATGGCGTCCAGCACCTGGTGGTTGGTGGCGTCACCGATGGCGTGCACATTGACCTGGTAGCCCGCCTTGATCGCGCTCTTGACCGCGCTCTGCATCACGGCGTCGCTCATGAAGAGCAGGCCGCTGTGGACGTGGTCGTCCGAGTACGGCGCCATCAGCGCGGCGCCGCGGCTGCCCAGCGCGCCGTCGCCGTAGAGCTTGACCGCGCTCAGGTAGTAGCGGTCGTTGCCGTAGCCCACCAGCGGGCCCTTGGCCGAGAGTGCCTTGAAGTCGTCGCCGACGTCGCGGATCATGCCGTAGATGCGGGTCTTGAGCTTGCCCTGGTCGGCGAACTCGCGATAGATGCGGTCTTCGGCGACGGTCACCCCGGCGTCGCCCACGGCGGTCAGGCCCAGCGCGTTCATGTGCGCGATGGCGGCGGCCAGCGCCGCGCGGCGGTCATCGTCCGAATAGGGCGGGACCACGTCGTTGACCAGCGCCATGGCCTTGTCGACCAGCACGCCGGTGGGGTTGCCGTCGGCGTCACGCTCGATGCGGCCGCCCGCCGGGTCCTTGGTGTCGCGCGTGATGCCGGCGGCCTGCAGCGCCTTGGTGTTGAGCCAGGCGGCGTGGCCGTCGACGCGGATCAGGCGCGCCGGCCGGTCGGAGACGGCGGCATCCAGTTCGGCGGCGGTGGGGAAGCGGCCCAGCTTCCAGTTGACCTGGTTCCAGCCGTAGCCCAGCAGCCACTTGCGCTGCGGGTTCTTCTCCCCGTAGGCGCGGATGATGCCCTGCGCCTCGGCCAGGTCCTTGGTGCCCGACAGCGAGATCTCGGTGGTCTTGAAGCCCAGCCGGAAGACGTGGCCGTGCGCGTCGATCAGGCCGGGCAGCAGGGTCTTGCCGCCGCCGTCGACCCGGCTCGCGTCGGGGTAGCGGGCGCGCAGCGCGGCGGCGTCGCCAGTGGCGAGCACCTTGCCCTGGTCGAACACCAGGCCGGAGAAGGTGGCGAGCTTGCCATCCTGCAGCGTATAGCCCTGCACGGACTCGACCAGGGTCGGGGCGGCGAGGGCGCTGGTGGCGAAGCCACAGGCGAGGCTGGCGGCGACGGCGGCCAGGGTGGCGCGGGTACGGTGCGTCAAAGCGGTTCTCCTTTTGTTGTTGCTTGTTGTTGTTGCTCGTTGTTGCTTGTTATGTGCGTCGGGAAGCGTGTTGCTCCGTCGGCGGTCCTGCCTTCTGCTCGTTTTATCTGTAGGCTGCGGATCGTGCGCGGGACCGCAGCCTGCCCGGCCTCGGGTCTATTCGGCGGCCGCCGCTGCGACTCGTGCCTCCGGCGCGTCGCCGTTACGCGGCGGCAGTGGCGGGAAGTACATCTCGGCGTAGGGCACGATGCGGGTCTTGCGCACCAGGCGGTAGCCCAGCCAGACCAGCAGGAAGATCGGGATGCCGATGTAGGTCGCGGTGACGGCGAGCCAGTCGATGCGGCCTTCGGTGAAGGCCTGGTAATTCTGGCCCAGTGTGATCACCATGCACAGCGCAAAGGCGAAGATCGGGCCATAGGGGAAGAAGGGCGAGCGGTAGGGCAGGCGCGCCAGGTCCAGGCCCCGCTGCATGAAGCCTTTGCGGAAGCGGTAGTGGCTGATGGCGATGCCCAGCCAGGCGATGAAGCCCGTCATGCCCGACAGGTTGAGCAGCCACAGGTAGACCGTCTGGCTCTTGAACAGCGAGGTCAGGAAGCACAGCGCGCCCACGGCGGTGGTGGCCAGCAGCGCCGCCAGCGGCACGCCGTTGCGGGTCAGGCGGGCGAACACACGCGGGGCGCGGCCCTCGGTGGCCAGGTTGTAGAGCATGCGGGTCGAGGCGTACATGCCCGAGTTGCCCGCCGACAGCACCGCGGTCAGGATCACCGCGTTCATCACGCCGGCGGCGAAGGCCAGGCCCGCGTGGCGGAATACCAGCGTGAAGGGGCTCACGCCCACGGTCTGCACATCGTTCTTCAGCAGGCTGGGATCGGTGTACGGGACCAGGATGCCGATGATCAGGATGGCCAGCACGTAGAACAGCAGGATGCGCCAGAACACCTGGCGCACCGCGCGCGGGATGCTCTTGGCCGGATCGGCCGACTCGCCGGCGGCCACGCCGATCAGCTCGGTGCCCTGGAAGGAGAAGCCGGCGATCATGGCCACGCCGATCATGGCGGGCAGGCCGCCGACGAACGGCGCGTCGCCGATGGTCAGGTTGGTCAGCCCCGGCGGCAGGCCGCCGCCGTCGCCGCGCATGATGCCCACGATCATCAGCAGGCCGATGGCGATGAAGGCGATCACGGTCACCACCTTGATCAGCGCGCACCAGTATTCGGCCTCGCCGAAGCCGCGCACGGAGATGGCGTTGAGCAGGAACATCAGGGTGAGGAAGAGCGCGCTCCACAGGATGCCCGGCGTGTCCGGGAACCAGTACTGCATCACGAGCTGCGCCGCGGCCAGTTCCACCGCGATGGTCACGGCCCAGTTGTACCAGTAGTTCCAGCCCAGCGCGAAGCCGAAGCCTTCGTCCACGTAGAGGGCGCCATAAGTGGAGAAGGAGCCGGATACCGGCATGTAGGCGGCGAGTTCGCCGAGGCTGGTCATCAGGAAGTAGACCATCGCGCCGACCAGCACGTAGGCGGCGAGTGCGCCACCCGGCCCGGCCTGGGCGATGGTGGCGCCGGAGGCGACGAACAGCCCGGTGCCGATCGAGCCGCCGATGGCGATCATGGTGAGGTGGCGCGCGCGCAAGGTGCGGCGCAGGGCGGGCACGGGGGCTCCGGTGCTGGGTTGCTGGCTGTGCATGAGGCCTTGTGTTCTGGGCCGGGCCCCCGGCAGAAGCGGGCAGCCCGCGCCGATGGTGCCGGTTGCTGTTCCGACCGGTACATACCGGCCGGTACGTCGGCGGGCATCATAAGAGAAAACGCCGCCAGCGCAAAGCGCGCAGGGTGCCGTGCTGCCACTAGAATCAGCTGTGTGGGCAACAACGACGGCCGGCGCGCGACAGTATGGCGGCCAGCGGCGCCGCGGGCAGCCGGCGGCACCGGCCAAGAACCGAATGAAACTCCCCACCACCGACGAAGGCCTGTGGGCGCACGTGCTGCTGAGCGCGGTCATCGTGCTGGGCGGCGTGCTCGTCGTCAAGCTGGTCAATCGCTTCTTCCGGTCCCGCCAGCAGGCCGATACCCGCGGCAACTACCGCGCCTGGACTGTAGCCAGCCGCAACCTGGTGGCGGCGGTGGTGTTCCTGCTCCTGCTGGGCATCTGGGTGTCCGAGCTGCGCAGCGTGGCGATCTCGCTGGCGGCCTTCGCGGCGGCCGCGATGCTGGCCGGCAAGGAACTGGTGATGTGCCTGCTGGGCGCCTTCATGCGCATGGTGTCGCGCCCCTTCCAGTTGGGGGACCTGGTCGAAATCGGGCCGAATTCCGGCGAGGTGATCGACATGGACGTCCTGACCACCACCCTGGTGGAGGTCGGCGCGTCCCGGCAGTACACCGGCTACACGGTGAAGGTGCCCAATAGCCAGCTGTTGACCACGGCGGTGCGCAACCACTCGCAGACCGGAAAGTACACGCTCGACACGGTCCGCTTTCCGCTTGTGGAAGGCGCCGATCCCGATGCCGTCGAGGCCCGGCTGGTAGCGATCGGACGGCAGGCCTGCGCCGACTTCCTGGAGGAAGCGGGCCGCAGCCTGCGCTACCACGGCGAAATGCGCTTCCTCGACCTTTCCCAGTTCGAGCCGCGCGTGCTGTTTGAACCGGCCGACGCGGGCCGGCTGGATGCCGTCCTGCGTTTCCCGGCACCGGTGGACGGGCGGGTGCGCGTCGCCCAGCAGATCATCCGCGCCTTCCACCGGCCCGAAACCGCGGCCGCAGTCGGGGCGGATGCGGTGCCGACGGTGCCGACGGTGCCGGCGGAGCCGACGGTACCGATTGCGCCCGGCAGCGAACGGGCGCCGGATCCTGCACCCGATCCCGCCTCAAGCCACGCGCCCTGAACATGGTGCGCCGCAACAGGAAAGGAGCCTGCATGAAGGCCGGACTTGCCGTGTTGTGCGCCACCCTGTTCCTCGCGGCCTGCGCCAGCCTGCCCAGCCAAGTGCAGCGCACGCCCTCCCAGGCCATCGCCCAGGCCGATACCGCTGGCACGCCGCTGGGCGAGTCAGTCGCAGCGAAGCTGGCGGAGCACCCCGGGGAGTCGCTGTTCTACCCGATGGCCGCCGGCCCCGATGCACTGGCGGCCCGCCTGGCGCTGGCGCGGGCTGCCACGCGCAGCCTCGACCTGCAGTACTACACCTTCGAGCCCGACGCGACCGGCACCGCGCTGATCGGTGAGCTGCTGGCCGCGGCAGACCGGGGCGTGCGCGTGCGGCTGCTGGTCGACGACCTGCATACCGAAGGCCACGACGCGCTGCTGGCCGCGCTGGACAGCCATCCGCGCATCCAGGTCCGGCTGTTCAATCCCTTTGCCAACCGCGACGCGCGCTGGATGGATTTCCTCTCCGACTTCCATCGCCTGGACCAGCGCATGCACAACAAGGCGATGATTGCCGACAACCAGTTCGCCATCGTCGGCGGGCGCAACGTGGCCGACGCCTATTTCGCCGCCGCGGCGGAGGTGGACTTCAGCGACCTGGACCTGCTGGCCGCCGGCCCCGTTGTGCCCCTGGTTTCCGCCGTGTTCGACGACTACTGGAACAGCGAGTCCGCCTATCCCGCCGCCGCGCTGATCAAGCTGGCCGGGCACGCGCAGGGCGAAGACGAACTGGCCAAGGTGCGCAAGCGCCTGGCCATCGAGGGCCGCAAGGCGCGCACCAGCCCCTATGTGCAGGAGCTGCTCGACTCGGGCCTGGCGGTCGGCATCCGCCGGGGCCACCTGCCGGTGTTCAGCGGGCGCGCCACCGTGATTGCCGACCGGCCTGACAAGGTGCTGCAGCCGGTGCAGGACAGTCCCACGCATGCCATCGCCAAGCTGGCCAAGCTGATGCAGACCGCGCAGCACGACCTCGCGCTGGTATCGCCTTACTTCGTGCCGGACAAGCGCGGCGTGGCGTGGCTGCAGGCCATCGCAGCGCGCGGGGTCAAGATACGCGTCCTGACCAACTCCTTTGGCGCCACCGACGTCAACGCCGTGCACGCGGGCTACGCGCCGCGGCGCAAGGCGCTGCTCGAGGCCGGCATCGAACTGTATGAGCTCAAGCCTTCGGCCTATGCGGAACTGGACGGGCGCGGGCCAAGGCGCATGTTCAGCTCCAGCCGCGCCAGCCTGCACGCCAAGAGCTATATGGTGGACCAGCACCTGCTCTTCGTCGGCTCGCTGAACCTGGATCCGCGCTCGGCACGGCTCAATACCGAGATGGGCATCGTGCTGGACAGCCCGGCGCTGTGCGCGGCCATGGCCCGCGGCCTGGACGCGCGGCTGCTCGACATCGCATACAAGGTCGAGCTGCGCGCACCGGATCCCGGCGCCGATGGCGTGCCGGGCGGCGCGCCTACGCTGACCTGGACCACGCGCGAAGGCGGCCTGCTGGTGACCTACGACAGCGAGCCGGATATGACGCCACTGCAACATCTGGGCCAGGGCCTGCTGCGCTTGCTGCCGGTGGAAGAAGAGCTGTAGCCGCGCTCGGCGCCGCACCTCAGCTCAGCATCCCAACGCTTCACCGAATCCGGTTTCGGCGGTATGGTTGCCGTTCCCGCCCGTGCCACGTGGCCGGCCCTTCCCAACGAGAAGCAACGAGAAGCAACGAGGAGACTCATGAAAGCAGCCGTCCTGCATCAGCCTAAGACCCCGCTCGTGATCGAAGACGTAGCCATCTCCAAGCCCGGCCCCCATGAGGTGCTGGTTCGCACGGCGGCGGTGGGCGTCTGCCACTCCGATCTTCACTTCGTCGATGGCGCCTATCCCACCACGCTGCCCGCGGTGCTGGGCCACGAAGCGGCCGGCGTGGTAGAGCAGGTCGGTGAACTGGTGCGCACCGTCAAGCCCGGCGATCACGTCATCACGTGCCTGTCGGCCTTCTGCGGCCATTGCGAATCCTGCCTGACGGGGCACCTGTCGCTGTGCGTGGCGCCGGACACCAAGCGCGCCGAGGGCGAAGAGCCGCGCCTGCGCGCGCCCAAGGGACCCATGAACCAGTTCCTGAACCTGTCTGCCTTTGCCGAGCAGATGCTGATCCACGAGCACGCGCTGGTGGCGATCCGCCGCGACATGCCGCTGGACCGCGCCGCGCTGATCGGCTGTGCGGTCACCACCGGCTTTGGCGCCGTCGTTCATACCGCTGGGGTGCGGCCGGGCGAGACCGTGGCCGTGATCGGCTGCGGCGGCATCGGCCTGGCCACCATCAATGGCGCGGCCATTGCCGGCGCCAGCCGCATCATCGCCATCGACCGGGTGCCGGGCAAGCTGGAGCTGGCGCGCCAGTTCGGCGCCACGGATGTGATTGACGCCAGCGCCACCGACGCGGTCCAGGCCGTGCAAGCGCTCACCGGGGGCGGCGTGCATTTCGCCTTCGAGGCGATCGGGCTGAAGCAGACCGCGGAGCAGGCCTTCGCCATGCTGCGCCGTGGCGGCACCGCGACCGTGATCGGCATGATCGCGCCGGGCCAGAAGGTGGAGCTCAAGGGCACCGACTTCCTGGCCGAGAAGCGCATCCAGGGCTCGATGATGGGCTCCAACCGCTTCCCCGTGGACATGCCGCGCCTGGTCGACTTCTACATGTCGGGCAAGCTGAAGCTGGACGAACTGATCTCGCAGCGCATGCCGCTGGAGCAGATCAACGACGCCTTCGATGAGTTGCGCCGCGGAGAGCTGGCCCGCTCGGTGATCCTGTTCGAGCAGTGAGCTTGGCGGGGCGATGGGGGGGGCGGCTGGCCTCGGCGTTTGCGAATGATGGGGTGCTGGACGAAACCGGCGGCTTCGTCTTTGTCTTGGCGTGCTGGATAACACCGACGGCTTCGTCTTGCCGTCGGCGTGCCGGACCACACCGGGGGCTTCGTTGTTTGTGGCGCCTTGCTAGACCACCCCTCACCCCGGCCCTCTCCCCTGAGGGGAGAGGGGATCAAGACGCTATGCTTGACGATTGGTGTTGGCGCATCCTGTCGGCTTCGGCTGGCACGAAGGGCTTCGCCCCGCGCTGGTTTGCTCCCCTCTCCCGCTTGCGGGAGAGGGGGAGAGGGCAGGCGCTGGCAGCAGCGATGCGCTGCACATCGCGCTAGCGCGCTGCTTGCAGTCAAGCAGAAGCAGCACCCCAGCATCGCGCTCGCCTAGCCGAACTGCCAGGCCTTGCGCACCCGTGCTCAAGGCCTCGCCTGCCCGCTGCCTTGTGCTTGCGCCATCGCCGCACGCCGTACCGCTTCCGGATAGCGCACGGTGAAGACCACCGCGCCGGCAAAGGCCGCGATGGTGGCAGCCACGTCGACCCACAATGGGATCGCACTCACATATTCGGCGGCAGCGTCGGCAGCCACCATCACCGCCAGCGCCGCGGCCCAGACCAGCGTGATATGGCGGTTGACGGCCAGGAAGCGCGGCGAGTTCCAGTATTCGCGCGGCACCCGCTCGCGTGCGTACTGCAGCGTGAAAGGCTTCCCGATCGCCAGTGACACCACCACGATGGCCAGCAGTCCGCCGTCGACCGCCAGCCGCACGGTTGCCACCGTCCAGGCGGGCGCCAGCAGCAGCGTATAGGCCGCCAGCGCGCCGAACAGCGCCAGGCTGCCTACCTCCAGCACTTTGAGTGCCTCGCCGCGGCGCCACATGCGCAGGCACAGCAGCAGCGATACCAGGAAGGCCGCGCCCAGGCCGGCCAGCGGCGAGGCCATCCGCATGGCGATGAAGAAGGCGATGAATGGCGCGAAGCCGGTCAGCATGCCCATGATGATCTCCTCCGGTCGATGGGTTCAGCCGTGGCTGCGCCAGTTGCCGTGAAAGCCGAAGGGCATGCGGTGCGACAGGTGCGCCAGCGCCACGGGGCCGCGCTCGATCTCGCCGGCGTCGAACACGGCCAGGTCACTGCGGTGCTCGGCGCCGCGGTAGATGGTGGCGAGCAGCCAGCCGTCACCCTCCGCCGCATCGTCGGCGCGCGGCACGAAGACCGGCTCGGAGAGCCCGTCGCCTTCCGGCAGCAGATAGGTCTTGCGCTTGCCGGTGGCATTGTCGAGGTGGGCGAGACCATCGAAGATGCTGCGCGCGGTGCTTTCGTGGCCGCGCCAGGCGAAGTAGCCGTGACGGTACGGCTGCATCGCGAAGCGCTCGTCGAAGCGGGGAAACTCGCCCGGCAGGTCGTCCAGCCAGGTGCGGGTGAAGGTGTCACTGTCGCCTTCGAGATCGAAGGTCCAGCGGCACAGGCGCGCGGAAGTGCCATCCTGGCTAGTGCCGGGACTGAATATGGGCGAGCTGTCGTACTGCATGACGTCGGCGATGATCTTGCTGCCCTCTTCCCAGGCATTCATCACGTGGAACATATAGCAGGCGTCGTTGCGGAACCAGCGCATGCGAGCGCTGCCGCCGGCGCGCGGCATGATGCCGATATGCGATCCCTTTTCCGGTTCCCAGGCATAGGCCGGTTCGCCGCGCAGCGCGCGCTCCATGCTGCCGGACAGCGGCAGGATGGGGAAGAGCGCGTAGTTTCGGGTCACCATGAAGTCGTGCACCATGCTCGGATACGGCGCCGCGAAGTGTTCGAGCTGCGTGAGCCGGCCGCTGCGATCGAGCACGCCGTAGAGCACGGCAGGCGTGAAGGGACCCTCGGCCGAGTAAGCGAAGAAGACCATTTCGCCGGTGACGGGATCGATCTTGGGGTGCGCCGTCATCTTGTCCAGCGCATTACCGCCGAGATCGGCCTGGTAGCGTTGCGCGCCCAGCGTGGTGAGCTCGCGCGGATCGAGCGCGATCGGCGGATGCGCTTCCTCCAGCGCCAGCAGCTTGTCGCCGTGCCACAGCACATTGGTATTGGCCACGCCTTCGCCGTCGACCTCCTGCACCGAGGGGTCGGTGGTGGCCGGGTTCCCCCAGCTGCCGAACAGCGCGCGCCCGGCCGCCTGCTCGCGGCGCAGCTTCTCGGTCTGTACCCAGCGGTTGCGGTAGCGCACGCGGCCGTGCTCGATCTCGAAGGCATGCACCATGCCGTCGCCGATGAACCAGTGATAGAAGTCATCGCGGGGCGCGAACATCGGGTTGGGGCCGATGCGGTACAGCGTGCCGCGCAGCGCGTGCGGCAGTGCGCCGGTGATGGGCAGGTCGGGCGCGTCGCATTCCATCAGGATCGGTGCGAAGTTGCCCGTCAGGTACGGGTTGGACGGGAAGGGCTGGCTCATCGTGGGACTCCTGCGGTGGGGGCTCGGCGAGGCCGTATAGCTATCGAGGCGTGCCGTCGGCAGGCGCCGGTGTGCGCATGCCCTGCACGAGGATCCGCATCATCTCGCCGTGGATAGTGCGGAAATCGGGTTCGTCCGGCAGCTTGCCGGCCAGGCGAAGCACCACCAGGCCGTGCACCGCCGCCCAGACGACGTAGCTGAGCACCTGCGGGTCGCCGTGGATCTGGCCGCGTTCGGCCAGCATCTCCAGGTGGGTGCTCATGGTGCGGCGCGCGCGCACACCGGCGCGCTGCAGGTCCGGATAGCGGTCGTCGTCCGGTTGCGTCAGGTCGAACATCAGCCGGTAGGCGTTGGGCTGCGAGAAGGCGAAGTCCAGATAGGCCCGGCCCGATGCACGCGCGCGCTCGACGGGGTCCTCGATGCCGGTGCCGGCGTTCTCCATGGCCGCGGCGAAGCGGTCGAAGGCCGCGGCCCGTACCGTTGCCAGGATCTCGTCCTTGTCACGGAAGTAGCGGTAAGGGGTCATCGGGCTGCAGCCCAGTTCCTCGGCCAGCTGGCGCATGCTGACGCTGGCCACGCCGCCCTCGGCGAAGCGGCGCTCGGCCACCTCGCACAGGCGTGTCTTGAAGGCGTCGATTTCGGATTGGGAGAGCTGTCTGGCCATGGGGGTCTCGTGGGCACGAGCCGTCGCTCGGCACGTGCGTTATTCGTTGCATAGGTGCTATGATTTACAGTGTATATTTACGATGTAAATTGTCAAGAAAATATCCGCGCCGGGTTTGCTGCAGCATTGTTCCCACTGTGGGACAATCGCCTCCGCCGCGCGCGCCGGCCCGATCTTGCGCCGAGCGCCGGACGAGGTCGGAGGGGCAAGCATGAAGACAATCGATTGGAAAGACTGGGAGATCTTCTGCCGGGTGGTGGAAGGCGGCAGCTTCACGGTAGGGGCGGAGCTGGCGGAGGTGCCCAAGTCATCGGCCAGCGCGGCCATTTCCAGGCTCGAGGCCCAGCTCGGCGTGCGCCTGTTCGAACGCACCACGCGGCGCGTACGCGTGACCGAGCGCGGCCAGCAGCTCTACGAGCGCGTCGCCCCGCACTTCAGCGCGCTGCGCGAGATCAGTGCCGAGGCGGCCTCGGTCAGCGAGCAGGTCAGCGGCACGCTGCGCATCGCCACGCCTTACGAAGTCGGCTCGCAGCACCTGTCGCCCAGCCTGCTGCGGCTGCTGCGCCTGCACCCGGGGCTGCGCATCGAGGTGGACGTTACCTGGGAGCAGCCTGACCTGATCAAGCAGGGCTACGACCTGGCCTTCGTGATGACCCATACCGGGCTCTCCGATTCGTCCTTCGCCAGCAAGCGCGTGGTGCTGGTGGAGCGCTCCTTCTATGCCTCGCCTGAACTGATCCGCACGCGCGGCCTGCCGCGCGTGCCGCAGGACATGGCGGGTTGGCCCACGCTGGGTAATGCCGATGATTCCTACTGGGAGTTCCTGCGCGACGGGGTGGAAACCTTGCGGCTGCCGGTGGTGCCGCGCGTCTCGACCCACAACGCCGAGCTGCGGCTGAAGGCCGCCACCGAGGGCCTGGGCGTGGCGCGGCTGTCGCCCCGCTTCGTCAAGGAAGAGGTCGATCTGGGCCGGCTGGTGCGGGTGCTGCCGGGCTATACATCGTCACCGCTGAAGGTCTATGTGCTGATGCCCGCGCGCAAGCTGATGCCGGCCAGCGTGCGCGCCTTCCTGGATGTGATGGAGGAAACGCTGGGCGCGCCTGGTGCCGTCGGGCAGGATGGCGCGGGCGGCGCAGGCGAGATTCGCCTCGCCGATCCGCACGAAGTGGGAAATGGGCACGACGACGCGCCATAGCCCACTGCGGCCCGCTGCGCTCAGTTGGACCGGTCGGCGCTGTGCACATGCAGGCCCAGGCGCTGGGCCACGTCCAGCATCTCCGGATCGTCCTCGCTGCGCGTGATCCAGCCGGCGTAGGCATCGGCGCCGGTGTCCCAGGTCCACACCGTGTAGCCCGCCACTCGCAGTTGCGCGTGCACCAGTTCCAGCAGTTCGGGCACGCTGTTGCCGTCGAGGAAGGCCGGGTCCTCCGGGTCTTCCACGCCCCAGTCCGGCTCGAAGTCCAGCCGCGCGCACAGGAGGCCGATGCAGCCGATGAAGCCGACCATGTCGTCGGCATCCACATGGAACCCGGATTCCCAGTCGATCACCTCCTTGATCAGCCCGGCCAGCTGCTCGCCTTCGAGCGCCTCCGGATCGTCATCGAGGCGCGACTCGAGTGCCGCCAGTTGTTCCATGCTGACGGACGCGTCGTCGAAGTTGATCAGGGTGAACAGCCGCTCCAGGGCGAACTGGATGTCATCGTCGATTGGCATTGGCTTCGTGCGCGTCATTTGTCGTGGGGCGGAGAACAGTCGGGCCGGCAAGGCGGCCACCGGCCCGCGATGTTATCCGGTTGTGGTCCCGCCGTCAGCCAGCCAGACGAGGGATTTCGCGCTGGCCGCCCGGCGTGATGCGCAAGGCCCGCGAGCCGCGCATCGGCTCCACCCAGCCACGCTCGATCAGCCTGCCGAGCAGGGCCGCGCCGAGCGCGCCGCGCAGGTTGGGCTTGCGCTCGCTCCAGTCCGGCTGGCCAGATGGCTGATGCTGGGTGCGTATTCCATGGTTCACCCATTCTTGAAATGGCGATGCAAGTATAGGCGGGGAGCGGGTGGGGTGTGGCATCAAAAAAAGCCTTGAAAAACAATAAATTCTTCAAGGGAAGATAGGCGCCTTAAATGGAAAACATTGCACTTTTGCAATGCAAGTTCCCGGCGAAACCATGTGATTAATGGCCTGCCGAGAGTCGCATCGGTCGCGCCGCGGGCACTTGCCGCATCATATGCTGTGCCTGCACGATCCGTGCGCAGGTATCACACCTATCGCGCGCCTGCCGCAAGCATTTCAAGGGATTTCATCGTGAGCTGATCCATCCTTGATGCCGTGCAATACAGCCTTAAAAACAATTGCATTGACTTCGCTTCCGCAGTACGTACCTTTACGGAAATAAGCCGACATTCGCTATCAGGTTTTCCGCGAATTCATCAAGCGGCGGACTCTCCAATGGGAGAGCGTACTTTGATGCTCACGTTTGCATTTGCAGTGACCGGGGGCTCCTTTTTTAATCGGAGTGCGCTCCCATGAAAACCTATCGATTTGGCAAGCATCCGCCGAAGCATGACTATCGTACGCTCCGCTTGCGCAGCTATCTGACGGACGCTCTGGCGCCGCCGCCGGCATCGTGCGATGTCCTTGCGCGTGTATGCGAGAGCCTTGGCGTAAAGACTCCGGCCACCCTGTTCCCGATGGACGGAAACGATTCCCTTGGCGACTGCACGATCGCCGCGGTCGCGCACGCAATCACCATGTACTGCGGGATGATTGGAAAAAATCACATCATGCCTGATAAGTCGGTGGTGAAATTGTATATACACCTGACTGGCGGCATTGACTCAGGGCTTAATGAGCTTGATGTATTGAACTACTGGCGCCAGTCTGCGATTTCACAAGAAAAGATTCTTGCCTATGTCGCCATTGAGCCGAAGAATCACGTCCATATTCAACAGGCGATCCAGCTATTCGGTGGCGTCTATCTCGGGTTCCAAGTCCAACAGAATTGTTTGCAGGAATTCCAGAGCCAGCAGCCGTGGACGCCGGGCCCGCTGACGACGGATGGCCATGCCGTCTATGCTGTTGGCTACGACGCCGATGGGGTGACGGTCCTGACGTGGGGCAATACGCAAAAGGGAACCTGGGCATGGTGGGATGAATGCGTCGATGAAGCCTATGCGATTCTTCCCCCGGAGGCGCAGGCGGCCGACTTCGCCCCTGGATTCAACTTTGCTCAGTTGCAAGCGGATCTCGCGGCGGTAGCGAACTGATCCGTTCGTGCGCAGGGGAGGGGATTGGCCGGGCCCACAGGCTCCCCGTTATCGCTTCATTCGACGGGGAGCTTCGGCGCGCAGGCTGCCGCGCTACGAGGATCGGGCGAGCGCATGGCAACTCGCCCATCGCGCCCCTGCACCAACGGCGCCTGACATTCGGCTCGTCAAGCCAGGATTCCGGTGGTGCTTGCCGCAAACCAGGCAGGCAAGGCAACGACCCCGCGCGCGGCGGCGGGTCGAGGCCGGTCAATCAGTCGAGCGCCGGCACGACGCGCAGGACCGCACCAGCCATCGCGTCGGGCTGTGTCGGCGGGCCGGGGAAGCGCCGCCGCGCTCTGCGTCCGTCGATGGCGTAATCGATGCCAAGGCAGTCGATGCCGAGCAGGCGGACCCCGGCCGGCGCGACGCACGCAGCTTCGCGGATCAGGCCGGTTTCATCCTCTACCGGCAATCTCGCCACCGCGTCGAGGTCCGCCGGTTCCAGCCAGCCCATTCTTCCCACGCCTTCGATGACCCTGACGGCCTTTGCGTTCAAGCGGAAGAACATGAAGTCCAGGGCGAGGAGCCGCTCGGCGCTCGGCTCAAAGCGCAGGTAGCGGGCGAGGTGAGCAGGATCCGGTTCGAACCGTTCGGCTTCGCCGACGATCGTCAGGCGGTGCGCCGATGCAATGTCAGCGGCGCCCGGTTGCAGCACGGACAGGCTCACTCTGGCGTCCGCCAGGAGGTTCCGGGTGTGCTCGGCCAGCGCGCTGATATAGAAAACCGGGCGATGCGCTTCGTCCGTGACATACGGCACCACGGTGGCATATGGGTAGCCTGCGAGGCTGGCTGAGTGGGTGGCGAGGGTGCCGTAGGCAGCCTCGTGCAGCAGATGGATCGCGTGTTCGAGAAGCATGCTTCACCTGGTCGGCTGGCCGACCGCTTTGGGTGGCGCCGCGCATGCGCGGCGCCACCGGTCATTGGTCGATGGCAGTTCCCTTGTGGTTCGTCACAGCGGCGCGTCACAGCGTCGGCAAGCGCTCGAAGCTGTTGAAGCGCGCGAACGGCGGCGGTACGTCGTCGACGTCCATGCGATCCACAAGCGCCGCCGGCATGCCCTCACGCAGCCATCGGCACATCCGTTCCAACTGCGCCGGAGCGCCCTGCAGCATCGCCTCCACCGAATCGTCCATGCGGTTGCGCACCCAGCCGGTGACGCCAAGCGCCTGTGCGTGGTGCACGCAGGCCTCACGGTAGCCGACGCCCTGTACGCGGCCGTGTACCCGGACGAGCCGGGTTTCGATTGCTCCGTTGTTTTCGCGAGCCTGCATACCTGCCTCCACCGGGTAGCGTGTGCCAATGGTGCGGCGGGCACATGCGGATTGTAGATGACGCCGGCCAGGATGCCGCCCCGCCTGTCCCGCCGGGCAGGTCCGGCGCACCCGGCGTCCTGCCGCGCGCATTCCATGCTCCAACATAGGCCAAAACGTCAGCCTCGGCGGCACCATACTGTGACCGTCTCCGCCGTCTCCGCCGTCTCCGCCGTCTCCGCCGTCTCCGCCGTCTCCGCCGCATGCGCGCGTGCGACGGCTCCTTGTGCATGTGCCACCAATCCAGCCATGCAGTCAATCCCCTGAGTCATACATGGAAATGCAAAGATCGTTGTGACGAAATAGAATCCCGAAAATCCGTCGATCTCGCTACAGCAATGCGAATCTCGTCGAGATCGATTTCTCGTTGGTCGACACCGAAGTCGTCTAAATGCAGGTAGGAGCCCGCGAGGGCTTCCTTCACCATCGGAACTCGCCATGCCACGCACCATCACGGAAAAACGCGCCGCCTTTCGCGCCTTGCACGCGTCGGGCTGCTTCATGCTACCGAACCCCTGGGACGCCGGCAGCGCCCGCTATCTCGCCAGCCTCGGCTTCGAGGCCATCGCCACCACCAGTCTCGGGATACGCGTGGTCGGCTGGACGCGCCGACAACCATGTGAGTCGAGACGCGATTCTTGCGCATCTGCGCGAGATGGTCGAAGCGACCGATCTGCCCGTCAATGCCGATTTCGAAAACGGCTTTGGTGCCGATCCGGACGCTGTGGCAGCGAGTGTAAAGCTCGCGGTTGCGACCGGCGTGGCCGGCCTGTCCATCGAGGACTCCACCGGCGACGCCGCTACGCCGCTGTTTCCGCTGGAGGTTGCGGTTGCGCGACTGAAAGCGGCTCGTCGTGCGATCGACGAGAGCGGTGGCGATACGCTGCTGATCGGCCGCGCGGAGAACTTCTTTGCCGGCGTCCCCGATTTGAACGACACGCTCGCACGCCTGCGGGCCTACGCCGCTGCCGGCGCGGACTGCCTCTACGCGCCGGGCATTCGCACGCGCGAGGAGATCGAGGCCGTGGTCGCCGCCGTGGCGCCGAAACCGGTGAACGTGCTGATCGGTACGAACTCCTCGTTTACGCTGCAGGACCTCGCCGCGCTCGGGGTGCGGCGCGTGAGCGTGGGCGGCGCGCTTGCGCGTTCCGCGTGGGGCGGCTTCATGCGGGCAGCGCAGGCGCTCTCGCAGGGACGCTTCGACGGTTTCGCCGATGCCGCATCCGGCGCGGAACTCAACGCCTTGTTCCTTGGAGACGCCTGACCTCTTCCCCGTACAGGGCGGGAAGAGGCGCCGGAGGACAGCCGGCGGGCGCATGCGCAGGCGGGCCGCCAGGCGCCCGCCGGGCGCGCGGCTTGCACAAGGCCTCAGTCCGGCCGCCAGGCCGCTGCCTTGACGATGGCCGCGACGAAGGAGAGTTTCTCGATCTGGTCGGCGCGGATCTTCACCGTCTTGTGGCTCTGGTTGACCGACAGGAAGTGCGTATAGCCATCGCGCGTGTAGCCGAGGACCTTGATCATCACCCGCCCATCGCGTGACTTCACCAAGACCTCGTCGCCGCTGGTGACCGCCTGGTTTGGTTCGACCACCACGAACTCGCCGTCCTTGATGCGCGGCTCCATCGAGTCGCCGACACAACGCAGCCCGTAGGCGTCGGGATCCGTGCTCAGGAAGTGCAGGTAGCCGTCGCCGTGCCCGACCGGGTATTCCAGATCGCAGAAGTGTCCGTTGTCGCCCAACTGTGCCATGGCCACGACGGCAATCCGCTTGTAGGCGCTGGGCGGGATCGGGATGGGGTTCCAGTCGTCGCCGTAGGCGACGGCCGGCGAAGGCTGGCCCTTGCCGGTCAGCAGCCACACCGCGTTGATCTGGTAGCGCGCCTGCATGGCAGTCGCTTGCGCCAGCGTGGGCTTGCGCGTCCCGGCCGCCCATTCCGCCACGTCCGACGCAGTCACCCCCAGCGCCGTCGCCACTTCCTGGTTGCCGACGCCAAGGCGGCCAAGGACGAATGCCATTCGCGCCGCCAATCCGTCCGATTGCGCCGGCGGCACGCTCGGATTGGCATCCGAGTCCATCCAGTACTGCGGATAGGCGAAGGTTTCCTCGATCTTCCGGGCCGTGCGGTCACCGATGTCCTTGCTGCCGCTCAGGTAGCGGTTCACCAGTGACGGCGTGGAATAGCCGAGTGCTTCCGCGGCGCGAGACTGGTTGCCGTCGCACTTGTCGGCGATGGCGATCGAGAGCTTCTCGCGGCGGATTTCTTTGATGGACTTCATGCGCGTGATTGAACCCGGTTTGACCTCCAAGGTAAATACACCCTGATGGTAACAGTTCCGCTTGAGAAAGTTACCAAAGTGGTAATAGAATGAGTCGGAACTGTAGCGCTTCCACTACGCGGCCACGGCCAGGGCGGGTCGTGCACGCGGGCGGGGCAAGTGATCGAGGAGGTCGGCAAATGAGGCAGGAACAAGGATCGGGCAAGGAGCAGGGGCCGCAAAGCGCCAAGGGGCTCTGCGTGATCGCAGTGCATCCGGATCGCGGCGGTATCGGCGTTGGTATAGCCACAAGGGCGAGCGATGCCGGACCGCCGCCGGCCAACGCCTGCGCGGCCGGAACGGCAGCACTGGTCGCGCAAGAGGCACCGCTGGCCTCCTTGCTGGCGATCGACGTGGCGAACTGGTCCAGCGGGGAGACGCTCAGCTACGTGCTGCTACTGCACGCCCATTTGCTGTGGACCAGGGGCGTCCGACCATGGCGCAGTTCGCGCCGGGCGCGTGGCCGCCGGCGGGGGTGAGATGGATTTCCCGCGCAAGGTCACGCTGGCACGTGGCAGTGACGCCGCGTGCCGTATCTCAGAACGGCGTCGCTAGCTCAAACACTACATCCCCCCGCGGCAGCGCCACGCAAGGCAGGATCATCCCGTCTTCCTTCTCGTCCAGGCTGAGTCCGGGCCAGGCCACCCGGTAGTCGACTGCTCCTTCGCGCAGCCGGCACAGGCAGGTCCGGCAGGTGCCGTTGCGGCAGGAACTGGGCAAGCGCACACCGGCGCGCAGCGCGGATTCGAGCAGGGTTTGCCCCGGGGCGACGCGAAAGGCGGTGCCGGCGGGTGCCAGCGTGGCGGTGATGGCTTGCGGCATGGTGTCGGCGGCAGGCTGGGAGGCGAGGTCGGGCATGGCCTAGGCCGGGTCGTCGTCGGGAAAGCGCGCACGGCCATGGGTGGCGTCGCGCAGCGCGGCACGCGCGCTGTCGCGCAGGGCGGCAGGCAGGTGGATGGTGAGCGTGGCGCTGACGCCGTAGGCGCTGTCGGCGAGCGAGCAGCCGGCCTGTTCGGGTTGTTCCAGCCAGCGGCGCACGCGGGGCTCGTCGGCGTATTCCACTTCCACCGCGAGCGTGGCGTAGGCGATGCGCTCCACGCGCTCGGCTAGTTTCAGCGCGGCGGCGATCGCGTCGGTGTAAGCGCGCACCAGGCCGCCGGCGCCCAGCTTGATGCCGCCGTAGTAGCGCACCACCGCGGCCAGCACGCCATCGAGGTCGTGGTGCCGCAGCACTTCCAGGATCGGCCGCCCGGCGGTGCCGGAGGGCTCGCCGTCGTCGGACATGCCGGACTGCCCCCCGGCCAGCAGGGCCCAGCAGACGTGCGTGGCGGTGGGGTGCCGCG
Source organism: Cupriavidus sp. 09_S30 (assembly GCF_056930435.1). Taxonomy (NCBI): domain Bacteria; kingdom Pseudomonadati; phylum Pseudomonadota; class Betaproteobacteria; order Burkholderiales; family Burkholderiaceae; genus Cupriavidus; species Cupriavidus sp. 09_S30. Next base: position 2,685,275 of record NZ_JBXOWI010000002.1, on the reverse strand, counting down.
CACGCAGGCGCTGCAGCTCGGCCATGGCGGCGTCGCGGTCGGCCACGGGGATGGCCAGGGCGAGGAAGCGGCTCTTGCGGATGTCGAGTTCGGCTTCGACCGGGGCGGCGAGGGTGTAGGTCGGCAAGGCTGGAAGGTCTGCGGCGCGGAGGCGTAGTTGGCTGGAGTTGACTGGAATTGGCGGTGCCGCGCGGGGGCGGCGGCACGGAGGAAGTTTACCCTAGTCGCCATCCCGGGCCGGCCACGGTGGTACAGCCCGGCCCGGGGAGAGCCTTTCTGGCAGTGCAATGTGTCAGGCGTACGGGCGTCAACATCTTGTAACAATGCGGACGTAGCATGCGGACCCGGGCGTGGGCTGATCCGCGCCGCAGGCCGGATGCCCGGTTCGCGGCGGGTTCGCCGCGTCGCCATCCGCATGCCACATCTCTATTCCGACCCGACCATGCTCGACAAACCTGACGCTTCCCGCCGCAAGGCCCTGAAGATCCTGGCAAGCGCGCCGATGCTGCCGCTGGGCGCAGCCACCACAGCCCTGCTCGGCGCGGCTGGTGCCGCCGAGGCCGTGACGCCGGCGCGCGCGGGCTTCACGGGCGCCACCTTCGAAGGCATGGTAGCGCCGACGCTGGCAGATGCTGCGGCCATGGCTACCACCACGGTGGGCTCGGGCATGACGGTGTCGTTCAGCGATGGCAGCAGCCGCAGCTACAAGCTGGCCTACCATCCCTTCTTCACCACCGGCGACAAGGTGCCGGACGGCAAGGGCGGCACGGTGGTCGCCGGCGGCTACTACGATATCCGCAACCAGCCGATCGTCGACGACTCGGTGGCAGGCAAGCCGCGCCAGTTTTACTCGGACAGCCCGGACGGCACCTCGCTGCTCAAGCTGGAGAAGGTGGACAAGGCGGCCGTGCCTGGCGTGAAGGGCAATGCGGTGTTCGCAGTGGTGCAGTTCGAGTACACCACGCGCGATCAGAAGGGCGACAATATGTACGGCATGCTGCCGTCGCCGATCGCCGTGCTGACGCTGGACCAGGACCCGAAGACCGGCAGCCTGCGCCTGGTCAAGTACCACAATGTGGACACGTCCGGCGTGAACGGCCTGTGGATCACCTGTGGCGCCAGCCTGTCGCCGTGGAACACGCACCTGTCGAGCGAGGAGTACGAGCCCGACGCGACCAAGGCGGCAACCGATCCGCAGTTGCGCGGCTTCAGCAAGCATCTCTTTGGCGATGCCGGCAAGGCCAATCCCTACCACTACGGCCACCTGCCCGAAGTCACCGTCCACCCGGACGGCACCGGCAGCATCCGCAAGCATTACAACGTGGGCCGCATCTCGCACGAGCTGGTGCAGGTGATGCCTGACGAGCGCACCGTGCTGATGGGCGACGACGCGACCAACGGCGGCCTGTTCCTCTTCATCGCCGATCGGGCGCGCGACCTCTCCAGCGGCACGCTGTACGTGGCCAAGTGGCACCAGACCTCGGGCACCGGCCCGGGCGCGGCCACGCTGAGCTGGATCCGGCTGGGCAAGGCCGACAGCGCGCAGATCCGCGCCCTGGTGGACGGCGGCATCAAGCCGGCCGACATCATGGATGTCAAGACGGCCGATCCGCAGGACAGCGGCTATACCCGCATCAAGTACGGCGGCAAGGACAACTGGATCAAGCTGGTGCCGGGCCAGGAAAAGGCGGCGGCCTTCCTCGAGACGCACCGCTACGCGGCGCTCGTGGGCGGCAGCATGGGCTTTACCAAGATGGAAGGCACCACCGTCAATATCCGCGACAAGAAGGCCTATTCGGCCATGTCCCGCATCGAGAGCAGCATGCTCAAGGGCAATGCGGCCAACGGCGGCGATATCCAGGTGGAGGGGCCGTATTCCGGCGCGGTGTACGAGCTCAACCTGAAGGGCGGGCAGAAGGACCAGTCCGGCGCGGCGATGGAAAGCGAGTGGGTGCCGGTGGACATGGCGGCGGTGCCCGCCCTGGTCAGCGAGGACCTGGGCGGCGGCGCCAAGAAGCAGCAGGACGCGCTGGGCAACTTCGCCAACCCGGACAAGATCGCCACGCCCGACAACCTGAAGTTCTCGGAGAAGCTGCGTACGCTGTTCATCGGCGAGGACAGCAATACCCACGTGAACAACTTCCTGTGGGCCTACAACGTCGACACCAAGCAACTCAGCCGCCTGCTGTCGTGCCCGGCGGGCGCGGAGTCCACCGGCCTGCACGCGGTGGACGAGATCAACGGCTGGACCTACATCATGAGCAACTTCCAGCACGCCGGTGACTGGGAAGCGCCGCTGCACGACAAGGTACAGGCGACGCTGGATCCGCTGATCCGTGCGAACTACAAGGATCGTTCCGGCGCAGCGGTGGGCTACCTGACGGCCGACGTGTCCGCGATCCGGCTGGCCAAGGCCTGAGGCCGGCGGCGCGGCGCCGAGCGAACCCTGGAGGCGCCGGCCTCCGGGGTTTTTTTCATGGTAGACGCCTGCGCTTCAGCGGTGGCCACCGCCGCCCTGGAAGCCGCCACCGTTGCCATGGAAGCCCCCCATGCCACCGTGGAACCCGTTCATGCCGCCGTGAAAGCCGCCGTGGAACCCCGCGCCGGGCCGGTGCATGAAGGCGTGGGATACGTGGTGGACATGGTGGAAGCGGTCGATGAAGATCACCGTACCGAAGCCGAACGGTGCCCAGTACCAGGGATCGCCCCCGTAGTAATACGAGTCGTCGTATGGGATGCCCCCGGCGCCATAGATATCGACCATCTGCCAGGTCCCATCAGGTTGCAGGCAGGCCAGGCCGCTCAACTGCTCCAGCCTGCCGTTCACGTCGTACTGTCCGGTCATCTCCTGGCAGGGGCCGTTCATGTTCTGGCCACAGGCCGGCGCGACAAAGCCCAGGCTGGCGAGCGCCAGCGCTGTGGCTGCTAAACGCGTACTCATGATTGCCACCCTGAGCGCGAATTCCCGACGTCACGGTCCGGCCCGGACAGGCGCCGCTGGCGCGGAAGATCCCAGGATCTGCGCGCCGCGGTCTGCGCGCCGGCGCTGGGCCGCCTCACGCGGCACATCGGTTTGCCCGCAGGGCGGCCGCGATCCGCAGCCGTCCTGCTTTTACTCTTAGCTTAGTAAACGGGTCAGGGCAGGCGCTTATTCCGCGTCGAGCGCGCGTGTGCCGGTTGCCTGACGCTGTTCAGCGCCAGTCTTGCGGATGGCCGCCGAGGCTGCTGCAGACATCGACGGCGATCTCGCGCAGGCGCGGCTCGCTGCGCTGGCCGGACAGGGCGTAACCGGCACCGTTCATGGCCCAGTAGAAGGTGCGGCGGTCGTCCTGGCCGAGCACACGGAATGCCGCCTGCTGCGGCGAGGCGGCGGTGATGTACAGCGTCAGCCGCACGCCTGCCGGATTCTGGTACATCAACTGCGCGGCCGGGCCATTGGCGCCGGGCAGCAGCCGGCCGCCGACCAGCTTGTAGCCATATTCGTCGAGCGCGGGCACCGTCAGGGTGCGCGACAGGCGGCGGGACAGCCATGCCACCAGATGGGCTTGCTCCGTGGCCGGCACCTCGACCGGGTGCCGCTGTTCCGGCGCGAACACTGCGTAGGCCTGATCGGCGTGGCGCGCGAATGCCCACGGGTCGGCTCCCGCGGCGCCGAAATCGGGCAGCCGTGCGGCCCCGATGCCCAGTGCCACGCCGACCGCCAGCCAGCCCAAGGCCAGCGCCGTGCGCCGCCAGGAGCTGGGCCGGGCCCGCACGATCAGGTAGCGCTCGTCATCGCGCAGCGGAAACAGCGCCCGCAGCGCCGAACTCTGCCGCTGGTAGTCGCTGACTCTCGCGGCCGCTTGCTGGTCATGCGCAAGCGCCGCCCAGGCCGCTTCGTGTTCCGGGGGCGGCAACTCGCCATCGACCAGGGCCGAAAGCCGTTCGAGACCGGGGTCGGGTGGTGGGGCGGCGTCGCGATCGTCGCTCATGGCGTGTTCCTCGTGGCATCCATCGGCGCGGGCGGGCGGCCGCTGTCGTCGCGCTCACCGCCGTGGTTGTGCTTGCGGGCATCGTCGCCGCGCAGCAGCACGCGCAAGTGCTCGCGCGCGCGTGACAGCCTGGACATCACTGTGCCTACCGGCACCTGCAGGATGGCCGCGGCCTCGCGATAGCTGAGCTGCTCCAGCGCTACCAGCAAGAGCACCTCGCGCTGCTCGGGCGGCAGGCGGTAGAGCGCGCGCTGCATGTCGCGCAGCATGAGGCCATCGACCTGCTGGTCCGGCGTCTCCAGGCGCAGCCAGAGCGGATCGGCATCGTCGACGGCGATCTCGCGCCGCTTGCGCAATTGGTCGATATACAGATGGCGCAGCACGGTCAGCAACCAGGCGCGTGGATTGTCATGGGCGCGCAGCGACGCCGCCCGGCCGAGCGCCCGCTCGGCGGTATCCTGTACGAGGTCGTCGGCCCAGGCAGGATCGCCCGTCAACGCGCGCGCATAGCGCCGCAGTTGCGGCAGCCAGGCAGCGATGTCGTTGTCGGCGCGCACCGGTAGCAGCGGACAGGGCAGTCTCAGTCGCTGCCTGCCACGCCCCGCGCGGGTCGCAGGATCGCGTTCGGATACGCTTCTGCCATATCGGTCTCCTTGCCTCGTGCGCCGGGAACGTCCTTCCGGTGCCTGTGCGTGCCCTCGGCGCCCAAGGATGCCCGGGCCTGGGCCTCGCGCGGTCTCTGCGCTTTCAAATGACCCCACGCCGTAAAGACGTAAACGCGCCGCCGCGGCGGATTATTCCCGCCGTGGGGCGCCTCTCTTCAGGCTAGGCGATGGATCGGGTTTGCGGAGGCGGTGTTGACGCAGCGTCAGACCTGGGCCAGCAGCAGGCGCTCCATCAGGGCCTTGCGCTCATCTTTTTGCGCGGCCGTCCCCTGGTTGGACAGCAAGGATTCCGACAATTCGTAGCTGTATAGCGCGAAGGCCCGCGCGCGTGCCTCGCCGATGCCGAAGCCCAGCGCGCTGAAGCACTGGGCGACGTAGGACAGCCGCTTGGCGTCCACTTCGTCCACGATCTGCCGCACGCGCTCGTCGCGGCGCGCCCAGGCGCGGATGGCAAGTTCGGTCGACGCCGCCTCCTGCGCCGCGGCGCCGCGGAAGGGCAGCGACAGCAGGTCGCGGATCAGCTCGCGCGGCGGCAGGCCGCGCCGCTCGAAGCGATCGATGATCTGTTCGGTGGCCTCGTCGCGCCAGGCCATCAGCATGCGGTGCAGCAGGTCGTCGCGGTCCTTGAAGTGCCAGTAGAAGCTGCCGCGCGTGACGGACATCTCCTTGGCCAGCACCTCGACCCGCACGGCGTCGACGCTGCGGCTCACCAGCAGGTTGCGGGCGGCCCGGATCCAGTCTTCCGGCGTCAGCTGGTTGCGCGGCTGCGGGGATGGCTCGGCGGTACTTCTCGGCATGTGGACTCCAGGACTGCGGGCAAGGACTGCCTCGCATTCTACCGCTGCCGATCCATACGGTTATGTATTGTATTGTCGTCGCCGCAATGCGCGTTAACACCTAGGAATTACGTCAGATTTCGCCTTGACCACGCGCGACCTCGTTCATACCATACACATACGTATGTGTATGGAGAAACCGTGATGGGCAAGTTTGAGGGCGTGGGCAAGACGCTGCTGGCCGCCGAGCACCAGACCAACTACTTCGAGGTGGGCCAGGGCAAGCCCTTGTTCCTGCTGCACGGCTCCGGTCCGGGCGTGTCGGGCTGGACCAACTGGAAGGGCGTGATGAACGAGCTGGCGCAGTCGTTCCGCGTGGTGGTGCCGGACATCGCCGGCTTCGGTTTCACCGAGTTCAAGGACGGCACCAAGTACGACATCAAGCTGTGGGTGCGCCACCTGGTCGGCATCCTGGACGCGCTGGGCATCGAGAAGGCCTCCTTCGTCGGCAATTCCTTCGGCGGCGCGCTGTCGCTGGGCCTGGCCGTGTTCGACCCGAAGCGGGTCGACAAGCTGGTGCTGCTGGGCACGCCCGCCGGCGAGTTCGAGCAGACGCCCGGCCTGCGCTCGGCCTGGGAGTACGAGCCGTCGCCGGAGAACATGGAACGCACCATGCGCTTGTTCCCCTTCGACCAGTCGATCATCACGCCCGAGATGGTGCAGTCGCGCTATGAGGCGAGCGCCCGCCCGGGCGCGCAGGACGCGCTGCGCAAGCTGATTCCGCAGCCCAACGCGGAAGGGCCGACCATCGTCAAGGGCTTCCCCGAGCATGTCGTCGCCAAGGTCGAAGCGCCCACGCTGGTGCTGCACGGCCGCGAGGACCGCGTGGTGCCGCCCGCCTGCGGCCAGCTGCTGGCACGCGCCATCCCCAACGCCGACCTGCACCTGTTCGGCCGCTGCGGCCACTGGGTGCAGACCGAGCGGCGCGACACCTTCCTCAAGCTGGTCGCCGATTTCTGCGCCTGAGGACGCACGCCATGAGCCGCAACGTACTCGAGCGCGTGCTGCATCAGCTCACCGTGGACCGTGCCGCCAAGCAGCGTTTCCGCGAGGACGCCGCGGGTTACCTGCAGCGCTTCGCGCTGAGCGAGGCGGAGCGCGCCATGCTGACCGGCTTCGACGTGCTGGGCCTGCAGCAGGCCGGCGTCAACCCGATGCTGACCATGGGCTTCTGGCAAGAGCTGTCGCCCGAGCGCGACATGCGCGCCTATATGCGCAAGCTGCGCCCGGTGGGCGCCAGCGAGGCGCTCCACAGCGCGGCGCTCAAGCAATAGGCAATAGGCGCGAGCAGCAGGCAATCCGGACGAAGAGAGAGGAAGAAGATGGGACAGATCGTTGGCGGCTTCCTGGTGCCGCATGATCCCGTGATGTTCGTCGCGCCGCAGGCGCCGGCGGCCGACGTACAGGAACGCATGTGGGGCGCCTTCCGCCAGTGCGCCCAGCGGCTCGCGGCGCTGGAGCCGACCAGCGTGGTGATCGTCGGCGCCGACCACTACATGCTGTTCGGCACCAGCTGCCTGCCGAGCTACCTGATCGGCACCGGCGACGTCGACGGACCGCTCGATGCCATGCCCGGCCTCAAGCGCGGCGTGATCCCCAACAGCGAGGCGCTCGCCACCCACATCGCCGCCGACGGCCACGCACGCGGCTTCGACTGGGCCGTGGCGCGCGCGCTGACGGTGGACCACGCCATCGCCATCCCCAATCAACTGATGGTGCAGCCCCTGCGCGAGGCCGGCCACGCGGTCGGCACCATCCCGGTCTATCTCGCCGCAGGCGTGGACCCGTACATCCGCATGGGCCGCGCCATCGAAGTGGGCCGGCAGATCCGCGAGGCGGTCGCTTCCTTCGATGCCGGCGAGCGCGTGGCGGTGATCGGCAGCGGCGGCATCAGCCACTGGGTCGGCACCGCGGAGATGGGCAGAGTCAACGAGGCCTTCGACCGCCAGATCCTCGACTACGCCGTGCGCGGCGACCTGGCCGCGCTGGCCGCGCTGCGCGACGAGGACATCCTCGCCAACGGCGGCAACGGCGGCATGGAGATCCGCAACTGGGCCTGCGCCATGGGCGCGCTGGAAGGCGGGCGCGGCGAGGTGATCGCCTACGAGGCGGTGCCGGAGTGGGTGACCGGCCTGGGCTTCGTCCAACTGCATCTGCAGTGAAGCAGGCGCCAAGGTAATCGCGAACGCAAACGGATAGCAGAACGGATAGCAGAACGGATAGCAGAGATGAGCAAGAAGATTTTCCTGATCCAGCGCGATGCGCTGCAGCCCGGCGAAGTGCGCAAGGTGGAAACGCAGGACTGCCCGCTGGCGGTCTACAACGTCGACGGCGCCTTCTACGCCACCAGCGACGTGTGCACGCACGCGACCGCCTCGCTCTCCGAGGGCGAGATCGTCGACGGCGACCTGATCGCCTGCCCGCTGCACGACGGGCAGTTCCACATCCCCACGGGGCAGGCCATGGGCTTTCCCTGCACGGTCGACCTGCGCACCTACAAGGTGATCGAAGAGGGCGACGCCATCTACGCCGACCTGGACGCGGAATCCGAGGCTGCCGCGTCCGCCATCTGAAGGCAATCCGAGAGACACGCCATGACCGCATCGACCAACGCACCCGCACACGACTGCACCGGCAATTGCGAGCGCCTGCGCAAGGATCCCGTCAGCGAGCCGCTGGCGGGCCTGGAGCGCCTGATCGACCTGGACGCCGGCCGCCTGTCGCGCCGCGTCTACTGGGATCAGCGCATCTACGAGCAGGAGCTGGAAAAGATCTTCGCGCGCAGCTGGCTCTTCCTCGCGCATGAATCGCAGATTCCCAAGGCGGGCGACTACGTCACCACCTATATGGCGGAAGACAACGTCATCGTCGTGCGCCAGAAGGACGGCTCGATCAAGGCCTTCCTCAACACCTGCCCGCACCGCGGCAACAAGATCAACTTCACCGACGCCGGCAACGCGCGCGGCTTCATCTGCAACTACCACGGCTGGAGTTTCGGCATCGACGGCGCGCTGCGCGGCATGGCGGGTCAGGAGCTGTTCGAGGCCAGCGGCATGGACCGGGCCGAGCATGGCCTGCATCCAGTGGCGCAGGTGGCCAGCTACAAGGGCCTGGTGTTCGGCAATATGGACCCGGACGCGCCCCCGCTGGAAACTTTCCTGGGCGACTTCCGCTACTACCTCGACGTGATGCTGGACATGGACGGCGAGGGCACCGAGTTCGTCGGCGGCTGCGTCAAGTCGGTGATCCAGTGCAACTGGAAGGTGCCGGTGGAGAACTTTATCGGCGACATCTACCACGCGCTGTGGACGCACGATTCCGCCGCCCGCGCCATGCTGGGCGGGCCGGTGGCCGAGGTCTACAAGAATCCGGACTCCTACCACGTCAACGTCAACGGCCATGGCTGGGAATTCAACCTCGACGTGGTCGGCAATGCCGCCACGCTCGGCGACAAGGAAATCCGCAAGTACCTGTACGGCATCCAGCCCAAGGTGGCCGAGCGCCTGGGCGAGTTCCGCTCGAAGATGATCGGCTCGATCTCCTCGGTCAGCGTGTTCCCCAACCTGTCCTTCCTGCCGGGGCAGAACACCTTCCGCGTGTGGCACCCGCGCGGCCCCGGCAAGATCGAGCTGCACACCTGGACCATCGTCAACAAGAGTGCGCCGCAGGAGATCAAGGACCGCTGGCTCAAGGGCACCATGATGACGTTCTCGCCCTCGGGTGTGTTCGAGATGGACGACGGCGAGAACTTCGAGTTCTCCACGCGCACCAACGCCGGCTTCGTCACGCGCCAGCAGGACCTCTACATGGGCCTGGGCCGCGGCACGCGGCTGGACGACACCGAGCTGCCGGGCAACGTCTACCGCAACCAGGTCAACGAGGCCAACCACCGCGCCTTCTATCAGCGCTGGCTGGACCTGATGCAGGCGAAGCACTGGGGCGACGTGCCCGAGCGCGACAAGGCGACGCTGCCGGACAGCGCCTTCCTCTACAGCAAGCAGGCGAAGGAGGCCGCATGAGCGCGCTGCCCTGGGAAGCCGGTATCGAGACCGCGCAGGCCGCGGATCTGGCCACCACCCACCGCATCACCCAATTCCTTTTCCGCGAGGCGCGCCTGCTCGACGCCGAGCGCTGGGACGACTGGCTGGCCCTGATGAGCGAGGACATCCACTACTGGATGCCCGCCATCGAGAATCGCCGCCGTGCCGACAAGCTGGGCGCCTATGCGCCGGGGCGCGGGGCCTACTTCGACGACAAGCACCTGGACCTGTCGCGCCGCGTGGCGCGCTTCAAGCAGCCTTCGGCCTGGGCCGAGGACCCGCCCACGCGCCATGTGCATGTGATCAGCAATGTGGAGGCGCTGCACGGCCCGGAAGCGGGCGAGTTCGTCGTCCATTCGGTCTTCGTCAACTACCGCAGCCGCGGCGAGGCCGAGAACGACCTGCTGCTGGGCCGGCGCGAAGACCTGCTGCGCGTGCATGGCGACCCGGAGGACGGCGACTATCGCATCGCGCGGCGCAAGGTCGTCATCACCCAGTCGCTGTTCATGTCCAAGAACCTCAATACTTTCCTCTGACGCTGACATGGGCTGGCTAGACAAGGATGTGGCGCTGGTGACCGGCGCCGGCTCGGGCATCGGCCTGGCGGTGGTGCGGCGCTTCCTCGCCGAGGGCGCCGCAGGCGTGGGCGCGCTGGTGCGCAACGCTGCGGCGGCTGATGCGCTGCGTGCGGAGTTCGGCGAGCGCGTGGCGGTGACGGTGGGCGACGTGCGCTCGCCGCAGGCCAATGACGAGGCCGTGGCCGCCACCGTGCGCGCCTTCGGCAAGCTCGACACCCTGGTAGGCAATGCCGGTGTGTGGGACTACTTCGCGCCACTGCGCAAGTTCGCCGACGGCGAGCAGCTCGCACAGACCTACCGCGAGGTGTTCGACGTCAACGTGCTGGGCTACCTGCTGGCCGCCTATGCTGCGGCCCCGGCGCTGCGCGAGAGCCGCGGCAGCATGATCTTCACGCTGTCCAACGCGGCCTTCTATGCCGGCGGCGGCGGTGCGGCCTACGTCGCCTCCAAGCATGCGGGCGTCGGCCTGATCCGCCAGCTCGCCTACGAGCTGGCGCCCGAGGTGAGAGTCAACGGCGTCGCCCCGGGCGGCACGGTGACGCCGCTCAAGGGGCCCGAATCGCTCGGCAAGCAGAACGCCAGGCTGTCGGAGATCCCGGGCTTCTCGGAAGCGGTGGCGAACGCTGTGCCACTGGGCTTTATCGCCCAGCCGGAAGACCACACCGGCCACTACGTGCTGCTGGCTTCGCGCACCAACTCGCCCGCCACCACCGCCGCCATCCTGCAGAGCGACGGCGGCTGGGAGGTGCGCGGCAGGCCGGGACGCAAGCCGCAGCCCTGAGCCGGGCCACGCCCCCCGCCGCCCGGCGAACAGAAGACCCACAACCACACCAAGAAAACCATGATCGCCCCCGAATCCCCGCCCAACAGCGGCGCCGCAGCGCACGCCGCGCTGCGCGCCGCCTTTGCCGGCGCGCGCCTGCCGGTGATGGCCGCGCCCATGTTCCTGGTCTCCAGCCCCGAGCTGGTCTGCGCCAGCCGCGACGCCGGCATCGTCGGCACCTATGCCGCGCCCAACGCGCGCGACATCGCCGCGCTCGAGGCGGCGCTGGCGCAGATCGCTGCCCATGCCGCACAAGGCGACGGCCCGCCGTGGGCCCTGAACATGATCGTGCACAGCAGCTACGACCGCTTCGATGCGGAAATGGCGCTGGTCGAGCGTTACCGCCCCGGCATCGTCACCACCGCGCTGGGCAGCCCGCGCCGGGTCCTGGAGCGCGTGCACGGCTACGGCGGCCTGGTGATTGCCGACGTGATCACGCCGGCGCTGGCGCGCAAGGCGATCGATGCAGGCGTGGACGGCCTGGTGCTGGTGACGAGCGGCGCCGGCGGCCACACCGGCCAGTACCACCCCTTCGCCTTCCTGGAAGCGGTGCGCCGTTTCTGGGACGGCCCCATCGGGCTCGCCGGCGCCATCTCCACCGGCGCGCAGATCCGCGCGGCGCAGCTGCTCGGCGCTGACTTTGTGGTGATGGGCACGCGCCTGATCGCCACGCCGGAGAGCATGGCCGCGCCGGCCTACCGCGACCTGCTGGTGGCCAGCGAGATGGAGGACCTGGTGTTGTCCGCCGCCGTCTCCGGCGTGCCGGCCAACTGGCTCAAGTCCACGCTGGACGCCGCCGGCTTCACCGACGAGCAGCTCGGCCAGGCGCGCAAGATCGATTTTTCTGGCGACATCGCCGCCGCGCCCAAGGCCTGGAAGCACGTCTGGTCGGCCGGGCACGGCGTGGGCGCGGTGCGCGCGGTGGCGCCGGTGGCCCAGGTCGTCGAGGAGCTGGCGGCCGGCTACGGCGCCTGCCTGCAGGACGAAGCGCGCGGACTGCAGGCCCTGCTGGCCCGCCACGCCCCGGCCGCCCTCCAGCTGGCCGCCGCCTGAGCTCTCAGCGGCGCCCCCCGGCGGCGATGCGACGTCCGCGCGCCGAGCCAAAGAACAGAACCGAGAGGAAGACAACGCATGACAGCCACCCCCATCCAGCAAGCGGCCGACGCCCTCTACGAGGCCCGCCGCACCCGCACGCCGATCGCGCGCGTCTCCGAAACCTTCGGCATTGCCGGCCTGGAGGCCGCCTACGCGGTCGCCGCGGCCAACACCCGGCGCGCGCTGGGCGAGGGCCGCGTGCTCAGCGGCAAGAAGATCGGCCTGACCTCGCGCGCGGTGCAGCAGCAGCTCGGCGTCGACCAGCCCGACTTCGGCATGCTGTTTGCCGACATGGAGTACGTGAGTGGCGCCGACGTGCCGGTCAGCGCGCTGATCCAGCCCAAGGCCGAAGGCGAGGTGGCCTTCGTGATCGGGCGCGACCTCGACGAGGCGCCGACCTGGGGCCGCTTCCTGCGCGCGGTCGAGTACGCGCTGCCTGCCATCGAGATCGTCGACAGCGCGATCCAGGACTGGCGCATCACGCTGGTCGACACGGTCGCCGACAACGCGTCGTGCGGGCTCTACGTGCTGGGCGCCGACCCGCGGCGCATCACCGACCTGACGCTGCCGGATTGCGCGATGCGCTTCGCGCGCAACGGCGAGACGGCCTCGGAAGGCAGCGGCGCAGCCTGCCTTGGCCATCCGCTACATGCCGCCTGGTGGCTGGCGCGGACCCTGCTCGCCATGGGCGAGCCGCTGCGCGCGGGCGATGTGGTGCTGTCCGGCGCGCTCGGACCGATGTTTCCGGTTGCGCGGGGCGACATGTTGATGCTGGAGGTGGATGGCCTGGGCAAGGTGCAGAGCCGGGCCGATTGATCGATGGATGCAAGCGCCCGCGCGAGAACGGGCCACAGGAGACTGCAATGCACAATAGCAACAGGAAGAACCGCACGCTGGGAAAATGGGCCGCGCTGGCCGCAACCGTGGCCGTGATGGTGTGGGCCGCGCCGCTGCGCGCGCAGGCGCCGCAGGTGACGATCGGTGTCACCGTGTCCGCCACCGGGCCGGGCGCCTCGCTGGGCATCCCCGAAAAGCAGGCCATCGGCATGCTGCCCAAGACGCTCGGCGGCAAGCCGGTGCGCTACGTGGTGCTGGACGATGCCACCGATCCCTCCGCCGCCTCGCGCAATGCGCGCAAGCTGGTCGAAGAGGAAAAGGCGGACGCCATCATCGGTTCGTCCACCACGCCGGCCTGCCTGGCCGTGGCGGCGGTGGCGGCGGAGGGCCGCACGCCCTCGATCGGACTGTGCCCCTTCGTGCCCAAGCCCGAGTGGATGCAGTGGGCCTTCTCGCTGCCGCAGTCGGTGGCGGTGATGTCGGCGGCGCTGTTCGACGACATGCGCGCGCGCCAGGTCAAGACGCTGGGCTTTATCGGCTACAGCGATTCCTATGGCGAATCCTGGCTCAAGGACGTGCAGCAGCGCGCCCAGGCCGCCGGCATCCGGCTGGTGGCGACCGAACGCTATGCGCGCACCGACCAGGCCGTCACCGGCCAGACCGTCAAGCTGCTGGCGGCCCGGCCCGATGCGGTGATCGTCGCCGGCAGCGGCACGCCGGCAGCCCTGCCCATGAGCGCGCTGCGCGAGCGCGGCTTCAAGGGGCCGGTCTACCAGACGCACGGCGTGGCCAACAACGATTTCCTGCGCGTGGGCGGCAAGGCCGCCGACGGTGTGCTGCTGCCCGCCGGCGCGCTGCTGGTAGCCGAGCAGCTGCCGGCCACGCATCCGAGCAAGGCGGTGGCCGGCGATTTCGTCAAGCGCTACGAGGCGCGCTACGGCGCGGGCTCGCGTGACCTGTTCGCCGGCTATGCCTACGATGCCTATCTGGTGCTGGAGCGCGCAGTGGCGACCGCGGCCAAGGCCGCGCAGCCCGGCACGGCGGAATTCCGCCAGGCGCTGCGCGATGCCATCGAAGCCACCGCCGATCTGCCCGGCTCGCACGGCGTGATCAATATCAGCAAGACAGACCACTCCGCCTATGACACGCGCGGCCGCGTGCTGGTCAAGGTGCAGGATGGCGGCTGGAGGCTGCAGCCATGAGCGCGCTGCCCGTCTTTCCTTCTGCCCCGGCGGCGCCGGCCTTGCCCGTGGCGCTGGCCACGCCGCGCATCCTGCGCGAAGACCGTGCCGACGGCAGCTTCGTGCTGCGCTCGGCCGAAGCGCTGCAGCCCTATGCGCGCTGCATCGGCGACTGGCTGGAGCATTGGGCGCGCGCGGCGCCTGCGCGACCCTTCCTGGCCGAGCGCGCGGCCGGTGGCGCCGGCTGGCGCGAGGTCGGCTACGCCGAGGCCTTGGCGGCGGTGCGCGCACTGGCGCAGTCCTTGCTCGACCTGGACGTGGCGCCCGACGAGCCCGTGGTGGCGCTGTCGGACAACAGCGTGAACCTGGCGCTGCTGTCGCTGGCCGCCATGCATGTGGGACGCAGAGTCGCCGTGGTGTCCTCGGCCTACACGCGCCTGACGCGCGACCACGCCAAGCTGCATGCGATCCTCGACCGGCTCGAACCGGGACTGATCTATGCCGAGGACGGCGAGCTGTACGGCCCCGCCATCGCTGCCTGGCGCCCGGCCTGCCCGGTGGCCTTCACCAGCGGCGCGGCGGCCAGCGGCATCGCCTGCGCGCTGGGCTTCGACGACCTGCTGGCCGCGCGCCCGGGTCCCGAGGTGGCGGCCGCTTTTGCCGCGGTGGACGGCGATACCGTCGCGCGCTTGCTGCTGACCTCCGGCTCCACCGGTGCGCCCAAGCTGGTGCCGAACACGCACGGCATGCTGTGCGCCAACCAGCAGATGATTGCCCAGTGCTGGCCCTTCGTCGACCACGCGCATCCCGTGGTGCTCGACTGGCTGCCGTGGAGCCACACCTTCGGCGCCAACCACAACTTCAACCTGGTGCTGCGCAACGGCGGCACCCTGTACATCGATGGCGGGCGCCCCGCGCCCGGCGCTATCGAACAGACTGTGGCGAGCATCCGTGAGGTGCGTCCCACGCTGTTCTTCAACGTGCCGCGCGGCTATGACGTGCTGCTGCCCTACCTGGAGGCGGACCCGGCGCTGGCCGAGGCGCTGTTCGGGCGGCTGGACATGCTGTTCTTCGCCGCCGCGGCCCTGCCGCAGCCGATCGCGGAGCGCCTGCGCGCGGTGGCGCGGCGGGCGCGCCAGGCACCGCTGTTCTTCACCACCGCGTGGGGCTCGACCGAAACCTCGCCGGTCATCACCAGCGCGCACTTCGCCACCACCGAAACGCGCAATATCGGCGTACCGGTGCCCGGCCTGGAGCTGAAGTTCGCACCCTGCCAGGAAAAGTATGAGCTGCGCGTGCGCGGTACCTCCGTCTTCCCGGGCTACCTGGGCGACGCGCAGAAGACGCGCGAGGCCTTCGACGAGGAGGGTTTCTACCGCATGGGAGACGCCGGCCTGCTGGCCGATCCGCACGATCCCAGCGGTGGTGTCATCTTCGACGGACGCGTGTCGGAGGACTTCAAGCTGACCACCGGCACCTGGGTGTCGGTCGGCAACCTGCGCGTGCACGCCGTGTCGGCCTTGTCGCCGTACGCGATGGATGTGGTGGTGGCCGGCCACGACCGCGACGAGGTCGGTCTGATGATCTTCCCCGCCGCCCCGCTGCGCCAGCTCGCCGGCGACGCACAGGGCGCGCTGTGCGGCAAGTCGCTGGGCAGCCATCCGGCGGTGCGCGAGGCGCTGGGCAAGGTGCTGGCCGATCTGTGCCAGGGCGCGGGATCGGCGCAGCGCCCCGTACGCGCCGTGCTGCTGTCGGCGCCGCCCTCGATCGAGGAGGGGGAGATCACTGACAAGGGCTATGTCAACCAGCGTGCGGTGCTGACGCGCCGCGCCGACGATGTCGCCCGGCTGTATTCGGACTGTGTTTCGGTGATCCGACCGCTGTGACTTGCTGTAACCCCCGGGCTCCCGCCTGTCCGGCGCGGCGGGGACCGGCGCATTGACCGTATCAAGCTGCCCGATGGGCGCTCCGCCAAGGCGGGCGCAGGGCGGGAAGGAGTGTTCGTGAAGTACAGGATCCGGATCGAGCCCGCGGGCGTGGACATCGACTGCGATGCCGGGCAGAGCCTGCTGGACGCCGCGCTGGCGCAGGGCTATTTCCCGCACCATAGCTGCCGGCGCGGCGAGTGCGGTTCGTGCCGCGTACAGCTGTTGTCCGGCGAGGTGGGCTATGCGCAAGGCCGGCGGCCGGATGGCCTGGACGGGCTGGCGCCGGACGAGTGCCTGAGCTGCCAGGCCGTGCCCCGCTCGGACGTGGTGATCCGCGCGCCGGAGGTGCTCGCCGAGCCCGGCCGGCGCGTGGTGCAGGCCAGCGCGCGCGTGCTGGAGATCACCCATGCCTGCCACGACGTCGCCGTGGTGCGGCTGCAGCTGCCGGCGTCGGCAGGTTTCCACTTCAAGGCGGGGCAATACGCCGACGTGATCCTGCGCGACGGCAGCCGCCGCAGCTATTCGATGGCAAATTCGCCGAACGCGGACGGCATCATCGAGTGGCACGTGCGCGCCATGCCAGGAGGTCGCTTCTCGCCGCATGTCTACGAGCGGCTCAAGCCGCGCGACCTGTTGCGCGTGGAAGGCCCGTTCGGCGCGTTCGGGCTCAGCGGCAATGACAGGCCGGTGGTGCTGCTGGCCTCGGGCACCGGCTTCGCGCCGCTTGCGGCCATGCTGCGCAGCCAGTCCGACATGCTGCGCCGGCGGGGTGCGGTGCTGTACTGGGGCGGACGCCGCCTGGAAGACCTCTATGCGCGCGAGGAAGCCGAGCAGTGGGCGCAGCGCAACGCCGGTTGCCGCTTCGTGCCGGTGCTGTCCGATCCCGCCCCGGGCTGGCACGGGCGCACGGGTTTCGTCCATGAAGCGGTGGTGGCCGACATTCCCGACCTGTCCGGCCACGAGGTCTATGCCTGTGGCAATCCGCTGATGGTCGATGCCGCGCGCACGGTCTATTGCCAGGATCACGGGCTGGCGACGCAGGACTTCCACAGCGATGCCTTCGTGACCCGCTGCGAGCCGCGCGAGGCGGCCTGAGCTGCAGTGCCGGGCGGATGGCGGGGGGCGGGGCGGCGGAAGGCGCGCGGTGCGGTCGAGTACACTGCCAGCTGGCCGGCGCGCAGTGCGCCGGTCTCCGTTCCATCTATAACGCCGAATGCTCATGAAACGTCTTTCGCTGCTGTTGTGCGCCTCTTCCCTGGCCTTCGCCGCCCACGCCGCCTCGCCGGCCGCGCCGGCTGCGCCGGCGGAGACCCTGCCCTCGGGCGTGACCATCCAGCACCTGGTCAAGGGCACCGGTCCTTCCCCGAAGGCCACTGACTCGGTCAAGGTGCACTACCGCGGCACGCTGCCCGACGGCACCGAGTTCGACAGCTCCTACAAGCGCGGCCAGCCGATCTCCTTCCCGCTGAACCGCGTGATTCCGTGCTGGACCGAAGGCGTGCAGAAGATGCAGGTGGGCGGCAAGGCCAAGCTGGTCTGCCCGCCGGCCACCGCCTACGGCGCGCGCGGCGTGCCGGGCACGATCCCGCCCAACGCCACGCTGAACTTCGAGGTCGAGCTGCTAGGTATCGGCGGCTGACACGTCTGAGCTGTCCGCGGTGTCCGGGGTGTCTGCCTCGGCAGCATCCGGCCATGGCGCGCCTGCCTGCCGGCGCGCCATGAAGTCGCGCGGCGCCTGGCCCAGCGCGCGCCGGAACATCGTCGAGAACGCGCCGGCATTGGCATAGCCGGTCTCGGCTGCCACGTGCGCGAGGGGCCTGCCGCGGCTCATCAGGTCGATGGCGTGCGCCAGCCGCAGCTGCTGGCGCCAGGCACCGAAGCTGGTGCGCAGTTCCTCCTGGAACAGACGCGCCAGCGTGCGCTCGCTCGCGCCCGTGCGCGTGGCCCACTGCGCCAGGCTCAGGGCGGAGCCAGGATCCTCCATCATGGCATCGCACAGCGCCTTGAGGCGGCGGTCGGCCGGCAGGGCCAGGCCGAGCGACAGCGTGGGCGCGGCAGCAAGCTCCTCCAGCAGCAGGCTGGCCGCAAGACCGCTGCGGCGCGGTCCCAGGCGCTCTGCCTGCGCCAGCGACCGCATCAATTCCCGCAGCAGTGGCGACACTTCCAGCACCGCGCAGGCGCTGGCCGACAGCGCGCAGGCATGCGGCGCGATATAGCAGGCGTAGAAATCCACGTCGCCCAGGACCGTGACCTCGTGTTCCACGCTGGGCGGAATCCACACCGCCCGCATCGGCGGCACCACCCAGGCGCAGCGGGCGGCCTGCACGCGCAGGCTGCCGTGCAGCGGGAAGGAAACCTGCGCCCAGGGGTGGCGGTGCCGCTGGATCACCGCGTTGGGCGGCGGCTCACGCAGGTAGGCGACCACCGGCAGTGCGGCGTTCGGGTGCTGGCGCGTGGTCGGTTCGTAGTCCGGCCGCGGCCTGCGCGAGGCCGGTGCTAGGCCGGCGGCTGCGGCGGCCGTGGCGGTCGCCTTATGGCGCCGCCGCGCGCCAGGCGGGGAGGGGGCGGATGCGGATGGCATGAATTCGTAAGAATTTGCCTGGGAAGTGTAACCCAGCCATCGCGCCGGGCTCTAGGATCACTCTCATCAGCAAGGCACCCGCCGCCGGGAGGCCGCCGCCGGCCGGGCTGCGGACAGGGCGGACGGGGCCGCACAGGAGATCCGCCCCATGGCTGCCATCATCGACACCCCCACCGCGCGGCCGACTGCCGCGCCGCCGCAACCCACCCGCAGCGCCGACGCGCCCGTGCCGCATGCGCCGGCCGCAGGCAATCCGGCCGACTCGCTGCGCGCCGCCGCCGCGATCGCCGCCTGCGTGGCCATCGCCTGGGGCGGCGGCACCCTTGCCGGTGCCGCCGCGCCACTCATCTGGGCGGCCGCGCTGGTGATGTCCACCGTCTGCTGCTGGGCGCTGGGCGCGCTGCCGGAACCGACCGCGACGCTGCTGTTCTTCCTGAGCGCCGTCTTGTTCCATATCGCCCCGCCCTCGGCGGTGTTCTCCGGCTTCGCCTCGCCGGCCTGGTGGCTGATGTTCGGCGGTGCCGTCACCGGGGTGGCACTGCGCGGCACCGGCCTGGCGCAGCGCCTGGCGGACGCCGTGTTCGGGCGCCACCTGGCCAGCTACCGCCAGCTCATCGCCACCATCGCGGTGAGCGCGGTCGGACTGGCCTTCCTGATGCCGTCCACCACCGGCCGCGTGCTGCTGCTGATGCCGATCGTGCTGGCCGTGGCCGACCGGCTTGGCTTCGCGCCAGGCTCCAACGGCCGCATCGGCATGGTGCTCACCGTCGCCGCGGCCAGCTATATGCCGCCGACCGCCATCCTGCCCGCCAACATCCCCAACAGCGTGCTGCTGGGCGCGGCCAGCTCGCTGTACGGCATCAACCTGAGCTATGGCGCCTACCTGCTGCTGCATTTCCCCGTGCTGGGCGTGCTCAAGACGGTGGTGCTGGTGTGGCTGGTGTGCCGGCTGTTCCCGCAGCCGGGTTCCCTGCTGGCGCAGGCGGGCGGCGCGCGCACGCCGATGGGCCGTGCCGAAAAGAAGCTGGCCCTGGTGCTGGCGCTGGCCGTGGCCGGCTTCGCCACCGATGCGCTGCACGGCATCTCGCCGGCATGGATCTCGCTGGCGGCCTGCATCATCTGCCTGCTGCCGGGCGTGGGGCTGGTGTCCTCGCGCGCGCTGGCCGAGCAGGTGCACCTGCCGCCGCTGCTGTATGTGGCGGGCTTCCTCGGCCTGGGCGCCGTGGTCGAATCGACCGGCCTGGGCAGCGCGGTAAGCGCGGCGCTGCTGCGCTGGCTGCCGCTGGCGCCGGGGCACGACGGCGCCAATGCCGCTGCCATCGGCGCGGTGGGGGCGGGCCTGGGGCTGATGACCACGCTGCCGGGGCTGCCGGCGGTGATGACGCCGCTGGCGCGCGAGCTGGCCGGCGCCACCGGGTTGCCGCTGGAGACGGTGCTGATGCTGCAGGTGCCGGTCTTCTCGACGGTGTTCCTGCCCTACCAGTCGCCGCCGATCATGATCGCCATGCAGCTCGGCGGCGTCGGCCTGCGGCACGGCACGCGGCTGTGCCTGGCGTTGGCGGCCATCACCGTGCTGGTGCTGCTGCCGCTCGACTATGGCTGGTGGCGCCTGCTGGGTTACCTGCGCTGAGCCGGGTCAGCGCTCGACGATGCCGCTCAGGTTGGCGCGCACGCGCTGCAGCAGGCCGAGCAGCTGCTCGCGCTCGTCGCGGCTGAAGCCGGCCAATGCCTCGGCGGTCACCTCGTCGCCGATGCGCCGGGCGCTGTCGAGCGAGCGCTCTGCCTTGGCCGTCATGCGCACCACACGCTCGCGGCGGTCGTCCGGATTGGCATGGCGCTCGATCCAGCCGCCTTCCTCCATGCGGTCCAGCAGGCGGCCCGCGGAGATCGGCGCCACTTCGAGCAGGTCGGCCAGGCGTGCCTGGATGATTTCGCCATGATGCGCCAGGTAGGCCAGCACGCGGCACTGGGCGCGCGTCAGGTCGAGCGAAGCGCGGGCCAGGTCGTCGAAGCGCCTGCCGGACAGGCGCCCGACATCGGCGACCAGGAAGCCAAAGCGCCTTTCGAGTTTCGTTTCCATCGCGTGATTATAAGAAAGCCCGCCGGCGCCCCCGGCTGAGACGGCTTGCCAGGTACCGGCTTCCGCTTATAATAAGCATGCTTATTATTCTCCTGCCGGACTCCCCATGTCTTCCGTGGCATTGGCGACACACCCTGAGGCGCCGCTCAACCGTCGCATGATCACGATCTCGATCATGCTTGCAACGCTGATCCAGACGCTCGACAGCACCATCGCCAACGTCGCGCTGCCGCATATGCAGGGCTCGCTGTCGGCTTCGCAGGATGAGATCACCTGGGTGCTGACCTCCTATATCGTGGCCGCGGCCATCGCCACGCCGCTGACGGGCTGGCTGTCGGACCAGCTCGGCGTCAAGCGCCTGCTCGGCATCGCCATCAGCGGCTTCACCGTGGCATCGGCCTTGTGCGGCCTGTCGGAAACGCTGACCCAGATCGTCGCCTCGCGGCTGCTGCAGGGCATCTTCGGCGCCTCGCTGGTGCCGCTGTCGCAATCGATCCTGCTGGATATCAATCCGCGCGAGAAGCAGGGCCAGGCCATGGCGGTGTGGGGCATGGGCGTGATGGTCGGCCCCATCCTCGGGCCGACGCTGGGCGGATGGCTGACCGACAGCTACAACTGGCGCTGGGTGTTCTTCATCAATGTGCCGATCGGCGCAATCGCGCTGTTCGGCGTGCTGACCTACCTGCCCCGGCGCGAACCCACGCGCAGCATGCGCTTCGACGCCTTCGGCTTCGCCACGCTGAGCCTGGCCATCGGGGCCTTCCAGGCCATGCTCGACCGCGGCGAGCAGCTTGACTGGTTCGGCTCGCTGGAGATCCGCATCGAGGCGCTGTTGGCTGCGGTCAGCTTCGCCTACTTCATCGTCCATACGGCCACCGCCGGCCCGCGCTCCTTCTTCCGCTATGAATTGCTGAAGGACCGCAATTTCACCACGGGCGCCTGCTTCATCTTCGTCATCGGGGCCGTGATGTACGCAACGCGCGCGCTGCTGCCGCCGATGCTGCAGAACCTGATGGGCTATCCGGTCGCTACCACCGGGCTGGTCACTGCACCCAGCGGCGCCGGCACCATGATCGCCATGCTGCTGGCGGGACGCATGCTGCGCTGGGTCGACGCGCGCATCCTGCTGCTGTCCGGCTTCGCCATTTCTTCGTTTGCGCTGTGGCAGATGATGCAGTACACCATCGTGCTGTCGCAAGCCGACATCGTCTGGCCCGGCATCATCCAGGGCTTCGGCCTCGGGCTGGTGTTCGTGCCGCTGAGCGCGCTGACGTTCTCGACGCTGCCCCCCGCGCTGCGCGCCGACGGTACCGCCACTTACAGCCTGATGCGCAATATCGGCAGCAGTATCGGCATTTCGCTGATCCAGACCATGCTGACGCGCAACACCCAGGTGGCGCATGCCGACCTGGCCGCGCAAGTCAGCGTGTTCAATCCGGCCGCGCAGCAGGCACTGGCGGGCGCGAGTGCACGTGACATGATGTCGCTCAACCAGCTGGTGAACCAGCAGGCCGCAATGATCGCCTACCTCGACGACTTCAAGGTGATGCTGGTGGCGACCCTGCTGGTGGCGCCGCTGATCCTGCTGATCCGGCCCACGCGCCACGAGGCGCAGGACGAGTCGGTCGCGCACGCGGCGATGGATTGAAGGGACCCGGCGCGGTCAATGGCTGCTGCCGCACTTCGCGCCGCTGTGCCAGCCGTGGGTCGTCTGCATCGGCGCGATGTCGCGTGCACAAGGTGGCGTTTCCGCATCTCGCGCCCGGCATATGGTCTCGAGTGCCTGGCTTTTCGCCATATGCAACGGCATGGGCGATCCAGCGTTTTGCCGCCTAGTACCTTGTGCATTGCCGTAGCTATGGCAACGACGAGCGCAACGACGAGCAACGACGCCTGGCGCACAGACAGGCGCTTTCTTTTCAAGGAATTTGCGGGACAAGGTACTAGTATGGATGGACCGGCGCATGCGGTGCTGCGCGCCGGCATTCCTTGATCCTGTCAGATCCATTGCCGGCGCCTGCGCGCGCGGCGCGCAGGAGGCGAGCATGGAATTGATCGAGCCTGAGGAGCGCCTGGCGTTCGAAGCCTTGCTGCTGCAACATGGCCTGCCGGCATCCGACTTCGTTCTCGAAAACACCGACACGACCGATCCCAAGGGGGATGAAAACGAGGGGCAGCGCGGCGTTGCCATGGTAACGCGCGTGTCCACGCATACCAGTCGCGAGTATCCGATCGGGTTCGAGCCGGCGTGGCTCGAGCGCTTCCGTCACGACGTCGAGGCCGGGGTCTTCGGCGGCTCGTCGCAAAGTCGCTGAAGTCCGCCGGCCGCCCGCCGCAGACAGGCGGCCGGCGCGGCCCATGGAGAGCGCGATGAAGACTCTCAAGACTGCGATGTTGGTCGGGGCCTGGCTTGGCGCAGCAGCGTGTGCGCTCGCCCATCCGGCCGACGTTGGCGGCGTCGCCGGCAGGGAAACCTACCTCGGCGTGCAGGTCGGCGGCATTCGCGCGGCAGCGGGCGCCGTGGCCGGCAGCGCGAGGCCGGCCCGCGCCGGTGCGGAAGCCGCTCCCGCAGCCTCGCTCGCCCAATTGCGCTACCGGCCTGACGCGGGCGTGCACGACCGTGTGGTCGCGCAGGTGGTCCGCTTCTTCACGCAGGGCGACGCCTCCAAGCAGCAGCAGATCGCGCGGACCCTGGACAAGGCTGACCCGCTCGGCCAGTTCGACACCCTGCTGCGCCAGCAAGGCTACGACAGCCGCAATCTCGCCGATGTCTTCACCGCCTACCTGGTGCTGTCCTGGGAGGTCGTCAACGCCGCCGATGCCATGCAGGCGCCCGAAGGGGTGCAGGCGGTGCGCGAGGCCGTGCAGCAGGCCTTCGCCGGCAATGTGCGCATGCGCACATTGCCCGATGCGGAAAAGCAGATGGTGGCAGAGACGCTGGCCTACCTGACCATGGTGGCGGTAGCCGAGCAGCGTGATCTCGCGCAGGCCGGCAGTCCTGGCGCACTGACCGAGCTGCGCGATGGCGTGCGCAAGACCGCCCACAATCTCGCCGGCATCGACCTCGGCAATATGATGCTGGGCGACGACGGCTTCAGCCCGCGCTGACGGCGCCGGCGATACGCGGCGCCGTCAGGCCGCCGGCGCGGACAGGGCGGCCACGCTTGCTAGTCCAGGCGCGGCTGGGTGGCGGTGAAGCTGGGCCGCTCGCGCATCGCCGCCTGCGCACGCCGTATTGCCGGGTACTTTTCCAGCAGGGCCGCGCCTTCGGGGAACATGCCGAGGTAGGCGAGGATAGGTGCGAGGAAAAGGTCCGCCATCGCCACTGTGCCGCCGCCCAGGTAGAGACGGTTGCCGTAGCCCTGCTCCAGCGCGGCCAGGTGCTTGTCGATGTCCGGCTGCGCGGCCTCGATCACGGCGCGGTCGGGCTGTCCGTCCGCGCCCTTCGGGAAGACGTACTGCAGCACGTAGCGGCGCACCATGGCGTCATAGGCATGGCAGGCGATCACGCTGACCCATTGTTCGTCGCGGGCGCGCGCCGTGATGCCGCCCTGTGCCAGCAGGCTGGTGCCCTCGAAGGCCTCCTCGATATAGCCCAGGATCGCACGCGTCTCATACAGCGCGATGGGGCCGTCGCAGAAGACGGGAATGCGGCCGAACGGGTTGTACGCGAGCACCTCCGGCGAGTGCGGCGGCACCGGCTGCAGCGTGTAGGCCACGCCCTTTTCGGCGAGCGCCATGCGCACCGTGCGGCAGAAGCTGCTGCGCGGGTCGCCGATCACCGTGACGGTGCCCGCGCTGCCGGCTGGGTCGAGCAGGTCGCTGAGGCGGTTGAACACCGAGTTCCAGCCGGACTGGTGGCTGTCGCGCTCGGCCGCTTCCGGGAAGCCGCTGTGCCGCATATGCAGCCGGGTGCCGCCTTCCGCGTTGGTCAGCGTGACTTCGATCAGGGTCTTGAGGTCCGACGGCAGCGGACCGTTCTCCCAGGTCCAGGTGTAGGCCAGGAAGTCGGCCCGGTTGACCGACTGGTACTCGCCGCCGACGGCGTAGCGCGAGCCGTCGCGCGCGCCCATCACGATGCGGTAGCGTCCGCCCACGCGTGCGTCGGCGCTGGCCTCCAGCACGCGCATGCCGCGCGGGCAATGCCAGGCTGCCAGTGCGGCCTGGTCGGTGAAGGCATCGAAGACTTTCTCGCGCGGGGCGCGGATGAAGCGCTCCATTTGCAATTCAAAGGTGGCAGCTTGGGTCATGGCTTGTTTCCTCGTGTCTTGCTTCCGTTAGCGCGGCCGCGTTTGGCGGGGCCCGCCGCGCGGGTACCTTCGACGAACTCGACGAGCCGGTCGAGATTGCCTTCCCAGTGGCGGCGATAGGTTTCCAGCCAATCGTGGGCATCGCGTAGAGCCCCGGCACGCAGGTGGCAGATGCGCCAGCGCGCGCTGACTTCCCGCTCGATCAGGCCGGCGTCGGCAAGCACGCGCAAGTGCTTCGATACGGCCGGCGCCGACATGGCAAAAGGCCGCGCCAGTTCCGTCACCGGCGCCTCGCCTTCGGCCAGGCGGGCCAGGATGGCGCGGCGGGTCGGGTCGGCCAGGGCGGCGAAGATGGTCGAAAGGGTGTCGTCGGGGGAGGGCATGTTTCTCATTTAACTTGTTGGTTAAATGAAAGTCAAGGATGGATTGCGGCACATGCGCGCTTCAGCGGCGCATTCAGCGGCGCAGGTAGGCGCCCGCCTTGCGCTCCAGCAGCGCCACGAGTTCGGGCTGCATGAAGGCGTAGCAATCGGGGATGTCGAGGCAGACCACGCGCTTGCCGAGCAGCAGCGGGCCGAAGCGCTGCGCCAGCAGCGTGCTGTGCGCACGCTCCATGACGAAGACGATGTCGGCCCAGGCGAGCTGTTCGCCGGACAGCGGCACGACGGCGCTTGGCTCCAGTCCGGCCGAGTCGGTCTCGACGCCGGGCCACGAGGCGAAGACCGTCTCGGCGGTAGGGCTGCGCAGCCGGTTCTGGCTGCAGAGGAAGAGGGCGTGCACGGTGGAGGTGAAGGCGCTTGCGAGGCGTTCTTGGGCAGCGAAGAACGCCAGCAGATATGGCGCGGCCACGTCCTGAGTATAGTTCCACCCGCGCTCCGGGCACGGCCGGAATCCGTGCCTTTGCCGCAGGACGTGTCATTGCCCGCTGCCGCGGCGGCGGAACCTCATGCGTCGGCCAGCGTCTCAAGCAGGGCCTTCGCGGGTTTGCTCCGCCGCGGCGGCCCGCACCTTCTGCACACGTGCATCCGTGCACTCATGCTTCTGAATCCGACGAGGAGGATTTGCAGTGCCCAGTCCTGATTCCATCACCTGCCTGTGCGGCGCCACCGAATTGCGCCTGCGCGCGCAGCCCGCCGCGCGCGCGAACTGTCATTGCGCATCCTGCCGCGACTTCTACGCGACCGCCATGCTGTCAGCAACGGCCTGGCATGCCGACGATGTGAGCCTGGCGCGCGGAACCCTGTCGCACTTCGCCCATCCGAGCAAGCGCCTGTCGCGCGCGTTCTGCGCGGCCTGCGGCGAAACGCTCTATGGCACCAACCGGCTCGGCATGCGCGTGATTCCCAATGCGGTGATGGCGCGTGCGGCGGGCGGCAGCCTGCCGGCGGCGCTGCAGCCGGCTATGCACCTGTTCTACCGCGAGCGCGTGATCGATATCGACGACGCCTTGCCGAAGTACCTCGATGGCTGGGACGGTCCGCTGTACGAGGCGGAAGGGGCGGCGTCCCGCTAGAGCGCAGGAAGGAGGAAGGCGCCGGCCCGTCCGTCGGGGCCGGCCGGCGCATCGCGCGCTGCGTGGTGCCTCAGCCTGCCTCGGCAGGCGCGCCGAATCGCCACGACAGGCGCTGCGCCGCTTGCCCCAGCAGCGCTGCCGTCGGGCTGCCGGTGCCGCTGTCGAAGCTGCCCGTGCTGCCCATCACGGCGATCACCAGCGCCAGGCTGCCGGTGTGGTCGAACACGGGCGCGGCCAGCGTGTCGATGCCGGGCACCGGGCGCCCCTGTGCATTGTCGATGCGCTGCGCGCGGATGGTGGCCAGCCGCTGCGCATAGTCGTCCGGCGGTGTGCCGCCGGCCATGCGCAGCGCGTCCTGCAGCAGGCTCTCGGCCAGCACGTCGGCCGGCAGCCAGGCCGCGCAGACCCGGCCGATCGCGGTGTTGACGAGCGACATCACGGTCCCCACGCGCAGGCTGACGTGCTGCGGGCGGGCGGCTTCCTCCAGCCGTACCACGGTCGGGCCCAGCGGCCCGAGCACGGCCATCGCCACGCTGAGGCCGGTGGCGCCCGCCAGTTCGATCACCTCGGGTTCGGCTTCGCGCGCGGGGGACAGGCGCTGCAGCGCGATCAGGCCCAGCTCCAGGCTGAGCGGCCCGGCCAGGAAGTCGCCGTCGGCATCGCGCGCGAGCAGGCCGATCTTCTGCAGGCTGACCAGGTGCGGGAAGGCCTTGGCCGGCGCCATGCCGGCTGCGCGCGCCAGGTCGGACAAGGGCAGCGGCCGCCCGGCCGCGACCAGCGCGGCCAGCAGCTGGCCGGTATTGTCCAGTGACTGGATGCCGCGCTGCGGCTTGGCGCCTTCGGCCGTGTTCTCGTCGGCCGAATTGTCGGTGGCCGGGGGGCTGGCCTTCGTCATGCCGCTTCCTCCGTCGGGATCTGCGCGCCGATGTCCGCCGCGGTGGCCAGCAGCGCATGCGCGACAGGACCTTGCCAGGCGACCTCGATGGCGCCGGTCGAGCCGATCGCCGTCAGCAGCAGGCGCAGTTGACCGGAGGGATCGCGCACCGGCACGGCCAGGCTGCTGACGCCGGGGCTGGGCGCATCGACGGCGCGCTCGATGCCGCGCGACCGGATCTCGGCCAGCGCCGCGCCGAAGCCGGCATTGGGCACGCCGCCGATCTGCTGGGCCCACGCCGACTGCCAGCGCGCTTCGGGCAGGAAGGCGCAGAAGGCGCGCCCGGTGGCGGTGGCGGGCAGCGACATCAGCGTGCCCACGTGCAGGTTGATGTGCAGCGGCGTGCCGGCATGCGCATAGCGCACGATGGTCGGGCCGCGCGGCGATACGCTGCAGATCGCCACGCTGAAGTGGATCGCTGCGGCCAGCGCATCCACGCGCGGCACCGCCGCACGGTAGGCAGGGTCATGGTCCAGCCGCAGCATGCCGAGCTGGAGCGCGAGGGGGCCCGGCTCGTAGCGCCCGGACAGATGGTCGCGCTTGATCAGGCCCAGTCGCGTCAGGCTGACCAGGTAGGCGTGCGCCTGGGCTGGTGTCACCTGGGCCTGCGCCGCCAGTTCGGCCAGCGCCAGCGGCCGGCGTGCGTCGGCCAGCGCGCGCAGGAAGCGTCCGCCCACCTCCACGCTCTGTATGCCGCGCTGCGCCTTGTCTGCGCCGGCGGCCGTCCGCTCCTCTGCTGTCGCCATGCTCTCCCCGTTCGAAAGCCCAGATAGTAATCGATGGTCCCGCCGGCACCGTCGGCAGGGACCGAAGCGATCCGCAGGCCTGGGGTTTTCCCTTGGTTTTGGCGTCCCGGTGGCGTCTCGGCCGCCGCATCTGTCATTTTAGTCATAGGCAACATAATTTGTTATTGACTAAAATAAGCTGCTTTCCTAAGATGCCTCTACCCCGATACCGGTGCAGTCACAGAGTCAATACGGGGCGAGACAGTCCCCCCGTGTGACCGGCCGCAAGGCCAAGGCAAACACGCTGTCCGCCTCGATTCAACCTAGAGAGAGGCAAGCATGGCAAAAGCATTCGCATCCCAGGCCGACCTGGAAGCCAAGAAGGTCACCTTCACCCAGCTCTCCGAGAACGCCTACGCGTACACCGCCGAAGGCGATCCCAATTCCGGCGTGATCATCGGCGACGACGGCGTGATCATCGTCGACACCACGGCCACGCCCGCGATGGCGCAGGACCTGATCGCCAAGATCCGCTCGGTCACCGACAAGCCCATCAAGTACGTCGTGCTGTCGCACTACCACGCGGTGCGCGTGCTGGGCGCCTCGGCCTACTTTGAAGAAGGCGCGGAGCAGGTCATCGCCAGCCGCGGCACCTACGAAATGATCGTGGAGCGCGGCGAAGCCGACATGAAGTCGGAGATCGAGCGCTTCCCGCGCCTGTTCGCCGGCGTCGAGACCGTGCCGGGCCTGACCTGGCCGACCCTCGTGTTCGACAAGGAAATCACGCTCTTCCTGGGCAAGCTGGAAGTGCGCATCGCCCACCTGGGCTCGGGCCACACCAAGGGCGACACCGTGGTCTGGCTGCCCTCGCAGAAGGTGCTGTTCTCCGGCGACCTGGTCGAGTACGACGCCGCCTGCTACTGCGGCGACGCGCAGCTGGCCGAGTGGCCCGCCACGCTGGACGCGCTGGCCGCGCTCAATGCCGAGAAGCTGGTGCCCGGCCGCGGCCCCGCGCTGACCACGCCCGAGGAAGTGAGCAAGGGCATCGCCTACACCAAGGACTTCGTCACCACGCTGTTCCAGGCCGGCAAGGAAGCCGTGGCCGAGCGCCTGGACCTGAAGGCCGCGATGGCGCACACCCGCAAGTCGATGGACCCGAAGTTCGCCCAGGTCTTCATCTACGAGCACTGCCTGCCCTTCGACGTGTCGCGCGCCTATGACGAGGCCAGCGGCATCCAGCATCCGCGCATCTGGACGGCCGAGCGCGACAAGGAGATGTGGTCCGCGCTGCAGAGCTGAGGCAGCCGCAGCAGCCAGGAATTGCCGAGAAGAGAGTGGACGGAGACACCAGCATGAGCATCGACTACCAGCGCCTGACGTTCGAGTACCAGCCCTGCCAGGAGCAGCGTGAGCAGGGCGCGGAAGGCACCATCCATCCCGTCGTCGTGGTCGGCGCCGGCCCGATCGGGCTGGCCACCGCCATCGACCTGGCACGCCAGGGCGTGCCGGTCGTGCTGGTTGACGATGATTGCACGCTGTCCAGCGGTTCGCGTGCGATCTGCTTTGCCAAGCGCACGCTGGACATCTTCGACCGCCTGGGCTGCGGCGAGCGCATGGTCGAGAAGGGCGTGCGCTGGAACCTGGGCAAGGTCTTCCTGCGCGATGAACAGGTCTATGCCTTCGACCTGCTGCCGGAGGAGGGCCATCACCGGCCCGCCTTCATCAACCTGCAGCAGTACTACCTGGAGGGTTACCTGCTCGAGCGCGCGAGCGAGCTGCCCAATGTGGAGGTGCGCTGGAAGAACAAGGTGGTGGGCATCGAGCAGCGCCAGTCCGGCACGCCCGCGGCCCATGTGGTGCTGACGATCGAAACGCCGGACGGCAGCTACACGCTGGCCGCGCGCTACGTGGTGGCGGCCGACGGCTCGCGCAGCCCGGTGCGCAACCTGATGGGGCTCGACAGCAAGGGCCGCACCTTCAAGGACCGCTTCCTGATCGCCGACGTGAAGATGGAGGTGGACTTCCCCAGCGAGCGCTGGTTCTGGTTCGACCCACCGTTCCATCCGAACCAGTCGGTGCTGCTGCACCGGCAGCCGGACAACGTCTGGCGCATCGACTTCCAGCTCGGCTGGGACGCCGACCCGGTGCTGGAGAAGACCCCGGAGAGAGTCATCCCGCGCGTGCAGGCGCTGCTGGGGCCGGACGCGAAATTCGAGCTGGAGTGGGTCAGCGTCTATACCTTTTCCTGCCTGCGCATGGACAGCTTCCGCCACGGCAATGTGCTGTTCGCCGGTGACTCCGCGCACGGCGTGTCGCCCTTCGGCGCGCGCGGTGCCAACAGTGGCGTGCA
Organism: Cupriavidus sp. 09_S30; assembly: GCF_056930435.1. Classification (NCBI taxonomy): domain Bacteria; kingdom Pseudomonadati; phylum Pseudomonadota; class Betaproteobacteria; order Burkholderiales; family Burkholderiaceae; genus Cupriavidus; species Cupriavidus sp. 09_S30. Next base: position 2,654,888 of record NZ_JBXOWI010000002.1, on the reverse strand, counting down.
GGACGCGGAGAACCTGGCCTGGAAGCTGGCCTATGTGCTCGACGGCCGCGCGCCGGACAACCTGCTGGATACCTATGCCAGCGAGCGCGAGTATGCCGCGGACGAGAATATCCTCAACTCGACCCGGGCCACGGACTTCATCACGCCCAAGAGCCCCGTCAGCCGGCTCTTCCGTGACGCTGTGCTGTCGCTGGCCAAGCACCACGCCTTCGCGCGGCAGCTGGTCAACAGCGGTCGCCTGTCGGTGCCCGCCGTGCTGCGCGGATCGCCGCTGAACACGGCCGATGCCGACACTTTCGCCGGCGAGATGGCGCCGGGCGCCGTCTGCGCCGATGCGCCGGTGAGCGGCCCGCAGGGCGACGCCTGGCTGCTGGGCAGCCTGGGCGATGCCTTCACGCTGCTGGTGTTCGGCACGCCCGAGCGGCTGGATGCCGGCACGGTGCGCGCGCTGCAGTCGCTGCCGCTCAAGCCAGTCTTCGTCACCGCCGGCGCCGACGCGGCACAGGCCCAGGCGCAGGCCGCGTGGCCGGGCGCCACGGTGCTGGGCGACGCCCAGGGCCTGGCGGCCCGCCGCTACGACGCACAGCCGGGCACGCTCTACCTGATCCGGCCCGACCAGCATGTCTGCGCGCGCTGGCGCCGTGTCGACGCGGCGGCGGTCTCGGCCGCGCTGCGGCGCGCGACCGGGCTGGCACCGGCGGATGCCGGCGCGGCCGGCCAGCCCGCGCTGGCGACCGCATAAGGGCAGGGCTGCCGCGCCAGCCGCGGCAGCCCGTGCCGGAACCGAGGCAATCCGCAGCAACCGAGCGAGACATGACGATGGCAGTCAATACCCAACCCAACCTGAGCCGGCCCGACGACTTCTACGAAGCCCTGATCGACATGCACCGCGACCTGGACGAGGCACAGAGCCAGGCCGCCAATGCGCAGTTGATCCTGCTGCTGGCCAACCACATCGGCGCTCACGACACGCTGCTCGCGGCCATGCGCCTGGCGCGCGAGGGCGCGCTGGCGCAGCGCGCCGCCTGACAGCGCGCCGGTCGCAACTGCGACGACGGCGACCGACGACCACGGCGGCCGCGCAAGCGGCGCGCCGGCCGGGGCAACACGCCCCGGCGTCCCCGCCCAGACGCTCAAGACGTAGGCGGAACGGCCCTGCACGGGCCTGCCCCCAACCGGAGACTTTCCATGCTGCATTCCCATGCCGCTGGGGCCGTTGCGCCCCAGGCTAACGCCGTGCCCGACGAAGACGCGCTCTACCGCAAGGTGTGGCTGCGCATCATCCCCTTTCTCTTCGTCTGCTACGTGGTGTCCTTCCTGGACCGCATCAATATCGGCTTCGCCCAGCTGCAGATGAAGCAGGACCTCGGCTTCAGCGACGCCATGTACGGCCTGGGCGCTGCGGTCTTCTACGTCGGCTACGTGCTGTGCGAAGTGCCCAGCAATATGCTGCTGGCGCGCTTCGGCGCGCGCCGCACCTTCACCCGCATCATGCTGCTGTGGGGCCTGGCCTCGGTCTGCATGATGCTGGTCTCGAAGCCGACGCACTTCTACGTGCTGCGCTTTCTGCTGGGCGTGTTCGAGGCCGGCTTCTTCCCCGGCATCGTGCTCTACCTGACCTACTGGTTCCCGGCGCGGCGGCGCGCCGCGGTGATGGCCATCTTCTTCGCCGGCGTGGCCGTGGCGGGCGTGCTCGGCGGCCTGGTATCCGGCTGGATCATGCGCGATTTCGCCGGCGTGCTCGGCCTCTACGGCTGGCAGTGGATGTTCGCCATCGAAGGCGCGCCGGCGGTGCTGCTCGGCCTGGTGGCGGCGGTCTACCTGGTCGACGGGCCGCAGCAGGCGAGCTGGTTGTCGGAGCCGGAGAAGCGCTTCCTGCTTGCGCAGCACGAGGACAGCGGCCAGGCCGCGCACGCGCACTCCACGCGCGCGCTGCGGCAAGCGCTGGCCAATCCGCGCGTGCACCTGTTCGCCTTCATCTACTTCGCGCTGACCTGCGGCTCGCTGACCCTGAGCTTCTGGATGCCGCTGATGATCCGCGATTTCGGCATCCGAGACGTGGTCTCGGTCAGCCTGTACTCGGTCGTGCCCAACGCGATCGGCGCGGTCGGCCTGTTCCTGATCGCCCGCCATTCGGACCGGCGCGCCGAGCGGCATCGCCACTTCCTCTTCTGCACCGTGGGCGGGGCACTGGCGCTCGCCGCGCTGACGCTGCACCTGCCGAGCTTCGGCGCCATGCTCGCGCTGCTGTCGCTGGCCTGCGTGCTGATCTTCGCCGCCCTGCCGATCTTCTGGGCGCTGCCGCCCAGCCACCTGCCCGCGGGCACGGCGGCGACCGGTATCGCCTTCATCAGCAGCATCGGCATCACCAGCGGCATCGTCAGCCCCTGGGTGATCGGCCAGATCAAGACGGCGACCGGCAGCATGGACAACGCGCTCTACCTGCTGGCCGCGCTGCTGGTCGCCAGCGGCTTGGCGATGTGGCTGGGCGTGCCGCGCGCGCCTGAGCGCGGCTGAAGTCCGCCGGGACCGGGCGCCGGTCCTCGGTGGGCCAGCCTGCTGGACAATGCGCCCGGATCTCAAAACGTGAGCGAGGCGGCCGCTCACGTCCTTTCATCCCGATCGCGCGGCTATTCGTGCGCCTATTCGTCCTCTGCGCTGCCTCGGTCGGCGTACCCCAGCTCGCGGCTGACCGCCAGCGCCTCTTCCCGCAGCGCGGCGGCGATCGGCCCGTCCAGCGCCGGATCGAAGCCACCGGTCGCCCCCAACGCCGTCATCACCGCGCACAGGTGGCCGTTGTAATCGAACACCGGCGCGGCGATGGCGCTGATGCCTTTCAGGTTGGTGTCCTTCACCGCCGCGCAGCCTGCCGCGCGCACGGCTTGCCGTAGCTGGCCGATCGGGTCGCGCGGATCGAGCAGGGCCAGCTGTTCGGTTGTTGCCTGCGCCAGTTCGTCGGCTGCCAGCGCGCGCACGCGCGCTTCATCGATCATGCCCAGGAAGACGCGGCCGGTGGCGGACCACAGCATCGACAAGACCGAGCCCACTCTCACATTTACCGTCACCGGCAGCCCCGGCTCCTCGAAGCGCACGATGGTCGGGCCCTTGTTGCCCATTACCGCGATGAAGCAGGTGACCTCCAGCCGCTCGCGCAAGCGGATCAGCGAGGCTTCGGCCAGCCGGATCGGGTCGGCCTGGCGCATGGCGGCCAGGCCGATCTGCAGGGCTTCCAGCCCTAGCCGGTAAAGCTGGCTGCCGGCCTGCTGCACCACCAGTCCTTCCTCGACCAGGCTGACCAGGTAGCGGTGCACCTTGGCCGGGCTCTCGTCGACCTGCGCGGCCAGCGCGGTCAGGCTGGCCTGTCCGCCCAGGCGCGCCAGCGCCTTGAGCACGGCCATGCCGGTGGCGGCGGATTGCACGCGCTGGCGGCGCTCGCGCGGGCGGGCGGTGTCGCCGTCACCCGTGCCAGCTGTCTTTGCCACACGGCTTGTGGATGGGCTCATCGTTTCCTTCACTGCGGTCGAAAGCGTCCGGGCGTCCAGATGCGCCCAGGTAAACCCCGAAGTCTACCCGCTATATCAAGTTACGCAATGCGTATATTATTTACGCAAAACGAGTTTCCGCGCCATCGTCGAGCGCGGACCGATACCAGGAAGCGAGGAGACACCATGAACAAGACCCGGGGCTGCATCGTCGGCCTGCTGACGTTTTCCCTGCTGGGCGCGGCCGCTGTGCGTGCCGACACGCGCGCCGACGGCTATCCGGCCAAGCCCATCCGCTGGGTGGTGCCCTACGCTGCGGGCGGCGGTTCGGACTTCCTGGCGCGCACCATCGGCCAGGGGCTGTCGACGCGCGTCGGCAAGCCGGTGCTGGTGGACAACAAGCCGGGCGGCAATACCGCGATCGGCGCGGCGGAGACGGCGCACTCGCCCGCCGATGGCTATACCGTGCTGTCGGCCGACAATGGCACCCTGGTCTTCAATCCGGCTCTCTACAAGACGCTGAGCTACAACCCGGGCAAGGACTTCGCGCCGGTCACCCTGATGGGCCGCTTCCCGATGATCCTGGTGGTGGGGCCCGCTTCGCAGGCCAAGACCGTGCAGGACTTCATCGCCCAGGCCAAGGCGAACCCAGCCGGCGTCAACTACGGCTCGGCAGGCGCGGGTAGCCCCCATCACCTGGCCATGGAACTGCTGAAGGTGGAAGCGGGGCTGAACATGACGCATGCGCCGTATCGCGGCGCGGCGCCGGCGCTGTCCGACGTGGCCGCCGGCCAGATTCCCGCCATGATGGTCGACTACGCTGCAGGCGCGGCCTTCATCAAGGCCGGCAAGGTGCGCCCGCTGGCCGTGGCCAACGCCGTGCGCCTGCCGCAGCTTCCCGACGTGCCGACCTTCGCCGAGGTGGGCTACCGTCACGTGGAGGCTGCCGCGCTGGTCGGCATGGTGGTGCCGGCGGGTACGCCGCCCGAGGTGGTCAACGTGCTGAACCGGCAGGTGGTCGCGGCCATCAAGGAGCCGGCCATCAACAAGCGCCTGGTCGACTTCGGCGTCGAGCCGGTGGGTAACAGCCCGGCCGAGTATGCGGATCTGCTGCGCACGGAGACGGCGCGCTGGCACAAGCTGATCCGCGACCTGAAGATCACGCTCGACTGATCCGCCGCAGCGGCCCGGTCGCCCAGGCCGCCCAACTTGCCCAGGCCGCCCGAGAGGCGGCCCGTTCCATTCCGCAGGAGCCATGCCATGTCCGACGCCGCCACGCCATCGCCCGGGCGCTGCCCGTTCCACAAGCCGTCGCCGGCCGCGCAGCACGCCTCGGGCGGCTGCCCGGTCAGTCCTATGGCCGCCGCCTTCGACCCCTTTTCCGACGGCTACCAGCAAGACCCGCCGGAATACGTGCGCTGGGCGCGGGAGCAGGAGCCGGTGTTCTACAGCCCGCTGCTCGGTTATTGGGTGGTGACGCGCTTCGAGGACATCAAGGCGGTCTTCCGCGACAACCTGACCTTCAGCCCGGCCATCGCGCTGGAGAAGATCACGCCGACCGGCCCCGAGGCCAATGCCGTGCTGGCCTCGTACGGCTACGCGATGAACCGTACCCTGGTCAACGAGGACGAGCCTGCCCACATGCCGCGCCGGCGCGCCCTGATGGCGCCGTTCACCCCTGAGGAACTGAAGCACCACGAGCCCATGGTGCGCCGGCTGGCGCGCGAGTATGTGGACCGCTTCATCGACGACGGCCGTGCGGACCTGGTCGACCAGATGCTGTGGGAGGTGCCCTTGACCGTGGCCCTGCACTTCCTCGGCGTGCCCGAGGAAGACATGGACACGCTGCGGCGCTATTCGATCGCCCACACGGTCAATACCTGGGGCCGGCCGCGGCCGGAGGAACAGGTGGCGGTGGCGCACGCCGTCGGCAACTTCTGGCAGCTGGCCGGCAAGATCCTGGACAAGATGCGCCAGGATCCGGACGCGCCGGGCTGGATGCAGTACGGCATCCGCAAGCAGAAGGAGATGCCCGAGGTGGTGACCGACTCCTACCTGCACTCGATGATGATGGCGGGCATCGTGGCCGCGCACGAGACCACGGCCAATGCCACCGCCAATGCGGTCAAGCTGCTGCTGCAGCATCCCGATGCCTGGCGCGAGATCTGCGAAAACCCCGGACTGATTCCCAATGCCGTGGAGGAGTGCCTGCGCCACAACGGCTCGGTGGCGGCATGGCGCCGCCTGGTCACGCGCGACGCCACGGTAGGCGGCGTGCCGCTGCCGGCAGGCGCCAAGCTGCTGATCGTCACCTCCTCGGCCAATCACGACCAGGGCCATTTCGATGATGCGGACCTGTTCGATATCCGCCGCGACAACGCCAGCGACCACCTCACCTTCGGCTACGGCTCGCACCAGTGCATGGGCAAGAACCTGGCGCGCATGGAGATGCAGATCTTCCTGGAAGAGCTGACGCGGCGCCTGCCGCATATGCGCCTGGCCGAGCAGCGCTTCACCTATGTGCCCAACACGTCCTTCCGCGGCCCCGAGCACCTTTGGGTGGAATGGGACCCGAGCCGCAATCCCGAGCGCGCCAGCCCGTCGCTGCTGGCCGAGCAGTCGCCGGTGCGCATCGGCGAGCCGAGCCGCCACGCCATCAGCCGGCCCGTGGTGGTGGACAGCGTGACACCAGCCGCCCAAGGCGTGCTCCGCCTGCGCCTGCGCGCCGCCGATGGCCGGCCGCTGCCACGCTGGTCGCCCGGCGCGCACATCGACGTCGATTGCGGCGACACCGGCCTGTCGCGCCAGTATTCGCTGTGCGGCGACCCGGCCGAGGCGGACCTGCTGGAGATTGCTGTGCTCAAGGAGCCGGACGGCCGTGGCGGTTCGCGCTGGATCCACGAGCAGCTCAAGGCGGGGGACCGGCTGACCATGCGCGGGCCGCGCAACCATTTCCGTCTCGACGAGGGCTGCCGGCGGGCCATCTTCATCGCAGGGGGCATCGGCATCACCCCGATCAGCGCGATGGCGCGCCGCGCGCGCGAACTGGGCATCGACTACCAGTTGCACTACAGCGGCCGCTCGCGCTCGGCAATGGCATTGCTCGACGAACTGGCGGCCCTGCACGGCGAGCGCCTGCGGGTCTACGCGGGCGATGAAGGCGCGCGCAATGACTTTGCCGCCCTGCTGGCGGGCGCGGACGCCGAAACGCAGGTCTACGCCTGCGGACCGGTACGCATGCTGGATGCGCTACAGGCCGGCTGCGCCTCGCTGCCCGAGGACGCGCTCAGGATCGAGCATTTCCACGGCAGCGGGAGTACGCTGGATCCCGCCCGCGAGCGGCCGTTCACGGTGGAGCTGAAGGACTCGGGCCTGGTGGTGGAGGTGCCTGCGGACCAGACCCTGCTGGCCACCTTGCGGCGGGCCAATATCGATGTCCAGAGCGATTGCGAGGAAGGGCTGTGCGGCTCCTGCGAAGTGCGCGTCCTGTCGGGCAAGGTCGATCACCGAGACGTGGTGCTGACGCGCGCGGAGCGCGAGGCCAATGGCCGCATGATGGCATGCTGCTCGCGCGCCTGCCCGGGCGAGCGCATCGTGCTGGAACTGTAAGGCGTGCCCTGGATCGGCTGCCTGCGGCGTGCTGGCGAGAGAGGGCCGTAGGCAATGCCGGCAGCCGGGAGCACTGCGGCGCACTCGAAGGCGTGGTGGCCGCCGTGACCGCTTTCTGACGGCGGCATCGGTGATAGGATGGGGCGCTGGCGCGGGGCTGCGTGCGGATGGTTGGCGCAAGCAGCCGCGCCGGGCGTGCAGTGATTGTGGTCGCGGGCCTGTGGATTCTCGCCGCAACGACCACAATGCTTTCATCCACAGAACCAGGAGTCAGCAATGTTCCCTGAGTACCGTGAAGAAGTGGTCCGCCTTCGTGCCGAGGATGGCCACTTCGCCAAGATGTTTGACCGCCATAGCGAGCTGGACCAGCAGATCAGGAACATGGAGGAGGGGAGGACTCCGACCGACGGCGTCTCGATCGAGTGCCTGAAGAAGGAAAAGCTGCTGCTCAAGGACAAGCTCTACGCGATAGTGACGCGTAAGCCCTGAGCCAAGAATCCCGATATCGGACCCGGCGGTGCCGTGCGCCGCCGGATCTTCGTAGCGGCGTCCTCCCGGGGTGCCGCTCAGTCAAGCCAAGGAAAAGGGAAGGGCCGCGGCGCGCAGAGAAGTGCCGCGGCCGCCACGACGAGGCGGTCCCGCGCGGCCTGCCTGACGTGGGGAGGTGGAAGATCCGCCTCTCCGGGCGCCCGAAGGCACCCCCTCTCGGGGCTCTTAAGCTTCACTTAAGTCTTCCTCCATAGACTGGGGCCGTATCGATCCACTCCGACGGGAGAACCATATGACCCCCCAAGACATGCAGGCACTGGAATCCTTCCTGACCCAACTGGTGCAGGCCAGCGCCGGCGCGAAGGATCCGCAGGCGGAGGCCCGGATCGCCGAAGCCGTGGCCCGGCAACCCGACGCCGCCTACTTGCTGGTGCAGCGGGCCATGCTGCTGGACCACGCGCTGGCGTCGGCAAAGACACAGATTGCCTCCTTGCAGAGCCAGGTGCAGGCGCTGCAGGCCGGCGCTTCCAACAGTTTCCTCGATCCGCAGAATGCCTGGGGCAACAGCGCCGGCCGCGCCGCACCGGTGCAACCCATGCCGCCCGCACAGCCGGCGCCCGCTCCGCAGCCGCCCCAAGCCGTACCGGCGCAAGCGTCCCGGCCGGGTTTCCTCAGTGGCGGCCTGGGCAGTACGCTGGGCAGCATCGCCACCACCGCCGCGGGTGTGGCGGGCGGCGCGTTCCTGTTCCAGGGTATCGAGAATCTCTTCCATCGCAACAGCGGCGGCGGCTTCCTGGGCCAACCCGCGATGGGGTCGCTGCCGACCGAGACGACCGTCGTCAATAACTACTACGACGACGGCGGCCGCGCGGGGTTTGATGCGCGCGATGGCGGCAGTGGCAGCTTCCTGTCCGATGGTGGGCTGTCCGACGGACTGGGCGATGACGATTTCATGAACGACGATTCGTCCATTATCTAGCTAGCGCGAGCGCGGCGGGCGGCCTGGCCCGTTCGCCGCGTTGTTGCGGAGGCGTCGCCTTGGCGTTGCCCCGCTGGCCGGACTGCCGCGGGATTCCCACTGAATCCCCACTGAATCCCCGGCGAATTCCCCCCGAATGCCCGCGAAATTCTCTCAATCAGGCAGAGCCAGGTCATGCCGGGATCGCGCGCTGGCTGGCTCCACTGAGCGGCATCCCCTTCCCCCGCCCCATCGCTGGGCGCAAGCGCCGTATCCAATCGCTTCAGGTCGGTCGAACAGAAAATTCAATTCCGCATCGCTGGCCGATCTGCCATCATCTAGCGCGACAGGCGTGACGCAGCGGCGCGGTGAAGGCACCGCGTTTTAGGGCAGCACAGGCGGCGCGCCGGCATCAAGGGGAAGACCGTGAACGCCGAACTTGCCCGCATCCTGTCCGCCCAGCCGATCCGGGTTCTCACGACGACCGACGCCGCGCTCGTCAGAGGCTAGAAGCCCATGCCGCTTCAGCCACGGGCTTCCAGCGTGACCAGGGTGTCCAGGGCGGCTTGCTCGATGGCCGCCGCCCTTGCGTGGTGCGGTGCCACGGCACTGGTGCCGGCTACCGCCCGCGCGCAGGTGCTGCCGCCCGACTTCCAGCTGTCCAACTACAACGTGCAGAAGCAGGCGAATGCCGTGCTGTCGCTGATGGCCTTCGCCGTGGTGCCGGACCTGACCTCCAGCTCGCTTTCCATCAAGAACGCCGCCACCAGCAACCCCGGCATCGTCATGTCCCAGTTGGGCGGCGGCTTTACCATCAGCAAGACCTATCCTCTTTACCTGGAAGGCTCGATCGCCTACAGCCGCTACGATCCGACCTTCGTTGCCACCAATGGCACCGAGTCGCGCGAGATCCCGACGCGCTGGAACACCTTCGCCGGCACCATCGGCGTCGGCTGGGATTTCCCGCTGACCGCCGACCGGGAGCTGGTGTTCCGCCCGATCTTCAATGCATCGCTGGGCAATGTGTCCAGCGACCTGTCGATCGGCAAGTTCCTGGTCGAGCGGGTGACCGACAAGCAGATCAATTTCCTCAATAGCGGCACGCTCAATGCCTACGGCCTGGGCGGCTCCGTGATGCTGGACTGGGAGCACTACCGCCCCAGTCACGAGATCGACGTGGAATTGCGGTATACGAACATCTACCTGCGCAGCTTCGGCGGTTCCTCATCCGCGGTGACCGGCTCGGCGAGCGCGCAGACTGCGAACCTGTATGCGCGCTGGCGCGCGCCCACCGGTCTGATTGCGATGGATCGCCCCGTGCGCTACGTGCTGGAACTGTCTTACTCGCATTACCTCGGCAGCCAGGCCGGGGTGCTCGGCTTCAACTACCTGACTTCGCTCGGGCTCGGCCTGGAGCTGGACACCAGCGCGCATGAGATCTTCGTCACGCGCGTGCGCACGGTGGTGCGCTACGTCTTCGGCAACAACGTCTCGGGCGTGTCGCTGGGGATTGCGGCCAGCTTCTGAGTGCAGCGCTCGAGGGGCTAATGCCTACAGATAGATAAAGTACAGATAATTAAAGCAGGCTCTTCCAGACAGAAGCAGGGAATAACGGGAGGCTTTCCATGACACTCGATCCGGTCGGAAGCCTGCTCGCGGCCCTGGCCACGCTGCTGGTCGGCGCGCTGGTGAACCGGCGCGTCGGGATTCTCTCGCGCTACAACATTCCCGACCCCATCACCGGCGGACTGCTGTTCGCGGTGATTGCCTCCATCCTGCTGGCGGCCACCGGCTTCCAGCTGTCGATGGAGCAGAGCATCAAGCCAACCCTGCTGCTGATGTTCTTCGGCGGGGTAGGCCTGACGGCGGACCTGCGCATGCTGCGGCGCGGTGGCAAGGCCTTGGTGATCTTCCTCGTGATTCTGTTTCCCTACATCCTGGTACAGAACGCGGTGGGCGTTTCGATGGCGCGCGTGCTGGACCTGCACCCGATCTTCGGTCTCGTGGGCGGGTCCATCACGCTGGTGGGCGGTCACGGTACCGGTGCGGCCTATGCCGAGCGCTTCGCCGAGATCAACAACCTGCAGTCCGTGATGGACCTGAGCATGACGGTGGCGACCATCGGCCTGATCGTGGGCGGCATCATCGCGGGGCCGGTCGCCCAGTACCTCATCAACCGATATCGGCTGCGCTCGGCGGCGGACGATGCCGCCGTGGCGGACCGGCGTGAGGCCGCCGCACCTATCTCCACTGTGGCGACCATCGGCGCGCTGGCAGGCATCCTGGCGGCGGTCGTAGTCAGCCGCTGGCTGGCGGGGCGCCTGACTGGCGGCGCCATCACCATTCCATCGTTCCTCTGGTGCATGATGGCCGGTATCGCGCTGCGCAACCTGCTGCCCTTTGCCGGCGTGCGCTGGGACGACCGCGCGGCCGACCTGATCTCCAGCACCTGCCTGTCGCTGTTCCTCGTGATGACGATGATGGCGCTCAATGTCGTCGAGGTGGCACGCTCCGCCGGCCCCTTCCTGCTGATCATCGCGATGCAGGTTGTCTTCATCGTGCTGTACGTCGTGTTCGTGTGCTTCCGCTTCATGGGGAAGGACTATGAGGCCGCCGTCACGTCGGCCGCCTTCATCGGCTTCAATATGGGATCGACGGCCACGGCCATGGCCAATATGGCCGCGATCACCGCCAAGCACGGTCCGGCACCGAGCAGCTACCTGATCGCGCCGCTGGCGGGCGCGTTCTTCGTCGACCTGATGAACGCCGCCGTGCTGACCCTGATGCTGGCCTTGCCGTTCATAGGGGGCTGATCATGCGAGTGCTCCTTGCCTTATGGCTTGCGCTGGTCTTGGCCGGCTGCGGCGGCGGTCCGAGCGCCGACGCCGTCCGTGCGGGCGTGAGCCAACGCCTCGCCCTGGCGTTGCCGCCGAGCACCGTCGAGCTGGCGGACTTCACGCGGCGCGGCTCGCAGCCCGACACCAAGGGCCCGCCGGGCGAGACCCGGCGCATCGTCTACTACGATGCCGAACTGAAGCTCATGCGGGACTTCGACTTCGGCGCCTGGGACGCGCCTGGCGTGGCCGGCCTGGTCTCCGCGCTGGGCGCCGGACCGAAGGGCATCACGGGCATCCGCTCGGGCGGCAACAAGGCGGGCGACGTCATCCACGCCCACGGCACCGCCCTCTACCGCAATGAAGGCGGACAATGGCAAGCTGTGGCCGCCGGCGGCTACACGCCTCCGGAAGCCCCGGCCTATACCACCGGCGCGGCGCGGGGCGCCACCGCCATCCTCGATGCAATGCGCAAGGTCATCGATGCTGCCCAGCAGAGCGCGTCGCCTGCCGAGCAGGCGGTGATCCAGCAGGAGCTGCAAGGGGCCTACGCCAGCATCCAGGCGCGCCTGGCGCGCGCCGAGGCGGGATATGGCATCGCAGCCGGCGAGGAGCATGGCCAGTACCTGCGTCTGGCGCAGGCCATGGCAGGCGGCGCCAAGGTCCGTGCGGTACCGCTGGTGACACATGGCGGCGAGGAGAACCTGCGCCTGCTGCGCGAGGGCAGGGTGTCGCTGGCCATGGCACAGGGGGACGCCGCGCTCGATGCCTACGAAGGCGCGGGCCCCTTCGCCGCCGACGGTCCCTATACCGCATTGCGGGCAATCGGCAGCCTGTATCCCGAAGCCGTGCACGTGCTCGTCGGCGCCAACGCGCCGATCCATGCCATGTCCGATCTGCGTGGCAAGCGCGTCGCCATCGGCACGCCGGGCTCGGCATCGCGCATCACGGCGCTGCGCGTGCTCAAGGCGCATGGCCTGGAGCAGGCCGATTTCGAGCCGCAGGCGCTGGATATCGGCGATGCGCTGGTTGCCCTGCGCCAGAACGAGGTGGATGCCGTAGTGCAGGTCATCGGCGTGCCGGCCGACAGCGTGCGCGACGTGCTGGCGGATGCGCCGGTCCGGCTGCTGCCGCTCAGCCCCAAAGGCATCGCCGCCCTTGTCGGCATGCGGCGCGGCTACTTTCCCTACACCATCGTCCGGGGCGCGTATGCCGGCCAGCAAGAGGACGTGCCGTCGGTCGCCACCGCAGCGGTGCTGCTGACGGCGGGGGACCTGACCGATATCGAGGTCGGGCAGATTACGCGCATGGTCTATGGCCGGGGCGAGGACCTTGCCGCGCGGGGCAGTGCACAGGGGGCGCAGATATCGGCAGCGAATGCGCGGCTCGGCTTGCCGGTGCCGCAGCATCTGGCGGCGGCGAAGGCGCTGGATGCCATGTCAGCGGAGAAGGGCGCGCCGCAGGGCCGATCTTCACAATGAGCTGCGGCTGGATCGGTGCCCGCTGCCGGCCACCAGGTTGAGATATAGCAAGATCCTATATCGCCCATCGCAAAGCTATCTTGGACAGTGATGGCCACCAGGGCGATAGTGGCCCCACTGCCGCGCAATGTACGCGGATTCCAGTAAAGACATTGCGCGGAGACACGATGAGATTGAAGCGCCGTACCTTCCAGTGCGGGGCGAATGTCGCCCTGCCCATGGAAATCCACGGCGTTGCCTGGCCGCGGCCGCGGAGACATCCGGCAACGCGCTGCCCCCCGACGTAGCAAGAGAGGACCGCTGCAATCGCGCAATCAGCGAGCGCCTTCTCGGCGCACCGGACACTGTGCCGCGGCACGCCGATATCCCATTACCCAAGATGACGCACCCACAGAAGGAATTGGCCATGCCAGATTCTGCAGAGGCCGGCGCGCTCGGCGCCTCGCTCCAGGCATTTCGCAAGGAAGTCCGCGACTTCCTGCAGGAGGCGGTGCCACCGGATATCCGTGCTGCCACGCGCGCGCATTGCCTCGTTACCCGCGAGCAGGCGGCCAGATGGCAAGGCATCCTGCACGCACGAGGATGGGCCGCGCCCGGCTGGCCGCGCCAGCATGGCGGTACCGGTTGGTCCCTGGTGCAGCAGGCGATCTTCCGCGAGGAACTGGCGGCCAGCGACGCCCCGTATGCGGAGAACCTCGGCATCGACACGATCGGTCCCACGCTGATCCGCCACGGCACCCCCGAGCAGTGCCAGCGTTTCCTGCCGGGCATGCTCTCCTTCGACGATTTCTGGGCGCAAGGCTACTCCGAGCCCGACGCAGGCTCCGACCTGGCATCGCTGCGTACGTCGGCGCGCCGCGACGGCGACGCGTGGGTCGTCAATGGCACGAAGATCTGGCAGAGCCTCGGGCATTGGGCCAACTGGGCGCTGGTGCTGGTGCGCACGGATGCCGCTGCAGAACGCAAGCAGGACGGCATTTCCGTGTTGCTGATCGATCTGCGCTCGCCCGGCGTGACGGTACGTCCCATTCGCTATATCAATGGCTCGCAATTCCATGTGCAGATGTTCTTTGACGACGTACGCGTCCCGGCCGGGAACCTGGTCGGCGCGGAGAGCGGGGGCTGGGCCATTGCCAAGGGCCTGCTGGTCATCGAGCGCCTGTTCGTGGCACGGGTGGCCGAATGCAAGGCGGAGCTCGCTCGTGTGGCAGGGTTGGTTGCGCAAGGGCGCAGCGACGGCGATCCCGAGCGGGACATGGAGCGCGCCTTGCTCAAGCGCCGCCACGCCGCCCTGGACATTCGCATGAGCGCCCTCGAAGCGGCGTGGTGGCCCGCCGTGAGGCAGGCCGCGCAGGGCGGCAGTCCTGAGCTGGAAGCGTCCCTGCTCAAGCTTGACGGCATCCAGCTGCTGCAGGATCTGCACCTGTTCAGAATGGATGCGGTCGGCACGGCTTCCCTGCCATTCGATCCCGGCGCGGTTGAGGGCAGGCCGGGCGACGGGCAGGCGGGACATGCAGGCAACCACGCCTTGCATATGTGGCGCTACCGCGGCAGTTCGCTGGCGGGCGGTTCCTCCGAAATCCAGTATCAGATCATCGCCAAGGCGATCTTTTCCGGACGAACGGAGATCGACTCACCGCATACCGGCCACCTTGGCGAGCAGCAGGCCATGATGGTCGATAGCGTGCGCCGCTGGCTGGACAAGCATTACCGCTTCGAGCGCCGGCAAAGGATCATCGCTGCCTCAGACGGCTTCGACGAAGCCGCGTGGAGCGGGCTGGCCGAGCTTGGCTTGACCGGCCTGGCCATTCCGGAGGCGGCCGGCGGCCTGGGCAACACCATGGGAGACCTGTTGCCGATCATCGAGGCGCTGGGCGAGGCGCTGGTGCTTGAGCCCTTGCCATGGAGCGCGGTGCTTTGCACGCAGGCGCTGCTCGCCATGCCACAGGGCGCAACCCGCGACGCGTTGCTGGCCGACCTGGCCAGCGGACAGACCCGCTGCGCACTGGCGTGCGGCCAGGAAGCCATCGATGGCCGGATGCCGACCCCCGGGATTGCCGCGCTGCGCAGCGGCGAAGGCTGGCAGCTGAACGGTGTCAGTGCGATGGTGATGGGCGGCGCCCACGTGCATCGTTTGATCGTGGCCGCATCGGTCGAAGGCGGCGGCATCGGTCTCTTCGACGTACCGGCGAAGGTCCCCGGCGTTGCCCTGCGCGGCTATCAACTCCATGACGGGCGCGGCGCGGCCGACCTGCGCGTGGATGGCGTCGCATTGGGGCCAGACGCATTGCTCGTTGGGCCGGAGCACGCCTTGGCGTGCCTGCAACAGGCCTCGGCCTTGGCCACCGTGGCCTTGTGCGCGGAAAGCGTCGGTGCCATGCGGCAGGCGCTGCGCTTGACGGTCGAGTACCTGCGCACGCGCAAACAGTTCGGGCGCACGCTGGCCGAGCAGCAAGTGCTCCAGCACCGCGTCGTCGATCACTACCGCGCCTGGAACAACGCGCGCTATCTGGTGCAGCAGGCGATGGCTGAGTGGGATACCGGGCCAGCGGCGGAACGCGCTCGCCGTGTGAGCGCGGCCAAGTATATGACCGGCACCGCTGCTCGCAGCATCGCACTGGACGTCCTGCAATTGCATGGCGCCATCGGCTTGCAGGACGAGACGCCCATCAGTCATTACAGCAAGCGGCTTATCGGCAACGACCTGCTATTGGGCGATGCCGCCAGGCATCTCGGGCGCTTTGCTGCCAGCGCGGACGCGGTCCGGAGGTAGCCCGGACGTGATGCGGACGTGATCCGGATGTAGTCCGCCGAGGCTTTCGACAAAAACAGAAGAGGAGGAGACAGATGCCATCATTCCACGCAGTAACGCGCCTCGCGCTTTCGCTTGCCTGCACGCTGGCCGCAACGACGCATTCCGCCTCTGCGGGCGCGCAGGCGGATACGGCGTGGCCCAGGCGGCCGGTCACGATCGTCGTGCCGGGCGCGGCGGGTGGCACCATCGATATCCCTATCCGGCTGCTTGCCAAGAAGCTCAGCACGCGCCTTGGCCAGTCCTTCATCGTCGACAACCGTCCCGGCAGCGGCGGCATCATCGGAACGCAGGCGGCGCTGCGTGCGCCTGCTGATGGCTACACGCTGCTGGCTGGCAATGTCGGCCCGCAAGCGATCAACTACAGTGCCTACAAGCATCTCAGCTATGCGCCGTCGGATCTGACCCCGATCACCGACATCATTGCTTTTCCCAATGTCCTGGTCGTCAACGCGCAATCGCCCATCAAGAGTGTGGCCGACCTGACGGCGCAGCTCAGGCAACAAGCCGGAAAGCTCTCCTTCGGCTCGGCTGGAATCGGCCAGACAAGCCATCTGGCAGGCGAACTCTTCAAGATCCGCACCGATACCGATGCCATTCACGTGCCGTACAAGGGCTCCACGCCCGCCACCACGGCACTGCTGGCGGGGGAAACGACATTCCAGTTCGATAACCTGACGCAAGCCCTGCCGCATATCCGCTCCGGAAAGCTGCGCGCGCTTGCCGTGACATCCGCGCAGCGCGTGCCCAGCCTCCCGGACGTGCCTACCATGGCGCAGGCCGGCTTCGACAATTTCCTGTCGACTGCCTGGGTCGGCATCTTCGTCGCGGCGAAGACGCCGGCGGCCATCGTTTCCCAGATCGAGCAACAACTTGCGGCCGTCATGAGCGATCCGGACCTGCTCGCGCAGATCCAGCAATTGGGGGGCATTCCAGGCGGCCAGCCACCGGAGAAGTTCGCGGCATTCGTGGCCGGCGAGCGCAAGCGGTGGGGGGAGGTCATCAGCACCGCGCATCTGACGCTGGAATGAGGCATGCGCTTGCGCCAGACAGGTGCCTTCTCCGCTGTGGTGGCGTCACAGATCCTTCAATGCTGACTGCACATGCTGCTCGAAGCGCTCGGGGTCTCCCAGTGCGTTGGCGTTGATGAGCGCCAGCTTCACCAGGAATAGCTGGGCCTTGTCGGTGCCAGCCTGATCGATGGCACTGGCAAGCGCGTCGTAAACGGTCTCCAGGCCGGCAATGGTGAGGGTCTTTTCGGAAGTCATGGGGCGGTGTCCTGAGAACTCGTCACTGGGGTAGGGCGGTGCGCAAGGCAGCGCGCAGTCGGGTTGCATCCAGCGTCAGCCAGCGGGCGCACACGTGCTGGTCGGGGCGCAGCAGGTAGGCGGCGCCGCTGGCCTGTACGCCATAGCGCTGGCGGAAGTGGCCGGTGGCGTCCACAAAGGTGAGGTCCGCCCCGGCCACGGGCTGGGATGCGCCGACGGCGATGACCTGCAGTGGCACGCCGCGGGCTCGGGCTCCACGGATCACCTCCTGAAGCGGCTCCGGCAAGGCAGTGGCTTCGGTGAAGTACAGCAGATCGAAGCCGCCACCCAGATGATCGAGCAGGAAGTCGTCGGCCGCTAGGCGGATGTTGCGGGGCGGTGCGCCGTGCGCAGGGCCCTCCGCAAAAAGCGCATTGTCGTCGCCCGCGCTGTTGAGCGCCGAATCGGAATACTCATGCGGCCGCGAGGTGCGCCAGTGATAGAGCGGCCGGACGAAGGCCTCACTGAGCGACAGCGACAGCACGGCGTCGCGCAGCAGGCGGAAGCCTTGGGTGGGCGGCGTCATGAAGCGCGTGCTCTTGCCCGCCTCGTCGATGATCTCGCGGGCCGCGCCGACGCGCTCGGCGCTATGGTTGGCCAGCAGCTTGCTGCCTGCGAGCCCCTTGATGACGAAGGCAAGATGCCAGCCTAGCGATTGCGCGTCCTGGAAGGCGGTATTGGCGCCGCGCACACCGAAGATCGGCAGCAGGTGGGCGGCGTCGCCGGTGAAGATCACGCGCCCCTGCACATACTCGGGCAGGGTCAGGGTGCGCGCAGAGTAGACGGAGCACCAGTCCATCTCCCAGCGTGCGCCGGCGTGGCCGATCATCGCCAACTGGGCGTCGATGCGTGCCTTGAGCGATTCGGGCCGCAGCGCGTCCTCGGGCGTTTCACCCGGCGGCAGCTGGTAGTCGACCCGCCAGATCCCGTGCGGCTCGCGGTGCATCAGAATCGTGTTGCCCGGATTCCAGTCGGGGTCGAAGAAGGCCAGCCGCTCGGTCGGCAGCGGCAGGTCGATCTTGATGTCGGCGATCACGAACAGCCCCTCGTACGAGGCCCCCTCCATCTGCAGGCCCAGCGCGGCGCGGATGCTGGAGCGGCCGCCGTCTGCTGCGACCAGCCAATCGGTCTCCAGTGTGTAGGGGCCTTGCGGGGTGTCGATCTCGACGCGGGCGAATTCGCCCCGCTGCTCGACCCCGACCACCTTGTTTCCCCAGCGCAGTTCGATCAGCGGATTGGCCGCGCAGGCGTCCAGCAGGTACTCCTCCAGGTACTGCTGCTGGATATTGAGCATGGGGAAGAAGCGGTCATCCGGGTCATGCGGTGCCTCCATGCGGAAGACATGCTGGCCCCGGTAGTACGAGTTACCGAAGCGCCAGGGCAGGCCGTTCTCCATCATGCGTCCGGCCACGCCGACCTGCTGCAGGATCTCCATCGAACGGCGCGTGAATACGATGGCACGGCTGCCCTGGGAAACCTGGAGTTCCGGCGTGACGATCACGCTGGGCACGCCATGGCGGGCCAGTTCGAGCGCGGTGACCAGGCCGGCCGGGCCGGAGCCTGCGATCACGACGCGTTTGCGTTCGTCCTGCGGATGGGAGGAGGGCAGCCAGGGCGCGAACACCTGGTACTCGTAGTAGATCGAAGGACGGGCTTCAGTTGTAGGCTGATGCATGGGGCTTGGCTTCTATTCAGGAAATCGGGGTGAGTTTGGCCGGATCGGGTGCCTCGGCTTCGGCGTGCGAGCGGGACGACGGCGCCTGCCTTCAGGCGGCCGCCTTTGGCGCGCGCGGAATCGGCAGAACAAGGAAGACCGCGCAGCCCACCACCAGCAGCGCTGCCGCGTAGAGCAGGCCGGTGGTGAAGCTCTGCGTCATATCCTTGAGCCAGCCCACTACCAACGGGTTGAGGGCAGACCCGATGTTGCCGGTGGCGTTGATCACGGCAATGCCCAGGGCACGCGCGGCGAAGCTCAAGGCATGGTCCGGTGTGGTCCAGAAGATTGACATGGCGGTGTACGCGCCGGTCGAGGCCAGGCACACGCCCAGCAATTGCACGCCAGGTTGCGACGACCAGGCGGTGAGCAGCCAGCCCGCCGCCGCGCACAGCATCGGCAGCACGGTGTGCCAGCGGCGTTCCTGGGCGCGATCCGAGCGCCGGCCCCACCAGATCATGCCGATGATGGTGCACACCTGGGGGATGGCGGCAAGCAGGCCGATGGTGGTGTTGCTGGCGCCGCCGGCGAAGCTCTTGACGATCAGGGGCGTCCACACGGCCACCATGGCCAGGCTGTTGACCAGGCAGAAGTAGGCCAGCGAGAACTTCAGCACGGTGGCCGAGGTCAATTCCTTCCACAGGCTGCGGTGGGTGCGGTGGGCCTTGCCCGAATCCTTTGGCTGCGGATCGGTCCGATGCTCGGCGGCCAGCAGTCGGGCGAGCGCATGCTTCTCGTCGGGCGTGAGCCAGCGCGCCTGCGCCGGCGAGTCGCTCAGATAGAAGTACACGATCACGCCGAGCACGGCGGCAGGCAGCCCTTCTAGCAGGAACAGCCACTGCCAGCCCCTGAGCCCGCCCAATCCATCCAGGCCCAGGATCACACCGGAGATCGCTGAGCCGAAGGCAGCCGTGACCGGCATCGCGATCATGAACAGCGCATTGGCGCGTGCCCGGTAGGCCGCCGGAAACCAGAGCGTCAGGTACAGCAGCATGCCCGGCAGGAAGCCCGCCTCCGTGATCCCGACCAGCACGCGCAGCCAGTACAGCGTGCCGGCATCGGTCGCGAACAGGGTTGCGGTGGAAGCGAGCCCCCACGCGATCATGATGGCGGCAATCCAGCGCCGGGCGCCGACCCGCGCCAACACAATATTGCTGGGCACACCGCAGGCAATGTAGGCCAGGTAGAACAGGGTGGTGGCCAGGCCGAACTGGGTACTGGAGAGACCCAGGTCCTTCATCATGGTGAGGGCGGCGAAGCCGATATTGATGCGATCGAGAAACGATACGACGAACAGCAGGAACAGGAACCACAGCAGATGACGCGATACCTTGGCGATGATCTGCCGGCTCTCGGGGCTGCCGTGGCTGGTGTGCGCAGGCGACGCATCATCTGCGGTCTGGGGGATTCTGGCGAGTGAACTCATGGGGGGGCTTCTCCTGCGGCACGGTACGCCGGCAGATGACTGGACAAGGAACGCGCTGGCCTCCCAGGGCGTGCAGCCTTTGGCGCTGACCGCCGTGATGCCCTCATCCGGGCGGATCGCAGCGGCCATTTATAGTTGTGTGCGCAACTAGTATGTGACAGGCAGGGGATCGGCGAAATCGGGGTTTTTACTAGTTTAGTGCGCAACTATCTGGCGCGATCCGCAGGTGAGGGATGCGCCATGCGGCGCGCCTCCGCTCTAGCTGTTTGTGCGCGCCACGTATCGCGCAGGACGGTCGCGCGGCTCGATCATGGGTCGCACGGAGGGCGGGGGCGTCTACCGCAGGATTCCGTCGACGCTGAATTCATACCGCCGTTGAGCCCAGCCGGTGGCAAAAAGGATCAGATTGCGGTCGTAGTAAGTGAGTGATGGCCACCGCCGGGCCACATCACTTTCCATCTGCGCCAGCAGCCTGGCGGCGAGCTGGGCCTGGCCAGCGGAGACCAGGAGCGGATAGATCGCCGCGGAGAATCCTGGCGGCCCTTGCCCGAACACTTCGCCCGTTTCCACGTTCACATAATGTGGTACCTGGCCACTGGCCGAATATGCCTTCGACATACCGGAAAGCGACGACAGAATCTGTCCGCAAGAGGGATCCTCGCGGCTCAGCATGCCGGCCCAGAGATAGGTCCGGATCGCATCATAGCTGCCCGTGGGGCCCTTGCTTGATTCAACCGAGAAGCCTGCGCCGTCCTGGAAGCGGTACCAGTCCGGCACGAAGCCGGCCGGCGCGCTGCGGATCAGGAGCTTGACCTGGTTGGCGGCGATGGACTGCCACGGCCCCCCGGGCTGGTGGCCGGCAAAACGCCGCAACAACTGGACCGGCGCGTAGCTCGGGTTCAGCAGGTAGCTGCGGTCATCCAGCCGGAACCCGCTTCTTCCCGGAATCAGCAGGAAGCTCCCGTCCGCCAGCGTTGCCACTTCACTGGAGTGGATCGCGTCAAGCATCTGTGTGCCGAGCGCGCGGTAAGCCGGACGCTCCCACAGGCGCGCGGCTTCCAGCAAGGCATAGCCGATCCAGAGATCGGCATCGCTGGCGGAATTGCCGTCGACGATGCCCCAGCTGCTGTCCTGCCGCTGTCCCCACAGCCATGCAGGCGGCTGCGTGCGGTCAGCCCACAGGTGGTCCAGGGTCCAGCCCAGTATCCTGTCAAAGCGGGACCGGTCGTTCGCGACGAGCGAGAAGAACAGTGCGTATGCCTGGCCCTCGGATGTGGTGCGGGCTTCGCGGGCATGCTCCATGACCCGTCCGTCCGCACTCAGGGTTTCGCGTGCATAGCGTTCCCACAATGTCCATGGCGCTTCGGCGGCGGCCCAGGTGAAGGGCATGCGGCATGCGGTGCCGGCACAGAACAGCATGCTTCTTTCGAGCCAGCGCCGGCGGGATTGGTCCATGCGCGGGACCTCCCCTAGAAGGCCTTGCTCAGCTCAAAGCCGCCATAGAACGACCGCGCTTGCCCGCTGGTCTTCTTGACGCCTGAGTAGAAGCCCAGCGCAAGCGTCTCGGTGATCTTGATGTCAGTCAGAACGATTCCCCCTTGAACCGCCCGGTAGTCCGGATCGCCGTGCCCGATCGCCTCCACCCCCGCCGAGACACGTCCGGCGAAGCGGCGCAGCAGCCGGCCTCGCGCCCAGAAAGACGCGGGGCCGATCGTGTACGTGCCGATACCGTTGAACGTCCAGTCCGGGGCAAAGTGCCAATCCCCCTGAAGCGCCAGCACCAGCCCCAGCTTGTGCTCCGCGGCACGCACATTGGCCCCGGCTGGGGTCACGTCGTTATTGCGATAGTGCAGGCCGGCGGACGCCTCGATCCAGCCGATCTCGGAGGCTGATTTTATCCCCATGGCCGCCTCGGCCGCCTGCCCCCTGACCACGACATCGGTGCCGCCGGTGGTGTAGCCGTACTGATAGTCGCTCAGCACCAGCCTCTGCGTAAGATAGGAGACCGGGAGAAAAGCGGTGGCCAGTCCGAGATACTCGTACCGTTCCCCGCGCTCCGCAAAGGAGGCGCCCGCAAACAGCAGCGGTGGCGCCTTTGCCTGCTCCGCACCGATCGCCGGCATGCTGCTTGCCGCCAGCGCCATGATGGCGAGCCGCCAGAGGGGTCCGACACGAGCGGGGGCATGGCTGTGCATGGGCAATCCTAGGGTGCTTGCGATGGCGCCGCTGACTCGACGTGGTAAAGATGGATCGCGCCTGTCGGCGTTTCCAGCCTCCCGGCCGGACTCAGGCTGACACGCTGCTCGGCTCGACGCCCGGCGATTCGCTGCCGCAAGACCGTTTCCTTGTGCATATCGAATGCGGTCCCGCTTGCGATCATCGAGAGTGCATGGCCGCTGTGCCCTTTCTCGTAGGCGACCGCGATCGGTACGGCGCCTCCGTTCAACGGCTGCGCGACCAGGCCGGGCTCCCAGATGTGCTCGCTGGCGGGCAGCCTGATATCGCGGCGCAGCGCGCTGGCCAGCCGCGTCAGCGGCGGTGGCTGCGTTTCCCTGAGCCTCCCCATTTCGAACTGGAGGCTGCTGCCGAACAGGAAGGTATCCAGCGTTCGTCGCGCCTCCGGGGAAGCCCACCGCAGATGCAGTTCGATCAGTGATTCATCCTGTCCCGCCCCCTCGCACCGGGGGGTGAAAGTAGCGCTGGCATTGCAGCGGACGATGGCGTTGGGGAGATGCACTTCAACCTCCACGCTGGTCTCATGCGGCAGCGCCGGCACGATTTCGCCGCGGTACAGTGCGCTGCTCGCCGACAGGTCGACCGTGAGGCCGAAGAACGACTGATTCTGCATGGTGAGCGTGAGCGGAATGCGCAATGGAAAGCGATATTCAGCGCCGGGCTTCCTCGCCACGAGAATGCTGAAGCGGGCAAGCAGGATGGCGGTGCAGACCGTCATGGTGGCAAAGCCGATCGAGATCACGCCGGGCGCGGTAGGAAGCTGGCCTTGCACGATCCGCACCACGCCGATCGGAATGCTGGCGAAGTTCAGGGCACCGATTGCCAGGGTCGGCGCAAGCCAGAGCCACGTCCTGCCGTGCCTCGAGCTGTCCTTGCTGGTCACGGAAAATGCCACCTGTCTGCGGAACAGCCCCGTGATGGTCAGCATGAAGGCAAAGAAGCGCGCCATGCTGTATTGCTCGTTGAGGGCGAACGAGACATAGCCTCTGCCCAGTTCGAGAAAGGTCAGCAGGGAAGCCAGATAGTAAGCGCCGAACAGTGCGAAGGTCTTCCAGCTGAAATCGACGATCGGCAGCGCGCACAGGATCAGGACGATGGGCGGCGTCATGAAGAACACCAGCTTCTGCCATCCTTCGAAGTAGATGAGCATGGAAGCCAGGTAATTCAGCCGCTGCGCAAACGTCAGTCCGGGCACGAAGGCTACGCCTTCCCGTCTCAGCACCTGCATCGCGCCGGTGCCCCAACGTATCCGTTGGCTGAGATACGTCTCGAGATTATGCGGGGCCAGCCCGAACGCGAGCGATTCGGCATGGTAGACCGAGCGGAACCCCTTCTTGTGAAGCTTGATGGACGTGTGGATATCCTCGGTCACGGTGTCGGCGGCGAATCCTCCGATTGCATCGAGGGAGGATCTGCGCAGCAACACGCAACTGCCGCAAAGGAAGCATGCGTTCCACCAATCCTTGCCGCGCTGGATGATCCTGTAGAAGACCGATTGCTCGCCCCAGACTGTGGTTCCGGCAACACGATGGCTGAAGGAATCAATGTTGTAGAAGTCCTGCGGCGTCTGCACGAAGGCAACCTTGGGGTCACGGAAATAGCCGAGCGTCTTCGACAGGAAGTCCTTCCTGGGAGCATGGTCTGTATCGAAGATGGCAATGAACTCGCCCTGGCTGAACTGCAGCGCGTGATTGAGATTGCCGGCCTTGCCGTGCGTGTTGACTGCGCGTGCCAGGTATTCGCAATCGAGTTCGGCCGCCAGCCTGCGCATTTCATCGCGGTTGCCGTCATCCAGAAGCCACGTCACATGCGGGTATTGAATGTTCTTGGCGGCAAGCAGTGTCCTGCGCACAAGATCGGCCGACTCGTTGTAGGTGGGAATGAAGACGTCGACCGCGACGCCCTGCAAGGGCGGCGGCGCTTCGCGAACGCTCAGGCGAAACGTCATCAACACATAAAGCAGGCCATTGGCGAAGCCGAAGAGCTCGGCGCCATAGAGGACCAGCGAGAAGACTGTTTCGTCCCAGTTGAGGGTATTGATCCGCCAAGCGAAGTACAGGACTCCGCTGACGATGTAGATGGCGACAAGCGTGCGCAGCAGGGGCGTCGCCCCTTCAGCGCCACAGTCCTGCCGGAAATGTGGGGCATCCTTTGCCCTCGGTGTCTCTGGCCCCGCGTCCGTCACACGTCCTTCCTCCAGAAGCTCCCCGGGTCAAGCGGTTGCGCAAGCGACGATGACGGCGCGCTGGTTCTGTACGTTTGTTCTCAAGAAGTAGTTCAGCGAATCCGGGAGCGTCAAGGAGAAAGTCGGAGACGGCCATGACATGTGCGCGGCGGGTCCTGCTGAGGAGATATGCAGGGCTGGCTTGGGCACCGGGAATCTCATCGGCCGTCACTTGGGAACGCGCACGGATTCAACAGGCAGAGGATAAAGAGTTGCGTGTCGATGCTGGGGCGTCCAATGTGGGCTACAGCACGTAGGCAGAGACATGACTCGGCGTTCTGCCGGCAAAGCATCCGGTAGGAGTTGCCGAGCGCGGGCAACGACAAGAGGTTGGCGTGAGTCCCGAGCTGGCGAAGGTGCTGAAGCGCTCGCGCCGTCCGCTGGAGGGCATGCTGACCTGCTTGCGCTGGCATGTGACCAATCCGGTGAGCCTGCATCATCTCGAAGACAGGATGGCCGAGCGCATCGCGGTTTCTTTGCACGCGAGATGCGCACCCGATGCCTCGAGGCCGATGCCTCTCCCTCCAGCGTCCCGCGGACGGAGGCCAACCCGTCACCCGGGGAAAACCCGGGAGCGGCTAGCGCACCCCTCCAAAGAAAAGTAGAATGAAGCTTCATTTCATTTTTCTTCGCCCATGCAACACGAGGCTTGGACCTTCTTCCCGCACTCCGGATCGCGCCATGTGCAGACCCTGCGCGTGGCGCTGCGGCTGTTCGTCGAGCGTGGCTTCTTCAACACCGCGATCCAGGACCTGTGTGCGGACGCCGGTGTATCGATCGGTTTCTTCTACAACCACTTCGCTGACAAGGAAGGCATCGCCCGCGAGCTGTATCGGCATCTGCTGGCGCGCATGAACATGCTGCTCGACGACATCGAAGAGTGCCACGCGACGAGCCGGGAGCGCTGCGAGGCTGTGCTGCACATGTTGTTCGGACTGGCGGAAGCCGAGCCCGAGGCGATGAGCTTCGTCGTCAATGCCCGCCACCGCGAATTTCTCCCCGAAGAGCAGGCCATCTGCTCGGCCTCGGCCTTCGTGCGCATGCGCGGCTTCGTCTTTGCAGGCATGGCCGACGGCGAGTTCCGCCAGATGGACCCGATGGTGGCGGCAAGCCTGATGTACGGCAGCGCCATCCGCATGATCTGCCTGCGCCTGGACGGCCTGATCGATTCGCCCCTGGAAAAGTCCTTTGATGAGCTTTGGGCCGGCGTGTGGCGCTCGCTGGCGCCCGAGTGACGTTTTTCCCCCGCACAGGCGCCCCCGCATGCGCCGATCGTTGTTTCACAAGAAGGAAAAAGGAGAAGCACTGATGGCGCATCGCATTTTGATCATCGGAGGCGGCATTGGCGGAACCATGACCGCCAACCACCTGGTCACCAAGCTGTATCCGGAGATACTGGCCGGCAAGGTCCAGATCACCATGCTGTCGAACTCGCCCTGGCACTACTACAAGCCGGCGTTCATGTACGTGGCGTTCAATTCGTTCTTCCGCGACGAGCTGCGGCGCAAGCAACGCAGCCTGCTGCGGCCCGAGATCGACTTCCAGGTCGAGGAGGTAGAGACTTTCGACTTTCCGGGCCAGGCCGTACGCTGCAAGAGCGGAAAGCGCTTCGGCTATGACCACCTCGTGATCTCCACCGGATGCGTGCCTTCCCCCGAGCGCATCGAGGGGCTGGCCGAGGCGGGCGATCATTTCTATCAGCACGCCCCCGCGCGCCAGCTGGCCGACAAGCTCGCGCGCATCGAGAAGGGGCGCGTCTTCGTCACCGTCACCTTTCCCAAGACGCCAAACGTTCCGCACCAATGCGGCATCGCCCCCATCGAGACCACGCTGATGCTTGACGACCTGCTCCGCAAGCGCGGCGTGCGGGACAAGGTGGAAATCGTCTACACCTATCCCACGGTGTCGCAGCTGCTGCGCAACTGCCTCTTTCTGCAGAAGGACACCTGCGAGATCCTGCCGGCGGTGTTCGAGCAACGCGGCATCAAGTTCCAGCGCGGCTTCACGCTGGCGCGTGTCGACCCCGATGCCAAGGTGGCCTATTCCGAAGAGGGCCGCTCGGAGAACTTCGACATCCTCATGGCCACGCCGCCGATCCGCGCCGTGCCCGCCGTGCGCAATAGTGGCATCTCGCAAGCGCAGGATGGCGAAGGCTGGCTGCCGACCGACCACGAGACCATGCAGGTCCTTGGCATGAGTCATGTCTATGTGCTCGGCGACACCGTGGACCTGCCGGTGAGCAAGGCCGGCGGCTCCTGCCACAGCCAGTCGCCGGTGGTCGTCAACAACATCGCCTCGCAGATCCGCTTCGGCCGCACCTGCGATGCCTATGAAGGACGCGTAGTGGCCATTGCGCAGATGGGGCTCGAAGACGGCATGCCCCTCTGGTACGACTACAAGGAGGACGTCAAGCCCACGCCGCCGAACAAGATCGGCGGCATGATGCGCAAAGGCTTCAACCGGGGCGTGTACTGGGCAGTGGCCCGCTCGCTCATCTGAGCCTCATCGCTTGGACAGCGTGGACAAGCACAAGGAGAATCGAATGAATATCGCTTCCGACATGGCCGCGGCCGAACAGGCCACGCAGTCTGCGGCCGCGGGCCTGCTGCACGACGATGCGGCGCTGCAAGGACTGGCCGAACTGATGGCCAAGCTGGAGCCGCTGCTGGCCGGACGCCGCCTCAACCGCGTGGTCGACCTGTTGTCCGTCGTGGCCGACGTGGTGGACATGAGCGACGCCTACATGGTGGAGAAGGTGGCCAGGGCCTTCGAGGATGGCATGGGCGCCGCCTGGGCGGCCGGCAATGCCGCGCGCGTGGCCAGCGCGAAGATGGAGAAAATGGAGGAGACGCCAACGCTCATCGGCATGCTGCGCATGATGCGGGAGCCCGAGGTGCGGCGCGGCATGACATTCATGCTGGCCATGGCCGGCGCGCTGGGGCGCCAGCACGCGTACGATCCGATCGACTACACGGCAGACTGAGCGGCGGACTGAGGCCCCGGAACTCCCTGAGCCCCGGGGCCGGGCGTCCGGCAGGTCCGGGAGCGCCTGACGGGGCGGGTGCGGCGCCATCGCGCTTGGCTTAGCAGCAAGCCGAGCGCCCAGCGCCGCATGCCGCCGCACGCTCCTTCGATCGACCGGAATGCCGGATTCAGCAAGCCTACCGGATGCTTGCTGCGACAGAACCCACGAGCGTGCTGTGCACCGCGAAGTGTGCACCAGCAAGAGGCATGGCATCGCCCGGCAAGGCCGCCTGCCATGGCCTTGAAAAAAGCGACTTGAAATCATGCTTTTAATTCGCTTTTCGAATCACATGATGAGGCATAAGCTGACGACATCGGATACGGCATCGCGACCCAACGTGGATCAGATGAGGCGGTATCCCATCATCGAAAGGACTCATCATGAATACCCAGCGCTTTGTTTCAGTGGCCGTCGCCGCGGCCCTCGCCGCCGCGTTCGCCGCTGGTAGCGCTCAGGCTTCGGGCCCGAAGGACAGCCCGGCTTCCGCTGACCGCTACGGCTATGTGTTCCGCAGCGTCGACGCCCAACGAGATGCCTTCACCGATGGCGCCCGCATCGAGCAGCGCAATCCTTTCACCGACGGCGCCAAGGTGGTAGTGCGCGGTTCGCTGGTCGCGGGTATGGACCGCACTGGCGTCTCGGCTCCCCCGGCGCACGCCGGCACGCGCGACCCCTACACGGATGGTGCGCGCGCCGGCACGCGTGACCCGTACACGGACGGCGCGCGCAGCGGCAAGGTTGACGTCTTCACCGAGGGCGCGCTCGCGTGATCGGGTCGACCGGCCAGGCGCCGCACGTTGTCGTCTACAAGCAAGTCACCTGAGCCAGACGCCGCCGATTTCACAGTTCTTCATCGTGCCTCCTTAAGGCGCTTCATGCCCGCACGTCATGCGTCGTGCGGGCATTTTTTTCGAGGCCGGGATCAACCCTGGCGGGGCCGCCGGTTGCCGGCAGGGTGGAGTGCGCAAGGGCTGCCGACCAGGTAGATATGCCGCACCAGGACCAGGCCGACTGCCCGGCCCCGGACCGTCCAGGTCCGGGATTGCAGCCTGCACGAGAAGCTGCCTGTGCGCCGACGGCTCAGAAGCGCGTGCGCAGCCCCACGCCTGCCCCCGTCCGGCTGCGCGTGCCTCCGAAGGTGCCCGTGGGGCTGTTGGGATCCGTGATCGCGCCGCCGGAGAGCCTGCTGTAGTCGACCTCGAGATAGACATCCGTGCGCTTGGACAGGCTGTAGGTGGCCACGCCATAGACGGTTTGCATCAGCCCCGATACTCCCGGCTGCACTCCTGTTACGTTGTCCCGCATATAAGCCGCGGTGAGCTTGAGCGCGCCGGTGGCCTGGTAGGAGACACCGACGGTTCCGTACTTGTCGCGCCGCTCGGCCGTCTGCGTCCCCTTGCCCAGGGCAGTGTTGGCATTGCCGCCGATGCTGGTATTGGCCAGCGGTGCGCCGGTGCCGCTGGCGCCGATGGCGAAGCCAGCCTGGCGCCAGGAGTCGAGGTAATAGCCATGCAGCGTGAAGCGGCCGACCGCATAGCGCGCGCCGGCGACCCACAAGCGCATCGCATTGCCATTGGCATCCTTCGACTGCTGGGCGACGGCACCCGTGTGGAGCGAGGCAACGTCATAAGTGAGTGCCAGTTGCGTGGTGGTGCCGTTGGCCATGTGGCCCACACTCTCGCCGATGGAATACTGCGCCTCGATGCCGAGGCCGCCCCATTTCTTGCTGTAGTCGATGGTGTTGTCGTACCGCAGGCCCGTCAACGCCGTCTGCCAGCTCAGCTCCGAATAGTTGCCGATGCTGATGGGGTCGACACTGGTGACGAACAGATAGGACGCGCCCATCTGCCGGCCGAGCTTGATCGTCCCCAAGCTATCGTTGGCCAGCCCCAGCCATGCCTGGCGCCCGAACAACTGTCCCTGCTGTCCTGAACGCCCGGTGTTCGGGCTGAAGCCGCTTTCAAGCGTGAACAGGGCCTTGCTCCCCGCACCCAGGTCTTCCACGCCGCGCAGCCCCCAGCGGGCGTTGTTGAAAGCGCCATCCTGCAGGCCGATCAGTGTCTGCGGGCCATTGCTGGTGCCTTGGTGGTTGGTATAGCGGAGGCTCGTGTCGATGACGCCATACAGGGTGACGCCCGACTGGGCCAGTGCGCCGCAGGAAAGCAAAGACAGGCCTGCCAGCGGAATCATGCCGGTTCTCAAAATCCTCTTCCTTCGTGTGGAAAAATAAAATCTTCTGCGCTGAGTGCGGGGTGGGGAGGCAAGTCTCAGGGCATGCTTTCATATCCGCTCCCGTCATGGCTCTTGCGCGGCCAGTGGTCGGGAATGGAGCGGATGATCGCGCTATCGTTTTCTTATTCGAGGCGCCGGGGACGCCAAGGGAATCAACGGTCTTCAGCCGGTGCGGGCCTCCTGGCGATGGAGGCATCCGGGCTTGTCGCGCCGTTTTCTGGAGCGCTAGTGTAAGGAATTCATGATTTTTATGTCATGAGAAAAACGATTTGGATTTATTCCGTTTTTTCCTTGTCGTTTGACGTTCCCCGCGAGAATCCGCTTTATTTGAAACCGGAGAATTTCGGCGCGATGTTCTGAGCGGGGATGCAGGGAGAAGAGCGCCGGGAGCGGCAAGCAGCGTTGGCGGCCATGCAGAAGAGGGATGCAGGCGACCTGATGGACCTGGGGCGGACAGCCGGGAAAGGCCAACCGCCCAAGCTGGCCCATCCTTGGATCTTCAAGCTGGCTTCAATCGTTTCTTTCGATGCGGGAATCTGCGAAGTGTTCGCGCACGATTGCCAGGAGCCCCGCAAGTTCAGCCGGATGCGGCTCATCGCGCGACACCATCAGCAGATCGACATGAGGCGCCTCGCCGGCAAGAGGGCGGGCACAAATCGAGCTGTTGGTCAGCGAGGCCGCGTACTCGGGCAATAGCGCATAGCCCAGACCCATGCCGACCAGGTTCAGGTTGAGCAGGATATTGGTGGCGACCTGAACGACGTTTTGCTCGATCTTGTGTCGCGTGAAATATTCCTCCACCGCCGTATACACCTGGCCCGAGTAATTGGGATGGGTACTGATGAACGGCACGCCGCTCAGCTCGTGCGGCGCAATCTGATCCAGTCGCGCCAGTGGATGGTTGACCGGCAGCAAGGCGATCAGCGGTTCGACGAGAACCACTTCCTTGACCAAGGCCGGCGAGCGTACCGGATTGCGCATGAAGGCGACGTCGACGTCGCCGTGCAGCAGCGCCTGTTCGAGCTCTTCCGTCGGCAGGCTGCGCAGCTTGACGCTGGTCTCGGGAAACATCAGCCGCCAGCGAGGCAGGATTTCCGGGAAGACCCCGATCTCGGCCGCGGGCACGAACCCGATCGTGATCGTTGTCGCCGCATCGCGTGCGGCCTGGCGGGCCCGGGAGATGGCGCGATCGGACTGGACGATGATCAGCCGAGCCTCGGCCAGAAAGACTTTCCCGGCCTCTGTCAGCTCCACCTTGCGGCTTGTCCGCTCCAGCAATGGTGTGCCGATTTCGTCCTCCAGGTTGCGGATCTGCTGGCTCAGCGAGGGCTGTGCGGTGTGCAGCCGCTGCGCCGCACGGGTGAAGTTCAGCTCTTCGGCAACTGCGACAAAGTAGCGCAGATGTCTGAGTTCCATAGGTTCTACGTCTAGGTCTAAACAAACAAAGTATTTCACATCGCGCGCGCTGGCAACGATTATTTGCGCAAATTCCCCATCGGGACTCACCCCCAAAACAGGAGACACCATGTCCGCAGACATCGATTTCGATGCCTTGGTGGACGCGCGCACCGGCCGCGTCGCCTCGTCCATCTATACCGATCCCGCCCTCTACGAACTGGAGCTCGAGCGCATCTTCGGGCGCTGCTGGCTGTTCCTCGCCCATACCAGCCAGATTCCGAAGGCAGGTGATTTCTTCAACACGTATATGGGTGAGGACCCCGTGATCGTGGTCCGCCAGAAGGACGGCTCGATCAAGGCTTTCCTGAACCAATGCCGCCACCGCTCGATGCGTGTGAGCTTTGCCGATTGCGGCAATACGCGTGCATTCACCTGCCCGTACCACGGCTGGTCCTATGGTGTCGACGGCTCGCTCGTCGACGTGCCGCTCGAGAACCGCGCCTATCCGCAAGGGCTGTGCAAGCACCAGCTCGGCCTGCAGGAAGTCGCGCGTGTCGCCGAGTACAAAGGCCTGGTCTTCGGTAACTGGGATGCGAGCGCGCCCGACCTCGAAACCTATATGGGCGATATCGCCTGGTACCTCGACGGCGTGCTCGACCGCCGCGAAGGCGGCACCGAGGTGATCGGCGGCGTGCAGAAGTGGGTGATCGACTGCAACTGGAAGTTCCCCGCCGAACAGTTCGCGAGCGACCAGTACCACGCCCTGTTCTCGCACGCCTCGGCCGTGCAGGTGCTCGGGGCAAAGGAGGGCGACGCAGGCAAGGCGCTCGGCGCGGGCCAGACGGCACGTCCCGTGTGGGAGACCGCCAAGGACGCGCTGCAGTATGGCCAGGCGGGCCATGGCAGCGGTTTCTTCTTCACCGAGCAGCCCGATGCGAACGTGTGGGTGGATGGCGAAGTCTCGCAGTACTTCCGCGAAACCTATGACGAAGCGAAGCAGCGACTGGGTGAAGTGCGCGCGTTGCGCCTGGCGGGCCACAACACCATGTTCCCCACGCTGTCCTGGCTCAACGGTACCGCGACGCTGCGTGTGTGGCACCCCCGCGGCCCCAACCAGGTCGAGGTGTGGGCATTCTGCATTGCCGACCGCGACGCCTCGCCGGAAGTGAAGGCCGCATTCGAGCGCAGCGCGACGCGCGCCTTCGGCGCCGCTGGCTTCCTCGAGCAGGACGACTCGGAAAACTGGGTGGAAATCCAGAAGGTGCTGCGCGGCAAGCGCGCGCGCCAGACCAAGCTCATCGTCGAGATGGGGCTCGGCAACGAGCGCGTGCGCGATGACGGCATTCCCGGCATCACCAACTACATCTTCTCCGAGACGGCGGCGCGCGGCCTGTACCGGCGCTGGGCGGACCTCCTCGCGTCTGAAACGTGGGACGAGGTCAATGAGCGTACGCAGCGCTACGAGCGCGAGCTGCTGGGGGAGTGAACGAGATGCCGACGAATACCGCAATCCAGGAAGTCGCGCAGGCAGCCCCGCAGGAAGCACAGCACGCAGCCGCACCGGTCTCGGTTGAACTGCATCATGAGATATCGCAGTTCCTGTATCACGAGGCGGAACTGCTCGACGATTGGCAGTTCCGCCCTTGGCTGGAACTGCTCTCGCAGGACATCGCTTACACGATGCGCACGACGGTGAATGCGCAGACGCGGGACCGTCGGCGCAGCGTGCAGCCGCCGACGACCTGGATCTTCAATGATTCGTGGGGGCAGTCTCGAGCGCCGTGTCGCCCGCCTCGAGACGGGCATGGCGTGGGCCGAGGAGCCGCCCTCGCGCACGCGCCACCTGGTGACGAACGTTCGCGCGAAGCCGGCCGAAGCCGCCGGCGAGTACGACGTCCGCGTGAACTACCTGCTGCATCGCGCGCAGAAGGAACGGGACCTGACGATCTACGTCGGCACGCGCTTCGACCGCTTGCGCCGCGCCGACGTCGGCGCGGGCTGGCAGATCTGCCGCCGCGACATCGTGCTCGACGAAGTCGTCATGTCTTCCCACAACCTTAGCGTGTTCTTCTGATCATGACCCGACTCTTTGTGTGCCAGGACGATAAGCTGTCCGACGGCGAAGCGATCAAGGTGGATGGCCCGAGCGGGGCGATCGCCGTATTCAAGGTGAATGGCGAGCTCTTTTCGCTGTCGGACCGTTGCAGTCACGGTAACGCGTCGATGTCCGAAGGCTACGTCGAGGACGACGCCACCGTCGAGTGCCCGCTCCACGCGGCGCGCTTCTGCCTGAAGACCGGTGCCGCGCTGTGCCAGCCGGCGACCGATCCGCTCAAGACCTTCCCCGTGCAGCTGGTGGATGGCGCCATCTACGTCGACGTGCCGGAGGCCGCATGATGACGGTCGCGGCAACGGCACAGCGCGCGGGCTGGCTGCAGGGCGAAGTCGCGCTGATCACGGGCGGCGGTTCCGGCCTCGGGCTCGCAATCGTCGAGCGATTCCTGGCCGAAGGCGCGAACGTCGGCGTGCTCGAGCGCTCGCCGGAGAAGGTCGCGGCGCTGCGCGAGCGCTTCGGCGATGACGTCGTCGCCATCGAAGGCGATGTACGTTCGTATGCGGACAACGAACGCGCGGTTGCGCAAACCGTCTCGCGCTTCGGCAAGCTCGACACGTTCGTCGGCAACGCGGCAGTCTGGGATCACGCGGCGAGCCTGATGGACTTGTCCGGGGAGCAGCTCGACCGCGGCTTCGACGAACTGTTTGCGGTCAACGTGAAGGGCTATCTGCTCGGCGCGAAGGCTGCCGCGCCGGCGCTTGTCGCCAGCGAAGGCAGCATCATCTTCACCCTGTCGAACTCCTCGTTCTATCCCGGTGGTGGCGGCCCGCTGTACACCGCGAGCAAGCACGCGGCCACCGGACTGATCCGGGAGCTGGCCTATGAACTCGCGCCGAAGGTGCGCGTGAACGGGGTTGGCCCGTGCGGGATGGCGAGCGACCTGCGCGGTCCGGCATCGCTCGGGCAGGAGGACAAGC
This sequence comes from Cupriavidus sp. 09_S30, assembly GCF_056930435.1. Classification (NCBI taxonomy): domain Bacteria; kingdom Pseudomonadati; phylum Pseudomonadota; class Betaproteobacteria; order Burkholderiales; family Burkholderiaceae; genus Cupriavidus; species Cupriavidus sp. 09_S30. The sequence goes on along the minus strand of NZ_JBXOWI010000002.1, from coordinate 2,620,629 downwards.
GCATCATGGATTCGCGCTCGCCCGAGGCGATCGCCGGCATCCTGCCACTGCAGTTCTTCCCCCAGGCGGCCGATTTCACCGGCCCCTTCGTGCTGCTCGCATCGCGCGCGAACAACCGCACGCTGAGCGGCGTGATGATCAATGCCGACGCGGGCCTGGGCATCCGCGGCATCCGGCACGTGGCCGGCGGGCTGCACCTGTAAGCCATGACGACCGCTACCTTTGTGATCGTCGGCGCCGGCCAGGCCGGCGCCACCGCCGCTGCCGAGTTGCGCCGCAATGGCTTCGACGGCCGCATCGTGCTGATTGGCGACGAGCCGTACGCGCCCTACGAGCGGCCGCCGCTGTCGAAGGACGTGCTGCTGCGTCCCGCCGAAACGCGTTGCGCGATTCATCCGGACGACTTCTACGCGCAGCAGCGTATCGAGCTGAAGCTCGGCGTGAAGGCCACCGCGCTCGATACCGACGCGCATACGCTGACGCTCGACGATGGCGAAACGCTCGCCTGGGACAAGCTGCTGCTCGCCACCGGTGCGCGCGTGCGCCGTCTTCCGCTGCTCGATGCGCTCGGCGATAACGTCTACACCCTGCGCACGCTCGACGATGCGCGCGCGCTGCAGGCCGTGTTGAAGGCGGGCAGCCGCGTCGCGGTGGTCGGCGCCGGCGTGATCGGCCTGGAACTCGCCTCGAGCGCGGTCGACCTCGGCGCGCAGGTCACGGTAATCGAGCAGGCGCCGCAGGCGATGATGCGTTGTTCGCCGCCGGTGCTGAACGAGCATCTGTGCGCCGTGCAGCGCGCGCGTGGCGTGGCGATCCATCTTGGTGCCTCCGTCGATGGCGCCGTCCGTGCGAACGGCGGCATCATGCTGACGCTCGGTGACGGCACGCGCATCGAGGCGGATATCGTCGTCTACGGCATCGGCGTCGTGCCGGACACCGGGCTTGCCCATGGCGCCGGCCTCGCCGTCGACAACGGCATCGTGACGGACGCGCGCTGCGCGACCTCACACCCCGATGTCTACGCCGCCGGCGATGTCGCCAGCCAATGGCAGGATCCGGCCGGCGGGCATCTGCGTCGTGAGACCTGGGAGAACGCGAACCTTCAGGCGGCCACGGCCGCGCGCGCCATGCTCGGGATCGAGCCGGATGCGCCGACCGTCCCGTGGTTCTGGACCGACCAATGCGGCTTGAACGTCCAGTTCGCCGGCGACGTGACGGCGCCGGAATGGATCGTTCGTGGCCGCCTCGATTCGCCGCCGGCCGTGCTGTTCGGACTCGATCGCGACGGCACGCTGATCGCCGGCATCACGATCAATCAGGGCCGCGACATGCGCAGCCTGAAAGACCTGATCGCAGGCCAGGCACGGCTGGCGCGCGAGGAGCTCGCGGACCCGGCGTTCAATCTGAGAAACGCAGCGAAGGCGCTTGCATAACGCATGGCGTAGGTCGGTCGCATGTGCCGGTGCGCACAGGATTGCGGCCGTCCAGTCAATGCCGTACTGACAAGCAGAAGGGCAGGCACGCCGCCCGCCTTCGTCCGACCCCGGAAACAGAATGTGTCGCCCGTCGAGGGCGGCCGGAGCATCAATATGCCGATTCTTCTCGAGTGTCTGTCCCATACGCCATTGCAGGGATACTTCGATCCTGCGCCGCCAGTCCTCGATGAGGTGGCGCGCTTCAGCGAAGCGGCGCGCGAGCGCGTACGGGCCTACGATCCCGAACTGGTCGTGGTGTTCGCGCCCGACCACTACAATGGTTTCTTCTACGACATGATGCCGCCGTTCTGCATCGGTGCGCAGGCAAGCAGCATCGGCGACTACAAGAGCCTCGCCGGGCCCTTGCCCGTGCCGCGCGACCTTGCCGTCGAACTGGCGGCCCACGTGCTGGCCTCGGATGTCGACGTCGCGCTGTCGCACCGGATGCAGATCGATCACGGCTGCGCCCAGGCGCTCGAGGTGCTGACCGGCGGGCTCGATCGCTATCCGGTGATTCCCGTCTTCATCAACTCGGTCGCACCGCCGATGGCGAGCCTGCGCCGCGCCCGCCTGCTTGGGGACGCGATCGGCCGCTTCCTGCAGCGCACCGGCAAGCGCGTGCTGGTGGCGGGTTCGGGCGGCATCTCGCACGAGCCGCCCGTGCCGCAGATCGCCGGCGCGGTGCCGGAGGTCAGCGAGCGCCTGATCGCGGGCCGCAATCCGACGCCGGAGGCGCGCGCGCAGCGGGAGCAGCGCACCATCGCCGCCGCCCGCGCCTTCACGGCTGGCGAGAGCACCTTGCACCCCCTGAATCCGGAGTGGGACCGCGCCTTCCTGGAGCGGCTCGCAAATGAGCTGACCGCGGTCGACGGCATGACGGATGACGCCATCACGCGCGACGGCGGCAGGTCCGCACACGAGATCCGTACGTGGGTGGCAGCGTTCGGCACGCTGGCTGCCTATGGCGCCTACCAGGCGTCGATCGATTACTACCGCCCGATTCCTGAATGGATCGCGGGCTTCGCCATGATGCATGCCGAGCCGGCCGCCGCGCGTCCGCTCGCAGCCTAACCGAAAGAGGAACCAAGATGCCTGAGCAGAATACCGTGCGCGCACTGGCGGCACGCCTGCGCGAAGCCGAAACGACCCGCCAGACGATCGCGCCCGTGCGCGGTGAGATCGCGCTGGACGACATCGCCACGGCATACGCGGTGCAACAGTCGAACGTGGACTCTCGCGTCGCGGCGGGCGAGCGCATCGTCGGCCGCAAGATCGGCCTGACCTCGCTGGCCGTGCAGAAGCAGCTCGGCGTCGACCAGCCGGACTTCGGCACGCTCTTCGCCGGCATGGCGGTCGGCGACAGCGAGCCGATGTCGCTCGCAGGGCTGATCCAGCCGAAGGTGGAGGCCGAAATCGCGCTCGTGCTCGAACGCGACCTTCGGCACGAAAAGCACACCTTCGTCGATATCCTGCGTGCCAGTGCGTATGCGCTGGCCGCGATCGAGGTCGTGGACAGCCGCATCCAGAACTGGGACATCCGCTTTGTCGACACGGTGGCCGATAACGCATCGAGTGCGCGCTTCGTGCTGGGCAGCCGCCCCGTCCCGCTTACCGATATCGATCTGAGCGCCTGCGCGATGACGCTCTCGCGCGACGGCGAGGTGCTGTCGCGTGGCGACGGTGCCGCGTGCCTCGGCAATCCACTGAATGCCGCGGTGTGGCTGGCGGACCGGATGGCTCAGCTCGGCACGCCGTTGTGCGCGGGCGACGTGGTGCTGACCGGCGCGCTCGGCCCGATGGTCGCGGTGACCCGGCCGGGCACCTTTGCCGCACAGATCGAGGGACTCGGCGCCGTGCGCGCGACCTTCACCGAATAAGTGAGAAGAGAGAACTGCAATGAATGCCATGACACAAGCCATTTCAGAAGCATCGACGAGCCGCTTCGTGACCGTCCAGGACGGCGAAACGGCATATCGCATCCACTACAACGACGCCGGAACGGGGCCGGAGACCGTGGTGATGCTGCACGGATCGGGCCCCGGTGCCAGCGGCTGGGCAAACTTCAACCGCAACGTCGAGCCGATGGTGGAAGCGGGGTACCGCGTGCTGCTCGTCGATTGCCCGGGCTGGAGCAAGAGCGACCCGGTGGTCAACACGGGATCGCGCTCGGAGCTGAACGGCCGGGTGCTGAAGGGCGTGCTGGACGCCCTTGGCATCGAACGAGCGCACATCCTCGGCAACTCGATGGGCGGGCATAGCGCGGTGGCGTTCGCCCTGGCCAACCCGCAGCGCGTGGGTAAACTGGTGCTGATGGGCGGCGGCACGGGTGGGCCCAGCCAGTTCGTGCCGATGCCTACCGAAGGCATCAAGCTGCTCAATGGCCTGTACCGCGAGCCGACCATCGAGAACCTGAAGCGCATGATGAATGTGTTCGTCTACGACCCGAGCTCGCTCACCGACGAACTGATGCAGGCACGGCTGGACAATATGCTGGCCAGGCGTGATCACCTGGAGAATTTCGTCAAGAGCCTCGCAGCCAACCCGAAGCAGTTCACCGACTACGGCCCGCGCCTCGGCGAGATCGCGGCGCCTACCTTGGTGATCTGGGGCCGTGAAGACCGCTTCGTGCCGATGGACGTCGGCTTGCGCCTGATCGCGGGCATGCAGAATGCACAGATGCACATCTTCAACCGCTGCGGCCACTGGGCCCAGTGGGAGCATGCTGACGCGTTCAACCGCATGGTGATTGATTTCCTGCGTCATTGACGGGGGGATGAGGCTCCCGCTTGGGGGCCTTATCACCCGATCTCGACGGGAACGAAGATGCGCGTGCCGTTTCGCTGGATCAGCAGTGCCACCTGTTTGCCCGCCTTGCTCAACAAGGCCCGCAATTGCTCACGTGAGTCGATCGGGGTCGCATCCAAAGAGAGGATGATGTCGCCGCGCTCGATACCGGACTGTGCCGCAACGCCTTGGGCTTGTTCCACCAGGATTCCACCGGTGACGCCCGCGGCTCGCTTCTCCGCGCCGGTAAGGGGCCGCACTGTCAGTCCGAGCCGGTTATCGGCGCTTCCCATATCCTGCGTGAAGGTGCCTTGATTCGGCGCTGCGGCGACAGTCACATTCATCGTGAGCGGCTTGTGCTCGCGAAGGAGCGTGAGCGTGATGGGCGTCCCAGGCTTGGTCTCGGCTATGGTAGCCGCCAGGTCGGCCGAATCATCGATCGCCTTGTTTCCCACCCGGGTCACGATGTCCCCAGCCTTCAGGCCGCCTTGCGCAGCAGGCGATCCCGGAACGACCGAGTCGACCAGCGCACCTTGCGGCCGATCAAGTCCGAAGGACCGTGCGAGCCCTTGGTCGACGTCTTGTATTGCGATGCCGAGCCTGCCTCGGACGACGCGCCCATGCGCGAGCAACTGGGTCTCCACCTGTTTCGCCAGATTGATCGGGATGGAAAAAGACAGGCCTTGATAACCGCCCGTCTGCGTGTAGATCTGGGCATTGATGCCGATCACCTGGCCGTCGCGGTTGAACAGTGGACCGCCGGAATTGCCGGGGTTGACTGCGACGTCTGTCTGGATGAACGGCACGTAGCTCTCGCCGGGAAGGGCTCGCGAGACAGCGCTGACGATGCCGGCGGTGGCCGTATTCTCGAACCCGTAAGGAGAGCCGATTGCCAATACCGGTTCTCCTGCCCGCACGCGTGACGAATCGCCTAGCTGCACGGTAGGCAAGCCGGTCGCAGGGATTCGAATCAGCGCCACGTCAGAGCCTTGATCCACACCGAGCACCTTTGCGCGGAATTCGCGTCGATCTATCAGCTTCACCCTGACCGTACTAGCGCCATCGACCACGTGGGCGTTTGTCAGGATGAGTCCATCCGGGCTGATGATGAACCCTGAGCCTGCACCGCGTATGACGCGCGGCGTGTTGGCATGTGGCCATTGGAAGTCCGGGGCGAAGCGCTTGAAAAAGTCAAAGAAGGGGTCATTGGGGTCGATGTCCCCAGGAACCGGCTGTGCCTCGCCCGATTCGCGTGTGATGACGGTGATGTTCACCACGGCCGGCCCGTACTTGGAGACGATGGCCGGGAAATCCATCGGCTGTACGGCGGCAGCAGCCAGAGGTGGCGACGTCCCCGCAACCTGGGGTTGGATGGGGTTCGAAGCTTGTTGATTCTCCAGATAGGCAAAGCCGACGGTCGCTGCGGTGACGGTAGCCGTTCCGACAAGCGCCTTGGCCAAGGTTAGGCGGATCATCTCGCATCTCCTATCGCTTTGTTCGCGCTGGAACCGGCCTCCTCGATCCCATAGCACCAGCCTAGGGGGGAATCCTTAAAACAGCGTGAATGGCCGGAGTTCTTGGGGGCGAGATACGCGCGGATGGCACATTGGCATCATGTGCGGCTACTGGCTTTGGCCTGTATGTCACTATGTGATATATCGTCGCACCGGGCGGGGGCAATCTTGAGAAGGGTGGGGCATGACAACGTTGAGCGGGGCATGCCCTGTTCAGATGTTGCGGCTCGGCCAGTATGGCTTGGATGAGCTACGCTGCCACCAACGCCCGCGTGGATCCGAAGAGTGCACTTGATTCGCAAGTTTTCCGGTGGCATGCATCCAAGTACAAGATTCCTCGAACCAGATCCGATGCATTGCAGCGTTGTCGACGTATCGGAATCTGTACTTCGTCCATAGCCTGCGGCGCAGCTCACAAGCGGTTCCCGTGACAATGGCCACTGTTGCAATGTCTCGGCTGCCATTGCAATCACGGCTGGGCGATCGGCGTGATAGGCGTTGCTCACCACGCTTACCTTCTTCGGGTATGTAAGTGGTTAATAGAACTAATTCGCTGCAGACGGCGTCAAACTTTTTGCAAGGGAGCTATCGCAGCGAACGGGTGTGTGCGGCGCAGCAAGCGCCGGAGTGGACCTGAAGGGAATCGACATCATCCCTGCAGCAGCAGGCACCGTACGTGTCCTTTGCCCGCCGCGAGCTTTGCCTATCAGTTCGCGGCAGCCTGATTTCAAGAATCGCCGGGGGAGCGGTGCCGGAAGGACCGCGCGATGCGCGCGAAAGGCTCGTGAATCTTCCTTCCTCTGTTGCAATGGAGGTCTCCCCATGCCCACGAAGAAACTTGTCTTTGCTGCCGCCATTACTGTCACCATCGGCTCCAGCTCAGCCTATGCGGCTTGCGAAACCACGATAGGCAGCGTGATGTCCTTGACCGGCTCGCTGGGCGTGTTAGGCCAACAGATCGCCAAGGGCGCGCAACTGGCAGTTGCAGACCTCAATGCCGCAGGCGGCATCAACGGTTGCATGGCCCAGCTTTCATTGCTCGACGACCAGACCAGTGCCTCCGTTGGTGTCGACGCGGCAAAAAAGCTGGTTGAGGTCCAACATGTACCCGCTATCGTTGGTGCGCTTTCGAGCGGGGTCAGCGCCGCCATCCTCACATCTGTTGCCGCGCCGAGCCGTGTCGTCCTGATCTCTCCTGCCTCGACGTCTCCAACCTTCACGCAATTGGCTAAAGATGGAAAGACCGGCGGCTTCTGGTTCCGCACGGCGCCGTCCGACGCCTTGCAGGGTGTGGCGATCGCCAAGGTGGCCTTGGACGCGGGATTCAAGAAGGTGGCAGTGCTCTACTTGAACAACGCCTATGGTCAGGGCTTGAGCATGGAGTTCACACACGCGTTCACGAAGCTGGGTGGCTTGGTTACGCAGAATGTCACGTACAACCCAAGTCAACCATCCTATCGATCCGAGGTCGACAAGGCGATGAAGCCGGCTCCCGATGCGCTCTTGCTCATTGGCTATCCAGGCGATGGCACGACAATCGCGCGTGAATGGATTTCTTCCGGGGGACCACAGAAGTTCTTGCTTCCAGATGGACTCGAGTCCCAGGACTTTGTGAACGACGTTGGGGCGAAATATTTGACGAACGTGCACGGTACCGCTCCGGGATCCGTGACAACGCTCTCACTGGAGACTTTCCAGCGGGAGTATAAGAGCAAGTTCGGCGATCCGCCCAAGCAGGCATATATTCCCAATGCCTACGATGGCACGGTGATCATCGGACTCGCCATGCAGCGCGCCAAGAGCACCGACGCTGCCGCAATTCGTGACAGCATACGCAAGGTCACGGACCCGAAGGGCGAGAAGATCTATGCCGGCGCTGACCAGTTAAAGAAGGCGACCAGTTTGCTGGCACAAGGAAAGCCAATCCAGTATGTTGGCGCTTCCGGTCCATTGCAGTTCGATGCATACGGCGACATCGACGCGCCCATGGTGGTCTGGTCTGTCGATCAGGACGGAAAGGTGAAGCCGACCGGGATGATAACGGTGGAACAGATCGCACAATTGCGCCGGCAGCTGAAGTAGCACGGCGCGTGCCTGCCAGGTGGCTGCTTGGCCGATTGCGTACGCGAGTCGCACGACCCGGGCCAGCGGCAGGCGCATTGTGCGATCACGTGGACGATAACGCGTCCTGGATGGCTGCTACCTATGCTCCAAGTCAGTCACCTGGTCAAGGAATTTGGAGGATTGCGTGCCGTCAGTGACGTTTCCTTCAGCCTCAAGGCCAACACGATCACGGGGCTCATCGGCCCCAACGGGGCCGGCAAGACGACGCTGTTCAACACAATCGCGGGGCTCTATCGCCCGACCTCCGGTGACATCCAATTCCTGGGCCAGCGTATAGCTGGCGCACCACCGTATCGCATCTTCCGCGATGGCCTGGTGCGGACATTCCAGATTCCTCGACCTTTCGCTGCGATGACAGTCCTGGAAAACTGCATGATGGTCCCGTACCGACAGGCAGGGGAGATCTTCTGGAACAACTGGTTCAAGCGCTCCACGGTGCGCGCCGAAGAAAGCGTCTGCCGCGAGCGCGCCATGCAAGTGCTGCGATTTCTCGGGCTGGGTGCCATGATGGGAGAAAGCGCGGCGAATCTGTCCGGGGGCCAGCAGAAGCTGCTCGAACTGGCTCGTGCACTCATGGCGAAGCCTAAGTTGATCCTCTTGGACGAACCGGGGGCAGGCGTGAACCCGAGCCTGCTTGTCACGATCATGGCCAAGCTGCAAGAACTCCAAGCGCAAGGCATCACGTTCCTGGTCATTGAACACAATATGGACCTCATCATGACCCTGTGCGATCCGGTCCTGGTGATGGCTCAAGGCAAGCTGATCCTGGAGGGGCCACCAGTCATGGTCCGACGCGATCCGCGCGTACTCGAGGCCTATCTCGGCGGGGTGCCGGAATGAAGGAATTGGCCCTGCAAGTGTCCGGGCTGGTCGCCGGCTACACCGCGGAGATCGATATTCTGCGTGGGGTGTCGCTCGAGGTCGGCAAAGGCGAGATCGTGACGGTTCTCGGGCCCAACGGCGCAGGAAAATCGACGCTGATCAAGGCCATCGCAGGGCTGGTCGGGGCGCGCTCGGGGAGCATTCGGCTCTTTGGAGAAGAAACGCTGGGTGTTCCGCCTCACCAGATTGTCGCGCGGGGCCTGGGGTACGTTCCGCAGATCAACAATGTATTCACGCGCCTCAGTGTTGAAGAGAATCTTGAAATGGGTGCCTACATACTCCGGCGAGGTGAGGTTGCACGTAACCGGGAGCAGATGTTCGGCCTCTTTCCTCGGCTTCGCGAGCGACGCAGGCAGTTGGCCGGCACCCTCTCCGGCGGCGAGCGGCAAATGCTGGCTGTTGCGCGTGCCCTGATGTCCAATCCAACGGTTCTGATGCTTGACGAGCCGTCGGCGGGGCTGTCGCCCAAGATGGTGGGTGTCGTCCTGGGGAAGATCCGTGAGGTGCGTGAGATCGGTGTGACGATTCTTATCGTCGAGCAGAACGCCAAATCCGCACTCTTGATCTCCGACAGGGGCTATGTTCTCGCGCAAGGCCGAGAGCAAGTGAGCGGTGACGCCCGGCAATTGCTGGGGAATCCTGACGTCGGGGAGCTTTATCTCGGTGTGCAGCGAGGGCTATCGTGATGTGGCAGTACATTGCCGATGGCATTGTCTTCGGAGCGACCTTGTCGCTCGGGGCGATAGGTTTGACCTTGACCTACAACATCCTTCGCTTTGCCAATTTCGCCCATGGTGAGTTCCTGACCTTCGGGGCCTACTTCGCACTCGTTTTCGTCAGCTTCTACACTGGCAGCGCAGCACTGGGCTCGCTGACGTTCGGCTGGCGTTTTCTGGTGGCGCTGATGGTAGCTGCTGTGATGACCGCTGCGTTGGCGCTTCTGCTCGATTGGGTCCTGTACCGCTTATTGCGCAGGAAGGGAGTTGCCGTGGCGCTCGTGATTGCGTCGTTCGGCGCGTCCCTCATGTTGCGCAACCTGGCAGTCTTCATTTGGGGCGCGCAGCCAGAGTACTACTCTCGCAGCATTGCCATCGCGCGCGAAGTCCTGCCGGGGGTGCGGCTCACTGCCGACGAGATCTTCGTTGTGGCGCTGACCTGTCTATTGATGCTGGGATTGCACCTCTTCCTGAAAATGACCCGGCTCGGCAAGGCGATGCGAGCCGTATCGGACAATCCATCCCTCGCGAGTGTCGCGGGCATCAATACGCAAGGCGTCGTACGCTGGACGTGGATAGTCGGCGGGGCGCTGGCTGCCGTCGCCGGAGTACTTTACGGCTTGACGGTGCAAATTTCGCCGGAAATGGGCTTCAATCTGATTCTGCCGATGTTTGCCGCAGCCATTCTGGGAGGAGTGGGGAGCATCTACGGCGCCGTGCTTGGCGGACTCATCATCGGTCTGGCTGAGTCAGTCTCGGTTCCCTTCATTGGAGCAGCCTACAAGCCGGCCGTCGGCTTTCTACTGATGTTCCTGATCTTGCTGCTCTATCCCAAGGGGCTGCTCGGAGAGCGGTCATGAGCGGCATCGTCTCCTACCTCGTTTTCTTCCTCGTCCAGGCCATGATCTACTCTGTGGCATGCCTTGGCTTGAATCTGCAATGGGGCTACACAGGTCTCTTCAATATTGGCGTGTCGGGCTTTTTCCTGGTCGGCTCCTATGTCTTTGCCATTCTTTGCGGGCCGCCTTACTTCAGCCATCTTGGCGGTTTTGGTTTGCCCTTCGTGGTGGGTCTGGTAGGCGCTGCCGGTGCCGCCGGGCTTGTCGCATTCATTGTCGGCATTCCTACATTGCGTCTGCGGGAGGACTACCTTGCCATTGTCACCATTGGGATAAGCGCGACATTGCAGTTGATCGCGCTCAATGCGTCTCCGTTGACTGGTGGCAGCCAAGGTGTAACCAGTATTCCACGGCCATTGGAAGGCCTGGTTCCCTCGATTTTCGGGCGCGATCTGCTGATGCTCGCGCTGATGGTGGCAATTGTTGCCACGATCTATCTTGCGTTCGAGGCGATGGTTCGCTCGCCTTGGGGGCGTGTGCTGAAGGCAATTCGTGAAGACGAGGTGGCGGCGGCGTCGCTAGGGAAGAACCCCTTCGCGTATCGCTTACAGGCGTTCGTCATCGGCTGCGCCGTCATGGGACTCAGTGGCGCACTCTACGCAAGTTTTATTGGATTCATCAGCCCTACAGACTTTCTGCCTGTCCTCACCTTTCAGATCTGGACCATGCTGATCGTAGGCGGCAGCGCAAACAACAAGGGGGCGATCCTAGGCTCGGTACTGATGTGGGCTATTTGGACCGGGACCGGCAGTGCAGCCCAGATGATGCTGCCGCTCGAACTTCAGGTGAAAGGGGGCGCAGCACAGATCATCTTGATCGGCCTCGCATTAATGGTGACGCTGGTGCTCCGGCCACGCGGCTTGCTAGGAGAGGAAGCCGTTGTCTCGCAGGGTGCGTACATTGGAAAAGTGCAAGAACGCCAGCCGTAGCCCGGCGTCCAATCGACTTCATTCGCCGATGGCGCTTTTCGAAAGTCGCTGAGCGTGGATCCGCGCCCACGCGCATTCCAGGTGTCTCAATGGCCACCCCGCCGCGGTCCGGTTGTTTGCCGCCGTTTTGGCGCGCGCTCTGTCAAGTTCGGGCTTCACAGGTGTTGCGCGTCCTCTCCCCGGATCTCCGGTCTAGAATTGCTGATGGGATGTAAGCACGCGCCTGTCCGACCGGCTATGCATGATGGATCAGCATTGGCTGGCCACGGAGTAGCAGCCGAGGAGGGGCGATGCGGTCGGCAGGGAGATCCGGCATGCGCATTAGACGCTATGCAATCGCCGCTGGAGTCGTCGTCGTCGGCCTGATCATCTTCGGGCGCTTCGCAGACATTGTGGTCGAATGGCTGTGGTTTTCGTCGATCGGCTACGCCAGCGTTTTCCGGGTCATCCTTGCGGCTCAGGTGCTCGTCTTCGTTGGCGTGTTTGCTATCTCGGCGGGCGCGATTTGGGTGGCGGGGTTGCTGGCGCATCATTTTGCGAGCAGCCCTCGCCTCTTAGATTCGGACACCTTTCCTTCCCGAAGAGCGCGTTTCATTGGCGAGCCGGGCGACGCCGTAGCGGGCATTTCCTGGCGCGCCAGCATTGCCGGCGTCGCTGTCGTTCTCGGGCTGATCATCGCCGGCGGCGAAATCTCGCGATGGGACATGGTGCTTCGCTTCCTGCATCAAGTACCCTTCGGCGAACGGGATCCGATCTTCGGCAAGGACATCGGCTTCTATCTCTTCTCCTTGCCCGTCTACATTGCGCTCAAGAACTGGCTGTATTTGCTGCTGTTCTGCTGCGCCGCCATTTCGGGCGTGATCTATGGGGTGCGCGGCGACATCGCGCTCACGCCGCCGTCCCCGCGGCTCTCTCCCGCCGCTGCGACCCATGGCACAGTACTCCTCGGCCTGCTATTCGTGCTGAAGGCCTGGTCCTATTGGCTCGATCGCTATCTGCTGCTCTATGGCGACAACGGTGTCGTGATTGGCGCCAGCTATACCGACATCCACGTCAAGTTGCCGGTCCTGTGGCTGCTCATGTGCCTTGCCATTGCCGCGGCTGTTGTATCTTGGGCCAATGTGCGCCTGCGCGACTATCGAGTCCCTGCCGCCGCGGCCTTGCTTGTGTTTGGCAGCGCATTCTTTCTTGCCCTGATCTACCCGGTGCTGTTCCAGCGCTTCTATGTCAAGCCGAGCGAGCTGGAGTTGGAAGCACCCTATATCGCGCACAACATCGCGCTGACCCGGCGGGCCTACGGCCTCGAGCAAATCGCGGTAAAACCGTTCCCGGCCGAGCAGGGGCTGAATCTCCCCGCGATCCAGGCCAATCGCGCGACGATCGACAATGTCCGCCTCTGGGACGTCGAGCCGCTGCTGGATACCTATGCGCAGCTGCAGGAAATCAGGACCTACTACAAATTCCTCTCCCTGAACATCGACCGCTACCACCTCGAAAGCGGCTACCGACAGGTGATGCTGTCCGCCCGTGAGCTGGAGCCAGCGATGCTTCCGGCGAATGCCAAGACCTGGGTGAACCTGCACCTGCTGTTCACCCACGGCAGCGGCATCGTGATGTCGCCGGTCAACGAGAAATCAACGGAGGGCCTGCCTTCCATCTATCTGGGGGATATTCCGCCGGTCGCCAGTGGCGGCCCGATCATCCAGGAACCGCGCATCTATTTCGGCGAAGGCCGTCAGGACTATGTCGTCGTGAAGGGCACGGTGCCGGAATTCGACTACCCGAAGGGAAAAGACAATACCTACACGGTCTACAAGGGGCGCGACGGCATTGCCATCGGCGGCATGGCGCAGCGCACGCTCTTTGCCTGGCAGCTCGACGATCCAAACATACTGCTTACCGGATACGTCACGGACGAAAGCCGGATCCTGATCCACCGCAACATCCAGGAAAGAGTGCGGACAATCGCTCCGTTCCTGAGCCTGGACCAGGATCCTTATATCGTCGCGAGCGGCGGGCGACTTTATTGGATGCAGGATGCCTATACCATCAGCCGCTGGTTCCCCTACGCCCAAGCAGGCTTCGGCGCCGAGTCGAACTACATCCGCAATGCGGTCAAGGTGGTGATCGATGCGTATGACGGCACCGTCGACTTCTATGTCAGTGATCCAGCCGACCCGATCGTGCGAACGTACGAGCGCATATTCCCGGCCTTGTTCAAGCCTCTGTCAGCCATGCCGCCGGATCTGCTGCAGCATATCCGCTATCCCGAGGACCTGTTCCGGATCCAGGCAAAGCTCTACGCCGCCTACCATATGGACGCGCCCGAAGTCTTCTACAACCGCGAGGATCTTTGGCAGTTCCCGCGGGCGTTGGCCGGCATCGACGGCGGGAACGTCCCGGGTGCACCCATGTCTCTCATGGCGCCTTACTACATGATCATGCGGCTCCCCGGCGAACCTCACGCCGAGTTCATCCTCATGCTGCCAATGGTGCCCAGCCAGCGCGACAATATGATCGCCTGGCTGGCGGCACGTTGTGACCCGCCTGACTACGGCAAGCTGATCGTCTACGCTTTCCCCAAGGACAAACTGGTCTTCGGTCCCTTCCAGATCGAGGCGCGCATCCAGCAGAATACCGAGATCTCGCAACAGATCTCGCTGTGGAACCAGATGGGCTCCCGCGTCATCCGCGGCCACCTTCTTGTGGTGCCAATCGAGAACTCGATCCTGTATCTGTCACCGCTCTACCTGCGCGCGGCGTCCGGCCAGTTGCCCGAATTGAAGCGGGTAATCGCTGCCTATGGTGATCGTGTGGTGATGGAAAACACCCTGGGCGAAGCCATCGCGGCGCTTTTCAAGGAGACCGGCCCCTTGGCATCACCTGCCCGTGGTTCGGCAGACGCGCGCGCCCGAGACGCCCTCGCGCACTATGACCGCGCGATCGAGCGCCTGAAGGCAGGAGACTGGAGCGGCTTCGGCGCGGAACTCGATGCACTCAGGCCCCTGCTCGAAAATCTTGGCGCCGGCCGCCCCGAGGATCAAAGGTGAACCATGTAACTACCTCGTCATGGCTGCACGAGCCGCGTAGAGTCGGAGACGGATCCGCTCTGCCAATTCGCTCAGGTGGCGACCACCATGCGGAAGTCCTCGCGCGCTCGGAACCCCTGATCAGCAGACGAATCTATAATGACGCCCCGGCCATGCGAGATTGCGTCGCAACAAGCCACCGGTGCAAATGAACATTACACCGCACATGCGGCGGCCTCGTCCCGACCGCGCCTCCCGACCGCACCTCGCGGCGCGTCACACGGCCGAGCCCTTTTTACTGAAGCCATGTTCCACCGATTCCGCCAGTTGTCCGTTTTGTGCGCGATTGCCGTCACCTTGTCGGCATGCAGCAGTTTAAGTCCGGGGCCGGCGCCGACCCCGCTTTATCAGGAGGAGCAGTTCGACGCGGCGGCGAGCCCATACGCGCGCACCTTCCACTCGAATTCCGACGCGACTTGCGAAGCCGCGCGCCGGGCGCTGCTGAGCCAGGGTTATGTGTCGAGTTCGGAGCATCCACAGACGATCGATGGCAGCAAGAGTTTCCAGCCGAGCAATGACACGCACGTCGTGATCGCCTTTCACGTCGTCTGCGCGGATGCGAACGCAGAGGGCACCTCGAGCACCGCCTATGTGAACGCGGTACAGGACCGCTACGCGCTGAAGAAAAGCAGCACCTCGGCCAGCGTCGGGCTGAGCGTGCTCGGCTCGGTGTCGTTGCCGATCGGCTCGAGCAGTGACTCGATGGTCAAGATCGCGAGCGAGACGATTCCGGCCGGCGTCTTCTACGAGCGCTTCTTCAATCTGGTCGACCATTTCTTGAAGGTCGATCCGGTGCAGCGCGACCGCGCGACAGTGAAGGCCGCGAAGAAGGAGCACGTTGCGCCGCTTCCTGAGCCCGCGCCGACGCATCCGGGCGAGCCGATGAAGATGACGACGCCCGCCGTGCCGACGCCGCCCGCGCCGCCCGTTGCGGTACAGCCGCCTGCTGCAGCACCTGCACCGGCTCCAGCGACCCCGACGCCTGCGCCGACCTCGAAGGCGCCAGATGGATCAACGGCCACTGCAGCGCCCGCCGCGAAGCCCGACGCCGCGGCGCCGGCGGCCGCGTCCTCACCGGCCGCGCCAGCAGCGCCGGCTGCACCGTCCGCTCCACCTGCCACGGGCACGAGCGGCACGAACTGAGCGCATGCCGCCAAGACTTCTTCGAACTGGATCTGGCCAGCCTCTCGTGTGACGATCGGCTGAGCATTGTCGTGCGACCCAACACAAGGGGTAATCCGCTCGACGGATGGCCAATTGGTCGATATGCCTCAGGCATCTCATGCGGCTACCTTCTCTGCACAACAACTCAGGGAGGTACCCATGAATCGGTCAATTCTGGCGATCGGGCTTTGCCTGCTGGCAGCCCAAGGCTGCGCAACGAAGAACTATGGACGGCTCGGGGCCGTGACGGATTTCGAGCGGCAGACCATGACGTGCCGTGAAATCCAGATCGAGCAGGCCAAGGTGGGCGGTTTCAACCAAGCAGTTGAAAAGGAAAGTGAATTCAGCGGGCGCTCAGTTCTCTCGTTCCTGGGCGACTTCGGCATTGGCAATGTCATCGAGAAGAATGCTGCCTTGGAGAGTGCCGATAACCGGGCTCATCAGCTTCGGATGCTGGCCTTTGAGCGCCACTGCCTAGACAAGACTGCGGCGGCGCCTAGTCGCCAGGATACGGCGAGCCGGTAGGCGACTGCTGCCGAACTCGGTCGCCAACCACTGGGCTGGCAGCGCATATCAGGTCAGCTGCATCGGCGGGGAGGCGCGGGGGAAATTGATCTGCGCGCATCATGATGCGCGCAGATCACGTGTCACCTATGTCTCCGAACACCCGTTACCTATGTCCCCGCGGTCCATACGCCCGGCTGCGGGAGGGGACTGGCATGGCGACGTGGGATGATGATCCGCGGGGAGTGTCGCCACGTTGCATGTGAAGTGACAACGATATGACAAGCCAGACGGAGCCAGACGCTGGAATCGGTCATCGCCTTGTGATCCCCGACAGACTTCATTTCTAGCGATCCCCCCCTGATTGCTGAAAATAAAGTCTGTCGAGAGGCGGTCATGAAGGTGCTTGATTTCTAATGGTTATTTTTTGCGTAAAAAATCGACCAATGTCTGTCGAGCGGCGCAAAGTGGATTGTAAATGCTTGCTTGATGTAGCCGATGTCTGTCGAGCCCAGATTTCACAAGGCAAGCCGCAGGTCGCACTCAGGTCGATTTGAACGCAACCACAATCCACCAGATCGCGAAGCAATCCATGCTTCTTCGGCACCTCAAGCCCCGGCGTAGCCGGTGGCGATAGCGATAGCACCTCCACCTGGGCGAAGTGACATCTCCTCTATAATCACGGCGTTATCCGTGGCGGAACGCCGTTGTTTTCTTGAGCCGTTGGCCTGCCGTGGCAGGCAGTTGCGCCACGGCGGCAGATCCGTCTGACATTCACCAGGAGTCGAGCGATGAAAGAGTGTGCTGAAGAGTCGGGGCTTGTTGCCGTCGATGCAAATCGTCCGCGGCTGGACTCGTCCGTCGTCAAGGCGCTCGCTGTGCTCGAGATCCTGAGCAAGGCGGACGCGCCCGTCGGCGTCTCGGCGGTGGCCCGGCAACTCGATCTAGACAAGAGCAATGTGCACCGCTTGTTCGCTACCCTGGTGGAACTGGGCTACGTGCAGAAAGAAGCCGACACCGGGCGCTATTTCCCGACCCTCAAACTGTGGGAATGCGGCTCGGCGATCGGTGCCCGCCATCCCCTGAGGCGTGCTGCCCAGCCCTTTCTGCGCTTGTTGAAGCGGCAGACCTCCGAGACCGCCTTTCTGTCCATATTGCGTGGCGTCGAGGTGATGTACCTGGATCGGATCGATGCCGACTATCCCCTGGTGGCGCCGATGCAGGTCGGCTCCCGGGCGCCGGCCTGGCGCACGGCGTCGGGCAAGGCCTTGCTGGCTTTCCAGCCAGACCCGGAGAAGATCCTGGACGGGATCATCGCCACCGAGCCGTCCGCCGCGGCGCTCGACCGGCCGGCGCTGCTCGAAGAGCTCGCGCTCATCCGGCGCCGCGGCTACTCGGTATCGGTCAATGCCTGGATACCGGGAATCAGTGCCGTTGCCGTACCCATTCTGGACCTGCGCAATGTGCCCAATGCCGCGGTCGGCGTCGGCGGCGTGTCCGAGCGGTTCGGCCCGGAGCATCTCGAGGGGGTCGTCCGCTCGGTGCAGACCGTGGCGGTCGGCATTGCCGAGGCGCTTGGAGTCCAGCCGGCGTAGCCCTGCACCGGGCGCCGCGCGAGCCACGGCGCCGGCGGCCCGCATTGCCGTCCATGCGCATGGGCTTGCCCGCGTAGCCGCATCGCCGGCTACCGGACCAGCACGGCCTGAGGCAGCATCCTGTCCCCGCGCGACTCGAAGACGATGCGGACCTTCGCGCCGATCGACACGTCCGCTTCCGCTGCATGGAGGATATTCGTCATGATGCGGATGCCCTCGTCCAGGTCGATCAGGGCGAGCAGATAGGGTGCGTCGGCATCGAATGCCTCGCTGGGCGCCCGGTAGACGGTGCTGTACGTATGCACGGTGCCGAATCCCGACGCGATCTTCCAGGAATGATCCCGGGCGTGGCAATGGCGGCAGAGCGCGCGCGCGTAGAACTGAGGCTCGTGGCAGGCATTGCAGACCTGATAGCGGAATTCGCCGGCGGCGCAGCCGTCCCAGAAGGGTTGCGTATCGGGCGTTGGAATCGGAATGGTCTTGTCCATGGTCATGC
The DNA here is from genome assembly GCF_056930435.1 of Cupriavidus sp. 09_S30. Lineage (NCBI taxonomy): Bacteria > Pseudomonadati > Pseudomonadota > Betaproteobacteria > Burkholderiales > Burkholderiaceae > Cupriavidus > Cupriavidus sp. 09_S30. The sequence continues at coordinate 2,602,458 of NZ_JBXOWI010000002.1, read as the reverse complement.
TCTCGCCAGAATGAGGGAACAATGGGCCGAAAGCACGCCGCCGTCGCCATGCACCATGGCGATCTTTGCGTCTCTCACCTGCCGGGCCTGGGCTTGGCCGCGCAGTTGCGACACCGCTTCGACGACGTGGAACATGCCGCCTGCCGCGCCAGAATGGCCATATGACAGCAGGCCGCCGTGCGTGTTGCAGGCGAGCCTGCCATGGACCCCGAGCTCACCGGCCAGCGCGGCCGGGCCGGCCTCGCCACGCTCGAAGAAGCCCATGGATTCCAACTCCACCAACAGCGTGATGGTGAAGGAATCGTAGATCTCGGCGACATCGACGTCCGCTGGCCGGATACCGGCACGGCCGAACGCGGTCCGGCTCGACTGCTTGCAGCCGAAGTCAGTCAGTGACGGAGCTGAGACCACATGCTCGTGGGTGTGTCCTTGCCCGCTGCCGATCAGGTGGATCGGGATGGCTGCCGTGTCGGCGGCCGCGTCGGGCGCGCTGACGATCACGGCTGCCGCGCCGTCAGACACCGGGCAGCAGTCGAACAGTCGCAGCGGGGAGGAAACCAGCCGGGCCGCCATCGCCTGCTCCAGGGTCAGCGGCTGGCGCATGTGGGCCAACGGGTTAAGGGTCGCATAGGCGCGTTGCGTGGTTGCCACCGATGCCATGTGTTCTGGCAGCAAGCCGTACTCGTGCATGTAGCGGCGGGCAACCAGGGCATAGAACGCCGGCACGGAGGGTCCGTAAGGCTGCTCGAATTGCTGGCTTCCGCCAGCCGCAAGCATGCTTTGCGCCGCGCGCCCCATGCCAGAAAGCCGGTTATCGCCGGTCACCACAAGTACGTGCCGGCAGTGGCCCTGACTGACTAGTGCAGCGGCTGTCATCACCATGATGCAGGCAGTGGCCCCGCCGACCGATAACGAGGCGGCGTAGGCGGGCTGAACGCCAAGGTATTCGGCCACCAGCGACGACAGCAACATGTGCGGTTCGGTGGTGGAGTACGCGCACAGGAGGCCATCGATATCGCTCAGCTTCAGCCCGGCGTCGGCAACGGCGCCAAGGGCGGCGTCCATATGCAGAGACATGCAGGAGCTTTCCGGGAGCCGACCCACGGCGGTGCTGTAGGCGCCAGTCAACGCTGGATGCTTCATTCTGTCATCCCCTTGCTTTCCTGCGACGCATTCCGCGTGGGCAGCGTCACCACGACGGGGCCCGGCGCGACCGAGATGCCGCGCTCGTTCTCGCAGCGCATCTCCAGTTCGACGAAGTGCTTGCCGCCTTCCCTCCATTTGCGCCGTACCAGGCCTTTGGTAAGCACGGTATCGCCGGCGACGTTGAAGCTGGACATGCGAAACGGCCCCAGGCGGACGATCGTGCCGGCGTTGCCGATATAGGCGCGCACGCTGCGTTCCCACATGCCTTGCAGGAAGACGTTGTTGGCGTACGCCTCCTGGGCGCCGCTGGCACGGGCAATGTCCGAGTTGTGGTGGATCGCGTTGAAGTCGCGATTCGCGCCCGCCGCCACGACGAGTCGATGCAGGGTAAGGGGGAAAGCCACGTCGTCGAGCGCCTCGCCTTCGCGGACGTCTTCCCAGTACCGCTGGGCGTTGTCCCTATGCATGAGATCCCCCCTTGCCGGCAGGCATTGCATCCGCCTCGTCGGCGGATCGATCCGCAGGGTCATAGCAGTACCGGCTGTAGCACACCCGAGCAATCAGCTCGCCGGACTGGTTGCGGACTTCGCTTTGCCAGGTCAGGAATGCGCCCCTGCCCACCCTCGTTTGCTTCGGCCGGCATGCCAGCAGCTTGGCGCCGGAGATTGCGAGCCGGTCTCCGGTCACGATCGGCGCGACGTACTCGACCTCGATGTCAGTTGCGAAGGCGCGCAGGGTCTTGGGCTGGGGAATGTGGCTGCCCTGCCATGGCATGCGCATGCCGGTGTCGGGCTGCACATCCCTTCCTGCGGCGCGCCAGACTTGCATCCCGGCTTCCCACAGCGGAGGGATGATCCAGGTCAGCAGCGAGCTGCAGGGGGCAATGATGTCCCGATATCCGTGAGCTTGCGCGATGTTCTTGTCGTAGTGCAGCGCGCAGTCGAACTCCAGTGGCTCGAGGAAGCGCCGGATGGCACCGGCCTCGACCGCGTCTGCGCCGCTGCGCTGGTAGTCGTGGCCGAAATCGGTGCCGACGGCATCGATCATCGGCTGCCACGCCCGCATCCAGGCGTCATCGTTCATCTCGTGCCTCCATTTGTCTGCCGTTGCCGGCCTGCGGGACAGGTGTCATTGCGGGTCTATGCCGGCTTCGCGGATCTTCTCCGTCCAGACCGCGAGTTGCGACTTGACGAAGTTCGCCATTTCCGCTGGCGGCAGGAAAGATGGCTCGCCAGACCCGAGCTTCGTCAACTGATTGCGGATGCTCTCGCGGCTCAGTGATTTTTGGACAGCGGCACTCAGTGTTTCGACTGCCGCACCCGGTGTGCCGGCCGGCGCGAAGATGCCGGACCAGGCGATGGTCTCGAAGCCGGGGAGCCCGCTCTCGGCGACCGTGGGAACATCCGGCATGGCGGTCGATCGCTGCAGCGACGTCACGGCGATTGCCCTGACGCGCCCGGTCGCGAGGAAGGATCGCGCGGCCGCCAGGTCTACGAAGGTGAAGCCGATGGACCCGCCGACCAGATCGGTCATGACCTGTGTGGCCCCGTTGTATGGCACAGCGGTGACGGCAAGTCCGGCGCGCTTGACCAGCGAGGAGCCGGCCACGTGGGACGTGCTGCTGCTGTGGCCGTAGGAGGCCCGCGACGGGTTCGTCTTCAGCCAGGCCAGCAATTGGTCCAGCGTCCGCACCGGCGCGCTGGCATTGACCAGAAGGACCAGCGGCGCCTTAGTTACCAGGGCGACCGGCGAGAAGTCCTTGATCGGGTCAAAGGGCAGTTTCTTGAACAGCGCGGGTCCTGCCGAATGCGTGGTGCCCGTGGTAAAGAGCAATGTGTAGCCATCGGGGGCGGCTCTCGCCACCCGCGTGGCTCCGATCGTTGCGCTTGCGCCTGGAAGGTTTTCGACCAGGACTGAAACACCGAGGGTGGAGCGCATGTCCTCAGCTAGCATGCGGGCAACGATGTCGGCGCCGCCTCCGGCCGCGAACGGCACGATCATGCGGATGACACGCTCCGGGTAGGCAGCCAGTGTGCTTCCCGCTGCCACGAGGGCAAGGGTCACGCCTAGCGTGAGGCTTTTGAGATATCGCATGGGTTCTCCTGCGGTTTGCGCGAGGCGAAGCGCGCTGGCGTGGGCCGGCCGGCGAAGGCGGGCGCTGCCCACGGTGTCTACTGTTGATCCAAAGCGCACTACAGGACGGCACTAGATGGCGCCGGCCTCCCGGGCTCGCGCGATGGCGCTGGCCGACATCCGCAACCGTTCCCGCAGGATGTCCTCGGTATGCTGGCCAAGCCCCGGGCTCGGCGACGGCTCGCGCACGCCGGCGCCGTGGAAGCGCAAGGGGGAGCTCGGCACCACGATGGGACCCAGGGCGGGATCGTCCAGCCATTGCAGCATGCCCCGTTCATGCATGTGCGGATCCCGCATGACTTCATCCAGGTCCCGTACCGGTGCGGCGGGGATGCGATGAGCTTCGGTCAGCGCGATGATCTCGGCCTTCTTGTGGCGACGGGTCCAGTCCTCGACGATGCCATCGACCTCCGCCATGCGCTGGCTCCGTTGCGCCGCGCCGGCATAGCGCGGATCTTGCAGGAGGTCGGGGCGCTGCATCGCCTGCGCCAATCGTGCCCAGTGCGTTTCCTTGACGCAGGCGATCGCGACCCAGCCGTCACTGGCTTCGAATACCGAGTAGGGACACAGCGTCATGCCGCCATGGCGGTTGCCGGTGCCGCGCGGCGCTTTCCCCGAGTCGTAAAGCATGGCCAGGCTGGAAGCCAACGTGGGGTAGATGGTCTCCTGCATGGCAACCTCCACCAGTCGTCCCTGCCCGGTGCGGGCGCGTTCTACCAGCGCGGTTACCGCGGCCCCATAGAGATGCACCCCCGCCAGGAAGTCCGCGAACGCCGGTCCCGACTTGAGGGGCGGGCCGTCAGGAAAGCCGGTGATGCTCATGGCTCCGGACACGGCTTGTACGCTGATGTCCATGGCAAGACGGTCGCGATCCGGTCCGCTCAGGCCGAAGCCGGTGCCGGAGGCATAGACGAGCCGGCGATTGATCGTCTTCAGCGTCTGCCAGCCGACGCCGAGCTTGTCCATGACACCCGGGGCGTAGTTCTCGATCAGCACGTCGGCATCGCGAACCAGGTCCTTCAGCATGTCGCAGCCGGCTTTTGATTTGAGATTGAGCGTCATGCTGCGCTTGTTCGTATTCAACATGGCGAACGGCAGCAGGGCACCTTTGGAGACCGCGGCGCGCGAGCGCACAGGATCCCCGGTCGGGGGCTCGATCTTGATGACCTCCGCACCGGCTTTCGCCATCAGGAAGGTTGCATAGGGGCCAAGGTAGGCCTGGCTCAGATCGAGGACGGTGATGCCGGCCAGCGGCATGCCGGCAGCTTCGGTGGGAGGCATGATGATGACCTTGACTAACGGTTTTGCCAGTTGGGCTTGCGCTTCTCTGCAAAGGCGCGCGGCCCTTCGATGAAGTCCTGGCTCTCCATCAATGCCATGACTGCGGGGTACTGGGTCCGGTATGCCGTCTCGATGTCGGGCGCGGACAGGCCGCGCAGCGCGGCGTTCTTGGTCGCGCGGATGGAGATCGGCGCGCATTCCAGAATCTGCCGGGCCCACCGCCGCGCGGCCGTCATGGCTTGCCCTGCCGGCGCGACCTCGTTGACGAACCCCAGGGCCAGGCCCTCTTCGGCGCTGACGCGCCGGCCGGTCAGCAGGATGCCCATGGCGGTCTGCATCGGCAGGCTGCGAACCAGCCTGTGCATGCCGCCGCCAAGCGCGGCCAGCCCTACGCGCGGCTCGGATAGCGCGAAGACAGCGTGTTCCGCCGCAACGACGATGTCGCAGGCCAGGGCCAACTCGAAGCCACCACCCATCGCAATGCCGTTGACGGCGGCGATCACCGGCTTGTCCAGGTCGAAGCGCGCAGTCAGGCCGGCGAAACCGGAGGGGATGTACTCGCGCTTGACGCCCGCGGCCGTTGCCTTGAGGTCATTGCCGGCACTGAAGGCGCGGTCCCCGGCGCCCGTCACGATCGCTACCCACAAATCCGGATCCCTGGCGTAGGCATCCCAGACGGAGGCCAGTTCCTTGTTCGCGGGGGAGTAGAGCGCATTCATCACTTCCGGACGGTCGATGGTCACCTCGAGCACCCTCCCGTCGCGGCGCAGGCGACAGAATTTCAGATTTTCTTGCAACGACGTTCTCCTATGAACAACGACGTTGTTATGATTGGAGATGGGTGCCGGGGTGTCAAGGCGAAATCCCGCTAGGGGAAACCCCAGGCGCGGGCTCGTGTGCGGACATCGATGCGAGGCGGTCGCTCATGCCACGTCATCCATCACGACGTCGAAGCGTGACGACGGCGCCCGCCGGCCGGTCGCGGCACCCGGCATCGAATCGTCAGTTTTGACGACGGACAGTCGAGGGGGGCGTCACTAGACTGCTTCCAGTCGTGAGGGCAGGGGATCGCACGTTGACACCGGCAGCGTGCGGAACATCCACACGCGCTTGCCGTAGCGCCGCGCCATCGGTTGCCGCGCCGTGCTGAGCAGAAGCGCACATCAAGGATAGGAACGAAAGCGATGTCTCTAAGAAATGTTGCGGCGATCACAGGGTATGCCGAGTTCAAGTCCCGGAAGACTGCGGACGGGCTCACACCCATGGCATTGACCGCGGAAATCGCGCGCAGGACGGCGCTGGACGCGGGTGTGTCACCCGGCGAGATCGACGGCCTGCTCGTCACCACGCCGGTGGCTGCCTACAGCATGTTCTGGCCGTCCGCCGTGGCCGAGCACCTGGGCCTGAGGCTGAAGTACTTCGATACGGTGGAGCTGGGCGGCGCATCGGCGGCCGGCATGGTGTGGCGCGCGGCCGCGGCGATCCAGGCAGGGCTGTGCGATCGCGTGCTGTGCCTCACGGTGGAAGTACCCAGCGCAGACCGCAACAACGGCCGCAAGGGCTTGCTGCGCTCGGAAGCCGTTACCGAATTCGAGATCCCGTTTGGCGCCTCGCCGCCAAATGCCGGCTACGCGATGGTGGCGCGGCGGCACATGCATGAATTCGGCACGAAGCCGGAGCAGCTGGCAAAGATCGCCGTGGATCAGCGCACCAGCGCCTTGTCGAACCCGCTTGCACTGTTCAATCAGCACGCGCTCACGATCGATGAGGTGCTGAACTCGAAGATGATCTTCGACCCGCTGCACCTGCTGGAGATCGTCTCGCCTTGCGTGGGCGGCTCCGCCGTACTGGTCACGCGGGAGTCCCTGGCGAACCGGGGGCCCAATCCGCCGGTCAGGCTGCTGGGTGCCGGCGAGGCGGGTTCTCATCTATCGATCACGCATCGCCAGGACATCACGACATCGTGGTCGAAGCAGTCCGCCGAAGCGGCTTTCGCCATGGCCGGCGTCGCGCCTGCGCGCGTCGATATTGCCCAGCTCTATGACTGCTACACCATCGCCGTGCTGATGGCGATCGAGGATCTCGGCTTCTGCCCCAAGGGACACGGCGGGCCGTTCGTGGCCGAGCGTGACCTCACATTCGCCGGTGATTTCCCGTGCAATACCAACGGCGGGCAGCTGTCCTTCGGCCAGGCAGGCGCCGCGGGCGGCATGACCCATGTGGTGGAGGGCGTGCGGCAATTGATGGGGCGCGCCGAGGCCCGGCAGGTCAAAGGCGCAACGGTCGGCGTTGTCCACGGCAATGGTGGCGTCATGTCGGACGAAGTCACGCTCGTCCTCGCAAACTGAAAAGGAAGATCCATGGCAGCCAATGAATATCGCAAGCCGCTACCGATCCCGCAACCGCATACCGCCGCGTTTTGGCAGGCGGCCAGGCAGAGCGAACTGAAGATCCAGAAATGCCGGCATTGCGGCCACCTCCAGCACTACCCGCGCGCCACCTGCACGGCGTGCTGGGGTGCCGAAATGGATTGGCACACTTGCACCGGCAGGGGGATCGTCTATTCCTACACCATCGCCTATCGGTCGACCACGCCGGAGTTCGTGAACGACGATCCGTACATCGTCGCCATTGTCGAACTCGAGGAGGGCGTGCGCATGACCACGAATATCGTGGACTGCCCCTTGGACGCGATCGGGGTCGACATGCCGGTCCAGGTGGTGTTCGACCATGTTACCGAGGACATCGCATTGCCGAAATTCAGGCCGGCCTAGCGCGCCTTGGCGCGCCTCGGTGTGCCTGGCGACTCCAGGCATCCCTTGGCGGACATAAGTTCCAACGTCGCCCAGCTCGGTTGAGGGACGACTCATCGTTCACGGAGGAATCATGGATCCCACTGAAAAGCGCAGCTATTTCCGCACGGAAGTCATGGACGACCATGTGCTGGTCATCACCATCGACAGGCCCGAAGCGCGCAATGCATTCAACCTTGCCATGGCGCTCCAGCTGGAGGCGGTCATGGACCGCTTCGACGAAGACGACGCTTTGTGGGTGGCTGTGCTGCGCGGGGAAGGCTCGACCTTCTGCGCAGGCCATGACCTGAAGGCCGCGGCCATCGGCGAGATTGCTCGCACTCCGAAGCGCGGTGGCTTCGGCATGATGACGCGCCCGCCGATGAAGCCCGTGATCGCGGCAATCGAGGGCCACGCCTATGCGGGCGGCCTGGAGCTGGCGCTGTCCTGCGACATGATCGTCGCCTCGGAAGAGACCCGCTTTGCCTTGACCGAGGTGAAGCGCGGGCTGGTTGCCACCGGCGGGGGATGCTTCCGACTGCATCAACGGATTCCGTATCACCTGGCCATGGAGATGATCCTGACCGGCGAGCCACGCAGTGCGGCCGAAATGCACCAGCACGGCCTGCTGGCGAAGGTCACGGCGCCGGGCAAGACGTTCGAAGCGGCCCTCGCGCTGGCGCGCAAGGTGACCGTCAATGCCCCGATCGCTGTCCGCGCCTCCAAGGAAATCGTGTCGCGCTCGCAGGCGGAAGGCTGGAGCGAGGAGGAGAGCTGGTCCAAGCAGCGGGAACCGGCGGGCCGCAACGCGGCGTCCGAAGACAAGCGGGAAGGCCTGGCTGCGTTTGCCGAGAAGCGCAGCCCGGTGTGGAAAAACCGCTAGCCGCGCACCATCGATCATCGATGAGAGCTGACCCAATCAAGGTGAATGGCATGTGGCACGGCGTCGACCCATCCGGCAATTCCACGCACTGCAGGCCGCTTGCCGGCATCCGCGTCCTTGAGCTCGCCCGGGAAGCCACGGTGTCGTCCTGTGCCTGGAACCTGGCGCAGCTGGGTGCCGAAGTCCTGCATCTCATGCCGCCGACGCCCGCGCATGCGGCTTCCGCTGGGGCGGGCGATGGCGCTGGCGGCGAAGGTCGCCGCGGCGGGGTCGACCCGCGTGGAACGCCGGCAGGACAAGCGCACTCGCTGGCGATCGATTTTGCCGGGCCGGCAGGGCGTGAACTCATTCTGCAGCTCGCCAAGGAGTGCGACGTGTTTCTCGGCAACCTCGACGCCGTGCAGATGACGCGTTGCGGCCTGGGCTACGACGCGGTGTCCAAAGCCAACCGCCGCATCATTTTTCTGCTGCAGACGGAGTGCGGGCAGGAGGAAGGCTCCGCGCATGCAGGGCCGACGCAACGTGGGCTCCTGGGCGCGATCGCCGTGCTCGGCGCCCTGCGCCAGCGCGAGGTGCACGGCGGCCTCGGGCAAGCGATCGACCTCGCGTTCCCGGACTCCGGCTCTGCCGCCCGATTGCCGCTGCCCGAACAGGGGGCGCGCCACATCCTTTCCGACTGGCTCAGCCTGTCGAAAGAGCAGCTCACATGCCTGGTGAATGACGGCGTGATTTGATCGCCTTGCCTAAGGAGCATTTGACTATGAAGAAAGAGAACGGCCCCATGCTGGAGGGGATTCGCGTCGTCGACATGTCGACCGTGATCTTCGGCCCCTATTGCACGCAGATCCTGGCGGACATGGGTGCGGACGTCATCAAGATCGAGCCGGCCGAAGGGGACTCGATGCGCCATACCGGCCGCTTCGTCGAGACGCCGGGCATGAGCGGCACGCATATGACGATCAACCGCGGGAAGCGCTCCGTCACGTGGGACCTGCGCAGCGAATCCGGCCGGGAGGCGATGCACCGGCTGCTGGAGTCGAGCGACGTCTTCCTCCACAACGTGCGTGCCGACGGCATTGGCCGGCTCGGCCTCGACTACGACGCGGTCCGCAAGATCCGGCCCGACATCATCTACGTTCACTGCGTCGGCTTCGGCATGTCGGGGCCTTATGCATCGATGCCCGCCTACGACGACGTCATCCAGGCCGCCTCCGGCATGGCTTCGCTGTTGCCCAGGGTAGATGGGGACCCTAATCCCCGCTATTTCCCCATGATCGTCGCGGACAAGGTGTCTGGCCTGCACGCCGCCTACGCCACGCTTGCCGCGCTGGTGCACAAGCTTCGAACCGGCGAGGGCCAGCATGTGGAGGTGCCGATGATGGAAGCCCTCACCAGTTTCACGCTGCTGGAGCACCTGGGAGAGCGCGCGTTCGTACCGCCGATCGGCAAGATGCTGTCTCCCAGGGTCATGAATCCGAAGCGCAAGCCCGCGCGAACGAAGGATGGCTACATCGGGATCACACCCTATTCCGATGAGCGCTGGGTCGCCTTGTTCCACGCCGTCGGCAGGAGTGCCGTGCTGGAGGACCCGCGGCTCAACTCGAAGGCGCTGCGGACCCAGCACCTCGACGTCATGTATTCACTGCTTGCGGAGGTGACGCCCGAGCGGACCACGGCCGAGTGGCTGACCTTTCTCAAGCAGGCCGGCATTCCGGCCATGCGTGTCAATGATGTGGAAGACCTGTTTGACGATCCGCACCTGAAGGCAGTCGGCTTCTTCCAGGATCGGGAGCACCCCAGCGAAGGCAGATACGTCGAGGTGCAGCCACCCGTCAGGTTTTCCGCCAGGCCGGAGCCGAGAATCGGGCCTGCGCCTCGTCTCGGGCAGCACAGCGATGACCTGCTGGCCGAGCTCGGCATGGCCGGGCGCGAGGCTTAGGCCGCCCGACTCTTGCGCTACCTGCTCCGCGGGATCTTCACGTGGCTACGGAAATGGATGGAGACAAGAAAATGGGAAAGCATCGCCTGGCGCATTGGCCGACTATTCCATCTTCCGACCCTATATCCAATCCGGAAAGCTACGCATCCTTGCGGTGACAGGCGACAAGCGGCTCTCCATGGAGCCTTCGGTGCCCACCATGCAGGAAAGCGGCTATCGAGATTTCGTCTTTGCAACGTGGATGGCGGCCTATGCTCCAGCCAAGACGCCGCCGGACATCGTCAGGAAGCTCAGCGACGATCTGCTCGCCATCTATGCGCTCCCGGAGTCCGCCCATTTCTCCAGGCAGACGGATGGGGAGATCTTCCTTGCCGGACCGGCAGAGCTGCATCGCTTTCAGCTGGCAGAGATCGAGCAGGCGAACAAGATCGTCAAGGCAGCGGGTATTCCTAAGCAGTAGGAAGACATCGGATGTGCGTGATGGCCGGCAGCTGGAAGACGACGGAATCATTTGAAACAGACCAGGACTGACAAAGGAAATCATGAGAACGGAAGCTGTCATTGTGGACGCAGTTCGCACGCCTATGGCCCGAGGGAAGGCCGGCGGCGCGTTTGCCAACCTCCATCCCGTGGAGATGCTGGCGCAGGTGCTTCAGGGACTGGTGCGCCGGAACGATCTTGACCCGGCGCTGGTCGACGATGTGCTGATCGGCTGCGTCAGCCAGGTTGCGGAGCAATCGGCCTTGCCCGGCCGGAACGCGTGGCTGGCTGCCGGCTTTCCGGAGCATGTGCCGGCGGCGATGATCGACCGCCGCTGCGGATCGAGTCAGCAGGCGGTGCATTTCGCCGCGCAGGGGATCATGGCCGGCGCCTATGACATCGTGATCGCCGGCGGTGTCGAGTCGATGAGCCGAGTGCCGATGGGAAGCTCGCGCGGCGGCGCGGATGGGGACGGGCCATCCGTCCGGGCCCGCTACGCACCGGGCCTGGTGGGCCAGGGCATCTCCGCGGAACTGGTAGCACGGAAATGGGGGCTCAGCCGGCAGGAACTGGACGAGTACTCGGCGGCCTCGCATCGGCGTGCCGCCAGCGTGCGGGACAGCGGCGGGTTCGCCGCCGAGATCCTGCCGATCCGGACCGACGCGAGCATTGTCACGGAGGACCAGACCATCCGGGCGGAAACGACGGTCGCAGGCCTTGCCCAGCTCAAGCCCTCCTTCCGCACCGACGGCTATGTCGAGCGGTTTCCGGAGATTGACTGGAGCATCACGCCGGGCAATTCGTCGCAGATCACCGATGGTGCTTCCGCGCTGCTGATCATGAGCGAGGAAATGGCGGGAAGACTGCATCTCAAGCCGAGGGCCCGCTTCGTCTCGTTCGACGTGCGCGGCGACGATCCGCTGCTGATGCTGACGGCGCCGATCACGGCCACGCGGCGCGCACTCATGAAGGCGGGACTCTCCGCCGGAGACATCCATCACTATGAGGTCAACGAGGCCTTCGCGCCAGTGCCGCTCGCCTGGCAACGCGAGTTCCATGTCGACCCGGACCGCCTCAATCCATGCGGCGGGGCGATTGCACTCGGCCATCCCCTCGGCGCATCGGGTGCCCGTCTGATGACCACCATGCTGCACGCGTTGGAGCGTGGCGGTGGCCGCTACGGGCTGCAGACCATGTGCGAGGCCGGCGGCATGGCCAATGCCACCATTATCGAGCGACTGTGACCGCGCATCATGCGCGCGTCCTGCGCGAGTCAGGAGAGCGAGCGCCAGCAAGATCCAGGGAAGTCGATGTTGGCCAGGCCGCCCGACGACGCCTGCGCGGCGCTGGCGGGTAGTGTGCCGCATCCGCGTCGACTGGGTGATGCTGCGGAACTTGCCGCACTGGCGATGCGCATCATCGAAAACCCGCTGCTCAACGGGGAAACCATCCGCCTCGATGGCGGACTTCGCATGCCGCCACGCTGAGCGTCACGCGTGCGGCAGGCGCCGCGGATATCGGGTCGGTGGATCGGCGGGTCGGCACTCAGGTACGTGATCCAGGTGTCGGGCGCCGGAGTGGTGTCAGCGCGGTCGCCATCCAGATGGCGCCCCAACTGCTGCGTTCAGCCGATCCATCCCAGCAGGCGCGCCTTGGCCACTGCCTGGGTCCGGCTATGCGTGCCGAGCTTCTGGCTGATATTGCGGACGTGGGTGCGTACCGTGCTGTCGGAGACAAACAGCTTCTCGCTCATGGCCTTGTTGGAAAAGCCCTCGGCGAGCAAGCGCAGCACCTTGAGCTCGGCAGCCGACAGCGGTGGCGCCGACTCGCCGCTGTCGCCGGGCCTCTGTGCCCCAGGGTCATCCAGGAACGGGCCGAATCCCTGCAGCATGCGCTGCAGGAAATCGGCAAAGATGGGGTCGCGCTGAGCCGGCGCTTCGGCCTGGCTCGATCGCTCCAAGCGCAAGACGATATTGCGCGCAGGCCTGCCTTCATCCAGCACCAGACGCATGATGCCCTCGTGGCACGCCGCCTTGAGGAGGTCCCGCATCTGCGCGTTCGCCGCGGCCATATCGCCCATGCGGTCCAGTGCCAGGCTCCTCAGTACGCAGAGCTTCATGGCGCGCCGCAGCCGGCGCTGGGATGTCGCCATGGCGATGGCACGCTCAATGCCCGGCAGCGCCTCGCCGGCCTGGTCCGCGGCGATCTGCCAACGCTGCAGGCCCAGTTCGAGATAGTCCGCATCATTGGCGGGCAGGCGCAGGTCCTGACAACGCTTCCAGATGGCGGGGGAATCGGCGCGCCCGAGCTCCGCCCGGGCCGCCATCAGATCGCCTTGCATGACCAGCAGGCGCGCGCGCTCGAGCTTTGCGCTGGCCACGGCACGGGCCGCATGCCGGTGATGGCCCAGGTACTCCAGCTCGCCGAGAAGTTGGAAGGCCTGGGGGATATTGCCGTTGGCGACCGCGATGCGCGCCAGGGTGACGTGTCCCGTCACCATATGGTCGGGCAGGCCTAGTTCCTTGGTGATCGGCACATAGACGTCGAGCAGGCGCGCAGCCTGTTCCAGGTCATTGGCTTCGTATAGGGCATGGGCGTAGAAGACGCCGGCCCATGCGTTGCCGGTCGTGTAACAGTAGGAGGGCGCGCCCGTCGCGGCCACCGCCATGCGAAAGCGGGCAGTCGCCTGCCGCAGCCGGTTTTCCTGCATGTCGATCATGCCTTCGACGGACTCCGTGTACATCAGGCCGAATGGGTTCGGGCTGTCGGATTGCGTGATCCTGGCCTCATCGAGGAGCTTGCGGGCTTGCTCGTGTTCGCCCTGGATGGCAAAGACCACGGCCATCGCATTGGCCAGGATGCCGTCGGCAAACGCATTGCCGCTCGGAAACGACGCTAGCGCCGTTACGCCCACCTCATAGGCAGCCTCATGGTGATCCACGCTAGCCAGCAGCAGCGGGCGCAGGGCGCGGATGTGGGTGACGACGTCGGCATTCGTCGCCGCCTTCAGTTCCGGTTGCTCCAGCAGCCGGTTCGCATCGTGTGCGCCCCGGGTGAAATAGACGGCAAGGATCTGGACCACCCGGAGAACGGGGTAGCCGGCCAGCAGCGCCGGCGGTATCGCCACGAACCAGCGACTGAGAAGCCGCCAGCGGCCGCTGGATAGAAAGCCGTCGGCATGGTTGGCAAGGAGAGCCAGCGCCCGCCCGTAGTCCTTCGCCTCGATGGCATAGTCGATCGCGGGCACAGGCCGGCCCTGCTCTTCGTGCCAGCGCGAAGCCGCCATCGCGAGCTGGGGAGCCTCCTCCGGCATCTGGTGCGCCAGCTGGTTGCGCAGGAAGCTGGCGAACAGGCTGTGATAGCGATACGTCGGCTCCGCACCGGCGATCGAGGTAAGGAACAGGTTGGATCTTTCCAGCCGCTCCAGCATAAGCGTACTGTCGGTGCGCCGCAGGATGGCATCGCACAGCGAGGGGGAAAGGTGCTTCAGGACGCTGGTTCGCAGCAGGAAATTCCGGGTCGCGGCTGACTGCCGGTTCAAGACATCCTCGCTCAGGTACTCGGCTATCTCCTTGTTCGACGCCGAGAAGCGCGTGATGAAATCGCTGTGCCTGACATGGCGTTCCAGGGCGACGGCGGCAAGCGATATCGCGGCGGCCCAGCCTTCCGTCGTCTGATGCAGTTGACGCACTTCGTCGTGCGGTATCAACAGGTGGCGCTTCTGATTGAAGAAGTCCACGGTCTCCTCGAGCGACAGCCTCAGCCATGCAGCATCGATCTCCACCAGTTCACCTCGCACGCGGAGCCTGGCCAGCCCGAGATCCGGAGTGGTTCTCGTCCCGATCACACCCAGCCCGCGGCGCGGCAACTGGCTCAGGACTTCCCTGAGCAAGCCCAGCACGGCCGGTTCGTGAAGATGCTCCAGCTCGTCCAGAAATAGCGCGAATGGCGCCGGGCTCCTGCCCAGTTCCTGGATCATCTCCAGCAAGGTCATGGATGACCGTGGCTCCCGCTTTTCGCCATCGTCCCGATCATGCTGTCTAGACACGAGCCGGGAGATGGCCAGCGCAAGATTGTCAAGAAATCGCGACGTATCGTTGTCCGCCGCGTCGCAGGTCAGCCAGGCCGTGGCAACGCCTTCGCCTTCGAGCCGGGAACGAATCTGGGTCATGGCCGTCGTCTTGCCGAAGCCGGCAGGCGCGCTGATCAGAACCAGCTTGGCAGAGTGCGCGTCGCAGGCCGCGTCGCAGATGGCCTGACGCTGGACCTGGCTTGGCAAAGCATTGGGGGGGCTCAGCTTTATTGCAACCGGCGGCAAAGATCCTTGCCGCGCTCTACTGCCGATCATCTCATTGTCTCCTCAGCGATGCACAGCGCATGCTCGCAGGTGGCCGTCCACTCCGTGGAGGATGGGTCATTGCCCGGGCCTTCTTGCGATTATCAAATATCTTGCTTGCGCAGCACAACCATGTTCGCAGCGATGCGTGCCGACGCAACCCTGCGCGCGCTGTGTCGGCCGGTGACGGAACGCATGAAGCGGACGCAGACGGCTCCGATCGTCAATTTTGCCGATGTGCCGGCGCAAACGCCTTAGCCATACTGGCCGCACGTCACCGATGTGCCGACCGCAGGCGGCGCGCCGAAGCCACGCGATATCCACGCGGGCCCGGCCGCCATCGGTCACACGCGGCTACGCGGACTCACTCGAGAACAGCTATGAACCTGAACGACGCCCCGTCGCAACCACCATCTGCGGTCGATCCGCTTGCAGCCCGGTCAAGGCGGTATCTCCGCCCGGTGGCTTCGCCGTGGGAGATCCGCCAATGAGCCCGGACCCTCTGACCGTGGATGGTCTTCCGTCCCATCGCCTCCCGGTCGAGGCTCTGGTCGCGTACCTGCGCGGACGCCTCGATGGCATCGACGAAACCCTGGCCGTGTCGCAGTTCCAGGGCGGGCAGTCGAATCCCACCTTCCTGTTGAAGGCCAACGGGCACAACTATGTGCTGCGCAAGAAGCCGCCCGGCAAGCTGCTTCCCTCCGCGCATCAGATCGAGCGCGAATACCGCGTGCTGGCGGCACTGGCCGATACCGGCGTGCCCATTCCGCGAGCGAGACTCCTGTGCGGGGACGCGGACGTGATCGGTACGCCGTTCTACGTGATGGAGCATCTTCCCGGCAGGATCCTCAGCCGGGTGGACCTCGCCGGGGTACCGGCGGCAAGTCGCAAGCCTGTCTACCAGGCGATGGTGGACGCGCTGGCGAGCCTGCACCAGGTCGACTGGCGTGCGGCGGGCCTCGGCGACTTCGGTCGTCCGGAGGGCTATGTGGAACGCCAGGTCGCGCGTTGGAGCGCGCAGTACCTGGCGAGCCAGACCGATGAGATACCGGCGATGCACGCGCTGATGGCATGGCTGGCCGCGCAACGTCCGGTGCTGAGCCGCGATGCGATCGCGCACGGGGACTTCCGCCTGGGCAACCTAGTGTTTCACGCCGAACGCGCGGAGGTGGTCGGCATCCTCGACTGGGAACTGGCGACGATCGGCCATCCGCTCGCGGACCTTGCCTATTGCTGCATGCCGTATGTGCTGCCGGCAGACGTCTTTGCCAACGGTCTCCAAGGCCTGGATCTGGAAGCCGCGGGTCTTCCCGGCCTGGACAGCATGGTGTCGGCCTACGTCAGGAAAGCGGGGGATGCGGACCTCGAGCATTGGCCGTTCTTCATCGCATTCTCGCTGTTCCGCTCGGCCGCCATCGCGCAGGGTGTCTACCACCGCGCATTGCAGGGGAATGCGGTTGGCGCCGACGCATCGGAGTTCGGTCGACGGGCACGCCAGTTCGCCGAGGTCGGGTGGCAGGTGGCCCAACGGCGCTCGGTCTGAGCCGGCCATGCCGGAGGATCGGTCAGCCCTGGGCAATCGACGTCGGCACAAGACTATTAAAACGAGGAGACAACAAGATGGAACAGTCGATTCAGATGGCCCCGACCATCGGCACGCTGCTGCTGCGCTCGGTCTGGCAGTACGGCGAGCGGACTGCCTTCAGTTGGGAGGGCGGCTCTGTTGAGCTATCGTGCCATGGGCGACCTGCTGGGGCGCATGCAGGCCGTCTATGCGAGCGCGGGCTTGACCCGCAACCATCGTGTCTGCCTGCTGACCGGCAATTCGGCCTTCGGCTGGTGCGCCGGCATGGCGGCACTGTGCAGCGGCATGATCAGCACACCGCTTCATCCCCTCGGCTCCCTGGAAGACCATCTGCTGCAGATCCAGGATTTCGACGCGGACGTGCTTGTGGTGGATGCCTCGACGCACCGGGTGCGTGGCGAGGAGATTCTCGGGGCGGCACCCGGCTTGCGCGCGGTGTTCAGTCTTGGACAGTCGGATTTCGGCAGCGATCTGCTGGCACAGGCGGAGAAGGCCGGAAGCTGCTCGCCACTCGATCTCACGCATCGAGAAGACGTTCCCTATGTCCACTATACCGGCGGATCCACCGGTCGGGCCAAGGGGGTGGTACGGGACCACGCTGCATTCAGCGCGATGCTGTTGAACGGATTGGCGGATTTTGAAATCCCGGCCGTCCCGCGTTATCTGGCCGTGGCGCCGATTACCCATGTGGCGGGTACCAAGATCATGCCGACGCTGGTGCGCGGTGGAACCGTCCATCTGCAGAACGGCTTCGCGCCCGACCGCGTGCTGGATGTGATCCGCCGCGAGCGCATCAATATGGCGCTGATGGTTCCCACCATGATCTACAGCCTGCTGGATCATCCCTCGCTGGACAAGGCGGACCTGTCATCGCTGGAGTTGCTGCTCTATGGCGCGTCGCCCATGTCCGCAGCACGCCTTCTCGAGGGCCAGGAGCGCATCGGCCCGGTCTTCGCCCAGCTATATGGCCAGACCGAAGCGTATCCCCTGGCCTACCTTCGCCGGGGTGACCACGATCCGGCCAATCCCGAGCGTCTTGCCTCCTGCGGCCGCCCGACGCTCGGCACCCTGCTGAAGGTACTGGATGACCAGGACCAGGAAGTTCCAATGGGTGAAGCCGGGGAGATCTGCGTGCGCGGCGTACATGTCATGCGCGAGTACCTCAACCTGCCGGAGCTGTCCGACAGTGCGCTGAAGAATGGCTGGTTGCACACCGGCGATATTGGGCGATTCGATGATCGCGGCTATCTCTACATCGTTGACCGCAAGAAGGACATGGTCATCTCGGGTGGATTCAATGTCTACCCGCGAGACGTCGAGGACATCATCAGCACGCATCCGGCAGTGTCGATGGTGGCCGTCATCGGGGTTCCCGATCCGAAGTGGGGCGAGGCGGTTGCGGCCCTGGTGGTACGCCGCCCTGGCGAGCAGGTCGGGGCAGAGGAACTGACGCAACTGGTGAAGTCGCGCAAGGGGGCAATCTATGCGCCGAAGCAGGTCGAATTCGTCGAAAGGTTGCCGCTGACCAGCGTCGGAAAGATAGACAAGAAAGCGCTTCGCAAGCGCTTCTGGGACGGGCAGGGTCGACAGGTATCGTGAGTCGCACCCTGCTGACCCATGCCCGATGCCCGCCGCGCCTCGGCGTGGGTGGCGGTACCGGCGGCAGAGGACAGTTGAAGTCCGCGCGATCGCCAACGGCACCCTCATCGAACGACGGTAGGCGAAACAAGCTGGTCGCACTCGGAATGCCATTGACACGGCAGGGCGGCGTTCGTCCTGCCGCCCGACAACAGTTCATCAGGAAAGACATCATGACGGATACCCAGGAAGTCCCGGTTCTCTATGCGGTGAGGGACGGCGTCGCCGAAATCACCGCTAACCGGCCAAGATACCGCAATGCGCTGGATGCTGAAGCGCGCGCATTGCAGGCCGAGTTTCTCGATCGTGCCAGCCGGGACGACGACGTGCGGGCCATCCTGCTCAGTGGCAACGGCGGCCATTTCTGCGCCGGGGGCGATATCCGCGGCATGGAGGGGGCCAGGGAACTGTCGGCCGAGGCTGGACGCAAGCGCATGCGTCCCGTGGTGGAAAAGGCGGAGCGCCTCTATCACTGCGACAAGCCGGTGGTGGCGGCAGTGGACGGTTGTGCCTATGGAGGCGGCTTCGGCACCGCATTGCTGGCGGACATCATCATTGCCACGCCGGCCGCGCGATTCTGCATGTCGTTCATGAAGATCGGACTGATGCCGGACTGCGCTTCCCTCTATACGCTGCCTCGCATTGTTGGCCTGCAACGTGCCAAGGAGCTGATCCTGACGGGCCGTGAACTCGACGCCACCACCGCCAGGGAATACGGCATCGTCATGGAGATCGTGGCAGCGCCGGACCTGATGACCCGTGCGCGGGCGATGGCGCTCGCAATGACGACCGCCTCGGCCGCCGCCGTAGCGATGGCAAAGGCCGCGCTGAACCAGTCGCAGTCGTCGAGCCTGCATCTGATGCTCGAACTGGAGGCTGCCGCGCAAGGCATCGCCTTTTCGTCCGACTACCACCGCGAGGCCGTGAGCCGGTTCCTGGAAAAGCGCGAGCCGCGCTTTCAATGGCCGAAGGCCGGATAGGCCGCGGCCGGACCGGCGGCGACAAGGCGCTGCCGGCATGTTCCCATGCAAGCGACATCTTCGATTCCCCTACTTCGAGGTGATTTCCCATGACCGCAAGATCGCTACTCGTTGTCGCAATTTTCTTCCTCCAAACTGTTTGCTCCCTGTGTCATGCCCAAGCCTATCCGTCGCGGCCCATCACCTTCGTGGTGCCCGCGCCTCCCGGTGGCGCCCTGGATACCATCGCCCGCACCCTGGCACAGGAGATGGCCACGCAGATGGGCCAGCCGGTCATCGTCGACAACAAGCCAGGGGGCGGCGGAATCCTGGCCGTGCAGACGGTAATCCGTGCGGCGCCCGATGGCTACACCTTGCTGCTGGCGCACTCCGGCCCCATCCTCAGCACCCCCTATCTGTTCTCGAAAGTGCCCTATGATGTGCGGCGCGACCTGGCCTTCATCTCACAGGTCGCCATGGGCCAGTTCGTACTGGCAGTCAATCAGCGCGTGCCGGCCACAGACATGAAGTCCTTCCTTGCCTGGGCGGCACAGAACCAGGACAAGGTGTCCTTTGGCTCGTACGGCGTCGGCAGCTTCGCGCACCTTGCGGGCGCCTACCTGAACCAGTCGAGGGGCCTTGCCATGGTTCACGTTGCCTACAAGGGGGAAGGGCCGATGGATCAGGATCTGGGCGCGGGGCAGATCTCCTTGGCGATCAGCACGCTGACCTCGATGGCGCCATACATCCAGAGTGGCAAGGTGCGCCCGCTTGCTGTGTTCGGCGAACATCGGGCCAAGAGCTTGCCGAATGTGCCGACCATGGCCGAAGCCGGCCTGGCAGACCCGGAACTCAAGTCAACCGCCTGGGCCGGGTTGCTGGCACGTGCCGGTACGCCGCCGGCCATCCTCGCCAGGCTGGAGAAAGAGGCGGGCACCGCAACCAGATCGAAGCCGATGGCAGCGCGCCTGAGCGTGTCCAACAGCGAGCCGATCGGCAACACCGGCGCCGAGTTCAGGCGGGATTTCGAGGCGGTCGAGCCGACCGTCAGGCGCCTGATCGGGATCTCGGGCGCCAAGGCGGATTGAGTCAGGGCGCCTTGCGCCGCGAGCCGGCGGGTCTGGCGATCAGCGGTGCCGGACGGTTCACTCCGGATCGCCGGACCTGGGTATGCCATCTGGGGGATCGATGCAGTGCGCCGGCGCGGATCGACGCAGGAGCCCCGCCTGTTCGAGCAGGGGGGGCAGAACCCCGTAGATCATCACTGCGTCGGACTCCACACTCGAATCCACCGCTCCAAGCCGGATCACGCCTCCCCGACAGACTTCATTTCTAGCGATCACCCTAAGCCAGCGAACGCGCTCGCCTTGTCCTATAATACTTGACTACACAATCATTGATGGCGCAATAAATGATGATTAAGCCGCACGAGGCGCACACCGCCGGCCAGGTGCTGCCTTTTCGGGAATCGCTGATGGCGATGTTCGGCATCGCCTTCGTGGTGATGCTGGTGGCGCTGGACCAGACGGTGGTGGGTACGGCCTTGCCGACCGTGGTGGCCGAGCTGCAGGGGTTCGAGTACTACGCCTGGGTGGCCACCGCCTACCTGCTGGCCTCGGTCATCACGGTGCCGATCTTCGGCCGGCTGGGTGATTACTATGGGCGCAAGCCCTTCGTGCTGGCGTCCATCATCGTGTTCACGGGCGCCTCGGCGCTGTGCGGGATGGCGACGAGCATGCCGTTCCTGGTGCTGGCCCGCGGCCTGCAGGGCATCGGAGGCGGCATGCTGGTGGGCACCGCCTTTGCCTGCATTCCGGACCTGTTCCCCGATTCCCATGTGCGGCTGCGCTGGCAGGTGATGATGAGCGCGGCGTTCGGCATTGCCAACGCGGTGGGGCCGTCGCTGGGCGGTGTGTTGACCGAATGGTACGGCTGGCGCGCTGTGTTCTATGTGAACCTGCCGGTCGGCCTGCTCGGCCTGGTCTTCGCCTGGCGCTATCTGCCGCATCTGCGCCAGCAGGCGCACCAGGGACCGATTCGCGTCGACTGGCTGGGCGCCGCACTGATCGGCCTGGGGCTGGGCAGCCTGCAGCTCAGCGTGGAGCTGCTGCCGCGTCATGGCTTCGGCCTGGGCACCGGGGGGCTGATATTGCTGGCGGTGCTGGCGCTGGTCGGCCTGTGGCACTGGGAGCGGCGCTCGGCCAATCCCATCCTGCCGCTCGACATGTTCCGCAATCCCGGCCTGGCGCCCTTGTTCCTGCTGGCGGTGCTGGTGGGCTTCGCGATGTTCTCGCTGCTGCTGTACGCGCCGCTGCTGTTCCAGGGCGGTTTCGGTTACTCGCCCAAGGAGGCGGGTCTGCTGGTGACGCCGCTGGTGGTCTGCATCACGGTGGGCAGCATCCTGAACGGCCGCATCATTACGCGCGTGCGGAATCCGAACGCCATGCTTTACGCGGGCTTCGCCATGCTGGCGCTGGCCTGCCTGGGCCTGTCCCAGGCGAGCCGAGACATGTCGCGCCACGTGCTGCTGACACTGATGCTGGTGGGCGGCTTCGGACTGGGCTTCATCATGCCCAACCTGACAGTGTTCGCGCAGCAGACCGCCGGGCGCGCGCAGCTCGGTATCGCCACGGCAATGCTGCAGTCGCTGCGCATGGTGGGCGGCATGGCCGGTACCGCCATCATCGGCACCCTGGTCGACCGGCACTACGCCAGTGGCGTGCGTGCGGCGCTGGAGGGTGGCGGCGCGACCGACTGGCTGTCGCGCTTCGGCGATCCGCAGATCCTGATCGACAAGACGGCACAGTCCGGCCTGCTCGCGCAATTGCACGCGGCCGGCCTCAATGGCGCGCTGCTGCTGGAACAGGCGCGCCTGTCCCTGGTCGGTGCCATCCACCTCGGCCTGGCGCTGGCCGCCGTGGTGGCGGTGGTGGGCGTCTGGCTGGCGCGGCGCGTGCCGCCGATCAAGCTCGAGCGCGCCGTCAAGCAGCCGGCGATGGCTGCGGAATAGCCGGAGGACTTGGAGTGGAATTGGAGCGACAAAGCCTGGCGGTGCTGCAGCAGTTCGGGCGAACCTATCGGGCGTATGCCGCAGCGTTCGAGCAGTGCGTCGGGCAGCCGATGCCGCGCTGGCGCATTCTCTACGCGCTGCACAACCACGCCGAGCCGATCGCGCAGAAGCCGCTGGCTGACCGCGTCGGCATGGATCCGGGTGCCATCACGCGCCAGCTCAAGGCCTTGCAGGAGCTGGGCTGGGTGGAGCGCAACACCTGCGAGCGCGACAACCGCGTGACCAATGTCACGCTGTCGGCACTCGGGCGCGAGGTGGTGGAGCAGACGCTGCCGCGCCGCTCGGCCTTCCTGCAGGACGTGCTGGTCAACGTGACGGCGGATACCCTGCGCCATCTGTCGGAGGGCCTGGAGCAACTCGAGTCCGGCATTGCCGAGGCGGTGGCGCGCGTGCGCGAAGCCGAGGACGTGGCTTGAAGCGCTGACTCGCAGGACGGATTCCCGGTGCTGGCTTGAAGCCGTGGCCCGGCCGCGGCCCGCCGTGGCCGGGCATCCCCCCGTCTAGCGCGGCGGCGTGACGGCCGCGCCGAACAGCGCCGCCGCAGCGCTCGGGTTGGACGGGAAATACAGATGGACGTAGGAGGCCGTGAGGCTGCCGCTGCGGTAGACAGCCTCGCCGCGCGCGCCGTCGCGCGGCGAAGTGGCGTGCGTGGCGGGGGCGAGCGGGCTGTCCGCCTGCGAGTAATGGAAGGTGTGGCCACGCAGCGTGCCCTCGGGCAGTGCGACTGCCTGCGGGCCGATGGCGCTCAGCCGCTGCTGCATGCGCACGGTGCCCGGCAGCAGCGCGGCCATAGCATGCGCGGCGCCCTCCTTGTCTACCAGGGTATCGAACAGCGCCATCATGCCGCCGCACTCGGCCAGCATGGGGAGGCCTGCCCGATGCGCCTGCCTCAGCCCGTCGAGCATGCCGGTGTTGGCGGCCAACCGCGCGGCGTGCAGTTCCGGATAGCCGCCCGGCAACCAGACCGCATCGCAGTCGGGCAGCCGGGTGTCGGCCAGCGGCGAGAAGAAGGCCAGTTGCGCGCCCATGGCGGCCAGCAGCTCCAGGTTGGCCGGATAGAGGAAGCGGAAGGCGGCGTCGCGGGCGACCGCCACGGTCCTGCCGGCAAGCATCTGCGGCAGCGCGGGCGCGGGCACGTCGGCGAAGGGCACCGGCGGCGGCAGTTGTGCGATCGGCTGGGTGGCGAGCAGGTCGGCGAGCGCGTCGAGGCGCTCACCGAGGTCGGGCAGTTCGTCGGCCGGCAGCAGGCCCAGGTGCCGCTCCGGCAGCGCCACGCGAGAGTCGCGCGGCAGTGTGCCGGCCCAGCCGATGGAAGCGGGCAGGCTGGACTGCAGCATCTGCGCATGGCGCGCCGTGGCGACGCCGTTGGCCAGCACCTGCATGCCCGGCAGCGGGCCGCCATAGCTGGCCAGGCCGAGCGCGATGGCGCCGAAGGTCTGCGCCATCGCTCCCGCCTGGATCACGCTCAGCACCGGCAGTCCGAAGCGGCGCGCGATGTCGGCGCTGCTGGGTTCGCCGTCGTGCAGTCCCATCACGCCTTCGACCAGCACCAGGTCGGCCTCGCGCGCGGCCTCGGCCAGTCGTGCTGCGGCGTCATCCGCGCCAGTCATCCACAGGTCAAGCGAATGCACGGGGGCGCCGCTGGCGAAGGCCAGCAGCGTGGGATCGAGGAAGTCCGGGCCCGACTTGAAGACCCGGACCCTGCGCCCCTGGCGCCGGTGCAGGTGGGCCAGCGCCGCGGTCACCGTGGTCTTGCCCTGGCCCGACGCCGGTGCGGCGACGAGCAGCGCGGGGACGTGCAAGGTGGCGGGATCGGTGGGGCGCGGCTGGGTCATGGCATATGGCGGAGCGTGCGGGAATTTCCGCGAAGGGCGGCAGCGTTGCCGCCCGCGCCGGATTATAGCCAGCGGGCGCCGTCCGGGCCTAGTCCGCTGGATCATTGAAATGGGAGGTGAAGGACATGCCATGCGGGAATCAGCGCTAGGCGCAAAGCGCAGCAATAGCACGGCTATTGCGAGCATTTGCAACGACGCGATGAACCCGCATGGCATGGCAGGCACCGACCGATTTCAGTGATTCAGTGGACTACGTGGATCGAGGGGCGCCGGTTGGCACCAGGCCATGATGCATCGCGTATTCGAACAGCTCGCGGTCATTGCTGGCGCCGAGCTTGCGCATCGCGGCGATCTTCTGGCGGCTGATGGTCTTGATGCTGCGATGGCTGGCGCGCGCGATCTCGGTGACCGAGCAGCCGCTCAGGTAGCGGCGAAGCACGTCGAGCTCACGGGTACTGAGGTTGTGCAGGCCAGCCGGCCCCTCCACGTCGGAGAAGTCGGCGCCAGCGAGGATGCGCAGCACCGAGTGTCCCACGTAGTTCAGGCCGCGCAGCGCCTGGGCGATGGCGCTCGCCACTTCGTCGAGGGGCGCGTCCTTGAGCACCAGCCCCTGCACGCGCGCGGAGAGGATGGTGCGCAGGATGGCAGGATTGGTCAGCATCGTCAGTACGATGACCTGTGCCGCCGGCACGCGCCGGCGCAGGGCATGGAGCAGGCGGACGCCGTCGTCGGCGGGAGAGTCCGGCATGTGGTAGTCGGTCAGCACGATGTCGGGGCGCAAGGCCTCGGCCGCGCGCAGCAGCTCGTCGGCGTTGGCGGCCTCGCCGCAGATCTCCCAGCCCGGGCGACCGCCCAGCAGGTTTCGCAGTCCGACGAGGACGATCGGGTGATCGTCGGCGATCAAAATCCTCACGACCATGTCGAGGTGTCTCCATTCTGGCGGGCTGCTGCCTAGCGCACGCTAGGCGAGCATAGCCGCCGTCGCGGCGGCCAGGACGAAGACATTTCGCAAAGTGTGCGGCGCTTGCCGCGCCACGCGGGCGAGCGGAGTCGCTGCCCGGCGGCGCTGGGCTCAGGCGGCGGCGCAGTCCTGCCGCTCGCGTGCCAGGCGTCGTCGCTCGATGGCGTTGACCGGATCGCGCAGGATGGCGCTGCCGATTTCCATCATTTCGTGCAGCGCCGTGGCGCCGCGCGCATGCGCGGGCATCCAGAAGTGCAGGGCCGCCCATTCCGGGAAGCTGTTGGGGGTAGGCAGCAGCCGCGTCGTCTGGTCGCGCGCGACCAGCGGCACATTGAAATCCAGCACGGGGCAGATGCCCCCGGTCGCGCGCAGCAGTGCGATCTGCGTGTGCCACGACGGCACCACGGTCTCGCGGTGCCCCGGATCATTGGCATGCCGGCTCAGGAAGGTGCGCAGCGGGCTGCCGGGCTCGTTGTCCTCCTGCAGCAGGATCCAGTCGCCTTCGGGCTGCGGCGTGGCGTTGCTGCCGGGCCTGGCGGCGCTCACCAGGCGGCGTGGCGTGGCAAGGATGCTGTGCTGGGCAACACCTTCGGGCGCGTACTGGCTGTCGATCACGAAGGCGCAATCGATCTCGCCCTCCTCCAGATTGCGCGACAGCGCGGCATCGGCGCGCACGGGGCGCGTGACGAAGTGGTTGTGCGGGAACTGCTCGCACAATGCCGTCAGGATCTCTGTGATGACGGGATCGCCGATCGAGGGCGAGAAGCCGATGCTCACGCGCGTTCCGTGCGCGACGGATCCGGCCTCGTGCCCGTTGTCGCGCACCAGGTGCGCCCACTTGGCCAGCATCTGGCGCGCAGTCTGCTCCAGGCGCAGCGCGTACGGCGTCGGTTCGAGCAAGCCTTTGCGCTTGACGAAGAGCGGGTCGCCGGTGATTTCCCGCAGCCGTGCCAGGCTATAGGCAATGGTGGGCACGCGGCCGCGCGTGCAGGCTGCCACCGCATTCAGGTCGCGGTACTCCATCAGTAGGACAAAGATCTGTAGCAGCTTGGTACTGACGTGTCGCATGCTGACTTCTCCCGTTCTGTTTGCCGCCCCAGAGGGGCAGCATCCTGCTAGGAGCCGGTATCCGGTCCGTCATCCGGGCTTGCCTGGCACGCTGCGCATGGCATCCATACCTTGTCGTCGCCCGAATCAAGTCGGACGGGCAAGCGATGCCGGTCAGCGCTCTCCGGCCTGTCGGCAGTGTCTGTCTTCCCATGTTCCTACTGACCTGGTGCTGCGCCGGCAATCGGGGCCACGCCGCCGGACTGGACATCGCCGGTGCGAGATTGCCGGGTCACCCCTCTTGTGCGAAACAACGCTAGGTACGGATGGGGGTGATCAATGTTTTGTTATTACTACGGAAGCTTAATACAGCGATAAGTCCGATACTAGGTGTTCACTAAATTTCAAATTGGTATGCTAGTTTGACCAAGAACAATGGCCCTTTTGTTCGCACATGGTTACATGTGGTAAATTCGGCGCGCCATCCGGCACATTTGACCCCGCCGGTCCTGGTGCGGTGTGTGGCGCTTGCCTTGTAGCGGGAGCGCCATCGGCAACGCACGCTTGCGATGCCTTGGCGACATATCGCGAAGGGGACCAAACCGCTTAATACGTGCTGCGAATACACTGAATTGCTTTCCCCCGGCGCCCTCGGCTAACTTCGTGTTCATGGCAGGCTGCCGAAGCCTCGGCGGCATGTTGCACGCAACGTCACCGAGACCGGGGGGATCCAGTGAACAGACGCTTTAGCGAGGAGCAGATCCGCTCCTACCTGGCGGAAGCCGCCAGCGGCGTGCCGGTGCGCGAGTTGTGTGCGCGGTACGGATTCAGTGATGCATCCTTCTATGGCTGGCGCGCGCGCTATGGTCAGGGGGCGCAGGGAAGTACGGCGGAGGCGCGCAAGCTGCGCGAACTGCAGGAGGAAAATGCGCGGCTCAAGAGCATGCTTGCCGATGCCCTGCTCAAGCTGGAGATGCTGCGCAACCGGACTGGCCGCGAGGGCTTGAGCAAAGAGCGCTGATGCCCTTCGCATGCGACGGCGGGGCGCGGCGCACGATCGAATTGAATTCGCGCGGCACGGCCGCGCAGGAAAGCTTGAGGAAAGATGAAGGTAACCCGGTATTGCGCCCTGTTGTGCCTGGCGACGCTGATGAGCGCTTCGGCGCTGGCGGAAGAGCCCACTCCCCAGCCGATGGTGGCACCGCCGCCGCCGCGCCTGATCGATGAGGGAACCGGCATGACTACCGTGCCCGGCCTCCCGGCATCGAATCCTGAGGATGCCGATGGCACGCTGTCGCCGGCCCAGCGCAAGCACTGCCAGGATCTCCTTGGCCAGCTCAATGGCTTGCCCTCGGGACCACAATGGTCCGTCGGCCGGTCGTCAGTGACCACCGCGGATGGGCGCACCTATCCCACGGTGGAGCGCCAGGCCGACCGCAAACGCCTGGAGGAAGCCTATCGCCAGGAGTGCACCCAGCGGCGGCGCTGAAGTCCGCCGTCAGCGGGCTCGTCCCTGCTCAAGACCTCAGGCCGCGCGCCGGCTTGCGTGCGTGGAGTCGCCCCGATCGGCCTCCTGCGGTACCGGCAGGTGCCCGGCATCGGCATAGACGGCGGCCAGCCCCGGCTGGTCGACGATGTGCAGCAGCTTGTGCCGCACGGTGATCAGGCCGGCTGAGGCAAAGCGCGACAGCAGGCGCGAGACCGTTTCCAGCGTCAGTCCCAGGTAGCTGGCGATGTCATTGCGCGACATCGCCAGCGTCAGCGCGTCATCGGTCCCGCCGCGGCGCTCGTGTTCCCGCGCCAGGTCGAGCAGCAGCATGGCCAGGCGTTGCGCCGCCTTCATCGAGCCGATGGCCACCAGCAGCGTGCGTTCGTGTTCAGTGTTCCTGCGCAGGGTGTCCAGCACCAGGGTGCGGAACCCGCTCGCGTGCATCTGCGCGCGCAGCATTTCTACGGGCACCACGCAGCAGCTCACGTCCTGCAGGGCGATGGCGCTGGTGGTATGCACGTTGCCGTCGTGCGCCTCCAGGCCGAGCACATCGCCGGGCAGGGTAAAGCTGGTGATCTGGCGCCACCCCAGCGGCGACTCGAACATGCTCTTGACGCAGCCATTGCGCAAGGGATAGACCGCGAGCGCGGGCCGCCCCTGCAGGTAGAGCATCTGTCCCGCGCGCAGTTGCACCCGCGTCGGTATCACGTCGCGCGGCAGTTGCTCATCGGAGGGGGCGATATCTTCCGCCCTCCTGCAAACCTGGTGGAAAGGGCAGAGGGTGCAGGCAGGGGCGTCATCGTGCGGCCTGGCCATATCGAATTCCGGTTGCCGATGGTGCACGCAGTATAAGGGCGTCCGGTCGGCGTGCGGCTTGTCGGCGTGATGCATTCTTTTATGGGGCGAATTGAAGATTTTCGGGGCAGGCGCACCGGAGGTAGACAAGTCATAACTTGCTTCGTGCTTCTTGGTGCACTTACGGAGGCTTCCCTGGCGCTGTGCTATGCTGCATCGCAGCAACCCCAATCGAGAGCGATGTCCGCTCTCGACGAGCAGGAGTCCCCATGGCCAATAGCCTGTCAGACGACTGGCGTGTTCAGCTGCGGCGGTTCAGTCGGATACAACACCAGACCGCACGGCAGTTGCGGGCCTGGCTGAATCGCCTTGATGCGCTGAATCCGGCCACGCCACCCCGGCCCGCCGCGCCGAGCCGTCGTCCCCTTCATCCGGAATCGCCCCGCGATGCCGTTTCCGAGCCGCCACAGGGCAAGTGGTACAGCCAGCAATTGCGGCTGCCGCCAAAGCCGGGCGAGCTGCTGCCCCACCTGAGCTACCGTCTCTATGTACCGTCATGGGCACATCCACAAGAGGCCTTGCCCTTGGTGGTGATGCTGCATGGCTGCCGCCAGACCCCCGAGGACCTGGCGGCGGGCACGCGCATGAATGCCCTGGCCGAACAGGAGGGGTTTCTCGTTGCCTATCCGCAACAGCCCTTGCGCCGGCAACTGCAGCGTTGCTGGCAATGGTTCGACCTGACTGCCGAGCAGGGCGGGCGCGAGGTGCAGGCGGTGGCCGCGCTGATCGACGCGCTCGCGCTGGAGCCGGGGGTGCGCTCCGACCAGATCTACCTGGCCGGCATCTCGGCCGGCGCCGCCATGGCCGCGGTGGTTGCTTTGCGCCACCCGGACAAGGTCGCGGCGGTGGGCCTGCATTCGGGGGTGGTGGTCGGGGCGGCGGATTCGCCGCGTGCCGGGCTGAAGGTCATGCGCGCCGGCTCCATCTCGGATCCGGTCGTGCTGCTGGATGCCGCAGGCGTGACGCCGGGCGGTCCGGCGATGCCGGCGATGGTGATACACGGCCTGGCCGACGACGCGGTCTCGCCGCTCAATGGCCGCCTGCTGGCGCACCAGTTCCTTTCCTACAACCGACTGGGGCACACGCTGCCCTCACTGGCGGAGACGGGGCTCGACGAAATGGCCCCGGGGGAATTCACCGACGTGCGTTTCGGCCGCTGGCACCGCGATCTTGTCGTGCTGCATGAGGTGGCAGGGCTGGGGCATGCCTGGAGCGGCGGCGACGGGCGCTATCCCTACCATGCCGCCGTCGGCCCCGATGCCAGCACCCTGATGTGGGACTTCTTCCGCACGCACCGCCGCTGGCGCTAGGCGGTGCGTGCGCAGGCCGGGCGCGGCCTTCAACCGCGCGCGCGCTGCTTGACGAACAGGGCGGTGAGCATGCCCACCACGCACAGCGCCACCACATAGTGTGCAGGCGCCAGCGGGTCTTCCTTGAGCATCAGCGTCACGATCATCGGTGTCAGGCCCCCGAAGATCGCGTACGACAGGTTGTATGAGAACGACAGGCCCGAGAAGCGCACCTGTGCCGGGAAAGCGTTGACCAGCACATAGGGCACTGCGCCGATGGTGCCGACGAAGAAGCCGGCGAGTGCGTACAGCGGCAGCAGCAGGTCCGGCCGATCATGGATGACCGTGTAGAACGCGTAGGCGCTGGCCGCCAGCAGCGCGCCGCCGATGAACAGCGTGCGGCGTGCGCCGATGCGGTCGGCGGCCAGGCCAGCTACGACGCAGCCGACGGTCAGGCACAGCGTGGCCACACTGTTGGCCACGAGTGCCGTGCGCGCGTCGAAGCCATAGATCTTCTGCAGGAAGGTCGGGGTCATCAGGATCACGACGACGATGCCGGCCGACAGCATCCACGTCAGCAGCATCGACACCACCACCGCGCCGCGGTGGTCGCGCGCCACCGCCTTGAGCGGCATCTCGGCCGCCAGCGCCTTGCGCTGCTGCAGTTCGGCGAAGACCGGCGTCTCGTGCAGCCAGCGGCGCAGGTACATGGAGCCGATGCCGAACACGCCACCCAGCAGGAAGGGCACGCGCCAGCCCCACTCGGCCAGTTCGCTGGCATCGAAGATGGTGTTGATGCCGGTCGCCACCAGCGAACCCAGCAGGATGCCGGCGGTCAGGCCTGCCGTCAGCGTGCCGCAGGCGTAGCCCACATGGCGCGCCGGCACGTGCTCGGAGACGAAGACCCAGGCCCCCGGCACTTCGCCGCCCACGGCCGCGCCCTGCATCACGCGCAGCACCAGCAGCAGCAGCGGGGCGAGCATGCCGATGGCATGGTAGGTGGGCAACAGGCCCATCAGCAGCGTCGGCACCGACATCAGCAGGATGGACAGCGTGAACATCTTCTTGCGGCCCAGCAGGTCACCGAAGTGGGCCATGATGATGCCGCCGAGCGGGCGCGCCAGGTAGCCGGCGGCGAAAATGCCGAAGGTCTGCAACTGGCGCAGCCATTCGGGCACCGAGGGCGGGAAGAACAACTGCCCGATCACGGTGGCGAAGAAGACGAAGATGATGAAGTCGTAGAACTCGAGCGCGCCGCCCAGTGCGGCGAGCGCGAGCGTCTTGTAATCCTGGCCGGTCAGCGGACGCGCGCGCGCGCCGCTGCGCGCGTCGGCCGTGCCGACGGTGCTGCTGGTAGACATGTGGAAACTCGCATGGAATGGATCGCATGCGAAGCGCGCAACACGGATGACGTGGCGGAGATGGCCGGAGGATACAGCGCGGGAGAAGCAGGCTCTGAGTGGCGGGTAAGCCGCAAGCTTGCGACGAGTCGCTTCGCAAAGGGCGAAAGATTACCAGATCGGGTTTGGCCTTGTCCTATATAAAAGACTGCAACTGCCCTTGCAATGCCTGAATGCCTTGCGATAATGTTGGAAAAAAGTGAAATCCGGGGCACAAAGCTGCGCAATCTGCAGCTAAGTGGGGTCAATTCCTCTGAGGTAACATGAGCTCAAAGTTCTCCATTCAGGCCGCCGTTGCTACGCCGCGACGGCGCCTGGCTGTCCGCGTGGCCGGCGGTATTGTGGCGGCGCTGGCCATTTTCGGACTGGCGGGATATTTCGGTGGACCGCCTCTGCTGAAGTGGCAGATCGAAAAACAGGCGAGCGCCGCACTCGGGCGCAAGGTCACGCTGGGCGGGGCGCAGGTGCGCCCCTTCTCATTAGGGGTCACGCTGCAGGACCTGGCCATCTTCGAGCCGGATGGCAAGCGGCCCATGGTGACCCTGGGCTCGGCGGAGGCCAAGGCCTCGCTCGCCTCGCTGTGGCACCTGGCGCCGGTGGTCGACGCGCTGCACGTGGATGCGCTTGCCGTGCACGTAACGCGTGCGCCGGACGGCACCATGAGCTTCGACGACATCGTGCGGCGCTTTGCCGCCAAGCCCAAGCCGGAGAACGCCAAGCCCGCGCATTTCTCGGTCAACAACATCGCGCTGACCGATTCCAGCCTGGTGTTCGACGACCAGCAGCTCAAGCAGGTCCAGCGGGTGGACAAGCTCACACTGACGCTGCCCTTCCTGTCGAACCTGCCGCATGACGTGGAGATCCTCACGCGGCCGACGCTGAGCGCGCTGATCAATGGCACGCCGCTTGCGCTCGACGGGACCATGCTGCCGTTCGCGGTTTCGCGCGAGACGCACCTGAACCTGAACCTGGACGGTCTGGACCTCGTGCGCTTGATGCCGTTCGCGCCCGCGCTCAAGGATGCCGAGGTCAAGAGCGCTCTGCTCGATACGCGGCTGACGCTGGGCTTTCGCCAGCAGCAGGACAAGCAGGACATCTTCCTGGGCGGGACCGCCGCGCTGCGGGACGCCGATATCCGCAAGCGGGACGGCGCGCCGCTGCTGAAGGCCGACCGCCTGGCTGTGGACCTCGACCGCATCGAGCTGCTGGCCCGGCGCGTGCACGTGCGCAGTGTCAGCCTGGAAGGACTGGGCGTGCAGGTGGCGCGCCGCGCCGACGGCACCGTCGACCTGGCCAGCGCCTTCCTGCCGCGCGATGCCGCCGCCGCCAAGCCGGCGGCCGTGGGCGAATCCGGCAAGGGCGCGTCGGCCGGCAAGGCTGGCCTTGCGGCCCGTGCCGCCGCGTCTGCCCCCGCCGCGGCAACTGCATCCGCGCCCGCGGCCAATGCGCACGGCAAGCCCGCGCCGGCGGCCGACGCGGCCTGGAGCTACGCGGTGGACCGCATTACGGTGAAGGACGCGCGCCTGGGCCTGCGCGATGAAGCGGCGCCTTCGGGCCCCGGCACGCTGGCCCTCGGCCCGCTCGACGCGCAGGTTGACGGCCTGGCCAGCAGCGGCGCCAAGCCCGCGCGCATCGAGGCCAAGCTCGCCATCGCCGATGGGCAGACGCTGCAGAACACGGGTGAAGTCTCGGTGCCGGCCGGCACGCTGACGGGCACGCTGCAGGCCAGCGGCATCAAGCCGCAAGGCTTCGCAGCATGGTGGCCGCAGGCGCTGAAGAGCCAGTTCGGCGATACCGCCGTCAATGCCGAGCTGCACTACAGCGTGGCCTGGGGCGGTCCTGCCCTGCAGTTCACGCTGGACAAGTCGCGCGCGGAACTCGCGCCGCTGTATGTGGCCACGACGGGGCCGGCCTTTGTGCCGCCCGCTACGGCCACGGCGACTTCGGCCAGCGACGGCACGCCCGCGGCCAGGGGCGAGCGGCGCGGCCGCTCGCGCGCGGCAAGCGCCGCCGGCCTGCCGCTGGTACGCGCTGAGAAAGTGGCGCTCGAAGGGATCGGCTTCGACCTGGCCAAGCAGACGCTGACGGCCGACGCGCTGGTGCTGTCCAAGCCCGAGATCGCCGCGACGCGCGACCATAGCGGCGAGCTGATCGATGTGGCGCGCATCTGGGCCGCCCAGTCTGCCGGCAAGAGCGCATCGGCCGCACGCCGCGGCGCCGCGCCGGCGGCAGCGAACGCGGGCGGCAACAACTGGAAGGTCACGCTCGGCAAGGTGTCGCTCGACAGCGGCGCCGCGCTACTCACGGACTATGCACCGTCCGACGCCAACCAGGGCCGCCCGGTCATTCACCAGTACCGCAATATCGCGCTCAACACGGGTGCCATCAACTGGCCGCTGACGCCCGCCGCGGTGCCGTTCAAGCTGCGCGCCGAGGTCGGCAGGCGCGGCACCGTCGCGCTGGACGGCAGCATGCTGCCGGCCACGCCGGCCGCGCAGATCGACATCGATATGCGCGATGTCGACATGGCGCCGCTGCAGCCCTATCTGGGCAGCCAGTTCAACGCCGCGCTGCGCGCCGGCGGCCTGACAGTCAAGGGCCGGGCCAACGTCTCGGCGCCGGCCGGCAAGCCGGTCGCCGTGCGCTTCGCCGGCAATGCGCTGGCCAGCAACGTGCGCTCCGTCGACCGCCTGACCGGTGACGACTTCCTGCGCTGGCGCTCGCTGGCCGTGTCGGGCATCGATTTCTCGATGGACGCAGCCAAGGGGCCGATGCAGGTCGGGGTAGGCAAGGTGGCCCTGTCCGACTTCTATGCTCGCGTGATCCTCAATGCGAACGGCCGCCTCAACCTGCAGGACGTGATGGCCGGCGGCGCGGCCAAGGGCGAGGCTGCGCCCGGCACCAGCCTGACGCAGGCCAACCCGGCCGCTGCGTCTGCGGTGGCGGCAACTCCAGCGGCCGCCTCGGAGGCGCAGGCCAAGGCTGCGCCGCCAGAGGCCGGGCCCAAGCCGCAGATCCGCATCGGTGGCATAACGGTGGAGAAGGGCAACATCAACTTCTCCGACTTCTTCGTCAAGCCCAACTACACGGCCAACCTGACCGACATGAAGGGCTCGGTGTCCAAGGTCTCCACCGGCGACCCGACGCCGGCCGACATAGTGCTGGACGGCCGCGTCGATGGCGATGCGCCCGTCAACGTCAGCGGCAAGATCAACCCGCTCGGCACCCAGCTCTACCTGGACATCGCCGCCAAGGCGAGCGGCATTGAGCTGACGCGCCTGACGCCTTACGCGGCCAAGTACGCGGGCTACCCCATTACGAAGGGCAAGCTGAGCGTCGATGTGTCGTACAAGGTTGACAACAACAAGCTCGATGCAAAGAACCACCTCTACCTGGACCAGCTGACCTTCGGCGACAAGGTCGACAGTCCCGAAGCCACCAAGCTACCGGTGCTGCTGGCCGTGTCGCTGCTCAAGGACCGCAATGGTGTGATCGATGTCAACCTGCCGGTGTCGGGTTCGCTGTCCGATCCCGAGTTCAGCATCGGCGGCGTGATCGTCCGCGTGATCGTCAACCTGCTGACCAAGGCCATCACCTCGCCGTTCTCCCTGCTGGCCTCGGCCTTTGGCGGTGCCGGCGAAGAGCTGGGCTACGTCGAGTTTCCCGCGGGCACCGCCACGCTGACGCCGGCCGCCAAGCAGAAGCTGGATACGCTGGGCAAGGCGCTCAACGACCGGCCGGCGCTGAATCTGGAAATCAGCGGGCGCATCGACCCGGACAGCGACGCGGCAGGTGCCCGCCGCGCCTGGCTGGATGAGCGCGTGGCCGAGGCGAAGGTGCGCGAGCAGCGCAAGAGCGCCCAGGCCGGAGCGCCCGTCGAGGAAAGCGAAGAGGGCGAGCAGGGTGCCAAGGTCATGGTGTCGCCGCAGGAGTACCCGAAGTATCTGGAGGCGGTCTATAAGCGGGCGTCGTTCAAGAAGCCGACCAACTTCATCGGCTTCAACAAGTCGCTGCC
Organism: Cupriavidus sp. 09_S30; assembly: GCF_056930435.1. NCBI lineage: Bacteria > Pseudomonadati > Pseudomonadota > Betaproteobacteria > Burkholderiales > Burkholderiaceae > Cupriavidus > Cupriavidus sp. 09_S30. Next base: position 2,567,325 of record NZ_JBXOWI010000002.1, on the reverse strand, counting down.
GACCGCCGAGATGGAACGGCTGCTGCTGGAGAACGCGCCGGTGACCGAGGCCGGCCTGCGGCAGCTGGCCGAGCAGCGCGCGCTGGTGGTCAAGCAGACGCTGGAGCGCGATGCCAAGGTGCCCGAGAACCGGCTGTTCATGACCTCGCCCAAGCTCGATGCTGAGGGGATCAAGGACAAGGGCACGCCGAACCGGGTCGACTTCGCCATCCGCCATTAGGCGTGACAGTGATCGGGCCAGGTGCCGGCCGGGATGCGTCCCGGCCGGCACCTGGCCCTCGGCGTGGGCGCTGGCGCGCCAAAACCGCGTATCATCTCGCCCGAATCGGTAAACATGGACAGGAGCGAGCATTGCAGCAAGACGCCGTTATCTACAAGACGTGGGTTTGCGTGATCTGTGGTTGGGTGTACGACGAAGAACTGGGCTTGCCGGAAGACGGCATCGCGCCCGGCACGCGCTGGGAAGACATCCCTGAAGACTGGCGCTGCCCGGAGTGTGATGTGGGCAAGTCCGATTTCGCGATGATCGAGATCTGATTCGCGACTTCCGGTCACGGGTGCGTCATATGCCGCCGCCAGCCTTGCCGCGGCGCGCACGTGCCGGGGCGTCCACGTTCAGACGCCCGCAATCCATCGCTCGCGTGCCGCATCAGTGGTGCAGCGGCGGTTGCCGGCACAAGCCAGCGCGGGCGCGGCGCTCCGCGCAGCGCCGGTAGCGCATCCGGTAGGGGTGGCTGCAGCGCCATAGTGCCGCCACCACCGTCAATACGAGCAGCGCCGCCATGCAAGCGGCGATCAGGCCAATCGACATGCGGCCTCCCTCACAACGGGCGCAGACACGCGAAGCGGCCCTTGCGGGCCGCCTCGTTCACTGGGTCAAATCAGCAGCGGCAGGGCTTCGAGCACCAGCACCGCCACGGCAGCGCCGAGGATGGCGCCGGCCGCCCGGCAACTGATGCGCAGGTACTTCGCGGTTACAGGAATCGCGCCCATTCCGATGACGCCGACCATGGCCATCGGGATCAGAAAGACAAGATCGTACAAACGCAGATGCGTCATGGCAGTCTCCTCTCTCGTTCTCTCCTGTTTCCAGTATAGATAGTGTGCCGTGTTCGGATGCGCCAACCCCATCGGGGTTGTCCCGCAGTGCCGGATTGGCTCCGCCGAGGCGAGCGCAGGCGCGCCAAGGTCCTCGCAGGTATCGCATGCGAGCCTTGCGGGCGCGGCCGGTCCGCGGCAGCCGCGCACCATGTGGCGCCTCGTGCGGGTTCCGCCGCTGTGCTGGCCCGGGCTGGCCAAATTGCGCTTGCGCGTGTCCTATGCTGAGCAGATACGCGGGATGCATCGCGTGACAGCAGAGGCGGAGGTGGCTATGGAACTTCACATGCATTCGCACCATTACGTGCGACGGATGCCGGACTGGCCGGCGGCGGCCGTGGCCGGGCTGTGCGCCGGCGCGCTGCTGATGGTGGTGGAACTGTTCTGGTCGTCGATGGTGGTCGGTGTCAATCCATGGGGTACCACGCGGATGATCGCCGCTATCGTGCTGGGGCCGGACGTCCTGCAGACATCGCTGTTCAGCGTGGTCACGGCAGCCACAGCCCTGGTCATCCACTTTGCCCTCGGCGCGGTCCTGGGCATGATCCTGGCGGCCATCATCGCGCCTTTCCAGCTCGACTCCAGCGTCGGCATGGCGCTGCTGGCCGGCGCGGTGTTCGGTGCCGTCGTCTATGTGATCAACTTCCACGTCATGACGCGTTTCTTCACCTGGTTCGTCGATGCGCGCGGCTGGCACACCGGGGTGGGCCACCTGATGTTCGGCATGGCCGCGGCGCTCTGCTACTGGTGGTTCGAGCGCGGGGAGCGGGCGGCGTAGTAGGCACCATCGGACGGGCGGCGCCGCGATGATGGCGGGCGCCGCCAGCATCACAGGGATGGCGGATGCCGCTGGCACGCGGCATCCGCCGTTTTCATCGCTCCACGGATTTCCGCCGGCATGCTGCCGCTGTTGCGGCGCCGCAGGCGCCACGTTGCGCGCCCGGCGTGACTTGCCGTGCCTTGGGCGCATGCACTAGTCTGTATTCAATGCGGCACGGCGGCCTGGTCCGCGCGGCAGGTGAGCAGGAGTCGGATATGGCGCTCGCCATTGCGCTGGTGGTCGTGGTCCTGGCCACGGTGCTCTTTCACTTCCTCAGCCCCTGGTGGGCAACGCCGCTTGCGTCCAATTGGCAGCAGATGGACGACACGCTGACGATCACGCTTGTCGTCAGCGGCGCCTTCTTCATCGTCATCAATCTTTTCGTCGGCTACGTGATCTGGCGCTATCGCCACCGCGACGGGCATCGCGCTGCCTATGAACCGGAAAACCCCAAGCTCGAGCGCTGGCTGATTGCCGGCACCTCGGTGGGCATCATCGCCCTGCTGGCGCCAGGCCTGATCGTCTACGCCAAGTACGTGAACGCGCCGCGCGACGCCATGGAAGTCGAGGTGGTCGGCCAGCAATGGCAGTGGAGCTTCCGCTTTCCCGGCAAGGGCGGCGAACTCGGGCGCGCCGATGCGCGCTTCGTCACGGCCGGCAATCCGCTCGGCGTCGATCCCGGCGATCCGCGCGGGCAAGGCAACCTGATCGTCAACGGGCCGGAACTGCACCTGCCGCTGAACCGCCCGGTCAAGCTGCTGCTGCGCTCCAAGGACGTGCTGCATGATTTCTATGTGCCGCCGTTTCGCGCCCGCATGAATCTGGTGCCAGGCATGGTGACATCGTTCTGGTTCACGCCGACGCGCGCCGGACGCTTCGACATCCTGTGCGCGCAGCTATGCGGCATCGGCCACTACAACATGCGCGGCCAGGTGGTGGTCGAAGAACCCGCGGCATTCGAGGCCTGGCTGGCCCGCCAGAGCACCTTCGCCGCCACGCAGGCACCGGCGGCGCCGGTGGCGGCGCAGGCCAGCGGCGCAGATATGCTGGTCGCGCAGGGCAAGGCGCTGGCGCTCAGCAAGGGTTGCGTGGGATGCCACAGCATCGACGGCAGTGTCGGCGTGGGGCCGAGCTGGAAGGGTTTGTACGGCAGCGTGCAGACCTTTTCGGATGGCAGCAGCGCGCGTGTCGACGATGCCTTCCTGCGCGAGGAGATCCTGACGCCGCAGGCGCGGATAGTGAAGGGATTCGGCCCGGTGATGCCGACCATCCCGTTGAGCGAGGACGAGCTCAAGGCGCTGATGGCCTACATCCGCGCCAATGGCAGCACCGCTGCGGCGCCGGCGCAAGCGGGCGCCCCGGCCCGGTGACGGCGCCGTCAAGAAGGAGGACGACATGGCTTACGCGCACGATGCGGGCGGACACGGCAGCTTCTGGACGCGCTATGTCTGGAGCCAGGACCATAAGGTCATTGCGGTCCAATACACACTCACGGCGATCACCGTGGGCGTGGTCGGCGTAGTGCTGTCCAACCTCATGCGCTTGCAGCTCGGCTTTCCCGGCCACTTCCAGTTCATCGATGCCAACCGCTACTACCAGTTCGTCACCATGCACGGCATGATCATGGTGATCTACCTGCTGACCGCGCTCTTCCTCGGCGGTTTCGGCAACTATCTGATCCCGCTGATGGTCGGCGCGCGCGACATGGTCTTTCCCTTCCTCAACATGTTGAGCTACTGGGTCTACCTGGTGTCGGTGCTGGTGCTGCTGGCGAGCTTCTTCGCGCCGGGCGGGCCCACCGGCGCGGGCTGGACGCTGTACCCACCGCAGGCCATCCTGCCCGGTACGCCAGGTCATGACTGGGGCATCATCCTGATGCTGGTGTCGCTGCTGATCTTTATCGCGGCAGCCACCATGGGCGGCCTGAATTACGTGACCACGGTGCTGCAGGCGCGCACCGAGGGCATGACCATGATGCGCATGCCGCTGGCCGTGTGGGGTATCTTCACCGCCACCATCCTGGCGCTGATCGCATTCCCGGCGCTATTCGTTTCCGCCGTCATGATGCTGCTCGACAAGACCCTGGGCTCCAGCTTCTTCATGCCGGCCATCGTCTCGCTGGGGCAGCAGCTGCCGTACAAGGACGGCAGCCCGCTGCTGTTCCAGCACCTGTTCTGGTTCTTCGGCCACCCTGAGGTGTACATCGTGGCGCTGCCGGCCTTCGGCATCGTCTCGGATCTGATCAGCGTGCACGCGCGCAAGAGCATTTTCGGCTACCGCACCATGGTGTGGGCCATCCTGGCGATAGGCGTCCTGTCGGTGACGGTCTGGGCCCACCACATGTTCGTCAGTGGCATGAACCCGTACTTCGCCTTCTTCTTCGCCACCACCACGCTGGTCATCGCCGTGCCCACGGCGATCAAGGTCTATAACTGGGTGATCACGCTCTGGCGCGGCGACATCCACCTGAGCGTGCCGATGCTGTTCGCCATCGGCTTCATCAGCACCTTCGTCATCGGCGGCCTGACCGGTCTCTTCCTCGGCAACGTCAGCGTGGATATCCCCCTGTCCAACACCTACTTTGTGGTGGCCCATTTCCACATGGTGATGGGCGTGTCCCCGATCCTGGTGGTATTTGGCGGTCTCTACCACTGGTACCCCAAGGTCACGGGGCGGATGCTGAACGATACGCTCGGGCGGCTGCACTTCTGGATCACCTTCGCCGGCACCTACGCCATCTTCTTCCCGATGCACTACCTGGGCATCCTCGGCATGCCGCGGCGCTACTACGCCTATGAAAACTACAGCTTCATCCCGCAGTCGGCGCATTCGCTGAACACCGCGATTTCCGTCGCTGCCTTCGCGGTGGCGGCGGCGCAGCTGATCTTCCTCTTCAACCTCGCCTGGAGCCTGCGCCACGGCAAGCCGGCCGGCGCCAACCCGTGGCGCGCCGCATCGCTGGAATGGCAGACGCCGCAGACGCCGCCGGTGCACGGCAACTGGGGCGAACAGCTGCCCCAGGTCTATCGCTGGGCCTATGCCTACAGCGTGCCGGGTGCGCAAGAGGACTTCATTGCGCAGAATGCACCGCCCGAGGCGGGCGGCCTCGAGCCGCAGGCGCAGGAAAGCCGAGGGGCGCTGGCATGAACCAGACAGGCTTCTTGCGACTGGAGCGCGGCGAATCCCGCGCGCGCGGGTGGCCGGGCACGGCCGCGCCGGCGGCCATCGGGCTCGGGGTGTTCATGGGCGTGGCCGGCGTGCTGTTCCTGCTGTTTCTTGCCGCCTACGCCATGCGCATGAATGCGCCCGACTGGGGCGCGGTCCGGCTGCCGTGGCAGGTCTGGCAGTCTACGGCGCTGCTAGCGGGAGGCAGCCTCGCCATGGGAATCGCGGTGCGTGCAGCGCGGGCCGGGCAGCCGCTGCGCGCGTGGTCGGCATGGTGGATCGGCGGTCTCGCCGCGGCTGCGTTCATCGCTTCTCAGCTGTGGGGCTGGCAGGTGCTGCAGGCCCGGCAGGTGGGCGCGGCGGGCAATCCTGCCGGCAGCTTCTTCTACCTGCTGACCGCCATGCACGGCCTGCACGTGCTGGGGGGGCTGGCTGCCTGGGTCCTGGTGACCGTGCGCGGCACGCGTGGCGCGGGCGCGGCCTTGCGGCTGGCTCTGTGCGCGCGCTACTGGCACTTCCTGCTGGCAGTCTGGGTGGTGCTGCTGGTGGCCCTGCGCTGGCTGACGCCTGAGGTGGTGCGCTTCGTCTGCGGTGGCGCCTAGGCCAGGCCGCCAGGGGAAGACGATCGAAACGAGGGAAGGGGAAGGCGCCATGTCCATGCAAGCGAGTACACCCGCCCAGGCAACGTACATTCCGAGCGGATGGCGCGGACTGGTCGCCGACTGGCGCTCGGACCAGCACGCATTCAAGGTGTCCTGGGGCAAGGCCATGATGTGGATCTTCCTGGTCTCGGACACCTTCATCTTCGGCTGCTTCCTGACGGGCTACATGACCGTGCGGATGGCTACCACGGTTGCCTGGCCCAACACGGGCCATGCCTTCGCGCTGCATATCGGCGGGGCCGAGCAGCCACTGCTGCTGATCGCCATCATGACGTTCACGCTGATCACCAGCAGCGGCACCATGGCGATGGCGGTGAACTTCGCCTACCGGCGCGAGCGCAGGCCTTGCGCGGCGCTGATGCTGGCCACCGCGCTGTTCGGCCTGGCTTTCCTGTGCATGCAGGCCTTCGAGTGGACCAACCTGATCTTCAAGGAAGGCGTGCGTCCCTGGGGCAATGAGATGGGGGCTGCGCAGTTCGGCGCCAGCTTCTTCATGATCACCGGCTTCCACGGCCTGCATGTGACCTGCGGCGTCATCTACCTGCTGACCATCGCCAGCCGCGTGCTGCGCGGCCGCTACGAGCGCAGCGGCAATTACCAGATCGTCGAGATCGCCGGCCTGTACTGGCACTTCGTCGACCTGGTCTGGGTGTTCATCTTCGCACTGTTCTATCTCTGGTGAGGCGCACCATGGCGCAGACTTCCACACCGCCGTCCGTTCCGCCGTCCGTTCCGCAGCCGGCGCACCACGAGGGGCAGCAGCATTCCATCGCGATCTACCTCAAGGTCTGGGCGCTGCTGTTCGTTCTTTCCACGATGTCATACCTGGTGGACGTCTTCCACTTCACCGGCCTGCTGCGCTGGACGCTGATCGTCCTGTTCATGGTGCTCAAGGCCGGCCTGATCGTCGCCGTCTTCATGCACATGGCCTGGGAGCGGCTGGCACTGGTCTGCGCCATCCTGCTGCCGCCGATGGCACTGCTGCTGCTGGTTGGGCTGATGGCGACCGAGGCAGATTACACTTTCATCGTGCGCGGCCTGTTCCTCCATTGATCGGTTTCCTGCGGGGCGGTCGGCGCGCGCGGCCGGCAGCGCCACTGCCGGGACGGCGCCGCGCCGACTGGCGGCAAGCGCGCCATCCGCCAAGGAGCCCTATCCGCCATGCATCCCGCCACCGAGGCCATCCTCGCCTTCAACCATGGCCGCGATCCCGAGCGCTTTACCCGCAAGCTCGATGCGATGGCCCGCGAGCCCTTTTCCTTCTTTCGCGGCACCAACCACCTTTACGCGGCCTCGGTCCAGCGCGAGCCAGCGTTGCTGGAGGCGCCGCACACCTACGTCTGCGGCGATCTTCACCTGGAGAACTTCGGCAGCTTCAAGGGAGACAACGGCCTGGTCTATTTCGACCTGAACGACTTCGACGACGCCTTGCTGGCGCCATTGACGGTCGATGTGGTGCGCATGCTCTCCAGCCTGATGATGGCCGCTTCACAGCTCGGCCTGTCCGCAGAGGATGCGCGCCGTGCGAGCGAGAAGATGCTGACGAGCTATGCCGCGGTGCTGGCCCAGGGCAAGCCGCGCTGGCTGGAGCGGGCCACCGCCGAGGGCATGGTGGCGGAGCTGCTGAGCAGGGCCAAGCGCAGGCGGCGCGGCCAGCTCCTGGCGCAGCGTACCGAGATCCGCAAGGAACGCCGCCGCCTGCGCGTCGACGGGCGCCATGCGCTGCCCGCCGACAAGGCGCAGCGCAAGCGTGCGGCCACCATCCTGCATGCGTATTCGCAACTGCCGCACGGCCATAGGCTGGTGGCCGACGACGCCGCCCGCCGTATTGCCGGTACGGGCAGCCTGGGCCTGGAGCGCTACGTGGTGCTGGCCCACGAGGAAGGCATGGCGCCGGTGGCGCAGCGGCTGATCGACGTCAAGCTCGCGGCCCCGAGCGCCTGGCGCGGCATGCGCATCCGCCAGCAGCCGCGCTGGCAGAGCGACGCGGCGCGCGTGGTGCAGGTGCAGCAGGTCATGCAGGCGGCGTCGCCCGCGCTGCTGGCGGCAGTGCAGATGGACGGCGTGTCCTACGTCGTCAAGAGCCTGCAGCCCACGGCAGACCGTGTCGACCTGGGGCGCCCGAACAGCGTCGAGGACCTGCGGCTGGTGCTCGAAACCATGGCGCATGCGGCCGCCTGGGCGCACTTGCGCAGTTGCCGCCACCAGGCGGCCGACTCCATCGAGCAGTTGCAGGAGTTCGCTGCCGGCAGCCACTGGCGCGCACCGGTGCTCAGGCTCGCGCGCCATGCTTGTGAGGTGTCGCTGTCGCAATGGCGGGACTTCGCCGACGACTACCGCCGGGCGCGCCGGAGCAGCGCCGGCGCGCGCCGCTGACGCCGGCGGCCGGCGCCGCGCGGAGCAGCATAAGCATGGGCGCAATGCTTCGTTCCCTTGCGCCGCGCGGCCGCCTATCCTGAGGCCTTCCCCGAGGTCCTTTGTCACCCCTCATCTCTTCACGTTAATTCCCGCCTGCGCCGCGCGGATGCGCGCGGCCCGCGCCTGCGCGCCCGCCGCCTCGCGTTGCCGGTGCGCTGCGGCGCGCGATGACGCTCCGCATCCTGCCCTGGCACAGCATGCGGCGCCACCGCTCTGCGCTGGACCGGCACGGTGTATTGCGAGTAGTTCCACAAAATAGAACTGTTGTTTCCGGAATTGGAACGTTCCTATACTCCATCGCAAGTTGCGCCGAGGTCGCCAGGTCGACACAGGAGAACCGATACCGTGAAGCTGATCTACGCCGAATCCCATCGCCTGCATGCACCGGAAGAGATCGTCGTGCGCGGCACGATTGCGCGGAACCTGGAGGTGCCGGCGCGGCTGGATGCGCTGGCCGGCGCGCTTGCCGATCCCCTGCGCGCCGACGGTCACGTCCTGGCGGCCCCGCGTGACTGGGGCATGGAATGGATTGCCGCGGTGCACGATGCCGGCTACCTGGACTTCCTGGCGGACGCCTACACGCGTTGGCAGGCTGTGCCCAACGCCAGTCGTGTGATCCACGCGCATGCCTTCGCTCACCATGCCGCGCGGCGCAAGCCGGCCAGCATCCAGGGCCAGGTCGGCTACTACCTGTCGGGCGGCTCCTGCCCGATCGACGCCGGCACCTGGCAGGCCGCGATGGGCTCCGCGCACTGTGCGCTGGAGGCTGCCGACCTGCTGCTGCAAGGCGAGCGCGAGGCCTATGCGCTGTGCCGCCCGCCCGGCCACCATGCCTACGCCGACTTCGCCGGCGGCTTCTGCTACCTGAACAACTCGGCGATCGCCGCCAACTACCTTGCCCGCAAGCTGGGTCGCGTGGCGATCATCGACATTGACGCCCACCACGGCAACGGCACGCAATCGATCTTCTATCGCCGCGGCGATGTGCATTTCGTCTCCGTGCATGGGGATCCGGACGTGTTCTTCCCTTTCTACGCCGGCTATGCGGACGAGCGCGGCGAAGGCGAGGGGGCGGGCCACAACCTGAACCTGCCGCTGGCGGCCGGCACCGAAGATGCCGGCTTTCTGCAAGCGGTCGGCGCCGGTATGCGCTCGGTGCTCGACTACGCGCCGTCGGCGCTGCTGGTCTCGCTCGGCTTCGATGCCTACAAGGGCGATCCCTCCTCGGGGCTGGCGGTGAGCACCGAGGGATTCCGCGCCGCCGGCGCGCAGATCGGATGCTATGCGGGGCCGGTGGTGCTGGTGCAGGAGGGCGGTTACGTCGTCGAACGGCTTGCCGACAATCTCCGTGCGTTCCTGGACGGCTTCCAGCGCAGCCGCCAGGTGGCTGGCGCGGCTGCCGCCTGAGGCATCGCCCCACATCGCTGCATGTCGCTACATGTCGCTGCACTTTGCGCTGGCAAGGCGAGCGCACCAACAGACAATCCAGACAGGAGACAGCCGATGGAACTCCAGAATCCGAGCCACCAGCAGGACGTGGCCCACGTCGTTCACCCCTACACCAACCTGGATGCGCACCGCAACCGCGGCCCTACCGTGATCACGCGCGGCGAAGGCTGCTATGTCTATGACGATGCCGGGCGCCGCTATCTCGAGGGGATGGCGGGGTTGTGGTGCGCCGCGCTGGGCTTCTCCGAGCAGCGGCTGGTGGATGCCGCCACGCGCCAACTGCAGACGCTGCCCTACTACCACTTGTTCAACCACCGTTCGCATCCGCCGGGCATCGCGCTGGCGCAGCGGCTGGCGTCGATCGCGCCGGCGGGACTGAACCACGTGCTGTTCGCCAACTCCGGATCGGAGGCGAACGATGCTGCGGTCAAGCTGGTCTGGTACTACAACAATGCCCTGGGCCGTCCCAACAAGAAAAAGATCATCTCGCGCTGGTATGGCTACCACGGCGTGACCGTCGCCGCGGGCAGCCTGACCGGCCTGCCGCCCGTGCATGCCGATTTCGACCTGCCGATCGCGCGCGTGCTGCACACCGACTGCCCGAGCCACTATCACTTCGGCCAGCCCGGCGAGACAGCGGCCGACTTCGGCGCCCGGCTGGCCGACAAGCTGGAACAGCTGATCCTGGCCGAGGGCCCCGACACCGTGGCCGCCTTCATCGCCGAGCCGGTCAATGGCTCGGGCGGCGTCATCGTGCCGCCGCCGGGATACTTCGAGCGCGTGCAGGCCATCCTGAAGAAGTACGACATCCTCTTCATCGTCGACGAGGTCATCTGCGGCTTCGGCCGCACCGGAAATATGTTCGGCAGCGAGACCTATGGCCTCAAGCCCGACATGATGACCGTGGCCAAGGGCCTGTCTGCCGCCTACCAGCCGATCTCCGGCCTGCTGCTGACCGATGCCATCCAGGCCGCGCTGGAGGCGGAAAGCCGCAAGCAGGGCGCCTTTGCCCACGGCGTGACCTACGCCGCCCACCCCGTCTGCGCGGCGGTCGCGCTGGAGACCCTGCAGCTGTATGAAGAGCGCCGCGTGGTCGAGCACGTGCGTGAAGTGTCGCCTTACTTCCTCGGCCGGCTGCAGGCACTGGCCAGCCATCCGCTGGTGGGAGAGGCGCGCGGGGTCGGCCTGCTGGGCGCGGTGGAGCTGGTCAGCGACAAGGCTGGCAAGAAGCCGTTCCCCGCCGCCAGCGGCTTTGGCGCCTGGATCCAGAACCGGGCCATGGAGCACGGCGTGATCGTGCGCGCGATCCGCGACTGCATTGCGCTGTGCCCGCCACTGATCATCAGCACCGCGCAGATCGACGAGCTCGTCGACGGCCTCGCGCGCGCACTCGACGACGGGCTGGCCCACGCGCGCAGCCAGGGCCTGCTCTGACGCCGCCTCACAGATGCGATCCACCGGAGCCCGCATGCAACGCCACCGCCGAGTCCTTCTTCAGCTAGCCGGCGCGAGCGCCGTCTGCCTGTCCGCCATCGGTCTTGCCCTGCCGGCGCACGCACAGACCGCGGCGCCGGCCGCCGCCAGCGCGCCGCGCGCCGGCGGCACGCTGAACCTGATCGTGCAGCCCGAGCCGCCTTCGATCAACCTCGGGGTGGCCAAGCTCGGGCCATCCTCCTTCGTCGGCAGCAAGATCTACGAGGGGCTGGTGACGCTGTCGCCCACGCTGCAGCCGGTGCCGAGACTGGCCGAGTCGTGGACCATCTCGCCGGATGGGCGCACCTACACCTTTAAGCTGCGCCAGGGCGTGAAGTGGCACGACGGCAAGCCCTTCACCGCCGACGACGTGCTGTTCAGCTTCAAGCAGTACCTGCCCGCGGTGTTTCCGCGCACGCGCATGGTGATGGAGCAGGCGGAGTCCATCACCGCGCCGGATCCGTACACGGTGGTGTTCCGGCTCAAGCAGCCGTTCCCGGCCTTCATGCTGATCTTCGAGGCCACCGGCGGCACCATCATGCCCAGCCATCTGTACCAGGGCGTGAGCGATTACCGGAACGCGCCGGCCAACAACAACGTGGTCGGGACGGGGCCGTTCCGCCTAAAGGAGTGGCGCAAGGGCGCGTTCATCCACCTGGTGAAGAATCCCGACTACTGGGACAAGGGCAAGCCGTATCTCGACAATCTCTTCTTCCACGTGGTGCCCGACGCCAACGGCCGCGCCATTGCCTTCGAGAGCGGCAAGGTGGATGTGCTGCGCGCCGGCGACGTCGAGAACTTCGAGATCCAGCGCCTCGCCGCGCTGCCCGGCGTGGCCGCTACCGACAAGGGCTGGGAGTTCCTCGACCCGATCGGCTACCTGCACTTGAACCTGCGCAAGAAGCCGATGGACGACAAGCGTTTCCGCAAGGCGGTGGCCTATGCGCTGGACCGCGACTTCATCATCAAGACGCTGTTCGCGGGCTACGGCAAGCCCGTCAACGGCCCCTTCACCAGCCGGCAGGCTTTCCGCGACGCGGCCGTCGAGACCCGCTATGGCTTCGATCCCAAGAAGGCCACCGCGCTGCTCGACGAGATGGGCCTGAAGCCCGGCGCCGGCGGCGTGCGCGCCGAGCTGCGCCTGCTGCCACTGCCCTACGGCGAGACCTGGCAGCGCCTGGCCGAGTACACGCGGGAGCGTCTTGCCGCGGTGGGCATCAAGACCACCATCGTCGCCACCGACGTGCCCGGTTGGTTCCAGCGGCTGTCGTCCGGTGATTTCGACCTGGCCTTCAACTTCGTCTACCTGCTGGGCGACCCGGCCATCGGCGTCAACCAGACCTATCTGTCGACCAACCAGCTCGGCCGTGGCACCGCTGCCAATGTGGGCGGCTACGTCAATCCGGAGGTGGACAAGCTGCTGCTGCAGGCAGCCTACAGCCCGGACCGGGCCACGCGCACGCGCGACTACGACGCCGTGCAGAAGACGCTGTCCGACGACGTGCCCATCGTGTGGACCCACGAGATGGTGATGCCGACGCTGTTCCGCACGCGGGTGCACCAGCTCGTCACCAGCGGGCTGGGCACCAACGAGAATTTCGCCGACGTGTGGATCGGCCGCTAGCCGCCGGCCGGGCAGGAGCTTAGCCATGGAGCGTATCCGATTCCTCGCCGGCCGCCTGGCCAAGGCGGCGCTGGTCGTCTGCGCGGTGATCGCCATCAACTTCCTGCTGATCCGCGCCGCACCCGGCGATCCGGCCACCATCCTGGCCGGCGAGGCCGGCGCCGTGGATGCCGGCTTCGTCGAGCGTGTGCGCCACGAGTACGGCCTGGATCGCCCCCTGCCGGTACAGCTGGCGCGCTACGCCCGGCAGCTCGCATCCTTCGATTTCGGGGAGTCCTACCGCGAGATGCGGCCGGTGCGCGAGATCATTCTGGAGCGCCTGCCCGCCACGCTGCTGCTGACCTTGTCGGCGTTCGTGTTCGCCATCCTGGCCGGCGTCGCGCTCGGCATGGCGGCGGCCCGGCGCGCGGGCACCTGGGTCGACGCCTTGATCACGGTGGCGTCGCTGGTGTGCTTCGCCATGCCGCTGTTCTGGATCGGCCTGCTCGGCATCGTGCTGTTCTCGGTCAAGCTGGGCTGGCTGCCCGCCTACGGCATGAGCACGGTCGGGGCGGACTATGCGGGCTGGCGCGCGGCACTTGATGTCGCGCAGCATATGCTGCTGCCGGCGGCCACGCTCGGCCTGTTCTACGTGGCGGTCTACACGCGCGTGACACGCGCCGCCGCCATCGAGATGATGGACCAGGATTTCGTCAAGACCGCCCGGGCCAAGGGCGTGCCCGAGCGGCAGGTATGGCGCCACCACGTGCTGCGCAACGCCATCCTGCCGGTGATTACCTTCGCCTCGCTGCAGGCGGGCCACCTGATCGGCGGCTCAGTGCTGATCGAGACGGTCTTCGCCTGGCCCGGCATCGGCCGGCTGGCGTTCGACGCGCTGTTCCAGCGCGACTACAACCTGATGCTGGCGATCTTCTTCGTCAGCTCGGTGATCGTGGTGCTGATCAACCTGGTGGCGGACCTGCTGTACGGCATCGCCGATCCCCGCATCGAGGTGCGCACATGAGAGCCTTCGCGAGGCGCTTCGCCAGCCAGCCGGCGGGCATGGCCGGCCTGCTGATGCTGGTCGCGGTGGTGCTGCTGGCGCTAGGCGCACCCTGGTTCTACCCCGGCGATCCCTGGGCCATGGTGGCGCAGCCCAACCTGCCGCCGCTGTCGCCCGGCTACTGGCTCGGCACCGACATGCTGGGGCGCGACGTGGCGGCCGGCATCGCGCACGGCGCGCGCGTGTCATTGCTGATCGGCCTGGTGGCGACCCTGATGGCGGTGCTGGTCGGCACCGTGCTGGGCGCGTTCGCCGGCTACCACGGCGGCCGTGTGGACGATGTGCTGATGCGCCTTACCGAGATCTTCCAGACCATCCCCAGCTTCCTGCTGGCCATGCTGCTGGTGGCCATCTTCGCACCCTCGCTGGCCTCGCTGGTGTTGGCCATCGCGCTGGTGTCGTGGCCATCGGTGGTGCGTCTGGTGCGGGCCGAGTTCCTGTCCCTGCGCGAGCGGGACTTCGTCAAGGCGGCGGTGGTCGGTGGCCAGTCGGCCGCGCGCATCGTCTTCATGCAGATCCTGCCGAACGCGGCTTCGCCCATCGTGGTATCGGCCTCGCTGATGGTGGCCACCGCCATCCTGCTGGAATCGGCCATCAGTTTCCTCGGCCTGGGCGACCGCAACCTGGTGTCGTGGGGCTTCATGCTGGGTGCGGGGCGCAGCATGATCCGGCAAAACTGGTGGCTGTCGGCGATTCCGGGCTTCGCCATTTTCTTCACAGTGCTCGCCCTCAACTTTGTCGGCGATGCGCTGAACCATGCGCTGAACCCGCGCAACCGGCCGGCTGGAGGCGCGGCATGAACGCACTGCTGGAAATCCGCGACCTGAGTGTCGCGCTACCGCCCGGCGCGGACCGGCCTTTTGCCGTCGAGGGTGTTTCGCTGCGCGTGGAGCGCGGCCGCACGCTGTGCGTGGTCGGCGAGTCCGGCTCGGGGAAGTCCGTGACGGCCAATGCCGTGATGCGGCTGTTGCCGCCCGGCCGGTTGACGGTGAAGAGCGGCGAAATCCTGCTCGAAGGCGAGGACCTGCTGGCCTGTGCGTCGGCACGCATGCGCACCTTGCGCGGGAAGCGCGTCGCCATGATCTTCCAGGAGCCGATGACCGCCCTCAATCCCGTGCTGAGCGTCGGCGAGCAGATCGACGAGGTGTTGCGCGTGCACGGCTGGGGTACCGCGGCCACGCGCGCGGAGCGCGTGCTCAAACTGCTGTCCGACACCGGCCTGCCGGATCCGCCCGCGATGCGCCACGCTTATCCCTTCCAGCTGTCGGGCGGCCAGCGTCAGCGGGTGATGATCGCCATGGCGATGGCGCTCGAGCCGCAACTGCTGATCGCCGACGAGCCGACCACCGCGCTCGATGTCACCACGCAGGCGCAGATCCTCGCACTGATTCGCAAGCTGCAGCAGCGGCACGGTATCGGCGTGCTCTTCATCACGCACGATTTCGGCGTGGTCGCGGACATTGCAGATAGCGTGGCCGTGATGCAGCATGGCCGCTTGGTGGAGGCGGGCAGCGCGCACGAGGTACTGGCGTCGCCGCGCCACGCTTACACGCGGCAGCTTCTGGACGCGGTACCGCGGCTTGCGGCCGGCACCCGGCAGGCGCCGCCGCGGCCGCCGCTGTTGGAGATCGAGGGCCTGTGCAAGCGCTACGCCGGCCGCCGCCAGGGCTGGTTCGGCCGGCGCCGCGAGGTGCTGGCGCTGGACGGCGTCAGCCTCAACGTGGGCGAAGGCGAGACCGTGGGCATCCTGGGCGAATCGGGATCAGGCAAGACCACGCTAGGCCAGTGCGTGGTGCGCCTGCTGGCCCCGGACGCAGGCACGCTGGCGTTCTGCGGCCAGCCTTACCAGCACCTCGGCGAGCGCGCTCTGCGCGCGCTGCGCCCGCAGATCCAGATGGTGTTCCAGGATCCCTTCGCCTCGCTCAATCCACGCCATCGGGTCGGCCGCATCATTACCGAGAACGCCATCCTGCAAGGCGTGGGCCGTGAGGAAGCGGAGCGCCGCATGCATGAGATGCTGGCCCTGGTGGGCCTCGATGCCTCGGCCGCGCGGCGTTTCCCGCACGAGTTCAGCGGCGGGCAGCGCCAGCGCATCGGCATTGCGCGGGCGCTGGTACTGCAGCCGCGCCTGATCGTCGCGGACGAGCCCGTCTCGGCTTTGGACGTCTCGGTGCAGCAGCAGGTACTGGCGCTGCTGAAGTCGATCCGGGCCCGGCTGGGCCTGTCAATCCTATTCATCACGCACGACTTGCGCGTGGCGAGCCAGATCTGCGACCGCATCGCGGTCATGCACAAGGGGCGCATCGTGGAGCAGGGGACCGTTGCACAGATCTACGGTGCGCCGGGCCACCCGTACACGCGCAGCCTGCTGGCGGCGATGCCGGGGCGGGAATGGGAGATGCGGAGGGAGGGAGAAGGCGGGGTAGGGGACGCGCCTGCCAGCGCCCTGGATGGTGCCGGAGCGGATTCGCTCCGGCCCGCCACGCCGATGACCGGCACAGGGGCGGGCCTGCCGTTGGGCCAGGGCGCCTGAGGCCCGCCGCCGGCGGCGGCCGTCTCAGGCGCCGATGTGGCCTCGGGTCAGACCTGGGTGATGAACTTGGTCACCAGGTAGCCATCGAAGGTTTCCTGGCCGCCCTCGCTGCCGATGCCGGAGTCCTTGATGCCGCCGAAGGGCGTTTCGGCCAGTGCCATGCCGAAATGGTTGATGTTGACCATGCCGGCCTCCAGCCCGTTGGATACCTGCGTCGCGGTCTTCAGCGAGTTGGTGAAGACGTAGGACGCCAGGCCGTAGGGCAGGCTGTTGGCACGGCGCAGCACCTCCTCGGTGTCCTTGAAGCGCGTGACCGGGGCCACCGGGCCGAACGGCTCGTCCACCATCAGCTTGGCATCGTCGGGGAGGTCGGTGACGACGGTGGGCGCGAAGAAGTAGCCCTTGTCGCTCAGCCGTGCGCCGCCTGCGACGATCTTGCCGCCGCGCTGGCTGGCGTCGTCCAGGAACTGCTCCATCGACAGCAGGCGGCGCTCATGCGCCAGCGGGCCCATCTCGGTGCCGGCTTCCAGGCCGTTGCCGACCTTGATCGAGCCGATCACTTCGGTGAAGCGCGCGAGGAACTTGTCGTAGGCCTTCTCCTGGACGTAGAAGCGGGTCGGCGACACGCAGACCTGGCCGGCGTTGCGCAGCTTGAAGCGGGCCAGCATCTCGGCGGCCGGCTCGATGTCGGCGTCATCGAACACCAGCACCGGCGAGTGGCCGCCCAGCTCCATGGTGACGCGCTTCATGTGCGCGCCGGCCAGCGCGGCAAGCTGCTTGCCCACCGGCACCGAACCGGTGAAGGAGATCTTGCGCACGATGGGCGATTCGATCAGGTAGGTGGAGACCTCGCTCGGCACGCCCCAGACGATGTTCAGCACACCCGGGGGCAGGCCTGCGTCCTGGAACAGCTGAGCCAGCGCCACCACTGCGCTGGGCGAGTCTTCCGGTCCCTTCAGGATCAGCGTGCAGCCCGCGCCGACGGCGGCCACGATCTTGCGGATGGCCTGGTTGAACGGGAAATTCCACGGCGTGAAGGCGGCGCACACGCCGATCGGCTCGCGCACGACGATCTGGCGCACATTGGGCTGGCGCGGCGGGATGACCCGGCCGTAGATGCGGCGGCATTCCTCGGCGTGCCAGTCGGCGTGCTCGGCGCAGACCATCACCTCGCCGACGGCTTCGGCCAGGGGCTTGCCCTGGTCCAGCGTGATATTGCGGCCGATCTCCTTGGCGCGCTCGCGCGCCAGCTCGCCGACCCGGCGCAGGATCTTGGCGCGCTCCAGCGGCGAGGTCTTCTTCCAGCTCTCGAAGGCGCGCTGCGCCGCGGCCAGGGCGCGGTCCAGGTCGGCCTTGGTGGCGTGGGGCAGCTTGCCCAGCACTTCCTGCGTGGCGGGATTGATGACGTCCTGCTCGCGCCGGTCCCCTCCCTTGACGAATTCACCATCAATGTAAAGGGCAAGATCCTGGTACATGTCTTTCTCCTTGGTGGTTTGCGGGTGCCCTCGGGGCCTTCCCGGGGCGTGGCGACGCGTGCGCCGGATCGCGGGCAAAAACGCAAGCTTAACGTGTCACGACCGTTTGTGCATGCGGCTGGGCGAATTGCCACCTTGGCGTCGAACGGGTTCCGTAAAATGGAACTGTAGTTATATTTTATGGACCTTTCTATACTCGGCAGCAAACCGGATCCGGCTGCGCGGATACGCAGCCAGGCAGCGAGGAGGAGAGGATGTCGCAAGCTATGGCAGCGGCGGGCGCGGTGGCGCTCGTGATCGGTGGCTCAGTACTGGGGGGCGGCGCGCAGGCCGTCGCCGCCAGCGCCCGTGTGCGGCCTGCGCTGGTACGTCATGGCGGCCACGCGGTGGCCTGTCCCTTCGCTCAAGCCGCCGACTGACCATGCAAAATCACCGCAGCTATACCGCCGCCCATTGGGGCATCTACGAAGTCGAGTACCAGGATGGCCGTGCCGCACGGCTGCAGCCGATCCCGCAGGATCCGCAGCCCTCGCCGATCGGCGCAGCCATGCTGGATGCCTGCCGCGATGCGCGCGTGCGGGTGGCGCGGCCGGCCGTGCGCCGCAGCTGGCTGGAGCACGGGCCCGGTGCGCGCCCTGACTTGCGCGGGCGCGAGCCCTTTGTCGAAGTGGGCTGGGACGAGGCGCTGGACCTGATCGCCAAGGAGCTGCGGCGCGTGATCGACACGCATGGCAATGCAGCCGTGTTCGGCGGCTCCTACGGCTGGTCCAGCGCGGGACGGTTCCACCATGCGCAGAGCCAGATCCATCGTTTCTTGAACGCGCTGGGCGGTTATGTCCGGCATGCCGACTCATACAGCCTGGGGGCGGCACGGGTCCTGATGCCGCATATCGTCGCCCCGATGGACGAGCTGATGACGGTCCATACCTCGTGGGACGTGCTGGAGGCGCACACCGGCCTGTTCGTCAGCTTCGGTGGTGTGCCGGCAAAGAACGCGCAGGTCAGCGCAGGCGGCCCCGGCCAGCACGCCGTGCCGGGCGCGCTGCGCCGGATGGCGGCGGCCGGCACGCGTTTCGTCAACGTCAGCCCGGTGCGCGACGACCTCGATACCGGGGCGGATTTCGAATGGCTGGCGATCCGGCCCAACACGGATACCGCACTGATGCTGGGGCTGGCACACACGCTGCTGGACGAGCGTCTGCACGACACGGCCTTCCTGGATCGCTACTGTGTGGGATTCGAGCGCTTCGCCGGCTACCTGCGCGGCGATGCCGACGGTCAGCCCAAGGATGCCCGCTGGGCCGCGGCCATTACCGGGCTGCCGGCGCCGCGTATCGCGGCGCTCGCGCGCGAGATGGCGGCCAACCGCACTATGCTGAACATCGCCTGGTCGCTGCAGCGTTCCGACCATGGCGAGCAGCCGTTCTGGATGCTGGTGACGCTGGCCGCAATGCTGGGCCAGGTCGGCTTGCCGGGCGGCGGCTTCGGCGTCGGCTACGGCGCGGTCAATATGATCGGCAGCGCCAACCCGCGCTTCTCCGGGCCGACGCTGCCGCAGGGCGAGAACGGCGTGCGCGCCTTCATCCCGGTGGCGCGGCTGGCCGACATGCTGCTGCACCCCGGCCAGCGCTTTTGCTACAACGGCGCCGAGCACGCCTACCCGGACATCCGGCTGGTCTACTGGGCGGGCGGCAATCCGTTCCATCACCACCAGGACCTGAACCGCCTGCTGCAGGCGTGGCGCAAGCCCGAGACCATCATCGTGCACGAGCCGTTCTGGACGCCGGCGGCGAAGCTGGCCGACGTGGTGCTGCCCGCCACCACCACGCTGGAACGCGACGACATCGGCTTTTCCACGCGCGAGCGCTTCATGGTGGCAATGCGCCGTGCGATGCCGCCACTTGGCGAGGCGCGCGACGACTATGCGATCTTCTCCGAACTGGCGCGCCGCCTGGGCGCCGAGCAGCGCTACACCGAGGGGCGCGACGCCGGCCAGTGGCTGCGCAAGATGTACGAAGACGGCTGCGCCCGTGCCCGCGAGGCTGGCGTGCAGCTGCCGGAGTTCGATGCCTTCTGGGCACAGGGCATGATCGACCTGGCGCCGGAACGGGGCGGCGCGGCAGGCACCGGCGCGGTACCGGTCGTCATGCTGGAAGCCTTCCGGCGCGACCCGCAGGCGCACCCGCTGCGCACGCCCTCCGGGCGCATCGAGATCTTCAGCGAGACCATCGCCGGCTTCGGGCTGGAAGACTGCCCCGGCCACCCGTGCTGGATGCCGCCCGTCGAATGGCTGGGCGCGCCCGCGGCGCAGCGCTGGCCCCTACACCTGCTCTCGGACCAACCGGCCACGCGCTTGCACAGCCAGCTCGACCACAGCGCGCACAGCCGCGCCGCCAAGGTGGCGGGACGCGAGCCGGTCATGCTGCATCCGCAGGACGCCGCGGCGCGCGGCATCCGCGCGGGCGATGTGGTGCGCGTGTTCAATGCGCGCGGCGCCTGCCTGGCCGGCGCGGTGTTGAGCGACGGGATCCGCCCCGGCGTGGTCAAGCTCTCCACGGGGGCGTGGTTCGACCCAGGCGTGCGGGACGGTGACGCGGAAAAGCATGGCAATCCCAATGTGCTGACGCTGGACCGCGGCGCTTCGGCGCTGTCGCAGGGGTGTATCGCGCAGACCTGCCTGGTGGAGGTGGAGGCGTATCACGGGGAGGTGCCGGCGGTGACGGCGTTCGAGCCGCCGGTGGTGGTGGCGCGAGCGGAGTGAGGCGGAAGGAGCAAGGGCCTTTGCGGGCCCTTCGCTTGTCGGCTTGTCGTTTCGCTCTTGTCCGGGAGAATCGGACATAGGCCGATGCCCACGAAGCCGAGGCGGGACGGGCGGCCGCCGCCCGAACGTGCGGTGCCTGGCCCTCACCCTACCCGTGGCCGGGGAAGGCGGCCGCAATGGAATCAACCGGCTACCGCAGCACCGACACCATGCTGCGCGTGGCCAGCGCCAGCGCATTGTGCTTGCTGCCACCGCCCATGCTGTCGGTGATCTCGGCAGCGGTGTTCAGCACCAGCTCGGCGAACGGCTTGATCCTGTTCGGCTTGAAGCGCTCCGCCGGACCGGAGAGCCCCACGGCGGCGATCACGTGGCCGTTGCCGTCGGTGATCGGGGCGGCGATGCCGAAGACGGTTTCGCGCCATTCCCCGCGGTTGACCGCGTAGCCCAGCTTGCGCACCTTCTCCATTTCCTGCAGGAAGCGGGCCGGCTCGACGATGCTGTTGGGCGTGGACGGTACCAGCGAGGATGACATGCGCTGCAGCGCGCTCTCGGGCTGGAACGCCAGCATGGCCTTGCCGGTGGCAACGCAGTGGGCGAGAGCGCGGCCGCCGATCTGGGTATAGGCGCGTACGGGATTGGGGCTGTCAATCTTGTGCACATAGACCACCTCGCCGCGATCGAGCACCGACAGGTGCACGCTTTCGCCGCTGGCATGCATGAGCTTGTCCATCCAGGCCTCGGCATGGCGGCGCAGGTCCAGCCGGGACAGCACGGCCGAGCCCAGCTCCCACAGCTTGATCGAGGCGCTGTAGCCATTGCCGCTGGTGTCGCGGATCACATAGTGCATCTCGGTCAGCGCCTGCAGCAGGCGGTGCACGTTGCTCTTGGCCAGGCCCAGCTCGGCGGCGATCTCGGTCAGGCCGAGCGGGCGGTCGCTGTGGGCCAGCAGCTCGATCACGCTCAGGCCCTTGATCAGCGTATTGTTCATGTCGTCATGTCCTGTTTTCACTCACCGCCGCCGCGATGGCGACAGTGTGATGTACGGCACAGGTTCCAAAAGATGGAACGATTGTAGCCTATTTTGGAACGTGAATATAATCGATCGCATCGCGGCCCAGTGGTTCCCCTGGCGCCTCCGCCCGCGCGGCAGGCTTGCTGCGCGGGGGGGCCTGCCTGCCGGGGCCGCCAACGTTTCCGGATGTTCCGATGCACGATCTCAGCGAAAAGGACCTGCCCCTGGCGGGAGTCAGGGTGGTGGAATTCTGCACGGTGGCTGCCGGCCCCTTCTGCGGCATGCTGCTGGCGGACATGGGTGCCGAGGTGGTCAAGGTGGAGGCGCCCGAGGGCGATACGCTGCGCCAGTGGCCGCCGCTGTCGAACGGCTACTCAGAGAACTTCGCTTCGCTCAACCGCAACAAGCACTCGGTCGCGCTCAACCTGAAGGATCCGGCCGACGCCGCCCTGGCGCGGCGCCTGATCCTCGATGCCGATGTGGTGGTGGAGAACAACCGCCCCGGCGTCATGGACCGGTTCGGCCTGGGCTATGCGAGCTTCCGCGATGAGAAGCCGGGCCTCGTCTACTGCTCGGTATCGGCCTACGGCCAGAGCGGCCCGCGCGCGGGGGAGGGCGGGTTCGACCTCACCATCCAGGCCGCGGCCGGCGTGATGAGCGTGACCGGCGAGCCCGACGGGGCGCCGGTCAAGTGCGGGGTGCCCTTGGCGGATTTCTCCTCCGGCCTGTACGCGGCCTTCGCCATCGCCAGCACGCTGGCGCGCGTGCGCGCCGGCGGCGCGGGCGCCCATATCGACGTGCCGATGTATGGCTGCACGCTGGGCATCGCCGCGCTGCAGACCAGTGAATACTTCGGCAACGGCAGGAGTCCGGTCAAGCTCGGCTCCGCGCATCCGCGCAATGCGCCTTACCAGGCGTTCCGCGCCGCCGACGGCTACTTCGCCATTGCCGCCGGCAACCAGAAGCTGTGGCTGGAGGTCGTGCGCGTGGTGGAAATGCCGGAGCTGGCCGAGGACCCGCGTTTCGCCAGCACGAGCGAGCGGGCGCAGAACCAGGCCGCGCTGAAGGACCTGCTGGAAGTCCGCTTCGGCCAGCAGGGCGTGGCGCACTGGATCGACGCCTTCAACGCCGCGGGCGTGCCGCATGCCCGCATCAACGACTACGCCGCCGCGCTGGACGATCCGCAGGTCGAGCACATGGACTGGGTGCGCCCACTGACGCTGCCCGGAGGGCACCGCACCCGTACCTTCGCATCGCCGCTGCGCTTCGACGGCCAGGGCCTGCCGATCCGGCTGGACCCGCCGGCGCTTGGCGAGCACAACGCCATGGTCCGCGCGCGCCACGCGCGTGGCGATACCTCCCAGGGGGAATGATGCACGACAACATCGAACGGCTGCGCGGGTTCGTGGCCACCGTCAGCACGCAGATGGAACGCGCGCAGCGCGAGGGTGTCGGCGAGGCTGCCTTGCTGGCCGCGCTCACCGGGCCGCTGCGCGAACTGGTATCGCATGACGACTGGCTGCCCGAGGCGATGGCCGTGCCGCACCCGGTCTACTACCAGCAACACCTGCTCTACGGCGATCCGCTCGACCGCTTCTCGCTGGTCAGCTTCGTCTGGGGGCCGGGCCAGCAGACACCGGTGCATGACCACACGGTGTGGGGGCTGATCGGCGTGTTGCGCGGTGCCGAGATCGACCAGCGCTTCCGCGCCGCCGACGGCCGCGTGGTGCCCGCTGGCGAGCCGGCGCGCCTGGAGGCGGGCCATGTCGCCGCCGTGTCGCCGACGCTGGGAGACGTGCATCGCGTGCGCAACGCCTTCGACGACCGCGTCTCGATCAGCATTCACCTGTATGGCGGCAATATCGGCCGCATCGACCGCCATGTCTTCGACACGCAGAGCGGGCAGGCCAAGTCCTTCGTCTCAGGCTATTCGAACGCGCTGGTGCCCAATCTGTGGGCGCGGCCGGCCGCATGAGGACCGCGATGCACGAGACCGACCCCGCGGGCAAGCCCTGGCTGCTGCTGGACAAGCAGGGACCGCTGACCCGCCTGACGTTGAACCGGCCCGCACGTGGCAATGCCCTCTCCGCCGGCCTGGTGGCAGCGCTGGCCAGCGCGGTGCAGGCCTGCCACGAAGACGGCACGCGTCTGCTCGCCATCGGCGGCGCGGGCAAGCACTTCTGCACCGGCTTCGACCTCGATGACCTGGAGCAGGAAAGCGACGATTCCCTGCTGGCCCGCTTTGTGCGCGTAGAGCTGCTGCTCCAGGCCGTGCATGCGGCGCCGTTCATCACCGTGGCCCTGGTGCAGGGGCGTGCCGTGGGCGCGGGCGCCGACCTGGTGGCGGCCTGCGCGCGGCGCTGGGCCGCCCCCGGCAGCGGCTTCGCCTTTCCCGGTGCGGGCTTCGGGCTGGTGCTGGGCAGCGAGCGGCTGGCCGCGCTGGTCGGCGTGGCGCGCGCACGCGCATGGATCGGCGGCGGCGCGGCCATCGCTTGCGAGGATGCGTTGAGCGCCGGGCTGGTCGATACGGTCGTGCCGGCCGAAGCGTGCGATGCCGCGCTCGACGCCGAGCTGGCCCGGGCGTGCCGCCTCGATGCCATGACGCAGTCGGCGATCCATGCGGCGACCCTGGGCGGCGCCGGTGGCGCCATGGCGCGCACGGGGCAGCTCGCGGATCTGGTGCATTCGGCGGCGCGCCCGGGACTGAAGGCGCGTATTGCGGCCTATCGCGCGGGACTCAAGCGCTGAGCAGCCTGACGCTGGGCGCGGCGCGGGAAGACGGACGAAATGAAGCGAAAGACCTGGCCGGAGACAAGGCCAGGATCAAGGCAGGGATCAAGGCTGAACAACGCAAAAAAGGACGGAGACAAGAGATGAACCCAGCACAGACTTCGGCGGACAACCTCGCGGCGCTGCTCAATCCGCGCTCGGTGGCGGTGATCGGCGCCTCGGAAGACCAGGGCAAGTTCGGCGGGCGGCTGTACCGCATGCTGCTCAAGCACAAGTTCGACGGCACGGTCTATCCGATCAACCCCGTGCGCGAGACGCTGTTCGGCCTGAAGACGTTCCCGAGCATCGACGCCGTGCCCGAGGCGCCCGACATGGTGATCATGGCCGTGCCGCAGCCCAAGGTGAAGGAGCAGATCGCCGCCTGCGCGGCGCGTGGTGCCCGCGCGGGCATCATCATCACCTCCAAGTTTTCCGATGCCGGCGAGGCCGGCGCGGCGCTGGAGCGCGAGATCGTGCAGATCGCCAACGCAGGCGGCATGCGCCTGATCGGGCCGAACTGCCTGGGCGTGATCAGCCCGGCCAACAAGCTGGTGCTGTGCTCGTCGCCGGCGCTGGAAGTGGACACGCTGATCGAGAGCCCGATCGGCTTCATCAGCCAGAGCGGCGCGCTGATGGCCACCTTGTTCGACCGCGCCTACGACATCGGTATCGGCTTCACGCATTGCGTGTCTGTGGGCAACCAGGCCGACCTGGAGCTGTGCGATTTCGTCGAGTTCCTGATCGCCGACGCGCGCACCCGCGTGATCTGCACCTATATCGAGGGCATCAAGTCGCCCGAGCGCTTCGTCCAGCTCGCGCGCCGCGCGCGTGCGGCCGGCAAGCCCTGGCTGGCAGTGAAAGCCGGCAAGACCGCGGACGGCAGCCGCGCCGCCTTTTCCCATACCGCCAGCCTGGCGGGCGACCATGCCAGCCTGGAGGCGATCTGCCGGCGCGAGAACGTGGTGCTGATGGATGACCCCGCCGCGATGCTGGTGCTGGCTGCCGCCATGGCGCGCTATCCGGACAGCAAGGTGGACCGCGCGGTCATCGTCACCACTTCCGGCGGCGGCGGCGCGCTCAGCGCCGACCGGCTGGCGGAAGCCAGCATTCCGCTGGCGCGCTTCTCCGAGAGCACGCAGCAGGCGCTCTCCGTCTTCTATTCCGATGGCCAGGCCGGCAATCCGATCGACCTCGGCGGCCGGCGCCACGAGGAAGCCGCCGAGGCGGTGGACGTGGGCGTGCGGACTACTGAGATCGCGATGGCCGATCCGCAGGCGGACCTGGGCCTGATCGTCATGACGACGGCGCCGGCCCTGGCCGATGTGACGGTGCAGCTTGCGCGCGGCGGTGCGCCCGCCGGCAAGCCGCTGCTGTTCGTGATGCAGCCCGGCAAGGCGGCCAACGCCGCGCGCGCCGGCCTGCTTGCCGAGTGCGTGCCGTTCACCAACAGCCTGGGCGAGGCGGTGGAGGCGATCACCGCCTGGCGGCGCTGGTCGGCCTGGCGGGCCGAGCCGGCGGCGCAGCCGGTGGCCGGCATGGCGGTGCCCGAGGGCGCACCACCGGTTCGCGGCGCGCTCGATGAGTTCGAATCCAAGGCGCTGCTGGGTGCCGCGGGCATCCCCGTCAATCGCGGCGAGGTGTTTGCCGACATCGACGCGGCCGTGGCCGGCAGCGCCGGCATTGGTTTCCCGCTCGTGGCCAAGGTGGTGTCGCCCGACATCGTGCACAAATCCGACGTCGGTGGCGTGCTGCTGGGCGTGACCGATGCCCAGACGTTGCGCGCGGGATTGCAGGCCATGCGTGAACGCATGGCCGTGCAGGTGCCGCAGGCGCGCATCCTGGGTTTCTACCTGCAGTCACAGGAGGCGGGCGAACTGGAGCTGCTGGTCGGCGCGCGGCGCGATCCGCAGTTCGGCGCGCAGGTGGTGGTGGGCAGCGGCGGCATCCTGGTCGAACTGCTGCAGGACATCGCGGTACTGCCTGCGCCGCTGTCGCACGAGAGCGCGCTGGCGGCGCTGGCGCGGCTGCGCGTCGCGCCCCTGCTGAAGGCCTGGCGGGGCCGCGCGGCGCTGGACGTCGACGCGGTGGCCGACGTCATCGTGCGCATGGGCTGGCTCGCGCACGCGCTGCGCGGGCAGGACTTCGAGATCGAGGTGAACCCGCTGAAGGTGCGCGTGGCCGGCGCGGGCTGCGTGGCGGTGGATGCGCGCGCGCGCATCGGCTAGCAGTGCGGCATTCCGCCGGCACAGAACGGACGGCCAGCCGCATCCATCGCAACGGGGCGGCGGGCCGGCAAAGATGAAGATCCACATGGAGGCAGAAAACATGAGCGTCGTAACGATCGAGCAGCACGGCAAGGTCACGCTGTTTACGCTGAACCGGCCCGAGAAACGAAACGTCATCTGCAAGGAGACCGCCGAGCTGCTGCAGCAGGGGTTCCGCGAGTTCCACGCCTCGGAACAGCGTGTGGCGGTGATCACCGGTGCCGGCAACGAGGCCTTTTCCGCCGGCGCCGACGTCACCAACCTGCCGGAACTGTGGCGCTGCATTCCGGGGTCGGGCTTCGTCACGGATAAGCCCATCATCGCCGCGACCGCCGGCTGGGTCGTGGGCGGCGCGATGGTGCTGCACATGATGTGCGACCTGGCGATAGCGGCCGACAACACGCGCTTTTCCTACCCCGAGGCGCGGCTCGGCTTTACCGGCGGCATGATCGCCGGGCTGGCCGCGCGCGTGCCGCACAAGGTCGCGATGGAACTGATGATGCTGGGCCGCACGATGGATGCCCAGCGCGCCCGCGAAGTGGGCCTGGTCAATGACGTGGTGCCGGTCGGCCAGCAGGTGGAGGCGGCGCTGAAGATGGCCGACGAGCTGTCGCGCTCAGCGCCGCTGGTGCTGGCCACGCTCAAGCGCTTCGTCGCCCAGACCGTGATGCCGAAGGGCCCGTCGGAACTGATGGCCGACGCGATGCGCGAACTGAGCGTTGTGCGCGAGAGCGAGGACATCGAGGAAGGCATGCGCGCATTCCGCGAGAAGCGCAGCGCGCATTACCAGGGACGATAGGCACAGCGACGACAACGGCAGCGGCGCCGGCGCGCGCCGCACGGAGGAGACAAGAAAAGATGAAGCGAACCCTCAGCAGGCTGGCCGCAACCGGCCTTGCGCTGGCCATCGGCTGCGCCTCGGCATTGGCGGCGGACTACAAGGGCCCGGTGCGCCTGGTGGTGCCGTATCCGGCCGGCGGCAACGCCGACACCCTCGCGCGCCTGTTCGCCGAGCGCATGAACCGCGAGCTCGATACGACCTTCGTGGTGGAGAACAAGGCCGGGGCCGGCGGTACCATCGGCGCGCAGGCAGTCGCCAATGCGCCGGCCGACGGCAGCACGCTGCTGCTGGCGCCGACCGCCGTGCATGTGATCACACCGCATCTGCGGCCGGTACCATACGACCCGCTCAAGGACTTCGCGCCGGTGGCCAAGCTGTCGTCGTCGATCGGCATCGTCACCGCGCGGCGCGACCTGCCGGCCAAGGACATGCGGGAGTTCATCGCGTACGCCAAGGCGCACGAGGGCAAGGTGTCCTACGGCTCGGCGGGCCTGGCCACGATCACTCACCTGCAGGGCGAGGTGGTCAGCCTCAAGACCGGCGTGAAGATGCTGCATGTGCCCTACAAGGGCTCGGCGGAAGCGATGAACGATCTGCTGGCCGGACGCATCGATGTGATCTACGACAGCGTGGCCCTGCCGCAGGTCAAGGCCGGCAGGCTCAAGGCGCTGGCGGTGACCGGGATCGAGCGGCATCCCGAGCTGCCCGACGTGCCGACGCTGCACGAGCAGAAGTTGGACCTGGCCTTGCCGAGCTGGTTCGCGCTCTACGCCCCGCGCGGCACGCCGCCCGCGGTGGTCGAGCGCTACGCGGCCGCGGCGGGACGCGTGATGTCGGCCCCCGACATGAAAGGCCTGCTGATTCGCTTCAGCCAGTATCCCTCGTTCCAGGGCACGGCCGAGTTCAGCCGGCAGCTCGTGCAGGACGATGCCTTCTACACGCAACTGATCCGCACGGGCAATATCAAGCTGGAATGAGGCGCGATCGCGCCAGCCGCGGCGCGATCCGTGTTGCCGGCATGCAGTGGCGCGCTGGGTTGCAGGCTGGCGCTCATTCTCCGGCGTCGCCGGCTGCCGTATCGTCGCCGGCGTCGAGCGCCAGGCTGGCCAGCCAGCGCCGTACCACGGCCTCTTCCTCGGGCGAGAGCGAAGCGCGCAGCCGCTGCTCGTTCACCATCACGCGCTCGCGGCAGCGCGCCAGCAACGCCTCGCCTGTGGCGGTCAGCGAGATCGTCTGGATGCGCCCGTGCACCGGGTGCGGTCGGCGTGCGATGGCGCCGGCCCTTTCGAGATTGCCCACGATGACGCTGACGGTCTGCGGCGTCAGCAGCGCCAGCCGCGCGACGTCCGCGCCGGACAGGCCCGGGTAGGCTCCGGCCATGGTCAATACCACGAATTGCGGCGGCGTGACGCCGAGGTCGGCAAGCGCGCGCTCCATGCGCAGGCGGTTGCCGGCGCTCGCCTGGCGCAGCAGGTAGCCCAGGTGGCCGGCTTCGCCGCGCTTGCCTTCGCCCGCACGTGGCAGCATGCGGTCAGCGAGCGGCGCCGCGCCGGCAGCGGCGGCACCGACGATGTTGCGGGAACCCTTGCTGGCGCTGCGCATGATCGGATGGGGGGCGGTTGTTCGTGGACTGACATTATCGCAGCTATCGTCCGCTCCGGGCTGACCGGTGTGATGGTGGGACGGCGTAATGGCGAGAAGCCATGGCGGACGCCCCGAAAAGGCGGGGGCGCTTGCCAGGAACATGGCAATGGCACGATCATGGTGAGTCCGCTGCGCACTCGGCGGCCCGTCTTCTGCCATCAGCTCTGCCATCCGCTCCGCCATCAGCGCTTCGCCCATCACTCCCCGCCAATGCCCATGAAGAACAAGGCGCAACTGACCACCGGCCCCATCGCGCGCACCCTGCTGTTGTTTTCGCTTCCCGTGCTGGGCAGCAACATCCTGCAATCGCTCAATGCGTCGATCAACTCGATCTGGGTCGGCCACTTCCTGGGCGAGGCGGCGCTGACCGCCACCTCCAACGCCAACATCATCCTGTTCTTCCTGCTTGGCGTGGTGTTCGGCATCAGCATGGCCAACACGATCCTGATCGGCCAGGCGGTCGGCGCGCGCGATATCGCACAGGCGCGCAGGGTGGTCGGCACCAGCACCACCTTCTTCGTGCTGATGTCGGTGGTAGCAGCCGTGCTGGGCTACGTCTGGACACCCGACATCCTGCATGCGATGCACACGCCGCCCGATGCCGCGCCGCTCGCCGTCGTCTACCTGCGCATCATCTTCATCGCGCTGCCCTTCATGTACTTCTACAACTTTGTGATGATGACGCTGCGCGGCGCCGGCGATTCGCGCACGCCGTTCTGGTTCATGCTGTTGTCGGTGGTGCTCGACGTGGCGCTCAACCCTCTGCTGATCTTTGGCGCGGGCCCGATCCCGGGGCTCGGCATCGCGGGCTCGGCGCTTGCGACGCTGATCGCCCAGCTCACCAGCCTGGCGGCGATGCTGGCGCTGCTGCACCGGCGCCGCCATTTTCTCTGGCTGCCCCGAGGGCAGCGTTCGCTGCTGTGGCCGGACCTCTCCATCCTGCGCGCACTGGTGGCCAAGGGCCTGCCGATGGGCATGCAGATGGTGGTGATCTCCTCATCGGCCATCGTGATGATGTCGCTGGTGAACCGCCATGGCTCGCAGACCACGGCCGCCTACGGTGTGGCCTCGCAACTCTGGACCTATGTGCAGATGCCCGCACTGGCCGTGGGGGCGAGCGTGTCCTCGATGGTGGCGCAGAATGTGGGCGCCGGGCTCTGGCACCGCGTCAACAGCATCACGCGCACCGGCTTGGCCTTCAACCTGGCGATGACGGGCGCGCTGGTGACGCTGATCTATGTCTTCAACCGGCATGCACTGGGCTTGTTCCTGCCAGGCGATGGCGAGGCCATCGGCATTGCGCAGCATATCAACGCGGTCGTGCTGTGGTCCTTCATCCTGTTCGGCTTCACGATCGTACTGTTCGGCACGGTGCGCGCGACGGGCGCCGTGATGGCACCGCTGGTGATTCTCTTCGTGTCGATGTGGCTGGTGCGCCTGCCGTTCGCAAGCCTGCTCACCGCGCGCTTCGGTGCTGGCGCGATCTGGTGGAGCTTCCCCGTCGGCTCGCTCGTCTCCGTGGCGCTGGCGAGCCTCTACTATCTGCGCGGTACCTGGCGCGCCAGCCATATGCTGCCAGCGCATGTCCCGCGCCAGGCACCCGGAGAGGCGCTGCCGGACCGCGCCGCGCAATAGCGCAAGGCGAGGCGCGTTCACGTGCGCGGCGCATCGCACGTCCGCTCCGTTCCTTTCCACTACCTTGCCGTTTCCCCCGCGTCGTGGGCGATGACGTCCTGCATCCATGCCGCGGCTTCGTTTGAAAGCTGTTCGTAAGGATTGGCCGATAAGCGTTCCGTTCCCGTGATGACAGGCGAGTCGCTGCTCGATGTCCTCAAGAGAAGACAAAACGCGCATCTTGTCGCGAACTTGCCTCCAGTAGCGCTGCTTGCCGCACTTTTATGCGCTGAGGCGGCGTGCAAGCGGCGTATCGGTAAATACCCCTAATTCAAGACAACTGAAAGGAGGATGAAAGCACACCTATCTAAGGTTGCACCCATTCTCGGGCGGATGGGGTCTAGTACCGGCGCTGGGGGGGAGTTGTCGTGCGGCAGAACGCGCGGCAAATGCATTTCGTGTACTTCGAGGAGAATCGTTTTGCGCATACGCAGCCAAAAGGACTTTGCCTCCGGCCTGATGTTCATTCTGGTCGGTCTGGGCTTTTCCTGGGTCGCCCGCGGCTATTCCATGGGAACGGCCGCCAAGATGGGACCTGGATACTTTCCATTCCTGCTCGGACTGGTGCTTGCCCTGCTGGGCGCGCTGGTGCTGATCGGCTCGCTGTCGAGCAGGGGCGAGGCGGACCACCTGGCCCGCTGGGACCTGAAGACCCTGCTGTGGATCCTGGGTTCGGTGGTGCTGTTCGGCCTGCTGCTCAAGCCGCTCGGCATCGTGCTGTCGGTCTTCGTGCTGGTGGTGGTGTCGTCGATGGCCAGCCATGAGTTCAGCTGGAAGGGCGCGATCCTGAACGCCATCGTGCTGGTGCTGATCAGCCTGGGCGCCTTCGTGTACGGCATCAATCTGCAGATGCCGGTGTGGCCGGCCTTCATCACCGGTTAAGGAGTCGCTTCCATGGAATTGTTCGAACACCTTGCCCTGGGCTTCTCCACGGCATTGACACTGCAGAACCTTGCATACGCCTTCCTGGGCTGCGTGCTGGGTACCCTGATCGGCGTGCTGCCGGGCCTGGGGCCGCTGGCCACCATCGCCATGCTGCTGCCGGTGACCTACACGCTGCCGCCGGTGGCCGCGCTGATCATGCTGGCCGGCATCTACTACGGTGCGCAGTACGGCGGCTCGACCACCGCCATCCTGGTGAACCTGCCCGGTGAATCGTCCTCGGTGGTGACCACCATCGACGGCTACCAGATGGCACGGCGCGGCCGCGCCGGCGTGGCGCTGGCCACCGCTGGCCTGGGCTCGTTCTTCGCCGGCTGCGTGGCCACGCTGATCCTGGCCGCCTTCGCGACGCCGCTGTCGGAACTGGCCTTCAAGTTCGGCCCCGCCGAGTACTTCTCGCTGATGTGCCTGGGCCTGATCGGCGCCGTGGTGCTGGCTTCGGGCTCGCTGCCCAAGGCGGTGGCGATGATCGTGCTGGGCCTGCTGCTGGGCCTGATCGGCACCGACGTGAACTCGGGCGCCGCGCGCTTCTCCTTCGACATCCCCGAACTGACCGACGGCATCGACTTCGTCGCGCTGGCCATGGGTATGTTCGGCTTCGCGGAAATCATCGCGAACCTGGAGCAGAAGGAAGCCCGCGAGACCTTCACCGACCACGTGACCAACCTGTGGCCGACCAAGGAAGACTTCAAGCGCATGGCTCCCGCCGTGCTGCGCGGCACCTTCCTGGGCTCGGCGCTGGGTATCCTGCCGGGCGGCGGCGCAGCGCTGGCTTCGTTCGCGGCCTACTCGCTGGAGAAGAAGACCTCGAAGTACGCGCATGAGTTCGGCAAGGGCGCGATCGAAGGCGTGGCAGGTCCGGAATCGGCCAACAACGCCGCGGCGCAGACCTCCTTCATCCCGCTGCTGACGCTGGGCATTCCGCCCAACGCGGTGATGGCGCTGATGGTGGGTGCGATGACCATCCACAACATCCAGCCGGGTCCGCAGGTCATGACCAGCAACCCCGCGCTGTTCTGGGGCCTGATCGCCTCGATGTGGATCGGCAACCTGATGCTGATCATCCTGAACCTGCCGATGATCGGTGTCTGGGTGAAGCTGCTGACCGTGCCGTATCGCTTCCTGTACCCTGCCATCCTCGTGTTCTGCGGCATCGGCGTGTACTCGGTCAACAACCAGACCTTCGACGTCTTCATGGCGGCTGGCTTCGGCGTGATCGGCTACCTGTTCCTGAAGCTCAAGTGCGAACCGGCGCCGCTGCTGCTGGGCTTCGTGCTGGGACCGATGATGGAAGAGAACTTCCGCCGCTCGCTGCTGCTGTCGCGTGGTGAGTTCAGCGTGTTCGTCACCCGTCCGCTGTCGCTTGGACTGCTGATTGCAGCCGCTGCGCTGGTCGCGGTGGTGGCGCTGCCCTCGATCAAGGCCAAGCGCGAGGAAGCGTTCCAGGAAGAGTGACGCCCCGCTTGCAGGCGCCGGCCCCGCGGCCGGCGCGCGCGAAATCTGTACTTGGGGTGCCCTGGGCACCCCGTTTTTTTTCGTCACTGCCGTTCCGCACCGCCGCAGCGCGGGCCGCCGGACGCCGTGATCGGCCGATGCGTGGGCAATGCCTAGCGCGCAAGATGGAGAAGCCGCCGACTGCCGGAGCAGTCATGGCCTGCACCAGATGTCATCCGTTCCCGCCCCCTGTCGGGGCGCGGGTACAGCGCACATGAAGATACTCCCAATCGATCGACTCGTTTCGCGTCTCTACATCCTGAAGTTCGTCAAGGCCAGGCCTTCCACCGTGCTGAACCTGGTGGACCGGCTGCGCGAACACGGCATCGAGAAGAACATCCGCTCGCTGCGCCCTATCCTGCGCAGCCTGATGATCGCCCGCGCCATCACGGCCGAGCTGGTCGAAGGCAGTGGCCGGGTCTATTGCATCACCGAGAACGGCCGTGCCGAGCTCGATGCGTATCTGGCCCACCTGGACATCCTGCAGACCGACAGGGCCGGCGAAGCCAGCGCGGAGGACAAGGCGGACGGCGGCGGATAATGCGCCCCGGCAGCGGGGCGCATTCCTCAGGCATTCCTCAGACCATGAGCACCTGGTTGCGGCCGTTTCGCTTGGCCTGGTAGAGGCCGGTGTCCGCCATTTCCACCAGGCGGCTGAATTCCTGGTCGCCCTCGGGCACGATCACGGCGCCGCCGATGCTCACGGTGACCCAGGGCGCAGTCTGCGAGCCTTCGTGCGGCAGCTGCATGCCCTCGATGGCGCGGCGTACCTTCTCGCCCAGCAGCCGGGCGCCGCCCGGCGAGGTGGAGGGCAGCACCATGGCGAACTCCTCGCCGCCGAAGCGGGCCGGCAGGTCGGCAGGGCGCGCGCAGTTCTCGCGGATCACGCGCGCCACGCGGCGCAGCACCTCGTCTCCGGCCACGTGCCCATAGGTGTCGTTGTACGCCTTGAAGGCGTCCACGTCGATCATCAGCAAGGCGAGCTGCGTGCGCTCGCGCTGGGCACGCCGCCATTCGGCGCCCAGGTATTCGTCGAAGTAGCGCCGGTTGGACAGGCCGGTCAGGCCATCCGAGTTGGTCAGGCGCTGCAGCTCCAGGTTGGTTTCCAGCAATTGCTGCTGGCTCTGGCGCAGCGCGCGATAGGCCTCGTCGCGCTGCAGCAGGTTCAGGTAGGAGCGCGAGTGGTAGCGGATGCGCGCGATCAGCTCGATGCTGTCGGGCAGCTTGACCAGGTAGTCATTGGCGCCGGCGGAGAACGCGGCGCTCTTCATCTGCGCCTCTTCCTTGGTCGACAGCACGATGATGGGAATGTCGCGCGTGACCGCGTTTTCCCGGTAGCGCTGCACCAGCGTCAGCCCGTCCATGCCGGGCATCACCAGATCCTGCAGGATCACGCTTGGACGCGTGCGCTCGGCCACGGCGATCGCTTCGTCGGGCTGCGAGCAATAGTGGAAGTCGATATCCCGCGCGCTGGAGAGCGCGCGGCGCACTGCCTCGCCCACCATCGCCTGGTCATCGACCAGCAGCACCATCGCCTGGTATTCATTCGGATTGGCGGAGTGCGCCGCCTCGATCTCACGCTTTGTTGCCATCTCGCTTACTCCTTCTCGCCAGGCGCCGCCGGCCATGCCGGTCGGCGCCTGGCTACCCCGCTTGCTTACCAAATATCCCGCTCATCGCGCACGCACTGACCAGGCGTGCTGCGATTTTGTCCAGTGGCAGGATCTCGCGTGCCGCGCCCACTGCCGCGGCGGCCTTGGGCATGCCATACACGGCGCTGGTAGCCTGATCCTGCGCGATGGTCAGGAAGCCACGCTCGCGCATGGCCTTCAGCCCGTTCGCGCCGTCGCGGCCCATGCCGGTGAGCAGCACGCCCACAGCGTCGCCGGGCCAATGCACCGCGACGCTGTCGAAGAACACATCGATCGACGGCCGGTAGAGGCAGTCTCCCGGTTGTTCGGTATAGACCATCTGGGCGGCGCTGACCAGCCGCAGATGATCGTTGGTGCCCGCCAGCAGCACCGTGCCCGGCACCGGCGCCTCGCCGGCGCGCGCCAGCCGGACCGGCAGCGCGCACTGTTCGTCGAGCCATGTCGCCATGCCGGCGGCGAAGGACTCGTCCACGTGCTGCACGACCACGATGGGGGCCGCAAAGCCGGCCGGAAGCGCGCCCAGCAGCGTCGCTAGCGCCAGCGGGCCGCCCGCCGAGGCGCCGATCGCAACCAGCCGCTGTGCCGACGGGCGGCTGGGGGCATCGGGCACGGCGGGCGCCTGGCCGGCTTGTCCCCGCACCAGGCTGGCCACCGTGCGGATCTTGCGCAGCAGCGGCGCGGCGGCGCGCTGCGGGTCGGGTTCGGACAGCGAGGGCGTGTTCACGGCGTCGATGGCGCCGTGGCCCATGGCGTCGAAGACGTGGCGCGTATTGCGCTCCATGTCGGTGGTGACCACCACGATGGCGCAGGGCGTCGCCGCCATGATGCGCTGCGTGGCCTCGACGCCGTCCATGACCGGCATCAGCAGGTCCATCAGGATCAGGTCGGGCAGGTCGCGCGCGGCCAGGTCCACGGCCTCGGCGCCGTCGCCGGCCACCCAGACGAGCATGAGCGACGAGTCCTGGGCGAGGGCGCGGCGCAGCGCCGCCACCGCGACCGGAGAATCATTGACGATGCCGATCTTCATGTGCGTGCCTCGCCGATCAGGTCCTGCACCGCGTCCAGCAGTGCAGCGTCGTGGAAACTGCCCTTGGCCAGATAGTAGTCCGCGCCGGCCTCCAGGCCGCGCCGGCGGTCCTGTTCGCGGTCCTTGTACGACACGACCATGACCGGCACCGGCCGCAGCCCCGGGTCCTGCTTCATCCGGGTGACTAGTTCGATGCCGTCCATGCGCGGCATGTCGATGTCGGTGATGACCAGGTCGAAGGCCTCGGCGCGCAGCATGTTCCAGCCGTCCATGCCGTCCACCGCCACCGCGACGTCATAGCCTCGCCCGGCCAGCAGCTTGCGCTCCAGTTCGCGCACCGTGAGCGAGTCGTCCACCACCAGCACGCGCTTGCGGCGCTGCGTGCCGGCCTCCGTGCTCGCCTGCTCGCCGCGCTCCACGCCGCCCTCGGCCACCAGTTTCTCCACCGAGCGCAGCATGTCGTCCACGTCGAAGATCAGCACCGGGGTGCCGTCGTCGGTCAGGCTGCCGGCGGCGATGTCCTTGATCTTGCCCAGTGCGTCCGCCAGCGGCTGCACCACCAGGGTACGCTCGCCCAGCAGGCGGTCGACCGCGATGCCGAAAACGCGCTCGTGCTCGCCGATCACCACGGTGGGTACCTCGTCGCGCCGCGCGGCGAGCGCCGGGCGCTGCAATACCTGCGCCGCCTCCAACAGGCCGACCTGGCGGCCCGCGAAGTGGAAGTGCTGGCGTCCTTCCAGCTGCTCGATGTCGTCGCGGCGGATGGCCGCGGCGCGCAGCACGCGGCCAAGAGGAAAGGCGTAGGCTTCGCCAGCGACCTCCACCAGCAGCGCACGGACCACCGACAGCGTCAACGGCAGTTCCATATGGACCTGCATGCCCTGGCCGCTGCGCTGGGCGAGGCGCAGGCTGCCATGCACCTGGCGGATCATTTCGTGCACGGCATCCAGCCCGACGCCGCGGCCGGAGACTTCCGAGACCGTCTCGCGCATGGTGAAGCCCGGCAGCAGAAGGAACTCGAGCAGTTCGGCCTGCGACAGCTTCTCGGCGGTCTGCTCGCTGGCCAGGCCGCGCCGCACGATGGCGCGGCGCAGGCGCTCCAGGTCGATGCCGGCCCCGTCGTCGGCGATCTCGATCACCAGCCGGCCGGCGTTGTGCCGCGCGTGCAGCTTGATGCAGCCTTCGGCCGGCTTGCCCAGCGCCAGGCGCTGCGCAGGGGGTTCGATGCCGTGGTCGACGGCGTTGCGCAGCAGGTGCGCGAGTGGGGCATCGAGCTGCTCCAGGATGTCGCGGTCGATCTGCGTCTGGGCGCCGCTCAGTTCAAGCCGTACCTGCTTGCCGAGCGCGCGGCCCAGGTCGCGCACCATGCGCGCGTAGCCGGCCACCGCGTCGGAGAGCGGGCGCATGCGGCAGGCCAGCGCCGTATCGTAGAGGCGCCGCGCCAGCCGTCCCGAGCGATGTTCGTACTGTTCGAAGGTGGCGAGATGCTCGGCGAGCTGGCGGTGCATGCCGGCCAGCAATTCCTGCGCCTCGGCCAGGGCGCCCAGGCCGCGCTGGTCGGCCGTGTCGGAGGACAGGGCAACCTGGGCCGCGTCGAGCGCGCGCGCCGCGCGCATCTGCAGTCGCCTGACCTGCAGCATTGCGGTGCCGAACTGCCTGAGGCCGTTGGATTCGACCATGCCTTCGGCCGCCATCGCCAGCAGCTGGTTCAGGGTCTCGGCATTGACGCGCAGCATGCGCTCGCGGCC
The DNA here is from genome assembly GCF_056930435.1 of Cupriavidus sp. 09_S30. Taxonomy (NCBI): domain Bacteria; kingdom Pseudomonadati; phylum Pseudomonadota; class Betaproteobacteria; order Burkholderiales; family Burkholderiaceae; genus Cupriavidus; species Cupriavidus sp. 09_S30. The sequence continues at coordinate 2,529,738 of NZ_JBXOWI010000002.1, read as the reverse complement.
ATCCTGCGGCAGCGCGCGGGCCAGTGGTGCCGCATCGGGTGCGGGCGGTACCGCGTCGGCAGGCTCCTGCGGCCCGGCATCGTCGGGAGGGGAAGCTGCGACGGTGGTCGGCGCCCCGGCGGCGGGCGCTGAGGGGAGCAGCGCCGACGCGCTCTCCGGCATTTGCAGGCCGGGTCCCTCGCCCTGCGCCTGCGTGCCACCAAGCAGGCCCTGCAGGCGCACGAGCAGGGCCTCGATGCGCGCGCCTTCCTGGCCGTCCGAGCCATCGGGCTGGCCGATGCGCAGCAGCAGATCGGTGCCTTGCAGCAGTGCGTCGATATGCGGGGCCATCAGCCGCAGGCTGCCACCTTGTGCCGCGACCAGGCAGTCTTCCATCGCATGCGCCAGGCGCACGGCGTCGTCGAGGCCGATGATGCGCGCGGCGCCCTTGAGCGAATGGGCCGCGCGCATGCAGGCCTCCAGGTGCCGTGCCGCATCCGGATCGCGCTCCAGCGCCAGCAGGCCGGCGCTGAGCACGGCCGTCTGCGTTTCCGCTTCCAGCGCAAACAGTTCCAGCAGCGAGGCGTCCCGCAGTTGTTCCGAATTCATGCCAGGCTCTCCAGCAGGGCCTGCCGCAGGCGTTCGGGATCGAGCAGGCCGACGCTGCGGCCCCGGCAGTGCAGCAGCCCTTGCAGATAGGGCAGCGCGGTGCGTGACAAGGTGGTGGGCAGCGCTTGCAGACTATCCTGCGCGACGCGATCCACGCCGGCCACCTCGTCGACGGGCAGCGCGATCGCCGAGCGCCCCTGGCCGAAGATCAGCACGCGCGCGCCCTGCAGGGGGGTGTCGTCGCGCACGGCCTGCTCGCCCAGCAGCGCCGCCAGGCTGATGCAGACCAGCAGCTGGCCGCGCACGCCGGCCAGCCCCAGCACGGCGGCGTGGCGCTGATGCGGCAGGGAGTGGACCGGGCAGGGCGTGGTGATCTCGCCCAGGGCCGTTGCCGGGAGTGCCAGCCATTCCCTGCCGACGCGGAACACCAGGCAGGCCAGCGTCGCGACTTGCGCATCATCGGCGGCGCGTCCGAGTCTGTGCGTGGCCGCGTCGGCCGTCTCGGTCATGTCGGCCACATCGGTCACGGCTTGTGCGCCGGCGGCCAGGGTGTCGAGCAGCGCCACCGCGGCCTGCCCGTAGACCGGGCAGTTGCGGCAATGCACATGGGTGGCCAGCTGCGGGCAACTGCCGTCGCCCCGTACGCCGACGTGGCGCCAGCATGGATCGACCGCCTGTGCGGGGGCCAGGGACGGCAGAGCGGGCTCAAGCATGGAGGTAGGCTCAAGCATGGCGGCGGCCCTGTGCATGGCGCTGTGCCCGCTGGCGCAGGCGGGCGGCGCCGTCCGCATCGCCCTCGGCATCGAGCAGCGCCGCCAGGTGGTGCAGCGCTTCCTCGTGTGTGGGATCGAGATACAGCGCCTTGCGGTACGACTCGCGTGCGAGCGCCGGGAGCATGCTGGCATCCTGCAGGATGCCGAGCAGGCAGTAGGCCGCCGCGCTATCGCCTTGCGTCTTCAGCCAGGCCAGGCAGGCCTGCATGGCGGTGTCCAGCGCGCCGCCGTCCGCCAGCGCGGCGATTTGGGCCAGCGAAGTGTCCGGAGCGGCGGCGCCGGCTTTCGCGCTGGCCGTGCCGGCCGCGTGCTCGGTCCCGGCGTGCAAGAGCGCGCCGGGACGCGTGGCCGGTCGCGGGGCGCTTGCCCGGATGGCAGGCGCGCCGGTCAAGACAGGCTGGGCCGGACGCAGCGGTGCGGCCGGCGGCAGCTTGCCCGGCGACGCGCCCCCCGCGCCTTGTGCCTCGAAGCCCGGCATGCGGAAGGCGAAGGCGAGCGGCACGTGTGCGGACTGGAAGCCCCGCTGGGTCATCAGGCTGGCCTCGGCCGGCCCCACGAAGACCAGTCCGTCGGGGCGCGTGAAACGTGCCAGCGCCGCCGCCGCCTGGCGTTGCGTGGGCGGATCGAAGTAGATCAGCAGGTTGCGGCAGAACACGAAGTCATAGGGTGGCTCGCCCTCCAGCAGCCGGGGATCCAGCAGATTGCCATGGCGCAGCCGCACGCAGGCACGCACGCCCTCATCCAGTGCATAGCCTGCGGCCACGCGGCGAAAATAGCGGTTGCGGAAATCCAGCGGGCCGCTGCGGAAGGCGTTGTCGCCGTAGCGTCCCACGCGGGCGTGCTCGAGCGCGAGCGCGCTGATGTCGACGGCATCCACGTGAAAGCGGCCGGCGGGCACGCCGGCATCGAGCAGCGCCATCACGATCGAGTAAGGCTCCTCGCCGGTAGAGCAGGGCAGGCTCAACACGCGCAGCGGCCGCTCAGCGGCGCTGCGCAGCCGTTCCAGGGCAAAGCGGCCGAAGGCGAGCAGGGCCTCCCGGTGCCGGAAGAACCAGGTCTCGGGCACGACGACGGCCTCGACCAGCGCCTGGAACTCTTCCGGTTCGCCGTGCAGCTTCAGCCAGTAGGCCTGGTGATCGGGCACGCTGGCGGCGTCCAGCCGCTGGTGCACGGCGCGCGCGATGGCGCCCGGCCCGAGCGCGCCGGCATCCAGGCCGGTGCGCTGCTTGAGCAGTGCCGCGATATGGGCGGAGGTGGTCATGGCGCGGCGGGTTCGGTGAACAGCATGGCATGGACGGCATCGGGCAGCAGGGCGTCGACCTTGACCCACTGCACCAGGCCGGCCGCATCCGCGCGGACCGGCCCGAGGTAGCGGGCCTCGCCGGGGTCGATGCCGCCGTCGACGAACTCGGCCGGGTCGCATCGCAGCGTCTCGGTGGCGCGCTCCACCCGCAGGCCCAGGCAGCGCGGCGCGCCTTCGCCGGCGCGGCGGTAGCGCACCAGCACCGTACGCGTGCTGGTGCGCGCCGCGGCCGGCGTGCCGCAGGCAAGCGCGCTCAAGTCGATCACCGGTACCGGGCGGCCATGGCGCGTCAGCAGTCCGCTGACCCACGGGGGCGCGCCGGGGATCTGCTTGAGCGCGGTCAGCGGCAGGACCTCGTCCACTTCGCCGCCATCGATGGCATAGCGGTCGGAGCCGATGCAGAACAGGAGGAAAAGCTTCATGGCTGCGTGCGCCTGCGCGCTCAGACCTTGAAGCGCGAAACGCCGGCGCGCAGCTCGTTGGAGACCAGCGTCAGTTCATCGATGGCCTGGCCTGACTGGCGCAGCGATTCCACGGTCTGCTGCGCGGCCTCGGACAACTGCATCAGGGCCTGGTTGATCTGCTCGGCGCCGTTGGCCTGTGCCTGCATGCCTTCGTTGACCATCTGCACGCGCGGCGCCAGCGATTGCACCTGGCTGATGATCTGCGAGAGCTGGTCGCCAACCTGGGTCACCTCCGACATGCCGCGGCGCACCTCCTCCGAGAACTTGTCCATGCCCATCACGCCCGCGGCCACGGCCGACTGGATCTCGCGCACCATCTGCTCGATATCGTAGGTGGCCACCGCGGTCTGGTCGGCCAGGCGGCGGATCTCGGTGGCCACGACGGAGAAGCCGCGGCCGTACTCGCCGGCCTTCTCGGCTTCGATGGCGGCGTTCAGCGAGAGCAGGTTGGTCTGGTCGGCCACCTTGGCGATGGTCGTGACCATCTGGTTGATATTGCCGGCCTTCTCGTTGAGCGTGGCCAGCTTGGCGTTGACCGAGCCGGCCGCATCCATCACGTGCTGCATGGTGGCCTCCATGCGCGACAGCCCGGCCTGGCCGGTGCCGGCCAGGCCGGCAGTCTGCTCGGCGGCCCCGGACACCTCGGACATCGTGCGCACCAGGTCGCGCGAGGTGGCGGAAATCTCGCGCGAGGTGGCGCCGATCTCGGTGGTGGTGGCCGCGGTCTCCGTGGCCGTGGCCTGTTGCTGGCGTGCGGTGGCGGCAATCTCATTGACCGAGGTGGTGACCTGGATGGCCGAGCGCTGCGCCTGGCTGACCAGCCCGGTCAGCTCGCCGGACATCTGGTTGAAGCCCTCTTCCACCGCGAGGAACTCGTCGCGGCGCTTGAGCGCCATGCGCAGGCGCAGGTCGCCGCCGCGGATGTCGGACAGCAGCGAGACGATGGACTGCATCGGCACCGTGATGGTGCGCAGCAGCAGGTAGCCGCAGATGACGGCGGCCAGCACCGCGATCACCAGCGCAACCTCGATGGCGGTCTTTGCCGCTTCGACCGCGCCCACGATGGAACCCGACGAGCGGTTCGCCACCGCATTGTTGTCGTCCACCAGGTCCTGCACGATCTTGCGTGCCTCCGCCCAGCGTTCGTGCGCCTGTCCGCGCAGCGCCGCCTCGGCTGCCGCGCTGCCCTTCCAGGCCTCGGGCGAGGTGTAGAGGCGCGCCGCTTCCTCGTAGCGGGTGCGCATCGCGACGAAGGCGCTGAAGCGCGCGCGGTCCTCGTCACGGAACAAGGTGGACTCGTATTGCTGCTGCAGGCGGTCCAGGCGCTGAACAGCGTCATGCGTCTGTTCCTGGAACTGCTGGCGCTGGGCGTCGCCGGTGGCGCCGACGGTCTCCCAGCCGAGGACGTAGAGTTCGCCCCACACGCCACGGATGCCCGTGCTGTAGTTCAGCCCGGGCAGCGCGTCCTGCTGCGTGCGTACGGCTTCCTGCTCGATGGCGGACAGCCGGTTGTAGGCGACGACGCTCATCAGCATCATGACCAGCAGGATGAAGGAGAAGCTGGCCCGGATGCGGGTGCGGATGGTCCAGTGATTCACGGTTCGGGTTCCGGTGGCGTCCGCTGGCGGCAGGACGGAAAAGGCCCGCTGGCGGCCGCGCCGCGAGCGGGTGTGGGGTCGGATTGCATGTGCGGCGTAGGGTACTGTAACGCCCGCGTCATTTCAATGTCAGGGCGCCGCCGGATGCCGGGCGGTATTGCGCCGCAGCAATTTCTGAGCCAACGCTTGATTTTTTCCAAGTTTTCGTCACACACTTGCGAAATAGCTTGCCCGAACGATGTCGACAATCACTCACAAGGCTGGAATGGTGGCCAGGTCGGAGGCCAAGGCAACTGGTGCCTCGCCGGACGCGGATCTCGATCCGCTGACCGGGGTATCGTCACGCCAGGCATTCTTGAAGCGGCTGGAGGCGCGCCTGAAGAAGGATGCGGTGCCTCGTTTCGCCTTGCTGCTGGTCGGCATCGACGACTTCCGCGCTTTCAATGACATGCACGGCTTCGCCGAAGGCGATGCCATCCTGCAGCGCGTGGCGCGCCGCCTGCGCGACGCCTCGCCGCGCGATGCAGAGTTGGGCCGGGTGGGCAGCGACGAGTTCGGCGTGCTGTTGCCCTCGATCTCCGATCCGACGCTGGTGCGCCACGTCAGCGCGGCGATCCTGTCCATGCTGTCCGACTTCCACGAGGTCAGCGGCCAGCGCCACCATGTGCTGGCCAGCGTGGGCGCCTGCGTGCTGCCGGCCGCGGGTCAGTCGGTCTCCGAGGTGCTGGCCGCCGCGAGCCTGGCGCTTGCCCGGGCCAAGCGGGACGGCGGCCGTACCATCCGCTTCTTCAAGCCCCAGATGCGCACCGACGTGGCCACGCGCCTGTCGCTGGTGCAGGCCCTGCGCGAAGCCTATGCGCAGCGCCAGTTCGAACTGCTCTACCAGCCGCAGGTGGACCTGCGCGACGGCCGCGTGGTCGGCGCCGAGGCGCTGATGCGCTGGCGGCATCCCACACTCGGCCTGCTGCAACCGGCCAGTTTCATCGATGCGCTGGCCGCCAGCAGCGTCGCCGTCGATGTTGGCATGTGGCTGCTCCACACGGCCTGCGCCCAGGCCCGCGTCTGGGCGCTCGGCTTTGGCAACGCGCCGCGCGTGGCCATCAACCTGTTCGCCGCCCAGCTGGCCGAGAGCCGCCTGCTGACCGAGGTGCGCCACGTGCTGCGCGAGCTGCAGCTGGCGCCCGAGCGGCTGGAGCTGGAGATCACGGAGACCATTGCACTGCAGCAAGGCGACGAGATCTCCGACCAGCTCCAGGCATTGCGGCGCGACGGCGTGACGTTGACCTGCGATGACTTCGGCACCGGCTATGCGTCGCTGAGCTTCCTGAAATCCTTCCCGGTCGACCGGATGAAGATCGACCAGAGCTTCATCCGCAACGTCACCCAGGATCCGGTCGACGGCGGCATCGTCCGTTCGCTGATCAATGTCGGCGCCAGCCTGAACATCGATGTGGTGGCCGAGGGGGTGGAAACGCCCGAACAGCGCGATTTCCTGCTGGCCAACGGTTGCCACGAGGCGCAGGGCTACCTCTATGGCCGGCCCATGCCGGCCGAGCGCCTGACCGAGTTACTGCGCAGCCAGGCCGGCTGACGCCGCCGCCCGCCTTGGCCCCGCGCCGGCGGGGTCGTCCTGCCTCCCGCGGGCGACAGATCTGCTTACAAAGTCGGGTACGCGCAAACGGTGCCGAAACGTTCTTCTGTATAGGCTGACTACAGGGCGACGGGCACGGCTGCCCGCCGGGGGCACGGCACATGGACTCCTTATTCCGTATCGATCGCGGCTTCGCGGCGGCACTGCGCGTGGCGCTGCTGGGGGCGGCGCTGATGCTGGCAGCCGTCGCATCGGCGCGGGCGCAGCAAGTGGACCCGCCGGCGCGCGTCGCTACCCTGACCGAGCAGTCGGGCGGCCTGAGCTTCGCGCCGGCCGGCTCGGATACCTGGGTGCAGGCAAGTCGCAATCGCCCCATCACCAGGGGAGACAGCCTCTGGGTGAACCCCGGCGGACGTGCCGAGCTGCACATCGGCTCGACCGCCGTCCGGCTGGCCGGCAGCACCGCCATCGGCGTGCTCAACCTGGATGACACCATCACACAGATCCGGCTGACCGAAGGCACGCTGCAACTGCGCGTCCGGGCGCTGCCGGCTGGGCAATCGATCGAGATCGACACGCCCAACCTTGCCCTGGTGCCGGCCGAGCCGGGCGACTACCGGCTGGACGTGGCGGCCGACGGCAGCACCACCATGGTCACGGTGCGCCGCGGGCGGGCGGACCTCTATGGCGATACGCGTTCGCTCGAACTGCCGGCAGGCGAGCGCCTGCGCCTGGGCGGTACCGACCTGGCCGAGGCCGGGCCCGTGCCGCTGGCGGCGGAGGACGCGTTCGATCGCTGGACGCTGGCGCGTGATGCCCACGAAGATGCCTCCCGCTCCGCACACTATGTGTCGCCGGAAATGACCGGCTACCAGGAGCTCGATGCCTATGGCGGCTGGGAGCAGGACCCGGGTTATGGTGCCGTCTGGTATCCCACCGTGGTGGCCGCGAGCTGGGTGCCGTATGGTAGCGGCAGCTGGGTCTGGATCGAGCCCTGGGGCTGGACGTGGGTCGACAGCGAACCGTGGGGCTTCGCACCGTTCCACTACGGCCGCTGGGCCTTCATCGGGCACCGCTGGGGCTGGGTGCCGGGCCCGGTGGTCGCGTATCCCTGCTATGCCCCCGCGCTGGTTGCCTTCGTCGGCGCCGGGGCGGTCGGTGGGCCCGGCGTCGCCTGGTATCCGCTGGGGCCGGCCGATCCCTATCGTCCCGTCTACCATGCCAGTCCGGCCTATCTGGCGCGCGTCAATGTATTCGAGTCTGGTGGCCGCCCCTTCGGCGGACCGCAGCGGCCAGGCGTCATGGCCAACCGTGTGGTGCCGGGCGCGATCAGTGCCATGGCCGCCAGTGCTTTCGTGCAGGGCCACGCCGTGCCGCGCGGCGCGCATCGCGGCGACTGGCGTCACCTGCCGCCCGGCGAAGGGCGTGGCGCGCCTCTGCTGGCGCCCGTGCAGGCGAGCCTGACCGGCGCGGCCGCGCCGCGCCACGCTCCCGCGCCGGCACGGGCCTTCGAGCGTCCGGTGGTAGCGGTGCGCTCGCCAGCGCATCCGCAGCCGGATGCGCTGGCGAACCGCTTCGCCCGCGAGGGCGTCGCCGTGCGGGGAGCGGGGCCGGCCCTGCGCGCCGCGCCGACGGCACCCGTGCCCGCAGGCGGCGCTGCGCCCGGCGTGCGCGTCAGCCATGCCAGTGAGCCCCAGCGCATGGGCGTATCGCGCGGGCAGCCACCCGTGGGCGCGCCGCTGCCGGGCCGGCAGCCCCCGGCCGTCCCGCCGGCGCGGCAAGCGCAGGAAATGCAGCGCAGGCCGACGGAGCCGCCTCGGCCCATTCCCGTCCAGCCGCCCGCGCCGGGCCAGATGCAGGGCCAGCAGATGCAGCGCCAGCAATTCGAGCAACAGCGCCAGGCGCAGGAAACGCAGCGCCAGCAGGCCGACCAGCAACGGCAGATGCAGGAGCGGCAGCACCAGCAGATGGACCAGCAGCACCAGGCGCAGGAGACGCAGCGGCAGCAGGCCGACCAGCAACGGCAGATGCAGGAACGGCAACGCCAGCAGATGGACCAGCAGCACCAGGCGCAGGAGACGCAGCGGCAGCAGGCCGATCAGCAGCGCCAGGCGCAGGAGCGGCAACGCCAGCAGATGGACCAGCAGCGCCAAGCGCAGGAGACGCAGCGGCAGCAGGCCGATCAGCAGCGCCAGGCGCAGGAGCGGCAACGCCAGCAGATGGACCAGCAGCGCCAGGCGCAGGAGATGCAGCGCCAGCAGGCCGATCAGCAGCGCCAGGCGCAGGAGCGGCAGCGCCAGCAGATGGACCAGCAGCGCCAGGCGCAGGAGATGCAGCGCCAGCATGCCGATCAGCAGCGGCAGATGCAGGAGCGGCAGCGCCAGCAGATGGACCAGCAGCGCCAGGCGCAGGAGATGCAGCGCCAACAGGCCGATCAGCAGCGGCAGATGCAGGAAGCCCAGCGCAGGCAGGCGGATATGCAGCGCCAGGCGCAGGAGCAGCAACACCAGCAGGCCGAGCAGCAGCGCCAGCAGCAGTTCCAGCAACAGCAGCAGCGCCAGCAGCAGGAAGCGCAGCGGCGCCAGCGCGAGGTTCAGCAACCGCAGCAGTCACAGCAGCTGCCGCAGCCACAGCATCCCTAGTCCGCTGAATCATTGAAATGGGAGGTGAAGGACATGCCATGCGGGAATCAGCGCTAGGCGCAAAGCGCAGCAATAGCACGGCTATTGCGAGCATTTGCAACGACGCGATGAGCCCGCATGGCGTGGCAGGCACCGACCGATTTCAGTGATTCAGTGGACTAGCCCCAGTGCGGGCGGACTGGGGCGTTCTTGAAGCGAAACGGCGCGCGGCAGGATGATCCCGCCGCGCGCCGTTCGGCTGCCTCGTGCGGAAGGGACTTACTTGCCCAGCTCGGACAGCCTGACCTGGGCGATCTTGCCGCCCTGCACCACGCCGACGATGGTGTCGGCGACCGTGCCGCCCTTGGCGTCGATGCCTTCCACCTCGTTGGGGTTGGCATCCTTGGCCATGGTTTTCACCGCATCCGGCAGCTTGGCGCGGATGGCGTTGGCGTCGCTGGTGGTACCCGCCAGCTTCATGGCGCCGGCCAGCGCGTACACCATGGTGTAGTTCAGCGACATCTCGGTGGTGGCGTCCTTGCCGTCATGCAGCTTCTTGTAGCGGCCATTGAACGCCTGCGCAGCCGGGCGCGCATCGTTGACCAGCGGCAGCACGCCGATCGAGCCTTCCAGCATGGCCAGGCCGTTGGTGACCTTGGCCATCTCGTCGAGCTTGGCCTGGTCCATCACGATGAAGCCGCCCTTGAAGCCCAGCTCGCGCGCCTGCTTGACCACCAGCGCGGTCGGCTCGGACGGGCCGCCGACGAACATCACGTCGGGTTTGTCGGCCAGCACGCGCGACACGCCGCTGTAGAAGTCCGTCGCCTTGGTATAGGACATCGGGTTGTTGGCCACCACCTTGCCGCCCGCGGCTTCCCACGCCGGCACGAAGGCCTGCACCCAGGCCTTGGCATAGTCGTGGTCGGCCGGCGCCAGCGCCACGTTCTTGCCGAAGCGCTTCATCTCCGCCTTGATGAAGGGCTCGATGTAGCCGGTATAGGCCGGCGGGATGCGGATGGTGAGCTTGTTGCCGGCGTCGGTGATGCGCGGCACGCTCGAATAGGCCATCACCAGGAACTTCTCCTGCTCGTTGAAGGCCTGCAGCGCGAAGATGCCGCCGGAATGCGGCACGAACACGGCTGGCGTCTTGTACTGCTGCACCAGCCGGCGCGCGTTGATGGCGGCGTCGGCAGGCGAGTACTTGTCGTCGAGCGACACCACCTCGAGCTTGACCTTCTTGCCGCTGACTTCCAGGCCCTTGGCGTTGATCTCGTCCACCGCCATCTGGATGCCGGACAGGACGTTCTTGCCATAGAGCGCGGCACCGCCGGACAGCGGGCCGGTATAGCCGAGCTTGACCACCTCCTGCGCCAGTGCGGCGCCCGAGGCGAGCAGGGCGGCCATCGCCGTGGCGGCCAGCGGGAAGAAGCGGCGGATCATCTTTTGCTGCATGAGGCTGTCTCCTGTTGTCGTTGCGTATTGCTTGGGTGTTGCTTGCTTGTTCATTGCCTTGCGGCGGTGCATTGCGTGCCGCTGTATTGCTCCCCTCTCCCGCCTGCGGGAGAGGGGCCGGGGGAGAGGGCCGGCGCTGGCAGACCGTGGCGAGTGGGATCACACCGTCGGCTTCGCTTGGCGTGGCCGCTTGCTATCCCACCCCTCTCCCCGGCCCTCTCCCCATGAGGGGAGAGAGAGAACACCTGTCGGTTCGTTCGTATGGCGCTGGCGCACCCCTTATCCACCGATATACGCCTTGCGGATGCCCTCGTCCTTGAGCAGCGTGTCGCGGTCGCCCTCCATCACGATGCGCCCGCCCTCGATCGCATAGGCGCGGTGGGCGATGCCCAGCGCCGCGTAGGCGTTCTGCTCGGCCAGCAGCACGGTGGTGCCGGCGCGGTTGATGCGCTGGATCACCTCGAACATCTGCTTGACCACCAGCGGCGCCAGCCCGAGCGAGGGTTCGTCGAGCAGCAGTGCGCGCGGGCGGCCCATCAGCGCGCGGCCCAGCGCCACCATCTGCTGCTGCCCGCCGGACAGCGACCCGGCGGCCTGGTCCTTCTTCTCGCGCAGGATCGGGAACATCTCGTAGACCTCTGCCAGCGTGCGCTGGATGCCGGCGCGGTCGTGCCGGTGGACGTAGGCGCCCAGCACGAGGTTCTTCTCCACGCTCATGGTGGGGAAGAGCTTGCGTCCCTCGGGGCAGTGCACCAGTCCCGCTTGCACGATCTGCGACGGCTTCATGCCGCCCAGCTCGCGCCCGTCGAAGCGCATGCTGCCGCCGCTGGCGCGATGGATGCCGCTCATGGCCAGGAAGATCGAGCTCTTGCCGGCACCGTTGGCGCCCAGCAGCACCACCAGTTCGCCGGCGCCGGCGTGCAGGCTGATATTGTCCAGCGCGCGGAAGCTGCCGTAGGAAAGCGAGACGCGCTCAAGCTGCAACATGGTCGGCTCCCAGGTAGGCTTCGATGACGAGCGGATCGCGCTGGATCTGCTCGGGCGTGCCTTCGGCGATCTTCTCGCCGTAGTTCAGCACCATGATCTTGTCGGCCATGCGCATGATCATGTCCATCTTGTGTTCGATCAGGCAGACGGTCTTGCCATGCCGCACCATCTTGCGGATCAGCTCGGCCAGGCCGACCGTCTCCTCGGGGTTGACGCCGCCGGCGGGCTCGTCGAGCAGCAGCAGGTCGGGCCCGGTGGCCAGCGCCAGCGCGAAGGCGACGCGCTTGCGCTGCTCCTGTGTGATGTCGGCCGCCACCTCATGCGCCAAGTGGGAGAGGCCGACGAAGTCCAGCGCCTCCTCGGCCTTGGCGCGGCACAGGTGCTCTTCCTCGCGCAGCCGCCGCGTGTTGAAGATCACGTCGGCCAGCCCGGCGCGCGTGCGCAGCCGGTGCCCGACGATCAGGTTGTCGAGCACGGTGGCGCGGTCGAACAGGTGGGTGGCCTGGAAGGTGCGCGCCACGCCCAGACGGGCGATCTGGTCGGCGCGCAGGCCGGCCACGTCGGTGCCCTTGAACAGGATCTGGCCCGAGCTCGGCGCATGCGTGCCGGCGATCAGGTTGAAGAAGGTGGTCTTGCCGGCGCCGTTGGGGCCGATGATGGCGTTGATGTGGCCGGTCTCGAACTTGACCGAGACATCGTGCACGGCGGTCAGGCCGCCGAACTTCTTCGTCAGGTTGCGGATCTCAAGCACGGTCTGCTCCGGCGGAAGGATTGACGGTTGCACGCGCGGCCTGCGCCTGCCCCTGAGGGCGCGCGGAACGCCGCGCCGCCGCCTCGCGGCGGGCCTGGCGCTTGAGCCAGGAGCCGACGATGCCGTCGGGGACGAAGATGATCAGCAGGATCAGCACCGGGCCGAACACCAGCATGCGGTAGTCCTGCAGGAACTGCAGCGTCTGCGTGACCCAGGGCACCAGCACCGAGCCCAGCAGCGGCCCCAGCAGCGTGCCGGTACCGCCCACCAGCATGGCCATCACCATGTCGAAGGTGAGGTCGGTGCGGGCGATGTCCGGACCCAGGAAACGCACCTGGCCCGCGTACAGCGCGCCGGCGAAGCCGGCGTAGCCGACCGACAGCACGAAGGACAGCACCTTGGTGCGCATCAGGTTGACGCCGAGCGCCTCGGCCAGCGCCTCGCTGTTGCGCACGGCCATGAAGCTGCGGCCCAGCAGCGAGCTGACGATGCGGTGCATCAGCCAGGTGCCGACCACCAGGAAGAACAGCACCAGGTAGTACTGCGCCAGCACGCTGTCGAAGGTGAGCGGCCCGATCGCCGCCGGCACCGGGATGCCGATCAGGCCTACCGTGCCGTGCGTCAGGCTTTCCCATTTCTCGATCAGCAGGTAGATGATGTAGCCGATGCACAGCGTGAAGATCGAGAAATAGTGGCCGCGCAGCCGCAGCGAGACCACGCCGACCACGTAGCCGATCGCCATGCAGACCACGCCGGACAGCGCGAACGCGGTCCAGAACGGCACCTGGTGGTCGACCGTCAGGATGCCCAGCGTATAGGCGCCGATGGCCATGAAGCCGCCGTGCGCCAGGTTGAGCTGGCCGGTGTAGCCGGTGATCAGGTTCAGCCCGAGCGTGGCGATGGCGTAGATGTAGGCCAGCGTCATCACGGTGTGGAAGTAGCTGTTGGCGGCGACCAGGGGAAAGGCCACTGCCAGCGCCAGCAGCAGCGCCCAGCCCGTCTTGCCTTGCAATGCGTTCATTTCCAGTGACTCCTTATGCGGTCTTGCCGGCGAACAGGCCTTGCGGGCGCACCGACAGGATGGCGACCAGCAGCACGAAGGCGATGATGTCCTTGTAGTCGGTCGACACGTAGAAGCCGCCGAAGCTCTCGGCCATGCCGATGATCAGTCCGCCGGCGATGGCGCCGGGGATGCTGCCCATGCCGCCCAGGATGATGATGACGAAGGCCTTGGTGATCACCAGGTTGCCCATGCTCGGGTAGACCAGGTTGATCGGCGCGTACAGCGTGGCGGCGATGGCCGCCAGCGCGCCTGAGATGGCGAACACCAGCAGCGTCACGCGCGTGGCGTCGATGCCCACCAGTGCCGCGCCCTCGCGGTTCTGCGCCATCGCCATGATGGTCGCGCCGGTGATGGTGCGCGTCAGGAACAGGTGCAGCAGCACCATCAAGGTGAAGGCGGCGGCGATGATCAGCAGGCGCTGCGCCGGGGCGGTCAGGCCGAACAGGTCGACGATCTGGCCGTAGGGCGTGGGCATGCGCTGGAAGTCAGCGCCCCACAGGGCCTGCGCGCCGGCTTCGAGGAACAGCATGATGCCGATGGCGGCGATCATGTCGTGCAGCTCGGGCGCGTTGCGCAGCGGATGGAACACCAGCCGCTCGGCCAGCATCGACAGCAGCGCCACGGCCAGCGCCGCGCCGACCATCGCCAGCCAGTAGTTCCAGCCCAGCGCGGTCATGGCGTAGTAGGACACATAGGCGCCGGCCATGTAGAAGGCGCCATGCGCGAAGTTGGGGACGTGCAGGATGCCGTAGACCAGGGTCAGGCCCAGCGCCACCAGGCTGTAGACGCCGCCAAGCGTCAGGCCATTGAGGAATTGCTGAAGAAACAGTGCCACAGACTTGCCTCTCTCGAATCGCAAAAGGAGGACACGCGCGGGCAGAGCCCGGCGCGCGACAAAGCGGGAAAGCGTGGAGGGCGGCAGGCGCGGGCCTGCCGCGGCGTGCGCGGCCGCTGGTCGTTAGTCGTGTGGCGGATCTGCTTTGGGAAAGGTGTGAAGCATGTTGTGTCTCCTGGATGTTGCCGCCGCGCAGCGCGCGGTTGGCGGCAGAGGTGCCGTGTCGGGAAATGTCATTTCCCGCACGATCGTTCGTTTTAATTGACTGTTGCATACGCCCTGAGGCACAGTCAAGGAATACGGGGATGCGTTTCGCACAGCGAAATAGCGTGGAAACCGTGTAGAAATCATGGAGATATCCAGGTCGGCGCTCTTTGCTGCCGGCCACCGAATTCCAAGCCATTCTCATCATGAAGCGCACCATTTCGATCCCTTTGCCGACAGAAGAGAGCAAGGCTGCGGACACGCTCGATGCGGCCGAAGCGGCAGACCTGCCGCGGTCGCCAGCCGGCGGCGACGAGGATCGAAACTTCGTCACGGCCTTGGCACGCGGGCTGGAACTGCTGCGCGCCTTCGGGCCGGACGACGGCTACCTGGGCAATGCCGAGCTGTCGCGGCGCACAGGCATCCCGCGCCCCACCGTCTCGCGCCTGAGCTACACGCTGGCGCGCCTGGGCTATCTCGTCTATGCCGCCGGGCAGGAGAAGTACCGCCTCGGGCAGGGCGCGCTGGTGCTCGGCCACCGTTACGTGGCGGGCTCGCGCCTGCGCGAGGTCGCCCGGCCCATGATGCAGTCGCTGGCGTTCGCCACCGACTGCACGGTGGCGCTGGCCATGCCGGACCGGCACGAGATGATCTACCTGGAGGCCTGCCAGCCGCGCGGTGCGCTGGTCAAGCGGCTGACGCCGGGCTCGCGCCTGCCGATCGCCACCTCGGCGATCGGCCGCGCCTACCTGGCGGGGCTGCCGCCGGCGCGCCGCCAGGCGGTGCTGGCCGAGCTGGAGCGTTACTACGGGCCGCGCTGGTCCGGCGTGCGCAGCCGTATCGAGCGTGCGCTGCGCGATTTCGCCCGGCGCGGCTTCTGCCTGGCGCATGCCGAGTGGGAACGCAGCGTCGCCGGTGCGGCGGCGCCGATCCTGCTGCAAGACGGCGCCGAAGTGCTGGCGCTCAACATCGGCGGCGCGGCCGAACGCCTGGCGCCCGAGATCCTGGAAGCCAACCTGGGGCCGCGCGTGCGCGCGCTGGCCGAAGCGATCCAGGCTCGTCTGTGGCAGGCGGGCGATGACCAGGAACGCCTGCCCTGAATCAATGATTTCCCTACCACACCAAGAGGAGACGTAAGATGGATATCCGCAACAAGACGGTGATCGTGACCGGTGGTGCCACCGGCATCGGGCGTGCGCTGGTGATGGCCTGCGCCAGCGCCGGCGCACGCGGCGTGGCCGTGGCCGACATCGACGGTGCCGGCGCCGAGCAGGTCGCCGCCGAGGCCGCCGCAGCGGCGCCCGGCTGCGAGATCTTCGCCCAGCGCACCGACGTGTCCGATGCCGCCGCCGTGCAGGCGCTGGCCGACGAAGCCACCCGCCGCTTCGGCCAGGTCGACGTGTTCTGCTCGAATGCCGGCATCATCCTGCGCAAGGCGCTCGACGCCAGCGCCGAGGAGTGGCAGCGCATCTGGGAAATCAACGTGATGGCCCACATCCACGCGGCGCGCGCGGTGCTGCCGCAGATGCTCGCGCGCGGCGACGGCTATTTCGTCAACACCGTCTCGGCGGCCGGCCTGCTGTCGCAGATCGGCTCGGCGCCCTATGCCGTGACCAAGCACGCCGCCATCGGCTTCGCCGAGTGGCTCTCCATCACCTACGGCGACCGCGGCATCAAGGTGAGCTGCATCTGCCCGCAGGGGGTGCAGACCAAGATGCTGTTCGGCGAGGAGGGCGAGCGCAAGGGCTTCCTGCAGCAAGGCTCGGTGACGCCCGAGCACGTCGCCGCGGTCACGCTGGAAGGCATGGCCGACGAACGCTTCCTGATCCTGCCGCATCCCGAGGTGCTCGAGTACTACCGCCGCAAGGGCCAGGACTACGACCGCTGGATCAAGGGCATGCGCCGCCTGCACGATAAAGTGATGCAGGAGTTCGGCAACATCCCTGTCTGAGCGGGGACGCGGTCCTCCCAGCGCCGGCCACGGCGCGGCCCATGCAGGCGGCGCCGTGGCCCATCCCAGACGCAGTTCGCAAGGCCCCCGACAGAAGCGGGCCTGCAAGGAGACACTCGATGGGCATCCAATCCTTCGGCGCGGCGATGGTCGCCGCCGCCGCGCTTGCCGCCGCGTCCGCGGGACCGGCACGCGCCGACAACTACCCCAGCAAGCCGCTGCGCATGGTGGTAGGTTTTCCCAGCGGCGGCGCGCCGGACATCCTCGCACGCGTGTTCGCCGAGAAGTTCTCGCTCGGCCAGCCGGTGGTGGTCGACAACAAGCCGGGCGCCGGCGGCAACATCGGCGCCGAGGCCGTGGCGCATGCGCCGGCCGACGGCTATACGCTGGCGCTCGGCACGGTCGGCACGCATTCGATCAACGGCTCGCTGTACAGCAAGATGCAGTACGACATGGTCAAGGATTTCACGCCGATCATGCTGGTGGCCTCCACCCCCAACGTGCTGGTGGTGAACCCCTCGGTCCCCGCGAAGACCGTGGCCGAGCTGATCGCCCTGGCCAAGGCCAGGCCCGGAGCGCTGACCTTCGGTACGCCCGGCGTGGGCACCTCGCCGCACGTGGCCGGCGAGATGTTCAATACGATGGCCGGCGTCAAGCTGACCCATGTGCCCTACAAGGGGCGGGCCATGGCGATTCCCGACCTGCTCGGCGGCCATATCAGCATGATGTTCGACAACCTGCCGTCGGCGTTGCCGCTGATCCGCGAAGGCAAGCTGCGCGCGCTGGGCGTCACCAGCCTCAAGCGCTCGCCCTCGGCGGCCGACATTCCCACACTCGCCGAGCAGGGCCTGCCAGGCTTCGATGCCGATTCCTGGTTCGCCATCTTCGCGCCGGCCCACCTGCCCAAGGAGCTGCAGGCCAGGCTGAACGCCGAGGCTAACCGCATCTTCAACCTGCCCGACGTGCAGGCCAAGCTGAAGACGCTGGGGCTCGATCCCATCCTCGGCTCCCCGGACAAGCTGGCCGCGTTCCAGCACAGCGAGATCGCCAAGTGGGCCAAGGTGATCAAGGAGTCGGGGGCGAAGGCGGAGTAGCGTCATGCCGGTTGGGACGTGCTGGATAGGACGGATGGCTTCGATTCTGTGCCGACGTGCTGGATAAAACCGACGGCTTCGTTTCCGTGCCAACGTGCTGGATAAAACCGACGGCTTTGTTGTTTGTGGCGCCTTGCTAGACCACCCCTCTCCCCAACCCTCTCCCCATGAGGGGAGAGGGAGCCAAGACACTATGCTTGGCGATTGGTGTTGGCGCATCCTGTCGGCTTCGGCAAGCGCGATGGAATTGGCGCTGCGCTGGTTTGCTCCCCTCTCCCGCTTGCGGGAGAGGGGCCGGGGGAGAGGGCGGGCGCTTGCAATTTCGCCAAGCTGCGCGCCGCGCAAGCGCGGTATTCCGTCGCCGCAGGCCTCCCCGCTCAGGCGTCCGGTTCGGCCGCAGCGTGGCCGCTTGGCGCGGCATTGCCGTCGCGCAGTCGGCTCAGGCTGACCACCGCGCCCAGCGTTGCCACCGAGGCTGCCGTGAACAACGCCATGCGCGCCGCGCCGCTGCGGTCCAGGCTGAACAGCAGGGCCACCACGGCGGTGCCGGTGGTCTGGCCCAGCAGCCGCGTGGTGGCCTGCGCGCCGCTGGCGCCGCCGCTGCGCTCGCGCGGCGTGGCGCCGATCATGGCGCGGTTGTTGGGCGACTGGAACAGCCCGAAGCCCAGCCCGCACATGGCCATGCGCCACATCACCTCCGCATTGCCCGCGCCCTTGTCGAGCAGCGCCAGGCTGAGCAGGCCGCCGGCAAGCAGGCCGAGGCCGCTGCCCGCCAGGATGCTGGCCGGGTAGCGGTCGGACAGGCGCCCGGAGAGGGGCGCCATCAGCGCCACCATCAGCGGCCACGGGGTGATCAGCAGCCCGGTCTCCTGCAGCGAGCGCCCAAGCTGGTACTCCAGGTAGAAGGGCATCGCCACGAAGGACAGCATCTGCGTCATGAAGGAGCAGAAGGAGGTGCCCACCGCCAGCGTGAAGGCGCGGCTTTTGAACAGATCCACCGGCACCAGCGGCGCGGCCTGCCCGCGTTGGCGGCGCACCAGCACCCAGCCAAGTGCGAGCGCGGCGGCCAGCCCGACCGCCCCGGCCTGGCGCAGTGCCTCGTGGCCGAGGCCGTCCACACCCAGGATGAACAGCCCGAAGACCACCGCCGACAGCGCGGCACTGGGATAGTCGAACTCGCGCGGCTGCGGTGGCGTGGCTGGCAGCGAGCGCCGGCTCAGTGTCAGCGCCAGCAGGGCCACCGGCAGGTTGACGGCGAACAGCCACGGCCAACTGGCCACCGACAGGATCACCGCGCCCAGCGAAGGGCCCACGGCCGTGGTGATGCCCACTACCAGCGCATTGAAGCCGATGCCGCGCCCCAGCCGGTTGGGCGGGTAGATGTAGCGCACCAGCGCGGTGTTGACGCTCATGATGCCGGCGCCGCCCACGCCCTGGAGCACGCGTGCGGCCACCAGCATGGGCAGGTTCACGGACAGCGCGCACAGCAGCGACGCCAGCAGGAAGATGGTGAGGCCCGCGCGGTAGACGCGCTTGTAGCCCAGGATGTCGCCCAGCGATGACAGCGGCAGCAGGCAGACCGTGACCGCGAGCTGGTAGCCGTTGACCACCCAGATGGTGCGCGACGGGTCGGCGCCCAGCTCGCGCGAGATCGAGGGCAGGGCGATATTGGCAATGGAGCCGTCCAGCACGGCAAGGATCAGGCCGCTGAAAACGGTCAGGACGGCCCAGGCGCGCTGGGGATGGGGAAGGCCTTGATGTGACTGCATGGGACGGGTGACGGCGGAGGCGGGCGCTGCGGGCCGCGGCCGGCAGCGCCCGTCATTATCTGACTGTGTGGTGCTGCCCGCAAACCGGGAAGTTGTATCGGTGCATTTCGCGCGGTCCGGCTCAGGTGGGCACGGCGCGCGGCGGCCCCGAGCGGGTGGCCAGGGCGAAGATGATCTGGGCCACGCCGGCGGTCAGGCCCATGGCCACGCCTGCCTGCCAGGCCACGGTGTACGAGCCCAGCGCGTCATAGACCAGCCCGCCGCCGAAGGCACCTACGAAGCTGCCGATCTGGTGGCTGAAGAAGGCCACGCCGCCGAGCATGGCCTGCCAGCGCAGGCCGAAGGTCTCGGCGATCCAGCCCGACACCAGCGGCGCCACGCCCAGCCAGAGAAAGCCCATGAGGGCCGCGAACACCAATGTGCTGCCGGGGGTGGGCGCCGAGGAGAAATACCACGTCAGCACCAGCGAGCGGGTCGTGTAGATGCCACCCAGCAGCAACAGCTTGTTGTAGCGTCCACCGGCCCAGCCGAAGAACAGGCTGCCCAGCACATTGAAGCCACCGATCATGCCCAGCGCCTGCGCGCTGAGCATCGGGTCCATGCCGCACACGTCCAGGTAAGTCGGCAGGTGCGTGGTCAGGAAGACCAATTGCATGCCACACACGAAGTAGGCCAGAGCCATCACCACGAAGGGTGCATGGCGCAGCGCCGAGCCCAACGCCTCACGCGCGCTCTGCTCGGGGCCTGCGGCGAGGGTCGGCAGCGGCAGCTTGTCGACCCGTCCCGCGAACCAGGCCGCGGGCAGCATCACCAGCGCCAGCACGATGAAGGCCGCCAGGCCGGCGCGCCAGCCGTGGGCCTGGCTCACCACCTGGCCGATCGGCGCGGCGATCAGCGCGCCCAGCGAGCCGGCGCCCGACACCAGTCCCAGCACCGTGCTGCGCAGCGCAGCCGGTACCGGCCGCGCCGCCACGGCCAGCGAAATCGCGCTGCCGGTGCAGGCCATGGCCGCCCCGATCGCCACGCCGGCACCCAGCGTGACGCCGATGAGGTCGTGCGCGGTGGCCAGAAGGACCAGTCCGGCCAAATAGAGCAGTGCGCCTCCCATCATCAGGCGGCGGAAGCCCAGGCGCCCGGCCCAGGCCCCGGCCAGCGGCTGCAGCAGGCCCCAGGTCAGGTTCTGTACGGCGATGGCGATGGTGAAGTCGGAAACCGAGATGCCGATGTCGCGGGTGAGCGGCGGCATGAAGATGCCCAGGCTCTGGCGCAGGCCCATCGCCAGGCTGAGCAAGGCCGAGACACCGAGCAGGATGGGGAGAGCAGGACGCAGGACGGAGAGGCGGGGTGGCACGGTGCAATGTCTCTATTGTTATTGTTTGTCTTTGTTGTTGACGCACGGCTGCCGGCCCTGTCCAGTCGGCTCCGGCAGGCAGATCCGCCGGTCGAGCGTAAGTCCGGAAGGAAGCCGCTGTCAACGCAGGCCACTGCGTTCCTGGGCGATCGGCGCGCATGAGTTCTGCATGGCAGCACGCTACGAGGCGTTGACGCAGCGTGGCCTGCCTATGGCTGGTGTATCAGCGTGCCTGCTGTGGCCTTCGTCGCGGCGCCCGCGGCGGGAGCGAGGGGCGGCATCGCGCCGACGTAAGGCGCATCCGTCAGCGTGCGCAGGAAGGCGACGATGTCGTCGATGTCCTGCTCGGACAGCGCCGCCGGCATGCCGGGCCGGCGGTTCATCGGCATCGAGTTGACGTTGACGTTGCCGCGGTACGCCGCCGGAACGTCGTCGAAGGTGTCTGCGCCGTGGTACCAATGGCGCGGGTCGGTCGAGCGCGTATTGTAGAAAGCGACGGCGTCGCGCAAGGAAGCGAAGACCGCGTTGTGCATGAAGCGCTGGCGCACCGCCACGTTGCGCAAGCCGGGCGTGCGCAGGTAGCCGCACCATTGTCCGGGCTCGGGCCAGCGTAGCTTGCGTGCAGTGTCACACAGGCCAAGGTCGAAATGGCGCGGATCGCGGTTGGCCGGCAGCGCGCGGTTGCGCGGCACGGCGATGGCGTCATAGCCGAAATCGGTGAACAGTGAGCGCTCGGGGCGCTGCGCGGTGTCCGACAAGGTGTGGCAGCTCATGCAGTTGCCTTTGTCTGGACTCTTGAACAGCGCCAGGCCGCGCGCCTCCTGTGCGCTCAGCGGCGTGCGGCGGCGCAGGTAGTCGTCGAAGCGCGAACTGAAGGGCGCCATTTCGTCGCTCTGCAGATAGGCCTGCAGCGCTTCGCCCAGCGCGGCTACCATGCGTTCGGGGTCGCGCCGCACGGCAGGCCCGAAGCGCGCCGCCAGCGCCGGCGCCAGCTCGGTCGCATTGACCTTGCGCAGCAGGCTGGCGGGCGTGGCGTTGTTCATCTCGTTGGGGTCGAACAGCGGGCCGCGTGCCTGCTCGGCGAGCGTGTCGGCGCGGCCGTCGATGAACAGTCCGCCGAACGGCGCGGGCTGAAGCGCATCGTCATCCTGGTAGAAGTAGCGGCGCGGCACGTAGCGCACGTAAAGCAGCGAGGGCGCGTTGCGCAGGCTGAAGCGCCCCGGCCGGCTGCCCTGCGGCACGCCGGGTCCGCGCAGCGCGGCCGGCGTCAGCGTGGGCGAGAACGCGCGCGCAGGGTCGTGGCAGCCGGCGCAGCTCTGGCCGCGCGGCTCGGACAGGCGAGAGTCGAAGAAGATGCGGCGGCCCAGCGCGGCCAGTTCCGCATCGGGCCGGAACATGGCCGTGGCCGGGTCCACCTTGGATGCCACCTGTGGCGTCTGCGTGCCGATGACGGCCACCACGCGAGAGGGCGGCGCGCCCGGCAGCAGCGTGGTGGTGGCCGGCGCGGGCGCGGCTGCCGCCCCGGCGCTTGCCGCGGGCGGCACGGACGGTGCGCACAGCGCCAGCATCGGCGCCAGCAGCCCCGCCGCGATCAGGGCGTGAGGAAGCCGCTCTTGTCGCATGCCAGCGTGTTGCCGGTCTGCGTGCAGGTGGCGAGCACCTTGCCGGCAATGGTGTACGCCTTGTAGGTCCAGCCGGTGGCCGGCGCCGCGCGGCGCTCCATCATCACGAAACCGAAGCTGTTGTGATGGGTGATGCCGTTGATCACCGTGCCCGGTGCCGGCACCATGTTGGCCGGCAGCGGGTCGGGCAGCGCCACGTCCAGGTTGTCGCCGCCGTTGCCGGAGACGATGGCGGCCGGATGGTTGGAGGAGAAGTTGATGGCCTGGAAGTCATGCACGTGGCCGTGCAGCGCGACCTGCACGCCGGGCGGGTAGTAGGCCTGGGCGTTCAGGTCCTGCATTACGGATTGCAGCGCCAGGTTGCCGGGTGCCGGCGCGCTGCCTGCGATCGGGGCGAAGGCCAGGATCGGATGGTGGTTGGTGAACATCGTGGTGCTGATGCCCGGCTTGGCGGCGAGCGCGGCCACCGTCTGGAACTGCTTGCGGTAGATCTGGAACTGCGCGTCGGTCGTCTTCAGCGCGGACTTGCTCACCTTGGCCGTATCGAACACGACAACCTGAGAGCCGGTGCCCAGCGGTACGGCGTAGGGCTCGGAATAGTTGGCGATGTTGTCGTTGGCCGGGTCGTTGCAGGAGTTGGCCTCCGCGTAGGGGCGCGTATCGAGGAAGCGGTACCAGCCCTGGCCGGCCCGTGCGCATTCCTCGTGATTGCCGCGCACCATGATCCAGGGCGCCTTGGCCAGCAGCGGGCGTGCCGGCTGGAACAGGTCGGCCTGCCAGGTGTCCCAGCCGTAGCCCCAGGGGCTGCCCTTGCAGCCCGCGATATCGTCCGGGCAGGCGTTCTCGCGATAGTGGTAGTCGCCGATATGCAGCACCAGGTCGGGATTCAAGCCCGCGGCGGTGGTGGCGAGGGCGGCGAAGGGCCAGGCGTTGCCGTCCGCGCAGGCCTGGTAGGCGTTGTCAGCCTTCTTCAGGCGGCAACCTGTATCGGCGAGCACCAGGATGCGCTGCGGCTCAGCCTTGGGCAGCGGCAGCGATTGCCCGGCCACGCTGGCCTGGGCGGCGCCGGCTGGCAGCTTGGCCTCGCAGACATTGACCGGGAAGGCCGACGCCTTCGAGTCGGCCGGGTCGCTGGCCGTCGGGCGCAGGGGCACGCTGCCGGCCGCCACGCGCAGCGACATGCGGCTTTGCTTGCCGTCGACGCTCAGCAGCGGGCAGGACGCGTTCGGGTCGGCGCTGCCGGAAGCGGGCGCCGGCGCGCTGTAGCTGGTGACCACGCGGGCGGTCGCCTGGTTGTTCTCGCCGACCACTACCCAGGCGGACTGGATGTTGACGGCGGCGCTGGCGGCATCCGCCGGCTGCTGGGGATTGGTGGGGGGCGAGGCGGGCGTATCGCCGGGCGGGTTGTCGGTGCCGCAGCCATGCAGGATACCTGCGGTGGTCAGCGCGGCGAGTACGGCCAGCAGGCCGCCTTTTTCTTGTTTGCGCATGGGGTTCCTCCCTGATCGGAGCCCGCAAGGTATCCCACGACTGTGTAAGGGATATGACGGATTGTTTGCAGGGGCGATCAGGCAAGGCCATGCGGCCGGGGGAAGCCGGGCAGCGACGTCTGATCCTGCGTCAGGCTTGCGCCCCCGCCGCCTGGTGGATCAGCCGGTGGTAGAAGCGGATCAACCCGACCAGGTTCGCCTCTGTCATGCGCTCGTTGGTGCCATGAAAGCGCGGAATGTCTTCCGGCTTGGTCCGCACAGGTGAGAAGCGGTACACGTGGTCGCTCAGGCCAACCATATAGCGAGAATCGGTTGCCCCCACCATCAGCCCTGGCGCCACCACGGTTCCGGGAAACAGCTCACGCACCGTCTTGTTGATCAACTGATAAGACGCCGCTTGTGTGGGCGACACCGGCGACGCCTCGCTCATGCCGGGTAGCACAGTTAAATCAAAATGCCCTTTGGGCGCGGCAGCCTTGGTGGCGTCTTCGACATGGGCCATCACGGCAGACGCGCTGTCGCCGGGCAGCAGACGGAAATTGACCGTCGCCTCCGCACGGCCGGGCAGCACGTTGTCCTTGTTGCCTGCCTGGAAGATGGTCAGCGCGGTGGTCGTCTGCAGCATGGCATTGGAACTGGCCGAGGCCGCCAGCTTCTTCTCCAGCAGCGGCCCGAACAGCCACAGGTTGGACAGCGCCACACGGTTGAAGCCGTCCATTTCCGGCGCCAGCGTTTCGAACATCTCTCGCGGCACGCCGCGAATGCCAGCGGGGAATTGCTCGTCATCCAGATGCTTGAGCGCGGCGCTCATCATGGCGATGGCGCTCTCGCCGGGATGCGAGGGGGGCATGGAAGAATGGCCAGGCGTCGCGCGAAGCTTCAACGCCACTGACAGAAAGCCCTTTTCGGCAACGCCGATCAGCGCGGCCGGCTTGGTTAGCCCCGGCACCACGCCTTCGGTGATCAGCAGCCCTTCATCAATCACGAATTCGAGATGCTCGCCGCGCGACTGCAGCAGCGCGGCGATCTTCTTGGCGCCGCGTTCGCCGCCCACCTCTTCGTCGGCACCAAAGGCGAAGTGAATGGTGCGGCGTGGCTGGAAGCCGCCCGCTGCCAGCAGTTCAGCCGCCTCCATCTGGGCGATCAGATTGCCTTTGTCGTCCCACGCGCCGCGGCCCCAGACCATGCCGTCCTTGACCACACCGGCGAACGGAGGCTCGGTCCAGTCCCCTTCCGTGCCGGGCGCGATGGGCACCACATCCTGGTGCGCCATCAGCAGGATCGGCTGCAGCGACGGGTCGGAACCCTTCCACGTATAAAGCAGGGCAAAGTCGCCCACCTGTTCGCGCTGCATGACGGCATGGGCTTTGGGGTAGCGCGCCGCCAGCATCGCATGTAGTTGGCGAAACTGGTCGGCATTCTGCTGGGCGTCGGTTGCGCTGGATACCGTGCGGGCGCGGATGGCCTCACCCAGATGCGCTGCCGCTGCGGCACCATCCACGGCCAGCAGCGGAGCGGGCGGCACCTCAAGCTGTCGGGAGTTCTGGCGCCACGTGTTGAAAGCCACGCAGGCGACCAGCACGACAACCGCGGCGAGCAGCACTAGCAAGATGCGTCCGATGGCCCGCCACGTTGTTGCGCCACGGCTGTTGATGGCTGTATTCATTAGATGTCTCCTCCCTTTGTAATTTGACAGACGTGACGGGGCGCTGGGCAACGGAACGGCCGAGTCCTGCGCGGTCTGTTCATGCAAAATGCTTGGTCTGGCGCGGGCACAATTCGCTCGCCGCTGGCGCGCACCTTCAACCTGCGCGACGCTTGAGCGGGCCGCCTAGCCGGCCGATACCGGTGGTGACAGGATCGCCTTGACCGCGGCAGCGTGACGCTTTCCCGGCCACTTTGCGAGGATGCCGAGCAGCAGCGAATCGATCAAATGATGCGCGTGGGTATCGGCGCCCGCCCTCGGGATCCATGGATCATCTCCAGAGGTAATGCGCAACGAAGTCATCCCGTGGGCGCCCTCCCAAAGCACCTGTGTGATGGTGTGCAGATCTTGTGGCGCCGCCGCAACGAATCCTTCATCCACCAGCCCCGAAACCAAGCCATAGACGAACTGGTAAGGGTCCATCTTGGGGTTGCCGAACTCGAGTGTGGAGGACTCGACCGGTGCAGGCGGGCGCGGCTCCATGAACACCAGTTCGTACTGCCGTGGATTCTTCAAACCGAACTCGATATAGGCCAGCCAAGCCAGCTTCGTTTTCTCGAGGATCGTGGTGCCTTGCGCTGTGGCCTGCTCCATGGCGCGATTGAGCCTGAGGAGGTCGTCATCCATGGCCTGCGCAATCAACGTGGCCTTGTCATTGAAGATGGAATAGACGATCGTCGTGGAAAACCCAGCCTCTTCCGCGACCTTGCGCATCGATATGGCGTGCGCGCCTCCCTGAAGCACGCGCTTTCGGACAATTTTGAGTATCGCCTTTCTTCGCTGCTCGAGCTCGCGCTGCTTGCGCTCCTGTATCGGATCAGGGCGCACTTCGCGCCTTGCGCCAGTTGTCTTGCTCACCTCGTTGTTCCTCGTCCGTGATGGTGAAAAGCCTGATGCGCCGATGGCGCTCGATGTGAGCCCAATAGTACGATATTTGCCTTCTCCCCCCGCCTCATGCGAGCGCCCTCAACAAGGCTGGCGGCAATTCCTGCGGGAAGTTGCTCACTTGTTCGTAGGCGCGCGTCAGCTGCAGGAGCGAGAGGTCGCCACGCGGCCGGCCGATGATCTGCACGCCCATTGGCAATCCATCGGCATTGCGGCCCACTGGCAGGCTGATGACCGGGCACCCCGACAGCGTGCCGGGCGTTACGACCTCCATCCAGCGGTGGTAGCTGTCCATCTTGCGGCTGCCGATCGAATCAGGCCAGTGCTTGCTGATTTCAAAGGGGAAAACCTGGGCGCTCGGCAAAGCCAGGAAGTCATAAGTCTCGAACAGCTTCAGCGCCTGGTCATACCAGGCTGTGCGGTCCTGGACAGCCGTATTGAGCTGCTCGACCGACATCGCGTTGTAGCCTTCAATTTCCCACTGCAGTTCAGGTTTCATCAACGCACGCAGTCCTGGGTCACGGTAACTGGCTTCGAAATTGGTCCCGATCGCGAACTGGCGCAGTACGACGAATGCGCGCCAGACCCGCTCCCAATCGAAGTCCAAGCGCACCGACTCGACCTCGATGCCGGCAGGCTGCAGCAAGCCGAGCGCCGACTCGCACATGCTGAGGATGCCCGGCTCGAAGGGCAGGTGCCCCCCGAGATCGCCTAGACAGGCAATGCGCTGCCCCCCAAGGTCGGCATCCAATTGGTCATGCCAATCCGGCACCGCAGAATCGAGCGACAACGGCGCGCGCGCGTCGTATCCCGACTGGACCGCGAGCAGCAATGCCAGATCGCTTGCGCTGCGCGCCATCGGTCCCTCGGTGACCAGTTG
This sequence comes from Cupriavidus sp. 09_S30, assembly GCF_056930435.1. Taxonomy (NCBI): domain Bacteria; kingdom Pseudomonadati; phylum Pseudomonadota; class Betaproteobacteria; order Burkholderiales; family Burkholderiaceae; genus Cupriavidus; species Cupriavidus sp. 09_S30. The sequence goes on along the minus strand of NZ_JBXOWI010000002.1, from coordinate 2,502,761 downwards.
GTTGAAGAAGGCATCGGTGCGCGGCCAACCCGGTACGCGGCCTTGCGAGGGACGCAGTCCGAGCACATTGTTAAAGGCAGCCGGATTGCGCAGCGAGCCCCCCATATCCCCGCCGTCCGCCACCGGCAGCATGCGCAGCGCCAGCGCCACAGCGGCGCCACCGCTGGAGCCGCCGGCGCTGCGGGCGGGGTCGAAGGCATTGCCCGTGGCGCCGAACAGCGGGTTGTAGGTGTGCGAGCCCAGCCCGAACTCCGGCGCATTGGTCTTGCCGATAAGGATTGCACCAGCAGCGCGCATCCGCTCGACCATGATGGCATCCACGTCCGGCACGTGGTCCTTGAACAGCGGGGAGCCGAACGTGGAGCGAATGCCCTTGGTCAGTGCGAGGTCCTTGATTGCCTGGGGCAGGCCATGCAGGGCGCCCACGGCTTCGCCTCGCGCAACCGCCGCGTCCGCCTTGTCCGCGTCGGCCAGCACCGCTTCCCGGGTGCGCATGGAGATGATCGCGTTGACACGCGGATTGTGCGCTTCAATCTGATCGAGAAAGGCCCCAACCACCTCGCGCGATGAAAGCTCGCGCTCCCTGATCTTGCTGGCAAGTTCGCGAGCGGAGAGCAGGCAAAGCTCCGGTGTCGTGGACGAAACGGTAGAGAATGGATTCATGAAATGGATTGGACGAGAACGGTGTGACGAACGAGGAGAGCGCAGCGCGCCGACGCCGGCTCAATACCTGCGGCGTGATGTTCAGTCCCGACCGGGATGACTCGGATACAGCGTCATCGCGACAAGGCTGATGGCGAGGGTTGCCATCAAATACCACGCGGGCGCGATCACGCTTCCCGTCTTGCCGATCAACCAGGTTGAGATCAAAGGCGAGAAGCCGCCAAACACGGTCACGCTCACACCGACGATGATCGACAGCCCGGTCGCTCGATGATGGCGTGACAGCCCTTCCATGATGAGGGCGAGGCCGGCGCCGGTACTGGCCGACAGGAACGTAACGGCGACCCCCACCGCCATGATCTTGAACGGCAGCCCAACGCCGGAGGAAAGCAGCAAGAAGGTCGGCAAGCTCCAGACCAGCGAAGAGATCACGGAAAAGTAGACGATCGGCTTGCGCGTGTCATACCTGTCTGCAAGGCGCCCGAACAACGGCGACATGATCAGGATGACCGCCCCAGACACACTCCCGACGAGCAGCGCGCTCGATGCCGGCAAGCGTAGCGAATGCACCAGGTACGTCGGCATGTAGAAGACATTGATGTAGATGCCGGCAGTTCCTCCCGCAAGCAGCAACGTGCCCAGGAGCATCTCGCGCCAATGCTGGCTGAAGAGCGCTGCAATGCTCGCCTTGGCTGCCTTTGTGTCGTAGCCATCATCGAGGTTGCGCCGGATATACATTCCGACGGGCGCGATCAGCAGCCCGATGAGAAATGGTATGCGCCAGCCCCAACCAAGCAGTTGCTCTGGCGTCAGCGACACAGACAGCCCGGCACCGATCAATGCACCGAACAGCGCAGCTCCACCTTGCGTCGCGGTCTGCCAACTGACGAAGTAGCACCGATTGTTCGTGGCTGCCGACTCCATCAGCAGAGCCGATGCCGCGCCGACTTCCCCGCCCGCAGCCAACCCTTGCAGCAAGCGGCCAAGCACGACCATGGTCGTGCCGAGAAGGCCGGCCGTCTGGTAGTCAGGCGCAAACGCGATCAAGGCAGTGCCGCCTGCCATGAGCCAGATGGTGAGAGTCAGCGCCACCTTGCGGCCCCGACTGTCGGCAAAATGTCCGATGCATACAGCGCCTAGCGGACGCATGAGGAAGCCCGCGCCAAAAATGGCGAAGGAAAGCATCAGCGATGACAGCGGGTTGTCGCTAGGGAAATACAGGCGGCCGATGGTCGCGGCAAACAGGCTGTAGATGGTGAAGTCGTACATCTCCAGGCCATTGCCTATGACCGCCGCTACCAGCGCGCGACGGCGTCGCGCGCGGCCGCCAACGTGCAGCGTTGCGTCATCCGTCGGCGGACGGATAGACGACGAGTGTGTTGCCTCCATGTTTCCCTCTTGATGTGGGGTTAGTGTCGATCAGGGGGGCTTGTCGATCCGGTATCCGGTTGGTCCCCGCCGCTGGGTGGAAGACGGCTGCATGTTGACGTTGGCACTTGCATGACTATCGCCTCGTGAAGCGTGCCTCGAACGCTCTGGATCGCCTCCCATTCCAATAAATATAACATCGTTATTTTTGAGTACAACGTTTTTCCTACGGGACTGACAACGATCGAGCTTTTGGATGCACCCGTTCGGGCGCAGCGCTCCTCATAGGGAAAGTGGCTTTAGGCGTATACCCGCAGTTCCCAACATCGGACACTTTGATATAACGGTGTATCCATAAATAACAGTGTTATCGAAACGCGAGCTGAGGAAGACATGTCTGCCCCCGTTTGTAGCAATTCCGTGCATGGCACCAGTGGCCTGCGCGCAGCGTCCATAGAGATCAGCACACATCGGGCCCGATGGATCGGCACAAGAAAGGCAGTGCGCTCGCTTGCCCTTCCGTGGCTCGCCGTGACGATTGCGCTGGCGGGATGCGGACAAGAAGCCCCGCACCAACCCGATGCCACGACGTTGCAGCGAGCTGAAGCGCTTCGGCCTGCAAATGCCGCGCTCTCGGCTCAGTACGAACGTTCCTGTTTCACCTGTCATGCAAATGCAGGCAGCGGTGCTCCACTGGCGGGCTCCCTGGTGCAATGGGAGCCACGCCTGCGCCAGGGGCTCGACACCTTGGTGCGCCATGCGCAGGAAGGCTACAAGTCGATGCCGGCAAAAGGACTATGCAGCGACTGCACCGACCCTGATATGCGCGCTCTGATCAGTTTTATGGCCTATGGGGACGATGCAAAACATGACTGACGCAAGAAAGCAGGCACGCGTGAGCCGAAGGGATGCCCTCAAGGTTGGTGCGAGCGCCGGTTTGGCGTTCGCGATTGCCGGACACACACGTGCGGCGCCAAATTCCGTGGTTACGGCGCAAGCGACAGGAGGCGCCAAAGCCCAGGCGTGGCGAAGCTGGTCCGGCATCAACTCCTGTGCGCCAGCCCGGATGGCAACGCCGGCGAGTGAGGCGGACCTGGCGGAACTACTGCACACGACAGGCGCCAAGGTCCGCTGTGTAGGCGCTGGACACTCCTTCAGCGGCCTGGTTCCGACAGACGGCACCTTGGTATCGCTTGATCGAATGTCCGGCCTGATCTCGGTGGATAAGGCCGCGAGCACCGCCACACTGCACGGCGGCACCCGGCTGGCCTTGCTGTCTCGGCAATTGGATCAGCAGGGCATGGCGCTGCGCAACCTGCCGGATATCGATTCGCAGTCCTTTGCCGGCGCGATAGCGACGGCAACGCACGGCACCGGCATCGCACTTCCCGCACTACACGCCGAGGTCGTCAATATTCGACTGATGACAGGCAACGGCAACGCCATCGAGTGCAGCACAAAAAATAACCGCGACCTCTTCGACGCCGCACGCGTATCACTCGGATCGCTGGGCATCGTGACGCAGGTGACGGTGCGCACCGTACCGGCTTACAACCTGCGTCGACAGGTCTTCCTGAAGCCGGTCGATGAATTGCTGGATGAAGCGCCTCGCCTCGCCCGGCAACATCGCAACTTCGAGTTCTATTACCTGCCGTTCACCGGCTACGCCGTCGGCATCGTTCACGACGTCTATAACGGCTCCGACCAGGTCTATCCACCGTCAGAGGACGAGAAGACCTTGAGCGATCTGCTCCGCTTACGCGACTGGCTCGGCAGCGTCCCGCAGCTTCGCCGATGGGTCGCGAGCAAGCTGATCGACACCGGAAAAACCGAGGTGTCCACGGGCAAATCCTGGAAGCTGCTTGCGAGTCAGCGGGCGACCCGGTTCAACGAAACAGAGTGCCACGTCCCGCGCGAGGTCGGTATTGATTGCGTACGCCAAGTCATCAAGACGCTGGAGAAGCGAAACGACGTGTTCTTTCCACTCGAATTTCGTTTCGTGAGCGCCGACGATTCTTGGCTGAGCCCGTTCTATCAGCGCGACAGCTGTTCCATCGCCGTACACGCCTTGCAAGGCGAACCCTATGACTACCTGTTGACCGAGATCGGGCCTGTCTTCCGCAAATACGAGGGCAGGCCCCATTGGGGGAAGCTCCACAATGTTCGGGCGACGCAGTTTGCTGCGCTCTATCCCCGCTGGAATGACTTTCTCGCATTGCGGCGCGAACTGGACCCGCATGAACGCATGCTCAATCCCTACCTGCAACAAATGTTTGGAGTTTCCCATGGTTAATATTCGGCGCCGGGGCATCCTTCTGTCTGCTGGCGGAGTCGCTGCACTTGCCGGCATCGCGGCACTACGTCCGCGCGACCAAGGTGGGCCGCACAGCCCCTACTTCTCCGCGATCTCGACCAATCTGGCGCGCGCGGGAATCGGCATGCCAGTCATGATCATCGATCACGACCGCATGCTGGCCAACGCGAAACGGGTGGTCAACAATATCAATGGCCGCATTGCGCTTCGCCTGGTTGCCAAGTCGCTGCCGTCACTGCCGCTGCTGGACGCGCTGATGGAAGCCACCGGAACGCAACGCCTGATGGTGTTCAACCTACCGTACCTGCTGACGATAGCGGAGCAGCGACCGCGCACCGACCTGCTTCTCGGCAAGCCTCTGCCTGTCTTGGCGGCCAAGACCTTCTACGAACGCTTCCGACCGAGCGGATTCGACCCATCGCGGCAATTGCAGTGGCTGGTAGATACGCCTGCGCGCCTTGTCGAGTATCGGGATCTCGCGCGCGCGCGGGGCGTACCGATCAAGGTGAATATCGAGATCGATGTCGGGCTGCATCGTGGTGGCGTTGCGGACGAGAAAACGATGGCGGAGATGCTGTCCATCATCGCTGGTGAGCCACTGTTGAAGTTTGGCGGGCTCATGGGTTACGACGCCCATGTGACCAAGATTCCAGATCTGCCGGGAGCGCGTGCAGGCGCCGAGCGCGACGCCAAGGCACTGTATGCGCGATATCGTGAGATTGCGCTTCGCACGCTCAAGCTCGCATCAGCTGACGGCTTGGTATTCAACGCCGCCGGTTCGCCGACATATCGGCTCCATGATGGAACGAGCGCCGCGAACGAGCTCTCGGTTGGCTCTGCAATGGTCAAGCCGAAGGACTTCGACACGCCGTTGCTGGAAGACCTGCTGCCGGCATCGTTCATCGCCACGCCGGTACTCAAATCCGGGCGCTTCCTGATGCCGGTCGGGGCAGAAGTCCTCGGCAAGGCCGTTGGAGCATGGGATGCCAACCAGCGGCATGGATACTTCATCTACGGCGGCAATTGGCTGGCCGATCCGGAATCCCCAGCAGGGCTGCGAGAAAGCGGCCTCTATGGAACCTCCTCCAACCAGCAGGTCCTGGTTGGTTCTGGCGCCCAGGGACTGAAACCGGACGACTACATCTTCCTGCGCCCACGGCAGAGTGAAGCCGTGCTGCAACAGTTCGGGGAACTAGCCATCTTGCGCAACGGGGAGTTGACGGATCGTTGGTCGGTACTGCCCGCGATGCCGTAGGCGTCCGTCGGGGCAACGGGCGAGTTGCCGTTCAGGCAACGCACTGCAATAGCAGGGCCTGCAAAACCATTGGGAGGCAGGGAGACAAACACAATGCATCAGGCCGGTGCGTTCCGCCTGCCCGTTGCACTGCGCCCCGCGTCGGCGGCGGCCCGCAGCGCGGCGGGGAAGGCGCGCACCTGCGCGGCGAAGAAGCGCCGTTCGGCCGGGCGCAGCGTCGTCATCTGCCGGCCCAGGCGCTCCATGGCGCGGTAGGCGGCGGCACTGTCGCCTTCCTCCTGTGTCAGGTGCCAGGCCGATTCCAGCAACAGGTTGGCCAGTTGCAGCGTGCCGATGCGGGCATGGCCACTGTCGTGCTCCTCGATGGCAAAGGCCGCCACCGAGGACCAGCGCACAAAGCCCTTGGCCGGCGCCAGTGGCGCGTGGAAGGGGCGCAGCGCGTCGATGGCCTCGGCCACCCGCAGCGGCTGCTGCGCACGGAAGGCGGCCACGCTGCCGTCGCGCGGAGCGCAGTTGCCGCGGGCCACGCGCAGCAGGAAGATGGTGTTCCAGGCCGAACCGCCGCCCACGCCGAAGCGGTCGCAGATCCATTCCGACAGGCCGAGCCAGCGCATCGCCTGGCATTGCACGGCGGCCAGCGCCAGCTCGCGCTTGCCATCGATCAGCCCGTGCTGCCAGAAGAGCCACAGGCACCAGCCGATGTTGGCGGCGGCGTGCTGGGCGGCCTCCACCGAATCCGCCTCGTAGGCAGCCTGCAGCGCACCGGAGAAGTCGGTCAGCGCGGCGTGCGCGGCCTTGCTGCCGTGCGCCTTGCCGGCGCCATCCAGCGTGGCGTCGATGGCGGCGCCCTTGTGCAGCAGCGCGCCGAGATTCAGGTATTCGAAACGCACGCGCGGGTTGTAGCGCAGCACCGGGCGCAGTGTGCGGGCCGCTGCAAGGCGGTCCAGCTCCGCGCGCGCCGCGGCCATGTCGCCACGCGCATAGCGTTCCCAGCCTCGCACGACATGTGCCATGGCGGAGAAAGTCGGCAGCGCGCTGCTGAGGCCGCCGCCGATGACGATACGGTCGAAGCGGCGCAGCGCGGCGCGGCTGCGGTCGAGTTCATCGTTGCGGCGCCAGGCCAGGCTTTCCTTGAGCAGCGCCAGGGCATGCTGGAAATCGTCGCCAGCGCTGCGGCGCGCCGCGGCGAAGGCCGCGCCCATGTCGCCCTCGTGCGCGCCCGCGGCGCCCAGATGCATGCCCCGCATGGCATGGGTCAGGTGGTTCCAGTAGGCCAGATCGCCAAGCGCGTAGCCGAGGCCTGGCTGCTCCGGCGGCGAGCCGGGGCCGGGCGCGTCCTCCTGCGGCCGGGTCGGCGCCAGCGCGAGAAAGCGCGCCAACCCAACGCGCCCGGCGCGCTTGCCGTCCAGCACGAAGGCGAGGCGGCGGGCAGCGCCCGGGGCCAGCCAGAAGGGGCCTTGGCTGCGCCGCGCCGGATCCAGCCGCTGCGGCGCCACGCCCCGTTCGATGCCCCAGCCGACCGGCACCTGCCAGCGGCGGAAATCGGCGAAGGCGCGCGAAACCAGCATGCGGATGTCGGCCGCACGCGGGAAGCGGGCCCGCACCGTAGCGGCCGTCACGCCATCCTCGCCCGCAAGCAGGGCGTAGCGCAGGCGTGCCAGCAGCCACACCGACTGGTGGCGGGCGGGCATGCCGTCCACGCGGTACGGTGGCGACAGGTCGACGATCAGCGGTGGCTGGGGTGGGGACATCGGGCGGCAGGGCGGTGTCTCGGCGCGGCACGGGCGACATGCCGCAGGTGCCGGGAGCCCCGCATATTACGGCATCGTGGCAGCCGGGCCGGCACACCGCGCAGCGGCGTCAGCGCCCCAATTGCGCCAGTACAGCATTCAGCGATGCCAACGCGGTCTCGATCAGGTGGACCATGTAGGTGCCCATCTGGGGCATGACCAGCGACATCACCAGCAAGCCGCCGGCCAGCGTGACCGGGAAGCCCACGGCGAAGATCGAGAGCTGGGGCGAGGCGCGGTTGAGGATGCCCATTGCCAGGTTCAGCGTCAGCAGCGCGGCGATCAGCGGCAGTGCCAGCAGCAGTCCGGAGGAGAAGATCGTGCCGCCGGCGCGTGCCACCGTCATCCAGCCATGGCCCGACATCGGCGTGGCGCCGATCGGCAGGCTGTTGAAGCTGTCCACCAAGGTGGCCAGCATCACCAGGTGCCCGTCCATGGTCAGGAACATCAGCATCGCGACCACGTTCAGGAAGCGGCCCAGCACCATGGTCTGTCCGCCGGCGCTGCGGTCGAAGAAGGACGCGAAGGACAGGCCCATCTGCAGGCCGATGACCTCGCCGGCTGCTTGCACCGCGGAGAAGACCATGCGCATGGTGAAGCCGGTGGCCACGCCGATGCCGACCTCGTTGAGGATGATCAGCAGGCCGTCATAGGAGTAGACCGGCACCACCGGCACTTCGCCGATGGCCGGTGCGATCACGGCGGCCAGCACGGCCGCCAGCCCGACCTTCACGCGGCGGGGGATGGCGGCCTCGCTGAACAGCGGGGCAGTGCCGAAGAGGCCCAGCAGGCGGAACAGGGGCCACAGGAAGGTCGCGATCCAGTCGTAGAGCTGGACCGTGGTAACGCTCAGCACCGGGCAGCGTCAGTGTGCCAGGGCCGGAATGCCCTGGAAGACCTGGCGCATGTAGTCGACGAAGGTATTGATCATCCAGGGGCCGGCCAGCACCATCATGCCGAACAGGGCCACCAGCTTGGGAATGAACGACAGGGTCATTTCGTTGATCTGCGTGGCAGCCTGGAACAGGCTGACCACGAGCCCTGCGGCCAGCGCGACCAGCAGCAGCGGGGCGGCCAGCAGCAGCGTCATCTTCATCGCCTGGGTGGCGATGGTCATCACGGTTTCGGGTGTCATCTCGGAAACGGGGGGCGCGCGAGGGCGGGGCCGCTCAGGTCAGTTCAGGAAGCTCTGCGCCAGCGAGCCGAGCAGCAGTTGCCAGCCATCGACCAGCACGAAGAGCATCAGCTTGAACGGCAGCGAGATCGTGGCCGGCGGGACCATCATCATGCCCATGGCCATCAGCACGCTGGCGACCACCAGGTCGATGATCAGGAAGGGGATGAAGATCGTGAAGCCGATCTGGAACGCCGTCTTCAGCTCGCTGGTGACGAAGGCCGGCACGAGGATGGAGATCGGCACCTCCTCGGGGCCCTGCATCTCGGGCGTCTTGGCCATCTGCGCGAACAGTGCCAGGTCCTTTTCGCGCGTCTGCTTGAGCATGAAGCTCTTGAGGGGGGCGGCCGCCTTGGACGCCGCGTCCTCCAGGCTCATCTTGTTTTCGGACAGCGGCTTGTAGGCATCGCTATAGATGCGGTCGAAGACCGGCGACATCACGAAGAAGGTCAGGAACAGCGCCAGGCCAACCAGGACCTGGTTGGGCGGCGAGCTGGCCGTGCCCAGCGCATTGCGCAGCAGGCCCAGCACGATGATGATGCGGGTGAAGCCCGTCATCATCAGCATGCCTGCCGGCAGGAAGGACAGCGAGGTCAGCAGGACCAGCGTCTGCACCGACAGCGACCAGATCTGGCCGCCGCCCGGCGCCGGCTTGCTGGTCAGGCCGGGCAGTGCCTGGGCGCCGGCCAGTTCGGGAACGAGCACCGCCGTGGCCGCCGCCACGCACAGCAGTGCGGGCAGCAGACGGTGGGCGGACCGGTGGCAAGGGTGGGCCGGGGCTTGTGAAAGGCTCATGACTTGAGGTTTTCCTGCATCTGTCGCAGCAGCTTCTCGGCAAAACCGCTGGCCGAGGTCGACTCGGGGCGCGCCGCGGCGGCGCGTGCTGCCGGCAGCGTATGGAGCGTGCGGATCTCGCCGGGGCTGACACCCAGCACCAGCCAGGTGTCGCCGACCTCGACCAGCACCAGCCGCTGGCGCGCGCCGAGCATCACGCTGCCGATGGTACGCATCACGCCGGGCGTGCCCTGGCGCATCAGGCCCGTGCGCCGGGCGAACCACGCCAGCGCCAGGATGAGGGCGATGACGCAGAACAGGCCGAAGCCGAGCTGGGCCAGGCTGGCCGCAGCGCCGGGGCCGGCCCCGACGCCGACTTCGGAGGCGGCCGCATGGGCGGCCGGCGACAGGCCGGCTGCGGCGGCGGCTATCGCCGGCCATGCCAGCCTCGCCGTGCCGAAGCGCCGCCGGCGCGTGCTTGCGCTCATTTGTTCAGCTTCCGGATCCGTTCGGATGGCGTGATGATGTCGGTCAGACGGATGCCGAACTTGTCATTGACCACCACCACCTCGCCCTGTGCGATCAGGTAGCCGTTGACCAGCACGTCCATCGGCTCGCCTGCCAGGCCATCCAGCTCCACCACGGAGCCCTGCGCCAGTTGCAGCAGGTTCTTGATGGGCACCTTGGTGCGGCCCAGTTCTACCGTCAGTTGCACCGGGATATCGAGGATCATCTCGATATCGTTGTGGAAGCCGGACGGCGCCTCCTTGGCCAGCGGAGGGAAGACGGTGGCCGCGGCGGGCGCAGCCACCGGCGCGCTCGCCTCGGCGGCGGCTGCGGTGGCGCTGGTCTGCTCTGCCAGGGCGCTGGCCCAGTCGTCCATCGGATCGGCCGGCTTGTCCTCTTTGCCGTCAGTCATGATCGGTGTCCTTATTGGAATCGCTTTCTTGGTGATTGAGCATCCGTTCCACGCGCAGCGCGTATTGGCCGTTCATGGTGCCGAAGCCGCATTGCATTACGGGCACGCCGTCGACCTTGCCGAACACCAGTTCGGGTAGCTCGATGGGCAGCACGTCGCCGGCGCGCAGCGCCAGCACGTCGCCCACGGTGCTCTGCACATGGGTGAACTCGGCGACCACTTCCACTTCGGCCGCGCGCAGTTGCTGGGATAGCTGGTGCAGCCAGCGCTTGTCGACCTCCACCTCGTCCTGCAGCGGGTTCATCAGCAGGTCGCGCACCGGCTCGATCATCGAGTACGGGAAGCAGATGTGCATCTGCCCGCCGACCGCGCCCAGTTCGATATGGAAGGCGGTCGTGACCACCACCTCGCTGGGGATGGCGATGTTGGCGAACTTGGTATGCATCTCCGAGCGGACGTACTCGAACTCGATCGGGTGCACGGTGCGCCAGGCGTGGCCGTAGCTTTCCAGCGTCAGGTCGAGCATGCGCCGGATGATGCGCTGCTCGGTCTGGGTGAAATCGCGGCCTTCCACGCGCGTGTGGAAACGGCCGTCGCCGCCGAACAGGTTGTCGACGACGAGGAAGACCAGGTTGGGGTCCAGCACGAACAGCGCGGTGCCGCGCAGTGGCTTCATGTGGACCAGGTTCAGGTTGGTCGGCACCGGCAGGTTGCGCACGAAATCGCCGTACTTCTCGATGCGCACCGAGCCGACGGAGATGTCCGCGCCGCGGCGGATGAAGTTGAACAGCGCGGTGCGCAGTTGCCGCGCGAAACGCTCGTTGATGATCTCGAGCGTGTGCATCCGGCCGCGGACGATGCGTTCCTGCGTGGCGAGGTTGTACGGCCGCACCCCATCCTCGGTGCCCTGCGCGCCGGTGTCTTCAGGCGTGTCCGTTTCCCCGGTCACGCCTTTCAGTAGTTCGTCTACCTCGTCCTGCGAGAGGAACTTGTCGTAGGCCATCTAGTGTCCTGCCCCATGAGCGGCTGATTGATTGAAGCGCTTCGTGTCCGGCTCAGCCCGCCCGCTGCCGGCGGGCAGGCCGGCGGACCGGCGACGAGGCGATTGGCGGCTTCATGTCGGGTTGGCTCGCGGGGCAGGGCATGGGCTTACTGCACCACGAAGGAAGTAAACAGAACATCCACGATCTTCTGCGGCGGCAGTCCCTTGGTGAAGGGCTCCGAAAGCACCTGCCCGATGTCCTGCGCCAGTTGCCGCTTGCCCTCGACCGTCGCCAGGTCTTCCGGGCGCTTGGCCGACAGCAGCAGCAGGATGCGGCTGCGCACCTCCGGCAGGTAGTCGGACAGGCGCGCACGGGAATCCGCGTCGGCGATCTTCAGCGACAAGGCCGTGTGCAGGAAGCGCTCCCCGTCCTCGCTCTTGAGGTTGACGGTGAAGGCGTCCAGGGGCATGAAGATGGGCGGCGGGATGACTGGCGCGGCCGGCGCGGCTGGCTGCCGGTTGCTGAGCAAGCTGCCGAGGAAAAAGCCTCCAGCGCCCAGGACTGCGACCAGCACGGCGCCGATCAGCAGCAGCCGGCCGCGCTTGTTCGTGTTGCTGCCGGCCTGGGAGGGGGAAAGCGTGTTCGCCATGAGAAGCCTGTCTTGGAATGCCTTGCCATTCTTGAGGGAATCGGCGGCAGGCAAAGGGTCGAAAAAAAGGGCGAAACCGGGTCAGATCGGCCGTTTGAGCCGGACGGACCGGGTCATGCGCCTGGATTGGATGCACTTAAGAGGTTAACGAATGGCGCTAGCGGAACTTGAGCAGGGCCGGGCGCCAGCCCCGCCGCCACGCGCCATACGGTCGGTTGGCGTGTCAGGCGCGGGGTCGCACCATCGCGTGTTCCGGGGCCGGTGTCCGGCGCGAATCCCTTTTGGATAAGGGGAGTACGGGTATGTGAGCGCTCTCTCTTTGGCTGGAGGGCGCTGTTTCACTCTTATATAAGATATAAGACATTTGACCGCGGGCGCACTTCGCTCTACAATCGCGTAGCACCGTGAATTTTTGCAACCCTATTACACCGCAGGTTCCCATGCTTGATACCTATCGCGCCCATGTCGCCGAACGCGCCGCGCTCGGCATTCCTCCGCTGCCGCTGACCGCAAAGCAGACCGCCGACCTGATCGAACTGCTGAAGAATCCGCCGGCTGGCGAAGAGCAGGTCCTGGTCGACCTGATCACGCACCGGGTGCCGGCGGGCGTGGACGATGCCGCCAAGGTCAAGGCGTCCTACCTGGCCGCTGTGGCCCTGGGCAAGGAAAGCTGCAAGCTGATCAGCCGCGCCAAGGCGACCGAGCTGCTGGGCACCATGCTGGGTGGCTACAACATCGCCCCGCTGATCGAACTGCTGGACGACGCCGAAGTGGGTGGGGTTGCCGCCGACGCGCTGAAGAAGACCCTGCTGATGTTCGACGCCTTCCATGACGTCAAGGAAAAGGCAGACAAGGGCAACGCCAACGCGAAGGCCGTGCTGCAGAGCTGGGCCGACGCCGAGTGGTTCACCAGCCGTCCGGAAGTGCCGCAGAGCCTGACCATGACCGTGTTCAAGGTGCCGGGCGAGACCAACACCGACGACCTGTCGCCGGCCCCGGACGCCACCACCCGCCCGGACATCCCGATGCACGCGCTGGCCATGCTGAAGAACAAGCGCGAAGGCGCTGCGTTCCAGCCTGAGGAAGACGGCAAGCGCGGTCCGGTCAAGTTCATCGAGTCGCTGAAGGACAAGGGCCACCTGGTCGCCTATGTGGGCGACGTGGTCGGCACCGGCTCCTCGCGCAAGTCGGCCACCAACTCGGTGCTGTGGTTCACCGGCGAAGACATCCCCTTCGTGCCGAACAAGCGCTTCGGCGGCGTGTGCCTGGGCGGCAAGATCGCCCCGATCTTCTACAACACCATGGAAGACGCCGGCGCGCTGCCGATCGAGCTCGACGTGTCCAACATGGAAATGGGCGACGTCGTCGAGCTGCGCCCCTATGAAGGCAAGGCACTGAAGAACGGCGCAGTGATCGCCGAGTTCAAGGTCAAGTCCGACGTGCTGTTCGACGAAGTGCGCGCCGGCGGCCGCATTCCGCTGATCGTTGGCCGTGGCCTGACCGCCAAGGCGCGTGAAGCGCTGGGCCTGGCCCCGTCGACGCTGTTCCGCCTGCCGCAGAACCCGGCCGACTCCGGCAAGGGCTTCTCGCTGGCGCAGAAGATGGTCGGCCGTGCCTGCGGCCTGGCGGAAGGCCAGGGCATCCGCCCGGGCACCTACTGCGAACCGAAGATGACCTCGGTCGGCTCGCAGGACACCACCGGCCCGATGACCCGCGACGAGCTGAAGGACCTGGCCTGCCTGGGCTTCTCGGCAGACCTGGTGATGCAGTCCTTCTGCCACACCGCGGCCTATCCGAAGCCCGTGGACGTCAAGACCCACCACACCCTGCCGCAGTTCATCAGCACCCGCGGCGGCATCTCGCTGCGCCCGGGCGACGGCGTGATTCACTCCTGGCTGAACCGCATGCTGCTGCCCGACACCGTGGGCACCGGCGGCGACTCGCACACCCGCTTCCCGATCGGCATCAGCTTCCCGGCCGGCTCGGGCCTGGTGGCTTTCGCCGCCGCCACCGGCGTGATGCCGCTGGACATGCCGGAATCGGTGCTGGTGCGCTTCAAGGGCAAGATGCAGCCCGGCGTGACCCTGCGTGACCTGGTCAACGCGATCCCGCTGTACGCGATCAAGCAAGGCCTGCTGACCGTGGCCAAGCAAGGCAAGCAGAACATCTTCTCCGGCCGCATCCTGGAAATCGAAGGCCTGCCCGACCTGAAGGTCGAGCAAGCGTTCGAACTGTCCGACGCCTCCGCCGAGCGTTCGGCCGCCGGTTGCTCGGTGCGCCTGAACAAGGAACCGATCATCGAATACATCAACAGCAACATCACGCTGCTGAAGTGGATGATCGCCGAAGGCTACCAGGACCCGCGCAGCCTGCAGCGCCGCATCAAGGCCATGGAAGCCTGGCTGGCCGATCCGAAGCTGCTGGAGCCGGACGCCGACGCCGAGTACGCCGCCGTGATCGAGATCGACCTGGCCGACGTGCATGAGCCCATCGTGGCCTGCCCGAACGACCCGGACGACGTCAAGACCCTGTCGGACGTGGCCGGCGCCAAGATCGACGAAGTCTTCATCGGCTCGTGCATGACCAACATCGGCCACTTCCGCGCGGCTTCCAAGCTGCTCGAGGGCAAGCGCGACATCCCCGTCAAGCTGTGGGTGGCGCCGCCGACCAAGATGGACCAGAAGCAGCTGACCGAAGAAGGCCACTACGGCGTGTTCGGCACGGCCGGTGCCCGCACCGAAATGCCGGGCTGCTCGCTGTGCATGGGTAACCAGGCACAGGTCCGCGAAGGTGCGACGGTGATGTCGACCAGCACGCGTAACTTCCCCAACCGTCTCGGCAAGAACACCAATGTGTACCTGGGTTCGGCCGAGCTGGCGGCGATCTGCTCGCGCCTGGGCCGCATCCCGAGCAAGGAAGAGTACATGGCCGACATCGGCGTGATCAACGCCAATGGCGACAAGATCTACAAGTACATGAACTTCGACCAGATCGAGGACTTCAAGGAAGTGGCGGATACCGTGTCGGTGTAAGACACGGCCCGCTTCAAGCCGCGCAGCAATGCAAGCGGCCCCGCGCGAAGGCGCGGGGCCGCTTTTTTTCGCGCGGAGATCGCGGCGCCTTGCCGCAGCGGATTCGTCCTAGACTGGATAAATTGGTTCGTTCCGCCAACGCAGGGGATCGGTCGCCGGAAATGCGTCGCCGCCGGCTTGCGCAGCGGGGAGGGCCATCTTGTATCCAGCCCAATCTGATCGGGATGAAACATCATGGCCGCTGCGGATCTGATGGCACGGAAGTCCGTTGCCGACATCGTGGGTGGTGCCGAAGGCGAGCACCGGCAATTGACGAGGTCGCTGGGTGCGTTGAGCATCACCGCGATGGGGGTCGGGGCCATCATCGGGGCGGGCATCTTCGTGCTGACGGGCACTGCGGCGGCGCAGTATGCGGGGCCGAGCATCATCCTGTCCTTCGTCCTGGGCGGGATCGCCTGTGCCTTCGTCGGGCTGTGCTATTCGGAGCTGGCGGCGATGCTGCCGGTCTGCGGCAGTACCTATACCTATACCTACGCCACGCTGGGTGAACTGGTCGCCTGGATCATCGGCTGGGACCTGATTCTCGAATACGCGATGGGCGCCGCCACGGTCGCGGTCGGCTGGTCGGGCTATATCGTCAGCCTGCTCAAGAACGTGGGCATCGTGGTCCCGCCGGAGCTGGCGGCGGCGCCCGGTGTCATGGTCAAGCTGGCGGACGGCAGCACGGTGCCTGGCGTCATCAACCTGCCGGCCATCGTCATCGTTGCCGCGCTGACCATCATGCTGGTGCTGGGCACGAAGGAATCGGCGCGGCTGAACAACATCATGGTCGCCATCAAGCTGTGCGTGGTGCTGGCCTTCATCGCGATCGGCGCCTTCTACGTGCACGAAGCCAACTGGCACCCCTTCATCCCGAAGAACACCGGCGAGTTCGGCAGCTTCGGCGCGAGCGGGATCCTGCGCGGCTCGGCGGTCGTCTTCTTCGCCTTCATCGGCTTCGACGCCGTATCGACGGCCGCGCAGGAGGCGAGACGGCCGCAGCGCGACATGCCGATCGGCATCCTGGGCTCGCTGATCATCTGCACCCTGCTCTACATCGCGGTGGCCGGCGTGCTGACCGGCATCGTGCCCTATGGCGAGCTCAACGTCCCGGACCCCATCGCCAAGGGCGTCGACGCGATCGGCCTGAACTGGTTCGCCGTGATCATCAAGATCGGCGCGCTGACAGGATTGACCACCGTGATCCTGGTGCTGCTCTACGGACAAAGCCGCATCTTCTTCACGATGTCGCAGGACGGCCTGATGCCGCCCATGTTCGCGCGTGTGCACCCCGTGCTGCACACCCCGTACCTGAGCCAGACGCTGATCGGCACGCTGGTGGCACTGGTCGCGGCGTTCACGCCGATCAATGTGCTGGGAGAAATGGTCAGCATCGGCACCTTGTTCGCCTTCGTCCTGGTCTGCGCAGCGGTGATCTACCTGCGCCGCAGCGATTCCGAGGCGGCCAGGCCGTTCCGCGCGCCCGGCGTGCCGGTGGTGCCGGTGCTCGGCATCCTGTCCTGTCTGCTGCTGATGCTCGGACTGCCGCTGGTGACGTGGGCGCGGCTGGTGATCTGGCTGGCCATCGGCCTGGTGGTGTATTTCACCTACGGGCGCGGGCATTCCGTGTTGCGCCATCCAGAATTGAAGCGCGTCAGTTGAAGCGCCTCAGCGCGCGCGACGAAAGGTCAGGTTGATACGCGCGTGTCCGCACAGCGCGTGGTCGCCGTCCGCCAGCGGCGCTACGCCATGGAAGGCGAGCCGCGACGGCCCGCCCCAGACCACCACATCGCCATGTGCCAGGCGCACGCGCGCCGGGCGGTCGGCGCGGCGCAGCCCGCCGAAGAGGAAGATGGCCGGCAGTCCCAGCGAGACCGACACGATCGGCGCGCGCAGGTCGCGCTCGTCGCGGTCCTGGTGCAGCGACAGGCGGGTGCCCGGCAGGTAGCGGTTGATCAGGCAGGCATCCGGAGCGAAGCCGGGGAAGCCGGCGTCTTGCGCGGCCCGCGCCGCCAGCGCCTGGAAGGTGGCGGGCATCGGCGGCCAGGGCAGGCCGCTCTGCGGGTCGGCGGCATCGTAACGATAGCCGGTTTCATCGGAAACCCAGCCGAAGCTGCCGCAGTTGCTCATGGCCACCGACATGCGCAGGCCGCCCGGCGTGATCAGGTGGCGGAAGGGCGCGCGCGCGGTGATGCGCGCCACCTCCTCCAGCAGCGCGGGCGCCTCGTCGCGCGCGAAGCCGCGCAGGATGGTGGCGCCGGCGGCTAGCGGCTCGGCGTGCGGGGTGTCCTGGGGGAGATCGTCGAAGAGGTCGAAAGTCATGGCCGGGCGCGGCGGGCCGCCAAGTAGGCCGCCAAAAAGGGGGCCGCCGCACCGTCCATGATAACGGGGTTTGCCCGGCCGGGCAGGAGGATGAGGCGCGCGCCACGGCCAGCGCGCGCCGGGCGCTCAGACGAAGGTGTCGATCTCGCCGCGCGCCGGCACACGCGGCACCGGCGCGGCGGTGGCCGTTGTCACCGTGGCCGTATCGGCGAGGCCGGCCATCTGGCTGAAGCCGCCGCCCGAGGGCTGGCGCTGCTGTTGCGGCTGGCCGTTGCCGGCCTGCCCGGCGAAGCTGTCGGCGCCGACCGAGGTGTGGCCGAGCTGGATGCCGCTTTCGGCCAGCGAGGTGCGCAGCTGTGGCAGCGCGGCTTCCACCGCCGCACGCACGGCCTGGTGCGGCGACACGAATTGCGCCTGCGCCTGGTCGTTGACCACGTTCAGCACCACCTTCAAGGGCCCGAGGTTGGGCGGGTTCAGGTCCAGTTCCGCGGTGTGGCTGCCCTGTGTGCTGAGCCGCACCATTTGCTGTCCCAGCGCCTGCGGCCATTGCGCATCGCCGACGGGCGGCGACACCGCCAGCGGCGTGGCTGCGGGCAAGCCAGCGGATTGCGGTGTCGCCAGCGGCGCCGTCGCCGGGGCGCCTGCGGCAGCGGCAAGCGCCGCGGCGGCGTCGGTACGCGGCGTGTCGGCGCCGCTGGTGGCCGCTGGCTTCGGCTGGGCGGCCGCCGTTTCCGGGGCTAGCGGCGCAGGCTGGGCCGCAAGCTTCGTGCTATCGGCCGGCGCCTGCAGGCCGGCGCCCTGGCTATTCGCGCCGGTGTCCGCGCGCGTCTTTCCAGCCTGGCTCGCGGCCAGAGCCTGCAGCGCATCGTGCTTGCCGGCCGCGGCCGTGTCGGCCGGCGTACCGGGCTTGCCTTCCAGTGCGGTCGGCAGTGGCACGGGGCCCGCGTCATCGCTGCCGTCGGTGGTGGCCGCGGCGGCGCCGCCCTGCATTGCCGCGCGTTGCGAAGCGATCAGCGCAAGCGTGCTGGCCGCTGTATCGCCGGCCGCAGCCGCCGGCAGGGTGGCTGCATCGCCGCCGGCAACCGTGCCGGCCTGGGCTTGCCCGGCGGGCAGGGGAGTTTGCGGCGTCACCGGCACCAGTTGCGCTGCGGCGAGTGCGGCCAGTGCGCTGGCGTCGGGCGCCGTTCCCGCGCTGTCCTGGGCCGCCTGGTCGGCCGCCTTGTCCTTGTCGGTGCCGGCGGGTTTGCCGGACGCCGCTGCGGCATCCTGTGCCTTGGCGCCGTCTGCCTGCGAGGCGCCGCGGTCCGCTGGTCGCGTGCCCTTGGCGTCGTTGCCGGCGGACGCCGCCGGCTTCGCATTGGCATTGCCGTCGCGTGCACGGGCAAGTGCATCGCCAAAGCCTGTGCCGCTGTTGTCGGCCTTGGAGGTGTTCGTGGCGCTGGCAGCGTTAGCGGCCTTCGTGGCGCTGGCGGTAAGTTGGCTGATGTCGATCATGGTCTGGCGGCTGGCCGCGAGGGCGGCTCTCAGTTGTGGCGGCCCGCTGCGGCGCGGGCCAGGCGGGCGGCGTACTCGTCGTTGGCGTGCTGCTCGCGGCGGGCGGCGACCACCTGCTCGCGCGCATCGGCACGTGCCAGCAGGGTATCGAAGGAATTCTGGCGACGCTTGTTCGACTGCCAGTTGGCGCGGCCCGCCAGCAGGTCGGCCTCGGCCCTGGCCAGCGCCTCGGTCTGCTGCCGGATCGCGGTATCGAGCGAAGCCAGGAATTGGGAGAAGTCTTGCCAGCGCGTGGCGCTCATGCCTTCCTGGGCAATGGCCTGCATCCGCGCCCGGTACTCCTCGCGGTACTGCGTTAGCGCGGCGAGCTGTTGCTCGGCCTGGGTGCGCAGGCCCTGCAGGCGGCCGAGTTCGCGCGTGGCGGCATCGGTGTCGTTCTGGGCCAGCTCGGCGAGCATATTGAGCGGGGATGGCTTGGCCATGTTCACTCCTATTGGAAGAGGCTGAACAGCCGTGCGATCGAGCCGTCGTAGTCGGCCCGTTCGTGGATGTCCTGCTGCAGAAAGGCTTCCATGCGCGGATGCATCTGGATGGCCAGGTCCAGTTCGGGATCGTGGCCGGGCGCGTAGGCACCCACGCTGATCAGGTCGCGATTGCGCTGGTAGCGCGACATCAACTGCTTGAAGCGCCGTACCTGGGCGAACTGCGCCGGCTCGATCAGCGCCGTCATGGCGCGGCTGATCGAAGCCTCGACGTCGATGGCCGGGTAGTGGCCGGATTCCGCCAGGCTGCGCGACAGCACGATGTGGCCGTCGAGGATGGCGCGAGCCGAGTCGGCGATCGGGTCCTGCTGGTCGTCGCCCTCGGTCAGCACTGTGTAGAAGGCGGTGATGGAGCCGCCGCCCTCCGGGCCATTGCCGGTGCGTTCCACCAGCGTGGGCAGCTTGGCGAACACGGAGGGCGGATAGCCCTTGGTGGCGGGCGGTTCGCCGATGGCCAGCGCGATCTCGCGCTGCGCCATCGCGTAGCGCGTCAGCGAATCCATGATCAGCAGCACATGGCGGCCCTGGTCGCGGAAGTACTCGGCCAGCCGCGTCGCGTAGGCCGCGCCCTGCATGCGCAGCAGCGGTGAGGTGTCGGCCGGGGCGGCCACCACCACGGAACGGGCGCGCCCCTCGGCGCCGAGGATGTTCTCGATGAAGTCCTTCACCTCGCGGCCGCGCTCGCCGATCAGGCCGACCACGATGACCTCGGCGCTGGTGTAGCGGGCCATCATGCCCAGCAGCACGCTCTTGCCCACGCCCGAGCCGGCGAACAGGCCCATGCGCTGGCCACGCCCCACCGTCAGCATGCCGTTGATGGCACGCACGCCGGTGTCTAGCACGGTCTCGATCGGGGCGCGGTCGAGCGGATTGATCTGCATGCCGGCCAGCGGCACCTCTTGCGCGGCGGTGATCGGGCCCAGCCCGTCGAGCGGGCGGCCGGCGGCATCGAGCACGCGGCCGAGCAGGCCGTCGCCCACCGGCAGCCGCTTCGAGCCGGGCTCGCGCGGCGCGGAGTCGCCGGCAGGCAGCGGGGCGGGTTCGAGGGGGTAGACGCGCGCGCCGGGCAGCAGGCCGGCCACGTCCGATTGCGGCATCAGGTAGAGACGGTCGGCGCCGAAGCCGACGACTTCGGCCTCGGCCGTGCGTCGGCCCTGGCTGCTATGCTGGCCGGCCGGCAGCTCGATCAGGCAGTCGCTTCCCACCGGCAGGCGCAGCCCGACGGCTTCGAGGACCAGGCCGGCCGCGCGCGTCAGCCTGCCGCAGCTGCGCATGCTGTCGATCTCGGCGAGCTGGGTGCGCGCACCGTTGAGCGCATCGCGCCAGCGCTGGCCGTGCAGCACCGGCGCGGCGGGCTTGGGAGGCGTGGCCTGTTCGATGGCGTCAGGCATTCGGCGGCTCCCAGCTGTCGGTGCGGCCCAGCGCCTTGACCACACGGCTCCAGCGCGTGGCCAGCGTGGCGTCGAGCTCGCCGCTGGCGGCGCTGGCGACACAGCCGCCGCGCGCGACGCCGCTGTCGGCGCGAACGGTCCAGCCGGCGGCTTCCAGCTCGCCGCCAAGATGGGTTTCCACCAGCGCGACGTCATCCGGGTGCAGCAGCAGGCAGGGCGAGCCCGACAGGGACGGTTCGGCAGCCAGCAGCTCGCGCACCGCCGGCACCACCGTGGCCGGGTCGGCCGCTACCGTGCCGCGCACGAGCTGGCGGGCCACGTCGAGTGCGAGCCCGACCAGCGTCTGCGCGACTTCTTCGTCCATCCGGGTCAGCGCGCCGCGGAAGGTATCGGCCAGTTCCTGCAGCCGTGCCGCCTCGCTGCGCGCCGTCTCCAGTCCGCGCGCGTAGCCTTCGCGATGGCCGTCGCCATAGCCCTGGGTCTGGCCCTGGGTGTACCCCTGGGCGTAGCCTTCCTTGCGGGCGCCTTCGCGCATGGCTTCGATCGCGTCGAAGTCGATGGGCGGCGGCGCGGGCTCGAGCGGCAGCTCGGGCGCCGGCGGCGGCAGGTGATCGCGCGGATCCAGCGAGCGCATCTGCCAGCGCCGCCAGTCGCTGCGGCCACCTGCCGCGGGAGCAGACTGCGGGTCGAGCGCGGAGAAGTCGGGCACGGGAGCCGGCCTGGCCGTCGCGCCGAAGGCCGGCGCGAAACTGTCGGCCTGCGCCTTGCGGCGCGCGTCGGCCGCGGCCGGCAGGTCGTGGCCGTAGGGGCGGGCCGGACGCTCAAACGTAGGCATCTTCGCCACCGCCGATCTGGACTTCGCCGGCTTCGGCCAGGCGTCTCACCACCTGCAGGATGGCCTTCTGCTCGGCCTCGACCTGCGACACGCGCACCGGGCCCAGCGCTTCCAGGTCCTCGCGCAGCATCTCGCCGGCGCGCGTGGACATGTTGCGGATGAACTTGTCGCGCAGCTCCTGCTGCGCGCCCTTGAGCGCGACGATAAGCGATTCCGTGGCGATTTCCTTGAGCACGCGCTGGATGCCGCGGTCGTCCACCTGCAGCAGGTTCTCGAACAGGAACATCTCGTCGATGATCTTCTGCGCGAGGTCGCTGTCGTGCTGGCGCACGCCGTCGATCACCGCTTCCTCGTGGGCCGTGCTCATCAGGTTGATGATCTCGGCCGCGGTGCGTACGCCGCCCATGCGGCTGCGCTTCAGGCTCTGGCCCGCCAGCAGCTTGGTCAGCACGTCGGTCAGCTCCTGCAGCGCGCCCGGCTGCACGCCGCCGAAGGTGGCGATACGCAGGATCACGTCGTTGCGCAGGCGGTCGGTGAACATGCCCAGTACTTCGGATGACTTCTGGCGGTCCAGGTGGATCAGGATGGTGGCGATGATCTGCGGGTGTTCGTCGCGGATCAGTTCGGCCACCGAGGTGGAATCCATCCAGTTCAGGGAGTCGATGCCGCTGCCCGGATCGCGCGATTCCAGGATGTCCTCGATGATCGAGCCGGCTCGCTCCTCGCCCAGCGCCTTGTTGAGCACGCTGCGGATGAAGGCGCCGGAATCCACGTTCAGCGCCAGGTACTGCTCGGTTTCCTCGCGGAAATCGCCCAGCACCTCGGCCATCTGTTCACGCGTCACCGCGCTCAGGTCCGCCATGGCAGAGCCCAGCGTCTGCACTTCGCGCGGCGACAGGTGCTTGAACACCTCGGCCGCTGCGTCCTCGCCGATCGCCATCATCAGGATGGCGCTCTTCTGCAAGCCGTTATTTGTCGTCATTGGCAATCCAGTTCTTGATCACGCTGGCTACCAGGCGCGGATCGCGTTGCGCCGCGTCGCGCACCAGGGCCAGGTCGTTCTCGTACTTGGCCGTCAGGCGCAAGGTCTCGGGATTGGCCGTTTCCTCGGGCGGCAGCAATACCGCCTCGGTGGCTGCAGGATCCTGCGGGGCTGGCAGCGGCGGCGCGGTGTACTTGCGCAGGACCGGGCGCGCCACCTTGAACCAGAGGAACACCGCCAGCAGCGCCAGCAGCAGGTAGCCGGCGAGGGACTTGGCGAGTTCGATCATGTCGGGCTGTTTCCACAGGGGCAGTTCGGGCGTCTCGTCGCGCTGCTGCGTGAACGGGCTGTTGACCACGTTGAGCGAGTCGCCGCGATCGGCCGAGAAGCCCATGGCTTCCTTGGTCAGGTTCTCGATCTGCTTGAGCTGGGTGGCGGGCAGCGCCTCGGCCACCGTCTTGCCGTTGGCGCCGGCCTTCTGCCGGTAGTTCACCACCACCGCCACCGACAGGCGGCGCACGCCGCCCGGGGCCTGCTGCACATGGCGCACGGTGCGGTCGAGCTCGTAGTTGGTGGTGGCGTCGCGGCGGCTGCTGCTCGGGCCGGTCTGCGCGCTGGTGGTCGCGGTGCTGGCCTGTGCTGGCGGCTGGCCGGGCTGGGCAGGCTGGCCCGGACGCGGCGCTTGCGCCGTGGTGATCGGCGCGGCGGCCGGTGCGGGCGGCTGGTTCGACAGTGCGCCGGGCACACCGCCGACGGGCGGGTTGCCCTGCTGCGAGGATTCGCTGGTCTGCTGGCTGCGGATGGCCGCGTGCGTCGGATCCTGGTTCGGCTTGTACGACTCGTCGGTGTGCTCGACGATGGAGAAATCGACGTCGGCGGTGACCTGTGCGTGAACGTTGCCCTGGCCGACGATGGGCGCGAGGATGGCCTCCACGCGCTGTGCGTAGCTCTGCTCCAGCGCCTGCACATACTTGAGCTGGCTGGCGTCGAGCATGCGCTGGTTGTCGCCGCTGCCCGAGAGCAGGTTGCCGTGCTGGTCGACGATGGAGATGGCCTTGGGCGTCAGCTCAGGCACGCTGGAAGACACCAGGTGGCTGATCGCCGCGACCTGGCCCTCGTCGATGGCGCGGCCGGGGTACAGCTGCAGCACCACCGAGGCGGTGGGCTTCTGCCGCTCGCGTACGAACAGCGTGGGCTTGGGAATGGCGAGATGCACGCGGGCAGTCTGCACCGCGGAGATCGATTCGATGGAGCGCGCCAGCTCGCCTTCGAGGGCGCGCTGGTAGTTGACCTGCTCGGCGAACTGGCTGATGCCGAACTTCTGCGAATCCATCAGTTCCATGCCGGTGTTGCCGCTCTTGGGCAGGCCCTGCGAGGCCAGGCGCAGCCGGGTCTCGGGCACCTTGTCGGCCGGCACCATGAGGGCGCCGCCGCCCTCGGCGAACTTGTACGGCACGTTCATCTGCTGCAGCGAGGCGATCACGGCGCCGCCGTCGCGCTCGGACAGATTGCTGTACAGCACCCGGTATTCGGGACTGCGCGACCACAACACGCCGACGGCGATCGCAGCGGCCAGCGCCGCGCCGCCCAGCATCAGGGGCAGCCGAGGGTTGGCCTTCAGGCGCTCGATCAGTTCGGAGCGGCTTGGCAGCGTGGCGGCCGCGGTCATGCGCCGGTCCCCAGGCCGATCCCGGCTCTGCTGCAGCGCTTGCCGCCGCTGGCACAGGCCAGGGCGGCGACGGCATCGATGTGGCTCAGATCACGCTGCTGAAAAAACACGCGTACTCCCCGCGGTAGTTGATCAATGTGCCGCGCTCGTCGTGGAAGGGCGCGACAGGCTCGCGCGCCATGAGCGGCACCGTAGCGATGATCGGCCACGGGGCCGGCCGACAATCGGGCGAATAGGCAGGGTTTTCCGCTTGAGTTCGCCCAATCTTGGGGCGGGACGCGCGGGTACGCTTCGGCATCAAGTCAAGGATGCCGCCTGTGTGCATGCCTGTTGTGGGTGATGCATGCGGCACAACTATCGAGAGCCATGAGCACTGTTTCCCCCATTGACGGCATGCTGCAGCAACTGCGCGGACTGGCGCAGGCGGCCAGCGGCAACGCCAACGCATCGACGCCGGGCGCGGTCGACGCCGGCAGCTTCGCCGGGGAACTGCAGCGCTCGCTCAAGCGCATCAACGGCGTGCAGGAGCGCGCCTACGGCATGGCCGAGGCCTTCGACCTGGGCAAGCCGGGCGTGGCGCTCAACGACGTGATGATCGAAATGCAGAAGGCCAACATCTCCTTCCAGACCGGCGTGCAGGTGCGCAACCGGCTGGTGGCGGCCTACCAGGAAATGATGAATATGACGGTCTGACGGGCGGCGCCCGGCTGACACGGAAGCCCGCCGCTGGCGCCCGACGCGGCCAGCCGAAACTCCTCTATCCCGCGATTCATGTACAAGAATCAACAAGCCCCGCGCTTCGTGCGGCAACTGCACCTGGCCAAGGACTGCTTCGAGAAGCAGCGCCTGCGTGACTGCATTCGGCACGCAGAACTGGCAGAGCGAGAGAATCCGAATCACCCGGATACCTACTATTGGCGCGCAGTCGCCCATATGAACCTGGGCAACAAGGAGATCGCGCGCGATATTGCGGCAGCGGCGGTGCAGAGGTTCCCAGGCAATGAGGTCCTGAAGATCGTCGCCGCCGAGGTGATGATGGACTTCGGGCAATACGAACAAGCCCGCACCGCGCTGGAAGACGTGCTTTCTCGCGAGCAAGGAAACTGGACGGCCTGGACCAACTACTCGGCTGTCCTCTATAACCTGCAGGACTACCATGGCGCCAAGCATGCGGTGCAGCGCGCGCTGGAACTGGTGCCGGGGAACGCCGGGGTACTTTCCAACTATGCGAACGCCTTGAAGGAGACCGGCGATGTCGCCGAGGCGGTTGCGGTGCTGCGCCGTGCTATCCGGATTGCGCCGCGCGCCGAGCTGGTGCGCTTCAATATGCTGTTTACGATGTTGTTCGACGAGGGTACGGGCGGGCTGGACGTCCGCCGCGAGGCGGAGGGCTGCGCGGCCCTGCTGACGCCACCAGGCGCGCGGAGCAAGGCAGCGGCCAAGCCGAGCGATGCTGGCCGCATCCGGCTGGGCCTGATGTCGAACGACTTCCACGCGCACGCCTGCTCCTATTTCATCCTTCCATTCCTTGCCAATCTCGACCACGACAAGGTCGAGGTCTTTGTCTATGCCTTGAACACGCGGCAGGACAACATCACGCAGAAGGTTCGCCACCTCACGGATCACTTTGTCGATATCTCGGCCAAGCCGGAAGCCGAAATCGTCGCCACGGTGCGAGCCGACCGACTCGATGTGCTGATCGATCTCGGCGGGTACACGCGTAATACGCCCCTGCGCTACATGGCGCACCGGCTCGCCGAGACACAGATGACCTGGATCGGGTATCCGGGCACGACGGGCATGCGGCAGATCGACTACCGGATCACGGACGCGTACTGGGACCCGCCTGGCAACGAGGCGCATCATACGGAGGCCCTGCTGCGCGCGCCGCGGGTCGGCGCAGTGCAGTACCCGATGGTGGGGCGACCGTTGCACGTCTATGCCAGCGCCTACCGCACCCAGCCGACCCCGGCGCTGGCGAACGGCCATGTCACCTTCGGTTGCTGCATCAACCTGGCCAAGATCAGCGCCCGCAGCTTGCGCCTGTGGAGTGCCGTGCTGGCACGTTGCCCGGGCAGCAAGCTGCTTGTGGAGTGTTCCGGACTGCAGCATGACGCCGTGCGGCTGCCCTTGCTGGAGCGGATGACGCAGGCGGGCATCGACGGCGAGCGTGTCATCTGCCTGCCGCGTGAAGGACGCAACCAATACCTGACGTACCACCATATCGACATCGTCCTGGACACCACCCCCATGACGGGCGGCGCCAACGCCTGTGACGCGCTATGGATGGGCGTACCCATCGTCACGCTGACAGGATCGGCCTGCCACGAGCGACTGGCGACTTCCTACCTGAACGCGGTCGGACTTGGCAGCCTGGCCTGCGCCAGCGAGGCGGCCTATGTCGACCTGGCGGTCGCGCTGGCATCCGACCTGGAACAGCTCAATGCCATGCGGATGTCGATCCGGACCATGTTCGAGCAAAGCGCACTGGCCGATGCGGCCGGATTCTGCCGCTGGTTCGAGGGCGAGATGGCGCGCTTCGCCGGCGCCTACCGGCAACCCGAGGTGCTCGAGCGCTGCCGTGGCGAGGGCATCTACTTCCATGGGGAGTGGTATGCCCTGGGCGACATCGTCGTGGCGGTGGTGGAGGCGCTGGAAGCCGGCAACGATACGCATCTGGAGAACCTGCTGGAGAACGTCTCGGCCAAATGGCTTCGCCACTGGCTGGTCGCCTATGCCCTCTCCGAGGTGAGGCATCGCGAGGGTGACAAGGAGGGCGCGCTGGAGGTGCTGATCGAAAGCGCCATGCTGCGCAAGTACTCGCTGCCCCTGTACCGGCTGCTCAGCGCCCGCATGCAGGAGTGCGGGGTGGACCGGACGCCGCTGGATACGCTCCTGCGCGAATCGTTCGGCCTGGGCCTGGACTACCTTGACCAGCAGCCGCTACCCACGCGCTGGGAAATCGCGGGCATTGCCTCGCCTGCCGTGGAGGCCGTCGCATGAAGGCAGTGATCCTGGCCGGCGGCCTCGGCACGCGCATCTCCGAAGAGTCGCATCTGCGTCCCAAGCCGATGATTGAGATCGGCGGCAAGCCGGTGCTCTGGCACATCATGAAGATCTACTCCCACCACGGGATCAATGACTTCGTGATCTGCCTCGGCTACAAGGGCTATGTCATCAAGGAGTACTTCGCCAACTACTTCCTGCACATGTCGGACGTGACCTTCGACTTGAAGCACAATCGCATGGAAGTGCACCAGAGGCACGTCGAGCCATGGCGCGTGACGTTGGTCGACACGGGCGAACTGACGATGACAGGCGGACGCCTGAAGCGCGTGCGCGAGTACCTTGGCAACGAGCCGTTCTGTTTTACCTATGGCGACGGGCTGTCGGATGTCGATATCCGAGGCCTCGTCGACTTCCATTACCGGCACGGCAAGGCGGCGACGGTCACGGCCATCCAGCTGCCCGGCCGCTATGGTGCCCTCAGGATGGACGGGGCCGATGTGCAGGGCTTCCAGGAAAAGCCGGCGGGAGACGGTGCCTGGATCAACGGCGGCTTCTTCGTGCTCGACCCGGCGGTGATCGACCTGGTGAGTGACGACAATACGAGCTGGGAGGCCGAGCCCATGACCGAACTGGCGGCTCGCGGCGCCATGCAAGCGCATATCCACCGCGGCTTCTGGCAGGCCATGGACACCCTGCGCGACAAGAACGCGCTTGAAAAGCTCTGGGCGAGCGGGAACGCACCATGGAAGGTCTGGGCGTGAACCCCTTCGGCAATATCTACGCCGGCAGGCGGGTACTGCTGACCGGACACACCGGGTTCAAGGGGAGCTGGCTGGCGCAGTGGCTGGCGGCGCTCGGCGCCGAGCTGACCGGCTTCGCCCTGGCGCCGGCCTCCGTGCCCAACCATTGGCAGATGCTGGACCTGCCGCTGGCCGACCTGCGCGGTGACATACGCGACGCGGCAGCCGTCGGCGCGGCAGTGCGCCAGAGCCGGCCGGAGATCGTCTTTCATCTTGCCGCGCAGCCGCTGGTGCGCCAGTCCTACCGCGATCCATTGGAGAGCTGGTCCTCCAATGTCATGGGGACCGCCAATGTGCTGGAGGCCTGCCGCCTGCAGGGCGGCGTGCGTGCCATCGTGGTGGTGACCACCGACAAGGTCTACGCGAACCGCGAGTGGTCGTGGGGGTATCGCGAGAGCGACCGGCTGGGCGGCATCGATCCCTATAGCGCATCCAAGGCCGGTGCTGAGCTGGTGGCGGCAAGCTACCGCCAGGCCTTCTTCGCGACGCCGGATGCGCCGCTGCTGGCTACGGCGCGCGCCGGCAACGTGATCGGTGGCGGTGACTGGTCGGAAGACCGCTTGATTCCGGACCTGGTGCGCGCGCTGGCGCGCGGCCAGTCGCTGGAGATCCGCTCGCCGCGTGCGACCCGGCCGTGGCAGCATGTGCTCGATTGCCTTGCCGGCTATCTGCTGCTGGGGCAGCGCCTGCTGTGCGGGCAGGCTGACTGTGCCAAGGCATGGAACTTCGGACCCGCCCCCGAAGACAACCGCAGCGTGGAAGCCATGCTGCGCCTGCTCCGGCAGCACTGGCCCGAGCTGGCATGGACGGTGTCTTCCGCGCTGCAGCCGCACGAGGCCACGCTGCTCTACCTCGACAGCGCACAGGCGCGTACCGCATTGGACTGGCGCCCCGTCTGGGGCCTGGAGCAGGCCCTGGCGGCAACGGCGGCTTGGTATCGCGCGTCGCCCGTCGACGGCGCGCAGGCCACGCGCTGCCAGGTGGCGGAGTATGTCCGTGCCGCGCAAGCTGCCGGCATCGCGTGGGCTGCTGCATGAACGTGCTGCCGCTGGGCATCGATGGCGCGGCCGTGGTCGAAACGGTGCCCTTCGCCGATCATCGCGGCGCATTCGCCAGGCTGTTTTGTGTCGATGCGCTGGCTCCCCTGCTGGGCGACAGGCAGGTGTTGCAGATCAACCAGTCGCGCACCCATGCGGTGGGCGCGCTGCGCGGCCTGCACTTCCAGCATCCGCCGCATGCCGAAATGAAGCTGGTGCGCTGCCTGCGGGGGCGCGTATGGGATGTGGTGGTCGACCTGCGCGCCGGCTCGCCTACCTTCCTGCGCTGGCACGGGGAGGAACTGAGCGCGGCAAACGGGCGCATGCTGGTCATTCCCGAAGGATGCGCGCATGGCTTCCAGGTCCTGGAAGCCGACAGTGAACTGCTCTACCTGCATACTGCACGCTATGCGCCCGCGGCCGAAGGGGGTGTGCGCTTCGACGACCCCGCCCTCGGCATCCGCTGGCCGTTGCAAGTGACGGAGGTGTCGGCGCGCGACGCCGCCCATGCTCCGTTGGATTGTGGATTTTCCGGTATTGTCCTATGAACTGCCGTCATTGCCATTCGGCGCTGGAACATGTCTTCCTGGACCTTGGCTACGCGCCGCCGTCCAATGCCTACCTGAGCGCCGCCGACCTGCACGCGCCGGAAACGCATTTCCCGCTCAAGCTCTTCGTCTGCACGCACTGCTGGCTCGTGCAGACCGAGGACTTTACGCGCGCCGACGAGCTGTTCCGCCACGACTACGCTTATTTCTCTTCGACGTCCCGGACCTGGCTGGCACACGCTGCCTCCTACGCACGCGACATCACGCAGCGCCTGCAACTGGATGCCGGGAATTTCGTGATCGAGGTGGCATCCAACGACGGCTACCTGCTGAAGAACTTCGTGGATGCCGGCATCCCCTGCCTGGGCATCGAGCCGACCGCCAGCACCGCGCAGGCGGCCGAGCGCGTCGGCGTGCCGACGCTGCGGGAGTTCTTCGGCACCGCGCTGGCGTCGCGGCTGGCGAGCGAAGGCCGTCAGGCTGACTTGATCATCGGCAACAACGTCTATGCGCATGTGCCGGACATCAA
This sequence comes from Cupriavidus sp. 09_S30, assembly GCF_056930435.1. NCBI lineage: Bacteria > Pseudomonadati > Pseudomonadota > Betaproteobacteria > Burkholderiales > Burkholderiaceae > Cupriavidus > Cupriavidus sp. 09_S30. Next base: position 2,472,643 of record NZ_JBXOWI010000002.1, on the reverse strand, counting down.
TGACTTCACGCACGGGCTCAAGGCAGCGCTGAAGCCGGGCGGCACGATCACGCTGGAGTTTCCCCACCTGCTGCGCCTGATCGAGCAGGTCCAGTTCGACACCGTCTATCACGAGCACTTTTCCTACCTGTCGCTGCATGCGGCTCAGCGTGTGCTGGCCGCGGCGGGACTGCGCGTCATTGATGTCGAGACCCTGCCGACCCACGGGGGCAGCCTGCGTGTGTATGCCGCGCATGAGGACGACAGCCGTGCCACCGCGCCGGCGGTCGCGGCCGTGCTTGCCGCCGAGGTCGATTTTGGCCTGTGCAGCTTGTCGACCTATCTCGCGTTCCAGGCGCGTGCGGACCAGGTCAAGGATGGGCTGTGCCGGTTCCTGCTGGACCAGAAGCGAGCCGGGCGCAAGGTCGCGGCCTATGGCGCGGCGGCCAAGGGCAACACCCTGCTGAACTACGCGGGCATCCGGCCGGACCTGCTGCCGCTCGTGGCCGATGCGGCTGTGTCCAAGCAGGGCAAGTACCTGCCTGGCAGCCATGTTCCCATTGTGGCGCCGGAGGCGCTGCTGCAGCAGCGGCCGGATGTGGTGCTGATCCTGCCCTGGAACCTCAAGCAGGAAATCATGCAGCAGCTGGCCTGCATTCGTGAATGGGGTGGCCGGTTCGCGGTCGCCGTGCCGGAAGTGGAGGTCCTGTGAAACCTGACGAACTGCCGGCGCGCATCCTGTACACCAAGCCATCGATCACCGAGCTGGAGGTCGCTTACGCCACGGATGCTGCAGCCAACGGCTGGGGTGAGCGCTGCTACGAATATATCCAGCGCTTCGAGCGGGGCTTCGCCGCGTACATCGGCGCCGAACATGCCATCGCCACCTCGAGTTGCACCGGCGCCATGCACATGGGGCTGGCGGCCCTGAGCATCGGCGCGGGGGACGAGGTGATCCTGGCAGACACCAACTGGATCGCCACCGTCGCGCCGATCGTGCATCTGGGCGCGACGCCGGTCTTCGTGGACGTGCAGGCCGATTCCTGGTGCCTGGATCCGGCCTGCGTGGAAGCGGCCATCACGCCGCGCACGCGGGCCATCGTCGCCACGCACCTGTACGGTAACTTGTGCGATCTGGACGCGCTGGAGACCATCGCCGCGCGCCACGGCCTGGTGCTCATCGAGGATGCGGCCGAAGCCATCGGCTCGGTCTACCATGGCCACCGAGCGGGTGCGCGCGGTCGCTTCGGCGTCTTCTCGTTTCATGGCACCAAGACCCTGACCACCGGCGAGGGCGGGATGTTCGTCACCAGCGATCCCGAGCTGTTTGAGCGTGTGCTCACGCTGAGCAACCACGGACGCAGGCGCGGCGAGACAAGGCAGTTCTGGCCGGACTGCATCGGCTTCAAGTACAAGATGTCGAATGTCCAGGCGGCAATCGGCTGCGGACAGCTCGAACGTATCGAGGCATTGACGGCACGCAAGCGCGAGGTGTTCGCCCACTATCAGGCCGCGCTGCGTGGCTATCCGGAGATCCGCCTGAATCCGGAGCCCGCCGGCACCACCAATGGCTACTGGATGCCGACCGCGGTGTTCGATGCCGCCACCGGCGTCACGTGCGAGCGGCTACTGGCGGCCTTCGGCGGCGAGCGCATCGATGCCAGAGTCTTCTTCAGCCCACTCTCGAGCACGCCGCCGTTTCGTCCCGAGCCGGCCAACCGCAATAGTTTCGATATTCCGGGCCGCGCGATCAACCTGCCCAGCTATCACGACCTGAGCACGGCGCAGATGGACCGCGTGGTCGCATGTCTGCTCGGCGTACTGGAAGGTGCGCGGGGGGCGGAATGAAGAAGAAGCTCCTGCTCCTCGGCGCGAACAACCCGGAGACGCCGCGGATCCTGCACCGCTTGCGCCCGCATTCGGATGTGGAATACGCCGGCTATATCGACAATGATCCGGCGAAGAAGAATACCGACTTCCACGGCCTGCCGGTCTTCGGCGGCTTTGACGTGCTGCATCGCTTCGACCCGTCCGAGTATGACTTCGTCAACCTGATCTCGGGCAGTTGCCTGGTGCGCCACCAGACCAGCGCGGTCATGTTGTCGGCAGGGTTCGGTATGGCCAACCTGATCCACCCCGGCATCGATCTCTTCATGACGGAGATAGGGCGCGGCATTTATCTGCGCGAGGCGGTCGTGGTTCAGGCCGGCGTCCGCGTGGCCGACAATGCGTGCATGCATATGGGCGCGCTCATCGGCCATGAGACGCAGGTCGGCGAGTCGTCCTTCATCGGGCCGGGTGCCTCGGTATGCGGTTGCGTACGGATCGGGCGGGGCGTTTTCGTCGGCGCGGGCGCCACCATTCTGCCGCGCCTGAGCATTGGAGACTGGTCGGTGATCGGCGCCGGTGCCGTGGTGACCCGGGATGTGCCGCGCGGGGTCGTGGTAGTCGGCAATCCCGCCCGGGTCATACGCGAGCTGTCGTTGCCGCCCGACCTCGGCTGAGCGCAGCCGGGCGGCTGCCCGTGCCTCAAGCTTCGACGGGCCGGGCGGGCGCGCCGCCGGCCTTCTGTTCTTCCAGCTGATACAACCACGCCAACAGCTCCGCCACAGCGACATAGAGCTGTGGCGGGATCTGGCTGTCCAGGTCGACCTGCATCAGCAGGTTGACCAGGGCCGGCGAGTCGTGGACATAGACGCCTGCCTCGTGCGCACGGGCGATGATCGATTCGGCGGTGGCGCCGTAGCCCTTGGCCACGACCCTGGGCGCGCCGCGCTTGTCATCGTAGGACAAGGCGACTGCGCTGGCGCGTCGCGAGGCGTCGCTGTCCGGCATCGGCTCGGAGGACCTGTCTTCGCTCAAGTGCCAACTCCTGGTGCGTTGCTGTTGCCGGTGTCGATGGCGAGCTGCGCCAGGGCAATGCCGCTCGCGGCCAGCCTGGCCCGCAGGCCGGCACGCGCCTCGTCCATCCTGGCGACCGCATCCTGTTCGGTCGCACCGATCCGGGCGTCGAGGCGGCCGCCGGCAAGCGAAAGGCGGACCTCGACGGTGCCGAGTTGCGGCAGGCCGACCAGCAGGCGGGTGGTCCAGGCCTGCGTGTGTGTGTCGCGCGCGGGGCCATCTTCCTCGACCGTGGGCCGGTAGATCTCCCACGCCATGCGCGTATCCGGCCACGCCTCACCGACCCAGCGGAAGTGCTGGCTGGCCAGCAGCTCCAGCTGCTGGCGCACGAAGCCTTCCGCCGCGGGATGCACGGCGGGGCCGGCGCTGGCCGCTTCCGGCATCGGTGCCGCTGGCGCAGGCCAGCTCGAACGGTGAGTCTCCGGCTGCGGCGCCGCGGCCTGCGCCATCTCCCGGTAGGCCTGGGTGGCGGGCACGCTCGCGGATCGTGGGTGGGCCCCGGGGGCTTGCGGACTGCCTGGCGCCGTCGCCGCCTGGCCCGGCTGGGCCGCAGCGGCGTGGCTGCGCGCATCGACGGGGCCGGCGTTGCCGCCTGCACGGGCATCGCCCGGCGCCCCGGAGGCCAGGTCGGCATCTGCTTCCGGCCGGACCATCTCAGGCACGGTACTTCCGGCGGCCGCGCCGGCCCGGCCCGCCACGGCCTGCATGATGGCGGTCAGCGCACTGGCGCCCGGCGCGGGCAGCAGCGGCGTACCGGGGGCGGCGCGCCCTGGCATGCCGTCATCGCCTTGCGGCTGCCGGCCGAGGGCGGCCTGTGGTTCGGCGCGCACGCTTTCCAGCGTGCGTGCGCCCGTGACCCACTGGGCGAGGTGGGATTCGTAGAAGAGACCGCTGCGGTCGACCAGCCTGGCCAGCGCCACCGGCAACGCGGCCTGGGCGGCGTTGCCTGCCGGTGGGGCAGGCAGCAGCCGCCCGGCGGCACGCGGTGGCGGCGCGTCTGAGCGTCCCATCAGGTCGAGGATGGTGCGCGCGGCAAAGCTCAGGGTCTCGCGGGTGGAGCCCGGCGTGGCATTGGCCGTGGCCTTGCTGCTGTCCGGCAGGGGCGCGGCTACGCCGTTCAGCGCGCCGCCGCGAAGATTGGAGTCAGGCGTGCCGCGGGCACCGGTCTGGGTGACATCGGCGCTCGGCATCAGGGCGGCGAGCTTGCTGAGCGCCAGTTCGCCGCGCCGTGTCCCCTTATCGGGCAGGGGCAGGCTTGCCGGATCGGGGGTGGGGCGGATGCTCGTCATCGTGGCGGCAGGTACGCTGGGCGCGGCAGGCCACGCCTTGGATCATCCGGCGGCGTGCGGGGCGCCGCCGCTCGGGGTGGAGCGGCGAATGCCGCGGGGGGCGGAACTCGGGGCGCCCGCTCAGGCGAGCGCGCCGTAGGCGTGATTCAGCGCCCGGGTGCGCCGCGTGCTGTCGAGCAGGGCGCCCAGGCGGGCCAGCTGAGGCGAGACCAGGTTGCGGATCGCGGCATCATGCGCCAGGATCCGCTCCAGCAGATGGTGGCGGCGCGCGGTCTCCGCCTGGTCCAGCCCGGCCTCGTGATCGAGGCGGCGCAACTGGTCGACTTCCGATACGTAGACCTGCTGCAGCTCGCTCATGGCATCCCAGTTGCCGGCGCGCGCGGCTTCCAGCATCTGCTCCGACAGCAACAGGATTTCTTCATAGTGCCGCAGGATGCGGCCGGGCGCTTGCATATCAATTCTCCACGGCAAGGGCGGAATGGTGCGCGTCGGCCGGCGGCGTATCGCCGATCTGCGCCCACGCCGAGGCCAGGCCTTCGAGCAGGCCATCGACTTCGGCCAGCAGGGCGGCATCGTTGCGCAGGTTGGCCAGCAGCAGGCGGCGCGACATATAGTCGTAGAGCGCCTCCAGGTTGGCAGCGATCTCGCCGCCGGCCTTGTGGTCCAGCGAGGCGCGCAGGCCATTGTCGATGATGTCGATCGCTTTCGAGATCGCATTGCCCTTGGCCGCGATCTCGCCGTCTTCCATATGGAACTTCGCGCGTGCGATGGCCGTGCGCGCGCCGTCGAACAGCATGACGATCAGTTTGTGCGGGCTGGCGCTCATCGCGCCGGTCTGGATGCCGACCTGGCTGTAGGCATTGGCGGCATTGCGCGCGTACATGGCGGACTCCTGCTGGCTTACTTCTTGGATGACGAGGACGACGAGGACGTATTGTTCATCGCGTTGAACTGCTGCGTCAAATAGCTGCTCGTGCTCTGCATCTGCGACATCAGCACGTCGAGCTGCTGGAATTGCGCCTTGTAGATGGCGATGGTGTCGTTGACGTGGCTCTGGGTGGCCGTGTACTGGGCGCTCAGGTCCTTCAGCGTCTGGTTGACGCCCGCCGTGGCGGCCGTCAGCGTGCCGGTGCTGCTGGTCAGCGTGGTGACCAGGTTGGCGATCTGGTTGCCGTAGCCGCTCTTGCCGTCCGTGTTGCCGAACAGGGCGGCGACACCGGCGGCGTTGGTGGACAGCGCGCTGTTGAGCTTGCTGGTATCCAGGGCCAGGGTGCCGTCGGTCTGGAAGCTGATGCCGATCTGGCCCAGCGTGTTGATGGCATTGGTGCCGGAGGCGCCCTGCGGGGTATTCAGCACGCTGCGGACCTGGTTCTGGATCGAGCGCAGCGTGCCATCGCCGGTCAGCGGCGACGCCGTCTTCGTGCTGGCATTGTAGGCAGACAGGCTGGCCGCCGAATTCTGCAGGTTGTTGTACGCGGTGACGAAGGCCTGCAGGCCATTCTGGATCGAGGTCGTATCGCGCTGCACCGTCACGCTGGTGGTGCCGGTCTGGGCCAGCGACAGCGTGACGCCCTGGATCGCGCCGCTCACCTGGTTGCTGGCGCTCTTGATGGCGATATTGTTGACGGTCATCTGCGCGTCCTGCGCCGCCACGCTCTGCTGCAGGTTCTGCGTGCCGGCGGGATCGTAGCCGAGCAGGCTGGACAAGCCGGTGCCGCCATCGGTCTCGTTGACGCTGAGGCGCATGCTGTTGGTGGCGCCGGTCTTGTCCGAGGTCAGGACCAGGCGGTAGGGCGTGCCGCTGCCGTCGTTGATGATGCTCGCTGTGACGCCGGCATTGGCCTTGTTGATCGCGTCACGGATGCCTTGCAGCGAGTTGTTGCTGCTGTCGATGGTGATGTCGACGCCGGTGGAGCCGCTGTTCGCCGTGAAGGACGCGCCACTGTACTTGCCGTAGGTGGCGCTGCTGGTGTTGGTATCCAGCGTGCCGCCGCTGATGCTGCCGAAATCGATGTGGATGGTGCCGGTGCCGACCGCGGTGGTCTGGCTGGCCTGGCCGGTGCTGACCAGCGATTGCGCCTGCGCCAGCGCGGTCACATTGATGGCGTAGGTACCCGGGACGGCGCTGGTGCTGCCGGTGGCGCTCAGCACACTGCTGTTGCTTGCGCTGGCCGTGGTGGCATTGAAGAAGGACGGGGCGGACAGCGCCTTGGCCGAGCCCTGGAAGGCACCCAGCATGCTCTGCAGCGTGCCGTAGGCCGACAGCTTGGTCTGGTAGCTGGCCTGCTGCTGCTGGATCGCCGTCAGCGGCACCTGCTCCGCCTGGGTCAGCTGGTCGAGCAGGGAGCTCAGGTCGAGGCCGGAGCCGACGCCAAGGTTGGAAATGGTAGTCATGTCTTATTTCCCGGGAGACTGTTGCCGCTGTGTTGTTGTCCGTGTGTGCTCAGGCGGTCTGGCGCACGAAAAGGCCTTGTAGCTGCGCCATCGCGTCGGCGATGCGCACGACTTCCTCGGTCGGGATCTGACGGATCACTTCGCCCGTGCCTTTGTCCGTGACCTTGGTGATGACGCGGTGCGTGGCGCTGTCGATCTCGAACTGCACGCTTACCGAGGCGGAACGCAGCACGCTCGTGAGGTGCTGCAGCGCGGCCTCGACCGAGGCGCCGGCCGCGGCGGATTGCTCCTCGGCCGCGGGCTGGCCGGTGCCGCCGGTGCTCTTCTGGCCAGGGCGGCCCGGCGCGAAGGCGGGCGCCGCCGCCATGGCGGCGAGAGAAGAAGACGTCGGAAGAGCGGCGTTGGCCATGGTCGTTCAGTCTCTGCAGGTTCGAAACGCTTTCCCAGGGCCGGGACCCTGGGGAAACGCTCCGTGCCGGACCAGGCGTGGGCCCGGTCCGGCGCGCAAGGCGGCAGCCGCTTACTTCAGCAGCGACAGCACGCTTTGCGAGGTCTGGTTGGCTTGTGCCAGCACCGAGGTACCTGCTTGTTGCAGGATGTTCGCGCGGGTCATGTTGGACACTTCCGTTGCGTAGTCAGCGTCCTGGATGCGCGAGCGCGAAGCCGACAGGTTGGTGATGGTGGTGCCCAGGTTGGAGATGGTCGAATCCAGGCGGTTCTGGATTGCGCCCAGCGAGCTCTTCAGGCTGTCGACCGACTTCAGCGCGTTGTCGATGGTGGCCATCGGGTTGGCGCTGGCGTTGGACAGCAGGCTGGAGGCGGTCAGCTTGCTCGTGTCGAGCTGGAAGCTGGCGGTGCCGGCGGCGAACGTAGCCGATTGCGGGTCGAGTGCCACGTAGGTGTACATCGTGGCGCTGCTCGCGGCGTTGGTCATGCCCTGGTTCTTCAGCGCTTGCGCTTCAGCGGCGGTCGACGGGGTGATGGCGACTTCGGCGTACCAGTTGCCATTCTTGTCCACCACAGCATTGCCGGAGACGGCGACGCTGCCCGATGCGATGCCCAGGGTCGTTGCCAGCGTGCCGGCGGCCTTTTCCGTGACGGCGGTGGCCGTCACATTGGTGGTCGCGCCGTACACTGCTTGTGCGGCCGCAGCGTTGACAGCGGCGGTGCCGCTGACCGAGGTCGTGCCGTTGAAGAGCGCGGTGGCGGTGGCGGTCGGGCCGTTCACGTTGAAGCTCTGCAGGTTCAGCGTCTTGGTGCTGATTTCTTGCAGGTTGACCTGGATGGTCTGGCCGTCGTTGGCGCCGACCTGGATGTTGATCGGCTTGGCCGACGAGGACAGCACCTTCACGCCGTTGAAGTCGGTCTGGGCCGACAGGCGGTCGATTTCCGACAGGCGCTGCGAGATTTCGTCCTGGATCGACTTCAGGTCGGAAGACGAGTTCGAGCCGGTCGAAGCCTGCACCGACAGGTCACGGATACGCTGCAGGTTGTTGGTGACTTCGGTCAGCGCGCCTTCAGTGGTCTGCGCCAGCGAGATGCCGTCGTTGGCATTGCGCTGAGCCTGGGTCAGGCCGTTGATGTTGGAGGTGAAGCGGTTCGCGATCGCCATGCCGGCGGCGTCGTCCTTGGCGCTGTTGATGCGCAGGCCCGACGACAGGCGCTGAATGGCAGTGTTCAGTGCCGATTGCGAGCGGTTCAGGTTGTTCTGAGTTGTCAGAGACAACGTGTTGGTATTGATGACTTGCGCCATGTACGACTCCTATTTGCAATGTTGTCTGCATTCCGGCGGGTGCCGTAACGTTGGCTGCCTGCGGTGCAGGGCGTAGAGTGCCTCCGTTGCAAGGGTTATCGACAGGGACAACCGAACATTTAGAGTGATTTTTGCGTCGTTTGCGGTGGCGAGGCGGGGATCTACCCCCGCCGGCGGCCGCGCGGGATGAAGAGATCGACGAACTCGGGCGGGGCCGGCGTGGCGTGTGTGGTGGCCGCGGGCTCCCCGGCCGGCACCACGCAGGCGATGGCGCGCTTGTATACGAGTTGGGGCTGTTCGTCCTCCAGGCTCTTGCCCAGAAGCAGCGCATAGTTGTCCACGCGCAGCACGATCCCCTGCAGCCGGACGCCATTGAGGAGATGGACGATCACCTGAGTCTGGTCGCGGCGGTGGGCAGTAAATTGGATCGACTGCAGCTTGCGGTTGATGCGAGGTGGCGTGGATGACTTCTTTTGCACGGCTACTCCGGAAGAGCCCGAATGGGCTCTGGCGGCTGACTACGGTCCGGAGATCAGGCGCAGGCTTCGCAGCGAAAATACGCGGGGCGGAAACCGCCGCGGCCCGATCGCGGCGAGGGATGAAACATTCGCTCTCGGTGCCGGCGCAGGGGCTGACCGTCTCGGGAGATGCGGGCTGGGGTCCGGCGATCGGACTCGGGCTTGCCGCGCGACTGTGGCCGAGAGGCGTCGCCAGGAGAGGAGGGGAATACTTCAGGCGCGAGAGTAACAAAGTTTTACAAAGATTGACGCGGCGGTCGCTCTCGCTGATTAGAGGTTTACTTCTAAAAAGCGATTCCTATCTTGCCAGATGTCTGCCTTAGGTCTCGCGGCGTGTATTTGCTCGCTATCGGACCGCATGATCGGGAGCTGCAGAGGAACGAGGGGCTGTCGGCTGAGGAGTGCATCATACGACACACAAAATGCTCGCGCGCCATCCATTTTTGTATCCATAAGCCGCAGAAAATTCGCTTACTTCTATCAGTGCATTCCCTGATGGAAGCAGGATTTACACCTCATGTAAGCGCGTTTATATTCACCAGCGAGCCAATTCAATTGGCTCCTGGCAGTCCTCAAAAGCCTACGAGCACCCCGCGCGTGGGCTTCTTTTTTTGTCGAGCCCACTCTTCATCTGTCGCCGCCAAGGCCGCATGCGCCTTACCCGATGCGCACAAGATACCCGCGTCGTATTAAATGCGAGGCGCCTGGCTTCCTATCACCGGAAATGGCGGTGTTTTTCCTCTCAATTCATTTTTCTGCTCAAGTCGGCGCGGGTACCGGCCGTTAGCGCCGCATGCGTCAGACCTCAGCCAATTCCCAGGCCGACGCATTCAATAACTCTTGGAACGAGGAGTGAGCAGATGCGAAGCTTGCGCAATGTCGGCATCGGATACCGGCTGTCGGGCGCCTTCACGCTGGTGGTGCTGTTGCTGGTGGCCGTGGCGATGTACGGCGCGGTTTCGCTGCGCGCCTTGAATGCCTCTATGCACCAGACCGTCGAGGGGCGGCTGTTCAAGGTGCTGGACCTGGATCAAGTTAAAGAGTCGGCCTTGAAGATCGGCGTGATGGTGCGCGATGCGACGCTGACCGAAGATCCGCAGGTGGTCGAGCGCAACAGCCAGCAGATCGATAAGCTGCGCCAGCAGATGTCGGCCACGCTGAATGAGCTGGACAAGGTGCTCACCGCCAGCGGCAGGCCGGAGGTGCAGCAGACCATGCGCGAGCTCAATGCGGCGCGTGAGGCCTACAACGGCCAGCTCGACCTGGTGTTGCGGCAATTGCGCGCGGGCGAGTTCGCCGGCGCCAGGGCCGCGCTCGTGGTGACGCTGCCGGCGGCGCAGGCGCCATATTTTGACAAGCTCACGTCATTGGCCGCAGCCGGGCGCGAACTGGCCGTGGCCGCGCTGCAGGAGGCGGACGCGCGCTTCGCCATGGCGCGCAACGTGCTGGCCGGCCTGACTCTGGCCGCCGTGCTGCTCGCCGTGGTGCTGGGCATGTTCATCACGCGCTCCATCACCTCGGCCGCGCGCGAGGCGCTGGCCGCCGCGGAAGCACTCGCCCAGGGCCGGCTGACCCACGCGGTGGCGCAGCGCGGCCGCGACGAAATGGGCCGCATGCTGGGCGCGCTGGATCGCGCCTTCGGCCAACTGGCGGCGCTGGCGCGCGGCGTGCAGGAGGCGTCGGGTTCGATCGGCGCCGCCACCGGCGAGATCGCGCGCGGCAATACGGACCTGTCGCAGCGCACCGAAGAGCAGGCCGCCTCGCTGCAACAGACGGCGGCATCGATGGAGCAGCTGACATCGACGGTGCGGCAGAACGCCGACCACGCCAGCCAGGCCAACCAGCTTGCGGCCGGCGCCTCGGCCGTGGCCGATGCCGGCGGGCAGGCCGTACGGGCCGTGGTGCAGACCATGCAGAGCATTTCCCAATCGTCGTCGCGCGTGACCGAGATCATCGGCGTGATCGAGGGCATTGCCTTCCAGACCAATATCCTGGCGCTGAACGCGGCTGTCGAGGCCGCGCGCGCCGGCGAGCAAGGGCGCGGCTTCGCGGTGGTGGCCTCGGAGGTGCGCAACCTGGCGCAGCGCTCCGCGGCGGCGGCCAAGGAGATCGGCGAGCTGATCACCGCGTCGGCGCGGCAGGTGGACGATGGGGCGCGCCAGGTGGAGCACGCCGGGCGCACCATGGACGAAATCGTCGGCTCGGTGCGCCGCGTGACCGACATCATGGGAGAGATCTCGGCTGCCACGCAGGAACAGTCCTCCGGCATCGAGCAGGTCAATCGGGCGATCGCGCAGATGGAGAGCGTCACCCAGCAGAACGCCGCCTTGGTCGAGCAGGCCGCGGCGGCGGCAGACAGCCTGAAGCAGCAGGCCGAGCGCTTGATCGGGGAGACGGCGAAATTCGAGGTGGGGGCGGTGGCGCGCGCGCCGGCCTTGCCCGCAGCGCCTGTGGCGATGCCGGTGCCGGTTTCGCAGCCGCCGGTCCGCGCCGTTGCCGCCGCCCGGGTGAGCACCACCACCACCGTCACCCCTTCGGCAAAAGTGGCGAAGGCGGCCACGGCCGCCACCGTGCCGCGCCATCTGCGCAAGTCGCCGGCCGCATCGTCCGCGGCGTCCGCCCGCGAGCCGGCGCGGCCCAGCAAGGAACGGCCGCCGGTGACGCGCAAGCCGCAGGCGGCGGTGCTGTCCAGCCCGCGCCACGAGGCCGCCGCGCGCAAGGGCCGGGCTGAGGCGCCCCGGGCCGCGAGTACCGCGAGTCCGCGCGCGGCCGCCGCCATGGCCGCCCGCCGTGCCGCCGCCGAGGCGCCCGCCACCGGCGAATGGGAAAGCTTCTAGGCGACGGCTTCCAGGCCGGGCCGGGGCGCCTGGCGGCCCAGCAGCGCTTTCGGCTTCGTCCTACAATACGGCCTTCGCTCGCCTGACACGATAAGAAGCAGCATGGGCCGGGGCAGCGTGGCGCGCGGCGTGGTCCGCTGCGCCTTCCGCGCGGCCGGCCTTGCCGTATCCCCCATGACAGCCTCCTCCCCCAAGCCGTACCCTTCCGCGCAGTCCAATCCGCCCGATGTGCCCGTGATGCAGGTGATCTTCGGGCTGATGCTCGCCATCCTGCTGGGCGCGCTCGAACAATCGATCGTCGCCGTCGTGCTGCCCGAGATCGCGATGCAGTTGGACGGCTTCGAGGTGATGGCCTGGGTCATCTCCGCCTATCTGGTGGCGTCCACCGTGGCCACCCCGATCTACGGCAAGCTGTCCGACCTGCTGGGGCGCCGTTCGGTGCTGACCTTCGCCATCTTGCTGTTCCTGCTGGCCTCGGTGGCCTGCGCCATGGCCCAGACCATGCCGCAGCTGATCGTCGCGCGTATCCTGCAGGGCCTCGGCGGCGGCGGCCTGATCTCGGTGTCGCAGGCGACCATTGCCGATGTGGTGCCGTTGCGCGAGCGCGGCCGCTACCAAGGCTATGTCAGCGGCGTCTGGGCGGTGGCCAGCATGGCGGGTCCGGTGATCGGCGGCTATCTGGCCCACTATCTGTCCTGGCGCTGGATCTTCTGGATCAACCTGCCGCTGGCCTTGCTGGCGCTGGTGGTGGTGCGCCGCGCGCTGCGCCACCTGCCGGCCGGCGGGCGCCGCCATCGCATCGACTATCTCGGCGTCATGCTGTTCGGCGGCGGCCTGACCGGCCTGCTGGTGTTCCTGACGCGCCTGGGGCAGGGCCAGTCCGCCACGCAGCCCGCATCGCTGGCGCTGCTGCTGGCCGGCCTGCTCGGCCTGGCGCTGTTCGTCTGGCAGGAGCGCCGCGCCACCGATCCCATGATCCCGCTGGCCATGCTGCGTGTGCCGACCGTGTCGATCTGCTGCGCGACGCTGTTTCTGTGCTTCTTCCAGCTGATCGCCATGTCGGTGCTGCTGCCCCTGCGCTTCCAGGTGGTGGGCGGCGCCCATGCCGACAGCGCCGCGCTGCGGCTCGTGCCGCTGACCCTGGCGATTCCGATGGGCGCCTTCATCTCCGGGCGGCTGATGTCGTGGAGCGGCCGCTACAAGCCACTGCAACTGGCCGGCGCGCTGATAGCGCCGGTGGCCATTCTGGCCCTGGCCTTCGTCGACCCGCGCACGGTCTGGCTTTGCGCGCTGGTGATGAGCGCGCTCGGCGTCGCCATCGGCCTGCAGTTGCCAAGCGGGCTGGTGGCCACGCAGAACGCCGTACCGCCCAACCAGGTCGGGGTGGCGACGGCCCTGACGGCCTTTTCCCGCATGCTCGGCGGTGCGGTCGGGGTGGCCGTGCTGACGACCATTCTGATCGCCTTGCTGCGCCACAGTGGCATGACGGTGGCCGACCTGAAAGGGGGTGAGGACGTCCTGATGAGCATGTTCCACCGCGCCATGTCGGCCGGCGGCGCCAATGAGAGCGATGCGGCAGCCGTGCGCCAGGCTGCGGAGGATGCCTTCCGCACCCTGTTCCTGCTCAGCGCGGCGGTTTCGCTGCTGTCGCCTTTCCTGGTGGCACGCTTGCCGGAAAAGGCATTGCGCGGTTCGACGGGCACCGTGGCGCGGCCGGCGCCCAATAGTGCTGAATAGCGCCGAATAGCGCTGACCAGGGCGCCGCAGCCGGCCGTCGGTATCAGGCCGCCGGTGCGGCCGGCCCGGATGGGCGTGCCACACGGCGCCGCGCTCGCGCGGCCAGGCCAGGCCCCAGCGCCCAGCGCAGCGCCGGCGCCAGCAGGTGCATGCCCGCCAGCGACGCGGGCCGCCGCAGCGAAGCGCCGTGCAGGCCAAGCTGCGCCCGCGCCCAGTCGGGCAGCAGGGCGATGCCCGCGTCAGCCAAGATCCGTACCGCGGGCGCCAGCAGGGGATTGGCCACGGGCATCTGCATCACCAGTCGAACCACCTCGTGCGTGCGCGGGCCGGCCTCGAGCTGCGGACGCATCGCCAGAAGGTAGTCGGCGATGTCATTGCGTGTGCGTGGCACATCGGCAGCGCCGAGCAGTTCGGCAACGCGTGCCTCCTCGGCGTAGTAGCTGTCCTGCTCGGCGCCGGACAGCGGGCCGACATAGCGCAGGTAGCTGGCGAGGAAGCTAGACACCTCGGCCACGTGCACCCAGGTCAGCAGGGCGGGATCGTCGGCGGAGTAAGGGCGTCCGTCCGGCGCGGTGCCGCGCACGCCGGCATGGATGCGGCGGACTCTCTCGATCAGTGCCATGGCGTCGGCGCGGCTGCCATAGGTGGTGCCGGCGATGAATTGCGCGGTGCGTCCCAGGCGGCCCTGCATATCGGTGCGGAAGCTGGAAAAGTCCCACACGCCGGCCAGCGCCAGCGGATGCAGCGTCTGCATCAGCAGCGCGCTGACACCTCCGGCCAGCATGGCGGGGAAGTCGGAGTGCACGCGCCAGCAGACGGCTGCGGGCCCGAACAGGCCGGGATCGCCTGGAGGATTGTCGTAGTCCAGGCTCAGTCCGGAATTGCTGCGGGTGAGCGCCCGCACCTGGGCGCCCGCGCGTTCGCGCAGGCGCGCCAGCATGCGCGGGGCCAGGCCGGCGGCCCGGGAATCGGGGGGGCGGATCAAGCCTTGCATCAAGTCCGGGGCAATCAAGTGGCCGGCCGACCGGACGGCCGGCCTCGGACTTTCAATAATAATGCAGGTCGGTGGCCTTGCCCCAGAACACCCGGTAGGCGAAGGCGGTGTAGGCGAGGATGGTCGGCAGCACGACCGCCGCGCCGACCAGGATCACGCCCAGCGACTCCGGCGCGCTCGCGGCCTGCCACACGTCCATGCGGTCAACCACGAGGAAGGGGAAGAGGCTGTAGGCCAGGCCGTTGAACGCGAGCAGGAAAATCACCGCCGTGGCTGCGAAGGGCACCCAGCACCAGCGGTCGTTGCCGGCGTCCAGCAGTGCCGGCATGCGCCGCAGCAGACGGTCGACCAGCACGAACAGCGCGATCGTGACCAGCGGAACCGGCGCCAGCAGGATGATGTTCGGCAGCGAGAACCACTTGTCGAAGATGCGCTCGCTCACCAGCGGCGTCACCACCGAGATGGCGATCACGCCCAGCGCGGTGAGCCACAGGCTGCGCCGGGCCCAGTAGACCGCGCGCCGCTGCAGCTTGCCGGTGCTCTTCATGATCAGCCAGCCCGCCCCGAGCAGGCAGTAGCCCGCCACCAGGCACAGACCGACCACCACCGCGAACAGCAGGTTGGGCAGGTCGTAGCGGAAGCCCGTGATGTACAGGCCCAGCATCAGGCCCTGCGAGAAGCTCGCCAGCAGCGAACCCGCGTAAAAGGCGAAGTTCCACCATGGCTTGTGGTGGGCGCGCGCCTTGACGCGGAAGTCGAAGGCCACGCCGCGCACGATCAGGCCCGCCAGCATCAGCGCGACCGGCAGGTAGAGGTTGGTCAGGATCACGCCCTGGGCCAGCGGGAAGGCAGTCAGCAGCAGGCCCACGCCGAGCACCAGCCAGGTCTCGTTGGCATCCCAGAAGGGGCCGATCGAGGCGATCATGGCGTCTTTCTCCGCGTCGTCCGCGCGCCGCAGCAGCACCCCGATGCCGAGGTCGAAGCCGTCCAGGATCACGTAGATCAGCATGGACAGGCCCATCAGGCCGAGAAATGCCAGGGGCATCCAGCCAGAGGCTTGAGTCAGGTCGGTCATTGCGCGCTCCGGTAGTGGCGGGGCATCATGGCCCGCGGGATGTCGTGCTGCACATCGGCCTTGCCGGCCTTGCGCGCCAGGTAGAACACCACCGAAACATAGGACGCGATCAGCACCGCATACAGCGCCAGGTACATCGCCAGGGTGCTGGCAATCATCGTGGCCGGCACCTTGGAGGCGGCCTGCGCCGTGGTCAGCACGCCATAGACCAGGTAAGGCTGGCGACCGACCTCGGTGACATACCAGCCTGCCACCAGCGCCAGCCAGCCGGAGAACGTCATGGCCATTAGCAGCCGGGCCATCCACGGGCGCGGTTCGCGGCCGCGGCGGGTTTGCCAGGCGGCCAACCAGGACACCGCCAGCATCAGCAGCCCGATGCCGACCATGATGCGGAAGGCGAAGAACACCGGCGCCACCGGCGGGTGCCGATCGCCGAAGGCGTCGAGGCCCTTGATTTCGCCGTCCACGCTGTGCGTCAGGTAGATCGAGGCCAGCTTGGGAATCGAGATCTCATAGTCATTGCTGCGCGTGGCGGCGTTGGGCACGCCGAACAGCACGGCCGGCGCCCCCTTCTCGGTCTTCCAGATCCCCTCCATTGCCGCGAGCTTGGCCGGCTGGTGGTGCAGCGTGTTCAGGCCATGCATGTCGCCGGCGACGATCTGCAGCGGAATCAGCACGGCCGCCAGCACCACGCCCGTACGCAGCGAGGAACGGACTTCGGGCGCGCGGTCACCGCGCAGCCAGCGGTAGGCCGAGATGCCCGCGATCAGGAAGGCCACGGTCAGCCCGGAGGCCAGCAGCATGTGGACCAGGCGATAGGGGAAGGAGGGGTTGAAGATCACCGCCAGCCAGTCGGTGGCGTGCGCGCGGCCGTCAATCATCTCGAAGCCCGCTGGGGTCTGCATCCAGGAATTGAGCGCCAGGATCCAGAACGCCGACAGCGTGGTGCCCCCCGCCACCAGCAGCGTGGCGATGGTGTGCACGCGGTTGCTGACGCGGCGCGTGCCGAACAGCATGATGCCGAGGAAGGTCGCCTCCAGGAAGAATGCCGTCAGCACTTCGTAGGCCAGCAGTGGCCCAGCGATATTGCCCACGGTTTCCATATAGCCCGGCCAGTTGGTGCCGAACTGGAAGCTCATGGTGAGGCCGCTGACCACGCCCACCGCGAAGGTCAGCGCGAAGACCTTTACCCAGAAGCGATAGGCCGCCATCCAGCGCGCGTCACCCGTCTTGTTGAAGCGCAATTTGAAGAACAACAGCACCCACGCCAGTGAGATGCTGATGGTGGGAAACAGGATATGGAAGGTGATATTCGCGCCGAACTGCACGCGCGCCAGCATCACCGGGTCAAGCTCGGAAAACATGAGTACTACTCCTTACTCCTTGCTACGGGAACTCTTTCCGCCGCCGGCCGGTGGCGCGGCCGCGCGCGTGGACCTGCCGCCGATGGCGCCGCTCAGCTTGTCCTTGACCTCGAGCAGGCGCGTGACCCGGGAACCGAGCCGCATCAGCTTCTCCAGTGTGGCCACGTCGAGCCGCTGGATGTCGCCGAACCAGCTCGTCACCAGCAGGATCAGCTGGTACATCTCGGTCATGCGCTTCTGCGCATGGCGGTCGTCGGGATCGGATGGGGATTCGAGCTGCACCTCGCGCAGCATCGACAGGGTCGGGTCGATCTCGCGCCGGCGGCGCTCCTCGGCCAGGGTGCGGAAGATGGTCCAGACATCGTCGGGGGCGGAAAAATACTCGCGCCGGTCGCCGGGCTGGTGACTCAGCCTGACCAGTCGCCAGGACTCCAGCTCCTTCAGGCCGATGCTGACGTTGGAGCGGGAGAAGCCCAGGGCCTCGGCGATTTCGTCGGCGTTCAGCGGGCGCGAGGCCGTGAACAGCAGGGCGTAGATCTGGCCGACGGTGCGATTGATTCCCCAGCGGCTGCCCATCTCGCCGAAGTGGAGGACGAAGCGCTGGATCAGGGGCGACAACTGCATGAATTTATGTTTTGAATTTTCAGAACTTTATGAAAGTTTAGTATGGATCGGGAAGCATTGCACGGCTTGGGCGCGGGGTGGGACAAAGTGTCGCGATGCGTGTCACGTGTCACGTCTCACAGTTGTCCCGTCTCACATGTCACGTCTCACAGTTAGTGAGGTTTGTCTCACAGTTAGTGGGTTAGATTCTCAAAGTTAATGGGTACACGAAGGGCAATGCCGACTGTCACAGTTAGGGCCACTGGCCGCAGCTGTCGAGATTCACTCAACTTTGAACTCTCAGGGGCAGGTGGGCCTGCCCATGGTCAGGAATAGTTCCGTTGCCGAGGCTGCGCGCCTGGCAACGGTCAACGGATGGCACGTCGTGTCGGACACGTCGTACGAAGGGTACGAGGATATTCCGCGTGACGTGATGCAGGGTCAGCAGGTCTAGTTGTTATGAGCAGCTCACACGCGAACTGTTTTTCGTCTCGGGAACATCAAGGCATTCAAACCTATGTTGCCATGCAGCGCTCCAAGGTGTCGCTGAACGTTCCATTGGAGCTGTGAGAACTAGCCTGGATGCGCCTTACCACGGCCGGCCTGCCCGGAGCCGGCCACCGTCAGTAGCAACCGTTCAGGAAGGAATCGCTCTCGATGGCGCCAATACCCGCCTCGAGTGGTCGTGGTAAAGCCCCGGCGTTTCATGCGCAACCTTACTTCCGCACTGACTTAGAGACCTTTGGAACTGCGCAATAGCGCAATCCGTCGACAAACAACGCCACCAGCCTCCGGGCATCAGGTGGATCGGGACACTCGAGCGGAGCGCAGAGGGCCCCCACCGCGCACAAGAGTTCGTCTGGCTGGATCCCTTCGCGAATGTCGCCCGAAGCGATCGCCGCATCGAGGAGGCGCTGAACAACAGGACGCAGTCGTTCCAGGAAGTACGTTGGCAATGCCTTGAAGGCGTCGTCGCCCGAATTCATCGCGGCAGCAAGCCCGCGCCTAGCGGTCACGAATTCGACGTAGCGCTCGATCCATTCCACCAGCGCTTCGCCTCCATCATGCTTGGCGGCGAGCTCCGCCCCAGCATCCGCGCACGCATCCACTTCACTGCACAGCGCAGCCACGACCAGGTCTGAACGCTTCGGAAAGTGGCGGTAGATGGTGCCGACGCCCACGCCTGCCTTTTGCGCGATCTCGCGTACGGGAGCATCGACGCCGGATGACTCGAACACTTCCAATGCCGTCCGCAGCAGCGTCTCGATATTCCGTTGTGCGTCAGCGCGAACAGACCGCTTCGCGCTCTCGTTGGTGGACTTGTTGGTCTTACTAGGCAATGCACCCCCCCCCCCTTGCTAACCGGAACAATGTTCCGTATATTTCATAACCGGATCGACGTTCCGGTTAATTCTACCGTATGAGCTTCGGTCCCCCTCATCTCAAACGGAGCAAAAATGCATAGCACACCTGTCGCGCTGGTTACCGGTGCAAACAAAGGGATTGGCCATCAGATCGCCAAGGAACTGGCGTCGAAAGGCTTCAAAGTACTTGTTGGAGCACGCAACCTGGATTTGGGCCTTGTAGCGGCAAAAAGCGCTGGTGAAGGGGCCCAGGCCATCCACCTCGATGTGACGGATCAGACGTCGATTGCAACAGCAGCCAAGCAGATCGAAGACACGCTGGGGCGCCTTGATGTGCTGGTCAACAACGCGGGGATCTCGCGCCCAATCAAGCCGGGGACGCCCATCGAAGAAATGAGGGATGGGGATAAGGTGAGCCGCATATCAATCGACGATATGCGCGTCGTGTTTGAGACAAACGTGTTCGGGGTTACCGCCGTTACGCAGGCAATGTTGCCGCTTCTTCGCAAAGCACCGGCCGGGCGCATCGTCAATATTTCGAGTGCCGGCGGCTCCCTCACGCTGAAGGACAACCCTTCGGATTTCTCGCGGCAGTACGTCGGGGTTTATCAGACCTCGAAAGCCGCACTCAATGCAGTTACGCAAGCATTCGCCATTGAGCTGGAGGGCACCAACATCAAGGTCAACGCTGCCTGTCCGGGCTTCACTGCGACTGATCTCAGCAACTATGCACCTGGCGCGGGATCGGTTGAAGATGCGGCACGAGAACCGGTCCGCTTGGCGCTCCTTGATGCGAATGGGCCGACCGGCACGTTCTCGAACTCGGATGGCCCGCTTCCTTGGTGAGACGATCAGCGAAACTCCGCGCAGGTAGGCCGGCAGTGATCTTCTGCCTGGACGAGGCACCACGCCCTTGGTTTGTAGCGCGCCACATCAACGATGGAGCGCGCTACAAGCACCCAGCATATTGAGGCACCGATTGAATCGATATCCAACGCGCCGGCTAGCCGCGGCAGCAAGGATCGCCGGACGCTCCAGCTGCAGTGGGTCCCGGAAGGCCGACGTCGTCTGACTGGGTGATTTTTCGTAACCCCAAGGCTGCCAGGAACGCGACAAATCCCCCGGCAGCGAGCGGCATGTATGCCCATCCCCACTGGTGTGTCCAATCCAGCGTGGCGCCGAATGTCATGGGCGCAAGCGCTCCGGCACCGAACCCGAGGATCGACCGGACCCCTATCACGCGGCCCAGATAGGCTGCCGGTACCTCATCCGTCATGGCGGCGGAAAGCACTCCCGAATCGGCCAGAATAAAAAAGCTGCCGATGGCAGCAAGCGCGATAACCCAGCCTGCACCCCACTGCGCCGACCAACCGATCAGCATGGAACACAGGGCGCCCAAGGCGCCAACGTAGATCAGCACGCGTGTTCGGCCCCAGCGATCCGACAGCGCACCGACAACGCCCGTGGCGATCATGCCCGACAGATGCACCGTACCGCCAACGATGAGACTGGTAGCCATTGCGCCCAGCCCGGACGGCTGAAGCACGGCCGCCAGCAACGTTGGAGTCCACGCCCAGCTGCCCAGCAGCTCCCAGCAATGCGCAACGTAGCCGACGAGCAGACACAAAGATGTCGGGCCGAACAGGCTCTTCCACTGCACCGGCTCCGCAGATGTCTGCGCCTCATGCTCATGCGGTCGGTTCTCAACGCCTTTGAGACCGATCTGACCGATCATCGCGCCAGCCAAAGCACCGACCGCGCAGATGGCAAAACCTTCCGCTGGGCCATAAGACTTCGCCACCCACATCGAGAGCGAGACGGATAGCAGATAGCCCAACGAACCGGCCGCGAGCATCTGCCCCATTGCCCGGCCCCGCTCTGCGGGGGAGCTCAACTCCGCGACCAGGAGTAGCGCTGGCGTATACGCGCCTCCCTGCGTCAGCCCCACAAACACGATCAAGATGAGCGCGACATGCGGCGACCGGGCAAACATCGCAAAAACGATCAAGGCGGCAGCACCGGCCCAGATACAGATCTGATACATGCGCCTGGCGCCCAGACTATCGGAAAGCCACGATGCAACCAGGAGCGCAACGGCATTGGAGAGATTAAAGGCAGTCTGGATGGCACCGGCAGTCGTTGCGTCCATGTGCCATGTCGAGCGAAGTACGGGCAACGCACCCGCAAATGCCATCGTGCCCATGCAGGTACCCGCACGGCCGATGCATAAAAGCAATTGACGATTCATGTGTGCCTCGCCGGGGTCGAGCGCCCTGGTTGTAGAGAAATGCAATAGATGGAGAGAGAGGGAGGCACGGCAATTGTTGGATAGCGAAGCACGTTGCCCACGTGCTCCGCAGTTCGAATCAACTTAGGCAGGTTTGCCCTGTGCCGCTTTGAGGTAGCCGTCGCGTGTTTGCGGCAACTTCATGCCGAGCAGCGTGGCAGCAACCTGCGTGCGCAGAATCTGCGCCGTACCGCCCGCGATGGTGAACATGCGCGCATCACGCACGTGCCGCTCCATCGCGTTATGGCGCCCATAACCGGACGAACCATAGAACTGCAGGGCGTCGTTGGTGACCTTGTTGGCCGTTTCCGCAGCAAAGATCTTTGCGCGCGCCGCCTTGTCGATATGCGGAAACTCCGCACCGCTACAGGCTGCGGAACGCAGCAACAGCCGCGCCGCTTCGAGTTGCGTCGACATGTCGGCCAGCATCCACTGCAGCCCCTGGAACTCGGCGATGGGCCGGCCAAACTGATGCCGGGATTTGAGGTAGGCCATGCCCTCCTCGAAGGCGCCCTGTGCAATACCCAGCGCCACCGTGCCCGCACCAATGCGCTGCGCGTTGTACGCCGTCATCAGCGAGGCGAAGCCGCGCTTCAAGCCACCGGGGGGCATCACCAGCATCGACTTGTGAACCTTCAGATCACGGAACTCAAGATGGGTTTCGGGAATGCCGCGCACCCCCATGGCGTAAAGCCTGCGGCCCACCACAAGTTCAGCAGGTGCGTTGCCATCCCGCACGCAGATGAATGCACCGATGCCTTGCTCCACGCCGTCTTCAAACACGCGCGCGAAGATCAGGTGCAGCTTGGAAACGCCACCACCGGTGATCCAGTACTTTTCGCCATTGAGGATGTACTCATCCCCCTTCTTGTCAGCACGCGTGGTCATCTCGCTTGCAGCGCTGCCGGCATTCGGTTCCGAGATACAGATGGCCGGCTTGTCTCCCGCCAGAACCAGATCGGCGGCCAGCTTCAGTTGCTCCTCGGTTCCGTATTTGGCGATGGCGCCAATCGCGCCCATGTTCGCCTCGACTGTGATCCGGCCCATGGTGGCGCACGCCTTGGCCATCTCTTCGATAACGATTACGGTGTCCAGGTAGGAAAGGCCACGGCCACCTAGACTTTTGGGCAGTGTCATGCCCATGAACCCGGCGTCGCGCAGTGCGGCAACGTTGTCCCATGGGTACTGTTCCGTGAGATCCGTATTGGCGGCGGTGGGAGCGAATACTGATTGGGCAAGCTCGCGTGCTTGCGCCTGCAGGGTTACTTGTTCAGAGGTCAGGTCGTACATGGTGTCTCCTAGTGCGTTGCATAATTTCCAAGCCAATCCGCCAGCACTTCGGCAGCGTGCTCATTGAGCCGGGGCGGCGGTCGTCTGTAGCTCGGCGGCGTCGCTGACATCCTGAGCGGATTGGCCAGGAGACCAATCTCCCCGCCTGCCGCCCACTCGCACGGCATGCGCAGCTCGGCACCACGGGCCTTGACGTGGGGGTCGGCAAATACGTCTTCCAGGTTGTTCACGGGGCCGCACGGAACACCGACCGCCTCCAGCTCTCGCAGCCACGTAGCGCGAGGCCGCGTGCTAAGTGCTTTACCAACCAACTCACACAGCGCGACTCGATTGCGAATCCGCATCGGGTTGGTCGCATAACGCTCATCGGACGCGACTTCGTCTATCCCTGCAACTTCGCAGAACCGACGGAACTGCGTATCGTTGCCAACCGCGAGGATCATGGGCGCGTCGGCCGTGGAGAACACTTGGTATGGAACGATGTTCGGGTGGCCGTTACCCAAGCGGGTCGGCAGTTTCCTGTCCGTCAGATAGTTCGTGCCGGCGTTGACGAGCCAGGAGATCTGCGTATCGAGGAGGGAAATGTCGATGTGCTGCCCCTGGCCCGTTCGCTGCCGATGCTGCAGCGCCGCCAGGATGCCGACGGTGGCGTACATGCCTGTCATGACATCGGCAATGCCAACACCCACCTTCATTGGCTCGCCGTCAGGTACACCGGTCAGGCTCATGATGCCGCCCATGCCCTGGATCAAGAAGTCATAGCCCGGCCGTGTGGCATAGGGGCCCGTCTGACCAAAGCCGGTGACAGAGCAATAGATCAGGCCCGGATAGCGGTCCTTGATCTGCTCGTACGCCAAGCCGTATTTGGCAAGGCCGCCAACTTTGTAGTTCTCCACCAGGACATCGGCCTGCGCGATCAGTTGATGCACAAGCTCCCGCCCCTTGGCCGACCCGATATCGATAGCAATCGACCGCTTGTTGCGATTGGCCGAGAGGTAGTAGGCGCTCTCCTCCGTCTTTTCCCCAGACGTCCCGTGCACGTAGGGCGGGCCCCATTTGCGCGTGTCGTCCCCTTCGTCAGGCTTTTCCACCTTGACGACATCCGCCCCGAGATCGCCAAGAAGCTGGGCTGCGCTGGGGCCCGCCAGGATGCGGGAAAGATCCAGAACCTTGATGCCTGCCAGTGCTGCCATGTCACCAGATTTCATGCCATATCACCGAGGGAATCCTTCTGCATCAACCACCAAATTGGTCAAAAGCCTCCATCGCGCGTGCGGAGTACACGAAGGCAGCACCGGCATTGAGCGCAATGGCGGTCCCCAGTGTCTCTGCAACCTCTTGTTTGGTTGCCCCTGCTTTTTGCGCTGCTGCAGCATGGGAAGCGATACAGCCCTCACATCGCGTAGTGACGGCCACGGCCAACGCGATCAGCTCGCGCGTCTTGAGGTCAAGCGCCTTGCTCTCGCTCAAAGACTCATTCAGACCAAAGAACGCTTTGACCACTGGCGCGTTTGCCTTTGACAGGTTTGCCCCTGCGGCACGTTGATTCGAAAGAAGTTCAGCCCAGTCATGGATCATTTTCTAGTCCTCTATTTCGTTTATTAAACAGCTACAAGATTCGCAACGTCGAAATGCTCTGCATCAACTACCGAACTGATCAAACGCTTCCATCACGCGCGCTGAGTACACGAAGGCTGCGCCGGCGTTGAGCGCAATGGCGGTCCCCAGTGCCTCCGCTACTTCCTGTTTGGTTGCCCCCGCCTTCTGGGCTGCGGAAGCGTGGGAAGCGATACAGCCCTCACATCGCGTAGTGACTGCCACGGCCAGCGCGATCAGCTCGCGCGTCTTGAGGTCAAGCGCTTTGCTCTCACTCAAAGACTCGTTCAAGCCAAAGAACGCTTTGACTACTGGCGCGTTTGCCTTTGACAGGTTGGCTCCTGCAGCACGTTGATTCGAAAGAAGTTCTGCCCAGTCATTGATCACTTTGATCTCCTTTGTTTCATTCAACTTCCATAACGGTTAAGAAAGCGGCGCTCAGCGCTGCACGAGTGCCTTCGAAATCTGTTCGATCGCCAAGTCGACGGTCTGGCGTGGGCAACCAAGATTCGCTCGCATAAAGCCGTGGCCTTCAATGCCGAACTTGGGACCCTTGTCGAGCCACACGCGGCCCTTGACGAGCATGAAGTCTTCAAGCTGCTCTGGCGTCATCCCGAGTGCGCGGCAGTCGATCCAAGCCAGGTAGAGGGATTCCATCTCGATCACCTTCACGCCGGCGTCGAGCGAGTTGATGCGCTCCGCAAATTGCCGCTGGTTCTGCGCGATGTAGGCGACAAGCTCATCGACCCAGTCGGCACCGTGTGTAAAGGCGGCTTCAGTTGCCACCATGCCGAGCACATTGATGCGGGCGTTGTGATTTCTCCCGATGGTCCGAATGACCTCGTCCCGCTTGACCTTGTCGGCAATGAACATGTTGCCGCACTGCAGTCCAGCTAGATTGAACGTCTTGCTCGCCGACGTGCAGGTGATGCTGTTGTGGGCGAATCGCCGATCGAGCGAGGCAAAGGGCGTGTGCGTCTTTCCGGCACCGAACACGAAGTCGCAATGAATCTCATCGGCGATCACCAGCACACCATGATTCAGGCAGATCTCGCCCATGGTGCGCAGCTCCTCTTCTGTCCACACATTGCCCGTTGGGTTGTGCGGGTTGGAGAGGATAAAGATCTTGGTGTTATCTCGAATCGCGCTCTCAAACACCTTTGCGTCAAAGCGGTAGCGCTGCCCATCGAATTGCAACGGCGCCGTGGTCACTTGACGGCCGTTGATTTCCACGTCGTGGTGAAAATGCACATAGACCGGCGGCTGGATGAGCACTGAGTCGCCCGGCTGTGAGAACGCCTGCACGATGGTCTTGAGCGCGACAATCACGCTGGCTACCGGCACGACCCATCCGGGAGGCACATCCCACCCGAATCGATCCTGCTGCCAACCGATCACGGCTTCCAGATACCCTTTCGTCGGACCTGCTGGATAACCGAAGACTCCATGTGCAATGGCGCCGTGCAAAGCGTCGACCACAGCGGGCGGAGACTTAAAATCCATGTCCGCCACCCACATGGCCAGAGGCTTGGCCCTCGCCTGAGCCGGGGTCATAGCGCCAGCCGCTGTTCCCCATTTCAGTGAATTGCTGCTGCAGCGATCTACCACGGTATCGAAGTCGAACCGTGACGTGCTGACCAGCGGCACCCGTCGATTTTTAGTCATTGATTTCTGCCTTTTTCGATTTTGCACTGCGCAAACAGCGTCGACGTGAGGTCAGTAGCCCATCGCTTTTAGAATTGGCGACATACACAAGATGACGCCAAACGCAAACACACACCACACCTTCGGGGAGCGGTACTTCCTGAGTGCAGGCACCTTGTACACAAGCGCGCAAGGAATGATGAATGACGCGATGCCGTAGATGGGCGATGCAATTTGCTGTAGCAACAGGATCGAAAAACGCGTCTGCACCCAGAACCACAGGCCAAGGACAATGAATACGCAGGTCCCGACGGATACCAAACGCCCGTTGACGCGCTCCTGCGGAACGAAACGAGTGATGACGTTGATCGCCACACCTTTGGTCGCCTCCTCGAGCCCCAGGTAGATACCAAGGAAGGCCGTAACGATGGCGAACAAGTTAAGAGCCGTGGCCATATACAGCACACCATTTCCGGGGATGACGCTGCCAGCCAGTGCAAGAGCCGAGATATTCTGTGCCTTGGCCGACAAGGCCTGCTCATGTGAAAGAGCAAGGGCGAACGAGGTGGCAAAGAAAAGGACCGCGATCACAAGAATGGCATACGCGATTCGATTGGCACGAATGGCGCGGTACGTTGCAATGCGGGGATCCTTCTCCACCTTGCGGAACGCAATGTTCATCGGGCTCAAGATCTGCACAAACATGATCGAGAACAGCGTAAACGGCACGGTCAGAACCGTATCAACTGCGAACCGTTTGAGTTCTGGAAACGAAGGCAGATTCCCGGCCATATCCCAATGGGGAACCATTACGAAGCCCAAAAGCACTACCACGCCAAGCTTGAAGAGCACCAGCGGACTTGAGACTTTGAAAATCAGCTTCTCGCCTTGTGCTGCGATCAGTACCAGCAGGCAAAGTAGGGCCAATGAGAAGAACGGGCTATCGGAAAGTAGACCCGTCGTTACGCCGAAGCTTTGTAGGTACTTGGCCGTGTCAAAAGTCACAGCTAGTGAGTAAGTGAGCATCCCCTTGACGAGCATGAAGAAGTACACGACTGCCAGAAAAACGCCCCAATTCTTTCCGAGATACTGCGTAATGACTCCGGCATAGTTCTCACATTGAGAGCTTTCAGAGAGCGTCTGCAAGTACAGTTTCTGCATCACGTACAGCGCCGGATACGCCAGTAGCACTGACGCTGCAAATACCCACACGCCAGTAATGCCGACTTGCACCGGTAAAAAAACAATGCCGGCGCCAATCGCCATCCCAATGCACAGGACGACCCACCCCATGTCATACCGGGTGAACGGAACCCTGGCAAAAGGCTCAGCGGAAACTTCCAACTCTGCAACGGTGTTCATGTGTGTCTCCTTGTGTATGAGCGTCAAGGCGCGCGTGAACGCGACAAAGCGCTGCGACGTTCTATCGTTCTTGTGGTGGCGAGGCTAAATGCCTCAATTGGGGTGGCGACGTCTGTTGGCTCGATTTCGGGTCAAACGGGGTCACCGATTGCGATCAGTCGTGCGCGTGGTCCTGTAATCGAATGGCCAACATCTCTCCGACAGCACAGGTCAGATCTCCTGCTGTCAGAGCCAAGTCGATCCATGCCTTTCGCCCCTCCAATGAGCGAAGGCGGCCAGTGATCACCAGCTCAATGCCCAGGGGCGTGGGTTGCTTAAAGTCGACTTTCAAAGACGCTGTCACGAAGCGAGGTGGCTGTGAGCCCCCGCAGCCTCGCTGCGCATCCTTCTGAGAGGCAAAGGCAGCTGCGGAGGCTGCACCGTGGCAATCAAGAAGCGATGCAATCATCCCGCCATAGACATGGTCGGGAACACCACCGCTATAGCGGAGATCAGGCGTGAACCTGGCCACCGTGTGTTCGCCAACGAGGTAGCTCTTCAGGTGATGGCCGTGCGGGTTCCGCGCACCGCAGCCATAGCAGTGGGCGAACTCCGGCGGGTAGCTCTCTTGTATTGCGCGTGGCTGCATAGGGCTGTCTCCTCGTGGGAAACCGAGATGCTGGCGGCCAACAGGCAAACCGTTGACGTGGCGCCAACCTCGGTCCGATCTTGAACTGGTGGTTATCGTATTTGCTCATCTCCTTCATTAACAATTGAAATTTAGATCAACCTCCGAGAGCTCCAAGGCGTCACTTCGCTTAGGACCTTCCGTGACGATGTTCTTGCGCAGGAGGCCATGGTTTTCCCTAGGCGTGAAGACTTGCTGCGGCATCGGGCTGCCAATACGATGCTCATGAAACAGCACCAAACTTGAGAGTGATTTCAATGGACCATCGATCCGGCACGACGACACCGACGCTGCGGCAGCTTCAACTCCTGCTGGCACTCACCTCTTCAGATGGCATTGCGAGTGCGGGAGCCAAACTCGGCATGTCCCCTTCAGCCACAAGCCACGCATTGCGAGCACTGGAACGAGCTCTGGGAACGGAGATCATCGATCGCACTACATCGGGAGTTGCGCTGACTTATACCGGCGAACATGTGCTCCCTCATGTCCGGGACGTCTTTGCTTCTCTTCAGTTGGTGCAGGCAACAGCGCTAGCCGGCGCGGAGTTGAAGACCGGCTTGCTGCGTCTCGGCTCATTCGGCGCGAGTGCAACGATCAGGGTTCTGCCGCCGCTGATGGAGCGTTTCAAGGCCCGCTACCCTGGTGTGGATGTCGTCCTGACGGAAAAGCCGGACGAGCAAACTTCACGTGACCTAGTCGAGCGCCGATTGGAACTTGCAGCGGTCACACTGCCCAAGGCGGACTTCGACTCCCAAACGCTCGCCGTTGATGAACTCGTCGCAGTCTTGCCTACCGGCCACCCCCTGGCAAAGCTGGACACCGTTCCGCTCAAGGAGATGACGGTGGACCCGTTCATCCTGACCCGCGCCGGGTCGCAAGCTTTGGTCACCAAACTGTTCTCGAGGAATGGGCTGCGCCCGCGAGTGGCCTATGAGCTACTGCAACTGATGTCGATACTGGAGCTGGTTGCGAGCGGAAAAGGGATTTCGGTGCTGGCAAAGCTGGCACTACCGGATCGGTACCCCGGCACGGTGTTCCGACCGCTTTCCCCGGGTACATCCCGACGTATCGGCCTGGTGTGCCTGAACGAGAGCCGCCTATCCCCGGTGGCTCGTGCGTTCTGGCAGGAGGCGCGGCAATATCACGCCGAGCTCAAATCGGGAGCTCGCCAGCGCTGAGATGACTTTTGACCGCACAGGCCAGAACACGCCCGGCAGTTGAAATCAGTTTCAATTGCGTAGGAAGGGACCTGAGTCAACAATCCGTATAGCCTTAGAGTTCGCTACCTCGATTCAACCATTCGGTGCGAACCATCTGGTGACGACAACAACACCTAGCTATTGGAGACAGTTAATGCGAGTTCCGGCTACGCAGTTCGGCCACTTCGTGCGCCAATTCACGCAGCTTGTTGATGACTTTTCGGGAGACGAAGCGCAGATCCTGAGCAGGGGGCGTGCGCTTCTCACCGAGCTTGTCCGGCACGATGACTGGCTGTCACAGGAGTATTCGCAGCCGCACCCCCAGTACTACCAGCAGTACCTTCTACATGCCGACCCAGCCGATCGCTTCTCGGTTGTCAGCTTTGTTTGGGGGCCTGGCCAGAAGACCCCCATCCACAACCACACGGTTTGGGCACTAATCGGTATGTTGCGGGGTGGCGAGCGTGCTGAGGGCTTTGAAGTCGGCGAGCCCGGCCAGCCAATGCGATCGCTCGGGATCGACTATCTCACCCCAGGAACTGTCGAAAGCATTTCGCCGCGCACCGGCGACATCCACAGGGTGTCCAACGCGTACGAAGATCGCGTCTCGATCAGCGTACATATCTACGGTGGGAACATCGGGCGAATTTCGCGGCACGTGTTCGACCCGCAGACGGGCGCCCGGAAGACTTTCATTTCTGGCTATTCCAACGAGGCCGAGATCTCTGCGTAGGTCATCGAAGCTTGCTGTGGCTTGTTTTGTCCGAGGCATTCTGATTCGCGGAACCCAATCCTGATGTCCACTTCGAGAATCAACGCCGACGTCTTGCGGTTGGCCATGGCGCAAGCGCTGGCCGGAGCAAACTCGACGGTCGTCTACGCCACCGGCGCGATCATTGGCCACATGCTTGCCCCAAAGCCTGCGCTAGCCACCGTACCGGTCTCCATTTTCGTCGTGGGGATGGCCGCGGCGACACTTCCCGTCGGCGTGATGACCCGGCGCTATGGCCGGAAGGCCGCCGCGCTGCTCGGCAACGCGTGCGGCGTGGTTGTCGGGTTGCTGGCTGCACTAGCGCTGGTGATCCAGTCATTCAGCCTTTTCTGCATCGCAATGCTGTTTGGTGGCGCGTATGCGGCCGTGGTGCTGACATTCCGCTTCGCGGCAGCCGAGTGCGTGCCGGCAGAGCATCGCGCGCGGGCCATGTCGACGGTGCTTGCAGGGGGCGTGGCTGCGGGCGTGCTTGGGCCGCAATTGGTGACGGCCACCATGAATCTGTGGTCTCCGCACGCGTATGCCGTGACCTACCTCGGGTCTGCTGGCGCGGCAGTTTTCTCGGCCATCATTCTGCTAGGAGTGCGGTTCGAGCATCAGCCTCCGGTGTCAGCCCAGACACAGGGGCGGCCGAGTGCCGCCATCGTGCGGCAGCCGCGCTTTGTGGTGGCGATGCTCTGCGGCATGGTGAGCTACATGATGATGAACTTCATGATGACCTCCGCGCCGCTCGCCATGGAGTTGTGCGGCATCCCGCGCGTACATGCCAACTACGGCATCGAGATCCACGTCATCGCCATGTATGCGCCGAACTTCTTCACCGGGCGGCTGATGGCCCGCCTTGGCGCGCCGGTCGTCAGCTTGGCTGGGCTGGTGTTGATTGCACTGGCGGCCGTCACGGGCATGATGGGCCTGTCGGCGAACCACTTCTGGATTGCGCTGATGCTGCTCGGCCTGGGTTGGAACTTCGGTTTCCTTGGCGCATCGGCCATGGTGCTGGCGTGTCATACGCCAGCCGAAGGGCCCCGCGTGCAGTCCATCTACGACTTTGTGGTGTTCGGGGCCATGGTCATCGGCTCGTTCGCGTCAGGCGGTCTGCTGGCGACATACGGATGGGCCTTGGTATGCGGCCTCATTATTCCCCCGGTGCTGATCGCAGCGGCCAGCCTCCTCTGGTTGAGGCGCGAATGGACGTCAACTGTTCCATTGGCTCAACGCAATTGATGGCCCAGCATCGTTTGCAAAGATTCAATCCCGATGAGTATCCCAGCTGGCCGTGAGGTCCACCCTTGTCGAGTTCTCGGAAATGCGAGACCGTCACCGCGCGCAGAGCAATTGAGCAAAGCGCTGGTGCGAACCGGCCCGAACCGCAGCCGGCGCTGCCGGCGGCTCCGGACGATTCCGCGAAAGTTCAGGGTTACGTGAATCAGAATGCGGATAGTTCAAAGTTAAGCGAACCACGGGTTCAAAGTTGGCCGAGTAACTCCGCCGGGAAGGCCCATAAATCGCGGCCCACTGGTTCAGAGTTGAG
Source organism: Cupriavidus sp. 09_S30 (assembly GCF_056930435.1). Classification (NCBI taxonomy): domain Bacteria; kingdom Pseudomonadati; phylum Pseudomonadota; class Betaproteobacteria; order Burkholderiales; family Burkholderiaceae; genus Cupriavidus; species Cupriavidus sp. 09_S30. Next base: position 2,441,487 of record NZ_JBXOWI010000002.1, on the reverse strand, counting down.
TGAATCTCGACACCCGCCGCACGCGCCCCGCTTAGGGGGCGACTAAGACGGAGATCACCCGCAGACCGAATCCAAGGCGTTTAAGCAGATCAGCCCGAAGGTGCTCACGTTGATGGGTCCGCTCCAAGGCCAGTACCTTGGCTACAAGCGCCTATCTGATGACTCTGCACACGTTGCGGCCAGATCGTTGCAGCACCACGTCGCGCTGAACGGCGACAACACCTGGCACTACAAGTGGCCAGCCGGGACGCCTGACGAGAATGCGCTGACCTTGCATCTTGTCGTCATGGCCGCCTTGGGCACTGGATTTGGGTCACCGAGATGATCGGCGCTGACACCTGCAACGCTGCGTTTGCACCGTTGTGTGAACGCTTCAGCTTGATGCCGAAGATCCTCGATGAAGCCGAGAGGAGGGCACGCCCGCACATATCGTCGAGCGCGTCTCGACAGACATTCGCAAGCAAATGCCGGGCGCACGGGCTCGAGTGGCCGAGACCGGCTATGTCTTGACCGGCAGCACGCCAACCGAATTCAATGCCTTCTTCAAGGCGGATGACCGTTTCTGGAAGGACACCATCAGGGCATCCGGTATCCGCCTTGAATGAGTGGAAGGCGCGCCGGCGTGCAAAGCGCCGGAGAGCGGGGTCAGCCCAAACTCGTCCTTTCGGACGAGGACGGTGTCCCTCTGGTGCCGCTAGCCTGCATTTTTCACAACGCAAAGTCCACAGCATGTCCAACGCATACATCATCGACACCTGCCGCACGCCGCGCGGCATCGGTAAGGTCGGCAAGGGCGCCCTTGCCGACTTTCATCCCCAGCACCTGGCGGCTACCGTACTCAAGGCACTGGCCGAGCGCAACCAGATCGACACCGCCGAGGTGGACGACGTGATTTGGGGCACCTCGACGCAGCGCGGCAAGCAGGGCTCGGACATGGCTCGCATGGCACTGTTGGACGCCGGCTACAGCCACCTGGCCAGCGGCGTCACGCTGGACCGCTTCTGCGGATCCGGCATCACTGCTGTGAACCTGGCGGCCGCGACCGTGGCCGCGGGCTTCGAGGACCTGGTCATTGCGGGCGGCTGCGAGATGATGAGCTACACCGCTACGCTGGCCGATTCTGGCTCGCCGAACATGATGGACGCGGGCAACCTGCGGCTGCGCCGCAACGTGCCGCAGTCGCACCAGGGCGTTTGTGCTGACGCTATCGCCACGCTGGAAAGCATCCCGCGCAACGCGCTGGACGAACTGGCGCTGCTGAGCCAGCGGCGTGCCGCCGCGGCCATCGAGGGCGGCCATTTTAAGCGCAGCCTGGTGCCGGTCTACCGCGAAGACGGCAGTCTGGCGCTGGACCGCGAGGAGTTCCCTCGCCCGCAGACCACGCTAGAGGGATTGGCCGCACTCAGGCCGGCATTCGAAGCCATGGCGGAGCGGCCGCTGGACGAGCAGGGAAATACCTATGCTGGCCTGATCCGCCAGGTCTACCCGGACCTCCGGATCAACTACGTGCACCACGCCGGCAACAGTTCTGGCGTGGTCGACGGCGCGGGCGCACTGCTGCTTGCCTCTGGCGACTATGTCAAGAAGCGCGGCCTCAAGCCCCGCGCGCGCATCGTGGCCATGGCGAACGTGGGCGACAGCGCCACGCTGATGCTCAACGCCCCGGTGCCGGCTGCGCGCAAGGTGCTGGCTAAAGCCGGGCTGACCGTGAATGACATCGACCTTTGGGAAATCAACGAGGCGTTCGCCGTAGTGGCCGAGAAGTTCATTCGCGACCTGAAACTCGACCGCGCAAAGGTCAACGTCAACGGCGGCGCGATGGCGCTCGGTCACCCCATTGGCGCTACGGGTTCGCTGCTGATCGGTACCGTGCTCGACGAACTGGAGCGGCGTGACCTCAAGCGCGGTTTGGTGACGATGTGCGCGGCCGGCGGCATGGCCCCGGCCATCATCATCGAGCGAGTCTAAGCGCTCGCCTTACTCTAGGGATCCTTGGCCAGCGCATGCCGGCCGAGCGCCCGGCTGGCCAGCACACGGAGATCAGGTCGAGCCGGGCCCCACCCCGGCATTGCTGACGAACAGCTTGTCGGGATTGCCTTAGATCCCTGTGGCCGTCCAATGGAGATAGCTGATTCTTCATCAATATCGCGAACCTGTGTCTCCGGTTGCGCCACTCGATGTCCAGGCCGACGTCAAGGGCGGTTTCCCGAGCATTGCACCGGAGAAGCTGTTGCGGACGATGCATGTTGCATGCTCACCGGGCGACGCGTGCCACGAAAGAACCGTCCGATCGGACGAGGTGGACCCGGTGGCAGGCCCTCCATAATCGGTCCGCAGGGCAGCCTGACGACAAAAACGACATGACGGAGACAACACGATGACAGCCGCACCGCTTGACTATTCGATGGATATCCCGCTGCTGCTGCCCGGCATGCTGCAGGCCGCGGCCCGTCATCATCGGCAGTCCGGCATCACGTCGGTCATCGACTGTGTCGTGCATCACCATAGCTACGCCGAATGCGATCACCGTGCGCGACGCGTGGCACAGGCCTGCCTGGCACTGGGCGCGCGCGCGGGTGATCGCGTCGGCACGCTGGCATGGAACGACCATCGGCACCTCGAGCTGTATTTCGGCATCAGCGGCATGGGGGCCGTGTGCCATACCATCAACCCGCGCCTGTTTCCGGAGCAGATCGCCCACATCATCAATGACGCGCAGGACCGCTTCATCGTGTTCTCGCCGGATTTCCTGCCGCTGGTGACAGCCATCGCGCCGCAATGCCCAAGAGTGGATCGCTGGATCGTGCTGGGCGATGCGGACCCGGCACTGCGCCTGGGCAACGACGCGGTGATTGGGTACGAGGACTGGTTGGCCGCGCAGGATGGCAATTACGCGTGGCCGGACCTGAACGAACGCCTGCCCGCATTCCTGTGCTACACGTCGGGCACCACGGGCAATCCCAAGGGCGTGGTGTATTCTCATCGCGCCACGGTGCTGCATGCCTATGCCTGCGCGCTGCCGGATTCGCACAACATTTCGGCGCGCGACGTGGTACTGCCCGTCGTGCCGATGTTCCACGCCAATGCTTGGCAGGCGCCATTCTCGGCCACGCTGACCGGTGCGCGACTGGTGTTGCCGGGGCCGAAGCTCGATGGCGAATCACTGTACAAGCTGATCGAGAGCGAAGGCGTCACGTTCTCGATCGGCGTCCCCACCGTCTGGTTCACGCTGCTGCGCTACATGCAGGCAAACGGCCTGCGCTTCACGACGTTGCGTCGACTGCTGCTGGGCGGCGCCGCCACGCCGCCTTCGATGATCGAGGCGTACGCGGAACTGGGCGTTGAGCTATACCAGGGCTGGGGCATGACAGAGACCGCCGCGCTGACGACGTGCGCGCAGCCGCTGCAGCATCAGGCCAACCTGTCGCCCGCCGAACGCCGAGCCGCCATCTTCAGTTCGGCCGGACGCATCGTGGCCGGCGCGGACATGCGCATCGTGGACGGCGATGGGCAGGAATTGCCGTGGGGCGGCAGCGCCGGCTATCTGCAGGTACGCGCGCCGTGGGCCATCAGCCGGTACTACGGCGCGAAGAGCAGCGCGCTGCAGGATGGATGGCTGCCCACGGGCGATATCGCGGAGATCGATCCGGACGGCTATATGAGGCTCACGGACCGCAGCAAGGACGTCATCAAGTCCGGGGGCGAATGGATTTCCTCGGTCGAGATCGAGAACATCGCGGCCGGCGTGCCGGGCGTGCAACTGGCGGCGTGCATCGCCGCCGCTCATCCGAAGTGGGGCGAACGTCCGCTGCTGGTGGTGCAGCGCGCGGCCGGCGTCACGCTGACGGAACAGCAAATCCTGTCGACCTACGACGGCAAGGTGGCCGCGTGGTGGAAGCCCGATGCGGTGGTGTTCACAGACAGCATCCCGCTGACGGCCACGGGCAAGCTGTTCAAGCTGGCCCTGCGCGAGCGCTACGGCAATCACCTGATGGACCGCCTCTGAGCCTTCCAGGCCTGCGCACCTGACGGGCCCTGCCAGCCTTTCAAATTGCCGCGTCGAATGCACGCGGCTGCACGATCATGCACTTCGCAAGGAATCTGCTGCAATGCATGACGCTTTCATCTACGACGCCATTCGAACGCCACGCGGCAAGGGCCGCAACACGGGGGCGCTACACGAGGTCACGCCGGTCTCGCTGGCCGCGCAGATACTGACCGCGCTGCGCCAGCGCAATGGCTGACGCATGTGCGTGAACGCCACGCGTTCGGGCGGCCGCTGGGGGGCGTTCCAGAATACGCGGTTCACGCTGGCGCGTCGCTTCGCCGAGCTGGAGGCGATGCAGGGGTGGATCGACACGCTGGTGATGGCGCATAACGCGGGCGGCCTCACGCCGACCAGCGCGGCGTCCGCCAAGCTGCTGGCGTCCGAACTGGAGAATCGCCTGATCGACGATTGCCTGCAATTGCACGGTGGCGCGGGCTACATGGATGAATACCGGATCAGCCGCATGTTCCGTGACGCGCGAGTGTCGCGCATCTACGCGGGCGCGTCGGAGATCATGCTGGAGATTGTGGCCCGATCGCTCGGGCTGACGGAAAAGATGCGATAGGGCGCGTCCCGCGCAGGCGAAGGGCGCTGACCGGACAAAGAGCCGCGCCCAGAGCCATTGGTGGTTCATTAAAAAAACCAGGAGGAGACAGATCATGCAACCATTCTTGCTTTCGTGTCGCGCGCTCGCATGCGCGGCGCTGGTACTGGGCGGCGGTGTGGCGCAGGCGGGCGCCAAGCCGGAGAAACTGTCCGATGGCGAGGTGCGCATCGGCGTGCTGACCGATCTTTCGGGCGTCTATGCCGACGCCAGTGGGCGTGGCTCCGTATTGGCCGCCCAGATGGCGATCGACGACTTCAACGCGCAGGCGAAGCCCGCTTTCAAGATCAAGCTGCTGTCCGGCGACATGCAGCTCAAGCCCGACGTCGGCGCAAACATCGCACGCACGTGGTTCGACCGTGAGGGCGTGGACATGATCGTGGACCTGCCGTCCTCGGCGGTCACGCTGGCGGTGATGAACCTGGCCAACGAGAAGAACCGCGTGGTGATCCCCACGGGGCCGGCGTCGCTGCGCATCACCAACGAGGATTGCTCGCCGACGACGATCCACTGGGCCTACGACGAGTACTCGCAGGGCCAGGGGACGGCACGCGCCATCACGGAAGCCGGTCACAAGACCTGGTTCTTCATCGAGGCGGACTACGCGGGCGGCCGTGCGCTGCGCGCGGGATTCGAGGGGGCCGTCAAGGCCGCGGGCGGTCAGATCGTCGGTTCCGCGCGCCACCCGCTTGGCGCATCCGACTTCTCGTCGCAGATCGTGCAGGCGCAGTCGTCGAAGGCGGCCGTCATCGGGATGGCCAATGCGGCGGGGGATTCCGCCAACCTGGTCAAGCAGGCGGCGGAATTCGGCGTCACACCGAAGCAGATCCTGGCGGCTTCGCTGACGCATATCACCGACATTCACGGCCTGGGCCTGAAGGCCACGCAGGGCATGTACCTGACCGATGGCTTCTACTGGGACCGCGACGAAGCGTCGCGCACGTGGTCCAAACGGTTCTTCGACAAGCAGAAGAAGATGCCGACGATGGTGCAGGCCGGCACCTATTCCGCTGTGCTGCACTACCTCAAGGGCGTTGACGCGGCCGGTACCGACGAGGCCAAGGCCGCGGTGACGGCGATGAAGTCGCTGCCGGTCAACGATGTCTTCGCACGGAACGGGCATATCCGCGAGGATGGCCGCATGGTGCACGACATGTATCTGTTCGAGGTGAAGAAGCCCGAAGCGTCGAAATATCCGTGGGACTATTACACGCTGAAGGCGACGATTCCCGCCGACAAGGCGTTCCGCCCGCTGTCGGAGTCGACCTGCAAGTACGTGAAGAAGGCCGCCTGACGGCGCGGCGCAACCAGATCACGCGACGCGCGCGGCGCCGCGTGATCCCTAGCGGATCAGTCCCCGCTTGCGCGCCACCGCCACCGCATGCGTGCGTGAGGTGGCGTCGAGCTTGCAGTTGATGTTGCGCAGATGGGTCTTGATCGTGGTTTCGGACACGAACAGCCGCTGCGCCATGATCTTGTTCGACAGGCCCTCGGCCAGCAGGCCCAGCACGTTCAGCTCGCGACCGGTCAGGCCGTCTGGATGTGCGGCGTCCACTTCGATGTCGGCCTGGGCGATCGATTCGGCCGCCGAGTCTTGCGGGGACGGCGTCAATCGATCCCGCCAGCCTTCCTGGGCGCGGCGCCGCCGCAGCGGCCGGGATCGCGCTGATCAACTCGGTGGGCAACCTGGCGGGCTTCGTAAGCCCCTGCATACTTTCGCGACTGAGACTGGCATGGGCGGGATGGTCGACCGTGAGGCGTACTGCGTTGGCCGATGAGCTGACAGGGCCGTTCTGCAGAGTGTAGGAGTCGTACTCAAACGCTATTCCAATGACGCAAAATGGCTGCGGATTCAACCGGTCGACAGCCACGCGAACTGCAACATTGCCGTCCTGCCTTTGAGGGCAAGTGGCGTCCACCCTTCAGGATCGCTGACGGACCAGGTTCAGAGTTGAGCGAACAAAGTTCAGAGTTAAGTGAATCTCTACACCAGACGGCACGATTGACCACGGTACCTCCCGACAGGATGGTCACACAGCCGACGAGCGCCTGCTGCAGCGAATGGGTCATGGGAATTGTGACCGTGGCGTTCTGCCCTGTCGGCACGATCCCGTCCAAACTGCGCAGGGGTTCACACCAGTGGCTCGATCGCGGTTGCCCGCCGCGCCCGCATTGGCCCCAGCGGGCCGGGCCGCCCGGTTCCGTGCGCGGTCGGCTGACACGCGGCATCCCGGACCTTGCCACCGTTCGCTGTGCGCAGGCAGCTGAGCGGTCCGGGCCAAGTCACAACTTTAGGCACAACTTTAGGTGTGTGAGCGGAGGACCCACTTCGTCGCTCGCACACCTCCTCCGCCTCCGTGTACCCATTAACTGTGAGACAGGCCGTGCCTTTTACCCATTTACTGTGAGATTCTGGCCCAGTTAGTTTGCGACAGTGCTGCGTAACTCCTTGATTTATCTGAGATTGGTTTCCCGCTAACTGTGAGACGTGACAGTAGGCAGACCTTCCGCAGGGACGACTGCTCCAGGTGTCGGACATCGCGCGACCAGACGGGGCAGTAGAGCGTAGGTGTCGAGATTCACTCAACTCTGAACCTGGTCTGTCAGCGATGCAGAAGGGTGGCTCGAGCAAGCACAGTTCCTGAGGATTCCAGTCCCTAGGTTGGCCATGCGCTATCGCACCGAAGCGGAGGTCAGCGCAGCCTACAACCGGCACAACTTCGGCGGCACTCCGCACCGCGAGGAAGAGCGAGTCTTATCCAGGGCGCTACCCGGCGGTCTGTTGACTGTTTGCCAGCCCTTTCGCTAGACTTGCCGTCCCAATCCGAGGTGGAGCAAGCCAAGACACTGCCCACCTGCAGTCCATTCACGCCGGGGTGACCTTGATCGCAAGAGGTTCACGCCAGTTGGACGGCCCAGGCTTACCTGGGTATCCCGGCTAGATAGCGCCTCGGCAGGGATTTTCTGCAATGCTGATCGACCGTCAGCATTGCAGAGAGTCCTTGCCGATGGCTATCTCAATTGCGGCATGGGGTCGCAAAACAAAGTCATCGGCATCTTCAACACAGGAGATCAACGATGGCTTTTTCGCTTTCTGAGGCCGGCATCTGCGCGCAGCATTGGCACCAGGCCGCCCTGGCTCAGCTTCGGAACCAGGACGATCCCCGCAACTGGATCGGGTACAGCACGGAAGCCTGGGCCCGGAGCTGGAGGAACGAAGCGCTGGCCGTCCGTTGCACCGCGCAACCCGAGCTGCGCTGCGCGCTCGACCGTTACGAGACGTGGGCTCTCTGCCATCGCTCTGACATCGACCTGGATCTGCGTGCGTACGCCGCCATGGCTTACGGCGGTGCCAATATGGGCAAGGGAGTCGATAACAACAGGCGCCTGGCCGAGTCCATGCCGAATCTGCTGCCGTTGCTGGAGGATCTGCCCACCCTGACCAGGGAGGAAGCCTATGAGCGCTTTCGCATGCTGCGGCGCCGGCACCTGCTGCGCGGGATTGGCCCGTCGTTCTTCACCAAGCTGATGTACTTCTTCGGCTGTCCTGGCGCCTATATCCTGGACCAGTGGCTTGCTAAATCGATCCTGGCCCTGCGTGCCATCAACTGGCGCCTCGATGCGACCGGCAAGCCTGTCTTCGAGCTGGTCGACGGTAACGGCATCCGGCTGAACCACGATGGTAAGGGCATCCCCGACTCCGTCAGCGGGCTGGACTACGAATTCTTCTGTCGTGAGCTGCAGTCGCTGGCCGAACTCCTGGATCTGCGGGACGGTGCTGAGGTCGAGCGCTGGCTGTTTTCCGAGTCGCAGTCTCCCTGGCGCCAGTACCTTGATGGCCTCGACTGGTCGTCGCCGGGCACCCGGAAGAAGGCGCGCCAAGTTGCAGGGACGTCGCTCCGCATCGCGCCCAGCACCTACGCCTGCGCGCAGCCTTCGCGTTGACCCCGGGGTGCCAAGAAAGGCGTCTCTCCTGCGGAACTGCTAGCAACCTATCGCGCTGCCCATGATCGGCATGGCTCCAGATTGCGCCATCCGCATCCCTGATAGCTTTCTGGATTTGGCCAAACGCTTCAAGACTTAACGAAGGCCGTGAAGGGGGCCCATGATTCGACGGCCGAGTTCAGTCTCGCCCATCGACCGATCTCGCTTTGCGAGACCGAATTCCGCCCCCGAGGCCAAAGAGGATGCCCAAGCGACCATCCGTTGCGCTAGATCTGAACCGAACCCGCGCATCTTCGGATCCGTGCTGCACGGCACCGACCTGGAAGGCAGCGACCTCGATCTGCTGGTCGATGCCTTGCCCGGCGCGACGCTGTCGTCGCATTCCATGTTGCCGCCGCCCTATCGAATTGCTGTGGGCCGGCATCATTTTTTGCTATCGTTGCTATGAGAAGAAAAGCACGCGACAAGACGCGTGAGGCAAGGAGACACTCATATGGGCAGCGGGATTGTCAAATCCGCGGATCGTGTATTCGATCTGCTCGAACTGTTCGAGCGCGTGCGCCGGCCGCTGCGCGTTGGCGAGATTGCCGAGCGCCTCGGTATCCCTCAATCCAGCGTTTCGATGCTGTTGCGGACCATGGTAGCGCGCGGCTACCTGGAGTTCGATGCGCAGATGCGGACCTATTGCCCTTCGGTCCGCGTGGCGTTCCTGTGCGGCTGGACCACGAGAAAGGAGGGCACTGGCGCATCGGTCCACGATGCCATGCGCCGTCTCTCCAGCGAGACCGGCGAGACGGTGCTGCTGGGCCGGCAGAACGGCAACATGCTGCAGTACCTGTCGGTGATCGAATCCAGCCACGCTTTGCGGCTGTCGGTCTCGTCGGGCACCATCCGGCCGATGCACCGCACCGCGATCGGCATCATGCTGATGAGCCGGATGGAGGACGAACAGATCGGACGGCTGCTGCGCCGCTACAACGCGGAAGCGGCGGAGGGCGAGCCGCGTGCCCGGCCTGACGAGATCATGCCTGCGGTGGAGAAGGCGCGCCGCCAGGGCTACTACGAGTCGGCCAGCCTGGCCTCGCCAGGCGCGGGGGTGATCGCCACGCTGGTGGCAACGCCGATACGCGGACAGTGGCTCGGCATTGGCACCGGCGGTCCCGTGGCGCGCTTGCACGCGCGCCGCAAGAAACTGCTGGCCGCCGTACTGGGCGTTGCGCAGGACTGCTGAGTGCCTGTCGAGGGCAGCGGGGCCGGGTTCAGCGGCCGGACTGTTCCCTGCGCGCCCGGATGGCATCGATGCGCGCCAGCAGGCGCGTGGCCTGCTCCAGATGCAGGCGCTCGACCATGCGCCCGGCCAGGTTGATCACACCCGCCGCGGAATGCTCAGGCCTAGCGAAGGCCGCGACGATCGCTTGCGCATCGGCGGTGGCGGCATCCGAGGGCGTGAACGCCAGGTTGGCCGGTTCCACCTGCGACGGGTGAATCAGCGTCTTGCCGTCAAAGCCCATCCTGACCGATTGCAGGACTTCCTTATCGAAGCCGATGTGGTCGCCGAAGTCGTTCCATACGCCGTCGAGCACGTCCATGCCGTAGCGCTTGGCCGCCAGTACCACTGACATCAGCCAGGGAAGCAGATACGCACGGTTATCGCCCGGATACACGCCGGTTTCCTTGGCGAGATCGTTGGTGCCGATGACCAGGCAGTCCAGTTGCAACTGGGCGCATTGGCCCGCGTTCAGGATGCCGTCGATGTGATGGATCGCTGCAGCCGTTTCGATCATGGCCCACAACTTGGGCACGGGGCCATTGGCGACGGCGCCGAGCGCTGCGGCGAAGCGTTCCAGGTCGGCACTGGTGTTGACCTTCGGCAGCAGGATCGCATCGGGCCGGCAGCCGATGGCCGCGCGCAGGTCGGCGTCGAATTCCGCGGTGTCCAGCGCGTTCACCCGGATCACGGTCTCATGCGCCGAAAACGGTTGTGTGGCGAAGGCACTGGCTAGGTTTTCGCGGGCCTGGCCTTTCATCGTCGGCGCCACGGCGTCTTCCAGGTCTAGCACGATGACATCGCAGGGCAGGCTGCGGGCCTTTTCGATGGCGCGGGTATTGGTTGCCGGCACGTAGAGCACGGAGCGGCGGGGTGCAGTCTTGTTCATGGTCATGAGCGTTGGCGTCGCCAGCGGCGACGCGGGCGTGAAAGGTTGACAGGTGCCGCGGTCACGGCGGTTTGGCGGCCAGAATGACCGCAGGAGAAAGTTTCCGGCCCACAGGCGTCCACGTCCATCACATATGTGATGAATGACCTGCGAGGGAAACACATCGCATATGTGATGCTCCGCCAGCCGACATTCGCCAATACTCGGTCCATCGACAACAACACGGCGCCGGTCAACGCGGCGATGCCTCCGAGTGGAAACTGACCAAACCATCGACAATACAGCGGACAGCGGTGGCTATACCCGGGCACTGGCCGACTGGATCAGCACGGTCGAGGATGCCGAGATCGGCGCACCGGCTTTCGCCTGGGCCCGGCACGCCATGCTCGACTGGATCGCCGTCACCATCGCCGCCGCGCGGGAGCCGCTGGTGGAAATGCTCACCGACGAATACGGCAGCCGGCAGGCGTTGCCGTGCGCGCTGGTGGGCAGCACGCTGCGCGCCGATGCGGCACAGGCCGCACTGATCAACGGCGCCGCGGGTCACGCGCTGGACTTCGACGACGTTGCCTCGGCGATGCATGGCCATCCGACCGTGCCGGTGGCGCCAGCAGCCCTGGCCGTGGCCCAGGCCATCGGCGCCAGCGGCAAGGATCTGCTGCGCGCACTGATCCTCGGGCATGAGGTCGAAAGCCGGATCGGCGAAGTGGTCGGCGCGGAGCAGTATCGCCTCGGCCTGCACCCGACCGGTACCACCGGCGCACTGGGCGCGGCAGCTGCCTGCGCCAGGCTGGGCGGGCTCGATCCGGTGCGCACGGCCCATGCGCTGGGACTGGCCGCGACGCAGGCCGCCGGGCTCAAAAGCATGTTCGGCACGATGGCCAAACCGCTGCATGCAGGCAAGGCCGCGATGAACGGCGTGATGGCCGCGCGGCTGGCGGCGCGCGGCTTCACTGCCAACCCCAACGGCATCGAGTGCGAGCAAGGGTTCGGCCGCACCCAGGCGCCCGCTGCGCCGCCGTTCCCAGCCACCTTCGAGCGTTGCGCAGGCATGGCCATCGAACGCACGCTGTTCAAGTTCCATGCCTCCTGCTACCTCACGCATTCCACTATCGAAGCCGTGCGCCAGGTCTGCCGTGAGCATGGCATCGACCTGGACGCGCTGGAATCGATGACCATCTTCGTATCGGGCCCGCATCGTGGCGTGTGTGATATCGCGAATCCGCAGACCGGCCTGGAGATCAAGTTCGCGATCCAGCATCTTGCGGCGATGGCCATGGACGGTGCGCCGACCGCATCGCTCGCCCTGTATTCGGACGAGACCGCGCGCGCGCCGCGCTATGTCAGGGCGCGGCAGCGAATTGCCCTGGAGGTCGTGCCCGGCACGGAGCGCAATGCCGCCAAGGTGGAGATCCTGATGCGCGATGGCCGTACTCTCGGTGCGCAGGCCAATGTCGCCGTGCCGGCCACGGACCTTGCCCTGCAATGGCGTCGCCTGGTGGACAAGGCCCAGGCCATAGTCGTGCCGCGTATCGGCGCGGCCAAATTCGCGAAGCTGGTGTCGGTGGTGGACTCGCTGGACCGGCTTCCTTCCATCGAACCCTTGTTTGAGGCAATCCAATGACATCTATCGATCCCAAGGTCCCCGCGGACCCGGCCGTCGCCCGCCTGAAGGCGGACGCCAAGCTGCGCGCCCGCGGCAACCGCTACGAGGACTTCGAACCCGGCCGGCACTTCCACCATCACTGGGGCCGCACCGTGACCGCGTCGGACAACACCATGTTTTCAGTGCTCACCCTGCACTACAACCCGCAGTACACCAACGATGCGGTGGCACGCGCCAACGGGCATGCGGGCGTACCAGTCAATCCGCTGCTGGTGTTCAACACTGTGTTCGGGCTGTCAGTGGAAGACCTCTCCGAAGGCGGGGGGCCTTTCCTCGGCGTCGACGAGCTGTCGTATGTTAGGCCGGTCTACCCCGGCGAGACGCTCTACGCCAGCTCCGTGGTGGTCGCGCGCAGGCCGGCCAGCAACCGGCCGGGCTACGGCATCGTGACGTGGCACACACGCGGCACCAATCAGCAGGGCGATGCAGTCATTGAGTTCAAGCGTTCGAATCTGGTCAGGATGAGGGGATAAGCATGTCAGGAGACGGTCTGGGTTACATGACGGAAGCGCGTTGCATGATCCGCGATGCGGCGCGTGAATTCACGATGAAAGAGGTGCTGCCGGTGGCCAACGCATTGGACGGCCCCGATGCTGAGATCCCGATGTCGCTGCGCGACAAGCTTGCCGAGATGGGCTACTTCGGCATCACCATTCCGGAGGAATACGGCGGCCTGGGTCTTGGCATTTTCGAGTACTGCCTGATCTGCGAGCAGCTGTCGCGTGGCTGGATGTCGGTGGCATCGATCGTCGCCCGTGCGCAGGGCGGCTGGATCATGAAATCGATGCCCGAGGACATGAAGCAGCAATACCTGCCGCGCGTGGTGCGCGGCGAATTCCTCAATGCCAGCGCGCTGTCCGAGCCGGACACGGGTTCCGACCTGGCATCGATCTCGTGCCGCGCTGTGCTCGAAGGCGATGAATGGGTACTGACCGGCAACAAGTACTGGTGCACCTTTGCCGACGGTGCCGACTACCTGATCGTGTTCGCGCGCACCTCGCCGCCGCCTTCGTCCGCCAAGCGCTGGGAAGGCATCTCGTGCTTCATGATCGAGAAGGAGCGGGGCGGCTTCCCGCCGGGCATGACCGGTTCGCCGATTCCCAAGATCGGGTACTTCGGCTGGAAGACGTTCGAGCTGGCGCTGGATGGCGTGCGGGTGCCAAAGCGCAACCTGATGGGGCCGGAGGGCAAGGCCTTCCTGCTGATGACCAAGGGACTGGAGGGCGCCCGCGCGCATACCGCCGCCCGCGCGATCGGGCTGGCGCAGGGCGCGCTGGAAGACGCGATCGCCTATTCGCTGGAGCGCCGCCAGTTCGGCATGCCCATCGCCGAATACCAGGCCATCCGCTTCAAGATCGCGACCATGGCCACCGAAATCGAGGCCGCGCGCCAGTTGCTCTACTTCGTCTGCAATGAAATCGACAGCGGGCGCCGCTGCGACAAGGAGGCGTCGATGGTGAAGTACTTTGCTTCGGAGATGGCCGAGCGTGTGACCTCCACCGCGCTGCAGATCTTCGGCGGCGCCGGCTATACCAAGCTGTTCCCGGTGGAGCGCTACTGGCGCGACGCGCGGCTGACCAAGATCTTCGAGGGCACTTCTGAGATCCAGCAGCGCATCATCGCCACCAGCCTGCTTGGCAAGTCGGAGGTCGAGGGCATGATCGCCAGCCGCGCATTCGGCAGCCAGGCCCGCCAGGGAAAGGAGGCAGCATGAAGCTCTCTGCCCTCACCAGCCCCGACGGCTACTTCGAGCACTTCGAGCCAGGCATGCTGATCCGCCATGCCCGCGGCAAGACCGTGACCGAGATGGACAACGTGATGCTGACCAACATGGTCATGAACACGGCCGAAGGCCACTTCAATGAAGACGCCATGCAGCGCGCCGCAAACGCAGGCGGCATCTTCAGACAGCGCGTTGTCTTCGGCGGGATCAACCTGTCGATGGTGCTTGGCCTTGCCGCGCAGGACACTGCCGAGCACTGCCTGCGCGAGCTCACGCTGGACAAGATCCGCCTGTCGCATCCGGTCTTTCACGGCGACACGCTCTACGCCTACACCGAGGTGCTGGGCAAGGAGGATTCCGACCGGGAGGATGCGGGCATCGTCCGCTTCCGCCACTTCGGCGTGAACCAGGACGACAAGATGTGTGTGCAGGCAGAACGCACCGCGCTGATCAAGCGCAAGAGCCACTGGGGCACGCGATGAGCGAAAGTGGCCGCACGGATCGCCGCGCAGCTGGCAGCACAACCGGCGCGCTCGACGGCCTGGTGGTGCTCGACCTGACCCAGATGCTGGCCGGCCCGTACTGCTCGATGATGCTCGCCGACCAGGGCGCGCGCGTGATCAAGATCGAGCCGCCAGGCGGTGACAATACCCGGCGCAACGGCCCGTATCTTGATGGGGCGTTGCGGATGGAGTCCGGCGGGTTCGGCGGCTACTTCGGCTCCATCAACCGCAACAAGGAATCGCTGGTGCTGGACCTGAAGCGTCTCGCCGGGCGCGAGACGTTGCTCAGGCTCGTGCGTAACGCAGACGTGCTGGTCGAGAACTATCGTGGCGGCGTGATGGAGCGCCTCGGGCTGGGCTATGAGCGGTTGGCCGAGGAAAACCCGAAGCTGGTGTACGCGGCGCTGCGCGGCTTTGGTGATCCGCGCAGTGGCGAAAGCGCCTATGCGGGCTGGCCTGCCTACGATCCTGTCGCGCAGGCAATGGGCGGCATCATGGGCATTACCGGCCCCCAGCGCGGCGGCGCGCCGACCAAGATCGGTCCAGGTGTCGGCGACATCGTGCCCGCCATGTTTCTGGCCTACGGCATCGCGGCAGCATGCTGGCACGCCCAGCGCACCGGGCGTGGCCAGTTCGTGGACGTGGCCATGGTTGATGCCGTCCTGGCGGTGTGCGAGCGCATGGTGTTCCAGTACAGCGCCACGGAACGGGCGCCAGGGCCCGAGGGCAACGGCCATCCGCTGCTCTGCCCGTTCGGCCTGTTTCCGGCCAGTGATGGCTACGTCAGCCTGGGCGTGCCCAACGACCGCTTCTGGAAGCTGCTGGTGGAGCGGATGGGCAATCCCCCGTGGACCGACGACGCGCGCTTTGCCACCAACGAATTGCGCGTACAGCACCGGACGGAAGTGGAGCAGGCAGTCGGCGCCTGGACGGCACGCCACACCAAGCGCGAGCTTGCCGCGATGCTGGGCGGCGAGGTGCCGTTCGGCCCGGTGTTCGATGCCGCCAACATCTTCAACGATCCGCACTTCCGCATCCGCGAGATGCTGGTCGAATCGGAGCAACCCGGCGCCGTGCGCGGGCTGACCATTGCCGGCAGCCCGGTGCGCATGAGCGCTACGCCCGGTGGTGTGCGCCATCGGGCCCCCATGACCGGGGAACACACGGACCGCACCCTGGCGGATTTCGGCTTCGACGCCCGTGAAATCGCCGCGCTGCGCGCGGATGGCGCGGTGCAGTAAAGGGCTCGCATTCACATCAGACCACACCCATACAACAAGCAGGAGACAAGATCATGCAGGAACGAACCAAGCGGCTGCGCCGTTGCCAGTTGTCCGTACCAGGCTCGAGCGAGAAGATGATGGCCAAGGCCGCGGGCATGGCCGTGGACTTCGTCTTCCTTGACCTGGAAGACGCGGTGGCGCCCAGCGAAAAGCGTCCGGCGCGCCGCAAGATCGTCGACGCCCTGAACGGGCTCGACTGGGGTCGCACCACGCGCTGCGTGCGCATCAACGACCTGACCACCGAGTATGCCTACGAGGACATCATCGAAGTAGTGGAGGGCGCGGGCCGCAACCTCGACGTCATCATGCTGCCCAAGGCCATGTCGGCGTCCGATGTGCAGTTCGTCGACAAGCTCCTGTCGATGATGGAGAAGAAGCTCGGCCTGACCCACCGCATCGGCATCGACGTGCTGATCGAAGAGGTGGAGGCGATGATGAACGTGGAAGCCATTGCCGCATCCACGCCGCGCCTGGAATGTCTCATCTTCGGCATGGGCGATTACTCCGCGAGCCAGGGCGTGTCCATACGTGACATCGGCGGTAGCGGCGGGTATCCGGGGGACATCTGGCATTACCAGCGCCAGCGCCTGACGATTGCCGCGCGCGCCAATCGGCTCGACGCCGTCGATGGCCCGTTCGCCGATTTCCGCAGTCCCGATGCATTCCGCGAGGAAGCCCGTCGCGCCATGATTCTCGGCATGGTCGGCAAGTGGGCGATCCATCCGTCGCAGGTCGAACTCGCGCAGGAAGTCTTCTCGCCGGGTGCCGCCGACGTGGCGCGTGCGCGTGACATGATCCGCGCATATGACGAAGCGCTGGCGCAAGGACTGGGCGCTGTCCAGTATGAGGGCAAGATGATTGACATCGCCTCGGTCCGCATCGTCAGGAACCTGGTGCAGCGCGCCGACCTGATCGGCATGTAGCCGCCAGCCATCCCCCCAGTTCTGCAAATCCTGCCGGCCGTGCGCCATCGCGCCACGGCCAATCCTGGCACCCGCGAGCCGTCGTGGGCGCCCGGATTGACGTTTTCGGGAGTAGACCCATGCGTTCCATTATTCCTCCGGGTAACGACTTGACCGGGAATACCGTAGACCTTCGTCGCCGCACGCTGCTAGGCGCAGCTGCTGGCGCGGCAGCATTGCCCTGGCTGCTGCCGCGCTCCGCGCTGGCCGCCGACTGGCCCTCACGCCCCATCCGCATCATCGCCGCGCAGGCGCCCGGCTCATCCAACGACAGCTCTGCGCGCGCTTTTGCCGAGTTCTTTTCCAGCAAGCTGAGGGTGCCGGTGGTGGTGGAAAACAAGCCGGGCGGCATCGGCATGATCGCCGCGGAAGCCGTGGCGCGTTCCAAGCCCGATGGCTACACGCTGTTGTGCACCTTGCACAGCCAGTTGGCGCAGGCGCCGGTGTTGCTGAAGAAGCCGCCGATCGATCCCTCACGCGACCTCACACCGGTGGCGGCCATCAGTACCGGTGTTGGCGTGATGGTGGCGACCAAGCGGCTGGAGGCCAACACATTCAAGGAGTTGATCGCGCTGGCGCACAAGCGGCCCATCAGCGTGGGCAACTACGGCATCGGCTCGGGCTGGCAACTGATGGTAGCCCAGTTGAAAAAGCTGACCGGGGGCCAGTTCGACATCGTCAACTACAAGGGCACCGGCGCCATGGTTGGCGACCTGATGGCCGGCCATATCGATATCGGTGCGGGGTCGCTGCTCGGGATGTCGGGTGGGCTGGCTAACGGCTCGTTCAAGCCGATGCTGGTGATCTCAGGGCCGCGCTCGCCGAAATTGCCCGGCGTGCCGACCTGGCAGGACGAAGGGATATCCGACCCGATCTTCAGCAACCTGGCCGAGTGCAATATGCTGCTGGGCCCGGCCGGGTTGCCGACCGAGATCATCACCAGCCTAGCGACACTGGTGCGGCAATCGGTCACCGAGTCGGAAGCCGTGATGAACGTGCGGGAGCAGCTTGGCAGCCAGGACACGCCCTTGACCGGTAAGGACCTGCAGCAGTTCATCGCACGTGTCTGGCCGACCTACCAGGCGATGACCAAGGCGGTGGGGCTGAAGGTGGAGTGAGGGCTGAGCCGGCGCAACCGTGAACGCTTGTCGTGTAAGGGATGCGCAACGTCTGCAGACTCCGGTCCCCGGTCACGCGCGCAACCAAGACACGACCCGCCAACGCGCCGATCTGGTGGGTGCTCTCTTTGGAAGTTGTCGCCGTTGGTAAGGTCCCCCGCAAGTATCCCCGTGCAAGACCAAGGATGTTGAGCCAACCACAGAAGGAGAGAAGATCTCACAACGGCACGGCGCGGCGTCCCGCACGCCAAGCATGGCTTGATTCGTTTACTCCATCCATCGCATACGTGATTCACGCCTGAATATCGTCTATTACCACTTTTAATCGAAGCTCCGTGCGCAAGGAACGACGCGTTGACCGCATATGTAGCATCGAGGTCCCGCGGGGAGACCGAAGTGCGGTATTGCCAGGGACGCTCTCTGAGAGTTCTCAAAATCAACACTCAAAATGCCGAGATTAGGCAGGAGACAATTATGCGGTTCGCTGCGTTGGTCGTATCAACCTTTCTTTGTTTGGCCGGCGGGCTGAGCGTGGCAGCAGAGGCCTATCCCTCGAAGCCGGTGAAGCTGGTAGTCGGGTTCCCACCCGGGTCTGGTTCGGATGTCACTGCGCGGCAGCTGGCGAAGCGGATGGCCGATGCGCTGGGGCAGTCATTCCTTGTTGAGAACAGACCAGGCGCGTCCGCGAGTATTGCCGCTCAGATGGTAGCGCAATCGACACCTGACGGGTACACCTTGCTCATCTCGTCGAGCGGACCGCTGATTCTGAGCCCGCTCTTCAATAATGAATTGCGGTACGACGCAGTCCGCGATTTCGAGCCCTTGGGGATTTTGTCCTCCGGCTCGTACGTTCTTCTGGTGAGCAGCAGGTCGAAATTCAAGACTCTTCAAGAATTTGTCGCTGAGGCAAAGGCCCGTCCGGGCAAGCTGAACTATGCTTCCGGCGGGCTAGGAGTCACAAATTATGTGCTGATGGAAATGCTTAAAGCACGTGCCGGCATTGCCCTTCAGCACGTTCCATATAAAGGGGCCTACCCTGCATTCACTGATCTTGCAGGTGGTCAGGTGGACGTCATGTTTGAGGCTGCATCTGTGGCCGAACCTCTAATCAAGCAAGGATTGCTGCGTCCACTGGCGGTTGCTGGCGAGATGCGAGTGGCCGCGTTGCCTGATGTACGTACGTTGAGCGAGTCTGGCTATCCCGGCTTCCAGGGAGAGGCATGGACGGCGATTCTTACTCCCGCTCGTACACCACCCAGCATCGTCGAAAAACTGAGTGCAACGATTCGAAAGATTACCGCAGATCCATCTTGGCGCTCAGACATGGAAGCACTTGGAGCTACTTCACCTCCCGTCTTAACGAATGCCGAATTGAAGCGTTTTATTATAAGTGAGAAAGAGAAGTGGCGATCTGCTATTGATAAGAAGATCATCGCTAGAAGTAATTCCCGTTGAAATATTGAATTAATTGATTTCGCGTCAAAAAAAGCGGTGATGCGGCATCGTGGCCTTTCCTTATATCGCTGCCGCCCATGGCAGGGGAGTCAAATGCACTGGACAGTTGGATCTTTCAGGACCAAGTCCGCCGCGACTGGCTCCGCGGCTTGAAGGCGCTCGCACAAGGGGAAAACGTCTACATCAACCTCGGCGCCCTGCCCGCTATGCAAGGGTAGTGATCGGTCGTCCCCACCCAGTTCGGAGGAGATGGCTGGCAGTTTGGATGCACGAAGCCACTGAGCTCTTTGGCGCGCACCGCGCGATGTTTGAGACCAACGCGCCAGTCCAACCCCTCTTCTCCAGCTATCACAGCACATGGAATGCCTTTAAGCGCATCGCCGCCGGCGCATCAGCCGACGAGAAGGCTGCCCGGCCGCGGCCGCCTATCGCTTGTGGCGTGGCGTCGCGAGGCCGTTCTTGGGAACGCGGTCTGGTACCGGCGCAGTCTTACGCGCCGACGCCAGCCTCTGCCTCCGTGTCCCATTAACTGTGGGACAGGCCGTGCCTTTTACCCATTTACTGTGAGAGATTCTGGCCCGCTTAGTTTGCGACAGTGCTGCGTAACTCCTTGATTTGTCTGTGATTGGTTTCCCATTAACTTTGGGATGTGACAGCCGGGCTGCCCCTGTCGACCCACGCGGACATGCTCCCGGTACAGTGGGGCAAGCTGCTGCTCAACCTCAACAACCCCGTCAACGCCCTCTCCAACCTGCCATTCAAAAGCCAGTTGCCGCAACGCGCCTACCGCCGCTGCGTGGCCCTCGCGCAGCGCGAAGCGCTCGAACTGCTGGCGCAAGCCGGCATCACGCCGGCCAAGATCACGCCCCTGCCGCCGCGCTGGATTCCGCCGCTGCTGGAGACGCCAGATGCGCTCTTTACGCGCTTGGGCAAAGCCATGCTGGCCATCGACCCGCTCGCGCACGAAATCGATTGGATCAACGGCGAGGTGCTGCGGCTGGCCGTGTCAGCCGGGTCAGTTGAGCTGCGTCAGTCGAGCCGGATCCCGAGACTGCTTCACGAAGTACTTGTCGCTGTCATATTGCGAGAAGGCGTACCTCTGATAGTCGTCGGTGCTCATGTAGGCATTCGGCATCGACTCCATCTGCAGCGCGCGCTGGTAGCCGGCGTCCGGAATAGCTGCCTTGAAGGCGTCGTGCAGGACCTTGACGACCTTCGGGTCCATGCCCTTCGGGCCGGCGATGCCGACTTCCGAGATGGCGACGATGTCGTAGCCCATTTCGCGCAGCGTCGGCACCTTGGCCCAGCGCTCCAGCCGCTTTTCCTCGGCCACGGCCAGCGGACGGATCCTGCCGGCCTCGGCGGATGCCGCCCAGCCCCCGTCGAACATGGCCTGGATATGGCCGCCCATCAGCGCCACCAGCACCTCGGCACCGCCCTTGAACGGCACGTAGTTGAGCTCCACGCCGGCCGCTTTTGCCAGCCGTTTGACGAGGATGTGCCCCGAAGTGCCGGTCCCTGTCGCCCCGATATTGACCTTGCCGGGGTTGGCCTTCGCAAAAGCGAGCAGTTCCTGCGGGGTCGTCCACGGCGCGTTGTTCGCCACGCACAAGCCGAACACATAGCGGTTCAGGCCCATGATGTAGGTGAAATCCGTGAGCGGATCGAACGACACCTTCTGGATATGCGGGAGACGGAACAGCGCGGCGTTGGCCACGGCGATGGTATAGCCGTCCGGCGCCGCAGTGCGGGCCATGGCGGCCGGACCCAGCGTCCCGCCCACGCCGGGCTGGTTGACGACAACGATAGACTGGCCCAGCGCCTTGGCGGCCGGGATGACCAGCGCGCGGAACTGCACGTCCGTCGCGCCACCCGCCGGGTACGGCATGATCAGCGTAATCGGCTTGGCAGGGTAAGCCTCCGCGGCGCGCGCGACGCGCGGCAGTACGGCGCCCGTCCCGGTAACGGCCACGCCGGCCAGCCCCGCGGGCACCGACAAGCACAGGGCGCGGCGGCGGCGATTGATCTGTTCGTTCAATTCACGTCTCCTTCTGCAAAGCTTGTTCTAGCCGGGGGCACATCGGGGGCGCATCAGTTGACCTGGCGCTCCTGGCCGTCCCAGTAGGGTTCCCGCAGCTTGCGGCGCAGGATCTTGCCGGACGGGTTGCGCGGCATGGCGTCGATGACGTCGATGCTCTTGGGCAGCTTGAAGCCGGCCACGCGCTCGCGCGCCCAGGCCAGGATGGCCGTGGTGTCCGGCTCCACGCCAGCCGCGGGGACGATCACCGCCTTCACGGCCTCGCCCCATTTGTCGTCCGGCACGCCGATCACGGCCACGTCCGCCACGTGCGGGTGGCCGTAGATGGCACTTTCGACCTCGGCGGGGTAGATGTTCTCGCCGCCGCTGATGATCATGTCCTTCACGCGGTCATGGATGTAGAGATAGCCCTCCGCATCCATGTAGCCCGCATCGCCGGTGCGCAGCCAGCCTTTGCTGTTGAGCGCGCGCTCGGTCTCCTCCGGCTGCTTCCAGTAGCCGGCCATGGTCTGGCTCGAGCGCACGATGACCTCGCCGACCTCGCCGGCGGCCAGCGGGCGGCCTTCCCAGTCGACCACAGCGATCTCCGCCCACGGCATCGCCTTGCCGGCGGCGCGCATGCGGGGCACCGCTTCTGTGGTATGCGCGTCGGGCGGCAGGGCCACCACCGTGCCGGTCGTCTCGGTCATGCCATAGGTCTGCACGAAGCCGCAGCCGAACACCTCCATGCACTCGCGCAACAGCGCGGCCGGAATAGGCGCGGAGCCGTAGACGATGTACTTGAGGCGCGAAAAATCCACCGAACGCGCGCGCGGGTCGCGCAGCACGATCTGCATCGCAGCCGGCACCATGAACAATTTGCTGATGCCCTCGCGCTCGAAGATCTCCAGCACCTGGTGCGGGTCGAACTCCCGTACCACCACGCCGCGCGCGCCGGCCAGCAGGCTGCGCAGCCCCCAGCCGGTACCGCCGATGTGGGCGACCGGCATGGCCACCAGCGAGGTATCGCCCGGGGACCAGCGCATCCAGCCGATGCTCTCGCGCTCGCTGATCTCGCCGCTGATGGTGAGGTTGCGGTGCGTCAGCATCGCCCCCTTGGGGCGCCCGGTGGTGCCGGAGGTGTAGAGCTGCAGCACCACATCGTTGGCCTGCGCCTCGTGCGTCGGACGCACGGCGGGACTGGCGTCGCGCCATGCAGCATAGGTGGTCCAACTGAAGGGGTTGCCCTCGCCTTCTTCCATGGCGATGATTTCGCGCAACTGCGGCAGCCCCGGCGCAACATTCGCCGCGAGCTGCGCCGATTCCCCGCCCGCGAACAGCAGCGCCGCTTCGCAATGGCCCAGGATGTAGGCGACTTCCGGCGCGGCCAGGCGCCAGCTCACCGGGGTGATGACTGCACCCATCTTGGCGGCGCCGAACATCAGCTCGAAATAGCGGTCGCTGTTCCGGCCGAGGTAAGCGACGCGGTCGCCGGGCCGCAGCCCGGCGGCCAGCATGGCTTGCGCCACGCGGTCAGTGTTGGAGTCGAAATCGGCGAAAGTGGTGTCGCGGTCTTCGAAGCGCCAGGCCACGGACGCGCCATGGCGGGCGCTCACGTGGCGCAGAGCGCGCGGCAGGGTTTCGTAATGACTCAGGTCCATGCGGTTGTCTCGTCGCGGCACGTGAAGGGAATGCTGACTACGGAAATGCTCAATGCTTGTTCGGCCCCATGTAGCCGAACAGGAAACCCGCCACCTTGCGCATCTGGATCTCGTCCGAGCCCTCGGTGATGCGGTAGCGGCGATGGTGACGGTAGATGTGCTCGAACGGCTTGTGGCGCGAGTAGCCGATGCCGCCATGCACCTGCATGGCGGTGTCGGCCGCCTCGCAGCACAGCCGGTTGGCGGTGTAGTTGCACATCGAGACCTTGTCGGACAGATGCTTGTCGACTTCGCGCTTGCTCATGCGGTCCATCTGCCAGGCGGTCTGGCGGATGAAGGCGCGCAGCATCTCGGCGCGGGTGGCCAGGTCGACCAGCGGGAACTGGATGCCCTGGTTGCGGGCCAGCTCTTCGCCGAAGGGCTTGCGCTCGCGGGCGTAGCGCACGCTCTCGTTGATGCAGTAGGTGGCAGCGCCCAGGCTGGAGGCGGCCTGGCGGATGCGGTTCTCGTGGACGAAATACTGCGCCACGGCGAGCCCCGCGCCGAGGTTGCCGAGGATGGCATCTTCCGGCACCCAGACGTTGGTGAAGCTCACGCGCGGGTGGTCCGTCGGCATGTTGAAGGTCCATAGGTATTCCTCGACCTTCACGCCGTCGGCCTGCGCCGGCACGATGAAGGCGGTGATGCCTGCGGCGTCGCCGTCCTTGCCGCTGCTGCGCGCGAACACCACGCAATGGCTGGCGACGTGCATGCCGGTGGTCCACATCTTCTCGCCGTGGATGCGCCAGCCGGCGCGACCGTTGCGCGTTTCCGGTACGGCGCGAGTTTCCATGTGCGTAGCGTCGGAACCGTGGTTAGGTTCGGTCAGGCCGAAGGCGAATTTCACACCGTCTTCCAGCATGCCCGGCACGAATTCCTTGCGCTGCGCCTCCGTGCCGAAATCGCGCATGATCAGCACGAAGGGCCGGTTGCCGACGATGGAGTGCTCGTTCTGCAGGTCGTTGTGCAGGCCCAGACCCTTGGACGCCAGGTGATCACGGATCACGGCCATGCCGAGGTTGGTCCCATCCTTGCCGCCGTATTCCTTCGGCAGGGCGTAACGCAGGTGGCCGGCACGGTCGGCGCGGCGGCGGCATTCGGCCAGTAGTTCTTCCCACTCCGGGCGCGGCAGGCCACCGTTCTCGAAATCGGTGCGGGCCCACTCGCGACGGTGGTCGAAGAAGCGCTCGTTGTCGTCCTGGGCTTGCAGGGGCTTGATCTCGGCGTCGATGAAGGCGTCGAGTTCGGCGAGGTAGGCCGTCAGTTCGGCGGGCAGATCGAAGTTCATTTGCGGGTCTCCGTTGCTTGCGAATTCGCTTGGTCCAGCAGGGCGCGGTAGCTGGCGTAGGTGGGCTGGTCTATGGCCACCTTGTCGAGGGTGACGGCCCACAGGTGGTCGGCCAGGCCAGGCGTGGCGGCGTCGAAGCGGCCGGCGGCGATCGCTTCGCACAAATCGCGGTTGAGTGCTTCGAGCGAGCCGTCAGTGCCCAGCAGTTCGCGCAGGCGGGCCCGCTCGGCGTCGCGCGCGGCGGGCGCCAGGCGCAGTTCGCGCTCGACGATGCCGAGCGCGCGCACGGCGACTTGTGTGTCGAAGGCCTCGCGGCCGCTGAGTTTCGGGATCACCGTCTCGCGCAGGAAATGCGCGACGGACTGCAGCATGTCAGCCGCGGATGGGGAGTCTTGCATCACTGGCCTCGCGGAAACATCAGGTTGAGCAGATCGATCTCGGTCTCGGAGCTGCGGCGCCCGATCACCGCGCGCTCGACGGTGCGCGGACCGCCGCTGGCTGGCGGCTGCGACATCGCTTCGCAGCCAATGCCCCACTTGAGCACGCCGAAGGTTTCCCAGAACCGCACGCGGGCCGCGTCGACCACCCCGCCGCCGGCTTCGTAGCCGGCGAACAGGTCTTCACGCGCGCCGAAGCCGCCAACCGGCCCCGCGCCGCCGAAGCGCCACGAATTCACGCAGATCCAGCCAAGGTCTTCCATGGGATCGCCGAGATGGGCGAGTTCCCAGTCGAGTACGGCACGCAGGCCTTCCTCGCCGACCATCACGTTGCCGTTGCGGAAGTCGCCGTGCACCAGCACCGGCCGCGCGGGCGGCGGTGGCACATTGCGCTGCAGCCACTGAAAAGCCAGCTCGAACACGGGCTTGTCGGCATGCAGGCTGCGGTGGCGCGCCAGGTAATTCTTCAGCTCGACGGCGGCGGGCGCTTCGCGCAGCCGGGGTAGGCCGTCGACAGGAATGCGGTGGATGGCGGCCATGGCCTGGCCGCACTGGAAGGCGAGAACGCGGCGGGCGTCGGCGAAGCGCGCATCGCGCACGATCTTGCCGCCCAGGGTCTCGCCATCGATATGGTCCATGACGAAGCCGTCGCCGAGTCCGTCGGACGGCTGCAGCACGGCGCGCACACGCGGCACCGGTACGCCGGCGCGGCTGGCCTGGGCGATCAGTTCGGCTTCGACGGCGAGGCCGGCCTGGGTCGATTGCTCTTCGGGCTTGCCGACCGCGGCCGAGGCACGGCGCAGGATCATGCGCTGCACACCGCCCTGGCCGGTGACAGTGAACGACCAGGTCTCCTGGCTCGCGCCGCCCGACAGGCGGCGCAGATCGGCTACGCCCGGGGCGGCTATGCCCGGTGAACTAGCAATCATCCGCCCGGCCACGCGGCGCAGGCGCTCAGTCATGACTTCAGGGTCTGCGGCTGATGCCATTCGCTTCTGGTATTCCACGTCATGCCCGCGCCATGCGCCGGCGTCTGGTCAGGGATGGCCGCTGGCGGCCGCGCAAGGCGCCACTGGCACCGGGTAGCCATTCTGCGCAGCGGCGCGCCGGCGGTGATCGTCGGATGCGACGATTTGCGCGCCCGAGTGGGGATAGCCCCGATGAGGACCCATCCTTCACTCACTACACTGACCCGTACCAGTCAGCACGATCGTTCCGATCGATAACAATGCGCGGCCTCCTCCCGCTCCCCGGGGCGGCCGCGCATCCTCTTCAAGGAGACAGTGCATGGATGCGAAGAAACCTGTAGTGGCCGACCTGCTGCGCGACTCGCCGAAAAACTGGGGAAAGTGGGGCCCGGACGACGAAGTCGGCTCGCTCAACTACCTGACCCAGGCCGAGGTGCTGCGCGGCGTGGCGGCGGTGCGCTCGGGCAAGATGTTCACGCTGCAGATCCAGATGGGCAACCCGAAGGGCGACCCGGTCTGGCCGGGCCGCCAGCAGGCGCGCCGCCTCAATGTGCTCGACAAGGGCCACTATTTCTGCGGCAAGCGCCCGCATTTCTCCGGGCAGGCCGAGTACAGCGATGACATGATGATCATGGACCTGCAAGGGTCCACGCAGTACGACGCGCTCGGTCACGTCTGGTACGACGACCAGCTCTGGAATGGCTACGACGCCAAGTCCACCATCGGCGGCATGGACCGCGCCAGCGTACTGCCCATCGCCGAACGCGGCGTGGCGGGCCGGGGCGTGCTGATCGACATGGCGCGCCACCGCGGCAAGGACGTGCTCGACGCCGGCGAGACCTTCAACCACGAAGACCTGATGGCCGCCGCCGAGGCGCAGGGCGTGCGGATCGAGAAGCACGACATCCTGATCATCCGCACCGGCTGGATCGGGTCCTTCTACCGGCGGGACCCGGCCGAGTTCTACAAGGACTTCATCGAACCCGGCCTGACGTACTGCCCGGCGCTGGTCGACTGGTTCCACGAGATGGAGATCCCCAACCTTGTGACCGACACCATTGCCAACGAGGTGACCGTTGACCCGGTCTCTGGCGTCGCGCTGCCGCTGCATAACGCGCTGATGCGCAACCTTGGGGTGGCACTGACTGAGATCGCCCAGCTCGATCCGCTGGCGGACGATTGCGCGGCCGATGGCCAATGGAGCTTCCTCTATACCGCGGCACCGCTGAAGGTTGTGAAAGGTAGCGGCGCTCCGGTGAATCCCGTAGTTATTAAATAATCATGGCGGTTTCAAGTGAGCGTGAATCTTCACCCCCAGGCAATCGGCCTGTGCCGGTGCGGCTGTCAGTGTGCATGCCAGCGTGGCGCCCAGCGCGGCGAGTGCGCGGGCAAGATCAGGAGCCCCAGCGTCGTGGCGTTGCAATACGCGGGTGCGGATGGATTCGTTGATCTGATACCGGCAGCAACGAGGTGGAGTACTGCCGCGCCTTGATAGCGAAGGCGACGGAAGTGACCTGCTATCGCCGCACCTTTAGGCACGCCCCCTGCAACGCGTACGTATCCCGCCGCGCAGGGGCGCCGGCGGGGTTGGTCCGCTGCCCGGGAAATTCGTCGCTTTCGACGATGGCCGCCCTCCCCACGCCGTCCAGAATCGGTTGCTTCCCCCGGAACAGCCGCCGGGCGGACCAACGTCTCCCTCCCAACCCTCCCAACCCTCCCAGCCCAGCCGTGCTGGCCGACGGCGGGGCATGGCTTTATCCGGAAGCGCACTATGTCCAACGCCGTTGCAGTCAGTCCTGTCGAGTCGGTTCCCGCCGACGCCGTCATCGAGGCCTCCCGCTACGAGGCCATCCACGTCGAACGGCGAGGCAGGGTGGACTGGGTGACGCTGAACCGGCCCGAGCGCCTGAATACGCTGAACCACCGGATGATTGCCGAATTGCTGCACTACTTCGGCGCACGCATCGAGGATCCGAACGTACGCGTGATCGTGCTGCGCGGCGCGGGCACCGCCTTCTGCGCAGGTCTGGACCTGCGCGACAGCCAGGGTGCTGATCCGGCCTTCCAGCCGCATCAGGGCGACCCGGCCACCCAGTTGCGTCGCCAGCGCCGCATCG
The DNA here is from genome assembly GCF_056930435.1 of Cupriavidus sp. 09_S30. Classification (NCBI taxonomy): domain Bacteria; kingdom Pseudomonadati; phylum Pseudomonadota; class Betaproteobacteria; order Burkholderiales; family Burkholderiaceae; genus Cupriavidus; species Cupriavidus sp. 09_S30. Next base: position 2,413,497 of record NZ_JBXOWI010000002.1, on the reverse strand, counting down.
CCGAGATCGTCATGCGCATGCGGCGCGCGCCGCAGCCTGTCATCAGCCTGATCCACGGCCCCGCCTGCGGCGGTGGCTTTGCCATGGCGCTGGCCTCGGATATCCGGCTGGCCGGGGAGAGCGTGCGCATGAACGCCGCTTTCATCCGCCTCGGGCTGTCGGCCTGCGACATCGGCGTGTCTTACTTCCTGCCGCGGCTGGTGGGCGTATCGGTGGCATCCGAGCTGATGATGACCGGCCGCTTCATCCACGCGGCGCGCGCGGAGCGCGTCGGGCTGGTGTCCGAAGTGGTGCCCGACGACCAGCTCGAGGCCGCCGCCCAGCCCTATATCGACGACATGCTCAACACCTCGCCGCTGGGCCTGCGCCTGACCAAGGAGTGCCTGAACCACAGCGTCAATGCCGCCAGCTTGGATGCCGCCATTGCCATGGAAGACCGCAACCAGGTGCTGTGCCTGCATTCGCGCGACTTCGCCGAAGGCGTGAGCGCCTTCCTGGCCAAGCGCCCGCCGCGCTTCGGCGACGCCTGAACCCGCCCGGCGGTCGCACCTGTCCGGACACGGCGCCAGCCGTTGCAGTGCCCCGGCTGGCAACGCCCCGCGCTGGGTAATCAACGGTACCAAGGAGGAGACACGTATGGCAGAGCAGGGATCGGGTTTCGGCAGGAGATGGACGCAGGTGAGGTTGCTCGCGGCCGCGCTGATTGGCGGCCTAGCCGCCGCGGGCGCCGTGAGCGCGCAGAAGGCGTATGACGAGGGCGCCTCGGATACCGAAATCGTGATTGGCAACACGATGCCTTACTCCGGCCCGGCGTCGGCGTATGGCACGGTGGGCAAGTCCCTCGAGGCCTACTTCCGCAAGGTCAACGCCGAGGGCGGCATCAACGGCCGCAAAGTCAAGCTGATTTCGCTGGACGACGCCTACAGCCCGTCGCGCGCCGTAGAGCAGACGCGCAAGCTGGTGGAGCAGGAAAAGGTCCTGCTGATCTTCGCCCCGGTGGGCACCGGCAGCAACGCCGCCACGCAGAAGTACCTCAACATGAGGAAGGTGCCGCAGCTCTTCGTCAGCTCTGGCGCCGACCGCTGGGGTGACCCGCAGCACTTCCCGTGGACCATGGGCTGGAACTTGAGCTACCGGCAGGAAGGCGGCGTCTACGCCAAGCACATCCTGGAAACCCGCCCGCAGGCCAAGATCGGCATCCTTTACCAGAACGACGAGTTCGGCAAGGACATGCTGCGCGGCTTCCTCGATGGCCTGGGCGAGAAGGGCAAGGCGCTGATCGTGTCGCAGGTCAGCTATGAATTGAGCGATCCGACGGTCGATAGCCAGCTGATCACGCTGAAGGCTTCGGGCGCCGATACGCTGGTCAACCTGTCCACGCCCAAGTTCGCTGCCCAGTCGATCCGCAAGATGGCAGCGCTCGGCTGGAAGCCGGTGCATTACCTGGGCAACGTGTCGTCGTCGATCACCGCGGTGATGAAGCCGGCGGGCCCCGAGAACGCCGTGGGCATCATCACCACCGGCTACCTGCGCGACCCGGCCGACCCGCGCTGGGCGCAGACCAAGGAAGGGCTGGACTTCGCCGCGTTCATGAAGCAGTACTACCCGGACGGCGACCCGCACGAGGGCCTGAACGTGATGGGCTACTCGGTAGCGCAGACGCTGGTGCAGGTACTCAAGCAGTCGGGCGACAACCTGACCCGCGCCAACATCATGAAGCAGGCTGCCAACCTCGACATGACGCTGCCGATGCTCTTCCCGGGCATCCGAGTGAAGACGTCGAGCGACAACTTCCACCCGATCAGGGGCATGCAACTGATGCGCTACAACGGGACGTGGTATGACTTCGTCGGCGGGGTCGTCGGCCAGTAAGGCGGCAAGCGGCAGAGAGGGGCGTGAATAACCGGTTCTCCGCGCCGTCCCCTCAGGGAATCCACGCAAGCCGGCGGAGCGATCAGATGGTCCCGTTGTTTCAGACCAAATGGGAACGATGGCGGGTCGTAGAGCTACCGCGTCGAGTTCGTCGATTCCGACGATTCCACGGGGTAGCTACGGAAGGGAAGATAACCCTCGTCCCGCGCACTCAAGACTGGACTGGAATTGCGGGATGCGCTCGCACTCTTGGGCGCGTAACGGAGGAGACCATTCCGAATGAACTTCGATTTCTCTGAAGACCTGGGCTTGTTGCGCGAGCAAGCGCGCAAGTTCATGGTCGAGCAATGTCCGACAACCGCAGTGCGTCGCGTGTTGGAGCGCGCTGGGGATGAGGCGGGCATGCTTCGCCCGCTGTGGCGAAAGGTGGCCGAAATGGGCTGGCTCGGCGCGGCGGTTCCCGAGCAGTACGGGGGTGTCGGGCTGGGCCACGAGGCCTTGTGCGTGGTGGCCGAGGAACTCGGACGGGCGCTTGCCCCGATTCCGTTCGCCTCAACGGCCTACCTTGTCATGGAAGCCATACTGACACATGGCACTGAGGCGCAAAAGGCAGAGTACTTGCCGCGTCTTGTGAGTGGCGAAATGATTGGCGCTTTTGCGTTGGCAGAGGGGCCGGGAAATCCCTCAGTCGGGGCGATCGGCGCGAGGTGGCGTGATGGTCGACTGAGCGCCGACAAGTGGCCGGTTGCCGATCTCAACGTCGCTGACCTGTTTGTGGTGGTTGCGCGGGATGACGCGGGTGAACCGACGCTGGTCTTGATGTCCAGGGAGACTCCCGGCGTCGAGCGACTGCCGGTGGACACGCTGGATCCCAGCCGCGACTATGGGCGCCTTTGCTGCAGCAACGCACCTGCCGTGCGTCTTGGCGATGCAGCTTGTGGCTGGGACGGTGTTCAGGCGTTGCTAGACAAGGCTGCGGTGCTTCTCGCATTTGAGCAACTGGGCGGAGCGCAGGCTTGCTTGGACATGGCGAATGCCTATGCCAAGGAGCGCATTGCGTTCGGACGGGCGATCGGTTCTTTTCAGGCGATCAAGCACAAGCTTGCCGACATGTACATCGCGATCGAACTCGCTCGATCGAACGCCTACTACGGCGCGTGGGCTCTCCAGACCGGAGCGGCGGAACTGGGGCTTGCTGCTGCCGCGGCACGCGTGGCCGCGACCGAGGCCTACCACCTCGCCTCCAAGGAGAACATCCAGACGCATGGTGGCATGGGCTTTACCTGGGAAATGGACTGCCACCTCTATTACCGTCGCGCCAAGACGCTGGCCCTCGTCGTTGGAAGCGCTCGCTTCTGGAAAGACAGGCTGGTAACGCTGTGGGGCGCGCAAAGCGATCCGGCAGCCGCTGTTTGATTCGCGACCTCAGGAGACACACATGGATTTCAACGACACCCCTGATGAGGCACGCTTTCGTGCCGAGGTTCGCGCCTTCCTGGATGCCAACGCTCAACATCAACGCGACGGTGAGCCCCAACTGCGTTCCGGTGATGAAAACGGTGCCAAGGCTCTCGCTTTGGCAAAGGCGTGGCAGGCCACGAAGTACGATGCAGGATTCGCCGGCATTACCTGGGATAAGCGGTGGCATGGCCGGGGCGGGACGCCCATCCAGCAAGTGATCTACAACCAGGAGGAGGCACGGTACAAGGTGCCGCGCGGCTTCTTCGACATTGGGTTGGGCATGTGCATTCCAACCATGATTGCATACGCTACGCCGGAGCAACTGGAGCGCTACGTGCGCCCGGCGCTGCGTGGGGAAGAAATCTGGTGCCAGCTATTCTCCGAGCCCTCCGCCGGCTCCGATGTGGCCGGGCTCCGCACGCGAGCCGAGCGGGTATCGGACGAGCCCGGCGCGGATTGGATCATCAACGGGCAAAAGGTTTGGACCAGCGGGGCGCACTACAGCGATTACGGCATCGTGCTCGTACGTACTGACCCTAGGGTGCCGAAGCATGCGGGCCTGACCATGTTCTTCATCGACATGAAGACACCTGGTATCGAGGTACGACCCATCAAGCAAATTCTGGGCACTTCCAATTTCAACGAGGTCTACTTCCACGATGTGCGCGTTCCGGATGCCCAACGGCTCGGTTCGGTAGGCGGGGGCTGGAAGGTGTCGATCACGACGTTGATGAACGAACGTCTGGCAGTCGGCCAAAGCCCGGGGCCGGATGCGCAGGACATCATGCGGCTGGTGCGCGGCCTGCAACTGGAGGGCAGGCCGGCGCTTGCTGATGATGCCGTGCGTGAGCGCCTGGCCGACTGGTATGTTCAGGCTCAGGGGCTGAAGTTCACTCAGTTCCGTACGATGACCGCACTGTCGCGCGGGCAGACTCCTGGCCCGGAGGCATCGATCACGAAGATCGTCAGCGCCAACAAGCTTCAGGCTATCGCCTCCTTCGGTATCGACTTGTTGGGGCAGGCAGGGTCTGTTACCGACCCGGCGCTGGTTCCGGTGCGTGGCTGGTTCCAGCAGGCGCTGCTGTACGCCCCGGGTATGCGGATCGCCGGCGGCACGGATGAAATCCTGCGCAACATCATTGCCGAGCGCGTGCTCGGCCTTCCGGGCGATGTGCGCGTTGACAAGGATCGGCCGTTCAACGCTCCCGCTACCGCGACCTGATGCGGAATTCGCGAACGGTTGCGCGCCTGGCGTCGCGCCGCTCGCCTCTGCTTGCGATTACGTATCGCACCGTGAATAGAAACCGGCCTTGACTCCGTGGCTGATCCAGACGTACGCCGTCGAACCGGGGTACCCCAGCTTCGCCCGACCAGAGCGGCGCGCGCTTGGCTGCAAAGGCTTGAGTCCTGCAATGCGGTCCATGGAGCTGAGTGCGACCTGGGTGGGCGGCATCTGGTTCTCCCAGGGTTCAAGTACTGGAAGCACGCGCCGAGAACGTTGCCTGATTTGCTGATTGCGGTATCCGCCGGGGCTCGCAGCCGAGCGCAGGGCCTGGCGGCCTATGACAGGAGCCACTCATGGATTTTCACTCCGATGCCGGACTGGAAGCGTTCCGGGCGGAGGTTCGCGCCTTCCTGCGCGACCACATGCCGGACGATCTGAAAGGGCGCGTGCACGGCGCCCGCTCGCCGCGCGCCGACGCGCGCCGCTGGCAGGCCACCCTCAACGCCCACGGCTGGGGCGCGCCCACCTGGGCGAAGGAGCACGGCGGCACTGGCTGGTCGCCACGCCAGATTCAGGTATTTGACGAGGAATGCGCGGCCGCCGGTGCGCCCACGCAGGACGGCTTTGCGCAGCGCCTGCTGGGCCCGGTGATGAATGCCTTTGCCACGCCCGAGCAGAAAGCCGAGCACATGCCGCATATCTTTAACGGTACGCGCCACTGGTGCCAGGGCTTCTCCGAGCCTGGCGCCGGGTCGGATCTCGCCTCGCTGCGCATGCAAGCCGTGCTGGATGGCGACCACTACGTCGTCAACGGCCAGAAGATCTGGACCAGTTACGCCCACGAGTCGGACTGGATTTTCCTGCTCGTGCGTACCGACCCGCACGTGAAGAAGCAGGCCGGCATCAGCTTCCTGCTCGTCGATATGAAGTCCCCCGGCATCACGGTGCGCCCCATCATCACCATCGACGGCTGCCACCATCTTAACGAAACCTTCTTCGACAACGTCCGCGTGCCGGTGCACAATCGCATCGGGGCCGAAGGCGAAGGCTGGAAGGCTACCAAATTCCTGCTCAATAACGAGCACGCCGCCACGGCCGACCTGCCGACGCTGACGCGCTTCTTTCGCAAGCTGAAGGAGTGCGCCACGCAGCAATATGCGGACGGCACCCGCCTCATCGAGCAGCCGGCATTCGCGCTGCGGCTGGTGCGGCTGGAGGCGGAACTGCGCGCCATTCGCGTGATGGTCCAGCGCGTGGCCGAACTGGATCAGGAGCACGACCACGAGGCACATGCGATGGGATCGATGCTGAAGATTCGCGGCACCGACCTGCAGCAGCGCATGAGCGAATTCCTGGTCGAATCTCTCGGTGACTATGGCGCCGTGGCGTATCCGGCGGCCTATGGCGACGAAGCCGATGTGCTGCCTGGCCAGACGCTGGGCAAGGGCGCGGCCGCCCAGATGTTCTTCCGCCGTGCCTCGACCATCTACGGCGGCACCAGCGAAGTGCAGCGCGGCATTATCGCCAAGCTGAAGTTCCGGTTCTGACGAGGAGGACGTCACCATGAAATTCAAGCTGAACGCGGAACAACAACTGCTGCAGGACAGCGTGCGCCGCTTCGTCGACAAAGCCTGCGGATTCGACTCGCGCACCGCCCAGCTGCGTGCTGGAGACGACCTGCGCCACTGGCGCGACATTGCTGCTAACGGCTGGGTGGCCGCAGCAGTGCCGGAAGCCTATGGCGGCCTCGGCGGAAGCACCATCGATACCGCGCTCATCGCGCACGAATTGGGCCGTGGCCTGGTGGTAGAGCCCTACCTCGGCAACGGCGTGCTCGCCGTGCAGACGCTGCTGGCCGCTGCCAGCGAGGAACATAAAGCCGGCGTCGTGCCTGCAGTGGTCGACGGTGCCCGCCGCCTCGCGCTCGCCTACAGTGAGCCGGGCACGCGCAGCAACCCCGCCCTGGCAACGACGCGTGCCGAAGCCCACGCCGGCGGCTATCGCCTGACGGGGCGCAAGACGCTTGTGCTCGGCGGCGTTGGTGCTGACCAGTACCTCGTTTCCGCTGTGACGGATGAAGGTGCCGGCATTTCGCTGTTCCTTGTCGACGCCGGTAGCCCGGGCCTGACCGTGACCGTTCTACCTTTGCACGACGGCAGCCATGCCGCCGAACTGTCGCTCGATGGCGTCGCCGTGCCCGGCGCGAACCTCGTCGGCGGCATCGGCGCGGGCTTGCCCGCGCTGCGCACGGGCATCGCCCACAGCATCGCGGCGCTCTGCGCAGAACTCGTCGGCGCCATGGAGCGCGCCATCGAAATGACGTCCGACTACCTCAAGGTCCGCCAGCAGTTCGGCGTGGCCATCGGCACCTTCCAGGCGTTGCAGCACCGCATGTCGGACATGGCCGCCGATCTGGAGCTCGCGCGCTCGATGCTCTACGCGCTGCTCGCCGCGCTGGAGAACGATGCACCCGCCGAGCGCGACTACGTCGCCTCGCAGGCCAAGTCTCTCGTCGGCCGGCTGGCGAGGACCGTGTGCGGGCAGGCCATCCAGCTCCACGGCGGGATCGGCATGACCGAGGAATGCGCGATCGGGCATTATTTCAAGCGCGCCGTGGTGGCCGACGTGCTGCTCGGCAGCGCTGACCAGCACGACATGGCTTGCATGCAAGCCATCCAAGCCGCGCCCTGATGACGGACTGCTTCAAGGCGAAAGCGGACACCACCGACGTGGTGAGCGTGTCATGCAAGGGAACCGGCCCGCAGATGCAAGCGGTCGTCGCCGGCGAGGTGGATATGGCAATCGATCCGTTCAACTCGCTGGCCTTCCGGCCCGGCAAGCTACGGCCGCTGGCGGTCTTGTCGGCCAAGCGCTCGCCGGCGCTGCCGGCACGTTGGGCCCACATCGTGAGGGAAACCGGCTATCGTGCAGGCGCGTAAGCCCGGGTAATTGCGTTCGTGATGCTGCCTGCAGCAAACGAACCGAAGGCCGCCCTCCTGCCGGAGCGGCGGCCTTTCTTTTGATGCTTCACGGTACTATCTGCCGCAAGGAATCGCCCGCTTCCCTCATTGCACGCTATGCAACCCTGCCTCCTGCAAGGCACGCCACATGATCTTGCCCGTGGCTGACTTCGGCAGCGTTTCTACGATGTCAACGATGCGTGGCACCTTATACACGGCAAGACGCTCGCGACACCAGGCAATAATGGCTTCCGGCTCGGCTTCAGCGCTGCCTCGCGCCGGGGGCTTTATGGACACCACTGCCCGCACGGTCTCCCCGCGCGTGGCATCCGGCGCCGAGACTACACAAGCTTCGTGAACGGCCGGGTGGCTGTACAACAGGTTTTCGACCTCCGCCGGCCAGACCTTGAAGCCACTTGCGTTGATCATCCGCTTCAGACGATCGCGCATGAAGAAGTAGCCGTCCTCGTCGACGAAGCCAAGGTCTCCGGTCCTCAGGAAGCGCTTGCCGTCGCGCTCGATGAAGGACTCGGCATTTGCCTTGTCATTGTTCCAGTACCCCATCAGCACTTGCTTGCCGTGGACGATGATCTCGCCCGTCTCGCCGGGAGGCATCTCCGCAAGCGTCTCCGGGTCGATCACGCGAGCGTCGACGCCGAACGTAGGAATGCCCAGACACTCCCGCTTTGGCCGATGACGCGGATTGGAAAGGAGGAACGCCGCCGTCTCCGTCATTCCGTAGCCTTCGATATAGCGCAGGCCGAAGCGCTGCAGCAGCAAATCGGCGATGGCGTCGGGCATCGCTGCGCCGCCACCGCCGATGAATGCGAGGCTGGACAAGTCACGATCGGCGATACCAGGCTGCGTGAAGAAGTCGACCAGCATTGAGGGAGGCGCCCCCCAGTTGGTCACACGGTAACGTTCAATCAGCTCAGCGGCAAGCACCCGGTCCCAGCGGGGCAGCAGCACAACCGTCGCCCCCTGGAAGAAGGGGGTGTTCATGCTCCCCTGCATGCCGAGCAGATGGAACAGCGGCGCAACCGACAAGCAGACAGCTTCGGAGGTGGTGCCGATCCAGACCGGCGATGCGACCGCAGCCGCCATCACGCTGCCATGCGTGTGGATGCAGCCTTTCGGATTGCCAGTGGTGCCGGATGTATAGGGCAGCATGCACATCGTGTCCGGTCCGGCTTGGTGCGGCAGAGGTTCCTTGCCGGCCGACATGGCGTCTGGCCACCGCGTAAGCGGATGGCACACCTCAGACAGCGCCGTGGGAACGCGCGCCCAGTCGGGCACTGGCAGACCACCGTCTTCGATTAGCGCTTCAGCGTAGTCATGTGCGATCACGTGCTGCACGGCTTCGCCATGCAAGGGTGCGAGGCGACCATACAGCTCGTTAGCGCAGAAGGCAACGCGCGCGCCACTGTCCTGAACAACGTGCGCGAGTTCATTGGTGAGCCACATCGGGTTGGCTGGCACGACGACGCCCTCGGCGCGAAGGATCGCATAATAGGCAACGTAGTATTGTGGGCAATTCTGGCTGTACAACAACACGCGATCGCCCGGCGTCACGCCACACACCGCTTGCAGGTAGCCCGCCATGCGCTCGATCTGGTCATAGAGCACGGCGTAGGTGATCGATGTCCCGAAGTATTGAATCGCGGTCTTATCGGGGTAGCGGCGGGCGGCGACCTCGACGTTGTAGACAAGACTCGTCCGAGGCACGTGCAGCGTGGCGGGGAGGCCCGCAGGCCAGTATGGGGAGCGCATCACGGAGTTCTTAGCAGTCATGAAGGAAGGGGAGAAGTACCTAGAGCGAAGCCAAGAAGCAGTCTGCTTCGGGAAACCTGACTACAGGCGCCTAACAAAAGGCCAGTCTGTCTGCCGGAATTCAATGCGCCCTCCGTCCCATCTCCACTGCTTTGCACGAGTGGATAGAAGGCAATGCGTCAACATCTCGCGTCCGACGACTGATGGACTCCGAATGATTGTCGGGGAGAAGTGTTTCTGCGTTCCTCGTCGGAATCGCTGAATTTGACGGTGGGCCTCGCGCTGCGAGAGCATGCGGTCTGGTCAGTAAAACGGCTCCTGCCGTCAGCGCGACATGACCGATATCTTTCCCCACGTCCAGGTCATCGATAGCAAGCACTTTTACATCCCCGGTTGCTTCCAGCACGCGTTCGCTCTCCTGCGGTACCGCAAGTTCAGCTCCAAGTACTCGAAAGCGCAGCCTCAGCTTCCCTGGTCCGAGGGGAATGATAGCGACGGTGTCGGAGGATCGAGGGCGAGCCATTGCCACGCGCTACGACAAGACAGCCGTTGCCTTTCCTGGCGCCATCCATCTGGCTGCCGCTGTCGTATGGCGCATTTGATGAGACGCCCTAGTGTCAGTCCACATCCACATGGCAGTCAAACTGCAAGAAATGCGGCAGTCTCATCTACGCCTCCCTTGTAACTTTCACCTGCGGACCTCAACAAAGGAGACAAGGGCGTGAACGGAATACAGAAAAATGAGGCACGAGCATGATGGTGAGGCCCTGGCAGTCATCGTATGGTCGCGTCCCCCTTGAGATTGATGCCGACAGGTATTCTTCCGTCGTTGATTTGCTGGAGGGCGCAATGCGGAAGTACGCTGCTAGGCGTGCTTTCTGCATGTTGGGCAGATCCTTGAGCTATGCCGATGTCGATCGGCTCTCATCGGCCTTCTGCGCTTATCTGCAGCACGAACATGGTATTACGAAGGGTGACCGTATCGCTGTCATGTTGCCGAATATTGCGGCTTTCCCTATCGCATTTCTCGGCATTGCACGGGCCGGTGCTGTGCAGGTTAACGTCAACCCTCAGTACACTCCGCGAGAACTGCAACATCAACTCCAGGATGCGGGCTGCAAGGCGATTGTCGTCTTCAATGGGGCGGCTGGGGTATTGGCTGATGTAATTGGTGAAAGCGGTGTGCGCACGGTGATCACCGCAGGCATGGGAGATGGAATTGGTGTGTCGGTAGATTTCCCGTCGTCCGACCCTCGTCTGGCCGGAAGCGTTACCTTGGAGCATGCGCTACGCATCGGCGTCGCAATGGAGCGTCGCCCTGTCGAGTTGAACGGCGGCGATCTTCTGTTCCTTCAGTACACCGGTGGTACCACTGGGCTGTCCAAGGGTGCTTGCCTCACGCATCGCAACCTAGTGGCCAATACCGAGCAGTTCAAGGCCTTCATGCAGGAGGCAATACGGCCGGGCGACGAGGTGATTGTGACGGCGCTGCCGCTGTATCACATCTTCGCGCTGATGGTGAACCTGATCAGCTACTTTTCAGTAGGAGCTGAGAACTGGTTAGTGGCCAATCCACGTGACATTGAGGGGCTGATCGATGTGTTCCAGCAGGCGAAGCCAACTATCTTCACCTCGGTCAATACACTTTATGCGAGCCTGGCGGCCCATCCCCGCCTCAAGGAGGTGGACTTCTCGCGCCTGCGGCTTTCGGCAGGCGGAGGCGCAGCTGTGCTTGCTGCGACAGCTGCGCGCTGGAAGGAAGCGACTGGTCGGATCATTCTTGAAGGTTACGGCCTGTCAGAGACAAGCCCAATCCTGACGATCAATCCACCGTTCATCAGTGAATTCACGGGTACCACCGGCCTGCCGGTTCCGTCAACAGACATCAAGCTAATCGACGATAAAGGCCTGGAGGTGCGACTGGGAGAGCCTGGCGAAATCTGTGCCAAAGGCCCGCAAGTTATGAGTGGATACTGGCAAAGGCCTGATGCTAATACTGAGGCCTTCACGACCGATGGCTACTTCCGCACCGGCGACGTTGGCATCTTCGACGAGCTCGGCTTCCTGAAGATTGTTGATCGCATTAAGGACATGATCATCGTATCGGGCTTCAACGTCTACCCGAATGAGATTGAGGCCGTGGCAACGGCATGTCCCGGAGTGACTGAGTGCGCCTGTATTGGGGTTCCGGACGGAAAAACAGGTGAGGCTTTGCAGTTGCTTGTTGTGAAGGCACCGGGTGCAAGTCTGACAGAGCAGGACGTCGTCGAGCATTGCCGTCGCGAGCTCACTGGCTACAAAGTGCCCAGGCAGGTGCATATCGTCGAGTCGCTGCCGAAGTCGACGGTGGGCAAGATTCTTCGGCGTGAACTGAGGCGTGGCATTACCAAGACGACCTGAAGCGGCTATCACTCGACACGATGGCCCAACTGCGCCGCATGTGGTGCGTTCGTTGCTCATCTTCAAAAACCTGCGCCTCGACAGGAAACACGGCGTCAGCGTACTGCCCCGCGAAGGAAGGCGAATAACCAGTACTGGCGTGAATTGCTTCAGTTCCCTGGACGAGTGCGCCAAATAAAAAACTCACACACAACAAGGATTGCTGCACTGTACGAACCTTCCGCGGTGTTTCCATTTCGGTATAGCGCTAGGACGGATCGCAGATCCGGCGCAGTTGCTCCTCCGAAAGGATGTCGATGTAGCGGTAGCCGATCCGGATTGCACCTTGCTCTTCCAGCAGCTTGAGTTCAATGCCTAGTGTCTGGCGTGTGATGCCGAGCATCATCGACAGAGCCTCTTGAGAAACTGGGATACGTGGGCGGATGTCCGGTTCGATTGCCGCATCGCCATGAGCGAGCATAAGCAGGCGATGCACGATACGTACTTGGACGGAGCTTAGCGTCGCAGCCTCCAGCGCGCCGTACAGCAAGCGCACGCGCGATGCCAACAATAACGAGATGGCTTGCGCGAACTCCAACTTCTTCATTAAGGCATTGAATGACGTGCGAGGTAAGGTCAGCACCTCTGTGTCTCGCATGGCAATCGCATCGTGCGGGCGAGGAGCGTCGTTGACCAGCGAGCTTTCGGCAAACCAGACTGCTGTCTCAATGACGGCGAGGACTGCCTCCTTGCCATCGCTGCGAAGGGTCGAGAGTTTTAATGCCCCGCTCACCACCCCATACATGCTGTTGGGGTGGTCGCCTCGTCGGTACAGCATTTCTCCGCGGCGTAGGTGTACCAGCGTGGACTCGTTGACCATGGCCTCTTGCAACTCGCTAGACAGGGCGGCGAACCAGCGATTGGATGACAGGAGCTTCAGTAATGCGGAGTGGACAGTCATGAGCCATCTCTTCTTCGATTGCAAGAAATACGGCAGTTCGCGAAGTCAGATTTTCTGTAATCTGCTGCGCGGATTCCATTGTACGGGACGCCTTCCAAAATCTATTTGCTTTCATAACAATCCATGGCCCGAAGAGGCCACAGGAGACTGTCTATGTTCGAAATTGCAAACCGACATCCTCGGGCTCATTTGAAATTCACGGGCTTGATGGCCTCGGCGGCTGCAGTCGCCGTGCTCAGCGGCTGCGCGACTGTTGTCGCACCAGGCGGAGGGGGAGAGCATTACGAAGCCAGGCTTCAACGCACCAGCTATGGCATTGCACATATCAGCGGCCAAGACTACGCGAGTATGGCGTATGGCCTGGGTTACGCTTTCGCCCAAGACAATTTCTGCGACTTGGCCGCAAAGGTTACTCAGGTAAAAGGTGAATATGCCAAACACTTCGGGGCCGAAGCGCGGGTGGCACTGGCTGCATCGGCCGTGCCGAACATCAGCGCGATCGATTCCGACTTCCTGCATAAGTTGCAGTACGACAAAGCGACCGTGGTAGCCGTCTGGGAAAAGGCCTCGACCGAAACACGCGACATGGCTCGAGGTTATGCGGCGGGCGTCAATCGCTACCTGCGAGAGACCGGTGTCGGCGCGCTGCCTCAGGCGTGCAGAAACGGTAGTTGGGTGCGCGAGATCACGGCAGCCGACCTTTATCTTTGGTGGACTGTCGTGGCCACCATTCCCGGTTCGCAGGCCTACGCGAGCATGCTGGTCAACGTTGCACCGCCGAGTGCGGCGTCTGCCAACGCGCGGGCCATGCCAGAGCCGGCGCCTATGAAGGTCCGGACTATGCTCGCCGATGCATCGCGCGCGCTATCGACCATCGAGCCATCGCTGCGTGATGCCGGCAGCAACGGGTGGGCGTTCGGCAAGGACACCACCGCCGACGGGCGCGGCATGCTGTTCAGCAACCCGCACTGGCCCTGGATGGGCATGAGCAAATGGCACCAGATTCACCTGACGGTGCCGGGCAAACTCGATGCAATGGGCGTGTCGTATCCAGGCATGCCGGTCGTGCTGGCCGGATTCAACAAGAGCCTGGGCTGGACGACCACGGTATCGACCGGAGTGCGTGCTGTGCTGCGGGAGTTGACGCTGGGGCCGACGCCCACGACGTATGTGCTGGATGGCGTGGTCAAGCCCATGACGACCCGCGAGATCACGGTGCAGACCCTAGATGGCGGAACGCAGAAGCGGACCTACTACCTCACCGAGTTCGGGCCCATCCTGAGTGCGCCATCGCAAGGTCTCACTTGGACGAGCAAGCGCGCCTTCGCGCTGACCGACATCAACCTGCAAAACAACCGCGTCGTAGACCACTGGCGGGTTCTGGCCCAGTCTGGATCGGTCGAGGAGGCCGCCCAGAGGATGGCCGCCGTCCTGGGCAACCCGCTGGCCAACCTCGTCATGGCCGACGCTGAAGGCAACGTGGGCGTTAGCGACCATACCGTCAAGGTCAACTTGACCGATGCGCAGCTCGCGGCGTGCGCGCTGCCCGGCGTCGGGCAGGCATTGACTGCGCAGGGGCGACCGACGATTGATGGTTCGCGCAGCGCTTGCAACCCGGGCAACGATGTTTCAACGCCGCAGGCCGGTATACTCCCCGCGCGCAGCCTGCCCTACCTGCATCGGACGGACTATGTGGCCAACGCCAACAACAGCTATTGGCTCTTCAACCCATCGGCACCGCTGACCGGCCTGCCGCTGGTGAATGGCGCGGCGGCAGTGCCCATCAGCCTGCGCGCCCGTATGAACTACGTACAAATCGAGGACCGACTGGCCGGCCGCGATGGCCTGCCAGGCACCAAGATCACGCCGGAGGCCATGCAGACCATGCTCAATGGCTCCGTGGCCAAGCCCCAGTTCGGCAACCGTAGCATGGGCGCCGAACTGCTGATGCCAGCGGTGGTGGAGCTGTGCAAGTCGTCCGCACCAGTGGCAATGCCCGACGGCACGACGCAGGACATCCAATTCGCCTGCGCGGTGCTGAGCCGATGGGACCGCCGCTACAACCCGGAATCCGTTGGCGTGCCCATCTTTCGCGAGTTCTTCAACCAGGCGTCCAGCCTGGGAGATGCGATGTGGGCAGTTCCCTTCTCGCCGAACGACCCGGTCCACACGCCACGTGAACCGAAGCTGGGCGACGCAACGATCAAGCGTGGGCTGCAACAGGCGCTGGGCACTGCCGTCCGCACGCTGGCGGCCAAGGGCATTGCCCTGGATCACCCGTGGGGAGAATTGTTTTACACCAATGTCAACGGCCAGAAGGTGCCGATGGGCGGCGGCAGCACGAACGAAGGTCTGACCAATCAGATGAACGGTGGTCCGTTGACCGCCAGTGGCTACAACGATGTAATCTCCGGTTCAAGCTACGTCTCGGTGATGGCTTTCGGCCCCAATGGTCCTGAGGTCGATGCTGTATTAATTCCCGGTCAGTCGACCAACCCCGCTTCGCCCCATTACTACGACCAGGCTAAGGCGCTGTGGGTGACGCACAAGTGGCAGCGGCTCCCATTCACCCCTGACCAGATCATGGCGGATCCACAGCTCACTCAGAAGTTGCTGCGCGAGTAAGGTCTGTGTTCGTTGCAGTTCAGAGCCAATGTGGGCAAGGCGGGCATCGTACCGAGCAGCTGCTGGAAGGTCGAATTTCCAGCGGCCTAGCTACTCGGGCGAGGTGGCAACTTCGACCAGTTCGCCGGTACTCACCCCGCTTCGAACTCCGCCTGCGTAGTCTCGGGCGGGGCGCCATAGCTCAGCAGCTCGCCTTGCCATTCGCTTCGCTGAAGGAACTGCTCCCAGGTCAGCGCGTTGGGGTCGATCTTTCGGCTCCATTCCATGTCGCGCTCGGGCGCATAATAGCCGTATTCGGCCGCGTACTCCGCCATGCCCACCAGCTCGCGCACGAGGCACTCATTGGCACCGAATGCGGGGAAGTGATGCAGTAACTCCTCGCGCGTGCAGGCTGAGGCGTAATGCGCCTTCTGCCTCGACACGCGGACGAACGTGTCCACCATCTGCCGCGCTGTCAGGACCTCGCCGATCACGGGCAGAGTCTTGCCGGCGTATTTCTCCGGATGGTCGAACACCTCCAGCACTGCGGGGCCAGCCGCGGTGAGAGGGTCCACGAACGGCATGGGCGCGTCTGGCGGCAGATACATGGCGAAGGTCAGGCTCCCGTCAGGGCCGCGCCGGGGCACGTAGTACTCCAGCAAGTTGCTGTAAAAGAACGCCAGGTAAATGAAAGAGCTGCGCAGCGGCAGAGCGCGGATGTGCTCTTCTACCAGCGCCTTCTCGGTGAAGTGCGGCACCCACTTGGTGCCGCCCGTGCGCGCTTCGACGTTCTCCAGGCCGCTCCACACGATGTGCTGCACACCTGCGGCGTGCGCCGCATCGGCCAGCTCGCGACCCAGCGCCAACTCGGGCTGGCCTGGCGGCGGCACCGGTGTGGTCGGCGGCGTCATCAGGAAGGCGCCATCGGAGCCGCGCATCGCGGCGGTGAGCTCGGTCTGGTGGCCCAGCTCCAGCGGCGCCACGACGATCTCAGCGCCGCGCTCAGCCAACTGGCGGATCGGTGCGCTGTCCGTACGCCGGCTAAGCGCGCGCACGCGGTAGCGGCCGCTGGCCAGCAAGGTGTTCGCCACGCTGCGCCCCTGTTTGCTGGACGCACCGGCCACGGTGATTAGGGGTTTTCGTGAAGTGAGGGACATGCGGTTTCTCCGGAAATGCGTAAGCGGCTCGCGCCCGCGAATGAGTACCTAGTCTCGGCCCCGGGATGGCATATGTAAAATTGCAGATTTGTTGGGCTACTATTTGTTTCGTGGATACCAAGCGCCTTGACCTCAATCTGCTGGTCACACTGGAAGCCCTGTTGGCGGAGCAAAATGTGACTAAGGCGGCAAGCCGCCTGCACCTGAGCCAGCCAGCAGTGAGCGCGCAGCTCAGCCGCCTGCGCGACCTGTTCGACGACCCGCTGCTGATACCCGCGCAGCGAGGCATGACGCCTACGGCCAAGGCGCTGGACCTGCTGGAGCCGCTGCGTCATGCACTGGACCAGGTGCGCACGACGGTGGCCCAGCACAGCGACTTCGACCCCGCGCGGGCGCGCCTGACGGTGGTCATCGCCTGCACCGACTACCTTCAAGCTGCACTGGTGCAGCCGCTGGTGCTGCGGCTGCGCAACCAGGCGCCCGGCGTGCGCGTGGCGCTGCGTAGCCTGGACATACCGGAGCTGGGGGCGCTGATGGCGCGCGGCGAGGTGGACTTGGCGCTGATGACGCCAAGCGCTGCGGCGCCCAGCCTGCGCACACGGCATCTGTTCGACGAGCGCTATGTGCTGATCGGTCGGCGCGGTCACCCCAAGCTTCGCAGAAGCATCACCGTGGCGCAGTTTGCGCAGCTGGAGCACGTCATCGTGTCACTGCGCGGCGGCGAGTTCGTCACGCCAGTAGACGACGCGCTGGCGGCGCTGGGTCACAAGCGCAACGTGGTGCTATCGGCGTCGTCGTTCCTATTCCTGCCGGAGATCGTGACGCAGTCGGACTTCGTGGCACTGGTGCCGCAGCGGCTGGTGCGCGATCGCGCCGATCAGTTGCAGATCGTTGAATGCCCGTTTCCGGTGGAAGGATTCGAGGTGAGCATGGTGTGGCACGAACGAAACCACGGTCACAATGGACAGCGCTGGATGCGTGAGGCGTTGGTAGCGCTTGTCGCCGACAGGGGGAGTGACAGGGAGGCGGTCACCGGATGACCAGTCTCAATGGCGTCTGCAGCTTGCACAAAGAAGCGCCGCATCACGGGGTCCCCTTGATCCTGCGCCTCTGTTTCATTTGCAACACCTCCACTGCGGCGGGACATGTCCGCCGATTGATATTGGATTCGGCGATCGCGATGCTGTCCACGTTGAGCTGCTTCCCGGTGGCGGGCATCACCTGTATGATCCCGATCGCTCCCGCGCGCCTGCGCGCACCTTGGTTGAGCTGCGATTCCTGGAATCCCTGTGCCGCAAGCATCAGCGGATCGAAATTGTAGGCATTGCCGCACTTCTCGAAGAAGGCAATGCTGTCGTGGAATCGTTTGATGTCGGCATGCTGATGACCTTCCCGTACCGCAAGATCCTCGTGAATCTTGATCTTTGGGAATATCTGGGCCCAGGTGCGCGCCTTCCAGTCATCGACCACCAGAACCTACAGGGCGCCCGCGTTCAGCATTTCCCTAGCGAGAGGCTGTGCATGTAACAGATACTCGTGGGAATGTTTGGTCGGCACCCTGGGAAGTGCCGCAAGCATATCTTCGATTTTGTGAGCGCCGACTTCATGTCCGTGCGCCTGCGAATGTCTCAAGAACGGAATCGGATGTCCCGCCAGTTAAATGGGCCAGATTGTACGGACGGCAACATCGTCAGCATTGCAACGACGCACAGAACAATGAGCTCACGCGGGGCAGTCCCCCACATTCCGCGCGTTCAAGTAGACGGGGATTCCGGCGAACTGCTGAGGCAGCTGGTGAAGCCCGCGTGGCTGGTCGGGCTGGTGGCGGGCCTGCCGATGATTCCTGCGCCAGCGCGCTCCTGGCGCCTGTTAGAGGTCGGCTGCGGCGGCGCCGTCGATTTCGCGCAAGGGCATATTCCCGGTGCGGGCTACATCGACACCGGCGAGCTGGAGCGCGGCCCCTGGTGGAACAAGGTTCCCGACCACGAGCTGCGGCGCGTGCTGCTGGCCCACGGCATCCGCCGCGACACCACAGTCATTCTCTATGGCCGCAGCATCCTCGCTGCGGCGCGGGCTGCCCACTTGATGCTGTACGCGGGTGTGGAGGATGTGCGTCTGCTCGATGGCGGTCTGACGGCTTGGCAGGCGGCCGGTTGCCCGATGGAGCCTGGGGCGCCCCAAGCTTACCCGGCGCTGGTCGACTTTGGCACACCGGTGCCCGCTTGTCCCGAGTACCTGATGGACACCACCCAGGTGCGGCACCTGCTGCAGCAACGGGATGGCATGCTGGTCAGCGTCCGTACCTGGAGTGAATTCGTCGGTCGGACTTCGGGCTACGACTACATCAAGGTCAAGGGCGACATCCCTGGTGCGCACTGGGGACGTGCCGGCCGCGACGGCGACGTCCACAGTATGAGCGATTACCAACGCCCGGACGGCACCATGAAACCGCACGCCGAGATTCAGGCGTTCTGGAGGCAGGCCGGCATCCAACCCGGGCGCCGTATCGCCTTCTACTGCGGCACCGGCTGGCGCGCCTCGCTCGCATTCTATTCCGCTTGGCTAATGCACTGGGAACACATCAGTGTGTACGACGGTGGCTGGTGCGAGTGGAGCAGCGACCCGGCCAACCCCGTGACTGCCGGCCCCCGCTGCAGAACCGGGCAGCAGCCAGTGCATGCCCACATCTACCACCCATAGGGGGCCTGCTGTAGTCGTACGCGTGTGCCTGCCAATTTCTCAAAAACGAAATCGGGCGATGTCTTCATCGCTGGCGTGCCCACAATCACTTGAGATCGGGGCTCCGCGGCCCTTGCTGTATGCTGGCGGGTTCGACGACAGGTACGGTGAATAATGATGCGCCATTCTGACAATGCCCCGGCGAACGAGGCGTCTGCGGTCTGTGAACCGCGTCTATGGCGAGACAAAGGCTGGACCGCCCGGGTCATCAAGAACGAGGACGGCGACGGATGGGCAGTGGCAATGACGCAAGACGGCTGCGCCGAGCCGGCACTGGTCGGGCCCTGGACCATGGGGCGAAACAAAGTTGACCCGAAGCCGCTGGACGCCACAGCGCACCAGACGCTGATCAAGACCGCCTCAGAGGTCATCCGGCGACATGAGCAGCAGTTGCACGCTCAGCTCAACAAGCAATGCAGCATCGAGACCGACCTTGGAGCAGTGACCATCAAGCTCGTCGTGACACCAGACGAATTCGAGCCTTTCGGCACGCTCACGGCCGTTGACCCCTTTGGGGACGAGATTGCGCGACTCAAAGTGGCGCCTGATTTTCGCCTGACGCGCGACAGTGCCGGCCGATGGGCAAACAGCGGTTTCGGCAAGATCGGCAGCTCGCGGGAAGGCTGAGATTCACGATCCCACGAGAGTGCTAGCGCCTCAACTCGGCGCGCACCGAATGCGCGCGCCGGTGTTCTCCGGGCGGCCGCCCCGTGTACCGCCGGATCAGCCGCCGGAAGGCCGACATGTCCTGATAGCCGCACTGCTCGGCAATCGCCGTCAGGCTCAGCGTGCTGACCTCCAATAGGTGACACGCGCGCTCCACGCGCAGCCGGTGCAGCAATTGCATCGGCGAAGTCCCCACCGTTTTCGTGAAATGCCGCAGTAGCGTCCGCTCGCTAGTCGAGGCGGCGGCGGCCAGCTTGCCCAGATCGAACGGCTCGTGCAGATGCTGCTGCAGGTAGCGCCGCGCGCGCAGCACCACGCTCTCGCGGATGGCCGGCTTGCTGCGCAGCCAGATGGCGCTAGCCTCGCCGCGCGAGGGCTGGTCGAGCACGGTATTGGCAAGTGTGCGTGCCAGCCGCGTGTCAGCCAGGCTTCCGACGAGGCGCTGCGTGAGCGCCGCGCCGTGCTCCATCGCACGCGCAGTGATGACGTTGCCGCTGTTGACGATGGCCTGCCCTGGCACCGGCTTCAGGTGCGGGGCGTGGCTTTGCAGCCAGCCGGCGATCAGCCACGTCACCGTCAATCGTTGGCCGGGCGGCAGAACATCGGCCAGTATTGCCACGCCAGTGAACGACGAGGCGACCAGCCGGCCGCCATCCAGGTAGCGGCGGATGGTAGCGCGCTCGGCCTCCAGCAGCGCCAGCCGTTGCTCCATGGTGCTGATGTGGTCGAAGCTCAGCGGTGGCACGACCAACGCATCGCCAAGTTCGGTGTCGTCCTGCGGCAGTGGCTCACAGCGGCTGGCGAGGGCCTCGGCTGCCGCCTGCCAGCGCGCCGGATCGCGCGCGATCAGACGCCAGCCGAACACCGGTGCGGTGGCGGTATCGGCGCGCTTGCCAGCCTGCATGGAGGCCAGTGCATTGGCCACGCCGAGTGTGTCTGCGGCGGTCGCCAGCGTGGAAAAAGCGGCGTCGGGGAAAGTCAGCAGGTCAATGGTCGGCATGGCCTCAGTATAGAGGCAGGCGCCCCATCCAATGGCGATATTGACCCCAACTCTGGCGGGAATGCCTCTTTCAGAGCAGGCGGGTCTGATTGATGATGCCGCGGTGGTTGCGCCAACGCACCCAGAAGAACAACACCGATACCAGGAGACAACGCATGACGCATGGATTCGCACTGCGCAGCACGCTCGCCGTGGCCACGCTTGCGGCGCTGGCCGGCTGCGCGAGCACGGCCGAGAGTGGCTGGGACACGCTGCCCGACACGGGCCTGTCCGCCGAGATCCGCCGCACCACCTTCGGCGTACCGCACATCCGCGCCAACGACTACGCGAGCCTCGGCTTCGGCATGGCCTATGCGTACGCGCAGGACAATGTCTGCCTGTTGGCCGACCAGGTGGTCACCGTCAATGGCGAGCGCTCGAAAAACTTCGGGCCGGAGGGCACCGTCACCGTCTCGTTCAAGCCGATCGCGAACACGCAAGCGGACGCCTTCTTCAAAGGCATCTTCGACGAGGCCGGCCTGCGCGCCGGCTACGCGCAGATGTCGCCTGAGGCGCGCGAGCTGCTGCGCGGCTACATCGCCGGCTTCAATCGGTATCTGAAAGACACGCCTCCCGCCAACTTCCCGGCCGGATGCCGCAACGCCGCCTGGGTGCGTCCGCTCACGCTGGCCGACATGATGCGCATGGGCGAGGAGAAGGCGATCCAGGCCAGCGCTGGCGCCATGCTGGAGAGCATCGTCGCCGCGCAGCCGCCTGGCCGCGCGACGGTCTCGGCCCGCGTGATCCCGCCGCAAGCCGTCGACACCGTCGCGCTCGACCGCGAGCTGCAGCTGCGCGACATGCCGATCGGCTCCAACGGCTGGGCCTTCGGCGCCGCCGCCACCGACAACGGCCACGGTGCGCTTCTCGGCAACCCGCACTTTCCGTGGACGACCACCAATCGCTTCTACCAGGTCCACCTGACCGTGCCCGGCAAGCTGGACGTGATGGGCGCGTCGATTGCCGCCTTCCCCGTCGTGAGCATCGGCTTCAACCGGGACGTCGCGTGGACGCACACCGTCTCCACCGGCCGCCGCTTCACGCTGTTCGAACTGAAGCTGGCCGAGGGCGACCCGACCACCTACCTCGTCGACGGCACGCCGCACAAGATGACCGCACGCACCGTGGCGTTCGACGTGAAACTGCCGGACGGCCGCATCGAGCGCCGCACGCACACGTTCTACAGCACGGCGTACGGTCCCGTGTTGTCGATGCCGTCCGGCGGCATGCCGTGGACCGCGCAGAAGGCCTATGCGCTGCGCGACGCTAACCGCAACAATACCCGCTCGATCGACACGTGGCTGCATATCGGCCAGGCCAGGGACGTGGCTGGCATCCGCCAGGCGATCGCCAACCTCGGCATTCCCTGGGTCAACACCATCGCTACCGACCGCAACGGCCGCGCGCTGTTCGCCGACGTGTCGACCACGCCGGACGTGTCGGCAGGATCGCTCAAGCGCTGCGCCCCGTCGCCGTTGGCTGACAAGCTGTTCACCGGCGTGGGGCTGGTGCTGCTCGACGGCTCGCGCAGCTCGTGCAACTGGCATGTCGATCCGCAATCCCCGGTGCCGGGGCTGGTTGCGCCGGCGCGCATGCCGGTGCTCGAGCGCGATGACTACATCGCCAACAGCAATGACAGCTCGTGGCTGACCAACCCGGCGCAGAAGCTGACCGGCTTCTCGCCGGTGATGGGCTCGGCTGACGTGCCGCAGCGCCTGCGCACACGCATCGGCCTGATCGAGATCAGCCGCCGCCTGGCCGGCACCGACGGCCTGCCCGGCGACCGCATCAACCTGCCAAACCTGCAGGCGATGATCTTCCGCGACACCAACCTGGCCGGCCACCTCGTGCGCGACGACCTACTTGCGGCCTGCAAGGCGAGCGGCAAGCCCGCCGACCTCGACGCCGATGTGCGCGACGGCTGCGCGGCGCTCGCACAATGGGACCGCACCAGCAACGCCGATGCCCGCGCCGCGCACCTGTTCCGTGAGTTCTGGATGCGCGCAAAGGACATCCGACACGTCTACGCCGTCGACTTCGACCCAGCGGACCCGATCTACACGCCACGCGGTCTGCGCATGAACGATGAGGTGGTGCGCAAGGCGGTGTTCAAGGCGCTCAAGGACGCGGTGGACGCGGTACGCAAGGCGGGCTTTGCGCTGGATGCGCCGCTGGGTACGGTGCAGACGGCGCGCGCACCGGATGGCCATATCGCCCTGCACGGCGGTGAGGAGTACGAAGGCGTGCTGAACAAGCTGCAGAGCCAGCCGATCGGGCCGACGGGGCTGCCCGTGTATTTCGGCACCAGCTACATCCAGACCGTCACCTTCGACGACCAGGGCCCGGTGGCAGATGCCCTGCTCACTTACGGCGAATCGACCGATCCGGCCTCACCGCACGCGTTCGACCAGATGCGCGCGTTCTCGGCCAAGCGCTGGAACCGGCTGCCGTTTTCGGAAGCGGCCATCGCGGCCGATCCGGCGCTGAAGGTGACCAAGCTTTCGCAGTAACCGGCTCGCGGTCCCCGCGCAGTCGGGGACCCTGCAGCGCCATCGTGTCTGCTTCAAGCGAAAAGGGGGGGCGCGTCTGTCCGGGATCAGCATAAGGGGGCTACGACGCCCCGCAACGGCCGCGTGCAAGCCCTTGATTTCTGACTCCCGTCGCGCGCGCGGTGGAAATCTGTAGCTTTGCGTGCCTCGCCTGCGCTGCCTTACGAGTGGGGCAGCAGTGGTCGGCTTAGCTAGGTTTGCACTTCAGGCGTTCCACCTCGAGACCGAAGAGAGGGCGAAGCTTGGTGCCGGCCACGCTGCCGGCGAACGCGCAGACCAGCCACAACCAGCCGTGAAGGCTTCCCGAAACGATGCCGCTGAAGTAGGCGCCAATATTGCAGCCGTAGGACAGGCGTGCGCCGTAGCCAAGCAGCAACCCGCCTATCACAGCAGCCAGCAGAGATCGGAGTGGAATACGCCATACGGGCGCATAGCGTCCGGCAAGAGAAGCCGCGATCATTGCGCCGAGTACCACGCCGATGTCCATCACGGTGGTGACGTCATGGCTGGCAGGTGCGGCGAGGGCGGCGGCATTCGGACCTGCACTCCAGTATTTCCAGCTTGCAACATCGGCGCCAAGCGCGGACAGACCCTTCGCGCCCCATAGGGCGAACGCTGAGGTGACGCCCCATGGACGGCCCGAGAGGGCGAGCGTCGCGAAGTTAAGCAAAGCGAGCGCGATTGCGCCGGCGAAGAGCGGCCAGGGCCCTTGCAGCCAGGGCGAGCCGTGTTGAACTCGCGCCGGTTCATTGACGAGCCGACCATGGCGTCGCCTTTCAATAACAATGGTCAGCGCAGCGATGACGGCGAATACCGCCAGATTGAGCGCCATAGCAGCGCCAGCGCCGAACACCTTCACAAACGAAATCGGTTTGAGTTGTGGCAAGGCCGTCCAGAACGGCATATGGGCTGTCGCAATCACCGAGCCGATAATGAACGCGATCAACGTGACAACCATGCGCGTACTGCCGCCGCCGACAGTGTAGAGCGTGCCGGATGCGCAGCCCCCACCAAGTTGCATGCCAACACCGAAGAGGAACGCGCCCACTATCACTGAGGTGCCTGCGGGCGAAACAAGGCCCGTCACCGGTTGGCCAAAGAGTGACCCCGACGATAGCGCTGGGAAGAACAGCAGCACGCCAATCGCGAGCATCACCATTTGCGCGCGGAGCCCGGCGCCGCGACCGTCGGCAATGAAAACGCGCCATGCAGAAGTAAAACCAAACGCCGCGTGATAGAGCGTCAGGCCAAGCAGCGCACCCACTGTGTAGAGCGCAGCCTGCCGCGCGCTTTCCGTCTGCGCCAGGTACACAACGCCGAGGATCAGGACTAGCAGAGCGGCACTGAGCGGTTTCGCATTGATGGTGTCGAGTAAGCGCGGGGCGCGTACCGTTGCGGGTGACGGATGGAGCATGCTTAAGCGATAAGTCTAAGAAAAACTGGGATTGCAGCACTGAGCCGGACAAAGACCGGCTTCGTTCAAGCTGGCGGGAGGCCAGCGCGATAGTCGTCGATTTCGCAGGGAGCGATTGTGCGCCGAACTCCGCAAAGCCGCGGTATGGCTCGAGGTGGCGTCTCGATATTGGCTGGCAACGTCGGCGGGGAGATTAGCACGAAATAGTTGACCGTTCAGGAGAGCCCGTGCCGTTCCCCGGCCGGCAGAGGCGCTGTGGAAGTCATTTCTCGTCCGCATGCCCCAGCGCCCGGGCCAGGACATGGTTGTCCTTGGCGCGCGCTTCATCGCCCCGCCGCATCACCGGTCTGTACAACGACGTTCGCTCGAGCGCACCGCGCACGGTCAACAACGAACGAGCGGCGTACTTGATTCAGACCACACGGCAAACCAAGCCCGCCAATGGCGCGGCACGCCCGCGGGGCGAGGTCGCCGTGCCGGTGCACTCAAGCTTCCTCGAAGCCGCTATACCAATCAACCACCTGCTCGTTGTACACCAGGCCCTTGGCGGCCAGCGCCTCGCGCATACGGTACATGTCCAGGCCCAGCACGCCGGCCGCCAGCTGTGCCCGCTTGGCCTCCTCGGCCGCTTCGCGTTCCGCTGCGCGGTGCGCGGTTTCGCCGGCCAGCGGCCGCGGCACGACTACCACGCCGTCGTCGTCGGCAACGATCACGTCGCCAGGGCGGACCTGGGCGCCCGCGCACACTACCGGCACGTTGACCGCACCGACCGTTTCCTTGACGGCACCCTGCGCGTGCACCGCGCGCGACCAGACGGGGAAGCCCATGCGCTTGAGCGTGGCCACGTCGCGGACCCCTGCATCGATCACCAGGCCGCGCGCGCCGCGCGCTTTCAGCGAGGTTGCCAGCAGGTCACCGAACAGCCCGTCGCTGCAGTCGCTGACCAGCGCGGCGACCAGCACATCTCCCGGCTGCACCATCTCCACGGCGACGTGGATCATCCAGTTGTCGCCCGGGTGCATCAGCACCGTGACCGCGCTGCCGGAAATCGAAGCGCCGGTCTGGATCGGCCGCATCTGCGTCCGCATCAGCCCAGTGCGACGCTGGGCCTCGTGCACCGTGGCCACTCCGGCTGCGCCCAGCGCAGCGATGTCCGCCTGCGGGGCGCGCAGGATGTGGCGATAGGCGACGGTCCTCATGCCAGTTGCTCCGAGACCTGCGGGAAAACGCGGGCATAGCCCTCGCTGTACGCGACCTTGCGATCCGAGTTGCGCGTGGCCTGCGCGCCGCGCTGCAGCGCCACCCGCGTGTAGTACTCCCACAGATGCTCCTGGGCCGCCATGGTGGCGAAGGCGCGCTGCTTCTTTTCCCAGACAGGCGTGATGTCGAGCAGCACGTCCGGCTTCCAGTTGCACTGCTCGGGCTGATGCGGCTCGAACAGGAAGACCGGTGGCGCGCCGATCACGGGCAGCTCGGGCCTGTAGCCGTGCGCCTGGGCGATGATGCGCGCCTCCTGTGCCACATGGGTAGCAAGCGGGTGGTCGAAGTTGTACAGGTCCTCGCGCGAATGGGTCAGCACCAGTTCGGGCCGCAATTCGCGATAGAGATCGGCCAGCCGCAGCAAGGCCTCGTCGGGCACGCGCAGCGGATAGTCACCGAGGTCGAAGCACTCGAGCGTGGCGCCGAGGATGGCGGCGGCCTGTTCGGCCTCTTCACGGCGCGCGGCCTTGACCCGCTCCAGGGTCATGCCGGGCTGGCGCCACATCTTGGCGGATTCGCCGCGCTCGCCGAAGGACAGGCACACCACGCGCACGTGGTAGCCGCGCTCGGCGTATAAGGCAATGGCGCCGCCGGCGCGCCATACAAAGTCGGCCGCGTGGGCGCTGACGACCAGCACGGAACGGCGGCCGGCGTGAGTTGAGACATCTGGCATGAAGGCTCTCTAGATGATGCGAAAGACGTAGGAAACGGTACCTGCTCAGGACCGGCGCGGTTCAGTCGACGGTAATGCCCGCCTTGCGGATCACGCCGCCCCAGGCCGCGGCTTCCGCACGCACGAACTGGCCGAACGCTTCCGGCGTGCTAGGCACGATCGTCACGCCAAGCTGCGTGAGCTGGCTGTGCACTGCCGGGTCGGCCAGCGCGGCGTTGGCCGCCTCGTTGAGCCGCTTGATCAGGGTATGTGGCGTCTTGGCGGGGGCGACCAGCCCCCACCAGACCGAAGCCGTGAAGCCCGGCAGCCCCTGCTCCCGGGAGGTCGGCACGTCCGGCAATAGAGGCGAGCGTGCATCACTGGCCACGGCGATGGCGCGCAGGCTGCCCGAGCGGATATGGGCCAGCACTTCGAGCGGGTTGATCGGCATGAAGGAGATGCGCTCGCCCAGCAAGTCTGTGATGGCGGGCGCGCCGCCCTTGTACGGCACGTGCAACACGTCGACGTGGGCCGCCTGCTGGAACAAGGCGCCGGCGAGATGTCCCGAGCTGCCATTGCCGGCGGAGGCATAACTGAGCTTGCCGGGATTGGCCTGGGCTCGCGCGATCAGTGCTTTCAGCGAGCCGATGCCGGACTTGGCTGGCACCACCAGCACCAGCGAGGCCTGGCCCACACGGGCCACCGGCGTGAAATCACGTGCGGGGTCGAAGGGTAGCTTGGCGAACAGCGCAGCATTGGTGGCCAGGCTGTTGGACGCCATCAGGATCGTGTAGCCGTCCGGCGCGGCCCGGGCCACGTATTCCATGCCAATGTTGGTGCTGGCGCCGGGGCGGTTGTCGACAATGACGGGCTGGCCCATCAGTACGCTCATCTTCTGGCCCACCGCGCGCGCCACCATGTCGACACCGCCACCGGCGGCATAGGGCACGACCAGCCGGATCGGCTTGGCGGGGAAGTCGTCCGCGGCAACGGCGGCAGCGCCGGGCAGCGCCAGTACGGTGGCCAGCATGGCGCCGAGCAGCGCGCGGCGGGATCGGAAGGCGGGGCGGGGCGAGGCCGGCATGTGGTATCTCCGTGGGCTGGCGCCCAGCCCGCGTATCGCCTGGCGGGACAGGACACCTGGTTATGCGTGCATTCTGGCCATCGCCTGTGATAGTGTCCAATACGTTTTCAGGACACTGGTTATTTCACCTCGATATAAAGATGGATTTCCGCCAACTGCGCTACTTCGTCGCCGTGGCCGAGGCGCTAAGCTTCAGCGAAGCCGCACACAAGCTGCACATCAGCCAACCGCCGCTGAGCATCCAGATCAAGGCCCTCGAGGATGAACTCGGTAGCCCGCTGCTCGAACGCTCGCGCCATCACGTAGCGCTGACGCCGGCCGGCACGCTGTTCCTCGACAAGGCCAGGGCTGCGCTGGCGAACCTGGAGCAGGCACGCGAGGTCGTGCGCCAGGTGGCCAGTGGCGAAGCCGGGGAGATCCGCGTGGCATTCACCGCCTCGGTGCCGATGCAGGATGCCTTCCCTCGCGCGATCCAGCAGTTCCGCGAGGCGCATCCGCGCGCGCTGCTGGAACTGGTGCACATGTCCACCGGACAACAACTGCAAGGGTTGGAGAACGGAGAAGTGGACATCGGCTTCCTTCGCCCCTCCCCCCAGTTCCGCGCGCCGGCCAGCATCACCGTGCGCGAAGTGCTGGCCGACCGGCTGGTGGCGGTGCTGCCGGCCACCCATGTGCTCGCCCGTCCCGTCTCGGCACCGCCCGGCAGGCGTAGGGCCGGAAGAAGGCCCGCGGGAGCGCCCGCCGCGCTCGACATCAGCATGATGTCCGGCCTGCCGTTCCTGTTGTTCCCGCGCGGCCTCGGCTGCGGCCTGTTTGACCACGTCACCACGCTGTGCAACCGCGCCGGCTTTGCCCCGCGCGTGGCTCAGGAGGCCCGCGAAGCCACCACCATCATCGGACTGGTCGCCAGCGGCGCGGGTGTCTCGGTACTTCCCGAGATCTATGCGCGCACCGGCATTCCCGGCGTCGTGTACGTGCCGCTGGCCGGCGCCGACGCAGGCAGCCGGGTGCTGGTGGCGCATCGCAGCGGGACGCTGTCGCCGATCATGCATCGCTTCCTGGCGCTGTTCTGAGCCCAGGACGGCGCGGCATCTGGCCGCGATGGGTAAAATGCCGGCAGGTCAGGCTCGCGTCTCCACGACATGAAACGGCTCCCCGGGGCACCTTCCTCTTTGCCGCTCACCGCCTCTATTCACTCAAACCATGCGATTCGCCTCTCGGCGTCTTTCTCTTGCAATGCCCGCCTGGCCACAACCCAACTGTGATTCGCTTGTCTACACACGGAGTATGGGGTGATCAAGGAAAAGCAAGGTCGCGCGCCGGATGTCTCCCCGGCGTACCCCGGTGCAACGCCTGCGGATTTATCGCAGGTCGCGTCCGGCGATCGCGATCGCAATCAGCCAATGCTCGGCGACGATGTCGTCGCCGCTTTCGATTTCGACGGCACGATCACTACGTCGGACAGTTTGCGTGATTTCGTGCGCGACACGGTTGGTAACGCCAGAATGATCTGCGGCGCCCTTTGCACAGCGCCATGGCTGGCGGGCATGCTGCTCGGCTTATGCGAACGGGGAGCCACGAAGGCGCGTTTCCTTGCCGCGACCATCGGCGGCAAGACGCGGCGAGAACTGGAGGCCGCTGCCCAGCAGTACGCGACGGGAAGATTGCTCGAATTGATCCGCCCGGAAATGGTCGCGAGGATCCAGGAGCACAAGCGCCGTGGGCACCGGCTCGTCCTGGTCAGTGCGTCGCCTGCGCTCTACCTGAATATCTGGGCTGAACATGCCGGGTTCGATGCCGTCATCGCAACCGGGCTCGAGTTTCGCGACGAGCGGTTCTCCGGTCGGCTGGCCACACCGAATTGTTGGGGGCCTGAAAAGGTGCGCCGGCTCCAGCAGTGGTTCGGGAGCCACCGGCCGCGCGTGCTGTTCGCCTACGGCGATAGCCGCGGCGATACGGAAATGCTCGCGCTTGCCGATCGTGGCTGGCTGCGCGGCCACGGCGAGTTGCCTGCTATCGACACCTAGCGGAAAGGCTGGCGGCGCCGCCGCCGGGTCTTTCATCCGGCCTTGAAATTACCAATCACGGACTTCCGCCAGAAATGCCATGATGATTTCTGGCGGATCGATGCAATATAGGAATGTCGTGGCGATCAGATACAGCCAGAGCCATTTCATTTGGGATTCCCGTGATCCGCTCAGGGTTCATTCCGGGAGTGGGGCGGGAGGCTGACGACCACGATGAATCCGGCTGCCGTGGTCCATCCTTGCATCCCAACCCCCGCCACATCCCAACCGTGCCGCTGGCTATAGCTGGGCTTCGGCACCTCGACGTCTGGCAGTCTGCATGCCGAACGCCACCAGTTGCCAGGCCACGAATGCGATGATCAACGTCAGTAGCGTGAGGCTGATGGGCCGCGACACAAAGATGTCAAAACTGCCCCGGCTCAGCAACATGGCACGGCGGAAGTTCTCCTCGAGCATTGGCCCCAGGATGAAGCCCAGCATCAACGGTGCCGCGTCCAGCTTGAGCCGCATGAACGCGTAGCCGAGCACGCCAAACATGGCGGTGATGTAGATATCGTGCAGATTGGTATTGACGCTGAACGTCCCGATACAGCAGAAGAACAAGATGGACGGGAACAGTACGTTGTAGGGAATCTTGAACACCGACAGCCAATAGCGCACCAGCGGCACGTTCAGCGTGATCAGGAAACAGTTGCCGACCCACATGCTGGCAACCAAGCCCCAGAACAGCTCCGGGTGTTCAGCGATCATGTTCGGGCCAGGCTGGATACCCTTGATGATGAACGCAGCGAGCATCAAGGCTATGACAGCGTTTTCGGGGATGCCGATACTCATCAAGGGAATGAAGCTGGTGCGTGCGGCCGCCTCGTCGGCGGCGGCCTGGCCGGCCACGCCTTCGATGCACCCGCTGCCGATCTCGTGCTTGTACTTGCTGACTTTCTTGTCCACGGCATAAGCGGCGAACTGCGCAATAGCTGGACCACCGCCCGGAAGAATACCCAGGATAGACCCGACGACGCTACCGCGCAGCGCGGGAGGCAGGATCCGCTTGAATTCCTGCCAGGTGGGAATCAGCTTGATCTTGCCGCTGAACGGTGAGCGCAGTTCTCTTGCATCCAGGTTCTTGGTGATCTCGGCAATGCCGAAGCAACCTAGCGCGATGCTCACCAGGCCGATCCCATCCATCAGGAAGGGCAGGTCCATGGTGAATCGTGGCACACCGCTATTGACGTCGGTGCCGATCGAACCGAGGAGCACGCCGATCAGGCACATCGCCAGGACGTTGAGCAGGCTGCCCGTTGTAACGAAGCTCACGCAGACGAAGCCCACCATCATCAGGGCGCAGTAGTCTGACGGACCGAAATGGTGCGCTACGTCCCCTAGTACCGGTGTGAGAAAGGTCAGTACCACGATGGCGACAGTGCCACCGATGAAGCTGGAGAACCCCGCTGTGAAGAGCGCAAGGCCGGTCTTGCCCTTGAGCGTCATCTGATAGCCGTCGATGCAGGCGACGATGCTGCTTGCATGTGGAATCTTCATGGTGATCGCGCTAACGCTATCGCCATACTGGGCACCGTAGTAAATGCCCGCCAGCATGATGAGCGCCCCGGTGGTGTCCATCGAATAGGTCATCGGCAGTAACAGGCTGATGGTGGCGAGGGGTCCCAGGCCAGGCAGCAGTCCGACTAGCGTACCGACGACACAGCCGATCGCGCAGAACATCAGGTTCTGGAGTGTGAGGGCGTGTTCGAATCCGAACAGCAGATTTTGCAGAGCTTCCATGTCAGTAGAGCGGTAGGTTCAGGCCAAGAAGCTTCTGGAAGCCTAGAGCCACGATCAAGAGAGCGATCGACAAGATGACGTTGCGCTTCCATGAGTAGTCCGTGCCCGCGAGGGTAGAGCAGAACACCAGGAACACGATCCCGGCCGCCATGTTCACGAAGGACGAGATCAAGGCGAACCCGCAAAGGCTCGCGATGATGATGGCGATGTTCCTGGGCTTCAAATCCATCGGGATCGGCTTCACGATGAACGAGCGCCCAACGCTGATGATTCCGATCAGCAGCAGCATGGCGCTGACCGGACGATCTGACTGTCCAGAAGCCTCGCTTCTACGATGGCAAGATCGGAGATCGCAGCGTCAGGATCGTGGCGATCCGCCTCCGGTACCCGGCTGATGAATTCATCATTCAGGTCGCGGAAACCAAGAGCAAGCGGGAATCCACCATCGGGGAGATCCTGCGCTATGCCGTGCCGCTGCTGGCGCTTGTACTGGCGCTCACGTGGGCGGTGATCTGGTTTGCCGTGACTTCCGGGCTTCGCGTCATTGACCGTCTCACCCAGGATCTCGATCACTACGAGCCGGAAAAACTGCTCCCCCTCGACAAGGTCGCGGGTGTGCCCACGGAACTCGAGACCTTGCTGAACGCCTTGGACCATCTGATCGCAAGGCTGGCGGATTCGCAGGATGCACAACGCCGCTTCATCGCGAATGCGGCTCACCAGCTTCGCACGCCGCTGACGACGCTGCAGGTGCAGACCGAGCGCGCGCTGCGCGAACCCGACGCAGCACGGCGTAGCGAAGCACTCTCGGACATCCTGGCGGCTGTCACGCGGTCGCGCCACCTCGCTCACCAGTTGCTGACGCTGGCGCGGTCGGAGCGCTCTGGCCAACCCATGTTGCGGATGACCGCCGTGGACCTGGCCGAGTTGGCGCGGGATGAACTCGAACGCTGGGCGGATGCCGCGATCGCCCGCAACATCGATCTCGGCTACGACGGCCCCGATAGCGGCGTCATCGTGACGGCGGAACCCGTGCTGCTGCGCGAACTGATCGGCAACCTGGTGGACAACGCCATCCGCTATGGCCGGTGCAGGCGTCACCGCTCGTACTGACGGTGGATGACGATGGCACGGGCATTCCCCAGGACGAACGACTGCTGGTGCTGGAGCGTTTCTATCGCCGCAATGGGAGTGGCGGGAATGGCTGCGGCCTCGGCCTGCCCATTGCGCAAGAGATTGCCGCAAGGCACGGCGCCAAGCTGCGGATTCTCGACAATCCTCTGGGCTGCGGTACCCGCGTCGAAGTTGCCTTTGCTTGAGCGGATGCTGTGTCGCAGCAAGCCTTCGGTGAAATCAGGCGGGGGGCGGCGCGCCGCGCCGACAATGTGGGCTGGCGCTACTCGGCGACGGCGCAGGACGATGCGCGATCGGCCGGGCGGTGCTCAGGCATTGATCCAGGCGCGCGCCTGCTCCAGTTCGTTGACGTGGAACGCCTTGACTTCGGCCTTCGTAAAGAACCGCGCCAGATGCATCGAGGCGTGGATCCATCCCGCATCAGCCACCACGGCGGCGCGCGTGATTCTGCGGGCGAGGGGAACGCCGAGCGTCAAGTCGGTCCACAGCGCCTTGGGCTCGATGCCGGTGAAGTGCTCGATGCGTTCCAGCACGCGGGTCTTGCCATGCAGTTCGATATCCCCACGCATGCGCTCGATGGCTTCGCGCAGATCGTGGTCGGTGACCTTGCCTTCGACGGTAATTTCGACGATCGGGGAATCGGGGTCGGTGTGATAGAGGATCATGGCGGAACCCCTTGGCAGAGGAGACGTGACACACACAGGCATGGGAAAACCTGGCATTCGATCACTTTTTAATGGTACGCCTTTTCACCCGGCCCGGATCGCACAGGGCACCGGTTCCCCCCAACTAGACCCACAAACGGTGAGACAAGGCGGCACCGCGCGCTGGCTCATACAGAGGGTCGGCCGGGATTCGCGGAAAATCCGCCACATCGGCGCTAAGCCACGGCTTTACATGACAATTATCTACCCCTCGTTCCGGCCCATGGTGGGGACCCCGAACACCTCCTCGAGAAGCGCGAGCATCATCGTCCATGACCGCTTGTCTGCGGATGGGTTGTAGCCGTAGCCGGGCTTGTTCAGGCGGTCAATGTCGGGATTGGTGTAGGCGTGCCCGACACCACCGAAGAGGTGAAGCTGCCAGTCCACCTGCTTGCGCTCCATTTCTGCTGCGAAGGCGGCCCTGTCCTCGGCCGGTACATCGGGATCCTGGTCGCCGATCATCATCAGGACTTTGGCCTGGATCGCTTGGTCAAGACTTCCTGCGGGACGCATCAAGCCGGGATGAAAGCCGACAGCGCATCGAATGGGGGCGCCGCCGCGCGCGAGTTCGAGGGCGCTGATGCCTCCTTGGCAAAAGCCGATGGCCGCCATCCGCTTCTGGTCGACGCCAGGCAGAGTCATCAGGAGCCTGAGCGCAGCACTTGCTCGAGCGAGTAGGAGTCCTGGTGCGGACATCAACTCGACATGGCGGCGCACTGCTTCGGATAAGGAAAATCCCTCGGCGCCATACATGTCGAGGGCGAACGCTGCATAGCCAAGCTCGGCCAGGCGCCTTGTTCGTGCCCGTATATGATCGTTCATCCCGAAGGCCTCATGCGCGATCAAAATCGCAGGCTTCTCCGTGTGCGGCGCATTGTCGGCGTAGTACCCCGTCAGCGGAGTTCCTTCACATTCGTAGGCTATCGTGCGTGTCTCCAACGTCGAATCTCCTTGCTCGGTAGGATGATTGGCCACCAGGTTTTGGTGGAGGCTGGTTGGTCTATGTGGATCCGACATTGAACGGGCATCGGCGCCAACCACACGCCGCGTAGGCCAAGCGCGTAGCCGAGTCGTTTCGATTGAGCCTAGGCGGAGCACCGCGTCAGTGTACCCATTAACTTTGAGACGGGACATCAAGTCCCATAGTCGGTTGGCCTTGTGCCGAAGTTAGTGGATTGGATTCTCAAAGATCATGGGCAGACGGAGCGCGCGGAAGGGCGGGGCAGCAGCGCACAATGCCTTGCAAAGAAGGCTTCATTCAGGAAGAAACCTGCGCGACCAATGTCGGCTTTCGCGAGTTCTGTCAGTTGTGATCGGATGCGCTGGATTACAGCCTCCCCCTCCATTGCGTGGGGCACTGACGCACGGATGAATACGCCACCAATGTCAGTGGGAGGACGTCCAGGACTCGAATCGCACCACCCGCCTCAAGGCGCGATGGTCTGACGAGGTGCTGTGACCAGGCGCTAAGACCAGTGCGGGTGCTTGTGGTGTTCGCCAGCGCGGGTAAGCCAGGCCGGGATGTCACCCCGAAGCTTGGGCGGCATCTGGCGCGCAAAGGAGAGTCGTGCCGAGGCCGGGGGCAGCGAGCGGGCGGCTTGCGCCACATGGGCAATAGAGTCACGGGCGCCGACGCTGGGAGCGGCTATCCCTGAAATGAGGAATACGATGCCCACGAGCACCGCACCGAGCATTCCTCCCGCAAGGGGCAGGGTTACAGCACGCCACATAGCCACCAACCTCCGGGAGTCGGCCGAATGTGCACCAGTACCACAGACAGCCCGGACTCACCCTACAGCATCTCCGTTTGATAGTAGCCTAAGGAAAGGCGAAGCGTGCCTTCCGGCGATCCGCTGCAGGTCCCCGGCGATTCTGCGCGACAGCCCCTGGCTCCGGTCACCGCGGAAATCCGGAACCTTCAGCCCTCGCTTTCCCGCCGCGCGCCGGGCAGGTGTAGCCCGGGCGCTGGGCGTCCTGGCGGCGAGACCGCTCGCATAGCAGCAAGCAAGCCAGAGGCCGGACTGCAAAGCAGTTTCGGTGAACTTCCCACGAGCTCCCTGGCTCCCGCCATGGAAGCCTGCGCGAGCGCGACGACATTGGCTCCCTCGTCATACGCCTGCTGGGCCGCAGCGGCAATGGTTTCAAGATAGCGCGCAATTTCGCCAGCCATAAACAATGGCCATGCTCCTTGCACTAGTCGAATCTCAACGGTGGCTCCGGATGTCTCGGCGGCATCCTGGAAGATGCGCGCAGTTGGGCCCAGTGTTGTCTCCACAGCGCACAAGACGATAACGCGGCCTCCCGCACTAGTGGCCTCTCGTGCCAAGGCGCTGTCAACTCGGACCACTGGCACAGGGCCGATCCTTTCCGCTTTCACGCAGGGACCGAGGGTCGAACATGTCAGAAGGACTGCGTCGGCCGCAAGCGCGAGTTCTGCCAACGCCATGGCAGTCTGACGTTCGATCTCAGCGTTCAGGCCTCCGCATTGTTGCGCTGCAGCGAGCAAATCGGGGCGCACCTTGTGGGTCAGGCTTAGTGCGGCGATATCCATCCCTGCCAGCGTCGCCTCAAAGACGCCAACATTGCTTTCGGCGGTATGCAAGCATGCAATGCGCACGTGAGTCCTCCTGATGGTCGACCCCGGAGTCTCGCATACTCGCGCCTGCCGCGACGGCGATGCCTGCACGGAAAGAGGCAGCTCGGCCTGGCTGGTTCGCAGGCCGGCGGCGAATGGTAGCGATCACCCAGGCCGGTAGACCCCGAGCTCGTTCACCTGTACCCGCCCGTCGGCCAGGAGTTCGGCCAGATGCCGGGAAATCGTGCGCGTCTCGGCGTCGACGACCCACAAAGCCTCATAGCCCGGCGGATACAGCAGCCGTTGCTCGACCAGTTGCGCCAGTGTCTTCGGGGATTCGCCCAGCATGGCCAGCAGGCGCTGCTCGCGTTCGTCGAGCTTGGCTGCGTAAGCGGCGAGATCGCGCAGGAAGCGCTCCCGGTCGGTGTAGACACCACGGTGATGGGATGTGACCCACACCTTTGCCGGAATATCCGGCAGCCGCGCCAGGCTGCGGCGGAAGTCGCCCAGGTTTGAACAGGCATCGCCGTAGTACGGCCCGAAGCCGGTCAGATCGATGTCGCCGATGAACGCCACGCCCTCTGGTTCGACCAGCAGGACGCAGTGGCCGGCGGTGTGTCCAGGCATGTGGAAGGCGCGAACCTGCACCTGCCCGAGATCCCAGGATGCACCGTCCACATAGGCTTGCGCGTCGGGTCGCGGTGCATAGAAGAAGTTGCGCTGGAACTTGGCCAGCATCTCCAGCGCGTGTGCGTCAGAACTGCCGTAGGCGGCGCGCAGTCCGTCCCAGCTGCGGGCAGCCTGCACATCGGCTTCGTGCACGTGCACGCTGGCGCCAGGAAGGCGGTGCAGGCCAGCCATATGGTCTTCGTGTACATGACCCATCACCACCAGTTCAGTCGCGTCAAACTCGGGGCCGATGTAGTTCGAGACGATGGGCGTGTCGAAGGCCGCGCGCGTGTCCGAGCCCCGGATGAGCACCTGGTTTCCATCGGGGTATTTCCCGCTCTTCTCGCCGAAGAAGACAGAGACGCGCCCGAAGTCGGCGCGGTGGATTTGCGGACCGGAACCGGGTTTGCCGGCGATGAGGCTCATATTGATCATCCCTTTTCAGATGGAATCTGTCGCAGCGGAGATCGGGAAGGACTGGTTGCGAAGCTGGCGGACCAGCACGTCGATCGGTGATCAGCCACTGGGCTGCCTGGTTTTCTCTTGCCTTCGCAATTCTGAAGAGGAGCCTCGGTTATATCAATGATCAATGGAACAATCGCTATCAAGGGGGAAGCTCTCCGCGCATTGCCCTTCGCGCTTCGCCGTCCTACAACTGCAAGTGGACCTGGAATGCACCGGGCCGCACTTGTCTAGGAGACGCACTATGTGCCGCTGGCTGGCCTACTCGGGCAAATCCGTTCCGCTGGAAACGGTGCTGTTCCAGCCGGAACACTCGCTGATCGACCAGAGCCTGAAATCGCGCCTGGGTCATACCACCACGAATGGCGACGGGTTCGGGGTCGGCTGGTATGGACGTCACTCGGAAGTACCATTCCGCTACCGCTGCCTGCACCCGGCCTGGAGCGACACCAACCTGCGCGAGACGGCGCGGGCGGTGAGGGCGCCGCTGTTCGTCGCTCACGTGCGTGCGGCCACTGGCACGCCGACGCAGGAGACCAATTGCCATCCCTTCCGCTTCGGCCGCTGGCTGTTCGCCCATAATGGCTTGGTCCGCGAATACCCCCTCCTGCGGCGCGACCTGATGATGGCCGTGGCGCCACACCTGTTCCGCTGGATCGAGGGGTCGACCGATTCCGAAGTGATGTTCTTCCTCGCCCTGACCTTCGGTCTGGAACGAGACCCGTGCGGCGCGCTGGAGCGGATGGCGGGGCTGGTCGAGGAAATCGGCCACCGCTACGACGTGCAGTTTCCGCTCAACATGACCATCTGTGTGACCGATGGTGAGCAGATCGTGGCGGTACGCTACTCGAGCGAGGCGAACTCGCGCTCCCTGTTCCGCAGCACCTCGTTCCGGCAGTTGCGCTCCCTGTACCCGAATGACCCGCGCATCATCGCGGCCGGCGATAATGCCTTCCTTGTCCTGTCCGAGCCGTTGATCGACGTGCAGGGAGTGTGGGAGGAGATTCCCGAGGCGAGCATCCTGATTGCCCGGGATGGCGAGGTGGAGCACCACCGCTTCGTGCCGCGGCTGCCGCAACCAGTCGAGTTGAGGGTCGTGGCTGGGTTGCCGCTAGGCTGATTTGCGGAATGATCCTCTTCACTTTGACATCGACGACCCAGGCTCACAGATGGACTGTCACTTGACTGCAGCGTTACCGCCGTCAGCGAACAGAGCCGAACCGGTGACAAAACTTGCCATGGGGCTGGCGAGAAAAAGCGCGGCGGATGCGATCTCGTCCGGTTGGGCGATTCGCTTCATGGCATGCAGCCCGGCTGCCCAGTCCTTCTGGCTTTGATCCCCGGCCATTGCGGTGTCCACACCGCCCGGCAGCAGTGCGTTTGCCCTGATCCCGTGTGCGGCGTAGTCGGCGGTGATGCCTTTCACCAATCCCATAAGACCGGCTTTCGACGCACCATAGGCAGCCATGCCGGGAAGGCCGACACTGGTTCCGACAAAGCTGGAGGTGAATACGATCGAGCCCCCGCCGCGCTTGATCATGGCGGGTATCTGGCTGCGCGCCCCCAGATAGGCGGCGGTCAGATTGGTGGCCAGTGTCTGCTGCCAGTCTTCCGGTGAGATGTCGGCGAGTGGCTTGATCGGCCCGACAGTGCCCGCGTTGTTGATGGCAATGTCGAGCCCACCGAATTCGTGCAGTGCCGCCGCAACAAGCCTTTCATGAGTATCGGCCAGACTGACGTCGCCAGCGGACGCATAGGCCTGCCCACCATGACTGCGGATTTCGTCGGCAACCTGATCCAGCTTGGCCTTGTTTCGCGCTGACAGGACGACCGCTGCGCCTTGTGCAGCGAACATCAGTGCGATCGCGCGTCCAATGCCGGCCGATGCGCCGGTAACGATGGCTATCTTTCCGTCAAGTGCGGTCATTTGTGATGCATCCTCTTGCTGTTGTTCTTAACGGCAATGTATTTGACCTTGCCCCACCAGGCACTCCGTTTCTTGCTTTCAAGGCATTCATGCGCGCAGCAACGTGTTGGAGCCGCTGGTGCCATGCTGGTACATCACCGAGAATTTCAAAGCAAGATTCGGATTTCAGGCTGTGATGGTGCTTGCTATAAAGCTATGGCAAAGACACATGACGGGTTGCTAGCGGAGGCATGAGATGTACACAGACAGGCCGAAGAAGGATGTTTCAAGGGGAGCGGACTCGCTCGCTGCCAGCCAGGGCGGAAGCAATCCATTGGTTTCCGCTGATGAGGATCGGTACTGGAATGCAATCGTCCATCGCGATGCAGCGGCTGAAGGGCGATTCGTCTATGCCGTCCGATCGACCGGCATCTATTGCCGGCCCGGTTGCCCATCGAGGCTGCCGAAGCGAGAAAACGTGTCATTTTTCGCATTAGCCGAGGAGGCTGAGAAAGCAGGCTTTCGGCCGTGCAGGCGCTGCCGGCCCGATGGTGTCTCCTTGGCCGAAAAGAATGCTGCCGCCGTCAGTAAGGCGTGCCGCTTGATCGAGATGTCGGAGACGTTACCGACACTCGATGATCTGGCTGTCGCCGTCGGCATCAGCTCCTACCATTTTCACAGACAGTTCAAGGCCATCACGGGCCTGACGCCAAAAGCTTATGCGAAGGCCCATCGCGCGAATTCCGTTCGTCAGGCGCTGGCCGACACGGATGGAACGGTCACGCAGGCAATCTACGAGGCAGGCTTTGGCTCGAACAGCCGTTTCTACGAAACGTCCACCGAGACACTGGGCATGACGCCAAGCGCCTACAGAGACGGCGGTGCCGGTGCCCAGATCCGGTTCGCCGTGGCCGAGTGTTCGCTCGGTGCCCTTCTTGTCGCTTGCAGTGCCAAGGGCGTATGCGCCATTGCGCTGGGAGAAGATCCCGACGCCCTGGCGCGCGAGCTTCAGGACCGCTTTCCGAAGGCGCAGCTCGTCGGTGGTGATACCGACTTTGAAAGGGTGGTCGCCCAAGTCGTGGGTTTTGTCGAGGCACCCGGCATCGGCCTGAACTTGCCGCTCGACATTCGGGGCACCGCCTTCCAGCAGAGAGTCTGGCAGGCGCTGAGAGACATCCCCGCCGGCCAGACGGCCAGCTATGCCGATATTGCCAAGCGCATCGGCGCCCCCACGGCGATGCGTGCCGTCGCGCAGGCCTGCGCTGCCAACACCATCGCAGTTGCGATTCCCTGCCATCGCGTGGTCAGGACAGACGGCTCGCTTTCCGGCTATCGCTGGGGTGTCGAGCGCAAGCGGGCGCTGCTGGAGAAGGAAGCAGAGTCATGAGCGGGCATTCCCTTCGGCCATCATGCTCCGACGCTTGTGCGACGATCAGGGACCGCATCGAGACCTATCGCTGGGACATGCTTTCGGCCGAGTTGGACACCCAAGGCTTCGCGGTAATGGGCGGTCTTCTCACGCCCCATGAATGCCGGACGGTTGCGGCCCTGTATCCGCATGCTGAGCATTTTCGCAGCCAGGTTCAGATGGGGCGGCATGGATTCGGCCAAGGCGAGTACAAGTACTTTCGCTACCCTCTGCCCGACCTGATCACCGCACTGCGCACAGGCCTCTATCCGCATCTTGCACCGGTGGCGAACGGTTGGAACGAAAGAATGGGGCTCGAAAGACGGTACCCGGCGCAGCACGCACAGTTTCTGCAGGAATGCCACGGCGCAGGGCAGAAGCGGCCCACGCCGCTTCTTCTGCAGTATGTGTCCGGCGACTTCAACTGTCTCCACCAGGATCTTTATGGAGACCTCGTCTTCCCGCTGCAGGTCGCCATTCTTCTATCCGAGCCTGGGGAGGATTTCACCGGTGGCGAGTTTGTCCTGACGGAACAGCGCCCACGCATGCAGAGCCGCGTGGAGGTCGTCCCCTTGCGTCGCGGAGATGCGGTCATCTTCGCAGTCCATCATCGGCCCGTTCGTGGAACCCGGGGGGATTACCGGGTCAATCTCCGGCATGGCGTAAGCCGAGTCCGCTCGGGATTACGCCATACCCTCGGCATCATTTTCCATGATGCCCAATAGAACTGGCCACTTGCTGGGGCGGTCATGGTTTCAAGGCGAAGGGGGGAGCCACGACCCTAGAGGTTGCAGCCGGTTGCTGGCGATCGCTACGGCCGCTCCAGTATCGTGGCAATGCCCTGTCCGCCGCCTACGCATTGCGTGGCCAACGCATAGCGCCCATGCTGCTGAGCGAGCAAGGCTGAGGCCTTGCCGGTGATGCGCGCGCCGGTGGCACCCAGCGGATGGCCGATGGCCAGCCCCCCACCGTCGATGTTCACGGTTGCCATGTCCAGCCCCAGATCGCGGATGCAGGCCAAGGCCTGCGACGAGAACGCTTCGTTGATTTCCACGACGTCGAGATCGGCTGCCGTCAGGCCGGCCCGTGCCAGCGCCTTGCGCGTCGCCGGAATCGGACCGATGCCCATGATGGCCGGGTCGACCCCCACGGTGGCAAAGCTGCGCACACGCGACAGCGGCTGCAGCTTGTGGCGCAAGGCAAACTCATCGCTTACCACCAGCACTGCCGCGGCGCCATCGGTCAGCGGCGACGAAGTGCCGGCCGTGACCACGCCATCGGCCCGGAAGGCCGGCTTCAGTCCGGCCAGCGCCTCCTGCGTCGTAGCGGGGCGGATGCAGCCGTCGGCATCGACCACTTCGCCATCCTGCAGGCGGATCGGCACGATCTCGTCGGCCAGGCGACCCTGCTCGCGGGCGGCGGCGGCCTTCTGGTGGGACTGCAGCGCGAGCAGTTCCTGATCGGCGCGGCTCACGTTCCAGAGCTGCGCCACGTTTTCCGCCGTTTCGCCCATGGAGATGTAAGCAGCGGTGTTGGCCTGCAATTCAGGGTTGGGAGAAAAGTTGAAGCCGCCCTGCGGCACCATCGTCATCGATTCCACGCCCACACAGAGGAAGGCATCGCCCATCCCCGCCTCGATCTGCGCCGCCGCAATGTGCACCGCTTGCATCGAGGAGCCGCAGAAGCGGTTTACCGTCATGCCGCCCACTGCCTCCGGCAGACCCGCCAGCAGGCCGACGATGCGCGCCAGGTTGTTGCCCTGTGCGGCCTCGGGGTAGGCGCAGCCGAGGATCACGTCCTCCAGCAGCGCCGGATCGAGGTCGGTGCGCTGCAGCAGGCCTTGCACGACCTGCGCCGCTAGCGTGTCGGGCCGCACTTCGGCCAGGCGGCCTTTGCGGGCAAAGTGAAAGGGCGAGCGCGCATAGGCGGCGATGACAGCTTTCATGGTGTTTACTCCTTGCATTCCTGGAAGGGATCGGGCAGGGCTTCAGGTGCGCCGATCAGAGCGCAGCCGCATAACGCTGCGCGACGGTGTTGCTGGATAGGTGGCCCGCCATGGTCTGGCGCGCAGCTTCGTAGGCATCCCACTCTTCGCCGGCGTGCAGGGATGGGATGGTGACTCTCTCGCCACGTTCAAAGCCCAGCAGCGCGGCATCGACCATGTCTTCGGCACGCATCACGATGCGCTGATCCAGGTGCTCGACCGGCAGACCGCCGGTGGCCCAGAAGTCGGTGGCGGTAGCGCCGGGCAGCACGGCCTGCACCTGCACTCCCTTGCCGGCCAGTTCATGCTGCAGCGACTGGCTGAAAGCCAGCACGAAGGCCTTGCTGCCGCCATAGACGCCGTTCAGTACCTCCGGCGCGATGGCGACGATGGACGCGATGTTGATGATTGCGCCCCGGCCGCGTGCCACGAACCCCGGGACCACGGCATAGGTGAGCCGCATCAGCGCCGTGACATTCAGTTCGACCATGCGGGTCATCTGCTCCACATCGCTTTCCAGCAGCGGCGTGTGAGTGCCAATGCCGGCGTTGTTCACCAGCAGGGTAATGCTGGCGTCCCGGCGCAGTTGCTCCTCCACCTGCGCCAGCCCGGCCCGGTCGTTCAGGTCAGCGGCCAGTACCTCCACCGCACGCCCGGTGCGGGTGCTGATGTCGTTGGCCTGCGTGTTCAGCCGCTCGCGGTTGCGCGCAACGAGGATCAGGTCGTAGCCGCGCTGTGCAAGTCGGTCCGCGTAGAGCGCACCGATGCCGCTGGATGCGCCGGTGATGAGGGCGGTGCCGCGATCGGACTGGGTCATGGACTGAGTCATGGTGAATCTCCTTGGCAAGGGTCGGATAGGCCCGTGGCGTGAATAGTGGGGTTTGCAGCCGATGTCGTAAATGACGTATATAGTCATGAATAAGGACATCGATGGAAGGAAGGAGCGATTCCATGCATCGCATCGGTTACATACTCCCTGAGGGCTTCCAGGTCATGGCGCTCAGCACCCAGGCCGTATTCGAGTTCGCCAACCTGTTGGCAGGCCAGCCTTTCTACGCCGTGGAGAACTACGCCCTGGGCGGCATGGCGCGCGCATCGACGGGCCTGGCGGCGCAAGCCCGCTCACTCACCGCGCGCAGCAGTGCCGATACCTGGCTGGTGGCCGGTATCATCACACCGCTCTCCATGCCCATGTCGTCCGAACTGCCCCGGCTGGTGGGCAAGATCGCCGCGCGTGCACGGCGCATCGCAGGCTTGTGTACCGGCGCATTCGTCGTGGCCGACGCAGGCCTGCTCGACGGACGCCGCGCCACCACGCACTGGTACTGGGCCGAAGCCTTGCAGCAGCGCCACCCCCGCGTGCAGGTCGAGGCCGATCGCATCTACATCGCCGACGGTCCGGTGTGGACCTCCGCCGGCATGACGGCGGAGCTGGATCTGGCGCTCGCGCTGGTGGAAAAGGATCTGGGCGCCGAGATTGCGCGCTCAGTGGCGCACCGGCTGGTCATGCACCAACGCCGCTCAGGCGGGCAGTCGCAGCATTCCGAGATGCTCAAGCTCGCGCCCAAGTCCGACCGCATCCAGCAAGCGCTCGAGCATGCGCGGCGCAACCTCGCGCAGCCACTGAGCGTGGAGGAACTGGCCGAGGCCGCGCACCTGAGCCCACGCCAGTTCAGCCGCGTGTTCACAGCCGAGACGGGGCAGTCACCAGCGAAGGCCGTCGAGGGACTGCGGCTCGAAGCTGCGCGGCTGATGATCGAAAGCAGCCGGCATTCGCTGGACGTGGTGGCCAAGGAGACGGGATTTCGTGACCGGCGTCATATGC
Source organism: Cupriavidus sp. 09_S30 (assembly GCF_056930435.1). Taxonomy (NCBI): domain Bacteria; kingdom Pseudomonadati; phylum Pseudomonadota; class Betaproteobacteria; order Burkholderiales; family Burkholderiaceae; genus Cupriavidus; species Cupriavidus sp. 09_S30. The sequence goes on along the minus strand of NZ_JBXOWI010000002.1, from coordinate 2,369,229 downwards.
GCGAGGCCTTCATGCGCGGCTTCGGCATGCCGCCTCAAGCCGTCCGGCGCGAAGCGCGGGGAGCGCAGTGAGCCTCTCCATGGGCCGCAAGGCTTTAGGGCGCCGCCAAACTGCCTTTCTTCTGCCTACCGGTTGCCTATTGGCGGGGCGCAAGATCGCTGTGGCTGGATTCCGGCGGGTTGGCCCGCCACTTGGACACACTGCAACCAAACTGGCCGCTGAACCACCGCGAAAAGGCACTCAAGGAAGAAAAGCCGAGCAGCATGGCGACTTCCGACAGCGGTCGCTCTCGATTCTCGATGTAGCGCCTCACCAGATCGACCCGCACTGCATTGAGCACCGTCGAATAGTTCTCACCATGAATGCTCAAGCGCTGGTGAACGGTGCGCCGATCCACGCCGAGATGTTGTGCGATGCGGTCGACGGAGCAGTTGCCTGAGGGAAGCATGGTGACCACCAGCTGCCGCACCTTGTCGGGCATGCTCGCGTTGGTCTGCGCAAGCATGGTGTCGAGGTACTGCTTCACCTGTTGCGCCATGATGGGGTCATAGGTCGGCAAGGGCGCTTCCAGATCGGAGGCGCGGCAGACGATGCCGTCAAAGTCCTGGTTGAACAGCACCGGCATGCCGAAGATGCGCGTATGCGTGGTCGCATTGGCTGGCGCCGCGTGCGTGAAGCAGATGCTGCGCGGCCGCCATGACGGGCCCAGGAAGAGATGCAACATGCGATACAGGACGCCAACGGCCAACTCAACGGATTGACGCGCCGACCCGGGCACGCGCACGCCCAGCAATTCCTCGCGGATGATCACGAGCCCCTCCACTTCTTCGATTCGGGTCGCCAGTCCTTCGTTGTGTACACGCATATGGCGGGCCATCGATTCGAGCGCGCCGCGCAGCGTCGGTTCTTCCCGCAGCGCGAAAGCCAAAGCCCCGAGGTGCGCGAGCTGGCGCGTCTCAGCCATGCGCAGACCGAAGCCCTCGACGCCGGCGACTCGCGCTGACGTCTCCAGCAAGCGACCCAACGCTTCGAGCGGAATCCTGGTATCCGGGTCCAGCAGCGCATAGTGGCTGATGCCCGCCGCACTCAGCTGCTGGTAAGGATCCAGCCCGACCGAGCGCGCGACTTCCACATAGTTGTTGAGGCTGGCGCTGCGTATGAAAGAGGACATCACGTTTTCCCTTGGTCTCCCAAAATGTTAAATCAAACTCCCAAAAGGTCAAATTGCGGCGGGTCGATCACCGATACTGGCCACGTCGCGTATGCCCTGCACAGGTGCCTGAAGGAAGCCTGAGGGAACGCAGAGACTCGATGGAGACTACCCATGAGCAAAGAAGAAAACGGCAAGGCCGAGGCTAGCGTCACCCCCGTCTGTGATGGCCTGCGAGCATCCGGATATTGGAATCCTGTCTGGGATCCTTTTGCCGAGCTCGACCCGATCTGGACCGAGAAATTCATGGCGATGACCATGCACCCCATTATGTCGGGCGTGCTCGAGCCGAAGGTGCTGGAGTTTCTCGCCATTGCCGTGGATGCGTCATGCACGCATATGTACGCGCCGGGCACGCGCCGGCACATCCGCAGGGCGCTCGAACTTGGCGCCACCAAAGAGGAGGTCAATGCCGTACTGCAGGCCGTGAGCGTCCTCGGTATTCACACGAGCAGCCTGGGCGCGCCGATCCTTCTAGAGGAATTGGCTGCCATGCAAGAGACACAAAGAGCGGATGATCGGGCTGCGGCGTGAGTGCCGCAATCACGATCAGGTAGGGCAGGTCATCGGCCCGAACGGCGGCATGTTCTGCTCGAACGGTGGTCGATTCCTGCCCTGTCCGTAGCAAAGTCGAGTTGGCACGAGATGGCCGAGGCAGTCCTGGCCTGACACCCAAGAAAGAGACCGCGTGAGCGGCGCAATTCCAGGAGACAACCGTGTACAAGAAGAGTCCGATCGTCGCGTTGGCGGCGTTGCTGTTCATTCACGTGCTGGCGCACATCGATCGCTACATGCTGCTGGGCTTTTCCTCCCAGGTGATTGGCGATCTTCGCCTGAGCAATGCCCAATATGGCTTCCTGGTGGGGGCGGTCTGGGTGCTGAGCTTCGGCGTGATGGCCGTATTCCTGGGCACGCTTGCCGACCGCTTCAGCCGCACACGCGTTATCGCTGGTGGGTTGTTGATCTGGAGCGTTTGTACTGCGGCCTCAGGCTTCGCGCAGAATTTCGAACAGATGGTGGCTGCCCGCTTCTTCGTGGCCAGCGGTGAGGCTGCATTGGTGCCGGCAGCGGTGGCATTGCTGGTCGAAATGTTCTCCGAGAAGCGGCGGGGCACTGCGATCGGGGTGTTTTTCATGGGCATCCCGCTCGGCGTCGGCTTCAGCTTCCTGCTGGCCGGCACGTTCGGCGCCACGCATGGCTGGCGTTCGACGTTCCACGTGCTCGGGGTTCTTGGCATCTTGATCGCCTTGCCGCTGGCATTCATCAAAGACGAGCGTAAGCACACGGCTCAGCATGAGCGTGGTGCTCCGTTCCTTGCCCAGGTGCGTGGCGCGCTGGGTGTCCTGGGCGGCAATCCGACCTTGCTGGCGGTCACGGTGGGTTTTGTGCTGGTGCATTTCGCGTTTGCCGGCCTGGCGTTCGCGCAACTGTGGCTGGTGCGCGAGCGTGGCTATGACGCCGCAACCATTGCGCGGACGATCGGGGAGCTGCAACTGGTCTTCGGCACCTTGGGATCGGTGGCCGGTGGCGTGCTCGGCGATCGCTTCTCAAAGCGCCTGCCGGGCGGTCACCTGGGGTTCATGTTGTTGCTCGTTGCGATCTGCGGCCCGCTGATGATCGCCTACCGCTTCGCTGCCCCGGGCTCGGCGCTGTTCTATGTCGGGATGTGCGCCGGCTTCTTCCTGCCGCTGGCGCTCTATGGCCCGACCAACACGGTGATCATGAGCCAGGTGCCGGCAAGCATGCGTTCGACGATCTCCGGGTTCAACATGCTGCTCGTCAACGTGTTTGCCGTGGCTATCGGCAACCTCGCTGCCGGCACGATCAGCGACGCGCTTGTCCGGTCTGGTTTTTCCGCGCCGCTGACCTATGTACTGCTGGGTACGGACGTGCTGGCCGTTGCATCCGGCTTGTGCTTCTTCATTGCCGCGCGGCGCGGCTTCCGCACCAAGATGCCGCTGGGCCATGCGGACCAAGCCGCGTCGTACCCTCACGCTTGAGACTAGGCACGTGCTCCGGCCAGGAATTCAGTCACCTGCCGGGCCACGTCCTCGCGCTCGTTGTCGATGCAGATCATGTGGTAGCTGTTGCTGAGCGCCACCAGACGGGCCTTGGGCCGGGCGCGATCACCGGCGCCGCCATCGTTGTTGACGTGATCACGGATGTACTGGGCGGATTTCAGGCTGGTGAGCTCATCATCCACGGAGTGGACAAGCAATGTCGAACATTGCAGCCGCTCCAGGCCCCGCTTCGCGATCTGCCGAAGCCGGTCGAGCTCGCGGATCGTGCTCAACGGCACCCAGGCGTAGTGTCGGCTGTCACCGCGCGAGAACCGTCGCTTGAGCAGGGTGCGCAGGCGCTGGTTCTTCACGCCGTACGGGCTTCGCTCCGGGACCCTGAGGTAGTCGGCCAGCAGGGGGATGCGATAGAGGACGTGCCGGATGAACCGGTACCAGGGCTGCGACCAGCCATCGAGGAACAGCGGGGGCGCCAGCAGCACCAGCCGGTCGCGCCCGTTGCCACCGAGCGCTTCAGTCTTGCCCACCTCCAGGGCCAGCAGTGCTCCCATGCACATGCCGACCATATGCACCGCCCGGTATTGCTGGCGCAGGCTGGCCAGCTTGCCGCGCAACGCTGCCAGCCAATCATCGAGCGTGACCTCGCGCAGGGCTTCAGGACGCGTGCCATGTCCTGGCAGCAGCAGTTCGGCGGTCTGCATGCCCTGGGCGGCGATCTGGCTCTTCAACTTTCCCAGATCGTGCTCGGTGCCGCCCAGCCCATGGACCAGCAGCACGACCTCGGCCCGGGTGTGGCTCGCGTTGTCTGCGTCGCCAGCGTTGCCCGCGTTGTTCGCATTGTTCTTGTGTTCGGCGTTCATGTTCAACTGATTCGACAAGTCCTCTTGATCTACTGTCGCGACGCGCTGCCGGCGGCGGCGTCGGTGTCCGCCATGCCGCCGCCCAGCGCCTTGTAGAGCGCAACGGCGTTACCGAACTCGTCGCGCCGGAGGTCCAGCAGCGATTGCCGCGCGGCATACAGTTGCCGCTGGGAATCCAGCAGTTCCAGGCGGCCATCGAGGCCTGCGCGGTAGCGCAGGTTGGAAAGCTCTGTCCGGCGCTCGGCGCTGGCCACCGCCCGGGTCTGTGCGGCAATCTGGCGGCCGAACGTTTCGCGCCCGGCCAGACCGTCGGCGACTTCCCGGAACGACGCCTGGATCGCGCGCTCGTACTCGGCGACGGCGCTGGATTTGCGCAACTCCGCCAGGCGCAGTTCAGAGCGAAGCCTGCCGCCCTGGAACAGCGGGATCGCGACCTGCGGCGCAAAGGCCCAGCTGCGGTGATCGTCGTCGAACAGGCCACGCAGGGCGGGACTGACAAAGCCCAACGAAGCGGTCAGCGACAGCCGCGGAAAGAATGCCGCGCGCGCCGCGCCGATGTCGGCATTGGCCGCCATCAGTTGCTGCTCCGCCTGCAGGATGTCCGGTCGGCGCAGCAGCAGGTCGGACGGCAGGCCCGCGGGGAGCTGCGTCACCGCCGGCTGCTGTTCCAGCGGCAGGGGAGGGGGGAGATCCGCGCGCAGTTCGGTGCCCACCAGCAATTGCAGCGCATTGCGGGCTTGCGCCACGGCGCGCGTGCGCGCGTCCAGGTCCGCTTCGGCGCTGGCCACCTGGCCTTCGGCTTGTGCCACGTCGAGGCCGCTGTTCTGGTGGCCTTCGCGCAGCCGGCGTGCCAGTTCGAGCGATTGCTGCCAGTCGGCCAGCGTGCGCTGGGCCAGTTGCCGCTGCTCGTCGGCCAGGCGTTCTGCGAAGTAGGCATCGGCCACCGCGCCGACCAGCGAGATCTGCGCGGCCCGGCGCCCTTGCTCGCTGGCCAGGTAGCGTGCGAAGGCAGCGTCGGAGAGCGACCGCAAGCGGCCGAACAGGTCGATCTCGAATGCGCTCAGTCCGACGTTGACGCCAAACTGGTTCTGCGTGGCCGCAGGAATCGCGGGATCGACAGCCGCGTTGGCCGCCGTGCGCTGCCGCGCGGCGGTTCCGGTGGCATCGATGCTGGGGAACTGCGCGGCGCGTTGAATGCCGTACTGCGCCTGGGTGGCCTGCGCGGCCAGCGTGGCCAGGCGGAGGTCACGGTTGTTGGCCAGCGCCAGCTCGATCAGGCGCTGCAGACGCTCGTCGCCGAACATGGCGCGCCAGCCCAGATCGGTTGCCTGCGCGGCTGCCTGCGCGTGTTCGCCGGCGGCCGTGCTTGTGGGGTACGACTGCGGCACAGGCAGGTCGGGTTTGACCAGCGCAGGCGTCAACGAGCAGGCCGACAAGGCCACGACAATGGGGAGAATGAGAAATCGCATGATGAAAGTACTCCTGCCTTAGTCCTCTTGCCCGTGGCCGGGCGCGGCTTGCTTGCGGCGCGACGCCAGCCACCGCCCCAGGCGCTCCTGCAGGCCCGTCACGAACACGAAGAAAACCGGAACGAAGAAAATGGCCAGCACCGTGGCGGCCACCATGCCGCCGAACACGCCGGTGCCGATCGCGTGCTGCGTTTCGGCGCTGGCGCCCGACGCGATCATCAACGGCACCACGCCAAGCCCGAAGGCCAGTGAGGTCATCAGGATCGGGCGCAGGCGCAGCCGCGAGGCTTCCACGGCCGCTTCGACGAGGCCCTTGCCTTCTTCGCGCAACTGCTTCGCAAACTCCACGATCAGGATTGCGTTCTTCGCCGACAGGCCGATCACGGTGATCATCCCGACCTTGAAGAACACGTCGTTCGGCAAGCCGCGCAGCAGCACCGCGCCGATCGCGCCGATCAGGCCGAGCGGCACCACCAGCATCACCGACAGCGGAATCGACCAGCTCTCGTAGAGCGCGGCGAGCACCAGGAACACGACGATCATCGACAGCGCCATCAGCAGCGGCGCCTGCGACGCCGACTGGCGTTCCTGCAGCGACTGTCCGGTCCACTCGACCGCGAAGCCGTTCGGCAATTGCGCGGCCAGTCGTTCCATCTCGACCATGGCCGCGCCGCTCGAGTGGCCGGGCGCGGCGGTGCCCGAGATGCGCGCGGACGGGTAGCCCTGGAAGCGCACGAGCTGCAGCGGCGTTTCGGACCAGACCGGCTGGACCACTTCAGACAGCGGCACCATGCCGCCGCCCGCGTTGCGCACATACAGCTTCATCACGTTGTCGAGCTGCATGCGCGCCGGCACGTCGGCCTGGATGATCACCTGCTGCATGCGGCCCGCGTTCGGGAAGTCGTTCACGTAAGTCGAACCCATCGCGGCCGACAGCGTGTCACTGATGCTCGTGAACGACACGCCGAGCGCTTCGGCCTTCTGCCGGTCGATTTCCAGGCGAACGCTGGTGCCCGGCGGCAGGCTGTCCGGGTAGACGCCGGTGACGACCTTGCTTTGCGCGGCCAGTTCGAGCAGCTTCGTTTCGGCCGCCTTGAGCGCCGCGGCGCCCTGGTTCGCGCGATCCTGCAGGCGCATCGTGAAGCCCGAGCTGTCGCCGAGTTCGTCGATCGCAGGCGGCATCAGGCTCATCACCATCCCTTCGGTCACGCCGGACATCGCCTGCTGCGCGCGCATCGCTTCGTCATAGGTGGTGGCGCCGTTGCGCTCGTCCCAGTCCTGCAGCACGCTGAAGTTCAGTGCGGCGTTCGAGCCCGATCCGGAGAAGCCATAGCCGATCACCGAGACGTTCGACTGGATCGACGGACGCGATGCGAGATGCTTCTCGAGCGTCTCAACCACGTCGACCGTACGCTCGGCCGTGGCATCCGCGGGCATCAGGAAGCTGGTGATGAAGTAACCCTGGTCTTCCTCTGGCAGGAACGACGACGGCAGCGTGCGAAACCCGACCACCAGGGCGCCGCAGATCGCGACGAACAGCAGCAGCACGCGGCCCGTGCGGCCGACCAGGCGGCCGACGCGGGTGTCATACCATTGCGTCAGGCGTTCGAAGCGGCGGTTGAACCAGCCGAAGAAACCGCGTTTCTCGTGATGACCCAGCTCGACCGGCTTGAGCATCGTCGCGCACAGGGCCGGCGTGAGCGTCAGCGCGAGCAGCGCGGAGAACAGGATCGAGACGGCCATCGACAGCGTGAACTGCTTGTAGATCACGCCGACCGAGCCGCTCGCGAGCCCCATCGGGATGAACACGGCGGTCAGCACCAGCGTGATGCCGACGATGGCACCCGTGATCTCCTTCATTGCCTTGATCGTGGCGTCCTTTGGCGACAGGCCTTCCTCGGCCATCAGGCGCTCGACGTTCTCGACGACGACGATCGCGTCGTCGACGATGATGCCGATTGCGAGCACCATGCCGAACATTGTCAGCACGTTGATCGAAAAGCCCGTGGCCAGCATCACGGTGAAGGTGCCGAGCAGCGCCACCGGCGCGACGATCGCCGGAATCAGCGTGTAGCGCACGTTTTGCAGGAACAGGTACATCACGAGGAACACCAGCACCATCGCCTCGACCAGCGTATGCAGCACCTTCTCGATCGAGATCTTGACGAACGGCGAGGTATCGAACGGAATCGAGGCGCTCATGCCGGCCGGCATCGACTTGCTCAGTTCCGCGAGGCGCGTGCGCAGCGCGTCGGCGGTCTTGACCGCGTTCGCGCCCGGCGAAAGCTGCACCGCCGCGAAGGTCGCGGGCTTGCCGCCCTGCCGGCTGAGGAAGGCGTAGGATTGCGAACCCAGTTCGACGCGCGCGACGTCGCCCAGTACGACCTTCGAGCCGTTCGCGTTGGCGCGCAGCACGATCGCGGCGAACTGTTCGGGCGTCGTCAACTGGCCCTGGGCGGTCAGCGGCACGGTCACCCGCTGGCCCGGCAAGGCCGGCGACGCGCCGAGGCTGCCCGGCGAGATCTGCACGTTCTGCTGAGCGATCGCGCCGGTCAGGTCGGTCATCGACAAGCCATAGGTGATCAGCTTGTTCGGGTCGACCCAGATGCGCATCGCGCGCTCGGCACCGAACACTTGCACGCGCCCGACCCCTTCGGTGCGTCGCAGATCCTCGACGATGTTGCGGGCCATGTAGTCGCTGAGCTCGGCTTCGCTGAAGCGGCCGCTTTCGGACTGGAGGCTGATGAACATCAGGAAGCCGGACGACGCCGATTCGACGATCAGGCCGTTCTGGCGCACCGCGGACGGCAGGCGCGGCTCGACGGCCTTGATCTTGTTCTGCACGTCCACCTGGGCCAGCGCCGGGTCCGTGCCGGGCTTGAAGGTCACGGTGATCTGCGCCAGGCCCGAGGTGTCGGACGACGACTCGAAGTAGAGCAGGTTCTTGACGCCGGACAGCTCGCGCTCGATGAGGCTCAGCACGCCATCGCTCATGGTCTGCGGGGTGGCGCCCGGATAGGTCGCGTAGATCGTGACGCTGGGCGGCGCGACCGACGGGTAGCGCGCGATCGGCAGTTGCGGGATCGCGATCAGGCCCATCAGGATGATGAAGAGGGCGATCACCCACGCAAAGACCGGGCGCCGGATGAAGAATTGAGACATGGCTGGATCCTCCCCGTGGCTCAGTGCGCCGCGGCGGTCGTGGCGGCGTCAGGCGACTTCCAGTCGGTCGCGGTCACGGCCGCGCCCTCGGTCAGGCGCTCCATGCCTTCGACGACGACCTTCTGGCCGGCCCGCAGGCCCGACTGGATACGGTAGCGGCGGTTCGTCAGCTCACCCACTTCGATGGCCTGCGGGTGCGCCCGGCTTTTCGCGTCGAGCACCCACACCAGCGGCTTGCCGCCCGCGCGCACGACCGCCTGCTGCGGCACCGTCAGCGCGTTCGCGTAGTGCGCGCGTGGAATCCGGGCGCGCACGTACATGCCCGGCAGCAGTTGCCGGTTCGGGTTGTCGACCAGTACGCGCAGCAGCACGTCGCCGGTGCCCGGGTCGACGTTGACGCCCGAGAACAGCATGCGGCCCTGCACGTCGTAGCGCGTGTCGTCGTCGCGCAGCACGTCGACCGGCAGGCCGGTGCCCGACCCTTCCGGCTGCGCCGCGAGCGCGCCGCGCAACCGTTCGAGCGACGCGGCCGGCTGGCGCACGTCCACGTAGACCTGGTCGATCTGCTGGATGCGCGCCATCGGCTGGCCGTCGCTGCCGGCGACCAGCGCGCCCTCGGTCACGAGCGCCTGGTCGATGCGGCCCGAGATCGGCGCTTCCACGGTCGCGAACTTCAGGTCGAGCTGGCGGCGGGCGAGGGTGGCGCGCGCCTGCGACACGTCGGCGGCGGCCTGGTCACGCTGGGATACCGCGTCGTCATACACCTGGCGGCTGATCGCGTCCGCCTCGACCAGGGGCTGGAGCCGGGTGGTCTGCACGCGTGCGCGCGCCAATGCGGCGTCGGCCCGCTGCAATGCCGCCGCGGCCGTGTCCATCTCGGCCTGGAACGGCGCAGGATTGATCTGGAACAGCGGCTGGCCGGCCCGCACTTCGGTGCCTTGCTCGAAAAGCCGGCGCAACACGATGCCGCTGACTTGTGGCCGGATCTCGGCGATGCGCACCGCCGCGACGCGGCCGGGCAGGTCTTCGGTCAGTTTGAGTGGGGCCGGGACCACGGTGGTCGTGGCCACATGGGGGGCCACCGGAGCGGCCTGCTGGGTCTCCCCGCAACCCGCGAGCAACGCTGCCGCCAGGGCGCATACACCGCCGTAGCGGCACCATCGTTCGTGTTTCATATCGACTCCGTGAGGCAGCGCCGGCAATCACCTGCCGACGAAGACAGGCGCAGTCTGACTGTGGCCGATGGTGTTTCGTCTGCGGTAGTATGGAGATTCGATGGAGACGCTGTGAGAGCGTGAAGTGGCCACCATGCCGGATACGAAGCAACCGAGCGGCGCCGAGCAAGGCGTCCAACCCCTGATTCTCATTGCCGAGGACGAGCCCGAGATCGCCGAGATCCTGACGGCCTACCTCGCGCGCAGCGGCATGCGCAGCGTGCATGCCCCGGATGGCCGCAAGGCGCTGGAACTGCATCTGTCCCTCAAGCCCGACCTGGTGCTGCTGGATGTGCAGATGCCCCGCGTCGATGGCTGGCAGGTGCTGGCCGAAATCCGCCACCGGGGTAACACGCCGGTCATCATGCTGACGGCGCTGGACCAGGACATCGACAAGCTGATGGGGCTGCGCATCGGTGCGGACGACTATGTGGTCAAGCCATTCAATCCGGCAGAAGTCGTGGCGCGCACCCAGGCTGTGCTGCGCCGGTCGATGTCGGGCGCGGGCCAGGGCGGGCAGCAAAGGGTGCTGCGCGCGGCGCCGTTCGTGATCGACCTGGAGCATCACGAGGCCGTGGTCGAGGTCGAGCGGCAACAGCATCGCCTGGCCTTGACGTTGACGGAGTTCCGGCTGCTGGCGCAGCTCGCGCGCGCGCCCAGGCGGGTGTTCAGCCGTGCCGAGCTGATGGCGACCTGCCTGCCGGAGGGCGATACCTTGGAGCGGACCGTCGACAGCCACATCAGCAAGCTGCGCAGGAAGCTGGAAGACCTCGGTGTCGAGGGCATTCCGGTTGGCGTGCGCGGAGTCGGCTACAAGCTCTGGGGCGCAGAATGAAGCTGCAGGGGCTGAGCCGCCAGATCGCCGTGTCGATGGCGGCGATGGCGTTTGGCGTCATGCTGTTGGTCGTGCTGACGTCCTACGCCTTCTATTTTCTGGCCTCGATTTACTGGCCGACGCATTTCGATGAACCGAGCTGGATTCCTACCGGACCGGAGTGGGTGTGGCTGATCTCCACCACGCTGACCGGCCTGGTGCTGGCGCTCATCGTGGGCGTCAACCTGGCGCGCCGCATCCTGGTGCCGTTGAACTCGGTTGCCGATGCCATACGCCGCGTCTCGCAGGGCGATCTTGACGCGCGCGCCATCGCCGGTGATCGCTCCTTGCGCGAGGCGGCTTTGCTGGCCGACCAGTTCAATGCGCTGGCGGCGCAGTTGCAGCGTGTGACCAACGAACAGGCATTCTGGAACGCCGCCATTGCCCACGAACTCCGCACGCCGGTCACCATCCTGCGCGGCCGCCTGCAAGGCTTGGCGGAAGGTGTCTTTACCCCCGATGAAACCCAGTTCCGCAGCTTGCTCACCCAGGTGGAAGGGCTGGTTCGACTGATCGAGGACCTGCGCGTGATCAGCCTCGCCGAGAGCGGTCACCTTGATCTGCAGATGCGGGAAGCCGATCTTGCCGTCGAGGTCGGCGCCGTCGTGGCGGTGTTCGGCGATGCGCTCCGGGCGGCGGACCTGCATCCTGTGCTGGATCTGGATGAGAGGCCGATGCAATGCGACCCGGTCCGCATTCGGCAGGCTCTGCTGGCCCTGCTGGAAAATGCACGCAAGTACGCCGTGCCCGGTTCGATCCGAATCCAGACCCGCGTGGAGCATGGCAGGTGTCATCTGCGTGTGGAGGACGATGGTCCGGGCATTCCAGGCGACCTCGCGCCGCAGATCTTCGAGGCATTCCGGCGCGGAGGCGACGCGCGCCAGGGCGCGAACGGCGGTAGCGGTGGCAGCAGCAGCGGTCTTGGGCTGGCGGTGGTGGCAGCCATCGCGCATGCTCACGGCGGGCAGGCCCAGTGCAGTCCTGCTGCCGGCGGCGGAACGCGATTCGAACTGGACTGGCCAGCCCATCCGCCAAATTGCACTCATCGCCCTGGTGAACTATAGTCATCCGCATTGCCAACCACACTGCTGGGACTATGAAAATCACCGTTGAAACCACCGTTGCAGCCCCGATTGAGAAGGTGTGGCGTGCCTACACGACGCCGGAAGACATCAAGCAATGGAACGCCGCTTCCGACGACTGGCACACGACGGCCGCCACGGTCGATTTGCGGGAAGGCGGCGCCTTTTCCTCGCGGATGGAGGCGAAGGACGGCAGCATGGGATTTGACTTCGCCGGAACCTACACGAAGGTCGTTCAAAACAAATTGATTGAGTATGCCTTCGGCGACCGAAATGCTCAGGTCGAGTTTCTCGACACGCCAGAGGGTGTCACGGTGCGCGTGAGCTTCGACGCGGAAACGCAGTATCCGGTCGAGCAGCAGCAACAAGGTTGGCAGGCCATCCTGAGCAACTTCAAGCGGTACGTCGAATCGCACTGACGATGCACTGGCAACGCATTCGACGTTGCACGAAGCGCCCGTAGCCCGCTTTGGCGGGCTTTTCTTTTGGGGCTTTGATGATCTGTGGGGGCTTGGGGTTCTGGGTGCGCTGGCTTTCCTCACTGCGGCTGGCGATTGCCGCCCCCGCTGTGCGCGAGAGAGGGAAGGGCAGAGGCGGGAACTGTTTGAGTTGAAAATTAAACTCCGCGCGTGCTCAAAGGCTACCAATTCGACCGGTCCTGGCTCGGGCTGTCGGCGTGATGGCTCAGGAAGCTCCGCAGGTGTTCGACGAAATACGAGACCTTGGCGGACAGGTTCAGTCGCTCCAGATAGACGGCGTAAATGTCCGCGGGCGGGGTGTCGTAGTCGGCAAGTACCTGAACCAAACGGCCGCTGCGCAGGTATTTGGCGACATCCCACTCCGCGCGCATCAGGATCCCGTGCCCTTCCAGCGCCCAGTTGAGGGCCACTTCTCCGTCGTTGGTGCTGAGCCCGCCGTGCACCTTGACGGTTTCCGTCTGCTTCCCGCGGGTCAGCCGCCAATTGCCATAGGCGGTCTCGTTCTGCCGCAGCACGATGCACGCATGCTGCGTGAGGTCGTGCGGGAATAGCGGTTCGCCCGCGGTGCGCAGATAGGCCGGTGACGCGCAGAGCAGGCGCCGGTTAGGCGCGATCCGCTTGGCGATGAGACGGGAGTCGGGTAAGTCGCCGAAGCGGATCGATACGTCGATCGCTTCGTCCGGCAAGCTGATCGGGCGGTCCGTCAGTTGAAGCTGGACTTCGACGTCCGGATAGGTCTTCGAGAAAGCCGAAATGGCCGGGCCGATATAAGAGCGGCCGAAGCCGAGCGGCGCATTGACGCGCAACAGTCCTTTCGGCGCCGCGCGGTTGCTCGACACCAGCCGCTCCATTTCGTCGATGTCGCTCAGGATGCGCATTGCATTCGCGAAATAGACCTCCCCCTCGTTCGTGAGACTGATCCGTCGCGTCGTGCGGTTCAACAGTCGCACTCCCAAGCGCTCTTCCAGTTGCGATAGGCGCCGCGATACCGCGGGCGGCGTCAGGTTCAGTTCACGCGCCGTCGAGGCAAGGCTCCCCTGCTTCACGAGCAGGCAGAAGAAGGCGAGCTGGGAGTCGGAGTCCATTAGTAAAAATTTTGCAAGGATGTATTAACTCTACATCGATTCATCGCTGAACTGAAGCGAATAACCTTCGATCACGCCCAATCAGCCAGTGCTGCCTGCTACCAGCGCGACTGACAAAAGAGCTGAAAAGGCTGCGGGAGAGTGAGGGCACCGAGGCCGACAAGCCGCGTTCCCGCACCGATCGGGATTTCATCGATAAGGAGACACCCCTATGCAAGCGGACATCGAGAAGCGGACATTGCGCCGCATCAGTTGGCGCATCGTGCCGTTCATCATGCTCTTGTACTTCATCGCCTACATCGACCGGGTCAATATCGGCTTCGCCGCCCTGACGATGAAAACGGACCTCGGTTTTACCGCGTCGATCCTCGGTTTCGGCGCAGGCATCTTCTTTTGGGGTTATTTCCTGTTCGAGGTGCCGTCCAATATCGTGCTTCACAAGGTGGGCGCGCGCCTCTGGATCGCCCGCGTGATGCTGACGTGGGGACTGATCTCGGCCGGCATGGCCTTCGTCCAGGGCCCGACCAGCTTCTACATCATCCGCTTCCTGCTCGGTGCGGCCGAGGCAGGATTCTTCCCCGGCATCATCCTGTACCTGAGCTACTGGTTCCCCGCACGTCACCGGGCCGGCGTGACGGCGTTCTTCATGGCCGCGGCGCCGATCTCCACTGCCCTCGGCTCACCGCTCTCTGCTGCGCTGCTGGAAATGAATGGCGTCATGGGCCTGGCCGGCTGGCAGTGGATGTTCATCCTCGAAGCGATTCCGGCAGTCATCCTTGGCGTCGTGGTCTTCTTCTACATGACCGATCGCCCCGAGCAGGCAACCTGGCTGAAGGACGACGAACGTGCCTGGCTGGTCAAGGCCATGAGAGAGGAGGCCGCCGGCAAGGGGCATCACGGTAGCCACGGCATCCTGCGCGGCCTCGCCGACCCGCGGGTGCTCGCCCTTGCGCTGATCTACTTCGGCACGTCGGCCGGTCTCTACACACTCGGCATCTGGGCGCCGCAGATCATCAAGCAATTGGGCGTTTCGTCCATCACGGTCGGCTTTCTCAACGCCATTCCTCCGATGGTTTCGGTCATCGCCATGGTCCTGTGGTCCCGCCATTCCGACCGCACCGGCGAACGCACCTGGCACGTCATCCTGGCCTGTGTCGCCGCCGCAGTGGGCCTGGTGGTCGCGGCAAGCGCCAACAGCATCGTCGGGCTGATCGCCGCACTTACGCTCGTCAATGTGGGCATCAGTTGCGCCAAGCCGCCCCTGTGGACCATGCCGACGGCGTTCCTGTCCGGCGCGGCCGCCGCGACGGGCATTGCCACCATCAATTCGATCGGCAACCTCGGTGGCTTTGCCGGCCCCGCCATGATCGGCTGGATCAAGGACCAGACGGGCAGCTTCGCGGGCGGACTCTATTTCGTCGCAGGCCTGCTCGTGCTTTCCGCTGTGCTGACTCTCGTACTGGCCTCTTCGCAGAAGCCGGAGGCGACCGCGCCGAACGAGCCGAACGCGACAGTTCACTGAACGCATTGCACCCCCAATAACCCCCCGCATATCACAAGGAGTACCACATGGACACCGAAGCAGCAGTCCAGTCCCTGACGGACACCATGGCCAAGTTCACTGCCTACATCGGCAAGCGTCTTCCCACGGACGTCAAGAAGAAGCTCGCCGAACTGCGCACGATGGAAACCAATCCGCTGGCGAAGTCGATCTACGATTCGATGGCGGGCAACCAGGAAGCCGCGGACAAGCTCGATCGCCCGAGCTGCCAGGACACCGGCGTCATCCAGTATTTCGTCGAGGCCGGCGCCAACTTCCCGCTGTTGGGCGAGCTGGAAGAGATCCTGAAGGAAGCCACCGCCGAGGCCACCCGCATGGGGCCGCTGCGCCATAACGCCGTCGAGACCTTCGATGAAAAGAACACGGGCACCAATACCGGTACCCAGATCCCGTGGCTGGACTGGCGCATCGTGCCGGGCCTCGATAGCTGCACCATCGACGTCTACATGGCCGGCGGCGGCTGTACGCTGCCGGGCGCGGCCAAGGTCCTGATGCCAGGTCAGGGTTACGAGGGGGTCGCGGAATTCGTGATGGATGTCATCACCGAGCGCGGCGTCAATGCGTGTCCGCCGCTGCTGGTCGGCGTGGGCGTGTCGACATCGGTCGAGACGGCTGCGCGGCTTTCCAAGCTCGCGATCATGCGGCCAGTCGATTCAAAAAGCGCAAATCCTCGTGCGGCGCTCATGGAAGACCTGCTGGAGCAGGGCCTCAACGAGGTCGGCATCGGTCCGCAGGGCCTGACAGGAAACAACAGCGTCATGGGCGTCAACATCGAATCGTCCGCCCGTCATCCGTCGACGATCGGCGTGGCCGTCAATACCGGCTGCTGGGCGCACCGCCGCGGCAAGATCCGGATCAACGCCGACATGTCCTACGAAATCATTTCCCACGAAGGAGTCGTTCTGTGAAGAAAATCCTGACTACCCCCATCAAGGACGAAGACCTTGCGAGCCTCAACGTTGGCGATGTGGTCTATCTCACAGGACGCCTCGTGACCTGCCGCGACGTGGCGCATCGCCGCCTGATCGAACAGGGGCGCGAGCTTCCCGTGAATCTCGAGGGCGGCGCCATCTTTCACGCGGGCCCGATCGTCCGCAAGAAGCAAGACGGCGGCTTCGAGATGGTGTCGATCGGCCCGACGACCAGCATGCGGATGGAGAAGTTCGAGCGCGAGTTCATCAGGCAAACCGGCGTGAAGCTGATTGTCGGCAAGGGCGGCATGGGACCGGAAACCGCGGCAGGTTGCCAGGAGAACGTGGCCGTGCACGCGATCTTTCCCGGTGGCTGCGCCGTGCTGGCAGCAACGCAGGTGGAGGAAATCGAAGGCGCCGAATGGCAGGACCTTGGCATGCCGGAGACACTCTGGATCAACCGGGTCAAGGAATTCGGGCCGTTGATCATCTCGATCGATACCAAGGGCAATAACCTGATCCAGCAGAACAAGGCCGAGTTCAACGCGCGCAAGGCACCGATCCTCGAGCGGATCAGCAAGGAACTGGGCTTCATCAGGTGATC
The DNA here is from genome assembly GCF_056930435.1 of Cupriavidus sp. 09_S30. NCBI lineage: Bacteria > Pseudomonadati > Pseudomonadota > Betaproteobacteria > Burkholderiales > Burkholderiaceae > Cupriavidus > Cupriavidus sp. 09_S30. The sequence continues at coordinate 2,352,700 of NZ_JBXOWI010000002.1, read as the reverse complement.
CCGGCCCCCGCATCAGGAGGCGAACCGGCCTCTTGATGCGGCGAGACCACATCGTTACTTCGGTTTTTTCGAAGCAGCAGTCAACGATACCTTGGTTTTTATCGGGCCATTCAGGGCCGACACTGTGCGCTCGTTCAACACTTCCTTCCGAAGGAGCAAGCGAATGCGCAACTACCCCCGAAACAGCCCGCAAGCTGCGGCTCGAATCGTCGCCCTCGTGCAGATCGCGGACGGACACGTCTGCTGTTCCGAAGACAAGGCCCTGGACAAGGTCGATGTCGCACGCGAGCTAGGGCTTCATCCTCGCGAATTCAAACGCATCGTACAGACGCTTTGCGAGGACTACGTACTGGGCACCATCCACACGGGACAAGCGCCAACGCCCGTTTCTGAGTCCGTATTTGCCGCCCTGATGGCCGAAATCGACGAGCCGCACCTGCAACGGACCTTGCTGCGCGTTTGCCTGGAGGTTGTGAACGCCGACGGGCATTGGGCAGATGGCGAAATGGCAGTGTTGGCAGCGGCACTCAGGTATTGGCCTCTAGCCGCAGAGCATGGCTTCCATACCATGAGCCCCATTCCGCGCGAGCTGCTCAGCGCCGTGCGGCGGCCAGCACTTGCTGGGCAAGCGGGTGATGCTGGCCACGCTGCGACTGAATGCCGAAGATCTCCTCTGTGACGCCTTCCGAACGGCCGAGCCACTGGAGACCTTGCAGTAATGTCAGCTCTCCGGCGCGCAATTCGCTGACCGGGAACACGCCCATGCCGCGCGCGGCGAAGATCGCCATCAGTGCACTATCGGCGAACTCACCAACGATGCGTGGGCGGATCCCTTCAGCGTCGAACCAGGCATCCAGCTTTGCTCGCAGCGCCGAATGCCCGATGGGCAGCAGCACCGGTAGTTCGGCAAGGCAATGTGGAAAGGGGGGCAAATCCTGGCGTGCTAGAGCCAGAGAGAGCGGCTCATACCAGTCCACGGGCCACTCCGCCAGGCGCTCGCTGGTCAGGCGAAGATTGGCGTTGTACGGCGCCGGCTGTCCGGCCAGCACCAGGTCGAGGCGATGCAGGGCCAGGGCGGAAAGCAACTGCTCGTAGTTTCCCTCATGACAAAGCAAGCGCAACGATGGGGTATCCAGCACGGGTTCAAGAATCGCGTGCGCGGCTAGCTTGGAAATATCGTCAGAAAGTCCGACGGCGAGCCGCGCGATCTTGAGGGTTGCTGCCTGGCTCACTTCCTCTGGTATCAGCCGCCCGATCCTGAAGATCTCTTCGGCCCGGATGAACGCCGCTTGGCCAGCCTCGGTCATGGTGACGCCGCGGCCGGCTGGCTTGAGCAATTGATGCCCCATCGACTTTTCCAGTTCGCGGACCTGCGCACTGACCGTCTGGACTGCGATGCCCAGCCGCTCGGCAGCCCGGGTGAAACCGCCTTCCTTCACGACGACCCAGAAGTAGTGTAGGTGACGATAGTTAAGCACTTCCGCGCCCTTGCTTCACCAAAAGCGAACTGTCATTCAGGCTATTGCTGTTTTTTTCGAATTTCAAGATCGCGGATCATGGTGGCATGCGTGAGTTGGCGACCACGAAGTCACGATGTGGTCCGAAGACGACTCCGACCTGCCGCTGTCTGATTTGTGTGTCCGGCATCGGCAAGCCGATAACCCATCTATCTCGCGGCGCAATCGACCTGGGGCCCCGAGCACAGCGCCCAAGGAGTGCAAATGGCCGAAATCCAGAAAGAATGGCAATGGAAGCTTAAGAGTTCGGAGCAGCGCTATGCGCCCATCACTGCGCCTCACCTGAGCGGGAGCGGTGGCGGAAGCTTCATGAAGGTGCAGGATTTTTCCTTAGTCCTGGGCGGACCGCTGTTCCAGCTACTAAGACGAGCGCGCTTGTCCGACGATGCCATGACCATGGTGCACCGGCGCGTGATTGTTATCTCGCTTCTAGCCTGGCTGCCACTTTTGGTTCTTTCCGCGCTGGAAAGCCATCTGTTCGAGAACAGCGTAGCTGTACCCTTCCTGGCCGATATTGAGGTCCACATCCGCTTCCTCGTCGTACTGCCGCTACTGATCGTCGCGGAGTATGTGGTGCACCAACGCATGTGTCGCATCGGCCATGCGTTCCTGGAGCGAAAGTTGGTTCCCGAAGCTGCAATGCCACGGTTCAGTGAGGCCATTGCATCGGCTTTTCGCCTGCGGAACTCAGCGCTTGCCGAGGTGCTCCTGCTCGTAGTGGTCTACGGTGTCGGTGTGCTAGTCGTCTGGCGTCAATATACTGCCCTCGACACAACTACCTGGTATGGGTTGCCGTCCTGGGCCGGCGCCGATCTCTCCCTCGCCGGCTTATGGTACGGCTATGTGAGCCTGCCGATTTTCCAGTTCCTGCTGGTGCGCTGGTACTTTCGGCTGCTTATCTGGATGCGGTTTCTCTGGCAAGTCTCCCGCATAGATCTCCAACTGATTCCCACTCACCCGGACAGGGTCGGTGGCGTGGGATTCCTTTCCAATACGATCTACGCGTTCGCCCCGCTGGTTCTCGCGCATGGCGCCATGCTTGCGGGCCAATTTGCCAACCGAATCGTCTTCCTCGGCGCGGAGCTACCGGATTTCAAGATGGAGATCGCGGCGATTGCTATCTTTCTCCTGTGCATTGTGCTCGGCCCACTACTGGTATTTTCCCCACAGCTTGAGCGGACGAAGCGGACGGGCCTCGGAGAGTATGGCGTGCTTGCGGCAAAGTACGTGCGCCAATTCGATCTCAAATGGCTGCGGGGCGGGGCACTTGGCGATGAGTCACTTTTGGGCAGTTCTGATCTTCAGTCGCTGGCAGATATGAATCACAGCTATGGAGCCGTCCGCAACATGCGTCTTGCACCATTCGGCCGCGACGCTATCCTGCTGCTGGCAGCTTTTCTACTCGCTCCCATCGCACCGCTTCTGCTGACCTTGATGCCCCTTGAAGACCTCCTGAAGCAACTGTTTGGCTTGATGTTCTGAAATGTTCGGCTCTGAGTTAAACATCAACCCGAAGGAACACGGTGCCTTGGCTGTCATGCCCCACACGGGGCCACTATTGCTGAATTCGTGGCCTCAACGAGGTGTCGACGCATGGCAAGGGAGTCGGGCGATACCATGGTTGGTGATTCACTGCTGGCGGGCGCAGTTCCCCCATCCCATACGTGGCCTTGGTCCTCGTGGAAACAGAAGACGTGCTAGGATCTCTGCACTCATGTGACTGGCGCATACAGATAGGGCACTATCGGGGAGCGTGAGGTTGTTGGCCGCCGCGCGCCTGGGCATTACCTACTATCTTTGGAGATGGGTTATGCCTGATTTCACGCAATTGCTCATGTTCGCTCTTGTGGCGTTGGGAATGGTGTTAACGCCGGGGCCGAACATGATTTATCTAATTTCCCGCTCAATTTGCCAAGGTAGACGCGCAGGCCTCATTTCGTTGGGAGGCGTTGCTCTGGGCTTTGTGTTCTATATGCTCTGTGCGGCATTCGGAATCACGGCTTTCGTATTTGCGGTACCTTACGCATACGACACGCTTCGCTTTGGCGGCGCTTTGTACCTTCTGTATCTTGCCTGGCAAGCGGTCAAACCGGGCGGGCGGTCCGCGTTTGCAGTGCGCGACCTACCGGTCGATACCCCGAGGAAGCTCTTTGGCATGGGGTTTATCACTAACCTGGTGAATCCCAAGATCGCCGTCATGTATCTGTCTCTGCTTCCCCAGTTTATTACGCCAGGACACGGCAGTGTTCTTACCCAATCGCTGGCGCTCGGCAGCGTTCAGATTTCGATCAGCCTCGCTGTGAATGCACTGATCGTCGCGACAGCCGGATCGATATCTATCTTCCTGTCAGGACGCCCGTCGTGGCTGTCGGTGCAGCGCTGGCTGATGGGAGGCGTTCTGACAGGTCTGGCGGTGCGGATGGCATTCGAATCCAGGAAATAGCAACGACCCGCATCGGCGTACGTCTTCCCCTGCGTCAAGGAAGGTCTGCACAACGCGGATTCATGCTGGCCTTCCACGCCCCCAACAGTTGAGTGATCGCCCCGGATACCGCGTTCCGCACATCATCTACCGATGCCCCAGGCAAGCTACAAGACGGAAACCTATTGGAAGCAGTACCAATCGTTTTTTCCCGCACATGCGCGAGTCACCGCCGCCAACAGCCCGAATGAAGAGCGGCTCCCCTGGAAAGGAGCATCGATCCATGTTGATCGATTTCCCTGCGTTGCATCGCCGCTGACGGTGATCGTAGTGCATGGAGGTGGAGGGTATGGCCGGCTGTTCGCGCCGATTGGCAAGCTGCTGCACGGCGCCGGCTACGAGGTAATAGCTCCGGATCTACCGGGATATGGATTGAGTCAGGCGCCTGCTTCACTGGTTACTTACGAGGCGTGGACCGACTTGCTATGCGATCTGGCATCCATCGAATACCGGAACACTGGGCGGCGCGTAGTGTTGTGCGGCGGTAGCCTTGGTGGCTATCTGGCTTACCTGTGCGCGGCGCGAATGGGTGGCGGCCCGATTGCTGGCGTGATCGCCACGACCCTTGCGGATCCGCGCTCGCCGCTGGTGAAACGGCAGTTTGCCCGCAATGCGCTGGTGTGCCACGTCATGATGCCCCTGTTGCCCTTCTGCGCCCCTCTGATCGGCGGACTGAGACTGCCCGTGAAGTGGTTTACCAAAATGGGCGCGATGTCGAACGATCCATCGCTGAACCGGTTCGTTGCCGAAGATCCTCATGGCGGCGGCGTACGTGTGCCGGTCAACTTCATGCAGTCAATTTTCGCCGTGCGGCCGGACATTGAGCCTGAGGACTTCGACTACTGTCCTCTCCTGCTGGCACACCCCGAAAACGACCGCTGGACGGATTTCGAATCGAGCCGGCAGTTCTTTGACCGCATCAAGGGCGAGAAGAGATTGGTGATGCTGGAAAACTGCGGTCACTTTCCGGTGGAGGCGCCAGGCATCGCCCAATTGGAACAGGCTTCGATTCGATTCCTGCAGGAGATTGCCAGCAACCGATCGCGCGCGTGACCGCGTGACATTGGTTTGTGGTGACGAGGTCAGCGGCGCATCACTGCCCACTGGTGGCCGGTCATGGCTGGCAATACCCCTTGTACCAGCAGAAATCCCATCAAGGCGATGTTGATGGCCAGGGAGATCATGCCGGCGCGCGCGCTCGACACCGAACCCGTCGTGGTGTTGGTCACAGGCGTATTGGTGATGCCCAGGCCCGCGCCAGCCAGCAGGCAGCCTGGCGGCACGGTCAGCCTCCAGGCCCGCAGACGATGACATCGCTCCTACGTTGACGTCCCAAAGTTGCGACCAGATATTCGCTCGCGAGATTGCCTGTCAGGTAGGTGCGCTCGCATCAAAATGCTGCAGGAGCCGGTATCCCTCAGCCCAGTCATTCAGTTGGCTGGCGGCATTCAAATGTCCGCGTGCTCCGACGTCGAGAAATTCGCTACCCCATGTACTGGCACAGGACTGTGCATAACTGATTGCTGCATAGGGATCGTCGTTGCTTGCAACCAAGATACTGCGAAAGGGCAATCTTGCTGACGGTACGGGCGAGAACCCGATGCTGAAGGCGCTGGGAAAGGCCGATGCCGATGGGTCTGGAACAGCTACGAGCAGTGCCCCTCGAATGGCGGCGGCGTAACGCGTGGCCCAATGCACAACCGCGAGGCACCCGAGACTATGAGCGACGATGATCGTATCAGGACCGAGAGCCGCCACTTCGCGATCGATTGCCGCTACCCATTCGTCGCAGACCGCGTGATCCCAGTCTTCCACCTTCATGCGGCGCCAGTGCCCCGGCTTCGCAGCCTCCCAGACACTTTGCCAGTGTGTTGCTCCCGAATTGCCGTGACCAGGCACGATCAGAACGCGTCGACTCATGTTTAGCCCCCCTGAATGAGTATCCAGTGTAAAAGCCGATGGTCTCTGCCAGAATAGCCGAACCAATGAAATCGTTGCCCACGGGCTTCGAATGCACGGAATTGAGGGGCATGCACGAATGAAACCTAAGCAGGTGGAACTGGATCGACTCGACTGGCGCATTATCGAGGCGCTGCAAACGCATGCGCGCGTGACGAATACCGAGCTAGGCAAGCAGATCGGACTGTCGCAACCAGCTGTCAGCGCCCGGATCAGGCGACTCGAGGAGCAAGGCGTGATCGAAGGTTACTCGGCAAGAATCAACGCCGGGCTGATCGGTCGTGATATCTCCGCGCTAGTCCGCATACAAACGAGTCATGCGCAGATCGCGAAGTGCCTGAAGGCCTTTGCGGCGATGCCTGAGATCATCGAGGCGCATCGCATCACGGGCAGCGACTGCTTCATTGTTCGTGTGGTAGTTGAAAGAATGAAGCAGCTGGAAACCGTCATCGACGCGCTGGCCAGATTCGGACCTGTGACGACCTCGATCGTACTGGCAAGCTACCCGCCCAAGGCGATTGGTGAAATCAGGTAGTACATCAATATGGATGTACTCCTGTCACGGCACCGGTGGCCAGCCCTGCGTCTATCGTGCGCTGCGCGATGGCACGCGGCTCGCCGTGACCGCAATCTCAACCAGCCATCCGGGCGGCACTAGCCGGACTACTTCCGAGCGCGTCCGTGCAGGTACGTTGGGTTGCTTGTCCGTGCCGAAAAACTGGTTATAAAGCCGGGAAGATACACGAGCGTGCTGCGCGCTCCGACCGGTATCGTGCAGGCGTCACGAATTGACGCGCTCCCTCCTGCGTTCCAACCGCTGTTTGACAGTTGGGCCTACTCAACCCAGATGCGCGCGCCCACGCCCTGGAATTGGCGTCGAAATGCCAGCGGCGTCGACCCTACGATCTGCCGAAACCGCCTGGCAAAGTTATTCGGTTCGCCGAATCCCGTGCTTTGCCCGATTTCTGCGGCGGAAGCGGATGTGAAAACCAGCAAGCTCTTTGCCCGCTCAATCCGCCTTTCAGTCACCAGTTCCAGAAAAGTCTTTCCGGTTTCGTTCTTCAGGAGGTGGGCCAGGTGGGTTGCTGACACATGACTGGCTTGCGCAGCATCGCCCAGAGTCAGTTCCCCGGAGAGGTTGTCAGTGATATAGCGCATGCAGCGAAGCACGGATTGCTTGTACGGCTGCAGATGTCGTCCGCTAGCCTCGCAACTACGGATCTTGTCGCCATGGCGTCGCCATACCATGCCAATCAGGTTTAGCAGGTGGCTGCGGATCAACAGGTTGCTGGCCGTGTCGCCACTCGGCGATTGCAGCGCCTCTTGTGCCATGCGCTCGCAAAGCTGCTGAAGGTAATGCGTGTCCAGATCATCGAATTGAAAATCCAGGCAATGCTGAAACCGGAAGGGGGCGAGTTCTGGCGCGTGCGCAAGAGGCACGTCCGAGAGCGCGAAAACGTCAAGATTAAGTGATGGCAGCAAGTACTCCTTGCTGATGTTGATCACGTAGAACTGGCCGTCCGCTGGATTCGGAATGTAGTGAACAACGAACGGTAGCACGAAGCTTATCGTGCCGGAGCGAATGGGACGCTGCTGGTCCCCGATGTAGTGAGTGGACTCGCCCTGTATGTTGACGTAGATCTGGAAGTACTCGTGACGGTGCGGTACCGGATTCGGCAGACAATTGCTCTGATCGTGGATGCCAAAGTAGGCGCTCTGCGCCCGGGCCGCCATGGTGTAGTTCCGGATGGAAGCGCGCTTTTCGCCGTTGTGGTGCAGGGGTGGCAGCGGGTCGTTCGAGGGATGCGCCTGGTGCATGGGAAAGGGGCAAAGGATCGCAAGGATTGCACATTTTTTCGCAAGCCTGTGCATTGAGACTGAATGACCTCAACTCTAAACTCTAGCCACTCCGTCAGAACATCTTACTAAGAGACAATCCATATGCCTAGTACCAGTGCAGACAACATCGCGCAGTCGACCGAGATCCTGAGCGTTGCCCCAACCTTCCTTGATATCGTTGACAGCGACCAACGCTTCCAGGTGCGGCGCGTCTATTGCGTGGGGCGTAACTATCTTGCCCATATTCGGGAGATGGGGGAGGGCGACGAACGCGACCCGCCATTCTTCTTCCAGAAGCCGGCTGATGCCATTGTCACCGATGGGCGCGTCCCCTATCCGACGTTTACCGAGGACTTTCAGTTCGAGTTTGAACTGGTCGTCGCCATCGGCAGCGAAGCGGTAAGCGTGTCGCCGGACACGGCATTGAACCATGTCTTCGGCTATGCCGCAGGTCTTGATATGACACGGCGGGACCGCCAGCGCGAATGCAACAAGCGCGGCCTGCCGTGGGAACTGGGGAAGTCATTTGACCATTCGGCGCCATGCGGTCCCATCCATCCCGTAACGCAGGTCGGCCATCTCCGTTCGGGGACACTTAGCCTGGCGCTGAACGGGACTGTGCGACAGGACTCTCTGCTTGAGAAGATGATCTGGAACGTCCATGAAATCGTAAGCGAACTGTCCAGGCAATACCGCCTGCTTCCCGGCGACCTGATCTTCACCGGCACCCCCGAAGGCGTCGGCGCGGTGCAGCGCGGTGACAGGCTCACTGGCCGCATTGAAGGACTCGCCCCCTTGCAGGTCGAGATTGTCTGAGTACCACGTCAACGGAAACACACCATGAAGCCCCTTGAACGCATCTCGTATTCGGCTATTTCAGAGCGTCCGGCCTTGACGTTGCCGGGCGGCAAGCGCCTGGCTGTCTGGGTTATCGTCAATGTCGAGGAGTGGGATATCAACGAGACCATGCCGCGCACGGTTCTCACGCCTCCCGCCGGCGGCTCGCCGATGCCCGATATCCCGAACTGGGCCTGGCACGAATACGGCAACCGCGTCGGCTTCTGGCGCATGCTGGACGTCATCGACGAATTGGGGATCAGCGCCACGCTTGCCATCAACGGCTCCGCGATCGATGCGTACGAGCCTATCGCCAGGGCGGCGAAGGCGCGCAACTGGGAGTTTATCGGTCATGGCTTCGGGCAGCGCAACATGCAGAAGGTGCCCGACGAAGCGATCGACATCGCGAAGACCACCGAAGCCATTCGCGCCTATACCGGCAAGCGCCCGCGTGGCTGGCTTGGCCCGGGGCTCACCGAAACTTGGAACACGCCGGACATCCTTGCAGAGCAAGGCTACGAGTATGTGTGCGACTGGGTGCTCGACGATCAGCCGGTGGAACTGATGACGCGCGATGGCGGCCGCATCGTGAACGTACCCTACACGCAAGAGTGCAATGATGTAGCGATGATGCTGATTCAGCATCACAAGGCCAGCGAGTATCGCGACCGCGCGATCGACCAGTTCGAGCAGCTCTACGCTGATGCGAAGAGCTCGGCCCGCGTGATGGCGCTGGTTGTGCATCCGTACATCATGGGTGCGCCACACCGCCTGCGCTACTTTCGGGAGGCGCTGGCGCACATCCGGGCGCGCGACGACGTCGCCTTCCTTACTGGGGAAGAAATCCTCGATTGGTACAAGGCGGCACGACTCGACCTATAGCCGGCCAGAGCTGCCGGCAACCCGAAAAAAATCTCGCTTGACGAGAAGGAGACACCAAGTGAATTCCTCGACATCGGCCAATCCGCTGACCGGTGAGGGGCGCAACGAAACGCCCGTCACAGCACTGGAGATCGGCATGTTTCTTGTGCTGCTCGCCTCTTACGCGCTCAATGCGATGGACCGGCAGATCTTTCCGCTGATCGCCGCGGACGTGCGAAGGGAGTTTGGGTTCGGCCTCGCCGACACCGGCCTGCTCTCGACCATCTTCACGCTTGGGATGGCACTGGCAGGGGTGCCGACCGGATATCTGCTGGCGCGGTGGTCGCGCAAATCCGTGCTGCAGCTCGGCATCGCGGTTTTCTCGCTCGCCACGCTGCTCACTGCCTATTCGAGCGGCTTCGGCGACATGATCGTGTACCGCGCTGCTACCGGTATCGGCGAGGCGATGCAACTGACCGTGGTTATCGCCACAGCGGCGAGCTATTTTGCGCGATTCCGCGCGACTGCAGTCGGTGCCATCAACTTCTCCTTCGGGGTCGGTGCCATCGTAGGGCCGCTGCTCGGTGGGCACCTGATTGGCTTCGACCGCAACTGGCGCCTGCCGCTGATGGTGTTCGGCCTGGCCGGATTCGCCGCCATGGCACTGATCGCGGCTGCAGTGAGCAAGCGCATGACCGAGAAGGCCAGCACCATTGACATGCGCATCGACACGCGCGGTGCAACGGCGATGTGGAACCGGAACACGGTACTGTTGACCGCGATGAGCGTCATCGGCGGACTGTGCATCTATGGCTACCTCGGCATGTATCCCACTTTTCTGCGAGAGCATCTGCACTACACGCCTTCAGACACGGGCCGGGTCATGAGCATCTTCGGATGCGGGGTGTTCGCCTCCATCTTTGGCGGCTGGCTCGGTGACCGCTTTCATCCCAAGCTGGTGCTGTCGCTGAGCTTTGCGGGGGCCGGGTTGCTCGGCATCCTTCTGTTCTCGGGGCCGACAGGCATGGTGGTCCAATCGGTGTTGTCCTTTGTTTGGGGACTGGTGGTGAGTGGCGTGCTGTACGTGAACCTGGCCGGATACCACATCAAGGCCGTGCGCGCTTCGCTCACGAACCGGGCGACCGGTGTCTTCGTGACGACGCTCTACGGCGCCGGCGCTTTCGCGGGCTACATCATCGGCGGCATCGCGGCGCGCTTTGGCTGGAGCGCGGCCGGCTTCATACAGATCACCTTGCTATCGGTCATCGGAATAGTACTCACGATGCTACTGCGGATCGATCGCATGTCTCTGCCCGTGCCCAAGCCATGACGCCGGTCGATTGGGTATTGCTCGGTGGCGCGGCGACCCTGGCCGGTACGCTGAATGCCGTGGCAGGCGGCGGTAGTTTCCTGACGCTGCCGGCCTTGGCGATGGTTGGCGTGCCGCTGGTATCTGCCAACGCCACTGGGACGGCCGCGCTCCTGCCCGGCTACGTGGCTGGTGCCTGGGCCCTGCGCAAGGAACTGTCCGAGCCGATGTCGCCCTCGCTTGTCCGGATGGGTCTGCTGTCGGTGCTGGGCGGAGCGGCAGGCGCAGCGTTGCTGCTATCGACTTCGAACAGCGCCTTCGGCCGCATCGTGCCCTGGCTGCTATTGGCCGCGACACTTCTCTTTGCCTGTGGGCCATGGCTTCTGCGCAGAGGACGCCCCGCGGCCAATGCTCGCTGCGAATGGGGCGCGGACATCGGCATCGTTGCGGTCGCGATCTATGGTGGTTATTTCAACGGGGGTCTCGGTATCTTGCTGCTGGCGACGCTCGGCGCGCTCGGGCATACCGACTTGAGCCGAATGAATGGCATCAAGAACTTCGTCTCCGTGATCCTGACACTGATGGCCGTCGTCATCTATGCGGCAAGCGGCGCCATCGCCTGGACGCATGCACTATGGATGGCGGCTGGTGCTACGGCCGGCGGGTATTTCGGCGGCGCGATGGCGCGGCGGTTGAAGCCGGCTGTAGTACGCGGCTTTGTGGTCCTGACAGGGCTGGCCATGACCATCGCGTTTTTTCTCAAAACGCGTTGACGACACCTATTTTCCTGCAATCCGCGTCGTATTGGGAGACAAAGATGAGAACCACAAGAAGAGCATTTACCAAGGCCGCCGGCGCAATGATTGCCGTGGCAACAGGGATCCCCTCGCTTGTCGCTTCGGCGCGGGGCGGCGCGCCATCCGCAGCGCCCGGAGCCCGTCGTGGCACCTACCTGATCAGGAATGGCATGGTCATCACTGTTGATCGGAACAAAGGCGTATTGCCACGCGCCGACATATTGATTCGAAACGGTGTGATCGAAAAGATCGGTCGGGGATTGAGCGCGCCTGGTGCGCAGCAGATCGATGCCACGGACATGATTGTCATGCCCGGCTTCGTCAACTCTCACTACCACATGTGGAGCGCGATCGGACGCAGTTTCACTGCGCGTAACGGCGGCTTTTCCTACTATCCGGCCAAGAGTGCCACTTCTGGCCTGTATACGCCCGAGGACTTCTACAACAGCGTGCTCCTTGCGTGCGCCGAACTAGTGAACGGCGGGACCACTACGGTGCACAACTGGTCGCACAATACCCGCTCAGCAGCCCACGCGGACGCCGAGCTTCGCGCGCACCAACACTCGCTGCTGCGGGCTCGTTACTCGTACGGGCACATCGACAAGCTCCCGGTGGACGAGGTGAACAGGTTCAACGACCTTGCGCGCGTCCGGCACGAATGGTTCGGTGCAAATTCTCCGTTCGACGGTCTGGTTCATCTGGGATTGAATCTGCGCGGCCCGCAGCAAAGCACGGAAGCCGTCTTTCACGAGGAAATGAAGTTCGTCAAGGAGAGCGGGCTTCCGGTAGCAATCCATGCGCCGCAGGAGTCCCCCAACAATGTTGATGCGGTCGACTACGAGCGGCGCGGCTATCTCGGTCCGGATTTCATGATCGCGCACTACATCCCCGCGACCACGGAAGATCTGGCGGCGATGGCGCGTACGAAGACACCGCTTTCGTTTGCGACGCATTCCGAGCTCCGGCTCAGTAGCACGGGCGATGCCCGCGCCGCCCTGTTCGCGATGCGTGCCGCGGGGCTGACCATCTCGTTGTCAAGCGACGCGACGTCCATTGCCCCACCGGATATGTTCGAAATGATGCGCTTTACCTGGAATCTCGGAGTGCCCTGGGCAGGCACGCCGAGCGAGCGGGCGTCTGCGGTCAGCGTGCAAGAGGTGATCGAGATGGCGACGATCAATGGGGCCATTGCCATGGGGATCGGTGACATTACTGGATCGATTACCGAGGGTAAGCGTGCGGACATCATTCTGGTGCGGGCCAAGGACCTGAACATCTGGCCAATCGGCAATATCGAAACGGCGATTGTTCAGAGCGGCACCGCCAGCAACGTCGACACAGTGCTGGTCGATGGGCGACTAATCAAGCGGAACGGCCGCCTGCTAGCCTACAACGTGGACAGCATTGTGCGCCGTGCTCAGCAGTCCTCCGCCCGGATTCTCAATACGGCAGATGAGATACTGAAGTTCTGAGCGCTCCCAAGGTGGCACTACTGGCCGTGTGCCTGGCCTCACCAGCATGAGGAGAGCACATTCAAGGAATGTGATGTCCCGTATTTGGGCTCGATTGCGCGATGCGATCTCAGCGTTGGTCCGGAGGCTGGGCGCATGCGCCTATCGAGCGCCTGTGATGAGCGTAGGAAGCGCCCACGGACAGGCTGCATACACTGGGTACACCGGGCCGCTACCGTTGCCCCGCTAACTGTGCTCATGAACGTCGATGCCGCAGCGGATCCGTCGAGTTGTGGCTCGTGTCCGATCCCACAGTTGGTGGGTTCTGTGCCGCCAGCGGCTTGGACAGCGAGCGTGACAGCACCGACAGATCACGCGATTTAAGCAGTGCTACCGTCTGCCCTTACACATTCTTACAGCAAGTGCCGGCATGCTTGAGTAGCCTTAGCGTACACGCGCTGGTGTCGCAGCATCGTTCTAGCCAGCGTGAAACCAACGTGACCGTAAGGTCTATTCAGTGACACGCCCCGGTGCGCCGGGGCGAATCGACGGACCGGTATGCCGGTCGTCCTGATCGTGCGTCGATGCGGCATTTCGCCATCGACTCGCACATCGAACAACAAGCGGGAAGGGGACATGCAAGCCGGGCTGCGCAACGCTCAAGCGCGGGGGCAGGCTTGCATGCGCGCCCGCCAACCGCGCTGATCATGCATCGCGGCGGGCTCCCCTTTTCCCGTGCCTCACCCGTCGGAGGATGCCATGCCAGATTCGCTCGAACACCGCCAGGATGCCCGCACGGAACACCAGATGTCAGGGGTCCGTGCACCTTCGCACCACGGTGTCGTCACCGCCCCGCGCGGCCCCCTGATCCCGCGCCCCGTGTGGCAGCTTCTGCCACGCGCCGCTGGCTATGGCTTTGTCTTGTTCGTCATCTGGGTCGTGCTCACGGTGATGTTCCCCAATGTCTTCACGCGCAGCTCCGAACGCGCCGTGGTCAATAGTCCGGTGACCTTGATCACCTCGCCGGTGGAAGGCGTGGTGACCGGCCAACTCGTGGCGCGGGGCAAGCCGTTCCAAGCCAGCCAGGGCCTGATGACGGTGCAGAATCCCAACATCGACCGCTCCCTGCTGGTCGAGCTCACCGGCAAGAAGCTCGACAACCAGCAGCGCTTTGATGCCGCCAAGGCCAAGCTTGAGGGTGAGCAGGTGCAATTGGCCGCGAACGAGCGCGACCTGCAGCGCTACCATGCCGCCGCGGAACAAGAGCACTCCTCCAACGTCCGCGCCCTGCAGGCACGAGTGGCCGTCGCCAAGGCACAGGTTGACCAGCAGGAAGAGGTGGTCAACCGCAATCAGTCCATGCAGTGGGCGGGCGCGGTAAGCGAGGCCTACACGAGTGCCTCGCGCTACCAGCTCTCCGTGCTGAACAATGCCAAGGCTGCCGCCAAAGCGGAGCTGGACAATGCAGTAGGCAGCAGCCAGGCATCGAAGGGCAAAGTCTTCATCTCGGCCACCGACGGGCCGGTTGCCGCTCTCCAGCAACAGCATACCCAGCTCAGCGCCGACATCGTGCAGCTCAAGGCCCAACTGCAGCAGTTGCAGGACTACGACGCCTCCGTCGACAAGCTGATCGCCACTGAGCAGGGCAGGCTCGACCGCTTGTCCAACCTGGAAATCCGCGCCAGCGAGGCCGGCGTGATCGAGGATGTCCTCGCCGCGCCGGGCACGAGAGTCGCAGCCGGTGCCACGCTGGCACGGGCCAGCAATTGTTCGCAGACGCAGGTGGTGGCCGTCTTCCCGCGCAGCTTGAGCGACAACCTGCTGCCGGGCTCCCGTCTTCGTGTGCATGTTGACGGTGTTCCGTCCGCCTTGCCGGCGTCGGTGGCGGAAATCCTACCGCGCGCCTCGGAAGGCGAGCAGGCACGCTATTTCGTTCCCTTCCCGCCGATCGAGAAGAACGAGATCTACGTGATCGCCAAGCTCGACAAGCCTCTGTCGGCGGCACCACGCCTGGCCACCGCTGACGCCACGCAGCATTGCGCGATGGGCCGGTGGGCCAAGGTAAGCCTGGAGCGGAGCTGGCTCGGCGCGCGCCTCTGAGCGCGTCATGGTGAGCACCGGGAGCCGGATCATGTCGAGTCGCCGCATCCTATCCCTCTTGCCCGTGTCACTGCTGGGCTTGCCCCTGGCGCTCTCGCTGATGTTCGGGCGGTGTGCCGTGGCGCAGCCGGCCTCGCCCCAGACTTTCCAGGCTTCGCCGCGTGCCGCGCTGCTGGCCGCCGGCTGTCGCACACTGGCGGCGCGTGTCGATGCGGTCCCTGGCGGCGGGCCTTTGTTTCTGGCCAGCTACGAGCCCGCTCCCGGCGGAGAGCCCATCATACCGGCGCTGGGCCAGGCGGCATTCGTCTACGACAATGCGCTCGCCGGCATCGCGCTGGTCGCCTGCGGGCGCACGGAGCAAGCGCGCCGGATCGGCGATGCCGTGCTGCGGGCCAGCGCACAGGATCGCTTCTATCACGACTCTCGCCTGCGCAATGCCTACCGTGCCGGGGCTGTGCCGGCCGGGCCGGTACCCTTGCCAGGCTGGTGGGACACACCGTCCAAGCGCTGGTTCGAGGATGAGTACCAGGCCGGCACCGCAACGGGTAACGTCGCCTGGGCCGCCTTGATGCTGCTGGCCTTGCATCAGGCCACGCACGATCCACGCTATCTCGATGGCGCCGCCGCGATGATGGGATGGATCGAGCACGGCATGTTCGACCCAGCGGCGCCGGCAGGCTACACCGGCGGCTATTTCGGCGAGGAACCACGACCGACCCGCCAGGGCTGGAAATCCACCGAGCACAACGTCGACGCCTACGCCGCCTTTCATTGGCTGGCGGGGACATCCGGCGCGCCGCGCTGGGCCGCGCCAGCTGCGCGTGCCCGCGCCTTCGTCGAGGCGATGTGGAGCGCTAGCGACGGCCGCTTCGTGATCGGCACCGCGGAGGACGGCCGCACCCTGAACAAGGGCCCATCCGCGCTGGATGCCTCGTTGTGGCCATTGATCGCCATTCCCGATGGCGCCGGCGGCTGGCAGCGCAGCATCGACTGGGTGGCGCACCACCACCGCGTGCAGGACGGCTTCGGCTTCAATGCCAATCCCGACGGCATCTGGACCGAGGGGACGGCGCAAGCGGCCTTGGTCCTCGTGGGCGCGGGCCGGCAGCAGGACGCCGCACCGCTCTGGCCGCTGCTGCTGGCGCAGCGCGCGCCGTCCGGCCTGCTCTACGCCACGCCGCAGCCTCGCATCCGCACCGGCTTGCGCATCGGCCCGACCTCGACGTCCGACGACTTCTTCTACTTCCACCTGCCGCACCTCGGTGCCACGGCCTGGGCGGTGCTGGCCGCCGCCGGCTGGAATCCCTTCCGTCCCGGCGGCTGCCTGAATGCGCAGTGCGGCGAGCCGCCCGCCAACACCGCGGCAACGCCGCGCCAGGAGTGACGATGCTGACCTCGATGTTCTCCTTCTTTCTCGACTCCCCGATCCTTGTCGTGATCAATGCCGGCGTACTGGTGGTGGTGCTCGCCCTCGGACAGCTAGGCAGGCCGGAGCGCCCGGCCGACCGCGTCCTGTTCGGCGCTTTCACCGCGACTTTGCTGCTCGTCTATCTCGGCTGGCGCGCAAGCCAGACCCTGCCCGATTTCCGCATGGACTTCGCCAGCATCTGGGCGTACCTGTTCTTCGCCTTCGAATGCATGACGATGGCGTACACCTTGCTCTCCATCATCGTGCTGAGCCGAAGCAGCGACCACTCACGCGCGGCCGACGCCGGCGAGGCCGCGCTGCGCCGCGCGCGCTCGGTCCCGCAGGTGGACATCTTCATCGCCACCTACAACGAAGGGCTGGAGATCCTGGAGAAGACCATCGTTGCCGCGCTCGCCATCGACTATCCGGATTTCCGCGTCTGGGTGCTGGACGACACGCGGCGCGACTGGCTCAAGACGTTCTGCGAGAGCGTGGGTGCGCGCTATGTGACACGCCCCGACAACCTGCACGCCAAGGCCGGCAACCTGAACAACGGCCTGCACCATAGTGCGGCGGCCGGCGGCGCCCCCTACATCCTGGTGCTCGACGCCGACTTCGCTCCCCATCGCAACATCCTGCTGCGCACCATCGGCCTGTTCTCCGACCCCAAGGTCGGTGTCGTGCAAACGCCGCAGTTCTACTACAACGCCGACCCGATCCAGTACAACCTCCGCTCCCAGGAATGCTGGGTCGACGAACAACGCGCCTTCTTCGACGTCATGCAGCCAGCCAAGGATGCCTGGGGCACGGCCTTCTGCATCGGTACATCCTTCGTGGTGCGCCGCGACCTGCTCGGCCGCATCGGCGGCTTCCCCACCGGCACGGTGACCGAAGATATCCACCTGACCTACCGGTTGATGCCGCTCGGCTACATCACCCGCTGGCTCAATGAGCGCCTCAGCGTGGGCCTGTCCGCCGAAGGCCTGCCCGAGTACATCAGCCAGCGCAGCCGCTGGGGCCTCGGTACCATCCAGGTAGCGCTGACGGCGGACGGGCCGCTGCGGGGACGCGGCTATACCTGGCGGCAGCGCTTGCATTACATCCACGGCCTGCTGCACTGGGTTGGCCGCCCGTTCACGCTGATGCTGCTGGCAGGCCCCCTCCTGTACTGGTACTTCGACGTACCGACCCTGTCCACCAACGACCCGCTGCAGTTCCTGGCGTACGGCGCGCCGGCTTTGCTCGCGTACTGGGCCTACAGCGTCTGGATCACGCGCTGCCGTGCGCTGCCCATCTTCACCGAGGTCACCCAGATCGTTGCCGCGCTGGCGGTCTCTGCCTCGCTCGTCAGCGCCATCTTCAGACCGTTCGGACGGCCGTTCAAGGTCACCAACAAGGGGCTCGACCGCTCGCGGCTGGTCATCCACGGCAAGCTGGCCGCCCTCTACCTGGGATTGATGCTGCTGTCGGCATTGGGCCTGGGGCACGCTCTGGCCGCCAACCCCGACGCGCCCGGGCTAGCCTTCAATGTCGCCTGGACCACCATTGCCCTGACGCTCTACCTGGCGTCGATGCTGGTCTGCGTGGAATTGCCGCGTCCGCGCAAAGAAGAGCGCTTTCCGTTCGAGGAGCGGGCGCTGCTGCGTGTGGCCGGCAAGGAGTACCGCGTCAGCACGCAGGACCTCTCCTGCAACGGCGCCGCCGTAGTGACGCCGTCGGCCGCCGCGGTGCCCGTTCCGGCCGAGGGCGCCTTGTGGCTGCGCCAGACAGGCTGGATCCCCTGCCGCATCGTGCGCCGGCAGGGCACCTTGCTTGGCGTCGCGCTGCATACAGACATGGCGGCGCGCCATGGCCTGATCCGCATGCTGTTCAGCGATCCGCCCCACAACATCGCAGCCCTGGGACGACCTGGGCTGGCGATCTCGCGCCTGGTGCGAAGGGCGCTCTCCGGCTGATGCCACGCGCTGCCGAGCCAAGCGCCCGCCCTGTCCGGTCCTCTCCCTGATGCTGCCCATGCCTAGTCCGAACCGCTCTCTATCCCTCTTCGTATGCCTATCTGCCCGCACGCGCTGGCTGTATGTCGCGCTCGCCTTGCCGCTGGCAGCCTGCACGCTGGAACCCAATTACCAGCGTCCCGCCGCCCCCGTTCCGTCCAGCTGGCCGAGCGGCGCGGCCTACGCGCCGGCCTCGGGCAGCGCCGCACCACCGGCGCCGAATGCGCCGAACCATGCGCCGGTCGAAGTGGGGTGGCGCGAATTCTTTGTCGATCCGCAACTGCAGGAGCTGATCTCACGCGCGCTGTCGGGTAACCGCGACCTGCGCATAGCGGCACTGTCCGTCGACGAGGCTCGCGCCTTGTATCGGGTCCAGCGCGCTGCGCAGTTCCCGGAGATCGATGTCAATGCCGGCTTGGCAAGCACGCGTGTGTCGCCGAAGCTGCGCGCCCCCGGGCAGTCCGCCCAGATCAACAGCTATACCGCCGGCATCGGCTTCACCTCCTATGAACTGGACTTCTTTGGCCGCGTGCGCAGTCTCAAGCATGCCGCGCTGGAAGAGTTCATGGCCACCGAAGACGCCAGGCGCAGCGCACAGATCACGCTAGTGGCCGAGGTCGCCGATGCCTACCTGACGCTGCTGGCCGACCGCGAGTTGCTCGGGCTGTCGCAGGACACGCTCAAGAGCCAACAGGAGGCTGCCGAGATGGTGTCGCGCGGGCAGCGCGCCGGCGCCCTGGCCAAGCTCGATGAACATCGTGCGCAGACCCAGTTGCAGACAGCCCAGGTCGGGGTGGAGCAATACACGCGCCAAGTCGCGCAGGATGAGAATGCACTGACCCTGCTGCTTGGCGGGCCGCTTCCTGCTCAGCCGCAGCAGGCGCCGGCGCTCGACGCGCCAGGCCTGCTCGCCGCGGTACCTGCCGGACTGCCTTCGAGCCTGCTGGAGCGGCGCCCCGACATTCACGCCGCCGAGCACCAGCTCAAGGCCGCCAACGCCAATATCGGTGCGGCGCGCGCCGCCTTCTTCCCCAGCATCACGCTCTCCGGCGTGCTCGGCGTGGCCAGCACCAGCCTCGCCGGCCTGTTCTCCGGCGGCCTGGCCTGGGTCTTCGCGCCGCAACTCACCATGCCGATCTTCACGGCTGGGCGCAACCAGGCCAACCTGGACCTCGCTACGATTCGCAAGGACATCAACGTGGCGAACTATGAGAAGACCATCCAGACGGCCTTCCGCGAGGTTGCCGACAGCATGGCCGCCACCGCCACCTACGACCGCCAGATCAAGGCGCAGGAAACCATGGTCCAGGAAATCAGCGAAACCGAAAAGCTGTCGCGCATGCGCTTCCGCAATGGGGTCGATGACTACTTCGGCGTGTTCGATGCGCAGCGTCAGCTCTACAACGCCCAGCAGCAACTCGTCACCTATCGCTTGGCGAAGCTGGACAGCCAGGTCGCCTTGTACAAGGCGCTTGGGGGTGGCTGGCGGGAGTCCGGTGCAGCTGGGCAGGACGGGAACAATGCGCAAGGCGAGCCGGCGGCGGCCACCCAACGCACACCGGCAGCTGCAAGCAGCGCAAGCAGCGCAAGCCGCTGACAATGGCGGCGCGGCCCACCTTGCCGGCCCGCGCCGCCGGGTGCCGCTCACTGCCTGCGCGGCGGCACCCTGCAAACGCATCGTCAGATGCGGATGCCTGACTTGCCCGGTGCCAGGATGCCATTGGGATCCAGCGCGCGCTTGATCTTGCGTTCCACATCGCGCTTGACTGGGCCATAGCTGCTGGCCACGCGGTCCATGAAGGCGGTGTTCACCCGGTACACGGCGTAGCCTTGCTTCTCGAACGCGTCGAGCAGCTCGGTGAAGCAGGCGTGGGCGCGCTTGGTTTCCTCTTCGTTCGAGCGGTCGTACAGGACATCGATGATGTGATGCATGTCGCGCCAGCCGACGATGAACTCGCCCACATAGTCGAGACCGTGCTTGTTCAGGATGGACTTGGCCAGCTTGGCCTGCTTGTGGGTCTCGCTGCCGCGCGCCTGGCTGACCGGCGCGAACCACATCGAGCCGCCGCCGCCGCGCCAGTTGTACAGGCCGAACTCCTGCAGGTTGGGTACGCCGTACATGAGCTGGGCGCGGTATTTGAACGGCTGCGTATCGCCGGCTTCCTCCTGCGTGATGATCTGGCCCTTGCCGGA
This sequence comes from Cupriavidus sp. 09_S30, assembly GCF_056930435.1. Taxonomy (NCBI): domain Bacteria; kingdom Pseudomonadati; phylum Pseudomonadota; class Betaproteobacteria; order Burkholderiales; family Burkholderiaceae; genus Cupriavidus; species Cupriavidus sp. 09_S30. Next base: position 2,331,953 of record NZ_JBXOWI010000002.1, on the reverse strand, counting down.
CTTCTTGACCACCTGCGTGACGATCTCCCAGTTCACCGCGATCTGCTCGGGCGTGCCGTACAGCGCCGCGTAGACGTTCCAGGCGCCCAGGCCCTTGTCGTGCTTGATCTTCTCGACCACGCTGTCGGGCGTGGCGCCGGGGGTCTGGATGTAGTCGGCGCGGCGCACGTTGGCGCTGCCGGCTTCCCACAGCGCGTTGGCGATCACCACCGCGTTGGGGATGATCTGCGCGATACGCAGCGGGCGCAGCAGCTCGACGATCTCGCTGATGTCGGCCTCATTGTCGTACTTGATGGAGAACGGCTTGTAGGCGGGCGGCTTCGGCATCAGCCAGAAGCCCATCTTGGTGCAGATACCGTAGTTCGACTGCGTGAAGATGCCGTCGAGCGTCGGCCCGTAGCCCCACTTGAAGACCTGCCAGCTGTTGTTGCCCTGGACTCCGCCCATGCCCGTGCGCAGTACGTCGCCGTTGGCAAGGACCACCTCCATGCCGCACTGCATGAGGAAGTGTTCGCCGTACGGCGTATAGCCGACGCCGCGGTCCATGGTGTTGCCCACCGGGCCCGCGATCGCCGAAGGGGCCGGCATCGACAACATCAGCGGCAGCTTGCGTTCTTCGATGTAGTCGTAGAGCTGCTGGTAGGTCACGCCCGGTTCCACCAGCGCCGTGCACAGCTCCGGGTCGACCTCGATGATCTTGTTCATCTTGCGCAGATCCAGCACCACCTGGCCCCGTTCGACCGGTGCGGCCGAGCCGTAGCCGAAATTGCGGCCGGTCGAGATGGTCCAGATCGGGATCCGGAAGTCATTGCAGATCTTGACGATGGCTTGCACCTGCTCCACGGTGGTCGCCATCAGCACGGCGGAAGGCGCGTGCTTGGCCGCGTCTTCCGCAATCATGATCTTCATGTAGGACGCCAGGCGCTCGAGCGAGGTCAGCACATTGTCGGCGCCGACAACGCCCGCGAACTTGGCGATGGCGGCATCGAACTGGCTTTCTGAGACGCCCTTGGGCAGGGAAACGTATTTGCTATTCATGCTCTTGCTAAATCAGATCACGCAACGAAAGGAAACGCAGGCCTGTGCGCCAGCGCCGGCCGAGGTCGGGGTGGCGTCGGTGGCGGCGTGGGCGGCCGCCAGGCTGCGGCCCAGGGCGCGCGCCCACGGCGCTGCATCCGGCCCATTGCCGACGCGGTGGTGCTCGACCGCCAGCACCCGGCCACCGGCCGAGCGCACCAGATCCAGGACCAGCGTGGCGGTGGCGTCGTCGGTCAGGCCGACCAGCATGGTCTGCTCCGTGTCCTTGAGCAGGCTGTCCAGGCGGCCGAAGGCGGCCGCGTCCAGGCCGCGCAACTGCATGGCGGGCAAGGCGGGCAGGGTGGGGCGGACGGCGGCGCTGCCCGCCTCAACGCCCGCGAGGAAGGCGGCATCGAGCGCGCCGCCGCCGGCCTGCGATGTCAAGGCCAGCAAGGCGGTCGCGGCCGCGTCCGTGCCGGGGGCGGCCAGCCCGGGCGCAAGGGCGGCGCCAGGCCCGCCGGTGCGCGCCCAGGCCACGCCGGACACGGCCAGGCCTGCCGCTGCCAGGCCCTTGAGAACCAAACGACGATCCGTGTTCATGAGCGTCCTCCCGTTCATTTCTGGACCGGGGTGTGCGACAGGTAGGACGCCAGGTCTTTCAGCGTCTCGTCGTCGATGTCGGACACGCGGAAGGCCGGCATGGCATTGAAGCCATTGCGGGCGATGACCATGTAGGTCATCTCGGGAAAACCGCGGCCCTTGATCACCGGGCCGATGCCGGCTTCGTGACACTTCGCGCAAACCTTTTCGTAGAAGCGCTGGCCCTTGCCGATGGCCTGCGGCTCCTGTGCGCCGGCCAGGCATGCCATGCCCGCCAGCGCTACGCCAATGGCCGCCTTGGCGACCGACTTTCTGGCTGATTGAATCAACTGCTTATCTCCTCGTGATGCTCGATCTCGTGCGTCGTACCGATACGCGCCGGCGCCTGCGAGCGGCGCCGGGCCGGGCGAGCTGTTCAGAATGGGTAGTGGCGCGGTGTGGTCTGCACCGTGATCCAGCGCAGTTCGGTGAAGGCGTCGATCCCCGCCTGGCCGCCGAAGCGGCCGTAGCCGGAAGCCTTCACGCCACCGAACGGCATCTGCGCTTCATCGTGGACCGTCGGTCCGTTGATGTGGGTGATGCCAGCCTCGATGCGCGACGCCACCTGCCAGGCGCGCGCGATATCGCGGCTGAATACCGCCGAGGCCAGGCCGAATTCGTTGTCATTGGCGGTGGCCACCGCCTGCTCCACGCCGCGCACGCGCACGATGGCCTTGACCGGGGCAAAGGACTCCTCGCGGTAGATCCGCATCGCCGGCGTAACGTGGTCGAGCAGGGTGGCGGGCATGAGCGTGCTGTCGGCCTTGCCGCCGCATACGAGCGTGGCGCCCTTGGCCAGCGCATCGTCGATCAGCGCGTTGCAGCGCTGCACGGTGCTCAGGTCCACCACGGAACCGAGTACCACGGGACCCTTGCGGGGATCGCCCAGCGGCAGGCTCTGCGCCTTGGCCGACAGCTTGGCGACGAACTCGTCGGCCACCGCCTCGTCGACCACGATGCGCTCGGTGGACATGCAGATCTGGCCGGAGTTGGCAAAGGAGCCGAAGGCGGCGGCGGCCACTGCGGCGTCGATGTCCGCGTCGTCCAGGATCAGCATCGGCGCCTTGCCGCCGAGTTCCAGCACCACCGGCTTCAGGTACTTCGCGCAGGTCTGCGCGATCAGCTTGCCCACGTGCGTCGAGCCCGTGAAGTTGACCCGGCGCAGCGCCGGGTGTGCCACGATGGCTTCCACCACGGCCGCGGCGTCGGCCGGCGCATTGGTGATGAAGTTGACCACGCCGGGCGGCAGGCCTGCTTCCTGCAGGGCCGAAATGATCAGGCCGTGCGTGGCCGGGCACAGTTCCGAGCCCTTGAGCACGACGGTATTGCCGCAGGCCAGCGGCGTGGCGATGGCACGCACGCCGAGGATCACCGGCGCGTTCCAGGGTGCGATCCCCAGCACCACGCCCGCTGGCTGGCGGACCGCCATGGCCAGGTTGCCGGGCACATCGGAGGGGATCACCTCGCCCTGGATCTGGGTGGTGAGCGAAGCAGCTTCCTGCAGCATGCCGGCGGCAAGATGGACATTGAAACCCGCCCAGATATCCGAGGCGCCGGTTTCGGCCGCCATGGCGGCAGCAAAGGCGGCCCCCTTGGCCCGCAGTGCTTCGGACGCCTTCAGCAGCAGGGCGCGGCGCTCGCCGGGGCCCAGCGCGGCCCAGGCGGGAAAGGCCTTGGCCGCGGCATCGACGGCAGCCGCGGCATCGGCTGCCGTGGCGGCCGGCGCGCGCGTCGCCACGCTCTGGTCTAGGGGGTTGCGGCGCTCGAATGTGGCGCCATTGGCGGCGCCACAGGCGGCGCCGCCGATCAGCATCTGGATGTCGGCCATGGATTGTCTCCTGGGATGGTGGAGCGGAGCGTCACCGCCCCGTCAGGCGCGCGCCCCTCCGGTTTGCCATCCGGCCGGGGGCGGCCGGGAGCCACTGCCGAAAGCGGACGCAGTGTGGGCGATGCGCTGGTGCCTGTCTTTTACTGGGGGCCGGCACCTTTGCGAAGGAGGAAGCGCGAGTCCGGGTATCGTAAGAACAATCGTGTGGCGGCGCTGTGCCAGGTGTGCACAAGGCATTGTTCGGATCGCGCAAATCCGCTAGGGATTTCCCCTAGCCCTGCGCGGGTAGGCCAATCTGCCTATAATTTGCGCTGCCCCCGCAGTCAGCGTCTGTCAACGCCATGTCCCTCTCCCAAATGATCTCCACCGAGCAGTTCGCCCCGCGCGAGCGGGTGGCAGTGTGGCGTGAATGGATGTGGCACCAGTTCGGCGGGCTGGAATGTGATGTGTACGGCGACGCCACGTTCGACGGTCAGCTCGACGTGCGCCACGCCGGCGACGTGGTCCTGACCCGGCTGGAAGCCAATCGTCATCGCGTGATGCGCACGGCTTCGCTGGCGCGCGCAAGCGAGAGCGCCTTTCTCAAGATTGTCGCGCCCCTGCGGGGCTGCGCGGCAGTCGAGCAGGAGGGCCGGCAGGCCGAGGTGGGCGCCGGCAGCTGGACCATCTACGACACGACCGAACGCTATACGGTGTCCAACCCGGAGTTCTCGGACCACCTGGTCGTGATGTTGCCCAAGACCCGCCTGCTTGTCGCCGGCCTGCCGCTCGACGAGCTGACCGCGCGGCATGTGGGCGCCACGCTCGGGATTTCGCGCGTCACGCTGGAAACGCTGCACAAGACCTGGCAGGAACTGCCCCACATGCATGCTGCCAGCGCGCATGGCAGCGGCGAGGTGATCATGCAGCTGGTGCAGATGTCCTTGCTCGAGCTCGCCGGCCAGCGCACGGAGCGCTCACAGCGCGAAGCGCTGCGCGACCGGGTGCGCCAGACCATCGCCCTCCACCTGCGGGATCCGGGCTTCAACGTCAACCGGCTGGCCGAATTGCTCAACTGCAGCCGGCGTCATCTGCATAGCGTGTTTGCGGGCAGCAGCCAGACTCTCGCTGAGAGCATCCAGCATCAGCGGCTGGAGGCCTGCATGCGCGATCTGTGCGCGCCGGACATGGCCGCGCGTTCGATCACCGAGATCGCCCTGTCCTGGGGCTTCAGCAACTTGTCGCACTTCAGCCGCATCTTCCGCGCCCATGCCGGCTGCAGCCCGAGCGAGTGCCGGGCGGGAATCGCTCCCGGCGGTTGACGGGATGCCGCAGACGCAGTGCGTGCGGATGGGCGCGAACCAATCCCCCGACACGTTGAACCTGGTCGCGCCAGGCCCTGGAACGGCCACGACGGGATGTGCCTGACGTTGCCCGGAGACGCCGGGCCAGCGTACGGAATCCAGCTCGAATGCAGAAAGGGCTTGCAATTTCCGCTGGATGCGATATAGTTCTGTCCTCGCGTGCGGCTGTAGCTCAGTTGGATAGAGTACTTGGCTACGAACCAAGGGGTCGTGGGTTCGAATCCTGCCAGCCGCGCCACCTAATTCAGGAAGTAGCAAATGGACGGTCTGTGTGCCTTGGGCACCCAGACCGTTTTTTTGTTTGTGGCTGCCTGGCGCACCGAGTCTATGCGCCCGCTTGCGCGGGCGCGACGAGCATTTCCAAACCAATGGGATGGACACCGCGCCTTTTGGGCAGGTCGCTCTAAGCCGTCCCGACCGGATCTTCCGGCGCGCAGGGGCCGGTGGCCGGCGAGCCGGGCGGTGTCGACAACGCAAGCGACTCGATTTGCGCGAGATCCAGTATCTGCAAGGCGGCACGGATGTCTCGGAGGAACTCCGGATAGGCTGGCGCTGAAGCCGCCAGGACGTCCACCCAGGCTTCGATGTCGGTCAGCCGGCCGTCGCGTGCGAAGGTGGCCAGCGCCATGCGCGCGTGCGCGGGCGGCAGCGGGTAGGGCGCGCGCGGCGGTGCGGGCGGTCGCGCAGAGCGGCGCCCGGACAGGGCGCAGAGCGCATCGCGGGCGATCAGCGTGTCGTCGACACCTTGAATCTGAATGGCGAAGCTGAACTTGCTGCCCTCGCCGGGTATGCTGTTCACCAGGAGCTCGCCCCCCATGCCTTCGACGATGCGCTGGCCGATGAACAGCCCCAGGCCGACGCCGTTCCCCTTTGTGCCGAACTGCGTAAATGCGTTGAAGACACTCGCCTGCGCCTTGGGCTCGATGCCGATGCCCGTATCGACGACGGCGAACCGCAGCAGCCAGGCGCCATCGGCGCGCTCTGCGCCGACGATGAGCTGGATGGTGCCCTGGCGCGTGAACTTGGCCGCGTTGGACAGCAGGTTCAGCAGCACCTGCCGCAGCCTGCGCCCGTCCACTGAGACGCTGGCAGGCAATGGCGTGGCCGGGCGGAAGACGAATTCGTTGTGCTGCTGGGCGCTCAGGCTCAGGGCGTGCTGCACGATGTCTTCCAGGAAGGCCTGCGTCTGCACCGGCTCGGACACGATCTGCAGCGGCTGCAATTCGCCCTTCGCATACTCCAGCAGCTCGTCGATCAGCGTGATCTGGTAGTGGGCGCTGCGCTCGATCGCGCGCAGGTAGGGGCCTTGCTGCGCAGGCGAAGTCTGGCCGAGCCGCCGCGCGTAGCCGAGCATGGTGGCGAGCGGCGCGCGCAGGTCGTGGCTGATGTAGCCGAGCATCTCGCTGCGCTGGCGGTTCTTCGCGTCCGCGTAGGCCAGCGCCTGGTTCAGCGCGTGGGTCTGCCGCGCGACTTCGTCCTGCAGGCGGTGCTGCTCCTGCCGCTGCCACTTGTCCAACTCGTCGTGCGCGGCCTTGCGTTGCAGGCGCGCGTGGTTGATCCAGGCTGCCATCAGCGTCAGGTTGATGCCGAGCCCGATCAAGGCGATCAGCGGGTTGGTCGAGACATCGCCATTGCCGATCTGCTGGATGAAGGACGGTGTCCAGCCGAAGTGCTCCGTCGTGCGTAGGACCAGGTGCAGCATCACGAAGCCGGCGGTCAGCAGCATCAGCCTGCCGGTCGGGACCATGCGCGTGAGCAGCACGCACGCCGCCGCCACTACGCTCAGCCCGACCAGCAGGTTGAGGGCCATGCCGAACCTGCCGATCGCGTCCAGGCCGCCGAGCGCGGCGGCAACGGCCATCAGGCATTCCAGGGCGGCCAGTGCGATGAAATGCCGGCGCCATGGCATGGCGATCTTCTCGTGCGCGGAGACGCTGATGAGGAAGGCGATGAACAGGGCCGTGCTGCCGTAGCCCAGCACCATGGTGCTGCGGTCGGCCCACACGGTAGATTCCGGCCACAGATAGCGCTTGGCGTAGCCGCGCATGGCCGCTTCATACAAGGCGATGCCCACGCATTGCATGGCCAGGATCAGGAAGGGGAGCCGCCGAGAGAAGGCGGAGATCAACAGTGCCCCCCAGGCCAGCGCCAGCAGGCCGCCGAACAGCAGGCCGTCCCACAGTCTCCCCTGGTCTTCCAGCTCTTGATAGGCGCGCTCCGTCTGCAGCCGGGGCCACAGCGCGACGGGGCGGCTGCTCTGCATGCGTACAAAGATGCGCGTTCGCTCCGCCGGCGCCAGGGCGAAGGGATAACTCGGCAGCCGCGACACATGCTCGTGGGCCGAGGCGGGCACGCCCTCGCCGGCTTGCGCATGGTGCCAGCCCGCCTCCTGCTGCCGGTAGAAGTCGATGCGCTGCAGTCCCGGCGAGCCGAGCAGCAAGCGCAGCGCCAGGGGAGCCGGCGTGTCGTTGCCGGCCTCGATTTCCAGCCATTGCACCGCACGCGCCTTGACCAGCAGCCGGGAACCCCCTTCCAGCGGCACGAAACAGGAATCGGAGCCGGAGGCCAGCAGGGCAATATCTCGGACCGTGCGTTCTCCGGAGTCGTCCTCGCAGACGCGGATGCTGTGCGGGAAGCCGGCCACGGGCGACGGTTCAGCCGGCATGGGCCAGGACCCTGCCTGGGCGATGGTGCTCAGAATGCCGATCACGATCCCAAGGACTATCTGGTGCATTTTCTGGTTCTAGTTCTAGTTCTAGTTCTATCGGGGGGTTGAAGTGCCGACTTGCGCAAAGCTAATATCTGCGCCCGATCCGCGATGCTTATTCCCGGTTTTTTATTTCATCCATTTGGGTGAAATGGCGTGCATTAATCAATGGCGCGCCATAAATCTCGCGGCGCGCCATTTATCGATACGGCCATCATGGACGCACGCGAGCTCCCACACTTTCATATTCTGCTGATTGACGACAGCCCGGATGAATTGCGCCTGCTGGTTGAAACCTTGCGCGATGCGGCATTCCGGCTGAGCGTCGCGTTCGATGGCGTGCAGGGTTATGACCGGGCGGTAGCTTCCTCCCCCGACCTGATCCTGCTGGATGTGCAGATGGCGAAGATGGATGGGTTTGCTACCTCGCGGCTGCTCAAGGCCAATCCGGCAACCGCCGGCATTCCGGTGATCTTCCTGTCCGCGCGGGCGGATGTCGACGCGCGCCTGACCGGCCTGCGGGAAGGGGGCGTGGACTACATCACCAAGCCGTTCTCCCCCGACGAGGTGCTCGAGCGGGTCCGCATCCATCTCAAGCTGGCCGCCGGGGCGAGGCTTCGGATTGCCGGCGCCGCGCCGCAGGCGGATGACGCCGGCGCTGCCAGCGGCGACGAGATCCTGGTGCGGGCCGCCCGCAGATACCTGGCCACTCGCCTGGCCGAGCCCCCCTCCCTCGAAGCGCTGGCGCGCGCCTTGGGCTCCAACGAGCGGCGGCTCTCCGCGGCATTCCATCGTTACGTCGGCCTGACGGTATTCGCCTATGTCCGCGAGGAGCGTATGCGCAAGGCGCGGCATCTGCTGGCGCACACGGCTTCCAGCATCGCAGCCATCGCGGAAGAGGTGGGCTTTTCCAGCACCGCCAATTTCTCTACCGCGTTTCGCGAACATGCGGGCGAGTCCCCGTCGGCGTACCGCGGCAAGAAGCCCTGAAAGCGGTGCCGGACCTGCGCTCCGTTCGCAGCGGCCGACCCGTTTGCTGCTGACCATTCCCGCGCGGGCGTAGCGCACGCTCGCCGGCTTCTCCCCGCCGCCATTCCGGGCCGGCGCCCTTCCATTGCCCGCAGCCAGGCCGGCCCTCCCCGGGCCGCCTGCCAATCTGTCCCTTTTCCCCATATCCCGATCGCAATCCCGCGGCCATGCAGTTTTCCCGTTCTGCTGACGGAATGACCGCACCCTAGGGTTATCTGTTGTTTTCAGTGCCGCGAGACTATCACCAGATTTTCAACGTTGGGATTGCCTTGTCTCCGCGTTTTCATTTGTTTGCAAATTATTGTCGGGATTTCAGTTCCGGCAAAACAATATGCGCCTGCAGCAAAAGAATCGGCTGATTAACTCCGGCATCCTGCGCCCTGTTCATTCTTTGCGAAGCTGAACAATTGAGTGGTGCCTAAGGGTGCGAAACAAGGGTCGGTATTCATTACCGTCGGCGCTTTTTCAGCCGATGCCATTTTTTCAATGGGCGCGCCTGTCCGGGCATTAAAAAACAAACGAGAAGCATTCCGATGCTGCCGCGCCGACTTTGTCGGGGCAGGGCAAGGTCGGGCGGAGCGCTTCCATTCTCGATGGGAAATGGCGTGAATCGTATCTACAGAACCGTTTGGAACGAAGGGACAGGGACCTTTGTCGCCGTGGCCGAGAACAGCAAGGCCAAGGGCAAGGGCGGGCGCTCCGGGCGCCGCAAGCTGGCGCTGACGAGCGCCCTGCTGGCGGCCGGCGTACTGGCGATGCCCGGTGCGATCGCGCAGACGGCCGTGTCTGGCACCACGAACAACAACAACGGCGGCAACGGCAAGACGGCCACCGTCGATACCAACTGCACCACCAACTTCGTCAATCGCAAGAACCCGGGCAACGACCCCACGCCGGCCGCGCAGTACATCCTGCAGAACGGCTGCAGCACGGCGGTCGGTACCAATGCCAACGCCGGCGCGGCATCCATCGCCGTGGGCGACCGCGCCAATGCCAGCGATTCCGGCATCGCCATCGGTGTGGGCGCCTCGTCGACGAAGAACTCGGCGATCGCCATCGGCGCTGTGTCGCTGGCGACCGGCAACACCAGCTTCGCCATGGGACGGCAGTCGGCAGCAACCGCCGACTATGCGATGGCCATTGGTAACGTGGCCTATGCCAACGGCGAGAGCGGCATCGCCGTGGGCCATTCGGCGAATGCCTCCGGCTATCGCTCCATCGCCATCGGTGCCTCGGACTCGAAGAACGCCGGCAATGACGGCGTGTCGGCCGGTGCCTCCTACAATGCAAGCAGCCAGACACGGGCAAGCGGTATCGGCTCCGTCGCGCTGGGTGCTGGCGCTACGACCAACGTCGACAACAGCGTCGTGATCGGCTCGGACAGCGTAGGCGCGGCCAATGCAAAGGGGCCTGCCCTGTATAGCGGCGACACCATCAAGGCCGGCGGTGCCGTGTCGGTCGGCAGTACCGGCAACGAACGCCAGGTCAAGAACGTGGCCGGCGGCACGAGCGGCACCGACGCCGTCAACGTCAATCAGCTTAAGGCGGTAGCCGATAACTCGGTCAACTACGACGACGCTAGCAAGGGCAGTGTGACGCTGGGCGGCACCACCTCGACCGATGGCGGCAAGACCGGTGGCACCCGCATCACCAATGTGGCGCAGGGCAATGTCAACGCCAACAGCACTGACGCGGTCAACGGCTCGCAGCTGTACACCACCAACCAGAATGTGACGCAGCTGGGCAACCAGGTGACGAACATCGATGGCCGGGTGACGACCAACACCACCAACATCGCTGGGCTGCAACAGGACGCGCTGCAGTGGAATGGTGCACTGAACGCCTATGACGCCAGCCACGGCAGCGGCACGGCACAGAAGATCACCAACGTTGCCGCCGGTGATGTCAACGCCAACAGCACCGATGCGGTGAATGGCTCGCAGCTGCATGCGACGAACCAGAAGGTCGACCAGAACACCAGCAACATCACCAAGCTGGGCGACACCCTCACGCAGGTCGCGGGCGACACCAGCACGACCTATGTGGAGCAGAACGGCCGCGGCGTAAAGTACGTGCGCACCAACGACACCGACCTGCCGGGCGCCGACGCACATGCGACGGTGGCGGGGGCGACGGCGCTGGGCTACAACGCGACGGCCAGCCATGAGCAGAGCGTGGCAATCGGCCGCGACGCGGTGGCGGATGGCAGCACGCTGGGCCAGCAAGCCTATGCGGTGGGCGGCACGGCGCTGGGCGAGGTGTCGGTAGGCAAGGCCGGTGCGGAGCGGCGCGTCACGAATGTGGCGGCCGGCGCGGGTGATACCGACGCAGTCAACGTGGCGCAGCTCAAGAAGGTGGCCGGCGATGTGACCCAACTGGACAGCAACGCAGTCAAGTACGACGACGCCAGCAAGGGCAGCGTGACGCTGGGCGGCACGACCTCGACCGACGGTGGCAAGACCGGCGGCACCCGCATCAGCAACGTGGCGCAGGGCAATGTCAGCGCCAACAGCACCGATGCCGTCAACGGTTCGCAACTGCACGCGACCAACCAGAACGTGACGCAACTGGGCAACCAGGTGACGAACATCGATGGCCGGGTGACGACCAACACCACCAACATCGCCGGGCTGCAACAGGACGCGCTGCAGTGGAATGGTGCGCTGAATGCGTATGACGCCAGCCATGGCAGCGGCACGGCACAGAAGATCACCAACGTGGCTGACGGCAAGCTCGATGCCAACAGCACCGACGTGGTGAATGGTTCGCAACTGCACGCGACCAACCAGAACGTCACGCAGCTGGGCAACCAGGTGACGAACATCGATGGCCGGGTGACGACCAACACCACCAACATCGCCGGGCTGCAACAGGACGCATTGCAGTGGAATGGTGCGCTGAATGCCTATGACGCCAGCCACGGCAGCGGCACGGCGCAGAAGATCACCAATGTGGCCGCCGGCCAGGTCGATGCCAACAGCACCGACGCGGTCAATGGCTCGCAGTTGCATGCGACCAACCAGAACGTCACGCAGCTGGGCGACACCCTCACGCAGGTCGCGGGCGACACCAGCACGACCTACATCCAGCAGAACGGCCGCGGCGTGAAGTACGTGCGCACTAACGACACCGACCTGCCGGGCGCCGACGCACATGCGACGGTGGCGGGCGCAACCGCGCTGGGCTACAACGCGACGGCCAGCCATGGCCAGAGCGTGGCGATCGGCCGCAATGCGGTGGCGGACGGCAGCACGCTGGGCCAGCAAGCCTATGGGGTGGGCGGCACGGCGCTGGGCGAAGTGTCGGTGGGCAAGGCCGGTGCGGAACGCCGCGTCACGAATGTGGCGGCCGGTGCGGGCGATACCGATGCAGTCAACGTGGCGCAGCTCAAGAAGGTGGCCGGCGATGTGACCCAACTGGGCGACAACGCGGTGAAGTACGACGACGCCAGCAAGGGCAGCGTGACGCTGGGCGGCACGACCTCGACCGACGGTGGCAAGACCGGCGGCACCCGCATCAGCAACGTGGCGCAGGGCAATGTCAGCGCCAACAGCACCGATGCCGTCAACGGTTCGCAACTGCACGCGACCAACCAGAACGTGACGCAACTGGGCAACCAGGTGACGAACATCGATGGCCGGGTGACGACCAACACCACCAACATCGCCGCGCTGCAACAGGACGCGCTGCAGTGGAATGGTGCACTGAACGCGTATGACGCCAGCCATGGCAGCGGCACGGCGCAGAAGATCACCAATGTGGCTGCAGGTGACGTCAACGCCAACAGCACCGACGCGGTGAACGGTTCGCAGCTGCACGCGACCAACCAGAACGTGACGCAACTGGGCGACACCATCACCAACGTGGCGGGCGACACCAGCACGACCTACATCCAGCAGAACGGCCGCGGCGTAAAGTACGTGCGCACCAACGACACCGACCTGCCGGGCGCCGACGCACATGCGACGGTGGCAGGCGCGACGGCGCTGGGCTACAACGCGACGGCCAGCCATGGTCAAAGCGTGGCAATCGGCCGCGATGCGGTGGCCGACGGCAGCACGCTGGGCCAGCAGGCCTACGCGGTGGGCGGCACGGCGCTGGGCGAAGTGTCGGTGGGCAAGGCCGGTGCGGAACGCCGCGTCACCAATGTGGCGGCCGGTGCGGGCGATACCGATGCAGTCAACGTGGCGCAGCTCAAGAAGGTGGCGGGCGATGTGACCCAACTGGGCGACAACGCGGTGAAGTACGACAACGCCAGCAAGGGCAGTGTGACGCTGGGCGGCACGCCCTCGACCGACGGTGGCAAGACCGGCGGCACCCGCATCACCAATGTGGCGCAGGGCAATGTCAGCGCCAACAGCACTGACGCCGTCAACGGTTCGCAGCTGTACACCACCAACCAGAACGTGACGCAGCTGGGCAATCAGGTCACGAACATCGATGGCCGGGTGACCACCAACACCACCAACATCGCCGCGCTGCAACAGGACGCGCTGCAGTGGAATGGTGCGCTGAACGCTTATGACGCCAGCCACGGCAGCGGCACAGCGCAGAAGATCACCAATGTGGCCGCCGGCCAGGTCGATGCCAACAGCACCGACGCGGTCAATGGCTCGCAGCTGCATGCGACCAACCAGAACGTCACGCAACTGGGCGACACCATCACCAACGTGGCCGGTGACACCAGCACCACCTACATCCAGCAGAACGGTCGCGGCGTGAAGTACGTGCGCACCAACGACACCGACCTGCCGGGCGCCGACGCGCATGCGACGGTGGCGGGCGCGACGGCACTCGGCTACAACGCGACGGCCAGCCATGAGCAGAGCGTGGCGATCGGCCGCGACGCGGTGGCCGACGGCAGCACACTGGGCCAGCAAGCCTATGCGGTGGGCGGCACGGCGCTGGGCGAAGTGTCGGTGGGCAAGGCCGGCGCGGAGCGGCGCGTCACGAATGTGGCGGCCGGCGCGGGCGAAACCGATGCGGTCAACGTGGCGCAGCTCAAGAAGGTGGCGGGCGACGTGAGCCAGCTGAGCGACAACGCGGTGAAGTACGATGACGCCAGCAAGGGCAGCGTGACGCTGGGCGGCACGCCCTCGACCGACGGTGGCCAGACCGGTGGCACCCGTATCAGCAATGTGGCGCAAGGCAATGTCAGCGCCAACAGCACCGATGCGGTCAACGGTTCGCAGCTATACACCACCAACCAGAACGTCACGCAGCTGGGCAACCAGGTGACGAACATCGACGGCCGGGTGACGACCAACACCACCAACATCGCCGCGCTGCAACAGGACGCATTGCAGTGGAATGGTGCTCTGAATGCCTACGATGCCAGCCATGGCAGCGGTACCGCACAGAAGATCACCAATGTGGCTGACGGCAAGCTCGACGCCAACAGCACGGACGCGGTCAATGGCTCGCAGCTGCACGCGACCAACCAGAACGTCACGCAACTGGGCGACACCATCACCAACGTGGCGGGCGACACCAGCACGACCTACATCCAGCAGAACGGCCGCGGCGTGAAGTACGTGCGCACCAACGACACGGACCTGCCGGGCGCCGACGCGCATGCGACGGTGGCGGGCGCAACCGCGCTGGGCTACAACGCGACGGCCAGCCATGGCCAGAGCGTGGCGATCGGCCGCAATGCGGTGGCCGACGGCAGCACGCTGGGCCAGCAAGCCTACGCGGTGGGTGGCACGGCGTTGGGCGAAGTGTCGGTGGGCAAGGCCGGTGCGGAACGCCGCGTCACGAATGTGGCGGCCGGTGCGGGCGATACCGATGCAGTCAACGTGGCGCAGCTCAAGAAGGTGGCGAGCGACGTGAACCAGCTGGACAGCAATGCAGTCAAGTACGACGACGCCAGCAAGGGCAGTGTGACGCTGGGCGGCACGCCCTCGACCGATGGCGGCAAGACCGGCGGCACCCGCATCAGCAATGTGGCGCAGGGCAATGTCAGCGCCAACAGCACCGATGCGGTGAATGGTTCGCAGCTGTACGCGACCAACCAGAAGGTGGAGCAGAACACCACCAGCATCACCAGGATCGGTGACACGATCACGCAGATCGCCGGCGACACTAGCAATACCTATACGGTCCAGAACGGTGCGGGTATCCGCTACGCGCGCACGAATGAAAACGGCCTGCTGCCGAGCGATGCGTTCGCCCAGGCTCAGGGCGCCACCGCGCTGGGCTACAACGCCGCCAGCACGGCAGCCGACGCCGTGGCGATCGGACGCGGAGCCAAGGCCAGCTCGGCAGGTAGTGTCGCGCTGGGCGCCGGCTCGGTCGCGGACGGCAGCACGCTGGGCAATGCCGCCTATCTGGTCGGTGGCACGGCCAAGGCCGAGGTGAATGTCGGCAAGCGCCGCCTCACCGGGGTGGAGGCCGGCGCCGAGGACACGGATGCAGTCAACGTGAGCCAGCTTCGCTTCCTCGATTCGAAGATCGTCAACATCGCCAACGGCTCGATGGGCATGTTCCAGGTGAGCCAGGACTACAACGCGCCGGCGCCGCAAGCCAGCGGTACGGCGTCGGTGGCGGGCGGTGCGAACGCGGTGGCGTCCGGCGCGGGCTCCATGGCGGTCGGCAACAACGCCACGGCCTCCGGTGACACCAGCCTGGCAATGGGCAATGGCGCCAAGGCCAGTGCCACGGGCAGCACCGCGGTGGGCAATGGCGCCAGCGCCAGCGCTGCCGGCAGTGTGGCCCTGGGCAACGGTGCCAGCGATGGCGGGCGCGGTGCGGAAAGCTATGTCGGAAAGTACTCGGGCGCGCAGAACAACAGTGTCGGCACGGTTTCCGTCGGCAATGCTGCGACAGGCGAAACCCGCACCATCAGCAACGTAGCGGACGGCGTGAAGGACACTGACGCGGTCAACCTGCGCCAGCTCGACGGCGCGGTCAAGGCGGCCAACGAGTACACGGACCAGAGCATCAAGAACATCTCGAAGGACATTACCAATATCAACAATGGTTCCGCGGGCATGTTCCAGGTCAGCCAGGACGTCAACACGCCGACGCCTGTGGCGACGGGCGCGAACTCCGCCGCTGGTGGCGCGGGCGCAATCGCGTCCGGAAACAACGCCACCGCCATCGGCAACCGGAGCCAGGCCAGCGGCGCAAACAGCACCGCGCTGGGCAACGGTGCGATCGCCACGGGCAGCAACTCGGTCGCGCTCGGTGCGGGCTCTAGCGATGGTGGCCGCAGCAACGTGGTATCCGTCGGCAGTGCCGGCGCGGAGCGGCAGGTCACCAATGTCGCTGCGGGCACGGCCAATACCGACGCGGTCAACGTGGCCCAGCTCAAGGAGTCCGAACGCGGCGCCGTGCGCTACGACGTCCACACCGATGGCACGGTCAACCACGGCAGCGTGACCATGGGCAACAACTCGGTCTCGTCGGTGGTGATACGCAATATCGCCGAAGGTGTGGCGCCGACCGATGCGGTCAACGTCCAGCAGCTCAACAACGGCATCAACAGCGCAGTGAACCAGGCCAACCAGTACACGGACGGCCAGGTGCGCCAGTTGCGCGGTGACATGGACCGGATCGAGCGCGACGCCAATGCGGGCACGGCAGGCGCCATGGCCATGGCGGGCATGCCGCAGGCCACGTTGCCTGGCCGCAGCATGCTGGCCGCCGGCGTGGGCGGCTATCGTGGGCAGTCCGCGGTGGCCGTGGGCGTCTCGGCACTGTCGGAGAACGGCCGCTGGATCTACAAGCTGCAAGGCTCGGCGAACTCGCGCGGCACGTTCGGCGTGGCCGCCGGCGCGGGCTTCCACTGGTAAGCGGCCCACCCGCCGCATTGGAGACGGCGGGCGTGCCCCACGAGCGGGCACGCCCGCATGGAATTCGAGACGAGAAACCGATCATGCAAACGAACCTGAAACGAGCCGTGGGCCTTGGCGCCGGCGCCCTGCTCCTGATGCTGCAAGCGTGCGGGACCACCATGTACGTGAGCGAGGGGATCAGCGACGACGGCAAGGCGAGCCAGGTGGTCTTCCCCGACATCGAGCGCGATGCCTGGATCAAGGAAGGCACCTTCCCCAACCTGGACAACCTGCGCGCGGTAGGGCCGGGCGTCACCAAGCCGCAGCTCTATGCGCTGCTGGGCAGCCCGCATTTCGCCGAAGCCGCCATACGCGTGCGCGAATGGGACTATGTCTTCCGCTTCCGGAGCGCCAAGGCCGATGGCGAGGCGCGCACCTGCCAGTACAAGGTGATCTTCGACAAGGAGCAGCGCGGGCAGACGTTCCTCTGGCAGCCCGCCGATTGCGCGGAGGTATTGCGCGGTTCAAGCGCGGCGGCAGCCGGCTGAGCGGCGTCCGGCGGCAGGGCTGACGTGCAGCGCATGCGCTGAGCCATTCCTGCCGCTAAAAGGTGTACCCCGATGGCCGGAGAGGGATCTTCGCCATCTTTTACAAGCCCTGGCCATCGTTCCCGCGTGGCCCGGGCTTCTTTTTATTCTTTCTTGCTAGACGCCATCCGGGCCGAGAATATGCGCCACATGCGCCGGGGTCAGCGGCACGCCCATGAAGCGCGCAATCTCCACGATCTGCCCGTAGAGCATCCATTGCCCATGATGGACCGCGCAGCCGCGCTCGCGCGCTGCCCGCAGCAGCGGCGTATCGCCGTCGCGTACGACCGCTTCGCAGACCAATGCGCCGGCGTCAAGCCGGTCGGCGGTGACGGGCAGGGCGTCGCTGTCGCGCAGGCCGAGCGCGGTGGCATTGACGATCACGTCGAAGCCGGCGGGGTCGTCGCCGCCCGCGCGGATGGCCACGCCAGGCACCGCTTGTGCGAGGCGGGTTGCCAGTTCCTGTGCCTTGTCGGCCGAGCGGTTGTAGATGACCAGTTCCGCAGGCCGCTCACGCGCGATCGCATAGGCCATCGATTTGCCGGCGCCGCCCGCGCCCAGTTGCAGCACGCGCTTTCCCGCCAGCGTGTGGCCGCGCTCGCGCAGGCCGGCCACGAAGCCGTCGCCATCGAAATTGCCGCCGATCCAGCAGCCCCTGTCGCGGTCGAAGCGCATGGCGTTGACCGAGCCCACCAGCCGGGCGGTCTCGCTCAGCTCGCCGCAGGCGGCCACCACGGCCTCCTTGTGCGGAATGGTGACGACGAGCCCGTTCAGGCTCTGGATCACGCGCGCGCCATCGAGGAAAGCCGCCAGCCCGGCCGGGTCGACATGAAAGGGGACGCATGCCGCGTCGATGCCCTGTCTGACGACCGAGGCGTTGAACAGTTGCGGCGTGCGCACGTGGGAAATCGGCGCGGCGATGATGCCGACGAGTTGGGTATTGCCGTCGATCTGCATGGTCGTGATGGCTTGGGTGGGTTCTGCAGGTGGTGAGGGGGAGAGTGAGATAGGGGGAGTCCGGTCATGGTCGGCGACGTGGTATCGCTTCATCGACCGCGCGGCTTTCTCCCCTCTCCCACTTGTGGGAGAGGGGTCGGGGGAGAGGGCAGGCGCTCGCGTAGCGCGGGCCGCCTGCATGCAACCGGCGCAGCAGGCGCGCCGGCCTCAGATCCCCGCCATGCAGGTGTACTTGACGACCAGGTAGTCCTCGATGCCGAAATGCGAGCCTTCGCGGCCGACGCCAGACTGCTTGACGCCGCCGAACGGTGCCACCTCGTTGGAGATCAGGCCGGTGTTGACGCCCACCATGCCATACTCCAGGCGCTCGGATACGCGCCACACGCGGCCCAGGTCGCGCGCGTAGAAGTAGCTGGCGAGGCCGAACTCAGTGTCGTTGGCCATGGCCACCACCTCGTCCTCGGTCTCGAAGCGGAACAGCGGCGCCACCGGCCCGAAGGTTTCCTCGCGCGCCACCAGCATGCCGGGCTTGACGTCGGCCAGCACGGTGGGCTCGAAGAAGGTGTGGCCGAGCGCATGGGGCTTGCCGCCCGACAGCACGCGCGCGCCCTTGGAGACCGCATCGGCGATGTGCTCCTCGACCTTGGCGATGGCCTTGCCGTCGATCAGCGGCCCGATGCGCACGCCGTCATCCATGCCGTTGCCGACCTTGAGCGCGGCGACGGCGGCCACCAGCTTCTGGGCGAAGGCGTCATAGACCTTGCTGTGCACATAGAGGCGGTTGGCGCAGACACAGGTCTGGCCGGCGTTGCGGTACTTGGAGATGATGGCGCCTTCCACCGCGGCGTCGAGGTCGGCGTCCTCGAAGACGATGAAGGGGGCGTTGCCGCCCAGTTCCATCGACACCTTCTTGATGGTGGAAGCGGTCTGCGCCATCAGCTGGCGGCCCACCTCGGTGGAACCGGTGAAGGTCAGCTTGCGCACCAGCGGGTTGCTGCTCAGTTCGCCGCCGATGGCGGAGGCGGAACCGGTCACCACCGACAGCACGCCCGCGGGGATGCCGGCGCGCTCGGCCAGCACGGCCAGCGCCAGGGCGGACAGCGGCGTCTGCGAGGCGGGCTTGAGCACCATGGTGCAGCCGGCGGCCAGCGCGGGACCGGCCTTGCGGGTGATCATCGCGGCGGGGAAATTCCACGGCGTGATGGCGGCGCACACGCCCACCGGCTCCTTGGTGACGACGATGCGCTGGCTGCTGACGGGGGCCGGAATGGTCTCGCCGTAGACGCGCTTGCCTTCCTCGGCGAACCATTCGATGAAGGAGGCGGCGTAGGCGATCTCGCCGCGCGCTTCGGTGAAGGGCTTGCCCTGCTCGGCGGTCATGATGGCGGCCAGGTCGTCCTGGTTGGCCAGCAGCAGCTCGAACCACTTGCGCAGCAGCGCCGAGCGTTCCTTGGCGGTGCGGGCGCGCCAGGCGGGCAGCGCGCGGTTGGCGGCCTCGATGGCCTGGCGGGTCTCCTCGGCGCCGAACTGCGGGACTTGCGCCACGCGCTCGCCGGTGGCCGGGTTGTTGACGACGATATGGCGTTCGCCATCCACCCAGCGGCCATCGATGTAGCACTGCTGGCGCAGCAGGGAGGGGTCTTTGAGATTCAGCATGATGGAATTCCTTGGCGACGGTGCAATGTGAGGGATGCGCTGCAAGGTTGCCGGCGCGCCGCGCGCGGGCGGCCGTCGGTTTGATTCTACGCCGGCGCTGCGCTCGCGCTCGGCCGGCGCTAAAGCGGCGCTCAGCCTGCGATATACAGACCGCCGTTGACGTGCAGCACCTCGCCGGTGATGAAGCTGGCGGCCGAGCTGCACAGGAATCCGATCGCGGTGGCGATCTCGCGCGGCTGGCCCAGACGCTTGAGCGGCGTCTGCTCGACCGAGTCGGCGCCGCGTTTCTGGATCAGGTCGGCCGTCATCGGTGTTTCGATGACGCCCGGCGACACGGCGTTGACGCGGGTGCGCGGACCGAGCTCGCGCGCCAGGCTGCGCGTCAGGCTCAGCAGGCCGCCCTTGGAGGCGGAGTAGTGCGCGTTGTAGTAGGCGCCGCGATGAGCCGCCACCGAGGTCAGGTTGACGATGGCGCTGCCTTCGCGCAGCGCCGGCATGGCGCGGCGCACCAGGTAGAACACGCCGTCCAGGTTGATGGACAGGGTGCGCCGCCACTGTTCGTCGCTCATGCCTTCGGCCGGCTGCGCTTCGTACAGGCCTGCCGACGGCACCAGGAAATCGATGCCGCCGAAGCGCTGCTGCGCCAGCGCCACGGCGCGCGCGCTGTCGTCGGGATCGGCCGCATCCATGCGCAGCGTGGCGACGCGTGCGCCGCTCGGGTCCAGGTCGCGCGCGAAGGCGGCCAGGCCGGCCTCGTCGAGGTCGCTGAGCACCAGCCGCGCGCCGTGCGCGTAGAACAGCCTGGCGGTTTCGCGGCCGATGCCGCCGTTGGCGCCGGTCAGCAGCAGGGTGCGTTGGTCAAAATCGTACATGGCGTCTCCTTGATGCGGATGGATTCGGTTCGCGCTGCGCGCGCCTCAGATGTGCAGGGCCCGTCCGTAGGCGGCCAGCACGGCTTCGTGCATGGCCTCCGACATGGTCGGGTGGGGCAGGACGGCCGCCATCAGGTCGGCCTCGGTGGTCTCCAGCGTCTGCGCAATGGCGTAGCCCTGGATCATCTCGGTGACTTCGTCACCCACCATATGGGCGCCCAGCAGCTCGCCGCTGGCGGCGTCGAACACGACCTTGACCAGGCCCGCGGTGGCGCCCATGGCGATGGCCTTGCCGTTGCCGACGAAGGGGAACTTGCCCACCTTTACCTGATGGCCGCGCTCGCGCGCCTGCGCTTCGGTCAGGCCGACGCTGGCCACCTGCGGATGGCTGTAGGTGCAGGCGGGAATGCGCGCGGGGTCCAGCGCATGCGGATGCAGGCCGGCGATGTGCTCCACGCAGATCACGCCCTCGTGGCTGGCCTTGTGCGCCAGCCAGGGTGGCCCGGCGACGTCGCCGATGGCATAGACGCCGGGCTCGCCGGTGCGGCCGAAGCCGTCGGTGACGATATGGGTCTTGTCGACCTTGACCGCGGTGGACTCGAGCCCGAGACCTTCCACGTTGCCGACGATGCCCGCCGCCACCAGCACCACGTCCACCTCCACGCGCACGGCACCGCCGGCGCGCGGCTGCAGCGTCACGGCCCAGCCCTCGCCCTGGCGCTCGGCGCGCTCGAGCGCGGTGGCCACGTGCAGCACGATGCCATCGCGCGCGAGGCTGGCGGCCACCTGGGCCGAGATCTCGGCGTCTTCCACCGGCAGGATGCGCTCGGCCATCTCGACCACCGTCACCTCGACGCCGATGGCGCGGTAGAAGCTGGCGAACTCGATGCCGATGGCACCGGCCCCGACGATCAGCATGCGGCGGGGCTGGCAGGGCGGCGCCAGCGCTTCGCGGTAGGTCCACACGGTCTTGCCGTCGGCCGGCAGCGCCGGCAACTGACGCGCACGCGCGCCGGTGGCCAGGATGATGTGGCTGGCCGACAGCGTGGTGGCCGCGGTGGCGGCGCTCTCGGCTGCCACCGCGAGCCGGCCCTTGCCGGCCAGCCTGGCGTGGCCCGGGATGACCGTCACGCCGTTCTTCTTCATCAGGTGGGTCACGCCCTTGTTGAGCTGCGCGGCCACGGCACGCGAGCGCGCCACCATGGCCGGCAGGTCGGCACTGGCCGCGCCGGCGCGCACGCCGAAGGCGGCGGCCTCGTTGACCAGGCGCAGCACGTCGGCCGAGCGCAGCAGCGCCTTGGTCGGGATGCAGCCCCAGTTCAAGCAGACGCCGCCGAGCTGCGCCTTCTCGACCAGGGCGGTCTTCATGCCGAGCTGCGCCGCGCGGATCGCGGCCACGTAGCCGCCGGGGCCGCCGCCCACGACGACCAGGTCAAATGCGGAATTTGCCATGTCGGGTCCTCAGATCAGCATGGACAGGGGGTTTTCCACCAGGCGCTTGAACGCCGCCAGCCATTGCGCGGCCAGCGCGCCGTCGATGGCGCGGTGGTCGGCCGACAGCGTGCAGCGCATCACCTGGCCGGCGCGGAGCTCGCCCTCGTCCACCACCGGCACCGCCTGCGTGGCGCCCACCGCCAGGATGGCGGCCTGCGGCGGGTTGATGATGGCGGAGAACTCGGAGACGCCGAACATGCCCAGGTTGCTGACGCTGAAGCTGCCGCCCTGGTATTCCTCGGGCCGCAGCTGCCCGGCGCGGGCGCGCGCGGCCAGGTCGGCGATCTCGGCACTGATGACCGACAGCGGCTTCTGGTCGGCGGCGCGCACGATGGGCGTGATCAATCCGGTGTCGGTGGACACCGCCACCGACACGTCGGCCTGGTGGTAGTGGCGCATGGCGCCGTCGGTCCAGCCGACGTTAGCCTGGGGCACCTCGCGCAGCGCGACGGCCACGGCGCGGACGATGAAGTCGTTGACCGAGATCTTGCGCGGCGCCTGCGCGTTGACCTGCGCGCGCAGCGCGAGCAGCTTCTCCATGCGGCAGTCCGCCGCCAGGTAGAAGTGGGGGATGGTTGCCTTGCTCTCGCTGAGGCGGCGTGCGATGGTGCGCCGCATATTGCTGTGGGGCACCTCGGTGAAGGCCGCGGCCGGCGCGCTGGCGGGTGCTGCCGGAGTGGCTGCGGTGGCCGGTGCCGCCGACGGCTGCGCTGCGGCCGTGGCGGGCGCGGCGCTCTCCACATCGCGCTTGACGATGCGCCCGTTGGGGCCGCTGCCGTGCAGCGTAGCCAGGTCGATGCCGCGCTGGCCGGCCAGGCGCCGGGCCAGCGGGCTGGCGAAGATGCGTGCGGGGGCGGCGGCTGGGGCAGGTACTGCCGCAGCGGCCGGCACAGCAGCGGATGCCGTGGCCGCCGCCGCAACAGCAGCAGGCGTGCCGCCGGCGGCGATCAACGCATCGATGTCGACGGCGGACTCGCCATCCACCAGCAGCACGCCGATCGGCGCGCCCACCTCGACTTCCTGTCCGGCCGCCACCAGTTGCCGGCCCAGCACGCCGGCTGCGTCGGCGTTCAGTTCCACCACGGCCTTATCGGTCTCGATCTCGGCGACGCAATCGCCGACGGTGATCGCTTCGCCTTCCCGGCGGGTCCACGACTGCAGCGTGGCGTGGGTGGCATTGGCCGCCACCTCGGGCATGCGCAGGAGAATGGCCATATCAGCGCGCCTCCGCAGCAAACAGGTCAGGGCGGTAGGCCGCGATATCGTCGTACTGCACGATCTCCAGCACATTGCCTTCCGGATCGTGGCAGAACGCGAGCCAGGTGCCGGGGCGGACCTCCACTCTTTGCGGGCCGGTCAGCAGGCGCACGCCGGCCGCGGCCAGTGCGTCGATCACGGCCTGGATGTCGTCGACGATGAAGGTGAGATAGCTGGCGTTGGCCTTGTCGAGGATGTACTCGGGTGCAGGCGCCGCGGCCGGCGGCCTGGCCGGGGCCAGCAGCTTGATGCGCTCGCCGCGGTTGGTCTGCAGGCGCACGGCGGTATAGCCATGCTGGTGCATGGCGGCCTGGGTGGCGGCCGCCGGCGGTACCGCGACCTCGCTGACGAAGGCGAAGCCCAGCACCTGCTCATAGAAGCGGCGCATCAGAGGCAGGTCGCGCACGGCGATGCCGACCTCCAGGGGAACGGTCATGTTCACGGTCATTGGGGAATCCTTGGCTGCATCGAACGGTTCGGGCGGGCGCGCATCAGGCGGCGCCCTTGTCGCGCATCACCTGGCGCAGGCCTTGCACCACTTCCTCGGTGCGCGCGGCGGCGGCGCGCTCCAGCACCTTGGAAATGCTGGGCGCGGCTTCGGCGCCGGTCACGCGCTGCACCGGCTGGTCCAGCCAGTCGAAGCAGCGGCGCTGGATCTCGTCGGCCAGCCAGCCGCCATAGGAGGTGCCGCGCGCGCCTTGCTCGACGATCAGCACATTGTTGGTCTTGCGGATGCTGGCCTCGATGGTGTCCCAGTCGAGGCTGGCGCGGTCCAGCCAGCGCAGGTCGATCACCTCGGCATCGATGCCGGTCTGCTCCACCGCTTCCAGCGCATGGCCCACCATCGACAGGTAGGAGATCACCGTCACGTCCGCGCCGCTGCGGCGCACCGCGGCCTTGCCCACCGGCAGGTGGTAGTCCAGGTCGTCGGCCGGACCGATGCCCGAGCTGTTGTACAGGTCGACGTGCTCGATCACCAGCACCGGGTCCTTGCAGGCCAGCGCGGTGTTCATCAGCCCCACGTAGTCGAAGGGATTGGACGGTGCGACGATGCGCCAGCCCGGATTGGTGGCGAAGATGCCGGCCGGGTCCATCGAGTGCTGCGAGCCATAGCCCGTGCCCATGGCCACCTTGGTGCGCAGCACCAGGGGCACGTCGCTCTCGCCGCCGAACATATGGCGCGCCTTGCCGATCTGGTTGAAGACCTGGTCGGCCGCCACCCACATGAAGTCGGGGTACATGAACTCGACCACCGGCTTGAAGCGGCCGTCCAGCGCCATGCCGCCGCCCAGGCCGACGAAGGCGTTCTCGCTGATCGGCGTGCCCAGCACGCGCTCAGGGAAGCTGTCGCGCAGGCCGCGCGTGGCGCCGTTGGTGCCGCCCTTCAGACGGTGCACGTCCTCGCCCATCACCACCACCGACGGGTCGGTCTGCATGCGCCGCTGCATCACGTCGGCCACCACGTCGATGAACTTGCGCGTCTCCAGCTTGCCGCCGAAGCTGTCCTGGTCCGCGTAGCGCAGCCCTTGCAGTTCACTCAGGTCGCCGCGGATGCCCACGTCGCGGAAATCCGGGCTGGGCCACAGCTCGGGACGGATGCGGCGCTTGCCCGGCTTGCCGGAGGGATCGGCCTCGGTCAGCGCCGAGGCTGCCTCGCGCATGGCCTGCTTGACGCTCTCGCGCAGGGCGGCGATCTCCTCGGCGCTGATCAGCCCGCGTGCCTGCATGCGTCGCGCCATCAGTTCGAGCGGATCGCGCGCGCGCCATTGCTGTTCTTCTTCCTTGCTGCGATAGCCGAAGGCGCTGCCGGGGAAGGGACCGTTCTGATGGAAGAAACGGTACAGGTCGGCCTCGACGATGGTGGGGCCCTTGCCCGCGCGCATGTGCGCCAGCGCTTCCTGCGTGGCCAGGTGCACGGCCAGGGGGTCCATGCCGTCGACCTTCCAGCTCGGGATGTTGAAGGCCAGGCCGCGCGCCGACAGGCGCGGCTCCGCGGTGGACTCCTCCACCGTGGTGGACACCGCATAGCGGTTGTTCTCGATGAAGAAGCACAGCGGCAGATGCCAGGCCGCGGCCAGGTTCATCGTTTCCAGCACCGAGCCGATGTTGACCGCGCCGTCGCCGAAGTAGGTGATGGCCACGGCGTCGGTGCCGGCGTGCTTGTGCGACCAGGCCGCGCCGGCGGCCATGGGCACGCCGCCGCCGACGATGGCGTTGGTGCCCAGCGCGCCGGCCTCGGCCCACTGCAGGTGCATGGAGCCGCCGCGGCCCTTGCAGAAGCCTTGCGCCAGGCCGAGGATCTCCGCCAGCGTGCGCTGCAGCAGGGCCTGGATGGCGGGCGTGACTGGCGCGCGCGGGTCGATGCCGGCCGGCGCCAGGTAGCCCAGCGCCTTGGACAGGAACTGGTGGTGGCCGCGGTGCGAGCCGTTGATCTGGTCAGCGCCGCTCAGGGTCACGAGGGAGCCGGCGGCGCCGCCCTCCTGGCCGATGCTGGAGTGGGCGGGGCCGTGCACCAGGCCCTCGGCGGCGAGTTCGAGCACGGCTTCCTCGAAGCCGCGGATCAGGTGCATATGGGCCAGCAGCGTGCCCAGCAGGGCGGGGTCGGCGCGGGCCCAGTCTTCGTCGGTGGCGCGCAGTTCCACCCATTCTGCGGCGGGGCGCAGGGTGCTACGTTCGGACATGAGGCAATCCTTGAATGCGAGTCGGTTGTGCAGTGATGCGGTCGTGCGGTATGCGGGCAGGCCGGGGGCGGGCCGCGCTCAGAAGCCGTCGGCGGTCCAGCCGCCGTCGGAGACCAGGGCGTGGCCGGTGATGAAGGCCGCCGAATCGGAGGCGAGGAAGAGCGCCACCTCGGCCATCTCTTCCGGCGTGCCGAAGCGACGCAGCGGCGTGCGCGCCATCAGCGCCTCGCCGTCCATGGCGCCGCGCGCGAGCAGCGTGTCGACCAGCGCGGTACGCGTGTAGCCGGGGCAGACCGCGTTGACGCGGATGTTGTGCTCCGCCCATTCGGCCGCTAGCGACTTGGTCAGCGACACCACGCCCGCCTTGGCCGCGCAATAGGCCAGGCGCCGGGCGGAGGAGGCCAGGCCCCACATCGAGGCCGTGCTGAGGATATTGCCGCCGCCCTGGCGCACCATGCGGCGCGCCGCGGCCTGCGTGCAGAAGAAGACGCCGGACAGGTCGATGTCGATGGCGCGCCGCCAGTCTTCCGGTGTCAGCTCCAGCGAGGGCTTGTTCATGGAGATGCCGGCGTTGTTGAGCAGCACGTCGATGCGGCCGAAGCGGGCCTCGGTGGCGGCGCAGGCGGCCTCGACCGCCTCGGGATCGGTGATGGAGGCGCGCACGGTCTCGACTTCAACGCCCGGATAGGCGGCTTCCAGCTCGGCCTTGGCCGAGGCCAGCCTTTCCACGTCGAGGTCCAGCAGCATCAGGCGCGCGCCGTGGCGGGCGAAGCCGTGCGCCATGGCGCGGCCGATGCCGCTGGCGGCGCCGGTGTCGAGCACGACCTTGCCGGCCAGGCCGGGGTAGTGGGCGGGCGCGAACGGCTGGGCGTTCGGGTATCCGCTTGGGAGTCCGTTCGGGAGTCCGTTCGGGAGTCCGTTCGGGATGCCATTCGGCTGTGCGTTGCTCATACGGCTAACCAGTCCTTCATCAGTTGGGTGTTGGCGGTGAGTTGTTCCGGGCTGCCTTCGTAGACGATGCGGCCGTGCCCCATCACGCAGACGCGGTTCGAGACCTTCAGGGCGATGGCGAGCTTCTGCTCCACCAGCACCACCGACACGCCGCGGCGGTGGATGTCGGCGATGGCCTCGCCGACCACCTGCACGATCTTGGGCGCCAGGCCCTCGGTCGGTTCGTCGATCAGGATCAGCAGGGGATTGCCCAGCAGCGAGCGGCACATGGTGAGCATCTGCTGCTCACCGCCCGACAGGCTGCCGGCCTTGGTGTTGCGGCGCTCCTTCAGGCGCGGGAAGTAGTCGAACATCTGTTCGATGGTCCACTTGGCCGCGCCTTCCGGCGCGCGCTGCTCGCCCATGCGCAGGTTCTCGTCGACCGTCAGGTTGGCGAACACCTCGCGCTCCTCGGGCACGAAGGCGATGCCGCGGCGGCAGATGGCGTAGGGCTGGGCGCCGGCCAGGTCGCGGCCGCGCAGCTTCACCTGGCCCGCGCTGGGCGGCACCAGGCCCATGATGGCCTTGAGCGTGGTGGAGCGGCCGGCGCCGTTGCGGCCAAGCAGGCTGACCACCTCGCCCTGGTCGACGTGGAAGTCCACGCCATGCAGGATGTGGCTCTTGCCATAGTGGGCGTGCAGCCCCTCGACGGAGAGCAGCCGCTCGCCGCCCGGTTTGCTGATGGCGTTCATACCGTGACCTCCTCGCCCAGATAGGCTTCCTTGACGCGAGAGTCGTTGCGGATCTGGTCCGGCGTGCCGGTGGCGACGATCTCGCCGTAGACCAGCACGCTGATGCGGTCGGACAGCGAGAAGACCACGTCCATGTCGTGCTCCACGATCATCAGCGTGCGGCCGCGCGAGATGTCGCGGATCAGCTCGGCGGTGTAGTCGGTCTCTTCCTGCGACATGCCGGCCATCGGCTCGTCTAGCATGATCACCTTGGGGTCGGAAGCCAGCGTCATGGCGATTTCCAGCGAACGCTGCTCGGAGTACGACAGCTCGCCGGCGATGGCCTGCGCACGGGGCGCCAGCCGTACCTGCTCCAGCAGGTGCATGACTTCCTCACGCACGGCGCGCAGGCGGTGGGCGAAGCGCCACAGCACGTACTGCAGGCCATGGCGGCGCATCACCGCCAGGCGGATGTTCTCGAACACGCTCAGGCCGGCGAAGATATTGGTGATCTGGAAGGAGCGGGCCAGGCCGCGCCGGTTGATCTCCTGCGGCGGCAGGCCCTGGATGGGCGCGCCGTCGAGCAGGATCTCGCCGCGCGTGGCTGGCAGGCGGCCGGAGATCAGGTGGAACAGCGTCGACTTGCCGGCGCCGTTGGGGCCGATCAGCGCATGGCGCTCGCCGCTGGCGATGTCGAGGTCGACGCCGCGGATGATCTCCGCGTCGCCGAAGGATTTGCGCAGGCCGCGCAGCGAAAGGATGGCTTGCGGGTTCATGCCGGGTTCCTGTGAGCGTGGGCGGTGGGGACGGTGGGCGCGGCGGCGGCATCCTGCAGGCGCAGCCAGCCGGCGTTGGCAAGGCGGGCGGCGGTGATGCCGGCGCCGGCCAGCACGGCGGGGACCAGCCAGGTCAGCGGGGAGAGCGGGTCCCACTCGCGCCCGAACAGCGGGATCGGCGGCCAGCCGCCCCCAGCCAGCGCCGCCATCGAGCGGTAGTCCTGCGAGAAGGCGCGTTGCAGCATCTCCACGGTGAAGACGGTGGCTGCTGCCAGCAGCAGGGCGCACAGCAGGTAGGCCAGGGCCACCGGCAGCATGCGGCGCAGGCCATGCGCGCGGCAGTTGGCCAGCAGGGACTGGATCAGCCCGGCCAGGCCGGCAGGCATGAACAGCATCACCAGCACGAAGACGATGCCCTGGTACAGCAGCCAGGAGCGCGTCAGGTCCGACACCGCATAGCCGAAGAAGGTCATGGCCGCGGCGCCCAGCGCCGGGCCGAGGAAGAGCTTGACGCCGCCGATATAGCTGTTCAGCACCACCGCCGAGGAGGCCGTGGCGTCGAAGACGACATAGTTGGCCGCTTCCATATTGATGGCCTGCAGGCCGCCGGCCACGCCGGAGAACATGGCCGAGACCGCGAACACCAGCACGCTCAGGCGGTGCACGTCATAGCCAAGGAAACGCAGCCGGTTGGCGTTTTCGCGCAGGCCCAGGGTCAGGCGTCCGACCGGGGTCAGCGTGTAGAGGTAGAGCAGGCCCAGCGACAGCAGCACCCAGGCCAGCGTCAGGTAGTAGACCTGCTCGCTGTCGCCGAAGGTGAAGCCCCAGGCCGGCATGCGCATGGTGGAAATGCCCGCCTCGCCGCCGAACCAGCCCGCCAGGTGCGGGGCGAGGGCGTGGAGCAGCTCGGCCAGCGCCAGCGTGATCATGGCGAAGTAGACACCGCTGCGCTGGGTGGCGAACCAGCCGGCCGCGAGGCCCGCGACCAGGCCCATGGCGCCGCCGGCGAGCGGCAGCAGCGGCGTCGGCAGCAGGCCGTTGCCGCCGAAGGCGTTCATGGCGTGCACGGTGGCGAAGGTGCCGATGCCGAAGTAGGCGGCGTGGCCGAAGGACAGCATGCCGCCCTGGCCGCTCAGCAGGTTGAATGCGGCCGCGAACAGCACGGCGATCAGCATCTGGATCGAGGCGTTGACCAGCGCCGGCGAGAACACGGCCGGCACAACGGCCAACGCCGCCACGCCGAGCAGGACGAGGAATTTCTGGATCGGGGTCATGCTTACTCCTTTTCACCCATCAGCCCGGAGGGGCGTACCAGCAGGATCAGCAGCATCAGGGCGAAGGGGATGGTGGCGGACAGGCTGGAGAGCTTCAGCGTCAGCAGGCCGCCGACTTCCTCCGCCCAGCCGCGGGCGCCGAACAGTGCGAACAGGTCGGCGAGGCTGCGGTCGACGCCGACCGACAGCGAGGTGATCAGGCCGATCAGCAGCGAGGCGAGCATCGCGCCCTCGAGCGAGCCCAGGCCGCCCACCACCACCACCACGAAGACCATCACGCCGAGCTCCAGCGCCATATTCGGATTGGTGGTGTAGAAGGCGCCAGCCACCGCGCCCGCCAGCCCGGCCAGCGCGGCGCCCACGCCGAACACGCCCATGAAGACCAGCGGCACGTTGTGGCCGAGTGCCTCGGCCATGCGCGGCTTGTAGATGGCCGAACGCACCACGATGCCAACGCGGGTGCGCGTCAGCATCAGGTAGATCAGGCCGAACATCAGCAGCGCGATGCCGCCCATCAGCACGCGATAGAAGGGGTAGGAGGTGGCGCCGAGGTGGAAGGCGGCGAAGTCCAGCGCAGCGGGCACCCGGTAGTCGACCGGGAAGTTGCCGAAGAACAGCTTGATCAGTTCGGCGATGATGAAAGACAGGCCGAAGGTCAGCAGCAGTTCATGCGCATGGCCGAAACGGTGCACGCGGCGCAGGAAGAAACGCTCCACCGCCACGCCGGTCAGGCCGACCAGGATGGGCGACACCACCAGCGACGGCCAGAAGCCGAGCGCGCCCTGCAGCGTATAGGCCAGGTAGGCGCCGAGCATGTAGAAGGAGGCGTGCGCGAAGTTCAGCACGCCCATCATGCCGAAGATCAGCGTGAGGCCGGCCGAGACCATGAACAGCAGCAGGCCGTAGATCGCGCCGTTGAGCAGCGAGACGATGAGGTATTCCATGAGGCTTCCTGGGCTTTTTTTGGACGAGCCAATCCACTGCGCGGCAGCGCCGTCGGAGGACGGCTGCCGCCGCGCATGCCGGGACGCGCCGCGGATGGCGCGCGCCGGTCAGCGTGATGGGTGTCGCGGGATCAGCTGGGGCGCTGCATCTTGCAGCTGGCCTGCGGCGGGGTGGCGGCTTCGGCCGCGGAGAAGGTCTTGACCGGCTTGAAGCCCATGTCGGTGCCGTCGACCTTGAACTTCGCGTCCTTGCTGACCACCGACACCACCATCGGCAGCAGCACCTGGTGGTCGGCCGCACGCATGCTCATTTCGCCGAGCGGCGTCTTGACCTTGGCCTTCTCCAGCGCCAGGGCGAGTGCCTTGGTGCTGAGCTTGCCGCCTTCGGGCTTGACCGACTTCAGCGCCTCACCCAGCATCTCGATGCCGAACACCGACTGCGGCTCGATGAAGACCGGCATATGGCCTTCCTTGGCCTTGAACTCGCTGGCGAGCTTCTCGCCGTCGGCGCCGCCGGCTTCCGCGTTGAAGGGGTGGGCGACATAGTGGCCCAGCGCCACGTCGCCGGCATTGCCGACGTTGCCCGGCTGGTCGAGGAAGACGGTGGCGAAGCGGGTCTTCAGGCCGGCGGCCTTGCTGGCCTTCATCAACAGCAGCAGGTCGTTGGACCAGTTGCCGGTGATCACCGTGTCTGCCTTGGCGGCCGCGATCTTCGCCACGTAGGGCGAGAAGTCCTGCACCTTGTTGACGTCATGCAGCGTCTTGTCCACCACCGTGTAGCCGCCCAGGCCGGCGTAGTCGGCGACGGCCTTCTGCATGTCGGTGCCCCAGGAGTAGTTCTGGTTGATGGCGTACACGCGGGTGCCCAGCGTATTGAGCGGCTTCATCGCGCCGACCAGCGCCTTGACGCGGATCTGGGCGTTGGTGGCGAAGCGGAAATGGTAGAAGTGGCATTTGTCGCCAGTCAGCTCCATCGCCTCGCCGCCAAGGTTCAGGTAGAGGATCTCCTTGCCGGGGTTGCGCAGGTTGAACTTGCGCACGTCCTCGGTGATCTGCCCCGACACGGCGGAGGACGAGCCCTGCATCACGATCTGGGCGCCGTCGGCCACGGCGGCCTTCAGCTTGTCGGCGGCGCCGGCGGGGCCGCCCTGGTTGTCGTACTCGACCAGCTGCAACGGCTCGCCGTTCCAGCCGCCGGCCGCGTTGAGCTTGTCGATGGTGTAGCGCGCGGCGGCGCGGAACATCAGCCCGGTCGAGGCCTGCGGCCCGGACAGGGTCTCGACCAGCGCAATCTTCACCGGGGCCGCCGATGCCGCGCCTGCCAGCAGGGAAAGCGCCGCTGCCGCGAGCAAAGGACGGGAAATACGGCTACCGCTCATGCATGTCTCCTGGATAGTTAGGCCATCCGGATGCGCCGCGCGGGCGTCATCCTTTATTGGTCTGACAGTTATAAAATTGGTCAGACAGGTTTACTATAGGGAGTTGGACAGGCTGCGTCAACGGCGCTGCCGGCGTATCCGGGTTTTTACTGATGGCCGAAGAACCCCGCTAAAACGGGCAGTCCGGCGAGACGGCGCGCTATTGGAAGCGGGGTGCGAAGGCATCTTGGACAGCGCTGCGTTCGCCTTGCACACGTCGATGTGCGCAAGCGATTGCACTCGCATCGAGACGTGCTACATTGACCTGTAAGACCAATTTGCAGACCGCGCCGGCTGGCGCGAGGGAGAGAACTGTGAGCAAGACCGTGCCGGACATGGCACCTTCTGGCGGGAACCGTGCGGAAAGCGTGATGTTCCACCCTGAACCGAAGCACCTGCCGGACGAGATCGCGCGGCGCCTGAGCCAGGCGATCTCGTCCGGCGAGTTCGCCGTGGGCGACCGCCTGCCGAGCGAACGCTTGCTGTGCGAGCAGTTTTCGGTCAGCCGCGCCGTGGTGCGCGAAGCGCTATCGCAACTGAAGTCGGAAGGGCTGGTGGAGTCGAAGGCCGGCAGCGGCGTGTTCGTGATCGAGCGCAGCCAGCGGCAGGCCTTCCGCATGCAGGACGTGGCTATCGACGAGAAGCACTCGCTGTCGATGGTGATGGAGCTGCTGGTCACCATCGAAGTGGCGGCCACCCGCTTCGCGGCGATACGCCGCACGCCGGAAGACCTCAAACGCATCCGGCGGGCGCTGATCGGCATGGAGTATGAGATCGCCAACGACCGCCTCGGCGACGACGAGGATTTCGCCTTCCACCAGGCCATCGTCGACGCCACCCACAATCCGCACTTCCAGGCCCTCAGCGAGCACCTGGAACACGGCGCACGCCGGCTGATCAGGCAGGCGCGCAGCAATACCAAGAGCCGCCACGCCGACCTCGTCGAGGCCGTGCAGGAAGAACACAAGCTGATCTACGACGCCATTGCCGCCGGCGATCCCGAGCGCGCGGCGGAGGCGGCGGAGTCCCACCTGCGCAATGCGGCCAAGCGCTTGAACATGTACTTGAAGGGGTAGGGCGGCCGGTTGAGCGCGCCGGCCGGCCTCAAGGAGAGCACATGAAGGTCAAACGCATCGTTGCCAACATCGCCGCGGCCGACATCGGTGCGGCCCGCCGCTTCTACCAAGATGTGCTGGGCCTCGACCTGCTGATGGACCATGGATGGATCGCCACCTACGGCGCCGAGCGGAGCATGGGCATCCAGCTCAGCATCGCTACAGAAGGCGGATCGGGTACGCCGGTGCCGGATCTGTCGATCGAGGTCGATGACGTCGACGCGGTGCTGGCGGGCATGCGTGCAGCTGGCTTTGCGGTGGAGTACGGGCCAGTCGACGAGCCCTGGGGCGTGCGCCGTTTCTATGTGCGCGACCCCTTCGGCAAGCTAGTCAATATCCTGATGCACGCCGGCTAGCGGCTGCACTACGGCGCCGGCCTTCCTAGAGCTTCTGCGCCGCGGCCAGGGTGAAGATCTTTGCCCAGCGTTGCGCTTCCTTGCGCGAAGGCATGGGGATGCGCCACAGAGGCTGGGCGTTGTGCTCCAGGCGCAGCGCGAGCGTCCACGCGCCGCCCTCGCTGGCGGGCTCGGCCCCCGCGATGTCCGCGAAGATGAAGCGGGAGCGCGCCTCGTGCAATGCCAGCAGGCCGTGCTTGTGTTCGGCGTCGATGCGCAGGCTGCCCCACGCACCGTCCAGCAACAGGATGCGCTCGCCATTCACGGTGGTGCCGTGGATGCGTCGGTAGCGGCGCACGACGCTGGCGATCAGCGCAACCAGCAAGGCGATGGCCAGCAGCACGGCGCCGGCGCCGGCAAGCGGCCCGAAGGCCGCCGCCACCGCCATGTACAGGCGGACCAAGCCATAGATGAGGGCGCCGATCAGGGCGAGGCCAAGAAGAATGAATGGCACGTTCGGATTCCGGTGTGGCGGGTGGAGCGGGCGCGGGTCCCGCCGCGCCACACCGGATCGGGACGGGTGTGTCGGCGGCGGTGTGGCTCCGGCGCGGGCGCCGCGCGGCGGCTCCACAGAGAACGCCCGATTCTACCCAGCGTGCCCATACCGCTTCAAGCAGGAAGCGGGCCGCCGCCGCGGCCGAACCCGCATGCCCGCCATCCGGCCGGCTTGGTCCATGCCGTCGAGCTGCGGGAGCCGGAACGCTCGCCCCAACGGCTCCGCGCCCTGTGGCGGATCGCCGATGACCGCACAAAATTGCACGCACTTTTTGTTGCAATGTGTCTACTTGATAGCATTACATGTCATGCTTGGCGCGCGTGCGCAAAGAACGCACAGGCGTGACGCAGCGCGCGTTTCACAAGAGATAGAGAGGAGCACAATGGCAGTAAACAAACCGTTCGCCGGCCGTCTGCCGGCCATCGCCGCCGTCGCCACCGCCGCCTTGCTCGGCCAGACTGCAATGGCGCCCGCCGCCTTCGCGGCCGAGGACGCCTGGCCCGCCAAGCCGATCCGCGTGATCGTGCCCTACACGCCCGGCGGCTCGACCGATACCGTTGCGCGCGTAGTGTTCGAGAAGGTGGCCGAACGGCTCAAGCAGACGGTCATCGTCGAGAACCGCCCCGGCGCCAACAGTACGGTGGGCACCACCGTGGCGGCGCGCGCCAAGGGCGACGGCTACACCTTCCTGTCGGTGCTGGCCGCCTACTCGGCCAACCCGAGCCTGTACAAGTCGCTGCCCTACAAGCCGGCCGACCTGAAGCCGGTCAGCTACATGGCCGACCTGCCGCTGTTCCTGTTCACGGCCAAGCAGATTCCGGCGCATACCGTGGCCGAACTGATCGAGTACGGCAAGCGCAATCCCGGCAAGCTGAACTTCGCCTCCAGCGGCACCGGCTCCAGCGCGCACCTGGTGGGCACCCGCTTCGCCATGGTCAGCAAGCTGGAGATGACCCATATCCCCTACAACGGCAGCGCGCCCATCCTGACCGACCTGATGTCGGGCCAGGTGTCGATGGTGTTCGACCCGCTGCTGGTGCCGATGCCGCAGGCCAAGGCCGGCAAGATCAACGTGCTGGCCGTGGCCTCGGCCAAGCGGCTGGCCGTGGCGCCCAATGTGCCGACGATGGAGGAGGCGGGCCTGCCCGGCTTCGTGATGAGTTCCTGGACCGGCCTGATGGCGCCGGCGGGCACGCCGCAGCCGATCATCGACCGCATGTCGCGCACGATCGCTGAAGTCGTGCGCCTGCCTGAAGTGCAGAAGCGGCTGGAAGACCTGGGCTACGTTGCCGTGGGCAGCACGCCGGCGGAGTTCCAGAAGCTGATCGATCGCGACGGCGCACGCTACGCGGAGATCATCAAGGCGGGCAATATCTCGCTCGACTGAGGCGCTTGAGCGTGCGTGATCGCGCCGGCGATCACGTCACGCGATGACAGCGGCCAGCGTACGTGCGGCCAGATAGAGGCCGAACCCGAACGACAGGTGCGCAATGAGGCTGCGCCGCCGCGCGACGTTCGGCCTTGGCGTGCGCGCGGCCGCGATGCCGAAGCCGAACGCCGGCTGCATCACGCAAAAGGGCGCCACAACGCTCGCGAGGCCTGCCGCAAGCGCTGGGATGAGCGTCGGCGTGCGCGCCCAGTCTGGTCCCGCGGACGCCAGCAGCAGCGCCGCAAATGCGATTCCGATCGCGTAATGGGCGACCCAGCCGATCGCGCGTTCGTGCGCCACCGGTGGCGCCGACATGATCGATGCATGCCGGAATTGCCCGCCCGGCATGTGACCGAGCCAGCGGCCCACCAGCGCGTAATCGAGCGATGGCACGCCGAACGCGCGTCGCTGCAGCACGGCCCAGAGATCCATCCCCAGCGTGCCGCCCGCGCCGATGATGAGCGCATCGCGCAGCATCTCGATCGTTTCATGCATCGCCGCCTCCGGCCGGTTCGGTTCGGACGGGGCAGGGGCCGCCAGGGTCGCGGTGTGATGCCGGCCGCTCGGCGCGGCGCGGGATCGGTGTCGTTTTCATGTTGCTTGTTTCAACGGGATCGAGCCGGTATCTTGCTACTTCAAGTTAACTTGAGGTCAAGCAAGCATGCGCTCTCTGGACATCGGCGATGTCGCGCGCCAATCGGGATTGCCCGCTTCGACGTTGCGCTACTACGAAGAGAAGGGATTGATCGCGTCGACCGGGCGGCGCGGCTTGCGGCGTCAGTACGACCGCGAGGTGCTGCAGCGGCTAGCTCTGATTGCGCTCGGGCGCGAGGCCGGCTTTTCGCTCGACGAGATTCGCGCGATGTTCGGCGCCGACGGAGAGCCGGCGATCGACCGTGCGCAGCTAGATGCGAAAGCCGATGAGTTGGACCACACGATCCGCCGGCTCAGCGCGATGCGCGACGGTCTGCGGCACGCCGCCGTGTGCCCGGCGCCGAGCCATCTGGCCTGCCCGACGTTCCAGAAGCTGCTGCGCGCGGCCGGGCGGCGCGCGCGTCCGCCGAAATCCGAGGCACGATAGCTGGCCTATAGGGCGCCGCAGCGTTCGCCGCTGCTGCCCGAAGTGCTGGTCTTCCTCTGCTACAACTTCCAGAAACAAATCGATCGCGACGGTACCCGCTAGGCGGAGATCATCAAGGCGGGCAATATCTCGCTCGACCGAGGCGCGCCTGCCGGCGACCTCCTTATTCGGTGACGCCATCCGCGGCGCCGGCCACGGACGCGCCACCCCAATGCCCGGCCATGCCGACGCGCTGCGCCAGGCCCAGCAGCATGGCCGCGTAGCGCTCGCTGTCGTGGCGGCCATGGCCGGGCCGTTGCGCGTAACTGATGTTGAGGCCGTAGAGCTGCTGGTCCGGGCCGATGAAGGCGGTGCCCACCGCCGCGAGATGGCCCGGCTGGTAGGCCGCCACGCAATAGCCCTGGCGCTGCGCCTGCGCGATGCGGCGGGCGATGCCGGCGGCCCGCCGTTCCCACCGCTCGCCCAGGCGCGTTTCGATGCGCAGCAGCAGATCCTGCCGCACCGCCGCCGGCAGCATCGCGAGATACGCCAGGCCGATCGCGGTGCGCTCCATC
Source organism: Cupriavidus sp. 09_S30 (assembly GCF_056930435.1). Classification (NCBI taxonomy): domain Bacteria; kingdom Pseudomonadati; phylum Pseudomonadota; class Betaproteobacteria; order Burkholderiales; family Burkholderiaceae; genus Cupriavidus; species Cupriavidus sp. 09_S30. The sequence goes on along the minus strand of NZ_JBXOWI010000002.1, from coordinate 2,294,965 downwards.
GCCACTCGCGTGCCCGGTGCCACGCGCCGCGTCAACGACACGCTGTCCTGGCTGTGCCGGATCGACGCAAGATAGACCATCTCGGTCTGGTCGGCCACGGCCAGTCCGACGTTGACGTGCTCGGCCTCGGCGATCGCGCGCATGCCCGGCAGCGCCAGTTCGGGCACCGGCGTTGCCTGTCCGAAGGCATCGGCCAGGCTCACCACCACCGGCGCCAGCCGGTAGGCGCGCGCAGCGACGTCATAGTGCAGGAACCCCGCATCCACCAGCGAGCGCGTCAGGCGGCTCACCGTCGGCCGCGGCAGGCCGGTGCGCGCGGCCAGTTCCGCATTGCCCAGGCAAGAGGTGCCGACGCGGAAGGCGCGCAGCAGCGCCAGCCCGCGCTCCAGCGACTGGCTGCCTTCGGTGCCGCGTGTGAAGCGGCCGCTGTCGCTTGTCTGGCGCCGTGTCGACGGCGCCGGGGGATCGCTGGCAGGCATGGCAAAAGATTTCGGAATCCGAAATTGCAGTATAGCGGCCGGCCGAGGTTCGGCGAATACTGAGTGCGGTCGAGCGGCAGCGCAATCCGGCCCAATCCGGCGCGTCGCCGGCCGCTCCATTTCCAGCCACCCTGCACGGGCCGCCGTGCCCGCCGTCGAGGAGTCCTTGCCCCATGTCAGCCGATGCCGAAATCCGCGTCTCGCAAGCGCAGCACGTCACCGTGGTCGAACTCAGCCGGCCGCCGCACAATTTTGTCGATGTCAACGTAATGCGCGAGCTTGCGGAGACCTTCGCACAATGCGACGCGGACGATGAATGCCGCGCCGTGCTGCTGTGCTCCGGCGTGGGCACATTCTGCGCCGGCGCCGATTTCAGCGGCGCCGAGCGCGGCAGCGTGGCCAATGATCCATCGGCCTTTTACGCACAGGCGATGAAGCTGTACCGCAACCGCAAGCCCATCGTCGCGGCGGTCGAGGGGCCGGCCATCGGCGCCGGACTGGGATTGGCGCTGGTCGCCGACTTCCGCGTGACCTGCCCCGAGGCGCGCTTTTCCGCCAACTTCAACCGGCTGGGCTTCCATCCCGGTTTCGGGCTGAGCCTGACGCTGCCGCGGCTCGTGGGCGAGCAACAGGCCGCGCGGCTCTTCTATACCGGCCGGCGCATCGGCGGCGAAGAGGCGGTGGCGATCGGCCTGGCCGACGAGCTGGTGCCCAAGGACCAGGTCAAGGCGCGGGCGCTGGCGCTGGCCGGCGAGATCGCGCTGTCGGCGCCGCTGGCGGTGGAGAGCACGCGCGAGACGTTGCGCCTGGGGCTGGCCGATCGCATCGCCGAGATCAACCAGCGCGAACTGGCGATCCAGCGCGTGCAATTCGCCACCGAAGACTTCCGCGAGGGCGTAGCCGCGATGGCGCAGCGGCGCGATCCGGCGTTCCGCCGTCGCTGAGGAGGCACCATGCGATCGATCGATGAAACCGCAGCGGCGGCGGGCGGCGCACGCCGTGCCGCTCCCGGCCACGCTGCGGGCAAGGCACGCACCGGTCCGCTCGACGGCATCCGCGTGCTCGACCTGACCTCGGTGGTGCTGGGCCCGCTGGCCACGCAAGTGCTGGCGGACCTCGGCGCGGACGTGATCAAGGTGGAGGGGCCGGAAGGCGACCTGATGCGCGCCAACGGCGTGTCGCAGCACGCCGGCATGAGTTCGATCTACCTGGCGCTGAACCGCAACAAGCGCTCGGTGGTGCTGGACCTGAAGAGCGCCGACGGCGCGGCCGCGCTGCGCGAGCTGATCGCCGGCGCCGATGTCCTGGTCCACAACATGCGCGTGTCCGCCATCGAGCGGCTCGGCTTCGGCTACGCGGCGGTGGCGGCGCTGAACCCGCGCATCGTCTATTGCGTGGCGACCGGATTCGGCCAGGACGGACCGGACCGCGACAAGCCCGCCTTCGACGACATCATCCAGGCAGCCTGCGGCCTGGTGGCGCTGGGCTCGGCCGCGGGCGAGCGGCCGGAATACGTGCCCAGCCTGATCGCCGACAAGACCACCGGCCTGGCGCTGGCCAACGCGGTGCTGGCCGCGCTGCTGCACCGCGAGCGCCACGGGGAAGGGCAGCAGGTGGAAGTGCCCATGCTGGAGACGATGGCCAGCTTCGTGCTGGCCGAGCACCTGGGCGGGCTGACCTTCGATCCGGCCACCGCGGGCGCCGGTTACGCGCGCCTGCTGCAGGGCGGCCGGCGCCCGGCGCGCACGCGCGACGGCTGGATCTGCGCGCTGCCCTATACCGACCGGCATTGGCAGGCCTTCTTCCGCGCCGTGGGCCGCGAAGACCTCGGCGAGAAATACGACATTTCGAGCCGTGCCCAGCGCAACGCGAACATCCGGGCGCTCTACCAGCACCTGGGGGAGATCACGCCCGAGCGCAGCACCGCCGAATGGATGGCGCTGTTCGAGACACTGGATATCCCGGCCACGCCGATCTACGCGCTCGATGCGCTGCCGAACCATCCCCACCTGGAGGCGGTCGGGCTGTTCCAGCGCACCGAGCACCCGAGCGAAGGGCCGCTGCGCGAGATGCGGCCGGCGGCGCGCTTTTCGGCGACCCCATTGTCGCTGCGGCGGCATGCGCCGCGCCTGGGCGAACACACCGCGGAGGTGCTGGCCGAGGCGGGGCTGGATGAGGCGGCGGTGGCGCGGCTGGCGGCCGGCCGCCAGCCGGCGCCGTGATGCGTGGATCCACGCGCCGCAACCCCAGCACCAAGCGCAAGGAGGAGACCAACGATGAATTTTGAACTGGACCAAGAACACCGGATGCTGAAGGACCTGGTCGCGCGATTCGTGCGCGAGCAGTTGCTTCCGCTCGAGCCGGCCGTGCTGGCGCGCGAGGCCGAAGGCGGCCAGCTGGCGCTATTGCCCGAGGAACATGCGCGGCTGGATGCGCTGTCGCGCGAACTGGGCCTGTGGGGGCTGGACGCCCCCGCCGAAATGGGCGGCTCGGACCTGCCGGTGGTGGCGATGGTTGGCGTCAACGAGGAGCTGGGCAAGACCATCACGCCCTATGACCTGCCGCCGGACTCGCCCAACCTGCGCATGCTGCTGCAGACCGCCAATGAAGACCAGCGCGCCCGCTACCTGGCGCCCTATGCGCGCGGCGAGACGGTGTCGGCGATTGCCATCTCCGAGCCGGGCGCGGGAGGCGACCCGTCGATGATGACCACCCGCGCCGAGCGCGACGGCGACCACTGGGTGCTCAATGGCCGCAAGATCTGGATCAGCCGCGCGGCCCGTGCGGACTGGACCATCGTGATGGCCGTGACCGACCGCACGCGCGGCGCGCGGCCGGGCATCTCGGCCTTTATCGTCGAGCGCGGCACGCCGGGCTTCAAGGTGGAGCGGCGCATCCCGATGATCGGCGGCCATTCCACCTATGAGGTGGTGCTGGAAGATTGCCGCGTGCCGGCCGGCCAGCTGCTAGGCACGGAGGGAGAAGGGTTCGCGCCGATGCAGACGCGCCTGTCCACGCGGCGGGTGCAGATGGCGGCCTGGTGCATCGGCCGCGCGCAGCGCGCGCTGGACATGCTGTGCGAATACGCGCCGCAGCGCCGCACCTTCGGCGCCGCACTGGCCGACCGCCAGGCCATCCAGTGGTGGGTGGCCGATGCCGCCACGCGCATCCACGCCTGCCGCCTGATGACCTACGACGCGGCCGCGCGTATCGATGCCGGCGACCAGGCGCGCACCCAGGTGTCGATGATCAAGGTGTTCGCCACGGAGATGGCCTGGGACGTGATCGACCATGCCATGCAGGTGTTCGGCGCGATGGGCATGACCAAGGAGCTGCCGCTGCAGCAGATGGCCAACGAGACGCGGCTGATGCGCATCTACGAGGGGCCGTCCGAGGTGCACCGCTGGGTCATCGCACGCGACCTGCTCGGACTGAAGCACCGTTGAGCGCCCGCTGCCGCCGCCCGCAGGCCGGGCGCCGGCCAGGCGAAGACCGGGGCCAGCGATGCCCCGGCAAGCACCGGCCGTGCCGGGACAATCATCAAGGAGACATCATGCACACCGCCAACCCTCATTCCACGCCACCGGCGCGCAGGCGCCTGGTCTTCGCGCTGGGCGCAGCCATCCTCGCCGCGGCCACGCTTGCCGCGCCGCCCGCGGCGCGCGCCGCGGACGCCGCCTTTCCGAGCCGGCCGCTACGATTCGTCGTGCCCTTCCCGCCGGGCAGCGGCACCGATATCACCGCACGTGTGTTCGCCAAGAAGATCGGCGAGCTGAGCGGGCATGGCGTGGTAGTGGAGAACAAGCCGGGCGGCAATGGCTTCATCGGCGTGCAGACGGTGTTGAGCGCGGCCCCGGACGGCTACACCGTCTTCATCGGCAGCAACTCGACGCTGTCGACCAATGCCGCCACCTTCCGCAAGCTGCCCTACGATCCGATCGCCGACTTCGCGCCGATCACGCTGCTGTCGCGCGGGCCATGCCTGGTGCTGGTGCCGGGCAACTCGCCCTACACCACGCTCAAGGCGCTGCTCGATGCCGCGCGCCAGCGTCCCGGCGCCCTCAACTATGGCTCGGGGTCGATGTCGTACACGCTGTACACGGAATGGCTGAACGAGCTGGCGGGCGTCAAGACGACGAACGTGCCCTACAAGGGCGCGGGCGATGCGATCAACGGCGTGGTGGCGGGCAATGTGGACTTTGCCGTGGTGGATGCGAGCGGGGCGATCGAGCTGGCCAAGGCCGGCAAGGCGCGCGCGCTGGCCTATACGGCGCCGCAGCGTTCGCCGCTGCTGCCCGAGGTGCCGACCTCGGCCGAGGCCGGCATGCCGGACTTCCTCTGCTACAACTGGGTGGCTGCCGCGGTATCGGCAAAGACGCCGCCTGCCGTCGTGCAGCGCCTGGTTGCCCTGTTCGCCGCCGCGGGTGCGGCGCAGGACGTCAAGGAGTACTACCAGCGGCAGTCGACCTCGCTGATCCTGTCGACGCCGGCCGAACTGCGGCGCTACCAGAGCGAGGAGATCGCACGCTGGAAGCGCCTGGCACAGGTGGCGAAGATCGAACTGCAGTAGGGGACCATGCCGGTGGCGGCCACCGGCATGGCTGGGGCCCGCATGGCGCGGGCCCGCCTTGGCTTTACTGTGGCTTTAGGCCTTGGCCAGCACGGTGCCGATGGCCTTGGCCACGATCGACACATTGCTCTCGTTCAGGCCAGCCACGCACATGCGGCCCGAGCGCAGCAGGTAGACGCCGTGCTCTTCGCGCAGGCTGTCCACCTGCTCGGCGCTCAGGCCGGTGTAGGTGAACATGCCGCGCTGCTTGACGTAGCGCGACAGCGCCTCGCCGCTCACGTGGCCGACCAGGCTGTCGTGGATGGCCTGGCGCATGCGGGTGATGCGCTCGCACATGGCGGCCAGCTCGGCCTGCCACTGGGCGCGCAGCGCCGGCGTGGTCAGGACCTTGTTGACGATGCGCGCGCCGTGCGTGGGCGGGTTGCTGTAGTTGGCGCGCACGGCGCCGGTCAGTTGGCCGAGCACGCGCGAAGCTTCGTCGGCGCTGTTGCAGACCACGCTCAGGCCGCCGCAGCGCTCGCCGTACAGCGAGAAGTTCTTCGAGAACGAATTGGCCACCAGGAAGGACAGGCCCTCGCGCTCCATTTCGCGGATGGCAAAGGCGTCATCGTCCAGGCCAGCGCCGAAGCCCTGGTAGGCCATGTCGACGAAGGGCAGCAGGCCTTGTGCCTTCAGCACAGCGATGACCTGGCGCCATTGGTCCTGGTCCAGGTCCACGCCGGTCGGGTTGTGGCAGCAGGCGTGCAGCAGCACCACGTCGCCCTTGGGCACGGCCTTCAGTGCGGCCAGCATGGCGTCGAACTTCAGGCCGCCGGTGGCGTCATCGTAGTAGGGGTAGCTTTGCACCGTGAAGCCGGCGCGCTCGAAGACCACGCGGTGGTTTTCCCAGCTCGGGTCGCTGATCCAGACCTGGGCCTTGGGGAAGTAGCGCTTGAGGAAGTCGGCGCCCACGCGCAGCGCGCCCGAGCCGCCCAGCGTCTGCAGCGTGGCGATGCGGCTTTCGGCGCGCGCCTTGGCCTGTTCGCCGAAGACCAGCGCCTGCACGGCGTCGCGGTAGGCTGCCAGGCCGGCCATGGGCAGGTAGGGGCGGGGGCCGATGTCGGCCAGCAGCGCGGCCTCGGCCTCGCGCACGGCCTGCATCACGGGCAGCTTGCCGTTGTCATCGAAGTAGATGCCGATGCTCAGGTTGACCTTCTGGGTGCGGGGATCGACCTGGAAGTTTTCGTTCAGCGAGAGGATCGGGTCGCCCGGAAAGGCTTCGATGTGTTCGAACATGGGAGTTCCTGCGTGCTTGGGTTTGGGGGTGAAGCGGACGCCCGCCCGACGGCGCCGGGCGGGCTAAAAGACAGAGAATGCCACAGACGGCGGGCCAGGTCAGCCCATGCCGCTTTCCGCCCGGGCCGGCATGGCGGCCCGGGGGCATCGGATTACCGCGCGGCGACGCCGCCGCCCAGCGCGGCGCCATGGGGCTGGCGCTTCTGGCGGAAGCGGTAGCTGATCGCCAGCACGCCCAGCCAGACCGGGATCAGATAGACCGAGATGCGCAGGTCGGGGGTCAGGTACATGATCACCAGGATGCCGGCCAGGAAGGCCAGGCACAGGTAGTTGGTCAGCGGGTAGCCCAGGCTCTTGAAGCGCGTCTCCTGGCCGGCACGGCGCTTGTCGTGGCGGAACTTGAGGTGGATGACGCTGATCATCGCCCAGTTGATCAGCAGCGCCGACACCACCAGGCCCATCAGCAGCTCGAAGGCCTTGCCGGGCATGAAATAGTTGATCACCACGCACAGCGCCGTGGCCGCAGCCGAGACGCCCAGCGCCACCAGCGGAATACCGCGCTTGTTCACCTTCAGCAGCGCCTGCGGGGCGTTGCCCTGCTTGGCCAGGCCGTACAGCATGCGGCTGTTGCAGTAGACACCGCTGTTGTAGACCGACAGCGCGGCCGTCAGCACCACCACGTTCAGCACGTGCGCGACGATGTCGGCGTTCAGTGCGTGGAAGATCAGCACGAAGGGGCTACCGCCGGTGACAACCTTCTCCCACGGGTAGAGCGAGAGCAGCACGCCCAGCGCGCCCACGTAGAAGATCAGGATGCGATAGATCACCTGGTTGGTGGCCTTGGGGATGGTCGTCTGCGGCGAGTCCGCCTCGGCCGCGGTGATGCCCACCAGTTCCAGGCCGCCGAAGGAGAACATGATGACGGCCATGGCCATCACCAGGCCGCCGAAGCCGTTGGGGAAGAAGCCGCCGTGCTGCCACAGGTTGGTGACGCTTGCCTGCGGGCCCGCCGAGCCGGACACCAGCAGGTAGCCGCCGAAGCCGATCATGCCGACGATGGCCGCCACCTTGATGATGGAGAACCAGAACTCCATCTCGCCGAAGGATTTCACGCTCGACAGGTTGATGGCGTTGATGATCAGGAAGAAGGCCAGCGCCGACATCCAGGTCGGCACGTGCGGCCACCAGTACTGGATATAGATGCCCACGGCCGAGAGCTCGGCCATGCTGACCAGGATATACAGCACCCAGTAGTTCCAGCCCGAGATGAAGCCGGCGAATTGGCCGCAGTACTTGTCGGCGAAGTAGCTGAAGGAGCCGGCCACCGGCTCGTCCACCACCATCTCGCCCAGCTGGCGCATGATGAAGAAGGCCACGATGCCGGCCACGGCATAGCCGAGCAGCACGGAGGGGCCGGCCATCTTGATGGTCTGGGCGATGCCCAGGAACAGGCCGGTGCCGATGGCGCCGCCCAGCGCAATCAGCTGGATATGCCGGTTCTTGAGCCCGCGCTTTAGCGAGCCGTTCTCATTGTCGGAATTCATGTTGTTCCTCTACCCATTCTTTTGGAATGTGAATCCGCGCCTCTCGTCGAACCCCTTCGGTCTCGAGCGCTTCGTGGTGTTGCCGGCCGTCGCCGCAGCGGTGCTGCGGCGACGGCCGGTGCAGTGATGCGGCCGGCACTGGCGAGCCTTATGGGCTGCCGGGCCGCCGGGCCGCTGCATGTGTGGCGGGGGTCAGACCTTCAGGGCGCCGCGCTCGATCTGGTCGCGCTCCAGCGATTCGAACAGGGCCTTGAAGTTGCCTTCGCCAAAGCCGTCGCTGTAGTCGCCCTGGCGCTCGATGAACTCAAAGAACACCGGGCCGAGCAGGGTCTTGGAGAAGATCTGCAGCAGCAGGCGCGGCTTGCCGCCTTCGGTGGTGCCGTCCAGCAGGATGCCGCGTGCCTGGAGCTGGTCGACCGGCTGGCCGTGGCCGGGCAGGCGCTTTTCCAGGCCCTGATAGTAGAAGTCGTTGGGGGCGGTCATCAGCGGCACGCCGGCCATCTGCAGCTTGTCGATGACGTCGACCAGGTTTTCCGTCAGCAGGGCGATGTGCTGGATGCCCTCGCCGTTGAAGGCCATCAGGAATTCCTCGATCTGGCCGCTGCCCTTGGCCGATTCCTCGTTCAGCGGGATGCGGATCTTGCCATCCGGCGCGGTCATTGCCTTGGAGGTCAGGCCGGTGTACTCGCCCGAGATGTCGAAGTAGCGGATCTCGCGGAAGTTGAACAGCTTCTCGTAGAAGCTCGCCCAGTAGGCCATGCGGCCGCGGTAGACGTTGTGCGTCAGGTGGTCGATCAGCTTCAGGCCGTGGCCAACCGGGTGGCGGTCCACGCCCTCGATGAATTCGAAGTCGATGTCATAGATGGACTTGCCTTCCTCGAAGCGATCGATCAGGTACAGCGGCGCGCCGCCGATGCCCTTGATGGCGGGCAGGCGCAGTTCCATCGGGCCGGTGGCGATCTCGACGGGCTGGGCACCCAGTTCCAGCGCGAGCGCATAGGCCTTGTGCGAGTCCTTCACGCGGAAGGCCATGCCGCAGGCGCTCGGGCCATGCTCGGCGGCGAAGTAGGCGGCCTCGCTATTGGGCTCGCGGTTGATGATGAAGTTGATGTCGCCCTGGCGGTACAGCAGCACGTCCTTGGAGCGGTGGCGTGCCACCAGCGTGAAGCCCATCTGCTCGAACAGCGGTTCCAGCACATTGGGGGTGGGCGAGGCGAATTCCACGAATTCGAAGCCCATCAACTGCATCGGATTTTCAAACAGGTCGGCCATGGCGATTGCTTAGCAAGGTGGGAGGGAGTTCACAGCAGCCAACGCGCATGCGTGCTGGCTGCCACCTGCGTGCCGGCCGCGAAGGCGCGCGCCGGCAGGCTTGCAGGGAACGGGGATGAGGTCCCGAGGCACAGCTGGCCGGTAGCGCGGCGCGAGCCGCGTGGCCGGAAATCTGGGGCTGCTGTACGGTCTTCGGGGGACATGCACTGTCTCGGGGGCGGAGAAATAATATTTCGGGTGGGCCGCATGCGATGCTGCGTGTGCCACGCCGGGCCTGACCGTAGCGGCGCAGGGAAACCGGAGGAAATCCCGACGCCGTGTACTGCAGGCATGTCGGGCAGTGTATATTCCGGCGTGGAAAATAGGATTTCGTAAGCCACACAGGGAAACCCTAGATTGCGACACGAAATTTCATTTTTGGTAACGTTAAGGAGATGAAATTGCAGATTACGGAGCTGGACCGCATCGACCGCCGCCTGCTGGGCGTCCTGCAGGAGCACGGCAGGGCCTCCAACCTCGAGCTGGCCGAGGCCATCCGGCTGTCGCCGGCGCAGACCTTGCGGCGTCACCGGCGCCTGGAGGAAAGCGGCATCATCAAGCGCTATGAAACGCGGCTGGATGCCACCAGCCTTGGCTTCGGCGTGGTCGCGTTCATCCACGTCACCATGGAGCGGGGCCATATCCGCGACCTCTCCAATTTCAAGAGCCTGGTCGCCGAACTGGCGCAGATCCAGGAATGCTTCTCGGTGACCGGCGATATCGACTATGTCCTGAAAGTGGTGGCGCGCGATCTCAAGTCGCTGTCGGACTTCCTGCTCGATACCCTGATGCGCATCCCTGGCGTCAGCGGGGTCAAGTCCAGCGTCTGCCTGGACGAGATCAAGTGCACCAGCGCCATGCCGCTGGAAGGTTGAGAGGCCGGGGCGGCCTGGCGCGGCTGGATCCCTGGCGACGCCGGCAGGCCGCTGATGTGATGATGGGCCGCCCCCGGCACGGGAGCGGCTCGTGTGGTAATGACAGTACTTTTCGCGGCAAGGTCCGCAGAGCTCGCCCATCCTGTCAGAAAATCCTTGACTATCTATCTACAGGTAGATAATATTGCGTCATGGATCGCTGCTGCACTCCCGCCCGAAGCGGAAGCCGAGCCAAGAGGATCCAGCGCGACATCGGGGATTTCCCCGTTTTTTCAGGGCCGGTCATCTATCTATGAGTAGATGTGTGTGACGACCCAGACGCCGCGAACAACCGATCCCGAACGCGCGGATCCTCACTGGAGATGGAGAACATCATGAGCACCAAGACCCTGAACGCAAACGCCGTTGCCAAGGCCCTGATCGCTGCCGTCGCGTTATCCGTCGCAGCCCTGGCCGGCCAGGCTCACGCTGCGGGCCCCAAGGACAGCGGCTTCAGCGGCGACCGTTATGGCTATGTCTTCCGTGGCAACGAAAGCCGCAGCGCCTTTACAGACGGCGCCAAGGCAGCCCGTTTCGATCCGTTCACCGATGGCGCCAAGGCCGGCAAGTTCGATCCCTACAGCGACGGCGCGCGCGTCAGCAAGAAGGGGCCGTATGTTGATGGTTTCGGCACGCTCGCGGGCCTGGACCGCGTGGGTGTGTCGTCCGCGCCGGCCCACAACAGGTTTGACCCGTACACCGAGGGCGCCAAGGCTGGCAAGTTCGATCCCTATACCGACGGCGCGCTCGCCTGACGCTAGCGGCGGCACCAGTCCGCCGCCAGCCCTGAACCGTGTCTCCGATGCACGGGGATCTCTCTCCTCTCCGATCCCCGTACAACTGGCCGGCCTTTGTGCCGGCCTTTTTTCGCCCTCTGCGCGAGGCCGGCCCGCGAACCCCTGTGTCGAATCAAGCGCGGAGTACAGACGGATCCAAATAGCTCAGTGCTGATGCGATGCCGGCGCTCTTAAATCCGGCACCGTGACGGCGACGGTCTCGGTGGCCAGGATCTTGTGGTTGGGATCGGCCAGTTCGAGCCGAAGCCTATGTGGACCAGGCGTCAGCCCCACGACGATGATGGGGTCCTCGCTGGTATGCGCCCAGGTACCGTGTGCGTCGTCAATGGTCACATGCAGGTGCCCGATACGCGGCGATATCTCTACGGCGGCCTTGCCGAATACCGGCATGACACGGAAATGCTCGGTTCGGAACTGGACGATGACGACGCCGCGGGCCAGTGGCTCGGCCAGCGGCGGGTACGGAATCAGCTTGGGAGCCGGCTCTGATTGGAGCGGAAGGATTGCCGGAGGGCGGTTGGCATCTGGTGCAGCTTGCGCGAATGCCGTTACGCAGAATGCCGCCCCGGCCGCAGCGACCGACAGGTGTCTTAGTAGGGAGCGCATGGTGTTTTCCTTCTTCAGCAAAGAAAAGTTGCCCCGGCGCGCGAGCCCGTTTCGGTCTCGCGCGTAAGTACAGAGTAGATGGGGCATGGCGGCTCAGGCGGGGTGACCGTGGAGCGATCCATCGCCCGCGCGTTCTTGAGTGAACTGGCGGCGAGCTGACTGTTGCCGGTCTCTTCCGGCTGGCGTGCGCCGGTACCTGGAGGTTCTTACAAGCAAGCCAGGTTACTTACGCAGCATGCTGTGGAGAATTTTGTATGGGAATGTACCGACAGTAGTGCCGGATACGCAGGGGTACATCCGGGCCCGTGGATCGCCATCGACCAGATACATGCCTGTCCTTCAATGCTGCGTATGCAACTGAGGCAACAGAGTTCTTCCGCGCTGGTTTGAATCTGTTCTCGAGTGATTGAGCAAAGGTGAACGACATGACCAAGACGACCACGGATCGCCGATCGTTTGTTCCGGGTGCCAAAGCGAGACCCGAATTTGGGTATGTACAGGTCAACTCAGATATAACAGTCAGGCGGATGGTCGTACACAACACCGGTTCAAAGGGCACGGCGCTGTTCCTGCATGGCTTTCCCGAGACACTCTACGCTTGGCAGGAAATTGCCTCCGCGCTTGGTGAGGAGTACGAAGTTCATGCATTCGATTGGCCGGGATACGGCCAATCGTCCCGACCTTCCGCCGATCAATTCGGATATGCGCCACGGGACTACGCCACTGTATTGAAGGGCTATATCGAGAAAGCCGGGATCGACAAGCAAAACCTTGTGATCTACGCAACCGATATTGGTGCCTTGCCGGCCTTGCTCGCGGCGATTGACGATCCGGAAATTGCAAGGCACATCGTCGTTGGCGACTTCGCACCGTTCAACCGACCGCAATACATGCAGGAACGCCTGCAAGGTCTGAAGGATCCCAAGTCGGCCCAAGCGGTTCGGGCGGCCTTCAACAAAACGCGTGATGAAATTCTCAAGAACACGTTTACGCGGGGATTGCCTGCGGCGTCTCACTATGAATTGGCCCAGGAATTCAAGGCCGACGTGGCACGTGGTTGGCAGAATGGAGAACTGACGTCCGCCGACGCGTTCTACCACTACTATTCGCACTTTACTCGCGATCAAGATGACTTTGAGGCGAACCTGGCGCAGCTCAAGACACCCGTCAAGGTGATCTGGGGAGAGCTGGACTCCTATATCAAGAAGGAAATGGGAGAGGAGTTAGCCAGCCGGGCAGATCTGAGCCTTCGGGTCCTTCCGAACATTGGCCATTATCCGCACCTGCAAGATCAGGCGACCACTATTTCCGAGGTGCGCGCCGTATTTGGCGCCAGATAATCCGATATCGCGCACGCCAGCACGCCAGCACACCATTCACGCTCGCGACTGGCCAAACGAGTTGCCCGCCACCATTGGCGCCAGATACCTGCGCCGGTTGCAATGGGAATTCCCCAGCTGATCAAGACGAAGGAAACTCCAAATGAAACTGAACCGAATCATTGTGGCTGCCATGCTTGCCGCCGGTGCCGCTATGACGCTGCAGTTGGCGCAAGCGCAAACTGCGGAAGTCCATCGAACCGATCTCGTCCAGCACGATCTCAGCGTGCCGGATCGCGAGGCAATACAGGTACGCGTCGACTTCGATCCCGGCGCATTCGCTCCGCAGCACTCGCATCCGGGAGAGGAGATCGCCCATGTCCTGCAGGGGACGCTGGAGTATCAGCTCGGCGGCCAGCCGCCTGTAACGCTCAGGGCCGGTGATTCCTTGTTCATTCCGGCGGGGACTGCCCACTCGGCGAGAAACGTCGGCAGCGGCAAGGCATCTGAACTGGCGACTTACATCGTGAAGAAGGGGGCGCCGCTGGTTGTGCCGGCCAAGTAAGCACCCGGCCCCGATTCGCTGCTACTGCGCAATAACAAGCTGGTAGTCCTGCCCGTTTCGCACCGTGCTGCGTCGAGAAGTCAACCTTGGCCTTGTCGGCGCAGCCTTCATCGCGGTGGGGCAGGCGATGCTATTTTTCTTTCCGCATCCATGGTGTGAAAGTGATACCAATCAGTAATCCTTCCGGCGAGAGGAAACGACTGACAGTCTGACCCCACGGCTCTCTTCTGCTATTCACAAGCATTCGATATCCTCGTGCCTCAAGCTCCACTGTTGCCTCCTCGACGCTATCAACGTCAAACTCAAGCCAAGCTTGTGGAACAGGAATGTCGTCAGGCCAGGAGTCTTTACCAAAGCACGACTGGGCTGCCTGAGAGAGCGGCCAAAGGGCAAAGCTATTTGCTCCTTTCAGCGCCTCCGTATGAAGGTAACCACCACTCTCTTCTTTGAAGGGGATGCCGAGGTTCTCACTATAAAGCGTGCGGCTTGCCCCCGTGTCGCGGACAATTGGACCAAAGCCCGCAATGAACAGAATTTTGATGTTGCCGATTCGATTCATGGCACCCCTCCAACCAATACACTGAGTTTCGACTTGGCGTGCCCCGTTGGCTGCCACAACTTCCCGATCCACTTCGGCCCTATGACCACCAGGCTCCCTTCCGGAGTGTGCCGGTGATCAGGGGGGAATGGTTGAAGCGGTGCCGCTGGGTGCCAGCACGCGCGCCACTATCTCGTGAACAGCCTGTCTTGCCAGCCGTGCCGCCGGCTCGTCATATGCGACCGTCACCCCTCTTTCGACACAAGGGTCGTTGTATGTAAAGGGCTCCCGTGTCTTTGCGTTGACCAGTAGCCCGCTTTCCAGTTCGATTGCCCTGCAATTTCGGGTCGTCTGCGCCTGCGATAGTTGTACCGGCGGCCGGAGAGCCATCGAGTCGAATTGATGATGCGCCCCAGGGTATTCGGTGAGCTGAACATCGTTACCCGTCGCTCTTAAACGACCCACGTACGCACGGCACGGAGCAACCGGATTGTAGTTGTCCGCACCGCCCTGAAAAATGCGTACCGGCTTGTCAACCAGGCTGTCGTCTTCGTGATACGTGTAGGTGCAGTCCGGGTAAAACGCAATGTAGGCAGCGAATTGTGTCCCGGGCAACGCGTGTAATCGGTGAAATCGCTTCAAGCTTGCGTAGAGCGCATTCTGCCCGCCTCGCGAGAATCCCATGAGTATGATCTGTGCAGGGTTAATCCGCGGGTGTCTGGAAAGAACGGCGAGCGCACGATAGGCGTCCTCGGTCTGCGCCAGACGAGGAAGCTGGGTCTGATCGTTATTGGTGTTGATGATGCTGCGCCCCGAGAAGCTGTCGAGGACGAAAGTGGCGACGCCCATTTCGAGCAGGTCATGCTCCCAGTCCGTCACGCCACTGGCAATGCCGCCTGAACCATGCAGCAGGATAACTAGTGGAAGCCGACCGGACGCATTCCTGGGTAAGCGAAGTTCGCCTGCGATCGTAGCCGGTCGGCCGTTTTCGTGGCCGGTCAGGAACTCCTGATCGGTCATTGTGACAGTTTGGATTGGAATGACCTCGGTCCGAACCGGCTGCGCCAGTCCAGCAATCGGCGGACTCACGAGCACCAGCAGCGAAGCAAGCCGGGCAAAGAAGCGGGTATACGTCGGCTTCATGGCACCCTCCTTCTTTAACCTTAAGTTGTGCAGAATCCGCGTACAAAGTACCGCTCCACGAGGCATTCTAGACGGCGAAATTCGCCACTGCCGGAAAGCTAACCGACGGCGTTACGCATCCAACGGCCAAAATTGCTGCTCCCCCTCCGCCTTCGCCATTAGTGATTTACAGCGGAAGTCATCCTTCAGGTGGGCCGTGAGTGGGACGATCGGCAAAATATCTGTCCCGTACGGCAAAACCGGTGCCACGGCAAGTTGGTAGAATCAGGAGCCCTATGCAGGCTGGTTCACCCGGCAGGCTACGCCGCCCCCGTTGATTTGCGCGTGCCGCCGGACCTGTCGAGGCCGTTCTGCCTTGAGGATGGACCATCCACTGCATGCTGTAAGAAAGTGCGCTCCCAGGATCGACCTGGAGTGCGGAGAAATAACGCGCATGCCACCACGTACCATCTCCGTCGTGATCGCGGACGATCACCCGGTGATTCAGCTCGCAGTCAAGAGCACCTTGAGCGAGATCCCGAATGTCCAGGTTTCTGCAACGTGTTCATCAGGAAAGGAACTCTTCGCCGCGCTGGAAACGCATCAGCCTGATCTCATCATCACAGACTTCACAATGGAGCGTTCCCAGGGCAATGACGACGGACTGCGCCTGATTCAGCGGCTCAAGCAGTTCAGCCCCGGAACGCCGATCATTGTCTTCACGATGCTGACCAATGGTGGCCTGCTCACGCGTATCAAGGAGTCGGGCGTCGCCGCCATCGTGGGGAAGAACGAAGAGCCGGGCATCCTGAGGCAAATCTGCATCGACGCGATGTCCGGCCACGCTCAGCGGCTCTCGCCGGCGATAGCTGCCCGGATGGCAAGCGCCGGTGCGCTGGCCGATGGCGGCACAAGCCCGCTGTCGCCGAAGGAGATCGAGGTGGTGCGCATGTTCGCGGCCGGCAGCACCATCACGGAAATCGCCGGGTATCTGCATCGGTCGCTGGCAACCGTCGCGACGCAGAAGCGCTCCGCCATGCGCAAGCTGAACATCACCAGCAATGCAGACCTTGTCACGTACGCACGCGACAACGGTCTTACATGATGCAAAGCACGTTCGAGCCGCCGCCGTCACCCGACCTCCACGACGTCGAACGAAACCTGCAGCGGGAACGCCGGGTGTTCTCGATGGTGATCTTGTTGCTGGCGCTGGTCGTCATCGCGATCGCCTCGGCAACCGTGCTGGTCCGGCTGAATGGCTCGCTGCGTGCCCAGGAGCAGGTTGCCCGCCTGTATGAGCAAGGTATCGTCGACGCCGTCCTGGAACGCCGGAGCACCCTCACTGCGACGAACCTGATCCTGGAACTGCGTGCCAATGGCACGTTCCCCGTCTCGCCGGGCAAGCCGGCCGGGCATCTCTGCAAGCAGGTTTCGCCTTCGTCTCCGCCGGACGATGTCCTGCAGCAGAGCTGCGACCAGTCGGTCCGCACGCTGACGGCCGCAAGCCAGAGGCCATCGATCGAGATGATCGCGATTGCAAACGGCGCGACGTATCGCTATGAGGCGGAAGATCCATCGGGATCGGTCGCGCGGCCGGTGCTTCCGCTGATGTCGTCATCGACGATCATCGGCACGGTCCTCAATCGCTTTCAGAGCCGCGACCTGGACCTGCTGCAGGCGGCAAGGGAGAAGCGCGTCATCTGGCAGGGATTCCCGGCGGGAACTGCGGGACACGATCCCGAGATGATCGGCGCATCGCTGGTCGCGAAGGGCGACGCGCTCTACGCCATCGTCCTGACGCGAATCCCCCTGCGGGAGCTGCTGCGGCCGGCGGGACCCAACCTGTCGATCCCCGAGCCGATCGTTTTCGACAGCCTTGGCGCGCCACTGGTCGCTGCGGGCGCTCGCGCCGGCGTGCAGCACCTGGACGCCCGGCTGGAAGAGCAGCCGGATGAGCTGTTTCACTGGGTTCCGGACTATGGCTGGGCACTGCGCCGCCCGCCATTGGTGGCCGATTTCGGGCATCTGATCTTTGCGCTCCCGGTAGGCCTTCAGTTGCGGGAAATGACGGACGAACTGATCGTCATCGGCCTGACCGCCGCCGCGCTCATCGCCTTGCTGTTTGCGATGTACCGCTACTGGAACTATCGCTTCCTGACCGGGACCTATGCCGAAGCAGCACGCGCGCAGCGCCTCCTGCACGAGGCAAAGCTCGCGAGCGATGCGGCCGCCAAGGCCAGGGTGGCGTTCTTTGCGTCGATGAGCCACGAGATACGCACCCCGCTTGCCTCGCTCCTGGGCAATATGGAGCTGGTTGCCATGGGGGCGCTGGAACCGGAGCAGCGGGCGAGGGTGAGTGCGATGCAGGTGTCGGCCGAGGGGCTGCTGCAGATCGTCAATGACGTGCTCGACTTCTCGCGGATCGATGTGGGGGCATTGAGCATCGCCGAGGAAGCTGTATGCGTCACCGAGCTTCTCAGCCGGATTGCGATCTCGCACGCGCCGCTTGCGGCGCAGCGCAAGCTGACCTTCCTTGCGGTGTACGGCAAGGGCATTCCCGCACGGCTCGAGCTTGACCCGCTGCGCCTGACCCAGATCGTCAGCAACCTGCTTGGCAATGCGTTCAAGTTCACGCAGGTGGGCAAGATCGTCCTGCGCGCGCAGTGGGTGGACGAGAACCTGGAGATCCTCGTCTCCGATACCGGCATAGGCATACCGGCGGAATACAAGGATCGGCTCTTCCAGCCATTCTCCCAGGTCGACAACAACCGCCTGGCCCAGGCCCGGGGGACCGGTCTTGGCCTGTCGATCTGCATGCGGCTGGTGGAGCGGATGAAGGGCCGTATCACGCTGGACAGCATATTGGGTGTCGGAACACGGGTCACGGTTCGCCTGCCGCTCCGGGTGTCCGACGCGGCGCCGACGCTGCGCCTGGATCTGCCGCCGAACCGGACGCTTGTCCTGTCCCGTGAGCCGGAGTGCCTTGAAGGGTTGCTGAATCAGTTCGACTGGGGGGCGTGTCAGCCGTCGGCCCGTTCAGGCATGGATGAGCCCGTGGACGGCGGCCGCTATGACTGCTTGTTCGTGACCGAGGCATTCGATCCCGAGCAAGTCATCGCCTGGTGGCCAAAGCCGGCCTCGATCGTATGGCTGAAGCAGTTGGGTCCGCTCGTCCCAACGACGCGGCCAGACGGCGGCCGCGATGTTTCCGCCTATAGTCTGCCCGGCATCCATGCCGCTGCGCTGGCGGTCATCACAAGGGCGCAGCCGCTTCAGCTGCTTCAGCGGCCTGGCGAGGGCCTTATCGAATCCGCCACGCACGAGCGCCGCCCAGCGCCGCTTGCGGGCTTGTCCGTGCTGGTCGCCGAAGACAACCTGCTGAACAGGAACCTGCTGCGGGACCAACTGCGCGCGCTCGGCGCCAGTGTCGTTGAAGCGAGCAACGGCAGCGAGGCCATGGCGGCGCTGTCGGAGCATGGCGTGGACGCGGTCCTGACCGATATCGACATGCCGGTCATGAACGGCTTCGACCTGCTTCGCGAGATCAAGCATGCCGGTATGCAGATCCCGGTGTATGCCGTGAGCGCAAGCGCGCGGCCCGAGGATGTCGCGGAAGGGGAGGCGAGGGGGTTCACCGGCTATCTCACCAAACCGCTGTCTCTGGCCGCGCTTGCATCGGTTCTCGCTGGCGTCGGCGATCCTGCCGGCATGATGCATGCGGAAGATGGCGTGCAGGCGGAAACGCTGGCCGACGACGAGCTTCCAGAGCTGCCGGTGGTTCCTGCCGAGTATGTCGAAGCCTTCCTCACGCAGACCGGAGCGGATCTGGACGAATGCGACGCCATTCGGGCCGAGCGCGACGTGCAACGGCTAGAACGGCTGCTGCATCGCATCTCGGGCACCCTGGCGGTGGTCGGCCGCTCGCAACTGGCCGAGCTGTGCGAAGACCTGCATGACTACGCGGCGGATGCGGATGGCTGGGACGAGGAGATCGAGCTCCAGTCCGGCTACATCGCGCAGCGTCTGAGGCAAATGTGTGAGCTCCTGCCCACTGATTAGCCGATTAGCCGATTAGCCGATTAGCCGATTAGCCGGATTGCCGGATTGCCGGCCGCGCCGCTGCGCCGATTTTCTAATTCCTATGATTGTGATTGCTCTCCTGCGCCGCGAACATTGAGGGGACGGGTGACTGCCCCTCTTTCAGGCACCCGTCTTGGGGGCTTCCCCAAGCAAGACCTCGCAGTTTGCCCGCCTCACCGGCGGGCTTTTTTCTTTGAACAGGAGAGTTCATGAGCAATCGTCACCACTTTGCTCTTGCCGCGTGCACGGCATTCGCACTGATCTCAGGCGCGGTACCCGGCACGGCCGGAATGGCACGGGCTCAAACCATTTTGCAGAAGCCCATTGCCTATCCGGCTCGAGGGCAATCGGCACCTCAGCAGGCCAGCGACGATGGCGCCTGCTACGGCTGGGCCAGGCAGCAGTCAGGCGTTGATCCGTACCGTGTCGCGAGTGCGCCAGTCCCGGTCATCGTGCCGGGCGGCGAGCGGGTCAGGGGAGCGGCCGGCGGCGCGGCTGCCGGTGCCGTGGTGGGTGCGATCGGCGGTGACGCCGGCCAGGGGGCCGCAACGGGCGCCGCAGTCGGCGCAGTGGCCGGTGGCATCGCGCATCGCCAGCAGCGCCGCCAGGCGGCCGCGGTCAGCGCGCAGATGCAGGCCAACAACGATTGGGCGTTGTCGTCCTACTGGCAGGCGTGGAGGGCTTGCATGACGGGCCGCGGTTACTCGGTGCAATAAGAAACGCCGTCAAAACGATTCTGGCGTCATTGCGCGGCCTTGCCGTACGACTTGTACTGTCTGCGGCCGCGCGCCTAGCCAGAACCGCTTCGCTTCATGTTGATAGCGTTTCTAAGCGCGACGGAAGGTGGACCGGGCCGACGGCGGCCGGTCCACCCCGGCCCCGGGGAGACAGCGTCGATACGTTCTGGAGAAGCTAGAGGACAGCGCACTCTTCGGCGGCGGTGACGACAGTCAGGCTTACCTGCGCATCGTTG
The DNA here is from genome assembly GCF_056930435.1 of Cupriavidus sp. 09_S30. Classification (NCBI taxonomy): domain Bacteria; kingdom Pseudomonadati; phylum Pseudomonadota; class Betaproteobacteria; order Burkholderiales; family Burkholderiaceae; genus Cupriavidus; species Cupriavidus sp. 09_S30. Next base: position 2,274,872 of record NZ_JBXOWI010000002.1, on the reverse strand, counting down.
CGCAAGAGGACGCACAGATAGCCGCCCGTGATGTCTTCCGGATGCGGATCTTCAAGCCACAGGCGCGGCGGCGGCGTCGTGGCGGCGTGCACCTTCCCCTGAGCGGAAGCCGCGTTGGATTCCGCGCCGGCCACGGCATCGTTCCAGGTGACCGCGATTGGCCCCTCCGGTTTCTCGCCGAGGAAGCAGAACGATGGGGTTGATTGCGAGTCCCGTGATGCGGGTCCGGTTTCGCAACGGCCGGCGCGCACGGCCAGCACGTCATGATCGGTGCGATTGACGGCCACGATCTTGGCCCACGGCCAGGGTTCCTGGAACGGGCTCAAGGTCTCGGCATTGGGGAACGCGCATCCAGACAGGGCGCTTGCGGCTGCAATGGCAATGACGCCAGCAGACATCGAGGAAACAACATTCATTTGGGTAATGGGTTCAGGCGAGCCTGGGCTTCACCTGGGGGACGTGCAACGGCGGACAGGGTAAGGGCGGCCTTGCCGCGCGGGCTATCAAAGGAATTCGAAAAGCCTGGTGATACCGGGGTTAGGTCAATCCGGCGCGTGCTTACTTTCTAATTCCTTTGATAGCCGCGATTGACGCGCCGCAATAAAGTGTGTTCTCGATCGAGACGTGGCCGGCGGTGCCGGTGGGCGTCGACGGAAGCTGAATTACTTCGGAGGGAACTGCAGACATGGTCAAGAACTGCCGATCGGCCATCACGGCAATAGGCGTTGCACTACTGATCGTGGGCGCCGGGCAAGCACACGCGCAGATCTCGGCTGGCTCCCGGCTGCAAGGGTCCACCGATCAGTCGGACCTATGCACGGGCACCGGTCTTGCTGCGACGGCCGCGGTGTGCCGTGCTTCAGGTGCGCCAAGCAGGAGCAAGTACAACCTCCTGTACGCGGCCGATGTACCAGCGACCGAAGACGCCTCGTCGTCAGGGGACGACGCGCGATCCGATCGGCCGGCAGGGCGCACGCCAAAGGACGCTGCCCGCGGCGGCCTGCGCGGCGGGGCAGCAGAGTCCTAGTCCGCTGAATCATTGAAATGGGAGGTGAAGGACATGCCATGCGGGAATCAGCGCTAGGGCGGAGCAGGGAATTCGGATTGCATAGCAATCCGCCTGCGCAGCGGCACGCGCTTACCAGCGCGTGCGCGCCCTGCAAGCGCAAAGCGCAGCAATAGCACGGCTATTGCGAGCATTTGCAACGACGCGATGAGCCCGCATGGCGTGGCAGGCACCGACCGATTTCAGTGATTCAGTGGACTAACCCAGCCGGTGCACTGTGCAACTGAGCCTTCGTGCTCCATCTCATAACAAAACTACTTCATGAAACTGCGACCGTATCTGCTGGCGGGCATCTGCCTGCTGGCACTGACTGAACCTGCTCTTGCATCCGAGCTCAGCGGAAAGGCGCTGGATAGCGTGGCCAATGCCATCTCCTGGGTGGTGTTGGTCTTCGTTCCCGTTGCAGGCGTGTACCTGTTCTGGATGCTCCATATCTGGCCGGAGAAGATCGCGCATCAGAAGCGCCATCCGCAAAAGGAAGCGATCCACGCGCTGTGCCTGCTCTCGCTCTTCTTCGGCGGGCTGCTGTGGCCGCTGGCCTGGCTCTGGGCGCATACCAAGCCGGTGTTCTACCGGGCAGCCTATGGCACCGACAAGGCGCCGGAGGACGACGAGGCACCATCGCATGGCGCCGGGAAATCGACCCCACGTAGCGCCACGACCCTGCCGACGTCCACGATGGAACCGGTTGCCAGCGCGATGCGCGGCGCAAAGGAGTCGATCTGAATGGACGCTCTACTGCTTGCGGTCTACGCGCTGGTCGTGTGGCTGGTCTTTTTCAAGTTCAAATGGCTGCCGTGGAACACGAAGTCGATGGTCATCGTGGTCACGATCCCGGTGGTCGCGATGACGATGCTGATCCTGACGCTCAACGTGGTGGCACCGTCCTCCCATGACATCAGGGTCATGGGCAAGGTCCTTCAGGTGGTGCCGCAGGTCCGCGGCCGCATCGTCGAGCTCGCTGCCGAGGGTAACCGGAGCTACAAGAAGGGCGATGTCCTGCTGCGCATCGATCCGACACCGTATCAGGCCTCGGTCAAGCAACTCGAGGGCAGGCTGATGGCGGACGACGCGGCGCTTGCCGAGGCCCAGGCATCGGCGCGCCAGCTAGGCGAATCCATGCGTGGCGCGGCCGGCAGGGTGAGCGCGGTGGAGGCCAAGCTGACGCTGGCCCGTCAGCGGGTCAAGGAACATGACGCGCTGCTTGCGGCCGGGGCCGGCTCGAAGTTCGACCGGGACGATGCCATGGCCCGCCAGCGCGAGCTGGAAGGCGAACTGGTCAGTGCGCAGGCTGCCGAGGATGAGGCAAAACAGAAGCTGTCCGCCAAGAGCCAGGGTGAGTTCGCGGCCATCGCCACTGCGCGCGCCAAGCGTGCGGAAACCGAAGTCATGCTTGAAAAGGCCAAGTGGGACCTTGACCAGACCGTGTACCGGGCGCCCTCCGATGGCAAGGTCGTAAACCTGCAGGTGCGCGTGGGCACCATGCTTGTCCCGCTCCCCTTCATGCCGGCATTCAGCTTTGTGGAGGATCAGCAGGAGGTGCTTGCCTTCTACCGGCAGAACGAGCTCTACAACGTCAAGGAGGGAGATCTCGCGGAGATCTATCTGCCGACGCTTCCGGGCGAGATCATCAAGGCGAAGGTGGATTCTGTGGTCTGGGCGCAATCGCAAGGGCAGTTTGCCCAGGGCGGCATGATCCCGAATACCGGCGCCACGGATGTCGTGCCGAATCGCTTCGCGGTCAAGCTGGACCTGCGTGACGAGTCGAAGAACCTGATGCTTCCTGTCGGCGCAGTCGGGGCCGGCGCGATCTATACAGAGCATATGAAGATGTTCCACATCATTCGCATGGTCTTCCTGCGCGTCAGTTCCAAGCTGAACTACCTGGTATTCAAGCTCCACTAAAGGGATGTCCGTGTCATCGTCACACATCAAGAAGATTCTTCCGGCATTGCTGGCGCTTCCGGTGGCTATGCTCTGCGGCTGTGCCCTGCAGACGCCGCCTCAAGGTGCCGACCTTCGACACCAGGCGGTGCCGGTGCTCGAAGGACAGCCCGCCTGGGTAAACGACGCCGCAGCGGGCAATCCCGCTGACGGCTGGCTTGCAAGCTTCGATGATGCTGAGCTCCAGCGTCTGGTGCGGGAAGCCATCGCGCACAACAACGACCTCCGGCTCGCCGCGGTGCGTGTCCAGCAAGCGCAGGCGCTTGTCACCATCCAGAGCAGCGGCCTGCTGCCGAGCGTAGGCGTGAAGGGCCGGGCGGGCCATTCGGAGACCCAGATCCTCTCCGTCGGTGCGACCTGGGAGGTCGATCTCTGGGGGCGTATCCGCTCGCAATCGCGGGCAGCAGAATCCCAGTACGCCGCCACCAAGGACGACTATCTCTGGGCCCAGCGCGTCGTCGCCGCAGCCACGGCCAAGGCATGGTTCGCGCTGATCCAGAACGCACAGCTCGAGGACCGGTTGCGGCAGGCCGCTGCCATCCAGGATCAACTGGTGCAGATCGCCGGCCAGCGTGTTGCCATCGGCATCGCGCCGGACAGCGAACTGCTGGAAGCGCAGAATGCGCGCCGGTCGCAGCTTGACGCGCTCAAGACGGCCGAGCTGGCCAGGAGCCGGGCTGCACAGGCCCTGGAACTGCTGCTGGGCCGCTACCCCGCCGGGGAAATCGCCAAGATCGTGCCAGGGCTGGATTTGCCGGCCATGCCAGCGGCCCCTCAGGCGGGCTTGCCGGCGGATCTGCTCGATCGCCGCCCCGATCTTACGGCGGCCGCCCACAAGGTGGCTGCAGCCTTCGACCTGAGGCAGTCAGCCGAGGCAGCACGCCTGCCGCAAATTTCCATCAGCGCGGCCGTTACCGGCATCCGCAGCGACGTGTTCCTGCTTAATCAGGCCGGCACCCCGATCAAGGGGCTGAACGCCGCGCTCTTCGCGCCGATCTTTACCGGCGGAGAACTCAAGGCACGGGCGGACTACTACACCGAGGAGCAAAAGGCCGCCCTGATCGCCTATGGCAACAGCGCCCTGCAGGCGCTGAGCGAGGTGGAGGCGGGATTGCAAGCCGAGTCCAACTATGCCGAGCGCACCAAGCAACTGCAGGACAGGGTGAACGAAAGCCGGGTGCTGGTCCAGCGTGAAGAAGCACGCGCCAGGATCGGGGCCTCGGACACGCGCAGCGTGCTGAAGGACAAGCAGTCACTTCTGGCTGCCGAGATGGACCTTATCAACGTGCAGGGCGGCCATCTCAACCAGCGCATTGCGCTGTTGCTGGCGCTAGGGGGGGACTGGACCCAGAAGGGAGATGCCGCCGTAGCTTCCGGGGCCGGCGCCTGAGGTGCAACGATACTGGAGCCTTTGCAGTCACTGTCGCGAACGAAGAAGGCACGCCGAGGGGGAGAGATCGGCGTGCCGACAGGTCCGCAATACCGGTCGCGCGGCAAAGTTGTATCCTTGATGCACGGATGTACCGGGCGCATTGCCCAGCCAGGCTCGCACCACAGCGATCAGCACATTGATAGTCACGGCACAGGAAGCAGGGCGGTGACGACATGAACCGAATTTACGCAATCGTTGCCGTGTGCAGCCTGTTGGCCGCCTGTGTCTCGACGGGCGTTGACGTCAAGAAAGAGCAATTGGCGAACTTCCTCCCGGGTTTCTCCACCCTTGACGACGTGACCGGGCAGCTTGGGGCTCCCACCTCCCAGGTGGTGCTGAGTAGCGGGTCGACAATACTGATCTATTCGTTTGCAGCCTCCACGCCGCATCCTGAAAGCTTTATGCCGTTCATTGGCCCGCTATTTGCCGGAGGCGAGATCCGGTCGTCGACGGTTCTGTTCGAGTTCGACGCAAACGGTGTTCTCAGGAGCGAGCGCAGGACCACCACTACCGGTAATTCGGGCTTGACCGTAATGCCTCATCAAGGGGGCGAGCAAGACTAAGGCAATCCGATGTCATAAGCCATGCGTTTATGACGAGCCGAGTTTTCTGCATGTCTTTGCTATAAAGGATGGCCCCCATCGAGGCTGCGCGGACGTCAAGGCACGTAGTTGCCGTCCTTGACGACCGCAAACGCATACTGGGGACTTATACCTTGCGCGCCCGGAGAAATTTGAAGAACTCCACGCCTTCCTGCAAGCGCCGCTTCATCATCTCCCAACTCATCAGCATCTCGCGGACGATTTCCCAGATCTTCGACGGCCTGAAATAGAACCGCTTATAGAATTCCTCCACGCCAAGATAGATCTCTTCGCGCGACAGGTGCGGATAGCCGATAGTCGACGCCTGGGTGCCGGTGTCGTTGACGAGGGTGATGACCTTGCTGTCATTCAGCCATCCATTCTCGACCGCTTGCTTGTGAAGGACCGTACCCGGATAGGGCGCCGCGAGTGACACCTGGATCGTGTGGGGGTTGATCTCTTTCGCGTACTGGATCGTCTTCTTGATCGTTTCGTGCGTCTCGCCGGGGAGTCCGAGAATGAACGTGCCGTGGATCTTGATGCCGAGTTTGCGGCAATCCTCACTGAATCGGCGTGCCATATCGGTCCGGAGGCCCTTTTTGACATTCACGAGAATCTGGTCGTCGCCAGATTCGTAGCCGACGAGCAGGAGCCGCAACCCATTCTCTTTCATCACTTTGAGGGTTGAATAAGGCACGTTCGCTTTGGCATTGCACGACCATGTCACGCCTAGCTTGCCAAGGCCGCGGGCGATCTCTTCGGCTCTCGGTCTGAGGTCGGTGAAGGTATCGTCGTCGAACATGATCTCCTTGACCTCGGGCATGTTGTCCCGGATCCACTTTACTTCTTCGAGAACATGCTCGACCGAGCGCGTGCGATAGCGGTGTCCCCCGACCGTGTGCGGCCAGAGACAAAACGTGCACCTGGATTTGCAGCCTCGCCCCGTGTAGATCGATACATAGGGATGCTTGAGGTAGCCGCTGAAGTAATTCTTGGTCGTCAGGTCGCGCTTATAGACGGGCGCGACAAACGGAAGCTGATCCATGTCTTCCAGAATCGGCCGGGCCTCGTTGTGCATGATGGCGCCGTCGGGCAGGCGATAGCTGAGTCCGAGAATGGACTCGAAGGGAAGCCCCTGCGCGATGTCGCGACATGTGAAGTCGAATTCTTCACGGCACACGAAGTCGAGTGCATCGCTTGCGGTAAGTGAGCCGTGAGGATCAACGGCTACTTTTGCACCGACCATTCCGATGAGGACCGTGGGCTTGCGCCGTTTCAAATGCTCCGCGAATTGAACGTCGCTCGGGAACGACGGTGAGCTCGTATGAATAATGACCAGTTCGTATTGCTCAGCAATGCCAAGGGTCGTTTCCAGCGACAGGCCGTCTGCGGGGGCATCCACGACGCGGCTATCCTCGATCAGCGCAGCGGGCTGGGCAAGCCACGTCGGATACCAGAAAGATCGAATCTCGCGCTTCGTCTGGAAACGTGAACCCGCTCCACCATCGAAGCCGTCATATGAAGGTGCTTGCAGAAACAGCGTTTTCATCAATGTCCTCGAAGAAAGTAGTCGGCTTGACTGCGAGCAGTCACCCGTATGAACTCGCGAGGCATCAGCGATGTCCGCAAGTTGTTCAAATACCTTCAAGAATCTGACAGTCGCCGGATTGCTGCTCTGGACGTGGTCTTCCCTTTGGGACTATCGGGACGGACAAGCAGGATATCGACTCATCATCTTCCTTACAGAGTCCCAAGGCAGCCGAGGTGAAGCAGCGAAGCAGCGGCAGTCACAGGGGAGCAGGATGCGGGTCAAGAATACTACGACTTGCGCTCTCGTCGCGGCGAAAAAATTGGCCCTGACATCGGTTGGTCGGCACGGCGCGATGACATTGACGGTTGGCGGTCACATGAACCTGCTGTAGACGCCACTTTTGAGGAAACGCACACTTCAAGAGGTACGCCAGCCGCGATCGCACGCTGTTCCAGCCGGCATAAGCGAAGCTCTCTGTACTATATTTTGGTGAATCCGCAGCAGGGCTTTCCTTGAGCCGCGCGGCGTGCGACATTGCTTCCAACGGCAAGCCCCGTGCAGTGCCGCGCGCAGCAATCCGGCCGCCGTGGGTGGCCTTGCTGAGCAGCCAGCAGCGGTAGTGACACGGTTTCGCGCGTTCACAGCACTCGGTGCTCCAAAGCAGGAGGTGATGTATGGCGCTAGATCACGACAGCACAGCCGGTGTGCCTGTGGGCAATGGTCGGCACATCAGCCCGGCCGAATTTCTGCTGATGGCAGGCTTTCTCGCCTACCGGGCTCCCCGGGCGGAGGTCGATGCCCGCGCTGCCGCCCGGCGCGTCCTGGATGCCGTTCTCGGCGCCGCGGCAGCTCACGGATTCGCTCATTCGGACACGCTCGAATCGATGATGGCGAGCGCCGAAAAGTCTACGCGCGTGTGGAGACTCGCGGAGCAGGCTACCGCTGCCGTCGGCGATACGATTGCCTACCTGCAAGTGATTCGCGGTGCTGGCGTAACGCTGGAGGTGGACTTTTGAACGCGGCCGTCGACGATTCAGCTGCCGACGTTGACCGTCCGCGCATGGCCGAATCTAGCCCTGGCCGGACACACTCGCCTCGCTTTCGATTTCCTTGCGTAGCATCGCGAAACGCTCCTCGACGTTTTTCCCGAAGAGCGGGTCGTCGCTCGCCGGAATAGCAGCGTCAACTGCTGCCCAATCCTCGGGCGTCAGCATCTGAGCTGCGCGCGGCATTACGTGCCGCTCCTCTGTCGAAAGGTGATTTCGATAATACACAAGGTACATCGCTCCGGCGGCCTCCAGCGCCGCGCGCGAACTTATCACATCTCTTTCAGCCTCATTGAGGCGGTCTGATAGCGCCTCGCCCACCGTGGCAATTACGCGATGTTCCTGCTGGAGCCGGCTAACCACAATCTGCATGCCGGGATCTCGCTCGACGAGCCGTGCGTATGCAATATCCTCACGCGGATGGTGAACGCGATCGCCGAAACTCCGCATGTAATAGATGATAATGCTCATCAAATTGTAATTTGGCCGCTCGCCTCGATCAAATAGAATGACCTGCTCTTCCAAAAGGTCTAGCAGCCGGGCAAAATGAATGTGATCTTCGTGCCATACTGCAAGTGCGGTGTTCACGGCGCGCTCCTTGGAAATGGGTTATGCTCAGGTCGCCTTCGACGCCATATCGAATCGAAGCGGCTTACTTAATACAGTAAGCCGCGATCCAGAGACTGTCATGACATAGATCAAAGGTTCGAGCTTATGTCGTTTGCACTCGTCGTAAGCGGCCGAAAATGGCCGACGCCAGCCGGCGGAGGGAAGGGGGCGGTCGGCGCTTGTGGACCTCTTACGGAGATTCGCGCACCCTAATACGAGCGACCAAGGTCTGGCCTTTTCTGTCGTTGACGCGCTGCTTGCCAGATGATTGAAATGGCCGCAAAGGAAGAGCCGTTCGAGCTATTCGAAGGCGATGCCAGCGCGAACTGGCCAGCGGTCACGCCAGATTATCGATCAGGGGCCTTCACGGCTTTTTGGGTGGTGGTGCGAGGATCCTGCCCCGGCTCAGGGGCGCTCGATACAATTGGCCGATTGTGCGTCCAGTTGATGAATCCATTGATCAATGGGTGCAGTAGTGGATCATCGAGACCGGATAGGTTCAGCGCCGTTGCGTCTAGGTACAGGACCGTCTTTCCGGTGGTGGCGTCGATGGCCTTCAACGTGGCTTCCCACTTATACCCGCCCAACCAGATGCCGTCTGGCTCAACGATAAGAAACGGTCCGATCTCCTTACTCAGGTTATTGAGGCTAACAAGATCCGAAACCCCTGGAACCTTGCTGCCAAGGTTCCTCTCGATAATCATCGCTTCCAACTCATCCTGTGTTACGATTTTCTCAAAGGTATTCATATCCCTGAATGCCGAAATGAAGAAGTTGGTGAAGCGCTTGTCTCGATTTTTGGATTCGATCTTGAGATAGAGCAATCGCTTATAGACCGGATCAAACTTTTCTTCCACCACTACATCACCAGGCTTAAGCATCGAGGCGTTAGCGTAGAGCCCTGTCGCGGGATCCGGCTTCGTGACCTGAAGCGTCGTGTTGCATCCAGCAAGCATTCCAATAAGAATCAGCGTGAAGACAGCGCGCACGATGAACTCCCACTTAGCTGGCCACTAGTCAGTCCGACAGAGGGCGGAGACGAGGGGCGTCGATCAGTCATGCACTTGCGTTATCCGCTTGGCCGCAACGGCTTGCCACTCCGCATGAGCTTAGGATCGGAAGAGCTTCCAGATACATCTCTATTCTTCGCAATCAGCGGTCCGACTGTGTAAATGGCGAAAATTGGGTGCCTACATAATCATTCTCTATCAGATTAAGAACACAATGACCGTTCGGTAACGCACATAGGGAAAGATGGAATGACCATGTTCTCGCGCTACCGGGGCCGGTCCGCGAATATCCGCTCGTGACCGCGAGCGGCCGCAGCATCGGTCTGGATCAGAAGTCCCAATTTGGCCTTAGCTGGCATCGCCAAGAGATCTGCACGTTGCAACCGGGTCAGCCGCACCAACACCACCGTCTCTACCGAAGAGCCGACAACATATCGTTGCCATCGTCTCCATGAGATGTGATCGATGATGCGCGTCATCAACTGCGGCGCAGAACAGGCTAGTAGCAGCAACACTAGGAGGAGAACACTAATGGTGGCGCCCCTCAGGTGCGGTGCAGCAATACCCGTTGCCGCTGGGATCGCATTCGCCTTCCCGCAGGTCTGCCGCGCAGGCTAGGGAAAACTACCTGTGACAAATTGCCGCGCCAGCGCCTAAATTGAATCATCACTATAAGAAGGCGAGAGGAGGCTGGTATGCAAAACTATGACGGTCTTGTGTTCGTAAGCGCCATCGTGCTGGTGTGCATGTATGTCTTCCTCGGCACCCAGATCCAGAGCCGCGCACTGACCTACGCCTCGCCGGCGATCGTCGGTGTTCTCGTCTTCCTGTATTCCATCCTGCCCGGCCGGGTCATCGGTTGACCGGAGGGCGCCGCCGCCCCCCGGCGCCAACGGACCTTTTCTAGCCTTCCTTGCCGTCTGCGCGAGCCGTGGACAGCATGGGCGCGTACCGCCACAGGTAAGCGAGGAAGGCGATCGCCCATAGCGCGGACGCCGTCGCGACCCATACCGCCTTCCATTGCGGCAGCAGCGCCGGGCCGCCCACGCGGATCAGCGCGGCCGCCGCGATGCAAGCGTAGGCCAGGGTTTCCGCGCGCCCCGCAACCAGGAGCCGCCCGGTGTGCCCGAGCGCCGTGCGCGTGATCATGCCGATGATGGCGCAAGCGATGGCGCCGGTGGTCAGGGCGTGCAACGCCGTCGAGCGGTCGAGCCAGCCCAGCGCGGCAAGCGCCAGCAGCGCCATCCCGGCGGCCAGGAAGCCGTAGGCCAGGTGCAGGATGAAGACAAGGGGCCGCGTCAGCGTGCGGGCAGTGCCCCAGCCGGCCAGGCGCCAGCCATGCAGCAGCGCGGCCGCGCCAAACAACGTTGCCGCAGCCGCGCCTTGCAGGCCAAGGCCAAGTGTCGCGATAGCGGCGACGGTCAGCGGCAGCACCATCTTTTCCACCCATGTGCGCCGCCGTATCGCGACGCCGGGAATGGCATTGGCGGTGAACATCGGGATCACACGTCCGCCGATGATGGCCACGAACAGCGTCAGCAAGCCCGTTCCGCCCTCCGCGAGATGCAGCGCGACGGCGGCATTGCCGGTCGCGAGCGCCAGATGAAAACCGATATTGAATGCGCCCAGCAGCAGCAGCGCCCCGGCCAGGCCGAGGTTGCGCCGGTTGTGCGCGCGCAGCAGTACGCGCAGGAAGAGCAGGCCGCACAAGGGCAGGAAGGCCGAATCGACCACTGCCGCCAGCGGGGCCGGTCCGGTCCAGAGCAGCACGCGCGCGGCCAGCCAGAGACCGGCAAGCGCCGCCAGCTGCCTGCCGCGCGGCGTCTGCAGTCCGGTCCAGTTTTTGCCCGCGGTGAAGAGAAAGCCCGTGACGACGGCGCTGGCGAAACCGAACACCATTTCATGCGCATGCCAGAACAGGGCCGGCATCGTCGCCGGTGCCCTGCTGGCAGGCAGCCAGCCGAGGTACAGCGCGCACCACAGCAAGGCGGCAATCGGTGCGAAGGCTGCGGCGAGCAGGTAGAGGGGACGAAAGCCCAGGGCGAACAGCGGGTGCCGCCCTGGACAGGCGCTTGCGAGCCCGCGGGCTCGCGTATTGCCGAGGGTGTCCATCATTTCCTCCCTTCCCGAAGGCAGGTTGGCGAGCGGCGGGCCCGCGCCGGGCGGCGAGGGCCCGCCGTCGGCCCTTACAGGATGTGGTCCAGCAGATCCGGACCGAAGACTTCGCGGTGAATGCGTTCCTGCGCGACGCCGCGCGCGAGCAGGGCGGCGCGCTGGGCCTGCATGAACGGCAGCGGGCCGCAGAGGTAGAAGTCCGCCTCGGCGTCGTGGCGCGCGTCGAGGAAGCTGTCCACCTGCATGCGCCCGGCAATGGCGGGCTGCTCGGCCAGTGTCGCGCCTTCGCCGGATTCGACGAAGAAGTGCAGGTCGAGCCGGTCGAGTTGCTCGCTGGCCCGTTCGATATCCTCGAGGTGAGCCACCTGTGACGCGGCGCGTGCGGCGTGGGCGAAGACGATGTCGCGTTGCGGGTCGCGCTGGGCAATGTTGTTCAGCGCCGAGATCATCGGCGTGATGCCGACGCCGGCCGACAGCAGCACCACAGGCGCCGTGCCTTGCGCGCTCACCGTGAAGTCGCCGAAGGGCTGGCTGACCAGCAGCACGTCGCCGACCTTGGCGTGATCATGCAGCCAGTTGGAAACCGTACCTTGCGGGCGGGCAGGCGCGTCCGTTGCTGCTTCGCCGGTCTCGCGCTTGACCGAGATCCGCCACTGACGGCCGTTGGGGGCATCTGACAAGCTGTACTGGCGCTGCTGGTAGACGCCGGGCGACAGTTCCACCTGGACCGAGATGTATTGGCCGGGCAGGAAGTCGGCCAGTGCGCTGCCGTCGGCCGCTGCCAGCGTGAACGAGACGATGCCGTCCGTCTGCTGCTCGCGCGCCACGATGCGCACCGGCTGGCGGTGGTCCGGGCCAGACTGCGCGCTCTGATACAGCCGCGCCTCGGCCGCGATCAGTTCGGCGGCCAGCAGCCAGTACGCTTCGTCCCAGGCCGCGATCAGCTCGGGCGTGGCAGCCGCGCCCAGCACCTCGGCGATGGCGCCCAGCAGGTGGCGGCCGACGATGGGGTAGTGCGCGGGCTTGAGACCCACGGCGGCATGCTTGTGTGCGATGCGGTTGAGCACCGGCGCCAGCGCATCGTTGTTGCCATAGTTGGCCGCGTACGCGAACACCGCCGAAGCCAACGACTGCTGTTGCGCACCGCTGGCCTGGTTGCCCATATTGAACAGATTGGTCAGTTCCGGGCGGTCCGCAAACATATTGCGGTAGAAGGTACGGGTGATGGTGAGGCCGTGTTCCTTCAGGACAGGGACGCTGGCATCGATCAGGGGTCGGGCTTGGGCGGAGAGCATAGCTTAATTGATGTATTTAAGATGCAACAAAAAGGGCGAGGTACCGGCAGGGATCGCTTCCGGCCTCTGGCGCGTTGGCTCACTGGCGTGCGCTGGAACTGATTTTATTTAACATGCATCAGCAATGCAACAAAATGGGCGCACGAATTCGTGGCGGATGCGGCGCTTGCGATGCGGCGGATTGTCGCGGGCAAGGCTTGCGGCCCCGGGGATCCTTGCAGGCAGAAGGGGGGACGATTGCGCCTATCCCGGGGCCGCGGCGCTCAGAGGGCGCTCAGGCGGCGCTCAAGGGCGCTCAGGGAGGAACTCATTCCCCCAGCGCGATGCCGTCCTTGCGCTTGTCGGAGCCGCCCAGCAGAGTGCCGTCGGCAGCACGCATGACCACCTGCGCGCCGCCGAAGTCGCTGCGCCCGCCCAGCTCGCCCGCCCCCGCGGGGTCGGTGTAGCCGGCCGCGCGCAGCACCTGCACGATGGACTCGGGCATGCCGCCTTCGATGGCCAGCGCGGTGTCGGATTCGAGCCGCCAGCGCGGGGCATCGAGCGCGGCCTGCAGCGGTTGTTGCCAAGCCGCAAGCCGGACCAGCAACTGGAGCTGTCCTTGCGGCTGCATCAGTCCGCCGACCACGCCGAAGCCGGCATGGAAGCGGCCGTCGCGCCGCGCCGCGCCCGGCACCACGGTGTGATAGGGGCGCTTGCGCGGCGCCGCGCTGTTGATGTGGCCCGGCGCGGCGAAGCCGAAGCCGCGGTTCTGCAGCACGAAGCCGCATCCCGGCACCGCGATGCCGGAGCCGAAGCGCTTGAAGATACTGCTCATCAGCGTGATGGCGAGACCGTCCGCGTCGACGACGACCGTGCACACGGTATTGCCGGCCGGGTCTGCCACCGTCTCTTTGGCGTAGCGCATCGCTTCGCCCATGGCGCGCACCGTCTGCAGCACGGTGGCGGGATCGTCCGGCGCGAGCGCCAGCGGCTCCAGCGCATCGAGCGCGTGAAGGATGGCGACGCCATGGGTGTTGGGCGGGCATTCGAAGATCTCCAGCCCGCGGAAGCGCGTCGACACCGGCGCGCAGAATCCGCCGCTGTGCTCGGCGAAGTCAGCGGCCGCCAGCACGCCGCCGCGCGCCTGGCAGGCTTGCGCCGCGGCGCGGGCTGGCTCGCCAAGGTAGAAGGCATCGGGGCCGTCGCTGGCAATCGCCTGCAATGTGCGCGCCAGGTCCGGATTGGCGAAGCGCTCGCCGGCCACCGGCGGATTGCCGGCGCGGTAGAGGGCGGCGCAGTTCGGGTCGGCATGCAGCACGCGATCGAACAGGGCCCATTCGCGCGCGGCCACCGGCGCCACCTCGAAGCCGTCGCGCGCCAGCGCAATGGCCGGTGCGAACAGGCGCTTCCACGCCAGCCGCCCGTGGCGGCGGTGCAGGTCATGCCAGCCGCGCACCACGCCGGGCGTGGTGCAAGAGAAGGGATGGCGCTCGGGAATGCGCTGGCCGGGCAGGGCATCCAGCAACACGGGATCGAGCGCCGCCGGCGCGCGGCCGGTGCCGTTGTAGCTGCGGACCTCGCCATCTGGCGAGACCACCATGGCGAGCACGTCGCCGCCGATGCTGGTGGCCATGGGTTCGACCACGCCCAGGATGGCGTCGGCGGCCAGGGCGGCATCGACGGCGCTGCCGCCTTCCCGCAGGCACTGCAGCGCGGCCTGCGCCGCCAGCGGATGGCCCGTCGCCACCATGCAGCGCGCGGCGCGCACGCCTTCGGCTTGCAGCTTGCTCATGCGGCTTTCTCCGGAGGTAGGGGTTGCCGCCTCAGCGGGCGACGGTCTCGAGGACCTTCCATGACACGCCGATGTCGCCATTGACGAAGGTCTGGCAGGCCATGCGGTAGCCGGCAGCGAGCTCCTCGGCCGACAGGTGCTTGTGCTCCTTGGGCTTGACCGCGTCGGTATGCTCCAGGCCGTGCTCAATCTTGCACTTGCAGGTGCCGCACAGCCCCCCGCCGCACTTGAAAGGAATGCCGCCCTTCTCGCGCAGCGAGACGCGCAGCAGGTTGCTGTTGGGCGGGGCCGTGACGACCTTGTTGTCGTTGGTCAGGAAGGTAATCTGGATCATCGGTGTTTCCATAGCGGGAGTGCGGTGGCCCGTGCGCAGCGGCGCTCAGGCCTTGGCCAGTTGAAGGTCCATGCTGCCGAAGCTGGCCAGGCGGCGCAGTTCCTCGCGAGCGGCCTCGAGCGTGTCGAAGCGCTCCAGGAATTTCGTCGGCACGTGGTTGACCAGCGTCGGCTGGTTTTCCTCGACCACGCGGACCTTGGTCTCGCGCTGCAGCTCGGCGATGACGAAGTGCGCCGTCTTGCGGCCATAGAAGAGGTAGTCGTAGCTTTCCACGGCCCGCAGGCCTTCGACAGGCTCGGTGCGGAATTGGCCGGGTTTGCTGGTCAGGATCACGTACATGGTCTGGCTCGAAAGGGCGGGGCGGCCGCCAGGAAGGCGGTCGCGCTGGTCGGTTTCTCTGGTGGAGGCTTCTGGCCAGCTCAAGCGGCGGCCTGCACCTCGTCGTCCTGCGCCAGCTCGATGTCGTGGGAGATCCAGAGCTGGCAGGCCAGGCGATAGCCTTGTTCCAGCCGCTCGCCGAGCTGCTTCTTCTCCTTCCAGTTGGGCGCGGGCAGGTGCTCGGCGCCGGCGATCACGCGGCACGCACATTTGGAGCACTTGCCCATGCCGCATTCATAGCGCAGGTTCGGATAGGGAAACTGCTTGATGCCGGCGCGCACCACCAGGTTGGTGTTGTCCTTGACCTCGTCTGCGAAGACCTGGCCGTGCTTGTGGAAGAGAACTTTGGGCATGACGTCTGCTGGCTTGGTGATAGCGATGTGATGGTGTTCGGGGCGTTGTGGGGCGCGCGCCGGGCGCGGCAGGTTCAGGACCAGATCACCATGGCGGCCGCGGTGGAACAGGCCAGGCCGATCAGCACCGGTATCAGCAGTGCGCGCACGGCCTCCAGCACTGGTACACGGGCGAAGCCGGCCACGGCAATCAGCGAGGACCACGCGATCAGCGTGCCGCCGCCGGTCCACACGGCGCCCATCTGCCCGACCGCCGCCAGCGTGGCCGGGTCGAAGCCGACCACGGGGCCGAGCGCGCCGGCCAGGGTGCCGGTCAGCGGCAGGCCGGCGAAGCCGGAGCCGTCGATGCCGGTGATCATGCCCACCAGCAGCACGCCGAAGGCGACCAGCACGTGGTTGTCGGGAATCATGTGCTGGTAGGCCTGGATCAGTTCGAACAGCAGGCTGGGCGCCTTGCCGGGCGGCAGGCCGAGGATCTGCGCGGCCGTCTCGCCGGCGCCGACGAAGAAGAAGCCGGCGATCGGTAGCACCGAGCCCATGGCCTTGAAGGCGAAGACGAAGCCGTCGGTGATGTGCTCGGGGCAGACGTCCAGCATCTTGCGGGGGCCTTCGGCCGCCAGCGTGGCCAGCATCATCAGCACCGCCGCCACGCCGCCCACTAGCGCCGCGGCCTCGCCGCCCTTGAGGTCGGCGATGTCCGAGCCGATCTTGGGCAGCACCATGATGGCGACCACGCAGAGGAAGGCCAGCGGCGTCACCACCGCGAAGCACTTCGACCACTTGACGCGGCGCTGCTCCACCATGGACAGGCTGGCCTCGATGTTCTTGTCGGTGGCCAGCGGCTCTTCGTGGCTGGTGCCGCGCGCGAGTTCGGCCTTGTCGAAGGTGCCGCCGCCATCGACGGGCTGCGCCGCGCCGCTGGCGCGTGCCTGCCAGCGGTCGAGCAGGGAGCCGTTGGCGGGCACGATGTGCTTGCGCATGGTCAGGTAGGCCAGGCACAGCGCGATGCCGCCGGTGATGATGGACAGCGTCAGTGCCCGGTCCGCGACCACCGCAGCGCTCACCGCCGCGCCCGCCGCCTTGGCGCTGATGCCCGGCGCCACACCGATCACGTAGTCGGAGGACAGCGCCATGCCCTGGCCGGCGATAGCGATCGCCATTGCCCCGGCCAGAGGCGGCAGCCCGGCGGCGATGGCCGCCGGCAGCAGGATGGCTGACACCAGCGGCACGGCCGGCGTCGGCCAGAAGAACAGCGAGATCACGTAGGTGATGGCCGCCAGGATGAAGAAGGCCGAGTGCCCGTTCTTCATCACCACGCGAAAGGGCTCCACCATGCGGATGTCGGAGCGCAGCGTCTTCAGCGAATTCAGCAGCGCCGTCATGAAGGCGATCACCAGGAAGATGTTGAACAGCTCCTTGGCGGCGACCAGGCTGGCCGAGAAGATGCCGCCCAGCGCCTGGATCGGGCTGCCGGTCAGCGCAAAGACAACCAGGAAGGTGCCGGCGATGGCGGGCACCACCACGTTGGCGCGCAGGATCATGGTCAGCACGATGACCGCGACCCCCAATAGATAGATCCAGTGCGCGGCACCGATCACGACATCGTGTTGCATGGCTTTTTCCCCCGGGGCTTAGGTGTTGTGTTCTGAGGTCGGTTGCTTACCGTTTTCGTATACTATATTCCAACATTGCGTCAAACAAGAGGATTCTGATCCGGATTTGTACGGACCCAATCTTGGTGCGCGTGACCGAGAGGGCGCGCATTTATTGGGCATTCAGGCGCCAATCCGGGGCCGCAGGGTTTTCCTTGCTTGCTGTGCTGTTTCTGTATTGTGTAGACTGTATACCAAATTGCAGTTCGGAATCGCAGAAACGCCCAGCCGCACCGGCAGGCCGCATCGGCGGCCCTGACCGTGGGAGGGGTTTCCATCTGACTACACCGCCGGGCCTCCCCGCCGGCCAACCCGGAGTTGCCATGCAGCATATTTCTGATGACATCATCGACCGCCACGTCAGCGGGCAGGAGGCCCAGCAGGTGATGCTCGAAGCCTTCCGCAGCTTCGGCGAGCAACGCGCCGCGATGCAGGAGCGCATCCGCACCGAAGCCGGCGGCGTCAAGCTGTCGACGCTCGGCGCGGTGATCCCGGACCGTGGCGTGGCCGGCGCCAAGGTCTACACGACCATCGCCGGGCAGTTCTCCTTTGTCATCCTGATCTTCTCCACCGAGGACGGCCGTCCGCTGGCCTCCTTCGATGCCGGCGCCATCACGCGGCTGCGCACCGCGGCCTGCTCGGTGGTGGCCGCGCGCCACCTGGCCAGTCCCGAGGCCGCCACGCTTGCGCTGTTCGGCGCCGGCACGCAGGGCGTTGCGCACGCGCGGCAACTGAGCGCGGCCCTGCCGCTCAAGCGCATCCTGCTCAACGATCCCTACGCCGATGCCTCCTTGCCCGGGAAGCTGGCGGACTGGTGCGGCGTTCAGGTCGAGCTGGCCGAGGCCGACGCGGCTGCCGCCGAGGCGGACATCGTGGTGACGGCGTCGCGCTCCACCACGCCGCTGTTCTCCGGCGCCTCGCTCAAGCCCGGCGCCTTCGTCGCCGCCATCGGCTCGAGCCTGCCGCACACGCGCGAGCTGGACGACGCGGCGCTGCGCCGCGCCGCCGCTGTCGTGGTGGAGTGGCGCCCGCAGTCCACGCGCGAGGCGGGCGACATCGTGCTGGCCGGCCCGGACGTCCTGCCGGAGGGCAAGGTCGTGGAACTGGCCGATGTGCTGCTGGGCAAGGCCCAGCCGCGTCGCAGCGCCGAGGACATCGTCATCTACAAGTCCGTGGGCGTGGGCCTGGAAGACATCGCCCTGGCGGGCTTTGCCTGGGAAAAGATCCGCGCGGCTGGTCACGCCTGAGCATCCGGCGCACAGGGCGGGTGCAATCGACGCAGAAAGCCCTTGCCGCCCAGTGATGTATGTATATAGTATACCGAAATGGCGCTGCGATCCCTGACCAGTGCCGAACCGCCCTCAAGCCAAGCCAAGACAAGGAGCCCCGACATGGCTGAACTGATGAACCGTGAAGATTTCCGTGCCGCCCTGGAAGAAGCCATCAAGGGCAAGAGCGCCAACAAGGCCCCGTTCAGCGTGGCCTGGGCCAGCGGCAAGCTGAGCCGGGCGCATCTGGCACGCTGGGCCGAGAACCACTATCACTACGTCGGCCCGTTCGCGGACTACCTCGGCTATATCTATGCGCGCACGCCGGACCGCTATACCGAGGCCAAGGACTTCCTGCTGGCCAATATGTATGAAGAGGAGATCGGCGGCGACCGCCACACCGACCTGCTGATCCGCTTTGCCGAGGCCTGCGGCACCACGCGCGACCGCGTGATCGATCCGGACAATATGTCGCCCACCACGCGGGGCCTGCAGTCGTGGTGCTATGCCGTCGCCATGCGCGAAGACCCGATCGTGGCGGTGGCCGGCCTGGTCGTGGGCCTGGAGTCGCAGGTGCCGTCCATCTACCGCAAGCAGACGCCGACGCTGCGCGAGAAGTACAACTTCACTGACGAGGAAGTCGAGTTCTTCGACCTGCATATCGTCTCCGACGAGATTCACGGCGAGCGCGGCTACCAGATCGTGCTGGAGCACGCCAACACGCCCGAGCTGCAGCAGCGCTGCCTGAAGATCTGCGAGATCGGCGCGCAGATGCGCCTGCTCTACACCACGGCGCTGTATCACGACTACGTGGCCAAGGACCTGGCGCTGGACCAACTGGAGATGGCGGCCTGAGCGCCGCGCCGCAAGCCACGCGCGGCGCCCTGACGCTCGATGAAGGGAAGGGCGCCGCTCCGATCGATTTCCAGGGTTCGCATCATGACAGTCGGACAGCAAGACGAGTTCTACAACCATATCGACGGTGAATGGTCCGCAAGCCGTTCCGGCCGGACGTTCGACAACGTCAATCCGGCCAACGTCAAGGACATCGTGGGCCGCTTCCAGGCCTCCACCGCGGAGGATGGCCAGGCGGCGGTGGCCGCCGCGGCCGCGGCCTTCGACGGCTGGCGCCGTACGCCGGTCTCCAGGCGCGCAGCTATCCTCAATCGCGCGGCGGACCATCTCGAGGCCAATGCCGCCGGCATCGCCGAGGAGCTGACGCGCGAGGAAGGCAAGCCGCTCGCGCAGAGCAAGGATGAGATCCTGCGCTCGGCGCAGACGCTGCGCTTCTACGCGGTGGAGGGGCAGACCTTCACCGGCGAGACCTATCCCAACGACGATCCGGACATGGTGGTCTACAGCCAGCGCGAACCGCTCGGCGTGGTGACCGTGATCGCGCCGTGGAATTTCCCGATGTCGATTCCGGCGCGCAAGATCGCGCCGGCACTGATCACCGGCAATACCGTGGTGTTCAAGCCGTCGTCGGACGCGCCACTGACCGGCTACCGGCTGGCCGAGGCGCTGGTGCAGGCGGGCCTGCCCAAGGGCGTGCTGAACTTCATCACGGGTAGCGCCGCCGAGGTGGGGCCGTCCATCACCGAGAATCCGGTGGTACGCGCCATCTCCTTCACCGGCTCGACCCGCGCGGGCGAGCAGATCCATCGCGCGGCGCCGCTGACCACGCGCACGCAGATGGAGCTGGGCGGCAAGAACCCGCTGATCGTCATGGAGGATGCGGACCTCGACAAGGCCGTCGACCTGACCATCAAGGGCGGCTTCTCGCTGAGCGGCCAGGCCTGCACCGGCACCAGCCGTGTGCTGGTGGCGTCGGCCGTCAAGGCGCGTTACACGGAGAAGCTGCTGGCGCGGGTGCAGTCCCTGAAGATCGGCAGCGGCCTCGCGCCGGGTATGGATCTCGGACCGCTGGCCACGCGCAAGCAACTGGAGACGGTGCTCGGCTACATCGAGATCGGCAAGGGCGAAGCCACGCTGCTGTGCGGCGGCGAGCGGCTCACCGGCGCGGGCTTCGACGAGGGCTTCTATGTTTCGCCGGCCGTGTTCACCGACGTGACACAGCCGATGCGGATCGCGCGCGAGGAGATCTTCGGCCCGGTGATCGCCATCATCGAGTTCAGCGACTACGCCGACGCCATCGCCAAGGCCAACGACACCGAATACGGGCTGTCGGCCGCGATCGTCACCAGCAACCCGCGCTACATCCACCATTTTGCCGCCGACATCGAGGCGGGCACCGTCAAGATCAACCGCACCACCACCGGCAACCTGGTCAACGCGCCGTTCGGCGGACTCAAGCGTTCGAGCACCTCGACCTTCCGCGAGTCGGGCCGCACGGGGCTGGAGTTCTATACCCAGGTCAAGACCGTCTATCGCGGCTGCTGAGCGGCATGCCGCGGCGGCCAACACGAATCAGGAATCAGGAGAATCGCAGTGAAGAAAGCCATCAAGCTGGAACTCAAGGAAGCGCGCCACATGGTCGCCGCGGCCATCGCGAAGTCGGAGGAAATCGGTGTGCTCGAGTCGATCTGCGTGGTCGACGAGGGCGGCTATCCGCTCGTGCTGGAGCGCATGGACGGCGCCCGCATCACCGGCCCGCAGATCGCCTGGAACAAGGCCTTCACCGCGGCCGGGCATAAGCGCTCCACGCACCTGTTCAACCAGGCGCCCAACGGGCCGGCACTGCCCGGCAATGAAGCGTTCGGCATCCAGTGGAGCTTCGAAGGCAAGTTCGCCGTCTTCGTCGGCGGCTTTCCCATCGTCGTCAACGATGAGGTCATCGGCGGCATCGGCCTGAGCGGCGGCAACGGCGAGCAGGATACCCAGGCCGGCCTGGCCGCGCTCAAGGCGCTGCAGGAACTGCTGGCGCCGCAGGACCTGTCGGTGCTGGTGCAGGCCGACATCAAGCGCTAGTCACCGCGCCGGCGCCGGCAGCCTGCCGCCGGCGCCATGCATCACCCGCTTCCGTTCGAGTCCATCATGTCCTACCGCATCCAGATCCTGGAAACGCGCGAGTCGTTTCCCGTCGAACCCGGCGAGACCCTCTTGCAGGGCGCCACGCGCGCCGGCGTGTGCCTGCCCCACGATTGCCAGCTCGGCGGCTGTGGCACCTGCCGCATCAAGCTGATCGAAGGCGCCGTCGACTATGAGGAGCTGCCGATGGGACTGGCGCCCGACGAAGAGGCGGCCGGCTACGCGCTCGCCTGCCAGGCGCTGCCGCGCGGCGATGCCGTGATCAGCACGGCGCGCGGCGACGAGGCGTGCGCCGATCCGGTGGCGCATACCGCGCTGGTGCGCGAGACGCGCCCGCTGTCGCGCGACGTGCACTACCTGAAGCTCGAGGTGCCGGCGGCCGGGCTGCTCGACTACCGGCCCGGCCAGTACCTGAAGGTGCGCACCGCAGACGGCAGCACGCGCAGCTTCTCGATGGCCTCGGTGCCCAGCGCCGGCATGGTCGACCTGCACGTGCGGCGCATTCCCGGCGGTGCCTTCACGGACGGCGCGATCCAGCGGCTGCGCCCGGGCGATGCCATCGAGGTGGAATTGCCGCACGGTGCCTTCTTCTATCGCGCGAAGGACTATCGCCCGTTGCTGATGGTCGCCACCGGCACCGGCCTGGCGCCGATCAAGAGCATCCTCGAATCGCTGATGGACGACGGCGATTGCCCGCCGGTGTCGCTCTACTGGGGCACGCGCGAGGCGTCCGACCTGTACCTCCACGACGAGATCCAGGGCTGGGGCGAACGCCTCTACGATTTCCGCTATGTGCCCGTACTGTCGCGCGCGCACGATGACTGGCAGGGCCGGCGCGGCCATGTGCAGTCCGCCGTGCTGGAGGATCTCGGCGAGCTGTCGGGCGAGCTGTCGGAGTACGCGATCTACCTGTGCGGCTCACCCAATATGATCCAGGACGCGCGCCAGGCCTTCGTGGCGCGCGGCGCCAGCCCCGACCACATCTACGCGGACAGTTTCACGTTCCAGCGCACCTGAGCGCCTGAGCGCTCACCGGCCGCCCGCCAAGGGCCGGGCGGGCGTTCCCGATCCATTCCGAACCTTCCCGACAAGGGGGAGCCATGGCATCTCGCGGCGAGGGGCGCATCGAATCCGGCGTGGCGCAATGGCCGGGCGACGATGCAGGACTGCAGACCATTCCGTTGTTCGCGCAGGTTGCGGAGCTGTTGCGCCGGCGCATCGTCGCCGGCGTCTACACGCAGGGTGTGCGGCTGGTCGAAGGGCGGCTATCGGTGGAGCTGGGCGTGTCGCGCGTGCCGGTGCGCGAGGCGCTGCATGCGCTGGCGGCCGAGGGGCTGGTCGAACTGTCGCCGCGCCGTGGTGCCTCGGTCACGCGGGTGCCGGCCGCGATCGGCCGCGAATTGGTGGAAGTGCGTGCCACGCTGGAGGGGCTGAACGCGCGGCTGGCCGCGCAGCGCCGGGATCCAGCGCTGAGCGCGCGCCTGGAAGCCGTGCAGCGCGAGGGCCTCCGGGCGGCGGACGCCGGCCACACCGAGGCCTTGCTGCAGCTCAATGCGAGCTTTCACGAACTGCTGGCCTCCACCGCCGCCAACAGCGTGTTGCGCGAGATGGTGCGGTCGCTGCGCGAGCGCACCTTCCTCATGTTCGCGCCGGTCGACGCGGCGCGCGCCCGCCAGAACTGGGAGGAGCACGCCCAGATCCTGCAGGCCGTGATCGACGGTGACGCGGACCTGGCGGCCTTGCTGGCCAGCCGGCACGTGTACAGCGCGCACGCCGCCATGAGCCGGCGCCAGGCGGTCGCCGCGGGATGAAGTCGCTGCGGCCCTGGTATACAATACGGCCATATGTCTCCCATCCTCCCTCGTCCCGGCGGACGCGGCGATGGCGGGGCGCTTCGCCAATCCCGGTATCTCCTTCATGTCAGAAAAGCACGCCAATGCCCAGTCCGGGCCTGCCTCCGAGCCAGCGGTCGTGAGCCTGGGCGCGAGTCATTCGCCGCTCTTCGCGCTGGTCACGGACAAACTGCGCGAGCGGATCCTCAATGGCCAGTACGAGCCGGGCGAGCGGCTCGTGGAGAACAAGCTGTCGGCGGAGCTGGGGGTGTCGCGCATTCCGGTGCGCGAGGCGCTGCGATCGCTGGCCACCGAAGGGCTGGTGGTGATCGAACCGCGCCGCGGCGCCTCGGTGGCGAAGCTCTCGCCGCACGTGGCGCGTGAGATGGTGGAAGTGCGTGCCACGCTGGAAGGCCTGAATGCCAAGCTGGCCGCACAGCGCCGTGACCCGGCGCTGATCGCCGAACTGGAGCAGGTGCTGCGCGAGGGTGCGGACGCGGCGACCCAGGGACGGGCCGACCAGCTGCTCGCGCTGAATACGCGCTTCCATGAGGTGCTCGGCACGATCGCAGCCAACAGCGTGCTGCAGGAAATGATGCGTTCGCTGCGCGAGCGCACCGCCGTGCTGTTCGCGCCCGCCAATGTCGTGCGCGCGCGCCAGAACTGGGACGAACACGCCCAGATCCTGCAGGCCGTGATCGCCGGCGATGCCGACCTGGCCGCCTTGCTGGCGGCCCGGCACGTCTACAGCGCCGCCAAGGCGGCCGAGCTGCCCGTCGGCGACGATACCCGCGCTGCCTGAGCGCGGGCGCTCCGCCCGCGCGCGTTCCCTGCGCGGCTCAGCGCGATGCCGCCTGCTCGCGCAGCGCGAAGGCCCGCCGCGCTGCGGGCCGGGCCAGGCAGCGCTGGTGCCAGCCCCAGGCCGCGGCAAGGCGTTCGCCGCCAAGTTCGGCGAAGCGGTGCAAGACTGCCGCCAGGTTCAGGTCGGCCACGGTGAAGTCCGATCCCAGCAAATAGTCCCGACCGGCCAGGTGCGCGTCCAGCACCGCGAAGCGCTGGCTCAGTGCCTGCAGCGCTTCATCCACCAGCTCAGGCCGGCGGCGCTCCGGAGGCAGCATCCGGCTGTGCTGCGTCCACTGTGTGGTCAGCGGTTCCACCGCTGTCGCCGCCCATAGCGTCCATTGCAGCGCCTGCGCCCGAGAGTCCTGGCTGGCCGGCCACAGGCCGCCGGCCTCATGCTTCTGCGCGAGGTGCAGCGTGATCGCCAGCGATTCGAACAGCACCAGGCCGTCGTCCTCGATGGTCGGCACCAGCCCGTTCGGGTTCAGCTTCAGGTAGGGGGCAGACTTCACCTCCGGTGAGGCGTAATGCAGCGGGATGTTCTCGTAGGTGAGGCCGAGTTCCTCCGCCGCCCAGAGCGGGCGGATCGCGCGGGATGCCGGAATGCCGTAGATCTTCAGTGTCATGGGTGCACAGGTCCAGTGGATCGGTCGCTGAAAGTCCTTTCGATTGTATACCTTGTGCCGAATTCGAAGGTGCGCGCAGGCCGCTCGACGGTATGCCGGCGCCGTGCCCCGGTGTCCTTGCAGGACGGGTGATCCGGCCGGAAATTAAGAGAAATTAGGGTGAGTTTCCGAGATGGTGGCGGGAGCGCGCCCGGTGATGGGGTGATGCGTCGTGCCCTGCACTGTCATGGAGCGGGCTGTGCCCGTTATTGGCGCAGTGCACAAAAATTGTGTATACTATCGACAATAAGAAGCCGCAATAGGGAAAGACCATGAACTACCCCGATGCCAGATACCACGGCACGCCCGTCGGTCAGCAACTTCTCGAACACTATGCGCGCCGCGACGCAGTGCGCCACGCCACGCCGCTGGTGCCGCTGCGCTGGACTGATCTCCGCGCCTTCGCGCGCGCGCTGTTCGGCCGCAAGACGGTCGGCCACCGCCACTGCTGATCCCGCTGTCGCGAAGAATCTTCGGGACGGGACTGCGGCATGCTCCGGACCGCGAGCCGGGCCCGGGCATTTAGAATGTACGTTTTGCGGCGATGCTGTTCAGTTGAGCCGAGGTCGCCGTTCCGCGCAGGCAGGACAATGCCCGCAGCGCATTGGACATCCACAGGACGAGCACCGGTCCTGCCACCCCGCGTCGTTGGTGCGTTGACACCGTTGAAGCCACCGGGTTTCCGCCAGCGCGGGGACGAAGGGGAATACGCTTCAGCGCTTGACTGAACGGCATTCACGCTTATGCGGTCCCATGCGCGCCACGGGCTTCCCGCCCCAGGCGCCACAGGGCAGTTTCAACCCGAAAGCGTTGCCTATGCCCATGATCCCTGCGCTCTACCGGCTGATGCCGGGCCTGGAAGAACTTGTAAAGTACCCCGCGCGGCACCTGCGCGCCGACCTGTCCGCGGGCCTGTCGGTGGCCGCGGTGTCGCTGCCGGTCAGCGTTGCCTATGCGCAGTTGGCCGGGCTGAGTCCCGTTGCGGGCCTGTACAGTTCCATTCTGCCGATGCTGGCCTATGCGCTGTTCGGCTCCTCGCGGCAACTGATCGTCGGGCCGGACGCCGCCACGTCGGCAATGATCGCCGCTACGCTGGCGCCGCTGGCTGCGATCGGCAGCGAGGAATACCACGCGCTGGCGGTGTCGCTGACGCTGCTCACGGGTTTCTTCTGTGTGGTGGCGAGCCGCTTCCGCTTCGGTTTCCTGGCGGACTTCCTCTCCATTCCCATCCTGACTGGGCTGCTCAACGGCGTCGCCGTCAGCATCGTCATCAGCCAGCTCGGCAAGGTGACAGGCCTCACCTTGTCCGGCCGCGACGCGATCGGCCAGGTCCTCTCGCTGGTGGCCCAGCTCGGCGATGTGCACCTGCCCACCTTCTTCGTTGCCATCGGCACGTGCGGGCTCTACTTTGGCGTGAAGGCCTTCTGGCCGCGCGGTCCCGCCGCGCTGGCCGCGCTGGCGGCTGCGGGCGTGGGCAGCTGGATGTTCCGCGCGAAGGCGCTGGGCGTGGAGATGGTCGGCGCGCTGCCTGCGGGCCTGCCTGGCTGGGTCACGCCTTCGCTGCCGCACGAGATGCTCGGCACGCTGGTGCCGGCCGCGGCGGGCCTGGCGCTGATCTCCTTCAGCAGCGGCATGCTCACCGCCCGCAGCTTCGCCGTGCGCAATGGCTATCGCGTCGATGCCAACCGCGAGTTCCTGGCCACCGGCGTGGCCGACATCGTCAGCGCGCTCAGCCAGGGCTTCGCCATCAGCGGCTCGAGTTCGCGCACGGTCGTCAACGAGGCGGCCGGCGGCCGCACGCGCCTGGTGTCGGTGGTGGCCGCGCTGACGATGCTGCTGGTGCTGCTGTTCCTCGCCAACGCGCTGGCCCTGGTGCCGGTGCCGGCGCTGGGCGCGATCCTGGTGGGGTCGGCGCTTGGCCTGGTCGACCTGGGGTGGCTGATGGCGCTGCGCAGGTACAGCCGCGCCGAGCATGGCATTGCACTGGCGACGCTGGCCGGTGTGGTGGTGTTCGGCGTGATGTCGGGCATCCTGCTGGCCGTCACGCTCGCCTTGCTGCGCTTCCTGGCGCAGATGGCCAGGCCCTCGGACCAGATGTTCGGTGTCATCCCGGGACGCGAAGGGCTGTACGAGCTGGCGCACTACCCCGAGGCGCAGGCCGTGCCCGGGCTGCTGATCTACCGCTTCGAATCACCGCTCACCTTCTTCAATGCTGATTACTTCACCGTGCGCCTCAAGCAACTGGTCGACGCCCAGCTGCCGCGCTGGGTGGTGATCGATGCCGTGTCGATCGCCGCGGTGGACCTGACCGGTGTCCTGGCGATCCGGGATCTGCAGGAGGCGCTCGCCAAGCGTGGCATCCAGCTGGTGATCGCCGGGCGCACCGCGCAACTGCTGGCCTGGCTGGACCAGCGCGATATCGCGCCGGAGAGTACCGGGATCCTGTTCTACCCGAACCGGCTGGCGGCAATGGCTGCGTTCGAGGCCGGCACGCCGCCCGCCACGGACGATGCGGCGCACGGCGATGATGCCCCGGCCGACGAAGGGCCGGGCGAGGGGGCCGAGGCCGAAGCGGCGTGCGCGCAGGATGATGGCGCGCCGCCGGAGCCGACGCCGCCTAGTCCGGCGACCTGAGCGCCGGCCGGCTCAGTCGACCGAAGCGCCCGAGCGGCGCACCACCGGCCCCCACTTGCGGATCTCGCTCGAAACGAAGCGGCCGGTTTCCTCCGGGCTCATCGGCATCGGCTCGGAGCCGCGCTCGACGATGAAACTCTTCAGGTCGGGGCTTTGCAGCGCCTTGACGGTCTCCGCGTTGAGCTGGGAGATGATGGCGGGCGGCACGCCCTTGGGGGCCATCAGCACGGCCCAGCCCAGCGCCTCGAAATCGGGCCAGCCCTGCTCACGCACCGTGGGCACGCTGGCCAGCTGCGGCACGCGCCGCGTGACCGTCACCGCCAGCGGCACGGCCTTCTTCGACTGGATCAGCGGCAGCGCAGCCGTGACGGAATCCACCATCAGCGGAATCTGGTTGCCCAGGAAATCGGATTGCGCCGGGCCGCTGCCTTTGTAGGGGATGTGGACCATGAAGATGCCGGCCTGCGCCTTCAGCAGCTCGGCCGACAGGTGCTGGGTGCCGCCGATGCCGGCGCTGGCATAGCTGTACTTGCCCGGCGCGGCCTTGGCCTTGGCCACCAGGTCACGCAGCGAGGTGATGCCGGACGCCGGCGTGGCCAGGAAGACCAGCGGCACCGAGAACACGCCCGAGACCGGCGCGAAATCCTGCTGCGCGTCATAGTTGAGCTTCTTGTACAGCGTCTGGTTGATCGCCATCGCGCTGCCGGCCATCACCAGCGTGTAGCCGTCCGGCGCCGCGTGTGCCGCCAGTTCCATGCCCAGGTTGCTGCCCGCGCCGGCGCGGTTGTCCACCACCACGGATTGGCCCAGTTGCTTGCCCAGCCGTTCGGCGAGCGCACGCGCGAAGATGTCGGTGGCCTGCCCCGGCGGGAAGGGCACGATCAGCTTGATGGGATGGTCGGGGTAGGCGGCGTGGGCCCGCGCTGCGGCGATCAGCAGCATGGCTCCGCACGCGCGTGCGGCGATGTTCAATGCGGTCTCCTCGGGGATATCTTGTGTCGCCGCACGACCGGCGGCGCTGCCGTGCAGCGTGGCTGCCGACCACAGCATTGTATTGGAATGCATGCAATGCTGCAGCCTGCCGCCTCAAGGTCGGCTCAATGTCGGCTCATTGCTCGTGGTGCAGATAGGCGGCCTGGCGCGGCAGGCGCAGCGCGACCAGGAAGGCGACCACCATCATCGCGGTCACGTACCAGAAGAACGAGGTTTCGCGGCCGACAGACTTCAGCCCCAGCGCGACGTATTCGGCCGAACCGCCGAAGATCGCATTGGCGATCGCGTAGGCCAGTCCGACCCCCAGCGCGCGCACCTCGGCCGGGAACATCTCGGCCTTCACGATGCCGCTGATCGAGGTGTAGAAGCTGACGATGGCCAGCGCCACGCTGATCACCGCGAAGGCCATGAGAGGGCTGTGCACATGCTGCAGCAGCGTCAGGATGGGCACGGTGAAGATGGCGCCCAGCGCGCCGAACAGCAGCATGTTGTTGCGCCGGCCGATGCGGTCGGACAGCGAGCCGAATAGCGGCTGCATGCACATGTAGAGGAACAGGCAGCCGGTCATTACGTAGCTGGCGGTCTTGATCGACATGCCGGCCGTGTTGACCAGGTACTTCTGCATGTAGGTGGTGAAGGTGTAGAAGATCAGTGAGCCGCCGGCGGTGAATCCCAGCACGGTGAAGAAAGCCGCCTTGTGGTCATGGAACAGGCCGGTGAGCGTGCCGGCCTCACGGCTTTCGCGCGTCGCTGCCGTGGTGGTCTCGTGCAGCGTCCTGCGCAGGTAGACGGCGACCACCGCAGTAATCGCGCCGATCACGAAGGGAATGCGCCAGCCCCAGTCCTTGAGTTCCTGCTCGTCCAGGAACTGCTGCAGGATCACCACCACCAGCACCGCCAGCAACTGGCCGCCGATCAGCGTCACATACTGGAAGGAGGAAAAGAAGCCGCGCTGGCCGCGCAGCGCCACCTCGCTCATATAGGTGGCGGTGGTGCCGTATTCGCCGCCGACCGACAGTCCCTGGATCAGCCGCGCCAGCAACAGCAGCGCGGGCGCCCACACGCCGATGCTGGCATAGGTGGGCAGGCTGGCGATCAGCAGGGAGCCGCCACACATCATCGTCACCGAGATCACCATCGAGATCTTGCGACCGTGCCGGTCGGCAATGCGGCCGAACAGCCAGCCGCCGATGGGACGCATCAGGAAGCCGGCGGCGAACACGCCCGCTGTATTGAGCAGCTGCGCGGTCGGATTGGCCTTGGGAAAGAATGCGTGCGCGAAATAGATCGCGCAGAAGGCGTAGACGTAGAAGTCGAACCACTCGACCAGATTGCCGGACGAGGCCGCGACGATGGCGAAGACACGCTTGCGCTTCTCCTCTGCCGTATAGTGCGGAGAAGTGCTGGTCTGGCCGTTCGCGATGGTCATGGTGTTGCGCTGCAATGTCCTGCCGCGGCACGCCACGGCGAGAGACCTGTTGACGCGGGTTCCAGTCGATTATAGGCGCCGCGCAAGGGGACGGCGGAAGCAAAACGTTCGTGGCACGGCATAATCCCGCTGCGGCACGGCAAGCGGACCGCAGCGCATCATTCAGCCGATGGAGGGAAGAAGAATATGGGAATCCGCATCGTTCGCCTGGGCACACCACGCGCGCCTGACGAGGGCCTGCGCATCGGCACGGTCCGCCGGCCGCCGCGCGGCGTGCCCAAGGCCGAGTTCGCATCGCAGGACTGGTATGACGTCTGGTTCCCGAACCTGGCGCCCAGCGCCGAACTCATGAAGCAGGCGCTGGAGGCCCAGCGCAACCACGACGAGAAAGGCTGGGCCGGCTTCGTCAGGCAGTTCCGCGCCGAGATGGCGCAGCCCGGCGCCGTGCACGATCTCGACCTGCTTGCAGCCCTGTCGCACACCACCAATGTCGCGGTGGGCTGCTATTGCGAAGACGAAGCGCACTGCCACCGCTCCGTGCTGCGCGTGCTGCTCGCGGGGCGTGGGGCGGCGCTGGTCGACTGAGGGTCGACGAAGTGTCGAGCGAGCGGCCGGCGCGTTTGTGCGCGGCCCCGATCGCTCAGCCGGCCGCCTGCATGCCGCCGAAATACAGGTCGGTGCGGCGATGCTCCCAGGCCGGCAGCGCGGCGCGCAGGCCGGCCACTCTCGCCGGGTCGAGCTCAGCGGTGATGTAGCCGCAGGTGTCGGGCATGCAGGCCAGCACCGTGCCCCAGGGATCGATGATCATGCTGCGCCCCAGGCAGGGCAGGCTCGGTCCTGGCCCGCCGACCTGCGCGGCGGCGATCACGTAGCACTGGTTCTCGATGGCGCGGGCGCGCAGCAGCGGCTCCCAGTGGTCGCGGCCGGTATGGACGTTGAAGGCGGCCGGCACCACCAGCACGTCGGCGCCGCGTGCGCGCAAGCTGCGGTAGAGCTCGCCGAAGCGCAGGTCGTAGCAGATGCTCAGGCCGAGCGTGAGGCCGGCGGCGGCCACGGTCTGCAGGCTGTCCCCCGGCGCGAAGTCGGCCGACTCGCGATAGGGCAGACCGTCCACCATGGCGTCGTAGAGATGCACCTTGCGATAGCGCGCGGCGATGCTGCCGTCGGGCGCGAAGGTGAGGCCGGTGTTGCCCAGCCGCTCTTCGCCCGGCAGGCGCTCGTGCATCGAGCCGAGATGGATCCAGCAGCCGGTGCGCCTTGCCAGAGCGGCGATGCGCTCGGAGACCAGGCCCGGCACGGTGCTGGCCGCTGACTGCAGCACGCCGGTTTCGCCACGCACATCGCTGTACTCGGGCGTGACGATCAGCTTGGCGCCGTCCTCGGCGGCGGCGAGGATCCAGTGCTCCAGCGACGCCAGATTGGCGTCGCGATCCTGCCGGCTGTCGATCTGGATGGCGGCTACCTTGATCCGCATCATTTCCCTCCGTTTCTCTCTCTGTCGTCCTGAGGCGCGGCAAGTGCCAGCGCCACGATGCGCGCCACCTGGGCCAGCAACTGCGCGCCTTCCCCGCCTTGCAGCGTCTGCGCGGTGCGCTCGTCGGTGAAGCCGTCGGCCAGCACCGCCATCACCACGCTGCGCTCGCCCACGGTCAGGATGCCGGCGTCGTGGCGCAGGCCGGGCAGCTGCCCGGTCTTGTTGGCCAGCATGGCCTGGGCCGGCAGCGTGGCGCCGAAGTGGGCGCGCTCGCGCTGGTCGGCCAGCAGGTCCAGCGCGAAGGCGCGCAATGCCTGCGGCAGCGTGCCGTCGCGCAGCAGCCAGCACAGCGCGGCGGCCGCGTCGCCGGCGCTGGTGAAGTTGTCCAGGCCGGCCGCGCGTGCGGCGGCGTCCATCATGCGCCGCTGCAGGCGCGTCTGCGCCAGGCCGGCGCGCTCGCTCCAGCCGTTCACGGCGTCGCAGCCGAGCAGGCAGATCAGCGCATTGGTGGCGAGGTTGTCGCTCAGCACGATCATCAGCCGCGCCAGCTCGGCCAGCGTCAGGCTGCCGACGCTCGGCAGCTGGCTGAGGATGCCGGTGCCGCCCACGCGTTCGAGCCCGTCCAGCGACACGCTCTGCTCCAGCCGCAGGCGGCCCTGCGCCACCTGTTCCAGCATGGCGAGCAGGATGGGCACTTTGATGATGCTGGCCGATGGCTGCACTCTTGCGGCCTCGCGCTCGAGCACCACCGTGCCGTCGAGCAGGCGCAGGCTCAGCGCCACGCGCGCCGGGGTGGCGGCCAGCAGCGGCGCGAGTCCGCTTTCTACGCGAGCGTGCAGCGCGGCCGTGTCGGACATCTGCGTGCCGAGCGGGAAGAAGGTGGGGATCATGGTGCCTCCTCAGACCAGCAGGAAGAACAGCCCGGAGAACAGGCACAGGTTCACGATGATCACCGCCCAGCCGTTGTAGAGCATGTACTTCAGCTGGGTGGAGCGGGCCAGGCCCATCTGGCCGAACATGTCGGAGGTGGGGAAGGGGCCGAACCAGTCAATCTGCGAGCTGCCCAGGATCACCGCCGTGGTGGCGGCGGGACCGACGCCGGCGGCCGCCAGCAGCGGGCCGAAGATCTTGGCGGTGAAGGTCATCTGCGCCACTGCCGCACCCGGGATGTGGCCGATCACGTTGAACCACAGGATGATCACGCACAGCATGGCGCCGCCGATGCCCGCCAGGTGCGGGCTGGCGAGGTCGAGCAGCGCGTGGTAGGCGTTGAGCTTGTCCACCAGCACCAGCACCGGGTTGAACAGCCAGAACAGGAAGAAGATCCAGATCAGCTTGCCCGCGCCCGCATACATCGCCTGCAGGATGGCGCGCGGGCTCATGCCGCCGGCCAGGCCGGTGGTGGTGGCCAGCGACACCATGACGATGATGGCGAAGGCGAAGCCGGCCTTGGCGACCACGCCGGCGGCGGCCAGCCCGACGATGGTCAGGCAGAAGGCCCAGGCGGCGCGCACCGCCTGGCGCGGCGGCGTGGCGGACAGGTCGAAGGCGGCCGGGTTGCCGCCGGCGGCTTCCTCGTACTGGTGCTCGGCCTCGGTCATCTTCTGGATGCGGCCCGACATGAACCAGCCGCTGGCCAGCGTCGCCGCGGCCATCGGGATGCCCGCCACCATCAGGTACTCCGGATAGCTCAGGCCGGTCAGCCCCAGCACCGTCACCACATTGGGCGTGAACGGTCCCAGCACCAGGCCGGCCGAGCCGGCGGTCTGGAACAGCGCGGCCACCGCGGGCGGCGACAGGCGCACCGCGGCCGCGATCGGGATCACCACCGCGGCGATGATGGCGTTGCCGCCCGCCAGCGTGCCCAGCGCGCCGCAGATCAGCGTGGAGGTCACCATGATGCCCAGGCGCACGCGCACCTGGTTGGACAGGCCGATGCGGCGCACGATGGCGCGCACCAGCTGCTCGGCGGCGCCGGTGCGCGAGGCCACCTCGCCCACGCCCGCGCCCAGCACGATGATCAGGCCCACCACGGCGATGAAGGAGCCCAGCGAGTCCGCCAGCAGCTTGCCCATGCCGACCGGCGTGGTGCCCGTCATGATGGCGCCGAGCACGATGGCGGCGATGGTGGACAGCACAATATCGACGCCCAGCAGCGCGATGACCGCGAACACCAGCACGGGTGTCAGGCCCCAAAGGCTGGTTTCTCCCGGCATGGCGAGATGCGCGTAGAGGGCGATCGCCAGTCCCAGCAGGAACACGGCGATCGCCGCATTGCGCCTGCCGGGTTGCAGTCCGGGGGAGGCGGCTTGGGGGGAGGCCGCCTGGGGGGCGGCAGCCTTGCTTGCTACTGAGGTCATGTGACGGCTCCTACTTGCTTATTTTTTGTCTGGCCGCGTCCGATCACAGCGGATCGCGTCTTCTCGTCGGCCGCGCCGGCTCCTTCCCGCCGGCCGCGGCGACGCACGCTTGTGCCGCTTGTACCTATTGCGGCGCGATGCCCGCCTTGCGGATCACCGTGCCCCAGCGCTCGTATTCCTGGCGGATCTGGCGCGCGAAGGCGTCGGGGCCGGTGGCGACCGGGAAGGCTCCGGCATCGACCAGGCGCTGGCGCGTGGACGGGTCGCTGAGCGCCGCATTGAAGGCATCGGCCAGCCGGGTCCGCACCTCGGCGGGCAGTTTGGCCGGTGCCACCACGCCGTACCAGGCGCTGACGTCGTAATCCTTGTAGCCCTGCTCGGCGAAGGTCGGCACATCGGGCAGCTTGTCGTTGCGCTGCGTGCCGGTGATGGCGAGCGCGCGCAGCTTGCCGGCCTTGATGAAGGGCAGCGAGGATGGGAAGTTGTCGAAGATGACCTTGACGTTGCCGCCGATGGCGTCGTTGAGCGCGGGCGCCGAGCCCTTGTAGGGCACGCTGATCATGCTGGCCTCGCTGAGCTGCAGGAACCAGGCCATGCCGAGGTCATTGATGCCGCCCGCGCCCGCATTGGCATAGCTTTCCTTGCCAGGGTGCTGCTTCACGTAGCCGACGAAGTCCTTCAGCGTGTGCGCCGGGAAGCCGGGATGGACGCTGAGGATATTGGGGCTGCTGACCAGGTTGATCACCGGCGTGAAGTCCTTGACCGGATCGTAGGGCGGCTTGGCCAGCAGGTGCGGCGCGGTGCCGTGGGTGCTGACGGTGGCCAGGCCGAGCATATAGCCGTCGGGCTTGGCGCGCGCCACCGTGGTCATGCCGATGGTGCCGGCCGCGCCCACGCGGTTGTCGACCACGATCTGCTGGCCGAGGATCTCCGAAGCCTTGCTGGCGACGATGCGGCCGACCACATCGGTGGGGCCGCCGGCGGAAAACGGGATCACCAGCGTGATCGGCCGCTCGGGATAGGCGGCATGCGCCAGCGTGGCGGCGCCCAGCGCCAGTGCGCCGAGTGCGGGCGTGAGCAGGAAGCGTCTGCGGTTCATTTCGGGTCTCCTCGCATATTCTGTGGATTGGTGTTTTCGGGCGTGGCGTGCGTGCGGTCCGCGCCGCGCACGCCTGGCGCCGCGTCAGTGGCGCAGGAACTGCCCGGCCGCCGCCCCGGTGGCGCCGTCCGGCCCCCAGACCTGCAGTCCGTTCACATAGACCGCATCGATGCCAGCGGACGGCTCGCACGGTTGCGCGTAGTCGGCGCGGTCGATCACGCGCTCGGGGTCGAACAGCACCAGGTCCGCCGCATAGCCGGCCTGCAGCACGCCGCGGCCGGGCAGTCCGAACACCGCGGCGGGCAAGGACGTCATGCGGCGCACGGCGTCCTCCAGCGTCAGCAGCCCCAGTTCGCGCGCATAGTGGCCAAGCACGCGCGGGAAGCTGCCCCACAGGCGCGGATGCGGATACGGGCCGGGGATGCCATCGGAGCCGATCATGGTGCGCGGGTGCGCCAGCACGCGGCGCAGGTCGCCTTCGTCCATCTGGAAGTAGATGGCGGTGGCCGGGCCGAGCCGCGCCGCGGCGTCTTCCAGCGAGACGCCCCAGTCGGCGGCGATGGCCGACAGGTCGCGCCGCGCCTGCTCGGGATGCGGCTGCGAACTGGTGACGATGATGCGGTCCGCCTCGCCGACGAACTCGGGCAGCAGCACGGTGGAGCTGGCCGTGTAGGGATAGACGTCGAGCGCCACGTCCTGCGTGGCCAGCGCCTTGTCGATCAGGCCGAGCGTCACCGTGGTCTTGCCGAAGTTGCGCCGGCCGATGCATTTATGGTGCGAGATCACCACGGGGAGGGCCGCCTCGCGCCCGATCTCCAGCGTCTCGCCCACGGCCTCGATGACCTGGTCGCGCTCGCTGCGCATATGGGTGGTGTAGATCGCGCCGGGGTGGCGCGCGGTCACGCGTGCCAGCGCCACCACCTCGGCGGTGGGCGCGGCGCGGCTTGCCGGGTAGCTGAGGCCCGTGCTCAGGCCCAGGCCGCCATCGCGCAGCGCCTGGTCCAGCGCCGCGGCCATCGCGTCGATTTCCTCGGCCGTGGCGGCGCGCGCGGTGTCGTCCATGGCGCCCGCGCGCAGCGTGCTGTGGCCTACCAGCAGGCCCACGTTGACACTGGGCGGCGCGGCTTCCAGCGCGCGCCGGTAGTCCGCCACGGTGGGGAAGCGATAGTCGGCGGCCTCGCCCAGCAGCATCAGCGGCTGGGGCAGGCCGTGGCGCGGCACCAGCGGCGCGATGCTGATGCCGCAGTTGCCCGCGATCACGCTGGTCACGCCCTGGCTGGTCTTGGCGGGCATCGCCGGCGTGCCCAGCAACGCGCTGTCGTCGTGCGTGTGCACGTCGATGAAGCCTGGTGCCAGCACACGGCCGCCGGCGTCGACCGTGCGCGCGGCCTGCCAGCCGGCGCAGTCGCCCAGCGCGGCAATGCGTCCGTCGGCGACGGCCAGGGCGCCGGCGCGGCGTGCGGCGCCGGTGCCGTCGATCAGCATGGCATTGGTGAACAGCAGGTCGCAGGATGGCATGGGATCAGCTTTCCGGATGGGGCGCCCGCGCAGGCGCCGAAGGTCGTGCGTGAGGAAGCGCCCGCGGTCAGCCGAGGGCGGCGTAGGCCAGGATCTCCACCAGCATCTCGGGCCGGCCGAAGCCCACCGTCACGATGGCGGCCCGGTTGGGATACGGCGCCGGGATCATCTCCGCGTAGACGCGGTTGAAGACTGCGAGGTCGGCGCGGTCGGTGACGTAGACGATGACCTGGGTCAGGTCGGCAAGGGTACCACCCGCCGCTTCCAGGGTTTGCTGCAGGTTGCGCAGCGTCTGGCGCGCCTGCGCTTCCATGCCGCCTTCCACCACCGTGCCATCGGCGCCGACGGGGATCTGCGTGGTGAACAGGATGCCGTTGCCCAGCACGGCCCATTCGACGGGGGCGGGAGAGCGCGGCAGTGCGGTATCGATGATCTTTTTCATGGGACTCGCTTGGGTCGGTTTGCAGCCAAGGGATTGGGGGTTCAACGCGACAGGGCGAAGGCCGACAGGTCCAGCGCCGCCGGTCGCCCGGCCATGGCATCGGCCAGCAGGGCGGCGCTGCCGCAGGCCAGGGTGAAGCCCAGCGCGCCGTGCCCGGTGTTCAGCCATAGGTTGTCGTAGGGTGTGGCACCGATCAGGGGCTTGCTGTCGGGCGTGGCCGGGCGGCCGCCGCACCAGGTGGTGGCGGCCTCGAAATCCGCACCGTCCGGAAAGGTCTCGCGCGCCTGCTGCTTGAGCAGGGCGATGCGGCGCTGGTCGGCGCGCGGGCGGCGGCCGACCAGGTCGACCATGCCGGCAACACGCAACTGCTCGCCCAGGCGGGCATAGACCACCTTGTAGTGCAGGTCGGTCACGCTGATGGCCGGTGGGTGGTGGCGGCCTGACATGACCGGTGCGGTCAGGCTGTAGCCGGTCAGTGGATAGAGGGGCAGGCGCAGGCCCAGCGGCGCCAGCAGCGCCGCGCTCTGCATGCCGGCGGCGACCACGAAGGCGTCGGCCTCGATGTCGCCGGCGCTGGTGCTAAGCGCGACTACGCGACGCCCTTCGCAGCGCAGGCCGGCCACGCGCACGCCGTAGAGGAAGCGCGCGCCGAAGCGGCGCGTGGCCGCCGCTGCCAGCTCGACGGTGAAGGCGTGGCAGTCGCCGGCCTCCTCGCTGGGCGTGTGGATGCCGCCGGCCAGCTTGCCTTGCAGGGCGGCCAGCGCGGGCTCGAGCGCCACGCAGGCGGCACCGTCCAGCGCTTGCTGCTGGCTGCCCAGCCTGGCCTGGTACTCCAGTTGACGGCGCGCGCCGGCGAAGGCCGCCGGGTCACGGTAGACGACCAGCTTGCCGTTGCGCTGGTAGTCGAAGCGCAAGGCCTCGCGCTCGACCAGAGCGTGCACCTGGATGCGGCTGAGCTGGCCCAGGCCGAGCAACTGCGCGGTGACGGCCCGCGCCACGCTGGCGCGGCAGGCGCGCAGGAATTCCAGGCACCAGGACCATTGCCGCCAGTCCAGGCGTGGCACGAAGCGCAGCGGCGAATTGCTGTCGAGCAGCCAGCCGGGCAGCTTGGGCAGCACGGCAGGGTCGGCCAGCGGCGCGACGTAGCTATAGCTGAGCTGGGCGCCGTTGGCGAGGCTGGTTTCCTGCGCCAGCCCGTCGCGCGCCTCGAGCACGGTGACGGTATGCCCCTCGCGCGCCAGATAGTAGGCGCTGGCGACACCAATCACACCGCCGCCCAGTACGCACACCCGCATGTCCTGTTCTCCTGCCTCGAAAATAGCCTTGCCGCCGGCCGCTGCGGCGGCTGCACCCGCACTGCGGGCAAGACAAGAGTGTTGACGAGACAGCGGCGCGGTTCAAATGACGATTAGCGCATGCCCTATAACCTCAGGTTATGTAGTCTGGTCGATCGCCGGCAAGTCAGCTGGGATCGGAGGCGCCGCATCGAACTGCGTCCTGAGCACTTCAAGCAGGGTGTCCAGCGCATGCGACGAGGCGGCGCCGTCCGGGTAGATGGCGGCCACGCCCACCGACAAGGGCGGCGCCAGCGGGCGGATCAGCAGTTCCCCGCCGCTGGCGCGCAGCGCGAACTGGGCGGAGAACTGGTCGACCAGGGTATAGCCGACGCCGCACTCCGCCAGCGCCGCCGCCACGTAGTAGGTGCGCGCCTCGATCATCGGTGTGCGCTCTTCCAGGCCGAGATCGCGGCCGGCCTGGGCGATCAGGCCACCGAGCGGGTCGCTGTTGCCGATGCCGATCCAGTGCTGGTCATCGAGCGCAGCCAGCTGCACCGGCCCCTGTGCCGGCGCAGTTGCCGGCGGGCCCAGATAGACCACCGCCGCGCGCCCCAGCTCGCTGGACGCGACACCGGGCCGCGCCGGTGGGTCGAACACCACGGCGATATCCAGTTCGCGCGATAGCACCAGGGCCAGCAACTCGTCGCTGTGGCGCGTCTGGATCTCAAGCGAGACGCCCGGGCACCGCTGCCTGAAATCGCGTACCGCCTGCGGGATCAGGCTCAGGCCGAGGCTGGGCAGGCAACCGATGCGCAGGTGGCCTTCGGGATGCCGCTTGAGGTTGCGCGCGAGCCGCCGCACGTTCTCCAGGTTGGCGAACAGGTGGGCCGTCTCCGCATGCAGCAGCTCCGCCTCGCGCGTCGGCAGCAGGCGGCCATGAGCACGCGTGAACAGCTTGAAGCCGAGATCGCGCTCGGCGTGGGCCAGCACCTTGCTTGCGGCCGGCTGGGAGATGAAGAGCAGTTCGGCGGCACGGCTCAGCGAGCCGGTCCGCATCACGGCGTGGAAGATTTCGAGGTGGCGCAGGCGCATGGAACAGCAGGGGAGCGATGACCTGCGCCGCAGTGTAGCGGATGGCGGCGCGGCGCCAGCGCCGCGCCGGCCGCGCGGGTGCGGCGGTCAGGCGGCCGATGGTGCCGGCAGCACGGTGCCGTGGTTGGCGCCAAAGCCGATCCGCGCGTAGCCCGGGCGTTCGCACCAGCCGCGGAACGTCACCGTGTCGCCGTCCTCGAGGAAGCCGCGGCGCTCGCCGTCGCCGATATCGACTGGCTGCGTGCCCGACACCGTCAGCTCGATCAGGGCGCCGGCCTCGCCTTCCGTGGGGCCCGAGACGGTGCCGCTGCCGAGCAGGTCGCCGGGCTGCAGGTTGCAGCCGCCCATGGTGTGGTGGGCGATCATCTGGCCCAGGGTCCAGTACTGGTGGCGGAAGCTGGTGCGGGTCAGCGCGCGCGGCGGCCGTCCTTGCACACGCTGGCGCGCGCTCTGCACCGACACCTCGAGCTGGATGTCGAAGGCGCCGGCGGCGGCATCCTCCGCTGCGCGCAGGTAGTCCAGCGGTTGCGGGCGCTCGGGCGCGCGCGTCCAGGCGGTGCGGTAGGGCAGCAGCGCCTCCAGGGTGACGAGCCAGGGCGACACCGTGGTGGCGAAATTCTTGGCGAGGAACGGCCCGAGCGGCTGCATCTCCCAGGACTGGATGTCGCGCGCAGACCAGTCGTTGAGCAGGCACAGGCCGAAGATATGCCCTTGCGCCTGCGCCAGCGGGATCGGCGTGCCGCGCGCATTGCCGCTGCCGATCACGGCGCCCAGCTCCAGCTCGTAGTCGAGCCGCCGGCAAGGCCCGTGGACCGGGGCGCCGGCCGGGTCGGGGCGGTACTGTCCCATCGGCCGGTAGACCTGCTGGCCGCTGACGCCGATGGAGGAGACGCGGCCGTGGTAGGCGATCGGCAGCCAGTCGAAGTTGGGGCTGACCTCGATGCCGAATTGGCGGCTGCAGTTCACGGCGTGGTCGAGCGAGGTGTAGAAATCGGTGTAGTCGCCGATGCGTACCGGAACGGCGTACTCGGCTTCGGCCTGCGGCACCAGCGTGCCGCGTACAGGCTTCTCGTGCCCGCTGCCGGCCTCCAGCAGTGCGAAGATGCCGTGGCGCAGCGCTTGCCAGGCAGCAGGCCCCATCTCCAGCAATGCGTTGAGCGACGGTGCCGCCGCGGCATGCAAGGCTTCGGCGGCGAGGTCGCGCAGGCAGCCTGTCTCCCGCAGCGCGGCGAGGTCGACGATCTGGTTGCCGATGCCAACGCCGCCTCGCCAGGCCTCGGTGCCACCGCGCCGCCGGAACACGCACAGGGGCAGATTCTGCAGCGGGAAGTCTGTCTCCTGCGCATTGGCCGTAGCGAGCCAGCTGCGGCGAGAGGCGTCATGCGTGTGGTTCAGCGCCATCGGGGCGCGATCCTGTGCCATGGCGTCAGCCTGCTGCATTGAGTGCATCGTCGAAGATGGCGACGGCGCGCGTCCAGCCGGCCGAGGCGCCGCGGATCTTGTGCGGGAAGCAGGAGATGAAGAAGCCGTGGGGCGGCAGCGCCTCCAGGTTGTGCAGCTTCTCCAGGTGGCAGTAGCCGATGTTGCGGCCGGCCTTGTGGCCTTCCCAGATCAGCGAGGCGTCATGCGTTTGCGCGTACTTCTGCGCGGTATGCACGAAGGGCGCATCCCAGCTCCAGGCGTCGGTGCCGGTCAGGCGCACGCCGCGCTCGAGCAGGTACATGGTGGCGTCGAGGCCCATGCCGCAGCCGGCGGAAACGTAGCCGGGCTGACCGTAGCGCATGCCTGCGCGCGTGTTGACCACCACGATCTCCAGCGGCTTCAGTGTGTGGCCGATGCGCGCGAGTTCCGCCTCGACGTCGGCGGCGCTGACCACATAGCCATCGTCGAATGCGCTGAAATCCAGCTTCACGCCGGGCTGGAAGCACCATTCCAGCGGCACTTCGTCGATGGTGGTCGAGCGCTCGCGCTCGCCCAGCGATTCGTTCATGGTGCTGTGGAAATGATAGGGCGCATCCAGGTGGGTGCCGTTGTGTGTGCTGAGCTGGATATTCTCGATCGCCCAGCCCTCTCCGTCGGGCAGGTCGGCAGGCTTCAGGCCCGGGAAGAAAGACGCGACCTGCTCGGCGGTGGAGCCGTGGGACAGGTATTCGATCTTGGGGCCGAAGCCGGGCGGGTCGGAGATGACGTCGTTCTCCAGGTAGATCGAGAGGTCGACGAAGCGGCGTGTCATGGTCAGTGTCTCCTGTTCGGGATTGCGCGGCGATGGCGCGGACGATCGGTTCAGTTAGCGTCGAGCGAGGGATCGGCGGTCCCGCCGCCGACGGCATTGTGGGACGCGCCCGGCTGGAGGGCGATGCCGACCGTGTCGCGCGGCAGCAGGGCGACCACGGCGGCAGCCAGCAGGAACAGTGCGCCGCACAGTGCGATGCTGGTGGCGAAGCCGAGCGTGGCCGCCGCCGCGCCCATTGCCAGCGGCGCGAAGGCGGAGATGCCGCGGCCCACGTTGAAGCAGAAGCCCGCGCCGGTGGCGCGGATGCGGGTGGGAAACAGTTCGGCGAAGTAGGAGCCCACCAGGCCGGCGAAGGCCATGAAGAAGGCGAAGACGGGACCGAGCAGCAGCAGGGCGCCGTGGCCGGTGGTCAGTGCGTAGACGGGCAGTGTCAAGCCGGTGCCGAGCAGCGACACGATGATCGCGCGTTGCTTGCCGATGCGGTCGGCGAGCAGGCCGAAGACGTTGTAGCCGATGAACATGCCCAGGTTGAGCACGGCCACGAAGCTGGCCATGGTGGCCATGTCGAGGCCGCGTTCCTTGACCAGGAAGGTCGGCAGCCACGTCGTGGCGCCCCAGTAGGCGGCGAGTGCCAGCGCCGATGCCGCAGTGCCGAGCACGGTGTTGCGCAGCAGGCCGGGGGCGAACAGTTCGGCCAGGCTGGCCCCCTGGGGCAGCGCGGCGGTGGGCTGCCTGCCGTGTCGTTGCGC
Source organism: Cupriavidus sp. 09_S30 (assembly GCF_056930435.1). NCBI lineage: Bacteria > Pseudomonadati > Pseudomonadota > Betaproteobacteria > Burkholderiales > Burkholderiaceae > Cupriavidus > Cupriavidus sp. 09_S30. The sequence goes on along the minus strand of NZ_JBXOWI010000002.1, from coordinate 2,232,862 downwards.
GCGCCAGACCTCCGACTCCGGCACGCGCAGCCAGACGTAGATGATCGCAATCACTACCGCGGCCCCACAGACAAAGAACAGCACGCGCCAGCCATGCACCGGCAGCAGATAGGCGGATACGGCGGCGGCCAGGCTGGCGCCGATTGAGAAGGAGCTGAGGACGAAGGCGGTGGCGCGTCCCCGCTGGTGGGCCGGCCAGGTTTCGTTGACGTAGGCTGCCGCCGTGCTCCAGACCCCGCCCAGGCCCAGCCCGGACAGGAAGCGCAGCACCAGGATCTGGCGCCAGTCGCTGGCACCCGCGATGGCCATGGTCAGTGCGCCGAAGCTTGCCAGCGACAGCAGCAGGGCGGTCCTGCGCCCCAGCGTGTCCGCCAGCCGGCCCATCACCACGCTGCTCAGCCCGATGCCGAGCAGGGTGGCCGTGACCAGCAGGCCGGCCTGTGCCTGCGTGATGTGCAGCGAAGCCGTGATCGCCGGCATGGCGATGGCGAGGATGATGATGTCCACCGCGTCGAACATATAGCTCAGGAAGCAGCCGATCAGCACGCGCCACTTCAGGGAAGCCGGGTCTGGGGTCACGATGTCTCCTCGATCCGCCGCCTGGCCCGTGCCGGCCGGCGTGCTATGATTTTTACTGACTGTACGATCGTACAGTCAGTATTTGCACTAGGGTAAACTAGCGGATGGGTCGGCAGGGATGCCGCGTGCGGCCATCGAAATTCTTGATCGCGGAGAGAGCATGCAAGGCAAGGGTGCGCCGGGGGCGTCGGCCAAGGGGCCAAGAAGGGCGCAGGGCGGGGCGCAGGACAGGGCGCTGGTGCAGCCGGCAGCGGAGACGAGCAAGCGCGAGCGCGTGCTGGATGCGGCGGAGCGCCTGTTCGCCGAGGGCGGCTTCGATGGCGTGTCGATGCGCGACGTCGCGGCGGCGGCCGGTGTCGGGCTGCCGCTGATCGTCTATCACTTCGAGACCAAGCGGAATCTCTACCGCGCGCTGTTCGAGCGCCGCAAGACGGTGCTCGAGGTCCGCCTGGCGGCGCTGCGCGAGCCCGTGGCCGCCGGCGAGGATGCGCTCGAACACATCGTGCGCGCCTTCGTGATGCCGGTGATGCGCATCCAGGATACCGAGGCCGGCATCGCCTACGCCAAGCTGGTCGCGCGCGAGGCGTCCGATCCGCGCGAATCCGAGCGCGGCATCGTGTCGGACTACTTCGATCCCTTCGCCATGGAATTCATCCGCGCCATCCGCAAGGCGCTGCCGGGCCAGGGCGCGAGCTATGCGCACTGGGCCTATCTGTTCGCCGTGGGCGCGCTGGTGATGAGCGTGTTCGACAGCCGTATCGAGCGCATCTCGGGCGGCAAGGTCAAGGCCGGTGACCTGAGGCGCAAGACCGAGTACCTGGTGACGTTCATCGTCGCGGGGATCCGCGCTGGGGCGTAAGAGGGGGGCAGCGCCCGCCCGTCTCAATGCGTCTCCGGGTCCTGCTAGCTGGTGCCCGCTTTGCTACCCGCGTACCCTGGCGGCGCCTTGCGCCTCCTTGCGCGGGCGCTCCATCGGATCGAAGCCACCCCGCAAAGCCGTCCTCAGCCAGTCGACGAACACCGAGACCGCGCGCGGCACGTGCGCCGCGTAGGGGCGGATGGCGAAGATCTGGTCCGGGAAGGCGCCCACCGGCCGCCAGCCCTCCAGGACTTCCACCAGCTTGTTGTCCCGCAGCGCGGATTGCGCCGTGAAATCCGGCACGAGGGCGATGCCGAGGTTGGCGATGGCGGCGTCGCGCAGGGCCTCGCTGTTGGTGGCGCACAGCGGGCCGGCCACTGGCACGGTGATGCGCTGCCTGGGCGCCCGCGTGCCGGGGCGTGCGTCGAGGAAGTGCCAGGCCGGGGTGTCGCGGGCGCGCGGGTAGTAGAGGCAGTCATGGTCGGCGAGATCAGTGGGCCCCGCGGGCGAACCGCGCCTGCGCAGGTAGGCGCGGCTCGCCACCAGCAGGCTGCGCGTGGGGCACAGCGGCCAGGCGACATGGGTGTCCGGCGGCGCCATGGTGTGGCGGATGGCGAGATCGTAACCTTCCAGCGCCAGCGAGCGCAGCTTGTCGGAGAGATCCAACTCCAGCCGGACTTCCGGATAGCGTTCGAAGAACCCGGCCAGGCGCGGCACCAGTTGCTGCCGCGAGAACGCCACCGGCGCCGTGACACGCAGCACGCCGCGCGGCTCGCCGGCGGCATCGCGCACGCCGGCGAAGCTCTTGGCGATCTGCTCGAAAGGGCTGCCGACCTCCTCGACCAGCCGCTGCCCTGCGTCCGTGAGCCGGACGCTGCGCGTGGTGCGCTGGACCAGCGGCACGCCGGCGGCGCGCTCCAGTTCGGCGATGCGCTGGCTTACGGCGCCCTTGGTGACGTTCAGATAGGCGGCGGCAGCGGTGTAGCTGCCCTGCTGCGCCAGCACGGTCAGCCAGTGGAGATGACCCCACATCTCGTCTTTGTTCTTGGTCTTCACCATCGACTGTTTAAAAAATTAAACAAGAAGTTCTCCGCGGCGGGCTTGGCGGGCAGGTAAGTGCATCTTAGTCTTTTGCCAGACAGCTAACCGGAGCGCAAGTCATGCAAACCACCAGCAACGCAATCGAGCACTATATCGGCGGCCGCCGCATCGCGGGCACGTCCGGCCGCAGCCAGGCGGTCACCAATCCCGCCAGCGGCAAGGTCACCGGGCAGGTGGCGCTGGCCGATGTGTCAGAGGTCGACGCCGCGGTTGCCGCTGCTGCGGCGGCCTTTCCCGCCTGGTCGCACACGCCGCCTATCCGCCGCGCGCGCGTGCTGTTCCGCTTCCTCGAACTACTGAACCGCGACAAGGACAAGCTGGCGCACCTGATCACCGCCGAACATGGCAAGGTGTTCACCGATGCCCAGGGCGAGGTGGCGCGCGGCATCGACATTGTGGAGTTCGCCTGCGGCATTCCCCAGCTGCTGAAGGGCGACTACACCGCGCAGGTCTCCACCGGCATGGACAACTGGACCCAGCGCCAGCCGCTGGGCGTGGTCGCCGGCATCACCCCGTTCAACTTCCCCGTGATGGTGCCGATGTGGATGTTCCCCGTCGCCATCGCGGCGGGCAACACCTTCGTGCTCAAGCCCAGCCCGACCGACCCCAGCCCCTCGCTGCTGATCGCGGAGCTGCTGAAGGAGGCCGGCCTGCCCGACGGCGTGTTCAACGTGGTCCAGGGCGACAAGGTGGCGGTCGACGCGCTGGTCGAGCACCCGGACGTGCGCGCCCTGAGCTTCGTCGGCTCCACCCCGATCGCCGGCTACATCTATGAGGCGGGCGCGCGCAACGGCAAGCGCGTGCAGGCCCTGGGCGGCGCCAAGAACCACATGGTGGTGATGCCTGATGCTGACATCGACCAGGCCGTCGACGCGTTGATCGGTGCCGCCTACGGCTCGGCCGGCGAGCGCTGCATGGCGATCAGCGTCGCGGTGCTGGTCGGCGACGTGGCCGAGCGCCTGATGCCGAAGCTGGTGGCGCGCACCAAGTCCCTCAAGGTGCTGGATGGCGAGAACCTCGCCGCCGAGATGGGGCCCATCGTCACCCGTGCGGCGCACGAGCGCATCACGGGCTACATCGCCCAGGGCGTGGCCGAGGGCGCGTCGCTGCTGGTGGACGGCCGCGACTTCGACCCGGCCTCGGCCGGGGAAGGCTGCGGCGATGGCTTCTGGATGGGCGGGACGCTGTTCGACCACGTCACGCCGGACATGCGCATCTACAAGGAAGAGATCTTCGGCCCGGTGCTGTCGTGCGTGCGAGTCAAGGATATGGCCGAGGCCGTGCACCTGATCAACGCCCATGAGTTCGGCAACGGCGTGAGCTGCTTTACGCGCGACGGCAACGCCGCGCGCGAGTTCGGCCAGCAGATCGAGGTCGGCATGGTGGGCATCAACGTGCCCATTCCGGTGCCGATGGCCTGGCACGGCTTCGGCGGCTGGAAGCGCTCCCTGTTCGGCGACATGCACGCCTACGGCGAGGAGGGTGTGCGCTTCTATACCAAGCAGAAGTCGATCATGCAGCGCTGGCCCGAGAGCATTGAGAAGGGCGCTGAGTTCGTCATGCCGACGGCCAAGTAAGCGCGGCGGGGCGGCGGCGGCCGCCGCCGGCCTCGCAGCGGCCAGCCTGGCCTGGCTTGTCTAGATGCGGCAGAGCAGTGCGGCAATCAGCAGCGCTGCCGCGGCGATTTCCATCGATCCGTTGAAGCTCCCGCCGTGCGCGGCAAGCGCCGAGGCGATCAGCGGGCCGACGATCTGACCTACGCCATAGGCAGCCGTCATCACCGCGAGCAGATTGAAGCGGACCGAACCTGCCGCGTGCCGCGCTGCCGGCATCGCAATGGTGACCGTGCCCACGAAGGTGCCGCCGACCAGGACCGCGCTCGCGAGATAGGCGGCGGCGGTGTGGTGCAGCACCGGCAGCGCGACGCCAAGGGCCTGGATGGCGAGATTCCATTGCATGGCGCGGCGCGTGCCGAGGCGGTAGTGCAAGGCGTGCCAGAAGAAGCACGAAGGCACGGCGGCAAGTCCGAAGGCTGCCCAGACGTGGACCGGATCGATCCCGTGCAGGACATCGCGGATGATCAGCGGCAGATAGGTCGCCGTGATGATGTAGCCCAGACCCGCCAGTCCGTAGCTGGCGATGAGGGGCCACGCTCCCATGGCCTGCGATGCGTCGAGCCGGGCCTGGGCCGGAGGCGCGGTGGCAGGCGTCGCTGGCTTGCCGAAATGCCGCCAGGCCAGCGCGGTCAGCGCGCCGGCCCCGATTGCCAGGGCAAGCCAGAGCATGCCGCTGTGCGAGTGGGCCAGGTTGCCCGCCGCGATCAACTCGGCGGAGGCGACGATGCCCGCGCCGACGCCGGCGAACAGCAGCGGGGCCGCCTCGGGCCGGCCGACCTCATGGAACAGCCAGACCGCGGCGCACACCAGGGCCAGTGCGCTGAGCAGGCCCGCGAGGAAGCGGACGGCGATCAGCAGGGCGGGCGCTGCCGGCAGGGCCAGAGGCAGCAGGCAGGCGACCGTCCCCGCCAGCGCGATCCGGGTCCAGGTGCTGGCCGCTCGCTGCGGTATCCGCGCGGCGAGAAGCGCGCCGGCCAGATAGCCCGCATAGTTCGCGGAGGCGGCCAGCGATCCCGTCGCGACCGACATCGTTCCGTCGCGCACCATCAGTGGGTACATCCCGGTGAAGGCGAAGCGGCCGAAGCCCATCGCCACGGCCAGCGCGAACATCGCGGCCAGGGGCTCCTGCCAGGCAGTGCGCGGGATGGCAGGTTCCCCAGCCACCGTGGTTCGTGCCAATGGAAGCCTAGGCATGACGCAACTCCTGAAAGAACGTTTCGAACGCCGAAGTGATGAAGCCGGCCCGCTTGACGAGGAAGGTGTGCACGGGGCGGACCGGCACGGCCTGCAGCTCGGCGGTTTCCCGCTGCAGGGCCAGCAGAGCGCGCGGTACGACCGCGGCAGCCGAGGAAGATCTCGAGTTCTGCTAGGTCCACTTCTGCACCCGACTTGGCTTCACGTTCTCAAAATGAGAATGAAGCTGTAAAAAGTATCATAAATAGAGATTACGAAGTCAAGGAAGAATTGCCGCCAAGCGGCCCCACCAAAAAAAACCGGGCCGACAGGCCCGGGGCGGTAGACCAGCGCCGAAGCGGCTGGAGGAGTGGAGGAGGCAACATCGCGCCTTGCCCGGCGCGCCAGCCTGGCGGGCGCGGCCGTGCCTCGCTCGTTCTGCTTTGGGGGTGTGCCTCAGATGGCCCAGCCGCCGGCGTAGAAGGCCGCCAGCACCACGGCGATGGCCACCGTGCCGACGTTCAGCTTGCGCCATTCGCCGGCCACGATGCGGCCCACCACCAGGGTGCAGAAGCCGAGCATGATGCCGGTGACGATATTGCAGGTGAGCACGATGAAGACGGCGCAGACGAGGCCGGCCATGGCGTCGACGGTGTCCGCCATGTGCAGCTTGCTGACGCTGGAGAGCATCAGCAGGCCGACGTACATCAGCGCCGGCGCGGTGGCGTAGGAAGGCACCAGGCCGGCCAGCGGCGAGAAGAACATCACGGCCAGGAACAACAAGCCGACCACCACCGCCGTCAGGCCGGTCTTGGCGCCGGCGGCGACGCCCACGGTCGATTCGATGTAGGCCGCCGCTGGTGCGCCGCCGAAGCAGGCCGAGAAGATCGAGCTGACCGAGTCGGCGGTCAGCGCACGGCCGCCATTACGGATGTGGCCGTTGGCGTCGAGCTGGCCGGCCTGGCCAGCCACCGCGCGGATAGTGCCGGTGGCGTCGAACACGGCGGTCATCACCAGCGCGAACACGCTGGGCAGCACGGCGGCGGACAGCGCGCCGCGCACGTCCATGGCGCCGATCAGCGAGGCGTGGCCGGGCGCGCTCAACGAGGGCAGGGCGAAGACGCCGGTGAACTTCACCGCCGGGTCGAAGGCCAGGCCCAGCGCCGAGATGGCGACGATCACCAGCAGGATGCCGCCGGGCACGCGGCGGCGCTCCAGGCCGAAGATGGCGGCGAGGCCCAGCACCGACATCACGACCGGGAAGGCGGTGATCTTGCCCAGCGTCACCGGCAGGCCGGCGCCGCTGTTCTTGACCACCAGGCCGACTTCGTTGGAAGCGATCAGCAGCAGGAACAGGCCGATGCCGATGCCGGCGCCGTGCGCCACGCCCGCCGGCAGGTTGCGCAGGATCCAGGAACGCACGCCGGTGACCGAGATGGCGGTGAACACCACGCCCATCAGGAACACCGCGCCCAGCGCCACGGCCGGCGTCAGGTGCTGGCCCAGCACCAGGCCGAAGGCGACGAAGGCGGTCAGCGAGATGGCGCAGCCGATGGCGATCGGCAGCTTGGCCCACAGGCCCATCAGCAGCGAGCCGAAGGCGGTGGTCAGGCAGACGGCGACGAAGACGGCGCTGCTGTCGAAGCCGGCCTTGCCGAGCATGCCTGGCACGACGAAGACCGCATAGACCATCGCCATGAAGGTGGTGATGCCGGCCACCACTTCCTGGCGCGTACTGCTGCCGCGCGCGCTGATCTGGAAGTAGCGGTCCAGCTTGTGCAGCGGGGTGGCGGATGGCGCGTCGAGTTCCGTCGCCGACGGAATGGATTGGTCGATCATGATCTGCTGTCTCCTGGCGGGGCGCCGGGCACCGCGAACGGGTGCTCCGTGCCGGCCTGATTTTGTGTGGTTCTGGAAGCGGACCCGCCTGTGCCAGTCTGAGCGGCATCAATGAACGGGCGAGGCTCAAGGCTAGGGGAGTTGTCCGCGATTTTCATCAGCGGGGCGGAATGCGCGGTATGCCGTGCGGGAAATGAGCGAATCGCGGTGATTTCGCGCGGGGAGCGGGAGCCGGCATCGTCGCTTGTGCGGCCCGCGATCACGCTGGGCCAATCCCCGCGATCCGGGCTTGCTCAAGCCGGCAAGTGCCGAATCGAGTGTTATACTAGGGAAAACCCTAGGTCGTGTCATTCGAGCAGGAAGACGGCGGCCCGGACGCAGGCAACGAGTCAACAGCCCACCAGCAGCACGCCTGCGCAAACGAACCCAACAGGAAAAACGGTGCAGCCGTACATCGAAACACAGATCAGCAAGACCCCCCAGGCCGCCCAGACCGCCGCCAAGCCGGCGCAACCCCGTTCGCTGCTGGCCCGACTGCAGGCCTATCTCGACGGCGGCTGGCAACACTATGTACACCATGCGCAGGCGCTGGCTCGCGTATTTGCCGGCCGCTGAATCTGGCCACTGAATCCGGCCCGCCCTCAGCGCCGGAACGCTGCCGCCAGCGCTTCGATCACCGCGCGCACCCGCGCCACGCGGCGCAGGTCGGGGTGCAGCACCAGCCAGATGTCCACCCAGTCGCGCCGGTCGGGGAAGATCCGCACCAGCCCGCCGTCGCCATCGGCCAGGAAGGCCGACAGCATCGCGATCCCCATGCCGCGCGCCGCCGCCGAGCGCAGCGCCATCTGCGAATTGGACTGCAGCGCCACGTGTGCGCCGCGCAGGCTCTCGCCGCAGAGTTCCTGCCAGTGACGCGGTACCGTCTCGCGCGGAAACAGCAGCAGGTCATGTCCTGAAAGGCCGGCACCGCGCCTGGGCTTGCCGCGCCGCGCCAGATAGTCCGGGGCGGCGTACAGCCCCATCTCCACCGTGCCCAGCTTCTTGATGATCACGTTGCCCGCTTGCGGACGCAGGCCGCGCACGGCGAGGTCGGCCTCGCGCGCAGCCACGTCCACCAGTCCGGTCGACGTCATCAAGGTGAATTCGAGTTCGGGGTGGCGGCGTTGCAGTCCCGCCAGCGCCGGCAGCACGAATCCTTCGGCCAGCGTGTCGGTGGTGGCGATGCGCACCGGCCCGGCCAGGATGCGGTCGGCCTGGGCCGACTTGCGGCCGATCGCCTCGGCCGCGCTTTCCATCCGTTCTGCGTCGGCCAACATCAGCTCGCCGGCGCTGCTCAGCGCATAGCCCTGCGGCGTGCGCAGGAAGAGGGTCGTGCCCAGTTCTTCCTCAAAGGCGGCGAGGCGCCGTCCTACCGTGGCCTGGTCCACCTCCAGGCTCGCGGCGGCGCCGCGCAGCGTGCCGGCGCGTGCCACGGCGAGAAAGTAGCGGGTGTTGTCCCAGTTCATGCCTTGCCCTTCCAGTCGGGATCGTCGACGCGTGTCCGGCGCTCTCCGCCAATTTTTTATCATGCAGAAATGCATCATAACACTGCATTTATGCTGCTTTATTGCATGCTCCTGCGTCTCTAGCATGGCGGGGTTGTTGACTTTCTCATGCCTTGCTTTCCATGCCAGAACCCCTACGCCATGCTTGCCCCGCCGGAGCGGCCGATCTTCATGCCCTGAACCCGGCAGCGCCCCTTGCCACCACGCGCGCAGCGGCGCCGCCGGGCATGTCCGTGCTGGCGGTGCTGTCGACCGGCATGTTCATGGCCATTCTCGACACCAATATCGTCAACGTGGCAATGCCCGCCATCCGCCAAGGCCTGGGTGCCAGCCTGTCCGGGCTGGCCTGGATCGTCGATGCCTACAACCTCAGCTTCGCCGGCCTGATGCTCAGCGCGGGACTGCTCGCCGACCGCCTCGGTGCGCGGCGTGTCTTTCTCTGCGGCCTTGCGCTCTTCCTGCTCGCTTCCGCGCTGTGCGGCGCTGCGCCCACGGTGGCGGCGCTGGTGGGCGCGCGCCTGCTGCAGGGTGTCGGCGCGGCCTTGTTCATGCCGAGTCTCGCTCGCACTGCTGCGCGCGGCCTATCCCGAGCCCGGCGCCCGCGCGCGCGCCGTCGGCGTGTTCGGCGGGCTGGTGGCGACCGCCGCGGCCGCGGGGCCGGTGCTGGGCGGGATCGTGCTCGGTCCGCTGGGCTGGCGCGGTGCCTTCCTGATCAACTTGCCGTTCGGGCTGCTTGCCCTGCTGGCCGGCGTGCGTGTGCTGGCGCCGGTGCCGGCGCGGCGCGGGCAGGGTGCAGACTGGGGCGGCCAACTGCTCGGCATGCTGGCGCTGGGCGCACTGAGCTTCGCCCTGATCGAAGGACCGGCGCGCGGCTGGCTGTCCGTGCCGGTCTGCGTCGCCGCGCTGGCCGCGCTGCTGGCGGCGCTGGGCTTTGTGCGGGTCGAGCGTCGCGGTGCGGCGCCGATGATCCCGGCGCGGCTGTTCGCGGATCCCGCCCTGGGCGGTGCCAACTGGGTCGGGTTCGTCATCGGTGTGGCCTACTTCGGCAGCCTGTTCCTGCTCAGCCTCTACCTGCAGCAAGGTCTCGGCTTGTCGCCGCTGCACACGGGTCTGGGCCTGCTGCCGCTAGCACTCTGCCTGACCGTGGGCAATGTCGTCGCGGGACGGCTGCTGCCGCGGCTGGGCGCGCGGTGGCAGATCTCCGCGGGCCTGGTGCTAGCCGTTGCAGGCTATCTGTTGTGCGCGGCCGCCACCGTGTCCGGCAGCATGCCTTTGCTGCTCGTGGCGATGCTGCCCTTGGCCGGCGGCACGGCCCTGGCGATCGCGCCGATGACGGCGACCGTGCTGGAGCGCGCGCCGGCCGACCTGGCCGGCACCGCCTCGGCCGTGCTCAACGCCACGCGCCAGGTCGGCGCACTGGTGGGGGCGGCGGGCGCGGCCATTGCGGTGGCGGCCTGCGCGGATAGCGCCGCGGCAATGTGCTCGGGCGCCTGCGCGGGGGCGCTGCTGAGCCTGGCCGGCCTTGCCGGTGCGCGGCGCATTGGCCCCCATCCCTGGCCTCAAGCCGCCAGCATCGCCTCCAGCAGCCATGAAGCGGCCGGCCCCAGCGGCCGGCTGCGATTCCAAGCCGGCGCCGAGCCGGCTTTGTCATTTCTGGCGGATGCTGCCCGTTCAGCGCATGCCGGTGACGTCGGCCAGCGAGGCCAGCGTCCAGCCCCTTCCCAGCAGGATCATGCGCGTGTGCAGGTCGTCCAGCACAGCGGGGGTGACCGTGTCGCCCAGATAGCGCAGCGTCTTGCCGCGCAGGTCGACATAGCCCAGCGTGTAGCGCGCGCCCAGCGCCATCCACAGCGCATGGGCGCCGCTCGATTGGCGCGCGCCGGTGACCAGGCACAGGCCGGCGTCGAGGCCCCAGCGATAGATGGCCGAGGCCAGTCCGCGCCGCTGGTAGGCCGGCGCGTATTTTGAATGCGGCGCGCGCAGGTGGGGGTCGGCACGCCGGCTGACTTCGATCAGCCGGTTGAATACCGTATAGCCGGCGAGCCTGCGCCGCGCCACGTCTTCCACATAGATGTAGTACTCGCCGTCGGCCTCGCGGTAGCGCAGGCGCAGGCCGGGGATGCCGGATTCGGTGGCGGGCATGCCGTACAGGGGGCTGCCGGGCTCGTAGAGGCGCTCGTGCACCGCGTCGATGTCACGGTCGATTTCCTCGGGGCTGGGGCTGACGTCGATGCGCAGCTCGAGAGGACGCGGCACGCGTGCGGCACCGGAGCGCATGCGCAGTGCGTCGCGCAGCCAGGGAGGCCAGGACGGCCACGCGACACCGGTGCCGGACGGGGCGCGCCGCGCTGGCGCCATGGCGGGCAGGCCGAATGCCGTGCAAGCGAAGCTCATGGCGCCTCCCAGTGGCCGCTGATGAGCAGCGCGGGCCGGGTGCTGGCGCGTACGCGCGCGCTGTGCGGCCAGTCCTCCATGCGTACGCTGAGTCCCGCATGCACGCCGTAGCCGGCGCCGGGCAGGATCTCGCCGCCCGCCTCGATGCCCTCGCCGGCCCGGATCGCCCCCTCGGCGCGGATATCCGCACCGGCCTTGATGCCCCAGCCGGCCTCCAGGTGCATGCCCGCCTGGATCACCGTCCCTGCCTCGATGCCGCAGGCGACGACGATGGTCTCCTCACCCTGCAGGCAGCCCCCGGCGCGCAGGCCCTTGCCGCAATGCAAGTGGCCCTTCACCAGCAGGTCTTCCCCGACCAGCACGCCTGAGCGCGCGTCGACACGGTCGCCGCAGCGCAGGTCGCCGCGCGCCCGCAGGATGCCGCTGCACTGGAGCATGCCTTCTACGTCGACGCTCCAGCCCACGCGGATGTCGGCGCCCGACTGCAGCGTGCCGCCGCATTGGAGGGCGCCATCGGTCTCGATGGCATCGCCCGCCGTGATGGCTTCGCCGGCGCGGATGCCGGCGCCGGCGCGTATCGACTGGCCGGCGCGCAGCACGGAGCCGACATGCACGTCGCCGCGCACGATGACCGAGCCGGCGAAGACCAGTGCCTCGGCCTCGATGGCATCGGCCTCGAGCACGGCATCCGTCGGGCCGAACTGGTCCAGCAGCCATAAGGCGTCGGAAACGCGGTGCTGCTGCACCAGAGAGTCCAGCAGGTGCTGGTAGTCGGTGCCGCCGTCGCGGTTGCGGATATACCAGCGGTACCCATCGGCACAGGGGCGCTTGGCTTTGACGAAGTTCTGACTGATTTCCATGGCACTCGAATCGCGTGCGCCGGCGCGCCGCGCGGGCGAGCCGGTGCCGGCCGTTGCGCGAAGCCGCACGGCCGCCGTTAGGGGACAGCGGCCGCGCAGGCGCGGCCGCTGCTCACAGGGGTGGCAAGCGAAGCGTGGGGAGGCGCGTGGCGCCCTCCCAGGCATGCGGGCCGCGGCGCGCGTCCTGCCGGATGGCGGGAGGCGGGCTGCGGCGGGTCACAGGCACCCGGAGGTGTGATGCCGTGCGGGGGAGGCGGGCCGGCCTTGGCCGGTGCCATCCCCCGCACGGCTCAGGAAAGCACGGCGAGGAGGAAACGCCGGCTGGCGGCGGCTGGCGTACGCGGACCGGGCGCACCGCACCGGCCGGCGCGGGCGCGCGCGGACACGCCAGGCGGGAAGGGCCTGGGCGAAGCGCTGCGGTGCGGGCGGGTACGCATGATCGGTTCTTCGGTATCCGGTTGACTGGGCCGGCTCCGGAGCGGCGAGCGGTGCGATGTGCGTCACATCGGGGGCTGGCATGGGGAGCGGCGAATGTCCTGTATGCCACAGCCGGCCGCGCTTGTCCACCCTTAAGTGCTTCTTTAGCCGCAAAAGGAGGGCGGCGACCGTGTATCCCCTCCGGCCACCGGCGTTCGGGCCGGGCGGATATCCTAGAATCGGAGATCGGGGACAGCGGTGGCCCGATGCAACGGTGGGTCCGTCACGTGATGGCTTTATCACAGGAGGCATGGCGATGGCAGCATCTTCCGCTCCGGCAGTCGCGCAGCAAGACGGCGCACTCGTGCTGCTCGTGGCCACGCGCAAGGGCGCCTGGCTGTTCCACGCGGATGCCGCGCGACGCCGCTGGGTGCCGGAGGGGCCGGCGTTCCTGGGCCATATCGTGCACCACATGGTGCTCGACCCGCGCGACCGCCGCACCTTGCTCGCGGCGGCCCGCACAGGCCACCTCGGGCCGACCATCTTCCGTTCGGAGGATGCCGGCCGCAACTGGAAGGAGGTCGCGCGCCCGCCGGCCTTTCCCAAGGCCGAGGCCGGGCAGGAGGCGCGCGTGGTCGACCACGTCTTCTGGCTCGCGCCGGGCCACGCGGACGAGGCCGGCGTCTGGTACGCGGGCACCTCGCCCCAGGGCCTGTTCCGCAGCGAGGACGGCGGCAACAGCTGGGCGTCCGTATCCGGCCTCAACGACCACCCGATGCGGCGCGCCTGGACCGGTGGCGAACAGGATGGCACGCCCGACGGGCCCAAGCTGCATTCCATCCTGATCGACCCGCGCGACTCTCGGCACCTCTATATCGGCATGTCGAGCGGCGGTGTGTTCGAGAGCACCGATGGGGGCGCCGACTGGGCGCCGCTGAACGCCGGCTGTGCGGCCGACTTCCTGCCGCCGCCGCCGCCCGAGTATGGGCACGATCCGCACCGCGTGCTGCAGCATCCGGCCGATCCGGACATCCTGTACCAGCAGAATCACTGCGGCATCTACCGCATGGACCGGCGCGAGGGCGTCTGGCGGCGCATCGGCGAAGCCATGCCGGCGGAGGTGGGCGATATCGGCTTGCCCATCGTGGCGCACCCACGCGACCCGGACACCGTCTGGGTCTTCCCCATGGACGGTTCGGACGTCTGGCCGCGCGTGAGTCCGCACGGCAAGCCGGCGGCCTACGTCACGCACGATGCGGGGCGCAGCTGGCAGCGCCAGGACCGCGGCCTGCCGCCCGAGCAGGCCTGGTTCACGGTGAAGCGCCAGGCGATGGCAGCGGATGCGCACGACCCGGTCGGCCTGTACTTCGGCACTACCGGTGGGGAGATCTGGGCGAGCGCCGACGAGGGGGCGCAGTGGTTCTGCATGGCGCAGCACCTGCCCGAAATCTATGCACTGGAAACCGCGCGGTTCGCCTAGCGGCGCCGCGCTGCATGCCATGGTATCGCCATGAAGGTCATGATCTGTTCCCCCCTGCATTCCTACACGGCCCGGCAGCCGGTGGTGGAGGCCGGCGGCGCGAGCGTGGACGAACTGCTCGCCGACCTGGACCGCCGCTATCCGGGCATCCGCTTCCGCATCGTCGACGAGCAGGGCGCGATGCGCCCCTATATGCGCATCTTCGTCAACCGGCAGCAGGTCATGCGCCTGGACACGCCGCTGGGCGAGACCGACGAGGTGCACATCCTGCAAGCCCTGGCCGGCGGCTGAGCCGCGCCCTAAATTCTTCGCGCTTTCTGCCGTTAGTCGCCCGTAGCGGGACAAGGGGTGTGCCGAACAACGCTAGGTAGCGGAGCGAAGGATGAGCAGCAGCAGCGCCATGAGAGAGGTCGATGAGCGGACCAATCTGACCAACAACAACCAGTTCGAGCTTTTGTTGTTCCGCCTTGGCGATTCGAATCACTCCGGCCACTCGGAATGGTTCGGCATCAATGTCTTCAAGGTCCGCGAGATCCTGGTGATGCCCACCGTGACGACCGTCGTGGGCGCCGCGCCGACCGTGCTCGGCATGGCCGATATCCGCGGGCAGGTGATCCCGGTGATCGACCTGCCCCGCTTGGTGGGCTGCACGCCACGCAGCGGACTGAACATCCTGCTGGTGACCGAGTACGCGCGCTCCACGCAGGGGTTTGCGGTGGAGGCGGTGGAAGAGATCGTGCGCCTGGACTGGAACCAGGTCGTGTCGGCCGAGACCAGCGTGAAGGGCGACCTGGTGACCAGCATCGCCAAGCTCGACGCCGATACCGAGAGTCCGCGCCTGGTGCAGGTGCTCGACGTGGAGCAGATCCTGCGCGACGTGCTGCCCACGCGCCAGCCCGAGGTGGATCCCACCACCGTCGGGCCGAAGCTCGGCCTGCGTCCGGGCACACGTATCCTGGCCGCGGACGATTCCGCCTTTGCGCGCAGCCTGATCGAACAGGGCCTGGCGGCCATGGGCGTGCAGGTGCAGATGGCCAAGACGGGGCAAGAGGCCTGGGACATGCTCGGCAAGATTGCCACCGATGCGGCGAACCAAGGCAAGTCAGTGCGCGATGAGATCGCGCTGGTGCTGACCGACCTCGAGATGCCCGAGATGGACGGCTTCACGCTGACGCGCAAGATCAAGAGCGATGCACGCTTCAAGTCTTTGCCTGTGGTGATTCATTCCTCGCTGTCGGGCGAGGCCAGCGAGGAACATGTGCGCAAGGTCGGCGCCGACGCCTACGTTTCCAAGTTCCTGGCCAAGGACCTGGCCGACACCATTCGCGGCGTGCTGGCGCGCCGCGCCTGAACGCCCGCCGGCGCGGCCCGGCCGCGCCGTCTCCGGCCATGGTGCGGGGCATCCGTCCCCGCGGCTATGCTGCGCTGCGCTCCTTGCCAGCATTGCGCAGGCGGGTCGCTCCCGCTGCATTGCGCCACGCCTCTTGCGCGGCCCGCCTCCACCATCTTCGCGAAACGCCATGCCGACCAGGGCTTGACGGCACCCTGCAATCCTGCCTCCGCGCCCTCGATCGAGGGTTTGCCTATAATTTGTGCAGTCCAGCTTTTTCTAATGCCGGCGCGCCTTTGCGGGCGACGGATGGCGCGGATATCCACTGTTTCTGTGGATACCTTGGATAAGTCGAGGGCCGTGCTTCCCCCTTCCGGGTGAATCGCCTTGCTCGACCTTGCCGGCTGTGGCAGGCACATCTTATTATCATGCGATGCGATGACATGGTAATGGAGCGTGTGTCATGGTGGCCCTGCTGGAAGCTTGGCGCGCCGGCCTGTTCCGGCGCGAGAACTGGTTGCCGAACATCGTGTCCGGCGTGATCGTCGGCGTCGTGGCCCTACCGCTGGCTATGGCCTTCGCCATTGCCTCCGGGGCCAAGCCCGAGCAGGGTTTGTACACGGCGATCGTCGCGGGCCTGCTGGTGTCCGCATGCGGTGGAAGCCGCGTGCAGATCGCGGGTCCCACCGGCGCCTTTATCGTGATCCTCTCGGGCATCACCGCGCGCCACGGCATCGACGGATTGCAGATCGCCACCTTGATGGCGGGCATCATGCTGCTGGCAATGGGGCTGGTCCGGCTGGGCGCGGTGATCAAGTACATTCCGGCGCCTGTGATCGTCGGCTTCACCGCCGGTATCGCCGTCATCATCTGGGTCGGCCAGTGGCGCGATTTCTTCGGCCTGCCCGCGGTACAGGGCGCGCATTTCCACGACAAGTTCTGGCACTTGCTGCAAGTGCTGCCGCAATGGCATCCGGCCACGACGGGGCTCGCCGTGTTGAGCCTGGTCCTGGTGCTGGCCACGCCCCGCATCGCGCCGCTGCGCCGTGTGCCGGGCCCGCTGGTGGCATTGGTGGTGGCTACCGCGGTGCAGGCCTTGTTCCATTTCGATGGCGTGGCCACGATCGGCAGCGCCTTTGGCGGCATCGCGCGCGGCTTGCCCGGATTCACCTTGCCCGAGGTGACGATGGCACGCGTGGTCGAACTGATCGGGCCCGCGTTCACCATTGCCATGCTGGGCGCGATCGAGTCGCTGCTGTCGGCGGTGGTGGCCGATGGCATGGCGGGCACGCGGCATGATTCGAACCAGGAACTGGTGGGACAGGGCATAGCCAACATCGTCTCGCCGCTGTTCGGCGGCTTCGCTGCCACGGGTGCGATTGCGCGCACGGCCACCAATATCCGCAACGGCGGCAACAGTCCGCTGGCCGGCATCACGCATGCCATCGTGCTGATGCTGGTGGTATTGCTGCTGGCACCGCTGGCAGCAAGCGTGCCGCTGGCGACGCTGGCGGCCATCCTGTTCGTGGTGGCCTACAACATGAGCGAGATCCGGCACTTCGGCCGCATGGTCCGCCGGGCGCCGCGGGCCGACGTGGCCATCCTGCTGATCACCTTCATGCTGACGGTGTTCGCCGACCTGGTGGTGGCCGTCAACATCGGCGTGATCCTCGCGATGATGCAGTTCCTGCGGCGCATGTCAGCATCGGTCGAAGTGGCGCCCATGGACAACACTGCGCTCGGCAGAGAGCTGGGTACCGCGCCCCGGCTGCCGCCCGGCGCGCTGGTCTATGCGATCGAGGGTCCGTTCTTCTTCGGCGCGGTCGAGAACTTCGAGCGTGCCCTGGTGGAGACGCACAGCGATCCGCGCTGCCTGGTGATCCGGCTGCGCCGCGTGCCCTTCATGGATATCACCGGCCTGCAGACGCTGGATGAAGTGGTCGGCAAGCTGAAGCAGCGCGGGGTGGCCGTGGTGATCAGCGAGGCCAATGCGCGTGTGCGTAACAAGCTGGCGCGGGCTGGCGTGCTGGCCGCGCTCGGCGAGGGCAACTATGCCGACAGCCTGGAAGACGCGCTGGCGCGCTGCGAGGCGCTATTGCGCGAGTAAGGGGCAGGGGCGCGGCCGGCCAGGGTCTGGACATGCCCGCGGCCTTGCCGTGCTGCCGTCACTGGGAACGCTTGCGTGCCGGCGTGCTGCGGGCCTTGGTGGCGTAGTCGACGCCATGATGCTGCAGGTAGTCGCGAATCAACTGGCGCACCACTTGCGACGGCGTCAGGTCCTGGGACGCGCACAGCGTCTCGAAGGCCTTTTTCTTGACCGGATCGATCAGCACGGTAAGGCGGGCGGTCTTGGATTCCATGGAAGATTCGGCGTGCTGTGATGTTAATGATGTTAATCAGATTAACATTATATACACAGCATGCACCATGCAACGGGCGGCACGCGCCATGCCGCGCGCGCATCCGCCCATCCCCGCCAATCCCAGTCAATCCCCGCGCATCCTTGCAGGCTCGCGCGATTGGGCGGCACCCTGGCGGAGCGGCGTTGGCTGGACTTATCCGAACTTGTATGGCATAAGGGATGTTCCCGTGCGACGCCGGCGCGGCGGCGCACCTGTCATGCAGATGCGCCGCGCCGATCTTCCCGCCGAGCGCCCCGCCCGTCATATCGATCAACCAACACGGATTTTCCGAGCCACGAACGATGCCATCCGCCCGCACCCGCCAAGCCCTTCGCCGCCGGCATATGCCGTGCGCGTCGGCGTGCGCGCGTGCCGCCCGTGGTGTCGTCGCCGTTGGCGCCTGCCCTGCCGCCGTGGCTGCCCACGGCCATCCGGCCGTGCTTTTCCCGGCCGTGCGGGAAATCGGGATCCAAGCAGCACAGTCCTGATTCTCCCGCACGGCGCCCTGTCTGGAGGCGGCTTCGCGCCGCACGTTCAAACACGGAACCGGGAGAACAACTGATGCCAGCCATCTATCACAAGACCCTCTACGCGATCGGCACGGTCGCGGCCCTCTATCTCCTGATCAACCTCTGACCGCAGGCGGCATGGCGCGGTGCCCCGTGCAGCGCGCCCGCGCCAGTGCCGCCCGCTCGTTGCGCGCTGCCGGTAAGGAGTCTTTCGATGTTCTACAAGTTGATGCTGATCCTGGTGTTGTTCATGATCGCCATCGCCGCCCTGACCCAGGCATTCCAGCACCTGCCGAGCTGAGGGCCGGCGGACCGCCCGCGGACGGCCCGCCTCAGGCGGGCAGGGCCAGGTCCGCGATCACCGCGGCAAGGAAGCGCGCCGCCTCGCCGCCGGTGACGACGCGATGGTCGAAGGTCAGGCTGAGCGGCAGGATGCGGTGGACGGCCGCGGCGCCGTCAACCGCCACCACCGCGTCATGGATGCGGCCCGCGCCCAGGATGGCCACCGTCGGCGGCACCACGATGGGCGCGGCATACTTGCCGCCGATCATGCCGAAGTTCGACAGCGTGATGGTGTTGCCGCGCATTTCCTCGGGCGCGATGGTGCGCGCGCGGATGTCGGCGCGCATGCGCTCGAGCCCGGTGCGCAGGTCCGCCGCATCGCGTCGTCCCACGTCGCGCAGCACCGGCACGAAGAGGCCGTCCGGCAGGTCCGCGGCGATGCCCACATCGATCTTCTCCAGGATGTGGCGGCGGCCCGTGCCGCCCTCGTACCAGCCATTGAGGCCGGGCTCGGCGCGACATCCGGCCACCAGTGCACGCACCAGCCGCATGGTGGCGTCGTTGCCCGGCGTCCAGGCCTGGATATCGGCGTCGTCCATCACCGTGGCCGCGGCCACCTCGCTTTGCGCGCGCGCCATGTTCTGGGCCATGGCGCGGCGCACGCCGCGCAGGACTTCGGCCGGGCCGGTCTCGGACAGCGCCTTGGCCACGCGCTCGACGTCGGCGGCGGTGATGATGCCGTCCGCGCCGGAGGGCGTGACCATGGCCAGGTCCACCGACAGCTTGCGCGCAAGCGCGCGCACCGCGGGTGCCGCGCGCACGGCGCCCGCGCCCGTGGCGCCGCCGGCCAGCGGCGCCGGGCTTTCCGCCACGACCTGGCTGCCGACCGCCACGGTGCCCACCACGGTGCCAGCATCGTCCTCGCCCGCGCCTTCGAAGCCTGCCAGCGGCGCGCCCAGGTGCACGATATCGCCGGGGCTCGCATAGCATTTGGCCAGCCGCCCCGCGAAGGGCGAGGGAATCTCGACGATGGCCTTGGCGGTTTCCACCGACAGCAGCGGCTGGTCCGCCGCGACGGTGTCGCCCTCGGCGACGTGCCAGGCGACGATTTCCGCTTCCTGCAGGCCTTCGCCGAGATCGGGCAGCTTGAAGATGCGCATCTTGTCCTCCTTGCTTGGCGCGCGTGGCGCGCCGCTTCGTGTCGCCTGCCCCCGTGGCCGACTCAGGCGGCCAGCACGCGGCGTGCGGCGTCCATGATGCGCGCCACGCTGGGCATGTACAGCGCCTCCTGCCGAGCCAACGGCACCACGGTGTCGTAACCGGTCACGCGCAGCACCGGCGCCGCCAGCGAAAACAGGCCCGCATCGGCCAGGCCGGCGGCGATTTCCGCGCCGAAGCCGGCGGTGCGCGGGGCCTCGTGCACGATCACGCAGCGACCGGTGCGCGCCACTGAGGCGAGGATGGTGTCCAGGTCCAGCGGCTTGAGCGTGGCAACGTCGATGACGGCGGCGGACACGCCTTCCTGCTCCAGCTGGTCGGCCGCGGCCAGCGTCTCCTGCAGCATCGCGCCCCAGCTCACCAGCGTCAGGTCGGTGCCTTCGCGCAGGCTGAAGCAGGCATCGAGCGGCAGCGCCTGGCCGTCATCGGCCACCTCCTGGCGGAACAGGCGATAGAGCCGCGTCGGCTCCAGGAAGATCACCGGGTCGGGATCGCGGATGGCGGCCAGCAGCAGTCCGTAGGCGCGCGCCGGCGAGGATGGGATCACCACGCGGATGCCTGGCATGTGGGCGAACATCGCCTCGGGGCTCTCGGAATGGTGCTCGGGCGCGTGGATGCCGGCGCCGAACGGCGAGCGCAGCACCATCGGGCAGCTCAGGCGCCCGCGGCTGCGATGGCGCATGCGTCCCGCATGATTGATGATGTGGTCGATGACCGGATAGATGAAGCCGGTGAACTGGATCTCTGCCACCGGCTTCAATCCCATCGCCGCCATGCCGACGGCAGCGCCGGCGATGCCGGATTCCGCCAGCGGGGTGTCGATCACCCGCTGCGGCCCGAAGCGGGCCTGCAGTCCGACGGTGGCGCGAAACACGCCGCCGTTGACGCCGATGTCCTCGCCCAGCAGCACGACGCCGGGGTCATGCGCCAGTTCGTATGCCAGTGCCTGGTTGACGGCTTCGACCAGATTGATTTCGGCCATGATGTGTCCGCCTCGCTGTGTCCGCCTCGCTTGCTGGTACGCGCCTTGCCGCGCCTCGTTGTTGCCGCACGTTGCAGCCCTCAGTGCTTGCCTTCCGGGGTGTGAAAGCGCTGCGCAGTGGCCAGTTGCTCGGCCATCGCGGCCGGCAGCGCCGCATACAGATGCTCGAACATCGCCGCGGGCTCGGGCATGGGGACCGCCAGGTAGGCCTCGACTGCCTGCGCTACCTGCTGGGCCAGTTCCTTGATCAGCTGCTCCTCCCGCGCTGCATCCCACGCGCCGATGCTGGCGAGGTAGTTGCGCAGGCGCAGCACCGGTTCCTCCTGCCAGTGCGCCTTGACGCTGGCTTCGTCGCGATAGCGGCTGGCGTCATCGGCCGTGGTGTGGTCGCCGAGGCGGTAGGTGACGGCCTCGATCAGCGTGGGGCCATCGCCCGCGCGCGCGCGGGTCAGCGCTTCCTCGGCTGCCTGCCGCACGGCGATGATGTCGTTGCCATCGATCTGCCGGCCGGGAATGCCCGCGGCAATGGCCTTCTGCGCCAGCGTCTGCGCGGCCGTCTGCGCCGCGCGCGGCATCGAGATGGCCCACTGGTTGTTGCTGACCACCAGGACCAGCGGCGCGCCCCAGGCGCCTGCCAGGTTCATGCCCTCGTAGAAATCGCCCTTCGAGGTGCCGCCGTCGCCCAGCAGGCAGACGGCCGCGCGCGCCTCGCCGCGCAGCTTGAAGGCATAGGCGGCGCCGGCTGCGTGGCAGACCTGGGTGCCGATCGGCACGTTGTTGGGGAAGTCGTGCGGTGCCGCGGCGAAGTGGCTGCCGCGCTCATCACCGCCCCAGTACAGCAGGCTTTCCGTCATGGTGACGCCGCGCATGAACTGCGCGGCGTGGTCCCGGTAGGAGGGCACCAGCACATCCTCCGGCCGCATCGCGCTGGCCACGCCGACCCCGATTGCCTCCTGCCCGATGGCCGAGGCGAAGGTGCCGATCTTCCCAGTGCGCTGCAGCGCAATCGCCTTCAGGTCGAACTGCCGGGTCAGCACCATGGCTCGGTAGAGCGGCAGCAGGGCCGCCGGATTCCGCGCGAATTCTGGCAGGGCCTGAGTTGGCTCGCCGCGCGGGTCGAGATACTGCGTATAGCCGATTTCAAAGCGTGCAACCGTGCCCATTCCGAGCCCCTTCTTGCGTTCCTGCTTTGCCTTCCGCGCCGCAACACCGGCAGGCCCGCGGCGGACCGATGCTGACTTGAGTGTAGGGCAAGCGTGGAAAAGCGGCGTGGCGCGCGCACGACGGCATTGTGCGGCAGGGCGCCAAGACCAGAAGCCTGGCGGCGAGCGGCCGCGGAGGTGCTCGGCGGTATCGCGTGCGCACGGCAGTCAGCGCTGAGGGATGACCGTGTCAGCCGCGGCAAGTGCGTGACGCAAGGATACGTTCGGGGGAATGTGCCGGAAACCGGCGAGAAGGGATGGTGCCCATGGGCAGGATCGAACTGCCGACCTCTCCCTTACCAAGGGAGTGCTCTACCACTGAGCCACATGGGCATTGGCACTTAAGCCTATGCAATTTGGAGCGGGAGACGAGTCTCGAACTCGCGACCTCAACCTTGGCAAGGTTGCGCTCTACCAACTGAGCTACTCCCGCTTTTTTTGGCTCCCCGACCTGGGCTCGAACCAGGGACCTACGGATTAACAGTCCGGCGCTCTACCGACTGAGCTATCGGGGAACTACGTTCGCTGTAGTGTGTGGCACTGCAGCGGAGGCCGGATTGTACAACAGACTTTGCGCGAATTGGAAGAGTTATTTCGATTGCCGCAAATTTCCTGCTGCGGAGACGTCTGGCGTGCGTATCGCCCCCGGCTCCGCCGATGCCGCTACCTGCGTTCGGTGAGGGCGATGCACAGGGCGAGTACGCCTAGCTCGCTGCCCATGACGCAGCCGTGGCGCTACACACGCGGCCGGCGCTCGCTGCGCGAGAGGAGGGTGGTGAGGCCGGATCGCCTATTTGCTGCTGTGCTCGTGGTCGCCGCCGAGCGGATCGACGATGATCATGGTGCGGTCGACTACGCCGTTGTCGTCGAAGTAGACACTGAAGTGGGCCGACTGGTAGGCGGCCACGTACATACGGTAGGACCAGGCCTCACGCTTCATCAGTGGGTAGTACTGGATCGGCTCGCGTGGCGTACCGAAGCGCTCGGCGATGTCGCGCTTGGTCCAGATGCCGGGGCGCGCCTGGTAGATCTCCTGCTCGGTCAGCATCTGGCGGAAGTTGGTCAGGCGGCCGTTGGCGTCGAAATCCGCCGCGTAGACCTGATAGCCCAGCGGCTGCTTCGAATAGATCCAGCGGCTGGTGCCGCCGGCAAGCTGGTAGGTTTCAGTCGGCGCGCCAAAGGTATCGCGCACGGAACTTTGCGGACTGCCTATCATCTTCTGCGCGGTCTCGACCGGCTGGAGCGTCGCGCACGCACACAGGGCGGCTGCTGCCGCAGCCATGCCTATCCATCGGGCTGAACGAAATTGCATGACCATTCTCCAGCTTCGGCGCGGGGCCGATTTCGTGCCGGCTACGCGTTCAGCATAGTCGACGCGCGCGTGGAACACACCACAAGCCCATGAAGTAAACGCGTCCGGCACGGGCAATATTCCACCGGATGGCGCAGGAGAGGCTGGGGCGGAACGCCCATCGGGTGCCGGCTGGAAGGCGCATGGCGAGCACCAACTGGCGCAGCGCCTCGGCCGCGAGCGCTGGTACGAGGACTTCCGCGTACGCATCTGCAAGGTCGAGCGCGAGTATGGCTTCTCGCGCTGAAGTGCCTGCGCGTGCCGTGATGTCGGTGCCGTCTCTGAGGGGATGCTGCGCTGCAATATCGATTATTGCTCTGGTCGCTCGCCCAGCGGGGCGGCGATTGCCATTGCGGCATGCGTGTCCGCCGCAGCGGTCAGCGGCGACGTGAGATCAGTGGTGATGAACGAGGATTCTAGGGAGTTGTGTGCAACTGCACGCAATGTTGCCATGACGAGGCCATTCCACCTCGATCCGATGCCACGCATGCGCCCCAAGCCAGTGCACCAAGTCTGTGCGCAAATGGTTTCGCACGCAATAAATTCGGCGGATTGTCAGGCCTCCGACAGCAAAATCAGGCAAAATTCTGTCTTTACTGTCCGGCTGCGATCCAACCGGCGGGGTTTTCCTACTATTTCTTGACCTAGAGGTAAGCAATGAGTAACCAGCAACCCACCATCATCTATACGCTGACCGACGAAGCACCCTTGCTGGCGACCAGTGCTTTCCTGCCCATCATCCGCACCTTCACCGCGCCGGCGGGAGTCAACGTCACCACCAGCGATATCTCGGTGGCGGCGCGTATTCTGAGCGAGTTCTCCGAATTCCTGAGCGAGGAACAGCGCGTCCCCGACAACCTGGCCGAACTGGGCCGCCTGACCCAGCTCGCCGACACCAACATCATCAAGCTGCCCAACATCAGCGCCTCGGTGGCCCAGCTCAAGGCGGCGATCAAGGAACTGCAGGGCAAGGGCTACAACATTCCCGACCTGCCGGAAGATCCCAAGACCGAAGAAGAGTCGGCCATCAAGGCGCGCTACTCCAAGTGCCTGGGCTCGGCGGTGAACCCGGTGCTGCGCGAGGGCAACTCCGACCGCCGCGCACCTGGTGCGGTGAAGAACTACGCCAAGAAGCACCCGCATTCGATGGGCGAGTGGAAGCAGTGGTCGCGTACCCACGTCTCGCACATGGAGCACGGTGACTTCTACCACGGCGAGAAGTCGCTGACGCTGGACCGCGCGCGTGAAGTCAAGATGGAGCTGGTCACCAAGAGCGGCAAGGCCATCGTGCTCAAGCCCAAGGTCAAGCTGCTGGACGGCGAGATCATCGACTCGATGTTCATGAGCAAGAAGGCGCTGTGCGAGTTCTACGAGCAGCAGCTCGAGGACTGCCGCCAGGCCGGCATCCTGTTCTCGCTGCACGTCAAGGCGACCATGATGAAGGTCTCGCACCCCATCGTGTTCGGCCACTGCGTCAAGATCTACTACAAGGAAGCCTTCGAGAAGCACGGCAAGCTGTTCGACGAGCTGGGCGTCAACGTCAACAACGGCATGGTCGACCTCTACGAGAAGATCAAGACCCTGCCCGAGTCCAAGCACGAAGAGATCATCCGCGACCTGCACGCCTGCCAGGAGCACCGCCCGGCGCTGGCCATGGTCGATTCGGCCAAGGGCATCACCAACTTCCACTCGCCCAACGACGTGATCGTGGACGCTTCCATGCCTGCGATGATCCGCCAGGGCGGCAAGATGTGGGGCGCCGACGGCAAGCCGTACGACTGCAAGGCCGTGATGCCTGAGTCGACCTTCGCCCGCATCTACCAGGAGATGATCGCCTTCTGCAAGTGGCACGGCAACTTCGACCCGCGCACCATGGGCACCGTGCCGAACGTCGGCCTGATGGCACAGAAGGCCGAGGAGTACGGCTCGCACGACAAGACTTTCGAGATGGCGGAAGACGGCGTCGCCAACATCACCGACCTGGCCACCGGCGAAGTGCTGCTGTCGCAGAACGTCGAGGCGGGCGACATCTGGCGCATGTGCCAGGTCAAGGACGCGCCGATCCGTGACTGGGTCAAGCTGGCCGTCACGCGCGCGCGCAACTCGGGCATGCCGGCGGTGTTCTGGCTCGACGCGTACCGTCCGCACGAGAATGAGCTGATCAAGAAGGTCGAGACCTACCTGAAGGACTACGACACCAGCGGCCTCGAGATCCATATCATGTCGCAGGTGCGCGCGATGCGCTACACGCTGGAGCGCGTGGCACGCGGCCTGGACACCATTTCGGTGACCGGCAACATCCTGCGCGACTACCTGACCGACCTGTTCCCCATCATGGAACTGGGCACCAGCGCCAAGATGCTGTCGATCGTTCCGCTGATGGCCGGCGGCGGCATGTACGAGACCGGTGCCGGCGGCTCCGCGCCCAAGCACGTGCAGCAGTTGGTCGAGGAAAACCACCTGCGCTGGGATTCGCTGGGCGAGTTCCTGGCGCTGGCGGTGTCGCTGGAAGAGCTGGGCATCAAGAACGACAATGCCCGCGCCAAGATCCTGGCCAAGACCCTGGACGAAGCCACCGGCAAGCTGCTCGACCTCAACAAGTCGCCGTCGCGCCGCACCGGTGAGCTGGACAACCGTGGCAGCCAGTTCTACCTGGCCCTGTACTGGGCCCAGGCGCTGGCAGCGCAGACCGCGGACGCCGAACTGGCGGCCAAGTTCGCGCCGCTGGCCAAGACGCTGACCGCCAACGAGAAGACCATCATCGGCGAGCTGTCCGACGTGCAGGGCAAGCCGGTGGACATCGGCGGCTACTACCTGCCCGACTTCGACAAGCTCGACGCCGTGATGCGTCCCAGCAAGACGCTGAACAACGCGCTGGCGGCCGTCTCGGCCTAAGCCGGTTGCGCGCCGCCCGGCGGCGTCCCGTGCCTGCATGCGTTGCGGGTGGCGGGCCGCCAGGCGGGCAGGGCGCTGCTATCTGCGGAAAGAAAACCGCGGCCCCTCGGGGCCGCGGTTTTCTTTTGTGGGAAACGAGGGCTTGCCTGTGTTCCCCGGGGACGGGTCGAGCGCCGCGCCTCAGGCCAGGTGAGGGATCGCCACCTCGGGGTTGACATCGGCGCCGTAGTCCACGCCGGCGATCTCGAAGCCGAACAGGCGCAGGAAGTCGGTCTTGTAGCCGGCGAAATCGGTCAGCGTGTACAGATTGTCGTCGCGCACTTCGTTCCACAGCTGCTGCACGCGCGCCTGCACGGTCGCATCCAGCTCCTTGTCGTCGGCACGCAGGCGGCCTTCCTCGTCGAGCAGAGGCTGGCTGCCGTAGAGGCTGTCCTTGCACAGACGGTAGACCTGCTCGATGCAGCCCTCGTGCGTGCCCGTTTCCTTCATCACCTTGAACAGCAGCGACAGATAGAGCGGCATCATCGGGATGGCCGAGCTCGCCTGCGTGACGACGGCCTTGAGCACCGCCACGCGTGCGTCACCCCCCTTGGCTGCCAGCCGCGCGCGGATGGCGAGCACCTTCTGGTCCAGGTCCTTCTTGGCCGCGCCGATGGAGCCGTTCCAGTAGATGTCGTGCGTGATCTGCTCGCCCAGGTAGGTGAAGGCGGTGGTCTTGGCGCCGTCAGCGAGCACGCCCGCCTCGTCCAGGGCGTCGATCCACATCTGCCAGTCCTCGCCGCCCATCACGGCCACGGTGTGGTCGATCTCCTCCTGGGTGGCCGGCTCCAGCACGGTCTCCTTGACTACTTCCTTGTCGGTGTCGATGCCACGCAGCGTGACCGCCTTGCCGATGGGCTTGAGCGTGGAGCTGTAGGTCACGCCGGTCTTCGGGTGCGTGCGGCGCGGCGAGGCCAGGCTGTAGACGACCAGGTCGACCTGGCCGAGGTCGCGGCGGATGCGCTCGATGGTCTGCTGCTTGATCTCATCGGAGAAGGCATCGCCGTTGATGCTGCCGGCGTACAGGCCTTCGGCCGTGGCGAGCTTGTCGAACGCGGCCGAGTTGTACCAGCCGGCGGTGCCGGGCTTGCCTTCGCTGCCGGCCCGTTCGAAGAAGACGCCCAGGGTGTCGGCGCCTGAGCCGAAGGCGGCGGTGATGCGTGCCGCCAGCCCGTAGCCGGTGGACGCGCCGATCACCAGCACCTTCTTCGGCCCGCCGGCGATGGGGCCGTTCGCTTTGACGTACGCGATCTGTTCCTTCACATTGGCTTCGCAGCCGACGGGATGGGTGGTTACGCAGATGAAGCCGCGTACGCGCGGTTTGATGATCATGGATGCCTCGCTGTTGGGGTGCTTCGCCGGCCTGTGGGCGGCGAGATTGGCGAGCATTGTAATGGAGACGGCGGCGCGGGCCAGGCCCGCGGCGATGTCGCATTCGTACAAGCCAGCAGGAGAGGCGCCGCATATGCTGGCGCATCCACTTGGCACCCGCATCCTCCCATGACAAATCCCGCCTACTCGCTCGAGCGCGATGGCTTCATCCTGACCTCGCTGGACGCCGTCATGGCTGCGGCGCAGCGCAACAGCCTCTGGTACATGACCTTCGGCCTGGCCTGCTGCGCGGTCGAGATGATGCATGCCGCCGGCGCCCGCTATGATATGGACCGGTTCGGCATGATCCCGCGCGCCTCGCCGCGCCAGTGCGACCTGATGATCGTCGCCGGCACGCTGACCAACAAGATGGCGCCGGCCATGCGCAAGGTCTATGACCAGATGGCCGAACCGCGCTACGTGGTATCGATGGGTTCCTGCGCCAATGGCGGAGGCTACTATCACTACAGCTATTCGGTGGTGCGCGGCTGCGACCGCATCGTCCCGGTCGACATCTACGTGCCGGGCTGCCCACCGACGGCCGAGGCCTTGATCTATGGATTGCTGCAACTGCAACGCAAGGTGGGGGAACGGCGCACCCACAGCCAGCCCAGGCTGCTCGCGCGCCGCTGACGGCGGGGAGCCGCGGCGTGGATAGCGCCAGGCGCCTGTATGCGCCGCGCCCGGCGCTGGCCGGCGTGGTGAATTGCGTCTTCGCCGAGGCCGGGCGCAGCGGGCCCATGCTGTTTCCCGCGACGCCGAATCCCTCGCTCACCGTTTTCCTCCAGGGCGCATCCGTGCATGCCGATGGCCGCGCCTATGCACAGACGCTGCTTGTCGGCCCGCAGGGACAGGCCACCTGGGGAACGATGCTGCCGGGCACGACCTACGTCAGTGCCGTGTTCCGCCCCGGAATGCTGGCGCGCGTCCTGCCCCCATGCGTTGCGCCGGCACTGGACGAAGCCGCCGAACTGGCGGCCTGGGTGCCGCAGGCCGACGCCGATGTGCTGCTGCGTGCCGTGCGGCAGGCTGGCACCAAGGCCGCCGCGGTGGCGGCCTTGGAGGACTGGCTGATCGCCCAGGCCGCGCGGCAGGAACGGCGCCGCACGATGCCGCTGCTGCTGCCGATGTCGGCCATCGGCATGCCGATCGAGCAGGTGGCCACGGCATCGGGGCGCAGCCCGCGGCAGGTCGAGCGGCTGTTCCGCAGCACCTTCGGCGCCTCGCAGCGCGAACTGCGCGCGCTGTTCCGCTACGGCCGCATGCTGGGGCGCCTGCTCGCGGCTGACGTTTCCCGCCATGGCCTCGGGGCTGCCGCGCTCGACTGCGGCTACTACGACCAGGCGCAGATGGCGCGAGACATGCGCCGCTTCACCGGTCTGTCGCCGCGTGAACTGGCCACTGCAGCTGGCGGCGGCGGTGGTACCGCCATGGCCATGTTCCAGTACAGCGACGTCGAGCGGCGCATCCTGCTGGGCTGAGCGGGCCCGCATCGCCGCGGCGCGCTCATCGCCCGCACGGCCACAGCATGCAAAAGAAAACCCGCGCCGGAGCGCGGGCTTGTCGCGGACGGTGCCCGCGCAGGGCGGGCATGCCAGGCGCGCTCAGCGCTGGTACGCGGGCGGCAGGAAGCCGGCGAAGCGCTGCTGCGAAATGGCCTTGAACTCGGCCGACTGGTAGGCGGCGCGGATGTCCTTGACGTAAGGCTTGTTCAGGTCCGCCGTGCGCACCGCGACCAGGTTCATGTAGTAGTCGGGGATCTTCTCCAGCGACAGCGCCTCGGTCAGCTTCAGGCCGGAGGCGAGCGCGAAGTTGCCGTTGACGAAGGCGTAGTCGACATCGTCGAGCGAGCGGGGCAGCTGCGCGGCTTCGAGCTGGATCAGCTTGAGCTTGTGCGGGTTGGCATCGATGTCGCGCTCGCTGGCGCGGATCGGGTCGGTGCCGGCCTTCAGCGTGACCCAGCCGAACTGCTGCAGCATGGCGATGGCGCGCGCGAGGTTGGTCGGGTCGTTGGGCAGCGAGACGCTGGCACCGCTCTTCACTTCGCCGAGCGTCTTGTGCTTGCGGCTGTAGATGCCGATCGGGGCGGTGGGCACCTGGACCACATCGGAGAGCTGCAGCTTGCGGTCGGCCGAGAACTTCTTCAGGTAGGCCACGTGCTGGAAGGCGTTGGCGTCGATGGCGCCGTCGGCCAGTGCCAGGTTGGGCTGCACGTAGTCGCTGAACTCGACGATGGTGACCTTGTAGCCCTGCTTTTCCAGGATCGGCTTGACGCCGTAGCGGATCTGGTCCGAGTACGGGCCGGCGGTGGCGCCGAAGCGGATCTCCTTCTTGTCCGGGTCAGCCGCGCCGGCGGCGTGCATGACGCCGAGTGTGCCGATTGCCAGTGCCGCTGCCACGAGTCGTTTTGCGATGCCGATCTGCATATTCCGTTGCTCCCCTGTTGGTATCGATCGATGTGCGGCTATCGCCGCTTGAGTCGTGCCATTGTAGGGGCGGCCCTTCGCTCGGGGAACGAGTAATTCATCATGCCCTTATGCTGCCGGCGCATAAGGGCAGGCGGGCATTTGCTTATGGCAAATCAATAGTTGGCCGCCGGGTGTGCCGGACGTACCATCCGCCACTCTTCTTTTCTGCCTTTATGGCGGGAACTCTGGCCCGCTCGCTGAGCGGGCTTTTTCTTTTTCTTCTGCGGCTCAGCGCCGCTCCGGCGCGGGCCGGAGCAGCGTGTGTCTCAGTGCGCCTCAGGCCGCGGCCAGCGCGCGGTCCAGGTCCTCGATCAGGTCATCGATATGCTCGATGCCGATCGACAGGCGCACCATGTCTTCGCTGACGCCGGCGGCCTTCAGTTCCTCGGCGTTGAGCTGGCGGTGCGTGGTCGAGCCCGGGTGGGTGGCCAGCGACTTGGCATCGCCGATGTTGACGAGGCGGGTGAACAGCTGCAGCGCGTCGAGGAAGCGCGCGCCGGCTTCGCGTCCGCCGCTCTTGAGGCCGAAGGACAGGATGCCCGGGCCGCGGCCGCCCAGGTAGCGCTGCACCAGCGCGTGGTCGGGATGCTCCGGCAGGCCGGCGAAGTTGACCCAGCCCACCTTGGCGTGGCCTTGCAGGTGGCGCGCGATGGCCAGCGCATTCTCGGTGATGCGATCCAGGCGCAGCGCAAGGGTCTCGATGCCCTGCAGAATCAGGAAGGCGTTGAACGGCGACAGCGCGGCACCGGTGTTGCGCAGCGGCACCACGCGCGCGCGGCCGATGTACGCCGCCGCGCCCAGCGCCTCGGTGTAGACCACGCCGTGATAGGACACATCGGGCTCGTTCAGGCGCTTGAAGCGCTCCTTGTGCTGGGCCCAGGGGAACTTGCCGCTGTCGACGATGGCGCCGCCCACGCTATTGCCGTGGCCGCCCAGGTACTTGGTCAGCGAATGCACGACGATGTCCGCGCCATGCTCGAACGGACGGCACAGATAGGGCGAGGGCACAGTGTTGTCGACGATCAGCGGAATGCCGTGGTCGTGCGCGACCTTGGCGATGGCGGCGATGTCGACCACATTGCCCAGCGGGTTGCCGACGGATTCGACGAAGATGGCCTTGGTGCGTGCGTCGATGCGCTCGGCGAAGGCGGACGGCTTGCGGCCGTCGACGAAGCGCGTCTCGATGCCCGACTGCGGCAGCGTGTGCGCCAGCAGGTTGTAGGTGCCGCCGTAGAGCTGGCTCGCCGAGAGGAGGTTGTCGCCGGCCTCCGCGATGGTCTGGATCGCGTAGGTGATGGCGGCCATGCCCGAGGCCAGCGCCAGCGCGCCCACGCCGCCCTCGAGCGCGGCCAGGCGCTGCTCGAGCACGTCGTTGGTCGGGTTCATGATGCGGCTGTAGATATTGCCCGGCACCTTGAGGTCGAACAGGTCGGCGCCGTGCTGCGCGCTGTCGAAGGAGTAGGCGACGGTCTGGTAGATCGGCACGGCGACGGCGCGCGTGGTCGGATCGGGGGAGTAGCCGCCGTGGACGGCAAGGGTTTCGAGTCTCATGGTCTTCTTATGGCTTGAGGGAGGAAATTTCTGACGTCCGCATGGTAGCAGCGCCGGCGGCAGGCCGTCACCCATGCCGGGGCATGGACGTCTCCGCGTCAGGCGGCGGCGCGACGCGCGGCGTCCGCGCTGTTGGCGCTTTCGGGGCTCTCGGCGCCCTCGGCCGCCGCACGCGGTGCCGGCTTCAGGGCAACGCTGCGGCGCCCGTCCACGCTGACCGGCACGTCCCCGGCAATGGTCACGCGGCGTACCACGCGCAGCGCGTCGCCGTAATCGTTGATGGCGTAGTGCTGCGTGGCGCGGTTGTCCCAGATGGCGACGTCGCCCTCGCGCCAGCGCCAGCGCACGGTGTTCTCCAGCCGGTGCACATGCCCCTGCAGCACTGCGACCAGGTGGGCCGAATCGACCGAAGAGTAGCCCAGCAGCTTCTTGACGAAATGGCCCAGCACCAGCGTGCGCTCGCCGGTCTCGGGGTGCACGCGCACCACCGGGTGCTCGGTCTCGTACAGCGTCGAGGTGAAGACCTCGCGGTGGCGGCGCAGGCCTGCGCCGTTGATGACGCTGCGGCTGGCCGCGTAGTCGTAGTCGTTGGTGTGCAAGGCCCAAAGCTTGTCGGCCAGGTCCCGCAGCGGCTCGGGCAGGTCGAGATAGGCGGCCGCGGTGTTGGCCCAGACGGTGTCGCCGCCGGCGGGCGGGATGGTCACGCCGCGCAGCACCGAGACCTGCGGATAGGCGAGGTCGAAGGTCACGTCGGTGTGCCAGGAGTTGGCGCGGCCGCCGTGGCGGGAGTCGAGCTCGAGCAGGTACTGTGTGCCGTCGCGCGCGGGTACGGTGGGATGAGCCACCGGCTCGCCGAAGCGCTTGGCGAAGGTTTCCTGGCTGGCGTCGTCGAGGTGCTGCTGGTCGCGGAAGAACAGCACCTTGTGGCGCAGCAGCGCGGCGCGGATGGCGGCGAAGGTGGCGTCGTCGAGGTCGGCGCCCAGGCGCACGCCGCGGATCTCCGCGCCGATGCGGCCGGCCACGGGGTGCAGGTCGATCGGCTTGGTATTGGCGGATGCGAGGGGCGCGGCGGTGGTGGTCGAGTTTGCTGCGTGCGGATGGGTCATGGCGGGTCTCGGCTAGGGTGTTGAGCGGGGTTGGGTTGAGATGAATAGGGATGCAATCCCTCAGGGATGGCTTCAAATGGCGAACTAAACGGCGAACTGGAACGTCGGTGGCAGCCGGTCCAAGGGCGGCTCGGGCCGTACCGGCGCCTCCGCCAGCTCGGCCAGGCGGCCGCTGAACTCGCGCAGCACGTCGTCCTTGATGCCGGCGAAGGGCAGGGCGGCACGGTCGCGCGGGTGGGGCAGGTCCACCGGCACGATGCGGCGGATGCGGCCCGGACGCGGTTCCATCACCACCACGCGGTCGCCCAGGTAGACGGCTTCCTCCACGTCGTGGGTGACCAGGATCATGGTGATGCCCTCGGCCTGCCAGATGCGATGCAGTTCCTGCTGCAGGTAGGCGCGCGTGAGCGCATCGAGCGCGCCGAAGGGCTCGTCCAGCAGCAAGATCTCGGGCCGCGTCACCAGCGCCCGCGCGATCGCCACGCGCTGCGACATACCGCCGGAGAGCTGGTGCGGGTAGGCGGCTTCGAAGCCCGCCAGGCCGACCAGCTCGATATGCTCTTGCACGTTGCGGCGCTTGTCGGCGTCGCTGCCCGGCGTGTTGAGCAGGGCCAGGCGGATGTTCTCCTCGACGGCAAGCCAGGGGAAGAGCCGATGCTCCTGGAACACGATGCCGCGCTGCAGGCTGGTGCCGATCACGCGCTGCCCGTCGAGCAGGATCTCGCCCTTGTAATCGTCCTCCAGTCCCACCACCAGCCGCAGCAGCGTGGACTTGCCGCAGCCGCTGGCGCCGACGATGCTGACGAACTCGCCCGGCGCGATGGTCAGGTCGATGTCTTCCAGCACGGGCAGGACCTCGCCCTTGACCTGGTACTGCTTGCGCAGATGCTGGATGCTGAGGGTGCCGGCTTGGGCCATGGGTTCTCCGTATCGATGGGCTTGGGTTCGTTGGGGTGCGTTGGCGCGGATGGCTCGGCCGCATCAGAAGGCGGCCACCGAGCGGCCGCGCCAGGACAGCAAGCGGTGCTCGATGCGGCCGGCGAGCCAGTTCAGGACGAAGCCCACCAGGCCCACCACGATCACGCCGAACAGCACCAGGTCCATCCAGAAGTTCTCGCGCCCGTCGATCATGGTGTTGCCGATGCCCTTGTCTGCCACCAGCAGGTACTCGGCGCCGAGCGTGGCAAGCCAGGCGTAGATCAGCCCCAGGTGGATGCCCGCGAAGATGGAAGGCAAGGCGGCCGGCAGCACCACGCGCCACAGCAGCTGGCGGCGCGAGAACTTCAGCACGCGCGCGACCTCGACCAGCTCGGCGGGCACGCCGCGGATGCCTTCGAAGGTGTTGAGCACCACCGGGAAGAAGGCGGCGAGGGACAGGAACACCACCTTGGCGGTGTCGCCCAGGCCGAACCACACCGAGAGCAGCGGGATCCAGGCGAACAGTGAGATCTGCTTGACGGTATGGAAGGTCGGTCCGACCAGCCGCTCGAACAGGCGCGACAGCCCGAGTGCTGTGCCGAACAGCAGGCCCGCACCGGCTCCCAGCGTGAAGCCGGCGAGGTCGCGCCACAGGCTGGCGGCCAGCGCGCTGGTGAGGGCGCCGCTGCGCCACTGCGCCTGCGCGGTGTCCCACACCTTGGCCGGCGGCACCAGCAGCGGCGACTGCGACCAGCCGAAGCGTGCGGCCGCCCACCACAGCGCCAGCAGGGCGAGCGGCAGTACGCAGCCGCGCAGGGCGGGCACGATGGACGGCAACGAGGACGACGAGGACGGCAGGCGCAGGCGCCTGCGGGGCAGCGTCGCTGCTTGAGCGGGATGGCCGGTCATGGCAGTTTCCTTTGTCATGCTTGCCTCAGAATCCGGGCTTGCGCCAGCGCAGCACCGCGCGCTCGGCGAGCGCCAGCACCTTGTCCAGCGCGAAGCCCACCACGCCTACCACCACCACCGCGGCGATCACCATGTCGAGCTGGAACAGCTGGCGGCCGTAGACGATCATGTAGCCCAGCCCCTCGGAGGAGGCCAGCAGTTCCACCACCACCAGCGCCAGCCAGGCATGCGTCAGTCCGTAGCGGATGCCGTTCCAGATCGGCGCGGCCGCCGCCGGGAACACCACGCGCCACAGCAGCTGCCAGCGCGTGAAGCGCAGCACGCGCGCGACCTCGATATAGCGCGTGGGCACGCTCTGGATGCCCTTGTAGGTGTTCATTGCGATAGGCACCAGCGCGGCCTTCGCGATCAGGATGATCTTGAGCGCCTCGTCGATGCCCACCAGCAGCATCAGCAAGGGCAGCCAGCCCAGCACCGGCACCTGGCTGAAGGCCTTGAAGCTCGGATAGAGGTGGTCGCGCCAGCGCGGCGAGAGGCCCATCGCGGCGCCGAGTGCCAGGCCGCCGAGGAGGCCCACTGCGAAGCCACCTGCCACGCGCAGCGCGCTGATGCGCAGGTTGTCGAGCAGTTCTCCGCTGGCATAGAGATCGGCCAGCGTCTGCGCCACCGATGCGGGGGCCGGCAGGACCTGCGGCGCGATCCACTCGAAGCGCGCGGCCAGGTACCAGAACAGCAGCAGCGCGAGCGGCACCGGCCAGGCCAGCAGCCAGCCGGTGGCCTG
Organism: Cupriavidus sp. 09_S30; assembly: GCF_056930435.1. NCBI lineage: Bacteria > Pseudomonadati > Pseudomonadota > Betaproteobacteria > Burkholderiales > Burkholderiaceae > Cupriavidus > Cupriavidus sp. 09_S30. The sequence continues at coordinate 2,197,686 of NZ_JBXOWI010000002.1, read as the reverse complement.
GCGCCAGGCGGTAGGCAGCAGGCGGCGCGCGCCGCCAGGCGGATGCGGCGCCACGCTGGCGGGCGCCTGCAGGGGCAGCGAGTCGGCGGCCATGGCGTCAGGCTCCCAGGATCTTGCCGTTGGCCTGGTAGACCGGCCAGTAGCTTTGCAGGCCGAGGTCGTTCAGCGCGGCCTTCAGGAAGCGCTGGTCGATCCATTGGTCCACGTCGAACTTCGCGCGGCTCAGGCGGAAGCGGTAGGCCTGCTCGGCGGCGTCCTTATAGCGGCCGACCAGGAAGGGATCGAAGTTGGGGTTGAGCCGCACCCGCAACGGCTCGCCGTCGAAATCCTCCTTCCAGTGCTCATAGGGCGTGCCGGCGCGCGCCCAGGTGCGCAGCACCTCCTCGCGGTGGCTTTCGTCGGAAGCCCAGCGCGCCGCCTCGACAGCGCTCTTGACGAAGTGCTGGGTGGCTTCGGGATATTTGTCGGCGAAGGCGTCCGTCACCAGCACATGGCTCTGGCGCGTGTAGATGGGAGACTGGTTCTTGCTGGAGTAGAGGATGCGCACCGCGCCCTTGTCGCGCAGGCGCAGGATGTCCATCGCGCCGATGGCGGCATCGATGTCGCGCGTGCTCAGCGCGGCGAGGTAGCCGGCGGTGTCAAGGTTGAGCAGGCGCAGGTCCTTGTCCGTGAGGCCATTGGCCTCCAGCAGGCGCAGCGCCGGCAGATGCATATTGGTCCCCTTGAACAGCGAGACTCTCTTGCCGCGCAGGTCGGCCACTGTCCTGAGCGGCAAGTCGGGCGGCACGCCGATGTAGATGTTTGCGCGCACGCCGGTGGCCAGCACCAGCCGGGTCTTCAGGCCGGCGGCGCGCGCCACGATGGCGGGCAGGTCGCCCTGCAGCGCGAAATCGAGCTGGCGGTTGGTCAGCGCCTCATTGACGGCGGGGCCCGCGCCCTTGAAGAAGTACCACTCGACGCGCGTGCCGCTCGGCTTGAACGATTCCTCCAGCCAGCCGCGCGCATGCGCGATCGACAAGGAACTGCCGGCGAAGGTGGGCGGCTGGCCGGTGGCGGGCTGGGCCACGCCGATGCGGATCACGACGGGGCGGGCGGCGCCGCTGGCGGCGAAGGCGCGCAGTGGAGATAGCGCGGGCAGTGCGGGTAGTGCGGCGGCCAGGCCGGACAGGCCCAGTTGCTTGAGCAGGGTGCGGCGGGAGAGCAACTGTGTTTCAAGTCAAGGCTGGAGGGCCTGTGAAGCATGCCTGGTTGGATCCCATAGGGCGCCATCCCTGGCCATAGCATTGAGGATGGTCAGCAGCTTGCGCATGCAAGCGACGATCATGACCTTCTTGGGCTTGCCGGCGGCCAGCAAACGCTGCCGGAAAGCCGCGATCGCCGGGTTGTAACGCATCGCCGACAGGGTGGCCATGTAAAGCACCGCCCGCACGTCTGCACGCCCACCCCAGATACATCGGGTCCCCTGGCGCTTGCCGGAATCACAAGCCAGTGGCGCAACGCCAACGAGCTTGCTGATCGCCCGGCGCCCAAGCTTGCCCAGCTCCGGCAGCGCCGCCAGCAATGTCATCGTCGTCACCGCCCCGACACCCTTGACGCTATCGAGCAGCTTGCGCTGCTCCTTGAAGTGCTGCTCGATGTGGTCATCCAGATCCGAGTCGATCTCGGCAATCTGCTTGTCCAGCGTGCGTATCACTGCGCGGATGCTGCGCGCCGTCTTCGGCCCCGCCTTCTCCAGCCGATTGCCTTCGGCCACTCGCATCTCCACCAACTGGCGCCGCCGAATCATCAGCGCCGCCAGCGACTCCCGGTGCGCCTCCAGCGGTGCCGTGAGGTACTTGTGGCGATCCGGATGGCGTGCCAGCACATCGGCAAAGTCGCGCAACCCTCGCGCGTCGATCCGGTCTGTCTTGGCTAACTCGCCCATCGCCTTAGCAAAGTCGCGAGCCTGACGCGGATTCACCCGCGCAACTTCCACTCCTTCTTGCTGCAGCGCCCGTACCAGGCCTCGCTCGTAGCCGCCGGTCGCTTCAACCACAACCAGGTCGACATCGCACGCCTTGAACTTCGCTATCAACTCGCCCCATCCCGACGCCTCATTGCCTACCCGCAGCGACTGATCCATCCAGCAAGCATCAAGATGCTCCTTGGACACATCAATCCCTGCGGTGGGCCGTGGACGCCCGTCATTCGGTTCCCTGCCTTGCGGATGCATATTCAAAATTGGCAACTGTTCGGGTTATACGAAATGGATGAAGCGGACCCGTACGTTGACCACATGCTCTCCCGCGAGCTTCAGGCTCCGAGGGGTTTCAGGTTTGGCGTACCGGTGGCGAAGTTCCGCCCTATCGACAGCACTGTCCTATAAACCTTTGATCTTTCCTTGGCAATAGGACTGCAAATCCTGGCTTCGATTCGGGCTGATGGAAACATACAAGGGGGCGCGGCTGGGCCATGGGTGGCGTTTCCTCTTGGGGGCGTTGGTAGACGGTTCCCAAGATAAGCGCCGCGCCCGTGCGGGCAGAACGAATGATTTTGCGCTTGCTTATCGCGCGCGTGCATATGCGGGGCCCTGGCGGCGCCTGTTTGCGAGGCAAAGGCCTGTTTCGGCTCCCCTGCGGGGAGTCGGCCTGCTTTCTTGACTTGGACTTCGAACATGAAGGTTCCAGGCGCGGAATAGGACGTTTCTTGTGGCCGCATCCTGAGTGCCATGCCACCTTCCGGATGCTGATCCTGCGGGCGCTTCTCTCCCGCTCGCGAACTGTGCTACTGCATGTTCCCCAGGCTGTCTTCCGGCAGCCTGGTTTTTTTCCATGTCGGAGCCACTGGGAGCGTCACGTTGCCCAAGAGCTTTCCCTTGTGTAGCGAGACCGGCCCGCTACTTCGTTTTGACTGGATACCCTATGCAGGCCCTGTGGATTCTCAAGCGCGCTTTGCTGCAGTTGAGGCGACAAAACGAGAAGTACTCGCCCGGCCCGATTCCTGCGCCACCCATCTGGGCCATGCGCCAGGCGCAGGTTGGGGAAGTTCCGACGTCAATCCTGGAACTGCTCACGCTCTACTTGGCCTGTAGCCTGATTCTTGGCTCGTTTGGATGCGCATCGAGGTGCAGCGGAGCTCAGCCCTGGCTGATGACTGCAATCGCATCGATCTCGACTTGGACATCGGGACGGAACAGCGCCTCTACGCCGATCAGCGCGCTCGCTGGGGCGTGCCCTTTGAGCCAGCGGTCGCGCACGGCTCGAATGGTGTCCAGTTGCTCAGGCCGGTAGCCGCGGACATAGAGCGTCATCCTGGCGATGTGTTCCGGCGCGCTGCCGGCATGGCGCAAGCTTGCATCCAGGTTCTGGAAGGCTTGTTCCAGTTGGGCTTCCAGGGTGGGGGCCACGGTTCCATCAGGTGCCACCGGTACGTGGCCGCTGAGTATCAGCAAGCCGTCGTTCACCACTGCCGCGCCGGAAATTCCTGGGATCTCTTGTCCGGGGGCCGTCAGCATGCGCAGGGCGGCCGGTGCAGTCCCTGGCGCGGGGGCGGGCTTGGGGCTGTCCGTTGCCTTGGCAGGTGCGCCCAGGGACGGCAATTCTGCGATGAATGCTTGCGTGGGCATGGCCCAGCCGAAGTGGTGGACGACCTCGCTCAGAACGTGCTGTTGCTGCTCGGCAGTGAATGCGGCGGTGGCATCGCTGAGCACGACAGGCTCATAGCCAAGGTCGTGCGCCGCGCGAAGGGTTGACTCGATGCAGACATGGGTTGCGTAGCCTGCCAGGTACAGGCGGGTGATGCCCTGGCCGCGCAGGTAGTTGTCGAGGTCGGATGCCGCGAACGCGCTGGCGCCCGCGCGGCCGCTGATGACGAACTCGTCTGAGCGGGGAGCGAACGGCGGGTAGAACTGCCAGCCGCTGTCCTGCTTCCGCCAAGTACCTGCCTTGGGAATGGCACCGCGCAGGCCGAATCGTCGATGGCCGAGTTCGCGGTAGTCGGGCGACAACTGCAGCGTGGCATGGATGACCGGCATGCCGGCAAGGCGCGCAGCGGCCAGGGCTTGCTGCGCCGCGACCTGCGAGCTGGCGAACTGGTGCTCATCCTGGATCAGGCCGCGCAGCTTGCCTTGCGGAGCCAGCCATTCGTTGACGAACTCGATCATGACCAGCGCGGCCTTGCCGCTGCCAGGCTCCAGCGGCGGCGGACTATGCACGGTGGCTGCGTGATCCGTCGTGGTCGGGCGCGACGGCGATGCGGCCTCGCTTGTCCCGGCGACGATGGACGACAGCAGGAACAGGCTGGAGAACAGGTGTTTGGTGGATTTCAACATGTCGGACCCCTCGTGAAACGATGTGGGATCGACTATATGGGTGAATGCGGGGCATGATAAGTCGATAGAATTCAGACTAATTGTGAATCCAGGGAATGGTGAGGTGGATCCATTCAACGACATCAGTACCTTCGTCCGCGCCGCTGAGGCGGGCAACTTCACGCGGGCCGCGCGCGTGTTGCGGCTCAGTCCATCGGCCGTCAGCAAATCCATTGCCAGGCTGGAGGCGGAACTGGGCGTCAGGCTGTTTCACCGATCGCCACGGCAGATCACGCTGACCGGGGACGGGGAGGCCTTCTTCGAGGTGTGCCGCCAGGGCATGACTGCGATCGAGGACGCACGCAGCAGGCTGGCCGGACAGGCGCAACCATGGCGTGGCAAGTTGCGGCTGTGCGTGCCGGTGAGCTTCGGCCAGTACGTGGTCGCGCCAGCGTTGAGTGGTTGGCTCGGCGAGCATCCTGGTTTGGAGGTCGAACTGATACTGACGGATCGGCATGTCGATATGACTGCCGAGCGCTTCGATCTGGCGGTGATGCTTGGCGAGGTGCCGGACTCGCGCCTGGTGGCTCGCCCGCTGCCGGCGCACCGATTCCTGACGGTCGCCGCACCCGGCTATCTGCAGCGGCATGGTACGCCACGCACGCCGGGGGACCTCGTGAATCATGTCTGCCTGCGCTATGTGATGGCTAACAGCGGGCAGTTTCGTGTCTGGACCTTCGGCCGGGATGGGCGACAGCTCAGCCATTATCCCGAAGGCCCGCTGGCGAGCGACCATGCAGCGGTGCTGCTGGCGCTGGCTGAAGGCGGGCGGGGCATCGTGCAGGCACCGTACTACGTGGTGGCGCCGGCGCTGGAAGCGGGTCGCCTTGTGCCGGTTCTGACGGAGTTCGACAGCGTAGGCGCGCCGTTGGCAGTGGTGTATGAGAAGGCGCGCCAAGCGTCGGCACGCACCCGGCTTGCCGTGGAGTTCCTCTTGGGACTGGGCGATTGCCTCTGAGTGACCGTCGCAGCGAGGCGCCGAGGTCCCGAGCGCAGGCAGGATCTCGTTCACGCACGAGCAGTACCGCGTCTGGCCACATCGAACCTTCACTGAGAATCGGAAAAACGCCTAACACGTGCCGGTCGCCTGAAGGAAACCAGGCGGCAGATCCGAGCATCGACGAAGGCTAGCCATTGCCGCCGAAAGCCAATCGACACTCCCGCCGTGCCGCCGCGAGGAAGCAATGTCTTTCCGGCGCGAGTCCCTACGCCTGGCCACCGGCGAACGCCCCCGCCGCTTCGAGCAGCCACTCGCGCAACCGCAGCATGGCGTCGCTCATCGGCCTGGAGTCAGGCGAGACGAGGTAGTAGGCGCTGGACGAGCGTAGCGAGTGCGCGACCGGGATCACCAGCAGCCCGCGTGCGAGGTACTCCTCCACGAGGAAGCGCGGCACCAGGCCGACGCCTAGCCCGGATCGGGCCGCGCTGATCACCATGCTGTGGTGCTCGAAGCGTGCGCCGCGCATGGCGTTGACCTCGTCGATGCCCGCCGATTCCAGCCAGTGTTGCCAGTCGAAGCGGCGCGTGGCCAGGTGCAGCCGCGCTGCCTGGGCGACGTCCTGCACCGTGACCCTGCGCTTGCCACGGAAGAAGCCGGGGTGGCAGACCGCGACCGACTCTTCGCCGAACATGTGCTCGGCGCGGGCGCCCGGGTAGGCCGCTTCGCCGAAGTGGATGGCGGCGTCATAGGGCGTGCCGTCGAACAGGAAGACGTCGGACTGCGCGCTGATATTGACCACCACCTGGGGGTGGCGCGCATAGAAGTCGGGCAGCCGGGGGATCAGCCATTCGACGGCCAGTGTGGGCACGCTGGCCAGCTCGACGCTGCCGCCCGCACCCTCGTGCGCCATGATGTCGAGCGTGTCGCGCTGCAGCTGGCGCAGCATTTCGCGCACCTGGCGGCTGTATAGCGCGCCGGCCGCCGTCAGCGTGATGCGCTGGTTGGCGCGGTGGAAGAGCTGCACGCCCAGCTGGCTCTCCAGGGAAGCGATCTGGCGCGACACGGCGCTCTCGGTGATGAACAGGTCTGCCGCCGCGCGGCGCAGGTTCAGGTGCAGGGCCGCCGCCTCGAAGGCGCGCAGGCTGCTCAGGCTCGGAAGGCGTTGGCGCATGCTGTCGCGCGCCGCCGGGACGCTCGCTGCTAGCGAGAGGGGGAGGGCGACGCGAGTTGATGACTAAAGCTCATCATCCTATACCGAAATCTCGCTTGAATCCGATGACTTGATGAGAAATGATTCGGGCTTGCGCGGCTGCCCCGCCGCCCAAGAGATTTTCGATCACATCACGTAGACAAACCACAAACAAAGACAGGGAGACAGCATGAAGGGTCTGTTCAGCGTCCTCGCAAGCACCAGCATGGTGGTTGGCATGGCAGTGTCCGGCATGGCCGGCGCCACCGATTTTCCGGGCAAGCCGGTGCGTATCATTGTTCCGTACCCGCCGGGCGGCACCACCGATATGGTGGCGCGCCTGGTCGGCGACCAGCTCACCGCGCTGTGGAAGCAGTCCGTGCTGGTCGACAATCGCCCCGGCGCGGGCGGTATCGTCGGCACCGGCGCCGCTGCCAAGTCGCCGGCTGACGGTTATACGCTGCTGATGGGCTCGGTTGGCGAGTTCGGCATCAACCCGACGCTGTACAAGAAGCTGCCCTACGACGCGGCCGCGGACTTCGCGCCGGTCTCGCTGGTGGCGCGCGTGCCCAACGTGGTGGTGCTGTCGCCGGCCTTCGCCGAGCGCGCCCGCGTGCAGACGCTGGCGGAATTCATCGCCTACACCAAGGCGCACCCCAAGCAGGTGAACATGGCCTCGGCCGGCAATGGCACCTCGACCCACCTCGCAGGCGAGCTGTTCCAGCGCATGACCGGTACCGAGATGAGCCACGTGGCCTACAAGGGCAGCAGCCCGGCGATCTCCGACCTGATGGGCGGCAACGTCGACGTGATGTTCGACAACCTGCCGGCCTCGCTGCCCTTCATCCGCTCGGGCAAGCTGAAGCCGCTGGCCGTGACCACGCCGGCGCGCTCGTCCGCGCTGCCCAATGTGCCCACCGTGGCCGCCGCCGGCCCGGTGCCCGGCTTCGACGCCAGCCCCTGGTTCGGCCTGCTGGCGCCGCGTGGCACGCCTCCCGCCGTGGCGCAGAAGATCAGCCAGGACCTGACGCGCGTGCTCAGCGATCCGGGCGTGCAGGCCAAGATGCGTGAAATCGGTGCTGAGCCTTCGCCCACTACGCCGGAAGCGTTTGCTGAGGTGCTGAAGCAGGATCGGCAGAAGTGGGGGGAGATTGTGAAGATGTCGGGGGCGTCGGTGGATTGATGTTCTAGTGGTGGCGAGGCCGGGGCCGCGCGGTTTGCGGAATTGGCCTTGCTTCAGGCGGTGCTGGTTGATCGAGGCAAAGGCCTGTTTCGACTCCCCTGCGGGGAGTCGAAACAGGCTTTTGCCTTGCAAACCAACGAATCACGCCAAGAGCTGAATTTCCTCTCCCAACGTCGTTTCAAATCATGACCAACAACATCTCCCCCCTCGTCTCCCTCAACCTCGGCCCCGACACCGCCGCCCGCCTCGCGAGCCTGGTGGCCACGCCCCAGCAACTGCCGACCGGCGAGCCGGGCCGCCCGAACCGCGCGGAGATCGCCCACGCCCTGAATCTGGTGCTGTTCGCCGGCATCCTGGAGCGCGTGCCGACCGGCAAGGCCTACACCGAAGACGTGGCCGCCGCCGGCGGCAAGGTGCATTTCGACCACGGCGCGATCCGTACCGTGCGCTGGCGTGACAACGGCGCGCTGCCGGCCGGCGAGGCCGCGTTCACGCGCATCCTGCGTCCGCTCGGCTATCGCCTCAACGGCACCTATCCGCTCGAGCGCATCGGCATGACGGGGCGTTCCTACGCGCATGCGGATGCGCCCGAGGAGATCGCGCAGTTCTTCGTCAGCGAGTTCCATCCCGAGCGCTACAGCGATGGCTTCCAGCAGGCGGTGAGCCGCGTGACCGGCGCTTCCACCGATCCGCTGACGCCGCGCGCGCAGTCGCTGCTGTGGGAGCTGGAGCGCGATGGCGCCTTGCCCGAGGCCGAGGCTGCCGAGCTGATCGGCGTGCTGGCCCGTTGCTTCGAACGCCAGCATGCGACGCCGGGCCTGGAGGACTATGAGCGCCTGCTGGCGGAGTCGGCCGAGATGGCGTGGATTGCTACCGAAGGCAATGCCTTCAACCATGCCACCGATCGCGTCGATGACGTGTTCGCGCTGTCTGAGCAGCAGAAGTCGATCGGCCGCCCGATCAAGGAGAAGGTCGAGGTTTCGCGCAGCGGCCGCGTCAAGCAGACCGCCTTCCGTGCCGACCCCGTGCAGCGGGCCTTCATCGGCACGGACGGGGCCGAGGTGGTGCGCGAGGTGCCGGGCTCCTTCTACGAGTTCATCACGCGCGATACCTATGTGGACGAAGTGCAGGCCGTGACGCGTACCGACCTGGGCTTCGATGCCGGCAACGCGCAGGGCATCTTCAAGATGACCGCCGCCGCCTGCTGAGCACGGACACCGCCAAACGAGCGAGAGCGCCATGAGCACAGCCTATCCCTTCGTTCCCGCGCTGCGCGCGCCCGAAGGCTCGCCGATCCGCGAGCTGTTCAAGTACTTGTCGGATCCGCAGATGATCTCCTTTGCCGGCGGCTATCCTTCCGCGGCGCTGTTCGATGCCGCGGGGATCGGCGCGGCATCGGCGCAGGCGCTTGCGGAACGGCCGGCGGAATGCCTGCAGTACGGCGCGACCGAAGGCACGCCGGCCTTGCGCCGGGCGCTGACGGCGCTGATGGCCGAGCGCGGCGTGCAGCTGGCGCCGGAGGAGCTGCTGGTCACCACCGGTTCGCAGCAGGGCTTCGACTTCCTGGTCAAGGCCCTGGTCGAGCCGGGCAGCCTGGTGCTGGTGGAGGAGCCGACCTACTCGGCCACGCTACAGGCATTGCGGCTGGCCGGCGCCGAGCTGCGCGGCATTCCGGCCGACCCCGACGGCATCGATGTCGAGGCGCTGGAGGCGGTGCTGGCCGGCGCCAGCGGGTCGCAGCGGCCACGCCTGCTCTACGTGGTGCCCACCTTCGCCAACCCGACCGGTGCCACGCTGTCGCTGGCGCGGCGGCTGCGCTTGCTGGAACTGGTGGCACGGTACCAGGTGGTGCTGGTCGAGGACGATCCGTATGGCGCCTTGAGCTTCGATGGCCCGCCGCCGCCTTCGCTGCTCTCGCTGTGCGCCCAGGTGCCGGCCGCCCGGCCCTGGGTGGTGCACCTGGCCAGCCTGTCGAAGACATTGGCGCCCGGGCTGCGCCTGGGCTGGATGGCGGGACCGGCGGAGATCGTGCGTCGTGCCGTGATCGCCAAGCAGGTGTCGGACCTGTGCACACCGCCCTGGCTGCAACTGACCGCGGCCCATTACCTGGAGGCGGGGCTGTTGCCGGCGCAGGTGGCACGCGAGGTGGCGGCTTACCGCGACAAGCGCGACCGGCTGGCGCAGGCGTTGCGGCAGGCATTCGGCGAGCGCATCCGCTTTGCCCGGCCTGCGGGCGGTATGTTCCTGTGGGCGGAGGTCGCGGGCATCGACGACGCAGCGGCCCTGCTGCCGCATGCGATCGCGGAGAAGGTGCTGTTCGTGCCGGGCGCGGGCTTCTATGCCGAACGGCGCGCACGGCCGGCGTTCCGCCTCTCGTTCGCCGGCGCCGACCCGGCGCAGATCGGCGAGGGCGTGGCGCGCCTGGCGCGTGCCGTGGCGAGAGTCGTCCCGAGCGATAGACGGTAAGCGGGCAAGCGCGAGCGATCTGATTCGTGGTCGCACGCTGGCGCCCTCTACAGTGCCGGGCGGAATGGCGAGCCTTGCAGCACGTCGCTCGCCGCGCTAATGTAGCGCGGCGCCGGCCGCTATTCCGGCGCCGACCTCCGCCAACCTCGCGCCAGCCTATTGCCATGACCAGCATCCACCATGCCGCCGCCCAGGGCTTTTCCAGCCAGGCCGACACCTATGCCCGCGGCCGTCCCGACTATCCCGCCGAACTCGATGCCTGGCTGCGCGACGCGCTCGGGCTGGGGTCAGGCAAGACGGTTGCCGACGTCGGCGCCGGCACCGGCAAGTTCAGCCGCCTGCTGGCGCGGACCGGGGCTGAGGTGATCGCAGTGGAACCGGTGGCGGCGATGCGCGCCCAGCTCGCCGTGGCGCAGCCGTCGGTGCAGGTTCGGGAAGGCACCGCCGAAGCGCTGCCGCTGGCCGATGCCAGCGTCGATGCGGTGGTCTGCGCCCAGGCTTTCCACTGGTTCGCCAACCCGGCGTCGGTGGCGGAATTCCGCCGCGTGTTGCGCCCCGGCGGCAAGCTGGGGCTGGTCTGGAACGTGCGTGACGAATCTGTCGACTGGGTGGCCCGCCTCACGGCAATCATGACGCCCCACGAGGGCGATGCGCCGCGCTTCTACAAGGGCGATTGGAAGCGGGTCTTCCCGGCCGAGGGTTTCGGCCCGCTGGAGCTGTCCAGCCTGCCTTACGAACACGTGGGGCCGCCGCAGCAGGTGATCGTCGACCGTGTGATGTCAGTGAGCTTCATTGCCGCGCTGCCGCCGGCGCAGCAGGACGCCGTGCGGGCGCAGCTGGACCGGCTGATCGCCAGCCATCCGGAATTGGCCGGCTGGGACACGGTCGCCTTTCCCTACCGCACCGAGGCCTATTGCTGTACGCGGCTGGTCTAGCTAGTCAGGGCGCCCAATGGGCCGAGCTTGGCGCTGACTTGCCTCAGTGCCCTTCCGGCGAGGTCCGCAACGCCGCGCGCGGCCCGCTGACATAAGGGTTGCCCACCAGGAAGAAGCGCAGGGGAAGGTCGGCTGCACGCGACAGGCCGATGCGGCGTGCCACACCGATGGTGCCGGAAGTACCGGCCGCATCGGCATCCGTCGCCAGCCACAGCCCGGTGCCCGTGCACAGGTCGGCGCCATCCAGTTCCGGGCCGATCGCCATCGCGGCGCCCAGGCGGCCGGGGCCGCGCGCGAGGTCGAGGGGACGGGCCGATGGCCTGCGTGTGCGCATCCACTCCAGGCCGGCGAGCGGCTCCAGCGCGCGCAGCAGGATGCCGGCACCGGCGCCTTCGGCCTCGGCCGAGACATTGAGCGTCCAGGAGAGTCCGTACAGCAGGCGTACGTGCGCGTGTCCGGGCGCCTTGAACATGGCGCCGTTGGCCCGCGTGCGGCCGCGGTAGGCGTAGCTGGCGGCATCGCCGAGCGGGTAGGCCTCGGTTTCCACGATGCGCCCGGCGACGCGGCCCTCGGGCAGGTCATGCACCAATACCTTGCCGAGCATAAAGTGCGCCATGGCCACGGCGTCGGGCGGCAGCGCTGCGCGCGCCAGCGGGCGCAGCCTGGGGGATTCCGCGGCCGGCCCGCTGCGCGCCGCCATGCCCAGTGGCGAGGCTGCGAGAGTCGTACTGTCGTGCGGCATAAGGGAGGTGGGGTGGGGACGACGGAAATCCGGCCGGGCGGCAAGGCGCAACCAGGAACTGCCGCCATGCGGCACCCGGGCAGGTGGTGATGGTACCGGCTGCGGTGGGATCCTGCCCTGCGCTGCCTGGAACCGGCCGCGGATGCATGGCGTCTTCCTTGCTGAAAATTATTCATGTAGATTGCGGATTTCCGTCTTTTCCATAACCGCTCCGGCATGAATGACGCCTTCCGCAAGCGCGTGCGCCTGCGCCACCTGCATTGCTTCGTCGCCGTGGCCCAGTTGCAGCACCTGGGCCAGGCAGGCGAGAAGCTTGGCCTGACCCAGCCGGCCGTGTCCAAGACGCTGAGTGAGCTGGAGGAACTGGTAGGCGCGCGCCTGCTGGTGCGCAAGCGTTCGGGCACCGACCTGACGGCTGCCGGCATGCGCTTCCTGCGCCATGCCCTGCGCATCCTGGACGACATCGACGAGGCCGCGTGCAGCGTCAGCGACGGCCCGGCGGCGGCCGAGCGCATCCGGTTGGGCGCGCTGCCCAGCGTGGTGCCCGACCTGCTGTTCGATGTGCTGGTGGCCTTCCGGCAGGCCCACCCGGAAATCGCGGTGGCGGTGCAGACCGGCATGAACCGTCCGCTGATCGAATTGCTGAAGGCAGACATGCTCGATGTGGTCGTGGGCCGCATGGACGATCCGGCGGCGATGGAAGGGCTGTGGTTCGAGATGCTCGGCACCGAGCCGCTTGTGCTGGCGGTGCGCAGCGGCCACCCGCTGGCTGCAGCGCGCCATCTTCTGCTGGCCGAGGCGCTGGCCTACCCGCTGGTGTTGCCGGCCGCGGGCTCGGTCCCCCGCCATAGCGCGGAGAGCCTGCTGGCGCGCCACGGCCTGCCGCTGCCGGCGGGCTGCCTTGAAACTTCGGATGCCTTGCTCGGGCAGATGACCACGCTGGCAGGCGATGCGATCTGGCTGGCGCCGCTGTCGGCCGTGCGCCGCGCGATCGTGCAAGGCAGCCTGGTGCGGCTGCCCATCGACAGCCAGGGCACCGAGGAACCCATCGGTCTGCTGCGGCGCAGTGGCAGTGAGCTCGGGCCGGCCACCGAGGGCTTCCTGCGGGCCCTGCGCGAGGCGGCCGCGCGGCGTCCGCAGGGCCAGGCGCTGCGGTAGAATGCGCTGCCTCGCCGCGGCGGCCTGCATCTGTCATGCCGCGTCGTCAAACCGGCCTTCTCACGCATGCCACGCAAAGCCGCACAACTTTCCGAAGCCGACAAGCACGCCGCTCCGGGCGGCGCGGCCGCCGTCGACCGCGCCTTGTTCGTGCTGTCGATCTTCCGGCTCGGCGACACCACGCTCAGCCTGGTCGAGCTGGCGCAGCGCAGCGGGCTGTACAAGAGCACGCTGCTGCGATTGCTCGCCTCGCTCGAGCATGCCCGGCTGATCGTGCGCCATGCCGACGGCCGCTATGGCCTGGGGCCCGAGGTGGCGCGGCTGCACGCGGTCTATGCGGCATCGTTCTCGCTCGAGGCGGCGGTGATGCCGGTGCTGCGCCAGCTGGTGCAGGACACGCGCGAGAGCGCGGCCTTCCATGTCGAGCAGGGCGAGCACCGCCTTTGCCTGTACCGTGTCGATTCCCCGCAACCCGTGCGTGACCATATCCGCGCCGGCGACCTGCTGCCGCGCAATCGCGGCGCCGGCGGCCGCGTGCTGCGCGCCTTCTCCGGCGCGCGCGGCGAGCTGTACCAGAAGATCCGCGAGGAGGGCGTGGCCGAGCTGATCGGCGACCGCAGCCCGGACATCGCGGGCGTGTCGGCACCGGTCTTCGGTCCCGGCGGCGAATTGAAGGGCGCGCTCACGCTGACTTGCCCGACGCCGCGCTTCGAGGCCGGATTCCGCGCCAGCGTGCTGCGCGCGGCGCGGGCGCTGACGCAGCAATTGGGTGGGGTTTTCCCTTATCCCGATTGAGCTGCGGCAGCGGGCTAACCGGTCCCTAGTGGGGTGTTTCCACATGCACATCAGGGATATCATCGCGGATGGTTCGCCGCGCCCCTGATCCGGGATAACGGCTGCGCACGCGGGAGTCTTTAAGAGGAAATCCGTGCACCTGGTCCAGCAAACCCTGGTTGTCGTCATGTTGGTGGTGTTCTCCAGCACGCTGGTCATTGCAGCGGGGCTGGTGATCGCCCTTCGTGCGAGCGAGGCAGGCCGGCTCTGGGCGGTCGGGCATGTCCTGGTGGCCAGTGCCGGGCTGGTGCTGGCGGCCGCCATCGGCGGCGAGGCGCACGGCCTGATGGCGCTGGCGGGCTGGGTCCTGCTGCTTGGGCGGCTGGCCATCTACCAGGGCATCCGGGTCTATTTCGCGCTGCCCGACCGGCGCATGCTGCTGCACACGGCCGCCTGGCTGTCGTTTCCGGCCCTGCTGTACGCCGCCCTGCAGCCGAATGCGATGGCGGCGCTGCAGTTGACGGGCTATGTCATGCTCGCCGCGTTGTCGCTGCTGTCGTTGCTGGCCCTGCTGCATCCCGGCCGCGTGCGGCGCAGCATCGGCGGGCCGCTGGCGGTGAGTGCCTGCCTGCTGCACCTGGCGACGCAGGTGGCAGGATTGTTCCATGTGCTGGGAAGCGGCAGTGACCCCGAGCATGTCTTCTTCTTCGCCGACGGTGGGCATGTGGTGTGGGCGCTCCTGCCTCTGATCGGCACCCTGCTCGGCGTGTTCGGCTTTACGCTGCTGGCGACCGAGCAGATCATTGCCCGCAACGAGAGCGGGGCGCGCCTGGACGCGCTGACCGGCCTGCTGAACCGCGGCGCGCTCGACCAGAGCGCCGCCGGGCTGGTTTCCCGCTGGCAACGCAGCGGTGAGCCGCTGTCCTGCCTTGCCATCGACGTCGACTATTTCAAGCAGGTCAATGACCGGTGCGGCCACCACGTGGGGGATGCCGTGCTGCGCCAGATCGCGCAGGCCATCGACAACTCGCGGCGCGCCTCCGACGTGGCCGCGCGCTATGGCGGCGAGGAGTTCTGCATCCTCTGCCCTTATACCGACGAGAGCCAGGCCAGCGCGCTGGCCAACCGCATCCTGCGCAAGGTCAGGGCCATCGAGCTGCCCGGGGAGCGCGGCAACGCCAGTGTGAGCATCGGGGTGGCGCAGATCTCCGGCAGTGCCGCCAGCCGGGAGGCCCTGTGGCAAGGCCTGTTCGCCACGGCCGACCGGGCCTTGTACGTCGCCAAGCAGCACGGGCGCGACCGCCTCGTGCTGGCTTCCTCGCTCGAAGCCCCTGCGCAGCCCGCGGACGAAGCTCCCGCGCGGCCCGCGGACGAAGCACTGGCGCAGCCGGCCTGAGCGGGGCCTGGCAGTGGCCTGGCAAGCCCGACTGACGGCCGCACCCGGCTCAGTCCTGCCGCGGCACGTCGCGCGGCGGATGGCCATCGTAGGTCCAGATGAACTGGCGCGGGATCGGTCCTTTGTTGCGCCCGCCTTGCTGGGTCTGCTCCCAGGCATGGGCGAGGATGCCCACCGAGCGCGACAAACAGAACAGGCCGCGCGCCAGCGGTGCCGGAAAGCCCAGCTCCGCGTAGATGACGGCGGTGGCGCCATCGATGTTCATCGGGATGGGCTTGCTGCGCCCCGCGCCCAGTTCGGCCTCCACCGCGCGCGCGATCCTGGCGAAGCGGCCGGACACCACGCCGTCGGCAGCGGCGCGGTCAACCAGTTCGAGCAGTCGCGGGGCGCGCGGATCGAGCGGGTGGAAGCGGTGGCCGAAGCCGGATACGAACTTGCCATGCCGTTCCCGCCAGTCCCGCAGCGCGCCGCGCACCGCCTCATCCTGCGGCTCGCCGGTGTCGATCCGCCGCGCGATCTCCTGGTACAGCTCCACCGCTTGCTCGCCGGCGCCGCCGTGCACATCGCCCAGCACGTTGACCGCGGACGCCATCGCATTGTTCAGCCCCACACCGCAGGTGGCGGCCATGCGCGCCATGGCAATGCTGGGCGCCTGCGGACCATGGTCCACCGCTGACATCAGCGCGGCATCGAGCAGCTCGCCTTGCGCGCGGCCCGGCAGTTCGCCGCGCAGCATCAGCCAGATCATCTGTGCGAATGAGACCTGCCCGATCAGTTGCTCGATCGGGTAGCCCCGGTAGCGGATCACGCCCGGCTGCATGTCGATGATCTCGGTGCGCCACCAGTCCTGCGACAGGCGCTGGCCTTCATCCATGGTGTCACTCATATGGCTCGCTCCTGTTGCAGGGTCTCGATCTCGGCTTCGTCGTAGCCGATCTGGGCAAGGATTTCGCGTGTGTGCTGGCCGAGTTCGGGCGGCGGCGCATCGACCGCGGGCGCCTGTCCGTTGACCTTGAAGCCGGTGCGCACCAGCCGGATGTCGCGCCCCACGCCGGGCACCGCCGGGAATTCGCCGATCATGCCGCGCGAGGCGATCTGCGCATGCGCCAGCGCATCGGGCACGCCCAGCACCGGGCCGGCCGGCACGCCCGCTTCATTCAGCCGCTGCCACCAGTCGGCGGCCGAGGTCCTGGCCAGTTCCAATTCCAGTTCGCGAGTCAGGGCGGCGCGGTTCTGCAGGCGCGCCTGCCGCTCGGCGAAGCGGGGATCCGTGGCCAGTTCGGGGCGGCCCACCACGCGGCAGACCGCCTCGAACTGTTCTTGCTTGTTGGCGGCGATATTGAGCAGGCCATCGCCGGTGCGGAACGTGCCCGAGGGGCTGGCGGTCATGTTCTCGTTGCCCATCGGCGCCGGCGCCTTGCCCGCGATCAGGTGGTTCGAAACCGCCCAGCCCATCGTGCACAGCGTCGACTCCAGCATGGAAACGTCGAGGAAGTAACCCGTCTCGCGCGACGTGTCGGCCAGTGAGGCGGCGATGGCGAAGGCCGCCGTCATGCCGCCGATGGTGTCGGAGACGGGGTAGCCGACCCGGTAGGGCGCGGTGTCGGGGTCGCCGGTAATGCTCATCACGCCCGCCATGCCCTGGATGATCTGATCGTAGGCCGGCAGGCCGCTCAAGGGGCCGTCCTGGCCGAAGCCGGAGATCGCGCAGTAGATCAGGCGCGCATTGACTGCCTTGAGCGCTTCATAGCCCAGGCCCAGGCGGTCCATCACGCCGGGGCGGAAGTTCTCCACCAGCACGTCGGCGCTGGCGACCAGCTTGCGCAAGACCTCCTTGCCGCGCGCGTGCTTGAAATTGACGGTGACCGAACGCTTGCCGGGATTCTGCGCAAGGAAGGAAACGCCCATCAGCCGGCGGTTCAGTTCGGGGTCGGCGCCGAGCTGGCGGGCGAGATCGCCGGCGCCCGGCGTTTCGACCTTGATCACCTCGGCGCCCATGTGCGCCAGCTGGTGGCAGCAGAACGGCCCGGCCAGCACATTGGTCAGGTCGAGCACGCGGATGTGCCGTAGTGGTTTATGCATCAGTCTGATTCCCGTGTCGGGTTTGTTGGCGCGCCTGACTCCACGTGGGCGCGCGACTCGCGGACGATTCGCTGCCGATCACGCTCCAGCGGGCGTGCTCGGCCTTGATAAGGAGGGCCGCCCGGCATCATCGCAGTCTTATCGTTCGTTCTGTAAGATGGAACAATGATCCTTTCAAAAGAACGTGGCGAGAATAGGAGGACGGTGCCGCGCTGTCAAGCGCCGGGGCGCGCGGCCGCTTGCCACTACAATGACGGCCCGGCAGCGCGCGCCCGCCGCCGGGACCCGGCCCCGGCCGGGGCATTCCGGCGCGGTTCCAGGCAAGGATGGGGTTTGAAGTTGCAAAGCGCAGGATGGCAGGACAGGCAGGCACAGGCGTGCGGGGTGGACTTCGGCACGTCGAATTCGACTGTAGGCTGGTACCGGCCGGGCGAGTCGGCGCTGCTGTCGCTGGAGGAGGGCAAGTCGTCGCTGCCGTCCATCGTGTTTTTCCATGCAGAGGATCCGCTGGTCAGCTATGGCCGGGCCGCGCTGTCCGACTACCTCGCTGGCTACGAAGGGCGCCTGATGCGCTCGCTCAAGAGCCTGCTGGGGACCTCGATGATGGATGACTGCACCGAGGTCATGGGCCAGCCGATGCCGTTCCGCGGCCTGCTGGCGCAATTCATCGGCGAGTTGAAGCGCCGTGCGGAGCAGGCGGCCGGCCGTGAATTCACGCAGGCGGTGCTCGGGCGCCCGGTGCGCTTCATCGATGAAGACGACGAGGCCGACCGGGTGGCGCAGCAGACGCTGGAAGACATCGCCCGCGCGGCCGGTTTCCGCGACGTCGCCTTCCAATTCGAACCGATTGCCGCCGCGTTCGACTATGAGGCGCGCATCGGCGGCGAGGAACTGGTGCTCGTGGCTGATATCGGCGGCGGTACCTCCGACTTTTCGCTGCTGCGGCTCTCGCCGCAGCGCGCCGGCCTGGCTGACCGCCGCGACGATATCCTGGCCAGCGCCGGGGTGCATATCGGCGGCACCGATTTCGACCGTGGTCTCAGCCTGGCCAGCGCGATGCCCCTGCTAGGCCTGGGCAGCACGCTGCGCAACGGCAAGGCCATGCCTTCCGGCTTGTATTTCGACCTGGCGAGCTGGCATACGATCAACCACGTCTACACCCGCAAGGCCTGGGCGCACGTGATGGACAACTATCGCGACGCCGGCGACAAGGCGCCGCTCGACCGCCTGATTACCCTGATCCGGCAGCGCGCCGGCCACTGGCTGGCATTGCAAGTGGAGTCGGCGAAGATCGCCTTGTCGGCCGAGAACGGGGCGCGCATCGACCTCGAGCGCATTGCGCCGGGCGAATTCCTCGATGTCGTGCGCGGCGATTTTGACGACGCAATCGCGCGCCTGGTCAGTAAGGTGGAGCGGACTGTGTACGATTTGCTACAGAGCGCGGGGGTCGAGGCGGGTGGCGTCGATACCATTTTGTTCGCCGGCGGCTCCAGCTCGGTTCCGCTCTTGCGCCAGCGGCTGGCAGCCTTGCTGCCGCAGGCGCGGTGCGTGGAGGGCGACATTTTTGGCGGCATCGGGGCCGGTTTGGCGCTCGATGCTGCGCGCAAGTTTGGCTGAAGGCAGCATTGTTCGCCTGGCGAAGTAGAAAAGGCTAATCTCTGTTGTTGGAAATATTTAATGAGTTTTTGCGCAAAGACATATTTTCTAAGGAGTTCACCGATTGACAGCGCGGCGAATTCGTTGAAAATGAGCGCTCGCATGTGCACCGTCTGGTGACTTTATCGTCCGGCGTAATGTTGGTTCGCAGACATACTGGCGCAGTGCATGGCTGCTAAGCTTCGGCTGCTGTCATTCCCTACGTATCATGCTTGGTGAGCAAAACGCGCTTATTTGAAATCTGAGGTAACACAGAAAATGGAAACCGGTACCGTTAAGTGGTTCAACGACGCAAAGGGCTTTGGCTTCATCACCCCGGACGCGGGTGGCAATGACCTGTTCGCGCATTTCTCCGCGATCGAGGGCAATGGCTTCAAGTCCCTGAAGGAAGGCCAGAAGGTCCGCTACGTCAAGGCCATGGGTCAGAAGGGCGAGCAAGCCACCAAGATCCAGGCGATCTGAGCCGCGCGACCGGCTAGTTGTACCAACAAGCCCCGCCCAGCGGGGCTTGTTTTTTGGCGGCGCCGGGGAATACTGAACCAGCATGCGCGCCGCCGGGCCAGCCCGGCGGCGCAATGCATTCGGGAGGGCCATATATATGGTGATTGCCAGGTTCCTGTCGCCCTGCTGGTCATCCCGCCACACCCGGGCTGCCTGCCTCGGCCTGCTTGTCGCCGCCGGCACGGCGCTGGCGCATGCCGGCGACGGCGCGCTGCTCAACCGCGGCGGCGATCCTTTCCTGCAGGTCTCTTCCGCGCTGCCGGGGTGTCCGGAGCCCGCCGGGCCGCGTGTCAGCGAGGCCGAATGGATGCGCGAATCCCACCATCGCATCGAACACGGCAACCACTGCTGGCTGGAAGGGCGCTGCCGCCTGCCCAATGCCTATCTGTACGACAAGGACGTCGCCGAAAGCCTGCAGCGGCGCCTGCGCACGCTGAACACCCAGTTGCCGGCGTGGCGCCACAGTTCCTTGTGGATCACCGTCAGCGCCCGCTGGATCAAGGTGCAGGGCTGCGTCGCGGCGGATTTCCCCTCCGCCGCCTTTTTTTCCGCGCTCGGCGAGGTGGCGGACGTGGAGCGTGTGATCGACCAGACCACGGCGACACCGGCGCGCGGCGTGCCGTATCCGCGCTTCCCGGCGTCGGCCCCGGGCGCCGCAGCCGGGGCAGCCCCGCCGCGATGACGGTGTGGCCGGGTGGTGGTGCGGCGTATGATGCCCGCGGCGCCGGTGAGGCGGCCGATCAGGCGGCCAGGGGCGGCTTGGGGCGGCGTCCTGGCTGGTGAAGTTGCTATAATCCGGCCGACCCCCAATCCGCCATCCGCTGCTTGCACGACCGGCATGCCAAGCGGCTGTTTCACGATGACGCGGCGGTCCCTGCCTTTGGCGCTCCGCGCCTGCGTTCTGGCATGGACATTCGCCCCTGGCGCTGCCGGATCATCACTGCAACAGCCTGCTTTTCGCCGCGATGCCAGACGGAGGGCATAGAGCGTGTCGAGGAATTACGTGGCTGGTACCGAAATCGCAGCGCCAAGCATGCCGTCCGAGGCGAACGTCGTCTCGTCGAGCAGTTCCTTCCACGCGGCCATGCGGATCCTGCCGGCGCCCCAGCGCACGGCGATGTTCCACATCTACGCATTCTGCCGCGCGGTCGATGACATCGCCGATGGCGATGCGCCGCATGCTGCCCGCCTGGCCGGGCTGGACGCGTGGCGCCGCGATATCGCGGCGTGCTACGCCGGCGCGCCGCCTGCGGGCTTGCGCGAACTGGCGCAGCAGATCGAGCGCTACGACCTGGAGCAGGCGGATTTCGTGGCCGTGATCGACGGCATGACGATGGACGTGGTGGCCGATATCCGCGCGCCCGACGCGGCCACGCTCGACCTGTACTGCGACCGCGTGGCCAGCGCCGTCGGGCGCCTGGCGGTGCGCGTGTTCGGCATGGGCCGGGAGGACGGCGTGGCGCTGGCCTATCACCTGGGCCGGGCGTTGCAGTTGACCAATATCCTGCGCGACATCGACGAGGACGCCGCCATCGGGCGCCTCTACCTGCCGGCCGAAGCGCTGGCCCAGGCGGGCATCGAGCCCGGCGAGCCGAGCGCAGTGATCGCGCATCCGGCCATCGGCCAGGTCTGCGCCGGGCTGGCGCGCGAGGCGCAGGCGCATTACGACCAGGCCGACGCCATCATGGCCCGTTGCCCGGCGCGCCAGGTGCGCTCGCCGCGCATCATGAGCGCCGTTTACCACGAGATCCTGGTGCGCATGCTGGCGCGCGGCTGGAGTGCGCCGCGTGCCCGCGCCAAGGTGCCGCGCGTGCGCCTGCTGTGGCTGGTGCTGCGGCATGCGCTGGGCTGAGCGCAAGCGCTTTACGGCGCCGGCCGCCGGGCGAAGTTTTTTTGGATTCAGAGTAAGAGGGTTGGACCGACAATGTCCCAGCTAGCAGTTCCCAAGAGTTCCCCGGCGCCGGTCGCGGCCGCCGGGCCCGACGAGATGCTCGACCGTGCGATCGGTCGCGCGACCGACGCGCTGCTCGCGCGCCAGAAGTCCGATGGGCACTGGGTGTTTGAACTCGAGGCGGACGCCACCATCCCGTCCGAATATGTGTTGCTGGTGCATTATCTCGGCGAAAGCGCCGATGAGAAGCTGGAAGCGCGCATCGGCCGCTATCTGCGGCGCATCCAGAACGCGGACGGCGGCTGGCCGCTGTTCCACGAAGGCGCCTCCGACGTCAGCGCCAGCGTCAAGGCGTACTTTGCGCTGAAGATGATCGGCGACTCTCCCGAGGCCGCGCACATGCAGCGCGCGCGGGCCGCCATCCACCGCATGGGCGGGGCCGAAGCATGCAATGTGTTCACGCGCACGCTGCTGGCCCTGTACGGCGTGATGCCGTGGCGCGCGGTGCCGATGATGCCGGTGGAGATCATGCTGCTGCCGCAGTGGTTCCCCTTCCACCTGTCCAAGGTTTCCTACTGGGCGCGCACCGTGATCGTGCCCCTGCTGGTCCTGAACAGCCTGCGCCCGCAGGCGCGCAACCCGCGCAAGATCGGCATCGACGAACTGTTCATCCAGCCCTGCCAGTCGACGCGGTTGCTGCCCAAGGCGGCGCACCAGAGCCGCCTGTGGTTCACCGTCTTCAGCGGCCTGGATGCGGCGCTGCGCGTGGCCGAACCGCTCTTTCCGCGCTCGCTGCGCCGCCGCGCCATCGAGCGCGCGCGCAAATTCGTGGTCGAGCGCCTGAACGGCAAGGACGGGCTCGGCGCGATCTTCCCCGCCATGGCCAACTCGGTGATGATGTTCGACGTCCTGGGCGTGCCGGCGGACGACCCGCACCGCGCGATCGCGCGCGAGTCGATCGAGCACCTGCTGGTGGTGCACGAAGACGCCGACGAAGCGTATTGCCAGCCCTGCCTGTCGCCGGTGTGGGATACGGCCCTGGGCAGCCATGCGCTGCTGGAGGTCGGCGACGAGCGGGCCAGCGCGGCCGCCGAGCGCGGGCTGGAATGGCTGCGGCCGCTGCAGGTGCTCGACGTGCGCGGCGACTGGATCGTGCGGCGCCCCGACGTGCGGCCGGGCGGCTGGGCCTTCCAGTACGCCAACGACTACTATCCGGACGTCGACGACACCGCGGTGGTGGTGATGGCGATGGACCGCGCCGCGCGTGCCGATGCACCCGTGCCGCTCGGCCAGCGCGAACGCTTTGCCCAGAGCATCGCGCGCGCTACCGAGTGGATCGTCGGCATGCAGAGCAGCGACGGCGGCTGGGGTGCGTTCGAGCCGGAGAACACGCACCTCTACCTGAACAACATCCCCTTCGCCGACCATGGCGCGCTGCTCGATCCGCCCACCGCGGATGTGTCGGCGCGCTGCCTGTCGATGCTGGCCCAGCTGGGCGAGATGCCCGAGCGCAATCCCGCCGCGGCGCGCGCGCTGCACTACCTGCTGGCCGAGCAGATGCCGGATGGCAGCTGGTATGGCCGCTGGGGCCTGAACTATATCTACGGCACCTGGAGCGCCCTGTGCGCGCTGAATGCCGCCGGCCTGAAGCCGGAGGCGCCGGAGATGCAGCGGGCGGTGAACTGGCTCGTCGGCATCCAGAACCCGGATGGCGGCTGGGGCGAGGATGGCGACAGCTACAAGCTGGATTACCGCGGCTACGAGCGTGCGTCGAGCACGGCCTCGCAGACGGCCTGGGCGCTGATGGGCCTGATGGCCGCCGGTGCCGTGTCGCATCCGGCCGTGGCGCGCGGCATCGCTTACCTGCAGGCCACCCAGCAGGACGACGGTTTCTGGGACGAGGCACGCTTCACTGCCACGGGTTTCCCGCGCGTGTTCTACCTGCGCTATCACGGCTACGCCCGCTTCTTCCCGCTGTGGGCGCTGGCGCGTTACCGCAGGCTGGTGCGCGGCGGCACCCGCCAGGTGGCATGGGGCATGTGAGCCAGGAGCGCGGCGCGCCGTCCGTGCTGGTGGTCAGCGGCATGGACTTCGAGGCGCGGCTGGCGGCCGGCCCCGGCGTCATGACGCTGTACGGCCTGCGCGCCGGCGCGTTGCAGGCGGCGCTGGAGCAGGGCGCCTGGCCGGGCTGCACCGGCGTGATCAGCTTTGGCGTGGCAGGCGGGCTGGATCCCGCGCTGGCGCCGGGTGCGATCGTGCTGGCCGAGCGCGTGCATGACGGCGCCAACGTCTACCCGGCCGACCCGGACTGGCTGTCGGCGCTGCACCGGGCCCTGCCCGAAGGCATCGGCGGCGCGCTGGCCGGCGCCGATGCCGCTGTCACCGCCGTTGCCGACAAGGCGGCGCTGCACCAGCGCACGGGCGCGCTGGCGGTCGACATGGAATCCCATATTGCGGCGCGCTTTGCCCGCGCGCGAGGACTGCGCTTCGCGGCCTGCCGCGTGGTGATCGACCCGGCCGGGCGCGCCGTGCCGCCCGCGGCGCTGGCGGGCATGGCGGCGGACGGCAGTACCGACGTCGGTGCCGTGCTGCGCAGCCTGCTGGCCGCGCCGGGACAGATCGGCGGCCTGCTGCGGCTGGCGCGCGATGCGTCGGCCGCGCGCGCGGCGCTCAAGTCGGCGCGCCGGCGGGCAGGGCAGGGGTTCTCTCAGCCTGCTGGCCTGGTTCCCTCAGCGGTGGGCTGAGACGCGGCCGCCGCGCCGGCTTCATGCCGGCTTCAGGCCGGCAGGAAGCCTTCCACCGTCAGGTAGCGTTCGCCCGTGTCGTAGTTGAAGCCCAGCACCGTGGCGCCCGCCGGCAGGTCGGGCAGCTTCTGCGCGATCGCGGCCAGCGTGGCACCGGACGAGATGCCCACCAGCAGGCCCTCTTCGCGCGCGGCGCGGCGCGCCATTTCACGTGCGGGCTCGGCGTCGATCTGGATCACGCCATCGAGCAGGCCCGTATCGAGGATCTTGGGCACGAAGCCCGCGCCGAGGCCCTGCAGCGGGTGCGGCGCCGGGGCGCCGCCCGACAGGACGGGCGAGGCGGTGGGCTCGACGGCGAACACCTTGAGCTTGGGCCAGGCTTCCTTGAGCACGCGCGCGCAGCCGGTGATATGGCCGCCCGTGCCCACACCCGTGACCAGCGCGTCGATGCCTTCCGGGAAGTCCGCCAGGATCTCGCGCGCCGTGGTGCGCTCGTGGACTTCCACATTGGCGGGATTTTCGAACTGCTGCGGCATCCAGGCGCCCGGCGTGGCCGCCACCAGTTCTTCCGCGCGCGCGATGGCACCCTTCATGCCCTTCTCGCGCGGCGTCAGCTCGAAGGTGGCACCGTAGGCGAGCATCAGGCGCCGGCGCTCGATCGACATGCTGTCCGGCATCACCAGCACCAGCTTGTAGCCCTTGACCGCGGCCACCATGGCCAGCCCGACGCCGGTATTGCCCGAGGTGGGTTCGATGATGGTGCCGCCGGGCTTGAGGCGCCCGTCCTGCTCGGCCGCCTCGATCATGGCCAGCGCGATGCGGTCCTTGATGGAGCCGCCCGGGTTGCTGCGTTCCGACTTGATCCAGACACGATGCTGGTCGCCGAACAGGCGCTGGATGCGGATGTGCGGCGTGCTGCCGATGGTGTGCAGGATGCTGTCGACCTTCATCTGGAATCTCCTTTGACTGGCGCCGGGCGGGCCCGCCGAACGCCGGCGCGGCCGGCCCGGCGCCACGATTCTAGCCGGATTATCGATGAGTCGGATGCCGCGGCCGGATGCTTGCTTGGCAGGATCGGCGCGCGCCGATGTTCTGCGAATGCGAATTTCGAAAGCGTTGACGGGGACACATTTGTTGACAGTACCGATTGACTTCGAACGCTAACATGCGCTGCTCGCTTGGGAAAATTCCCAATCACAGACCGCTCGTTCCTCAACTTGAAGCGGCGTAGCGAAGCTTGCCGGACACCTGTTCCGGAACGTCCTCAGGGTCATTTGGATGTGCCCGCGCCAACCCGGCGCCCCAGCGATGCTGGCGGGCAAGTCAACGAAAACCAGCCAGTGAAGAACACCGCTTTTCCATCTCCCTTTCCATCACCCCGGTCTCGCCTGCGCGCGCTCCTCGGTCGCTGGATGGCGTGGCTGGTTGCGGCGCTGGCGCTAGGCGGCGTGCCCTTCAGCGCGGCGACCGCCGCGGCGCCGTCGATGCCGAACATCGCCTTTCACTATGGCCAGCAGCCGCCGGTGGACATGCTGCAGGCCTTCGACATCGCCGTGGTCGAGCCCGATAGCGGCTTCGATCCCGTCAAGGCCAGCGCAGCCGCGCCGCACACGGCGTGGTTCGGCTATGTCAGCGTGGGCGAGGTGCTTGCCTCGCATCCGGCCTACGCGGACATTCCCAAGGCGTGGCTGGTCGGAGCCAATGCGGCCTGGGGCGCCAAGGTGGTAGACCAGGCCGCGCCAGGCTGGCCGGCGTTCTTCGTCGACCGCTTTATCGCGCCGCTGTGGCAGCGCGGCTACCGCGGCTTCTTCTTCGATACGCTCGATTCCTACCAGATCGTGGCCAAGACCGATGCCGAGCGCGCGCGCCAGGAGGCCGGGCTGGCCGCCGTGGTGCAGGCGGTCAAGGCACGCTATCCCGAAGCCAGGCTGATCTTCAATCGCGGCTTCGAGATCCTGCCCAAGGTGCACGGGCTCGCCTATGCGGTCGCCTTCGAGTCGCTCTTCCGTGGCTGGGACCAGGGCGGCAAGCGCTACGTGGAAGTGAGCCAGAGCGACCGCGAGTGGCTGCTGGGGCAGGCGCGCACGATCCGCGAGCAGTATGGCCTGCCCGTGATCTCGATCGACTACTGTCCGCCGGCGGACCGCCAGTGCGGGCGCGACACGGCGCGACGCATCCAGGCGCTCGGCATCATGCCCTACGTCGCTGATCCCGGCCTGCAGACGGTGGGCATCGGCGCCATC
This sequence comes from Cupriavidus sp. 09_S30, assembly GCF_056930435.1. NCBI lineage: Bacteria > Pseudomonadati > Pseudomonadota > Betaproteobacteria > Burkholderiales > Burkholderiaceae > Cupriavidus > Cupriavidus sp. 09_S30. The sequence goes on along the minus strand of NZ_JBXOWI010000002.1, from coordinate 2,171,438 downwards.
GAAGTGATGCCGCGCCGCGTGCTGGTGGTGCAGGATCGCCGCCCCGAGGAGTCGCTCGACAATTCGTCCGGCGTGCGCTACGTGGCCATGCCGCTGAACTACCTGGGCTACCGCGTCGATTTCGCCGACGCCGACCAGCCGCTGCCCGAGATCGGCCGGGACCGCTACGCCGGCGTGGTGTTCTGGCTGTCGGACAATGTGGCCAGCCACCCGGGACGCTTCCAGGACTGGATTGGCGCGCGTATCGCGCAAGGCATGCCGCTGGCTTTCATGAACGGATTCGGCGCGCCGATGGGGGCATCGCTCGCTGCGCGGCTGCAGCTCGATCTGGCCAAGGGGCGCACCGCGGGGCCGGTCCAGGTACTGCAGCGGGATCCGATGATGGGCTTCGAGATGCCGGTGGCACCGGACCGGACCGCCGCCGTGCCGGTACAAGCCCGGGAGAGCGCGGGCGGCCGGTCGCTGCTGCGCCTGCGCTCCGGCGCGTTGACCTACGATGCCGCGGCGATCATGCCCTGGGGCGGCTACGTGCTGGGCCCGTACGCGGTGCGTGAGAGCGGCGTCTCCAAGCAGGCGCGCTGGGTGGTGCAGCCGCTCGACTTCCTGCGCGAGGCGCTGCGTCTGCCGGCGATGCCGGTGCCCGACGTGACCACCGAGAACGGGCGGCGCCTGCTGACCGTCCATGTCGACGGCGACGGCTTTGCCTCGCGCGCCGAGATTCCGGGCGGGGGTTTCGCGGGCGAGGTGCTGCTGCGCGAGATCTTCGATCGCTACAAGCTGCCCATGACCATGTCCGTGATCGAGGGCGAGGTCGCCCGCGACGGCATGTATCCCAAGCTGAGTGCCGAACTCGAACCGATCGCCCGCAAGATCTTCGCCCGGCCCTATGTCGAGGTGGCGAGCCACACCTATTCGCACCCCTTCGAATGGGGCCGCACCGTGAGCGGTGCTGGCGGCGGCACCCATGCCAGCGAGGGCGACGAGGCCTTCTTCCTGCCCATCCCGGGCTACAAGATGAACCTGCGGCGCGAGATCGGCGGCTCGATCGACTACATCAACCGCGTGCTGGCGCCGCCGGGCAAGCCGGTCAGCCTGATGCTGTGGTCCGGCGACTGCCAGCCGCCGGCCGAAGCGCTCAAGCTGACCGCGCAGGCCGGCGTGCTCAATATGAACGGCGGCGATACGCTGATCACGCGCAGCAATCCGACCTGGACCGACATCGCGCCGCTGGGCATCAACAAGCCGGAAGGCACCTTCCAGGTGTTTGCGCCCAACCAGAACGAGAACGTCTACACCAACCTGTGGCACGGTCCCTACTACGGCTTCGAGCGCGTCATCGAGACCTACGAGCTGACCGACAAGCCGCTGCGCTTCAAGCCGGTCAACATCTACTACCACAGCTATTCGGGCACCAAGGCCGCTTCGCTGCGCGCGCTGCGCAAGGTCTATGACTATGCGGTCAGCCAGCCGCTGCTGCCGCTGCACGCGACGGACTACGTGCGCAAGGTGATCGATTGGCAGGGCATGGCGGTGGCGCGCGAGATCGGCGCGGCCGGCGCGGCCGACACCGGCGGCGCGCCGGGCAGCGCCTGGATCGTGCGCGGCGACGGCAACCTGCGCAACCTGCGCTGGAATGGCGCGGGCGTGCCCGACTTCTCCACCGCGCGGGGCGTGACCGGCACCGCGCCGGCGGCCGGCGGCGGCGTCTACCTGTCGCTGGACGGCGGCGACGCGCGCTTCACCCTCGGCGCCGCCAGGCCCGCCGCGGCGCCGCAGATCGCCGAGGCCAGCGGCTTCGTGCGCAACTGGCGCCGCGACGGCACGGTCACCCGCTTCACGTTCAGCGGCTACTACCAGCCCTTCTTCCGCCTCTCGGGCGCCGCGCAATGCCGCGTACGCATCGATGGCAAGCCCGTACAGGGCGTAAGCGAGCGCGGCACGCTGCGCGTCGATACGCCTGCCCTCAACAATGCCGGACATAGCGAGCAACATGTCGAAGTCTCCTGCGCCGCCTGAGCGCGAGCGGCTGCTGCCGCCCGCGCTGGTGCTGGCCTTCACCGCGCTGGTCGGGGTTGGCCTGGCCGCGATATTCCCGCATGAAACATTGCGCGAACGCCTGCTGGGCGAAGACCGCAGCGTCGACGGCCTCACCGTGGCCTACCTCGAAGCCTGGCTGCGGGTGGCCCCGGAGGATATCGGCTTCCTGTCCGTGCTGGCCGAACAGTACGCGCGCACCGGCCGGCTCGACGCAGCGGAAGAGCTGCTGGAGCGCATGCAGGCGCAGGCGGTGACGGGTCCCAGGACCGGCCCCAAGACCGGCCGCGAGCAGGACGAACTGAACGCCGGCATCCTGCGCACGCGCATCGAGATCGCGCGCCAGCGGGCCTATGCGGCCACGCCCGGCACGCCCGAGCGCGATCAGTATCTGGCGCAGGCCGTGACGCTGATGGATGAGGCCGCAGGCCGCTACTGGGACTTGGCCGACCTGCAGGCGCTGGCCCGGCTCGCCCGCGAGCTGAATGCCACCGACGCCGCCACGCGGCTGTATCGCGCACTGGCATCGCGCGATGCCGCCCGTGCCGATCAGTGGAACCGGCAACTGGCCGAGCTGGCGCTGGCCGGCGGGCACTACCGCGAGTCTGCCCAGGCGCTGTTCGATGCGCAGCAACGCGCCGGCAGCCTGGACGAGCGCCGCCGCCTCTTCCTGAAGGCGCTACAGACCCTGCAGGCAGGGCAGTTGCTAGACGAGGCGCTGGCCGAGGCGGAGCGCCGCGGCGGACCGCTTCTCGACGATGCCGAGGTATTGCGCTACCTGATGCGGCTGGCGCTGGCAGCGAACCGGCCTGAGCAGGCCAGCCGCTACGCCACGCGCCTGCTGAGGCTGGAGGCGTCGCTGGGCCGGCGCGCGCCGGCCGCCGAACGCGCGCGCTTGCACCAGGCCATGGCAGCCCAGCCCTGGGCGGCGCGCGGCCTGGTGTTCCTCGATGGTCCGCATGGCCTGGCACTGCGTGCGGCGCTGGGCGAGGCCGGCGAGCCGCGGCTGCGGCGCGTGTCTGCCCGGGTGGACGGGGCGGATGCGGCGCCGGAAGCGCAGGGCGGCAAGGCTGCCAAGAATGGCGGCGCGGCGTCTGCTCCCTCCGTCCAGGTGTTGGCTGACGATTACGCGCTGGCCTACCAGGTGTTCCTCGCCGCCGGCAAGCTGGGCGAAGCCCAGCGTGTGGCGCAGGCCGCCGTCGCGCGCCTGCCGGACCAGCGGGTCTGGCGCGAGCGGCTGGCGCAGGTCGCCGAGTGGAACCGCCAGCCGCAGGTCGCCCTGAAGAACTGGCTCGACATGGCACGGGCCAGCGGTGACGAACGCGCCTGGGAAGCCGTGCTGCGCCTGGCCCCTGGCCTGTCGGACGACCAGGCCTACCTGGAGGCGCTGCGCCACCGCGCCAGCGGCGGCGGCAGCCTCGAACAGATCGACCAGGTGGTCGCCGCCTATGAGCGGCTGGGCGAGCCGGAAGCGGCCTTGGGCTTTCTGCAGGGCCTGCGGCAAGGGCCGCGCGCGCGCGAGGTCATGGAGCGCCAGGGGGCGCTGGCGGAGCGCGCCGGCATGGACGAGCGCGCCCTTGCCATCTACGGCGAGCTGCAGCGGCGCTTCGGGCCGCGCGCGGACTACGCGCTCAAGCAGGCCGGCCTGCTGTATGCGCGCGGCAAGCTGCACGAGGCCCTTGACGCCATGCTGCCTGCCATGCAGGTCACCGGTACCGACGGCGCGGTCGAACTGCGGTACTGGCGCACCTTCAATGAGCTGGCCGCGCTGAACCAGCGCGACGATCTGCTGGGCCAAGGCCACCGCAAGTTGATGCTGGCCATGGAGCGCACGCAGGATGCGCACTGCCAGGCCATGCCGCCAGGGGCGGCGCGCAACGACTGCCTGGCCGATGTGCGCGATGCCGAAGACGCCAACTTCTCCAACCTGATCGCCTACTACGACAGGTCGCCGATCGACGCGGGGCGCATTGCCGAGGCCGCCTGGCACAAGGACGGCAGTCCCGCCAAGCTGGACCTGGCGCTGTACTACTACACGCGCGCCCGCGCCTATGCGCGTGTCGCGGCCCTGCTCGGGGCCCTCGACACCACCCAGCTGCAGGCCGCCGAACGTTCGGCGTCATTCCTGGCGCGGCGCGCGGAATACTGGCGCGCCACCGGCGAGCCGGGGCGCGCGCTCGCCGACCTGCGCCGCGCCGGCAGCCTGCCCGATGCCGACAGCGAGACACAGGCGGCCCTCATGTGGGCGCTGCTCGATCTCGGCAGCGACGCGGAGGTCGGCGCCATGATGCGCCGACTGCAAGGCGAGGCCGAAGGCGACTCCGGCCTGTGGGGCGCATTTGCCGCCGGCAGCATGCGCTTCCAGGATGGCCGGACCGCGCTGCACTATCTGCGCAAGCTGAGCGATGCGCGCCGCGCCGACCCGCTGTGGCTGGGTCTGGCGGCCGATGCCTACGAGGCCATCGGCCAGGCGGACGTGGCCTGGCGCCTGCGCCGCCAGGCCTGGGTCGAACTGCATCAAGCCTGGCGGGCCGGCGGCGTCGAGGGTAGGTCGGCCGTCGCCGCCGGGGCGGATGACGAGCCGCTCGACGACGAAGTCGAGAGCGCCGAAGGCATGCCGTCGCGCGGGGACCTGCAGCGCCAGACGGTAGCGCTGGGCCAGCTCTTTGCCTCGGGCGACGTGTCTCGGCAACTGGTCGCCGAACTGCTGCGTGGCGACCGCGCGGCGGCCGCCGGTGCCAGCGATGCCGGCGGCGCGGTTTCGGCGCTGGGCGAGGTGCCTGGCCTGCCGCCGCTGGAGATGGCGCCGCCGCCGGAATTCGCGCGCCGGCAGCAGCAGGTGTCGGCCGCGGCGAAGGAGGCGGTGCTGGCCTGGACCCTGTCGTCCGAATCCGACGAGCAGGCGCGCGCCTGGCTTGCCAAGCACTATGCCGGACAACTGATGCGGCCCGCCTATGCGGAGGTCACGCTGGCGCTGTCCGCCGGCGACCTGGACGGTCTGGACCGCATCCTGGCGCGGCAGGCCGGAAGAGTGCCGGTGGCGAACCGCATCGAGGCCGAGCACAAGCTGGGCCGGCTCGCCGCGGCGCAGACGCTGGCCTTCGAGACACAGGAGCGCGCGCGCAGCGATGACGCGCTGCAGGACACGCTGCAGGAAACCCTGCTGGCCAATGCGCAGGCCATCGAGCCGCGCGTGCGCTACCTGCACCAGGCCCCGCTGGCCTTCTACGAAGGCAGCCTGGCCGCGGGTGTCCGCCTGTGGCGGGGCTACGACCTGGGTCTTGCCGGCGTCTGGCGCGACCAGCGCAGCGTCGACAGCGCGCAGTTGACAGGCGTGCCGGCGACGGACCGCCGCGCGGACGTGTCGCTCGGCTACCGCGACCCCTGGCAGAGCTGGCGCCTGTCGGTGGGGCGGCGGGACGGCCTGGACAGCATGACGACCGCGCGCTTCTTCGGCGAATGGCGCCAGGGCAGCCGCTTGACCTTCACCACGCTGGCCGGGCTGAACCAGCCCGCCGACGAATCGGCGCCCTTGCGCGTGGGCGGCGCCAAGGACGTGCTGGCCCTGGGTGCCACCTGGCGCTTCAGCCTGCGCGAGTTCGTCGGCGCGCGCGTCGAATATAGCCGCTTCGTCGGCCAGGACGGCAGCCAGCTCGGGCACGGCATGGTCTACGAGGCCGAAGCCGGCTATCGCATCCGCACCGCCTACCCGGACTACACCGTCCGCCTGCTCGGCACGCATGCCAGCTACAGCGGCGGGGACGGCGGGCTGACGCCGTTGCTGGCCACGCTGGTGCCTGCCGGACATGCCGCCACGCGCAGCTTCTACCTGCCGCAGGGCTTTACCCAGGTGGGCGTGACCTTCGGTTTCGGCACCGAGCTGGCAGAGGTGTACACGCGCAAATGGCGGCCCTTCGCCGAAGTGGGCCTGCTGTACGACACGCGTGCGCGCCATAACGCGCGCGCGCAGGCCGGCGTGGCCGGCTCGGTCTTCGGCAATGACCACCTGTCGCTCTATGTCTCGCACGAGACGGCGGCGCTCAACGGCGGCAAGCCGCTGACTGAAGCAGGCCTGCGTTATCGCTGGCTGTATTGATCAACCGTGGCGCGCGGAAGGGTTCCGCCGCCGATTGCAAGCAAGGATGGGGAGGACGAGATGAACAAGCTGAATATGGCACGCTGGCTGGCGCGTTGCGCGGCGGTGGCCGCCGCACTGTGGCTGTCGGCCTGCGCGGTGACCGACGTCGGCCGCGCACCGGCGATCGCGCGCGGCGACACCGTGGCGCTGCTGCCCATTGCCAACTACACCGAGACGCCGCAGGCCGGCCTGCGCGCCGAGGCCATCGCCGCCAGCCTGCTGCAGGCCGGCGGCAACGCCAACCTGAAGCAGTACCCGGCCAATCTCAATCCGGAAACCCTGTTCGAGCCGGCCGAGCGTGAGTCGGTGGGCCGGGCGCTGGAGTGGGCGCGCGGCGAGAAGGCACGCTATGCGCTGACCGGCGCGGTGCAGGAGTGGCGCTACAAGGTGGGCGTGGACGGTGAGCCGGCGGTCGGCATTTCCCTGCAATTGCTGGAGGTGTCCAGCGGCCAGGTGGTGTGGTCGGCCACCGGCAGCCAGAGCGGCTGGAGCCGCGAATCGCTGTCGGGTACGGCGCAGAAGCTGCTGCGGCGCCTGCTGGCACCGCTCGCGCAGAGCTGATAAGGGGAGCGCGATCGTGTCCGCCTCCGAGGTGAAGATCAGGGAAGGGCAGGGCATCGGCCGGGGCCGCGCCTACGCGCGCCTGCTGGCGCCGTCCGTGGCCGGAGCGGGCGCCCTGGTGGAACTGGCCGTCTCGATGGCGCTGGCCCTCGGCCTGGGCTATCTGCTGCGGCCGGAAGACCCGCTGATGCTGGACATGGGCTTCCCGTGGGCATGGCTGCTGCCGCTGATCCTGGCGCTGCGCTATGGCACGCTGGTCGGTGTGGGTGGCGTGCTGATGATGCTGGCCGCCTGGTATCTGTTCCACCAGGGCGGCGCCGAAGCAGGCGACTTCCCGCGCATGTTCTTCCTCGGCGGGCTCCTGCTGATACTGGTGGCCGGCCAGTTCGGCGATGTGTGGGGCAACCGGCTGGCGCGGGCGCGCGCCGTCAACCGCTACCTGGACGAGCGCCTGTCCGCGCTGACCAAGAGCCACTACCTGCTGCGCCTCTCGCACGCGCGGCTCGAGAACGACCTGCTGGCGCGCCCCACCACGCTGCGCGACACGCTGGCGCAGATGCGCGGCGTTGCCCGCGATGCCGACGCGCGCGACGGCGCGCTGGCCGGCGCGCAGGCCATGATGCAGCTGGCCGCACAGGCCTGCCAGGTCGAGTCCGCGGCGCTCCATCCCTGCCGCGGCGAGGTGCCGCTGGCCGAGGCGGCGGCAAGAGTCGGCCCCGCCTTCGACCTGGATCCGGCCGACCCGCTGGTGGAGGCATGCTTGCGCACGCGCCAGGCGGCGCACTTGCGCTCCGACGGGCTGCAGCACGAAGCAGGGTCGCCACGCACGCGCTACGTCGCCGTCGTCCCGGTGCTGGCCGGCTCGGACCACTTGCTGGGCCTGCTGGTGGTGGAGCGGATGCCCTTCCTTTCCTTGAACTACGAGAACCTGCAGTTGCTGATGGTGCTGGCCAGCTACTACGCCGACGGCGTCGAGCATGCCGCGGCCACGCATGGCATCGAGTCCGCGCTGCCCGCCTGCCCGCCCGCCTTCGCGCTGGACTATGCGCGGCTGGCGCGCCTGCGCGCGCAGGCCGGCGTGCAAAGCTCCGTGGTGGCGCTGGTGTTCGACCTCGACGAAGCGAGCGACGCGCCCTACGAAGCCGTGGTGCGCAGCCGGCGCGAGCTGGATGTGGCCTGGCAGCTGCGGGGTAGCCGCCGGCGTGCGCTGGTCACCTTGATGCCCTTGTCGGATGCGCGGGCGGTGTCGGCCTATCTGCTGCGCATCGAAGCCATGCTGCGGGCGCAGCTCGGCACGGACCTGGCGCAGTTGCGCGTGGGCGTGCACAGCCTCAGCGTGCCGGCCGAGGGCGCCGTCGAGCCGCTGGTGCGCTTGCTGCAGCGCATCGGGGTGGACGGGGTGGGCGGCGGGGCCGGACAGCAGGACGACGCCTCGCTGCGCCAGGCGCAGGGCGAGGCCGGCCTGCCGTCGTCGTTGGCGCATGCCGGGCATGCCGCGCCTGCCGGAAAGGCGGCCCATGGTTAAGCTCACCGCCAGCGGCATCGCCGCGCAACTGGCCGCGCTGGCAGTGCTGGCGCGCGCCGGCAACAGCATCGGCCTGCTGCTGCTCTTCCTGCTGCTGCAGGGCGCGGCGGCGGCGCTGCTGGCGCTGGCGCTGTGGCGGCTGCTGCCGCGCCGGATGCGCACGCCCTTCGCCTGGAGCTACGGCTACCTGGCCGCCTTCTGCTTCTTCGTGCCGCTGGGCGGCGTGCTGTTGTGCCTGGGCGGCTGGGTGCTGGGACGCCTGCTGCCGGCGCCCGGCCGCGGCGGCGGCATTGCCGCCGTGGGGCTGCCCGAGTTCGTCACCGGGCTGGTCGCGCGCGTCAGCCACGGCGGCGGAGCGCGGCTGCGCGCCCAGTTGTCGAATGAGCGCGCACCGCTGCCGGAGCGGCTCAATGCGCTGGCCGCCATGCAGGCTATGCCGGCGCGCTCGGCCAGCCCGCTGCTGCGCACGCTGCTGGCCGACAACGCCGACGATGTGCGCCTGCTCGCCTATGGCATGCTCGACGGCGCCGAAAAACGGTTGACGCAGCAGATCCTGGCCGAACTGCCACGCCTGGAGAGCGCCGCCACGCCGCAGGCGCGCGGCGAGATCCACAAGCGGCTGGCCGACCTGTACTGGGAGCTGATCTACCAGAACCTGGTGCAGGGCGATGTCTACCGCCACACCGCGGAACAGGCCGAACACCACGCCGCCGCCGCGCTTGCCGCCGATCGCGGCAACGCCGCGCTGTGGTTCATGCGCGGCCGCCTCGCGCTGGCGCGCCGGGACACCGACCGGGCGCGCGACTGGCTGACCCATGCCGAGTCGCTCGGCTTTGCACGCGAGCGTGTGGTCCCCCTGCTGGCCGAGGCCGCCTACCTGGAGCGCGACTATGCCGAGGTCCGCGCCTTGATGGCTGCCTTCGGCAGCGCCTCTCCCTTGCCGCTGCTGCGGCCCGTCCTGCGCTACTGGCAACCATGAGTGAGATCCTTGTCCAAGGCCGCGAGGCCGACGTCGCCCTCCTGCTCGAGGGCACCTTTCCCTTTGTCAGCGGCGGCGTGTCGAGCTGGGTCAACCAGATGATCCGCGCCTTCCCGTCGCTGCGCTTCGCCATCGTCTTCATCGGCAGCCGGCGCCAGGACTACGGCAAGATGGCCTACACCCTGCCCGATAATGTCGTGCACCTGGAGACGCACTACCTGTACGACTTCGCGCCGGCGCCCCTGGTGCACGGCAGCGCCGGCGACGCACAGGCCTTCGCCGCCTCCGCGCGCCTGCACGAGGCGCTGCGCACGCCCGGCCGGCAAGAGGCGGCGGGCGCGCTGCTGCGCGAGCTGCTGCCGGCGCTCGGGGCCGGCGGGGCGCTGGGCGAAGATGCCTTCCTGTATAGCCGCCGCGCGTGGGAGGCCATCGCCGACTCCTACCGGCGCTACTGCACCGATCCCTCCTTCACGGACTATTTCTGGACCGTGCGCATCATGCACAAGCCGCTGTGGCAGCTGGTGCGCATCGCCGAAGGCATGATCCCGGCACGGGTCTATCACACGGTGTCGACCGGCTACGCGGGCTTCCTCGGCGCCCTGCTGCGCTACCGCAACCGGCGTCCGCTGCTGGTGTCCGAGCATGGCATCTACACCAAGGAGCGGAAGATCGACCTGTTCCAGAGCCAGTGGATCCGCGACAACCGCAATGTGTTCGAGCGTGACGTTTCGCAGATCAGCTACTTCCGCGAATTGTGGGTGCGCTTCTTCGAGACGCTGGGGCGGACCTGCTACGACGCAGGCGAGCGCATCGTCGCCCTCTACGAAGGCAACCGGCTGCGCCAGGTCGCCGACGGTGCGTCGGCGGCGCGCACCAGCACCATTCCCAATGGCATCGACCTGCCGAGGCTGGCCGCGCTGCGCGCGCAGCGCCCGCCAGGCGTGCCGCTCGTGCTGTGCCTGATCGGCCGGGTGGTGCCCATCAAGGACGTGAAGACCTTCTTGCGCGCCATGCTGACGGTGGTCAGGCAATGCCCGCAGGCCGAGGGCTGGATCGCCGGCCCCGAGGACGAGGATCCGGAATACGCGGCGGAATGCCGCAACCTGGTGGAAAGCCTGGGATTGCGCGACAGGGTGAAGTTCCTGGGCTTCCAGCGCATCGATGCGCTGCTGCCGCGCGTCGGCGTGCTGGTGCTCAGTTCCATCAGCGAGGCGCTGCCGCTGGTGGTGCTGGAGGGCTTCGCCGCCGGCGTGCCCTGTGTGACCACCGATGTGGGCGCCTGCCGCGAACTGGTCCATGGCCGTGCGGGAGAGGACGCGGCGCTGGGCGCGGCGGGCGGCGTGGTGCGCATCGCCGACCCCGAGGCCCTGGCCGCCGAGGCCTTGTCGCTGCTGACCGTGCCGCAGCGCTGGCAGGCGGCGCAGGCCGCCGGCATCGCGCGTGTCGAGCGTTACTACACGCAAGAGCAGATGGTAGGGAGCTACCGCGCCTTGTACGAAGAACTTGCCGGGCAGCCGGACTACGCGGCGCCGGGGCAGTCCGGCGCCGGGGCCGGCGGCAATCCGGCACGCTGCCCGATGCGTTGCCCCGTAAGCGGGAGGCACTGAGATGGCCGGCATCGGATTCGAATTGCGCAAGATGATGCGCCGCGACAGCCTGTCCGGCGTGCTGGGCGCCTACGCCTACGCGGGCATCATCAGTTCCGGGCCGTGGATCCTGTCCATCGTCGGCATCCTGCTGATCGGCGTGCTGAGCCTGCCTTTGGTGGTGCCGGGGGTGCAGATCACCCAGTTCCAGGTGTCGGTGACCTACCTGATCGCCGGCAGCCTGATCCTGACCGGGCCCATGCAGCTCTCGTTCACCCGCTTCACCTCGGACCGGCTGTTCGAGAAGCGCGATGACCTGGTACTGTCCAATTACCACGCGGTGGCGCTGCTGGTCACGCTGTTGTCGGGCGGGACCGGCCTGGTGGCCGCGCTGTTCGCCTTCCCGGCGCAGTCGGTGCTGTACCGGCTGCTGATGATGGCGGGCTTCGTGGTGATGGGGAATATCTGGATCGCGGCGATCTTCCTGTCGGGCATGAAGCAGTACAAGGCCATCGTCTGGAACTTCCTGTTCGGTTACGGCATCAGCGTAGCGGCCGCGCTGGCCTTGCGCGGCCAAGGCCTGGAAGGGCTGCTGGCGGGCTTCGTGGCCGGCCAGCTGTGCCTGCTCACCGGCATGGCGGCGCTGATCTACCGCAACTACAGCAGCCCGCGCTTCATTTCCTTCGAGGTGTTCGAGCGCCGCCGCCTGTATCCCACCCTGATGGCGATCGGCCTGCTGTACAACCTCGGCGTGTGGGCCGACAAGTTCATGTTCTGGTACGCGCCGTCCACCGGGCAGCAGGTGATCGGCCCGCTGCACGCCTCCATCATCTATGACATCCCGGTCTTTCTTGCCTATCTGGCGATCATTCCGGGCATGGCGGTGTTCCTGGTGCGCATGGAGACGGACTTCGTCGAATACTACGATGCCTTCTACGATGCGGTGCGCGGTGGCGCCTCGCTGCAGCATATCGAGGACATGCGCAACACCATGGTGCGCACGATCCGGCTGGGCCTGTATGAAATCGTCAAGGTGCAGGCGATCGCGTCGCTGCTGCTGTTCGCGGCAGGCAGGTGGGTGCTGCAGATGCTGGGCATTTCGGAGCTCTACCTGCCGCTGCTCTATGTGGACGTGATCGGCGCCAGCCTGCAGGTGGTACTGCTGGGCGTGCTCAACATCTACTTCTACCTGGACCGGCGCCGCGAAGTACTGCTGCTGACAGCGCTGTTCCTGGTGCTGAACCTGGGCCTGACGCGGCTCACGCTGGCGCTCGGGCCGGCCTGGTACGGCTACGGCTTCGCGCTCGCGCTGCTGGTGGTGGTGGCGCTGTCCTTGTGCCTGCTGGACCGCAAACTCGGCCGTCTTGAGTATGAAACCTTCATGCTGCAATGACGAAAACGCTGAGTTGTCCCGTGATCCTTCCCCTACTTTTCCAGGGTCGACGGATGGGGCATCAGTTATGTAACATGGCAAAGGCGATGCGCCCCAGCGCATCCCCGGAGCCGTGCCAGGTGGGTGCGGCGGAGGCGGAAGAGGGATGTATGAGAATTGCCTCGGTCGAGGACGACAAGGACCAATCTGAGCTGATCCGGCAGATTCTTGAAGAGGCCGGCCATGAGTGCGCCAGCTTTGCGGACGGCAGGAGCCTGCTGCGGGCGTTGCGCGACCAGGTATTCGACCTGCTGGTGGTCGACTGGCAGTTGCCCGATATCGCCGGCCCCGAGATCGTTGCCTGGGTGCGGCAGAATTCCGGCCGCCTGCCGCCCATCCTGTTCTTGACCAGCCGCTCCCAGGAAGAAGACATCGTCGCGGGCCTGACCGTGGGCGCCGACGACTACATGATCAAGCCGATCCGGCGCGCCGAGCTGAATGCGCGCGTGCAGGCGCTGCTGCGCCGCGCCTACCCGGAAGCGGCCCAGCAGGAAGAGATCATCCGCCAGGGCAATTATGTGCTGGATGCCGGCGCGCGTACCGTCACCGTGGGCGGGGAGCTGGCCGATGTGTCGCCGCGCGAGTTCGAACTGGCGCTGTTCCTGTTCCGCAATATCGACCGGCTGCTGTCGCGCGAGGTCGTGGAGCAGGCCGTGTGGGGGCGCAGCATCGGGGCGGGCTCGCGCACGCTGGATACGCATATGTCCCGGCTGCGCATCAAGCTGGCATTGCGTCCAGAGAATGGCGTCAGGCTGACGTCGGTCTATTCCCACGGTTACCGTTTTGAGAGCGTGAATGCAGCGGATGAGCAGGCGGAATGAAGGAAGCCGGTGCGGCGCCACACGGCGGCTGGCCGGCTTGTTGCTGGGCGTGGCCAGTGCCACGTGCGTCACGCCGGTGCTGGCACAGCCCGCCGGCACGGAGGGCGAGGATTTCATCCACATCGTGCAGCCGGGCGATACGCTGATCGGCCTGGCGAACCGGTACATGGTCCGGTCCGAGAGCTGGCGTGCGGTGCAGCAACTCAACCGCGTCGATGACCCGTACCGGCTCCAGCCGGGCACGCGCATCCGCATCCCGTTGAAGTACATCGCCGAACAAGCGGGCAGCGCGCGCGTGGTGGCCGCGCACGGCGACGTCCGCGCCAATGGTGCGCCGCTGCGCGCCGGCATGCAGCTGGCCGAGGCGGCAAGAGTCGAGACCGGCGTCAACGGCCTGGTGACGATCGAATTGTCGGACCGCTCGCGCGTGACGCTGCCGCCAGCGAGCGTGGTGCAGGTGCGGCGCCTGCGCGCATTCTCCAAGACCGGACTGACCGATTCGGTGTTCACCGTGAGCACCGGCGCGGCCGAGGCACAGGTGGCGCCGAGCGGCACGGGCGTGGGCCGCTTCGAGATGCGCACGCCGATGATGGTGACCGGTGTGCGCGGCACGCGGTATCGCGTGGCGGCGGACGATGGCGGCAACCGCAGCGAAGTGCTGCAGGGCCTGGTCGGCGTCGCCGGCGCGGGGGCGGCCGGCGCCAGGACCAAGCTGTCGGCCGGCTATGGCGTGTCCGCCGCGGCCGGCGGGCGGCTGGCGGCGCCGCTGCGCTTGCCTGAGCCTCCGGCGCAGCAGGCGCTGCCGCAGCCGGTGCTGGGCGCGACGGCCATGCTGCAGTGGCAGCCGGTCGACGGCGCCACGGCCTACCGCGTGGTGGTGTCGCGCGATGCCGAACAGACCGAGTGGCTGTCCACGCAGCAGCTTGCCGCGACGCATGCCACCTTGGCCGACCTGCCCGAGGGCGATCTCTATGTGGGCGTCAGTTCCGTCGGCGCGCAGCACCTGACCGGACGGGCTTCGGTGCAGCGCTTCACCGTCAAGCTGAACCCGCCGGCGCCGTTCATGCTGCGCCCGGGCAAGGACTCCACGCAGTACGGCCAGCGCGTCGGCTTTGCCTGGGCCCGGGTCGAGTCCGGCGTGCACGCCTACGAGTACGAGGTCGCCGGCGATGCGGATTTCTCCGGCGATGTGCGGCCCATGCGCGGCGAGCAGATCGAAACCAGCAGCGAGCTGGCGGTGGGCAAGTGGTGGTGGCGGGTGCGCTCGCTGGACGGCGCGGGCATGCCCGGGCCGTGGTCGGAGGCGGTGCCCTTCACCGTGGAGCCGCCGCCACCCCAGCCGAGCCTGGCCGACGATGGCGGCGATACGCTGCGCATCCGCTGGCCCGGGGCGGCTGCGGCCGGCGTTGCCTATCGCGTGCAGCTGGCCGACGATGCCAGCTTCGCGCATCCGCTGGTGGACGAGCGCACCGAGACCAATGAGCTGGCCCTGCCACGCCCGGCCTCGGGCGCGTACTATGTGCGCGTCGCGCGCGAAGGGGGCGGGGATGGCAACGGGGGTGGCAAGGGCGCGGTCAGCGATGCGGCATTTTCGGCACCGCAGCGCTTCGAGGTCGTGCAGTACCTGCGCGATGGCGCCGGCCAGCCCATCGGCGGCACGGGCGGCATGATCCGCCGTGGACAATAGGCGACCCGGCAAGCTGCGAGACGCGCTGGCGGCGTATCTGGCGCCGTACCGGCGCCGTACCCTGCTGGACTGGTGGCTGCTCAGCGCCGCCGTGATCGCCCTGGCCGTCGCCTGCGTCCACTGGCAGTGGACCGAGCGCGCCGACCTTGCCGTCTACGATATCGCCATTGCCGCGCAGTCCCACGCGCCGCAGCGCGACATCATCATCGTCGCCATCGACGACGCCAGCATCACCTCGATCGGGCGCTGGCCGTGGCGCCGCGCCGTGCTGGCCGAACTGATCGACCGCATCGCCGCCGGCAAGCCACGCGTGATCGGGCTGGACATCATCCTGTCCGAGCCCGACCTGCGTTCGCCCGGTGACGACGAGGCGCTGGCGGCCGCCATGGCTCGCGCGGGCAATGTGGTGTTGCCTGCCCTGCCCGAGGCGGTTGGCGGCGGCTGGACGATCCGCTACCCGATGCCGGGCCTCGGGGCCGCCGCCATCGGGCATATCGACATGGCCGTCGACGTCGACGGCGTAGCCCGGCAGGTATTCCTGCGCGAAGGCCTGCCCGGCGCCATGCTGCCGCACTTCTCGACGGTGATGGCCGGATTCGGCCGCAGCGAGCGGCCGGTGGCCAGCTACCGCCACGAGGCTGCGCCCGACGCCGCCCGCGTGGATGGCGACTGGCAGCGGCGCTACCTGGTGCGCATTCCCTATGCCGGCCCGCCCGGCACCTTTCCGCGGGTCTCCGTGCGCGACGTGCTGAGCGGTGCGGCCTCCCCCGCGATCTTCCGCGGCAAGGCCGTACTGGTCGGCGCAGCCGCGACCGGCCTGGGCGACGTGTTCCCCACGCCGGTATCGCGCGACGGCCGCGGCATGAGCGGCGTCGAGATCCTGGCCAACACCATCCAGGCACTGGAACGGGACAGCGTCATCGTGGCCGTTTCGCCGCCGTGGTTCTGGGGTGGCACCGTGGTGCCCATCCTGCTGGCGGCGCTGGCGGCGCTGATCCTGGCGCCCCGCACGGCACTGCTGGTCAGCGGGCTGCTGGCGGCCGGCGTGTTCATGGCCAGCCTGCTGCTGATAGGCTTTGCCCATCTGTGGTTCGCCCCGGCTCCCGCCATCATCGGCTGCCTGCTGTTCTACCCCCTGTGGAGCTGGCGCAGGCAAGAGGCGGTGCTGCGCTTTCTGGCAAGCGAGGCCGCACGGCTGGAGGCCGAGCCGGGCGTGCTCGGCGCTCCGGCGCCGCGCGGCCCGGCGGGCCGCTCGCTAGATCACCGTATGGAGGCGGTCTACCGCATGAGCTCGCGCTTGCGCGACCTGCGGCAATTCCTGTCGGACGCCCTGGAAAGCCTGCCGGAGGCCACCGTGATCAGCGCGCCGGACGGCCGCCTGCTGCTGGCCAACCGGCGCTGCGTGGCGCTGTGCGCCTGCGAGAGCGGGCTCGCGACGGACGAGGCGGGGCCCTTGGGCGCCGGCGTGCCGCCCGACGTGCGCGCCTTGCTGGGCATGCTGTTCCCCGCCGCAGGGCCGGGACTGGCCTACTGGGAGGCCCTTCACGCCGCCTTGTCGACGGGCGAGGCCGGCCAGCAGGATAGCGAAGAGGGTGGCGTGGAGCTGAGCACGCGCGACGAGCGGCCCTTCCTGGTGCGCGGGGCTGCCTTGCGCAGCAGCAGCGGCGGGCTGGCGGGGGTGATCGTCAGCCTGATCGACATTTCCGAGGTGCGCCGCGCCGAGCGCCAGCGCGAGCAGACGCTGCGCTTCCTGTCCCACGACATGCGTTCGCCGCAGGCTTCCATCCTGGCCTTGCTCGAATTGCAGGCCGACGCTGCCAAGGCCTTGCCGCAGCCGGCGCTGCTGGCCCGCATCGGGGGGCTGGCCAGGCGCACGCTGGACCTGGCCGATGACTTTATCCGGCTGGCGCGCGCGGAGACGCAGCCGCTGCGCCTGATGGAGGCCGACCTCGCCGGCCTGGTGCTGGATGCCACCGATGCGCTGTGGGCGCAGGCCAGCGCGCGCCGCATCGAACTGAAGCTGGATATCTGCGAAGAGCCCTGCGTGATGATGGCCGAGCCGGCCATGCTGGCGCGCGCGGTCGCCAACCTGGTCGGCAATGCGATCAAGTTCAGCCCGGACGGCGGCACCGTCACCGTGGCACTGGCCCAGGCGCCGGGCGCCTACCTGATCCGGGTGTCCGACCAGGGGCCGGGCATTGCCGAGGAAGACCAGGCCAGGTTGTTCCGTCCTTTCAGCCGCCTGCACGAGGGCGAGCAGGGGGCGCCGGGCGGCGTCGGCCTGGGGCTGGTGTTCGTGCGCACGGTGGTGCAGCGCCATGGCGGGGCCATGGCCGTCGAGAGCCGGCGGGGAGCCGGCGCGACTTTCATCATGCGCCTGCCGGCGCCGCGGAGCTAGCGGCGTGCCGTCTGCGCGGCGTCATGTGCGGCCACAGGCTGGCTCAGCACGCGGCTTTCCATCTGCTTGATCTTGCGTGCCTCGCCCGCTTCCTTGCCCTGCTGCAAGGTGACGCAGAGCACCGAGAACAGTGCTGCGGCGACCATGGCCATGGCGAGATAGCCGATTACCTTCTTGCGGTCCATCGACGGTCGGGTCCTAAGGTGGGGAAAGAGGCGGAGTTTAAGGGGCGCCGGCGCCGCCTACTGCAAACAATTGCAATGACGGCAGCCGCCGGGGCCGTCTTCGCCGTCGCGGATCGTTTCCCGACACAATTGTTGGCAGTACGCTGGCAAAGCTGTCAGTAACATCCCGATTCCGCCAGAACGACCTCGATCTGCGCGGTTTTCGTGCCCGCCCAGCCCCCCGCAAGCAATTCTGGTGCGGGCACTCTTTTTCTGCTGGGCTATGCCCACTCTTCCCGCCCACCGCCCACCGCGACACAGCATCGTCGCGCACGGTCTGTTCAGCTTGCCACCCCTGCGGCACCCTCCTGCAGCAATCCGATCATCCGTTGCGCCAGCGGCGACACGTAGGCACCTTCGCGCGAGATCACGCCGATATGGCGCCGCAGGTCGAGTTCTTCCTGGCGCAGGTTCAACGGCCGCAGGCCGGCGGTGGCGACGCTCTCTCGCGCGCTGGCGATCGCCAGTATGCGGGTGCCCTCGATCAACCGGAACAGCGAGGTGCTGCCGAAATCGATTTCGATGCGCAGCCGCGGCTCGCCCAGCCCGTGCTGGCGGAAGGCTGCGTCGACCTGCTGGCGCAGCACGATATGGGATTCGGGCAGCAGCCACTCCTGGTCGGCCAGGTCTGCGAGCCGCAACAGTCCGCGCTGCAGCAGCGGATGATGCTGGTCGGCGACCACCGCCAGGCTGTCATCGTAGAGCGGGGTGCTGGCGAATTCGCCGGCGCGCAGCCTGGGCAGGGGCGCAACGGCCAGATCCAGCCCGCCGGCCAACAGCGCGTCGTTCAGGTCGCGGGCCAGCCGCCTGTGCAGCCGCAGGCGGGCGGCGGGGCGTTCGCGCAGCAGCCGGCGGCAGGCGTTCAGTACCAGCGCGTCGGCTATCGAAGGTGAATAGCCCAGCCGCAGCAGCCCGAGCTGGCCGGTGCGGATGCCTTGCATTTCCTTGATCGCGTCGTCGTACTCGAGCTGGATGCGGCGCGCGCGATCGAGGAAGAGGGTGCCGGCTTCCGTCGGCCGCATGCCGCTGGCGCTGCGCTCGAACAGCGGTAGGCCTGCCTGTGCCTCCACGCGCTGGATGGCCTTGGTCAACGCGGGCTGGCTGAGCCCGAGCGCTTCCGCCGCGCGTCCGATGCTGCCATGCGCCGCGATCGACAGCAGGTACTCCAGATCCCGTGTCTCCATCTGCACATTCCCAATGGTTATGACTTGATAGCCAATGCTGCATTGTAGTGATGGGCGGCATCTTACAGACTGGGGCCAGGATTCATCAAGGAGACATCGATGGCTTTTGCCCTATTCCTGCGGCGGGCTGCGCGCTACTGGGGAGACCAGGCCGCAGTCATGCACCGCGACCGCGTGCTCAGCTACCGCGAACTCGACCAGCGCTCCACGCGGCTGGCCAACGCCCTGCTCGGGCTCGGGCTGCGCCCCGGGGATCGCGTGGCCGTGCAATCGCGCAATTGCACGGAACTGGTGGAGATCGAGTGCGCGCTGTACAAGTCCGGACTGGTCAAGGCGGCGCTGAACCCGCGCTTCACCGCGGCGGAGGCCAGCGACGTGGTGGAAAACTGTACGCCGCGCGTGTTTATCGGCGGCACAGGCTTTACGGACTATTCCGCAGCGACGCCCGGCTTCGCCGCGATCGAGGCCTTCGTCGCCATCGGTGCGCCGGCGCCGGGCTATGCCGGCTACGAAGACCTGCTCGCGAGCGGTGGCACCGAACTGCCGTCGCACGTGCCGGCACCAGCGGACCTGGCGGTGCTGCATTTCTCTTCCGGCTCCACCGGCAAGATCAAGGCCGCCATGCAGAGCTATGGCAATCGCGTGGCGGCACTGCGCAAGATGCTGCTGGGCATGGACGGCATGGCGCGCCCCGGCGACCGGCTGGCGCTGATCGGCCCAGTCACGCACGCCTCCGGCATGCTGATGCAGCCATTCCTGTACTGCGGCGCCACGCTGGTGCTGTTCGACAAGTTCGAGCCCGCTCACTTCCTGGCCGAGGTGGCGCGACTGCGCATCACGCACGCCTTTATGGTGCCCGCAATGATTCACATGCTGCTGGCCGAACCGGCGCTCGCTCACGCCGACCTGAGCAGCCTGAAGACGCTGAGCTACGGCGCCGCACCGATGGCACCCGCGCGCATCCGCGAGGCGTGGGAGCGCATCGGGCCGATTCTCTCGCAGGGCTATGGCGCCAGCGAGTCCACCTCGGGCGTGACCCGGCTGTCCACCGCCGACCACGCGCAGGCGCTGGCCAGCCGGCCCGAGCGCCTCGCTTCCTGCGGGCGGTCGCATGGCGAGACCGAGGTGCGCGTGGTCGACGAGCAAGGACAGGAAGTGGAGCCCGGCGCGATCGGCGAGATCGTGATCCGCGGCGACGATGTGTTCCAGGGCTACTGGGGCGAGCCGGAGCTGACGCGCGAGGTGCTGGCCGACGGCTGGCTGCGCACGGGAGACCTCGCACGGGTGGACGAGGAGGGCTTTATCTACCTGGTGGACCGCATGAAGGACATGATCATCTCGGGCGGCTTCAACGTCTATCCGACCGAGGTCGAGGCCGTGCTCTACCAGCATCCCGACGTGATGGAGGCCTGCGTGATCAGCGTGCCCGACGCGACCTGGGGCGAGAGCGTGAAGGCGGTGGTGGCGCTGCGGCCCGGCGGCAGCGCCGACGCCGAGGCGTTGATCGCGCACTGCCGCGCGCGCATCGCGGACTACAAGACGCCGCGTTCGGTGGAGTTTGTGCGTGAGCTGCCCAAGAACGCCAGCGGCAAGGTGGCGCGCAAGATCGTGCGCGAACCGTATTGGCAGGGCGTGGCCCGCCGTGTGAACTGAGGAGACAAGCCGTGTTCGATCATCTTACCGATCCCGCCCTGGCCGACCTGCGCGTGCGCGTGCGCCGCTATGTCGAAGAGGAACTGTTGCCGCTCGAACGCGAGCTGGGCCTGGGCGCCGAGGACGCCTGGCCGCGCGAGGTGCTGCGTGGCATCTGGCGCCGTTCCAGCGAACTGGGCTTCTACGCTGCCTGCCTGCCGGTGGCGCTGGGCGGCCAGGGACTGAGCATCGCCGCGCAGTGCGCGCTCAAGGCCGACCTGGCAGCCAGCGGGGCTGCGCTCGCGCCCCACGTGCTGGGTGAGCTGGGCGGGCCGCCGCGCGTGGGCAATATGCTCAAGTACGCCACCCCGGACCAGCTCCAGCGCTATTTCCTGCCGGTGATCCGCGGCGAGAAGTCGGTGTGTTTCGCGCTGACCGAGCCGCACTCTGGCTCGGACGCGCAGAGCATCACCACCAGCGCGGTGGCCGAGGGCGACATGCTGCGCATCAATGGCAGCAAGCACTACATCAGCGGCGCGCCGTTCGCCGACTTCGCCATCGTCATGTGCGTGACCGATGCCACGGTCTCGCCGCCGGCGATCTCGGCGGTGCTGGTCGACCTTGACCTGCCCGGCGTGACCGTCAGCCAGCAGTACGTGCCGATGTCTGGCCAGCACATTGACGCCGACATTGCCTTCGCCGACGTGCGCGTGCCGCGCGCCAACATTCTTGGCGGCGAGGGCAACGGCTTCAAGCTCGGCATGTCGCGCATCAACGTGAACCGCCTGCTGCACTGCCCGACCATGCTGGGCCTCGCCACGAGCGCCTATGAGGCATCGCTGGCGTATGCCGGGCAGCGCCGCCAGTTCGGCGGACCGATCGCGCGCTTCCAGGCTATCCAGCACATGCTGGCCGACATGGCGGCGGCCTTGTGGGCCTGCGAGAGCATGATCGCCCAGACCGCTGCGCTGGCTGACAGCGGCGCCGACCTGCGCATGAAGGCCGCCGCCTGCAAGCTGTTCGTCTCGGAGCGCTGCTTCGAGGTGGCGGACAAGGCCGTGCAGATCCATGGCAACGTGGGCGTGACGCGCGGCCATCCGGTGGAGCAGGCCTTCCGCAAGCTGCGCATGTTCCGCATCTTCACCGGCACCAGCGAGATCCAGCGCAACACCATCGCGCGCGCCATCCTGCAGCCGGCCCAGGGAGACGCATCATGAATCGCAGACAATGGCTTGCGATGGCCGGCTCGTCCGCCCTGGCGGGCATGGCCGGCGGCGTCGCGCGCGCTGCCGCTGACTTCCCCAACCGGCCGATCCGCCTGATCGTTCCCTTCGTCGCAGGCAGCGCGCCGGACAGCACCGCACGCGTGCTGTCCGAAGGACTGCGCACGCGCCTGGGCCAGCCCGTGGTGGTGGAGAATGTCGCGGGCGCGGGCGGCATCATCGGTGCCGGCGCCCTCAAGCGGGCGGCGCCGGACGGCTACACGCTGGGTCTCCTCGCCAATACGCACGTGATCAATGTGCATACCTACCGGCATCCTCCCTATGATCCGGCGCGCGATTTCACGGCTATCGGCGCGCTGGCTGGTGGTCCCACCGTGCTGGCGGTGCCCGCCTCGGCGCCCTACCGCAGCGCGCGCGATCTGGTGGCGGCGCTGCGGCGCGCACCGGGCGCGCTCAGCTATGGCTCTGGCGGCAAGGGCAGCATCGCCCACCTGGCCGTGGAAATGCTGCTGCACCAGGGCGGCACGCGCGCGCTGCATGTGCCATACAAAGGGGCGACGGAACTGGTGGCTGCCATGCTCAGCGGCCAGACCGACTTCGGCATGCCGGTGCTGGGCACGGCCGCGCAGTACCTGCACAACGGGCAGCTGCGCGCGCTGGCGGTATCGTCCTCGGCCCGCTCTCCTTACTTCCCGGAGGTGCCGACGCTGGCCGAAGCCTTGCCGCCAGGCTTCGTCATCGACAACTGGAGCGGCCTGTTCGCGCCGGCCGGGCTGCCCGCGCCGCTGCTGCAACGCATCTTCGCGGCCGTCGGGCAGGTGCAGGCGAGCGGGGCGTTCGATACGCAATTGCGCACCAGCGCGGGCGAACTGCGCCGCAGTGCCTCGCCGGGCGAATTCAATGCGCTGGTCGCCGCCGAGACGCGCCGCTATGGCGCGCTGATGCGCGAGATCGGCATGGATGACAGTTGAGACCCGCAACGGAAAGCCGACGATGAAACCAGAGTGGTCCTGCCTGAAGGACGTCAAGATCATCGATTTCAGCCAGCTGCTGCCGGGGCCGCACGCCACGACCTTGCTGATGCAGCTCGGCGCCGATGTGATCAAGGTGGAGCAGCCCGGCGTCGGCGACACCTCGCGCCAGCTCGGTGCGGCCGTGTTCGCGCAGTTCAACCGGGGCAAGCGCTCCGTCGTGCTGGACCTGAAGAGCGCAAGCGGGAAGGCGGCCTTCCTCGACCTGGTGCGCGAGGCCGATGCGGTGGTCGAAGGGTTCCGCCCCGGCGTGCTGCAGCGGCTGGGGCTGGACTACTCGGTGCTCGCCGCGGTCAATCCCGCCGTGGTGCTGTGCTCGATCTCGGGCTTCGGCCAGAGCGGGCCGTACGCCGAGCAGGCGGGGCACGACCTGAACTACCTGGCGCTGGCCGGCTACTGGTCGGTGCCGGTGCAGGTGGAGGACAAGGTCTCGCGTCCGCGCGCCCGCGTGTCCGACTACGCTGCCTCCGGCTACGCGGCGCTGTCACTGGCAGTGGCGGTGATGAGCGCGCGCCAGAACGGGCGTGGGCAGCACCTCGACGTTTCGATTCACGATGCGATCCTGTCCTGGACCGCACACGGCGCCTGGGCCGCGCGCGAGTATGAGGCGCAGCCGCTGGCCGCGCCGACCGTGCTGCCCGACAACGACCTGTTCGCCACCCGGGACGGCCGCCACCTCGCCATGGGCATCCTGGAGAACAAGTTCTGGCTCAACCTTGCGGAGGCGATGGGCACCGCCTATCCCGCCCTGCGCGATGCGCGCTTCGTTTCACGCGCCGGTCGTCAGCGGCACAAGGCCGAGGTCAATGCTGTGCTCAAGGCCATGTTCCTGAGCCGCACGCTGGCGCAGTGGGAGGCAGCCTTTGCCGGCCGTGACCTGCCGTTCTCTCCCGTGCTCGGTGCCCGCGAGCTGTTCGCGGACCCGCATGTGCAAGCGCGCGGCATGGTCCGCAGCTTGCCGGAGGAGGGGAGCATCGCGCTGCGCTTTCCTGTGAAGTTCTCGCTGGGGTTGCCGGACAGCGGTACCGAGGTGCCGGCGCTGGGCGAGGGCGGCGCCTAGCCGGCCCGCGGGCACCGTGCCGGCCGCTCGGCACGGACAGGCGCTGCGCGGTGTAGCGCACGAAACGGCGGTGTCGTATCTGGGTATGATGTTGCTGAGGGGGCGACGGCAGGGCCGCCGCCCGCGCCACCCCGAACGGGCCAGCCCACAGCAGCGAACCCGGTCTTGCCGGAACGCCCAGATCCTCTCATGCCACGGTCCAAGTACCTGCCGGCGCCGCGCCTCGCGATCGCGGCTGCCCTGCTTGCTGTCCCCGGGCTGTGCGGCGCGGCGCCGCAGCTCGCCTTCTCGCTCCAGGATCTCGCCACGCAGGCCAGCACACCGTGCCAGGTCGAGTCGCCCGTGTACCCGCCGGCGCTGCGCGCTGCCGGTGTCGCGGGACAGGTGCAGCTCGAACTGGTGCTGGGCGCAGACGGCAGCGTGGAGTCCGCCACGGTCCGGCAGAGTTCGGGCGAGGCAGCGCTGGATGCCGCGGCGTTGGCCTCCTTGCGCCGGGCCCGGTGCCAGCCGTTCCACGACCCGGCGACGGGCAACGCCATCCGCGGTACCGCGCTGGCCCGGCTCGATTACCGTGAGACGGACGGCGGCGCAGGCCAGCCGCCCGAGCGGCCGCAGGCCGAGCCCCTGGCAATGACCAACGAGCAGCGGGCGGCGCCGCCGCCACAAGCGTTCCCGCCCGACTTCGAGGAAGCGCTCAACGTGCTGGTCCGCGCTTACGACGTAGGGCCCGTGGTGGCATCGGGCATGGACAAGGCATTCGCCAAGCTGCCCGACAAGCTGGGGCCGGTGCCGAAGGCGCGCTATGTCGAATGCGCCCGCGCGCGCTTGAGCGAGCCGGTGCTGGAGCAGGTCGTCAGGCCGGGCTTTGCCATGGTCATCACGGATCCGGGGCTGATGATCCGGCTGGCCCGGCTGCTGGGCTCGCCGCTGGGCCGCAAGGCCAAGGCGGCGGCGCTGGAGGGCAAGAGCATCGAGGCTGCCGGTATCACGGGGGCGGATGCACTGGAGGCCAACAGCCTGCTCGAGAGCCCCGACCTGAAGGCCTTCCTGGAGCAGGGCGGCCTCAAGCGCATCAGCGATGCGATCGCGCCCTATCTGTACGTGGCCAGCCGGCAGGCGACGGAGGCCTGCATGAAGGAGCTGGTGCCGCCGGGCTACAAGGCGAAGAGCGAGCTGCCCGCCTGAACGGGCTGCTTAAACGAGCTGCTTGAGAGGGCTGCTTGAACAGGCTGCTTGAGCGGGGGGCCGCCTGAACGGCTGCAACGGGGCGGCGCGAGCCGCCCCGGGACTCACGCCGGCACGCGCTCCGGCTCCCGCAGCCGCGCCGCCGCATCGCGCACGAAGCGCACGGTGGTATCGGCGGCGGTGATCGGCAGCATATGGCCGCCGGGCACCAGCGTCAGCGCGGCACCCGGCACCTTGGCGGCCAGCGCCTCGCCGTTCTCCGCCGGGTCGAGGATGCGGTCCTCGCGGCCGTACAGGATGCTGAGCGGCAGGCGTAGCGTTCCATAGCGCGGCAGCAGCGGTGGCAGGCTGTGTTCGGCGGCATTGAGGTCTTCCGACGCGGCGACGAAATGGCCAGGGCGCAGAGCGAGCAGGCCGCCGCCGCGCGTGGCGAAATCTGGCGGTACCGGGTCGGGGCCGAAGACAATGTCCATCACCTGCTCGCGGCGGGCGATCGACATCGGCGTGGCCAGCGTCCAGGCCACCAGCCGGCGCAGCCAGGGCTGCCGGATCGTCAGCGCCTTGAACACCACGGGGATGTCGGAGGGCGGATGCGTCAGCGGTGCCACCAGCGCCAGTCCGCCCACGCGCTCCGGATGGCCGATGGCCAGCGCCAGCGCCACCGCCCCGCCCAGAGAGTGTCCTACCACCAGCGGCCGCTCCAGCCCGAGCTGCTCGATCAGCGCCGCCAGCGCGCTGGCCTGAGCCGGCAGGCCAGCGTCCGCTCCCGGCGCACGCGTGGAATAGCCGGCGCCCGGCCGGTCCACGGCCACCACGCGGAAATCGCGCGCCAGCGGCTCGATCATGCCATAGTTGAAATTGCCGAGCTGGCCCGACAGGCCGTGCACCAGCAGCACGGCGGGACCTTGGCCGCGCTCCACCACATGCAGCCGGGCGCCGGGCACGTCGACGAAGCGGCCTGCGGGCGGCAGGGCGGCTTCCACGCGCTTCGCGGTGCGCCACGTGAACCAGGCCAGGCCGGCCACGGCCAGCACCACCAGCAGCGCCAGCGCCGCCACCACGATCAGCGGCGCGCTCATACCTGTACGCTCCGGCCAAGCAGCCGCCAGTAGTGCACCGGCGCAAGGCGCTCCAGCCACGACACCACCACCGCGTCCATGCCCACCAGCACGCGCGAGCGGCGCTTTTCCAGTCCGCGCACGATGATGTCGGCCGCCTTAATCGGCGGCATCCGCAGCATCTTGTCGGCGCGCGCGAGGCGCTGCTGCAGCTGCTCCTGCGGGATCGGCTCCGCCAGGCGCGCATTGCGCGCGATCGACGTGGCGATGCCGCCGGGATGCACCACCGTGACACCGATGCGGCTGCTGGCCAGTTCGTGCCGCAGCGCATTCGAAAAGCCGCGCACCGCGAACTTGCTGGCGGAATAGGCGCTCTGGCCGGGCGGCGAGATCAGGCCATACAGGCTGGAGACGTTGACGATGCGGGCGTCGTCGCTGCGGTGCAGCAGGGGCAGGAAGGCCCGCGTCATGCGCACCACCGCCTGGAAGTTGATCGACATCAGCCAGTCGAAGTCCGCCTCGCTGACCTGCTCGAAGCTGCCGCCCAGGGCCACGCCGGCGTTGTTGACGAGCACGTCGACGCGGCCGTGCTCGGCCAGCACGGCGGCCGGCAATGCCGCCACTGCGTCGCGGTCGGCCACGTCCAGCGCGTGCACGCTTACACGCACGCCGCGCAGTTCGGGCAGCGCGGCCGTCTGCGCCAGGCCGGCCTGGTCGCGGTCGGCCAGGGCCAGATGGCAGCCGCGCTGCGCCAGCGCCTGCGCGAGCGCGCGGCCGATGCCGCTGCCCGCGCCGGTGACCACCGCCACCCGGTCCTTGAGCTGCATCCGCGCCGGCAGCGGGGCGTCGAACTGCATCACGCCGTCGTCGATGCCGCCGTGCCGGATCGTCAGCATGTCCATGAAGTAGTTCTGGTACACGCGCCACGGCTTGCGGTCGCCCTGCTTGGGCAGCACGCCGGCGGCACGCTGCACGTAGCCGGAGGTGAAGTCGAGGAAGGGCGCGGGCTGCACGCCGGCATCGCGGCGCGGCACCGCGATGCGGTGGCCGCGGCGGTCCATGTGGCGCAGCAGCCGGCATACGTACTCGGCCGTCAGGTCGGCCTTCAGCGTCCAGGAGGCGTTGGTGTAGCCGAAGGCGAGCACCAGATTGGGCACGTCGTTGAGCATCATGCCCTTGTAGGCCATCGATTCGGCGGGCAGGCGCGGCTGGCCGTCGACGGTGATGGCGATATCACCCAGCATATTGAGCTTGAGGCCGGTGGCCACCACCACGACGTCGGCCGGCAGTTCCTTGCCCGAGGCGAGCCGGATGCCGTTCTCGGTGAAGCGCTCGATGGTGTCGGTGACCACTGAGGCGCGGCCGTCGCGGATTTCGCGGAACAGGTCGCCGTCCGGCACCACGCAGACGCGCTGGTCCCAAGGCTTGTAGCGCGGCGTGAAGTGGGTGTCGATGTCGAAGCTGGGGCCGAGCTGCTCGGCCGCCATGCCGACCATGCGCATCTTGACCTGCTCCGGCTTGCGGCGCGCGAGCTGGTAGAAGAACATGCCCAGCAGCACGTTCTTCCAGCGCGTCAGCATATAGGCGTGGCGTTCCGGCAGCAGGCGGCGCAGCTTGTGCGCGATGGCGTCTTCGCCCGGGCGGGGCACGATATAGGTCGGTGAGCGCTGCAACATGGTCACGTGGGCGGCGCTGCTCGCCATGGCCGGTACCAGCGTGACGGCGGTGGCGCCGCTGCCGATCACGACCACCCGTTTGCCCGCGTAGTCCAGCGACGGGTCCCAGAACTGCGGGTGCACCATCCGGCCGCGGAAATCCTCTTCGCCGGCGAAGGCGGGGCGGTGGCCTTCGGCGTAGCTGTAGTAGCCGGCGCAGACATAGAGCAGGCGCGCGCGCAGCCGTACCCGGCCGCCATCCTCGCTGCGCTCGGCCTCGACCGTCCAGCACGCCTCGCCGCTGTCCCATGCCGCGCTGATGACCTTGTGGCCAAAGCGGATGTGCTGGGTGATGCCGGCCTCCTCGGCCGTCTCGCGGATGTACGCCAGGATGGACGGGCCATCCGCGATCGCCTTCGCGCCTTTCCAGGGCTTGAAGCGGTAGCCCAGCGTGTACATATCGGAATCGGAGCGGATGCCTGGGTAGCGGAACAGGTCCCAGGTGCCGCCCATCGACGCGCGCGCCTCGAGGATCGCATAGCGTTTGCCGGGGCAGCGCTGCTGCAGTTGGCGGGCCGCGCCGATGCCGGACAGGCCGGCCCCGACGATCAGGACATCCAAGGGTGTGTCAGTGGGGGCGGTGGCAATCATGGAGTGGACCCAGGTCGAATGCTATTCTGACACTGTAGGTTGTCAGATATCATCTGACAATAGGGAATGTCATAATGGCGCCATGACGACAGAGCTTTCCCCCGCGCGCCGCTACCGCGGCGCCGCAGCCGACGAGCGGCGCGCGCAGCGCCGTTGCCAACTCATTGCCGCCGCCATCCAGGTCTATGGCGAGCGCGGCTACCAGCACTCGACCGTGAAGGCGGTGTGCGAGGCGGCGGGCCTGACCGAACGCTATTTCTATGAATCCTTCGCGAATAGCGAAGCCTTGCTGGCCGCCTCGTTCGAGGCGGTCACCGATGCGCTGCTGGAGGCGATCTCCCTCGCCGGCGACGCAGCCGGGCGCAGCGGACGGCGCCGCGCGCTGGCGATGCTGGCGGCCTATTTCGGTGCCCTGCAGCGCGAGCCGCGCTCGGCACGCGTCTTCCTGGTGGAGATCCAGGGTGTCAGCAAGCAGGTGGACGAGGCGCTCGATGCCTCTCTCCGCTCGCTCGGCAGCCTGCTGGCGCAGGCCTTGCTGCCGGCCGGGGAGGAGCCGGATCCGCTACTGCTGGCGGGTGCGACCGGCGGGATCATGCATATCGCGCTGCGCTGGATACGCAACGGCTACACGCCGTCTGTCGAGGCGGTGGCGGGCAGCGCGCTGCAACTGGCGCTGGTGTTGACCCGCAAGCCAGTGATGCCGACGCAACCTGGCGTGCTCGCGGGGTAGTGCGGGGTAGTGCGGCGGGCCTTGCCGCCGCGCCGGCGTGCGCAGCGGACGGGCGGCGCCCGTTGCGCGGCGTCAGGGACGCGGGGGCTCAGGGCTTGGCCGGTGCCGCCTCCTGTGGCGCGGGCTCTTTCGTGGGCTCTTTCGCGGGAGCAGGCTCTTTCGACGGCGCCGCTTGCTGCGGTGCGGCGGGCGCTGCGCCCGCCGGCACCTGGGCCGGCTCGGCCGGCTTGCCCGCCGCGCCGGATTCCGGTTCGTTTTCCTCGTAGTTGGGCAGGTTCTTTTCCGCTTTGCTGCCCTCGATCAGGTAGCGCCGGCGCTGCAGGTAGGCGTCGCGCGTGAAGGCGTACTTGTCGAGCGCGGCCAGCGCCAGCAGGTCGGTGGCGCCCAGCAGGTTGGTGCGGGTGTCGACGATGTTCACGCCGAACAGCGTATTGCGCCAGGCCGGATCGAAGTAGGTGGTCGGGTCGAGCTGGAAGTTGACGTACAGGCCGACGCCGTCGCGGAACGAGCTGGGACCGAACAGCGGGAGCACCAGGTAGGGCCCGGACGGGATGCCCCAGACGCCCATGGTCAGCCCGAAGTCCTGGGCGTGGCGGTTCAGGCCGGCAGGCGTGGCGATGTCGATCAGGCCGCCGATGCCGAAGGTCGAGTTGATGACGACCCGCATGAAGCTCTCCGTCGCGTCGACGCCCTTGCCTTGCAGCATGTTGTTGACCGTGTTGCCGACATCGCCCATGTTGGCGAAGAAGTTCGTGACGGCGCTGCGCACGGGCGTCGGCGTGACCGCGCGGTAGCCCTTGGCGATCGGCTGCGCCACATACGTGTCGACCTTGTCGTTGACCTTGAACACGACACGGTTCATCGGCTCGAGCGGATCCTCGGGCGATGCCTGCGGCCCGGTCGCGCAGCCGGTGCAAAGCAGGGCGGCGCTTGCGAGCGCGCACAGCGGGCGGGCCACCGTGCCGGGAAGGGGAAAGGAGAGGGGCTTGTCGCTACGCATTTTTCTTGAGTGCATGCCGGCTCAGTCGGCCGACGAGGTTGTCTTTGTCTTTCCGTGGCGCGCGGGGGCCTTGGCGGCATCCGTCCCGGCACGCGCGCGCCGCGGACGGCCCATCAGCATGGGCTGGAAGAACACGGCGCCCGCCAGCGTGCAGGCCAGGGCCAGGGCCAGCAGCTTGCCCATGCTGGCGGTGCCCGGGTGGCTGGACAGCCACAGGCTGCCGAAGGCGGTGGCAGTGGTCGCGGCGCTGTAGAGCACCGCGTGCGTCAGGCTGGACTGCAGCAAGTGGGTCTTGCCGGCCCGCCAGGCGATCACGTAGTAGATCTTGAAGGCCACGCCGATGCCGAGCAGCAGCGGCAAGGCGATCACGTTGGCGAAGTTCAGGGCGATGCCGAACACCACGCACATCTCCAGCGTCACCACGGCCGATACCAGCAGCGGCACCAGCGTGCGCAGCACGTCGCCGACGCGGCGCAGCGCGATCCACAGCAGCACGGTGATCGACAGCACGGCCCACACGCCCGCATGGGCGAAGGCCGTCATGATGGTCTCGGCCGAGCCGCGGATCGCGATGGGGCCGCCGGTGGCCTGCGGCTCCACGCGCAGCACGGCATCGATGAAACGGTCGATGGCCTGCTCGCGCGCATCGCCATCGCCGCGCGGCAGCTTGGGACTGACGCTGACCAGGGCGCGGCCGTCCGGTGCCAGCCAGTCGCGCACCAGTTCGGGCGGCAGGCTCTGCTCGGTGACCGGCTGCGGCGACAAGGCGCGCTGCAGCCGGCTCAGGGCAAGCCGCAGCGGCAGGCTGAGCGCCTGCTCGGCGCGGTCGCGCGTGGCGGCATCGGCCGCGGCGAGTTGTTTGAGCGCTTTGCCCAGGCGTGCCGCTTCGGTTGCACCCGGGCCCGGATGGTCTTCGGCAGCGAGGGAGAGCTGGCGTGCCGCGTTCTTCAGCGAGGCCACGCGCAGCGCGTCGGTGGCCGCTGTGGCCGGGGTTTGCTCCAGCACCGGCCGCAGGTTGGTCGCGGCGGCGGCGATGGCGGCAAGCTTGGGCGGCTGGTCGCCCGGGATGAAGCTTTGCAACGTGATCACGCGCGCCACCTCGGGCAGCGCAGACAGCTTATCCGCGATCTGCCGCGCGGCGTCCAGCGACGGCGCGAGCACGCTGACATCGTCGGTACCTGCCTGCGGGGCGTCCTTGAGCGCCAGCAGCGTGGACATCGACTCGGAATTAGGATCCTTCAGGTGCAGCGGGTTGAAGTCGAAGCGCAGGTGCAGCAGCAGCGGCGAGGCCAGCAGGATGGCCGCAGAGGTGGCGATCAGCACGGGCTTGCGGTGGCGCTCGAAGAAGGCATCGGCGGCCGCCAGCCGGGGCACGCCCGGGGCGACCCGGCCGCCCTCGGGGCGCATCAGCGAGATGAGGGCGGGGAGCAGCGTGAACGTGCCGGTGAAGGCGACCAGCATGCCGACGCCGGCGATCTTTCCCAGTTCGGCAACACCGCGGTAGTCGGTAGGCAGGAAGCAGAAGAAGGCGGCGGCGGTGGCGGTGGCGGCCAGGGACAGCGGCATGGCCGAAACGCGCGCGGCGTGCACCAGCGCGGTACCCACGTCGACGCTTTCGTCGGCATGGCGCTCGGCGCGGTAGCGCACTCCGAACTGGATGCCGAAGTCCACGCCCAGCCCGACGAACAGCACGGCGAAGGCCACCGAGATCATATTGAGCGCGCCGACCATGGCCAGGCCGAGCGCGGCGGTGATCATCAGGCCGGAGAACAGGCTGATCAGCACGCAGATGATGAGTCGCTTGGAGCGCAGTGCCATCCACAGGATCAGGATGACGGCCAGCACCGTCAGCGCGCCGTTCAGGGCCGCGCCCTCGCTGACCGAGGCGAACTCATCGTCGGCCAGCGGTTGCGGGCCGGTCAGCCGTACCTCGGCGCCGTAGCGCTCGGCCAGCCGCAGTCGCACCGCGGCCGCGCGGATGGCATCGGAGGCGGCGGCACCGGCCTCCAGGTCGCTGTAGTTCAGCACCGGGCTGATGGTGATGAAGCTGCGCGCGAGGCCGTCGGGGCCGGGGCGCAGGTCCGCATCGAGCAGGCCCATCCATGACAAGGCGGCCGGCTTGCCGGCCAGCACGCCCTCGGCCGCGTTCGCGCTCTGGCCGAGCAGCGTGGCCATGTCGGAGAGCTTGACCTGGCCGAGCTGCAACGGCAGTGTCAGCGTGGTCGTCAAGGTGTCGGACAGGCCACGCAGCGATGGATCGCGTGCCAGCGTGTTGAGCAGCGGGCGCGCCTGGCCCAGCTGCGCGGTCATGTCCTTGACCGCAGCGGTGTCCAGGAACAGCAGGCCGTTGCGCGTGAAGAACTCGCCGCCGCCGGGCTGGCTCACCGCGTGGAAGCGCGCCGGCTCCTGGCGCAGCGCGCCGGCCAGCTCGTCGGCCGCGGTGTCGGCCAGTTCCACGGCCGGCGCCTGGACCACGGCCAGGATCAATTGTTCGCGTTGCGGGAAGGCCTTGCCGATGGCAGCGTCGCGCTGCGCCCAGGGCGCACTGGATTCGAGCAGGCGGCCGATGTCCGTATTGATGGCGAAGTGCCGGGCCACGTAGACGCTGCTGAGCAGGGTCAGCAGGGCGGCCACGACGATCACGCTCCAGGGGCGGGAAGTGGCGAATTTGACGATGCGGGTGAGCAGCGACGTGAGCATTGGGCAGGTCAAGGGTGCAATACGGCAGCCGGGAGTATACCCGTGCGGTGGGCTGAGGGCCGTCTGCGCCACCGCATTGATACATTGATGTGATGCCGGTAACGCCGCGGTCCGATACGGCCGCCGTAGGCTATACTGATCCGTTTAGGGCCGGTTCCCATGGCGGGGGTGCCGACGAAGCCTGTTGCCGCCACTGAGGCTATTGGAGCCCATCGTACGTATGAAGACGCAAAGTATCGTTTCCCTGATTCCGTTGGCCGCCGTCGTGATGGTGTCGGCCGCGCAGGCGCAGAGCATCGACCGCGCCACTGCCAACCCGGACAAGCTGGTCCAGGCGGCGGTGGAGGGCGTGATCACCACGATCAAGAGCAATCCCGAGACCCGCAGCGGCGACCTGGCCAAGATCACCGCCGTGGTTCAGCGCCAATTCCTGCCGTTCACAGACTTCGAGCGCACCACCCGGCTCGCCGTCGGCCCCGCCTGGCGCGATGCCACGCCGGAGCAGCGCAAGCAACTGCACCAGCAGTTCGAGGCGCTGCTGGTGCGCAGCTACGCCGTGTCGCTTGCGCAGCTGCGCGAGCAGAATGTCAAGTTCACCTACAAGCCGGCATTGCCTGCGCAGGGCGCGAACGACGTAGTCGTGCAGACGCGCGTGCTGAACAACGGCGATGAGATGCAGATCGACTATCGCCTGCAGCGCACGCCCAACGGCTGGAAAATCTACGACATCAATATGATGGGCGCCTGGCTGATCGAGGTTTACCGCCGGCAGTTCTCCGACGTCGTCGCCCGTGGCGGCGTCGATGGCCTGGTCAAGTACCTGACCAACCACAACGCCAAGCAGTCGGCTGACGCCTGAGTGGCTCGGCAGGCCTGAGCACTCGCCTCGCCCAGGTGCCGCCATACCGGCGCCGCCTGGGCTGTCTACCTTCCCTTCCCGTACCTGTACCCGTACCGCTTGGGCGCGCTGGCCGCGCCGGCCCGTTGCTGCGTGCACCGGACCGCGCAGGCCGGCCGCTGCCTCAGCGCAGCGGCGCCTTTTGGGCGCCGGCCGCGGCCGCGGCCGCTTTGCGCACGCCGCGCCGCCAGCGGCGCAGTTCCATCCATTGCCAGGACACCAGCGCGGGCACGCCGTACAGGATTTCCCGCGCGCGCTTGACCAGGGCCAGCGACATCGATGTCTGGGGATCCACACCAAGCATGTGGCCCAACAGCAGCACCACCGCCTCCTGCACGCCCAGGCCGGCCGGCACGAAGAAGGCGACCTGGCGCGCAGCCTGGGTCAGCGCTTCGATGGCCAGCGCCTGCCAGATCGGCACCGGGTGGCCCAGCAGCATCAGCGCAAACCAGACTTCGAGCGTGCCAACCATCAACCCGGCGAACTGCCAGGCGACCGCCTTGAGCAGCACGCTGCGGCGCTGGTTAAGCAGCCGGATCTGCGCATCCAGGCGTGTGCCGTCGATCATCACGGCGATGCGGTTGTCCTCGCCGAACAGGCGTCGCGCCGCACCTTCCAGCTTTTCGAAGATGCCACCGTGCCGCAGCGACACGGCGAACAGCACCGGCACCGGCAGCGATAGCAGCAGCCCGGCCAGGATGACCGTGCCGTGGCCACCGGTGTCCATCGCCAGCAGCAGCATCAGCACGCCCAGCACGGAATACAGGTAGTGGGCGAACAGCGTGACCATGGCCTCGACCACGACACTGGCGGCGACCGCCGTGGTGTCGGCCACCCGCATGCGCGCCAGCCGGATGCCGACCAGATCACCACCGATGGTGAGGGTCGGCAGCAGCCGGCCGACGGCCTCGCGCACGCCGGCTACCCACCACAGGAAGCCCAGTCCGGCGTGGCGGCCGGGATCGACCGGCGCCAGCAGCACGCGCCAGCCCTGGGCGTCGAGCAACAGCGGCAGGCCGTGGAACGGCACGAGCAGCAGCAACAGCCAGCCGCCCTGCGCCAGAATGTGCGCGACGTCGCCCACGCCCTGGTGCGCCACGAGGGCGGTCAGGGCGATCAGGCCGAGCAGGCCGGTGAGGTAAGCAATACGTTTCATCTTCGGTTCATGCCGGCGCCAGGCCATCGAACACGTCAGCGAAGCCGCCGCGCCTTGGCGCCACTTCATCCAGCGCCGCACGCACCCGCGGCGAGAGCAGGGCCGCCAGTTCATCGGCATGGCGGTAGCCAGCCATCGATTGCGTCACGCGCGCCCCGGACTCCACGCCCGGGTGCAGGTAGATCTCGCCGACGCCGGCCGGCAGGCGGCGCAGTGCCGCAAGCAGCACCGACTCGTCCATGCCGCCACTGTTGGCGATGCCCACCACGTAATCATTGTGGACGATTCCAGCGGCACGTAGGCGGCGGCGTAGCAGCGCCAGCCAGGGCCGCAGGAACAGCGGCGCGCCGGTCTCCAGCGGCAGCCGCATGGCGCGCAGGCCGTACTCGCGGCCGATGCGCAGGATCAGCGACAGCACCGTGGGGTGCAGGTGGAAATGCTTGTGTGTATTGACGTGGTCGAGCGGCAGCCCGGTGGCCGCATAGGCCTCGAACTGCGCGCGGATTTCCGCCGCAAGCTGCCGCCGCACATGCGGCAGGAAAAAGAAACGGCAGCCGTCGCGCGCCATCGCGGAGCCGAAACGGCCCTCGGCGTCGACCAGGTCTGGAATCGCACTGCGCGGCAGCACGGCCGGTCCGTCGGCCAGCACCACGTGCAGGCCCACGCGCAACTCCGGCAGCCGACGCGCGCGCGCCACGGCGTCGGCAACGGCCGGCGCGCCCACCATCAGGCTGGCTGCGTTGAGCACGCCGTCGCGGTGCGCCAGTTCGACCGCCTCGTTGACCCCAGTGGTGAGACCAAAGTCGTCGGCGGTGACGATCAGCGCGCGGGCAGGGGGGGCGGGCCGTTCCAGGATCAAGCCTCGTGTGAACGCAGGAAGCGGAAGAACTCCACGCCTTCGCGCAGGCGCCGCTTCATCATGTCCCAGCTGCCGAGCATCTCGCGCACGATCTCCCAGATCTTGCTGGGACGGAAATAGAAGCGCTTATAGAAGGTCTCGACGCCGTGGTAGATGTCTTCCTTCGACAGGTGCGGGTAGCTGATCGCCGCCAGCTGCACGCCCTTGTCGTTGACCAGGTTGATCACCTTGTTCTCTTCCAGCCAGCCGTTCTCGACCGCCTGGTCGTACAGGCGGGTGCCGGGGTAGGGCGCAGCCAGCGACACCTGGATGGTGTGCGGGTTGATTTCCTTTGCGTACTCGATGGTCTTCTCGATGGTCTCGCGCGTTTCGCCCGGCAGGCCCAGGATGAAGGTGCCGTGGATCTGGATGCCCAGCTTGCGGCAGTCTTCAGTGAAGCGGCGGGCGATGTCGGTGCGCAGGCCCTTCTTGATGTTGTGCAGGATCTGGTCGTCGCCGGACTCATAGCCCACCAGCAGCAGGCGCAGGCCGTTTTCCTTCATGATCTTCAGCGTGCTGTACGGCACGTTGGCCTTGGCATTGCAGGACCAGGTCACCCCCAGCTTGCCCAGGCCGCGCGCGATCTCTTCCACGCGGGGCTTGAAGTCGGTGAAGGTGTCGTCGTCGAACATGATCTCCTTGACCTCGGGCATGTTCTCCTTGATCCACTTCACCTCGGCGATCACGCTTTCGGCCGAGCGGGTGCGGTAGCGGTGGCCGCCCACGGTCTGCGGCCACAGGCAGAAGGTGCACTTCGAGCGGCAGCCCCGGCCGGTGTAGATCGACACATAGGGGTGCTTCAGGTAGCCGATGAAGTAGTTCTCGATCTTCAGGTCGCGCTTGTAGATCGGGGCGACGAAGGGCAGTTCGTCCATGTTCTCGATCATCGGGCGCGGGCCGTTGTGCTCGTGCGAGCCGTCGGCCAGCTTGTAGCTCAGGCCCAGCACGTCCTTGAGCGGCTTGCCCTGTGCGACTTCCATGCAGGTGTAGTCGAATTCCTCGCGGCAGACGAAGTCGATGGCGTCGCTGGCGCCCAGCGTGCCGCCCGGGTCCACCGCCGGCTTGGCACCGACCATGCCGATCATCACGCCCGGCTTGCGCTTCTTCAGTTCCTCGGCGAACTTGGCGTCGGTCGGGAAGGACGGCGTCGAGGTGTGGATGATGACCAGGTCGTACTCGGCGGCGATGTCCAGCGACTGCTGCACCGTCAGCTCGTCGGCGGGCGCGTCGAGCACGCGGCTGCCCGGAATCAGCGACGCGGGCTGGGCCAGCCAGGTCGGGTACCAGAAGGACTTGATCTCACGCTTGGCTTGGTAGCGCGAGCCGGCGCCGCCGTCGAAACCGTCGAAGGAGGGGGCTTGCAGGAACAGGGTTTTCTTTGCGGCGTTCATAACAGCTTGCTGGAAACGATGCCGTTTGCGGCTGGGTTGGTATTGTCGGGTTCCGGGCGGGCGGCCTGCGCGTGGGGCGCGGCCGGCGCCAGTGTGGGCCGGTCTTTGGTCGACATCACCTGGTCGCGCCAGCGCACGCGCGTGCCGGGCAGGGCGGCAGCCCATCCGGCCAGCAGCAACGCATCGCGCAGCGGCGCGAGCAGCGCCGCGCGGGCACTGCCGGCGAGCAGGCTGCGCGCCAGCACACCAAGCGCGGCCACGGCCAGCGCGGCAGGCAGCGGCGCCAGGGCCAGGCCCAGCGCCAGCATCGGCCAGGTGAAGGTGATGAAGGTGAAACTGAATCCGGGCGGGTTCAGCGAGCGGATCGTGCGCAGCCAGCGCAGCTCGTGCGTCCACAGTTCGGACAGCCGGGTCTCGGTCACGTCGGTTTCGACGATGACCTCGGACAGCACCGTGCGCAGGCCGAGCTGCCGGGCCAGCTCGCCCAGCCAGAAATCGTCGGCGAGGCGGTCGGACAGGGCCGCGAAGCCGCCGATGGCCGCCAGCGTGTCGCGGCGCAGCGCGATCGTCGCGCCGAAGGCAAAGCGGCGCGAGCCGCCGGCATGGGCGATGCGCACCGAAGGTGCGAACCAGTCATTGATGAAGCCGGCGCCCAGGCGCGACCACAGGCCGCCAACCGGGCGCCCGCGGTAGAGGCAGGTCACCACGCCGACCTGCGGGTCGGCCAGGGGCGCCGCCACTCTCGCCAGGTAGTCCGGCGGCACAGCGATATCGCTGTCGGCCAGCACGAGGTCGTCGTGGCGGGCGGCGGCGAACAGGTTGATCAGGTTGCTGACCTTGAGGTTGCCGCCATGCACGCGTGGATCGACCACCAGCGCGATGTCGCAGGCGGGGAAGTCGGCGCGCAGCCGCTCGACCACGGCGATGGCCGGGTCATCCGCGTCACGCACGCCGAACACGAACTGGTAGCACGGATGCGTCTGGCGGCACAGGCCGGCCAGGTTCTCGTACAGTCGGGGCTCGGCGCCGCACAGCGGCTTGAGCACGCTGACCGGGCGCGGCGTGGCCGCCGGCAGGCCCGCCGCGGACCAGGCCGCGGGCGGGCGTCGGCTCGCCCAGGCAGCGGCCAGCGCGTAGCCCGCCGCCACCGTGGTGAGCGCGCTGCCAAGCAGGGTCGGCCAGGCTGCTGACATCGTCCTCAGGCGGCTTCCGTAGCCTGGTTGGCCGCCTTGCCGGACTTGCCCTTGGGCTGGGCGCGGCCGATCTCGGCGAGCTTGATCTCGACGTGGCGCGAGAAGACGTATTCCGCGGGACGCTGCTTGTCCAGCGGGATGTCTGGGGCCATCGGGCCATCGGTCTTCACGCCACGCAGGCTCACGCCCAGGGCCTTCAGCGGATGCGCGAACGTGTCGGCCACGGCCGTGGCCTCGAAGCCGCTGTGGACCATGCAGTTGGCGCACTTTTCATAGTTACCAACGCCGTAGGCGTCCCAGTCAGTGTCTTCCATCAGTTCCTTGAAGGTCTTGACGTAACCTTCGCCCACCAGGTAGCACGGACGCTGCCAGCCGAACACCGTGCGCGCCGGGTTGCCCCAGGGCGTGCACTTGTAGGTCTGGTTGCCGGCCAGGAAGTCGAGGAACATCGTGGACTGGCTGAACGCCCAATTCTTGCCGGCATTGCCGCGCGAGAGGATGTCGCGGAACAGCTGCTTGGTCTTGCCGCGGTGCAGGAAGTGCTGCTGGTCCGGGGCGCGCTCATAGGCGTAGCCCGGCGATACCGTGATGCCGTCCACACCCATCGCCTTGACCGAGTCGAAGAACTTCGCCACGCGGTCGGGCTTGGCATCGTTGAACAGCGTGCAGTTGATGTTGACGCGGAAGCCTCGCTCCTTGGCCATGCGGATCGCTTCCACGCACCGGTCGTAGACGCCTTCCTGGTTCACCGAGTGGTCGTGCGCCTCGCGGTCGCCATCCAGGTGGATCGACCACACGAAGTACGGGCTCGGCTCGTACTGGTCGATCTTCTTCTCCATCAGCAGCGCGTTCGTGCACAGGTAGACGAAGCGCTTGCGGGCGATGATGCCCTTGACGATCTCCGGCATCTCCTTGTGCAGCAGCGGTTCCCCGCCGGCGATGGAGACCACGGGCGCGCCACACTCATCGACCGCTTCCAGGCACTCCTGCACCGACAGGCGCTGGTTCAGGATGGGGTCCGGATAGTCGATCTTGCCGCAGCCGTTGCAGGCGAGGTTGCAGCGGAACAGGGGCTCAAGCATCAGCGCCAGCGGGTAGCGCTTCTGGCCGGACAGGTGCTTGCGCACGATATAGGCGCCCACGCGGGCAACCTGCAGGAAAGGAATAGCCAAAGCGTATTTCCTAATTCAAGTTCAGCCGGCCGCGGTCTGCGGATCCAGCTGAGGTTCGGTTTGACGGGCGGCCGCCACTGCCGGACGGGCATCCTCCAGTTCGGCGGGCAGGCGGAATTCAGCGTGTTCCTCGATGCCTTCCATGGTCGAGACCTCGACAGGTCCCAGCCGGCGCAGCGCGGCGATCACGTCCTCCACCATCTCCTCGGGTGCGGAGGCGCCGGCGCTGATGCCGACGACCGCCGCATCGCGCACCCACGCCGGGTCCAGCTCGCTGCCATCGGCAAGCAGGTAGCTGGGCACGCCGCTCTCGGTGCCGATCTCGCGCAAGCGATTGGAATTCGAGCTGTTGGTCGCGCCGATCACCAGGATCACGTCGACGCGCTTGGACAGCTCACGCACCGCACTCTGGCGGTTCTGCGTCGCGTAGCAGATGTCGCGCGTGTCCGGGCCGACGATGTCGGTGAAGCGGCGGGTCAGCGCGGCGATGATGCTGCGCGTGTCGTCCACACTCAGCGTTGTCTGGGTAACGTAGGCCACCGGGGTGTCGGTCGGCAGGTCCAGCGTCTGCGCCTCGGCCTCGTTCTGCACCAGGATGACCTTGCCCGGAATCTGGCCCATCGTGCCTACCACCTCGGGGTGGCCGGCATGCCCGATCAGGATCACCGTACGGCCGCTTGCGGCGTACTGTTGGCCCTGCGTGTGCACCTTGATGACCAGCGGGCAGGTGGCGTCGATGGCGCGCAGCTCGCGCGTACGGGCTTCAGCCTCGACTTGCTTGGACACCCCGTGGGCGCTGAAAATGGTCACGGCGCCAGAAGGCACCGTGTCCAGTTCCTCGACGAATTTTGCGCCCTTGCGCTTCAACCCCTCGACAACGTGCTTATTGTGCACGATTTCGTGCCGAACGAATACCGGGGCACCATGCTTCACGAGGGCGCGATCGACAATTTCGATGGCACGCACCACGCCGGCACAAAAGCCCCGGGGTTGGGCAAGAATCACTTGCATACTGATGGCCCCCGATCCAGACATGGGCTTGAAAGACAATTTAATATTGCTGTTCCGGAATCACATTTCCGTAACACGGTGGTAACTATATACCGCTGCCGGTTTCTTTGTTCGTGCGACCGGCCGGTCAAGCTGGTTTTTGGCATGTTCGCGACACTACCGCGATAGGACTCATGACGGTAAAAGATGAAGTTTTGGTGACCGGCGCGTCCGGCTTTCTTGGCTCTGCTGTGGCGCGTCAGGCGCTTGCGCGCGGCTTCGGCGTGCGTGCCTTGGTGCGGGCCTCGAGTCCGCGCCGCAATCTGGAGGGCCTGCCGGTGCAGGTCATCGAGGGCGACATGCGCGATGCGCGGGCGATGGCGCGCGCGCTGGACGGCGTGCGCTACCTGTTCCACGTGGCGGCGGACTACCGCCTCTGGGCGCCCGACCCCGAGGAAATCGTACGGACCAACCTGGAAGGCACGCAGACCGTGATGCGCGCCGCGCAGGCGGCCGGCGTGGAGCGCATCATCTATACCAGCAGCGTGGCCACGCTGAGGGTGGCCGGCGCCACCGCCCCGGTGGATGAAACCGCGGCGATGCGCCCTGATGAGGCCATCGGCGCCTACAAGCGCAGCAAGGTGCTGGCCGAGCGTGCCGTCGAGCAATTGGTGGGGGAGTCCCGCCTGCCCGCGGTGATCGTCAATCCGTCCACCCCGATCGGGCCGCGCGACGTCCGTCCCACGCCGACCGGCCGCATCATCGTCGAAGCGGCCACCGGCAAGATTCCCGCCTTCGTGGACACCGGGCTGAACCTGGCCCATGTGGACGATGTGGCGGAAGGCCATATGCTGGCCCTGGAGCGCGGCCGCATCGGCGAGCGCTACATTCTGGGTGGCCAGGACGTCACGCTGCAGCAGATGCTCCACGACATCGCCGGCCTGGTCGGCCGGCGCGCGCCGACGATCCAGCTGCCGCGCTGGCCGCTGTATCCGCTGGCGCACGTGGCCGAGGCCGTGGCACGGCTGACCGGCAAGGAGCCGTTCATCACGCTGGACGGCCTGGCCATGTCGAGATACCGCATGTTCTTCAGCTCCGCCAAGGCCGGCCGCGAGCTGGGCTACCAGGCCAGGCCGTACCAGGAGGCCCTGCGCGACGCGCTGGACTGGTTCCGGCAGGCAGGCTACCTGGACTGAAGCGGGCACCGCAGGAACGTCGGTTCGTCTGACCCAGCTCAAGAGCGTACCGGCGCCTGCGCGCGCCCCTTCCATTGACCGCCGCGGCGCAGCCAGTAGCGGCGCGCCGAATCCAGCGTGGCGCCGAGGTAGAACAGTGCCGTGGCGGGCAGCAGCGGCGCCAGCCAGGCCGGCTGGCGGTACTCGCGCAGCATCGGCAGGTAGGCCAGGCTCATCATGGCCCAGGCCAGCCAGGCCGGCCACAGTACGGCGCCGGCCGCCAGGCCGCCCAGCGCCAGCAGCGGCGGCGCCAGGTAGGTCAGCACCATGCCCAGGCAGGCGCCCGCCAGCAGCAGCGGCGAATAGTGCAGCTGGGTGTAGGCGCTGCGCGCGATCATGTCCCACAGGCTGCGCCAGTCGTCATAGGGCCGCAGCGAAATGCTGTCGTCCGCCAGGTCCAGCCGGATCGAGCCGCCGCGCTTGATCTGGGCGGCCAGGCTGCAATCGTCGATCAGCTCGTGGCGGATGGCGGCGAAGCCGCCGATGCGCGCCAGCGCGCTGCGGCGCGCCAGCATGCAGCCGCCGGCAGCGCCGGCCACCTTGCTGCGCGGGTTGCTGATGCGGGCGAAGGGATAGAGTTTGGCGAAGAAGAAGACAAAAGCCGGCACGATGAAGCGCTCCCACCACGAGGCGCAGCGTAGCCGCACCATCAGCGAGACCAGGTCACGCTCCTCGTGTTCGGCACGCGCCACCAGCTCGGCCAGCACACCTGGGCCGTGGTGGATGTCGGCATCGGTGAGCCACACATAGCGGGTATCGGGCGCGATGGCATCGGCGGCGGCCAGCCCCTCGGACTGGGCCCAGACCTTGCCGCTCCAGCCGGCCGGCAGGTCGCGGGCGGAAATCACGGTCAGCGAGTCGGCACGGCCGATGGCGGCGGCGGCATCCCGCGCGATCGCGGCGGTGCCGTCCTCGCTATGGTCGTCCACCACCACCAGCCGCAGCTTGCCTTCATAGCGTTGCCCGAGCATGCCGGACACGGCGCGGCCGATCACGTCAGCCTCGTTGCGCGCCGGCACAATGCCGACCACTTCCGGCCATTCGGCCGGCCGCGGGGAGGGCGCCGGCTTGCGCACGCGCCAGAAGCCTGCGCGTGCGCCTAGCAGCACGCACCAGATCGCCAGCGACACCAGCGCCAGCCCAAATAAAATCTGCATGAACATGGAATCAGTGGAGGAAACGGCGGGCAAAGCGGGCCAGGCGGGGCACGGTGGTCGGGCGCAGCAGGCGTACCTCGTAGCCCGCCATGCGCTTGTCGTTCTCGCTCAGGCACAGGTCGATCATCGCCGCTGGCGACAGTGCCTCGCCCAAGGCCTCGGCGCCGTTCATGGTGAAGTTGGCGTCCTGTGCCGCGCCGTCGGCGTCGATGCCGCGCGCGATGCCCACGCGTTCCCAGATCAGGAAGGCCCAGACGCGCGCCACCTTCAGCGCGAACAGCGGGCGGCGCCACCACGGCAGGTTGCGCTTGTACCAGGCGGCCCAGTTGACAAAGAACAGGATATGCCGCCCTTCTTCCTGGATCACCGGCTCGAAGGTCTCGACCAGTTCGGCCGGGAAGAAGCCGGAACGCTGGGCGGCGGCGAACAGGCCGAAGGCGAAGAAGCTGTCGATGCACTCGCTGTAGCCGGTCACCAGCCAGCCCCATTCCGGGTCGGCGGGCGGCGGATAGTCGGGTTCGGGCGCCAGCGGGATGCCATAGGCCTCCACCAGCTTGGACAGCACCACCTTGTGGCGTGCCTCTTCTCCGCCATCCATGTCCAGCGCGTTGCGCAGCACCGGGTGGGTGACGGTCTCGGCGAAGGTCTTGACCCGGATCGAGGCGCGGCCCTCGGTCTGCACTGCGATGTCCCAGATCGGCAGCGAGGTGACCCGGTGCAGTGCCTCGGGCGACAGTTTCGGCCATTCGATCACGGCCGGCTTGTACGGGTTGTGGGTCTGCAGCAGCATGTCGCAGAACATGCGCAGGTGCTGCTCGGAGCCGATGCGCAGCGGGCCCGGTGTCGGGTCGGTCCAGTTGCGCATGGCGTAGTCTGCCTGCTCGATGGCGGCACGGGCGATGGTGGTCGCCACTTCGGCGGCCCTGTCCTCGGCGCCGGGCCGCGGGTCACGCGGCGGCACGTCTAGAGCGTCGGACATCCTCTTCCCTCTTCCTCTGGCAAGTGATTGCACGGGGGCGATTGTAACCGGGACGCGCGAGGCTTGGCTCGGCCGAAGGGCAGATTAAGGCCGGAAGCACCGCTTCCATGCGGCGGTTGGAACATTCCAGTGCTCGATCCGCCTCTCGCGCAAGCTCTCCCCGGGGGCGGCGGCGCACCGGGTCCCCGGGCGGACGGATCAGGCCCGCGGCAGCGCCTGTGGCCAGTCCGCCGTGTCCCAGGCAGGGCCGGGCAGATCGCCCTGGCCATGGTCGCAGCCTTCCCACTTGAAGAATTGCAGTTCCGCCGCGCTGGCGATGCCGTCGGCCAGTACCCGCACGCCCAGCGTGTGCGCCAGCGCGATCACGGCGCGGGCGATGGCGGCGCGCTCCAGATCGTCGGCCACGTCGCGTACATGGCTGGCCGCGATTTGCAGCCGGTCGGGCAGCAGCCGGCGCAGATGCGCCAGCGAGATCGGGCCGCTGCCGATGTCGCTCAGCGTGATGGAAACGCCTTGTGCGCGGATCTGCGCGCAGACGTCGCGGGCCGCTTCCGCTGCGGCCGCGGAGGTGGCGGGGAGGTTGCCCGGCAGCAACAGGTCGAGCGCCCCGCCAGGCAGGCCGCACTCGGCCAGTGCCTGGCGCACCAGGCCGGGCAGGGCCTGCAGCGCGGCGTCGCCGCTGGCCGCGCGCGGCAGCAGCACCGGCACGCTGATCCTGGGCGGCCAGCCGGCCGCGCCGGTCGCATCGCCTGCCATGTCCCAGTGATCGAGCCATGCGCGCGCCAGCGCGCAGGCCCGGCGCAGCACCGCGTCGTTGATGGCCTCGAGCAGCGCCGGGCTGCGTACCTGGCTGGCCATCTCGGGATGCGCGGTCCAGCCGGCGGAAGCGGGCCATTCGGGCAGCAGCGCGACCGCGGCCAGGCCGCCATCGACCAGGTCGTACTGGCACTGGGCACGCAGCCGGTAGCGCGACTGCT
This sequence comes from Cupriavidus sp. 09_S30, assembly GCF_056930435.1. Lineage (NCBI taxonomy): Bacteria > Pseudomonadati > Pseudomonadota > Betaproteobacteria > Burkholderiales > Burkholderiaceae > Cupriavidus > Cupriavidus sp. 09_S30. The sequence goes on along the minus strand of NZ_JBXOWI010000002.1, from coordinate 2,126,898 downwards.
GCAGGGCCTGCGCGATCGCTTCCTCGGCACCGGCCTGGGCGCCGGCCGCTGCCTCGCTATCGTACTGCGGGTCCTGCGGCAGGTGCGCCTGCTGCAGCGCCCTGACGTACTGGTAGCTGCGCAGCCCGGCGATGACGACGGAGGCCAGCTTCCGGGCGGTCAGCTCGGTCTTGACGAAGTAGCCGTTGATCTCATAGTCGGTCACCACCTCCGCCTCGGGTGCCATCCCGGGGTGGCCGGTGCGCAGGACGATCTGCACGTCGGCATTGCGCAGCTCCTCGCGGATGCGGCGCACCACCACCAGGCCGGCATCGTCCGTCTCCATCACCACGTCCAGCAGGACCAGCGCCGTGTCGGGGTGCGCCGCCAGGTGGGCCACGCATTGCTCGCCCGTGTAGGCGCTGTGGAATACCACCTGGCGTCCGGAAAACGTCAGGTCGCGCAGTACAAGGCGGGTCACGTCGTGCACCGCCGGCTCGTCATCAACCAGCAGTACCTGCCACGGGGGCATCGTCGACATCGACGGATTCACATTCATGAGAGGTTCCCGACGGGAGCGATTGGAATGGTGGCCCTGGCCGACGGCGTGACTCTCGGCACCTGCACCGTGAACACCACGCCGCCGCCGGCGCGGTCATCCACCGCGATGGTGCCGCCCAGCCGCTGGGTGACCAGGTTGTAGACCAGGTGCAGGCCCAGCCCGCTGCCGCCCTGGCCGCGGCGCGAGGTGAAGAAGGGCTCGAAGATCTTCTCATGCAGCGCGCGCGGGATGCCGCAGCCGTCGTCGGCGTAGCGCAGGACGATCTCGTCGTCGCTCGCCTGCCACGCGGCGATGCTGATGGTGCCGGCGCGGCCGTCGGCGAAGGCATGCTGCAGCGAATTCATCACCAGGTTGGTGATGATCTGCGCGATCGGGCCGGGGTAGCTGTCCATGGCGATGCCGGGGGCGCAATCGACCTGCAGGCGCACGCGGGTGTCGCGCATGCCGGGCTCCAGGCTTACCACGGTCTCGCGCAGGTAGCCGCCCAGGTCGAAGCCGCGCCGCTTCTCGCTGGTCTGGTCCACCGCCACCTGCTTGAAGCTCTGCACGAGCTGGGCCGCGCGGTTGGCGTTGGACAGCAGCAGCCGGGCCGATTGGGCGGCGTCGGCCAGGTAGCGCTCCAACTCGGCGGGACCCAGCGCGCTGCGCGCCTGCTGGGCCAGCGCGGCGTCGGTGCGGTCCTGCAGGTAGGATGCCGCGCTGACCACGATCCCGACCGGTGTGTTGATCTCATGCGCGACGCCGGCGACGAGGCCGCCCAGTGACGCCATCTTTTCGGCCTCGACCAGGTTCTTGCGTGCCGATTCGAGGTGGCGCAGCGATTCCACCAGTTCGGCGCGCGCCAGTTCGCGGCTTTCATGCGATAGCACGATCCACCAGGCGCCAAAGGCCAGCAGGGGCAGCGTGGCCGCGTAGACGCGCAGCAGCAGGTCGCCGAAGTTCTCGCCGGGCGGCGCACCGCCACTGGCCATCAGGCGCAAGGCCAGCAGGAAGATGGCACCCATGGCCGCCGCCGCGGTCCCGAACAGGCCGAGGAAGCGGCCCAGGCGCCCGGTGAAGCGTGGCGCCAGCACGCCGGCCAGGCCGCCCCGGCGCGCCGGCGCCTGGACGTCGAGCGCGCCCGGGCGCTTGCAGGCATCGTGGCAGTGGTTGTCCAGGCCGCAGCACAGCGAGCAGATCGGGCCCTGGTAGAAAGGGCAGTGCGCCATGTCGGGCGCTTCGTAGTCGCGCTCGCATACGCAGCAGCGGAGTGGCTCGTCGGCACCGTGCCCGCGGTAATGCGTGTTGTCGCGTGCGATGTAGTAGCGTCCGCCGGTGGCAAAGGCGATTGCGATGGCGCTGAGAAACGAGGCGCCCAGCGCGATGAAGGCGGAGTAGGCCTGGGCGGCGGGGCCGAACAGGCCGGCGTAGGCGCTGATGCCGGCCAGCGAGGCGATCAGCATGGCGCCGCAGCCGACCGGGTTGAAGGCATGGAGGTAGGCGCGGCGGAACTCCACATGGCGGGGACTGATGCCCAGCGGCTTGAGCACCACCAGGTCCGCCACCAGTGCGCCCAGCCAGGCGATCACCACATTGGCATAGACGCTCAGCACCGCCTCCAGCGTGCTGAAGATGCCCAGCAGGGCCAGCAGCAGCGCGATCACCACGTTGAACACCAGCCAGACCACACGGCCGGGATGATAGTGTGCCAGCCGCACGAACACATTGGACCAGGCCAGCGAGCCGGCATAGGCGTTGGTGACGTTGATCTTGATCTGCGATACCAGTACGAACAGCAGCGCCGCCGCCAGCACGACCTCAGGCTGGTCGAAGACCTGGCCGTAGGCCCACATATACATGTGGATCGGCTCCATCGCCTGCTTGCCGGGCACGCCGGCGCCGATGGCCAGCACCGCCAGCAGGCTGCCGGCGAGTACCTTGAGGCCGCCGATCAGGATCCAGCCCGGGCCGGCGAACAACAGGGCGCTCCACCAGGCGCGGCGGTTCTCGCGCGTGCGGTCGGGCAGGAAGCGCAGGTAGTCAACCTGTTCGCCGATCTGTCCCATCAGCGAGAACAGCACGCCGGTGGCGGTGCCGAAGGCCAGCATGTCGAAGCGCGGCGAGCCGCCGTCCTGGCCGGTGAAAGCCGCCCATTGCGCAAGCACATCCGGATCGTGGCGCAGGATGTAGACGAAAGGCAGCACCAGCATCACGGCCCACAGCGGCTGCGTCCACATCTGCAGCTTGTTGATCAGCGTGACGCCGAAGAACACCAGCGGCACGATCACCAGCGAGCAGACCAGGTAGCCCAGCGTCAGGTTCAGTCCTGTCGCCAGCGTCAGCGCCTGCGCCAGGATGGCCGATTCGAGCGCGAAGAAGATGAAGGTGAATGACGCGTAGATCAGCGACGTGACCGTGGAGCCGGCATAGCCGAAGCCGGCGCCGCGTGTGAGCAGGTCGATGTCGACGTTGGATACGCTCGCGTGATAGGCGACCGGCAGGCCGATCAGGAAGATTAGCAGGCAGACCAGCACGATGGCGGGGAAGGCGTTCTGGAAGCCGAAGCTCAGTGTCACGCTGGCGCCGATGGCCTCCAGGGCCAGGAAAGACGCGCCGCCCAGTGCGGTGTTGGCCAGCGTGAACGGCGTCCAGCGCCGGTAGGAGCGCGCCGCATAGCGCAGCGCGTAGTCTTCCAGCGTTTCGTTCGCGACCCAGGATTGATATTCTCGTTTGATGCGCATGGCTTGGGCGTCGGTGCAGAGCGCGCTGGCTGCGAACGGTTCGGGCGGCAGGCCGGCGCCGGGCCGACGCCAGGAGCAGGCGCACCGATTATTGTCGGAATCCTGATGTCGTGCAATGGCGCGCAAGTGGGGGTCGCAGGCGCCGCCGGCGCCAAGGCCGGATATATGCGTGCCTTGGGGTATGCGTGCCTTGACTTTTGCGCCTCGAGCGGAAAAACTTGCCGGCAACTAACGCGGCCAGCCGAGCCTTGTCCCGCCGGCGCTGCCCTAAGAACCCGCACTGCCGGGACCCATGGAGGAGGCGCGGTTGCCAGCGCACAACGCCGATCCGCCCGAGACGGGCGAACTGGTCTACCGCATCCACGCCGCCGCCGCCGCCAGTGACGACGAGGCGTGGCACGGCGTGATGGCGCTGCTGCGCGAGCGCTTCAGCGCGGCGTCGGCGGTGCTGGCACGGCGCCATCTCGCCAGCGGCCAGGGCGAGGTGCTGTACGGCATGCCCGAGGATGCCGCCTTCGCGCGCGCCTTTGCCGAGTACTCGCCGCGCAATCCCTGGTTCCTGTCCACCGACGCCTGCCAGCCGCTGCATGTCAGCAGTGGCGAAGAGGTGCTGGGCAGCCGCGACCTGTTCCGTACCGACTACTACCAGGCCCTGCTGCGGCCCTACCGCTACCTGCACCGGTTGTGCGGCGTCGTCGCGCGCGATGGCGAGGCCTTGTGCTATCTGGAACTGTTCCGCGATGAGGACCAGCGGCGTTTCGCCGCCCGCGAGAAGGCGGAATTCCGCGGCCTGCTCGCGCATATCGCGCTGGCCATGGAGAACCGCTGGCATCGCCGCCACGCCGCTGACCTGGGACAGGCCCTGATGCGCATCGTCGATGGCCATGCCAATGCGACCTTCCTGGTCGAGCCGGACGGCCGCATCGTCTACTGCAACCGCAATGCGCAGGCGCTTTGCGGGCAGGGCAGTGGCTTGTTTCGCGACGGCGAGCACCTGGCGGCCGTGACGCCGGCCGACCATCGCGCGCTGCGCGAGATGCTGGCCGCCATGGCGCGGGGCGCAGACGAGGGTGTGGCACGCGCCGACACGGCAGCGACGCAGGTCCTGTCGGTCTCGGCGCCAGGCGCGCTCTTGCCGACCACGCTCACGCTGCAGCCTGCCGGGGCCTCGCTGCGCAGCGGGCCCGGCCCGGGGCGCGCGCTGCTGGTGGTCAGCGCGCGCCGGCAAGGCACGGAGCATGCCCACCACGACTGCCTGTTTGCGCGCCAGTTCAAGCTGAGCGAGGCACAGGCGCGCGTCAGCGCGCTGATCTTCGCCGGCCACTCGATCGCCACGCTTGCACAGGCGCTGCACGTGTCCGAGAACACGGTGCGCAGCCACCTCAAGCAGATCTTCCAGAAGACCAATACGCACGGCCAGATGGAACTGGTGCGCCTGCACGCGCAGCACTGCCCGGACGCCTGATGCCCGCGCCCCTCCGGGCGCCTGCCTTTCTCCCTCGCCTCGCGCTTGACTGCGCCGCCGTGCGCGCCGCCACGGGTGCTTGCTCGCCCAATCCGATCAGGAAAGCCTCACCCCGCTGGGTGAGGCGGCGTCCTCCCGCCGGATGATGCGCGATTCGTCGCCGCGAGGGATTCGCCTCGGCTGGCACCTGCATATAGTGGATCCGTCGCCGCGTGCAGTCGCGGCGCGGGCACGGCGCGCCGCAGCATGCCGGGCCAGCGCGGCGCAGAGGCACAAGCCCGTCGGCTCGCAAGCGCGACAAGAACGGGCAGGCCCACAAGAACGACGAGAACGACGAGAACAACGAGAACAACGAGAACAATCGGGAGGAGAGACCCCATGCTAGGCCTGACCTTGCTGTATGTAGGCGCGGTGCTGTGTCTGAACGGCTTGTGGCTGCTGGGCCGGATCGGCGACCGCGAGATCTGGGTCGTCAATATCTTCTCCGGCGGCGTGACCATGCTGGTCTCCTTGCAGCTCATCTTCGGCAGCGATGCCGGCATCGCCTCGATCAAGGCAGGGGCACTCACGCTGCTGTTCACGTTCACCTACCTCTGGGTGGCGCTGAACCGCTTCAACGGTGCCGATGGCCGCGGGCTGGGCTGGTTCAGCCTGTTCGTCTCCATCACCGTGATCCCGGTGGCCATCGAATCGCTGCAGAACGCCGCCACGGTCTGGGACGTGTGGTTCGCCTGGTGCTGGGTCGGCTGGGGCGTGCTGTGGTTCCTCTATTTCGTGCTGCTGGCGCTGCAGCGTCCCATCCTCAAGCTGACCGGCGTGGCCACGGTGCTGGCCGGCATCGCCACCGGCTGGCTGCCCGGCTACCTGCTGCTCAGCGGCACGCTCAAGTAAGACGGACGGGCCGGCCCTGCAGGCACGGCCCGCCCCATGCGCAGTGCAGGCAGGCGGCCCGCAGCGTAGCGTCGGCCGCTGTTTCCAACCCAGGCCAACACCCGGCGATCGACCGGGCCCACCGCAAGGAGACAGGCATATGGCAGATACCCTCATCAAGGTCGACCTGAAGCAATCGGCCTATGAAAACGAGATGGTGCACAACCGCTGGCATCCGGATATCCCGATGGCCTGCTGGGTCAATCCGGGCGACGATTTCATCCTGGAGACCTACGACTGGACCGGCGGCTTCATCAAGAACAACGAGTCCGCCGACGACGTGCGTGACATCGACCTGTCCATCGTCCACTTCCTGTCCGGGCCGGTGGGCGTGCGCGGCGTCCAGCCGGGCGACCTGCTGGTGGTCGATCTGCTGGATATCGGTGCCAAGGCGGACAGCCAGTGGGGCTTCAATGGCTTCTTCTCGAAGAAGAACGGCGGCGGCTTCCTGACCGACCATTTCCCGCAGGCGCAGAAGTCGATCTGGGATTTCCATGGTGTCTACACCTCATCGCGCCACGTGCCCGGCGTGCAGTTCGCTGGCCTGATCCACCCGGGCCTGATCGGCTGCCTGCCCGATCCCAATCTGCTGCGCACCTGGAACGAGCGCGAACTGGGCCTGATCGAGACCGACCCGCACCGCGTGCCGCCGCTGGCCAACCCGCCATTCGGGCCCACCGCCCACATGGGCAAGCTGCAGGGCGAGGCGCGCCAGAAGGCCGCCGCTGAAGGTGCGCGCACGGTGCCGCCGCGCGAGCATGGCGGCAACTGCGACATCAAGGACCTGTCGCGCGGCTCGCGTGTCTACTTCCCGGTCTATGTGGATGGCGCCGGCCTGTCGGTCGGCGACCTGCACTTCAGCCAGGGCGATGGTGAAATCACCTTCTGCGGCGCCATCGAAATGGCCGGCTGGGTCCATATGCGCGTGAACGTGATCAAGGACGGCATGGCCAAGTACGGCATCAAGAATCCGATCTTCAAGCCCAGTCCGATCACGCCCACCTACAACGACTACCTGATCTTCGAAGGCATCTCGGTGGACGAGAGCGGCAAGCAGCACTATCTCGACGTCAACGTGGCCTACCGCCAGGCCTGCCTGAACGCCATCGAGTACCTGACCAAGTTCGGCTACTCGCGCGCGCAGGCCTACGCCATCCTGGGCACGGCGCCGGTGCAGGGGCATATCAGCGGCGTGGTGGACATTCCCAATTCCTGCGCCACGCTGTGGGTGCCTACGCAGATCTTCGACTTCGACATCCGTCCCGATGCCAACGGACCCACCGTGCACATCAAGGGCGGCGCCGACGTGCTGCTCTCGCCCGACCTCAACTGAGCCCCCGCGCGCCGTCCCGGTGTGGTCCCGGGCGGCGCGCAACCCACCGAATCCATCCGGACGGAGAGACGCTGATGCCTATCTACGAGTACGCCTGCGCCGACTGCGGCGAGTTCACCGCGGTGCGGCGCATGGCCGAGCGCGACGACCCGCAGGCCTGCCCCGCCTGCGGCGGGCCGGCGCAGCGGCTGGTGGCCGCCACCATGCTGGCGCTGATGCCCGCGGCCCAGCGCCGCGCCCACGCGGGCAACGAACGCAGCGCCCATGCGCCGGTCAGCGTGCAGGGACACCGCCATGGGCCGGGCTGCGGTTGCGGTGGTGCGCAGGCCAAGGCGTCCCAGGCGGGCGGCGCCAAGTCCTTCCTCGGCAAGCGCCCCTGGATGATCAGCCATTAGCCGGATGTCGGCCGGATGCCGGTCAGGCGCCGGCCGGACCCGCCTGCGGTCCGCCGTGGCTACGCGGGCCAGGCGGGCAGGGCGGCGAGCACGCTATGCTAGAGTGGCGGCACCGGCGGATGGCCGCGCCTCCCGCTCGCGCCTTGGCCCGCCCGCGCCTGGCGGGATGAGACGTCGTGACAGGCGCGCTGCGCCGCCGCCTCCACGACGCCACCGATGATCGTTCGCCCTCGCCCCAACTGGCTGCGCATGCTGTTCGTGCTGCGCGGCTCGGTGCTGCAGGACATCGCCCTGCAGCTCATCCTGACCACCGCCTTCGCCGTCCTGGTGACCCTGCTGCATGGCAGGCTGTTCTTGTGGAAGATCCCGCTGACCTTCGTGCCTTTTTCACTGATCGGGCTGACGCTGGCGATCTTCCTCGGCTTTCGCAACAGCACCAGCTATGCGCGCTACTGGGAGGCGCGCAGCCTGTGGGGTGCGCTGCTCAATGAAGCGCGCACGCTGGCGCGGCAGGCCTGCACGCTGGTCGATGGCGACGCGGGCAAGGATGGCAAGGTTGGCGATGGCGCGGCAGACCAGGCGCGTCCCTTCGTCTACCGGCTGGTGGCCTTTACCCACGCGCTGCGGCACCAGCTGCGCGGCACGGCGCCGGCGGCCGACATGGCGCGGCTGCTGCCGCCGGAAGAATGCCAGCGCGTGGCGCAGGCGCGCTACCAGCCGGCCGTGCTGCTGCTGATGGCCGGCGAATGGCTGCGCGACATGCGCCGCCAGGGGCGTATCGACGTGGCGCTGGTGCCGGCCATGGAGCGGCCGCTGGCGCGCCTGAGCGAGGTGCTCGGCGGCTGCGAGCGCATCGCCGGCACGCCGATCCCCTTCACCTATGCGGTGATCCTCCACCGCACCATCTCTCTGTACTGCCTGTTGCTGCCATTCGGCCTGCTGGACTCCATCGGCCCGATGACGCCGGTCATCGTGGCCTTCATCGCCTACACCTTCTTTGCGCTGGAGGCGCTGGCGGCGGAGCTGGAGGAGCCGTTCGGCACGGCGCAGAACGACTTGGCGCTGGAAGCGATCTCACTGACGATCGAGGCGACCCTGCGCGAGACGCTGGGCGAGCGGGACCTGCCCGCCCAGCCGGCGGCCGTGGACTACGTGCTGCGCTAGCCGCGCGAAGCCACCGAGGCCTGGCGGCCTTCGAGATTGAGCCGGCGGTACAGCACCGTCAGCAGCAACAGCCAGGCCGGTCCGACGTAGAGCGCCACGCGCGTGTCGGGGAAATAGGCCATCAGCGCCACCACGCCCGCCAGGAAGGCCAGGGCGATCCACGAGCCGTAAGGCCAGAAGGGCATGCGGAAGGCCAGAGAGTCGCGCTGCGCGGGAGACAGGCTGCGGCGGAAGTTCATCTGTGCCACCAGGATCACCGCCCAGGTCCAGACCGCACCGAAGGTCGAGATCGAGGTGACCCACACGAAGACCTTCTCAGGCACCAGGTAGTTGAGCGCCACGCCGCACAGCAGCGCGGCCATCGACACGAGCACCGCGCGGCGCGGCACGCCATTGCGGTCGACCTTGCCGAAGGCGCGCGGCGCCTGGCCCTGCAGCGCCAGGCTGTAGAGCATGCGCGCCGTGCTGAAGATGCCGCCGTTGCACGACGACAGCGCGGCGGTGAGCACCACGAAGTTGATGATGCCGGCGGCGGTACGGATGCCCAGGCGCTCGAAGGTCATGACGAAGGGGCTGCCCTGGGTGCCGATGCCATCCCAAGGGTAGAGCGACAGGATGACGAAGAGCGCGCCGACGTAGAAGATCAGGATGCGCCAGAACACCGAGTTGATGGCGCGCGGGATGGACTTGCCTGGATTGCTCGCCTCGCCGGCGGTCAGCCCGACCATCTCCACGCCCAGGTAGGCGAACATCACCATCTGCAGCGACATCAGCACGCCGCCGACGCCGTTCGGCAGGAAGCCACCGTGCGCCCACAGGTTGCCGATGCCGATCGGCACGCCGCCATTGCCGAGTCCGAACACGATCAGTGCGCCACCGGCCGCCAGCAGCAGCACGATGGTGACGATCTTGATCATGGCGAACCAGAACTCGATCTCGCCGTAGGCCTTGACGGCCAGCAGGTTGATCGAGCCCATCGTGCCCAGCGCGGCCAGCGCCCAGATCCAGCGCGGCACCTCGGGGAACCAGATGCCCATGTAGATGCCCACGGCCGTGATCTCTGCGATGCAGGTCACCAGCCAGACGAACCAGTAGTTCCAGCCTGTCAGGTAGCCCGCCAGCGGGCCGACGTAGTCCTGGGCGTAGCGGCAGAAGGAGCCGGCCACGGGATGGTGCACGGCCATCTCGCCCAGCGCGCGCATGATCAGGAAGATCATCGCGCCGCCCAGCATGTACGCCAGCATGATGGCGGGGCCGGCCATGCGGATGGCGTTGGCCGAGCCCAGGAAGAGTCCGACGCCGATCGCGGAACCCAGTGCCATCAAGCGGATATGGCGCTCGCCGAGGCCGCGTTGCAGTTGTCCTGTCTGGTGTGACGTTTGGTGATCACCCATGTTTTCGTTGTCTCCGATTGTTTCGACAGTGGCGCCGGCCCTTGTGAAGCAGGCGCCCCGGGGGTGGCAGTCGGGTTGCCTTGCGCGCCGGACCAGATCGTGGTGGCGCGCGCAATCTCCTGCCGAAAGGAGACGGATGATGGCAGAAGTTTCATCAAACTGGCAAATCCACAAAGCGAAAGTGGCGACCATGCCATGAAAGCTGGCACAAGACTTGTTTGGGCTCCTCGCTCCCGGCCGCTCGGGCCCGCCGCCGGACAGGTCAACCGTCGGCGCTGCCGGCGCGTCAGTGCGGTGTCGAGACCTTGCCAGCGAGGGGTGCCAAAGTGATGGAAGCGATGCTCCGCCAGATGCGCCTGTGCTTGCTGCCGATGGTGGCGGCCAGCCTGCTTGGCGCCTGCGCAGTGGATCAGCGGGGGGCCGAGGCGGCTACCCAGGCCACCATCGCCGCCGCGGACCTGCGCTGGCTGGACCGCGTCACCTTCGGTGCCGACCAGGCCTGCATCGCCCGCCTGCGGCAACTGGGGCGCCAGCGCTTCCTCGAAGAGCAGCTAAAGCTGCCGGCGGCGGACTCGCCTGAGCTGATTGCCGCCATCGCCGGCCTGAGCGTGTCGCAGATGGACGGCGCGCAGCGCTATCGCGCGATGCGCACCGAACAACAGCGCATCAACGGCCTGGCGGACGAAGACGAGAAACGCCAGGCGCGCGATGCCCTCAACCGGCTGGGCAATGACCTCGTGCTGGACAGCGCGCGGCGGCACCTGCTGCGGGCGCTGTACTCGCCGGCGCAGTTGCGCGAGCAGATGACCTGGTTCTGGATGAACCACTTCAGTGTGTACGCGGGCAAGGGCGCGGTGCGCTGGACGCTGGGCGACTATGAGGAGCGGGTGGTGCGCCCGCGCGCGCTGGGCAATTTCCGCGACCTGCTGCTGGCCACGCTGACCGCCCCTGCGATGCTGGAGTACCTGGACAACGCGCAGAGCGCCGCCGGCCATATCAACGAAAACTACGCCCGCGAGCTGATGGAGCTGCACACCCTGGGCGTGGCGGGCGGGCCGAGCGGCTCGCGCTACACGCAGCAGGACGTGCAGGAACTGGCGCGCGTGCTGACCGGCGTGGGGCTGGACGTCACCGGCCAGCCCCCCAAGCTGCCGCCGCAGCGCCAGGCCGACTACCGCGCGCAGGGGCTGTTCGCCTTCAACCCGGCGCGCCACGACTACGGCGCCAAGACCCTGCTGGGCCACCCGATCGCGCCCGGCGGCTTCCGTGAGGTGGAGCAGGCGGTCGATATCCTGGCCGCCGAGCCCGCCACCGCGCGCTTCCTCTCGGCCAAGCTCGCGGCCTACTTCCTGGCCGACGATCCGCCACCGGCGCTGGTCGCGCGCATGGCCGGCACCTTTGCGCGCAGCCACGGCGACATCGCCGCGGTGCTGACGACCCTGTTCCTGTCGCCGGAAATGGACCGCGCGGCAGCCACCGCCGGGCGCAAGTTCAAGGACCCGATGGTGTTCGTGGTGTCCTCGCTGCGGCTGGCGTACGATGGCCGCCCGGTGGCCAATGTGCGCCCCGCGGTGAACTGGCTGCAGCAGCTGGGCGAGCCGCTCTACGGCCGCGTGACGCCGGACGGCTACCCGCTGTCGGAGAGCGCCTGGGCCAGTTCGGGCCAGCTGGTCAAGCGCTTCGAGATCGCCCGCGCCATCGGCAGCGGCCCGGCGGGGCTGTTCCAGGGCGACGACGGCAAGCCGCTGCCGCGCACCGGCTTCCCGATGCCGGGCAACCGGGTCTATTTCGACGCCATCGAGGGCACGCTCGGCGCGGGCACGCGCGCGGCACTGGCACAGGCCGCCACCCAGGCCGAGTGGAACACCATGTTGCTGGCTTCGCCCGAATGGATGCAGCGATAGCGCGGGCGCCAAGGAGAAAGCGATGAATCGCAGAAGCTGGCTCAAGCGGGCCGCCATCGGCATCGGCAGTGCCGGCACGGCGCTGGCCTGGCCGGGCATCGTGTCGCGCGCGTATGCGCTGCCCCGGCAGGCCGACGCCCGTTTCCTGCTGGTCTTCCTGCGCGGCGGCTATGACGCCTGCAGCGTGCTGGTGCCGGCAGGCAGCGATTTCTACTACGCCACGCGGCCCACTATCGCGATCCGGCGCCCCGTGGCGACCGGCGCGCCGCCCGACCCGGGCGCGGCGATCGCCCTGGCGGCGGGCTTCGAGGCGGATGCCGGCGCGCGCGCCATCGGCGGCTGGGCCCTGCATCCGGCCTTGCGCGACAGCATGCTGCCCATATGGCAGCGGCAGCAGCTTGCCTTCCTGCCCTTTGCGGGTACCAGCGATCTGTCGCGCAGCCATTTCGAAACGCAGGACAGCATCGAGGCAGGCCTGCCTTCCGCGCTCGCAGCAGGCGGCGTGGGTCGGGGCAGCGGTTTCCTGAACCGTCTTGCCCAGGCCATGGGTGGCGAAGCGGCCCCGGTCGCCTTCACCGACGGCATGCCGACCGTCCTGTCGGGCGCGCGCGAGGTGCCCAATGTCTCGCTGAAAGGCACCGGCCGCACGCCCTTCGATGCGCGCCAGACGCGGCTGCTGGCGCAGATGTACAAAGGCACGCGCTTCGAGCCGCTGATCGACGAAGGCTTCGAGTTGCGGCAGACCGTGGCGCAGGAGGCCGAAGCCATGCAGCGCCGCGCGTCCATGCCGCCCATCAGCGCGACGGCGGCGGGCGAGGGCAACGGCGCAATGATGGCGGCGCGGCTGGAGGAAATGCAGGCGGCCAACCGGCGCGCGCTGAGTGCCAAGGGCTTCGAACTGGAGGCGCGCCGCATGGCCGGGCTGATGCGCGACAAGTTCAATCTCGCCTTCATCGACGTGGGTGGCTGGGATACCCACGTGAACCAGGGCGCGGCGCAGGGCCAGCTCGCCAACCTGCTGGACAACCTGGGGCGCGGCCTGGCCGGCTTCGCCGAGGAGATGGGCCCGGTCTGGGACAAGACCACGGTGGTGGTGGTCTCCGAGTTCGGCCGCACCTTCCGCGAGAACGGCACGCGCGGCACCGATCACGGCCACGGCACAGCCTACTGGGTGGCCGGCGGCGCCGTGCACGGCGGGCGCATCGCCGGTGAGCAGGTGGAGGTGGCGGAGCGCACGCTCAACCAGAACCGGGACTGGCCCGTGCTCAACGAATACCGTGCGGTGCTGGGCGGCCTGTTCCAGCGCCTTTACGGCCTGGACCAAGGGCGGCTGGCGCAGGTGTTTCCTGGTGCAAGGCCGCGCGATGTCGGCCTGGTGTAGCGCGCCTGGGGCGCATGCCTGGCGCGATTGCCAGCACGGCAATGGCATTCGATAATCGCTCGTTTCCTCGTTCGTCTGAGCCCCGCCCGATGCTGCCCGCCGCCTCCCGCCCTTCGCTGTTGATCAGTGCCTGCCTGCTGGGCCGGCCCGTGCGCTATGACGGGCAGGGCAAGGCCCAGCCGAATGCGGTGCTGGAGCGCTTGCGCCAGGTGTTCGACCTGGTGCCGGTGTGTCCCGAGGTGATGGGCGGACTGCCCACGCCGCGCCCGCCCGCGGAGATCGTCGGCGGCAGCGGCACGCAGGTGCTGGCAGGTATCGCCGTCGTGCGCGAGCGCACGGGCGCCGATGTCAGCGCGGCCTTCGTCGCGGGCGCGCACCAGGCATTGGCCCACGCGCGCGAGCGAGGCTGCCGGCATGCCCTGCTGAAGGCCCTGAGCCCGTCCTGCGGCAACCGCGCGCACTATGACGGCAGCTTCAGCGGCGCGCGCCGTGCGGGGCAGGGTGTGGCTGCCGCGCTGCTGGCCGAGGCCGGCCTGACAGTCTGGAACGAAGACGAGGTCGACGCTCTGCTGCAGACGGTCGCGGCGGAGGTGCTTGCCGCTGGCGATCTTCCTCGCTAAGATGAGTGCTGCCTGCCGCACCAACGGCAGGACGCGTCGCTCGGACGGTTCCGGGCGCTTACGTTGAAAAGGAACTCCATGTCTGCCGCTTCGGGCAAGCGCCGCTTTGCGCGCATCGATCGCCTTCCCCCCTACGTTTTCAATATCACCGCCGAGTTGAAGATGGCCGCCCGCCGCCGTGGCGAGGACATCATCGACATGAGCATGGGCAATCCGGACGGCGCCACGCCGCCCCATATCGTCGCCAAGCTGACCGAGGCGGCGCAGCGGCCGGACACGCACGGCTACTCCGCCTCGAAGGGCATTCCCCGCCTGCGCCGCGCGATCTCGCACTGGTACCGCGAACGCTACGACGTGGAGATCGATCCCGACACCGAGGCGATCGTCACCATCGGCTCCAAGGAGGGCCTGGCCCACCTGATGCTGGCGACGCTGGACCGCGGCGACACCGTGCTGGTGCCCGACCCGAGCTACCCCATCCACATCTACGGCGCAGTCATCGCCGGCGCTGACATCCGCTCGGTGCCGCTCACGCCGGGCGTGGATTTCTTCGCCGAGCTGGAAAGCGCCATCCGCGGCAGCTACCCCAAGCCCAAGATGATCGTGCTGGGGTTTCCGTCCAACCCGACCGCGCAGTGCGTGGAGCTGGATTTCTTCGAGCGGGTGATCGCGCTGGCGCGCAAGCACGACATCTTCGTGGTGCACGACCTGGCCTATGCCGACATCGTCTTCGACGGCTGGAAGGCGCCGTCGATCATGCAGGTACCGGGCGCCAAGGACATCGCGGTGGAGTTCTTCACGCTGTCCAAGAGCTACAACATGGCGGGCTGGCGCATCGGCTTCATGGTGGGCAATCCCGACCTGGTGGCCGCGCTCACGCGGATCAAGAGCTATCACGACTACGGCACCTTCACGCCGCTGCAGGTGGCGGCTATCGCCGCGCTGGAGGGAGACCAGCAATGCGTGAAGGAGATCGCCGCGCAATACCAGTCGCGCCGCGACGTGCTGGCGCGCGGGCTGATCGAATCCGGCTGGCCGGTCGAGATCCCCAAGGCCTCGATGTATATCTGGGCGCGTATTCCCGAGCCCTACCGTGCGCTGGGCTCGCTGGAATTCTCCAAGCAACTGCTGGCCAAGGCCAAGGTCTCGGTGTCGCCGGGCATCGGCTTCGGCGACTATGGCGATGAGTACGTGCGCTTTGCCCTGATCGAGAACGAATCGCGCATCCGCCAGGCCGTGCGCGGCATCAAGGCCATGTTCCGCGCCGACGGGCTGGTCAAGGTGCCGGTCGACGAGCAGCACGGCCAGCAGGGGAGCGCAGGCAAGGCGCGCACCTGACCCAGGGCGCGAGCGCGGCCCGCGATGGCCGCGCTCGGCCGCCGGGCGGGCGCCTCGCAGCTGGCACCGTCCGTGCGTGCAAGGCACGCAGCACATGGCGGGAAGCAGCGCGGGTGGAAATGAACCCATACATGGCGGGCGCGCCGGCGTCGCTGACTATACTGGAACCATTGTTATCCATCGTGCCCGGCTTCCGTGTGGCAGGCGGGTCAGGGGGGAAGCGCAATGCAACGGTATGCCCACGTGCTGCTATTGCTGCTGCCGCTGGCGTTGGCCGGCTGCATCTCCTTCAGCAGCAGCAATCCGAATCCGCCCGACAAGACCACGGTGGTGGTGCCGCAGCCTGGTACCACGGTTTGCAGCCCTGGGCCCTGCTAGTCCTCCCGCCGGATCAGTTCGCCACCGTCGGACTCGTGTTGCGCAGGTCGAAGTGAGCATCGAGGTTGACGATGCCAATGCAGGGCGGGTGCGGTGTGTCGTTGGCCGTCAAGGATGCGAGGTGCCGCGCCAGGCCGCCAAACGATCCGAACGCCACCTCGTGCCCGCCGCCCGGCACCAGCGGGAACAGTCCGCGCGAACATGTCTGTCCACATGCCGTTGGACGTGGGTAGTGAAGTCAGGCTTTTGATGGTCATTCGATGCCACGGGAACGACGGCAGCTGCTTGCGAAGGCGTACCCGCCGGCGCATCCCGCGGTCTGTCGATGTAGGCTTACTTGATCATCGGCAGTTTGAGGCCAAACTTCTTCGCGGTTGCCACCGCGAGTTCATAGCCGGCATCGGCATGGCGCATGACGCCCGAGCCGCAGTCGTTGACCAGCACGCGTGCCAGGCGCTTTTCCGCCTCGTCGGTACCGTCGCAGACGATGACCATGCCCGAGTGCTGGGAGTAACCCATGCCGACGCCGCCACCGTGATGCAGGCTGACCCATGTGGCGCCGCCCGCGGTATTCAGCAGCGCGTTGAGCAGGGGCCAGTCGCTGACGGCGTCGGTGCCGTCCTTCATGGCTTCGGTCTCGCGGTTCGGGCTGGCTACGGAGCCGGTGTCCAGATGATCGCGGCCAATCACCACCGGTGCCTTCAGTTCGCCCTTGCGGACCATCTCGTTGAAGGCAAGGCCCGCGAGGTGGCGTTCGCCCAGGCCGAGCCAGCAGATGCGTGCGGGCAGGCCCTGGAAGGCAATGCGTTCGCGCGCCATGTCGAGCCAACGATGCACGTGCTGATTCTCGGGAAACAGCTCCTTGATCTTGGCGTCGGTCTTGTAGATGTCCTCGGGATCGCCCGACAGTGCCACCCAGCGGAACGGGCCCTTGCCTTCGCAGAACAGCGGGCGGATATAGGCCGGGACGAAGCCCGGGAAATCGAAGGCATTCTTGACGCCCTTGTCGAATGCGACCTGGCGGATGTTGTTGCCATAGTCGACCACTGGGATGCCCATCGACTGGAAGTCAAGCATCGCCTGTACGTGTGCCGCGCAACTGTTGGCGGCGTCTTCCGTCAGGCGGGCGTGTTGCGACGGGTCGCGCTGTGCGTCCTTCCACTGCGCGACGCTCCAGCCAGCTGGCAGATAGCCGTGAATCAGGTCGTGGGCCGACGTCTGGTCGGTCACGAGGTCCGGCTTGATGTCACCTGCACGAGCGCGCTTGACCAGTTCCGGCAGGATGTCCGCCGCGTTGCCCAGCAGGCCGATGGAAACCGCTTCGCGGGCAGCCGTGTGTTGCTGGATCAGTGCAATCGCGTCGTCGAGGTCTTTGGCCTGCTTGTCCAGGTACCGGGTGCGCAGGCGGAAGTCGATGCTGCTTTGCTGACATTCGATGGTCAGCGATACGGCGCCAGCAAGCGTAGCCGCAAGCGGCTGAGCGCCGCCCATGCCGCCCAGTCCAGCCGTCAGGATCCAACGCCCGGCGAGGTCGCCGCCGTAGTGCTGTCGACCGGCTTCGGCGAACGTTTCGTAGGTGCCTTGCACAATCCCCTGGCTGCCGATGTAGATCCAGCTACCGGCAGTCATCTGGCCATACATGAACAGGCCCTTGCGGTCGAGTTCGTTGAAGTGCTTCCAGTTCGCCCATTGCGGCACGAGGTTCGAGTTGGCAATCAGCACGCGCGGTGCATCGGCATGTGTCTTGAAAACGCCGACCGGCTTGCCTGACTGCACGAGCAGCGTTTCGTCGGCCTCGAGGTCTTTCAGCGAGGCCAGGATCTGGTCGTAGCACTTCCAGTCACGCGCAGCGCGGCCAATGCCACCATACACCACGAGCGCCTGCGGATTCTCGGCAACCTCGGGGTCCAGGTTGTTTTGAATCATGCGGAACGCGGCTTCAGCCAGCCAGTTCTTGCAGGTCAGTTGATTGCCTCGCGGAGCACGGATTTCGCGGGTGGGGTCGAAGCGGGGATCGAGGGCGGTGGTCATGCAACAGTCTCCTTGGCTGGTCAGGTGCCCCGTACGACGTGATGAACGAGGCTGCATCCGATGTCATGACTATACTTGTATAGTCATGATTATTCAAGTTCAGTTGAACCGGGTTTTCCCGTAAACTTGCATAGTTGTCTAGACACGATTCTGCGAGTGGCCTGACTCAATGCCTAAGCCGGCACTCGATGACCGAAGATTTTTGAGGGGACTCCGTCCGTCATGAAATACGCTCCGCCCGCTGCGGCATACGCTCGCGTCAAGGCCTATCTCAAAGAAGGTTTAAGCGACGGCAAGTGGTCGCCTGGCATGCTGATGCCGTCCGAAGCTGAACTCGTGGCGCAGTTCGGCGTAAGCAGGATGACGGTAAGCCGCGCAGTGCGGGAATTGCAGGCCGAGGGAGCCGTCGAGCGGGTCCAGGGTGTGGGAACATTCGCGGCACAACCCTATCGGGCGTCATCCACGCTGACGATCAGGGATTTGCACACAGAGATTGCCGAGCGGGGTCACCATCACCACGCCGAGGTGGTTTTTGTGCGGCAAGAGGAAGTCAGTCCTCAACTGGCGCAACGTATGGGGCTGCCGGTTGGCGGTGCGGTCTTTCACTCGCTGATTGTCCATTTTGAGGACAGCGTGCCCCTTCTCTGCGAAGACCGCTATGTGAACCCCGCGGCCGCACCCGAGTACCTTTCTGTGGATTTCACGCGTACCACGCCGACCGAGTACCTGTTGTCGCTTGCACCGTTGTTGGAAGCACGCTATTCGATCGAGGCGGGGCGGCCGACGCCGGCGGAGGCGGAACTGCTGAGCGTGGATGCCGGCGAACCCTGTCTGATCATCCAGCGCCGCACGCATAGCCAGGGCGCGCCAGTGACATGGGTCCGCATGGTGCATCCGGGGACACGCTACACGATTGAGGGTGTGTTCAACCGTTAACGAACGAGCGGCGCCGAAGCGCCGCTCATCATGCCTGCTGCCGGGTTTTCCGGCGAAGTCCGTTTCTAGCGCTACGCTCAAGCCTTTTCCGCGGCCGTCCCATACGTCTCGGCCGGATAGATCGTCTGGGCCGGTGTTTTCGCCGAGTTCCTCGCCAGCGCGTAGTACATGAAGCCGGTGAAAACCAGTCCGACGATCCACGAAATGTCCGCGCCGCCCAGCGCCCGGGTCAGCGGGCCGGTGTACATGTGCTGCGCCAGGAACGGAATCTGTACCACGACGCCCACCAGGTAGCAGAGCAGTGCCGGCCAGTTCCAACGTCCATAGCGCCCATCGGCGTCATAGAGCGCGGGAATGTCGATGCGCTCCTTCGAGACCAGGTAGTAGTCAATCAGGTTGATGGCGCTCCACGGCGTGAAGGCCATCAGCAGCAACAGGACGAAGTCCCGGAATGTTGCCAGGAAGTCTTTGGAGGCCAGCAGCGCGACGAGTACGGAAGCAAGAATAAAACTGAAGATGAACAGTGCGCGCACGAAGCCGGTCACACGACGTGTGCCCGTGAATGCGGTGACCGTGGTGAGTATTGTCATGAAGCCGCCGTATGCGTTGAGCGTGTTGACCGCAAGCTTGCCAGTGACGATCACCACGTAGATCAGCACGGCCACGGCACCCCCACCGGCCAGGTCGCCGATGAAGGAGACCTGCGACTTGAGGAACGTCGCGCCCCAGGCGGCCGCAACCAGTGCGCCGATGGTCATCGACCATTGCGAGCCCAGGACACTTCCCAGCAAGGTGCACCAGAACGTGCTGCTGACTTTCGTGCTTTGCGGCAGGTACCGCGAATAGTCGGCCACATACGGCCCGAAGGTCAGTTGCCAGCCCGCGCCCAGGCCGACGGCGAGGAGAAACGTCGGCCATTCGAACGGCTTCATGCCGAGGAGAACTGGCACGTTACCCGTGGCAAACAGGCGCACGGCCAGGTACGTGAAACCTATGGCGCCGACGATGCTCGAGATTCGCCCGAGCGTATGGATGAGCTTGTAGCCCACGGTGGCCACCAGCATTGTGAGCGCACCGAAGATGAGGATACCGACCGCGGGCGTATCCGCACCGATGATCTTGTTGATGGCCTGGCCGGAGAGCACCGTCCCGGTAGCGGCAAAACCAAGGTACATCAGGATGACGAGTACCAATGGCAGGCAGGCACCGTACACGCCGAATTGTGCGCGGCTCGAAATCATCTGCGGAATGCCCATGCCCGGACCCTGCGCCGAGTGCAGGGCCATGACGATTCCCCCGAAGATGTTGCCAATCAGCAGACCGATGACGGCCCAGAGCGGGTCCGCACCGAAGACAACGGCGAGCGCCCCATCGACGATTGCCGTAATTTGCAGATTGGCGCCGAACCATAGCGTGAACTGCCCGAAGGGCGTGCCATGGCGCTCCCCATGAGGAATGAACTCGATGGTGCGCCGTTCCATTTGTACTGCCATTCTGTCTCCTTGTGCTTTGCCCAGGCTGGTGTCAGGCGGACCTCGCCCGGCGAAGCGTTTGGCACGCCATGCAACGGCAGAAGCCGGTGTCGCGTGCTCTTTACTTCATTCCTGCCCGTCGTTGATCAATCGCATGCCATATGATCATTCATGTCTAAACATGTATATACAACTATACGAAGATGCCACCCGAAACGCAATGGCGCACCGAGCACTTTGTTTCTAAGGAAAACCCTAGGAAGCATGGGCGCCCTAGGTTCTGTATGCCGTGCCCCGCATCCTGCGCTGGATGGTCCAGAACAGGACGCGCAAGGCGACGTTGTCAGTCGTCGACACAGCTGACGAGGTCAACCGGGGGATCCAGCTGGAGACCCGGTTCGACAGCACAGGCATAGCCGACCACCGAGTCGTGGCTGATCGAAACCGGGGCATGGCGACGCATGTCGAGGCTGTGGTGCCGGCCCTGGTGCAGCAGGGCCGACAGCCGGTCACGGGGTTGGGGGGGGCTGGCTCATGCCAGCAACGTGCGCGCGATGATGTTACGCTGGATTTCCGACGAACCCTCATAGATGCGCAGGATGCGCGCATCGCGCACGTAGCGTTCGAGGGGCAGTTCGCGCGTGAAGCCGTACCCGCCATGGATTTGCAGCGCGGTGTCGGTAACGAATGCCACCATTTCGGACGCATGCAGTTTCGCCATGGCGGACTGCAGGGTGAACGGTTGGCCAGCCTCTCGTAATGCAAGGGCCTGCATCGTCAGTCCCCACGACGCGTCGAGTTGCAGCTTCATATTGGCAAGCATCCACTGGATTCCCTGCTTCTCGGCCAGCGCCTCACCGCCGATGCGGCGGTCCTTTGCCCACGCGATCGCCGCAGCCAGAGCGGCTTCCGCGATGCCCAATGACGTAGCCGCGACATCGAGGCGGCTGTTGTCGAGTACCTTCATTGCCGTTTTGAATCCGGTCCCTTCGCTGCCGAGGCGGTGGTCCGCGGGGACCCGGACTCCCTCGAAGGCCACCTCGAAGGCATGGCCGCCGCGGATGCCCATCAGCTTTTCGGGCGAAGAAACATGGATGCCGGGCGTGTTGGTCGGAACGACAAAAGCACTGACACCCCTGGCCCCCGCATCCATGTCCGTCTTGGCAAAGACCACGAGCAGGTCCGCCTCGCCGGCATTGGAAATGAAGTGCTTCACGCCATCGATGACATAGTCGGCGCCGTCCCGAACCGCTTTCGTGCGTAGGTCCGCCGGGTGAGAGCCGCCTCGCGGCTCGGTCAGCGCGAAGCCGGCAAGCCACTCGCCTTGCGCGCACTTTGGCAGCCATCGCTCGCACTGGGCGTCGTCGCCTCCGATGAGGATGGCGTCGGTGCCGAGATAATGCGCGCCGATCATCGACGACGTGGCCGCGCAGGCGCGCGATATGGCCACCAGCGACAGCAGCATGGCGGTCGGCGAGACGCCGGGACCGCCAAAGCGCTCGGGAATGTTCATGCCCATCACGCCCAGGCTGGCAAGCTCGGGAACGTGACAGGTTGCAGACAGCGCGAGCTCGTCAATCTCGCGGGCACGTGGCGCCAGTTTTTCTTGCGCGTAGCGGTCAATGGCGTCGGCCAAAGTCTGATCGTCAGCGGTGATGCCAAAACGAGGGGAAGTCATTTCAAGGTCTCCTTTGCAATGGAATGCAGATGTCCAAGCACGCCCGACGCTGCGAGTTGCTCCAAGCGATCCAGGCCGTAGCCAAGCGCGCCCAGCACTTCATCGGTGTGCTCACCTAGCCGGGGGGCTCGCTCCGCGCGATTGGGAGCGGCGCCTCCAAAACGCACGGGTTGTGTCGGCAGGCGCAAGCCAGGCAGCGCTTCGTCCGTCACCGCAGTCAGCAGGCCGCGTTCGATCGCCTGCGGAGACGCCAGCGCCTGTTCGATGTTCCAGATAGGCGCGGCAGGCACGCCCCCCTGCTCCAGGCGGCGAATTACCTCGTCGACACCCAGCGCTGCGGCCCAGGTCTCGATGGCCGTACGCAGAGCCGGTTCGTTTGCTGACCGCAATTCATCGCTGGCGAACCGGGATTCCTGGGCAAGGCCCGGCTGCTCCATCGTTTGGGCCAGCATCGCAAAGAGTTTCTCGTTCAGTACAGCGAGCGCGAAATGCCCGTCTGCTGCGGCATACACGCCGAATGGGGCCGACAGCGGATGCCGGTTGCCCACGCGGCGCGCAGGACGGCCAGTGAACAGATACCGCGCCACGGACGTCGCCAGGAATGCGAGTGTGGTGTCGAACATGGCCACGTCGACGTGCTGGCCCACGCCAGTGCGCCGCGTCTGGAGCAATGCCGCAAGCGTGCTCCAAGATGCAAAGAGGCCCGCAACCACGTCCGAAACGGCTTCGCCTACGAGTGTTGGCGGGCCGTCGGGATCGCCGGTGGCCTCCATCAATCCACTCATTGCCTGCACCACGATGTCGTATGCAGGCCGATGGGCAAGCGGCCCGGTCTGGCCGAAGCCGGAAATGCTCACATACACGAGCGCGGGGTTGAGCTGGCACAGCGTGGCGGGGCCAATGCCGAGTCGCTCCGCGACGCCGGGCCGGAAGTTCTCCACCACGACGTCTACCTGCATCGCGAGTTCGTGAACGACCCGCACCGCGTCCGGCGACTTTAGATCCAGCACCAGACTCTTCTTGTTGCGATTCATTACCGTGAAGAGCGCGCTTTCGCCGTTCTCCATTGGGCCGATGGAGCGATAGTCGTCGCCCTGTGGTGGTTCGATCTTGATGACTTCGGCGCCCAGGTCGGCAAGCAGAGCCGTGGCCATGGGGCCGGCGAGTACGCGGGTGAAGTCGAGGATGCGCACTCCGTCAAGCGGCCGCGAGGTGGAAGTTGTCGTCAAAGTTGCTCCTTGCATGGGGAAGGAATCCCTGCATGCTCGGGCAAATCTGAATAGAATAAAAATATTCTTTTGTGATCAACTGGATTCAAAAAAATGATTCACATGAGCCTGAGGCAGCTCGAGTATTTTGTGGCTGCCGCGCGATACGGGGGCGCTGCCCGTGCGGCAGAGTCACTGAGTGTTTCGCAGCCGTCGATCTCGAAAGCGATCGCCGATCTGGAAGCCCTGTGGGGAGAGACGCTCTTCGTCCGCCTGCATGCCCGGGGGCTCGCGCTGACCGCTGCTGGCGCGGCGCGTCATCAGGAGGCACATGCCTTGCTCGCGCAGGCGCGAGCGCTGGAGGGTCCGCGATCCACCGAGTTGGCTGGCCTGCTGCGCGTTGGTTGCCTGAGCACGCTTGCGCCACGCTGGCTACCGGCCATCCTTGCGCAATTGCGTGTCGCACACCCGGCTATCGAGGTGCAATTGCACGAAGGCAATGCGGAAGACCTTACGCGAATGCTGGAGCGGGGAGCGCTCGATGTCGCCTTGTTGTATGACCTTGGCCTCGCGCGCGCGGGTGTCACCCTGGAGCATGTAGCAGATCTGACGCCCTATGCTCTGCTGCCGTGGCGCCATCGGCTTGCCGCCAGCGCAAGCCTGACACTTGCCGCCTTGGCTCACGAGCCACTGGTACTTATCAATCTTCCACATAGCCGCGAGTACTTCCTGTCGTTGTTCCGCGATGCCGGGGTAACGCCGGTCATCGCCTATGAAACGTCGTCTCTGGAAATGGTGCGGTCTCTGGTGGCGAATGGACTAGGCGTATCCTTGCTGACGACACGGCCCGTGCATGACCGCTGCCAGGATGGTCGCCGGCTGGCCTGCCGTCCATTGCGGGGGCCGCTCGCGACCCAGGCAGTTGCAATTGCCTACCCGGCAGAGACGAGGTTTCGTACTGCGCTTGCGGGCCCCTTTGTATCCATCGTGCACAAAGTGTTAGAGCCTGCGATAGCGCAGTTGGGCTGAGGGCGTCCGTCTCTATGGCGCGGCCACTGCGGGCGGCGTTAGGCACACCGCCGTCGCGATCGGGATGTCCACGGCGGCGATGATGGCGTTACCGCCGGTTAGTCGACGGGCGCCTGGCGCCGGGACAGTTCGCGCGCCTGGCGCATCAGGGCGCCGGAAAGCAGGGTATTGGCGTCAACCGGCAGCGCTGCCGCCTGGAGCGCGCTGGCCGTCCAGGTATTGCAGGTGAAAAAGGCATCATAGGTACCCGTGGCTGCGAAGAACAGGCTGCCCGGATAGGGGCCTTCGCCTAGCCGGACAGGCTCGCCGTCGGCGGTGTTTTGCACAGAGTCGCGCACGTAGCGCTGCAGGCCCTCCAGGCCGCTGCGGCCTACCTGCAGGGTGACGACACTGGGCTGGCCGAACGCGGCGTCTGGCGGCGCATTGAGCACGGTCATCAACAGGGCTGCGCGGCTGGGCAGCAAGGCCGAGAGCATGGCCAGCACGCCGTGCTGGCGCGCCATGACGAACTGGCGTTCACCGAAGCCGAAGCACAGGTAGCGCGCACCGTCGAAGCCGTGTGCCAGCGCTTGCACGGGCGCCCCGGCGTCCTCATAGCGGAGGCAGACGTCGGTGTGCCAGCCGCGCTCGACCACGGCGATACTGGCCACGGGCGCGTCCTGTGGCGGGGCGGGGAGCGAGGCGCAGCCGACGAGCCACAGGATGGCGCCGGCCGGCAAGAGCCTGAGTAGATCGGAGGTTGGCAAGGGCGCGCCGGCTCCTGTTTGAACTCGCGAATTCGCGCCCGGGCCGAAAGGGGGGAAGCAGGCCGGGCCCCCTCATGAGTGTAGGTCGAAGCGAGCCTGCCGCCGGCGGCTGACGCGGCTGACGCGGCTAGCGTGGCTTGCCACGGAGGCTAGCGCGGCTTGCCACGCGCCTGCGGCTTCTTCCTGGCGCTGCCACCGCGAGCGCTGTCCTTGCCTGGCAAGACCTCGGTGCCGTTCATCTGCTCCAGCCATGCCAGGGCGTCGACGTATGACAGGAACTGGTGGAGATACTCCGGCGACAGTTCGCGCATCAGCGAGAGCGAGCGATGCATGAGGTGGCGCGAGTTGAGCGGGCCGGCGTGCTCGGGCACCTGCTGCAGCGATTGCTCCAACTGCCGGCTGGTGCGGATCCTGGACCAGGTGTCCCTGAAGTAGTCCATCACGGCCGGCTCGGGCGCTGCGGTGCGCCGGGGCAGGGGGGCACGCGCTACGGGGACGTCGCCCTTGGCCTGCGCCTGGCTGGCGACATGGTCGACGAGTTCGGCCAGCGGGCCGCGGGCAGGCGGGCGCGGCAGTGCCGGGAGGCCGGGATCCCCGGCATGCCCGGGTTTGCCTGCGGCGCTCTCGAGTGCGTCGCCATAGGCCGCGAGCAAGGTCGACAGCCTGTCCTCCAGCCGCTGCCGCGCCTCGCCGCCATGGCCGTCCGCCCGCCGTGCCAGCGCCTCCATGAAACGAAAGCGGACCGGATCGAGGCGATCGGCGCCACCTTCGCGCCATGCCTCCAGCCGTGACCGGGTGTCGGACATCCCCTCGCTACGCATGGGGCTTCGCCGTTCCCATGGAGACCCGCGGGACCGGCGCGATCTCCACGCGCCGGTTCTTGGCCCGCCCCTCGGCGTCGGCATTCGAGGTGATGGGCTGCTCGGCGCCGAACGCCGCCGAGAAGACCGAGCCGGGCGGGATGCCTGCATCGATCAAGGCTCGCGTCACGGTCAATGCGCGCTGGGCCGACAGTTCCCAGTTGTCGGCAAAGCGGCGGTTGCCTTCCCGGACCTGCTGGTCGTCGGTAAAGCCGCTCACCATCAGGATTTCGTCGCGGGAGCGGAGATAGGCGGACAGCGGCTCGGCCAGGCTCTTCAGGATCTCCCGGCCTTCCGGCTGCAACTGGTCGGAGTTGAGGGCAAAGAGGACGCTGCCGTTGATGCCGATGCGCCCGTTCACCAGGGTCACCCGGCCCCCCGCCAGCGGTCCGGCCAGCGCCTTCTCCAGTGTCTCGCGGCGCTGCATTTCCTCCTGCCGGTGCTTGACCTCGTCTTCCAGCCTGGCCGAGAGCTCCAGCTGCACGCCGATCGTGCCAAGCAGGATCAGCACGAAGGCGCCCAGCAGCACCGACATCAGGTCGCCGAACACGGCCCATGTCGGCACCGACGGCTCCACGCCGGCGTCGATGTCTTCTCTCATGCCGCCTCGGCGCTGGTGGATGCCGGCCGGCCGGCGAGGCCCCGCAGGTCTTCGAGGATCTGCTTCTGCGAGAGCATGCTCAGGTCGACCACTTCCCTGGCCTGCGCCACGTAATAGGCCAGCTGCTCGTCACTGCGTACCATGGACTTGTCCAGCGCAGCTTCGATGCGTTGCAGGTGGGCCGTCAGCTTGTCGTTCGATTCGCTGAACAACTGTACGGCCATGCCGAATGCTTCGCCCAGGCTCGCCACCTCGACGGCACTGCCGGTGACCTGCGCGGCGACGGCGGCAAGTTTTCCGGTCTCGGTCCCGACCTTGTCCGTGAACTGGGTGCCGACGCGATCCAGCAGATCCGCCGTCGTGGCGACCAGCGCATCGACCGCCGTGCGCTGCTCGGTGGAGGCGTGGTTCACGGCATCGAGCAGCGTTTCCAGGGTTTCCAGCAGGCGGCTGCGCTCTTCCAGCATCGCGTTGTCGCGGGCCATGCTGTCGGTGAGCTTCTGCCGCAGCTCGGCGATGACCTCGGCGGCGGCCTTGGGCGCTGCCGTGGCGGCCTGCACCAGCGTGGCGACCTCCGCGATCGTGCTGCTGGCGTGGGCCTGCGTCTGGGACGAGATGTCGCGCGCGGTCTGGGCCAGCGTCTCGCAGATCTCCTGCTGCTTGCTGGTGGCGTGCGCGCTCGCCTGTTCCCACTCGCCGCGCAGCGCCGTGGCCATCGCGGCGAGGGTCTCGCTCCACGCCGCCAGCCTTTGTTCGTCCCGCGTCGCTAGTTCCGCCTGCAGCGCGGCCGCGGCCTTGGGCGCTTGGGCGGCGGCCTCCACCAGGCGGTCGATCTCCGCAATCGTGCTGCTGGCGTGCGCCTGCGTCTGGGACGAGATGTCCTGCGCCATCTGGCCCAATGTCTCGCAGATCGCTTGTTGTCGGCTCGCGTTGTGCGCGCTCGTCTGTTCCCATTCCTCGCGCAGCGACACGGTCATTGACCCGAGGGTCTCGGTCCATGCTGAAAATCGTTGTTCGTCCCGCGCCGCCAGTTCCGCCTGCAGCGCGGCCGCGGTCTTGGGCGCATGCGCGGCGGCCTGCACCAGGCGGTCGATCTCGGCGAGCGTGCGGCTGGCGTGCGCCTGCGTCTCGGACGAGATATCGCGCGCGGTCTGCGCCAATGTCTCGGAGATCGCTTGCTGCCGGCTTGCGTTGTGCGCGCTGGTCTGTTCCCATTCCTGGCGCAGCGCCATGGTCATCGACCCGAGGGTGTCGGTCCATGCTGCAAACCGTTGTTCGTCCCGCGCTGCCAGTTCCGCCTGCAGCGCAGCTGCGGTCTTGGGCGCTTGCGCAGCGGCCTGCACCAGGCGGTCGATCTCGGCGAGCGTGCGGCTGGCGTGCGCCTGCGTCTCGGACGAGATGTCGCGCGCGGTCTGCGCCAAAGTCTCGGAGATCGCTTGCTGCCGGCTTGCGTTGTGTGCGCTGGTCTGTTCCCATTCCTGGCGCAGCGCCATGGTCATCGACCCGAGGGTGTCGGTCCATGCTGCAAACCGTTGTTCGTCCCGCGCTGCCAGTTCCGCCTGCAGCGCAGCTGCGGTCTTGGGCGCTTGCGCAGCGGCCTGCACCAGGCGGTCGATCTCGGCGAGCGTGCGGCTGGCATGCGCCTGCGTCTCGGACGAGATATCGCGCGCGGTCTGCGCCAGCGCCTCGCAAATCTCCTGCTGGCGGCTGGCACCGTGCGCGCTCGCCTGCTCCCACTCCATGCCTAGTGTCGCTGCCATCGTGCCGAGCGTCTCGGTCCACGCCGCCAGCCGCTGGGCGTCGCGCGACGCGAGTTCCGCCTGCAGGCCGGCATGCGACTCGCCTACCTCGCGCAGCAGTGATGCCGAGTGCTGCTCGAACGCTGCCGCCGCTGCCGTGAGGGCTTGCTGGTTGTCGCCCGCCACCTTTGCGCTGACGCTTGCGTGCTGGGACAGCGCGCGGTCCCACGCTGCCGAAGCGCTGGAGGCCGCGGCATCGAGGCGGCCGGAAACGCTGTCCAGCAGGCTGGCCGAGCCTTGCTCGAAGGCTGCGGCGAATCCGTCCAGCGAGGCGCGCAGATCCTTGGCCTGCGCCTCACTCGTGCGCTGGTGCGTCGCCAGCGCCTGGTTCCAGGTGTCCGCCACGGTTGCGGTCGTGGCGGCGAAGCGGGTCGACAGTCCGTCCAGCTGCTGCGTCACCGCGTGCGAGATGTTGTCGCGCCACGATGCCGTCTCGCGTGCCAGGCCTGCCATGGTGGCCTCAACCGCCGGCTGCAGCGCCGCGCCGGCTGCGTGGGCGCTCTCGGCGACGCTGTCTTTCAGCGATTGCGCCACGGACGACGCCAGACGTTCGTACACCGCCTCGGTCTTGCCGTGGAAGGCGTCCTGGCTGGCTGCCAGCCGATCGGTCAAGGCCTGGTTTTGCCGTTCCATGGCCGTCATCATGGCCTGCAGGCGGTCGACCAGGGTGGGCATCACCTCGGACTGCTGCTGCAGCAGCCTGAAGACTTCCTCGCGCTGATGGGTCAGCGAATGGATACGCAACGTAGTCGCGATCCCGGCGTCGAGCGATTGCGCCGCCTGGATACGCTCGCGCCGGCACAGGGTGGACAGCAGCCCCAGCATCGCGGAGGTGGCCACGCCCGCGACCGAGGTGCCGAACGCAAAGCCGAGGCCTTTGACCGGCGCCGCAAGGGAGGCGCGCATTGCCTGCAGGTCGGTGGCGCTTTCCAGCGCGATCCCGGTGCCTCGCAGCGTGGCCACCATGCCGAGAAACGTGCCCAGCATGCCGAGCAGCACGAGCAGGCCGACCAGATAGGGCGTCAGCGCCGGTCCGGGCAGGGCAGTGCGCTCGCCCTCGATGCGCAGGCGCACCGCACTGCGCAGGCTGGGATGCAGCCGGTCCAGCCAGTGTCCGAGGTCGGCCGGCGGTTCGGACACGCCTGCCATGGCCTCTGCCAGCGTGACAGTGGCCTGGTGATAGCGCCGCAGCTCGAACGCGCCTGTCAGGTAGACGGCGCCGATCAGCAGGGTGACGGTCAGCGCCAGCGCGTTCGAGCCCGCGTAGCCGGCGCCGATCCAGCACACGACGGCCAGTCCCGCCAGGAAGACTGCAATAGGGGTGAGGTATCTGGTCATGATGTCCTGGTTAGCTGGCGCGAAGCGCCGCGAGCAGCCCCTCGACCGGCTGGAAGCGAATCTCCAGCTCGGCGAGCAGTACGCTCTGCATATCGTTGCGAAAGACGCTTAGCCATGCGCCGGGGGCGGCCGCTGCCGCTGCCGCTGCCGTTGCCGGATCCCGCGCTGCCTGCGCGTCGGCCAGTGCCGCCTGCTCGGCCTGCTGCAAGCGCTCGAAATGGGCCTCGAGCATCGCCGGTACGGCGCCGAGGAGACTCCGCTCGCGCGCTCCCAGCACGCGCTCCATGACGGCATCCACCATCGCGAGCTTGGCCATGCCGGGCATCCGCGTGGCCAGCTCCGTCCGCAGGCGGCCGCGCAGCTGGCCGATGCCCGTCTCCATGGTCTGCTGCAAGGCGAGATAGCGCTGGCGATAGGTGGCGTAGTCGACTGCCGCCTCCGCAGCATCCGGCTGGGCGGGCGCACGCGCCGGTACGCGCCGCCGGGCGGCAAACGCGCGCTCGTCGGTGATGGCCTCGGCCAAGGCCGACCGCACGCGGGCGCACTCGCGCTCCTGGGCGCTGGCCAAGGCGCGCGCACCGGATGGCACAGCCGGAGTACTGCCTTTCAGCGCCGTGGACAAGGCAATGGCGTCGGTCCAGCCGAGCCATTCGCTCAGCCGGTCCGATAGCGACTGTGTGGATTCGGGAACGTCGGCGTCGGTCAGGCGCGCCAGCAGGCGAACGAGTGCCGGGCCGCTTACGCCTGTGCGCCGTGGTATTTGCAGCATACCGCCAGAGCAAAAAATCCAGCAGTTTACACTCCCGCCGGCGGCGGACCCACTGTGCGTGCATACAACAGGTCCGGGCACCGGCCCGGCAGCGATCGCGCCAGGGGTGCTGCTGCGCCTGTCCGCTGAATCATTGAAATGGGAGGTGAAGGACATGCCATGCGGGAATCAGCGCTAGGCGCAAAGCGCAGCAATAGCACGGCTATTGCGAGCATTTGCAACGACGCGATGAGCCCGCATGGCGTGGCAGGCACCGACCAATTTCAGTGATTCAGTGGACTAGGTACGGCGCACGTGGCCGAGCGCCGCGATGACGACGCCCGTGATGAAGACACCGAAGCAGACCAGCAGCCAGTCGCCGCTGCTCATATTGATCAGGTAGCCGTTGGGGGCGCCCGCGTACCGGATCAGGTGGATCCGGTAGCCCTCGAGCATCATGCGGAACAGGTGTGGATTGCCCGGAATGTCGCTGAAGGGAATCGCGACCAGCAGGCCGAGGATGGCCATGCCCACCGAACATCCCATTATCTTGTACCCGAGCCTTCTCATGCCCTTGATGTCCTTGCGTTGCCGCGCGGCGGCGTTCCGCCCGCCGCGCGCCCGGCTCGGCGGCGGGGGCCGCAAGCCGGGGTGTTGTTGTTCTGAGCCATGGCGCGTGGTGCCAATGCCTGCCAATGCCGCAACCTTATCGGATGGCGCTTTGCCGACATCTGACCCAGGTCAATTGCCGGCGTGTTGTGCTGGTCACTTCCGGGTCCCGCCACATGCTTTGGGCCGCTGGCATCAGCGTAGGTCATCCAGCCGCGTCAGCACGAAGTCCACCCGCTCGCGCACCCCGGCGTGCGGCACCTCGACCAGCTCGTAGCCGTAGTCCGCGTAGGTGGCGCGCATCGCCTCGCAGGTGCGCACCGCCTCATCGAAGTCCTGCCGCCGTTCGGCGTCCTGGGCGAAGATCTCGCGCCAGGGCGGCAGCAGGAAGACCTGGCGGCGATAGCGGAAGGCGCGCGCAGCGCGCTCGACGTGGGGCGGCACCGGCAGGCCGAGCAGGCGCAGGTAGCCGGCCACGTCGGGCATGCCGCGGTCGAAGAAGACCCGGCCGGCCTGCTGCCGGGCCAGCCGGTAGGAGCGCATCTCCCAGCCGAGCATCTGCTCGGCGAAGGCAGCGGGGTCGTGCCAGGGCAGCGCCCGGCCGCCGATGGCGGACTGGTCCTGGATCACGCCGCGCCCGGCCTCGTCGGTGCGGGCGTGGCCGCCCCGGGCCAGAGAGTCGATCAGGGTACTCTTGCCTGCGCCGGGGCCGCCGGTCAGGACGATAAAGCGGGACGCTTCGTTGGCGTCGATGGGCATGGTGTGTTCTTTCGAGTTGGGTAGGTAGCCGCCGACGCGCGTGCGGCGCGAAGGCCGGGCGTGCCCGGGCCGCCGGGTCATGGCGTGGTCGGGACCGTGCCAGAGGCCGGGGCCTGGGCGTAGTCCGCCGGCGCATCGGACGGGCGCGGCGCCTCGCCGCTATGCTCGATCCAGCCGCCGCCGAGGGACCGGTACAGGTCGACCAGGTTGGTCAGCCGCTGCAGGCGGGCCGAGATGAGCAATTGCTGCGCGACATAGAGGTCGTTCTGCGCCGTCAGCACGGCGAGATAGCTGTCTACGCCGTTGCGGTAGCGCATGTCCGACAACTCCAGCCGCCGGCGCTGCGAATTGGTGAAGCTGCCCAGCGAGCGGATCTGGTTGTCAAAGGTGGCGCGCGCGGCCAGGCCGTCCGCGACTTCGCGAAAGGCGCTCTGGATCGCCTTTTCGTAGTTGGCGATATCGATGCGCTTCTGCACATGCGCCAGGTCGAGGTTGGCGATGTTCTGCCCGCCTTCGAAGATCGGCAGGGTGATCTGCGGCGTGAACGACCAGGCACCCGAGCCCGGCTTGAACAGGCCGCCGAAGGTGGGCGACAGCGTGCCGCCGCTGCCGGTCAGCGTCACGCGCGGAAAGAAGGCCGCGCGCGCCGCGCCGATATTGGCGTTGGCGCCCTGCAGCACGTGTTCGGCCGCGGCGATGTCGGGCCGTCGCGTCAGCAGGTCGGAGGGCAGGCCGGCGGGAATGTCGGCAAGCAGGTTCTGGCTGTCCAGCGGCAGTCCCGGCGGCAGGTCGGGCGGCAGCGGCTCGCCGATCAGCAGGACCAGCGCGTTCTCCGCCTGGGCGCGCAGCCGCAGCTGCGATTCGAGGTTGGCGCGCGCCTGCTCGACGACGCCTTCGGCCTGGCGCAGGTCCAGTTCGGAGCCGGTTCCGGTGTCGAATTGTAGCTTGGTGATGCGGAACGATTCCTCCGCCGTCACCAGCGTGTTGCGCGTGACGGCCAGCGCGTCGTCGAAGGCCAGCATGGTCAGGTACTGGTCGGCGACCGAGGATACCAGCGCGATCTCCGCTGCCTTGCGGTTCTCAGCCTGCGCCAGGTATTGGGCCAGCGCCTGGTCCTTCAGGCTGCGGATGCGGCCGAAGAAGTCGATCTCCCAGGACACGTTGAGCTCGACCGAATACTGCGTGGTGATCGTGCGCCCGGTGATGGACAGGTTTTCGGGGGTATGCGTCCGGGTCATCGACCCGGACGCGGCGACGGCGGGAAAGAGGGCCGCGCGCACGATCTGGTACTGCGCACGCGTGGCATCCACGTTCAGCACGGCGACACGCAGGTCACGGTTGTTGCGCAGCGCGATCCCGACCAGTCGCTGCAAGCGAGAGTCGGCAAAGAAGTCGCGCCAGCCGATGTCCACGGCGGCCATTCCCGCGGCGCTGCGGCTTTTGTCGGCCGCGGCCGCGGCATCGAGCTGGCGGTCGTAGACGCCGCCCTGCGGGAAGGTGGCATCTACCGGCGCCGCGGGCCGCTCGTAGTGCGGCGCGAGCGTGCAGCCGGACGCGAGCAGTGCGAGCAGTGCGGTGCAGGCGGCGCTCAGTGTCTGTCTGCGCATGTCATTGTCCTTCCGTTGGCTCAGCCGCGCCGCCGGGACCGCCGGGCGGGGAGGCCGGGGCCGGCTTGGTCTTCTGCTTGCTGAAGCGGCTGATCACGACGAAGAACATCGGAATCATGAAGATGGCCAGGAAGGTCGCCGTCAGCATGCCGCCGATCACGCCCGTGCCGATCGCATGCTGGCTGCCCGAGCCCGCGCCATTGCTGACGGCCAGCGGCGTCACGCCGAGGACGAAGGCCAGCGAGGTCATCAGGATGGGGCGCAGCCGCAGCCGTGCCGCTTCCACCGCAGCGTCGACGGAGGACATGCCCTGGTCGCGCAGATCGCGTGCGAACTCGACGATCAGGATCGCATTCTTGGCCGACAGGCCCACCGTGGTCAGGAGGCCGACCTGGAAGAACACATCGTTCTGCAGGCCGCGCAGCGTGGTGGCCAGCAGCGCGCCGACCACGCCGAGCGGCACCACCATGATCACCGAGAACGGGATCGACCAGCTTTCATAGAGCGCGGCCAGGCACAGGAACACGAAGAGGATGGAGATGCCGTACAGGATGGGCGCCTGCGAACCGGACTGCCGCTCCTGGTAGGACAGGCCGGTCCACTCGTAGCCGATACCATCGGGCAACTTGGCCGCGATGGCCTCGACCGCCGACATGGCCTGTCCGGTCGACTTGCCCGGCGCCGCCGTGCCCTGGATCTCCACGGCGGGAATGCCGTTGAAGCGTTCCAGCTTGGGCGAGCCGTAGATCCATTGCCCGGTGCTGAAGGCGCTGAACGGAACCATGGTGCCGGCGGCGTTGCGCACATACCAGTAGTTCAGGTTCTCGGGAGTCATGCGGAAGCGCGCATCACCCTGCGCATAGACCTTCTTGATGCGGTTGTCGATGTCGAGGAAGTTGTTGATGTACTGCGAGGCCCAGGCGATCGAGAAGGTCTGGTCGATCACGGCGGTGGTGATGCCGAGCGCATTCGCCTTCTCGCGATCGACGTTGATCTTGAACTGCGGCGTGTCGTTCAGGCCGTTGGGCCGCACCTGTGCCAGCGAGGGGTCCTTCGCCGCCATGCCCAGCAGCATATTGCGGGATTCCATCAGCTTCTCGTGGCCGAGCCCGGCGCGGTCCTGCAGTTCGAAGTCGAAGCCCGAGGCCGTGCCGAGTTCCGGGATCGAAGGCGGGTTGACCGGGAACACCATGGCATCTTTGTAAGGGGCGAAGTGCGCAAACATGCGGCCGATCAGCGCCGGTACCTTGAGGTTGGCTGACTTGCGCACGCTCCAGTCCCGCATCCGCACGAAGGCCAGGCCCGAGTTCTGCCCGCGGCCCGCGAAGCTGAAGCCGTTGACCGTCAGCACCGCTTCCACCGATTCGTGCTCGTCCTCGAGCAGGTAGCGGCGCACATCGTCGAGCACTTTCTGCGTGCGCTCCTGCGTCGAGCCGACCGGCGCCTGTATCAGCACGAACATCGAGCCCTGGTCTTCTTCCGGCAGAAAGGACTTGGGCAGCTTGAGGAAGAGCACGGCGACCACGGCGATCACCATCAGGTAGATGATCAGCCAGCGCCCGGAGCGGCGGATCACGTGCTGGACGCCGCCGTGGTAGCGCTTCTGGCTGGCGGAGAAGGTGCGGTTGAACCAGCCGAAGAATCCTGTCTTCTCCTCGTGATGTCCCTGCGGGATGGGCTCGAGCATGGTCGCGCACAGTGCCGGCGTCAGGATCAGGGCCACCATCACCGACAGGATCATGGCCGACACGATGGTCAGCGAGAACTGGCGGTAGATGGCGCCGACCGAGCCGCCGGAAAAGGCCACCGGCACGAACACCGCGGACAGCACCAGTGCCACGCCGACCAGCGCGCCGGTGATCTGCCCCATCGCCTTACGGGTGGCGTCGCGCGGCGAGAGCCCTTCCTCGGCCATGACCCGCTCGACGTTCTCCACCACCACGATGGCGTCGTCCACCAGCAGGCCGATGGCCAGCACCATCCCGAACATCGACAGGGTGTTGATGGAAAAGCCGACCACCGACATCACCGCGAAGGTACCCAGCAGCACCACCGGCACGGCGATG
Source organism: Cupriavidus sp. 09_S30 (assembly GCF_056930435.1). Classification (NCBI taxonomy): domain Bacteria; kingdom Pseudomonadati; phylum Pseudomonadota; class Betaproteobacteria; order Burkholderiales; family Burkholderiaceae; genus Cupriavidus; species Cupriavidus sp. 09_S30. The sequence continues at coordinate 2,091,848 of NZ_JBXOWI010000002.1, read as the reverse complement.
GTCGGGATCAGCGTCGCACGCAGGTTCTGCAGGAACAGGTACATCACCAGGAACACCAGCGCGATGCCTTCGAACAGTGTCTTGACCACTTCCTCGATCGACAGCTTGACGAAGGGCGTGATGTCGTAGGGGTACTCCACCACCAGGGCGTTGGGGAAGTACCTCGACAGGGCGGCGATCTTGTCGCGCACCGCCTGGGCCGTGCGCAGGGCATTGGCACCCGTGGCGAGCTGGATGCCGAAGGCGGCGGTCGGCCGGCCGTTGTACTGCGTGTCGAAGTTGTAGGTCTCGCCGCCCAGCTCGATGCGCGCCACGTCCTTGAGCCGTACCTGGGAGCCATCGGTGTTGACCTTGAGCAGGATATCGCCGAACTCCTCGGGCGTCCGCAGCAGCGTGGCCTCGGTGATGGTGGCCTGCAGCATCTGGCCCGGCACGGACGGCGTGCCGCCCAGGCTGCCGCCCGCCACCTGCACGTTCTGCGCCTGCACCGCGGCGCTGACGTCGAGCGGCGTCAGGCTGTAATTGTTCAGCTTGGTCGGATCCAGCCAGATCCGCATCGCATACTGCGAGCCGAACAGGGTCACCGTGCCGACGCCGTCGATGCGGCTGATCGGGTCGAGCACGTTGGAGGCCACGTAGTTCGCCAGGTCATAGCGGGTCATGCTGCCGTCCTTGGACACGAAGGCGAGCACCAGCAGGAAGCTGCTGCTGGATTTCGTCACCTTCGTGCCGAGCTGCTGCACGACCTGCGGCAGCAGCGGCGTGGCAAGCTGGAGCTTGTTCTGCACCTGCACCTGCGCGATATCCGGGTTGGTGCCGGGAGCGAAGGTCAGCGTGATGGTGGCGGTGCCGGAGTCGTCGCTGGTGGAGGACAGGTAGAGCAGGTGGTCGAGGCCGCTCATCTGCTGCTCGATCACCTGCGTCACCGTGTTCTCCACGGTCTTGGCGGAGGCGCCCGGATAGGTCGCGCTGATCTGCACCGCGGGCGGCGCGATGGTCGGGTACTGCGCGATCGGCAGGGTGATGATCGATGCCAGCCCGGCCAGCATCAGGATGATGGCGATCACCCAGGCGAAGATCGGGTGGTCGATGAAGAACTTTGCCATGGCGCCGGCTCCCTACCTTAGTACGCGGCTGCCGCCGGCGCGGCCGATGCGCTGGCGCCGGCCGGCGCCTGTGCCGGTGCCAGCGCCGTCGCGGCAGGCGGGGCCGCCTGCGCGCCGGAAGCGGCCTCGGTCGGCAGCCTGGGCGCGACAGGCTTGACGGTCATGCCCGGCTTGACCTTCTCGACGCCGTTGACGACGACGCGCTCGCCGGGGCTCAGTCCATTGTCGACCACCCAGTAGCTGCCAAAGGTGCCCGAGGTGACCAGCTGGCGCAATGCGACCTTGTTGTCCTTGTCGAGCACCAGTGCCACCGGCTGTCCCTTCTGGTCGTGGGTAACGCCGATCTGGGGCACGATGATGGCCCTGTCGTTGATACCTTCGTCGATGCGCGCGCGCACGAACATGCCGGGCAGCAGCACACCGCTCTTGTTCGGGAAGATCGCGCGCACGGTCACCGAGCCGGTGGTCTGGTCCACGCTGACATCGGTGAACTGCAGTCTGCCGAGCTCGGTGTAGGTGCGCCCATCCTCCAGCAGCAGCGTCACCTTGGCCGCATTGGGCCCGCCTGTCTGCAGCCGTCCCTCCTGCACCTGGCGGCGCAGCCTGAGGCCCTCCACGCTGGACTGGGTCAGGTTGACGTAGATCGGGTCGAGCTGCTGGATGGTGGTCAGCAGGGTCGCCTGGCTGGCCTGCACGTAGGCGCCGGGCGTGATCTGCGACAGTCCGGTGCGCCCGGTGATGGGCGAGGTCACATCCGTGTACCCCAGGTTGATCTGCGCGGTGTCGACCGCGGCCTTGCCAGCGGCCACGTCGGCCTGTGCCTGGCCCAGCGCGGCCACGGCGTTGTCATAGTCCTGCTTGCTGACCGCGTTGCCGGCCACCAGCACCTTGTAGCGCTGCACCAGCGCCTGTTGCGTGGCCACGTTGGCCTGCGCCTTGGCCAGCGAGGCCTTGGCGCTGTTGAGCGTCGCGATATAGGGCTGCGGGTCGATCTTATAGAGGAGCTGGCCGGCCTTGACGTCGTCGCCTTCCGTGAACACGCGGCGCAGCACGATGCCGTCCACGCGGGCACGCACCTGCGCGACCAGGAAGGCGTTGGTGCGGCCCGGCAGTTCGCTGATCACGGGTACCGGCGTGGTCTGCACCGTATAGACGCCGGCCTCGGGCATCTGGGCCGGCGGGGCAACCGGCTTTTTCCCGCATGCCGAGAGCACGGTGGCGGCCGTCGCGGCACAGGCCAGGAGGAGTGGAACCCGTTCGACACGCATAAAGGAACCTCAGCTTCAGTACGGTGAGTACGGTGGATCAGGTTGCGCACGGAGCCGCTCTGGCGCTGCCGCGCCGCCCACGGCGAACGGCGGGGGATTCGACAGGGATCTGTCTGCGGCAGGACCGGACACTGCGATCGACACGGGTTGGCCGCCTGCGGGGGAATCAGGCGATGGTTGATCCCCCATGCGTCACGCGCATGACAGGCATGACAGGCATGGTACGCCCGGTGGCGCCCCACCGGTGGCGGGTGCTTGCAGGAAAGGCGGCGCAACGGATGGCCGCGGGCCGGGCGGGGTGGGGTGGGGCTGCGAGCGGTTGGCGGGCATCTGGAATAGGAACTCTGTGCCGGCATTGCCGGGCTTGCCATCGTGCAGCACGCTGGGTGCCGCGGCGCTACGGACTGCGCCGCCAGGATGCCGCGGAATCCATTGCATCACTTTAGATCACGCAGCACACAATGCAAGAAACGGATGGCGCACGTGGCATGCCGGAGGGCGGCGTGCGCACGCCAGGCGTGCACAGCCCGGCCGCTAGCTCGCGCCGCCAGGTGGCGAGCCGTCCGCGTACTCGACGAAGTTGCCGTCGCGGCAGAAGCTCACCAGCCGCATGCCCGCCTGCCGGGCGATATCGATGGCCAGCGAGGTGGGCGCGGAGATCGTCGCCAGCATGGGGATGCCCATGCGCGCGGCCTTGCGCACCAGCTCGTAGCTGGCGCGGCTGGACAGGAAGACGAAGCCGCGGCTCAGGTCGACGCCGTCCTGCGCGAGGGAGCCGACGAGCTTGTCGAGGGCGTTGTGGCGGCCAACGTCTTCGAAGGTGCGCAGGATGCCGCCGTCGAGCCCGCACCAGGCTGCGGCATGCGCGCCACCGGTGGCGGCCATCAGCGTCTGGTGCGCGGGCAGCTCCTGGCAGGCGCGCGCCAGTGCCGGGCCCAGCGGCATCTGCGGCAGCGGGCGCGCGATCGGTGCGGGGGTCAGGTCGAGCATCTGCAGGCTTTCGATGCCGCATAGCCCGCAGCCCGTGCGTCCGGCCAGCGTGCGCCGCCTGTCCTTGAGTGCCAGGAAGGCCGGTTGCGCGACGGTGAGCTGCACCTCCGCGCTGTCGGCATGCAGCAGCACCTCGATGTCGTAGATGTCGTTGATGCGCGAGACCAGGCCCTCGGTCAGGGCGAAGCCGGTGGCGAAGGCTTCCAGGTCGCACGGCGTGACCATCATGACCGCGTGCGAAATGCCGTTGAAGACCAGGGCGACCGGCAATTCCTCGCAGACGTCGTCGGCGTCCGCCGTGCGCGCATCGCCTTGATGCCGGACGATGGCAAAGCGCCGGGTTCCGGTGCGTTCGGGTTGCATCTCAGGGAGCATGGCCTTCCCTCGGTGGACTTGCCCTCGAATCGATGGCGGAAAGCAGTAGGAGTCGAACCTACCTGGGAACGGCTGACGCCCCCAACCGGATTTGAAGCCCGGCCGCATCACCGGATACGCATGCCTTCCTCACGGCGCACTATCCCGAATGGCGGTGGGCTGCTCCGGATTGCCATTCGCTTGCCACTGGCTGTCGGGGCGCAGCACGCGCGCATTGCCGACACGCCGAGTGTAACCGACACGATCGAGGAATTCCAAAACCTGGATCGCGCGCTTGCGGCCCAGTCCGACGGCATCGCGGAAGGTGGCTGCGTCGATGCTGCCGTCGCGCGCCACCAGCGTGGCCACTCTTGCGGCCAGCGCCTGCACGCGCGCGCCGTCATAGAACAGATCGGGCACGACCTGGTGGACCAGGCCTTGGCGGGCCATCTTGCGCAAAAGCTGGCGCATGGCGTCTTCGGGCACTTGCAGCGCGCGGGCGAGGTCGCGCACCCAGGGCGGGTCGTCGCCGTCGGCCGCCAGCATCGGCAGCACGCGCTGGGACAGGGCCAGCTCCGGCGCGCTCAGGCTGGTCGAATGCGTGGGCAGTTGCAGCCAGGCGCCTTGCCGCCGGATCCTGCCGGACCCGAGCAGCGTCTCGACCAGGGCGGCCCACACCGTATCCGGCACGGCTGCGCTGGCAAAGGCGATGCGGCGCAGCGCGCCGCCGTCAGGGCCGGGCGCGTCGGGCTGGCGCGCGTGGAAAGCGGCCAGTGCTTCCAGCGCGCGGGTCTGCAGGCCCAGCCAGTGCCCGGCCAGGACGATGCTGGCCTCGCTCTGGCCGGGCGAGCCGATGCGCATGGCGTCGTCCGGCAGGTGCCAGGTCTCGGGTGCGCGCGTGCTCAGGCAGCGCAGCCGCGCCACCGAGATGCCCTGCGGCGATTGCGCCAGCAGCGGCGCGAGCGCGCCGGTGCCCGCCAGTTGCTCCAGCGCGCGCAGCCACGCCAGCCGCTGCGGGGAACGGCGCCGGCGCTCGGGGGCGAAGGGATCGAGCACGCCGCCGCCGCCTACGGTGCGGGTCGCCTGCGCATTGCGCACGATGAAGCGGTCGCCGGGCCAGGCGCAGAGCGGCGCGGCGAACACCAGTTGCGCGAAGGCCTGGCCGCCGGGCTCGAGCGTCTCGCCTTCGAGCAGCACGACATTGGCCAGGCGGTGCGTGGTGCCAAGGTGCACATGCAGCGGCGCCCACTGGGCCAGCCCGTGCTCGGCGCCAGGCAGCAGCGCCAGCCTGACGTCGAGCCGCGTGGTGGCTGCCAGCAGGGCCGGGTCGACCACCCAGTCGCCGCGTGCGATGGCATCCTTGTCGACGCCGGCCAGGTTCAGCGCGCAGCGTTGGCCGGCGAGGCCGGCCTGGGCCGGGCGCTGCTGGGCGTGGATGCCGCGCACGCGCACGGGCAGGCCGGACGGCGCCAGGCACAGCAGGTCGCCGGCGCGCACTTGTCCGCCGAAGACGGTGCCGGTGACGACCGTGCCATAGCCGGGCAGCGTGAAGACGCGGTCGATGGCCAGGCGGAACAGCCCGCCATCGGCGCGTGGCGCCAGCGCCTGCGCAGCGGCGTGCAGGTGCGCGCGCAGCGCCGCCACGCCGGCGTCGTCGGCCTGCGTGGCATCGAGCGCGAACACCGGCGCCCCGGCGAAGGCCGTGGGCGTCAGCAGTGTCGCGATTTCGGCCCGGGCCGCTTCGAGCCGCTGCGCGTCGACACGGTCGGCCTTGGTCAGCGCCACCGCGGCACGGCGCACGCCCAGCAGTTCGAGGATGGCGACATGCTCGCGGGTCTGCGGCATCACCCCGTCGTCGGCGGCCACCACCAGCAGCGCCAGATCGATGCCGCTGGCGCCGGCCGCCATGGTGTGGATGAGGCGTTCGTGGCCGGGCACGTCGATATAGCCCAGCACCTCGCCATCGGGCAGCGGTGTGTAGGCATAGCCCAGTTCGATGGAAATGCCGCGCGCCTTCTCTTCCTTGAGGCGATCGGTGTCGACGCCCGTCAGCGCGCGCACCAGCGTGGTCTTGCCGTGGTCGATGTGGCCGGCGGTGCCGACGATCATGGCCGCAGTGCCCGCCACTGGGCAAGGAAAGCGGCTTCGTCCTGCGGCTCCAGGCAGCGCAGGTCCAGCCAGAGCGCCTGCTCGCCGATGCGGCCGAGCACGGGGCGGGGCAGCTTGCGCAGGGCGGCTTCCAGCCGCTGCAGCTGCCTGCCGCCGGCGCCGCGCCGGGCGCCGGCGGCGGTGATATGCAGGCCGTGGCTGGAGAGCTGGCCGGCCGGCAGCGCACCGCTGCCGATCTGGCTGAACATGGGCATGGCCGCGATGCGGTAGTCCTCGCCCAGCGCCGGCGCGAGCAGCGGGCACAGGCGCTCCGCCTGCGCCTGAAGTTCGGCGGCGGGGCGGGTCAGCAGGCGCAGCGTGGGCAGCGTCTGCGCCAGCCGCTCGGGCGAGCGGTACAGCCGCAGCACCGGCTCCAGCGCGGCCAGCGTCAGCTTGCCCACGCGCAGCGCGCGCTTGAGCGGATTCTTCTTGATCCTGCGCACCAGCTCGGCACGGCCGACGATCAGCCCCGCCTGCGGGCCGCCCAGCAGCTTGTCGCCGCTGAAGGTCACCAGGTCGGCGCCGGCCTCGATGGTCTCGCGCACCGTGGTCTCGCCCGGCAGGCCCCAGCGGCGCAGGTCGACCAGCGTGCCGCTGCCCAGGTCCACCACTACCGGCACGCCGCGCGGGCGCGCCAGCGCCGCCACCTCGGCCACCTCCACGCTGCGCGTGAAGCCGCTGATCTGGTAGTTGCTGCAATGCACCTTCATCAGCAGCGCCGTGCGCGGGCCGACGGCGTCGGCGTAGTCGTGCGGATGCGTGCGGTTGGTGGTGCCGACCTCCACCAGCCGCGCGCCGGCGCGCTGCATGATGTCCGGGATGCGGAAGGCCCCGCCGATCTCTACCAGTTCGCCGCGCGACACTACCACTTCCCGCCGCTGCGCCAGCGTGTTCAGCATCAGCAGCACTGCCGCCGCGTTATTGTTGACTACAGTCGCGGCCTCGGCGCCGGTCAGCTCGCACAGCAGGTCCGCGACGAGGTCGTCGCGGTCGCCGCGGCCGCCCGTATCTAGGTCGAACTCCAGGTTCGCCGGGGCGGTGAGCGCCTGCACCACCTCGCTGACCGCATCCTGCGGCAGCAGCGCGCGGCCCAGGTTGGTATGCAGCACGGTGCCGGTCAGGTTGTAGACCGCGCGCAAGCGGGGCCGGGCGGCCGCGGCCAGGTCCGTCGCCAGCGCTTCGGCCAGCGCCGTGTCCTCCAGCGCACGCAGGTCGAGCCGGCCGTCCACGGCGGCGTCTCGGCAGGTGTCGAGCAGCTGGCGCAGGGCAGCGGTGACCTGGGTGCGGCCGTACCGTGCCAGCAGGGGTTGGAGGGCTTCGGTGTTCAGCAGGCGGTCGACAGAGGGAATCGCCACCGGGCCGGCCATGGCGTGCCCGCTAACTGCCATCGGCCGCCTCCGTGCTCGCCTGCCACAGCAGGGGGTTGGCGCTGGCGCGCGCATAGCCGGCTTCTCCCATCAGCACGTCCAGCGCCAGGCTGGCGAGATCGTCCGCCAGCGGGTCGACCAGCGGATCCTTTTCCATGTAGCAGATCTTGCGGTAGCTGTGGCAGTGGTCGCAGGACTCGGCCTTGACGGCCTCGCTGCCGCCTTCGAGCGTGTAGTAGCCGATGCCTTTGGTGGATTCGCAGTGGCTGCATTTGACGCGCACCATATGCCATTCGCTGGCGCACAGCGCGCAATGCAGGTAGCGCAGGCCCTGGTAGCGGCCGCCGATGCGCACGATGCTGGCCACCGGCAGCGTGCCGCAGACCGGGCAGACGCCCGCCACATCGAGCAGCGGCACGTCTTTCTCGCGCAACTGGCTGGCCTGGCTGGTCCAGCTGACCTGCAGCGCGGCCATCAGGAAGGGCGCGAGGGCGGCGTCGACCTCGGCGTCGCGGGCGGCCAGCAGGGCCTGGGCCTGTTCCTCCAGCGCGCGCGCCGGCAATTCGCCAAGCCGCGCCAGGGTCCGCAGCGCCGGCGCGGGCAGCCCGGGCGCCTTGCCCAGCCGCTCGAGCAGGCCTGCCAGTGCGGCGTGCCAGGCGCCCTGCGCCTGCCCGCCCGCCGCCGCCAAGGGCGGCATGCCGTGCTCCAGCGCGAGTTCGATGTCGCGCGGCTCGGGCGCGGGAACGGGGAGGGCCTGGGCGATCTCGTGCTGGGCGGCGACAAGCGTGCCCATCACATCGAGGTAGGGGCCGATCGGGTTGCCGGCGGCGAGCTGCCGCAGGCGGGCGGCGCGTGCGGCGAAGACCTCGCCGCGGGCCGGCAGCCGCAGCCGCGCCAGCGCGACATGGTCGAGCGATTCGATTTCGTGGGGTTGCAGGATGCGCTGCGCCATGACCCCTCCACAGAGGAGGCCGGCCGGCGCATGGGCATCCGGCCGGCGCTATTTATTGCCTTGCCTGAAGACTTCCCGGAACCACGCGCGGTGGTGCTTCCAGGCCCATCCGCGGGTCACTGTGCCACGTGTCATCGCCCTGACGGAGCCCTTGATCCACAGTGCCGCGTAGATGTGGACAATGATGCCGCAAATCAGCACGAAGGCGCAAATGGCGTGCAGGACCGAGGCGGCACGGATTATCCCGATGGAGTAGTACTGCGAAAAGTAGGCGCGCCAGATCACGATGCCGCTCAGCAGCAGCAACAGCATGCAGACGACCATCAAGAAGAAGAGCAGCTTCTGCCCTCCGTTGTAGCGGCCCACCTCGGGCAGGGCCTCCTCGCGGTTGTTGATCACGTCGCCCAGGTGGCCGAGCCAGGCGCGGTCGGCGTGCGTCAGCAGGTTGTGGCGCCACATGCGCAGCGCCAGCACGGCGAAGGCCAGCGCCATGACGATGCCGAGGAAGGGGTGCAGGATGCGGGTCCAGGTGCCGCCGCCGAGCAGGTTGCTCATCCAGAACATCGACGGATGGAACAGCGCCAGCCCGGACAGCGCCAGCAGCACGAAGGTGATGGCGACGATCCAGTGTGTGATGCGCTCGCCCGCCGTGTAGCGCTGGACCAGGCCGGGCTTGTCATCGGGTTTCATCGCGCTTCTCCTGGCTGTCCGCGCCGTCCCCGCGGGTGGGTTCCTTCTTTGCGGCGTCCTCGTCCTCCGGCCCGGTTTCGTTCGGGCCCACGCGGATGTAATGGAAGAAGCCGGCCAGCGCCGCCAGCACCATGCCGGCCACCGCGATCGGCTTGGCTACGCCTTTCCACAGGCCGACCAGTGGGCTGATGCGCGGTGCGTCCGGCAGCCCGGAATAGAGGGAGGGCCTGTCGGCATGATGCAGCACGTACATCACGTGGGTGCCGCCCACGCCGGCCGGATCGTACAGGCCGGCCTTGTCGAAGCCGCGCGAGTTCAGGTCCACGATGCGCTCGGCCGCGTGCGCCTTCATGTCCTCCTTGGTGCCGAAGACGATGGCGCCGGTGGGACAGGTCTTGACGCAGGCCGGCTCCAGGCCCACGCCGACCCGGTCCGAGCACAGCGTGCACTTGTAGACCTTGTGGTCGGTCTTGGACAGGCGCGGGATGTTGAACGGGCAGCCGGTGATGCAGTAGCCGCAGCCGATGCAGTTCTCCTCGTGGAAGTCGACGATGCCGTTGGTGTACTGCACGATCGCGCCTGGCGAGGGGCAGGCCTTCAGGCAGCCGGGATCCTCGCAGTGCATGCAGCCGTCCTTGCGGATCAGCCACTCCAGGTTGCCGTTCGCGTTCTCGTACTCGGCAAAGCGCATCACCGTCCACGACTGCGCGGACAGGTCCGCCGGATTGTCGTAGACGCCGACGTTGGTGCCGACCTCGTCGCGCAGGTCGTTCCATTCCATGCAGGCGGCCTGGCAGGCCTTGCAGCCGATGCACTTGGTGGTGTCGATCAGCTTGGCCACCTCGCCGGCGGCGGGTTGCCGCGCCTGTGGGGAGGGCGTGGTGGTGGCCGAGCGGCGCTTGATGTCAAGGGATTGCAGTGCCATCGCGCCTCTCCTATGCCTTCTCGACCTTCACCAGGAAGGACTTGAACTCCGGCGTCTGCGAGTTGCCGTCGGCGACGAAGGGCGTCAGCGTGTTGGCCAGGAAGCCCGGCCTGGCCATGCCGGTGAAGCCCCAGTGGATGGGGATGCCGACCGTGTGCACCATGCGGCCGTCGATCAGCAGCGGCTTGAGGCGCTTGGTCACCACCGCCACGGCCTTGATGTAGCCGCGGTTGGAGCTGACCTTGACTCTGTCGCCGGCGACGATGCCGATCTCCTTGGCCAGCGCCTCGCCGATCTCGACGAACTGCTGGGGCTGCAGCACGGCATTGATGTGCGCGTGCTTGGTCCAGTAGTGGAAGTGCTCGGTCAGCCGGTAGGTGGTGGCCACGTGCGGGAAGGCATCAGCCTTGCCGAAGGCGGCCCAGTCGTCCTTGAACACGCGCGCCGCCGGGTTGCTGGTGGCTTCCGGCCGCTTGCCGTTCAGCAGGTTGTAGCCCAGCGGGTTCTCGAAGGGCTCGTAGTGCTCGGGGAAGGGCCCCTCGGCCATGTTGTCGCGCGCAAAGAAGCGCGCCGCGCCCTCGGGCAGCATGATGAAGGGCCCCATGCCGTGCGCCGGATCCTCGTCGATCTTGAAATCGGGCACGTCGGCGCCGCCCCAGCTCTTGCCGTTCCAGCTGACCAGCTTGCGCGCCGGATTGAAGGGCTTGCCGGTGAGGTCGCAGGAGGCGCGGTTGTAGAGCACTCTCCGGTTGGCCGGCCAGGCCCAGGCCCAGCCCAGCGTCTGGCCGATGCCGGTGGGGTCGGCGTTGTCGCGGCGCGCCATCTGGTTGCCCGCGGACGTCCAGGCGCCGCAGAAGATCCAGCAGCCGGACAGCGTGCTGCCGTCGTCGCGCAGCTCGGCGAAGCCGGACAATTGCTCGCCGGCACGGCGCAGGATCTTGCCCGGATCCTTCGGGTCGGCGAGGTCGGTCACCGCGCGCCCGGAGTACTCCATGGCAATCTCTTCCGGCGTGGGGCTGGCCGCATTGGCATAGGGCCAGGACAGGTTGACGATCGGGTCGGGGAACTTGCCTCCGTCCTTCTGGTACAACTGGCGCAGGCGCAGGAACAGGGCCGACATGATCTCGATGTCGGTGCGCGCCAGGCCCGGCGGCTCCGCGCCCTTCCAGTGCCATTGCAGCCAGCGCCCCGAATTTACCAGGGTGCCGTTTTCCTCGGCGAAGCAGGATGTGGGCAGGCGGAACACCTCGGTCTGGATCTTTGAAGGATCGACGTCGTGGTGTTCGCCGGCGTTGCGCCAGAACTCCGAGGTCTCGGTGGTCAGCGGGTCCATCACCACCAGGAACTTCAGCTGCGACAAGCCGCGCATCACCTTGGCCTTGTTCGGCGCCGCCGCCAGCGGGTTGAAGCCCTGTGCGAGATAGCCGGTCATCTTGCCCTGGTTCATCAGTTCCAGGACCTGCAGCAGGTCATAGGACTTGTCCAGCTTGGGCAGGTAGTCGAAGGCCCAGTGGTTCTCCGCCGTGGCGGCATCGCCCCACCACGCCTTCATCAGGCTGACGTGGAACTTGCCGTAGTTCTGCCAGTAGCTGAGCTGGTTCGGCCGCAGCGGCTTGGGGGCGCGCGCGGCGATGTACTTGTCGTAGTCCTGTTCCTGCTCGGAGGGCAGCGTCAGGTAGCCCGGCAGCAGGTTGGTCATCAGGCCCAGGTCGGTCAGGCCCTGGATATTGGAGTGGCCGCGCAGCGCGTTCATGCCGCCGCCGGCGATGCCGATATTGCCCAGCAGCAGCTGCACCATGGCCCCGGTGCGGATCATCTGCGAGCCGATCGAATGCTGCGTCCAGCCCAGCGCGTACATGATGGTCATGGCGCGCGTGGGCGTGGCGGTGGACGCCATCATCTCGCAGACGGTATTGAACTTGTCCTGCGGCGTGCCGCAGACGCGCTCGATCATCTCCGGTGTGTAGCGCGCGTAATGCTGCTTGAGCAGGTTGTAGACGCAGCGCGGGTGGGCGAGCGTCGGGTCGGTCTTGACGTAGCCGTCCTCGCCCGTCTCGTAGTCCCACGAAGTCTTGTCGTAGCTGCGCTTCCCGGCGTTGTAGCCGGAGAAGAGGCCCTGGTCGAAGGCGAAGTCCTCACGCACGATGAAGCTCAAGTCCGTGTAGTTCTTCACGTAATCGTGCTGGATCTTGTCGTTGGCCAGCAGGTAGCGGATCACGCCGCCGAGGAAGACGATGTCGGTGCCGGTGCGGATCGGCACGTACAGGTCGGCCACGGAGGCGGAGCGCGTGAAGCGCGGGTCGATCACGATCAGGCGCGCCTTGTTGTGCGCCTTGGCCTCGGTCACCCATTTGAATCCGCATGGGTGGGCCTCGGCGGCATTGCCGCCCATGATCACGATTACGTCAGCGTTCTTGATGTCGACCCAATGGTTCGTCATCGCGCCGCGGCCAAACGTCGGGGCAAGACCTGCCACCGTCGGGCCGTGTCAGACACGTGCCTGGTTGTCGAATCCGAGAATGCCGAAACTGCGAATGACCTTGTGGGTCAGGTAGCCGACTTCATTGCTGCTGGCCGATGCGGCCAGCATGCCGGTGCTCAGCCAGCGGTTGACGGTGAGGCCGTCCGCCGTCTTCTCGACGAAGTTGGCGTCGCGGTCCTGCTTCATCAGCCGGGCGATGCGATCGAGCGCGTCGTCCCAGGCAATGGGCTGCCACTTGTCGGAGCCGGGGGCGCGGTACTCGGGCTGCGTCAGCCGGCTGGGGCTGTGGATGAAGTCGATCAGCGCCGCACCCTTCGGGCACAGCGTGCCGCGGTTGACCGGATGGTCGGGGTCGCCCTCGATATGGATGATGCTGGCCTTGGCATTCTTGGCGCCATCGCCCAGGCTGTACATCAGCAGGCCGCAGGCCACCGAGCAGTAGGGGCAGGTGTTGCGCGTCTCGGTGGCGCGCGCCAGCTTGAAGGCGCGCACCTCGGCCAGCGCTGTCTCGGGCGCGAAGCCGAGCAGCGCGAGGCTCGATCCCGCGAGGGAGGCGCCTGTCACTTTAAGGAACTGGCGCCGGTTCATCGTAACCATGGGGACACCTCCTCGTCATCGCGTCTGTGGCCTGTGCCGTGCGCGGGCATGACTGCCTTGGAGTATAGGTCAGGTGGCGCAGCAAACACTATGGGAGACTCCCCCGACTGCCGCGTGGGCGGCCTTTCTTGTGCTATGCACAATGCGGGGTGCTGTGCTGTGCTGTGCGCGGGCGCCTCAGCCTGCGGCGGCGACGGCGACCTTGCGCAGCGCGGCGTCCAGGGCGTCCATCGAGATCGAGCCCAGCGCCACGCGCAAGGCCTGCGGCGCCGACGGCCCGACGGAGAATGGCTCGGCCGTCGTCACCAGCACGCCGGCACGCTCCAGCGACGCGGCGACGCCGTCGGCGCGCACGTCCTCCGGCAAGGATAGCCACAGGTAGTAGGACGACGGGTGCGCGCTGATGTGGTGGCCCCGCAGCACGCGCCGCGCCAGGGCCTGGCGGCGCCGTGCGTCGCTGCGCTTGCGTGCCTCCAGCGCATCGACCGTGCCCGACTCGATCCAGTTGCAAGCCAGCGCCACCATCAGTGAAGGCGTGTTCCAGGTCGATACGCGGATCGCGCGCTCCAGCGCCGGTACCAGCTCAGGCGGGGCGGCCACGAAGCCCAGCCGCAGTCCGGAAGCCACGCTCTTGGACAGGCCCGAGACATAGATGGTGCGCTGCGGCGCATGGTTGAAGACCGGCGCCGGCGCCGGTTCGGCCAGGAAGGCATAGGCGCCGTCCTCGATGATCAGCAGGTCGTAGCGCTGCGCGATGGCGGCAAGCCGGGCACGCTCCGCCTCGGCCATCACCAGGCCCAGCGGATTGTGCATGGTGGGCATGGTGTAGACGGCGCGCACCGGGCGGCGCCGGCACAGTGCTTCCAGCCGCGCCAGGTCCGGGCCGCCGGCCAGCATGGGCAGCGGTTCCAGGTCGATGCGGCTGGCCTGGGCCAGGGTTTTCATGCCCGGATAGGTCAGGGCGTCGACGGCGAGCACGTCGCCGGGGCGCAGCAGCGCCATGGTCGCCACCGCCAGTCCCTGCTGCGCGCCGTTGACGATCAGCACCTGTCCGGCCGGCACCCGTATGCCGCGGTTGCGCAGGTGCCGCGCGACGGTCTGCCGTTCATGGGGGCGGCCGCCCTGGGGCGCCGAGTGCAGCAGGGCGTCGAGGTCACCCGAAGCGGTAAGGGCGCGCAGGCCGTCGCGCAGCAGCTCCGCTTGGCCCGGCAGGGCCGGATAGTTGAAGGTCAGGTCGACCGCGCCCGATGCCAGCGGCTGCTGCTCCAGGCCCAGTCCGCGCGGCAGGGTGGTGTCGCGCACGAAGGTGCCGCGGCCCGTCTCGCCCACCACCAGGCCGGCTGCCTCGAGTTCCGCGTAGACGCGCGTGGCGGTGGCCAGCGCGATGCGGTGCTGCTTCATCAGGGCGCGCACGGCGGGCAGGCGGGTGCCGGGCGGCAGTTCGCCGGCGCGGATGCGCCCGGCTAAGGCGTCGACGATGGTCTTGTAGCGGGTGATGCCCATCGGTGGCGGAGGAGGTGGTGGTGGAGGTGGCCTCGGGAGCGGTCGATTGTGGTCGAATGTATCTAGGACAATTTCTTGTCCGTACCAGGTGCGGAGTTTAGCCTGACCGCGTCATCCATGCTTCCAGGCCCATCCGATGCCCGATCCCGCCACCCTGTCGATCTTTGCCGGCGCCGTGCTGCTGCTGATGCTGTCGCCCGGCCCGAACATGGCCTTCGTCGTGGCGCACGGCGCTGCCTTCGGCTTCGGCGGCGGCATCGCCGCTTCGCTGGGCATCGCGGCCGCCGATCTGGTCCTCACCGGGCTGACCGCGACCGGCATCACGGCACTGGTCGCTGCCTGGGCACCGGCATTCGACGCGGTCCGCTATGCCGGCGCCGCCTACCTGTTGTGGCTGGCCGCCAAGGCCCTGCGCCCGTCGCGCGGCTCGGGCGCGGCGGTGGCGATGCAGGCTTCGCTGCCGGCGGTGTTCGTGCGCGGCATGCTGAACTGCCTGCTGAACCCGAAGGCACTGCTGTTCTTTATGGTGTTCCTGCCGCAATTCGCCGAGCCCGGACGCGGTCCCGTCGCGCCCCAGTTGCTGATGCTGGGCTGCGTGCTGACGGCGATCAGCCTGGCCTACCACGGCGCGCTGGGCGTGCTCGGCGGCACCGCGCGCCGCCTGCTGGCCGCCAGGCCGCGCATGGCCCGGCTGCAGTCCGGCGGCCTGGCCGCGGTGCTGCTGCTGCTCGCGCTGCGCCTGGTGCTGATGCAGCGCCCCGGCTGAGACGGGCCCAGGCATGACCGGATTCCTCAACCCAGGCCAATCGAGCCTTGTCCATCCCATGTCTATGTATATCGCTGCCTTCATCTACAAGCCAGGCCAGGCCGACGAGACCTTTCACCGCCTGAGCGCCATCATCGACGACGTGGCCGCCGGCATCCCGGGCTTCGCCGGTGCCGAGTCGTGGCGCTCGCCCGACGGCAGCATGGCCAACGCCACCTACTACTGGCGCGATCTCGACTCGCTGCAGGCCTTCGCCAGCCATCCCCGCCACCTCGCCGCCAAGCGCCAGTACCGCCGCTGGTACGAGGGCTACCACGTGGTGGTGTCGCGGGTTGAGCGGGCCTATGGTGACGGCAAGCTGCCGCACCCCGTGCCCGACAGCCGCGCGGCCGCGGCCTGAGCGGCCGGCCATCAGCAAGAAGGGGCGGTACGGGGCGCAGCAGCCATGCTGCCCTGCCCCGTACCGCCCCGCTTGCGTCAAGCCGGCCCGATGCTTACTCCGGCTTGACCCCCGCATCCCGGATTACCGCGGTCCACCGCGTCATCTCGGTCTTGATCCTGGCCCCGGTCTGCGCCGGCGTGGTCCAGGTGGCGATCGCGCCCTGCTTGAGCAGCGTCGCCTTGACATCCGGCTCCGCGAGGATCTTCTTCAGGTCCGCGCTGAGCCGGTTGATGATGGGCGCCGGCGTGCCGGCCGGCGCCACGATGCCGAACATCGAGCTGACCTCGAAGTCCTTCAGGCCCGCCTCGGCCGCGGTGGGCACGTCGGGCAGCGTGCTGACACGCTCGTTGCTGGTGACGGCCAGCGCGCGGATCTTGCCGCCCTTGATGAAGGACTGGGCTGCCGGCACCGTTTCCACCATGCTCAGCACCTGGCCGCCGATCAGGTCGGTCATGGCCGGGCCGCTGCCCTTGTAGGGCACGTGCAGCATGTCGACGCCGGTCATGTGCTTGAACAGCTCGCCCGCCAGATGCTGCGGTGAACCATTGCCGGCCGAGCCAAAGGTGATGCTGCCGGGCTTGGACTTGGCCAGTTCGACCAGCTGGGGCAAGGTGTTCGCCTTGACCGAGGGATTGACCACGAAGACCAGCGGCACCGTGCCGACGATGGCGATCGGCGCGAAGCTCTTCTCGAGGTCGTAGGGCACGCGGCTCTTGTACAGCGCAGCGTTGATGGCATGGCTCGTCAGCGCGCCCATCAGCAGGGTGTAGCCGTCGGCGGGCGACTTGGCCACCAGCTCGGCGCCGATGTTGCCGGCGGCGCCGGCGCGGTTGTCCACCACCACCTGCTGGCCGAGCGTGGTCGTCAGCTGCTGTGCCAGCGTGCGGCCGATGACGTCGGTGGCGCCGCCGGGCGGATAGGGCACGACCAGGCGGATCGGCTTGGTGGGGTAGTCGGCGGCGGCGGCGATGGCCGGCGCCAGCAGCAGGCTGGCGCATGCCGCCAGCGAGGACAAAAGCAGGGCGCGCCGCGCGCCCGTGCGGGCGCGGCCGGGCATGCTCAAGAGGCTGGGCATGAAGGTCTCCTGTGCCGGGATCCATTGGAATCGAAGGGAAGGGCGGTGGCGCATCGCCGCCGCGCCGATGATGCCCGGCTCAACATCGAGGCCTAGTGTATGAAACGTCTCTTGATAGAAGAATCAGAATCTTTCTATCGACTGATCTCAGATTTCAATTAATTTCCGCCGGCCGATGCCGGGCTTGCCTCCGCCCCGTCTTGCCAGCTAAGCTGTGCGCCTCGATTATCAATAATATTATTGGAGATACCGGATGTCCTCCGACAAGCGCCCAAGCGCCCAGAACGATGCGGCCGACACGCCGCAGGCAGCGCAACCGTCCGCCGGCCGCAGCACGCAGGGACTGGCCAAGGGCCTGACCAACTACGGGGACACCGGTTTCTCGCTCTTCCTGCGCAAGGCCTTCATCAAGGGCGCGGGCTACACCGACGACGCGCTGTCGCGCCCGGTCATCGGCATCGTCAACACGGGCAGCAGCTACAACCCTTGCCATGGCAACGCGCCGCAACTGGTGGAGGCGGTCAAGCGCGGCGTGATGCTGGCCGGCGGGCTGCCGGTGGATTTCCCGACCATTTCGGTGCATGAGAGCTTCTCCGCGCCGACCAGCATGTACCTGCGCAACCTGATGTCGATGGACACCGAGGAGATGATCCGCGCCCAACCGATGGACGCGGTGGTGCTGATCGGCGGCTGCGACAAGACCGTGCCCGCGCAGTTGATGGGCGCGGCATCGGCGGGTGTGCCGGCGATCCAGCTCGTCACCGGCTCGATGCTGACCGGCGCGCACCGAGGCGAACGCGTGGGCGCATGCACGGATTGCCGCCGCTACTGGGGGCGCTTCCGTGCCGAAGAGATCGACGGTGCCGAGATCGCCGACGTCAACAACCAGCTGGTGGCCAGCGTGGGCACCTGCTCGGTGATGGGCACGGCCAGCACGATGGCCTGCCTGACCGAGGCGCTTGGGATGATGGTGGCCGGCGGCGCTTCGGCCCCGGCAGTTACCGCGGACCGCATCCGCGTGGCCGAGCGCACCGGCACCACTGCCGTGGCCATGGCGGCCGCGCGCCTGACGCCGGACCGGATCCTGACCGGCAAGGCCATCGAGAACGCGCTGCGCGTGCTGCTGGCGATCGGAGGCTCGACCAACGGCATCGTGCACCTGACGGCCATCGCGGGCCGGCTCGGCATCGATATCGACCTGGCCGGGCTCGACCGCATGAGCCGCGAAACGCCCGTGCTGGTAGACCTGAAGCCGTCGGGCCAGCACTACATGGAAGACTTCCACAAGGCCGGAGGCATGCCGGCGCTGCTGCGCGAACTGCGTCCGCTGCTGCACCTGGACGCGCTGACCGTCTCCGGCCGCACCCTCGGCGAGGAGCTGGACGCGGCACCGCCGCCCTTTGCGCAGGACGTGATCCGCTCCCGCGCCGAGCCGATCTACCCGGCGGGCGGGCTGGCCGTGCTGCGCGGCAATCTCGCGCCGGGCGGCGCCATCATCAAGCAGTCCGCGGCCGATGCGGGGCTGATGGAGCACGAAGGCCGTGCCGTGGTGTTCGAGGATGCGGAAGACATGGCGCGCCGCATCGACGACGAAGACCTAGACGTCAAGGCCGACGACATCCTGGTGCTCAAGCGCATCGGGCCCACCGGCGCGCCGGGCATGCCGGAGGCCGGCTATATGCCGATTCCGAAGAAGCTGGCGCGCGCCGGCGTCAAGGACATGGTGCGCGTCTCGGACGGGCGCATGAGCGGCACCGCGGCTGGTACCATCGTGCTGCATGTGACGCCGGAGGCTGCCATCGGCGGGCCGCTCGCGCATGTGCGCAGCGGCGACCGTATCCGCCTGTCGGTGTCGCGCCGGGAAATTGCGCTGCTGGTCGACGATGCCGAGCTGGCCACCCGCGCCGCCGGGCAGCCGGTGGCGCGCCCGCAGGCCGCGCGCGGCTATCGCAAGCTCTTCCTCGACACCGTGACGCAGGCGGACCAGGGCGTCGACTTCGATTTCCTGCGCGCGGAGCAGACCGTGGAAACCGTGCCGCGCGAGCGTTGAGCCATGGCCGATGAAACCACCACCGACGAGAGCGGCGCCGAGGCCGGGGCAGATGCGCTGCAGCTGGCTATCGACACGATCGAGGAAGACATCGTCTTCGGCCGCCTGCATCCGCGCGAGCGCCTGACCGAGGACGAGCTGATGGCCCGTTTCGGGCTGAAGCGGCACCTGGTGCGGCAGGCCCTGTCCATGCTCGAGCAGATGGGCGTGGTGGAGCGCCGGCGCAATATCGGCGCGGTCGTGCGCGCCTTCGCCACCCATGAGGTCATGGAACTGTTCGGGCTGCGCGAGTTGCTCGAGGCGCATGCCGCCGCGCTGATTCCGCTGCCGGTGCCGGCGGCGCGGCTCAAGGAACTGGTGGCAGTGCAGCAGCGGCACGACGCGGCCGTGGCGGCGGGCGATGCGCGCGCCGTGTTCCGTATCAACCAGCAATTCCACCGCGAGCTGTTCTCGCTGACCGACAACGCGGTGCTGCAGCAGGCGATCGGCGAATATGCGCGGCGCACCCATCCGATCCGCTTCGGCTCGCTGGCGACCGCAGCCTACCGGGAGCGCGCGCGGCAGGAGCATTGGGCGATGATCGAGGCGCTGCGCGAGGGGCGCCGCGAGGAACTGGTCGCCCTGTGCCGCCAGCACCTGCAGCCTGCCCGCGACGCTTACCTGGCCGCCGAGCGCGAGCGCAGCGGCGCTGCCGAGCGGCGCTAACGCCCTGATCTGCAATTAACTGACCATTTTCCTGGCCAGGCGGCCGTGGAACGGGGACCCAGGCCAGCGCTGGCGCGGCCTGCTCGTTGCCGGCGAGCGAGCCGCCGCCGGGCAGCCTGCTAGAATGGGGGCTTATTTCCAGATCAGACGCAATAGACGCAACGATGGGCTTTGAACAACTTGCCGCACTGAAGGCGCAACTGGCGGCGCAGGCCAAGGAGAAGGCGGCTGCTGACAAGCCGCCGGCAAAGGCGAAGCCGGCAGGCGCGAAGCCGACGGGCGCGAAGCCGACGGGCAAGGGCCAGGGCAGGGGTGGCGCCAAGACCAATGCCAACCCCAATGCGAACGCCAATGCCAAGGCCTCGCATGCCAGGCAGGCGGCCAAGGCCGAGCCGGTCGATCCGGTGATCGAGTCGATCCGACGCCTGCAGAAGCAGTTTCCGCGCGCCTTTCCGAAGAAGCCCGAGCCCAAGCTGCCGCTCAAGCTGGGCATCATGCACGACCTCGTGGCGCAGCAGGAGAAGCTGGGCCTGACCGAGGCGCAGCTCAAGGAAGCGCTCGCCACCTGGTGCAAGGGCAGCCGCTACTGGAGTTGCATGGTGACGGGCGCCCCGCGGGTCGACCTGCAAGGCAACCCGGACGGCGAGGTGACCGCGGCGCAGGCTGAACGCGCCAAGTGGCTGGCATCACGCGGTCCCCGCCGACAAGGCGCGGACAAGGGCGAACGCCGAGGGCGCGGCCCGCGCGACGGTTCGGTCAAGCAAGCCGAGGCCACGCCTGCCGAGGCCAAGCCCGCCGAGGCCACGCTCGCTGAGGCCACGCTCGCCACGACGCAACCGGTCGAGGTCGCGCCCGCCGCGGCCGGCGAACCGTCGTCCGCCCCGACCCAGACCGCCCCGACACAGTCCGCCTGACGCCCTGGCCCCTTGATCGGGGCAGGGCGCCATCGCGCTTTCGCGCGCGCGGAAGCGCGGCTGCCGGACCCCGGTCTCGAGCCGGTGCCGGCGGCTAGCGTCCGCCATCGAAGGGGCTCTTCTCCCCCGCCCCGCTGTCCGGTGCGCGCGGGTGTTCGTCGCCGCCCGTTTCGCGCCGCACACGAACATAGCCGTCGCGCATGGCCATCTCGAACAGGCGCGGTTCATGCGCCAGACGGTGCGCGAGTTCCCCGGCGGTCTCGATGCCGTACCGCCACTTGAACCGGTAGGCGAGCGGACTGTCGGCGGCCACGCGCAGTTCCCAGTCCGGCGGAATCTCGGTCACCGTGTCGACGGCCTCGCACCAGGCGCGCCAGGCCAGGCGCGCGCGTGGATCGAGATAGTCGCCATCGCTGCGGCAGGGCATGGAACGTGCGGTTTCACCGTGAAATGCGCGCGCGAACCAGTGCTCGAACTTCCAGCGTCGCAGATCGAACGTTCCCCCGCTCACGCCCTTTCGCACCCTGTTTCGCACCACCTTGGCGGGATCTTGTGTTGCCGCTGCCCGCGGCAGCCAGCGTTCCGACCTTCCCATCGCATTCCCCGGCAATACATCGCACACATCGAATACGTCGCCAACCGCGTCAGGCGATGTGCCTGGCTTCATGTTTAGCGTAGGCCGGTGTCCTTAAGCCTCGCTTAAGTCGTGGCGACCATCATGAATCCAGTGAAGGCCTGGCCACGATGTGGATGGTGTCCGGTGTACGGCTTGAATATATCACAACGTGATATAAATTCGAGTTGACGGCCTCATCATTGCGAGGCATCGGGATAGCGCAATGGCCACGCTGTCCATCGGAGGCTGACATGGAGCGCAGAGCGCGCAGCGCACAGGAAGCGGTGAGCAAGGGGGAGCTGGAGGCCTTGTCCGCGTTTCGCTATCGGCTGCGCTGTTTCCTGCGGTTCTCCGAAGCCGCCGCGCGCGCGGAGGGCATCACGCCGCTGCAGTACCAGTTGCTGCTGCATATCAAGGGGTTCCGAGGCCGCGAATGGGCCACGATCGGAGAACTCGCCGAGCGGCTGCAGGCTGCGCCGAATGGCGTGGCGGCCCTGGTGTCGCGCTGCGAGGCCGTGGGGCTGGTGCGGCGCTGTCCAGGCGAGGTGGATCACCGGCAGGTTCAGGTGCACCTGCTGGCGGCGGGCGAGCATTGCCTGATGCGGCTGGCGGCCCAGCACCGGCGGGAACTGGACGTATTCAGCAGTGCCTTCCGTGCCGCCTGGGCGGAGCGGGAGTGAATGGCAGGGGCAGAGGGAGCAGAAGGAGCAGCAGATGCGAGACGGATTGAATGAGCACTGGGTGCAGTACCGCGGATTCATTGTCAGGGTCCGCTGCGATTGTGTCGGGGACTTGCGGCCGCCGGTGTGGGCCGTGCAAGTCGACCTGAGGAAGGGAGGTGATTCGCCCTTGCTCTGGCACCCCGATACGGGCCACCGCTTCGCCACGCGGACCGAGGCCGAGCAGGCAGGGTTCACGTGGGGCAGGCAAGCCGTGGACAGGATGCTGCCATAGCTGCCGATGTCCTTTTCTTTGGGAGACCACCATGCTTGTTAGATTTCATTCGTCCGCGGCGCAGGATCTCACGATGCTGAGGGACCTTGCCCAATATCTGCTGGGCATCATCGGCAAGCGCATCGGCGAGCGCGGCGTCATTACCTCCGAGGAACTGCCTGCGGCGATCGGCCGGCTAGAAGCCGCAGTCGCGCCGGCCGTTGCGAACGGTGTCAGCGGCGATCCCGTCCACGCGATGCAGCGAAGGCGCGTCTACCCGTTTCTCGACCTGCTGCGCGAAGCCCGTCGCCAGCATGCCGACGTGATGTGGGGCTTCTGACCATCAACCTCGAGCGGGTCGCCTGGCGCCTGCACGCGCCAGCGCGTTGTTGTCTTCCCCGCAATCCGCCGGCCGCTTCGGAAGGGGATTTCGCATAGGCACCTCAAGGCCGTGGGCGTCTCGGCAGGCAGCGTCGCCCTGCCGGGGCGCCAGCCCGCTTGCGCCCTTCACGCCTGCGAGGCCTGCGTCAGGCTACCGCTCTCAGCGGGCCGCCAGCGAACCGTCGCCAGCAGAGAGGCGAGCACGATCAGCGCGCCGCCGGCCCATCCCGCGGCGGTGATGCGTTCGCCCAGCCAGAGGCAGGCGAACAGGGCGCCGAAGGCCGGCTCGCTGCCCATCAGCAGTGCCACACGCGTGGCGCTGCTGCGGCGGATGGCATAGTTCTGCGCGAAGAAGGCGAACAGCGTGCAGGCGAGGACCAGGTACAACACGCTGGTCCAGAAGCCCGCATGCCCGGCGGGTGAGGGCAGGGCCTGCCACTGGCCGGGCGCGAACAGCAGCGCCGCGGCGGCGCTGCCCAGCGCGACCACGCCGGCCTGCACGGCGGTCAGCGTCAGTGCGGGCAGCGCGGGGCGGGAGGCGCGCGCCAGCATCAGACGCTTGGTCACGCAGACGATCAGCGCACGCAGGGCCGCTGCCGCCAGGATCAGCGCGTCGCCGGCCTGGAAGCGCAGCACGCCGCCGGTCAGCAGCCACGCACCTGCCAGCGACAGCACGACCGCGGTCCACTCCATGGGTGACGGTCGCCGGCGCAGCAGCGCCCACTCCGCGAACGGAGTCAGTACCACGCACAGGCTGATCAGGAAGGCGGCGTGGGAAGCCTGCGTCAGCTGCACGCCGAAGGTTTCGCACAGGAAGATGGCGAGCAGCAGCCCGCCTGTGGCCACCATGGCGGCCAGCGTGCGGATGTCGCAATGGCGCAGGTGGCGCAGCGCCGGCAACAGCAGCGTGAAGGTGATGCCGAAGCGCAGCGCCAGCAGGCCGAGCACCGGGTAGACGATGAGGGCTTGCTTGACCACGCCATAGCTGCTGCCCCAGACCACGGCAACGGCGAGCAGCATCAGGTCGGGCAAGAGGGTGGCGTGCGGTCGGCTGGGCATGGCGGACTGGAAAGTGAGGGGGCGGGAGAGCATTGTCGTGCATTGCGCTGGCGGCGATAATCGCGTCCATGTGCACATGATCTGTGCCACCATTGCATAAATAGACCGCCACCCGCGTCCCGCCATGAATCCAACTGAGTTGTTCACCCTGTTGCCGGACATGGCCGTGTTCGCCCGCGTGGTCGATGCGGGCAACTTCTCGCTGGCCGCGCGCCAGCTCGGCAGCACCCCCTCGACGGTCAGCCGGCAGATCAAGCGGCTGGAAGAAGCCCTGGCCACCAGGCTGCTGGAGCGTTCCACGCGCAAGGTGCGCGTGACGGCGTCGGGCGAGCAGGTCTACCGCCATTGCCGCGACCTGCTCAGTGCCGCCACCGGTGCGGTGGACGCCGCCGGCGCGCTGGCGGCGCGGCCGGCGGGCCGGGTCAGCCTGAGCGCGCCCACGGCCTTCGCCAAGACGGTGATCCATCCGCTGGTGCCGGACTTCCTGGCCGCGTATCCGGAGGTGGACGTGCACCTCGTCTTTACCGACGCCGAGGTGGATCCGCTGGACTATGACCTCGATCTGGTGATCCGCCTGACCGACCACCCGCCGCCCGGCCTCGCCGGCCGCAGGGTGGGCCAGGTGGAGTGGGTGCTGTGCGCGTCACAGGCTTACCTGGAGGCGCGCGGCACGCCCCGGCATCCGCGCGAGCTCGCGGGCCACGACTGCCTGTTCCTGGGCGAGACTGCCGACGACAACCGCTGGCGCTTCCGCCGGAGCGTGGCCGCCGGCGGAGCGCGGCAGGGTGGACGCGGCGCCGATGCGCAGTCCGAGACGGTAGCGGTGCGCGGGCGCTACATCGCCAACCACGCGGGCGCGCGGCTGGAGGCGGCGCAACAGGGCCTGGGCATTGCCAGCCTGCCGGATTTCGCCGCTGCGCAGGCATTGCGGCGCGGCGACGTGGTACGCGTGCTGGCTGACTGGGCGCTGGAGGCGCGCGCCTACGTCGGCGCGATCTGGCTGCTGTATCCGCCCAACCGCTTCCTGCCGCCCAAGGTCAGGGCGCTGATCGATTACCTGGACGCACGACTGCGGGGCGCGGACTGAACCAGGTCGCTCCGCAGCGGCGGCGCGCGCCAACGGTCACGCGATTCGTAGCGGACCGAGCGGAATGCCTCGTGCGGCGGCGGGTCGGGCTAGGAGGAAGCGGTATCGGGCGGCCCGAAGGGCAGTTCGCCCTGCACCGGCAGCGTGGCCTCGCTCGCCTCTTCGGCCGGCAGCAGCGCGCTGACGCGCACACCCAGCAGCCGCAGCCGGCGGTCCAGCGGCACGCGGCGCAGGCATTCGGTGGCGGCGCGCCGGATGGTGGCGCCATCCGCCGATGGCTCGGGCAGCGTCAGGTCTCGCGTCACGGTGCGGAAATCGTCGTAGCGCAGCTTGATGCCGATGGTGCGGCCGACGTATCCCTTGCGCCGCAGATCGTCCGCCACGCGCAGGCACAGCCCGGTGAATTCCTCGGTCAGCAGGGGCCGGTCATGGCGCGGATGCAGGTCGCGCTCGAAGGTGGTCTCGCGGCTGATCGACTTGGGCTCGGAGCTGACCACCACCGGCCGCTCGTCATGGCCCTGCGCCGTCTGCGCCAGCCAGGCCGTGTAGCTGCGGCCGAAATGCTCTTGCAGCAGGCCGAGGTCGGCGCGCGCCAGGTCGCCCACCGTGACGATGCCCAGCGTCGCCAGCTTCTCCGTGGCCTTGGGCCCGATGCCGTTGACCTTGCGCACCGGCAGCGGCCAGATGCGCAGCGGCACGTCTTCCATGCCCAGCAGCGTGAGCCCGTCCGGCTTGTCCAGTTCCGAGCCGATCTTGGCCAGCAGCTTGTTGGGGGCGACGCAGATCGAGCAGCTCAGGCTGGTGGCCTCGCGCACCGCCTGCTTGATGCGCGCGGCGATGTCGGCCGCCTCGCCGGGCACCTCCGTCAGGTCGATGTAGATCTCATCGATGCCGCGGTCCTCGATCTGGGTGGTGAAGCGCGCCACCGCGGCCTTGAACAGCCGCGAGTAGTGGCGGTAGGACTCGAAATCGGTCGGCAGCAGGATGGCGTCGGGGGCGAGCTGGGCCGCCTTCATCATGCCCATGGCGGAGAACACACCGAAGGCGCGCGCCTCGTAGGTGGAGGTGGTGACGACGCCGCGGCCCACGTAGTCGCGCAGCCGGGCAAAGCGTCGGGTGCCGTCTTCCAGCACCTGCGGTATGGCATTGCGCCCGCCGCCAATTACCACCGGCTGGCCGCGCAGTTCCGGGTAGCGCAGCAGTTCCACCGACGCATAGAAAGCGTCCATGTCCAGGTGGGCGATGCGGCGGGTGGCGGGTGGCATGGCAGCAGGGCTGGCGAGGCGGCGGCGGAGATCGGTTCATGGCGGCGTACCGCCGCTCGCGGCCGGCACGCCTGACTGTATGAATATACAGTATATGGGAATTCTCCGAGCCGGACGATAGGACGATGTAGGACGATGTAGGACGATGTAGGACGATGCGTCCTGCGGGTGCGAGGAACCAGAATTGGCTGGACTGCACACGGCTGGATTTTCGGTCGTCTTGCACGACGACTCCATGGGCCATGCTTCGCAGCGTTGATTACATCCGATGTAATTGGCACAAGGAACGCCCGTTTCTACTCTTCGGCTATCGCGCTTCCATTCCGGTAGCGCGCACCGCCAAGGAGATACCATGTCCAGCTATCCCGTGTACACGATCGAAACCGCTCCTGCGCAATCCAAGCCCGTACTCCAGAAACTGCAACAGGCATTCGGGCTGATCCCGAACATCGCGGCCAAGATGGCCGGATCGCCGGTGCAGATCAACGGTTTCATCGGCCTGTTCGAGCGCGTGCATGCGAGCAGTCTGACCGAGCCGCAGATTCAGACGGTGCTGCTGACCAACGCCGTCACGAACGCCAGCGAATGGCCGGTCGCGTTTCACACGGCGCTTGCGTTGAAGGCGGGCGTGCATGCCGCCGATGTTGACGCGATGCGGCAGGGCGTCTTGCCCGATGACGCCGGACTGGCCGCGCTATCAGCATTGGCGCGCACGCTGATCGAAAAGCGCGGCCGCCTGGCCGAATCGGAACAGATACGCTTCCTGGAAGCGGGGTTCAGCGCTGAGCAGATCCTCGAGGTCATTGCGGTGGTTGCCGCATCGACGATCACGAACTACACCAGCAGCGTAACCCAGCCGCCGCTCGAAGTGCAGTTCGAGGATTTTGCCTGGCATGCGCCCGCTCCCTGAGTCCTCTCCATTCATCCACCCAGACTAGGGGAATCCGATGAACGCCACCAGTCCCGATCCAAAAGCGCCGCCGAGCGAACTCGGTGACTTGCTGCGCTATTGGCGCGACGCGCGTGGCGTGAGTCAGCTCGATCTGTCGCTCGAGGCCGGCGTCTCGCAGCGTCAGATCAGCTTCATCGAAAGCGGGCGCAGCGTGCCGGGCCGGGAAACCCTGCTGACACTCGCACAGACCCTTGACGTGCCGCTGCGCGAGCGCAATGCCCTGCTGCTCGCCGCCGGCTACGCGCCCGTGTATTCAGAGGCGCCGTGGAACGCGCAGGAGATGCATAGTGTCATCCACGCGCTCGAACGGCTCATTCGTCAGCATGAGCCGTTTCCGGCAATCGTCATGGATCGCCACTGGAACGTTCTGATGACCAACGACGCGGCGCCGCGCTTCTTCGACTGTTTCATCGACATGGCCTCGCGCGAAGGTCCGCGCAACATGCTGCATCTGATCTTCGATCCGCAGGGGATGCGTCCATTCGTGGCCGATTGGGACACGGTCTCGCGAAGCTTGCTGCAACGCGTGTATCGAGAATCGGTTGGTCACATGGTCGACGCCGGCACCAGGCACCTGCTCGAAGAACTGCTTGCCTATCCAGACGTGCCCCGCGACTGGAAGAAGAGTCATGGACAGTCCGCCGCGCCCACGATGCCTGTCATTCCGATGGGATTCGTCTGCGAGGGAGTCGTGCTTCGATATTTCTCGATGGTCACGATCGTAGGCGCACCGCAGAGCGTTGTGGCACAGGAACTACGGCTGGAATGCATGTTCCCCGCCGATGACGAAACCGAAGCACGCCACCGGCAGTTGCTCGCCGTGCATTCAAGACATCACTGAACCCCTGGCCGATGCCCACTTGCACCCCGGTCGGACTCAGTCAGTCGGACCGGCCCGCAGCTCCGCAGTCCTTCTGGCGTCGCATCGCCGTTCGGAAACCGCCATTCAATTGGGCCAGGATCGAGTGACAGAAAAAGGTCGGTAAAAGGCGACCGGGTAATGGCGGACCGAGGTCGCTTCCCGACCATTAGGTGTCAGTCGCCTAATCGTTCAAACGTCGGCTATGCATCTGAGTGCGGCCATTGATAGGTTCATGAGTTTCCCTCTGTTACGAAAGTTGGTTGAGGGGGTGACCATTACTATCGATGGTCCGGCCTTCGTGGAAGCCAACGATCGCATCGCGTATCCTTTCCAGCGACCGCTGTACCTGCGCTCGTGGGCATGCCAGATTGAGTCGGACTCGGCAATTGCCGTTCTCGACGAACATCTCGCCGCCCTCGAGGATGACGTCGGCCTTTTCAAGGAAGAATCGGGTGAGGTTGACCGACTCGTCGAAATAGGCCCGCAGGTCGACCCATGCGAGATAGGTCGCATCCGGAATGCGGAACTTGGCCTTGGGCAAGTGCTCTTTCAGAAACCGTTGGGTCCACGCGAAGTTGCCGTCGAGATACGAGCGCAACTCGTCCAGCCACGGCGCGCCGTTCCGATACGCGCCAATGGCAGCCGAGAGGCTGAGCGGGTTCACGAAGGGGTAGTGCCGCCGTTTCCATTCCGAGCGCAATGCCGGATCCGGGACGATCACAGTCGCGATCATCATCCCCGCCAGGTTGAAAGTCTTGCTGACGGCCATGCAGGTGATAATGTCCCGGCTGCCCGGGAACAACTTGGCCAACGGCGTGTGCCGGCTTCCGGTTCTGAGCAGATCGCAATGGATCTCGTCGGAAACGATCTTGACGCCGTTGGCAATGCAGAGCTCACCCATTCGGCGCAGTTCGTCATCCGTCCAGGTCCTGCCGGTCGGGTTGTGCGGATGGCAAAGGAAAAAGAGCTTCACGGCCGGATCGCGGACTTTCGCCTCGAAGTCGTCGAAGTCGATCGTGTAGCCGCTATCCTCGGAGGCGAGCAGGCGCGACGTCACGAATTCCCGATCGCGCTGAACCGTCGCATGCTTGAAGTATCCATAGGCCGGCGTCAGGCTAAGCACTTTGTCGCCGGGCTGGCAGACATATTCGACGAGCCCGAAGAGCGCCGGTATGACGCCCAGCGCGACCAGCATCTCCTCCCGGGCGAAACGCCAGCCGTATCGCTCGACACACCAGGAATGGAAAGCCTGATAGAGCTGATCGTCGAAGTTCATCGTGTAACCGAAGACCGGGTGCTTCAGGCGCTCGGCGATCGCGTCGATTGCCGCATCCGGCGCGGCGAACTGCATGTCCGCCACCCACATGGAGATCAATTCTTCTCTCGGCACATCGAGCGCGGGCGCGGGCGCATCGGCGCCGAACAGATAGTTTTCGAAGCCGTCCTCCGCCAAGGCATTGGTGCCGCGGCGAGAAATCAAGCGATCAAAGTCGTAACTCATATGCGTTCAGTCCTTCAATAAAAAGGCCGCCCGGGCCGATACCCCGTGCGATGTCCCGGAGTCAGTTGAGGAGCGACCGTTGCCGTGCGTACGTGAAATACACGACGAGCCCGATCGCGAGCCAGACCAGAAACGCGATCCAGGTCGTGGCTTGAAGGAACACGGTCAGCGTGATGCAGAACGCGATCGCAAGCAGAGGCACCAGCGGCACGGCCGGGCAGCGGAAGGCGCGCGGCAGATCGGGGCGGGTTTTTCGCAGGATGATGACGGCGACGGAAATCAGGCTGAACGCCGCCAACGTCCCGATGTTGATGAGTTCGGTCAGCACGTTGAGCGGAACCACGGCCGCAACCAGACCAAACAGGATCCCGACGATCCAGGTCGCGAAAAACGGCGTGCCGAGACTCGAATGAACGCTCGACAGTCTCTTCGGCAAAAGGCCGTCGCGCGACATCGCGAAGACGATGCGCGTTTGCCCATAGGTCATCACGAGAATGACGGTGGTCATGCCGAGAATCGCGCCGAGATCGACAAAGCCCGCAACCCAGTTCTCGCCCGCGTATTGCAGTGCAAGCGACACCGGGTGGTCGACGCCGAGGAACTTCTGGTATGGAACAATGCCGGTCATGATGGCCGATACCACGACATACAACACCGCGCAGACGGCCAGCGATCCGATGATGCCGATCGGCAGATCGCGTGCCGGCCGTTTCACCTCCTCGGCGGCGGACGTGACCGCGTCGAATCCGATGAACGCGAAAAACACGAGTGCCGCTGCACTGAACACGCCCGAATAGCCGAAGGGCGTGAACGGATGCCAGTTCACCGGTTGAACATGGCGTACACCGACCAGAATGAACAGCAACACGACGCCGACCTTCAATCCGACCATCACGTTGTTGAGCCGGGCCGATTCGCGCACGCCGAACGACAGCAGTGCGGTCAACACCACCATGACGAGGAACGCCGGAAGGTTGAACCATGTCTGGACGCCGGGAATGGCGCCCGGCGCCGCTGACAGCGCGGCGGGCAGATGCAGGCCAAAACCGCCGATGAGCGACTGGAAGTAGCCTGACCAACCCACCGACACCGCGGAACTCGCAAGCCCATACTCGAGCATCAGGTCCCATCCAATCATCCACGCGACCAGCTCGCCCATCGTGGCATAGCTGTAGGTGTAGATCGAGCCGGCAACCGGCACCGATGACGCGAATTCCGCATAGCACAGGGCCGCAAATCCGCAGGCCAGGGCGGCGATGACGAACGACACGGTCAACGCCGGTCCGGCGGTCAGCGCGCCGGTGCCAGTCAATACGAAGATGCCGGTGCCGACGATCGCTCCGATCCCCATCAGGATCAGATCGAATGGGCCAAGCACTTTCTTCAGGCCGTGCGGTGCCTGACTCGCGGCAACCATCGTCGCGAGATCCTTGGTTCTAAACAAACTCATCCGTCGTCTCCAGTTCTTCTATGTAGATCGCAAGGACCCGTTTCTGGGGCCCAGCCGTTCAGGCATTCACAGACGCAATCCAGACGCCGCGAACTGCGGCACGACCCTCACTCGTCCGCTCCCGCGTGGTTAATGATCGTCGATAGTGCAGTTAAGAAGATTTCACGCGGATAAGTTATTTTGCGCTCTCGGTGAATATAATTAACCAGTCAACACTGAACGCGAGCCAGCCCCGAGACAGTGACTGAATAGGCTCTAGGCGCACCGGATGCGCTCGTCGCAATGCCGTGGGGCAACGGAGAGGAGTGGAAGTGAGAGATCTGGACGATACGGACAGGAAGATCCTGGAGTTGCTGCAAGTCGATGGCCGACTGGCCAACGCGGAAATCGCGGAGAAGGTTGGCTTATCGGCACCCGCCTGCTGGAAGAGACTGAAGCGGCTGGAAGAGCATGTGATCCAGGGTTACCACGCGACGCTGAATCAGCAGGAACTTGGGCTTGGCCTCTTTGCCTTCATCAATATCATGCTCGACAGTCACTCGGAGAAAGCCATGCGTGCGTTCGAGTCTGGGGTGATGGCGCTGCCAAATGTGGTGGCTTGCCACAATGTATCCGGCAAGTACGACTATCTGCTTCAGGTCGTCGTGCGGGATATGGAGGCATTCCATCAGCTTGCGATGCACCGGATCCGCACCCTCGGCAATATCAAGGAGATGTACACGGGCTTTTCATTGAAGGAGATCAAGCGCTCGACGAGCCTCCCGCTATGAGGTCGGAGCCTGTCCACCAACGCACACGAATACGAGTCCGCTGAACACCAAGAGCGGACCTTGACGCGGAACGGCGTCAGCGGGCTGCAATGGGTAGGTCGAAAGGAGCCAGTGAGCAACGAGTGAGGAGCAGTCAAACGAATTCGCGCTTCAAGTCAGGGCAGTCTCGCCAATTCCGGTTTTAGTGCGGGCGAGCGCTGGCCGAATTGACTGCTAAGTCATTGATTCCTCCGAAAATGCAGTCTCACGAATTCCGGTTCCTCAAAGCGGGTTTGCTGCCGCCGGGGACCGCCGCCGGCACGCGCGCGGCCCGTCCTGCCGAAGGCATGCCGCAGCGAGGCGCGCGGGCCGCATCGACCTAGCCGCGCTCAGCCCCCGCTGCTGCCGGCCTGTGCAGCGGCCCCTGCCGGATAGCCAGCCTCCACCGCGGCGCAGCGCCGGTGGTCGATCATGGCGATCGCGAGCATGGCGATCACGGCGGGAATGGCGATGGCGATGAAGTTCTGCTGCAGCGGCAGCGACAGGCTCACCAGCACGCCGATCACGATGGGGGCGAGGATGGCGCCGCTGCGGCCGACACCCGAGGCCCAGCCGATGCCGGTGCCGCGCACGGCCATCGGGTAGTACTGGCCGGCATAGGCATAGGTCACGATCTGGGTGCCGATGGTGGAGGCCCCGGCGAGCGCCACCAGCACATAGAGCAGGGCGGTGGGGACGTTGAAGCCGAGCAGCGTGATGGAGACCGCGGCCAGTCCGTACATGGCGATCAGCACATGCTTGATATTGAAGCGATCAGCCAGCCAGCCGCCGCCGATCGCGCCCAGCATGGCGCCGAAGTTCAGCACCAGCACGAAGGTCAGCGCGGAGCCCAGGCTGTAGCCGGCGCTTGCCATCAGCTTGGCCAGCCAGGAGCTGAGCGCATAGACCATGAACAGGCACATAAAGAAGGCAATCCACAGCATCACGGTGCTGAAGCCGCGGCCGTCGCGGAACAGGCTGCCGATCGGCGCGCCGTCGGCGCGTTCGGCCGCCGGCAGCGTGAAGCGGTCGCCCGGCTCGGGACGATACGACGGCGACAGGCGCACGGCGATGTCACGCAACGCCTCGTTGCGGCCGCTGCGCGCCAGGTAGGCCAGCGATTCCGGCAACGAGCGGAAGATCAGCGGGAGCAGCAGCACGGGCACCCCGGCGGCGAGAAAGACCGACTGCCAGCCGTAGCTTTCGATCAGTCCCTTGCCGAGGATGGCGGCGAGCATGCCGCCCACCGAATACCCGCTGAACATCAGCGTGACCATGGTGCCGCGGATGCGGCGCGGCGAGTATTCTGTCATTTGCGCCACCACATTGGGCATCACGCCGCCGATGCCCAGCCCGGCCAGGAAGCGCGTGACGCTGAAGCTGACCGGATCGCCGGCCAGTCCGGCCGCGGCGGTGAAGACGCTGAACAGCGCGATGCAGATGGCGATGGCACGGCGCCGGCCGATGCGATCCGCGATGGTGCCGAGGAAGATGGCGCCGAACATCATGCCGAACAGCGCCGAGCTGACCATGAAACCGCCGCCGGTGGGCGACACGCCCATCTCCTTCATGATCGACGGCAGCGCGATGCCGGCCACGGCCAGGTCATAGCCGTCGAAGATGATGATCAGCGCGCACCAGAACAGCACCAGGCCGTGGAAGCGGTTGAAGCGGGCCTCGTCGGCCAGCCGTTGTACATCGATGTTGCGCATCTGTTGTCTCCTTCCTTGTCTTGTGTTTTGTTGTGTTTTTTTGTGGTTCGGCGGGGGGGCCGGGCAAGCCAGTCCCCTGCCGGTGGCGAAGCGGGCATGGGAAGGGCGGGCGCGGCCGGGGTGGCTGCACGCGCCGGGGGGAAGGTCGGGACCGGTCCGGCTCAGCGGCCGGCGGCGTCCAGCTCGCGCAGCTTGAAGCGCTGGATCTTGCCGGTGGCCGTCTTGGGCAGGCCGTCAACGAACTCGATCAGGCGCGGGTACTTGTAGGGTGCGAGCCGTTCCTTGACGAAGGCCTTGAGTTCGGCGTCGCCGGCCGAGGCGCCGGGCTTGAGCACCACATAGGCCTTGGCCCGGGTCAGGCCATCGGCATCCTGCACGCCGATGACGGCCGCCTCCAGCACCGCGGGGTGCTGGATCAGCGTGGCTTCCACTTCGAAGGGCGAGACATAGATGCCGCTGACCTTGAGCATGTCGTCGCTGCGCCCGGCGTAGCTGTAGGTGCCGTCGGCGTTGTGCAGGTACTTGTCGCCGCTCTTGGTCCACTCGCCGCGAAAGGTGTCGCGCGATTTCTCGCGGTCGCACCAGTACATCAGCGCGGCGCTGGGCCCCCGGATATAGAGGTCGCCCACCTCGCCGTCGGGCACCGGGCCGCCGTCCTCGCCGCGCAGCTCGATGGTGTAGCCGGGCACCGGCCAGCCGGTGGTGCCGTAGCGCACGCGTCCCGGCCGGTTCGACAGGAAGATGTGCAGCATCTCGGTGGAGCCGATGCCGTCGATGATCTCGCAGCCGAAGTGGGCGGTGAAGCGTTCGCCGATCTCGCTTGGCAGCGCCTCGCCTGCGGATGAGCACAGGCGCAGCGAGACATCGGCGCGCGCCGGCAGATGCGGCGAGGCCAGCAGGCCCGCGTAGCCGGTCGGCGCGCCGAAGAACATGGTGGGCTGATGGTCCAGCCAGCGCCGGATGGTGGCCTCGGGCGTGGGGCGGTCGGCCATCAGCACCACGGTGGCGCCGGCACTCAGCGGAAAGGTCAGTGCGTTGCCCAGGCCGTAGGCGAAGTAGAGCTTGGCGGCAGAGAAGCATACGTCCTGCTCGCGCAGGCCCAGCACCGGGCCGCCATAGAGCTCGGCGGTCCAGTAGGGATTGCCGTGACTGTGCACCGCGGCCTTGGGACGGCCGGTGGAGCCGGAGGAGTACAGCCAGAAGCCGGGGTCGTCCGGCCCGGTGGCGGCCGGGGCCGGCAGCGCTTCATGGGAGGCCAGCAGGGTGTCGAGCGTGGTGAAGCCGGGCCTGTCCGGCGCCGTGCCGCGTGACACGATGACCGCTTTCACCTCGGTACCGCCCTGCGCCATGGCCTGCTGCAGCGCGGGCAGTAGCGCCGCCGACACCAGCACGGCCTGGGCGCGGCTGTGGCGCAGCATATAGGCGTAGTCGTCGGCGGTCAGCAGGGTATTGACCGCCACCGGCACGATGCCCGCGTACATGGCGCCGAGGAAGCAGACCGGCCAGTCGCTGCAGTCGTGCATCAGCAGCAGCACGCGCTCCTCGCGGTGCACGCCCGCGGCGAGCAGGGCTGCGGCCAGCCGGCGCACGCGATCGTCCAGCGCGCCGTAGCTGAGCGAGCCGTCGTCGTCGACATAGGCGGTCTTGCTGGCACGCGCCGCATTGCGCGCCAGCAGGTGGTGGGCGAAGTTGAAGGCGGTCCCCGGCGGCTGGACCTGCGGTTGGGCTGTCATGCTTGTCTCCCCATCGGAATGTCTTGGTATCTGCCTGGCAGGCGTGCGCCGGTCTTAGAGCCGTTCGAGCACGCCGGTGCTGGCCTGGATGGCGCTGCGGCGGTGATAGAAGCCGAGCGCGCGCAGGCCGCCCAGTTCCTCGCCGCCGCCGGCGCGGCCGGGCCCGCCATGCAGCGATTGCGGCATCACGTTGCCGTGGCCGGTATGCAGCTGGCCCACATCGGGCGAGACCACATGCACGCGGCCGTGGCTGTCGGCCAGCGCAGCGGCGCCGTCGGCCAGCACGGCGGCGTCGCTGCCGTACAGCGAGGCCACCAGCGAACCTTGGCCGCGCCGTGCCAGCGCCATCGCGTGGGCGGTGTCACGGTAGGGCAGCAGGGTGGCGACCGGGCCAAATACCTCGGTGTCGTGGACCAGCGCGGCGCCGTCGGCGTCGCGCGTGCCGAGCAGGGTGGGGCCGACGCAGCAGGCCACGGCCGGATCGGCGTCGATGAGCGGGCGGTCCGCGCCGTCGTGCAGCACGTCCGCGGCCTCGCGCAGGCGGGCCAGGCCCGAGCGCACGGCGTCGAGCTGGGCGCGGCTGACGAGGGCGCCCATGCGCACCTCGGCATGGCGCGGATTGCCCACCGTGACCTTTGCCAGGCGCGCGCCGATGGCCGCGGCGGCGGCGTCGTAGAGCGCCTCGGGCACGAACACACGGCGGATGGCGGTGCACTTCTGCCCTGATTTCACCGTCATCTCGCGCGCCACCTCCTTGGCCAGCAGCGCGAAGGCTTCGCTGTCCGGCCCCTCGCCCGGCAGCAGCAGCGCCGAGTTGATGCTGTCGGCCTCGATGTTGACGCGCACCGAATGCCGGCTTACCGCCGCATGCGAGCGGATCAGCGCGGCGGTGTCGGCGGAGCCGGTGAAGGACAGCACGTCGAAGGGTTGCAACTGGTCCAGCAGTCCGGCCGCGCTGCCGCACACCACCGAGAGCGCCCCGGGCGGCAGCACGCCCGCCTCGATCACATCGCGCACCATGCGCTGGGTCAGCCAGGCGGTGGCGGTGGCGGGTTTGACGATTACCGGCACGCCCGACAGCAGCGCCGGCGCGGCCTTCTCCCACAAGCCCCAGCTGGGGAAGTTGAAGGCATTGATGCAAAGTGCCACGCCGCGCGTGGGCACCAGCAGGTGCTGCGACTGGAACAGCGGGTCCTTGCCCAGCCGCGCGGCCTCGCCGTCGAGCAGGTAGTGCCGCTCGCCCAGCGTTTCGCCCAGCCGCGCATAGGTGCCGAGCGTGAAGATGCCGCCGTCGATGTCGACCGCCGAGTCGCTCGCCACCGTGCCGCTGTTGGCGGTGGCGATCTCGTAATAGGCGTCGCGGTTGGCCTGCAGCACCTTGACGATGGCACCGAGCAGGCCGGCGCGCTCGCGATAGCTCAGCGCGCGCAGCGCGGCGCCGCCTTGTTCGCGCGCAAAGCCGAAGCCGGCGGCGAGGTCGAGGCCGCCCGAGTCCACGCGCGCCAGCTCCGTGCCCAGTACGGGATCGATCAGTGCCGTGCCGGCGCCGCTGCCGGGCTGCCAGCGGTCGCCGAGATGGTTGGGTAGCAGTTCGCTCATGTGCGGCTCCTTTACTGGCGCGTGAAGTCGATGCGCCCTTCGGGCAGCAGGTAGAGCACCAGCGCGCGGCCGCCGCTGACGGTGGGGCGGTGCGCGCTGCCCGGCGGGCACACCAGCCAGCCGGCGGGACGGCCGTCGAAACGGGCCTCGCCCTCGAGGGGCATGATCAGGTCGATCTCGCCCTTGGGGTGGACATGGTGGGGGCCGGCGATGTCCTGCATGTCGACCACATCGACCGAGAAACCGTACAGGTCCTCCGCGGGCTTGAAGATGCGCCCGTAGCGGATGCCGCCGCCTTCGCGGTCGCACAGCCAGCCGGCGGTGACGCCGGCTTCGCAGGCGGCCTTCAGTTCACGGTAGGTGGCGCTGCCGGCACCGTGCTCTGCGTTCAGCCAGGCATCGAGCGCGGCATCCAGCGGGCGGTCGGCGATTTGCGCGGTGAGCCGCGCGATCTGCTCGCGAAATTCGGTAGGGGACATGCGGGGGCTCCGTCTGGCATGGCCGGCTTGCGTGCCGGCGATTCATGCATTATTGTGCATGGACGAAACATAGAGCCGCGTGAAAATCATGTCAAGCACTATATTGCATGGGTCGGGGTTAACGCTGGCAACTCCGCTGGCAACTCCGCTGGCAACTCCGCTGGCAACCCCGCCGGAGCCGCCCGGTATCGCCGTGTCTGCGGCTTCCCGCCCGTCCGGACAGCGCTCGCGGCCGAATGCGGCAGGCGAGGCGCGCAGCCCGCTGCTGGTGGCGTTGGGCGAGCGTGTGCGCCAGCTGCGCGCGCGGCGCGGCCTGACCCGCAAGGCGGTGGCCGCTGCCGCGGGCGTATCCGAGCGGCACCTGGCCAATCTGGAATATGGCGAGGGCAATGCTTCCGTCCTGGTGCTGCAGCAGGTGGCGGGCGCGCTGCAATGCGCGCTGGCAGAACTGCTCGGCGATGTGACGACGTCGAGCCCCGAGTGGCTGCTGCTCCGCGAACTGCTGGAGCACCGCGACGAGGCCACGCTGCGGCGCGTGCGCATCGCGGTGGGCGAGATGCTGGGCACCGGCGGGCAGAACGGCGGCCAGGGTGTCGGACAGGCCGCGCGCAGCCCGCGCGTGGCCCTGATCGGCCTGCGCGGTGCCGGCAAGTCCACGCTGGGTGCCATGCTGGCCGAGGACCTGGGCTGTCCCTTCGTCGAACTGAGCAGCGAGATCGAGCAGTTCGCCGGCTGCAGCATCTCGGAAATCCAGAGTTTGTACGGCATGAACGCCTACCGCCGTTACGAGCGGCGGGCGCTGGAGGAGGCGATCCAGATCCACCCGGAGGCCGTCATCGCCACACCGGGCGGGTTAGTGTCCGACCCGGCCACCTTCAACCTGCTGCTGGCGCACTGCACCACCGTCTGGCTGCAGGCCACGCCGGAAGACCATATGAATCGCGTGCGTGCCCAGGGCGACCTGCGGCCGATGGCCGCCAGCCGCGAGGCGATGCAGGACCTGCGGCAGATCCTGGTCGGTCGCGCCGCTTTCTATTCCAAGGCGGAGTTCTGCCTGGACACCAGCGCCCAGCCGCTCCAGCCGACCTTCCTGTCGCTGCGGGAGGTCGTGCGCACCGCATTGCAGCTGCCGCTGTGAGTGCGTGCGTGGAACACGCAAGATAGTTCTTGACCTGGATTCGATGCATGCACTATAGTGCTTTTACCGAACCGCAACGAATGCACTATTCTGCGTTATAGCTGAGGAGACAACGAACATGAGCACCGCCCCCCGCGTCGACTACCAGACCGATCCGACCCAGTACCGCCACCTGAAGCTGAAGTTCGACGGCCCGGTCGCCACCCTGTCGGTCGACATCGACGAGAACGCCGGCCTGCGTCCTGGCTATAAGCTCAAGCTCAACAGCTATGACCTGGGCGTGGACATCGAGCTGAACGACGCGCTGAACCGCATCCGCTTCGAGCACCCCGAGGTGCGCAGCGTGGTGGTGACCAGCGCCAAGGACAAGGTGTTCTGCTCGGGCGCCAACATCTTCATGCTCGGTGTCAGCAGCCATGCCTGGAAGGTCAACTTCTGCAAGTTCACCAACGAGACCCGCAACGGCATCGAGGACTCCTCGAAGTACAGCGGCCTCAAGTTCCTGGCCGCGGTCAACGGCGCCTGCGCGGGCGGCGGCTACGAGCTGGCGCTGGCCTGCGACGAGATCCTGCTGGTGGACGACCGCTCCTCCGCCGTCAGCCTGCCCGAGGTGCCGCTGCTGGGCGTGCTGCCGGGCACCGGCGGCCTGACCCGCGTCACCGACAAGCGTCACGTGCGCCACGACCTGGCCGACATCTTCTGCACCACCACGGAAGGCGTGCGCGGCCAGCGCGCCAAGGACTGGCGCCTGGTCGACGATATCGCCAAGCCCGCCGTATTCGCGCAGAAGGTGCAGGAGCGCGCGCTGGACCTGGCGGCCGGCAGCGACCGCCCGGCCGACGCGCGCGGCGTGGCGCTGACGCCGCTGGCGCGCACCATCGAGGCCGACGCGCTGCACTATCAATACGTCAGCGTAGCGATCGACCGCGCTGGGCGCACCGCCACCTTCACCGTGCGCGCCCCGTCCGGCGCGCAGCCCGCCACGCCGCAGGCCATCGCCGAGGCCGGCGCCGGCTGGTATCCGCTGCAGCTGGCGCGCGAGCTGGACGATGCCATCCTGTCGATGCGCACCAACGAGCTCGACATCGGCACCTGGCTCATCAAGACCGAGGGCGACGCCGCCGCCGTGCTCGACGTCGACGCCACGCTGCTGGCGCACCAGGACCACTGGCTGGTGCGCGAGACCATCGGCCTGCTGCGGCGCGCGCTGTCCCGCCTGGACGTGTCCTCGCGCAGCCTGTTCGCGCTGGTCGAGCCGGGCTCCTGCTTCGCCGGCACCTTCCTGGAACTGGCGCTGGCCTGCGACCGCATCTATCACCTGGCCCTGCCCGACGACGAGGCGCGCGCGCCGAAGACCACCGTGGGCGAGACCAACTTCGGCCTGTATCCGATGGCCACCGGCCAGAGCCGGCTGGGCCGCCGCTTCTACGACGAGGCGCCCGCGCTCGACGCCGTGCGCGCCAAGGCGGGCCAGCCGCTCGATGCTGACGCCGCCTTCGCGCTCGGCCTGGCTACCTCCAATCCGGACGACATCGACTGGGCCGACGAAGTGCGCATCGCGGTGGAGGAGCGGGTGTCGATGT
The DNA here is from genome assembly GCF_056930435.1 of Cupriavidus sp. 09_S30. NCBI lineage: Bacteria > Pseudomonadati > Pseudomonadota > Betaproteobacteria > Burkholderiales > Burkholderiaceae > Cupriavidus > Cupriavidus sp. 09_S30. The sequence continues at coordinate 2,052,376 of NZ_JBXOWI010000002.1, read as the reverse complement.
CGCCCGACGCGCTGACCGGCATGGAGGCCAACCTGCGCTTCAACGGCCAGGAAAACATGTTCACCCGCATCTTCGGCCGCCTGACCGCCTGGCAGAACTGGATCTTCCAGCGGCCCAACGCCGTGGGCGAGAAGGGCGCGCTCAAGGTCTACGGCAAGGGCGACAAGGCCGCCTTCGACTGGAACCGGGTCTGAGCGGCACGCACCGAAGGCTTACCCCAGCATCGTCCTGCCGCGCGAATCCGCGTGGCGCGCGGCAGGCGAATCCCATCCACCCGGAAGCAAGACAGCGACGGAGACAACGATGTCCGGTATCAACTACAGCGACAAGATCCCCAACAACGTCAACCTCAGCGAGGACCGCACGCTGCAGCGCGCGCTGGAGCAGTGGCAGCCCAACTACCTGAGCTGGTGGAACGACATGGGCCCGGACGGCTCGCACGGTTTCGACGTCTACCTGCGCACGGCCATCAGCGTCGATCCGCAGGGCTGGGCCCACTTCGGCCACGTCAAGATGCCGGACTACCGCTGGGGCATCTTCCTGAACCCGGCCGAGGCCGGCCGCAAGATCCATTTCGGCGACCACAAGGGCGAGGATGCCTGGCAGGACGTGCCGGGCGAGTACCGCGCCAACCTGCGCCGTATCATCGTCACCCAGGGCGACACCGAGCCGGCCTCGGTCGAGCAGCAGCGCCACCTGGGCCTGACCGCGCCCAGCATGTACGACCTGCGCAACCTGTTCCAGGTCAATGTGGAAGAAGGGCGCCACCTGTGGGCCATGGTCTACCTGCTGCACAAGTACTTCGGCCGCGACGGCCGCGAGGAGGGCGAGGCCCTGCTCGAGCGCCGCAGCGGCGAGCAGGACAACCCGCGCATCCTGCAGGCCTTCAACGAGAAGACGCCCGACTGGCTGTCCTTCTTCATGTTCACCTACTTTACCGACCGCGACGGCAAGTTCCAGCTGTGCGCGCTGGCCGAGAGCGCCTTCGACCCGCTGGCACGCACCACCAAGTTCATGCTGACCGAGGAAGCGCACCATATGTTCGTTGGCGAGTCGGGCGTGTCGCGCGTGATCCAGCGCACCTGCCAGGTGATGAACGAGCTGAAGACCGACGACCCGGGCAAGCTGCGCGCCGCCGGCGTGATTGACCTGCCGACCATCCAGCGCTACCTGAACTTCCACTACAGCGTCACCATCGACCTGTTCGGCGCCGATGAGTCGTCCAATGCCGCCACCTTCTACAGCACGGGTCTGAAGGGCCGCTACGAGGAAGGCAAGCGCGCCGACGACCACCTGCTCAAGGGCGACAGCTACAAGGTGCTGCAGGCCGTGGGCGGTCAGCTGATCGAGAAGGAAGTGCCGATGCTCAACGCGCTCAACGAAGTGCTGCGCGACGACTACATCAAGGACAGCATGGCCGGCGTGGAGCGCTGGAACAAGGTCATCGACAAGGCCGGCATTCCTTTCCGCCTCAAGGTGCCGCACAAGGCTTTCCACCGCAATATCGGCGCGCTGTCCGGCGTCAAGGTGTCGCCGGACGGCCGCGTGATCTCCGACGCCGAGTGGGCGGCCAATGCGCCCCAGTGGCTGCCGACCCCGGAAGACCGCGCCTTCGTGGCCAGCCTGATGGGCCGCGTGGTGGAGCCGGGCAAGTTCGCCAACTGGATCGCGCCTCCGGTGATGGGCATCAACCGCCAACCGGTGGACTTCGAATACGTGCGCTTTAACTGAGCGGGCAGTCCGAGACACCACGGAGACACGGCGGGCGCCGCCACGGCGCCCGCCCAGAAATAACGCCCCCGCATCCGAGGGACGCTCACCGCCAGGAGAACGCCATGGACATGGCCGACACTCAAGTCATCAAGCAGCATCTGATCGACCCCGAGATCTGCATTCGCTGCAACACCTGCGAAGCCACCTGCCCGGTGAACGCGATCACGCATGATTCACGCAACTACGTGGTCGATGCCGACAAGTGCAATTTCTGCATGGCCTGCATCTCGCCATGCCCGACCGGTTCGATCGACAACTGGCGCGTGGTGCCGCGCGCCCGGCCCTATGGCGTCGACGAGCAGCTGGGCTGGGACGAGCTGCCGGTCGCGCTGACTGAACAGCAACTGGCCGAGCAGGGCGTGGTGCCCGGCGCGCCGGCCATGCTCGAGCCCGCGCTGAGCGAGCCGGCGGTCGCCACGGTCGGCCAGGAGGCCTTCAACAGTGCGCGCTACGGCGCCACCATGCCGCCGTGGTCGGCTGCGCGCGCCTTCACCAACGTCTACGGTCCCAAGGCCGAGCGCAAGTCGGTCACCGCCACCGTGGTCGGCAATGCGCGCGTCACCGAGGTCGGCCGCGAATACGACACCCACCACATCGTGCTGGACTTCGGCGCCATGCCCTTTCCGGTGCTGGAAGGGCAGTCCATCGGCATCGTGCCGCCCGGCGTGGACGAGCAGGGCCGCCCGCACCATGCGCGCCAGTACTCGATCGCCAGCGCCCGCAACGGCGAACGGCCCGGCTACAACAACCTCTCGCTGACGATCAAGCGCGTGCTGTCCGATTACCAGGGCAATCCGGTGCGCGGCGTGGCCTCCAACTATATGTGCGACCTGCAGGTCGGCGACAAGGTCGAGGTGATCGGGCCGTTCGGTGCGAGCTTCCTGATGCCCAACCACCCGCGCTCGCACATCGTGATGATCTGCACCGGCACCGGCAGCGCCCCCATGCGCGCCATGACCGAATGGCGCCGGCGCCTGCGCAAGAGCGGCAAGTTTGAAGGCGGCAAGCTGATGCTGTTCTTCGGCGCGCGCACGAAGGAAGAGCTGCCCTATTTCGGTCCGCTGCAGAACCTGCCCAAGGATTTCATCGACATCAATTTCGCCTTCTCCCGCACGCCGGAACAGCCGCGGCGCTATGTGCAGGACGCCATGCGCGAGCGCGCGGCCGACCTGGCGATGCTGCTGGCCGATCCGGACAGCTACTTCTATGTGTGCGGGCTGAAGAGCATGGAAGAGGGCGTAGTGCTGGCGCTTCGCGACGTGGCGCGGCAGGCCGGGCTGGATTGGGACACGATCGCGGCGGCGCTGAAGGCAGAAGGGCGGCTGCATCTGGAGACGTACTGAGCGGCGCGAAGCGGTTCGCGTCAGTCGAAGCCGACAGGGTGCACCAACACCGTGGGCCAAGCATTGTGTCTTGGCTCCCTCTCCCCTCATGGGGCGAGGGCTGGGGAGAGGGGTGGTCTAGCAAGGCGCCACATACAGACGAAGCCGTCGGTGTGGTCCAGCACGCCGCCGTTCGCAAGTGCCCGCCCTCACCCCCAGCCCCTCTCCCGCAAGCGGGAGAGGGGAGCGAACCGGCGCGAGGCGAAACCCAGCGCGCTTGCCGAAGCCGACAGGATGCACCAGCACCGTTGGCCAAGCATAGCGTCTTGACCCCCTCTCCCCTCATGGGGAGAGGGCCGGGGTGAGGGGTGGTTTAGCAAGGCGCCACGCATAGACGAAGCCATCGGTGTGATCCAGCACGCCAATGCAAAGACGAAGCCAACGGTGTTGTCCAGCACGTCGCCTTTCGCAAGCCCCCCACGATTCACCGCAGCGCCCGCTGCACCACCGCCACCAGCGCGATCACCACGCAGGCGGCCGCCAGCAGCGCAAACAGATTGCTGGACGCGATCAGTTGCGCCTGCTGGTCGATCTGCCGCGACAGCCGCAGCAGCGCGGACTGGTCGAGCCCTTCGGGAAAGCCGAAGGGCGTGATATTCCCCACCAGCTGGGTGCGCGCCATCACCTCGCCGTACTGCAGCCACAGGCTGGCCACACCGGTGCCGCCGGCAGTGGCGACCTGGCGCACGATGTTCTTGAACTGGTAGGCGTGGGCGAAACTGTCGACGCTGAGGTCGGCGTATGTCAGGCCGGCCACCAGCATCAGCACGAAGGGCACCGTCAGGCTTTGCAGCGTCAGCGCCGGCAGCAGCACGCCGATCGATGCGCCCGACATCAAGCGCTGCGACAGCAGCCAGGCGGCCGCAGCGAACATCAGGTAGCCCAGCGCGATATAGCGCCGCTGCCCGGTCAGCTTGGGCCCGCCGAAGGTGAAGAGCACCGCCGCGCCGAAGCCGGCCAGCCCGGTCGTCGACAGCACCGCACCGGTGGTCTGGAAGGTGAAGTCCAGCCCCGCTTGCAGCGTGGTCGGGACGACATAGCCCCACAGCCCGCTGAGAAAGTAGTAGAGCGCATAGAAGGACAGGCCGGCGATATAGCGCCGGCCCAGCAGCAGGCGCGGGTTGAGCCAGGGATCGGGGTGCCGGTGCTGGTGAACGAAGACAGCGGCGACGCAGGCGAGGCCGACCAGCGGTGTCAGCGCCACGCTGGGCGAATTGGCGAATTCGTAGAAGCGCAGATCGCCCAGCCCGTGCAGCAGGATCAGCGCGCCGGCGCCGAGCAGGATCACCGTCAGCCAGTCGAGCTTGCCCACATCGAGCTGCCAGGGCAGCAGCGTGGTGCGCATGCGCCGGGGGTAGGCCGCCAGCACGAAGACGAAGGTTGCCATGGCCAGCGCCGCCTGCAGCAGGAAGATCATGCGCCAGTCGGTGTTCTGCACGAGCTGTGCCGTGACCCAGGGGGCAAGCGCCGGCATGCCCAGGGCGCCTACGTTGAAGCCGAGGAAGAGGGGGCGGCGCTCCTCGCGCTCGGCCGCGAGCTGGATGATGATGCGCGAGGCCGAGAACAGGCCGCCCGCGCCCAGGCCCTGCACGGCGCGCGCCAGGCTGAGTTCCAGCGGCGTTCCGCAGAGCGCGCACAGCAGGGCGCCGGCGGCGGCGACCACCAGGCTCACCAGCGTGTAGCCGCGGTAGCTGATGTCTTCCGCGATTCGCCGCAGCACCAGGTTGGCCACCACCGCGGCCGCCGCGTAGGAGGTCAGGCTCCAGAGGAAATCCTCGGGGGAAGCGAAGACGCCGGCACGGATGTGCGTGCCCGCCACGCCCATCATCGACGAGGCGACGAAGTCCACGCCGGTTGCGCAGCCGAGTGCCAGCCCGAACAGATGCACCTGCACGGCAGACAGGTCGGGGTGCGCCTTCAGCATGACCGTGCCTTGCTTCATGGTGCCCCTGGACTCGGATGAACGTGGCCTGCCGCTGAATTCCTGCGGCGCTTCGACAATGATTGTGCGAGCACCGGCCCGGCGTCAAGCATCCCGGTCCGGATGGCGGCGCCCGCTACGGCTTCAATGAGGAACCGATTGGCCGCGCCGTGCTCAGGGCGTGTCGACGGTGTCCAGTGCTTCGATCGACGTGGTGTCGATGCGCTGGACCTTGCCGTTCTCCTCGACGTCGGACCGCATCACGAAGCCCTGGGTCGGGCAATACCAGTCGACGACATGCATGACGGTAGGCTGGGTCGGTATCGCCTCGCCGGCGACTTCCAGCGGGCCGATATTGGTCTCGCGGTCGTAGCGGATCGGCACACAGTCCATGCTGCCCAGCGCGGTGTCGATGATCTGGCGCTTGCCTACGCTGCGCGACGCTACCTTGATGGTGGCCTGAGGCGCCTCGAGCGTGCCCACTTCAGTGCCGGATTCGCGCTCAAGGATGGTGAGCTTGACGCGCGACGAGACCGATTCGCCGCCGAGCACCGTGCCCTCTCGCAGGTCCTGATTGGCGTAGTCGAACACGCCCGTGCCGATGCTGTGGGTAGCGCCGTGCAGGCGCGCGTAGCGCCCGCTGGCGTCGACGACGGCGCCGCCTTCGATTTTGCCGGGCGTACCATCCTGCGGCGGCACGATGACGACGGCGTACTGCTGGTCGGTGACGACGGGCGGGCCCATCAGGGCCGCCAGTGCCGTCTTGGAATGGAACTGGAGCAGCACGGAGCAGGCATTGCCACTGGCGTTGGGGCGCTGCTGCACCGTGTGGCGCGACATGGGCATCGCGCCATCGGCCTCCATCTGCACCTTGGCGCCGTCGCGGAACCAGACCGTGCGGCAGGCATCGTCGGCGCGGTGTGCCAGGGACGCCGCCGCAACGGTTGGCGGCGGCGCTTCATCCGCCCATCCGTCCGGTGTCAGTGCCGCCAGGCTGGTGGCGAGGAAGGCGAGCCGGAATGCCGCGCGGCGACGGCCCGCCGCGGCACTCAGGCGGCGGCGGGGAGGCTGGGGTGCTGTCATGAGCCCTCGAAGTACGGGTTGCGACGGTGGAGCGTGCCGGTCGACGAGTCGAAGGGGTAGTCGCGATTGAGGGTAGGCCCACCCGGGTTGTTCGGGTCGAGCGGCGCGTTTGGATTCAGGTTCTGCTGGGTGGATTGGTTCATGCCCTGCGAGTACGGGTCAAACTTGTCGCCAACGCGCGCGCCCTGCGAGTAGGGGTCGCTGGTGCCGGTAGTGCCTTCCGCACCGCTGGTGTAGGGATCCGGTTGCTTCTGGGTCGTCTGGGCATGCGCGGTCCCGATGCTTCCAAGCGCCAGGCATGTCAGAAGGAATGCGAGCTTTTTCGACATGATCTAGGAGTCCGGTTGACAGTCACAGGCCCACTGTTCCGCCTGTCGGAATGGTTTCCAGGCAGGCACATTGGGCGGCACATTGGCCGGTGAATCCGGGGGGGGGGAATCGTGCGGCAATGCCTTTCCAGCATAGTGCGCCGCCGCACAGGCGCAAGCAGCGACAGCGGCAACCAGATCATGTTCGCCTATCTCGCGCGGGTGGGCATGCCGCGCGAATATCCCGTCATCGCGGCAGCGCCTGTCGCGCGAGTACGCCGGCACCAGCGACAGCTTCCGAAATGTCGAGAGGGTGATGGTTGGCTTCGCGCAGGACGCAAGCTGGTGCGTGCCCAGATCGTGCACGTCGGCATCCGTTTGAACGGCACGCATTCCCTCCCTTATTCCCGATCGGCTTCTTGTTCCGCGGCGGTGGCGTCCTCCGGCTCGCCTTCCGCCTCCGATTCGAGCTGTTTCATGTTGTCAAGCAACTTAAGCAGGTAGTGCAGTGTATGGGTCAGGTCGGCACCCGAAAAGCCGGCCAGGGCGCGCTCGTAATAGTCGCGGATCTTCGGCTGCGCGCGCTCGAGCCAGACCTCGCGGCCCGACGCGGTCATGGAGATGCGGCGCGAACGGCGGTCGCGCCCGTCGGGCGCCGCCTGCAGGTGGCCGTCGCGCTCCATGCGGCCGACCAGGCCGGACAGGTTCTGCCGGCTCACCATCAGGTAGCGCGCCAGATCGCCCACGCTCATGCCGTCTGGCACCTGCGGGCGCGACAGCGCCCCCAGCACGGCCCACTGCTGCGTCGTCAGTCCTTCCTCTTCCACGGCGCGCGTACCTGTCTTATGCAACATGTTTGCGCATTGATAAAGGCGGAAGAACAGCCGATTGGCCATCTCACTGCGTGATTCACGGCTGAATTCGTCACTTGATTCCGGGTTAACCATAGGTCGAAGGCACGCGTACGTGCTTGTGCTTGTCCTGGGCAGGATCTAATATAGGTAAATATATTGACTTATATGTCGTGCGGCGGCAACGCCTCAGCCGCACGATACCACCGCCCATCCCCAAGGAGGACATTGTGCGCAATCTAGAAGGAAAGACCGTGATCGTCACCGGTGGTGGCGGCGGCATCGGCGGCGCCACCAGCCGCCGTTTCGCGCGCGAAGGCGCAGCCGTTGCCGTGCTCGACCTGGATCCCGCCGCAGCGCAACGCGTGGCCGCGCAGATCCGCGACGACGGGGGTCGCGCGGAGGCCATCGGCTGCGACATCACCGACCGCGCCAGCGTGGACGCTGCCGTGGCCCAGGTGCAGGACAAGCTGGGCCCGGTCGATGTGCTGGTCAACAACGCCGGCTGGGACGTGTTCCGTCCCTTCGTCAAGACCGAGCCGGCGCAGTGGGAGCGGCTGATCGCCGTGAACCTGACCGGTGCGCTGAATATGCACCACGCCGTACTGCCCGGCATGGTCGAGCGCAAGCGCGGCCGCATCGTCAACATCGCCTCGGACGCGGCCCGCGTCGGTTCTTCCGGCGAGGCCGTCTACGCGGCCTGCAAGGGCGGGCTGGTGGCCTTCTCCAAGACCATCGCGCGCGAGCATGCCCGCCATGGCATCACCGTCAACGTGGTCTGCCCGGGGCCGACCGACACCGCGCTGTTCGCCGAGTACAAGCAGGGCGCGGGCAATCCCGACAAGCTGATCGAGGCCTTCACCCGTTCCATTCCGCTGGGCCGCATCGGCCAGCCCGAGGACCTGCCCGGCGCCATCGTCTTCTTCGCCAGCGAAGACGCCGCCTATATCACCGGCCAGGTGCTCAGCGTGTCTGGCGGGCTGACCATGAACGGCTGAGCGCCGCAGCTGCCCGAACCGCATTGACCATCGAACATCGACAGGAGACAAGCGACATGAACTACGAAGACATCCTCTATGAAGTGCGCAACGGCGCCGCGTGGATCACCATCAACCGCCCGGAGAAGATGAACGCCTTCCGCGGGCGCACCTGTGACGAACTGATCCACGCGCTCAACCGCGCCGGCTACGATCCGGCCATCGCCTCCATCGTGCTGGCGGGCGCCGGCGACAAGGCCTTCTGCACCGGCGGCGACCAGTCCGCGCACGAAGGCCAGTACGATGGGCGCGGCACCATCGGCCTGCCGATGGAGGAGCTGCACAATGCAATCCGCGATGTGCCCAAGCCGGTCATCGCGCGCGTGCAGGGCTATGCCATCGGCGGCGGCAATGTGCTGTGCACGATCTGCGATTTCACCATCGCCTCGGAGCGCGCGGTGTTCGGCCAGGTCGGCCCCAAGGTGGGATCGGTCGACCCCGGCTACGGCACTGCCTACCTGGCGCGCGTGGTCGGCGAGAAGAAGGCGCGCGAGATCTGGTACCTGTGCCGGCGCTACCCGGCCGCCGAGGCGCTGGCGATGGGGCTGGTCAATACCGTCGTGCCGCCCGAGCAGCTCGACGCCGAGGTGCAGAAGTGGTGCGACGAGATCCTGGAGAAGAGCCCGACCGCGCTCGCCATCGCCAAGCGCTCCTTCAACATGGACACCGCGCACCAGTCCGGCATCGCCGGCATGGGCATGTACGCGCTCAAGCTCTACTACGACACCGAGGAATCGCGCGAGGGCGTGCGCGCCTTCCAGGAAAAGCGCAAGCCGGACTTCCGCAAGTTCGCCAAGTAGGCGCACGCCACGCATGCCGGAGGCATCATCATGAATCCGTATCTCGACGAAGACCTGGTCGCGCTGGCCGACCATGCCCGCCGCTTCGCCAGCGAGCGCATCGCGCCGGGCTTCCTGGAGCGCGACCGCACGCGCGTGCTCGACCGCGCGCTGATGCGCGAGATGGGCGAAATGGGCTTCATCGCGCCCGAATTGCCCGAACAGTACGGCGGCCAGGGGCTGGGCTGCCTGGCGGCGGGCGTGATCCACGAGGAGGTGGCGCGCGCCGACCTGAGCCTGTCCTACGTCAACCTGCTGGCCTCGCTGAACGGCCAGATCCTGGCCCAACACGCGGCGCCCGATGTCGCTGCGCCCTGGCTGCAGCGGCTCACGCGCGGCGAGGCGCTGTTCGCCATCGCGCTGACCGAGCCGCGCGGCGGCTCGGACGCGGCCAACCTGCGCCTGCGCATGGAGCGCGTCGGCGACCACTACGTGCTCAACGGCGAGAAGACCTCGATCTCGGCGGCCGACCAGGCCGATGCCGCGGTGGTGTTCGCGCGCAGCGGCACGGTGGAGGCGGGCGCGCGCGGCGTGTCGGCGCTGCTGGTGCCGATGGACCTGCCGGGCATCACCACCAGCCGCTTCGACTGCCACGGCCAGCGCGCCATCGGGCGCGGCTCGATCTTCTTCGAGAACGTGCGCGTGCCGGTCAGCCACCTGCTGGGCAAGGAGGGCGAGGGCTTCGTGCAGGTGATGCAGGGCTTCGATTTCTCGCGCGCGCTGATCGGGCTGCAGGTGCTGGCGGTGGCCGCCGTCAGCCTGGAGGAGACCTGGGAGTACGTGGCGCAGCGGGAGGCCTTCGGCAAGCCGCTGTCGGCCTTCCAGGGCGTCTCGCATCCGCTGGCGGATTTTGATACCCAGGTGCAGGCGGCTCGCCTGCTGTGCCTGCAGACCCTGTGGCTCAAGGACCGCAGCCTGCCGCACACGGCGGAGGCCGCTATGTGCAAGTGGTGGGCGCCCCGGCTTGCCTACGACACCGTGCACCAGTGCCTGCTCTCCTTCGGCCACGGCGGCTACGACCGCGGGCCGATGGAGCAGCGCCTGCGCGACGTGCTCGGCTTCCAGATCGGCGACGGCACCGCGCAGATCATGAAGACCATCATCGCGCGTGGCCGCGCGGGGCGGCAGGCGGTGCCGGCCTGAGCGGGCGGCGCTGCGGGTCTGCCTGGCGCCAGCTGCGGCAGACCAGCCCGCCCGGCAGCTGGCCTGCCTCGCAGGCCAGGTCGAAGTCACGCAGTTTTCCGCGCCGGCCGGATAAGGCCGGCGCCTGCTATTGGGGAAGGCTCCCCACCTCACAACGAAGTATTTCGCCCAACCATATCGGCTGGATCGCGCCGGTTGCCGGCCGCGCTGCCGGGTCGCTTGCAAACATTATATATAATCATATAATGTTCAAGTCCACACGACAGGTGTCCGATATGTTCGATATGCACGGTCCGGCCGGCGGTAACGATCCCGCGGCCGGCCTCGAGGTCGAGGCCATGCGTGGCGCCGCCGCGCGCGCCTGTGCACTGCTGAAAGCGCTGGCCAATCCGGACCGGCTGATGCTGCTGTGCCAGCTTGCCCAGGGCGAGTTGTGCGTCAGCGACATCGAGGCGCGGCTCGGCATCCGCCAGCCTACGCTGTCGCAGCAGCTCGGCGTGCTGCGCGACAGCGGCGTGGTGTCCACGCGGCGCGAGGGCAAGAACATCATCTATGCCATGGCCAGCCCGGAGGCGATGGCTGTCATGCAGACCCTGTACGCTCACTATTGCGCCAAAGCGGATGAAGTGGACGAAGCGCATGCAGCCGGCCCGCAGGGCCGGGCGGGCAAGCGCTGATGCGGCTTAGCGCTGAACCGGCATGCCGCGGATTCACGATGCAAGCGATCCCGTACGGAGCCACTTCGGCAGCCACTTTGGTCGCCACATTAGTCGCCACATTAGTCGCCGCTTCGGCAACCATCTCGGCAACCACTTCGACAAGCAGGAGCCACCATGCTGATTGACCTCGGAAACTTCACGCCAACGCTGTCCTTCTCGGGAGGCGTGCTGATCGGCGCCGCGGCCGCGGTGCTGGTGCTGTTCAACGGACGCATCGCCGGCATCAGCGGCATCGTCGGCGGACTGCTGGCGATGCCGCGCAAGGACATGGCCTGGCGCGCGGCCTTTCTCGTCGGGCTGATCGGCGCGCCGATCCTCGCAGCGCTGGCCGGCCATGCCGTGCAGCCGGACATCGAGACCGGCTGGGGTGGCGTGCTGCTGGCCGGCTTCCTGGTCGGCGTGGGTACGCGCTACGCCAGCGGCTGCACCAGCGGGCACGGCGTGTGCGGCATCTCGCGCGGCTCGATCCGTTCGCTGGTGGCGACGCTGACCTTCATGGCGGCGGGCTTTGCCACCGTCTTCGTGACCCGCCACCTGCTCGGAGCCTGACATGTTCCTCGTTACCGCTCTGCTTTCCGGCCTCTTGTTCGGCATCGGCCTGATGGTGTCCGGCATGGCCAATCCCGCCAAGGTGCTGGGCTTCCTTGACCTGGCGGGCGAATGGGATCCGTCCCTGGTCTTCGTGATGGTGGGCGCCATCTGCGCAGGTTCCTTCGCCTTCTTTCGCGCCAAGCGGCGCCAGCGCTCCTTGCTTGGCCTGCCGATGCAGCTTCCCACCAGCAGCCTGATCACGCCCAGGCTCGTGCTGGGCAGCGCGCTCTTCGGCGTGGGCTGGGGGCTCGGCGGCTTCTGCCCGGGCCCCGCGCTGGTCGCGCTGGGCGCGGGCTATCCCAAGGCCTGGGGCTTTGTCGCGGCCATGCTCGCCGGCATGCTGGTGTTCGAGGTGATCGAACGCATGGGTGCCGCGCGGCGCGGCGGCGGGCAGCCCGCGGCCAACAAACCATAACGCTGTGTCCCGGCAAGGAGGTGCACTGAGCGCAGACGACAGGCAATGATCCGTACCCATGGCGGCTAGCCATGGCGAAAAACAATACAAGAAACAACAAGAAACACAGCAGAGAAGAAGACGAATGAGAATCAAAACGAAGATCGCCCCGGGTGTCGTACTGGCAGGCATGCTGCTAGCCGCAGCCTCCCTGCCTGGCTGGGCCGCACAGGGAGACGCGGCCTTTTCCGTGCCCGATCCGGCATCCATTCCGAAGGGCCCGGTGGGCGACGCCATCCTGCGCGGCAAGGCGCTGCTCAGTGACACGCGCAAGATGCTGCCCGCCAATGTCGGCAATGGCCTGAACTGCACGAGCTGCCACCTGAACGGCGGCACCGTGGCCTATGCGGCGCCATGGGTGGGCCTGACCGCGGCCTTCCCCGAATACCGTTCGCGCAGCGGCAAGCTGATCTCGCTGCAGGAGCGCGTCAATGACTGCTTCCAACGCTCGATGAATGGCAAGCCGCTGCCGCCGGACTCCAACGAGATGAACGACATCCTGGCGTACATGAAGTGGCTTTCCAGCGGCGTGCCCGTCGGCAAGGACGTAGCGGGCCGCGGCTTCGAGAAGATCGACACCTCCCTGGTGCCGGACCGCAAGCATGGCGCCGCGGTCTACGCCGCGCAGTGCGCGTCCTGCCACGGCGCCGAGGGGCAGGGCATGCCCAATCCGCAGGGCGGCTACATCTTCCCGCCGGTGTGGGGCAAGGACTCGTTCAATGTGGGCGCGGGGATGGCCCGGATGTACACGGCGGCGGCCTTCGTCAAGCACAACATGCCGCTCGGCCAGGGCGGCACGCTGTCGGCACAGGACGCGCTCGACGTGGCAGCATACTTCACCGAGCAGACCCGGCCCGATTACGCGGCGCGCGTCAAGGACTGGCCGCTTGGCGGCAAGCCCAAGGATGCCCGCTGAGGCCAAGGGTCCGGCTATCGGATGGGAGTTTGCGCTACGTCATGGCGGCGGCGCGCACATTCGGTAGAGTCGCGGGAGCGCCGCGGCCGGTTCTTGCCGGCCGGCGGCGTAGCCCGTTCATGCCCTGTGGCGCGGCGCCGACGGCTGGTGCCACCGCCTGTCCTGCTGCGCTAGTATGGATGGGCGGCGGCGGTCGGCCTGGCCTGGAGCCGGGTGCGCAAGCCGGTTCCGCGCCATACAAGAACAGTTGTACCCCTACCCCCACATAAAGAAGGAAGCATCATGTCCAATCGTCGACAGTTTCTGAAGACCATCCCGATCGTGGCCGCCGGCGCCATGGCCGTATCCACGCTGGCACGCGCACAGGCGGGCGGCGCGATGGTTGACGAGAAGGATCCGCAGGCAGTGGCGCTCGGCTACAAGGCCGACACCACCAAGGTCGACAAGGCCAAGTACCCGAAGCACGAAGCCAGCCAGCATTGCGGCAATTGCCAACTGTTCCAGGGCAAGGCCGGCGATACGAAGGGGCCGTGCCCGCTGTTCGCCGGCAAGCAGGTGGCGGTCAACGGCTGGTGCAGCGCCTGGGTGAAGAAGGCCTGATGTCGCCGGCGCGGCCCGCCACGGGCCGCATGCCGGCCATGCCCGGGCGCCATGGCGCCCGGGCGGTTCCCTGAGACGCGCTTCGTCTGCGCTCCTGCCGCAGTTCGTCCGGTGCCGCGTCCCGCAGTGCTCTTCCCGCGTTTCCCAGTTCTCCCTCGTTACTCCGCGTTACTTCATCACGCCTGCGCAGAGCCAGGCTTAAGCCTGCGTTAAGCGGGACCACCTAGCTTGAAACCATGGCCGCAGCCCGCGCTCGCGTGGCGCGAAAGGGGTGCGCTCGCACTTCCGCAGGGCGTGGCCTGGATGACTGTGAAGGAGAACAAGATGAAAGGGCAATGGATCTGCACGAGGGTCGTGGCCCCGGTATTGCTCGCGGGGCTCACTTCCGGGGCGTGGGCCTTCCACACCGGTCTGCCACCGGTGCAACATACCGGACCGGTGACTTATCTGTCGGGCGGCGTTGGCCAGGACGAATCGCAGGCCATCCGCGCCGAAATCCCTCGCTATGCGCTCACGCTAGAATTTGCCGGCGCCACAAGCAGCGGTAACGAGTACCTGGCCGACGTGCCGGTGACCATCGCCGACGCGCATGGCCGGACGGTGCTGTCCACCGCTGCGCGCGGTCCGTTCATGCTGGTCTCGCTGCAGCCCGGCCGGTATACCGTCCGCGCCACGCATGACGGCAGGACCGAACAGCGTAAGGTGGATGTCATGGCCGGGGCGCATGCGCGCGAGGTCTTCGTCTGGCGGATGGCATCGTGACCGCGCAGCGATACCTGATCTGCGGCAAATCGCCGCGGCCGTCGTCGCGGTCGTCGCGGCGGCTGGCGCGGCGGCCCTGGGGAGGCCACCGACGCCAGGCTGTTCGGCGGGCCAGGCCCTGGCGGGAGCGGTCACTGTGACTGCGTGTGTGAGTGTGCTGCGGCGCTCGTGCCGATGGCAAGTGGCGCCGGACTGGCGCACGCCTGTCCCGGTCGGACCATGCCGTGTGGCTCATCCGCGGGCGCCGATGCATTCGAGCTTGGCTTGAGGCACTTTTCCTTTGCCCGGCCGCGTCGTGCGCGGGGCGGGGGCGGCGCTGGTAACGAATCCTTACCAGTGAACACTGGCGCGTGCCGTGCGCATTGCGCGAGAATTCCGCGTCCAGATGTGACAGTCAGATGTGTGCCGTCGGCCCCGAAAGCGGACCGGAAACCGACCGGAAGGTGGCCGGAAGACGGCCGGGGCTGCCGCCTGGCCACGACAACCAGAACGGTCCGGCCGTAGGACACCCGCCATGAACAACCATGACATCGGCATGCCGATGCCTGCCTGAGCGCACCATGCGCCTGCGCAATGCCTTGCTGAGCCTGCTCGCGCTCGGCTATCCCCTGCTGCTCTATTTCGGCCTCCAGCACTGGTCGCCACGCGCGATGGCGCTCGTGCTGCTGGCGCTGGCGGCCGCGCGCGCCTGCGCAGGGGGCGGGCGTGCCTGGTGGTGGCTGGCCGGGGCCACGGCGCTACCGGCGCTGGGCGGACTGGTCTCCGGCGACGCGCTGCCGCTCAAGCTCTATCCGGTGCTGGTCAATGCTGCCATGCTTGCGGTATTCGGCTGGAGCCTGCGCGGTCCGCAGTGCCTGGTCGAGCGGCTCGCGCGGCTGCAGGAGCCCGACCTGCCGCCGGCGGGCGTGCGCTATACGCGCCGCGTCACGTGGGCCTGGTGCCTGTTCTTCATCGGCAACGGCACGCTGGCGGCGCTGACGGCCTGCCTCGCCAGCGACCGTGCGTGGGCCCTGTATAACGGTTGCATTGCCTACGGCCTGATCGGGGCCATGTTCGCGGGCGAGTGGCTGCTGCGGCAGCGCATGAAGGCCAGGGCGGGACACGCTTGAGCGGTGCGCGGCCCGATGTTTCCATGATGGGAGGAAGACGGATGAAAACAGAACAGTCGGATGTGCTTATCATCGGCGCCGGCCCGGCGGGCGCGGTCGCCGCGGGACTGCTGCGCAAGCGCGGTGTCCAGGTGCTGGTCCTGGAGAAGGAAACCTTCCCGCGCTTCTCGATCGGCGAGAGCCTGCTGCCGCAGAGCATGGCCTATATCGAGGAAGCGGGCATGCTGCGGGCGGTGGTGGAGGCGGGTTTCCAGTACAAGAACGGCGCCGCATTCTCGCTGGGCGGCCGTTACACCGATTTCGACTTCCGTGAGAAGTTCTCGCCCGGCTGGGGCACGACCTACCAGGTCCAGCGCGCGCATTTCGACGACGTGCTGATCCGCGAGGCCGCACGGCAGGGCGCCGAAGTCCGCTTCTCGCACCAGGTGCTGGCGGTGGACGTGGACGGAGACCGGCCCTTGGTGACGGTGCAGGCGCCGGACGGCGAACGCTACCAGGTCAGCGCCGGCTTCCTGCTCGACGCGTCCGGCTTCGGGAGAGTGCTGCCGCGCCTGCTGGGGCTGGAATCGCCCTCCGGCTTTCCGGTGCGCAGCGCCATCTTCACCCATGTGGAAGACCGCATCGCAACGGGCACGTTCGACCGCAACAAGATCCTGATCAGCGTTCACCCGGAGCACGTCGACGTCTGGTACTGGACCATTCCATTCTCAAATGGCCGCTGCTCGCAGGGCGTGGTGGCGCGCAAGGCGTTCCTCGACAGCTATGCCGGCGACGAGATGACGCGCCTGCGCACGCTGGTCGGCGAAGAGCCGGGCCTGGCGCGGCTGCTGGCCGATGCGCGCTGGGATACGCCGGCGCGGCAGATCGCGGGCTACGCGGCCAACGTCACGTCGCTGTGGGGCAAGGGCTACGCGCTGCTGGGCAACGCCGGCGAATTCCTCGATCCGGTGTTTTCCTCCGGGGTGACCATCGCCTTCAAGTCGGCCAGCCTGGCGACGGACTGCCTGGTGCGCCAGCTGGACGGTGCGGCGGTGGACTGGGAGCGCGAGTTCGCGCAGCCCCTCAAGGCTGGCGTAGACTGCTTCCGTACCTTCGTCGAGGCCTGGTACGAAGGCAGTTTCCAGAAGTTGATCTTCCACGCTCACCACTCGGCCGAGATCCGTGGCAAGATCTGCGCCGTCCTGGCCGGCTATGCCTGGGACCGCGACAATACCTTCGTGACGGATCCGCGCCGCTGCCTGAACGTGCTGGAACAGTTCTGCGCGAGCTGACCGATCTTGCGCCCGCCACCGGGCGGGCACTGCTTCTGGAGCCACCAGCATGAGCAATCTGAATGTCCTTGTCACCGGCGCCTCGCGTGGCATCGGACGCGCCGTGGCGCTGCGGCTCGCGCGCGACGGCTACGATGTCACGCTGCATTGCCGCTCTCGCCGCGACGACGCCGAGGCGGTGGCCGAGTCGGTGCGCGCGCTGGGCCGCGCCGCGCGGGTGCTGTGCTTCGACGTGGCCGACCGCCAGGCCGCGTCCGATATCCTGCTGGCCGACATCGCGGCCCACGGCTGCTACTACGGCGTGGTCTGCAACGCCGGACTGGCGCGCGACGCGGCCTTCCCGGCCATGACCGGCCAGCAGTGGGACGAGGTGGTGCACACCAACCTCGATGCCTTCTACAACGTCCTCAACCCGCTGGTGATGCCGATGGTGCAGCGGCACGCGCCGGGCCGCATCGTCACGCTGTCGTCGGTGTCGGGCCTGGTCGGCAACCGTGGCCAGGCCAACTACAGTGCTGCCAAGGCTGGCATCATCGGCGCCACCAAGGCGCTGGCGATCGAGCTGGCCAAGCGCGAGATCACCGTCAACTGCGTGGCGCCCGGGCTGATCGATACCGAGATGGTCGCGTCGCAGGTGCGCGAGGAAGCCATGCGCATGATCCCGGCGCGCCGGCTTGGCAAGCCGGAAGAGGTGGCCGCCGCGGTGGCCTTCCTGATGTCGCCCGACGCGGCCTACATCACACGCCAGGTGATTTCGGTCAACGGCGGCATGATCGGCTAGCCCCCCGCCCGGCGGGGCCGCCGCCATACCTCAGGCGAACATCGCTGCAATCACCCTGCCGATCTCGTGGCGCCGGCTGGCCGGCATGCGCGAGACGGTGGACACGATGCTGATGGCCGCGTCCGCGCCCATCGGCGGTGGCAGCGCGTAGCCGATGCCGGCCACGCCCTCGGCGCCGGCCAGCGCGTAGCCCTGCTTGCGGCAGCGCTCCACGCCGCGCTGCAGCTTGAGCAGGCTCAGCCCCCCGGCCTCGTACTCGGCGCGGTGGCGGGCGAAGTGCGCGGCGATGTCTTCATTTTCCAGCGCCGCCAGCAGCGCCATGCTGCCCGTGCCCTGGCCGAGCAGGCGCGAGGTGCCGGTCAGCATGTGAAAGGACTTGATGCGGTGGCTGCCTTCCTCGGTGTGCAGGCAGTGGCCGTGGTCGCCCAGGCGGGCGATCAGGAACACCGTGTCGCCGGTGAGCCGGGCCAGCGCCTTCATCTTGACCACCAGCGGGCTGTCCTGCGCGGTGCGGTTCAGCGCGCGCAGGCCCAGCGCCATGGCCGCCGGGCCCAGGTGGAAGCGTTTGCCGGCAGCCTCCTTCTCCACATAACCCGCGCTTTCCAGGAAGCGCATCATCCGGTGCGCCGTGGTGCGGTCGATGCCGGATTGCGCCACCAGTTCCGGTAGCGCCAGGCCCGCGGCGTTGTGCCCGGCCAGCAGGCGCAGCAGGTCGAAGGCGCGTTCCAGGCTCTGCACGCCGCCCGGGCGCGCGGATTCGGCACGGATGGCGGAGGCGGGCATCTGCGCGGGTTTGGCGGTGGTCGACATGGGAGCAGAGGAGTAGGGGTAGGAGCTCGGGGTTTGCCCTGGGTAGCCCCGGCCATTGCGGCGACGGGCCGGCAATCTGTGCATATTATGCACAAAGCGCGGGATTCCGGTTGTAAGCCGGGTGGTCATGGTTTGCAATCGTTCCATCACGGAACCACGCCCTGCGCCACATGAGCCCCATCGATTCCCGCATTGACCCGGCGTCTGCCGCGTTCGCCACACAGAGCAGCGGCATGGCCGCGCTGATCGAGCAGATGCAGGCGCTTGAGCGCCGCGCCGGCGACGCCTCCGAGCGCGCGCGGCCAGCCTTCGCCAAGCGCGGCGCGCTGCTGCCGCGCGAGCGCCTCTCCCGCCTGCTGGACCCCGGCGCGCCCTTCCTGGCGCTGGCCAAGCTGGCGGGCTATGGCATGGACGACCCCGATCATGCCACCTCGATTCCCGGCGGCTCCCTGCTGGCCGGCATCGGCTTCGTCTGCGGCGTGCGCTGCATGGTGGTGGTCACCGATTCGGGCATCGATGCCGGCGCCATGACCGAGGGCGGCAATCTGAAGATGATGCGCTGCCAGGACATCGCGCTGGAGAACCGCCTGCCCTTCATCCACCTGGTGGAATCGGCCGGCGCAAACCTGCGCAAGTACCGCGTCGACAAGTTCATCCGTGGCGGCGCCATCTTCTACAACCTCGCGCGCCTGTCAGCCGCGGGCCTGCCGGTGATCACCGTGGTGCACGGCTCGTCGACCGCCGGTGGTGCCTACATGCCGGGCCTGTCCGACTATGTGGTGATGGTGCGCAAGCGTGCGCGTGCCTTCCTGGCCGGGCCGCCGTTGCTGAAGGCGGCCACCGGCGAGATCGCCACCGATGAGGAACTGGGCGGCGCCGACATGCATGGCGAGATCAGCGGCCTGGCCGAGTACCTGGCCGAGGACGACGAGCATGCCATCGCCATGGCGCGCGATGTGGTGGCCAGCCTGGACTGGCCGGACGCCGCCCTGCCGACACCGCGGGCGCCGCGGGCGGCGCGCCCGCCGCGCCTGGACCCGGCCGAGCTGCTGGGCGTGATGACGCTGGACATCAAGCGTCCGGTCGACATGCTGGAGGTGATCGGGCGCATCGTCGACGACTCGGCCTGGCTGCCCTTCAAGCCTGACTACGGCCCGGCCACGCTGTGCGGGCATGCCCGCATCGACGGCCACGCCGTGGGCTTCATCACCAACAACGGCCCGATCGATCCGGCCGGCGCTACCAAGGCCGCGCAGTTCATCCAGGCCTGCAACCAGTCGGGCACGCCCATCGTCTTCCTGCAGAACACCACCGGCTTTATCGTGGGCCGCGCCTCGGAGGAGGCCGGCATGATCAAGCACGGCGCCAAGATGATCCAGGCGCTCTCCAACTCCAAGGTGCCGCAGATCACGCTGTATTGCGGCGCATCGTACGGCGCAGGCAACTTCGGCATGTGCGGGCGCGGCTTCCGTCCGCGCTTCTGCTTCTCCTGGCCGAATGCGCGCACCGCGGTGATGGGCGGCGAGCAGGCCGCCATGACGCTGGAGATCGTCGCCCGCCAGCAGGCCGAGCGCAAGGGCGCGGCCGTGGACGAGGGGCGGCTGGCGCAGCAGACCGCGGAGATCGTCGCCAATTTCGAGCGGCAGGCCAGCGCCTTCGTCACCAGCGGCCTGCTGCTGGACGACGGCGTGATCGACCCGCGCGACACGCGCGCCGTGCTGGCCTTCGTGCTGGCCACCGCACGCGAGGCACAGGCGCGCGAGGTACGGCCGGTGCAGTTCGGGGTGGCGCGGTTCTGAGGAGGCCCGGCGAAGGCCCTCGCACACCTCGCATAAGACATAAGTCATAAGACATAAGACGATTGACACAGGATTCAGGAGACAAACGATGCTCTACACCGAAGACCACCGCAACATCATGGACAGCATCCGCCGCTTCGTCGCGGCGGAGATTGATCCGCACGTGGAAGAGTGGGAGGCAGCCGAGATCTTCCCCGCGCACGCGCTGTTCAAGAAGATGGGCGACCTCGGCTTCCTCGGCATCACCAAGCCGACCGAGTACGGCGGCATGGGATTGGATTTCTCCTTTGCGGTCGCCGCCGCGGAGGCGCTCGGCCATATCCGCGCGCAGGGCATCGGCATGGCCATCGGCGTGCAGACGGACATGGCCACGCCGGCCCTGGCCGCCTTCGGCTGCGACGCGCTCAAGCGCGAATTCCTGGCGCCGGCCATCACCGGCGACATGGTGGCCTCGATCGGCGTGTCCGAGTCGGGCGCCGGCTCCGACGTGGCCTCGCTGAAGACGCGCGCGCGCCGCGATGGCGACGACTACGTGATCAGCGGCTCGAAGATGTGGATCACCAACGGCACGCAGGCGGACTGGATCTGCCTGTTGTGCAATACCTCCGACGGCCCGGTGCACAAGAACAAGTCGCTGATCATCGTGCCGCTCAAGGAGGGCGGCAAGCGCGCGCGTGGCATCGAGGTGCAGAAGATCAAGAAGTTCGGCATGTGGAGCTCGGACACCGCGCAGATCTTCTTCGACGAGGTGCGCGTGCCGGTGCGCAACCGCATCGGCGAAGAGGGCATGGGCTTCATCTACCAGATGAAGCAGTTCCAGGAAGAGCGCCTGAACGGCGCCGCGCGCCGGCTTGCTGCGGGCTGGCTGATCGACGAGACAGCCGCCTACCTGCGCCAGCGCAATGCCTTCGGCAAGCCCTTGCTGGACAACCAGTTCATCCAGTTCAAGCTGGCCGAGCTGAAGACCGAACTGGAAGCGCTGCGCGCCCTGGTCCATATGGCCACCCAGACCTATATCGCGGGCGGCGACGTCGTCGAACTCGCGTCGATGGCCAAGCTCAAGGCGGGCCGCGTGTCGCGCGAGATCGCCGACTGGTGCATGCAGTTCCAGGGCGGCATGGGCTACACGTGGGACAACCCCGTTTCCCGTGCCTTCCGTGATTTCCGCCTGGGCTCGATCGGCGGCGGCGCCGACGAGGTCATGCTGACCGTGATCGCCAAGCAGATGGGCCTGATGTCGCGCGGCTGAGGCGCGCAAGCGCCAGCATCCACGCGTCCTGATTCGCCATCCCGCGCCATCCCGCCGAGCCATCGCCATGCCGAACGAAATGGAACAAGACCCGGTCATCGTCCGCCGCTACCAGGACGTGCTGTTTCTCACCCTCAACCGCCCGGCCACGCGCAATGCGCTGGGCCCGGACGTGGTGGACTCTCTGGTCGCCGCGGTGGAGGCTGCCGGCCGCGACACCGCGCTGCGCGCGCTGGTGCTGCGCGGCGCCCAGGGCTTCTTCTGCGCGGGCGGCAACGTCGGCAACTTCCAGGCGCGGCTGGCTGCCGCCCCTGGCATCGCTGACCCTGTGGCGGCGCGCAACCGGCAGTTCGGCTATTTCATGCAGCAGCTGGCCTCGCTGCCGGTGCCGGTGATCGCTGCCGTGGAAGGCGCGGCCATGGGCGGCGGCATGGGGCTGGCCTGCGCCGCCGATCTCGTGCTGGCCACGCGCGACGCGCGCTTCGCCCTGTCGGAGACGTCGCTGGGCATCGTCGCGGCGCAGATCGCGCCCTTCGTGGTGGCGCGGCTGGGCGCGCGCACGGCGCGCCGCCTCGGGCTGACCGGCGAGCGCGTCAGCGGGGAGACGGCGCGCGCGCTCGGCCTGGTCGACGACCTGGCGGACGATGGCGCCGCGCTGGACGCGCTGCTGGCGCAATGGCTCACGCAGCTTTGCCGCTGCGCGCCCCATGCCAATCGCGCCTTCAAGAAGCTGGTGGCCCGCTGCGGCACGGAGCCGCAGGGCGAACTGCTCGACGCCGCCGCGCTGGTCTTCGCCGATTGCATGCGCGACGAGGGCGCCGAAGGCGTGCAGGCCTTCCGCGACAAGCGCGACGCCGCATGGGTTGCCCGCTTCGACGCCGCCGCAGTGCGCGCCGCCCAGGCGCCCGCCGCCACCTCCCGCTGATCCCTGCGTCGGGCTTGCCACCATCGATTGCCTGGCCCGCCCGCGCTCTTCTGGACCCAAGACATGCTTGCTAGCACCCGTCCCTTTCATACCCTGCTGGTTGCCAACCGCGGCGAGATCGCGTTGCGCATCATGCGTACCGCACGCCGCCTCGGCCTGGGGGTGGTGGCCGTCTATTCCGAGGCCGACCGCCATGGGGCGCACGTTGCCTTTGCCGACCGCGCCGTGCGCATCGGCGGTGCCGCGCCGCGCGACTCCTATCTCAACATCCCGGCGCTGATCGAGGCGGCACGCGCCAGCGGAGCCGATGCCGTGCATCCGGGCTATGGCTTCCTGGCGGAGAATGCCGAATTCGCCGAAGCGGTGACGTCCGCCGGCCTGGTCTTCGTCGGACCGCCCGCCGAGGCCATTCGCGCCATGGGCAACAAGGCGCAGGCCAAGCGGCTGATGCAGACGGCCGACATGCCCTGCGTGCCTGGCTACCAGGGCGAGGCGCAGGACGACACCACGCTGCTGGCCGAAGGCGAGCGGATCGGCTTCCCGCTGATGGTGAAGGCCGCGGCAGGAGGCGGCGGGCGCGGCATGCGGCTGGTGCACGAGCGGGCCGCGCTGCCCGGCGCGCTGGCGAGCGCCCGTTCGGAGGCGGATGCCGCCTTCGGTTCGGCGGAGCTGATCCTGGAGCGCGCGGTGATCGCGCCCCGCCACGTCGAGATCCAGGTCTTTGCCGACAGCCACGGCAATGCCATCCACCTGGGCGAGCGCGACTGTTCGGTGCAGCGCCGCCACCAGAAGGTGGTGGAGGAGGCGCCGTCGCCGGCCGTGGGCGCCGCATTGCGGGCGCGCATGGGCGAGGCGGCGGTGCGGGCCGCACGCGCGATCGGCTACGTCGGCGCCGGGACCATGGAGTTCCTGCTCGACGCACAGGGCGCCTTCTATTTCATGGAGATGAACACGCGCCTGCAGGTGGAGCATGCTGTGACCGAGGCCATCACCGGCTTCGATCTGGTCGAATGGCAGTTGCGCGTGGCCGCCGGCGAGCCGCTGCCGGTGGCGCAGGACGAGGTGGCGCTGCGCGGCCACGCCATCGAGGTGCGGCTGACCGCCGAGGACGTGCCGGCCGGCTTCCTGCCGCAGGGTGGCCCGGTGCTGCGCTGGCGCGCGCCGGACGCGGGCCGTGGCGTGCGCGTCGATCATGCGCTGGAGGAGGGCGGCGCTATTCCCACCCACTATGACTCGATGATCGCCAAGCTGGTGGCGCACGGCCCCACGCGCGAAGAGGCGCGGCGCAAGCTGTTGCGCGCCGTCGAGGATTGCGTGCTGCTGGGCGTGCCGACCAACCAGGGTTTCCTGGCCGACTGCCTGGCGCACCCGGCCTTCGCGGGCAACGATGTGCACACCGGCTTCGTTGCGGCGCATATGCAGGCGGCACTGCAGCCAGCGTTGCCGTCCGCGCCGGTGGTGGCCTGCGCCGCGCTCGCTGCCGCCGGTCTGCTAGACGGGCGGCCCACGGCGGCGCTGGCGCCGGCGGTCGTCGCCTTGACGTTGCAGAGCGCCGATCGCGCCTGGCGCGTGGCGCTGCGCGCCGATGGCGAAGGCTGGCTGGCCGAACTGGAGGCCGCCGGGCAGCCGGCGCCGGGCGAGGATGCCGCGCCGACCCTTGCGTTGCGAGTCTTGCGTGCCGATGCCGCGCGTGGCGATGCGCTGGTCGAATGCGATGGCGTGGTCTATCCGCTGGTGTTCGCGCTGGATGGCCACGCGCTGCACCTGTCGGCGGCAGGGCGTGCCTGGCGCTTCCAGCGGCAGGACGCGCGCCGCAGGCGCGGCGCGGACGAGAGCGGTGCCGGCGGCGGCGCGCTCGTGGCGCCGCTCACGGCGCGCATCGTCGCGGTGCACGTGGAAGCGGGCGCCAGCGTGGAGGCGGGCCAGCCGCTGGTAGTGCTGGAAGCCATGAAGATGGAGCACACGTTGACCGCCCCCTTCGCCGGTGTCGTGGTGGACCTGCCGGCGCGCGCTGGAGGCCAGGCGCGCGCAGGGGCCTTGCTGGCACGGGTGCAGCCGGCGGCGCAGGATGGCGTGGCCAAGACGGGGGGGCAAGCATGAGCGCCGCCAACCGAGGAAAGCGCACGGTCCGCATCGGCGGCGCGTCCGGCTTCTGGGGCGATTCGGCCACCGCCACGCCGCAGTTGCTCGATGTGCCCGGCCTGGACTACCTGGTCTACGACTACCTCGCGGAAACCACGATGTCCATCCTGGCCCGCGCGCGCGCCAAGAACCCGGCGCTCGGCTATGCCACCGATTTCGTGCAGGCGGCCATGGCTCCGCACCTGCGCGAGATCCTGGCGCGGGGCGTACGCGTGGTGGCCAATGCCGGTGGCCTCAACCCCGCCGCCTGCCGCGACGCGCTGCTGGCGGCGGCGCGCGAACAGGGACTGTCGCCGCGCATCGCCGTGGTCAGCGGCGACGACGTGATGCCGTACTACGCGCAGTGGCAGGCGCAGGGCCTGCAGTCATTCGACGGCGGCAGGCTGCCTGACGAGCCGTGGTCCGCCAATGTCTACACCGGGGCGCAGGGGATCGCGCGCGCACTCGACATGGGCGCGCAGATCGTGATCGCCGGCCGCTGCGTCGACAGCGCCGTGGTGGTCGGCGCGCTGGCGCACGAGTTCGGCTGGGGCTGGGACGATTGGGACCGGCTGGCAGCCGGCACGCTGGCAGGCCACCTCATCGAATGCGGGGCGCAGGCCACCGGCGGGCTGTTCACGGACTGGCAGCGGGTGCCGGACTGGGATCGCATCGGTTATCCGGTGATCGACTGCGCGCCGGATGGCACCGTGGTGCTGTCCAAGCCCGACGACACCGGCGGCCTGATCGACCCTGGCGCCGTCGCCGAGCAGGTGTTGTACGAGGTCGGCGACCCGGCCAACTACCTGATGCCCGACGTCACCTGCGACTTCCGCATGGTGCGCGCCGAGCCGGCCGGGCCGGGGCAGGTCAGGCTGAGCGGTGCGCGCGGGCGCGCGCCGGGTTCGCACTACAAAGGCAACGCGACGTGGCAGGACGGCTTCCAGCTCAGCCTGATGATGGCCATCCGCGGCATCGATGCGCCGGCCAAGGCGCGCCGCACGGCGGATGCGCTGCTGGCGCGCACACGTCGCATGCTGGCCGAGCGCGGGCTGCCGGACTACACCGAGACCATCGTCGAGCTGCTGGGCTGCGAGTCGCAGTACGGCCCGCAGGCGCGCGTGCTGCCCACGCGCGAAGTGGTGCTGCGCATCGGCGCGCGGCATGCGCAGGCCCGCGGCCTGGCGCCGCTGCAGCGCGAAGCCGCGTCGGCGGGCACGTCCATGGCGGCGGGCACGCGATCCTCGTTCTCGGGGCGTGTCGAGATCCAGCCGGTGGTGAAGGTGTCGTCCTTCCTCGTGCCCAAGCAGTGGGTGCCGATGCAGGTCGAGCTGGATAGCGCGCGCCTGACGCTGCCCTGCGCCGCGCTGTGCGGTGAGCCCGGCCTGGCGGTGGCGCTGCCGATGCCTGCGCAGGAACCGCCACCGCAGGACGAGCCGCGCGTGCAGCGGCCGCTGGTGGCGCTGGCCTATGCGCGCAGCGGTGACAAGGGCGATGACGAGAACATCGGCGTGATCGCGCGCGAGCCGCGCTTCCTGCCGCTCCTGCGCGAGCAACTGACGACCGACGCGGTGCGCGGCTACTTCGCCCATCTGCTGAGCGGAGGCGTCGAACGCTTCGAGGTACCCGGCCTGCATGCGCTCAATTTCCTGCTGCACGGGGCGCTGGGCGGGGGCGGCGTGGCCAGCCTGCGCTCCGATCCGCTAGGCAAGAGCTACGCCCAGATGCTGCTTGATTTTCCCCTTTCGGTGCCGCAGAGCTGGGCGTAGACCTGGCGGCAGCATCACGGCGCCCGGCAAGGGGCGGGCGCAACATCGATTCCAGAGGAGACACCATGGACTACCCGAAACGCAGGCAAGGCCTGCATCGCTCCCGCCTGCGCGCGCTGCTGTGCGCCGCCACACTCGCACTGGCCCTGCCGCTGCTGCCGGCCGCGGCCTCGGCGCAGCCGGCCTACCCAAGCAAGCCGATCCGCGTGGTGGTGCCCTACACACCGGGCGGTGTGTCCGACACCGTGACCCGGCTGGTGATGCTGAAACTGGGCGAACGGCTGGGCCAGCCCGTCGTGGTGGAGAACCGGCCTGGCGCCAACGGCATGATCGGCTCGGACAACGTCGCCAAGTCGGCACCTGACGGCTACTCGCTGCTGGTGGTGGTGGCGGCGCACGCCATCAACCCGAGCCTGTATTCCCACATGAACTACGACCCCGTCAAGGACCTGACCGGGGTCAGCCAGATTGGCCGCATCCCCATGCTGATGGTATCCAGCGGGCAATTGCCGCCCAACAACGTCAAGGAACTGGTGGCGTGGGGCAAGGCCAATCCGCAGCGCATGACCTTTGCCTCCAGCGGCAACGGTTCCGGCGCCCACCTCACGGGCGAACTGTTCGCGCGCGCAGCCGGCATGAAGATGATCCACGTGCCCTACAAAGGCATCTCGCCGGCGCTGCCGGACCTGTTCTCCGGGCAGGTGGCGGTGATCTTCGATTCGGTGCAGACCATGATGCCGCAGGTGCGGGCCGGCAAGATCAAGGCGCTGGCCATCACCGGCCCCACGCGCTGGCCGACCGCGCCGGACGTCCCGACCATCGCCGAAGCCGGTTATCCCGCGGCGGCCGCCTCCAGCTGGATCGGCCTGCTGGCGCCGGCCAAGACGCCCAAGACGGTGCTGGACAAGCTATCGGTGGAAATGGCGGCTGTACTGGCGCTGCCCGAGGTTCATGCACGCTTGATCGACTACGGCATTGAGCCCGTGGGCGGGACGCCGGAGCAGTTCCAGGCGTTCATCCGCGAGGAGGCGGTGCGGTGGGCGGCGGTGGTGAAGCAGGCGGATATTCATCTGGATTGAGGTGGGGGCTTTGGCTTGGCGTGCTGGACAACACCGACGGCTTCGTTTGTGCGTGGCGCCTTGCTAGACCACCCCTCTCCCCAACCCTCTCCCCATGAGGGGAGAGGGAGCCAAGACCTCGTGCTTGGCCAATGGTATTAGTGCATCCTGTCGGCTTCGGCTAGCGCGATGGAATTGGCGCCGCGTTGGTAGTATTGGCGCTTCCTGTCGGCTTCGGCTAGCGCAATGGCATTCGCGCCGCGCCGGTTTGCTCCCCTCTCCCGCTTGCGGGAGAGGGGCCGGGGGAGAGGGCAGGCGCAAGCCAGAACGATCCCGCGTACGGGGCGCAGGGCGCCCGCCACAAGGCCGTGCCCCTACACCACCCCCTTCTCCCGCAACCCCGCCAGCTCCGCATCCCCCAGCCCCAGTTCCGCACGCAGCGCCGCCTCGGTATGCTCGCCCAGTATCGGCGGGGCACGCATCTCGACCGGCGTGGCGGAGAAGCGCAGCGGGCTGCGCAGCGAGGGGGCGTCGACGCCGCGGCCATGGGGCAGGCGCTGCAGCAGGTCGCGGTGCTGCACCTGCGGATCCGCGAACACCTCGTCGAGTGAATTGATGGGGCCGCACGGCACGAACGCGCGTTCGAGCGCGGCCAGCAGGTCGGCCGAGCGCCAGCTGGCCGCGCGCGCGGCGATCTGCTCGCGCAGCGCCATGCGGTGGGCCACGCGGCCGGTGTTCTCGCGGAAGCGTTCGTCGTCGAGCAGCTCGTTGCAGCCGAGCACCTTGCACAGCGAGGCGAACTGGCCATTGTTGCCCGCTGCGACGATCAGGTGGCCGTCGGCACAGGCGAACACTTCGGACGGCGCGGCAACCGGGTTAGTGTTGCCCGCGCGCCCCGGCACCTTGCCCGTCATCAGATAGCCCAGCGCCAGGTGGCCGCTGGCGGCCACCGCGGCGTCGAGCATGGCCGCGTCGATGTACTGGCCCTCGCCGGTGGCGAGGCGGTGGTAGAGCGCGCCCATCAGGGCCACGCTGGCATTGAGGCCGGTCAGGATGTCGGTGACGGGAATGGCCGTGCGCATGGGCTCGGCGCCGGGGCTGCCGTCGGGCTGGCCGCAGGTGCTCATCAGGCCCGCCATGCCTTGCAGGATGAAGTCGTAGGCGGGGCGCGCGGCATAGGGGCCGTCGGGGCCGAAGCCGGTCACCGAGCAATAGATGATGTCAGGGCGCAGCGCGCGGATCGTCTCGTAATCGAGACCGTACTTGCGCAGGCTGCCGGCCTTGTAATTCTCGACCACCACGTCGCAGCGTGCGGCCAGCCGGCGCACCAGTTCGGCGCCTTCCGGCTGCGAGATGTCCACCGTGACTGACTGCTTGCCGCGATTGCAGCACAGGTAGAAGGCCGAGTCGTTGCTGGTCTTGCCTTGCGCATCGGTGAGGAAGGGCCCCATCTTGCGCGTGTCGTCGCCATCGCCCGGCTTCTCGATCTTGTAGACGGTGGCGCCCATGTCGGCGAGATTCTGCGTGGCCCACGGGCCCGCGACGACGCGGGTCAGGTCGAGCACTTTGATGCCCTTCAGGATTGCACTCATCGATGCCTGCCTGTCTTGAAGTGAACGTGCGACATGGTTGAGCCGCGGCGACGTTCGCACAATTCCTTTGTGCCAAAGCATGTGTATGCCCCAGGCGAAGCGTAATGCGGCAGGCGGCGTACGGTGCGAACGCGCGGAGGGTTGACGATGCGCCGCTCCCACTGCATGATGGTTGCCATGCATCCCGACGCGCTCCGCGCCATCACTTCGACCACCACCACCACCACGACCGCGCCAGGCGGGTCGTGAGGACGGTATCGAGTCGGAGATCGCATACTTGCTTCAGGGCCCCGCCAGCGATGGACGGGGCCTTGTTGTTTCTCCGTCCATCGCAGGGGCCGCTGACCGATCGATGTGACATGACTGGAGAAACACCATGGCCGAACCTTCCCTGCGCCGTGCCCTGCTGATCATCGACATGCAGCGTGGCCTGTTCGACGGCCCGGAGCCGCCCCACGAAGGCGAGCGTATCCTCGCGCAGATCAACCAGCTCGCGGCCCGCGCGCGCCAGGCCGGTGCGCCGATCTTCGCCGCGCGCCACACCGGCCCGGCGGGATCGCCCATTGCCGCAGGCAGCCCGGCCTGGGAGCTGTTGCCGCGCCTGGCCGTGAACGCCGCGCACGACACCGTATTCGACAAGACCCGGCCGAGCTGCTTCTTCGGCACGGAGCTGGCCGAGCGCTTGGCCGAAGCGGGCGTGAAGGAACTGGTGATCACCGGCATGAAGACGCAGTACTGCATCGATGCGACCTGCCGCGCGGCGGCAGACCTGGGCCTGCGTCCGGTGCTGGTGGCCGATGCGCATACCTGCATGGACACATCCGTGCTGCCCGCTGCGTCCATCATCGCCCACCATAACCTCACCCTGGGTGGTGCGTTCGCACAACTGGTGGCCGCGGCGGATTGCCGTTTCTAGCTTCGCGGACGGACAGCCATGCCGGCGGGCATTCAGCGCCGGCTAGTGCACTGCCGCGGCCGGGAAGTCGACGCTGCAGTCCGGGTGATCCGCATCGTGGCTGTGCGGGTGGAGGGCACCCGGTACGTCACAGCGATCGAGCCCACCGGCATTCAGCCAGGCGGCGGTGGCGGCGGCCGCGCGCTCGATCAACTCGCTGCAGCGGGTGTAGTCGTAGGGCGAGACGTCGAGCGGGCATAGCGGCGGCACCACGCTGATGCGGGCCCGCTCGGACCAGCGTTCAAGGTCCTGCACGAGCTGGCGCGCCACCAGCAGCGACAGTGCGTTGAACGCATGCTCGATGGGGCCGCGCGGCTCGCGCCGCTGCGAGCAGGCAAAGCCGGCCGGCAGCACCAGCACGCGCGTGGCGCCCAGGCGCACGGCGGTGGATACCGGCGTGTTGTTGGCCACTCCGCCGTCGATCAGGGCGCGGCCGCCGAGCCGTACAGGCGGGAACACGCCGGGAATCGCGGCGCTGGCCAGTACCGCCTGGACGATATTGCCGGAGGACAGCACCACTTCTTCGCCGGTCTGCATGTCGGTGGCCACCACGTGCAGCGGTAGCTCGGTACCCTCCAGCTGCGCGTCGCCGAAATTGCGGGCCAGCAGCCGCTGCAGCGCGGTGGACTCGACCAGGTGTCCGCGCCGCCCGCCGAACATGCCGAGCATGCTGCGCCAGGTCCAGGGCATGACATCAGCGCGCCGTACACCGCGCCACAGTGACTCCAGCCGCGAGGTGCCTTCCATATGGGGATAGCAGGCGAAGTAGGCGCCGTTGATGGCACCGGCCGAGGCGCCGACCACGAAATCCGGTATCACCCCGGAGGCCACCAGCTCGCGCAGCATGCCGGCCTCGATCGCGCCGAGGCTGCCGCCGCCAGCAAAAACGAAGGCTGTCTTTTCCATGGTGTGTTGCGATGCAGCAGGTGCGCGGCAAATCGCCTGGGTGGGAAGGTGAGACTAGGGTATATCGTGGCCGCGTGCGCTGCCAGTACCGCAGGCGGGAAAGGGCTGGAAGGGGGGCTGCCCTGCCTTTGGCACATAATGTGCATAGCGTTGCCACAAAAAAGGCACGCCGGCCCGCAGGCCGGTGCAAAGAGAGGAGACTATGAGCAGTTCTACCGACAATTTCTCGGCCACCATGCGCGATGGCCTGTCCAATCTCGCCCGCCGCCTGCGCTTCGCCATGAAGGAAGGCTCGATCTGGCTGGGCGAGCAGCGCATGATCCTGCTGCATACGGCAGCGCTGGGCGCGCTGCGCAAGGAACTGGTGGACACCCTCGGCATGGAGCGCGCACGCGGGCTGTTCATGCGCATGGGCTTCCATTCCGGCGCCCGCGATGCCGAGCTGGCCAAGTCCATGCGCTCGGGGCACAGCGATTTCGGCAGGCTGGAGATGGGGCCTTGCCTGCACACCATCGAAGGTGTGGTCCGGGTGACGCCACTGGCCGTGGACATCAATATCGCCGAGGGTGTCTATCATGGCGAGTTCCTTTGGGAAGACTCCTTCGAGGGGGATGTCCACCGGCAGATATTCGGCGTGGCGCAGGCCCCGGTGTGCTGGATGCAGATCGGCTACGCCACCGGCTACACCTCGGCGCTGATGGGCAAGACCATCCTCTACCGCGAACTCGAATGCGTCGGCTGCGGGCATGACCACTGCCGCATCCTGGGCAAGCCGCTCGAAGAGTGGGCCGACGGGGAGGCCGAACTGGCCCTGTACCAGCCGGACCCGGTCATCGACACCATCCTGGCGCTGCAGAGCGAGGTCGAGCAGTTGCGGGCCCTGCAGCGCGCCAACGATCAACCGGCCGACCTGGTCGGCGGCTCGCCGGGCTTCCGCGCGGCCTGGAACCTGCTGCAGCGCGCGGCGGGCAGCAATGTGACGGTGTTGCTGCTGGGCGAGACCGGGGTCGGCAAGGAACGCTTCGCGCAGGCGCTGCATGGCGTCAGCGCGCGTGCGGACAAGCCCTTCGTGGCGGTGAACTGCGCGGCCATTCCCGACGAACTGATCGAGTCCGAGCTGTTCGGCGTGGGGAAGGGCGCCTACACCGGGGCCCACCAGTCGCGCGCCGGCCGCTTCGAGCGCGCGCATGGCGGCACGCTGTTCCTGGATGAACTGGGCGAGCTTTCCGCGTCGGCCCAGTCCAAGTTGCTGCGCGTGCTGCAGGAGGGCGAGGTCGAGCGCGTGGGCGGGACCGAGCCGCGCAAGGTCGACGTGCGCCTGGTGGCCGCCACCAATGTCGACCTGGCCGAGGCGGTCAGGCAGGGTACCTTCCGCAAGGACCTGTATTACCGGCTCAACGTCTACCCGGTCACGATCCCGCCGCTGCGCGAGCGCCTGGACGATATCCGGCCGCTGGCCGAGCGCTTCATCGCCCGCTACGGCGCGCGCCACGGCAAGAAGATCCTCGGCATCACCGACCGCGCGCTGGCCGAACTGCGCCGTTATGACTGGCCGGGCAATGTGCGTGAGCTGGAGAACGTGATCGAGCGCGGCGTGATCCTGGCGGCCAACGGCGGCCACATCACCGCCGAGCAGCTCTTCCTGCCAGGCAGTGAAGCACCGCCCGCGGTTGACACCACGCCCCGGCTGGGAGAGCAGGGCGCGCTGCCCGGCCTGCGCGAGGCCGCCGTGCACGGCCTGCTCGACTATATGGCCGAGAACGGCCTGGCGCTGGGCGAAGTGGAAAGCGTGCTGATGGATGCCGCCATGCAGCGGGCCGACGGCAATATGAGCCAGGCGGCCCGGCTGCTGGGGCTGACGCGGCCACAGCTGGCATACCGATGGAAGACGCGCGGCAAGAGTGGCTGAGTGAGGCCGAAAGGATGCGTCAACACCATGGGCCAAGCACGAGGTCTTGGCTCCCTCTCCCCTCATGGGGAGAGGGTTGGGGGAGAGGGGTGGTCTAGCAAGGCGCCACATTCAAACGAAGCCGTCGGTGTGGTCCAGCACGCCAAGGCGAGCCGAAGCCGACAAGATGCGCCAACACCGTTGGCCAAGCATAGTGTCTTGACCCCCTCTCCCCTCATGGGGAGAGGGCCGGGGTGAGGGGTGGTCTAGCAAGGCGCCACGCACAACGAAGCCGTTGGTTTTATCCAGCACGCCAAGCCAAAGACGAAGCCGATGGTGTTGTCCAGCACATCGCCATTGGCAAGCACCCGCCCTCACCCCCAACCCCTCTCCCGCAAGCGGGAGAGGGGAGCAAACCGGCGCGGCGCGAAACGACGGCACACGTATGCGCGCGGCGCAAGCCGACGCCGTGCGAACAAGCCGGCGCCCGTCGAACCACCCACCGACAAGCCGGATCTCCCGGCTTCCTCATCTCCCCACCCCCATTTGATCATTTGATGCACCAGTGACGCGGCCGCCCGATCCCGGCCTGCGGCACGCGCGCTCGCGATGCTGCGCCGCGTCGTGCCGCGCGGCCCCCGTCTCGTCGCGGGAGCGGAGCATCCGCCGCACCCTGCTGTTGCAACGCGCAAGGCGCCAGGCGAGCCCGTACGCTGCCCGCAAACGCCCGCCCGGCGCGGCATTTGATCATTTGATCAAGCGCGGGAGGGGGCTTGATGAATTGATCTAGCTCCGACGTCGCGCTTTGTCCGGGTTTGTACGGAGGCAGCGCGCTCCCGCAGCCCGCGTGCTTCCCGCGGAGGCCGCATCCACGCGGGTGGTCGGGGGCCTGGCACGGTCTTCGCAATGGTCTGGCGAAACAGAACGCAGAACGCAGAACGCCACGCGCAAGGAGACACCATGATCAACCAGTCGGTCCCGCTCTTCGAAGCCACGCCGCGCTACGTGCGGGTGGAAGGCCGTACGCCGGAGGGCTTCGTGCTGTTCGCCTTCAGCGTCGCTGACCCGGAGCTGAACGTCGAACTCATCATGCCCGAGCCGATGTTCGAGGCCTTCTGCAGCGTGAACCACGTGCAGTTCCTGCCGACCATCCCAGCACCCACCGAGCTGGCAGAGCAGGACGCGGCATAGCCAGCATTTCCCCCGCAAGTCAGAAATCGAACGTCGCCGGCCGCACGCGCGAGCGCAGGCCGCCACAGAGACACACACCAGGAGACATCGCGATGCAAGTCGACATCAAGACGCAGCAGATCCAGCCGCTGCGCCAGACCTACGGCCACGTGGCGCGCCGCTTCGGCGACAAGCCGGCCTCGCGCTACCAGGAAGCGACCTACGACGTGCAGTCGGAGGTCCACTTCCAGTACCGCCCGACCTGGGCGCCGCAGTTCGAACTGTATGACAAGCGTCGCACCGCCATCGAGATGGCGGACTGGTACGCGCTGAAGGATCCGCGCCAGTACTACTACGGCGCCTACGTGGGCGCGCGTGGCCGCCAGCAGGATGCCGCGGAGAAGAACTTCGCCTTCGTCGAGAAGCGCGGCCTGCTGCAGGCAATGCCGCTGGAATGGCGCGAGCGCCTGACCGAAGGGCTGCTGCCGCTGCGCCACGTCGAGTGGGCGGCGAACATGAACAACTTCTACTGTGCCGACTATGGCTGGGGCACGGCCATCACGCAGGCCTGCACCTATTGCGCCATGGATCGATTGGGCATTGCCCAGTACCTGTCGCGCATCGGCCTGCTGCTCGACGGCAACACCGGCGCGGCCCTCGAGCGTGCACGTGCTGCCTGGCTGGAGAGCGCGGCCTGGCAGCCGCTGCGCCGCTTCATCGAGCACAGCTTCGTCATCGAGGACTGGTTCGAGACCTTCGTCACCCAGAACCTCGTGCTCGATGGCTTGCTCTACCCGCTGATCTACCAGCACGCCGACGCTGCCATCGTGCGTGCCTGCGGCACCGGACTGGCGGTGCTGACCGAGTTCATGAACGACTGGCGCGACGAGCACGTGCGCTGGGTCGACGCCGTGGTGCAGACGGCGGCCGCCGAATCGGATGCCAATCGCCAGCTCCTGTCGGGCTGGGCGCGCAGCGCGCGTGCCCAGGCGGCGGAGGCGCTGCAGCCGGTGGCCGGCATCCTGCTGGGCGAGGAGGGGGCGCAGGCGGTGGCGCTGTGCCTGGAACAGTTCGACGCACGGCTGGCCAAGCTCGGCCTGGCTGCCTGAGGAGACCGAGATGAGCGCCAACGTCTATATCGCCCTGCAGAACAACGACGATACCCGTCCCATCATCGATGCCATTGCCGAGGCGAACCCGCAAGCGGTGGTGTCGCAGTTCCCCGCCATGGTCAAGATCGACGCCCCGGGGCGGCTGACCATCGTGCGCGAGCTGGTGGCCGACAAGCTCGGCCGCGACTGGGACCTGCAGGAGATCCACCTGAACCTGATCTCGCTGTCGGGAAACATCGACGAGACCGACGAAGCCTTCACGCTGCACTGGAGCGCCTGAGCGCCCGAACCCCTGAACGCCAGAAGCGGCAACCGCACGAAACGAACGAGAACACGGAGACATCATGGACGCACGCAAGAAGCTCAACCTGCGCGAGAAGTACGCGATGATGACGCGCGACCTCAGCTGGGAAACCAGCTACGAGCCGATGGACAAGGTCTTTCCCTTCGACAAGTACGAAGGCATCAAGATCCACGCGTGGGACAAGTGGGAGGATCCCTTCCGCATGACCATGGACGCCTACTGGAAGTACCAGTCGGAGAAGGAGCGCAAGCTGTACGCGATCATCGACTCCTTCGTGCAGAACAACGGCCACCTCAACGTCTCGGACCCGCGCTACCTGAACGCGCTGCGCCTGTTCCTGACCGGCGTCACGCCGCTCGAATATGCCGCGCACCGCGGCTACGCGCACCTGGGCCGCCATTTCCGCGGCGCCGGCGCGCGCGTGGCGGCGCAGATGCAGTCGATCGACGAACTGCGCCACGCGCAGACGCAGCTGCACACGATGTCGGTCTACAACAAGTACTTCCACGGCTTCGGCGAATGGCGCCACATGCACGACCGGGTCTGGTACCTGTCGGTGCCCAAGTCCTACTTCGAGGACGCCATGAGCGCGGGGCCGTTCGAGTTCATCACCGCGATCTCGTTCTCCTTCGAGTACGTGCTGACCAACCTGTTGTTCATGCCCTTCATGTCGGGCGCCGCCTACAACGGCGACATGGCGACTGTGACCTTCGGCTTCTCCGCGCAGTCCGACGAATCGCGCCACATGACGCTGGGCCTGGAGGTGGTCAAGTTCATCTGCGAGCAGGATCCGGACAACATCCCCATCGTGCAGAAGTGGCTGGATAAATGGTTCTGGCGCGGCTTCCGGCTGCTGACCCTGGTCGGCATGATGATGGACTACATGCTGCCGCGCCGCGTGATGTCTTGGGCCGAGGCCTGGGAGATGTACTTCGAGCAGGCCGGCGGTGCGCTCTTCAAGGACCTGGAGCGCTACGGCCTGCGCATGCCGAAGTACCACGAGGTCGCCACCAAGACCAAGGACCGCATCACCCACGAGGCCTGGGGCACCTTCTACAACTACGCCGCCGCCGCCGGCTTCCATACCTGGATTCCGAAGGAAGACGAGATGGCGTGGCTGAACGAGAAATATCCCGACACCTTCGCACGCTACTACAAGCCGCGCCTGGACTACTGGCACGAGCGCCAGCAGGCCGGCGAGCGCTTCTACAACGGCACGCTGCCGATGCTGTGCCAGACCTGCCAGATCCCGATGGTGTTCTCCGAGGCGGACGACCCCACGCAGACCTGCTACCGCGAAAGCAGCTACCACGGCATGAAGTTCCACTTCTGCTCCGACGGCTGCAAGGACATCTTCGACGGCGAGCCGGAGAAGTACGCGCAGGCCTGGCTGCCGGTGCACCAGATCTACCAGGGCAACTGCGGCGGCGCCTCGCTGGAGGACGTGCTCAAGTGGTACCGCTTGAATCTGGGCGCGGACAACCTCGACTTCGAGGGCTCGCAGGACCAGAAGAACTGGAATGCCTGGAAGGGCGTGCCGCAGGCTGCCGCCTGAGCGCCGCGCGGCATCGAACGACAAGCAAAGGAGACACGATCATGTCCGTCGCATCCATCGGCGAATACCGCTTCGAACTCGCGGACCGCGAGGCCGTCTTCCACGGCAACCGGCTGCTCTACATCGGCTGGGACCAGCACCTGCTGTTCTGCGCGCCGCACTGTTTCCCCTTTCCGCCGGCCATGCGCTTGCGCGACGTGGTCGAGCAGGTGCTCCCGGGCGTCTACGGCTACCACCCCGACTTCGGCCGCATCGACTGGGACAAGGTGGAGTGGCTGCGCGCCGGCCAGCCCTGGCAGCCCGACTTCGACGCCACGCTGGAACAGAACGGCCTGGGCCACAAGGAAGTGATCCGCTTCCGCACGCCCGGCCTGGACGGCATCGGCGGCAGCGCAAGCTGAGCGCTGCCGCGCAAGGAGAGGAAGATGTATTCGCTCACCATTGAGCCCATCGGGCAGACCATCCCGATCGCGCCCGGCCAGACCGTGCTGGACGCCTGCCTGCGCAGTGGCGTGTGGCTGCCGCACGCCTGCTGCCACGGCCTGTGCGCCACCTGCAAGGTGCAGGTGGTGGAGGGCGAGGTCGACCAGGGCGAGGCCTCCAGCTTCGCGCTGATGGACTTCGAGCGCGACAACGGCCAGTGCCTGGCCTGCTGTGCCACCGCGCAGTCGGACCTGACCATCGAGGCCGACATCGAGGAGGATGAAGATGCTCAGGGCTTGCCGTTGGCCGATTACGAGGCCGAAGTGGTGGAAGTGCGCGCGCTCACCCCGACCATCCGCGGTATCTGGCTGCGCGTCAAGGGCGGCGCGAAGGTGGCTTTCCAGGCGGGCCAGTACCTGAACCTGCAGGTGCCCGGCTGCGACCAGCCACGCGCCTTTTCGCTGGCCAATGCGCCGCACGACGAGCTGGTGGAACTGCACGTGCGCAAGGTGGAAGGCGGGCAGGCGACCGGCTTCCTGCATGAGCGGCTGGCGGTCGGCGACGCGCTGCGCTTCTCCGCGCCGTACGGGCGCTTCTTCGTGCGCAGGTCGGCGCAGGCGCCGATGCTGTTCCTGGCGGGCGGCTCCGGCCTGTCGAGCCCGCGCGCGATGATCCGCGAGCTGCTGGCGGCGGGAGAGACCCTGCCGATCACGCTGGTGCAGGGCGCACGCAACCGGACCGAGCTCTACTACGACGACGAGTTCCGCGCGCTGGCGCAGAGCCACCCCAACTTCCGCTATGTGCCGGCGCTGTCAGACGAGCCGGGGGAGAGCGCCTGGGATGGCGCGCGCGGCTTCGCCCACGAGGCGCTGGCGGCGCTCTATGCCGATGGCGAAGGCCGTGCCGACTTCCGCGGCCACAAGGCCTACCTGTGCGGCCCCCCGCCGATGATCGAGGCCTGCATCCGCACGCTGATGCAGGGCCGGCTGTTCGAGGCGGACATCCATACCGAGAAGTTCCTGTCGGCGGGCGATGCGCAGAACAGCGCGCGCAGCCCCCTGTTCAAGATCTGAAAGGAGGCGGACATGCATACGGTGGAGATCGCAGACAGCGGGCAGCGCTATCCCTGCGGCCCGGGACAGAACCTGCTGCGCGCCATGGAGGTGCTGGGGCAGCGCGGCATTCCCGCGGGCTGCCGCGGCGGCGGCTGCGGCGTGTGCAAGGTGCGCATCGAGGCGGGACGCTACCGCACCGGCAAGATGAGCCGCGCCTGCCTGAGCGAGGCGGAAGAGGGGGAGGGACTGGTGCTGGCGTGCAAGGCCTTTCCCGACAGCGATATCCGGCTGCGGCCGGTTGCGCTGCTGGCGCGCTGCCTCGACAAGGCGCGTGCGCGGCACGAATAGCAGGCCGAGCAGGACCAGCAGGCAAAACCGCAAAGGCGGCAACAAGAAACACGGATCGCGGATCCGGACATCAAGGAGACGAAGATGGCATTGACTGGCGTATTGCGCCCGGGGCACGTGGCACTGCGCGTGCTGGAACTGGAACCGGCGCTGAAACACTACATCGGAGTGCTCGGCCTGAGCGAGACCGGCCGCGACGCGCAAGGCCGCGTCTACCTGAAGGCCTGGGATGAGCATGACCACCACAGCGTGGTACTGCGCGAGGCGGACAGTCCGGGCATGGACTACATGGGCTTCCGCGTCGACAGCGATGCCACACTGCAGCGCCTGGCGCGCGATGTCGAGGCGAGCGGCCTGGCGCAGGACTGCCAGTGGATCGCCGCCGGTGAGCACCTGCATACCGGCAGGCGCTTCCGCTTCACCATTCCCACCGGCCATGCCATCGAGCTGTTCGCGGAGAAGGACAAGCTGGGCTGCCAGACCGGTGACCTGAACCCGGACCCCTGGCCGGACGACCTGCGCGGCATGGCGCCCAGCCGCTTCGACCACTGCCTGCTGTACGGCGACGACCTCGACGGCACGGTCAAGCTGTTCCAGGACGTGCTCGGCTTCTCGCTGGCCGAGAAAGTGGTGGCGGGACCGGAGCGCATGGTGATCGGCGCCTTCCTGACCTGCTCCAACAAGGCGCACGATATCGCCTTTATCCGGCATCCGGAGAAGAACCGCTTTCATCACGCTTCGTTCCAGCTCGACAACTGGAGCGAGGTGCTCAAGGCGGCGGACATCATCTCCAAGCGGGACGTCTCGCTGGATATCGGCCCGACCCGCCACGGCATCACGCGCGGCGCCACGATCTATTTCTTCGATCCTTCGGGCAACCGCAACGAGGTCTTTGCCGGCGGCTATATCCACTATCCGGACAAGCCGACTATTACCTGGACGGACGATGAACTGGGGCGGGCGATTTTCTATCACGACCGGAAGCTGAATGATGCCTTCCTCAATGTGTTGACCTGAGGGGGATCGATTCGAGAGGGAACGGGGTCTTCGGAAAGTGCGGGCCATCGCATTGTTCGGGCGCTGGCCCTCTCCCCCAACCCCTCTCCCGCAGGCGGGAGAGGGGAGCCGCGGCGGCGCGTTTCAAGCGTCCACGCACGCTCGGGCGGAGGGCAGGCTGTCCTCTCCCACGCTGTGGGAGAACGGCAGGTTTGCTCCCCTCTCCCGCTTGCGGGAGAGGGGCTGGGGGAGAGGGCTGGCGCTTGCAGCTGCGAAGACCTGCGTTGTTCCACAGACCTTGGGAAGGAAGGACGGTACCGAGCGCCGCGTGCGCAATTGAGGCAAGACCCCACCGCCAACCCCAAGCAGCAACGAGACAAACACCATGAAAGACTTCCAGAACTTCATCAACGGCGAATGGGTAGCCACCGGCCGCCACTTCGACGACCGCAACCCGGTCGACAACAGCCTGATCGGCCGCGTGCACGAGGCCGGCCAGGCCGAAGTCGATGCGGCGGTGGCCGCCGCGCGCGCGGCACTGAACGGGCCGTGGGGCCGCATGACCGTGGCGCAGCGGGTGGAACTGCTGCACGCCGTGGCCGACGGCATCAACCGGCGCTTCGACGACTTCCTGCAGGCGGAGATCGCCGATACGGGCAAGCCGCTGTCGCTGGCCAGCCATGTCGACATCCCGCGCGGCGCGGCCAACTTCAAGGTGTTTGCCGACCTGATCAAGAACGTGCCCACCGAGAGCTTCGCCATGGCCACGCCCGATGGCGGCGAGGCCGTCAACTACGCGGTACGCGCGCCGCGCGGCGTGATCGGCGTGGTGTGCCCATGGAACCTGCCGCTGCTGCTGATGACCTGGAAGGTCGGTCCGGCGCTGGCCTGCGGCAACACGGTGGTGGTCAAGCCCTCGGAGGAAACGCCCGCCACCGCCACGCTGCTGGGCGAGGTGATGAACGAGGTGGGCGTGCCGCCGGGCGTCTACAACGTGGTGCACGGCTTCGGCCCGGATTCAGCCGGCGCCTTCCTGACCCAGCATCCGGACGTGAATGGCATCACCTTCACCGGCGAGACCCGCACCGGCGAAGCCATCATGAAGGCCGCGGCCAACGGCGTGCGCCCGGTGTCCTTCGAGCTGGGTGGCAAGAACGCCGGCATCGTCTTCGCCGACGCGGATTTCGACAAGGCGGTGGCCGGCATCACGCGCTCGGCCTTCGAGAACAGCGGCCAGGTCTGCCTGGGCACGGAGCGCGTCTATGTGCAGCGGCCCATCTTCGAACGCTTCGTGGCCGCGCTCAAGGCCCGCGCCGAAGGGCTGAAGCTCGGGCCACCGAACGGGGCGGGTGTCACCATGGGGCCGCTGGTCTCGCTGGAACATCGCGAGAAGGTGCTGTCCTACTACCGCAAGGCGGCCGAGGCGGGCGCCACCGTAGTGACCGGCGGCGGCGTGCCAGACATGCCGGGCGCGCTGGCCGAGGGCGCCTGGGTGCAGCCGACCATCTGGACCGGCCTGCCCGAGAGCGCGGCGGTGATCCGCGAGGAGATCTTCGGGCCGTGCTGCCACATCGCCCCGTTCGATACCGAGGAAGAGGTGATCGCGCTGGCCAACGACACGCCCTACGGGCTGGCCGCCACCGTGTGGACCTCGGACCTGGGCACGGCGCACCGCATGGGGCGTGCCTTGGAAGTGGGCATCTGCTGGATCAACTCCTGGTTCCTGCGCGACCTGCGCACCGCCTTCGGCGGCGCCAAGCAATCCGGCATCGGCCGCGAGGGCGGGGTGCATTCGCTGGAGTTTTACACCGAACTGCGCAATATCTGCGTGAAGCTGTGAGGCCCGCCATGCAAGACGAACAACTGCGAGAGATCGGCGCCAGCCTGCACCAGGCGCTCACGGACCGGCAGCCGGTGGCGCCGCTGACCGAGCGCTGGCCCGAGCTTTCCATCGACGACGCCTACCGCATCCAGCTCGCCATGGTGCAGTACCGACTCGATGCCGGCGAGCGGGTGGTCGGCAAGAAGATCGGCGTGACGAGCAAGGTGGTGATGGACATGCTGGACGTGCGCCAGCCGGATTTCGGCCACCTGCTGTCTGGCATGGTCTATCCGGACGGCGCCGCCATTGAGGCCGCCACCCTGATTGCTCCCAAGGCCGAGGGCGAGATCGCCTTCGTGCTGAAGGACGACCTGGAAGGCCCGGGCGTGAGCAATGCCGACGTGCTGCGCGCCACCGCCTATGTGCTGCCCTGCTTCGAGATCGTCGACTCGCGCATCCGCGACTGGAAGATCCGCATCCAGGACACCGTGGCCGATAACGCCTCCTCTGGCGTGTTCGTGCTGGGCGACGCGGCGGTGGACCCGCGCGGCCTCGACTTGGGTACGGTGGGCATGACGCTGGAGAAGAACGGCGAGATTGTCGCCACCGGCGCGGGCGCGGCGGCACTGGGCCATCCGGCGAATGCGGTGGCGTGGCTGGCCAATACGCTGGGACGGCTGGGTATCGGCCTGAAGGCGGGCGAGGTGATCCTGTCCGGCTCGCTGGCGGCGATGGTGCCGGTGCAGGCCGGCGACCGCTTGCGCATCAGCCTGGGCGGCATCGGCTCGGCCGGCGTGCGCTTCGTCTGAACGCGGAATGCCGCAGGGAAAGCCACAAGGAAAGACCATGAACCTGACACAAGAGACCATCCAGCAACTGGCCGAGCACCTGGAGAACGCTGAGCTGCAGCGCGAGGCCGTGCGCAAGATTACCGACGCCCACCCCGAGATGGACTGGGACGACGCCTATGCGATCCAGGACGCGATCCGCGCGCGCAAGGAAGCGCGCGGCACGCGCATCGCAGGGTTGAAGATGGGGCTGACCTCCTTTGCCAAGATGCGGCAGATGGGCGTGAGCGAACCTGTCTACGGCTTCCTGACCGACTACGGCGCCTGCATGGACGGGGCGGCGATCGACACCGGCGGCCTGATCCATCCCAAGGTGGAGGCCGAGATCGCCTTCGTGCTCAAGCGTCCGCTCAAGGGGCCGGGCTGCCATATCGGCGACGTGCTGGCCGCCACCGACTTCGTGCTGCCGGCGGTGGAGGTGATCGACTCGCGCTACGAGAACTTCCGCTTCGACCTGAAGAGCGTGATCGCCGACAACACCTCGTCGGCGCGTTTCGTGACCGGTGGCATCAGCCTGGGGGTGGAAGGGCTGGACCTGAAGAACCTGGGGGTGGTGCTGGAGAAGAACGGCGAGGTGGTGGCCACCGCCGCGGGCGCGGCGGTGCTGGGCCATCCGGCCAACAGCGTGGCGATGCTGGCGAATATGCTGGGTGCGCGCGGGCGGGAGTTGCCGGCCGGGACCTTCATCATGACCGGCGGGGTGACCGAAGCGGTGGCGGTGGCAGCGGGCGACAATGTCACGGTGCGCTATCAGCGGCTGGGGACGGTGTCGATGCGGTTTGTGTGACAGGGAGGGCGCAGATCGCGTGCAAGCGCCAGGACGAAGGCGCTGCGCCGATTCCCGCGCGCGGCAAGCAAGTCGCGCGCCGCCTGCATGGCGGCGGCGCGGCAGGCAAGCGGATTACAAAGCAAGCAGGCACGAACCTGCGGCGAAAGGAGACAACGCAATGCAAGTTCCCCACATCCTCGCGGCGCTGGCGGCCGCGGCTGCAGCCACGGCGGCCTTCGCGGCTCCCCCCTCGCAGGCAGACCGGCCGGCAGGCGCGCAGCGCCCCAACATCCTCCTGATCGTAGCCGACGACCTGGGTTACTCGGACATCGGTGCCTTCGGCGGCGAGATCGCCACGCCCAACCTGGACCGGCTGGCGCGCTCCGGGCAAAAACTGACCCAGTTCTACGCCTCGCCCTATTGCTCGCCGACGCGGGCGATGCTGATGTCGGGCGTGGATCACCATCGCGCTGGCTTTGGCAGTATGGCGGAGCTGCTGACGCCAGCGCAGCGCAGTCAGCCCGGCTATGAAGGCTACCTGAACGCGCATGTGGCGCCGCTGCCGGCGCTGCTGCGCGACGCCGGCTACCACACCTATATGGCCGGCAAGTGGCACCTGGGCGTAGCCGAGGGCGCCAGCCCGGCCGCGCGCGGCTTCGAGCAATCCTTCGCCCTGGTGCAGGGCGGCGCGAGCCACACCGACCAGACCGGCATCATCACCGACGATCCCGACAAGGCGCCCAAGGCGCTGTACCGCGAGAACGGCAAGCCGGTCGACCTGCCCAAGGACTTCTACTCCAGCACCTTCTATGCCGACCGCATCATGCGCCAGATCGGCAGCCATCGCGGCGACGGCAAGCCCTTCTTCGCCTATCTCGCCTTCACCGCGCCGCACTGGCCGCTGCAGGCGCCGCCGGCCTACATCCGCAAGTACCTCGGCAAGTACGATGTCGGTTACGACGTGATCCGCGAGCGGCGCCTGGCGCGCATGAAGCAGCTCGGGCTGGTGCCCAAGGATGCACGGCCCTATGAGGGCAGCGGGGTGTGGCCCGAGTGGGGCGCGCTGAGTCCGCTGCAGCAGCGCATCGAAGCCAAGCGGATGGCAGTGTATGCCGCCATGGTCGAGCAGATGGATGCGCAGATCGGGCGTGTGCTGGCCTACCTGAAGGCCAGCGGCCAGTATGACAACACGCTGGTTTTCTTCATGTCGGACAACGGTGCCGACGGCAACAGCGTGCTGGACGAGGCGGCCAATCGCGAATGGGTGCGCCGCCATGCGGACAACAGCCTGGCCAACACCGGGCTGCGGGGGTCCTTCGTCGAGTACGGGCCCGGCTGGGCCCAAGTCAGCTCGACGCCGTTCCACCTGTACAAGGCCTTTGCCTACGAAGGCGGCATCGCCGTG
The DNA here is from genome assembly GCF_056930435.1 of Cupriavidus sp. 09_S30. Classification (NCBI taxonomy): domain Bacteria; kingdom Pseudomonadati; phylum Pseudomonadota; class Betaproteobacteria; order Burkholderiales; family Burkholderiaceae; genus Cupriavidus; species Cupriavidus sp. 09_S30. The sequence goes on along the minus strand of NZ_JBXOWI010000002.1, from coordinate 2,007,957 downwards.
CCCGCCATTGCCTCCTTGCCGCGCCGCACCGGTGCCGGGCGCGTCAGCGCGGCGCCGGCCAGCGTGATCGACATCGCGCCGACGCTGCTCGAACTGGCCGGCACCCGGCCCCCTGGCACGCGCTACCAGGGTCGCGCGGTCTATCCGATGGAGGGCCGCTCGATGCTGCCCTTCCTTTCGGGCCAGGTGGCGCAGGTGCATCCGGACGGCTTTTCGGCGGGCTGGGAGCTGAACGGACGCAAGGCCATGCGCCAGGGCGACTGGAAGATCGTGCAGGCCAATCCGCCCTGGGGCAGCGGGCAGTGGGAGCTCTATAACGTGCGCGCGGACCGCGAGGAGCGCGACAACCTGGCGGCCCGCTACCCGGACCGGCTCAAGGCCCTGCAGGCGGCCTACCAGGCCTACCAGCGCGACAACGGGGTGATCGACATCCCCGGCCTGGCCGAGCGCAAGGGCTACAGCAACGGCACGCACTACTACCAGGATATGCTCGACGAACTGCAACCCGCCACGGCGGCGACCGCGCCGGCTGCTGCCATGGCACGATGACGGCACTGGGCGGCGGGGCCGCCGCCCGGTTTTCCACCTCGATAGACAAGGACAAGGATAAGGAGCATCCCATGCCAATCATGCAAGTCTTCCTGATCGAAGGCCGCAGCGAGGAACAAAAGGCACGCCTGATCGGCGCGCTGACCGATGCCGCGGTGGAGTCCATCGGCGCGCCGCGCGAAACGGTGCGCGTGATGATCACGGAGATGCCGAAAACCGACTTCGGCATCGGCGGAAAGACCGCCAAGGAACTCGGGCGCTGAGCGGCGGCATGCAGGCGCAATCGTCTCCGGAAACGCGGGTGCGCACCGGCACGGCAGGCTTGCCGCGCCTGGCGCTGGCCCTGTCCGTGGCGCTGGCCGCGGCGGGGGGCGTGTGGCTTGGCCTGCCGCTTCCCGAGGCCGCAACTCGACCGCCCGCACCGCCAGGCATACAGGTGGGCGATGGCGTGCGCGGGCCGGCGGGCATGGTCCACGTGCCCGGCGGCGAATTCCTGATGGGCAGCGACAGCAAGATGGCGCAGGCCAACGAGAGGCCGGCGCACAAGGCGGGCGTGCGCGGCTTCTGGATGGACCAGCACCACGTGACCAATGCCGAGTTCCGCCGCTTCGTCGAGGCCACCAGCTATGTCACCACGGCCGAGAAAAAACCGGAGTGGGAGACGCTGCGCGTGCAGCTCCCGCCGGGCACGCCGCGGCCGCCGGACAGTGCCATGGTGGCGGGCGGCATGGTGTTCGTCGGCACCGATCGGCCGGTTTCGCTGCGCGACTATTCGCAGTGGTGGCGCTACGTGCCCGGGGCCGACTGGCGCCACCCGAGCGGGCCGGGCAGTTCCATCGCAGGCAAGGACGACCATCCGGTGGTGCAGGTTTCCTTCGAAGACGCGCAGGCCTACGCCAAGTGGGTCGGCAAGCGGCTGCCGACTGAGGCGGAGTGGGAGTTCGCGGCGCGCGGCGGGTTGGAGCAGGCCACCTATGCCTGGGGCAACCAGTTCACGCCCGCGGGCCAGCAGATGGCCAATGTGTGGCAGGGCCAACAGGGGCAGCCCTTCCCGGTGGTGAGCGCGAAGGCCGGCGGGGCGCTCGGCACGAGCCCGGTGGGTACCTTCCCGCCCAACGGCTACGGCCTGTCGGACATGACGGGCAATGCTTGGCAATGGGTGGCCGACTGGTACCGTGCGGACCAGTTCCGGCGCGAGGCGGCGCTGGGCAAGCGGATCGACGATCCGGCCGGGCCCGCCGCCTCGTGGGATCCGAGCGAACCCGGCGTGCCGGCGAACGCCCCCAAGCGCGTGACGCGCGGCGGCTCCTTCTTGTGCAATGAGGATTACTGCCTGAGCTACCGGCCCAGCGCGCGGCGCGGCACCGATCCGTACAACAGCATGTCGCACCTCGGCTTCCGGCTGGTGATGGACGATGCGGCCTGGGAACGCCGGCACCGGCAAGCGAGGCTGGCCGCGCCGGCCGGTCCGCCTGTCCCGGCGCGGCCGGGCGAGAGGGGGGCGGGCTGAAGCCGCCGCCGCGGTATCAGCCTGCCGTGCCGCTGACGCGCGACAGGAAAGCCCGCGTCGCCGCCTCGCGCGGCGCATCGATGACCTGGGCGGGCGGGCCGGCTTCCACCACCACGCCATCGCGCATGAACACGACCTGATCGGCCACTTCGCGCGCGAAGGCGATCTCGTGGGTCACCAGCATCATGGTCATGCCCTCTTCAGCGAGCGCGCGCATCACGGCCAGTACCTCGCCGACCAGTTCCGGGTCGAGCGCGGAGGTGGCCTCGTCGAACAGCATCACGTCGGGTTTCATGGCCAGCGCCCGTGCGATGGCCACGCGTTGCTTCTGCCCCCCGGAGAGCTTGTCCGGGTAGGTGTCGGCGCGCTCGGCCAGCCCGACGCGCGCCAGCAGTGCCTGCGCGCTTGCGCGGGCCTCGGCCTTGGGGCGCCCAAGCACGGTGACCATGCCCTCCATGACGTTCTGCGCGGCGGTCATGTGGGGGAACAGGTTGAAGTGCTGGAAGACCATGCCGGTGCGCGCGCGGAAGGCGGCCAGCGCGCGGTCGCCCAGCTGCGGGCTGTCTGCCTGGTCGAAGTCGAAGCGGTGGCCGCCGACCTCGATCACGCCCGCGCAGGGCGTGGTCAGCAGGTTGACGCAGCGCAGCAGCGTGGACTTGCCGGAGCCGGATGGGCCGATCAGCGCCACCACCTCGCCCTTGCCGACCTCAAGGTTGATGTCGCGCAGCACGGTGACGTCGCCGAAGCTCTTCTTCAGCCCCCGGATGGAGATCATCGGTTCGCTCGGCATGCGGCTAGGCCCCCGCGGTTTGGGATTCCAGCCGCTTCGCCAGCATGGTGGCGGGGAGCAGGATGGCGAAATAGATGACGGCCACGAGCGTATAGATCTCCAGCGGGCGGTAGGTGTCGTGCGCGATCACCTGGCCCTGGTAGAGCAGGTCGGGCACGGCCAGCACCGAAAGCAGCGAGGTGTTCTTCAACTGCATGATGGACTGGCTGACCAGCGGCGGGGTCATGCGGCGGAAGGCCTGCGGCAGCACGATGCGCCGCATCACCTGCCAGCGGGTCATGCCCAGCGCCTGGCCGGCTTCCACCTGGCCCGGGTCGATGGAGATGATGCCGCCGCGCACGATCTCGGAGTAGAAGGCACCACCGTACAGCGTCAATGCCAGCACCGCGGCCATGCCGGGCGTGAGCTCGATGCCGAGCAGCACGGGCAGGGCGTAGTAGAACCAGATCAGCTGCACCAGCACCGGCGTGCAGCGGAACACTTCCACGAAGGCGCGCAGCGAGCCCGCCAGAGTCCGGCTGGACGATACCCGGCCCAGCCCGACCAGCACACCTAGCAGCAGTCCGGTGACGATGACCGTCACCGTATAGGCCAGCGTGGTCAGCACGCCAGCCGTGATGATGCCGCGGTACGCCCACAGCGAACCGAAATCCCACTGATACATGCTGCAGCCTCAGAAGCGGACTTGCGGCGGGAAGGCGGTGGCCGGCACGTTGGCCAGCTTCTGCATATTGCTGACGATGGTGTCGCGGATGCGGCCGGCCTTGCGCGCCTCTTCCAGCCAGGCGTTCAGCGCATTGACGAAGGCCGGGTCCGACTGCTTGCGCACGCCGATATTGGTGACCGCGGTCTGCGGCGGCGTCGGGTACAGGATGTGGCCGATGCTGGGCAGCTTGGCCAGCAGGGCGGTGGACAGCAGCACCACAAGGATCTGGCAGTCGACGCGGCCGGATTGCAGCGCCATGGTGGCGGCCGCCGAGGTCTCGAAGCGCTGCACATTGGCGCGCGGCAGCAGCTGGGTGGCAAGCTGGTCGTGATTGGAGCCGACGTCCACGGCGATGCGCATCTCGGGCACGTTGAGCTGTTCCCAGCGCTCGATGTTCAGCGACTTGCGCGCCACCACGGTATGCAGGTTCTGGAACAGCGGGTTGCTGAAGTCGACCGCCTCGCGCCGCTGCGGCGTGGGGGCCATGGCGAACTGCGCATCGATCTTGTTGGTCTGCACATCCAGCACCGAGTTGCCCCAGGTGGTTTCCACCCACTCCACCTGCGCGCCCAGGTGCTTGGCGAGGTCGCGCCCGAAGTCGATGCAGAAGCCGCGCCACTCACCGGTGGCCAGGTCCTTGCTGAAGTAGGGCGAGGCGCCGTTGATGGCGCCCAGGCGCAGGCGGCCGGTGCGCTTGATGCGGGCCATCGTCGATTCGGGTTCGTCGGCGAAGGCCGAGGGATAGGCGAGTACCGAGCCGCTTGCAATGGTGGCCTCGATGAACTGCCTGCGCGTGATCGCCATGGTGCGTTTCCTCTCTCTTTGTTGTGTTGGTGCTGCTGTTTTTCTGGTGCCGATGGCTGGCTGTGGCGGCCTGCCGTGCCGGCGCGCCTTGCGCGCGCCGCCTCCATCCCGGTGCCCGAGTGTAGCAGCAAGGGGGGAGCCGGCGGAATGTATGCGCGGTGAAAGGCGGGGCTCGCTCGGGCGATGCAGGTGACATGGGCCGGTTCAACGGCCGGGGTGTGCGCCGCCTTGGGGCATGCGCGTCTTTCGCGTGGCGGCGAAGCTCAGTAGACTCTTGGGCAGCAATGCCGGCGCGCTGGCCGGCCTATCGCTTCCTTGCATCCTTTTTCGGGCACGAGCTCTCCAACATGAAAGTCGTAGTGATCGGCGGCGGCGTGATCGGTACCGCCACGGCGTACTGGCTCAACCGGCATGGTGCCGAGGTGACGCTGGTCGAGCGCGAGGCCGACGTGGCGCGCCAGACCAGCGCCGGCAACGCGGGCGTGATCGCGCCTGGCTACGTGACGCCCTGGGCGGCGCCCGGCATGCCGGCCAAGATCCTGAAGTACCTGATGAAGTCGACCGCCCCGGTCATCTTCCGGCCGCAGTTCAGCCTGCGCCAGTGGCGCTGGATCGGCCGCTGGCTGGGCAACTGCGAACTGGCGCGCTACCGCGAGAACAAGCTGCGCATGCAGCGCGTTGCCTACTACAGCCGCGCCTGCCTGCACGAGTTCCTGCGCGACCATCCCTTCGACTATGGCCGCAGCCAGGGCTACCTGCAGCTGTTCCGCAGCCGCTACGACGAGGAACTGGCCAAGCCCGCGCTGGAACTGCTGGCCGAGGCCGGCATCCCCCACCGCGTGCTCAGCGCCGAGCAGTGCGTCGAGATCGAGCCCGCGCTGGCGCGCGCGCAGGTATCGCCGGTGTCCGGCCTTTACCTGCCCGAGGACGAGGCCGGCGATTGCGCGGTCTTCACACGCGAGTTGCGCGGCCTGTGCGAGCAGGCCGGCGTGCGCTTCCGTTTCGGCGCCACCGTCACGCGCATCGAGGCGGCGGGCGGCAGAGTCGACGCGGTGTGGCTCGATGGCGCTGGCCGGCAGGGTGGCGCCGAGCGCTTGCCTTGCGACGCGCTGGTGATGGCCGCCGGCGTTGACAGCCACACGCTGCTGTCGCCGCTGGGCATCGCGCTGCCGCTCTACCCGGTCAAGGGCTATTCGGCGACGCTGCAGATCACCGATGCCGACGCCGCGCCACGCGCCGCGGTCATGGACGAGTCGCTCAAGACCGCCATCACGCGCATGGGCAGCCATGTGCGCGTGGCCGGCACGGCCGAGCTCGGCGATGACCGTCTGGCACTGCGCGAGGCCAGCCTGCAGACGCTGCGCCAGGTGATGGCGGACTGGTTCCCCGGCGCGGGCGACATGAGGGGCGCGCGCTACTGGGTGGGACGCCGGCCCATGACGCCGGACGGACCGCCCATCCTCGGGCCCACCACGCATGCCAACTTGTTCCTCAATGTGGGCCACGGCTCCACCGGCTGGGCCATGTCGATGGGATCCGGCCGCGTGGTGGCCGACCTGGTGATGGGACGCCAGCCCGAGATCGACCTGGCCGGCCTGACGCTGGCCCGCTACTGAGCCATGGACGAGCGACAGACAGCACACGCGGCTGGGGTGGCGGCAGGGGCCACCGGGGCCACCGGGGCCGCAGCGGACCCGGACACCTTGCGCCGCGGCCCGCCGCTGCTAGGCGTGGTGATGCTCGACACGGTCTTTCCGCGGCCAGTCGGCGATATCGGCAATCCGGCGACCTTTCCCTTCCCCACGCGCTTTCGCAAGGTGCCGGCGGCCTCGCCGCGGCGCGTGGTGTTCGGCCAGGCGGAAGGGCTGGGCGGCGGCTTCATCGCGGCGGCGCAGGACCTGCAGCAGCAAGGCTGCCAGGCGATCGTCACCAGTTGCGGCTTTCTTGCGCTGCAGCACAAGGAGATTGCGGCGCACCTGCGCGTGCCCTTTGCCAGCTCCGCGCTGTGCTGGCTGCCCACGCTGTACAACGCCTTCGGCGGGCCGGAGGTGGTCGGCGTGCTGACGGCTTCCGCCGGCGCCCTGACCGATGCCCACGTGGAAGCGGTGGGCGGCTCGGCGCGCTCGCCGCGCATGGGCATGGCCGAGGGCAGCGAGTTCGCCCGCGTGATCCTGGGCAACCAGCCCGAGGGCGACATGGCGCGCGTCGGGCGCGAAGTGGTGGAGACAGCCGAGCGCTTCGCCGCGGCGCATCCCGGCCTGCGGGCACTGGTGCTGGAGTGCACGAATATGCCGCCCTATGCGGCCGAGATCGTGCGCCGCTGCGGGCTGCCAGTGTTCGACCTGGTGTCGCTGGCGCGCCAGATGATGATGGGGGTGGCGACCCCCTAGGGCGCCGTGCGCCGGCGGGCGCGGATCAGGGCAGCAGCGCCGGCGGAGCTGCCTCGAAGGCCGGCGGTGCGAACAGGTTGCCCTGGAACTGCTCGATGCCCGCGCTGCGCAGGCAGCGGTACTGTTCGGTCGTCTCCACGCACTCGGCGATGATCCCGACGCCCAGATCGCCGCAGGACTGCACCATCTGCGACACGAAGCGCTGCAGGCGCGCATCTGTGCTCACGCCGCGCACCGTCTTGCGGCTGAGCTTGACGAAGTCCGGCCGCAGGGCGGCGAGCAGGTTGGCGCCCGCCAGCCCCGCGCCGATCTCGCTGAGAGCCACGCCCAGGCCGAGCGCGCGCAGCGGCATCATGCGGCGTGCATAGACTTCCGGGCGCTCGACCATTTCGTCGGCCTTGATTTCCAGCACCAGGCGGCCGTCGTCGTAGCCGAGCGTGCGCGCCGTCGCGACCGTGCGCTCCAGCGAGGCCTGCGCTTGCGCAAGCTCACTCACGAAGCAATTGATGTGCAGGCGCAGGCGGATGCCCAGCCGGGCCGCGACCCGCATTGCCGTGGCCCGGCATGCGTCATCGAATTCGTGGATGGAGCCGGATGGCACCGCGCGCAGGATGGGCGCCGCGCTCTCGTCCCGGTCGCCTCGCACGAAGGCTTCATAGCCGACTACCGCGCCACGCGCCGCGTCGACGATGGGCTGGAAGGCGAAGGAGTAGCGGGGCATCTCCGCGCTTGCAAGCTGCTCCTGCTGCAATGCGGGCGCTGGCTGGAACACCGGGCCGCCGGTCGTGCCGGTGGCCGCGCTCATCATCGCCGCGGCGGCGCGCCGGCCATAGGCGGCGACATAGCCCGATTCGGTCAGCTTCAGGTCCGATTCGCCGCTCGGATTCGTCAGCCCGCGACGCAGCAGGCCTGACTGCAACAGGCGCGATACCTGGGTGCCGGGAATGAGCCGGTGGCCGTTCGGCGCATGCTCGTCGCGCAGCAGTGCGCCCTGGACGGGCGCGCCCCACGGCGTGCAGGAGAGATAGAGTCGCGCGCCCTGCGCCACACGCTTGAGAAGTTCGATGCGTTGCATGGGATCTTGCCGTCAGATGGCGTCTGCCGCCGAACGGATGCCGGCGCCGGCGAGGGCCGAGGCGCCTGCCAGGCGCGCTGCGCGGGTTGCCGGGGCCGGGCCTTCGGGCCGCCGACCCCCTGTCGGAAGGATGTTGCTGAGCTTCATCGGGCGTGTCTCTCGTTTTCTTCGCCGCGCGTTCGCCGTTCGATGGGCGCAAGCGCGGGACCGTCTTGTATAACGGATGAGGTTGCGCATTTTGTCCCCCTCATGCGAAGGGTAAGGCGCTTTCCCTGGAGCGGACAGTATGCCGCAGAAGTGGAGTCTGCACTATGCCAGGTCCCGTGCGCCGTGCAATCGGTGTTTGCGCTGCCTAGTATCTAGTATCTCTTGCCGGCCCCGGGGGCGGCTCGCATTCGCCGAGCCGCCCCCGACGGGATGGCCGGCATGCCAAGGGGGCCGGCAAAGGGGCCAACAAAGGGGCCAACAAAGGGGCCAACAAAGGGGCCAACAAAGGGGCCAGCAAAGGGGCCAGCAAAGGGGGCAGGCATGGAAACGGCGAAGGAAATGGCGGGAAGCGAGCCTGGCGGGCAGGGTACCGGCGCGCAGGGCGATGCGCCGGAGGCACCTTTTTCGCCGCTGGAATCCCGGCGGCACCAGATGTTTCCCCGGCTCAGCGCGGCCGAGATGGAACGCATGGAGCGCTTTGGCGAGCACCAGCGCTGGCGCGCGGGCGAGACGCTGTTTTCCATCGGGGACAGCGGGCGCGGTATGTTCCTGATCCTGAGCGGGCGGGTGGCGGTGGTGCAGCGTGATGGGCTGGGGCGCACCCGTACGATCGTCGAAGAGGGTCCGGGCCAGTTCTTGGCCGAGGTAGGGCAACTGACCGGCAAGCCTGCGCTGGTCGACGGCATCGCCGTCGCCGATACCGAGGCGCTGGTGATTTCGCCCGAGCGGCTGCGCGCCCTGCTGATCGCAGAGGCGGAGCTGGGCGAATGCATCATGCGCGCGCTGATCCTGCGGCGCGTGGGGCTGATCGAGCGCGGCAGCGGTCCGTTGCTGGTCGGGCGCGGGGCGGCGCCACGGCTGCTGGCGCTGCAGGCTTTCCTGCGCCGCAACGGGTATCCGCATACCGTGCTCGATATCGAGAAGGATGCCGAGGCGCTTGCCTTGCTGGGCGATTGCACGCTCGCTCCCGGCGACCTGCCGCTGGTGATTTGCCCGGGCGGCAATGTGCTGCGCGCGCCGGACGAGGGCCAGCTCGCCTCCTGCCTGGGGCTGCTGCCGGAGTTCGATCCCGACCACGTCTACGATGTGGTCGTGGTGGGCGCGGGCCCGGCCGGATTGGCCACCGCCGTCTACGCCGCCTCGGAAGGACTGTCAGTCGCGGTGCTGGACTCTCGTGCGCCGGGCGGGCAGGCGGGTGCCAGCGCGCGCATCGAGAACTACCTCGGCTTTCCCACCGGCATCTCGGGCCAGGCGCTGGCGGGGCGCGCCTTCGTGCAGGCGCTCAAGTTCGGCGCCCACGTCGCCATCCCGATGGCGGTCCGGGCCATGCACTGCGAGCTTTTTCCGATCCGCATCGAGCTGGCCGACGGCCGGGAGGTGCCGACCCGCACTGTGGTGATCGCCACCGGTGCGCAGTACCGGCGCCCGGACATCGCCGGGCTGGCGCGCTTCGAAGGCAGCGGTGTCTACTACTGGGCGTCGCCGGTCGAGGCCAAGCTGTGCAAGGACGAAGAGGTGATGCTGGTGGGTGGCGGCAATTCGGCCGGCCAGGCGGCCGTCTACCTCGCCTCGCACGCCGCGCGCGTCAACCTGATGGTGCGCGGCAGCGGCCTGGAGGCCAGCATGTCGCGCTACCTGATCGACCGCATCGCCGGCCTGGACAATGTGCAGCTGTGGACGGGCGCCGAGGTGACGGGGCTGGATGGCGATGCCTGGCTGGACACCATCCAATGGCGCAGCCACAGCGCGGGCGAGCGCAGCCAGCCCTTGCGCCACCTCTTTCTCTTCATCGGTGCCGATCCCAATACCGACTGGCTGCGATCCTGCCCGGTCGAGGTCGACGCGCGCGGCTTCGTGCGCACCGGCGCGGACGCGGGCCAGGCCGACCCGCTGCAGACCAGCGTGCCGGGCGTGTACGCCATCGGCGATGTGCGGGCCGGCTCCATCAAGCGCGTTGCCGCCGCCGTAGGTGAGGGGGCCGCCGCGGTGGCGCAGCTCCACGCCTACCTGGCCAGTCATCCACTCCACGCCGCCTAGCGGCAGCACCTGGCCATACCTTCCTGCCCGGGCCCCGCCTTCCCTCGCGCGGGTGCGCCCGCCTGCGCCTGGCGTTTACGCCGGTGCTGGCCGGTAACGCGCTAAGCGATCCTCGATTGCAATCCATGGGGCACTTTTTTGCTCTGTATGTGTCTTATGGGTAACTTCAATGCTTAATAGCTATTGGCAATCGCTTAGTTAAAAACGATGAATTGTACAAATCAATCGGGGATCGACAGAATGGGGCCTTCGCTGCAACACACAGCGCCAACCAACCCCGACCAACCGATAAGGAGTGTCATCCATGCTGCAATCCCGTGAAGGCCAGCGCGTCCCCGCCGTTTCGTTCCGTGTGCGTGAAAACAATGAGTGGAAGACGGTGACCTCGGCCGACCTGTTCGACGGCAAGACCGTGGTGGTGTTCTCGCTGCCGGGCGCCTTCACCCCGACCTGCTCGTCGACCCACCTGCCGCGCTACAACGAGCTGGCGCCGGTGTTCGCCAAACACGGCGTGGACGCGATCTTGTGCGTCTCGGTCAACGACACCTTCGTGATGAACGAGTGGGCCAAGGACCAGGAGTCGGCCAATATCGTGATGATTCCCGATGGCAACGGCGAGTTCACCGAAGGCATGGGCATGCTGGTGGACAAGGCGGACCTGGGCTTCGGCAAGCGCAGCTGGCGCTATTCGATGCTGGTCAAGGACGGCGTGGTCGACAAGATGTTCATCGAGCCGGAAGAGCCGGGCGACCCGTTCAAGGTGTCGGATGCCGACACCATGCTGAACTACGTCGCGCCGAACGCCAAGCGCCCTGACCAGGTGGTGGTGTTCTCCAAGGTGGGCTGCTCCTTCTGCGCCAAGGCCAAGCAGATGCTCGACGACAACGGCTTCGAGTACATCGACGTGCCGCTGGAGCACAAGGTCCGCGGCAAGGTGCTGGGCGCCGTATCGGGCAACATGACCGCGCCCCAGGTCTTCATCAACGGCAAGCTGATCGGCGGCGCCGAGGCGCTGGAGCAATACCTGGCCCGCTGAGCGTGCCGGCCCGCCGCGCCCTCAGGTGCGCGGCGGTGCGCGGTCGCCATTCCGCCGGCCGATCGAGGCTTGCTTCCACCCGCATCCCGCAACCATTTCAAGAAAGAGATCCTATGCAGACCATCACCACCGACGTCGCCGTGATCGGTGCCGGCACCGCCGGCCTCGCCGCCTACCGTGCTGCCAAGGCGGCCGGCAAGCGCGCCGTGATCATCGAAGGCGGTCCCTACGGCACCACCTGCGCCCGCGTGGGCTGCATGCCGTCCAAGCTGCTGATCGCGGCCGCCGAGGCCGCGCACGAGATCCGGCATGCGGCGCCCTTCGGCGTGCACGTGGAGGGCGAGATCCGCATCGACGGCCGCGAGGTGATGGCGAGGGTGAAGCGCGAGCGCGACCGTTTCGTCGGCTTCGTGGTGCGCGGCGTGGAGGGCATCGACGAGCCCGACCGCATCCGCGGCTACGCCCGCTTTATCGACAACGCCGTGCTGCAGGTGGGCGAGGACATTACAGTGCGGGCGAGCCGCGTGGTCATCGCCACCGGCTCCAGCCCGGTGGTGCCCGAGGCCTTCCGCGTGTTCGGCGACCGGCTCGTCGTCAACGACGATGTGTTCGCCTGGGACGACCTGCCGCGCAGCGTGGCCGTGTTCGGCCCCGGGGTAATCGGGCTGGAACTGGGCCAGGCGCTGTCCCGCCTCGGCGTGCGGGTGCGCGTATTCGGCGTGCGCGGCGGCGTGGGTCCGCTGACCGATCCGGCGGTCAAGGCCGCCGCGCTGCGTGCCTTCCGCGAGGATTTCCACCTGGACCCGGAGTCCCATGTCAGCGAGATGCGCCGTGAAGGAGACGAAGCGGTGATCCGCTACACCGATGTGGAGGGCCGTGAGGTGACCGAGCGCTTCGACTATGTGCTCGCCGCCACGGGCCGCGCGCCCAATGTGCGCGGGCTGGGGCTGGAGAACACCGGGCTGGCGCTGGACGCGCGCGGCGTGCCGCTGTTCGACGCCGCCACGCTGCAATGCGGCGCGGCGCCGGTCTTTATCGCGGGCGATGCCAACGACGTGCTGCCGCTGCTGCACGAGGCCGCCGACGAAGGCAAGGCTGCCGGCGAGAACGCCGCGGCCTGGCCTGCAGTGAAGCCGCTGGCGCGCCGCGCGCCGCTGGCGGTGGTGTTCTCGGACCCGCAGATCGCCATGGTCGGCAAGCATTTTGCCGACCTGGCCGAGGGCAGCTTCGTCATCGGCGAGGTCAGCTTCGAGGACCAGGGCCGCAGTCGCGTGATGCTGAAGAACCGCGGCCTGATGCATGTCTATGCGGACCGTGCCGACGGCCGTTTCCTCGGCGCGGAATGGAGCGGCCCGCGCGCGGAGAACATCGCGCACCTGCTGGCCTGGTCGGTCCAGCAGGGCCTGACCATCGAGCAGATGCTGGCCATGCCGTTCTACCATCCGGTGGTGGAAGAGGGCCTGCGCACCGCGCTGCGCGACGCGGCGGCCAAGCTGCAGGCGGCCTGAGCGCGCGGCGGCGAAAGGCGCCGCTCGCACCTTGCCGGCCCGGTCCGCGCGCCATTGCGCGGGCCGGGCCGTTTATCTTTGGGGCCCCGCTCTGCTGTCTTGCCTACCAACCGCCGCCAAGCGCGCGGAAGGTGGCCACCGCCGCGCGTGCGTCGTCCGCATGCACGCGGGCCTGCTGGTCGCGCGCGGCCAGCAGCTGGGTGTCTTCCACCAGCACTTCGAACAGGCTCACGGCGCCGCCCTTGTAGGCGTCTTCCGATGCCTGGCGGGAGCGCGTGCGCGCCGCGACCTCGGCGGCCAGCTCGCTGCTCTGGGCTTCGAGCTGCGTCAGCGTGACGATGGCATTCTCGACGTCCTCGGTGGCGCGCAGCATCGACAGGCGGTAGCGCGCCAGCGCCTCGGCATTGGCGCCCTTGGCCTGCTCGACTTCGGCGTCGACACGGCCGAAGTCAAACAGGCGCCAGCGCAGGCCCGCCAGCGCGGCTGGCTGGAAGGTGGCGGCGCTGAACAGCTTGCCGCCCAGGCTTTCGAAGCCGAGCAGGGCCGATAGCGACAGCTTCGGGTAGTACTCGGCCACGGCCTCGCCGATGCGCGCGCTCGAGGCCGCCAGGCGCCGCTCGGCGGCAATCACGTCGGGGCGGCGCCGCAGCAGTTCGGCCGGTGCCGGCCCCTGCTCGGACACAATCGCGGGCACGGCGAGGCTGCCCGGGGTGCTCCGGCCCCCACCCGCATCGTCCGCCTGCAGTTCCGCCGCATAGGTGCCCGGCGCTGCACCCATCAACACGTCGAGGCGGTTCAACTGGGTTTGCAGCTCGATCCGCAGCGGCGGCAGCGTGGTGCGCGCCTGGGCCAGCTGGGCTTCGGCTTGCGCCACCTCGCGGGTGGAAGCCAGCCCGTCGGCCAGGCGCAAGCGCACCAGCGCCAGCAGGCGCTCATCGGTCTGCACCTGTTCGCTGGCGATGGCAATGCGCTGCTGCGCGCCACGCACGCGGAAGTAAGAGTCGGCCGCCTCGGCCGCCACCGTCACGCGCTGGCCCAGGCCGTCCGCCTGCGCCGCCTGGGCCTCGGCGTCGGCCGCCTCAGCCCCTCGCCGCAATCCGCCGAACAGGTCGATTTCCCAGCTTGCCCGTGCCCCCACGTTATAGAGCGACTGGTTGCGCGAATAGCCGGGCAGGGAGCTGCCGATCTTGCCCAGCGGGCTTTCCAGCGACTGATGCTGCCTGGCCGCGCTGGCTTCCAGGCTCCCGTCGGGCAGCAGGCGCGCGCCGGCGCCGGCTGCTGCTGCCTGCGCCTGTTGCACGCGTGCCAGCGATGCCGCCAGGTCCAGGTTCTGCCCCAGCGCGCGTTCGACGATGCGCACCAGCACGGGGTCGTCGAAGCCGGTCCACCAGCGATCCAGGGACGGCGCCGGCAGCGCGGCCTCACGTGACTGCAGGGCATCCGCATGCGGGTAGCGCGCCGGCAGGTCGGCGGCGGGGGCGCGGTAGTCGGGCCCGACCGCGCAGCCCGCCAGCGCCAGTGCCGCCAGCAGCGGCGCCAGCGCGCGGGCTGTCCTGCCGGCGCGCGGCGGCGTAGGCGGCGTAGGCCGGAAAGGGACGGATCGGGACGCGCCGGCCGGCGTGGCGGAAGGGGCGCAAGGGGCGGTAGAGCTCATCTCGGATTCCTGTCGGTACCGTCGCTGCCGGCATGCCCCGCGGGCGCTTCGGTTTCGGTCGGTGCATCTTGTTACTTGCATGATGCTATCGACAACTCTATACTAACTTGCATCATGAAAGCAACTGGATAAATGAGGTGCGTCATGCGAACAGAGATGCCTGGTGACCCGCAATGCCCGATCGTGCGCAGCCTGGCGCGCGTTGGTGACGCCTGGAGCATCCTGATCCTGCGCGAGGCGTTCTACGGGGTGACGCGGTTCGATGCGTTCCAAAGCAATCTGGGCATCGCGCCGAACATGCTGACGCGCCGGCTGCGCACCCTGGTCGAGGCCGGCGTGCTGGAACGGCACCGTTACTGCGAGCATCCGCCGCGCTACGAATACCTGCTGACCGAACGCGGCCGCGATTTCCGCCCGGTGCTGCTGACGTTGCTCGCCTGGGGCAACCGCCATTTCGCCCCGGAAGGCGAGAGCCTGCGCCTGGTGCGCCGGGGCGACAGCGTGCCGGTCGATCCCGTGCTGGTCGATGGCAACACCGGTCAGCGCATCACCGCCGCCGACCATGTGATCGCGGCCGGACCGGCTGCCGGCGAGCCCGTGCGCGCGAGGATGGCGCGCCGCGCGAGAGCCGGCTCCGGCACATCCGTCTCGCGTGCAAGGCGCGCGGAGGGCGATGAGGCGACGCCCTAGCGGGCCGGCGCGGCGTCTTCCGCACCGAGCCGCCGTCGCCTTCCCAGTTCCATGCATTACCCCTCGCTGGCAAGCACTAATCCACTGTCCAAAGGAAGCATCATGACGAGCAGCACCCTGGCCGAGACCGGCACCGCCGAGCGCGCGCAGACCGGAGTTCCTCCCGCCGCCCCGCCCGCAGCAGCCCCGCCAGCCCGCACTTCGCGCCGCATCGGCCGGCGCGCGCTGGCCGCGGCCGCCATCGGCGTGGCCGCGCTCGGCCTGGCGGGCTACGGCATCCACTGGTGGTCTAACGGCCGCTTCCTGCAACGCACCGACGATGCCTATGTCGGCGGCGACGTGACCGTGATCGGCCCGCGCGTGAGCGGCTATATCGCCGAGGTGGCGGTGACGGACAACCAGCAGGTCCACGCCGGCGACCTGCTGGTGCGCATCGACGACCGCGACTACCGTGCCGTGCTGGCCAAGGCGGAAGGGGCGGTTGCGGCCCAGCAGGCGCTGCTGGCCAACCTGGATGCCAACGACCACCTGCAGGAGGCGGTCATCGCGCAGGCGCGCGCCGGCGTGGCGGCCACCGACGCGGACACCGCGCGCACGCGCGACGATCAGGCGCGCTACGCCAGCCTGGTCGCCAAGGAGGCGGTGTCGCTCCAGAGTTCCCAGAAGGCCGACGCCGACTACCGCCAGTCGGTGGCCAACGGCCAGAAGGCGCAGGCCAGCCTGGTGGCCGCGCAGCGCCAGCGCGATGTGATCGAGACGCAGAAGCAGCAGGCGCGTGCGGCGCTGGCGCAGGCCATTGCCGAGCGCGACCTGGCGCGCCTCAATCTCGGCTATACCGAGTTGCGCGCGCCGATCGACGGCACCGTCGGTAACCGTCGCGCACGGGTCGGTGCTTATGCGGGCAACGGAGCCCAGCTGTTGTCGCTCGTGCCGGCGCGAGGCCTTTGGGTGGACGCCAATTTCAAGGAAAGCCAACTGGCGCGGATGCGGCCCGGCATGCCGGTCGCGGTCGAGGCCGACGTGCTGCCGGGGCGTGTCTTCCATGGCCGCGTGGCGAGCCTCGCGCCCGCCACCGGCGCGCAGTTCAGCGTGCTGCCGCCGGAGAACGCCACCGGCAACTTCACCAAGATCGTGCAGCGGGTGCCGGTGCGCATCCTGCTCGACGAGCGCGACGCCGCGCTCGGCCTGCTGCGGCCCGGCCTGTCAGTGACGGCCGAGGTCGATGCGCGGCCGCAGGCGGGAGAACGGTGATGGACACCGCCGTCCTCGACACACCGGTCCGACAGGCCCCGCCGCCGGTTGCGGCCTTCACGCCTGGCGCGATGTCCACCGGTGCCAAGGTGTTTGCCTTCGCCACCATGTGCGTGGGCATGTTCATCGCGCTGCTGGACATCCAGATCGTTTCGGCCTCACTGCGCGATATCGGCGGCGGCCTCTCGGCTGGTGCCGACGAGACCGTGTGGGTGCAGACCAGCTACCTGATCGCGGAGATCATCGTGATCCCGCTGTCGGGCTGGCTCTCGCGCGTGATGTCGACGCGCTGGCTGTACGCGGTGTCGGCCGCTGGCTTCACCGCCACCAGCCTGCTGTGCGGCCTGGCGTGGAACATCCAGAGCATGATCGCCTTCCGCGCCCTGCAGGGCTTCCTGGGCGGCTCGATGATCCCGCTGGTGTTCACCACCGCCTTCGCCTTCTTCGCCGGCCCGCAGCGTGTGATCGCCGCCGCCACTATCGGCGGGTTGGCGTCGCTGGCGCCCACGCTCGGACCCACCGTGGGCGGCTGGATCACCGAGCACTTTTCCTGGCACTGGTTGTTCTTCATCAATCTGGTGCCCGGCATCTTCGTCACGGTGGCGGTGCCGTTGCTGGTGCGCATCGACCGGCCCAACCTGTCGCTGCTGCGCGGCGCCGACTACGCCGGCATGGTGCTGATGGCGCTCTTCCTCGGCTGCCTGGAGTACACGTTGGAGGAGGGGCCGCGCTGGGACTGGTTCGGCGACGAGGTGATCCTGGCCACGGCCTGGACCGCCGGCCTCGCCGGCGTCGGCTTTATCTGGCGCAGCATGACCCACGCGCAGCCGGTGGTGGACCTGCGCGCCCTCAAGGACCGCAACTTCGCGCTCGGCTGCTTCTTCTCCTTTATTGCGGGCGTGGGCATCTTTGCCACGATCTACCTGACGCCGCTGTTTCTCGGCCGTGTGCGCGGGTTCAGCGCGCTGGAGATCGGGCTGGCGGTGTTTTCCACGGGGCTGTTCCAACTGGTGTCGATCCCGATCTACGCCTTCCTGGCCAATCGCGTGGACCTGCGCTGGCTGCTGATGGCCGGGCTCGCGCTGTTCGCGCTGTCGATGTGGCAGTTCACCCCCATCACGCACGACTGGGGCGGGCAGGAACTGCTGCTGCCGCAGGCCCTGCGCGGCATGGCCCAGCAGTTCGCGGTGGCGCCGGTGGTCACGCTGACGCTGGGCGGCCTGCCGCCCGAACGGCTCAAGCTGGCTTCCGGCCTGTTCAACCTGATGCGCAACCTCGGCGGCGCCATCGGCATCGCGGCCTGCGCGACCATCCTGAACGATCGCACCAACCTGCATTTCCTGCGCTCGGCGGAACACCTCGGCACCGGCAATCCCACCCTGTCCGCCGTGCTCGACGGCATGGCGGCCAACCTCGCCGCGCTCGGCAAGGACGCGGCCGAGGCCCAGGCCGGCGCGCTTCGGCAGCTATGGGCGCTGGTCTGGCGCGAGGCGCAGACGCAGACCTTCGCGGATGCCTTCCTGGTAATCATGGTGTGCTTCGTGATCGCCACCGCGATGGTGCCCCTGATGCACAAGGTTGCGCCGCCGAAGGCACCCTCGGCAGATGCGCACTGAGTGGCGTGCGGGCGCAGGCGGCCGGGCCTGCCGCCGGCTTGCATCGTGATAGGATCAGGTGTCGCCATCATGCCGGCCACGCGGAAATGTGCCGCGCAGGAGTCACGACCATGCAACGAAAGACTTTCAAGGAAATGCAGTGCCCCATCGCCCGCAGCCTGGAGCGCGTGGGCGAATGGTGGAGCATCTTGATCCTGCGCGAGGCGCTGTACGGCACCACGCGCTTCGACGATTTCCAGCGCAACCTGGACATCGCGCCCAATATGCTGACCCGCCGGCTGGGCGGGCTGGTGGAGGAGGGCCTGCTGGAGCGCAGGCAATACTCCGAGAAGCCGCCGCGCTTTGAATACGTGCTGACCGAGCGCGGCCGCGACTTCCAGCCGGTCATGCTGGCGCTGCTGGCCTGGGGCAACCGGCACTTCGCACCCGAGGGGGTCAGCGTTCAGCTGGTGGACAAGGCGAGCGGCCGGCCGGTCGAGCCGCGCCTGGTCGATGCCGACAGCGGCCAGCCTATCAGCTTCGCGCGCCACGCGCTGGTGCCGGGACCGGCGGCCAGCGAAGGCACGCGCAGGCGGCTGGCCGCGGCGCAGGAGCACCTGTTCGCGCAGGCGGACGACACGCTCGCCGGCTGAGACGCAGGCCGGGATCTCCCTATTGCCCGCGGAACCGCGGCTCCCGCTTTTCCAGGAAGGCGCGCGTGCCTTCGCGCGCATCCGCCGAGGCGGCGGCGATCATGAACTGCATGCCTTCGATGGCCAGGCCTTCATCGATCGGTACATTGATGCCGCGCGTCACCGCGCGCAGCGCGGCGGACACCGCGATCGGCGAATGCCGCGCGATGCGATCGGCCAGCGCCAGGCTTTCGGTCAATAGTTCGGCGGCGTGCACCACACGGTTGACCAGGCCGATCTGGTAGGCGGTGTCGGCATCGATGGCGTCGCCAGTCAGGATCATCTCGTTGGCGCGCTTGCGGCCCACGTGGCGCGGCAGCCGCTGCGTGCCGCCGAACGTCGGGGGAAAGCCGAGCCGGATTTCCGGCTTGGAGAAGGTGGCGTGCGTGGCCGCGACGGCCAGGGTGCAGGCCTCCATCACCTCGCAGCCGCCGCCGAAGGCCAGGCCGTTGACGGCGGCGATCACGGGCTTGGGATAGGTCTCGAGGCGTCGTGTCATCGCCTGCCCGCGCAGCAGGAAGTGGCGGTGCGCCTGCTCGGGCGAGGCGACGATGTCCGGCGTGAAGCCGGCAATGTCGGCGCCAGCGCTGAAGGCGCGCTCGCCCTTGCCGGTGAGGATGACACAGCGCACCGAGGGATCGGACTCGATGGCGTCAAGGTGCGCCATCAGTTCGTCGATCAGGGCATAGCTGAGGGCGTTGAGCTTTTCCGGGCGGTTCAGCACCAGCAGGGCGTGCTGGCCGTGCCGCCGGGCGTCGATGTATGAAGTCATGCTTGGCTCTCCTGCACACTGGATCTGTCTGGATCCGTGGATGAGTGGGGTGGCGCGCAAGGCGCACCACATGTGCGGACCACGCCACGCGCGCAGATCGGGTAACATCCCGGGTCGGGCACGCGGACTCGCGTGCCTCTCGCCGCACGGCCGCCCTGGTGATCCCGGCGGGTGGCAGGTCCATGTGCCATGGTCGTCGCAAATCGTCCGCACCGGTCGGAAGTGTTGTCATCCCGGGTATTCCAGCCGCTCATGTCCATGCCGAGTCCCGCCGCGACCGCCGCGCTGCGCGCCATGTCGCTCGAAGCCATCCGCGGCTTCGAATGCACCGCCCGCCTGCTGTCGTTCACGGCGGCGGCCGAGGTGCTGTGCCTGACGCAATCCGCGGTCAGCAAGCAGGTGAAGAGCCTGGAGGACGCGCTCGGCGTCGCGCTGTTCGTGCGCAGCGGCAAGGGCCTGCGCCTGACGGCAGAAGGGCGCCAGTTCTACGAGGCGGCGCACATCGCCATCGGCCAGCTCGGCGAGGCCTGCGAGCGGCTGCTGGCCGCGGAGCGCAGCGCGGTCGCGGTCACCACCACGCCCTCGTTCGCCTCCTTGTGGCTGGTGCCCAAGCTGGCGCGCTTCCAGGCCCTGGAGCCCGGCATCGACGTGCGTGTCGATGCCTCGGAGCCCACCGCCAACCTGGAGCGCGAAGGCTTCGACCTGGGCATCCGCCTGAGCGACGGCGCCGATGGCGAACCGCTGCTGCTGCGCGAAAGGCTGATGCTGGTGGCCGCGCCCGCCGTGGCCGCACGCATCCGCCGCGCCGCCGACATCCTGCGCACGCCGCTGCTGGTCTATCACGATCCGGCCGGGCGCTTTCCCTGGATGTCGTGGGGTGACTGGTACCCGCGCCTGGGCCTGGTGCGCTCGCCCGGCCAGCCCTGCCTGTACTTCTCGGAGTACGAGCACGTGCTGCGCGCGGCCGCCCAGGGGGCCGGCGTGGCCATCGGGCGCACCCCGCTGGTGCTGCCGCAGCTGGCGCAGGGCCGGCTGCAGGTGGTATTGCCCGAGCAGACTGCGGACGGGGTTGGCTATCGCATCGTGGTGGCGCCGCAGGCGGCATCGCGCCCGGCCGTGCAGCGCTTCTGCCAGTGGATCGAAAGCGAACTGGCGGCGGAGATCATCGGCCAGCCTGGCTGAGCCGGCGGTCGGTGCCGCCGTAGGCCCGTGTCGCGGCAGCGCAGGGGAACACCAGCAAGAACACGAAGCATCACGAAGAAATTCGACGAATCACGAAGAAATTCGAAGGAACAGAAGCAGGAAGTGAACGCAGTCATAAGCATGTCCCAGCGCCGTACTGAGATCGACCTGATCCGCGGCATCGCGCTGATCTTTATCGTGGTGGACCACGTCAACGGCAGCGTGCTGGCCGACTACACCATCCGCAATTTCGCGCTGTTCGATGCCGCGGAGATCTTCGTCTTCCTGGCGGGCTATTCGGCGGCAGCGGCCTATCTCGCGATGGAGGCCCGCCACGGCGCGGACGCCGCGGGCCAGCGCCTGCGACGGCGCAGCTGGGAGATCTACAAGGCCTTCTTGCTGACCGGCGCGCTGATGCTGGCCTTCGGCCTGCTGCTGGCGATCTACCGCATCCCGGCGCCGGCGGTGCGCTCGACCGAGGCGCTGGTGTTCCAGGCGCATCCCTTCACCACGCTGGTGGAGCTGATCAGCCTGTCGCGCCAGCCCTTCGTCTCCGATGTGCTGCCGATGTACGCGGTTTTCATCGGGCTGGCCCCGCTGTCGATACGTGCGGCGCGGGCGCGCCCGCTCGCCTTCGTCGGCTGCAGCGTGGCGCTGTGGCTGATGGCGCCGGCGCTGACGTGGCTGCTGCCCAGCAGCGACGGCAATGGCTGGTCCTTCAATCCTTTCGCCTGGCAGTTGCTGTTCGGGCTGGGGACGCTGGCCCGGCTGCGCCCGGACGTGATGCTGCCGCAGCGCGCGCTGGGGCGCTCCCTGCTGACCCTGGCCGCCATCGCCATCGCGCTGTGCAGCGTGATGCTGGCCTATCTGTGGATGCGCCCCCATGTGTACGAACCGTGGCTGCCGGCCTGGGTGCCGGTGCTGCCATTCCCGGTGCCCAAGCAGAGCCTGGCGGCGCTGCGCCTGGTCAGCTTCCTCGGCCTCGCCTGGCTGGTCTACCTGGCAGCGCGCGCGGGCTGGGTGGCGCGGCTGGCCGAGGTGATGGGGCCGGTGGTGCAGATCGGGCGGCATAGCCTGTTCTGCTTCGTCTTCGGCGCCTCCCTCTCGGTGATGATCGAGGGCTTCACCTATGGCGTGGCGGGCGGGCGGCCGACGCGGCCGATCGCGCTCACCGGCGACCTGATCGCGGTCGCGCTGCTGCTCGTCATCGGCGGCTGGTGGGGGCGGCGCAAGGAAGCGCGGCGCTACCAGGCCGCCTGATCCTGCCGCCGGCGCGCGCCGACACGGTTGCGCCGCGGACGGAGGCTTCGCCTAGACTCCTTGGGAGGTGCGGCCGCGGCAGGCCGCGCTCACGTGCGGCGGCCGCGTGGCGCGCCCGCCGCAACGCCGATGCACGTGGGGCGCGCGAGGCGTCCCGGTCTCAAGGAGAACGGCGATGGCAACCCGGATCCAGGTGGTCTTCTACAGCATGTATGGCCACATCTACAAAATGGCCGAGGCGGTGGTGGCGGGGGCGCACGAAGCAGGTGACGTCGAGGTGACGTTGCTGCAGGTGCCCGAGCTGGTGCCCGACGCGGTGCTGGAAAAGAGCGGCGCGAAGGCCGCACGTGCCGCGTTCGCGCATGTGCCGCTGGCGGAGCCCGCACGACTGGCGGAAGCCGATGCGATCCTGTTCGGCACGCCTACGCGCTTCGGCAATATGTGCGCGCAGATGCGCAACTTTCTCGATCAGACCGGCGGCCTGTGGATGAGCGGCGGCCTCATCGGCAAGGTCGGCAGCGTCTTTACCAGCACCGCCAGCCAGCACGGCGGACAGGAAACCACCATCACCAGCTTCCATTCGACGCTGCTGCACCAGGGCATGATCGTGGTCGGCGTGCCTTACTCGGAAGCACGCCTGCTCGATATGAGCGCGCTCAGCGGCGGGACGCCCTATGGCGCCTCGACAGTGACGGCGGGAGACGGCTCGCGCCAACCCAGCGAGAACGAGCTGGCCATCGCGCGCTTCCAGGGCCGGCATGTCGCCGGCATTGCCAAGCGGCTGGCCGCGCGGTAGCCGCACACCCCTGCACTCCCGCGCGATTGCCCCTTCACGCTGACCAACCGCCGCGGCTGGCGTAGCCGGCCCTGGCCGGAGGATCGATCATGATGCTCGACTGGAATGCCTACCGCAAGCAACTGCTCGCCACCATCGCCGACATGGCCAAGCTGAGCCCGGAGACCGTGCACGGCTACGGCCAGCTCAGTGAAGCCGGTGCCAAGACCGGCCACCTTGATGCCAAGACGCGCGAACTGATCTCGCTGGCCGTGGCGGTGACGCGGCAGTGCGATGGTTGCATCACCATCCACGCCGAAGCCGCGGCCAAGCGCGGGGCCACGCGCGAGGAAGTGATGGAGGCGCTTGGCGTGGCCATTGCCATGAATGCCGGCGCCGCGCTGGTCTATTCGGCCCGCGTGATGGATGCCTTTGCCGCCAAGACGCCTTAGCCGGCCTTATCCGGTCTTATCCGCGGCACGCGTGACGGGCGCCCTCAGCGCCGCACGCACGCGCCGGCGCAGCACCGGCAGCAGCTCGTGCTCGAACCAGGGATGGTGCTTGAACCAGCCCTGGTTGCGCGGCGAGGGGTGGGGCAGGGGGATCACGGCCGGACCGTAGCTGGCGAAAGCCGCCACGGTCTCGGTCAGGTTGGCGCGCGCCGCACTGCCCAGGAAGCGCCGTTGCGCGTACTGGCCGAGCAGCAGCGTCAGCCGGATGTCCGGCAGCTCGGCCAGCAGCGCGTCCAGCCACAGCGGCGCGCATTCGCTGCGCGGCGGCAGGTCGCCGCTCTTGCCCCGGCCCGGGTAGCAGAACCCCATCGGCACCAGTGCGATGCGCGAGGCATCGTAGAAGAGGTCCTTGTCCACGCCCATCCACTGGCGCAGCCGCTCGCCGCTGGCGTCGTCCCAGGGCACGCCGCTGGCATGCACGCGCGCCCCAGGTGCCTGCCCGACCACCAGGATGCGCGCCCCGGTGCCGGCCTGCAGCACCGGCCGCGGGCCCAGCGGCAGGCTTGCCGCGCAGGCGCGGCAGGCGCGTATCTCGGTGAGCAGGGCGTCGAGCCCGCCGGGGTGGCGGGCGACGGGCAGGACGGGTCTGGTCTTCATGCGGGGCCGGCGCCGGAGCGCCGCGTGAGGGGCAGGGCGGGGTTCAGGGAACGACGGACAGGAACAGGTAGGCCGCGAAGATGGCCAGATGTACCACGCCTTGCAGGATGGTGGTGCGGCCCATCCCCAGTGTCAATGTGCTGACCACCACCGTCAGCGCCAGCAGCACCATCTCCTTGGGGCCCAGCCCGAGTGTCAGCGGCTGGCCCACCACGATGAACACCGCCGCCACGGTCGGGATGGTCAGCCCGATGCTCGCCAGCGCCGAACCCAGCGCCAGGTTCATGCTGGTCTGCAGGCGGTCCGCCTGCGCCGCGCGCAGCGCAGCCAGGCCTTCGGGCAGCAGCACCATGGCCGCGATGATGATGCCGACCACCGCCGCCGGCGCGCCGGCACGCGCCACCGCCGACTCGACCACCGGCGACAGCACCTTGGCCAGGCCCACCACCGCGACCAGGCAGACCATCAGCATCAGCAGGCTGGTCATGGCCATGCGCAGCGGTGGGGGCGGCGCGTGTACGCTCTCGTCCGAGTTGCCCGCCACCAGGAAGTAGTCGCGGTGGCGCAGCGTCTGCACGAAGACGAAGACGAAATACAGCACCAGCGCGATGATGCCGGAGAAGGCCAGTTGCGGCGGCGACAGCACCGGGCCCGGCACCGTGCTGGTGTAGTTGGGCAGGACCATGGTCAGCGTCAGCAGCGCGGCCAGCACCGCCAGCGCGGCATTGGCGCCGGGCGCCTTGAAGGCCTGCTCGCGGTGGCGCAGGCCGCCGACGAACAAGCATAGGCCGACGATGCCGTTGCAGATGATCATCACTGCCGCGAACACCGTGTCGCGTGCCAGCGCTGCCTTCTCCGGGCCGGAGGACAGCATCACCGAGACGATCAGCGAGACCTCGATCACCGTCACGGCCACGGCCAGCACCAGCGTGCCGAAGGGCTCGCCGACCCGGTGGGCCACCACCTCGGCGTGGTGGACCGCCGAGAAGACCGCGCCCGCCAGCGCCAGCGCGGCGATCCAGAGCACCCAGCCCTGGTCGGGTAGCGCCATGTTGACGCCGAGGACCGCCCACGCGCCCAGGGGCGCCCAGATAGTCCATGCCGGCAGCTTGTTCGAGGCCAATGCCATCCAGTATTCCTTTCGATTTTTCGATTTCTGTTTGTCGGGGATCGCACCGGCAGCGCTCTGTGCATGGCGCTGGATACGGGTGACCAGGGGTATGGCAAGGTTGATGGACCAGGGTTCCGTGCCATTTCAAGAACTTAGACTGACTTCCCGATTTTAGTCGAGGACTTTCGCTGCAATTGGAGAAATTGCCAGCCGTTTCTTTGCTCCGCTGTCGAACGTCTACGATCCCTCGCGCGACTACTGACAGGCCCCGGCGCAGCGGGGCGCCTGGCGACGTTGCGCCGAAAACCGCAAAATCTGCAAATCCGCCTTAGCTACATTGCGTTCCAAGGAGACCGCATGAAGCCTGAAACCCTCGTCCAGTACGGCCAGCGCTTGGACCCCGTCCTGCGCTGGCTGGCAAGCCACCCCGACTCCGACCCGGACCTGTACCAGTTGGCGGACCTGGCCTGCCTGTCGCCGTACCACTTCCACCGCGTGTACCGCGCGATGATGGGAGAAACGGTGAACGCCACGGTGCAGCGCATCCGCATGCACCGCGCGGCAGCCGCGCTGCTGGGTTCGCAGGATTCCTTGCGTGACGTTGCGCAGCGCGCCGGCTACGAGTCGGACGCGGCGTTCAACCGGGCATTCGGCACGACCTTCGGCATATCGCCGGGGCGCTACCGGGCGGCCCGCTCCGGTCCCTTCGACCCACAGGAGCTAGGCATGTACCCCATCAAGATCGAGACCTTCCCCGGCGCCGTGCTGGCCGCGCTGCCCCATCAAGGCAGCTACCAGGAAATCGGTCCGATGTTCTCCCGCGTCTTCATGCTGGCCGCCAGCCGCGGCATTGCGCGGCCGGAAACCATCGGCTACGGCGTGTACTTCGGCGACCCCGAGCAGGTGCCAGCCAGCCAGCAGCGTTCCATGGCCGGCGTGTCGGTCGCGCCCGACGCCGACCTCGGCCCCGAACTGCAGCGCTTCGAGATCCCGGAAGGCCGTTGCGCCATCCTGACCTACACCGGGCCGTACAACGAGATGCACAAGCCCTACAACTGGATGTTCTCGCAATGGCTGCCGGGCAGCGGCGAAGTGCCGGCCGACTTCCCCATGTTCGAGCAGTACCTGAACGACCCGCGCACCACGCCGCCGGCGCAATTGCAGACGCGCATCTGCCTGCCGCTGAAATAGGCGGGCCCAGGGCGGGCGCAGGCGCCCCGTGTCGCCGGACGAGCCTTCCCAGGCTCGTCCGGCAGCCCTACAATCCCGCGTCGCGCGGGGACCGTATCAACGGGAGGACACCGCGAGCCGGCCTGTCTTGGACAGGCCGAACCACAAGACCAAGGAAATCCATGAAGAAGACTCTTGCCGCGGCGCTGTCGCTTGCCGCCGCGCTGGCTGCCGTGCCCGCGCTGGCCGCCTATCCCGACCGCCCGGTCACGCTGGTGGTGCCCTACGCGGCGGGAGGCAGTAACGACCTGGTGGCGCGCGTGCTCGGCCAGCGCCTGGGGCGCGAGCTGGGAGTCTCGGTAGTGGTGGACAACGCGCCGGG
Source organism: Cupriavidus sp. 09_S30 (assembly GCF_056930435.1). Lineage (NCBI taxonomy): Bacteria > Pseudomonadati > Pseudomonadota > Betaproteobacteria > Burkholderiales > Burkholderiaceae > Cupriavidus > Cupriavidus sp. 09_S30. The sequence continues at coordinate 1,981,702 of NZ_JBXOWI010000002.1, read as the reverse complement.
GGCCAGCGGCACGATCGGTGCGCTCAAGACCATCAGCGCAGCACCGGACGGCTATACCCTGCTGCTGGGCTCCAACAGCGAGATCTCGATCGCCCGCCTGACCAATCCGCGCATCAAGTACGACGGCCAGCGCGACCTGGTGCCGCTGCGCATGGTGGGCTCGCAGCCGATGGTGCTGGTCTCGGGCGCGCAGTCGGGCATCCGCGGCATCGATGGCTTCCTGGCGCTGGCCAAGAGCAAGAAGCCGGTCAACTACGGCACCTCGGGCATCGGCACGCCGCTGCACCTGTCGGGCGAACTGATCCGCAGCGCCAGCAAGGTCGACATGACCCATGTGCCCTACAAGGGTGGCGCGCCGGCGATCGCCGACCTCATGGCCAACCAGATCGAGCTGGGCGTGCTGGTGCTGTCGACGGCGCTGCCGCAGATCAAGTCGGGCAAGCTCCGGGCCATCGGCGTGACCTCGGCCGCGCGCTCGCACGCGGCGCCCAATATTCCGGCGCTGGCCGAGAACAAGACGCTGTCGGGCATCGACATGCGCCTGTGGTTCGGCGTGTTCGCGCCGGCCGGCACGCCCAAGGCGGTCACCGACAAGCTGTCGGAGGCACTGGCTCACGCCATCAACGATCCGGAGGTGAAGAGCAAGCTGTCGGAGTCGGGCGTCGATATCGATGCCAAGGACGGTGCGGCCTTCCGTGCGTTCATCGCCAAGGAAACGGATGCCTACCGCAAGATTGTCAGCGAGGCCAACATCCAGGAGTGAGGGCGCTATCGCCGGCCCTGCAGGCCATGCCGGCGCCTCAGTCAGTCGTGCTGGGGCTCCAGTAGGCCTGCGATACGAAGGGCTTCAGCACCAGATCATCCACCACGCGATCGAGTTCGTCCGAGTCGACCGAGGTGCTCAGCAGGGTAGCGACGATTTCAACATCGTCCTCGCCGAAGGTTTCCACGTCGAGATCGCCCACCGGGTAGCTGGCGTGTTCCAGGCAATCCTCGAGCGCGGCCAGCGCCTGCTTGCCGTGCTCGCGCGGCGCGATCACGCGCATCTGGTAGGTGACTTCGGTGGAGGCGTCGTCGATCGGCGCGCGGTTGATGGTGTTGACCACCGGGCGCAGCAGCGTGTTGGCGGCCAGCACGAACAGCGAGGAGAGCAGCGCTTCGGCGGCGAAGCCCGCGCCGGCGCAGGCGCCTACCGCGGCGGAACCCCACAAGGTGGCGGCGGTGTTGAGCCCGCGCACATTGATGCCTTCTTTCATGATGGCGCCGGCGCCGAGGAAGCCCACGCCCGAAACGACGTAGGCGATCACGCGCACCGCGCCGTCGCCGCCGCCCAGGCGGAAGGCCAGGTCGACGAAGACCGCGGAGCCGACCGCGACCAACGCATTGGTGCGCAGCCCCGCGGTACGTTGCCGGAACTGGCGTTCCAGCCCGATCGCGGAGCCGAGCACGAATGCGAGGGCCAGGCAGGTCAGGGTATCCAGCAGCGGCAGCCACTGGAAGTTGTCGATCATACGCACGAAATGCTCCTTTGCCGCCAGCACGACAGGCGGCAGCTGTCAGCCCGCAAGCCTAGTCGGCACGCATGGCAGGCGCGTGACGTCCCGGCCGGAGCTGGCGTACGGATGCGCGTAGCACGAACCCGCCGGCCAAGCCGGAGACGAGGCGAAGTATTAGCGAAGTATCAGGGATGGGCCGCGGGCCCGGAGCAGGCCCGCGGCAATTCGCTCAGCCCTGGCGGCCGCCGAGCAGGCGGCGCAGCCATGCCAGTGCATGCTGCGCGCCCGCCGCGCGGATAGCGCGCATGCGGTCGGCGTCGTGGGTGGCGATTTCGGGGTGACGGAAGTCGGGCAGCAGGATGGAGTGCTTCATTGGAATTCTCCTGTCGGGGCCCAAGCTTGGCGCCGCTCAGTCAGGCTTGGCAGCGGACGGCGCCGTCGATCGGGCAGGGTAGTGGCATGCGCGCCGGCCATGCGCGGCGCGCGACGGATCGGGTCGAGGACTACAAGGGTCGTCGGGCATCGTGGATCTCCCTGGCTGCGGTTGAACAAATTGGGGCGGCCTGAGGCCGGCATCCCGTCGGCATGACGGGCGAGGACGCGCGCTGCCGCGCAATATGCGGCATGCAGGCGGCCAAAATCCGGCCTCATCGCGAGCGACGGGCGCTGGCGACAGACGATACGGGTAAAGCGTGCTGGATGCGGGTAGCCGGAATGGCTGGGCGCGCACCGTCTTGCAAATCCTGCCAGACGGTGGCCTAGAAAAACGGCGGGTGTGTCTGGCGGGGATTACTGCTTGACCAACGAATCAGGACAACTGAAAGTGTCCAATTGGGAACCCCAAGGCTTTTAAGAACGGACGATGTTAAAGGAAGGATGCGTGCTTGTCAAGCCTCCCGGGACGGCAGCACGGTCCGGGCGGGCGGGCCGGTCGTTCCTATAATGGGTTGAGGCCGCCGCGCAAGCCGGCCTGCGCCGCCGTGGCATGCGCGTGCTGCGGTCGCCGGAGCGCCTTCCTTCACCCGATGACAAGACGAGGCAGACATCATGCAGAGTAGCGAAGCAGTGCTGACGCAGGCTCGCGCCGCCCTGGCGCATGTGCCCTTCCATGGTCACCCCCAACACCCGGTCATTCACATGCGCCTGTCCGAGGGCGCGCTGCTGCTCGAAGGCGAGGTAGCCGACATCGTCGACAAGACGCGGACCGCGGCGCAGATGCGCCGCGTCGAAGGCGTGTCCAGCGTGATCGATCACCTGTGTGTCTCGGACGGGGGCGAACCGGTGGGTGACGGCGAGCTGCGCGACGCGGTGTGCGACCGCCTGCTCGACGATATCGACTTCCGCAACTGCCGCATCAGCGTGCAGGCGAAAGGGCGCAGCAAGGAACTGCGCGAGGCGGGCGAAGACAGCGCGGGCGAGATCGAAGTGGCGGCCAGCGACGGCGTGGTCACGCTGACTGGGCGCGTGATCAGCCTGTCGCACATGCGGCTGGCCGGCGTGCTGGCCTGGTGGTCGCCGGGCTGCCGTTGCGTGGTCAACGATTTGAAGGTGGAGCCGGCCGAAGACGACAGCGATGACGAAATCACCGAGGCCCTGCACTTGGTGCTCGAGACCGATGTCTTCGTCGACGCGGAGCAGATCGGCGTGCGCACCGAGAACCGCGTGGTGACGCTGGAGGGCAGCGCCAGCAATGAAGCGTCGCGGCGCCAGGCCGAGCGCGACGCCTGGTACGTGCAGGGCGTGGAAAACGTCGTGAACCACATCGAGCTGGTCGGCTAGCGGTCGGCGCGGGCGCCGCTCGTATGCCCCTGGCGTTTGCCGCGCGCCCGCGGCCGCGCCTGCCGCCCGCGCCAGCCGTTCGCTGTCCGCGTTCGTCGCGGCTGCCGAGCGTGCCGGCTGCGCGCGGCATCCGCCCGACAGGCGCAGCCGGTCAGGAGGGCGCATCATGGCAACGTACCTGGTGCTCTTGAACTTCACGGACCAGGGCATCCGTACCGTCAAGGACACCACCAAGCGCGCGGCGGCATTCCGCGAAATGGCCGCCAAGGCCGGTATCCAGGTGAAGGACCTCTACTGGACCCTCGGGCAGTACGATCTGGCTTGCGTCCTCGATGCACCCGACGATGCCACCGCGACCGCGCTCGGGCTTTCGCTCGGCGCGGCGGGCAATGTCCGCTCGCAGACCTTGCGGGCGTTTTCCGCGCAGGAGATGGATGGCATCCTGAGCCGCATGCCTTAGGCAGCATGTGGTCCGGCCGGCCGCGTTGCGAAACGCGGCCGGGCCACGCGGCAAGTGTGGGAAATGCCGCTTCGTGTTTCAGGGGGCTGGTGCGGCCGGCGGCGTGCCGAAGGCCTGCTGGCAGCAGGCCAGCCATGCCCGCGCGGCGCGCGACAGGTAGCTCTCGCGCCAGACCAGGCCGAGTTCCCAGGCCAGGTGCGGCGCTGCCAGTGGCCGCACGGCGATGCGTGCCGGGTCCAGGCTGCGCGCGATCGGCTCGGGCAGCAGCGCGATGCCGACGTCGGCGGCGACGAGTTCGCCGATGAAATCCCAGTGGCGGCTCTGCCCGGCGATCGGCGGCAGGAAGCCCGCTGCCTCGCAGGCGTCGAGGATGACGCGGTAGAGCACGAAATCGTCTTCATACATCACGAACGGCTCGCCGGCCAGGTCCGCCAGGCGTACAGGTCCGGTCCGCCGGGGTGCCCGCGCGGCCGGATAGATCACCGTCAGTGCATGGCGCGTCACCGGCAGTGCCGACAGCCCGGGCACCGTGGTCGGCAGCACCGTGACGCCGAGGTCCAGCTCGCCGGACGCCACGCCTTCTTCCAGCGCGCGGCCGCCCTGCTCGCGCAGCCGCAGCGCCACGCCGGGGTACTGTTTGCGATAGGCGCCGATGACAGGGGCGAAATAGCGGCCCGCCATCGGCGGGATGCCCACCGCCAGCTCGCCGCGCGCCATGCCATCGACCTCGGCCACTTCCTGGCGCAGGCGCGTCACCTCCGCCAGCACGGCCTGCGCGCGCGCCAGCACCACCTTGCCCGCATCGGTGAGCTGGACCGTGCGGCCCTCGCGCAGCAGCAACGGGCCGCCCAGTTCATCCTCCAGCGCCTTGATCATCTTGCTGATGGTCGGCTGGGTCACATGCAGCGTGCCGGCGGCGCGCGTGAAGCCACCCTGGCGCACCACTTCAACGAAATAGCGAAGGCCGCGGATATCCATATTTCTATTCCAATGCGGAATCGAAAGAATAATTTATATTCATTTTATATATCGATTGGGGCTTCGTACACTAGGGGCATTGTTTTTCTGTCCACGCCCCCGGCCGCTCCGGCCGCTCCTGCCGCCTGAGGCGGCCCGATTCCAGATCATGCACGCCGCATCGCCTTCCTCCGGCCCCACCGTCCGCCCGGCCGGGCCGCGCTCCCGCCCTGACTCCCGCCCTGACTCCGCTTCCCGCCTGCGCACCGGCGCCACCGCCCTGTGCCAGGTGGTGGCGCTGTCGGCGCTGTGGCTGCTGGCGGACTGGTTGCGCGGGCGCCTCGGGCTGCCGCTGCCGGCGGGGCTGATCGGCCTGCTGGTGCTGGCAGTCCTGCTGTTCGCCGGCGTGATCCGCTCCGGATGGATCCGCGGCGGCGCCAACTGGCTGCTGGGCGAGATGCTGCTGTTCTTTATCCCTGCCGTGCTGGCGGTCGTGCAGTATCCGCAACTGGTGCGCCACGATGGCTGGCGCATCTGCGCGGTCATCGGCAGCAGCACGGTGGCCGTGATGGTGGTCACGGCGCTGGTGGTCGACCGGATCTACCGCCTCGAACTTTGGCTGGCGCGCCGCCAGCGGGGGCAGCACCATGTCTGACGCTCTGCTGGCCGGCGTGTGCCTTGCCGCCACGCTCGCTCTCTACTATCTGAACAAGTACGTCTATGCGCGGCGCGCCAGCCTGCTGCTGATGCCGCTGCTGGCCACGCCGGCGGTGCTGATCGCGCTGGTGCTGGCCGCGCATATTCCATACCGCGACTATATCGCCGACACGCGCTGGCTGATGTGGCTGCTCGGCCCGGCCACGGTGGCGTTCGCGCTCCCCATCTACGACCACCGCGCGATGGTGCGCAAGCACTGGTTGTCGATCTCGGTGGGCGTGATTGCGGCCGTGCTGACCTCGGTGGTGAGCTCGGTCTGGCTCGCGCGCTGGCTCGGCCTGTCGGTTGCCTTGCAGAAGGGCCTGGCGGTGCGCTCGGTCACCACGCCTTTCGCGGTGGAGGCGGTGCGTTCGCTGGGCGGTCCAGCCGACCTGGCCGCGGTCTTCGTGGTGATCACCGGCCTGACCGGCATGGCCATCGGCGAGCTGGTGCTGTCCTTGCTGCCGATGGTGCGCAGCCGGCTGGCCCAGGGCGCCATCTTCGGTGCCGCGGCGCACGGGGCCGGCACCGCCAAGGCGCGCCAGCTCGGCGAGGTACAGGGCGTGGTGGCGTCGCTGGTGATGATGATCGCGGGGCTGGTGAGCGTGCTGGGGGCGCCGCTGATCCGCATGTGCTTCTTCTAGCCGGGTAAGCCGGGCACCGGCACTGCCGCGCGCAGGCTCGTTGCCAAGCGGGTAACATTGGGCGCTGCCGCGGCACGGTCCGCAGCGCATCTCCACCAGGAAAGCCATGACACAAGCGCTCAAGATCGATTTTGTTTCCGACATCGCATGCCCATGGTGTGCGATCGGCCTGTCCTCGCTCCAGCTTGCGCTATCGCGCCTCGGCGACGCGGTGGACGCCCGTATCGTCATGCATCCCTTCGAGCTGAATCCGCAGATGGGGCCGGAGGGCGAGGCCATCGTCGATTATCTCGGCAAGAAGTACGGGCGCACGCCGGCGCAGATCGCCGAGACGCAGGCCATGATCCGCGAGCGTGGCGCCAGCGTCGGCTTTGCCTTCGGTCCGCGCACGCACGTGTACAACACCTTCGACGCACACCGCCTGCTGCACTGGGCCGGCATCGAAGGCAGGCAGCTGCCCCTCAAGCTGGCGCTGCTGCGGGCCTACCATGGCGATGGCAAGGATCCGAGCAATCATGACGTCCTGGTCGAAGCCGCGGCATCGGTCGGACTCGATGCCGCGCAGGCGCGCCAGGTGCTGCAACGCGGTGACTATGCCGATGAGGTGCGCGCGCAGGAACGGGAATACCAGGCAATGGGAATCCAGTCGGTGCCGTCCATCATCTTCAATGATCGCTACCTGGTGACCGGCGGACAGCCCGTGGAAGCCTTCGAGGAAGCGATCCGCCAGGTTCTGGCCGATACAGCAACAAGCGCGCCGGACTGAAGTGCAATCCATGGATTGCCGCCATGTCGGCGATGCATGGGGCTGGCAGACGCACGCCCGCCTGCCATCGTCCAGGATGGCCGGCGCTGCCCTACGTCGCTGCGTTGGTGCGTCGCGCGCCTGCGCGCGTCAGAACGCCTGCGATGCGGCGTCGTGGTCGCGCACCACGCCGTTCATCACATCCAGCAGCATGACCGGGCCGAGCGGAATGGCGGCTTCGATCTGCCGCATGTAGCCGAGCAACTGGTGCTTGGCGTCCTCGGCGAAGGCGGAGGGCACGCCTTCGTCATCGTGCAGGATGACGTAGGAGCGGGCGAAGCCGTAGAGCAGGTAGTAGGCGCTGGCATGAGCGGGGTCGCTGGACATCAGCGCGTGCATGTGCGTCTTGACGGCGAGGAAGGCGTCCGTGCCCGGCGCGCTGGCTTCGAACTCGTCTGCGATATGGCTGAGATGCATGATGGCCTCGTCCTGTGCAGGTCGATGGATCCGCGGCGCGGTCGCCGCCCCGATTGAGCATCTTTCCACCGGAAGGGGGAGGGCGCAAGAGCCGCCCGCGGCCGGCGCGCGGGAACCCTGTCCCATGCGGTACACTGCGGCCCGCGAGCGGCCGGCTCCCTGGCGGCTCGCCGCGCCCATGCCCTCCCGAGCAGGCGGCCGGTCCTGCCCCCGCGCAATGCGGCGGCGATGCCGGTGCGGCGGCGCGACCCTGCCACGACGCCAACAACACAGGAGGAGCGTCCCCCATGCAAGCCAATGCCAAGGCATCGGTGCCCCCGTCCGCCGACATCCGCGCCGCCCATCCTCCCGCCTATGCCTGGAAGGCGCTGGCCGGCTCCACGGTGGGCTATGCGATGGATGGCTTCGACCTGCTGATCCTGGGCTTCATGCTGCCGGCCATCAGCGCCTCGCTGAGCCTGTCGACCGGCCAGTCCGGCGCGCTGGTGACCTGGACGCTGGTCGGCGCGGTGGTCGGCGGCATCCTGTTCGGGGCGCTCAGCGACCGCTTCGGCCGCATCCGGGTGCTGACCTGGACCATCGTGCTGTTCGCGGTCTTCACCGGCATGTGCGCCTTCGCGCAGGGCTTCTGGGACCTGCTGGCCTACCGCACCATCGCCGGCATCGGCCTGGGCGGCGAGTTCGGCATCGGCATGGCGCTGGCCGCCGAGGCCTGGCCCGCCGCCAAGCGCGCGCGGGCTTCGTCCTACGTGGCGCTGGGCTGGCAGGCGGGCGTGCTGATGGCGTCGCTGCTGACCCCGCTGCTGCTGCCGCTGATCGGCTGGCGCGGGATGTTCATGGTCGGCGTGCTGCCGGCGCTGGTGGCCTGGGCGGTGCGCAACAAGCTGCACGAACCGGAGCTGTTCGTGCGCCAGGCGCGCAAGCCCAGTGCCAACGCCTTCAAGCTGCTGGTGGCCGACTCTCGCACGGCCCGCATCAGCCTGGGCGTGGTGATCCTGTGCTCGGTGCAGAATTTCGGCTACTACGGAATCATGATCTGGCTGCCGACCTATCTGTCCAAGTCGCTGGGCTTCTCGCTCACCAAGTCGGCGCTCTGGACCTCGGTCACCGTGCTGGGCATGATGGCGGGCATCTGCCTGTTCGGCCACCTGGCCGACCGGATCGGGCGCAAGCCGACCTTCCTGCTGTTCCAGGCCGGCGCGGTCGGCATGGTGCTGGCCTATTCCCGCCTGTCCGATCCCGTGACGATGCTGTGGGCGGGCGCGCTGATGGGCATGTTCGTCAACGGCATGATCGGCGGCTACGGGGCGCTGATCTCCGAGGCCTATCCCACGGCAGCGCGTGCGACCGCGCAGAACGTGCTGTTCAATATCGGCCGCGCGGTCGGCGGCCTCGGGCCCATCGTGGTGGGCGCGCTGGCCGCCGCCTATTCCTTCCCGGTAGCCATCGCGCTGCTGGCGGGCCTCTACCTGCTCGACATGGTGGCCACGCTGTTCCTGATCCCCGAGTTGAAGGGGGTGGAATTGGAGTAACGCGGCCGCCAGCGGCCAGACTCAGCCCTGGCTGTACCGTTCACGCAGCTGGAACTTGAGGATCTAGCGGTGGGGTTGCGCGGCAGTGCCGGCACCAGTTGCAGCCGGCGCGGGATCTTGTAACGCGCCAGGCGCGTGCTGGCAAAGTCCTGCAGCGCTTCCAGCGACAGGTCCTGGCCAGACTTCACCGCCACCACGGCCAGCACGGTCTCGCCCCAGCGCGGGTCCGGCGCGCCGATCACGGCCACCTCAGCCACCGCGGGGTGACCGTACAGGACGCTTTCGACCTCGGCCGGATAGACGTTCTCGCCGCCGGAGATGATCATGTCCTTGACCCGGTCGCACACGTAGTAGAAGCCGTCCTCGTCCGCGTAGCCCACGTCGCCGGTGCGGAACCAGCCGTCGGCATCGATGGCCGCCCGCGTGGCCTCGGGCTGGTTCCAGTAGCCGCGCGTCACGTTGGGCCCGCGCACGCAGATTTCGCCGCGCGCATGCGGCGCCGTGACCGCGTTGCCCTGCGGATCGATCAGCCGGATCTGGATCAGCAGCGCGGTGTGCCCCACTGAGCCGATCCTCGCCAAGGCGTGCTCGGCCGTCAGCACCGTCACCAGTGCGGCGGTTTCGGTCAGGCCGTAGCCCTGCAGCACGGCGATGCCCCGCGCGGCGTAGGTGCGCAGCAATGGTTCGGGGCAAGGCGCGCCGCCGCAGAAGATCATGCGCACGCTGTCCAACGGGGCATCGCCGAAAGCGGGGTGCTGGCTGATGAAGAGCAGCATCGCCGGCACCGCAAAGAGGGTGCTGACACGGTAGGCCGCAATGTCCTCCAGCACGCGCGCCGGCTCGAACTGGCGGTGCAGCACGGCGTGCCCGCCTTTGAGCAGCGTGGTCAGCAGTAGCACATTGAGGCCGCCGATGTGGTAGATCGGGGCGAAGACGAGCAGCACGTCGTCCGCGAGGACGTCCGCGGTGTACATCTCTCCGACGTGGTTCCACCAGAAGTTGCCATGCGTCAGCATGGCGCCCTTGGGGCGTCCGGTCGTGCCCGAGGTGTACATGATGACGGCAACGTCGTCGTTGCGCGCTGCCACGGGCGGGTGCGGCCACGGGGCGGCGTTCGCCATGGCGGCGGCGAGCGGCGGCCAGCGGGCCGGGTCGGACGGTTCACCCTCGACGCAGTGGTAGCGCGCGCAGCACAGCGTCTCGCGCACCGTGTCGATCACACCCAGGTGGTCGGGGTCCACCAGCAGGGTGTGGATGCCCGCATCGTTGACGATATAGGCCAGCTCGGCGCCGGTCAGCCGGTAGTTCAGCGGCACGAAGATCGCGCCCAGCTTGGCGCTGGCGAACATGGCTGCCAGGAACAGCGGGTGATTGAACCCCAGGTATCCCACTCGCATGCCAGGACGCACGCCGCCCGCGTCGAGCACGGCGGCGAGGCGGTCCACCTCGGCCAGCATCTGGCCGTAAGTCCAGGTCGTGCCCTCGAAGCTCAGGGCGGGGCGTTGGGAGGCGCGGCGGGCGCGCTCGGTGAACCAGTGCGCCATGCCAATGGCAGGCGGGGGCGAGGGTTGTCCGCCGAAGCGGTCTGCGGGCAGGTCCAGCGGGGTGACGCTCATCTTCGACTCTCCTGGCTATCATGCGGCTGGCTGCAAAGGCTAAGCACGGGACGGCAGGATGTCTTGCGGGAAGTGGCTGGAGGCGCGCGGCCGGCACCTTGCCGTGCCGCGCCCGCGCCGCATGCATCACCTGGCATTGTTGCGCTGGGTCAAGTTTGCGTCTGGGACGGGAACCTAGAATGGCTATTCGCAAGGTCCTTTTGGGAGTGCGCCATGGCAAGCATGCAAGCAGCTTGTCTTCCTCGGTCCCGGCAAGATCGTCCTGCAGGAGAAGCCCATTCCGGATGTCGGTCCGGGCGATGCGCTGCTGCGGATCACCACCACCACGATCTGCGGCACCGACATCCATATCCTCAAGGGCGAGTATCCCGTCGCAAGCGGATTGACCATTGGCCACGAACCGGTCGGCGTGATCGAGAAGCTGGGGCGCGAGGTCAAGGGATACCGCGAGGGCCAGCGGGTGATCGCGGGCGCGATCTGCCCGAGCTTCCATTCCTACGCCTGCCAGGACGGCGTGCCGTCGCAGGATGGCCAGTGCCACGGCCACGGCTACAAGCCCATGGGCGGCTGGCGCTTCGGCAACACCATCGACGGCACGCAGGCCGAATACGTCCTGGTGCCCGATGCCCAGGCCAATCTCGCGCCCATCCCGGACGGGCTGAGCGACGAACAGGTGCTGATGTGTCCGGACATCATGTCCACGGGCTTTGCCGGCGCCGAGCGCGCCGACATCAAGATCGGCGATATCGTGGCCGTCTTCGCGCAGGGGCCGATCGGCTTGTGCGCCACGGCCGGCGCGCGCCTGCGCGGCGCGGGCATGATCATTGCCGTGGACGGCATCGACGAGCGGCTGGAGATCGCGCGCAGGATGGGCGCGGACGCCACCATCAACTTCCGTAAGGTGGACGTGGTCGACGAGATCCTGCGCCTGACCGGCGGGCGCGGCGTGGATGCCGCCATCGAGGCGCTCGGCACGCAGACCACCTTCGAGGCGGCCCTGCGCGTGCTCAAGCCGGGCGGCACGCTGTCCAGCCTGGGCGTCTATTCGAGCGACCTCAGCATTCCGCTGGGTGCCTTCCACGCGGGCCTGGGCGACAACCGCATCGTCACGTCGCTGTGCCCGGGCGGCAAGGAGCGTATGCGCAGGCTGATGCAGGTGATCGAAACCGCGCGCCTGGACCTGGGCCCGATGGTCACCCACCGCTTCAAGCTGGCGCAGATCGAAGAAGCCTACGAACTGTTCGGCAACCAGCGCGATGGCGTGCTGAAGGTGGCGATCACACCCTGAGCGCGCACTTCCGGGTGGGCGATGCGGAGGGGGCGCGAGCGCGGCTACGCACCCCGCCAGCCGCGGCCAGGTCGGCTGGTGACGCGCGCGGTGCCGCGTTATGCTGGAAGGCCTTGTCCTGCCGGGCAGCCTACCTCCACTCGCCATGCCGCGTGCGCCGGAATCCCGCCGTCCCAGTCCTGCCTGGCAGCCGCCGGCAGGCTCGCCGCAGGAGCGCGCGCTGGCCCGGGTCACCGCGCACAGCAAGGGCGGCCCGCTGGGCGCGGACCTGCGCATCACGCTGAATTTCCACCCTGACAGGCTGCACCGCGGCGAGCCCATCCTGCACAGGCTGGTGAGCGATGGAGTCTACCGCTCGCAGTTCGAGACCGGCACCAGCAACGGCGGGCTGACCGCCCACCTTGGCGGCGACCGCTGGCGCTGGGAGAGTCGCCTGTTCGGCGGCGCCTATGACGGCGCGCCGCGGCAGGCGCGCCCCAAGTACGGCGCACTCGACGACCGGCGCGATCCGGTCGGCGCCTCGCCGCGCTTCGGCTCTGCACACCTGCGACTGCGTCCGGAAGTGTTGTCGCGCTGCTCCTTCTGCTTTCCGGACAGCGTGTTCGAACCGGTCGATTTCGGCGTGGCCGAGCGCATGGCACTGCTGCCGCTGGCGCGGGCAGGGCGACTGGATCCCCGCACAGACGCGCTGGACGGCTATATCGAGGCCCATGTCCACGGGCCGCTGCGCCTGGCCTGCGACGTCGAGGCACTCGTGCTGGACCCAAGCTTCCGCGGCACGGAGGTCGAGGCGCTGGCAGCGCACCTGCCCTGCGCAATCGAATGGCACGCGGGCTTCCGCGTGCATGCAGACATGCTGGGCGCGCATCCCGACTACCGCGGCGCGGTGTATGCAAGGCTGGGTCAGGCACTCGCGCGCGACGGTGTGCTGACACCGGCCATCCTCGGCGAGGCCGCGCGTAGCGGCCGGCATGATCCACAGGACCTGAAGAAGGTGTGGCACTACCTCGCGCGCTTCGGTCATCCGGACTGGCGCGCCGTGCGCGCCTAGCGCCTGGCCTGGATCCCGAGCCCGTTCCCTTCCCGGTCGTCGCTGCCGCCGGCGCCTGGCCTTGCCGCCGGCTTCCTTCCTGGCACTCATGCTTGGCAAGCTACCTTGCAATACAATATACCTTGCTTTATGCTGTATCCCGACGAAGGCAACAGGGCCATCCATAACAGGGCCATCCATGGCGGATTCCATTTCCACCCAATTGAAGAAGGGCGTGCTCGACCTGTGTGTGCTGGCCCTGCTCGCCCGGGGTGACAGCTATGCCTATGACCTCGCACGGCAGCTTGCCGAGGCCGTCGACATGGGCGAGGGCACCATCTATCCGCTGATGCGCCGCCTGCAGGCGGACGGCCTGGTCGATGCCTACCTGCAGGAATCGGCAAGCGGCCCGCCGCGCAAGTACTACCGCATCACGGAGGCGGGGCGGGCCGCGTTCGCGGTCCAGCAGCAGGAGTGGCAACAGTTCACTGGTGCGGTCAACCGGCTTATCGGAGTGAGTTCGTGAGCAAAGAAGCGTTCCTGCGGCGGCTGCGCCGCGCCTTGAAAGGGCTCGCGCCCGCCGAGATCGACGAGATCGTCGCGGACTACGCGGCCCACTTCGACGAGGCCCTGGCGGCCGGGCGCAGCGAGGCCGGCACCGCCGCCGCGCTCGGCGATCCGGAGCGGCTGGCGCGCGAGCACCTGACTGACATTCACTACCGCCAGTGGCGCCAGCAGCGGCACGCGGCAAGCTTCGTCAAGTGGCTGCTGGTCTCGGCGGGGCTGGCCTTCCTGCTGCCCTGTGCCGGCTTGCTGATGTTTGCCGTGCCGCTGCTCGCCGTGGTGCTGGCCGGCGTGCTGCTCGGTGGCAGCGTGATGCTGCTGTCGCTGGTGCCAGTGCTGGCGGGGCTGCTGCTGTTGCTGGCGGCGGGGCTGGCCGCGGGCGCCCTGGTGGCGCGCCACCGCGACCGCCTGCAGCCCTTCGGCGCGGACGGGGACGATTTCGTCGAGCGCGAGCTGGCGTGGTCGCCGGGGCAGCGCATGCAGATCTGCCTGCCAGCCGAGGTGCATTGGAAGCCGGCGGCAGTGCCGCGCGCGCTGGTGCGCGCCAACCCCTGGCTGATCGAGCATCTGCGCCTCGAAGGCAATCGGCTGGCCGGCCGCTTCAACTGGCGCGCCTTCCGCCGCAACCATATCGAGGTGAGGCTGGAGGGGCCGGCAATCGCGCACTGGGCCATGGTCGGCAGCGGCGACCTGTTCCTGCACGAGGTGGCGCAGCAGGATCTGCACCTGGAGCTCGACGGCAGCGGCAGCATCTGCGCCACCGGCAGGGTGGAAGACGTATCCGTGGCAATCGCCGGCTCGGGCGATGTCGACATCGGCATGCTGCAGCAGGCGCGTGCCACGGTCGAGGTCCGCGGCAGCGGCGACGCCGTCGTCGCGCCCAGTGAGGCGGCCGACCTGTCGATCCACGGCAGCGGCGACATCCGGGTGCTCAGCAGGCCCGCCAGTGTGCGTACGCACGTTGCCGGCAGCGGTGACGTCTGCATGGCCTGAGCTGCGCGGCTTGCGGCGCCGGGCCGGCGGGCGAGAACCGCCCGCGATACGTACGCCATCCAGGCGCCATCCAGGTATCAGCGGTGCGCCGGCGCGGCGCCTGTGCCGCGCGAGTCGGCCGGCAGCGACACGGTCACGCGCAGGCCGCACTGCGCGGCTTCGTCGGCATAGGCGAGCGATACCTCGGCGTCCAGGCGCTCGGCGATGGTCTTCACGATGGACAGGCCCAGGCCGGAGCCGGTGGCCGTATTGCCGGGCGCGCGGTAGAAGGCATCGAATACCCGCGCGCGTTCGGCGGGCGGGATGCCTGGCCCGGAATCCGTGACCTGCAGGATCACGCGGTCGCCGCGCCGGCCGGCCGACAGGTCGACGCGGCCGCCTGGCGGCGTGTAGCGGATGGCGTTGTCGACCAGGTTGCGCAGCAGCGCCGTCAGGTCCACCGTGCCGGCGGCCACCTGCGCGTCGCCGTCGTCCGCCTGCCGGCCCTCGTCCGTCCAGCCGACCCCCAGGTCGATGCTGCGTGCCTCGGCCAGCGGCACGAGGTCTTCCAGCACATGCCGCAGCACCTGCTGCACCGATACCGTGCCGGCCGCGCCGCGCGGTGCCGCTTGGGCGCGCGACAGGGTCAGGAGCTGTTCCAGCAGGTTGCGGCCGCGCTCGATGCCGCCGCGCAGCGCGGCGAGCCGCTCCCTGGCTTCGTCCGACATTGGCGCGTGGCCCAGCCGCTCGGCCTGCAGCGACAGCGCGGTCAGCGGCGTGCGCAGCTCGTGCGCGGCATCGGAGACGAAGCGCCGCTGCGCCGCCATGGCCTGGCCGGTGCGCGACAGCAGGCGGTTGATGGCGCCGACGAAGGGCGCGATCTCGGCCGGGATGTGTGCCTCGCGCAGCGGGCGCAGGTCCTGCTCGCCGCGCTCCTCGACATCCGCCGCCAAGCGGGCGATCGGCTGGAACATCCGGCGCAGCAGCACGCCCAGCAGGGCCAGCATCACCGGCACCAGCAGCAGGAAGGGCAGCACGGTGCGCAGGGCGCTGTCACGCGCGATCTCGTTGCGGATGCCGGTTTCCTGGGCCACGACGATGCGCTCGCCGCTGGCGAGCGTGCGCACCACGGCGCGGAAGGATTCGTCGCGGATCGTGATGGTGTGGATGCCGTCGGCGAGGCCGGTGCCGAGCGGCAGCGAGACGGCATCGTCGCTGCGCCCGAGGGAAGCCACGGGCCGCGAGCGGGGCAGGTACTGCACGATCACGCGCGCGTCCTCGTCGCTGCCGGGCAGGCGGCCCGCGTCGCCGAGATGCGGGGCAGGCAGGTGCTGCGGGTCGAATAGCGCCGAGACCTGCCGCAGCGTGTCGTCCTGCAGCGCATTGGCTTCTTCGAAGGCAGCGCGGAAGGACACGGTGCCGGCCGCCAGCGCCACGGCCAGGATCGTCAGCGCGAGCCACCACGCCAGGCGGCGCCGGATCGACGGGTTCAGGCTTCCTTGGCCACCATCCATCCCACGCCCCTCACGTTCTTGATGATGCCGCTGCCCAGCTTCTTGCGCAGCGCATGGATCAGGTATTCGACGGCATTGCTCTCGACTTCCTCCCCCCAGCCGTAGATGCGGTCCTCCAGCTCGGCGCGCGAGAGGATGGCGCCGGGGCGAACCAGCAGCGCCTGCAGCAGCGCGAACTCGCGGTTGCTCAGCAGGACAGGCTCGGTGCCGGGCACCGTCGCCTGGCGCGTGGCCGGGTCGACGCTCACCTGGCCATTACCAAGCAGGGGCGTGGCGGTGCCGCCGCGGCGGCGCCACACGGCCCGCATGCGCGCCAGCAGCTCGTTCATCTCGAAGGGCTTGAGGACGTAGTCGTCCGCGCCGGCGTCGAGGCCGCGGATGCGCTCCTCCAGTTCGTCGCGCGCGGTCAGGATCAGCACCGGGACCGCATCGCCGCGGGCGCGCAGCGCGGCCAGCACCTCCATGCCGTCGCGCCCGGGCAGGCCCAGGTCCAGCAGGACAAGGTCATAGCGCTGGCCGGCCAGAGTGGCCAGCGCGGTCTCGCCGTTGTTCACCCAGTCCGCCGCGTGGGCGGCGTCCTTCAGCGCGGCCTGTACGACCTGCCCGATCATCGGGTCGTCTTCGATCAGCAATACCCGCATGCATGCTCCCGTTGCGCTGTCCCCGGGCCGGCCGGCGCTTCAGTGTCCAGATCGCACCGCCGCCCGCTGCGGAAACAGCAGGATGAAGGTCGCCATCAGCCCCAGCAGTATGCCCGATGCCGTGTAGCGGCTCATGGCCAGCCCGCCGGCGTGCAGCGGCTTGTCGAGGAAGTCTCCCACCACCGCGCCGAGCGGCCGGGTCAGGATGAAGGCCGCCCAGAACAGCAGGGTGCGGGAGATGGCGGTCCAGTAGTAGGCGGCGGCGACGGCGGCCAGCAGGGCCCCGAACACGACTGCGCCGCCCAGGTAGCCGAGGCCCGCGGTGTCGGCCGTCCAGTCGCCCAGCGCGGTGCCGAGCGTCTGCGAGAACATGATCGTCACCCAGTAGAACAGCTCGCCACGCGGCTCGCCCACCGTGTCGATAGAGACCGAGCCGAGCGTGCGCTGCCACAGCGCCAGCGAGCAGAGCAGCAGCAGGACCAGCAGCGTGGTGCCGCCGGCATAGCCGATGCCAAGCGAGCGGTCGGCGAAGTCGGCGAGCGTGGTGCCGACCGTGGTGGTGGCGATGATGGTGGCCCAGTACAGCAGCGGGTGGAAGCGTTTGGCGCGGATCTGCGCGCTGACGGCCACCAGGAACACCACGGCGAAGATCGCCGTGCTGACGAGGTAGCCGAGGTTCATCGACATCGACAGGGCGTCGCCGCCGGTTTCCCCCAGCGTGGTGGCGGCGATCTTGATGATCCAGAAGGCCAGGGTGACCTCGGGGACCTTGATCGGGCTAGGTTGCGCATTCGCTCTCATGGATCTGCACCTTTCGCGGTGTCCCTCGGTCGGGACGCATGTGACGGGTGGGCGGCCGCGCGCGGCGCGGCCGGTATGGGAGGCGACTCTACCTGGGGAAACTTAGGTCTGGCTGAGGGAAGCATGCGCCACGCCGGCGACGGCCGGCGCGATCAGCCCGCGGCGCTGACGCGGTACACGCAGCGGCGTGCGCCGGCCAGCAGGTGCTCCACGCGCTCGACTTTCGCATCGCTGCCGAGCACGTCGCGGAATACCTGCAGTTCCGCGCGGCAGAAACCCTGGCAGCTCTGCGCGGCGGCGCAGATGGGGCAATGGTCTTCGATCAGCAGCCAGTCCGCGCCGTCGCGCTCGACGCGTGCCATATAGCCTTCCGCTTCGCGCAAGGCGGCCAGCCGGCGCAAGCGGTCGGGGAGCGTGCGCTCGCCGGCGCAGGCCTGCGCATAGTCGTCGCGCGCCTGCGCCTCGCGCTGGCCGATCAGCTTGTCCAGGCCGGCCTCGCCGAAGAGCTGCCGGATCGAGCCGATCAGCTGCACCGTGAGCTGCGCGTGCGTGTCGGGAAAGCGTGCCTGTCCCGCCGCGCTCAACTCCCATTCCTGGCGGGGGCGCCCGGCTCCGCTCGCGGCCTGGCGCCGGCCCTCGACCAGGCCGGCCGCGAGCAGCTTCTGCACCTGCTGGCGCGCGGCCTCGGCCGTGATCTCCAGGCGCTCGGCGATCTGCGCGGTCGAGGCCGGCCCGCGCGTCTTCAGCAGAAACAGGATGCGGTCCGACGATTGGGGATTCCCTGAATTATCCAAGGGATTTGTTGTGTAATTCACTGGCTGCGCCTAATATCCAACATCATTCTTGGATATTAGGCCGGAGCTGCCAGTCTGTCGAGCGTTCCGGCGTCCATGGCGGCCATCCCGGCAGCCGCTCGGACAGCACAATGGAGCCACGCTATGCAGCAAGCCACCTTCCCGCACCTCACCCCGTTCACCGACGCCCGCCAGCCGTCACGCGGGCTCACCTTTCTCAACCCGCTCGGCCTCTACGATCCGCGCCCGAACGGCTATTCGCACCTGGCGCTGGTGCCGGCCGGGCGCGCGCTGATCTGCGTGGCCGGGCAGGGCGGCGAGCGCGAGGACGGCACCTTGCCCCACAGCTTCGCCGCCCAGGTGCGGCAGGCCTTTGCCAATCTCGGCACGGCGCTGCGTGCGGCCGGCGCGGGCCCGGCCGACGTGGCCAAGCTGACCGTGCTGGTGGTCGATCACGACGAGTCGCGGCTGCGCGTGCTGGCCGATGAGGTCGCGCGGATGTGGGGCGAGGCGCCGGCGCCCGCGTGCACGCTGATCCCGGTGCCGCGGCTTGCGCTGGACGGCATGCTGTTCGAGGTCGAGGCGCTGGCCGTGGGCGGCGGTGCTGGCGGCAACTAACGCAATGCCGCGTTCATGCAGCCTGCCGCGGCGGCTCGCCGAAGTGGGGGTGGCGCGCGAACAGCTCGGCGGCCCAGTTCACGAAGATGCGCACCTTGGCCGACAGGTGGCGGTTTTGCGGGTACATCGCCGAGATCGGCAGCGTCTCCGTCTGCCAGTCGCTCATGAGCTCCACCAGCCGGCCGCTGCGCGCATAGGGCTCGGCGATCGCGCACGGGATATAGGCGATGCCCAGTCCCTGCAGCGCGCAGCCGAGGTAGACGTCGGAATCGTTGGTGGCCATGACCGAGGACAGCCGCAGCTCGTGGTGCTGGTCGCCGCGCGTTACTTCCCACGTCACTTCGCGCCCGGTGCGGTGGGACAGGTAGTTGATGCACCGGTGCGCCTGCAGTTCGGCCAGCGTGCGCGGCGTGCCGTGCTGGCGCAGGTAGATCGGCGAGGCGTAGATCGCCAACTTGAGCTGGCCGATGCGGCGCGCCACCATCGACTCGTCGACCAGGTCGCCCACGCGCAGTACTACGTCCACGCCTTCCTGCAGCAGGTCGATGGGCTTGCCATTGGTGGTCAGCTCCAGCTTCAGGTCGGGATAGGCGGCAAAGAAGGCCGGCAGCTCCGGCAGCAGCACCATCTCGGCCAGGCTGCTGACTGTATCCACGCGCAGCGTGCCGCGCGGATTGTTGTTGTGATGGGAGAGGGACTGCTCGGCCTCATCGACGTCGGCGAGGATGCGCACGCAGCGCTCGTAGTAAGCGGCGCCTTCGGTGGTCACGCTGATGCGGCGCGTCGTGCGATGCAGCAGCTTGACGCCCAGGTGCGTTTCCAGGTTCTGGATCATGCGCGTCAAGGTGGCCTTGGGCAGGTCCAGCGATTCCGCGGCGCGCGCGAAGCTGCCGACATCGACCACGCGCGTGAAAGCCTGCATTGAGATGAAGCGATCCATGGCGATTCCCTGGCGAATGAAGCGCGGCGCGGTGCCTGTAGGCGCCGGCGGCGGCGTAGACAATACCGGCCCGCGCATGTGGCGCGCGCGCCGGGAAGCGCGAGTGGAACACAAAATGGATGACCTTGCACGGCGTGGGGTCTCGGCGCCGCGATTATTTCACCATTGCAACAGTGCGTTGGTCGGGCATCGCTTTATCCCACCCCTGTCAATCACCATAATCCGATGCATCGCAACAAGCCAAGGCCGGGCGTTCGCGCCAGCCGCCGGAGTCGACGATGCCCAGCAAACCGCATGCGCAGCCGCCCGCCGTACCGCCCGCCGGCAAGCCCGGCCGCGTGCAGATGCTCGACTATGTGGTGGAGAGCGGCGAGCGCACCGTGGCTGCCCGCTTGTGCTATCCGGCCGGCTATCCGGCTGCCGGAGCGCCGCCGCTGCCGTGGCTGATCTATCTGCATGCGGGCGGCTTCGTGGAGTGCAGCCCGGAGTCGAGCGAGTGCCTGGCCGTGTCGCTGGCGGCCAAGGTGCCGGCGGTGGTGGTGGTGCCGGCCTATTCGCTGGCGCCGGATTATCCCTTTCCGGCGGCGCCGGAGGATGCGTTCAGCACGGTGGCCTGGGTGCTTTCCCATGCGCGCCGGCTGAAGGTGGACAAGCTGCGCTTCGCGCTGGTGGGCGAGGAGGCCGGCGGCAACCTGGCGATCGCACTGGCGCAGATGATGCGCGACCGCGGCCTGCCAGCGGCGCGCGCGCAATGGCTGATCAGGCCCTTGACCGATCCCTGCCTGCAGCATGCCTCGTGCGCGCTCGGCGCGGCCGGCCCCCGCGTGCCGCTGGAGAGGCTGCAGCGCATCGCGGACAACTACCGCGACTACCTGCCGACGCCGGCAGCGAGCGTGCACCCGTATGCCGCGCCCGTCCACGCCTCGCGCCTGGCGGGGCTGCCGGCCACGCTGATCCAGGTGGCGGAGCAAGATGCGCTGCGCGCCGAGGGCGAGGCCTTCGGCGAGCGGCTGCGCGGCGTCGGCGTGCCGGCGCAGACCATGATCATGCCCGGCGCCTGTGGCGACGGGGTGGAAGAGACCCATGAAGCCTGTGAAGTGTGGGTCGATGAAGGTGCGCGTTTCCTGCGGCAAAGCCTGGCGGGAAGCGACGACGCCTCAGAACGGACCGAACGCCGCACGCAAGACCGGCCCTGAGGCCGGCGCGGAGCGGGGCCCGCCGGCTGGGCGGCCCCTGGCGTAGAAACTGCCTGCCAATCCTGGATTTCCGGACCCCCTTCGCGGGCCCGGAGGGAGGCGTTCGGCCTTTTGCTTTTCCAGTTGAAGAAAGCCAGAAAGAAAGCCAGAAACGGAGTGAAGAAATGCAATATTCAAACAATACAACTCGACGTACCTTGATCGCGGTGGCTGTGTTCGCGCTGCTCGGTGCCGGCCTGGCCGCTTCGCTGCTTCGTCCGCACGGGGGCGAGGCCCAGGCGGTGACGGCGCCTGCAGCGCCGGCCGTGGACGTGGCCACGGTGATCGGCAAGACCATCACCGAATGGGATGAATTCTCCGGCCGACTGGAGGCTGTGGATCGCGTGGAGATACGCCCGCGCGTCTCGGGCACCATCGAGGCGGTGCACTTCCGCGAAGGGGCGCTGGTGAAGAAGGGCGATCCGCTGTTCACCATCGATCCGCGTCCCTACGCCGCGGAAGTGGCGCGCGCCGAGGCGGCACTCGCCGCCGCCCAGGTGCGCGCAACGCATGCGCAGACCGAGCAGGCGCGCGCCCAGCGGCTGCTGCAGGACAACGCCGTGTCGCGCCGCGAGTTCGACGAGCGCGACAACGGCGCGCGCGAAGCCAGCGCCAATGTGCGTGCCGCGCAGGCCGAGCTGGAAGCGGCGCGGCTCAACCTGGCCTACACGCGCATCACGTCGCCGGTGACGGGGCGCGTATCGCGCGCCGAGATCACGGTCGGCAACCTGGTGGCGGCGGGCGCAACGTCGCCGGCGCTGACCACCGTGGTGTCGGTATCGCCGGTGTACGCCAGCTTCGAGATCGACGAGCAGAGCTATCTGCGCTACACGGCGCCGGGCGCCGGCGGCGGCCAGGCCAACCTGCCGGTCTTCCTCGGCCTCGCCGATGAAAGCGGGCATCCGCATCAGGGCCGCATCCAGTCGGTCGACAACCGGCTCGATCCGAAGAGCGGCACCATCCGCGTGCGCGCGGTGTTCGACAACGACGACGGGCGCCTGCTGCCCGGCCTGTACGCGCGCATCAAGTTCGGTGGCGGCGCGCCGCATGCCGCGGTGCTGGTCAACGACCGCGCGGTCGGCACCGACCAGGGCAAGAAGTTCGTGCTGGTGGTGGGCCGCGACAACAAGCTGATCTACCGCGAGGTGGAACTCGGCCCGGCCTACGAGGGCCTGCGCGTGATCCGCAAGGGCCTGGCGCCGGGCGAGACCATCGCCGTGAACGGGCTGCAGCGTGTGCGGCCGGGCGACTCGGTGGCGCCCAAGCCGGTGGCGATGGCGTACAAGCGCGAGGTGGAGCCGCGTAGGGAGGCGGCTGATCGCAAGCAGGCGCAGGCCGGGGTGGCGGTGGAGAAGCTGGCGGCTGAGCCCGCAGCGGGAGCGCCGGGCTCGCGGGGCGAGATCAAGCCGGTGAGTTGAGGCCGGCACGGGCTGGTGGTTTGCTCCCCTCTCCCATAAATGGGAGAGGGGAGCAAACCATTGGCCGGTTTTCGGCGCCGCTGAGTTGCTGAAGCGCCAAGCCGCCACACCGCCTTACAAGTTTTTCACGCGTCCCCTGACATATGGATGGCGCCCGCCCGCGGGCCGCCAGGGGCGCGTGTTTGCCGCTTTCACGAGATTTAGCCGAGACCAAGATGAATCTCTCGAAATTCTTTATCGACCGCCCGATCTTCGCGGGTGTGTTATCGGTGCTGATCTTCCTGGTCGGCGCCATCTCAATGTTCAAGCTGCCGATCTCGGAGTATCCCGAGGTCGTGCCGCCTTCCGTGGTGGTGCGTGCCCAGTACCCGGGCGCCAACCCCAAGGTGATTGCCGAGACGGTGGCTTCGCCGCTGGAAGAGCAGATCAACGGCGTGGAAGACATGCTTTACATGTCCTCGCAGGCCAACAGCGACGGCGTGCTGACGCTGACCGTCACCTTCAAGCTCGGCACCGATCCCGACAAGGCGCAGCAGCTCGTGCAGAACCGCGTGGCGCAGGCCGAGCCGCGCCTGCCGGAGGACGTGCGCCGGCTGGGCGTGACCACCGTCAAGAGCTCGCCGGACCTGACCATGGTGGTGCACCTGGTCTCGCCCAACGGCCGCTATGACATGACCTATCTGCGCAACTATGCGGTGATCAACGTCAAGGACCGGCTGGCGCGCGTCCAGGGTGTGGGCCAGGTGCAGCTGTTCGGCTCGGGCGACTACGCCATGCGCGTGTGGCTCAACCCCGAGAAGATGGCCGAGCGCCACCTCGCCGCCTCGGACGTGGTCAAGGCCATCCGCGAGCAGAACGTACAGGTGGCGGCCGGCGTGATCGGCTCCTCGCCGGCGGTGCCCGGCGCCGACTTGCAGCTCTCGGTCAATGCCCAAGGCCGCCTGTCGACCGTCGAGGAGTTCGGCGACATCATCGTGCGCACCTCGGCCGACGGCGCCGTGACCTACCTGAAGGACATCGCGCGCATCGAGCTGGGCGCGTCGGAATACGCGCTGCGCTCGCTGCTGGACAACAAGCCGGCGGTGGCCATCCCCATCTTCCAGGCGCCGGGCTCCAACGCCATCCAGATCTCGGATGACGTGCGCAAGACCATGGACGAGCTGAAGCAGAACTTCCCGGACGGCGTCGACTACAGCATCGTCTACGACCCCACGCAGTTCGTGCGCCACTCCATCGAGGCGGTCACACACACGCTGTTCGAGGCTATCGCGCTTGTCGTGCTGGTGGTGATCCTGTTCCTGCAGACCTGGCGCGCGTCCATCATCCCGCTGCTGGCGGTGCCGGTGTCGATCGTCGGTACCTTCGGGCTGATGCATGCCTTCGGCTTCTCCATCAACGCGCTGTCGCTGTTCGGCCTGGTACTGGCCATCGGCATCGTGGTGGACGACGCCATCGTGGTGGTGGAGAACGTCGAGCGCAATATCGAGGAAGGCTTGTCACCCAAGGAGGCGACCTACAAGGCCATGCGCGAGGTCAGCGGCCCCATCATCGCCATCGCGCTGACGCTGATCGCCGTGTTCGTGCCGCTGGCCTTCATGACCGGCCTGACCGGGCAGTTCTACAAGCAGTTCGCGCTGACCATCTCGATCTCGACCATCATCTCGGCCTTCAACTCGTTGACGCTGTCGCCGGCGCTGTCCGCGCTGCTGCTGCGCGGCCACGACTCTCCCAAGGACTGGCTGTCGCGCGGCATGGAGCGTGTGCTGGGCGGCTTCTTCGCGCGCTTCAACCGCTTCTTCGGCGCCAGCGCTGAGCGCTACGGCACCGGCGTCAAGGGCGTGATCTCGCGCAAGGGCGCGGTGTTCGGCGTCTACGCGGTCATGCTGGCGCTGACCTGGGGCGTGTTCCAGATGGTGCCCAAGGGCTTCGTGCCGGCGCAGGACAAGCAGTACCTGGTGGGCTTCGCCAAGCTGCCCGATGGCGCCACCTTGGACCGCACTGAGGACGTGATCCGCCGCATGTCGGAGATCGCGCTCAAGCACCCGGGCGTGGAGTCGGCGGTGGCCTTCCCGGGCCTGTCGATCAACGGCTTCACCAACAGCCCGAGCGCCGGCATCGTGTTCGCCACGCTCAAGCCCTTCGACCAGCGCAAGGGCAAGGACATGTCGGGCGACGCCATCGCGCAGCAGCTCAATGCCAAGTACGCGGCCATCCAGGACGCCTTCATCGCCGTGTTCCCGCCGCCGCCCGTGCAGGGCCTGGGCACCATCGGCGGCTTCAAGCTGATGATCGAAGACCGCGCCGCGCTGGGCTACGATGCGCTGTTCGACGCCACCAATGCCTTTATCGGCAAGGCGCGCGCCACGCCCGAGCTGACCGGCGTGTTCAGCAACTACCAGGTCAACGTGCCGCAGCTCGACGTCAAGCTCGACCGCGTCAAGGCCAAGCAGCTCGGCGTGCCGGTGACGGATGTGTTCGACACGCTGCAGACCTACCTGGGCTCGGCCTATGTGAACGACTTCAATAAGTTCGGCCGCACCTACCAGGTCAAGGTCCAGGCCGATGCACCGTTCCGCGCCCACGCCGAGGACATCCTGCAGCTGAAGACGCGCAACGCGGCCGGCGACATGGTGCCACTGTCCTCGCTGGTGCAGGTGAAGCAAGGCTTCGGCCCGGACAGCGTGGTGCGCTACAACGGCTTCACCGCCGCCGACGTCAACGCCGGCCCGGCGCCGGGCTTCTCCTCGGGCCAGGCGCAGGCCGCGGCCGAGCGCATCGCCGCCGAGACCCTGCCCAAGGGCATTAAGTTCGAATGGACCGAGCTGACCTACCAGGACATCCTCGCCGGCAATGCGGGCGTGTGGATCTTCCCGCTGTGCGTGCTGCTGGTGTTCCTGGTGCTGGCCGCGCAGTACGAAAGCCTGACGCTGCCGCTGGCGGTGATCCTGATCGTGCCGCTGAGCCTGCTGGCGGCGATGACGGGCGTGTGGCTCACGCGCGGCGACAACAACATCTTCACGCAGATCGGTTTCATCGTGCTGGTGGGGTTGTCAGCCAAGAACGCCATCCTGATCGTGGAGTTCGCGCGCGAGCTGGAGCACCAGGGCCGCTCCATCGTGGCCGCCGCGATCGAGGCCAGCCGCCTGCGCCTGCGCCCCATCCTGATGACGTCCTTCGCCTTCATCATGGGCGTGGTGCCGCTGGTGGTCTCCACCGGCGCCGGCGCCGAGATGCGGCACGCGATGGGTGTGGCGGTGTTCGCCGGCATGCTGGGCGTGACCGTCTTCGGGCTGTTCCTGACGCCGGTGTTCTATGTGGCGCTGCGGCTGTGGGCTACGCGTGGCGAGCGGCGGGTGGTGGCGCAGAGGGCCGAACCGGTGGTTGCGGCGGTTGAGCCGAACTAGAGAGGAAAGGGCTGCCCGGCTTGCCGCGCGCAGGCACGACTTCCCTGTGAGCCAGCCGAAGCCGGTGGGATGCGCCTACAGCCGTCGCCAAGCACGAGGTCTTGGCTCCCTCTCCCCTCATGGGGAGAGGGCGGGGGAGAGGGGTGGTCTAGCACGGAGCCAGGCCCGACGAAGCCTTCGGTGTTATCCAGCACGTCGGCACCTGCAAGCGCCCGCCCTCTCCCCCAGCCCCTCTCCCATAAATGGGAGAGGGGAGCGAACCACCGGCATGCAAGCGATCGCGCTGCTACAGCCAGGCCCTGACACACGCATACGAACAACAGCATCTGAGGACCACATCATGATCCGACAACTCAACAGCTCGCTGCCCCGCCTGGCCACGCTGGCCGCCGCGCTGGTGCTGGCCGGCTGCTCGCTCGCCCCCACCTACAAGGTGCCCGAGACCGCCGCCGTGCCGGCCTTCAAGGAAGCCGAAGGCGCGCGCGCCGAGGCTGCCAACTGGAAGACCGCCACGCCGGCCGAAGGCGCCGACCGTGGCCAATGGTGGAAGATCTTCGCCGATCCCGAACTGGACCACCTCGTCGACGCCGCCACCAGCGCCAACCAGGACCTGGCCGCCGCCGCTGCGCGGCTGAAGCAGGCGCGCGCGCTGACCGGCGTGGCGGAGGCGGACCTCTATCCGCAGCTCAGCGTGGGCCTCGACCCGACGCGCGCGCAGACCTCGGCCGCCGCCAACGGCCTGCCGGATGGCACCAAGGTGCCGCCGCAGACCTTGCTGCGTGCCCGGGCCTTCGCCAGCTATGAGCTCGACCTGTTCGGCCGCGTCGCCAGCAATACACAGGCAGCGCGCGCCGAAGGCGAGGCCGAAGCAGACCTGTATCGCTCGGTCCAGCTCGCTCTGCAGGCCGACGTGGCCCAGGCCTATTTCGCCCTGCGCACGCTGGACAGCGAGCGCGAGCTGCTGCAGGCCACGGTGGCGCTGCGCGAAGACGCGCTCAAACTGCTCAAGCGCCGCTTTGACGCCGGCGAGACGACGGACCTGGACCCGGCTCGCGCTGAGGCCGAACTGGGCACCGCGCGCGCCGACCTGGCGGGCATCGAGCGCCGCCGCGCCAACCAGGAGCACGCGCTGGCGGTGCTGACCGGCTTGCCGCCGGCCGCCTTCTCCATGCCGCCGCGCCCGTTCGACACGCAGCCGGTGGCAATTCCGGCCGGCCTGCCGTCCGACCTGCTCGAGCGTCGCCCGGACATCGCCCAGGCCGAGCGGCTGATGGCCGCGGCCAATGCCCGCATCGGCGTGGCCAAGGCCGCCTTCTTCCCGCGCATCACACTGACCGGCCTGTTCGGCTTCGAGTCCGGCGACCTCTCCCACCTGTTCCGCTGGTCGTCCACCGTGTGGGCGCTCGGTCCGCTGATCGGCTCCACCATCGCCATGCCCATCCTCGACGGCGGGCGCAATAGCGCCAACCTGGCGGCCGCACGCGCCCAGCACGAGGAAAGCGTGGCGCGCTACCGGCAGACCGTGCTGGTGGCCTTCCGCGACGTGGAAGACAGCCTGGCCGACAGCCGCTGGCTGAGCCAACAGGCGCAGGCATTGGACAGCGCGCTGACCGGCGCGCGGCGCGCGCAGCGCATCTCGCGCAGCCGCTACGATGCCGGCGCGGTGGACTACCTCACCGTGATCGACGCCGACCGCACGGTGCTGCAGGCACAGCGCGAAGCCAACCAGGTGGCGGGGCTGCGCGCCGCGGCGACGGTGTCGCTGGTGCGCAGCCTGGGCGGCGGCTGGGGTACGCCTGGCGGCAGCGCGGTGCCGGTGGCCAGCGTGGCGCCGGTCGGGCCGGAAGCCCGTTGAAGCTCGTCGGGAGGGTGGCGGCCTCTGCTGCCTCGGCAGGACGTGATTCCGTTCCGCGATGTGGCCTCCATCCACCTTCCCGCATGGCGTGGCAGGTGGGGACCGATTTCGGCGGATAGGCGGCTGCGAGCCCGCTTTGAATCCAGCTCAGCGCATCGGCTGCGAAATGGCCCATAGACCATCGAACATCGCCGCATACAGGGTCGCGAAATCGTGGCTCTGGATGATGAGGCCGTAGTCCTCCCGCTTGGAGGACAGCATGACGACCTTGTCGTCGTAGACATAGGTCGTCATCGCCAGCGTGATGTGTTCAGGAGCGTAGCGCAGCTCGCGCAACTGCTGATCGGCGTGCGGCCACAGCGAATCGATGTCCTGCGACGACGAGCGCAGCACCTGCAGCCGGATGCCTGCCTGCACGCGCTTGGAGATGTATTCCTCCATGCCGACGCTGCCGACCGACTCCAGCAGTTGGGCGGCGGACAGCACGCCCCGCAGATGCTTCGACTGCGCCGTCAGGGTGTCCCACAGCACCGTGCGCACCGCATCCTGTCCCTCGTAGAAGCGGATTTCCGGCTTGGTGCGGGAGCTGTTGTACAGCGAGCGGAGTTGCGGCATCAGCTCGGCCAGCGTGCGCTGCCGAGCTTCCAGTCGCCGCATCAGTACGTTGGGATCCTCCGGCACGACGAAGCGCTTGTCCTCCCGGTCGACCAGCAGCACCAATCCTTCTTCCTGCAGCCGCTCGATCACGCTGTATGCCGTGGTGCGGCCGAGGCCGGCCCGGGTGGCCACCTGGTTGACGGTGGCTTCGCCGAGCTCCAGCGATGCCATGTAGGCGTTGTACAACTTGCCCCGGATTCCAAGTTGATGCATCGCGAGTTCCAGATCCATGGCTGTCCTTTTGTTTTGACAAACGCTGTCTTCAGAAAACAAAAAACATTATAAATCAATGAATTAGTTTGTCCATAGATTTGGACATACGCGTTGACACCGGCGAGGGCGCTGGCCATAATCTGCGGCATGCCAGGTGTCCGCCACGATGCGGGCACCACGACAGGAGACAAGAGCATGACCTTCTCGCCGCCAAAGCCGGGCTGAGCTTCCTAGCCCGGCGGCAATCCGCCCACGGCCCTTGCCCGGATCGGCGGGGCCGCGCCCGCATCCACCCGCACCGAATCGTTGCCAGTCCGCCTTCGCTACGCGCAGGGCGTGGGGGCGCTCGTCCCTGCGCACGCAGCCGGCGGTTTCTGCGGAATGGCACGCCCCCATGGAATCGAAGGAGCCCATCCCCTTGGAACAGAACGACAAGCTCTGGAGCCTGATCGAGCAACGACTCGAGGCCTCGCCCGACGCCACCGCCTTCATCGAAGGCGAGCGCACCATCACCGTCGCGCAATTCCACGCGCAGTGCAGGCAGGCCCTGGCGTGGCTGCAGGCGCAGGGCGTGCGCCGCGGCGACCGGGTTGCGGTCTGGCTGGTGAACCGCACTGAATGGCTGGCGCTGCTGTTTGCGCTGGCGCGCCTGGGCGCCGTGCTCGTCTCGGTCAACACGCGCTATCGCAGCGAGGAGGTCAGCCATATCCTCGGCAAGAGCGGGGCCCGGCTCTTGGTCTGCCAGCCGGGCTTTCGCAAGATCGACTTCGCCGACATCCTGCGCGGCATCGCTCCGGATGCCTTGCCGGCGCTGGAGGGCATCGTGGTCGTCGATGCCGGCGACGACACCGCCGGCACGCTGCTCGGGCGTCCCGTTGCCCGCTTTCCGGGCCATGATGATGGCGCGTGCGCCGGTAGCGCGCCGGCAGCGGACAGCTCCGACCCCGGCGAGGCGGCCATCCTGTTCACGACGTCGGGCACGACCAAGGGGCCCAAGCTGGTGATGCACCCGCAGCGCACGCTGGTCGACCACGCGCGCCGCTGCGCCCGCGCCTACGGGCTGGACCAGCCGGATGCGGTCCTGCTCGCGATGCTGCCGTTCTGCGGCGTGTTCGGCTTGAACGGGGTGCTGGCGGCGTTCGCCGCTGGCGCGCCGGCCGTGCTGATGGACGCCTTCGACGGCGAGGCCGCGGCCGGCCTGGCGCAGCGCCATCGCGTCACCCACACCTTCGGCAGCGACGAGATGTACCAGCGCATGGCCGAAGCGGCCGAGGGCGAGCGGCCGTTCCCCGCCGCGCGGCTGTTCGGCTTCGGCGCCTTCACTTCGAGCTTTGGCGAGGATGCGCGCCAGGCGTGGTCGCGCGGCATTCCGCTGGTCGGGCTCTACGGCAGCAGCGAGGTGCTGGCCTTGTTCGCGAGCCAGCCGCTGGAGCTGCCGCTGGAGGCTCGCATCGAGGGCGGCGGCCGGCCGGTGGCCGCCGCGCTGGCGCAGGTGCGCGTGCGGGACACGGAGAGCGGCGAGCTGCTGCCGCCCGGGCGCTCGGGGGAGCTGGAGATCCTCGCCCCGAGCAATTTCCTGGGCTACTTCAACGACCCGCAGGCGACGGCGTCCGTGGTGCTGCCGGATGGCTTCTTCCGCACTGGCGACCTCGGCCACCTGCGCGACGACGGCACCTTCGTCTACGAGACGCGCATGGGGGATGCGATACGCCTGGGCGGGTTCCTGGTCAACCCGGTCGAGATCGAGGCGGTGCTCAAGCGCTTCGACAGCGTGGCCGACGCGCAGGTCGTCGCGGTAGAGATCGAGGGCCGCATGCGCGTGGTGGCGTTCGTCATTCCGCGCCCCGGGTGCATGCCGGCGGAGGCCGACCTGATCGCGCAGATGGCCGCGCAGACGGCGTCTTTCAAGGTGCCGGCGCGCATCTGGTTGGTCGACCAGTACCCGGTTACGCAGAGCTCGAACGGCGTCAAGACACAACGCAACAAGCTACGTGACATGGCCATCGAGCGCCTGGCGCAGGGCTGAACGCGCCGCGTGCGCACCCACCGCAGATTCCAAGGAAACACCATGTCCCATTCCTACTACTTCGAAGACTTCGAGGTCGGCCAGGTCTTCGAAAGCACGGCGAGGACCGTCACCGAAACCGACCTGACCATGTTCTCCATGCTCTCGGGCGACTGGAACCCCATCCATGCCGACGCCGAGTTCGCCGCCCAGACCCGCTTCGGCCAGCGCGTGGTGCATGGCACGCTGGGCATCGCGATGGCCACCGGGATGATGCACCAGCTCGGCATCTTCGAGCGCACCGTGGTGGCCATGATGTCGCTCAGCAACTGGCGCTTCGTCGCACCCATGCTCGTCGGCCAGACGCTGCACCTGCGCCTGGGCATCCTGGAGAAGGAGGCCGGCACGAGCCAACGCGTCGGGCGCATCAACCGCAGCCTGCAATTGCTCGACCAGCATGGCGCGGTCGTGCAGGACGGCGTCAGCGACGTGCTGGTGCTCAAGCGCGGCGCGGCCTGACGCCGGCGCGGATCACGAACAACGACAACGACAACGACAAGAGGAGACATCCATGCACAGCCTGACCAGCTTTTTCACCGAACTGATGCGCAAGTACCTGCCCGATCCCTTCGTGTTCGCGATCGGCTTGACCATCCTGACCATGGGACTGGCCATCGTGGTCGAGCAGCAGAGCCTGCTCGCGACCGTCGACAACTGGGGCGCGGGCTTCTGGAACCTGCTCGGCTTCACCACGCAGATGGCCGTCATCCTCGTGATGGGCTACGTGCTGGCGCGCGCGCCGCTGGTCGACGCGCTGTTGTCGGCGCTGGTCAGCCGGGTGCAGCGCCCGGCCACGGCGGTCGTGGTCGCCACGCTGGTCGGCGGCGTGGCCAGCTACATCAACTGGGGATTCGGGCTGGTGGTCGGCGGCATCGTCGCCAAGAAGCTCGCGCTGAAGCTGCGCGACGTGCACTACCCGCTGATCATCGCCTCGGCCTACAGCGGCTTCACGCTCTACGGCATCGGCCTGTCGGCGACGATTCCCATCGTGATCTCCACCAAGGGGCACGCACTCGCGGACGCGATGGGCGTCATTCCGCTGCGCGAGACCATCTTCTCCGCGCCCATGCTGCTGGCCGGCCTGGTGCTGCTGGTCACGCTGCCGATCCTGAACGTGATGATGCTGCCGCGCCGCCGCGACCAGGTGGTGCCGATCGACCCCGCGCTGGCGCCGGCCGAGCGCGGCGCCGCCGGTGCGCCGGCGGCGGCCCCCGCGGGTGGCAGGACGCTGGCTCAGCGCCTCAACGAAAGCTGGCTGCTCAGCCTTGCTATCGGCGCCGTGGCGGCGATCTACCTCTATCGCTACTTCGCGGCCGGCAAGGCGTTCGACGTCAACATCATCAACTTCATCATCCTGTTCGCGGGCGTCGTGCTGCTCGGCACGCCCGCGCGCTATGTCGAGATGCTGAACGAGGGCATCAAGGCCGTCGGCGGCGTGATCCTGCAGTACCCGTTCTATGCGGGCCTGATGGCCATCATGGCGGGCAGCGGGCTGGTCGAGAGCATCTCGCATGCCTTCGTCGACATCTCCACGCCGCACACGCTGACGCTGTGGGGCATCGTCAGCTCGTTCCTGATCAACTTCTTCGCGCCCTCGGCGGGCGGCCACTGGGTAGTGCAGGGGCCCTTCATGATCGCGGCGGCGCATTCGCTGGGCGCGCCGCTGAACCAGACCGCGATGGCCGTGATGCTGGGCAACGCCTGGAACGACCTGGTCCAGCCGTTCTGGCTGCTGCCGGCGCTGGCGCTGTCGCGCCTGCACCTGAAGGACATCATGGGCTACACCGTCGTCCACATGCTGTGGGTGGGCGCGGTGTACATCGTCACCTTGCTGATCTGGGCGCGGCTCGGCTGAGCCCGCGCTCCCCTGGTTTTCCTGCTTCCCCCGCTTCCATGCAACCGCCGCGAGACCCGCGCTTTTCCGTCGATATCACCATGTCTGAGATTTCCCATATCCCGCCCGTCCTGCGCGAGCTCGCACTGCCCGTGATCGCCTCGCCGATGTTCACCGTCAGCTATCCGGAACTGGTGCTGGCGCAATGCAAGGCAGGCATCGTCGGCTCGTTCCCGGCCCTCAACGCCCGCCAGCCCGAGCTGCTCGACACCTGGCTGGGCGACATGAAGCGGGAGCTGGACGCCTTCAAGTCAGCCAACCCCGGCGCAACCGTCGGCCCCATCGCCGTCAACCAGATCGTCCATGCCTCCAACGTCCGGCTGGAGAAGGATGTGGAGACCTGCATCAAGCACCAGGTTCCCATTCTGATCACCTCGCTGCGCGCGCCGGTGCGCGAGATCATCGATGCCGTGCATGCGTACGGCGGCATCGTGCTGCACGATGTCATCAACCTGCGCCATGCGCGCAAGGCGCTGGACGCGGGGGTCGACGGCCTTATCGTGGTGGCCGCAGGCGCGGGCGGCCATGGCGGCACGCTTTCGCCGATGGCGCTGGTGGGCGAAGTCCGGCGCATCTTCCGCGGCCCGGTCGCGCTGTCCGGCGCCATTGCGACGGGCGACGCCATCCTGGCGGCGCAGGCGATGGGCGCGGATTTCGCCTACATGGGCACGCGCTTCATCGCCAGCGAGGAAGCCAATGCCAGCGCTGCCTACAAGCAGGCGCTGCTGCGCGCCAGCGCGGCTGACATCGTCTACACCAACCTGTTCTCCGGCGTCCACGGCAACTATGTCCGCGAGAGCATCGAGCTGGCCGGGCTCGATCCGGACCGCCTCGACGTTGCCGACAAGAGCCTCATGAGCTTCGCGGACGGGCGCTCGAAGGCCAAGGCCTGGAAGGACATCTGGGGCGCGGGGCACGGCGTGGGGCAGATCGGCGACATGCCTCCGGTGCGCGAGATCGTTGCGCGCCTCGCGACCGAGTACCGGCAGGCGAAGGCCCGCATCGCCGCACTGTAAGCGCGGCGCCGGCGCCATGCTCAGGCCGCCGGGTGTAAGCGGACCCCGGCGCGCTTCTAAGCCGCCCCGCTCGCCGCCGTACTGCTCAGGATTTCACCGATCTGCGCCGCCGTGTTCAACACGGCCGCAGACAGCTCTTCCAGCCGCTCCACGGACATGCGTTCCGTCGGCCCGCTGATGCCGACCGCGGCAACGGCCGAACCATCGCTCACCAGGACGGGAGCCGAAACCGAGTTCACATTGACCCGCCAACCGCTGATCGAGATGGCATAGCCCTTGCGGAAGATCTCACCCAGCTCGGCCATGACGGTCTCCAGCTCGAGCTGCGCGGCCTGCGGGTGCGTGCGGATCAGTTCGGCGACGATTTCGCGGGCCTTGGGGCTGTGGGCCAGCAGGGCCCGGCCGGACGCAGGGAAGACGGCCGGGATGCGGCCGCCGGCCTGGGTCGCCGTCCGGATCGGGTAATTGGCGCTGATGGATTCCAGATACAGGATATCCGTGTCGACCAGCACCGACAGGTGCACATTCTCCTGGTACTGCTGGTGCAGCATGCGCATGAAGGGCAGGGCCACCCGCTTGATCGCATTGCGGCCCGCGACCTTCATGCCGAACTCCCAGGTCTTGAGCGTGGGCGAGTAGCGACTGGTCTCCGGGTGCTGCTGTACGTAGCCGAGTGCCCGCAGCGTCTGCAGCAGCCGATGCACATTGCTCTTCTGCAAGTCCAGTTGCTGGGCGATCGCCGAGACCCCGAGGGGCTGCTCCGAGCTTGCCAGCAATTCCATCAGTGAGAACACCTTGACGATGGTCCGGTCCAGGACAGGGCTCTTCGGTTGACCGGATGGTTCCGGGCTGAACGGCTCTTCGGGTAGCTCCAACTGCAGATTCTCCGTGGTTTTCATTGCGAGGCGTGCCGGCGCACGCTGGAATGATCTTACCTCGTCCTGACCCTTGTTTTTGTGCAACGCATTCAAGGGAAAACCCCTGGAACAGTTTGATGGAATCACGCCTTCTCCTGCTTTAGAATGATTTCACGTTCCAAATAGTAGAACAGCGTAACCTAATAGGGAACATAGTTCTGCTTTTAAGGATGGAGGCAGATGTGAGGATCAAGCTGCATTTCTGTGGGCGACTGATCGCGACCCTGTTCGCCTTGCTGGCCGCCACGAGCGCCGCTGCCGCGGCCTATCCGGACCGGCCGATCAAGCTGGTCGTGCCATACCCGCCCGGTGCGTCGACCGACAACCTGGCGCGGATGGTCGGGTTGGAACTGGGGAAGACGCTTGGCCAGCCCGTCGTGGTGGAGAATCGCCCGGGCGGAGAAACCACCATCGGCACCGGCGTGGTGAAGCGTGCGGCGGCGGACGGCTACACGCTGCTGCTCCAGAGCGGCAGCCTGATGACGGCACTTTCCAGCGTGAAGCGCCCGGGCTATGCACTGTCGGATTTCACGCCGATCAGCCCGCTGACCAAGACGGCATTTGTCCTGCTGATCCCGGCGGACCTGCCCGTGAAGTCGCTGGATGACTACTTCGCCTACGCCCGGCGGCAACCGTCATCCATGAACCACGGCACGCTGGGTTCGGGCGCGTCCGTCTACAAGGTGTTGGGCGACGCGATGCAGCGGGCAGGCCGGTTCACCTGGACGGACGTGCCGTACAAGGGTGGCATGGAGGGCGTGCAGGCTGTCATCTCCGGGGAGATTCAGGCCTATCTCGCCACGGTATCCCTGGCGGTTGCCCAGCGCAGCCAGCCGCGCCTGCGGCTGATGGCGGTCAGCGATGTGCATCGCAGCGCCTTCCTTCCCGACGTGCCCACCTTCGCCGAACTGGGCTATCCGGACGTGGTGGGCAGCAGCCTGTACGGCCTCTACGTCAGGTCCGACACGCCAGCCGGCATCCAGGCTGTGCTGGCGCGCGCGATGCAGAAGGTGATGGATTCCGAGGCGGTCAAGCAGAGCATGGCATCGCTGTCCCTGGACCCCTATCGCGGCACGCTGGACGACTTCCGCAAAGAAACGCGCGAGGTCGAACAACGGTTCCACGACGATGCGCAGCGCCTCGGCCTGCAACCCCGATGAAGTCGCAACCGAAGTCGCAACCGAAGCCGCAACCGAAGCCGCAACCGAAGCCGCAACCGGATCCCGAGATGAACGATAACAAGACAGCGCTGCCGCCATTGAACGGTGTGGTCGTCCTCGACCTGACACAGATCTACAACGGGCCCTACGCCACGTTCCTGATGGCGCAGGCCGGCGCCACCATCATCAAGATCGAGCCGCCCGCCGGAGAACTGCTGCGCAAGCGGGAGCGCTCCAAGGGTGTGGCCGAGCCCTTCGCGGTGCTCAACTGCAACAAGCAGAGCGTCGTGCTGAACCTGCGCATCCCCGAGGCCCGCCAAGCGCTGCTGAAGCTGGTCGAAGGCGCCGACGTCATCGTGGAGAACTTCGCGCCGGGCGTCATGCAGCGGCTGGGCCTGGGGCACGAAACGCTGCGCGCAGCCAACCCCGGCATCATCATCGCATCGAGCTCCGGCTATGGCAGCGTGGGTCCCTACCGCGACTACCCGGCCATGGATCTGACGGTGCAGGCCATGGCCGGTGTGATGGGGATCACGGGCGAGGCCGGCGGGCCGCCACTGAAGGCGGGGCCGGCGCTCTGCGACTTTTTCGCCGGCGTGCACCTGTACGGCGCGATCGTCACCGCGCTCTATGAGCGCGCGGCTACCGGCAAGGCCGGCACGGTCGAGGTTTCGATGCTGAGCGCGGTCTATCCCAGCCTGCTTTCCAGCCTGGGGCTGCATCAGCGCGGCGACCGCGGCTGCAAGCGCACCGGCAATCGCCACGGCGGCCTGACCATGGCGCCCTACAACGTCTATCCGACCGCCGACGGCGAGATCGCCATCCTGACCGCCAACGACGGCCACTGGACCGCGCTGACCCAGGCGCTGGAGCGCGAGCACTGGCAGTCCGACCCCCGCTTCGCTACCCGCGCCGCGCGCATCGCGAACATGGAGGCGCTGGACCATGCCGTCGGGGAGCGTACCTGCGCGTTCTCCAAGGAGGCATTGTTCGCCTTGCTGATCCAGCACCGCGTGCCGTGCGCGCCGGTGCGCGAGCTCGATGAAGTCATCAACGATCCGCATCTGCACGCCACGGGCATGCTGCGCTGGCAGCAGCATCCTCAATACGGCGAGATGCTGGCGCATGGCAGTCCGCTCGTCTTCCAGGACCGCGATACGCCCGCCTATGTGCCGAGCGCGCCCTTGGGCGCCGATACGGACGAGGTCCTGGCACGTATGGCCGGAATGACCCGCGACAACATCGAGGCGTTGCGCGAGCAGGGCGCACTGAGCTAGCGCCTGCCCGGTCCCTCCACTTTGCCTGCGCCCGCTGCCGTGACGGGCGCGCCCATCCATCAGGAGCATCCCATGAGTGCACACAACGCCGGCTTGCCGGAAGAGCTGATCCAGATACGCGATACCACCCGGCGCTTCATGCGCGAGAAGGTGCGCCCCGCGGAAGACAAGGTCCCGCACGATGCCTTCAGCCTGCCGCCCGAGCTGCTGCAGCCTCTCCAGGAACAGGCCAGGAAAATGGGGCTATGGGCCGTGCGCGCCCCGGTGGAGTATGGCGGCGGGGGCATGAGCCTGCTGGCAACCGCGGTGATCGCGGAAGAGACCGCGCGCTGCCGCATGGGCGCCTATATCCCGGCCTGTGGCGCCACCGGCTCGAATCCGCCAGCGCCCATCCTGCTGGGCACGCGTGAGCAGATCGAGCGCTTCGCCGTGCCCGCGATCCGCGATGGACGCAAGGCCTTCGTGGCGATCAGCGAGGCGTCCGGCGGCTCCGATCCCGCGCGGTCGATCCGTACCCGGGCTGTGCGCCGGGGCGATCGTTACCTGCTCAATGGCGCCAAGATGTGGATCACCGGTGCTGCCAGTGCCGATTGGGGCCTGGTCTTTGCGCGCACCGGCGAACAGGGGCAGCGCGGCGGCATCACCTGCTTCATCATCGAGGGCAAGCCGAAAGGGATGGAATGCCGCGAGATTCCTGTCATCCGCTCGTGGTCGCCGTACGAGGTCGTGCTGGAGGACGTGGAAGTGCCGGTCGAGCACCGCCTGGGAGAAGAGGGCCAGGGTTTCGCGCTGTGCGAGAAATGGCTGGTGGAAGGCCGCGTGCCCTATGCGGCCGGCACCATCGGCATCGCACAGGAGGCCTTGCAGATCGCCATCGATTGGGCGCGCGAGCGCGAGACCTTCCGCAGCAAGCTGGCTGACAAGCAGGCGATCCAGTGGATGATTGCCGATAGCGAGATGGAACTGCGCCAGGCGCGCCTGCTGGTGTACGAGGCCGCGCAGCGCGGCGACGCCGGCCTCGACTTCAAGACCGAGGCATCGATCGCCAAGGTGGTGGCAACGGAAACGGCGGGAAGAGTGGTGGACCGCTGCATCCAGATCCTCGGCGGCATGGGCGTGTCGAAGGAGCTGCCGCTGGAGCGCTGGTACCGCGAGTTGCGCATCAAGCGGATCGGGGAGGGCCCCTCCGAGGTGCACCGCATGGTGCTGGCGCGGGAACTGCTCTCGGGCAACTAGGAGGCCATCATGTCCATCGATTTCGACATCCTCGAGAGCGGCATCGCGTTGATCACCATCAACCGTGCGGACAGGCACAACGCCTTCGATGCCGAACACTACGCCGCGCTGTCGCAGGCGTGGCAGCGGGTGCGCGATGACACGGAAATTCGCGTGGCGGTCATCACCGGCGCGGGCGACAAGGCCTTCAGCGCCGGCGCCGACCTCAAGAGCTACGTCGGCAGGCAGTCTCCGGCCGCGGAGTTCTACCTTACCCAGAAGGACCAGTTGCTCAACCGCGGGCTGGAGGTCTGGAAGCCCGTGGTCGCCGCTGTCAACGGCTACTGCGTCGGCGGAGGGATGACGTTGCTGCTGGCCACCGACATCCGCATCGCGGCGGAGCATGCGACCTTCGGCCTGGCCGAGGTCAAGCGCGGCATCATCGCGGCCAACGGCGGCACGCAGCGCGTGGCCGCACAGTTGCCCTACGCGATCGCGATGGAGATGCTGCTGACCGGAGACCGCATCGACGCGGCCGTTGCCGAGCGCTGGGGGCTGGTCAACAAGGTGGTGCCGGCTGCGGAACTGCTCGATACCGCGATGCAGTACGCGCGGCGCATTGCCGCGAACGCACCGTTGGCGGTGCAGGCCGCCAAGGAACTGGCGGTACGCGGGCCAGACATGGGCCTGGCGGCGGGACTGCGGATGGAACAGTACGCCAACAGGTTCCTGTCCGCCACCGAGGACGCGCAGGAGGGCCGGCAGGCGTTCGCCGAGAAGCGGGTTGCCCGTTTCGCCGCGAAATGAGGAGGATGCTATGCGCGGACGATATGTGATCGCCGGCATCGGCCATACCGGATACGGCAAGCTCGGGCTGGACACCGTCACGCTGAACGCGATGGCGTGCAGCCGGGCGCTGCAGGACGCGGGCATCGAAAAGGAGCGGGTCGACGGCCTGTTCCTGAAGGTACCGACGTCTGCATCCAAGGAGATCCTGTATGGGCAGAAGGTGGCCGAGGCGCTTGGCCTGCAGCCCCGCTGGGGCGGTGCCTGGGACCAGGGAGGCGCCGCCAATATCACGCTGATCGACATGGCCATGATGGCCATCGAGACCGGGCAATGCGAGATCGCTCTGGTCTCCTATGCGGACAATCCGCGCAGCGGTTCCCGCCAGGCCTACGGGCGGCCGCGTGGCAACGAGGCGCCCTACGGCTGGTTCTCCACTGCGGCCGGCTACGCGATGATCCACAGGCGGCATGTGGCGGAGTACGGTACGGCCGAGGAAGCCTTCGGCGCGGTGGCAGTGGCCGCGCGCAAGCACGGCGCGCGCAATGAGCACGCGCAGTTGCGCAAGGAAATCAGCATGGAGGAGTACCTGGCGGCACCCTGGGTCGTGGAGCCGCTGCGGCGCGACGACTGTTGCCTGGTTTCCGACGGCGGCGCGGCGGTGGTGGTGATGAGCGCGGACACAGCAAGGCAGCTGCAGGTGGACAAGGCGGTGCCGATCCTGGGCGTGGGCGGGGCGCAGACCTCGTTCGACCTGCCGCTGCGCGGCACGCTGACCTCCACCGAGGCCGTGCGCTCGGGCCGGCTCGCCTTCGAGATGGCGGGCCTCAAGCCGGCGGATGTCGACGTGGCGCAGATCTACGACTGCTTCACGATCACGGTTCTCATGACACTCGAAGACTATGGTTTCTGCGAGAAGGGCCGGGTAGGGGAGTTCGTGCGCGATGGCCAGATCGAGATCGGCGGCAGGCTGCCCCTCAACACCAGCGGAGGCTTGCTCGCCGAGACCGGCATGCCGGGCATGCAGCTGGTCATCGAAGCCGTGCGGCAGCTGCGGGGCACGGCCGGGCTGCAGGTGCCGCACGCGAACGTCGCGCTGGTCAGCAACCAGGGCGGCGTCATGCATACCCATTCCACGCTGATACTCGGAAACTGACCATGGCCGCATCCACAACACGAACGACAGAGGCGGCAGCCGGTCCGGCGCCGGAAATCGATAGCATCAACGAGGCGTACTGGCACGCGCTGAAGCACGGCCGCCTGCTCTACCAGGGTTGCGCCTGCGGCCACCGCTGGCTGCCTCCGCGGGCGCTCTGCCCGCAATGCCTGGGCACGGACTGGAGCTGGCGCGAGGCCTGCGGGCGAGGCGAGATTGTCAGCTGGGTGGTGTACCACGTGGCCTACGACCCGGCCTTCAAGGACCGGTTACCCTACAACGTCGCCATCGTCGCACTCGAGGAAGGTCCGCGGCTGATCACGAACATCCTCGATGAGAACGATCAACTTTCCGTCGGCGCGCCGGTACGACTGGCAATAGACACCGGGCATGAAAGGCCGTTAGCGCAGTTCCGGCTGATGGCGAAATCCTGAG
Source organism: Cupriavidus sp. 09_S30 (assembly GCF_056930435.1). Lineage (NCBI taxonomy): Bacteria > Pseudomonadati > Pseudomonadota > Betaproteobacteria > Burkholderiales > Burkholderiaceae > Cupriavidus > Cupriavidus sp. 09_S30. Next base: position 1,941,435 of record NZ_JBXOWI010000002.1, on the reverse strand, counting down.
GAGGAAGCGATGAGACACTTGAGAAAGCTGGTCGTGGTGCTGGCCGCACTACAGTGCGTCGTAGCGCATGCTGCGGGCAGCTATCCATCCAAGCCCATTCGCCTGATCATCCCCTATGCGGCCGGTGGAACGACGGATATCCTCGGCCGGGTGCTTGCCAAGGAACTGGGTCAATCGCTCGGACAGAGCATCGTGGTGGAGAACAAGGCCGGCGCCAACTCGATGATCGGCACGTCGCAGGTGGCGCGGGCTGCTCCGGATGGCTACACGCTGCTGCTGACCTCCGACGTCGTGGTGATCAACGAGTTCCTGTACAGCCAACCTGCCTACAATGCCTTGACCGACCTGACGCCGATCGCGCCGGTCGCATCGACACCATACTTCCTGATCGTCAACAGCAAGTTGCCGGTGAAGTCGGTGGCGGACCTGGTCCAGTACGCCAAGGCGCATCCCGGCAAGGTATCCTTCGGCTCGTCGGGAACGGGCGGCACGCCGCATCTGGTGGGTGAGTTGTTCCAACTGAGGACGGGGACGAAACTGCTGCACGTGCCCTACAAGGGAACCGGCCCCGCCACCATGGATCTGGTAGCCGGCCAGGTGCAGGCCATGTTCGTCGGCATGCCGACCGTCGAGCCCTTCGTGCGCGAGGGAACGCTGCGTGTGTTGGCTGCCGCCGAGGACGAGCGCTCGCCCCAGATGCCGCAGGTCCCCACCATCAGGGAGGAGGGCTTTCCCGGTGTCGCCGCTACGAACTGGTTTGGCTTGCTGGGGCCGGCGAAGCTGCCACGTGATGTTGTCGAGCGCCTCTCCAATGCCGTTGCCGAGATCGACAAGCGGGACGACTTCCGCAAGCGCTTGGCGGGCCTGGGCGCTGAACCCATGCAAAGTACGGTTGAGGCGTTTGGTGCGCTGTACAAGTCCGATCGTGAGCGGTGGGGGCAGGTCATCCAGGCCAATCATCTGAAGCTCGAATAAGCCAGTGGCGAAGCCATCCGAATGACGATGCATGGGATGGTATCAACAGGGGATATCAAGCAGAGGCGAGTGGCCGCACCATCCCCAGGCTAGCGCGGGTGCGCCATTGCTTTGCTTGAGTTACATCTGGGCAAGTAGACGATTCGCCTGCATTAGCAGGCGTCATCCGTCATCCATCTATGGCTGGCACAGCCAGAAGCGCTCGCTGAGCGCATGTACCGGCCGGGGTTTTCCATACGGCCTATCAGGTGCACCTTCTTGCCGTCGATATGGCATCGCTCGATGTTCGTGACGGCCCTCTCTGCAATTTACAGAACGAAAGGCTACACCGGAAAAAGCCTGATCAATCCGGTGAACGTCCCCTTACAGGTATTCCAAGGAGCCAAAGTGCGGCTTGCCTTTTGGTTCATCAAGAAACCTTCACAAGGACTGAAGAACTTCGCGCTTTTTTCTGATCGCAACCGAACCTAGACTCTCCTTCGTCGAGGCCGACGAGCCATTAACACACGAGGAGATCCGTCCAATGACCACCACTTTCCGTCCGCGCGCGTGGACCGCCGACGAAGCCAGGAATGACGCTTCCTGGATCCTGCGGCTGTCGCCCGACGAGGCCGAAGGCATTCACGATGCGCTGCTCCAGGCGATTGCTGCGAACAAGCCGCTCACAGCCATGACACCACAGGACTTCCCACTGCCCGAAGTCTCCCGCGCCGCACTTGAGCGGGCGATCGATATCACGCAGGGCCGTTGGGGCATGTGCCTGGTCAAAGGTCTGCCTACCGATCGCTGGACTGAGGCCGAGGCCCGCCTGGCTTATTGGGGTATGGGCATGGTCATGGGCACGGCCCGCACCCAGAACCGTGCTAGCCAGTTCATTGCGGACGTGCGCAACGAGGGTGGCGCGTACAAGACGAAGAACAGCCGCGGCTACAATACCAACGCCTCCCTGGACTTTCACTGTGACTCTTGTGACGTCGTAGCATTGCTGTGCCGGCGCACGGCGCGCAGCGGTGGCGAGAGCAAAGTGGTGAGTTCGATCGCACTGCGTGACGAAATCGCCCGCCGCCGACCGGACCTGATCCCGGTACTGCAGGGGCCGTGGTACCACAGCTACCAAGGCGCGCAAGGCCCGGGGAAACCGCCGTTCTACATGTGCCCGATCCTTGGCGACGATCCGGAGTTCTTCGCGATGCGGGCCAATCGCAAGAACGTCAATGCAGCGCAGCGTGAGTTTCCGGAGGTTCCGCGCCTGACGCGGCAGCAGGAGGAGGCACTAGACCTGCTGGACCAACTTATGATGGATCCGCATCTGTGTTTCTCGATGTGGTTGGAGCGGGGCGACATGCAGTTGCTCAATAGCTACGTCACGCTGCATTCGCGCACCGATTTCGAGGATTACGAAGATCCTGACCTGAAGCGGCACTTGTACCGTCTGTGGCTGTCCGTGCCTTCCTCACAGCCGCTGCCCCCCCAATGGGAAGCTTACTTCGGCGACACGCGCGCGGGGGCGGTGCGAGGCGGGCTGCGCGGCGACCATCTAACGCAGGACTTCATCGACTTCGAGACGCGACAGGCCGCCTTCCTGGGCATGCCGCTGAAGCTTCGGACCATTGGGGGCAAGGCGTCCACTCTCGCCGCCTGAGGGTGGGAGTGCGGTCAGCGGCCAGTGCTTCCTGCCGCGTCACCTGATGCTGCCATCACCGCGTCGCGCAGCGCTTGGAGCTTGCGGGTATCCGCGTCTTCGGGCCGCGCAACGAGCGCGAGTTGAATGCGCGGCGCATTGCGCCCCAAACGCACGATGCGCACTGGCAGGGGCTGGATCGGGGACGTGTCCGGCTCCGGCACGATGGAGACGCCCAGTCCCGCGCTGACCATGGCCAGCACGGCCTGCACCGATTGCAGTTCGACCGTCGGCCGCAGGCCCGATGCGTGCTCGCGGACCCAATGCGCGGCCAGGCGACCGGTACTTGTCTCCTGGTCGAAGCGGATCCATTCATAGTGTTTGAGCAAGGCTGCCGCATGCGCTTCAGTTGACTGAGGGGGAGCCACAAGCACCAGTTCCTTGCGCATCACGGGGTGCCAGAATAGCCGCTGGGACCCCCCTTTGGCCGGTTGCACCACGATCGCCGCATCCAGATCGCCCCCTTTCACCGAGTCCAGCAGTTCCGTAGTGCGGCCGCGCACCGGCCGCACCTGTAGCGCCGGGTGATGCGAGCGCAGCCAAACCATCGCAGCAGGCAGCAGCGTTGCCTGCATCGTCTCGATGACACCCAAGCGCACCTGTCCTTCCACCCGGCCACCCGTGCGAAGACGCAGCGCTTCCAGACGGACCATCGGCTCGCGCATCACTGCAGCGATCTCCAACGCGATCGGTCGTGGCCGCACGGTGAGACCTGCCCGATCAAACAGGGGCTGCCCGAAGTGGCGTTCCACCTGCTTCATCTGCATGCTGACTGCACTAGGCGTCACATGCATCTCGCGAGCAGCGCCGGCCATGCTGCCAGTCCGAAGTACGGCTTCCAGAGTCTCGAAGAACGACAGCTTCATCAGTTTTTCTTCACTATCACTTGCACAAATGTAGCTTTATGCAAAAGGCGCAAGATCTAGAATCTACCATCAAACACGCCCGCGGGCGCTGCATTCAGCGACCGTAGCGACAAACAGGAGACGCCCCCATGAACAAGCCCATCCGCAGGGCCATGACCTTTGGCCTTGCCGGGATCGTGGCCGGATTCGCCGCCACGCCCATTGCATTCGCCGCCGAGGACACCGCAAGCTATCCTTCGCGCCCTATCACCATCCTTCTCGGCTATCCGCCAGGAGGCCCCACTGACCTCATCACTCGCGTAGTCGCGGAGAAGCTGACACAGGAATGGGGAAAGCCGGTCATCGTGGAGAACAAGCCGGGAGCGGGATCCAATATTGCCACTGAGCAGGTTGTGCGCGCGGCACCGGATGGCTACACCTTGCTGGTGGAAACCATTGCCAATGCGACGAATATGTCCGTGTATAACAACTTGCGCTATGACACACGCAAGGATCTCGCGCCCATCGTGCAGTTCATGGCTTCGCCTAGCATTCTCGTGGTCGGCCCGAAGGTACACGCGAACAACCTGAAGGAACTGCTCGCGCTGGCAAAGGCTGAGCCAGGCAAGCTCAACTATGCTTCAACCGGCGTGGGAGGCTCACCGCACCTCGCGGGCGAGATGCTCAAGATGCGCGCCGGTGTCGATATCGTTCACGTTCCGTATAAGGGCGCGGTGCCAGCGCTGCAGGACCTGTTGGCAGGACACGTGGCCATGGGATTCATGACCACCCTTGGGGTGCAGCAATACCTGCAACCCGGTAAGCTGCAAGCCATCGCGGTAGCGAGCCCGAAACGCATTCCTGAGTTGCCGAATGTACCCACCATGGCGGAGGCCGGACTGCCGAACTTCAATGTGCTTTCGTGGAATGGCCTGGCGGCACCGGCGAAGACGCCGCGCCCCATCATCGACAAGCTCAATGCAGAAGTGAACCGGATTCTCGCTATGCCCGACGTCCACAAACAGCTTCAGTCGATTGGCGGCGATCCAGTTGGTGGCTCGCCCGCGCAGTTCTCGAAGTTCGTGGACGCCGAGATCATGCAGTGGGGTGCTGTTGTCAAATCCGCCAAAGTTACACTCGACTAATGCTCCAGAATTTGCCACAACGCTGCGCCCTGATCACGACGGGCGGCACGATCGTGTCTCGCATTGATGCCGCTACCGGGCTCGCAATGCCAGTACTGGGCGGCCAAGACCTTCTAGAAATGCTGGGCGCAGAAGCCGGCGACGTGGAAGTGCATGACTTCTGCCGCGTCGCCTCGCCGCAGTTGGGGCCAGAGCATTGGGTGGGGCTGCAACCGCTCGCCCAGGCGCTGCTTGAGCGCGAGGATATCGCGGGCGTGGTCGTATCACACGGCACATCGACTCTGGAGGAAACCGCCTGGTTCCTGGACCTCACCCTGCGCACCAACAAGCCAGTGGTCGTCACCGGGGCACAGCGCAACGCCTCCGCGCGCGACTTCGATGGCCCTCGCAACTTGCTCACCGCGCTGAAGATCTGCCGCGCCCCGGCGGCGCGCGGACATGGGGTGCTGGTGGCACTGAACGAGCACATCAATGCAGCGCGCGAGGCCGCCAAATCGCATACGGTAGACGTCGAGACCTTCCAGTCGGGCGAATGGGGCTACCTGGGCGCTGTCGTCAACGACCGCATCACCTTTCACCGCTCGCCGCTGCGGCGCCTGCACTTGCCCCTGCGCGGCGCAGAGCTGCCGCGGGTCGATATCGTCCCGATGTACGCCGGTGCAGACGGCGCCTTGGTACGCGCCGCCGTTGCCGCCGGAGCGCGCGGCCTGGTGATCGAAGCCGTGGCCTCGGGCCATGTCAACGCTGCAATGCACGAAGCCATCCTGGAGCTGCTGGAGCAGGGCATACCGATCGTTGTGTCAACCCGCATTCCCCGCGGCGGCACGCGAGCCGGCTATGGTTTTCCTGGTTCTTCGCAGTCCATGGTGGAACGAGGCGCGGTGCTCAGCGGCGACCTTTCGCCCTGGAAGGCGCGCATCGTCCTCATGCTGGCGCTGCAGCACGATCTGGTGGGGCCGGACGCGCTGGCGCACCTGTTCGAGACTTGAGTCAACGGCACGCCGGCGTGGTGCCATCCAGTGCTGAATGGCCTTGGCCGAGGACGAAGCCAGTCTACAAGCGCAGTAGCAGTTGGCCAGCGCCAGCGGGCTTTCAGCCAGATAGCCCGCTTCGGTTAGCCCGGCGAACAGCGCATTCAGGACGACCATCGGCTGCCAGCGGTCTGGCATAGAGGATCATGCCAGGCCGCTGGCTCAGCGCTTTACAGCGCGCTCCAGTCGGACAAGCGCTTGCCCTCGCGGGCCAGCCTGGCGAGCAGCGGCGATACGTTCCAATAGCCGTAGGCGTTGCCGCGTTCGCCCGCGTAGTGTGCCAGCCGCTCGGCAATTCGCGCGATGCCGTGCTCGTCCGCCAGCCACACCGGGCCGCCGCGATAGTCGGGGAAGCCGTAGCCGGCAGTCCACACCATGTCGATGTCGCCGGCACGGTAGGCGATGCCCTCGTCCATGATCTGCGCGGCCTCATTGACCATCGGGTAAAACAACCGCTCAACGATCTCGATGTCGCTGATTTCGTTGCGACGGGCGAGGCCGTGCTTGCGCGCCAACTCCGTGCAGATCTCGGTAACGTGGTAATCGGGCTGCGCCTCGCTGCCCTTGTAGCGGTAGAAGCCGGCGCCGGCCTTCTGGCCGTGGCGGCCCAGCTCGTAGAGCTTGCGCACCACCGCGCGGTAGCTCGCATCGGGCGGCAAGCCGCCGGCCTTGCCGTACTGGATCACCCTGCGCGCGTCGACGTCGACGCCGGCCAGGTCGAGCATGCGACATGGCCCTATGGCCATGCCTTCCTTCTCCATCACCGCGTCAATCCGAGCCGGCGTAGCGCCCTCCATCAGCAGGAACTCGGCCTCGCGCAGGTACACCTCGGCCATGCGCTTACCGATGAAGCCATGGCAAAGACCGGTCGCCACCGGCACGATGCCAATGCGCCGCGCCAACTGCATCATCGTGGCCAGCACCGCCGGCGCGGTGGCATGGCCCCGCACCACTTCCAGCAACCGCATCACGTTGAGGGGGCTGAAGAAATGCAGTCCGACCGTGTCGGCCGGACGGCCACTGGCATCTGCAAGCGTGTTCACGTCCAGCGTGGAGGTGGCGGTGGCAAGGATGGCGCCAGGCTTGCACAGCGCGCCCAGCTGCTGCCACAGCTGCGACTTGATGGCCATGTCCTCGATCACGGCCTCTACCACGAGGTCGCAGCCAGCCACGTCGCTCAGGGCCACGGTGCCCTGGATCCGCTCCGTGCGCGCGTTGTACTGATCCAGCCTGATCTCGCCACGCGCCAGTGCTCCCTTATCGTTGTCGCGCACGCCGGCCAGCCCGCGCTCCAGCGCGTCCGCATCCCGCTCCACCAGCACCACCGGCAGACCCGCATTGGCGAGAAGGATGGCAATGCTGCTGCCAATGGTACCGGCGCCGATCACGGCCACTCGCTCCACCGGCTTGAGCGGTAACCCTCTGGGCAGCCCCGGGATCTTGGCGGCCTGGCGTTCGGCGAAGAACAGGTGACGCATGGCGCGCGACTCCGGGGACTTCACGCAGGCTCGCAGCAGGTCCGCCTCGATGAGCTCACCCTGCGCGAACGGCAGCGTGGCGGCTGCCTCCACAGCGGTCAGAATGGCTGCGCGGGCGGGATAACGGGCGGCGCCCGCGGCTTCCTTGCGGCGCGCTTGCTCAAAGAAATCGGGCGGCAGGCCGGAAGTGGCGGCGCTGCGTTCGCTCAAGCGCTGCGGCAAGGCGCCGCACGCAAGCAGCCTTTCCAGGTAGTGCAGACCGGCGCGCAATGCGCCTTGCTCGCCTTGCTGTTCTTCGTCGGCAATAGCGTCGATGATGCCGGCCGCCAGCGCCTCTGGTGCATCGACCATGCGACCGCTGAGCATCATCTCCAGCGCAGGCGCGGCGCCGACGGCGCGCGGCAAGCGCTGCGAGCCGAGCGAACCCGGCAGCAGCCCAAGTTTGACCTCCGGCAACCCAACCCGCGTGTCCGGCAGCGCCACGCGGTAATGGCAGGCCAGCGCCAGTTCCAGCCCACCGCCCAGCGGCGTACCGTGCAACGCGGCCACGACCAGACGCGGACTCGCCTCCAACCGCCCAAGGATGCGGTTGTAGGGACCGGCATCAAAATCCGGTGCCTCGAAGTTGGCGATGTCGCCGCCGGCCACGAAGGTTCGGCCCGCGCCATAGACCAGCAGCGCGCGCAGGCTGCCGTCCGCCTCGAAGGCATCGACCTGCCGCGCCAGCGCCGCCACGGTCTGCTTGGACAGCGCGTTGACGGGCGGATTGTTGATGCGCAGCAGGCCGATGGCGCCCCGGCGCTCCAGGGTTACGGGCTGCTCGCTGGTGGAGTCGTGCATGGAGCTTCCTTCGGGTTATTTGTCAGCATCAAGGGGAATTGGGCCGCTTCATCTGGCAGGTGGTCGGCAGCATTGCGCCATAGGTGTCGAACTTGCGGTTGGTTTGCCAGCCGTAGCCGGTGCCCTCCTGGTCATAGCGCACGTCGCGGCCATTCACCTTGACCCAGGTGGCGATATACAGCGGCTGCTGCAATTGGTGGTCGCTCTTGCGCATTTCCACGTCGCCGTTCAGGCTCTTGAACTTCATACCCTCCATGGCGAAGGCCACCTTGACCGGGTTGGTGCTGCCGGCCTGCTTGATGCCGTGCGACAGCAGCGCCAAGCCCGCATAGGTGGCGCCGGAGTAGTAGTCGTCGTTGTACTTCTTGCGGAAGGCCTCAACGATTTCCTTGCCGGCGAAGGTCTCGTTATTGGGATGCCAGTAGGGCACGCTTTTGACGCGGTCCGCGCCCGCCGCACCCATCGCCGCCGGCACGCCGCTGCTGTTGCCGAACAGCGTATACAGATTCGCCTTCAGCCCACCTTCGCGCGCGGCCTTGACAAAGAGGGCCAGGTCGCTGCCAGCGTCACCGGTGATCACGGCATCGGCGCCGGACGCGACGATCTTGGTCACGTAGGGTGCGAAGTCTTTCACCTGCCCGAACGGGTGCAGCACCTCGCCGACGATCTGCAGGTCGGGGCGCTTGTCCGTCAGGTCAGCGCGTGCGGCGCGCGTGACCTGATGGCCGAAAGCGTAGTCGGGATTGATCAGGTAGACCTTCTTCACCGCCTTGTCGGCAATGATGAAGTTGGTCAGCGCGTTGATCTTCATGTCCGCGTGCGCATCCAGGCGGAAATGCCAGAAGCTGCATTTGGCATTGGTCATGTCGGGATCGCCGGCCGAGGTGTTCAGGTAGACGATCTCCTTGCCGGGGTTGCGCGCATTGTGCTTGTCGATGGCGTCGAGCAGCGCCAGCCCGGCGCCCGAGCCGAAGCCCTGGGCTACGTAGCGGTAGCCGCGGTCGATCACCGTCTTGAGCACGGTGAGCGTTTCCTGGGGGCTGCCCTTGTTGTCGAAGCCGGTGACCTCGAACACGTTGTCTCCGGCCCAGTGCTCGCGGTTGGCAATGTCGGCCACCATCTGCCAGCTCTTGAGCACGTTCTCGCCGGTGGCGGCGAAGGGGCCGGAGAGGGGATCGATGTAGGCAATGCGCACAGTCTCGGCTTGAGCGGGCGAGAACGCCAGCAGCATCGCCGTGGAGAGCGCGGCAAGCAGCGGCCTGGACAGGCGCGGGGATTCAGCGTGGAACATGGCAGTCCTTCAAATAGGGAAGAAGGGAAGATGAGGGGGCAGGCCGCTGCGCAGGGCGGCTACGACGCAGCCAGGCGCGCCTCCAGTTCATGCCGTTTGACCTTGCCGGTGGTGCTGCGCGGCACATCAGCGGCATCGATGAAGATCACAGACCTGGGCAGCTTGTAGTCGGCGATGCGGCCACGGCAGTGGGCCACTACCTGTTCGCCTGTGAGAGACGCATCCGCCTTGACCACGAAGGCCACCGGCGTCTCGCCCCAGCGCGCATCGGCACGACGCACCACGACTGCGTCAGCGATGCGCTCCCAGGCCAGCAGCACGCGCTCGATTTCAGCCGGGTAGATGTTCTCGCCGCCGGACTTGATCAGGTATTTGCGGCGGTCCACGTAGTCCAGGCTGCCATCTGGGTTGCGAACAAAAACGTCGCCCATGTGGAACCAGCCGTCGCGAAAGTCCTTGGCCGTGGCCTCCGGCGCACCCCAGTAGCCGCTGAACAGGCTGGGGCCGCGCATGGCGAGTTCGCCTGGGCTGCCGTCTGGCACCTCCGCGCCATCGGTATCCACCAGCCGCACCACGCAATGGGAGTTCTGCCACTTGGAAAGCGAACGCGGCAGCTCGCCCACGGGAATCAGGTGGCGGCTGGCCGGCGCGGCACCGGTCTCGGTGGAGCCAAAGGAGTTCAGGAATGGCGCGTTGAAGAGGCGCGTGACCTCGGCGATCTGCGCGGCAGGCACAAGGTCGGCCATGCAGCCGAGCGTGCGCGCGGCCAGCGGACCAACCGTGGCGCGCCGCGCGGCCTCGATGACGCGCTCCACCATGCCGGGAATGAGCGTCAGGTGGCCGATCTTTTCACTGGCGCTCAGGGCCACGATCTGGTCGGCGTCCGGCCCATCCATCACGATCACCTTCCCGCCGCTGGTCAGGAGCCCGTAGACGGAATCGGTGGAGACCATATGACACAGCGGCGCCCAGGCAATGAAGGTGTCGCCAGGCGCCTGCAGTCCATCGGCGCGGCTGATCATCGAACGGGCGATCATCGCGCGATGGCTGATCAGCGCGCCCTTGGGCAAGCCGGTGGTACCGCTGGTGTAGAGGATGATCAGGCCATCCTCGGGCTCGGGATCTTCCGCTTGTCGGGTATCCGGTGCGGCGGCCAGCAGCGGCTCGTACTCCGTTTCCAGTTCGATCACGGTGGGCACATCATGCGCGAGGCGGGCCAGCGTCTGCGCATAGCGCGCGGAGACGAACACCATTCGCGGCGACACCAGGCGGATGCAATGCAGCAGTTCCTCGTCCGCCTGTCGCCAGTTCTGGCAAGCCAGGATTACGCCGAGCAAGGCGGCGGCGAGTTCCAGCTCGATATACTCGAGGCGATTCTCCGCCAGCACGGCCACGCGGTCGCCGCGCTGCACGCCATGCGCGCGGATGCCATTGGCCAGGCGGCGCACGCGCTGGTCAAGCTCGGCATAGCGCAGTTGGTGCTCGCCCTGCTGCAGTGCCACCCGCTCCGGGCTGCGCGCCACCTGCTGGCGCCACAGGGCGGCAACGTTCAAGCCTGCGGCCTGGCTCGTCAGGCGGGCTGCTTCTTCTTGCGTGGTCATGGCGTCTCCTCTGGTCTCCTCTGGACCGGTGCACGCGTGTGTACCCTGGCGTGCGTTGCCGAGTGGAGTGGCAAAGCTGACCCCCGGCGGCGTACCGGCACCTTACAATCCGAAGCAGGCAGTGTCTTGCGCCAATTGGCTGCGCGCTGAGAGTGCGGCAGTTGGGGGGTTGGAAAATGGCCGGGGAATCTGGCACCCTAGGCATCGGGAATGAAATCCGACCATCGGTTCACTGTGCGTAGGTGGCCGAGGAAGGCTCTAAGGTTCCGTCGAGAGTATGGAAAACAAGAATCAGAACCAGCCGATGGCTGCGCATTGGGTGGTGCAGATGAACCACCGCAATCGGACCGCTTCGTGGTGGATCGTTTTCGCGATCTTTGCCTTGCACTTTCGTGCCCGAGGGGATGGCCCGGTGGCATGGGCCTTGATGTCGCTTCAGTTTCTGGTCTATCCCCATGTGGTCTATGTGGTGGCCAAGTACGCGCGTAATCCCTTGGCGGCCGAAATCAATAACCTGCGCCTGGATGCCTGCTGCTTCGGCTTGTGGGCCGCCTGCTTGGGTTTTCCGCTCTGGATTTCCTACCTGCTGCTGGTCTGCGGCTGCATCAATCTGGCGGCGTTTCGTGGGCTTCGCGGCGCACTGGAGGCAGTGGCGCTGTCGGGGCTGGGGGCTGCCGTGTCGGTGGTCCTGTTCGGCCTGCGCTTCGAGCCGGACACGACGATGCCGGTGACAGCCTTGAGCATGGCGTGCCTGACCGGCTATTTGCTGATGTTTGCGCGCGGTGCCTATACCAGGGCGGTCACCCTGAGCGAGACCCGCCACAAGCTGCGCCAAAGCGAACAGGCGCTGCAGCGTCAGCTGGAGGCCGTGCAGGCCCTGCAGGCACAGCTCTCGGAGCAGGCCAACCGGGACCCGCTGACGGGCTTGTATAACCGCCGCTATCTGAACGACGCCTTGCAGCGCGAATTCGACGGTGGCAGCCAGGCCGGCAAGCCGGTCGCGGTGTTATTGATCGATATCGACCATTTCAAACAGATCAATGACCGCTACGGTCACTCGGCCGGCGATCAGGTGCTTCAGGACGTGGCCAGGCTGCTGCAGCAAGGTGTGCGCCCCAACGACGTCGTCTGCCGCTATGGCGGTGAGGAATTCCTGATACTGCTGCCTGAGCTGGACCCCGATGCCGCGCAGAATCGCGCGGAGTGGTACCGGGCGCAGGTTTCGATGCCCGGCGCCCTCAATGCGGCAGTCCAGGAGCCGGTGACCTTGTCGGTTGGCGTGGCATGTACGGCGGGCATGGCTGTGAGCCCGCAGCGCTTGATCGATCAGGCAGACGAGGCGCTGTACCAGGCGAAGTTGGGTGGCCGCAATCGGTGCGTGCTCTATGCGGGCGACGATACCTTGGCCGCCTGAGTTGGAAGCAGGCCTAAGGATTGGGGTTCACAAGCTGCGTAGCAGGGTTGTCGAGCCTGCCGGCCTGCCCGAGGAAGCCTTGCTGGCGTGGGTGCGCGCCACCGGCTAGAATGTGCCGATTGATGCCTTTCGGACCCCGGGCAGCGCTTCTGCGAACTCACGAACGCCCGATGAGAGACTGATCGACCGGCGCTCGCCGGCCATGCCACGAGAGTCCCCTGCCTATGCTGCCTTCTCGTCTTCCTATCATCCAAGCGCCGATGGTCGGTTCCCTGAGCCCGCTCGCGATCGCGGTCTGCGAGGCCGGGGGCCTCGGCTCGCTGGCCTGTGCCGCGCTGACGCCTGCGCAATTGCGCGAGCAGGTCGCGGCGATCCGTGCGGCGACGTCGGCCCCGTTCAATGTGAACTTCTTCTGCCACACCCCGCCGCAGCCAGACGAGGAGGCGCAGGAGAACTGGCGCCGCTTGCTTGCCCCGTACTACCGGGAGATCGGCCTCGACCTGTCGGCCGCCCAGAGCGGGCCGGGCCGGGCGCCTTTCGACGAAGCCACGTGCGAGGTCATCGAGGAGACCCGGCCGGCCGTCGTCAGCTTCCATTTCGGCCTGCCCGGCGAAGGCCTGCTGGCGCGGGTGCGCGCTACGGGCGCCATGATCCTGTCTTCGGCCACCACGGTCGAGGAAGCGCGGTGGCTGGAGGCGCGCGGGGTCGACGGCATCATTGCGCAGGGCGCGGAAGCAGGCGGCCACCGCAGCATGTTCCTGAGCGAGGATATCCATGCGCAGCCAGGCTTGTTCGCCTTGCTGCCGCAGATCGTCGATGCGGTACGCCTGCCCGTCATCGCCGCCGGTGCCATCGCCGATGGCCGTGGCGTGGCTGCTGCCTTCGCCCTGGGCGCGAGCGCCGTGCAGATCGGAACCGCCTACCTGCTGACACCCCAGGCCGGCCGCTCCGCCATCCACCGCGCCGCGGTGCGCGGTGCACGCGATGACATGACGCGGCTGACCAACCTCTATACGGGGAGGCCTGCCCGCGGACTGCTGACCCGCTTCATGCGGGAACAAGGCCCCATGTGTGCCGCCGCTCCAGAGTTCCCGCTCGCAACCGGCGCCGTCGATCCGCTGCGCGCCGCCTTCGAGAAGGCAGGCAGCGGCGATTTTTCCTTGCTCTGGTCTGGCGAAGCGGCCGCCCTTGCGCGCGAGGCGGATGCGACGCAGCTCACGCAGCAGATCTGGGCCGCCGCGCAGCAATGCGCCGCCGGCCTGGGTGCGGCACTGGACAGCCGTGCAGGCCAGGCGGCGACCGGATCATGCGGCGCATGACTGCCGGGCCGACCCCCTCCACCCGGCCCTCGGGGCGCGGCCGCAAGCGCGCCGGCGCCGCGCTGCCGACACCCGAGCCGCTCGCCAAGCGCCGCGTGCTGGCGGCGCTCGCAAGCCGATTCTTTGTCCGCTGCCACGTCATGCTGATCGCGCTGTGGGCGCTGTCGATCGGCGTGCTGGCCAGCAAGCTGCTATGGATAGCCGGCATGGCATCGCTGCCGCTGCGATACGGGCTGGCGACGGTGGCGGCGTACCTCGGTTTTCTGCTCGCGGTGCGTCTTTGGCTGGCTTACGTGGGATTGTCTGGTTGCCTGGGCGAACGCCGTAGCGCCCAGGAGTCCTCCGATGGGGAGGGCGTTGCCGACGTCGTGGCGGATGTGGCGCAGTGGCTGCCCCTGCCGCGCCGCGGCCCGTCGCCGCAGGTGGCGGGGCAGGGCGGCACCTTCGACGGCGGCGGGGCGTCGGGCAATTTCGATTCGGCCGAGTTGACGAAGCTGGCCGACAGCGACAGCGCCGCCACGGGCATCGGCGACGCGCTGGAGGGAGCAGGTGACGCCGACGACCTCTTCGGTGTGGTGCTGCTGGTCCTGGGCCTGCTGGTGGCCGCCGTGCTGGGTGCCGTCTATGTGCTCGGACAGGGGCCGCTGATGCTGGCCGAAATCGCCTTCGAGGCGCTGCTGGCCGGCGGCATGGTCCGCGTGGCGCGCCGTGCCGATGAGGCCGACTGGCTGCGCGCCGCCTTGCGCGTATCGGCACTGCCCGCGATCTCCGTCGCCGTGCTGGCCATCGGGCTGGGCCTGGCGCTGCAGCACTGGTTCCCCGAGGCCCAAAGCCTCGCGCAGGCGCTGGGTTTGCGCTGAGCTTTCGGGCGCTGTGTCAATCTGGCTGCGTACATTTGACGCGCGGTGTACGTGCCGGGACGTTATCCGGCTAGCTAGGCCGGCTCGCCGAAGCGCAGCAGATGGCCATCGGGATCGCGGACGGTGAATTCGCGCCGCCCCCAGGGCTGCACGGCAAGCGCCTCGACGATCGGCACGTTCTTCTGCCGGTACTCGTCATAGAGCATGTCCAGTCGCGGCGCGACCGAGAGGTAAAGCGCACCGGAAGGCGCACCCGACGCTTGTCCCCGCTGTGTCAGTTGCAGCCGCAGCCCCTGCGTAGACCACTCACCGCGGAACAATCCGGCATGCGAAACCGGGTCGCCAAACACGAATTCCACCGTAAAGCCCAGTTGCTCTCGGTAGAACTGCACGGCGGCGACGACGTCAGCCACCTCCAGGATCGGCTCGACCCCATAGAACTGCGGCCCGCCGTCTTCGGGCACCGCCGCCCGATCGTCCGCCGGTGCATCGCGCCCGAGCCACTGCGCACGCGTGCCGCCATACACCGACGTTTCACGCGATCGTCCCTCGCGCAGATAGATCTGGCGGAAACAGCCGCGTCGCGCGAACCCCAGTGATTCGGCGAGCCGCCGGGATGCCGTGTTGGCCTCATGGATCCACAGCTCGACACGGTCGAGATCCAGTTGCCGAAAGCCGAAATCCAATGCGGCTCGCGCCGCCTCCGCCGCGTATCCCCGCGACCGATGCGCGGGATGGATCGCATAACCGAAGCCCGGAACGGTGCCGAACCCGAGATAACCCAGGAACCCGATCGTCTCCTGCTTAGTCTCGTGCTTTGCGGCAGTCCGCACGGCCCACCAGCAGGCGCGCGGCGGACGCAGCATGGCCTCGATGGCCGACCGCGTCTCTTCCACCGTCCTGTGCGGGAGCGTGTGCCAATACGGCATCGCGTCGGGATCGTGGAACAGGTCGAACAAGGCTGGCGCATCGTCCGGACACAAGGCATGCAACTGCAGCCTGTCGGTTTGCAGGGGCGCCGCCAGCGTCTTCATTCAGCTGCGCTCCGTGATCGTCCAGACAATCTGCTCGGTCGCGTGGGGTCGGCGGCCGGTAATGTCCGCGCGGATCGCCGTCGCCGCCCCGAGATCGGCGGCCTTGAACACCAGCGGTATCTTTACGCGCTGCACCCAGGGCGCCGCGGCTGCGGCAGTCCGTTTCCAGCTCAGGTACACAAAGCGCGCCGCCGGCGTGCCGTGAACGAAGGGGCCGGCGAAATCGAGTTGGCCGGCGCCCTTGTCGCGAGCCTGGATCACGCATTGGAATTCGAAGGAACCGTCGCGCTTGCGCGTGCCTTCACGGACGTCCTGGTTCTTGTCCTGGATGCCGACGGTCGCCGGCTCCTCGATCTGCGGCAGCGACTTGCATAGCAGGGTCACCTGGACGTCGCGGGGAAAATCGCTCATCTGCATATCCTTGTGTCGTCCACCGGTCGCGCGGCTTGCTCTTGGTTCGTAGACGGTGAAACCGGGTAGCAAGCCGTCGACGAGGTGGGCGGGGCGGCCTTGCCCCAATGATAGCAATGGATGTAGCCGGGCCGCCCGGGGATCGTTCAGAAGATCTGCTTCATGCCCAGCATCAGCCCGAGCTGCTTGCCGCCGGGCGCCGGATTGGCGCCGGCCTGCCCGTTGCTGACCGACAGCGCCAGGTCGCCCAGATTGCTGATATAGCCCGCGGTGGCATAGACCGACGTGCGCTTGCTGAAGGCATAGGTGCCGCGCGCGGCGAACAGCCAGGCCTTGTTGGCGCTGTCGTGGTAGCGCAAGTGGAAGACCTCCCCGTCCACGCTGAAGGCGGGCGTGACCGGATAGGAGACGCCGCCGTACCAGAGATCGCTGCGCGGCGTGGTGCTGGCGCGGTTGTCGCGGCGCAGCCAGCCGAGGCCGACCTTGGCCTCGCCCAGCATGGCGTAGCCGTTGAGCGAGAGACGGTCGTCGCGCAGGGCGCTGCTGGTGAGCCCGGCGAAGGCGCCCGGGCCGCCGCGCAGCGAGTCATAGGCGGCCGCCACGCTCCAGCGGGCCGCGTCGTACTTGAGCAGGGCGGACCATTCGCGGCAGGCGCGCGCGTCGCCCGGAGTCTCGCCGGCGCAATTGGTGCCTGCCGGACTGGGGCCGGCATTGACGGTGTCGCGGCCGAAGCTGTAGGTCGCGCCCACCGTCAGGCCGCCGAACGTGCCCTTGTAGGCGAGAGAGTTGTCGGTGCGGGCGTTGGGGATGTAGCTGTCCAGCGAGCCCGAGCCGAAGGTGTTCGGCCCCAGCATGTCCGGTTCGGCCATGGCCCAGAACAGCATGGTGTACTGGCGGCCGAGGCTGAGTTGGCCCCAGTTGCCGGCCAGTCCGACCGAGGCTTGCCGCCCGAACAGGCGGCCGCCCTGGTTGCTGGCCCCGCTGTCGGGGGCGAAGCCGGACTCCAGCCAGAACACGGCCTTCAGGCCGCCGCCGAGATCCTCCGCGCCGCGCAGGCCCCAGCGCGAGGGCACCGTGCCGGACAGGCCGGGCATGCGCACGACATCATGCTTGCCGGCGCCGACATTGCTGACATATTCCACGCCGCTGTCGATGACGCCATAGAGCGTGACGGATTGCGGCGCGGACGATTGGGCCGATGCGATGGCCGGCAGGGACAGGGCGGCAACAGCGGCCCATTTCGTTGCCTGTTTTGCGGCTTGTTTCCCGGTTCGTTTCGTTGCTCGCATTGACGGTTCTCCCTTCTTCTCGTTGTGTAGCGAGCGGCAATGCGCCGCCCCGCCGCCAGGCCATCGGGCCTGCCGGATTCGTTGTTTTCCCTGGGATTGGGGTCCGGCATCCTCAGATACCGGACCGGGCCGCACGGCAGCCGTGCCGCGCGGCGGGGGGGGCAGCGTCAGTGCGCCGCAGTGGGGGCCGCTTGCGCGCCGCGCACGCCCGCGCGGCCGAGCAGGGCCACGCTCAGCGTGGCGGCGAGCAGGGGCAGGGCGAAGACGTAGTACAGCGAGCCGGTCGGCCAGCCGCCGTCGACCAGCACGCCCGCGGCGATGGGGGCCAGCACCGCGCCGAAGCGGCCCATGCCGATCGACCAGCCCATGCCGGTGGTGCGGTTGGCGGCGGGGTAGAGGATGGGCGCGAAGGCATAGAGGCCGGCCATGCAGCCGAAGATGCCGGCGCCGATCCCCATGGCCACGGGGAAGGCGATGGCCAGGGTGTCGACAACCATGCCGAAGCAGGCCATCAGCGCAGCGGTGAGCACGAAGCAGGTCCACAGCAGCGCCTTCAGGCCGACGCGCGCCGACATCACGCCGAACACCGTGCCGCCGACGATGCCGCCCACGTTGAGCAGCACGCCGCCGGTGATGCCCTGCTGGGCCGACAGGCCTGCCGCCACCAGCAGCTTGGGCGTCCAGCTCAGCACGAAGTAGAAGCTGAACATGATCAGGAAGAACGAGGCCCACAACATCAGGGTGTCGGCCGCCAGGCGGCCTGCGAACAGGCTGCGCAGTGCGCCGCGGCCCTCGGCCTCGCGCTCCCGGGCCACGGGGGCGGGCAGGACGGAGACCGGTGCGCGTTCCATGCGCCGCAGCAGGGTGTTGAGCTTGTCGAGCGCGCCCGCAGGTCGCCGGGCGACGAGGAAGTCGAGCGACTCCGGCAGGCGCGCAAGCACCACGGGGATCATGGCGGCGGTGATCAGCGCGCCGAACAGGAAGACACTGCGCCAGCCGTAGTGCATCAGCAGGAAGGCGGCGATGGCGCCGCCGATGGTGGCGCCGATCGGATAGCCGGTGGCCTGCAGGCTGATGCAGGTGCTGCGCCATTTGTCGGAGGCGTATTCGGCGGTGATCACGTTGATGCTGGCCAGCATGCCACCGATGCCGATGCCGGTGACCGCGCGCGAGGCCGCCATTTCCGCGACGCCGTGCGTGAGGGCCGACCACAGCATGCCGAGCGCGATGGTGACGAGGCAGAACAGGATCAGCGGGCGGCGGCCGAAGCGGTCGGCCCAGGGGGCGAGGAACAGCGAGCCGGCCGCCATGCCGAACAGGCCGGCGCTGAGCAACAGGCCCAGTTCCTTGCCGCTGAGCTTCCAGTCGGTGGTCAGGTGCGAGGCCGAGAAGGCCATGGCCAGCACGTCGAAGCCGTCCAGCATATTGAGCGCGATGCAGATCACGATGGCCATGACCTGGAAGCGGCGCATGGGGCCGTGGTTGATGGTTTCCCGGATGTCGGTTGTCATGGGTCTCCTCCTTGTGGAATTGCTTTGTTTGAATGTGTGGGAGCTTGGCGCTTGGCGCTTGGCGCTTGGCGCTTGGGGCGCAACGGCGCGCGTGGCCCGCCATCGCCCTTTTCCCGCTTGTGGAAAAGGGGCGCGGGGATAGGGGCGGCGCTTGCTGCCGCGCCCCGTCCGGCTAGAGGTCCAGCACCAGCACCGGCGTGCGCGCGCGCGAGCAGCACGGCAGGAACTGGTCGTTCGCCGCACGCTCTTCATCGGTCAGGTACTGGTCGCGGTGGTCGGGCTCGCCTTCCAGCACGCGTGTCAGGCAGGTGCCGCAGATGCCCTGCTCGCAGGAGGTGGGCACCTCCACGCCGTGGGCGGCCAATGCCTGCACCACCGTCTGTTCCGCGCCGACCTCGACAAGCTGGCCGCTGGTGGCGAGCTTCACCTGGAAGGCGCCGCCCGCGGCCTCGGCGGGCGGCGCGGCAAAGTACTCGCGGTGCAGGTTGGCCTCGTGCCAGCCGGCTGCACGCGCCTGGCCGAGCACCGCCTCGATGAAGCCGGCCGGCCCGCAGACGTAGAGATGCTTGCCGTCGCCTGGCGTGCCGACGATGGCGCCGAGGTCGGCGCGCTGCGCCGCGGGGGCGTCGTCGTGGTAGACGCGGGTGTGCTCGCGCAGCCCGGGCTCGGCCAGCCGCTCGCGGAAGGGGGTGCGCGCCGGCGAGCGCGTGCAGTAGTGCAGTTCGTAGCTGGCGCCGTCGGTGCGGAGTTGCTCCGCCATGGCCAGGATGGGCGTGATGCCGATACCGCCCGCCAGCAGCACCGAGTGCCGCGCATCGGCTTCCAGCGGAAACAGGTTGCGCGGTTCACCGACCTCCAGCAGCGCGCCGGTCTCCAGCGCATGCATGGCCGCGGAGCCGCCGCGCGAGGCCGCTTCGCGCAGCACGCCCAGGCAGTAGCGGTGGGTTTCGCCGGGGCGGTTGCACAGCGAATACTGCCGTACCAGCCCGCCGGGCAGGTGCACGTCCACGTGCGCGCCGGCGCTGAAGGCCGGCAGGGGCGCGCCGTCGGGCGCGGCCAGCTCGAACAGGCAGATGTCCGCCGCCGCCTCGGTCTTGTCGATCAGTGCGAGCTTCATGCCGCCCTCGCTTCGCGCGCCGCGGTTTCCTGCTGCAGCAGGCGCTCGATGACCCGGCGCGACTGCACGCCGCCGGCGTCGATGTTCAGCTTGAGCAGCTTGCGCTCGGGCAGCCGTTCGAGGTTGCGCTGCTGCGCCTCCAGCATCTCCAGGTCCTCGCCGAAGATCTTGCCCTGGCCTTCGCGGATGGTGGCGGTGAGCGCGTCGTCCTGCGGGCGGAAGTTGCGCGCCATGCCCCAGAAGTACCAGATCGAGGACTCGGTCTCCGGCGTGATGAAGTCCACCACGATGCTGCCGGCCTTGTGTTCCGGTGCGGCGTGATAGCCGCCCTTGCCGGCATGCGCCACGCCGACCTCGATCATCACGTGGCTGGGCGGCGTGAAGCGGCAGATCTGCCAGCGATCGCAGGGCACGTCGTCGGCCAGGCCGTTGCCGCGCAGCGCGGCGGCCCAGAACGGCGGCGGCATCACGTTCTCCATGAAGCGGCTGGTCACGACGGTGTCGCCTTCTGTCTTGGTGGCGGGCGCTGCGTCCTCGATCTCGGCCTGGCCGATGCTGCTGGCATGGACGTAGGTCTCGTGGGTCAGGTCCATCAGGTTGTCGATCATCAGCCGGTAGTCGCAGCGGATGTGATAGAGGCCGCCGCCGTATGCCCAGGCGGGGTTGTCGGCCCATTCCAGCGCGGGGATGGCGGCGGGGTCGGCTGCCTCGGCGTCGCCGGGCCAGACCCAGATAAAGCCGTGGCGCTCGACGGCGGGATAGCGCCGTGCCGGCGGGAAGCCGCCCACGCGCTGGCCGATCATCTTGGCGCAGCGCCCGTCGGCGCCCAGCGTGAGGCCGTGGTAGCCGCACACGAGCTGGCCGTCGCGCACGAAGCCGAGCGAGAGCGGCGCGCCGCGGTGGGGGCAGAAGTCTTCCAGTGCCGAGACCTCGCCGCCGGCGCCGCGGAACAGCACCATGGGCTCGCCGCAGATCCGGCGTCCGAGCGGCTTGTCGGCGATTTCGTCGGGCGTGCAGGCCACGTACCAGGTGTCTTTCAGGAACATCGTCTTCTCCTGTTGCCGGGGCGCGCGGCCCCGTTTCGATTGCGCGGGATGCCGCCGGTCCCGGCGGCCGCGGGGGCGGCACCGTGACAGGCGCATCGGAGGATGGGGTGGCGGGCAGCCGCAGGATGAGCGCCGTCGCGCCCGCGCCGATGCCGGCGAGGCGTGCGGAGACGGCGTTCAGGGGAGGGCGGCGCGCCCGGACGCTAGCGGCCGGGCCGGCGGATCAGGTTGCCGCCCAGCAGCTGGGACATGGCCTTCTGGTTCTGCAGTGCCAGCTTCAGGTTGCGGTGGGCGATGCGGCTGTGCTCGCGCATCAGCGCTTCGGCGCGCGTGCCTTCGCGGTGCTCGATGGCCTCGACCACGGCGCGGTGCTGGGCCTGCGCCAGCAGCAGCATTTCGCGCGCGCCTTCTTCGATCGCTTGCACCATCACGAAGGCGCTGGCGGAGGCGAAGGGCAGGTGGCTGGCCTTGTCGAGCTGGCGGGCGATCACCTCGCTGCCGGCGGCCTCCGCCAGCATCTGATGGAAGCGCTGGTTCAGGTCGACGTAGAGAGAGAAGCGCGTGGCCGTCAGCTCGCCGGCCAGCGCGGTGTCGATCTGTGCCACGCAGTCGCGCAGATCGTCCAGCAGGGCGGGGGCGACGCCGCGTTCCGCGGCCAGCCTGGCCGCCAGGCCTTCCAGCGTGCCGCGCAGTTCGATGGCGTCGCATATCTCGCTTTCGGCAAAGGACCGCACGGCGAAGCCGCCGGAGGGGATCGGTTCGACCAGGCCTTCATCCAGCAGGCGGATGAGTGCCGCGCGGATCGGTGTGCGCGAGACGCCGAGGCGCTCGGCAACCCATACCTCCGAAATGCGGGCGCCGGGCTGCAGCTCTCCGCTCAGCACGAGTTCCCGCAGGTTCAGAAGCGCCTTGACCGTCTGTGACGCGCTGCTGCCTTTGCTGTCCTGGGTGAAATCGTTGCCTGCTTCCATGGGGGCTCTCTCCTGCTTCGGGGGCGTGTTGGCGCGGTCATTCTATGTGCCGCGCTCATTGAATACACAGTGTATACAGCACTTCATGCGATTCCAAGTGGGTCAAGGGTAAACGATAGGAATTTCCGGGGAACATCGAGGATTTTGCTGTGATGTCTCGGGCTGTGACGTTGTTTATCCATTTTCTGCGTTCCATCTTGCTTTTGATGTATACAAATAAACGGGCATGCCGAGATCCGCTGCAAAAGCGACTGAGAATCCAGGACCTTGCGCCGCACTTGCAAGCCGGCCGGTCTCGCCCTACGGTGGAATTGCGCCTCGGTTTCCTTGGGGGCGTTCGTCCTGCACCGGATTGCCATGTCGCCCCGAAATCGCGCCGTCCTTTTCCTTCTGGGGGCGCTCTTCGCGTTTCCCCTTTCCTCTCAGACGAGGCCCGCCATGCCTCTTTCCGTGACTTCCTCCGCGTTCGCCGCCGGCGGCGCCTTGCCCGTGCGCTTCAGTTGTGAGGGCGCAGGCGTTTCGCCGCCGCTGGCGTGGTCCGGCGTGCCGCCCGGCACCCGCAGCCTGGCGCTGATCGTCGACGATCCCGATGCGCCGGATCCGGCCGCGCCCCGCATGACGTGGGTGCACTGGGTGCTGTACAACGTGCCGCCCGAGGCGGCGGGGCTGCCGGAGGCCGTGGCGCCGGCGCAATTGCCGGCGGGTACCCGGCAAGGCAGCAATGACTGGCAGCGCACGGGCTATGGCGCCGCTTGCCCGCCTGTGGGCAGGCACCGCTACTTCCACAAGCTGTACGCCCTGGATGTGGTGCTGCCGGACCTCGGCACGCCCGACAAGGGCAAGCTGGAGCATGCGATGCGCGGTCATGTGCTCGCGCAGGCGGAACTGGTCGGAACCTACCAGATGCAGAAGCCCTAGCCCGGCAGGCGCTTTCTTGCCGATGCGGCTGTGGCAGCGGCCGCGATGACAACGGCGTCCGGGCCGGTTGTCTGCCGGATGCTGCACAATAGCGCCATCGCAACTGGTAACCGACAAAGGAAAGGGCAGACGATGGCAAAGCCGAGCCGGCATCTTGGGCTGAAAGGCGTGGCGCTGTTCGAGGCGTCGAAGGGCGCACTGGTGATCGTGGCAGGCCTGGGCCTGATGGCGCTGCTGCACCATGACGCGCAGGCGATCGCCGAGGAGATTGTGCGCAAGCTGCACCTGAATCCCGGCATGCACTATCCGCGCGTCTTCCTGGAACTGTTCAACCAGCCCAGCAACACGCGCCTGTGGGCCATCGGCGGCTCCGCCCTGGTCTATGCCGCGATGCGCTTTACCGAGGCCTACGGCCTGTGGCGCGAGCGCACCTGGGCGAGCTGGCTGGGGGTGTGGTCGGGCGGTGTCTATATCCCGCTGGAGCTGTACGAAGCCGTGGCCCATCCGACCTGGCTGCATATCGGCCTGGCGGTCGCCAATACCGGCGTGGTGCTGTACCTGGCGCAGGGCTTGCGCAAGCAGGCTTGATGCCGTGCCGGACGCCGCGGCCTGCCGCAGGCTCAGCGGCCGCAGGCGTAGATCAGGAAGTCCCGCAGGGCCTCGGCCGGCCTGGCCAGTTCGGCGCCGGACTGCCATAGCAGCCCCACTTCCATGTCGGGGATCACGTCGGCAATGGGCCGGGCCTCGATCTCCTTGCCCTCCAGCGACCAGGGCCGGAACACCATGTCGGACAGCACCGTGATGCCGAAGCCGTGCGCCACCAGGCCGCGCAGCGCTTCCATCGAGGCGGTGCGGAAGGCCACCGTGGGCGTCTGCCGCTTGCTGCGCCAATAGCGCAGCGTCGATTCCTCGCCTTCGTCAACTGTCAGCAGGATATAGGGCCAGCCGGCGATCTGCTTGAGCGTGGGCGCGCCGCCCGCCAGCAGCGGGTGGCCCGGCGGCGCCCACAACTGCCGCCGCGAGCGGATCAGCGTATGGTGCGCGAAGCGCTCGGGGCGGCGCACATTGGACAGCAGCACCACGCCCAGTTCGATGTCTCCCGACAGCACCGCTGCCTCGATATCGGGCCGGTCCATGTCACAAAGGTCGAACACCACGTCCGGATAGTGCGCGCGGAAACGCGCCAGCAGGCTCGGCAGGAAATAGCCCAGCACGGTGTAGGAGGCGGCAAAGCGCACCGTTCCCGCCAGCTCGCGCACCTGGAAGCGCGGCTCGTGCAGTGCGTCTTCCACGGAATCCAGGATGCGCGTGACTCTCTGGTACAGGTGGTTGCCTTCGGCGGTCAGCGCCACGCCGTGCGGCAGGCGGTCGAACAGCCGCACGCCCAGGCGCTGCTCGAGCGCCAGCACGGCATTGGTGACGGCCGATTGCGAGACATGTTCGCGCGTGGCCGCCATGGAGAACTGGCCGGTCTCGGCGGCCGCCTGGAAATAGCGGAACTGGCGCAGCGTGACCTCCTTGGACAGGGGCGCCTCGCGCGTCTTCGCGGCTCTGGAGGGCTGTTGGGGTTGCTGGCCTGCCATGCGTTTTTCAGATATCAGGGCTGAGATTTCTTGATTTTACGATAGCGAGGGCCAAACCTACACTCGACGGACAAACGTGCAGCCGGAGACAATGCACATGAACCGTCCTCTATCGCCCAGCGAGCAGCAAGCTCTCGCTGACACCCTCGCATCCGCCAGCCTCGACGACAAGTACACCCTGCAGAAGGGCCGCGTCTACCTGAGCGGCACCCAGGCCCTGGTGCGGCTGCCGCTGCTGCAGAAGGCGCGTGACCTGGCCGCCGGCCTCAATACCGCGGGCTATATCTCGGGCTACCGCGGCTCGCCCCTGGGCGGGGTGGACCAGGCGCTGTGGAAGGCCAAGTCCCACCTGGCCGCCAGCGACGTGGTGTTCCAGCCGGGCGTCAACGAGGACCTGGCCGCCACCGCGGTGTGGGGCACGCAGCAGGTCAACCTCTTCCCCGGCGCCACGCGCGACGGCGTGTTCGCGATGTGGTACGGCAAGGGCCCGGGCGTGGACCGTTCCCTCGACGTGCTCAAGCACGCCAACTCGGCCGGCTCCTCTAAGCACGGCGGCGTGCTGGTGCTGGCGGGCGACGACCATGCCGCCAAGTCTTCCTCGGTGGCCCACCAGTCCGAGCACGTGCTGCTGGCGTCGGGCATCCCGGTGCTGTATCCGTCCAATGTGCAGGAATACCTGGACTACGGCCTGCATGGCTGGGCCATGAGCCGCTACTCCGGCCTGTGGGTGGCAATGAAGTGCGTGACCGACGTGGTGGAATCCACCGCTTCGGTGGAGATCGATCCGGAGCGCGTGCAGATCGTGCTGCCGCAGGACGTGGCGATGCCCGAGGGCGGCCTCAATATCCGCTGGCCCGACCCACCGCTGGCGCAGGAAGCGCGCCTGCTCGACCACAAGTGGTATGCGGCGCTGGCCTATATCCGCGCCAACAAGCTGAACCGCGTGGTGCTCGATTCCCCCGACGCCCGCTTCGGCATCATGACCGCCGGCAAGGCCTACCTGGACGTGCGCCAGGCGCTGTCGGACCTGGGCCTGGACGACGACACCTGCCGCCGCATCGGCATCCGCGTGTTCAAGGTCGGCTGCGTGTGGCCGCTCGATGCACAGGATGCCCGCGAATTCGCCACCGGCCTGGAGGAAATCCTGGTGGTGGAAGAGAAGCGCCAGATCCTCGAGTACGCGCTCAAGGAAGAGCTGTACAACTGGCGCGAGGATGTGCGGCCCAAGGTGTACGGCAAGTTCGACGAGCGCGGCAACCAGGGCGGCGAGTGGTCGCAGCCGCGCGGCAACTGGCTGCTGCCGGCGCACTACGAACTGTCGCCCGCGCTGATCGCCAAGGCGATCGCGCGGCGCCTGGAGAAGGCCGACCTGCCGTCCGATGTGCGCGAGCGCATCGCCGCGCGCGTGGCGCTGATCGAGGCCAAGGAGCGCGACGCGGCACGGCCGCGCCTGACCGTGGAGCGCAAGCCCTGGTTCTGCTCGGGCTGTCCGCACAATACCTCGACGCGCGTGCCGGAGGGCTCGCGCGCGCTGGCCGGCATCGGCTGTCACTACATGGCGATGTGGATGGACCGCAAGACCGACACCTTCAGCCAGATGGGCGGCGAAGGCGTGGCGTGGACCGGCCAGATGCACTTCACCAGCGAGAAGCATGTCTTCGTCAACCTGGGCGACGGCACCTATTTCCATTCGGGCCTGCTGGCCATCCGCGCTGCCATCGCCGCGCGCGCCAACATCACCTACAAGATCCTGTTCAACGACGCCGTGGCGATGACCGGCGGGCAGCCGGTGGACGGCGTGCTGACGGTGCCGCAGATCGCTCATCAGGTGGTGGCCGAGGGCGCGCAGGAGATCGTGGTGGTGACCGACGAGCCGGAGAAGTACGGCGATGGCAAGATGCTGCCGGCCGGTGTCACCGTGCACCACCGCGATGAACTCGACGCCATCCAGCTACGCCTGCGCGATACCGCGGGCGTGACCATCCTGATCTACGACCAGACCTGCGCCACCGAGAAGCGTCGCCGCCGCAAGCGCGGCACGATGGCGGACCCGGCGCGGCGCGCCTTCATCAACGATGCGGTATGCGAAGGCTGCGGCGATTGCTCTGTCAAGTCGAACTGCCTGTCGGTGGAGCCGCTGGAAACCGATCTCGGCACCAAGCGCAAGATCAACCAGTCCTCGTGCAACAAGGACTTCTCCTGCGTGAACGGCTTCTGCCCGAGCTTCGTCACCGCCGAGGGCGCGCAGCTGCGCAAGCCGCGCGCGGCCGGCGGCAAGGCGGGGCTGAACCCGGCCGAGCTGCCGCAGCCTGCGCTGCCCGCGCTGGACCGCCCCTACGGCATCCTGGTGACGGGCGTGGGCGGCACCGGCGTGGTCACCATCGGCGGCCTGCTGGGCATGGCGGCCCACCTGGAGCGCAAGGGCGTGACCGTGCTCGACATGGCCGGCCTGGCGCAGAAGGGTGGCGCGGTGCTGTCGCACGTGCAGATCGCACCCTCGCCGTCCGGGCTGCATGCCACCCGCATCGCCACCGGCGAGGCGCGCCTGCTGATCGGCTGCGACGCCATCGTGTCCGCCTCGCCCGAAGTGCTGTCCAAGATGCGGCTGGGCGTGACCGCCGCGGCCGTCAACAGCGCTAACACGCCGACCGCCGAGTTCATCGGCAACCGCAAGTGGACCTTCCCCGGCGCCTCGGCCGAGCAGGAACTGCGCGGCGCCGTCGGCGAGGCCTGCGCCTTCCTCGACGCCAATGCCTGGGCGCTGACCCTGCTTGGCGATGCGATCTATTCCAACCCGCTGCTGCTGGGCTTCGCCTGGCAGAAGGGCTGGATTCCGCTGTCGCAGGCCAGCCTGGTGCGCGCCATCGAGCTCAACGCCGTGTCCGTGGAGAAGAACCTGAGCGCCTTCGACTGGGGGCGTGCCCTGGCCTACCTGGGCGAGGATGCCGTGCGCGCGCGGCTGCACGCAGCGGCACCGGCCCAGGTCATGCCCATGCCGGAAACGCTGGACAGCCTGCTGCGCCGGCGCGAGGCCTTGCTGACGGACTATCAGGATGCTGCCTACGCGCGCCGCTACCGCGCCGTGGTCGAGCGCGTACGCGCCGCCGAGGCCGCAGTGGCGCCGGGCGGGAAGTTGGCGCTGACCTGGGCGGTGGCACGCAACCTGGCCAAGCTGATGTCCTACAAGGACGAGTACGAAGTGGCGCGCCTGTATGCTGACCCGGCCTTCCTCGACAAGCTGCGCGCCCAGTTCGAAGGCGAGCCGGGCAAGGACTACCGCCTGAACTTCTACCTCGCGCCGCCGCTGCTGGCGCGCAAGGATGCGCAGGGGCGCCTGGTGAAGCGCCGCTTCGGCCCCGCCGCCTTGACCGCCATGCGCCTGCTTGCGCGGCTGAAGGGCCTGCGCGGCACCATCCTCGATCCCTTTGGCAAGACCGCCGAGCGGCGCGAGGAGCGGCGCCTGATCGACGACTACGTGGCAATGGCAGAGGAATTCGCCAAGTCACTGTCGGCGGCCAATCTGGACACCGCCCGGGAACTGGCGGGCCTGCCGGACGATATCCGCGGCTACGGGCACGTCAAGGAGCAAAGCGTGGCGCAGGTGGCGCAACGGCGCGAAGCGCTGCTGGCGGCATACCGCACGGCGCAAGGTGCCGGCGAGGTGGCCGCCTAGTCGCCAGGGTGCGTAGCCGCATCATCGCGCCACCGCGAATTTTTTCGCGGCAGCGTGTAAGGGCGTGGCGGTCCCCGCGACGAATGGGCTCATTCCCCGTTGCTGGAGACTGCCATGCACCCCGTCCTCACCAAGCCCCTGTTCGCCGCCGCTGCCGTGCTTGCGTTCGCCACGGCACTTCCCATGGCAGTGCATGCCCGCGCCGCCGGCGATCCCGCCACATCCGCCGCGGCGGACGGTGCCTTGCGGCTGGCCGGGTTCGATCGCAGCGGGGTATCTTCCGATCCGGCACACCGGTTCGAATCCTATACAGATGGCGCCCACGCAGGCAGAGCCGATGTCTTCACGGAAGGCGCCTTTCGGCTGGCGGGCATGGACCGCAGTGGCGTGTCGTCCGATCCGGCGCATCGCTTCGATTCCGATAAGGATGGCTTCCGCGCCGGCATGGATGTCGACACCGATGGCGCCCTCCGGCTGGCCGGCATGGACACGCGCGGCGTGTCGGCGGCGCCCGGACGTGCGGCGGAAGGGGGAGCGGTGGATGCGATGGCCTGAGTGGCGTCGCCCCGTTGGCGACTGCTTTGTGGCGGCACCCCGGGTGGGACACACGCGCACGGTGCGGTAAGCGCCGGCGCGCGGCCGGCGCCCCGATCTGCCTAGCCGGCGCGTATCACCACGCGCTGGTCGATGGCGCCGAAGATCGATCCTCCCTCGCCATCCAGCACCTCCATGCGCACGCGGTCGCCGTGGCGCAGGTAGGGGTGGAGCGCGCTGTCGGGGACGCCGGCCAGCATCTGCCTGACGCGCGCCTCGGTGATGCAGGCATTGCCGCTGGCCGGGTCCGCGTTGCTGATGGTGCCGGCGCCCAC
Source organism: Cupriavidus sp. 09_S30 (assembly GCF_056930435.1). NCBI lineage: Bacteria > Pseudomonadati > Pseudomonadota > Betaproteobacteria > Burkholderiales > Burkholderiaceae > Cupriavidus > Cupriavidus sp. 09_S30. The sequence continues at coordinate 1,912,533 of NZ_JBXOWI010000002.1, read as the reverse complement.
GATGCTGCCCGCGCACAGCGCCCGCGTGCGGGCCAGGTGCGCGAGGATGTGGCCGAAATGGAAGACCGTCTCCTCGCCTGCGTGCGGATGGCCGAACCAGTCGCCGTTCAGGTGGATCCGGACCGGCAGGTGCAGCATGGCATCACGCCAGGCTGTGCCGAGCGCCGCGGGTGTCACCGCCACCGGGGCGAAGCTGGTGGCCGGCTTGCTCTGGTAGAAGCCGAAGCCGCGCGCCAGTTCCGCGGGAATCAGCCCGCGCAGCGAGACGTCGTTCAGCAGCACCACCAGTGCGATATGGTCCAGCGCCTGTTCGGAGGTGACGCCCATCGGCACGTCGGTGGTGATGACGGCGATTTCGGCTTCGAGGTCGATGCCGTGGGCCTCATCCACGGCAACGATGTCCTGCGTGCCGCCCAGCATCACGTCGGAGCCGCCTTGGTAGACCAGCGGCTCGTCTTCATAGCGGGGCGGGATCGGCTCCTTGCGCCACTGGTAGATCAGCCGCGCATGGTTGCGGTAGACCGAGGCGTCGGCCCATTGGTAGGCGCGCGGCAGTGGCGCCAGGCAGGCGGGGGCGTCGAATGGCTCGGCGGCGCGCCAGCCGTCGGCATCCAGCGCGCGGCGCAGCGCGTCCAGCCTGGGCGCGGCCGATGCCCAATCGTCCAGCGCTGCCTGCAGCGTGGCGGCCACCTCGGGCACCGGCTGGCAGCGCCGCAGATCGTCGCTGACCAGCACGAGTTGGCCATCGCGGCCGCCGCGAGCGCGGGTGGCCAGCCGCAGCGCGGCCTGTTTCACGGTCGGGGCGCTCATGCCTCGGCTCCCGCAGCGCGGCGCTTGACCGTGTCCCAGCGCGCGAGTTCGGCATGAGCTTGCTCGGCATAGGCGCGCACCACGGCCGGCGGCGCCACCTCGGTGGTCAGTTCCAGGCGCAGCCCGTTGGGATCGAAGAAGTAGATCGACTCGATGTAGCCGTCGTGGTCGACCACGCCCAGCACCTCGACGCCATTGGCGCGCAGACGCGCCTGCATCGCTGCCAGCGCCTCGCGGTCGGCGACCATCAGCGCGATGTGGTTGACCCAGGCCGGCGTGTTGGCGCTGGGCGCGGCCGCCTCGTCGTCGCCGAGGTCGAAGAAGGCGATATGCGAGCCGTCATGCAGGCGGAAGAAGATGTGCACGTAGGGGCAGGGCTCGCCCGTGCTGGGCACGGTGTCCTTCTTGATGACGTGCACCAGCGGCAGGCCGAGGATGTCCTCGTAGAAGCGGCGCGTCTGCTCGGCGTCGCGACAGCGCCAGGCGAAGTGGTGCAACCGCTCGATCGGGCGCGCCGCGGGGGCGGCTTGGTCGGGCATGGGGTTTCTCCGGTGTCAGTGTGTCTTGGATGCCGCGGCCGGGCGCGGCGGGTATTCCTGAAGAGGCGCTAGTCGAGCGAGATATGGTTGGCCTTGATGATCGGCCCCCAGCGCTTCGCTTCCTCACGCGCCAGAGCGCGGAACTGCTCGGGCGTGCCCGGCATGGGCTCGAGGCCGTAGTCGGTGAAGCGCTTGATCACGGCGGGCGTGCGCAGGGCCTTGTTCAGCTCCTGGTTGAGGCGGCCGGTGACCGCTGCTGGCAGGCCGGCGGGGCCGAGCACGCCCTGGAAGGCGAAGACCTCGACGTCGGCCACGCCGAGCTCGGCCAGCGTGGGGACCTCGGGCAGCACCGAGGAGCGGTTGCGCGAGCCGATCGCCAGCGGCCGCACCTTGCCGCTCTGGATCACGGACAGCCCCGAGGCCAGGTCGAGGAACATCACCGGGACCTGGCCCGCCATCACGTCCTGCATCGCTGGCGCGGCGCCGCGGTAGGGAACGTGGGCCAGGTCGACACCGGTGCGGTTCTTGAACATCTCCATGGCCAGGTGATGCGGCGAACCGTTGCCGACCGAGGCGTAGTTGACCTTGCCCGGATTGGCGCGCACGTAGGCCATGAACTCTTTGAAGGTCTTGGCCGGGAAGTCCGGGTGCACCACCAGCGCCAGCGGAAAGCGGCCGATGGCGCCGATATAGGTGAAGTCCTTTTCGGGGCTGAAGGGCAGCTTCTTGAACAGGTACTCATTGAAGGCCATCAGCGCGTTGTCGGCCGACATGATGGTGTAGCCGTCGGCCTTGGCGCGCGAGACCAGTTCCGCGCCGACATTGGTGGCGGCGCCGGGGCGGTTCTCGACGATCAACTGCTGGCCCAGCGTGGCACGCATGCTGTCCGCCAGCGTGCGCGCCAGGTTGTCGGTGCCGCCGCCGGGCGGGTACGGTACGACCCACTTGATCAGCTGGCTGGGGTAGGGGGCCTCTGCCCGTGCCAGCGGTGCTACGAGCAAGCCGGCGAGCAGGCCGGCGGCGGTGGCGGTGAATTGGCGGCGTTGCATGTGTGTCTCCCGTGTGTTTGTTGTGGCGTGTCTGCTGTGTGGTGTTGTGGCGAAGGCGGGTGCCTTCAGGCGCGGATGCCTTGCGCGTCGGGCGGCAAGGCGCAAAGCGAAGGGGTGGGCAGGTCGCGCAGCGCTGCATCGATGGCGCGGTGGCAGCCGGCCTCGTCGGCCAACTGCTCGCACAGCAGCAGCGCCAGGCGCGCGAGGAAGAGCGCCTCGCGCTCCGGACCCGCCTCGGTGATGGCGTGGGCGCAGTGGGTGTAAACGCGGTCGCGTGCGTTGGCTTCCATGGTCATGCCAGGTTCTCCTCGATGCGGTCGGCGGCGTGGCCGCAGGCGCGCGCCATGGCGCGCAGCAGGGTGTCGGGGTCGGCGCGCTGCCAGCGGCCGGCCACGTGGCCGTCGGGCCGCAGAAGGTAGGCAGCGACGGCGCCGGCCGGGTCGGCGCTGTTGCCGGTCTGAGCGCCGGGGCAAGGTGCGGCGCCTGCCATGCCGTAGCGCGCATGCACCACTCCCTGCGGGTCGGGCAGCGTGGCGACACTTGCTCCGACCGCCGGGGCGGCGGCGTCGCGGTCGATGCGGACCACGCGCACCGGCAGCGGCGCTTTGTTCAGCTCCGCGGCAAGCCGTTCGGCCTGCGCTTGCGGCGCGCCGAACAGCAGCACGGTGAAGCCGGCCGGGGCGAACAGGTCGCTCAGGTGCGGACCGTCAGCCACGGGCAGCATTTCTTCGAAGGGCGCGCCGGGCGGCAGGCCGCCGGCCAGTGCGTCGCCGGGGCTCGACAGGGGCGAGTCCGGGTAGTGGATGGCGCTGGTCTGGCGCGGATTGATCAGCTGGGCGATCTCCGGGTGCGCCCCGGCCAGCGACAGGCAGGCCTCGCGCATCACGTCGAAGCCGCGCGACGGGGGCGACATGAACTCGGTACTGCGCATGGCGCTGGCCGCATTGACGTGGAAGGCATGCACACGCTCTTGCGAATAGCTGTCGAGCACGGCCGCGGGCGCCGCGCCGCGCACCACGGCCGCTAGCTTCCAGGCCAGGTTGTCGGCGTCGTCGAAGCCGGAGTTGAGGCCGCGCACGCCGAAGATGGGCATCGCATGCGCCGCGTTGCCGGCGAACAGTACCCGGCCGTGGCGGTAGTCGGCCAGCGTCATCGCGCCGGCCCGGTAGACGGACGTCCAGACCGGATGCCAGGGCAGGTGGCCTTCGCCGATGGCATCGAGGTGGCGCTGCACGAAGGCCTGCACGTGCTCGGGCGAAAGCGCATCGTCGGCGTCTTCTTCCGGGCGGAGCTGGTAGTCGATGCGCCAGATGTCGTCGGGCTGGCGGTGCATCAGGATGGTGGAGCCAGGCCACCAGGGCGGGTCGAACCAGGCGCGGCGCTCGGTCGGCGCGCTGCTGGGCAGTTCGATGTCGATGATGGCGTAGCGGCCTGCGTAGCCGGTGCCTTCCAGTTTCAGGCCGAGTTCGCCGCGCACGAAGCTCTGGCCGCCATCGCAGGCCACCAGCCAGCCGGCGCGTGCCGCGTAGCGGCCGAGTGCGTTCTCAAGCGTGACATCGACACCCTCCATGCCGGCGTCGATGGCGACGAGGCGCGTGTCCCAGCGCACGTCGATCAGGCCGGGGGACGCGGCATTGCGGCGCGCGATGGCATCGAGCAGGTACTGCTCGATGTAGTACTGCTGCAGATTGATCATCGGGGGGTACTTCTGCGCCGGGTCGTGCGGCATGGCGAAGTGCAGCACTTCGCTTTCCCGGTAGAAGCTGCGCCCGCTGGTCCAGGCGAGGCCCTTGTCGAGGAAGGCATCCACCGCGCCGAGCCGCTCGACGATCTCCAGGCTGCGGCGCGAGATGCACGCCGCGCGGCTGCCTTCGCAGACGCTGTCGTCTGCCTCCACCACCACCGAGGCCACGCCGTGCGCCGCCAGCCCGAGCGCCACGGCCAGGCCGACGGGGCCGCCGCCAGCGATCAGCACGGCATGGTGCCCCGGTTCGTGCCCGTCGGCCAGCAGAGGCAGGGTGGGAGAGTAGCGGCGGTAGGCGAAGGGGCCGATGCGGTCGATGCGTGGGTTCATGGTTTGCGGGGTCTGTCGCTGCTGCCAGGGTGGGAGGGTCGGGCAGCGGTTGCAATTTCCGCATTCTTGAGCAAACATCTCGTCGCGTTGTCCTAATTTTTTACTACAGGGTTTCCCTTGGTCGGGGCACGAGAAGCAGGCAAGGGGCAGGCAAGGGGCAGGCAAGGGGCAGGCAAGGGGCAGGCAAGGGGCGGCAGGGATCGGCAAGGAAGCAGCGAGGCCATGAAGCGTTGGAAGGTGCGTACCGCAGAAACGTCGTCGGCGTCGATCCCGGTGGGGTTTGCCGTGCGCGTGGTGGCGGCCATCGGCACGCCGGAGCTGGCGCGCGGACTGCTGGAGGCGATGCAGCGCCTGATGCCGGCCAGTCACTGCACGGTCTTCGCGCTGGAAGGCGACGGGCGCGTGTCGGCGGTCTCGACCGCGAGCGCGCATGGCGTGGTCGCCTCCATCACGGCCACCGAGTACTATCGCAACGGATTCGACCTGATCGACTCGAACATGGTGTGGCTGGCGCGCAAGCAGACGCCGCGGCGCTCGCAGACGTGGCTGAGCCACCAGTGCGCGGGAGAGGTGGCAGACCCCGACTACCGCCGCGTCTGCTACGGCGAGCCCGGCATCCGCGAGCGCACCTCCGTGCTGCTGCTACTTGATGACGGGCGGCGCATCGCGGTCAGCTTCTACCGCAACCTGGCCTTCGCTCCCTTCGGCCCGCAGGACTTCGACACCATCGCCGCCTGTGCGCCGCTGCTGCAAGAGGCGGTGATCGCCCATGTGCGGCAGGTGGGGCAGCATTCGGCGGGAGCCGGGCTGCGGCAGAAGATCCTGTCGTCGCTGCCCAGCCGCGAGCGCCAGGTCATCACCCATGTGCTGGCGGGGCGTACCACGCGGGAGGCGGCGGAGATACTGCGTCTGGCGCCGACCACGGTGCTGACCTATCGTTACCGTGCCTTTGCCAAGCTCGGCGTGCGCACGCAGCGTGAGCTGTTCGCCATGCTCGATCGGCTGCCGGCCAACGTGGCGCCGGCCGGGCGCGTCGCTGACTGAGGGGCGGATCCGGCGCGCCGGTTCATGGCGCCGACCCTGGGCCCGTTGAAGGCGCCGGCCCGGTGCGCCGGCCGCGCACCATGCAATGAACCAAGACCGCCGGCAGGTGCCGGCCCGAACAAGGAGTGCCATGTCATCCCCGTTGGAACGTTCCAAGCATTTTTCGATGCTGCGTGAGCTGCAGCTGGCCGATCTCTTCACGCTGGGCAACGCTGCCTGCGGCATGGGTTCGGTCTTCTTCGCGATGTTCTACGTGGCGGGGCAGAATCTGCAGGATTTCTTCATCGCCGCCGCGCTGGCGCCGGCCGCCTTCATCTTCGACGTGCTCGACGGCCGCATCGCGCGCTGGCGGCACCAGCATTCCGCGCTCGGGCGCGAGCTGGATTCGCTGGCGGACATCATTTCATTCGGGGTCGGGCCTGCCACGCTCGCCTTCGCCGCCGGCCTGCGCGGGGGCTGGGACCTGGCCGTGCTGATCTACTTCGTCTGCTGCGGCGTCAGCCGGCTGGCGCGCTTCAACGTCACCGCCGAGCAGCTTTCGGCCGGCAGCGACAAGGTCGCCTACTTCGAGGGCACGCCGATCCCCACGAGCGTGCTGCTGACGGGGGTGCTGGCCTGGTGCGCATCGCAAGGCCGTATCGGCGAGCTGGTCTTCGGCGGCGTGTGGACGATCGGGCCGGCCGATCTGCACCCGCTGGCGCTGCTGTTCGTGCTCTCCGGCACGCTGATGGTCAGCAAGACGCTGCGGATCCCCAAGCTCTGAAGTCCTCTGCTGCCCCAGGGCGCCAAACGACCGTCGCCTAGGGCGCGCGCGTGGCGTCGGCGGCGTGGTCCTGGTGCGCTTGGTGCGCCTGCGGCGTGTCCGGGGCCTGGCCCCAACCATGCTCGCGCATCGTGGCGATCATGGCCGCCTGCAGCTCCTCGGCCACCACGGGTTTGTGCAGCAGCGTGCTGCCGTCGGCATGGACATCGCGCAGGCGGTCCGCGGCGGTGTCGCCGGTGACGACGATGGCCGGCACGCGCCGGCCCAGGTGGGCATGCACCGCCTCCGCGGCCTGCAGGCCGGTGCGCTCGCCGCGCAGGCGATAGTCGACCAGCAGCAGGTCGGGGGTGAACGTATCGAGCACGGCCAACGCCTCGGCCTCGGAATCGACCGCACGGCAGCGGCACTGCCAGCCGCCGAGCAGCTCGCAGATCGCCACGCGGATGGCCTCGTCGTCGTCGATCACCAGCACGGACAGGCCGTCCAGGCCGCGCGGCACCGGCGTGGCGACGCCCTCGTCCGGCTTGCTCAGCGATAGCGGCAGCACCAGCCGGAAGACCGAGCCGCGCCCCGGCCGCGAGGCAAGCGTCACGCGTGTGTCCATGGTGCGTGCCAGCCCTTCGACGATGGCAAGTCCCAGGCCCAGCCCCTTGCGCTGGTCGCGCTCGGGGTTCCCCAGTTGGTGGAACTCCTGGAAGATGGCGCGGTGCTGCGCGGGCGGGATGCCGATCCCCGTGTCCCACACTTCCAGCCTGGCCTGCCGGCGCCGCTGGCGACAAGCCACCAGCACGCCGCCCTGGCGCGTGTAGCGGATGGCATTGGCGATCAGGTTGCGCAGCACCAGCTCGACCAGGGTGGGATCGCCGTAGAGTACGGCGGTGGTGTCGCGCGTGCGGTAGACCAGCCCGCGCGCATTCGCCTGCGGCGCGAACTCATTTTCCAGCTTGTGCAGTAGCGGTTGCAGCCGGAACGGCCGCGGCCGCGCCTCGACCACGCCGGCGTCCAGCTTGGAGAAGTCGAGCAGCGTGTTGAGCATTTCGCGCGCCGCACCCGAGGAGGCCTGGATATGCTCGATCAGCTGCCGCTGCCGATCGTCCAGCGCCGTCCTGCCCAGCGACACCACGAACAGGCCGAGCGCGTGCAGCGGCTGGCGCAGGTCGTGGCTGGCGGAGGCCAGGAAGACCGACTTGGCGCGGTTGGCCTCCTCGGCCGCGCGCTGGGCGCGTTCCGAGCGCGTGGTCTGTTCGCGCAATTGGGAGATCAGTTCGACGTTCTCGAAGCGCAGGGCGATCGAATGGCGGGCAACGCGCGCATAGTTGCGGGCGAATACCATCAGCACGCCCAGGTAGAGCGGGGTGCCAAGGAACATCGGCAGGTAGTCGAGGTCGCCGGTGACGAGGAATGCGATCCACACTGGCAGGATGGCCGGCACGAAGAAGCCGATGGCGACCGGCAGGCAGGCCGAAAACACGGCCAGGGCCGCTGCGCTCATGCCCGCGATCAGCGACAGCACGCAGATCACGGTGGACGGCGAGCGTACGTCCAGGTAGAGCCACGCGACCACGCCCCACAGGCTGCCGATCACCGTCAGCAGCATCGTCATGGCGCGCGCGTAAAGGCCGACGCGCGCCTCGCTGAGTCGATCCGGCATCAGGAAGCGCCCATAGTGGCCCACGGCGCAGGCCACCGCGATGGCCGCGGCCCAGGGCAGCGGTCCCAGCGAGGCGCGTGTCAGGCTCAGTCCGGTGGCCAGGATGATGGCGGCCAGAGAGCATCCCAGCATGGCGATGCCGAAGCTCTGGTCGAGCAGCTCCATCTGTGCCGACAGCACGCGCGGCTCGTCGAAGTGGGGCAGCAGGGTGAAGGCGGGCGGCATGGGCGGGGCGCGGGTCGAAGGCCAGGGTGGACGCCGAAGCGGTTCAGCGCACCGCCTGGATCAGGCCCCGGCGTTGCGCCTCCAGGATGGCTTCGACGCGGCTGACCACGCCGAGATGGTCCAGGATGGCGGCCACGTGGACGCGCACGGTGTTCTCCGACAGGCCGAGATGATGCGCGATGACCTTGTTGGAGCGGCCCAGGCTGAGCTGCTCCAGCACCTCGAGCTGGCGCGGCGTCAGCGTGCTGGACTGGTAAGCCGGGGCCGGCGCGGCGCGTGTGCCGCTCTCCGCGGGAAAAAAGCTGCCGCCATCCAGGCAGCAGCCCAGTGCTTCCTCGATCTGCCGCGTGTCGGCGGACTTGGGCAGGAAGCCGGCCAGTTCCCTGCGGGCATCGGGCGGCACGACCTCCAGTCCTGACGTGCCCGACACAATCAGGATGCGTGCCTCGGGGAAATGCCGGCGCAGAACCTTGACGCCCTCGATGCCGTTCAGGCCGGGCATCTGGATGTCGAGCAGGATGATGCCGAAGGTTTTGCCGCCGTGCGCCTGCACGGCCTCCATCACCGAACCGCTCTCCGCGATGGAGGCGACCCGCGGGCTATCGGCCAGCACCAGGCGCAAGCCGGTGCGGAACAGGGTGTGGTCGTCGATCAGGAGCAGGCTGGCTCGGGACATGTTCTTGTTCTTGGGAAGGGGCAAAGCCAGCGCGCGGCACGCCGTATGCGTGGTACGCCACAATTCGTGTGATTGGAACGCATTCGCGCGGCTTTGTCCATGCGCCATAGCGAGGAGGCGGGGCAGGTTCTGTGCGCCGCGCCACAGCTAGTCCGGAAAGATTATTCATCTCGCGCCGGCGGGATGCGATCATTTGCCAGTGGCTGCCCGCATGCGGGCGCCAACACCACTTCGTCTACCCCCACTACCACCCGGCAGTGGGTTTTTTTTGCCCGCGGACTTGTTGGTTTCAGGCGCCTGCCTTCGCTATCGCCTGTTTTTCAGGCCCTCCTAGTCGATCAACTTCCCATCCGCATCGTAGAAGGGGTAAGCCGGTCCATGGTCGCCGATCGCGGCGGCATGGGTGACGAGGCCATGGCGCGGATGCCACCAATGCAGCAGGTAGCCGGGCGGCTCCATGCGGAAGCGTGACGGCGCGTCCGGATCGAGGTCCAGCGCCACCTGGTGGGCCGGGCTCGGCGCGGTCATGGCGATGGTGCCGCCGAAGCGGCGGATGATGTGCCGGTGCAGGTGGCCGCACAGCACGCGCTCTACCTGCGCATGGCGGCGCACCACCGCCTCCAGTTCGGCCGCGCCTTCCAGCCCCTGTTCGTCCATGTGGCCGATGCCGGTGTCGAAGGGCGGGTGGTGCAGCATCAGCAGGGTCGGCACCGCAGGCGCGGCGGACAGGGCGGCGTCCAGCCATTGCAGGCCCGCCGCATCGACGCGGCCGCCGCTGCGGCCGGGCACCGTGCAGTCGAAGCCGACCAGCCGCAGCGGGCCGGCCATCACGCTGTAATGCACCGGTGCCTCGCCGTCGCCGTTGGCGAACAGGTAAGCGTGGTCCGGGAAGACGCGGCGCAGCGCGGCGCGGCTGTCGTGGTTGCCTGGCAGCAGGTAGAGCGGCATGGGCAGGGCATCGAGCAGGCCGCGCAGGAAGCGGTATTCGTCCTCGCTGCCGAAGTCGACCAGGTCGCCGGTGATGACCACCGCGTCGGCGCGCTGCGGCGTGGCCAGAAGGGTGTCGATGCAGCGCCGCAGCGCGCCGGCCGTGTCCACCATCCGGTAGGAGAGGCGCCCGCCGGCCTTGATATGCAGGTCGGTGATCTGAGCGATGAGATAGGAGTCGGGTGTCATGCTGTTCGCGGTGCCGTTCGTGATGTGGGGGTTCATGCCGCGGCGGGCAGGGTGATCAGGTGCGCCATTTCCACCCGCAGCCCGATGCGCGTGCCGGCCTGCCAGTTGCCGCGCTGCGCGGTGTCGACCACGAGCGGCGCCGGCGCGCCCACGTCGACCAGCAGCCGCGTGCAGTTGCCCAGGAAGAGCGCGGTGAGCACGGTGCCGTTCAGCGCGGCGGCCTCGCCGGCACCGGCCGGCGCGACGTCCTCGGGGCGGAACATCAGCTCGGCTTCGGTGCCCGCGGTGCCATCCGCGCGCGGCAGGCGGCCGCCCGGCACCTGCCAGGCGCCGTCCGCCGCGCTGGCGGGCAGGCGGTTCATGGTGCCGATAAAGTCGGCCACGAAGGCGCTGGCCGGCGCGCGGTAGATCTGCTGCGGCGTGCCGGTCTGGGCGATGCGGCCCTTGTCCATCACGATGATGCGGTCGCCCAGGGCCATGGCCTCGGCCTGGTCGTGCGTGACGTAGACGGCGGTGATGCCCAGGCTGCGCAGCAACTGGTTGATGTCGGCGCGCAGGCTGTCGCGCAGCTTGGCGTCGAGGGCGGTGAGCGGCTCGTCGAGCAGCAGCACGCGCGGCTGCACGGCGATGGCGCGCGCCAGCGCCACGCGCTGGCGCTGGCCCCCGGAGAGCTGGTCGACGCGGCGGTCGGCCAGCGCCTCCAGCTGCATCATGCCCAGCATGTCGTCCACGCGGCGGCGCCGCGCCGCGGCGTCCAGGCGGCGCACGCGCAGGCCGTAGCCGATGTTCTCGGCCACCGTCATATTGGGAAAGAGCGCGTAGTTCTGGAACACCATGCCGACGCCGCGCTTTTCGATCGGCTGCGCCGTTACGTCCTGGTCGCCGAACCACACCTCGCCACCGGCATCGGGGAACTCCAGCCCGGCGATCAGCCGCAGCGTGGTGGTCTTGCCGCAGCCGGAAGGGCCCAGCAGCACGACGGTCTCGGCCGCGCCGATGTCGAGGTCGAGCGGCTGCAGCGCGAGGGTGCCGTCAGCGAAGGTCTTGGCGCAGCGGCGCAGCCGGATGGGAATCGTGTCATGCATGGCGGGTCTTGGCAGTGAGCTTGGGGGCGGTGGCGGCGATGGCGGCGGCGTCGCCGGATGCGTCGAGCGGTGCGGCGCGGTGCTTGCGCGCGCGCGCGCCGACGGCGGACAGGGCCTGCATCAGCACCAGCAGCGGAATGATCATCACGAAGAAGACGATGGTGTAGGCCGAGCCGATCTCCAGGCGCATCGAGGCGTAGCTGTCGGCCAGGCCGACCGGCAGCGTCTGCGTGGTCGGGGTGTGCAGCATCCAGGTCAGGTTGAACTCGCCCACCGACAGCGTGACCACCATCAGCGCGCCGGCCAGGATGCCCTGGCGGCAGTTGGGCAGCACCACGCCAAAGAAGCGCTGCAGGCGCGAGGCGCCGAGGCTGGCGGCGGCATCCTCCAGGGTGCGCACGTCGATGGCCGACAGCACGGCCAGCACCGCGCGCACCATGAAAGGCAGGGTGAACAGCACATGGCCGATCAGGATGAAGACCCAGCTGGTGCGCAGCGCCGGCCAGCCGCCGTAGAGCAGGATCAGGCCCAGCGCGGTGGCCAGGCCCGGCACGGCCACCGGCAGCATCAGCAGTTCCTCCACCAGCCGCGTCAGGCGCCCGCGCCGCAGCGCCATATAGTAGGCGGCGGGCACGCCCAGCACCAGGGTGCAGGCCAGGCAGGCCAGCGCGATCCACAGCGACAGGAAGATGGTATTGCGGTAGAGCGACCAGACCTCGCCCAGCCAGCGCGTGGTCAGGCCGCTTTCCAGGCCGATGAAGATATTGTTGGTCAGGCCGGCCAGCACCGACAGCACGACGGGTGCCGTCATGAACAGGCAGACCAGGCAGGTCAGTGCCAGCTGCAGCCAGTAGCCTGCGCGGCGGGGTTGTGCGGATCGCGTCGCGGACATGTTTGGGCTCCTAGGCAGTGGCGGCGACGGCGTCGCCCGAGAACCAGCGCGCCAGCGCCAGCATGGCCCAGGTCACGCTGCCGAGCAGCACGGACAAGGCGGCGGCCATGCCGAAGTTGGCATAGTTGGTGAACTCGTTGTAGATGGTCAGCGGCAGCACGTCGAGTTGGGTGGCCAGCGTGAAGGCGGTGCCGAAGGCGCCCATGCTGGTGGCGAAGCAGATGGCGCCGCTGGAGATCAGGGCCGGCATCAGCGCGGGCAGCATCACGTCGCGCACCACGCGCCAGGGGCCGGCGCCCAGCGAGCGCGCGGCTTCCTCCAGTGAGGGGTCGAGCTTATCGACGGCCGCCATCACGGTCAGGATCACGCGCGGGATGGAAAAGTACAGGTAGCCGACGAACAGGCCGGCCAGCCCGTAGGCGAAGGTCCAGCGTTCACCCGCGAGAAGGTCGCCGATCGTGGCGACCAGGCCGTTGCGCCCGCCCAGCATGATCACCATGAAGCCGATGACCACGCCGGGAAAGGCCAGCGGAAAGGTCAGCATGGCCACCAGCACCGGCTTGCCGGGCACAGAGTGGCGCTGCAGGAAGGTACCGGCCACGCCGGCAATCAGCAGGGTGGCCAGCGTTACCACGCCGGACAGCAGCACGGTCACCATCAGGCTGTGCAGGTAGCGCGGGCTGCTGAGCACGGTCCAGTAGACGCCGGCGCCTTGCTCGCCGCCAAGGCTGATCGCCAGCAGCTTGGCCATCGGCAGGCAGAAGAAGGCCGTGAAGACGATCAGCGCCGGCAGGGCGAAGGGGAAGAGGCGTGGAGCACGGGGTGGCATGGATCGGGCGCAGTCAGGGATTCAGGGGCCGCATTGCGGGTGTGGGTGTGGGTGTGGGTGTGGGCGTGGGCGTGGGCGTGAGCGTGAGCGTGGGCGCGAGCGTGGCGCCGGGTGTTCTCCCCTCTCCCGCTTGCGGGAGAGGGGCGGGGGAGAGGGCGGGCATTCGCCAGAACGACGACATGCGCTTTGCGCAAGCGCCGGCCCTCTCCCCCGGCCCCTCTCCCACTCTGTGGGAGAGGGGAGCAAACCATCGCGGGGAGAGCGCTACCAGGGCGCAATCGCTACCAGGGCGCGATCGCCCCCGCCACTCTCCCGATATCAGCGCACCTCCTTCAAATACTGGTCGCTGAACGCCTTCTGCACCTCGGCCATCCTGCCGTAGTCCACGGTCTTGGCGCGCGCGTAGTCCGCCGCGGGCAGGAAGCGCGCCTGCACCTCCTTGGGCATGGTGCCGCGCACCGGGCGCAGGTAGGCGTTGGCCCACAGCGCCTGGCCGGCGTCGGACAGCACGAAGTCCAGCACCTTGCGGCCCTCGGCCTCGTGCGGCGCCTTGTTGACCAGGCTCATCACATAGGGCACCACCACCGAGCCTTCCTTGGGAATGACGAAGGCGACGTTGGCGTGGTCCTTGTAGCGGGCGCGGTAGGCGTTGAAGTCGTAGTCGAGCAGGATGGGGATCTCGCCCGACAGCACGCGCGCGTAGGCGGTCTGCTTGGGCACGATCGGCTGGTTCTTCTGCAGGTCCTTGAAGTACTTGAAGGCCGGGCCGAAGTTGTCCAGCGTGCCGCCCAGCGCCTGGTTGACGGCGACAGCGCCGACATAGCCGACGAAGGCGCTGGCCGGGTCGAGGTAGCCGACCAGGCCCTTGTATTCGGGCTTGAGCAGGTCGGCCCACGATTGCGGCACGGGCTTGCCGCGCAGCGCGTCGACGTTGACCATGAAGCCCATGGTGCCCGAGTGGATGGCAAACCAGTTGCCCTGCGGATCCTTCAGGCCGTCGGGAATGTCCGCCCAGTGGGCGGGCTTGTAGGCGCCGGTGACGCCGTCCTTCTTGGCCTGGATGCCGAAGGTCACGCCGTAGTAGACCACGTCGGCCACCGGGCTGGCCTTTTCGGCCACAAGCTGCGCCAGAGACTGGCCGGAGTTCTTGTTGTCGAACGGCACGGTGACGCCGGTCTTGTCCTTGATGGCGCGGATCTGCGCGGCCCAGTCGGCCCACTCGGGCGGGCAGTTGTAGCAGATGGCGGTCTGCGCCATGGCAGCGTGGCTGAGGGTGGCGGCGCTGAAGGCCAGCGCGAGCCCGCGCAGGCCGCGGTGCCAGGAACGGATCGGATGCATCAGGAGCTCCTAGGTTGGACAGCAGGGGAAGAGGGAAGACGGACGGGCCTGGCAGCCGGCGCGGCAACGGTGCCGCCCAGGCGCAAGACATGCGGAAGCAGGGTGACTCTCGGTCCCTTGGGCGCCGCGCCCGGGTCCAGCCGGGACAGCAGCCGCGCCACGGCCTGGGCGCCGATCTCGCCGTTGGGCTGGGCCACGGTCGCCAGCGCGGGCTCCACCGCCGTGCCCAGGACAATGCCGTCGTAGCCGAGCACCGACACGTCGGCGGGCACGCGCAGGCCCAGGCGGCGCAGGTCGGAGATCACGCCGATGGCCAGCAGGTCATTGGTGCAGAACAGTGCCGTGGGTGCATCGGGGCCCGCCATCAGCGCCGCGAGCTGGCCGGCGTTGCTGGCGGTGTGCGAAGGCAGGCACAGTGCGGGCGAGGGCGCCAGCCCGTGCGCGTGCATGGCGTCCTGGTAGCCGGAGAAGCGCTGGCGCGCCCGGTCCGAGGCGACGAAGGCGCCCGATACCACCACCACGCGGCGGTGGCCGGCCGCCAGCAGGGCCTCCACGCCGGCGCAGGCGCTGCGGCGGTTATCAACCGAAACGGAATGGCGCCGGCCACGCGCGCCCGACTGGTTGTAGACCAGCACATAGGGCAGTCCCTCCGCGTCGAGCTGGTCCAGCACCTCGCTGCGGGCTGCGTCCGCCACGGTCAGCACCATGCCGTCGACCCGGTGCCGCAGCAGGTACTCGATGCGTTCGCGCTCGCGCTCCGGCCGGTAGCCGCTGGTGACCAGCATCAGCGAATAGCCGGCCGCCAGCGCCGTCTCCTCGATGCCGTGCCAGCATTCGGCGAACACCGCGTTCTCCATCGTCGGCAGCATGACGCCGATCATGCGGCTGCGCTGTGCGCGCAGCTTGCTGCCCAGCAGGTTGGGGCGGAAGCGCAAGGCGCGGGCGGCATCCAGCACGCGGCGGGCGGTGGCTTCGCGCACCAGCGCCGGGCTGCTGAACACGCGCGAGGCCGTGGCCAGCGACACCTGGGCGGCTTCGGCCACATCCAGCAGGGTCGCGGCGCCCGGCGCGGGCTGGTCTTGGGGTGTCATCGGCGGGCTTCCGGCCGGTGCCGGCGCGGGACGGTTGAAAACGTTTTCATTCAAGTGCCAAAAAACAAGGCGTCAAGGCCTTGGAGTGTTGCGGTGCGACATCGCGCGGCACGGGCGCCCGAGGCGCCGATGCTTGCCGCGCATTCTGCGAGGTGGCCGTGACAGCGGCATGACAGCAGGGGTAAGGTGGCGCTTGCGTTCGAGATGCGGTCCGAGGTGCCGTCCGAGTTGCGACAAGACGCACCCTCGTGTGCTTCGGGCGGGACTTGAAAGCGCAAAAAATTTTGCTTAACATGTTAATAATTGATCGGACGCGATCCGATCCGTGGTCGCGGGCGGAGTGTCCCCGGCCGATAGCAATAGACCGAAAGCGAGAGGAGACGATGAACGCAAGCACGATGCGGCTGGCCCGGATTGCTGTGCGCGGCGGGCAGCCCGGCACTGCCGTGGTGGGTGAGGCCAGCGGGCTGCCGCTGGAGGGTGGCCGTCCGCTGGCGCAGGAAGAGTTCCGCTGGTTGCCGGCGGCGACCGGCACCGTCTACGGCGCCTTGCTGAACTTCCGCGGCGCGCTCGAGGCGCTGGGCGACAGCGTCAACGCGCCGCCCTACCAGGCGCCGCCCGCCGCCCCCATTCTGTACATCAAGCCGCGCAATACGCTGGCGGGCCACCTGGCTGAGGTCGCGCTCGCGCCCGGCGCCGAGGCGCTCGAGATCGGCGCGGCGCTGGGTATCGTGATCGGCCGCCGCGCCACCCGCATTGACCCGGCGCGCGCCAGCGATTACATCGCCGGCTATACCGTGGTGTCCGACGTCAGCGTGCCCCATGCCAGCTACTACCGTCCGGCGGTGCGCCACAAGTGCCGCGACGGCTACTGCCCGATCGGGCCGTGGATCGCACCGCGCACCGCGGTGCCCGATGCCGGCGCGCTGGCGATGACGTTGCGCATCAATGGTGAGGTCCGCCAGCGCAACAGCACGGCCAACCTGATCCGCCCGGTGGAAACGCTGCTGGCGGAGGTCAGCGCCTTCATGTCGCTGGAGGCCGGCGACGTGCTGCTGGCAGGCGTGCCGGAGGGCGCCCCGCTGGCACGCGCCGGCGATGTGGTGGAGATCGAGATCGAGAACGTGGGCCGCCTGCAGCATCGCGTGGTGGCGGCCACCCCGACGGAGGAAGCAGCATGAGGACCGCGCGCGTTGCCTATGACGGCCTGATCCATGCCGCGCGCCCCGCCGGAGAGGGCCGGCTCAAGCTCGACGACGGCCGCGAGGTGGCCGAGGACGCAGTCACCTGGCTGCCGCCGGTGGAGCCGCGCACCAGCTTTGCGCTGGGGCTGAACTATGCCGACCACGCCCGCGAGCTGTCATTCAAGGCGCCCGACGAGCCGCTGGTCTTCCTCAAGGGACCCGGCACCTTTATCGGCCACCGCGGCCACACGATCCGGCCGGCCGGCGTGAAGTACATGCACTACGAGTGCGAACTGGCGGTGGTGATCGGGCGCACCGCGCGCAACGTCAAGGCGGCCGATGCCTACGACTACGTGCGCGGCTATACCGTGGCCAACGACTACGCCATCCGCGACTACCTGGAAAACTACTACCGCCCCAACCTGCGCGTGAAGAACCGCGACACCTGCACGCCGCTGGGGCCCTGGCTGGTGGATCGCGACGACATCGCCGACCCGATGAACCTGACCCTGCGCACCACCGTCAACGGCAAGCTGACGCAGGAAGGCTCGACGCGCGACATGATCTTCGACATCCCCTGGCTGATCGCCTACCTGAGCAGCTTCATGACGCTGGAAACAGGCGACATGATCCTGACCGGTACGCCCGAGGGCCTGGCCGACACGCAGCCGGGCGATGAAGTGGTGACAGAGATCGAAGGCGTCGGGCGGCTGGTGAACACCATCGCCGCCGCGAGCGAATACGGCAGCGCGGATTGAGCCGCGCGCAGGGATGCGAGCAGGCAAGGAGATTGAAATGATCAAGCATTGGATCAACGGCAAGCAGGTCGACAGCAAGGACCGCTTCACCACCTGGAACCCGGCCACCGGCGAGGCCATCGCCGAGGTTGCCGCCGGCGGCGAGGCCGAAATCGACGCGGCGGTGGCCGCCGCCAAGGCCGCTTTCCCCAAGTGGGCCAACACCCCGGCCAAGGAGCGCGCACGCATCATGCGCCGGCTCGGCGAGCTGATCGCGCAGAACGTGCCGCAACTCGCCGCGCTGGAGACGCAGGACACCGGCCTGCCCATCGCCCAGACCGGCAAGCAGCTGATTCCGCGCTCCTCGGAGAACTTCAATTTCTTCGCCGAGGTCTGTGTGCAGATGAATGGCCGCACCTATCCGGTCGACGACCAGATGCTGAACTACACGCTCTACCAGCCGGTGGGCGTGTGCGCGCTGATCTCGCCGTGGAACGTGCCCTTCATGACCGCCACCTGGAAGGTCGCGCCCTGCCTGGCGCTGGGCAACACCGCGGTGCTGAAAATGTCGGAGCTGTCGCCGCTGACGGCCGACCAGCTCGGCATGCTGGCACTGGAAGCCGGCGTGCCGCCGGGCGTGCTCAACGTGGTGCAGGGCCTGGGCGCCACCGCGGGCGACGCGCTGGTGCGGCATCCCGACGTGCGCGCGGTGTCCTTCACCGGCGGCACCGTCACCGGTAAGCGCATCATCGAGCGCGCTGGGCTGAAGAAGTTCTCGATGGAGCTGGGCGGCAAGTCGCCGGTGCTGGTGTTCGACGATGCGGACCTGGAGCGCGCGCTCGATGCGGCGCTGTTCACCATCTTCTCGATCAACGGCGAACGCTGCACGGCCGGCTCGCGCATCTTCGTGCAGGAGACCGTCTACGACGAGTTCGTGCGCCAGTTCGCCGAGCGCGCCAGCCGCCTGCGCGTGGGCGATCCGACCGACCCGCAGACCCATGTGGGCGCGATGATCACGCGCCAGCACTGGGAAAAGGTGACCGGCTACATCCGCCTGGGCGAGCAGGAAGGCGCGCGCATCCTCGCCGGTGGCCCGGACCTGCCCGAAGGCCTGCCCGCCCACCTGAAAGGTGGCAACTTCGTGCGCCCGACCGTGCTGGCCGACGTCGACAACCGCATGCGCGTGGCGCAGGAAGAGATCTTCGGCCCGGTCGCCTGCCTGATCCCTTTCAAGGGCGAGGAAGACGGCCTGGCGCTGGCCAACGACACCAGCTACGGCCTGGCCTCCTACATCTGGACGCAGGACGTGGGCAAGGTGCATCGCCTGGCGCGCGGCATCGAGGCCGGCATGGTCTTCGTCAACAGCCAGAACGTGCGCGACCTGCGCCAGCCCTTCGGCGGCACCAAGGAATCGGGCACGGGGCGCGAGGGCGGAGAGTACAGCTTCGAGGTCTTCGCCGAGGTGAAGAACGTGTGCATTTCGATGGGCGGCCACCATATTCCGAAGTGGGGGGTGTGAGGGCGGGGGCCTAGGCGTAGGCTTGTTTTCTCCCCTCTCCCACTTGTGGGAGAGGGGCCGGGGGAGAGGGCGGGCACATCCACGAAGCGAGCGCCTTCGTTCTGGCGAATGCCGTCCCTCTCCCCCAACCCCTCTCCCGCAGGCGGGAGAGGGGAGCAGGATGGCGGTGAATCGGGCGATGTCGCATCGCGTGCCGCAAGGTTTTCTCCCCTCTCCCACTTGTGGGAGAGGGGCCGGGGGAGAGGGCAGGCGCTCGCGCGTAGTGAGCGTGGTCGCTCTGGCGAATGCCGGCCCTCTCCCCCAACCCCTCTCCCGCAGGCGGGAGAGGGGAGCAGCTTGGCGGTGAATCAGGCGATGCCGCATCGAGTGCCGCAAGGTTTTTTTCCTCTCCCACTTGTGGGAGAGGGGCCGGGGGAGAGGGCAGGCGCTCGCGCGTAGTGAGCGTGGTCGCTCTGGCGAATGCCGGCCCTCTCCCCCAACCCCTCTCCCGCAGGCGGGAGAGGGGAGCAGGTTGGCGGTGAATCGGGCGATGCCGCATCGCGTGCCGCAGGGTTTTCTCCCCTCTCGCACTTGTGGGAGAGGGGCCGGGGGAGAGGGCAGGCGCTCGCGCGTAGTGAGCGTAGTCGTTCTGGCGAGTGCCGGCCCTCACCCCCAACCCCTCTCCCGCAGGCGGGAGAGGGGAGCAGGTTGGCGGTGAATCAGGCGATGCCGCATCGAGTGCCGCAAGGTTTTTTTCCTCTCCCACTTGTGGGAGAGGGGCCGGGGGAGAGGGCGGGCGCTCGCGCGTAGTGAGCGTAGTCGTTCTGGCGAGTGCCGGCCCTCACCCCCAACCCCTCTCCCGCAGGCGGGAGAGGGGAGCAGGTTGGCGGTCAATCGGGCGATGCCGCATCGAGTGCCGCAAGGTTTCTCCCCTCTCCCACTTGTGGGAGAGGGGCCGGGGGAGAGGGCAGGCGCTCGCGCGTAGTGAGCGTGGTCGTTCTGGCGAATGCCGGCCCTCTCCCCCAACCCCTCTCCCGTGGGCGGGAGAGGGGAGCAGCTTGGCGGTGATCGGGCGATGTCGCCTCGAGCACCGCGCGGTGGCAATACAACAAGACTGGAGACAAGACAATGGGCAAGCTATCGCTGGCCGCCAAGATCACCCATGTGCCGTCGATGTACTTGTCGGAAATGCCCGGCAAGCACCACGGCTGCCGCGAAGCGGCCATCGCCGGGCACCGGGAGATCGGCCGTCGCTGCCGCGAACTGGGCGTGGACACCATCGTGGTGTCGGACGTGCACTGGCTGGTCAATGCCGGCTATCACGTCAACTGCAATCGCCGTTTCCAGGGCACCTACACCAGCAACGAGCTGCCGCATTTCATCAAGGACATGCAGTACGCCTACCCGGGCAACCCGGAGCTGGGCCGGCTGATCGCGCAGACCGCCAGCGAGCACGGCGTGATCACGCGCGCGCACGAGATCGACAGCCTGGAGCTGGAGTACGGCACCCTGGTGCCGATGCGCTACATGAATAGCGACCAGCACTTCAAGGTGGTGTCCATCGCCGGCTGGTGCGCCTGGCACCAGCTCGACGAGAGCCGGCGTTTCGGCATCGCGCTGCGCGAGGCGATCGAGAAGAGCGATGCCAATGTCGCCTTCCTCGCCAGCGGCTCGCTGTCGCACCGCTTCAACGACAACAACAGCCCGGAAGAGAGCATCCACCAGATCAGCCGCGAGTTCTACAAACAGGTCGACCTGCGCGTGGTGGAGCTGTGGAAGCAGGGCGACTGGGCCACCTTCTGCCGCATGCTGCCTGAGTACAACGAACTGTGCGTGGGCGAGGGCGGCATGCACGACACCGCCATGCTGCTCGGCCTGCTGGGCTGGGATGCTTATGACAAGCCGGTGGACATCGTCACCGACTACTTCACCAGTTCCGGCACCGGCCAGATCAACGCGATCTTCCCGCTGCCCTGATCCCGTCTAGATACCGCGAGCGAGCCATGCCACACGTCATCGTCGAATACACCGACAACATCCGCGCCGAGGCCGAGGTGCCCGCGCTGCTCAAGACCATCAACGAGACCTTGATCGCGCAGGGCGGCGTCTTCCCCATCGGCGGCATCCGCTCCCGCGCCATCGCGCTGACCGACTACCGCATGGCCGACGGCGAGGAGGACTACGCCTTCGTGCACGTCACGCTGAAGATCGGCGCAGGCCGCGAGGAGGCGGTCAAGAAGAAGGCCTGCGACGAACTGTTCGAGGCGATCAAGCAGCATTTCGCTGCGCTCTACGCCAAGCGCTACCTGGCGCTGTCGATGGAGCTGGCTGAATTCAACGAGGGCGGCAGCTACAAGCACAACAACGTGCACGCCCGCTTCAAGAAGGCCGGCTGAGCGCCGCCTGCCCGCCATCGCGCGGGCGGGCGCGGCCACGCAGCCGGACGCATTTCCCTATCGCGGCGCTCGCGCCGCCGGAGCCCCCATGCTGAGTCCCGAACTGATCCGCCAGGTGGCGGAACGCCTGAACCAGGCAGAGAAGTCCCGCGTGCAGATCCGCCAGATCTCGCTGGACCACCCCGACATCACCATCGAGGACGCCTACGCCATCCAGCGCGAATGGGTCGCGCTGAAGCTCGCGGAGGGCCGCACCGTCAAGGGCCACAAGATCGGCCTGACCTCGCGCGCCATGCAGATGTCATCCCAGATCGACGAGCCCGACTACGGCACGCTGCTCGACGACATGTTCTTTCACGAAGGTGGCGAGATCCCCGCCGGCCGCTTCATCGCGCCGAGGGTGGAAGTGGAGCTGGCCTTCATCCTGGGCAAGCCGCTGTCGGGGCCCAACTGCACGCTGTTCGACGTCTACGATGCGGTGGAGTACGTGATCCCCGCGCTGGAGATCATCGATGCGCGCAGCCAGTCAATCGATCCCGAGACCAAGCGCCCGCGCAAGGTCTTCGACACCATCTCGGACAATGCCGCCAATGCCGGCGTGGTGATGGGCGGGCGGCCGGTGCGTCCCTTCGATGTGGACCTGCGCTGGGTCTCGGCCATCATGTCGCGCAACGGCGTGATCGAAGAGACCGGCGTGGCCGCCGGGGTGCTGAACCATCCGGCCAACGGCGTGGCCTGGCTCGCCAACAAGCTGCACCCCTTCGGCGTGCGGCTCGAGGCGGGCGAGGTCATCCTCGGCGGTTCGTTCACGCGGCCGGTGGCGGCCACGCCGGGCGATACTTTTCACGTAGACTACGGCCCGCTGGGTGCCGTGGGCTGCCATTTCGTCTGACTGCGCGCGCTACCGCGAGAGCATGGGGCCTTGCGGCCCAAGGAGCCACGTTCATGGATTTCCCCATCAATACCTTCAAGCGCGCGCTCCAGGCGGGCGAGCAGCAGATCGGCCTGTGGCTGGGGCTGGCCAGCCCCTACACGGCGGAACTGCTGGCCGGCGCCGGCTTCGACTGGCTGCTGATCGACGGCGAGCACGCGCCCAACACCGTGCCGTCCGTGCTGGCGCAGTTGCAGGCGCTCGCCCCCTATCCGGCGCGGCCGGTGGTGCGCTGCGCCTGGAATGACCCGGTACAGATCAAGCAGCTGCTCGATATCGGCGTGCAGACGCTGCTGGTGCCGATGGTGCAGACGGCAGAGGAAGCCGCCGCTGCCGTGGCCGCCACCCGCTATCCGCCGCAGGGCATCCGCGGCGTGGGCGCGGCACTGGCGCGCGCCTCGCGCTGGAACCGCGTGCCCGGCTACCTGGCGCGCGCCAACGAAGAGATGTGTGTGCTGGTGCAGGTGGAGACGCGCGCCGGGCTGGACAACCTGGATGCCATCGCCGCCACCGAAGGCGTGGATGGCGTCTTCATCGGTCCGTCTGACCTGAGCGCGGATTTCGGCCATCTCGGCAATCCCGGCCATCCCGAGGTGCAGCAGGCTATTGCCGACGCCATCGCGCGCATCCGCCGGGCCGGCAAGGCAGCAGGCATCCTCAGCGGCGACGCGGCGCAATCGCGCCGCTACATGGACCTGGGCACCCGTTTCACCGCCGTGGGTGTCGACACCACCGTGCTGGCGCGCGGCGCCGAAGCCCTGGCCGCGCAGTTCAAGGCCGCGCCGGCGGCGGCTACGGCTGACGCTGGCGCCAAGGACAAGACCTACTGAGACTGAGCCCGCTCCCGGCCGAGCGGGCAGTGTCGCCGCGCGGCGGCCCGCGCCGCACCGGCCGGCGAGCACCGCAGGCCGCGCCTTCAGGCTAATATCACGCGCGGCCGCATCCGGGCCGCACCCTGTACAAAGGAGATTCACGCATGCCGGCAGCACAACGCCCGCGCCTTTCCCCAGCCCGCCGCGCCGCCTTGCTCGGGACGCTCGCCGCCCTGGCCGGCATCGGCCTGGGCGCCGCCTTGCCCGCGCGTGCCGAGCCCGCTGCGCGCTGGGTCGTGCCCTATAGCGCCGGCGGCGGCAGCGACCTGGCCACGCGCATCATTGCGCAGAAGATCTCGCCGGTGCTGCAGCAGAACATCGTGGTGGACAACAAGCCCGGCGGCGCCACCATCCTGGCCGCGCAGGACGTGGCGCGGGCCAAGGCCGACGGCGCCACGCTGCTCACGGCGGGGCAGGGCACCCTGGTGCTGAACCCAGCGCTGTACCGCAAGCTGCCCTATGACGCCAAGGCCGATTTCACGCTGGTGACCTCGCTCGTCAAGCTGCCGGTGGTGCTGGTGACCAGCCCGCGCGTGCCCGCGCACACGCTGCCCGAGTTCATCAACTGGCTGAAGGCGGACAGCGGCAAGGCCACCTTCGCCTCGGTGGGCACCGGCAGCCCGCACCACCTGAGCGCCCAGCTCATGCTGGACCGCCTCAAGGCACAGGCCGTGCACGTACCCTACAAGGGCACGCCGCCGGCGCTGCAGGACCTGGCCGGCAACCAGGTCGACTTCATGATGGCCGACCTGTCCGCCGCTGCGCCGCTGATCCGCGCCGGCCGCATCCGCGCGATCGCCCTGCCGGCGGAGCAGCGCGCCGCCGTGCTGCCCAATGTGCCGACCTTCGCCGAGGCCGGCCTGCCGGACTTCACCGCCTTCGCCTGGCAAGGCGTGGTGGTGCCCGCCGGCACGCCCGCGGCCACCGTGGACAAGATCAACGCCGCCATCGTCGCCGCGCTCAAGGACCCGGGCGTGGTCAAGCAGATGCAGGACCTGGGCCTGGAGCCGATGGGCGACAGCCGCGCCGGCTTCGCCGCCTTCGTGGCGCGCGAGCAGGCCAAGTGGGGCGAGCTGATCCGGGCGCACCATATTACGCAGGAGTAGCCTTGGCGGCGGGCGGCGCTGAGCTGCGCCGCCCCGGCAACTCGGCCCGCAGGGCATCGACCAGTGCCGCGCGGAACGCGTCCGCCGGCCCAGGCAGCGTCTGGCCCTGCAGCGCCAGCAACTGGACCGCGCGCGAGGCGAACTGCGGCGCGTCCAGCGGCCGCGCCGCCAGGCGGCCGTCGCGCACGGCGTGGGCCACGCTCAGGCGGGCCGACAGGGTGAGTGCCCGGCCGCTTTCGACCAGTGCGAGGATCGTCGCATAGGGGCCGCCGAAGGCGGCCTGGTATTGCAGGCCGCGTTCGCCGCACACCAGGTCTAGCACCCGGCGCGCGGTGGCCTGCCCGTCGGGCAGCGCCAGCGGATAGCGGATCAGCTCGCTGACCTTGATCCGCTGCTGCTGCGCCAGCGGATGCGCGGGCGCCATCACGGCCAGGATGGGCGCGCGTGCGCTGAAACAGACGGCCAGCCCTCTTTCCGGCGCCACTGAGAACTTCAGTCCCAGTTCGACTTCGCCGCGCAGCAGCCAGCGCGAGACGTCGGCGGGAGAACCTACGCGCAGATGCACGCTGGCCCAAGGATTTGCCGCGTGGAAGGCCGCCATCACCTGCGGCAGAAACCCGGCGGCGAAGCCATCGGTGCTGGCCACGTCAATGCGGGCCAGCCGCTGCGCGCCAAGCCCGCGCACCTCGTCCAGTACCCGTTCCGCGTCCTGCGCGACGTGACGCAGATGGGCCGCGAGCCGCTCGCCGGCCTCGCTCAGGACCATGCCGCGCGCCCGGCGCTCGAACAGCGCGCAGCCCAGCCCTTCTTCTAGCTTGCCGATCTGCCGGCTGATGGCCGAGGCCGCCACGTGCAGGCGCGCCGCCGCCTCGGTGACCGAACCGGTGCGCGCAACCTCGAGAAAGTAGCGGGAAGCGGTGCCGAGCAGGAGGTGGAGCATGGCGCGGAGCATTGCCAAAAAGGCAATCGATCGTGATGAATTCTCAAATTGTAATGCGTCGGGACGCTCCATAGAATGGCCCGGACACTCCGATCCCGTTTCCACCACGAGCCGCGTTCCCGCCATGTCCCGTGATTCCGCCCTTGAAGCCGCAGCAAGCTGGTTCGATACCGGCCTTTTTGCCGAAACCTTGCAAAAGCGCGTCGCCTGGCGCACGGAAAGCGACGGGCCCAGCGCCGACGCAGCTGTGCTCGGCGGCTACCTGCAGGAGGAGATCGCGCCGGCGCTGTCCGCGCTGGGCTTCGCCTGCGAGCTGCTGCCCAATCCAGTACAGGCGGACAAGCCCTTCCTGGTCGCGCGGCGCATCGAAGACCCGCGCCTGCCCACCGTGCTTACCTATGGCCACGGCGACGTGGTCGGTGGACAGGAGGCGCACTGGCGTGCAGGACTGCAGCCCTGGCGGCTCAGTGTCGAGGGCGACAAGTGGTACGGCCGGGGCACCGCGGACAACAAGGGCCAGCACACCGTCAACCTCGGCGCGCTGGCGCAGGTGATTGCGGCGCGCGGCGGCCGCCTCGGCTACAACGTGACGGTGCTGATGGAAATGGGCGAGGAAGCCGGTTCGCCGGGCCTGCGCGAGTTCTGCCTCGCCCATCGCGAAGCGCGCCTGCGGGCCGACCTTCTGATCGCCTGCGACGGGCCCCGGGTGGCGGCGCAGAGGCCGACCGTGTTCCTGGGCTCGCGCGGGCTGGTCAATTTCTCGCTGCGGCTGCGCTGCCGCGAACGCGCCTACCACTCCGGAAATTGGGGCGGGGTGCTGGCCAATCCGGCCATCGTGCTGGCGCACGCCGTGTCCAGCCTCGTGGATGCGCGCGGCCGCATCCTGGTGCCTGCGCTGCAGCCGCCGCCGCTTGCTGCGGCGGTACGGGCGGCCTTGCAGGACCTGCCGGTCGGCACCGACGACGATGCCCCGGCGCTGGATCCGGACTGGGGCGAGCCCGGCTTGAGCGCGGCCGAGCGCCTGGTCGGCTGGAACACGCTGGAAGTGCTGGCCCTGGGCGCGGGATCTGCGGCGCGGCCGGTCAACGCCATTCCGCCCGAGGCGGTGGCGCATTGCCAGTTGCGCTTCGTCGTGGGCACCGATTGGCAGGGGCTGGCGCAGGCCGTGCGCGCCCATCTCGCGGCGCGCGGCTTCGGCGCGGTGGAAGTCAGCGTCAGCGCGGCCTGCCCGGCGACGCGACTGCCGCTGGACCATCCCTGGGTCGGCTGGGTGCTGGCGTCCATCGAGGCGAGCACCGGCAAGCGGCCGGTGCTGCTGCCGAACCTGGCCGGCTCGCTGCCCAACGAAGTCTTCGCCGAGATCCTGGACCTGCCCACGCTGTGGGTGCCGCACTCCTACCCGGCATGCGCCCAGCATGCGCCCAACGAGCACTTGCTCGCGCCGGTGGCGCGCGAGGGGCTGCGCATGATGGCGGGCCTGTATTGGGACCTGGGCGCCGAGGGCGGCCTGCCGTGGCATGGCGTGAGCCGCCGCGCCGGGCAGGGTGCCTGAGCCGCGTGGCGTCAAACCTCTCGAACTTCTTGAACTTCTCGATCCACTAGAACAGGAGCACATCATGGTCCCTGGCCGCCATTTCCTCGGGCACGCCGTCGCGCCAGCGCGGCTTCGCTGCCTTGCCGCGTGGCTGCTGTTGCTGCTCGGCATGTCGCTGGCCCATGCGCAGACCTGGCCGACCCGGCCGGTGCGCATCGTAGTGCCGTTCCCGCCCGGCGGGGCTACCGACATCGTCGGTCGCGTGGTGGCGGAGAAGCTGGCGGCACGCATCGGCCAGCCGGTGATCGTGGAGAACCGGCCGGGCGCCGGCACGGCAATCGGCGTGGATGCCGTGGTTAGGGCCGAGCCCGACGGCCATACGCTGCTGGTCTCGGGCAGCAGCAGCTATACCGTGGTGCCGGCCCTGCGTGCCAAGCCGCCTTACGATCCGCTCAAGGACCTGGCGCCGCTTGCGCTGGTCGCCAACGCGCCGCTGGTGGTGGTGACGGCGTCAGCCAAGCCCTACCGCTCGATCGGGGACGTGCTGGCCGCGGCCCGCGCGGCGCCGGGAAAGCTCTCCTATTCGACCTTCGGCGCCGGCACCGCGCCGCACCTGGCGGGCGCCATGCTGGCCGACGCCGCCGGCATCGCCATCGACCCGGTGCCCTACAAGGGCAGTGCCGAGGCCCTGCTCGGCGTGATGCGGGGCGAGGTGGACCTGGGCATCGACACGCTGGCGGCGGTCGGCCCGGGCGTCAAGTCCGGCAAGCTGCGGGTGCTCGCCACCGTGGGGCGGACGCGCACGCCGTTCATGCCCGAAGTGCCAGGCATGCATGACCTGAAGCTGGAGCAGGCGGCTTTCGACGGCTTCTATGCGGTGGCCGCGCCGGCGCGCACGCCGCCCGCGCTGCTCGAACGCATTGGGCGGGAACTGGCGGCGGTCATGGCCATGCCAGAGGTGAGGCAGGTCCTGGCGCAGCAGGCGCTGGAGGCCACGTCCATGGGGCCCGCCGCACTGCGCGCGCTGATGCAGGCGGACCTTGAGCGCTACCGCGCGATTGGCCGGCGCATCCATATCAGCCTGGATTAGCTCCCGCCGGTTGACTGCTTACCGGTCGGGACTCCTGGCCCAGGCTGACAGCACACTGCCCTTGCCCTACCATATGGCTCCGGCGGCCGCGTCCTGCGGCCGCATTCCGGCGCCCCCCATGGAAATCGACCTCAAGCTGCTGCAGGTGTTCGCCGTCCTGTACGACACCGGCAGCGTTTCGCAGACGGCCAATGTGCTAGGCCTGTCGCAGCCCACCATCAGCTTCAACCTGGCCAAGCTGCGCGATCATTTCCAGGATCCGCTGTTCGTGCGCACACCGCGGCGCATGGAGCCCACGCCCTGCGCGCAGGCGCTGGTCGCGCGCATCCGCCCGTTGCTGGCCGCGGCCGAGGAGGTCAGCCGCTACCGCGCCGTGTTCGAGCCGGCCAGCGCCGCGCGCAGCTTCACGCTGGCGATGACCGATATCAGCCAGATCGTGCTGCTGCCCACGCTGCTGGACCGCCTGCGCCAGGTGGCGCCGCAGGTGCGCATCCGTGTGCGGCACATCGGCGCCGACACCGCGCGCCAGCTCGAAGAAGGGCAGGTCGACCTGGCGGTGGGCTTCATGCCGCAGCTCGATGCCGGTTTCTACCAGCAGAAGCTGTTCGCGCAGGTCTACGTGGCGCTGGTGTCGCATCGCCATCCGCGCATCGGCGACACGCTGACCCTGCAGCATCTGGCCGAAGAAGGGCATGTGGTGGTGGACCCGGCCGGCACCGGCCACCACTGGATCGAGCAGCTGCTGCAGGAGCAGAAGCTGCAGCGCACGGTGGTGCTGGAGGTACCCAGCTTCCTCGGCCTGGCGGCCATCGTGGCCCACACCGACCTGATCGCGCTGGTGCCGGAGCGCCTGGCCACCATGCTGGCCTCGCCCGAACCGGTGCGGCTGCTGCCGCTGCCGATGGCGATGCCGTCCTATCTGGTCAAGCAGCACTGGCACGAGCGCAATCATGCGGACCCGGGCCACCGCTGGCTGCGCGGCCTGATGGCCGAACTCTTTCTCACCGACTGAGCAGCGGCGCCGCACGCCGCGGCGGTGGCGGGGGCGGTTCAGCTCTCGCCGACGGCCAGCACCGCCGTGGCGGCGCGGGCGCGGTGGCGCGTCAGCAGCCCCATCAGTGTCAGAGCCGCGGCGGCCACCACCGCCGGCACCGCCAGCGCGCTGAAGATGGCCTGGAAGCCGAGGTCCATCGCCATCATGCTGCCGCCCGCCATGGAGCCCAGCACGGAGCCGCAGCGGCCAACCGCATTCGACCAGCTCACGCCGGTGGCGCGGCTGCTGGTCGGGTAGTAGGCGGCCGTCAGCGCGTTCACGCCGACCTGTGAGCCGCTCACGCAGAAGCCCACGCCGAAGATGGCGGCGGCCAGCAGCCAGGTCGAGCCGGCCGAACCGGCACACAGCACGATGAAGCCGGCCGCCGCCAGGTAGGCGGTGCCCAGCACGCGGTAGGGATCGAAACGGTCCATCAGCCGGCCTAGGGCGATGGCGCCCACGGTGCCGCCCACCTGGAACATCGCCGTGACCAGCGCGGCGCGCTGCAGCGGTACGCCGATGCTGGCCAGCAGCGTGGGCGTCCAGCTCGACACCAGGTAGACGATCAGCAGGCTGGCGAAGAAGGTGACCCACAGCAGCAGCGTGCCGGTCAACATGCCGCCGCGGAACAGTTCGCACACCGGGGAAGCGGCGCTGGCGGTGTCGGGGACGAAGCGGTGGGTGTCCGGCAGGGCCGGGTCCAGCCGGCGCGCGATCGCCAGCACGCGCTCAGGCGCGCGGCCGCGCGCCACCAGGAAGCGCAGTGACTCCGGCAGGCGCAGCGCCAGCACCGGCGCCAGCAGCAGCGGCAGGATGCCGCCCAGCGCCAGCACGCCGCGCCAGCCGATCACCGGCAGCAATTGAGCCGAGGCGATGCCGCCCAGGGCCGAGCCGATGGTGAAGCCGCAGAACATCAGCGTGACCAGGCCCGAGCGGCGCGGCCGCGGGCAGTACTCCGACGTGAGCGTGATGGCGTTGGGCATGGCGCCGCCGAGGCCGAGGCCGGTCAGGAAGCGCAGCACGATCAACGTGCCGAGATCCGGCGCCAGCATCGAGGCCAGGCTGGCCAGGCCGAAGAAGACGGTGGTGGCCACCAGCAGCGTCCTGCGTCCGAAGCGGTCGGCCAGCGGTCCGAATACCAGGGCGCCCGCCATCAGGCCGAACAGGCCGGCGCCGAACAAGGGCGCCATGGCGGCCGGCGCGATGTGCCACTCCGCGCGGATGGCCGGCGCCAGGAAGCCGATGGCCGCGGTGTCGAAGCCGTCGATGGCGACCACCAGGAAGCACAGGACGAGCAAGGTCCGCTGGAAGGGGGAGAAGGGGCGCGTATCGATGAAGTCCTCGATGCGCGAGGGGGCGATGGCTTTCACGGTGTCTCCTGTCCGGCCGGCCGAAGCTTCGATGATTCGATCGCTCGATCCGGCTCGATCTTGTGATGTGGCGCGGCATGCGTGGCCGCGTCCGGCGCGGGCGGGGCCCGCGCCTCCCGCCGGGTGGCGGCGGAAGTACCGACGATCTTAGGCAGCGGGCCGGCGATGTCCATAAAGCCCGTTCGATGGGCGCCATCGATGCCATCGATGTGGCCGCCAGCCCTTGCCGTGCAAGGGCACGCAGCGTCATCGGCGTTTTCGATGGGGGGCATCGAAGCGACTGCATGGCGCCGGCGCAGGCGCCTGCCTAGACTGCAACGGACATCCCGGGGCGCCACCTGGCGCGCCGGACGACAGGAACTACAGGAGACGAACTTGCAAGCCGTTCCTTCCAGCGATCCGCGCCGCCAGGCGCTGCGCGAATTCCGCGAATCGATCCAAGCCCAGCACCTGAGCCCGCTGTGGGATTCCCTGCACACGCTGGTGCCATCCGAGCCCAGGCCCGCCTGCAGGCCCGCGCTGTGGCGCTACCGTGACATCCGCCCGTGGCTGATGCAGGCCGGCGAACTGATCACCGCCGAGGAGGCGGTGCGCCGCGTGCTGGTGCTGGAGAATCCCGGCCTGCCGGGCCAGTCGGCCGTCACGCAGGCCCTCTACGCCGGCCTGCAGCTGATCCTGCCCGGCGAGGTGGCGCCTTCGCACCGCCACACGCAGTCGGCGCTACGCTTCATCGTCGATGGCAAGGGCGCCTATACCACGGTCGACGGCGAGCGTACCACCATGCATCCGGGCGACTTCATCATCACGCCCTCGTGGACCTGGCACGACCACGGCAACCTGGGCATGGACGGCCACGCCGAGCCGGTGGTCTGGCTCGACGGCCTGGACATTCCCATGCTGCGCTTCTTCGACGCGGGCTTCGCCGAGAACGACAGCGCGGCCTCGCAGCAGGTCGTCCGCCCGGAAGGCAACAGCTTTCACCGCTGGGGCTACAACATGGCGCCGGTGCGCCAGATCGGCGCGATGAAGAACTCGCCCATCTTCAATTACCCGTATGCGCGCAGCCGCGAGGCCCTCGACCGCCTGCAGCGCGATGGCGGCGCCGACGCCTGGCATGGCTTCAAGCTGCGGTATGTCAATCCGAGCGATGGCGGCTGGCCCATGCCGACCATCGGCACCTTCCTGCAACTGCTGCCGGCGGGTTACCGCGGCAAGCCGCACCGCAGCACGGACGGCACCATCTACTGCGCCGTGGAAGGGCAGGGTACGGCCGTCATCGGCGGCGAGCGCTTCGCCTTCCGGCCGCAGGACATCTTCGTCGTGCCGTCCTGGGCAACCCTTTCGCTCGAGGCCGAGGCGGAAACCGTGCTGTTCAGCTACTCCGACCGGCCGGTGCAGATGGCGCTCGGAATCTTGCGCGAGCAGTTCTTGGAGGCCTGAGCGCCGCCGCCCGCGCCGGCGGTTGGCTCCCCTCTCCCGCTTGCGGAAGAGGCGCCGGGGGTGAGAGCAGGCGCTGGCGGCTGCGCTGACGGTCGCGCAGCGCCAGCCCTCGCATCCACTTTCGGCCCACCATCCGCCGGGCGCAGCCGCAGATTCCAACGCATCCCCAAACCAGCCGTTCCAAGCCATTTATCTTCGAGGATTACCCATGACCTTCGCCTTCGCCCCCACCCCCACCGTCGGCCTGCCCATCGTGGGCTCGCAGGAGCAGTTCCCCGTGCGCCGCGTCTACTGCGTCGGCCGCAACTACGCCGCCCATGCCCGCGAGATGGGTTTCGATCCCGACCGCGAGCCGCCGTTCTTCTTCTGCAAGCCCAATGACGGGGCTTCGATCGTGCCGGTGCCGGCCGGCACGCGCGCCGAGCTGCCTTACCCGCCGCGCACCGCCAACTACCACTACGAGGTGGAGCTGGTGGTGGCGATCGGCCGCGGCGGCAGCGATATCGCCGTGGAACAGGCCGCAGAGCATATCTACGGCTTTGCGCTCGGCCTGGACATGACGCGCCGCGACCTGCAGATGCAGATGCGCGAGCAGGGCCGTCCCTGGGAAGTGGGCAAGGCCTTCGACTACTCCGCGCCGATCGGCCCGATCCGCACGCTGGCCGAGACCGGCGATCTGGCGCGCGGGGCAATCTCCCTGGAAGTGGACGGCGAGGTGCGCCAGAGCAGCGACCTGGCCAAGCTGATCTGGTCGGTGCCGGAGGTGATCGCGAATCTATCGACGCTGTTCCGGCTGGAGCCGGGCGACCTGATCTTCACCGGCACGCCCGAAGGCGTAGGCGCGGTGCGCGCCGGCCAGCGCATGGTGGCAAAGCTCGACGGCTTCCCGGCGCTGGAAGTTGCTGTGGTCTGAGGCCGACGGACATGAAGCTGCACACCTATTTCCGCAGTTCGGCCTCGTACCGGGTACGCATCGCCCTGAACCTGAAAGGGCTGGCCTTTGAAGCGGTGCCGGTGCATCTGCGGCGCGGCGGCGGCGAGCAGTTCGCGCCGGCCTACACCGCGCTGAATCCCGAGCAACTGGTGCCGGCGCTGGAGGCGGACGGCCAGGTCCTGACGCAGTCACTGGCCATCATGGAGTATCTCGACGAGTGCCATCCGCTGCCGCCGCTGCTGCCGGCCGGCGCCGCGGACCGCGCCTATGTACGCAGCCTGGCGCTGCAGATCGCCTGCGATATCCACCCGCTCAACAACCTGCGCGTGCTGGCCTATGTGGAAGGCCTGCCGGGTGTGGGCGAAGCGGGACGCGCGGCCTGGTACCGCCACTGGATCGAGACCGGCTTCGACGCGCTGGAGCGCCGCCTCGCCGCCGATCCGCGCACGGGATGCTTCGCCTGCGGTGACAATCCGACGCTGGCGGATATCTGCATCGTGCCGCAGGTGTTCAACGCCAGCCGCATGGGCATCGATATGGGCCTCTGGCCCACGCTTGCCGGCATCGCCGAGCGTGCCGGCGCCCTCGACGCGTTCGCGCGCGCCGCCCCCGCGGTGCAATCCGACGCCGAATAGGCGTGCGGGGCCTCGACTAAAGATTGGAGACAGACATGACATCCCCCATTCCTTCCGCAACGATCAACCAGAACGGGCCTGCACAGGGCAGGACCGGCGCGCCGGTCATCATCATCGGCGGCGGCATCGGCGGCCTGGCCACGGCGTTGGCGCTGGCACGCCTGGGCGTGGCCAGCGAGCTGTTGGAGCAGAGCGAGCAGATCGGCGAGATCGGCGCGGGCCTGCAGCTTGGCCCCAATGCCTTTGCCGCGCTCGATGCGCTGGGTGTCGGCGAGGCCGTGCGGTCCCAGGCGGTGTTCACCGAGCGGCTGCTGATGCTGGACGCGGTGGATTGCGCCGAGGTGGCCTCGGTGCCCGTCGGCGAGGACTTCCGCCGCCGTTTCGGCAATCCCTATGCGGTCAGCCACCGCGCCGACCTGCACGGTGCCTTGTTCGACGCCGTGCGCGCCGAGCCGCTGGTGCGCTTTCATACCTCGGCGCGTGTCAGCGAAGTGGCCTATGACGACCAAGGCGCGCGCGTGGCCACGGCGGACGGGCGCGCCTGGCAGGGCTGTGCCGTGGTCGGCTGCGATGGCGTCAAGTCGGTGCTGCGCGAGGCGCTGGTAGGAGACACCGCGCGCGTATCCGGCCACGTGGTCTACCGCGCCGTGGTGCCCGTCGCCGATATGCCCGAGGACCTGCGCATGAACGCGCCGGTGGTCTGGGCTGGCCCGAACTGCCACCTGGTGCACTACCCCTTGCGCGGCGGCGAGCTGTACAACCTGGTGGTGACCTTCCATAGCCGCGAGACCGAGACCTGGGGCGTGCGCGAGGGCAGCAAGGAAGAGGTGCTGTCCTACTTCGGCGGCATTCATGCCCGCCCGCGCCAGTTGCTGGACCGTCCCACCTCCTGGCGGCGCTGGAGCACCGCCGACCGCGAGCCGGTGGCCAACTGGAGCAGCGGCGCCGCTACGCTGCTGGGCGACGCCGCCCACCCGATGATGCAGTACCTGGCCCAGGGCGCCTGCATGGCGCTGGAAGACGCGGTGACCCTAGGCGAGGCGGTGAAGGCCTGCGACTTCGACCTGCCCGCAGCCTTCCGCCTCTACCAGCAGGCGCGCATCACGCGCACCGCGCGGGTGGTGTTGTCGGTCCGCGAGATGGGCCGTCTCTACCACGCGGCAGGCGTGGAGCGGCTGGTGCGCAACGCGCTGTGGAAGGGGCGCTCGCCCGAAGGCTTCTATGACGCGGTGGCCTGGCTCTACGACTGGACGCCGTCCCGCTGTCTGGCAGACGGCGGCGTGCCGCAAGTGGCGCCGGAGCTGGCCCGGGCGGCCTGAGCGCGGTACTTGCGTTGCGGCCCCTGGGCCGCCCGCGCTAACGCAGCCAGGGCGCAG
This sequence comes from Cupriavidus sp. 09_S30, assembly GCF_056930435.1. NCBI lineage: Bacteria > Pseudomonadati > Pseudomonadota > Betaproteobacteria > Burkholderiales > Burkholderiaceae > Cupriavidus > Cupriavidus sp. 09_S30. Next base: position 1,878,215 of record NZ_JBXOWI010000002.1, on the reverse strand, counting down.
CCATGGCGCATCAAGCGGCGGCGGGATGCCAGCCGGGCAGCGCGTGCAGGCCGCTGGCGGGACCGGGCACTGCCAGCAGGCAGTCCGGTGTCACGCCGTGCAGGTTGGCGCAGGCATTCGCCAGCGCGGCGGCGTCGCGCAGGCCCGCGGCCTGGGCCAGCCGGGTCAGCCCGGCCGCTGTCGCCGACTCGGGCGCCAGCACGGGCGCGGCCAGCGCGTAGACCGCATGCGCTACCCGCTGCTCGCGCAGCAGCGCATGCAGCGCTTCGCCTTCGGCAAATAGCCGCGCGCGCACCAGGCGCGGCGGCACATGCCAGCGGTCGGCCGCCAGGCCGGCGTTCCACGCTAGCCGCGGCTGCAGGAAGATTGCCCGCGCCAGCGCGCGCGACCAGTATTTTTCCTGGCCACTGGCCGCCACCATGCGCGGGCACGCCTCGTCGGGCACGGCGGTCAGGGTCAGTTCGACCGGCCGGGCCGGTGCGGCCAGCAGGTCGCAGTCGAAATGCGCGAAGGCGGGCACCACGAAGGGATTGCCGGGCCGCACCTCGCGCCGCGCGTTGGCATCGTGCAGCCGCACCACGCCGCGCAGCGCTTCCACCCGCACTGCGAAGGGAAAGCGCAGGCGGGTGAGGCGGAGTTCGGAGCTGCTGAGGAAGGCCATGGCGGAACGGAAATCGGGCGTGGCGGCGTGCCGTTCCTTCATTGTATGCCGGCCGGGGCGCCGTCATTGTCATCGGCGCGACAAGGCAAGCGCGACAGGGCAAGGACAGCGGGGCGTGGCGCGCTCATAGTTCCGACAGCCCGAAGCGGCGCAAGCGCTCCAGGTCGGTGACGCGGATGCTCTGGTAAGACAGGTCGACCATGCCGTCCGCCGTCAGCCGGCGCAGGGCCTGGTTCACGCGCTGGCGGGACAGCCCGGTCAGCAGGCCGATCTCTTCCTGCGACAGCTCCAGTACCGCGCTGGTGCGCGGATAGAGCGCCGGGTGGAACAACTGTGCGATGGCCTGCGCCACGCGCGCGTCGGCGCCCAGTAGCCGATCGTTCTGCACCATGGCGATGAACTGGCCCATGCGCTCGTTGAGCTGCCGTACCACGAAGGCGGCGAAGGGCAGGCTCTCGTTCAGCAGGGTATGGAAGACATCGTCCGGCACCAGCAGCGCGCGCGAGGTTCGGATGGCGATCACGTCGTAGCGGCGCGGCTCGCGCTTGATCACGCTGCCTTCGCCGCACCAGCCGCCAGCCGGCACACCGGAGAAGGTGCAGCCGCGCCCGTCGGCGGTATAGACCGCCAGCTTGATGAGGCCGGTGTCCACGCCGATCCAGTAGCGCGACGTTTCGCCGCGGCGGGCGATATAGGCGCCGGCCGGGTAGTCGAGCGCCAGGGTTTGCCGCGCCGCCAGCTCCTGGTGCGCCGGCGCCAGCGCGGCGAACCACTCGTGCCCGGCGAGCAGCGCCGCGGCCTGGGCCGGCGAGCCGGTGGTGGCGGAGGACGGAACGTCGGTGGTCATGTCGCGGAGAGGTGGCGAGGAGAGAGGCGAGGCTGGTGGCGGCAAGTAAATAGGGAGCAAAAAAGAGAAAAAAGGCAGCAAGGGCGGCAGGGGCGCCAAAATGCGCCGGGCGCGTCGCACCGTCGCACTGTCATCCAGGCGACAGTGCGGCGGCGTGTGCGATGATAGCCTTGCAGCGCAAAAAGTAACAGCAGCCGGCTGCAGACCGCGCCGGTGCAAGCGGAGACTCCAATTATGCCAACCGACTTCGAGACGGGCCTGGGCAAGAATCCGGCCAATTTCGTTCCCCTGACTCCGATCGACTTCATCGCCCGCGCTGCCGAGGTGTACGGCGACCGGCTGGCGATCGTGCACGGTCCCGTGCGCCAGAACTGGCGCGACACCTATGCCCGCACCCGCCGGCTGGCGAGCGCGCTGGCCGCCGCAGGCGTGGGCAAGGGCGACACGGTGGCGGCGCTGCTGCCCAATACGCCGGCCATGGTCGAGGCCCACTTCGGTGTGCCGATGGCCGGCGCGGTGCTCAATGCGCTCAATATCCGCCTCGATGCCGCCAACCTGGTGTTCATGCTGCGCCACGGCGAGGCGCGCGTGCTGCTGGCCGACACCGAGTTCGCTGACGTGGCGCGCCAGATGGCGCTCGAAATCCCGGGCCTGAAGGTGATCGCGGTGCACGACGCGCTCGGCCCTGAGCCGTCCCAGCCCTTCGGCGAGACCGACTACGAGAGCTTCCTGGCCGGCGGCGATCCCGAGTACGCCTGGCGCCTGCCCGACGACGAATGGGACGCCATCGCCCTGAACTACACCTCCGGCACCACCGGGGATCCGAAGGGCGTGGTCTACCACCACCGGGGCGCGGCGATCAATGCCGTCTCGAACATCCTCGAATGGGACATGCCCAAGCACGCCGTCTACCTGTGGACGCTGCCCTTGTTCCACTGCAACGGCTGGTGTTTCCCCTGGACTGTGGCGGCGCGCGCGGGCGTCAATGTCTGCCTGCGCAAGTTCGAGCCCAAGCTGGTCTTCGACCTGATGCGCGAGGAGGGCGTGACCCACTACTGCGCCGCGCCGATCGTGCACACCGCGCTCGTCAATGCGCCGCCCGCCTGGCGCGAAGGGCTGCGCGGACCCGTGCGCGGCATGGTGGCCGGCGCGCCGCCGCCGGCCGCGGTGCTGGCGCAGATGGAGGCGATGGGTTTCGACCTGACCCATGTCTATGGGCTGACCGAGGTCTACGGCCCGGCCGCGGTGTGCGCCGAGCAGGATAGCTGGACCGCGCTGTCGCAGGAGGAGCGCGCGGTCATGAAGGCGCGCCAGGGCGTGCGCTACCACCTGCAGTCGCAGGTGGCCGTGCTCGATCCCGACACCATGCAGCCTGTGCCGGCCGATGGCGAGACCATCGGCGAGATCATGTTCCGCGGCAACATCTGCATGAAGGGCTACCTGAAGAACGAGAAGGCCTCGCGCGAAGCCTTTGCCGGCGGCTGGTTCCACACGGGCGACCTGGGCGTATGCACGGCCGACGGCTACGTGAAGATCAAGGACCGCAGCAAGGACATCATCATCTCCGGCGGCGAGAACATCTCCAGCGTGGAGGTGGAAGACGCCCTCTACCGGCACCCTGCGGTGCTGGCGGCGGCCGTGGTGGCCCAGCCCGATGCCAAGTGGGGCGAGACGCCGTGCGCCTTCGTGGAGCTGAAGGAGGGCGCAAGCGCGACCGCAGAGGAACTGATGGCACACTGCCGCACGCTGCTGGCCGGCTTCAAGGTGCCCAAGGCGATCTACTTCGGGCCGCTGCCCAAGACCTCGACCGGCAAGATCCAGAAGTTCGAGCTGCGCCGCAAGGTCAAGTCGGACTCGGCCATCGACGTCTAAGGCGGCCCTCGGGGCTGGTCCGGCCCGCGGGGCACAGCGGCGGCATGCCGCCGCCTGTGTCCCGCGCTGCCCCTGTGCGACAATGTTCGGCACGGCCCGCCAGGGCCGCTTCCCACCTGCCAGGACCTCCCCATGACCTCCAATACGGCTGAACCGATCCGCGCGCTCGATGCCGCCGCGCTGCGCGAATTCGTCGAGCGGAAGTGGGACGACGAAATCGTCGCCGCGCTGACCGACTACATCCGCGTACCCGCCAAGAGCCCGGCCTTCGATGCCGCCTGGGCGGACCACGGCTACCTGGAGCGCGTTATCGCCGATGCGGCAGCCTGGGCCGAGCGCCAGCCGGTGCGTGGCCTGAAGCTGGAAGTGATCCGCCTGCCGGGACGCACGCCGCTGCTCTATTTCGAAACGCCGGCCACGCGTTCGGGTGCCAACGAGACGATCGTGCTGTACGGGCACCTGGACAAGCAGCCGGAATTCGACGGCTGGCGCCGCGACCTGGGCCCCTGGACGCCGAAGATGGAAGACGGCCGGCTCTACGGCCGCGGTGGCGCGGACGACGGCTACGCCATCTACGCCAGCATCGCGGCCCTGGCCGCGCTCGACGCGCAGGGCGTGGAGCGGCCGCGCTGCGTGGGCCTGATCGAGACCTGCGAGGAATCCGGCAGCTACGACCTGCTGCCGTACGTGGACGCGCTGCGCGAGCGGCTGGGCCGGGTCAGCCTGGTGGTCTGCCTCGATTCGGGCGCGGGCAACTATGACCAGCTATGGCTGACCACCTCGCTGCGCGGGCTGGTGGTGGGCGACCTCGAAGTCGAGGTGCTGGAGGAGGGCATCCATTCGGGCTCCTACGGCGGCATCGCGCCGTCCAGCTTCCGCGTGATGCGCCAGCTGTTCGAGCGCCTGGAGGATGCGGCCACCGGCAACATCCTGCCGGGCGCCTTCCATTGCCCGGTTCCGCCCGACCGCCTGCGCGAGACCGAGGCCGCCGCGCATATCCTGGGCGAGGCGGTGTGGAAGGGCATGCCCTGGTCCTGCGGCGGCGATGGCCGCCCGGTGCTGCCGGTCGTCGCCGATCCGCAGGAGGCCTTGCTCAATGCGACCTGGCGGCCATCACTGTCGGTCACGGGCGCGGCCGGCCTGCCATCGCTGGCGGATGCCGGCAATGTGCTGCGTCCCCGCACCGCCTTCAAGCTCTCGCTGCGCCTGCCGCCGCTCGTCGATGCCGCGCAGGCGGCCGCAGACCTGAAGGCGCTGCTGGAGCTGGATCCGCCCTACAACGCCAAGGTCACCTTCAAGCCCGCAGCAGGCGCCGCCAACGGCTGGAACGCGCCCGGGCTCGCGCCGTGGCTGGCGCAAGCCATGGACGAGGCCTCGCACACGCACTTCGGCCACGACCTCGCCTATATCGGCCAGGGCGGCACCATCCCGCTGATGAACACGCTGCAGGCAGGCTTCCCGTCGGCGCAATTCATGGTGTGCGGCGTGCTCGGCCCGAAGTCGAACGCGCACGGCCCGAACGAGTTCCTGCACGTGCCCTACGCGAAGAAACTGACAGCCGCGGTGGCGCAGGTGATCGCGGTGGCGCCATAAGGACGGCGCAGCGCCTGTGATACCGCCGGCGCAGGGCGTGCATGCGCCCCGCCTCTAGCGGCGCGGCTGCAGCACCAGCAGTGTCGAGGTGCCGTGGGCCAGGATGCGGCCGTCGGCCGCCAGCACACGGGCCTCGGCGGTGATGATCTGCCGCCCCTGGTTGATCACCTTCCCCTCGGCGCGCACGCGGCCGGCGTCGGGCAGGATCGGCCGGGAGAAATTGCCCTTGGTCTCGACCGTGGTGTAAGCCGAACCGGCCGGCAGCAGGGAATGCGCGGCGCATCCCGTCGCACTGTCGATCAGGGTCAGCGCCCAGCCGCCGTGCACCGTGCCGAGCGGATTGAGCAGGTGTGGTGTCGGCTCGCCTTCGAAGACGGCGAAGCCGTCGCCGACCTCGGCCAGCCAGAAGCCCAGCACTTCCGTGATCGGTGGCTGCGGCAGGCTGCCGTCCACGATTGCCTGCAGCACGGCCTTGCCGCTCATGTCGGCGATCTGGGCCGGGTCGGCCAGGCCATAGCGATGCGATGTCATGTGTCTCCTCTCAGTGGAATATATGTAGATGCAATGATTGTATCTGCATATACTAGTGGCATGGAGAAACGAAGACAAGCCCCAAGAACCCTGCGCACCGATGCGCACTCGGCGCTCGACGCCGATCTGGGCGGGCTCGCGCGCATGGTGGCGCGGCGCATCACGGCTGAGCTGGATTCGGCCTTGTCGCCCTCCGGCTTGTCCAGCACGCAGTTCAGCCTGATGTGCCTGATCGCATCCGCGCCGGACGACACCCTGGCCGCACTGGCCCAGCGTGCCGGGCTGAACCAGTCGACCATGTCGCGCAATGTGGACCAGCTCGCCAGCGCGGGCTTGGCCGAGGTCGTGACCTCCGAATCCGACCGGCGCCGGCGCGCCGTCTGGCTGACCGAGACGGGTGCGTTCCGCCTCAAGCAGGCGCTTGCGCTATGGGCACTGGCGAACCGCGCGCTGGTGGCGCGGCTCGGGCCCGGGCTGCCGAAGCTGTTTGCCGAGACCGCGGCTGCGCTTGGCGAATAGGCGCGCAGCGGGCACCGTCTGCCGGTGCCGGCACGAGCCCATCAGTGCGCCGCCGAGCGCGGCGCGGCGGCGGCCCCGGTGCGCGCCCGGGGTACCTCGCCGGTGAAGGCGAAGTCCACCTCCGGCGCGCGCCCGCCGATGATGTCGGCGATGGCCCGGCCCGAGCCGCAGCCGTGGGTCCAGCCCAGCGTGCCGTGTCCCGTGTTCAGGTAGAGCCCCGGCACGCCGCTGGCGCCGATATACGGGACGTTGCCGGGCGTGGCAGGGCGCAGGCCGGTCCAGTAGCGCGCCAGTTCGGGCCGGCTCATGCCGGGGAAGATCTCCAGCGTGCGCCGCACGATGGCCTCGCAGCGCAGCGGGTTGAGTTCCATCGCATAGCCGTTCAGTTCCGCCGTGCCGGCAATGCGCAGGCGGTCGCCGAAGCGGGAGAACACCAGCTTGTATTCGTCGTCGGTGAGGCTCACGCTGGGCGCGCACGAGGGGTCCAGCACCGGCAGCGTGGCCGAGTAACCCTTGGCCGGGTAGATGTCCAGCTTGACGCCGAGCGGGCGTGCCAGCAGCGGGCTGAAGCTGCCCAGGGCGAGCACGTAGGCGTCGGCGCTTTCCAGCTGGTAGGCGCCGCTTTCGTCAGCATATTCCACCGCGCGCATGCCGCCGCCGTCGGCGTGCAGGCGCTGCACGCGCACGCCATAGCGGAAGCGCACGCCGCGCGCCTCGCATTGCGCCGCCAGCGCGGTGGTGAAGCGGTGCACGTCGCCCGATTCATCCTCGCTGGTGAAGGTGGCGCCGGCCAGCCGCGGCGCGATCGCAGCCAGCGCCGGTTCGATGCGTACCACCTCGTCGGTGCCGATCACCTGGCGCTCGCAGCCCAGCTCGCGCATGACGCGGGCCGGCTCGATGGCGGCGTCGAATTCCTTCTGGCTGGTATAGAAATGCAGGATGCCGCGCGTCAGGTGGTCGTACTCGATGCCGGTCTCGGCGCGCAGCGCCTGCAGGCTGGCGCGGCTGTAGGTGCCCAGGTTCAGCAGTTGGATCATATTGTGGGTGGAGCGCCGCGCCGAGCATTCGCGCAGGAACTTCAGGCCCCAGGACCATTGCGCCGGGTCGGCGCGCAGGCGGAACAGCAGCGGGGCGTCTTCGCGGCCCAGCCAGCGCAGCATCTTCCACGGTGCGGCAGGGTTGGCCCAGGGCTCGGCATGGCTGACCGAGATCTGGCCGCCGTTGCCGAAGCTGGTCTCGCGCGCCGCGCCAGCGTTGCGCTCCAGCACCACCACGTCGTGGCCCGCTTTGGCGAGATACCAGGCCGAGGCCACGCCGATCACGCCTGCACCCATCACGATGACTTTCATTTCTCTGGCTCCAGGAAAGCAAAAAGGGGCAGGCGCGCCGTCTGGCACGTCTGCCCCCACTGTCCTTTTGCCTGAGAGATTCGCCTGGTCCACCCGGACGTCGGCTTGCCCCTTCGGCGGCCGCCAACCCTGGCGGGTTTGCAACCCGGGGCGCGGCGCTCTCCAGTTCGTTTGGTGTCCAGTCTTCTGTACCTGAGCGTTTCGGGGATACGCCTTCGGCAGGGACGGGCCAGGCTGCTGGCCGTTTTGTCCCGTTCTCCTGGAAAGCGCACCATAGCATGTACCGCGCCGGTGCGGCAAGTGCGGCAAATGCCGCTTGCAGACGGCGGGTGGCCGCTGCCGGCGCTACTGGAGACTCATATTCCAGTGGCGGGATCCCGCGGTGAGCGCAGCCAGGAAGGCCTGGCGCTCGGGCAAGCAGTGGCCGGCGCCGGCAGCGACGACGATGTCGAGCGGTTCGATGTCGGCCAGCCCGTCGAGGGGGCCGAGGGTCCTCAGCGCGCTGCCCGCTGCCTGTATCGGAACCGCGCCCACCGCGATGCCGGCGCTGATGCCCGCGAGCATGCCCGCCAATGAATTGCTCTCGTGGACGCAGAGGTAGCGGACCCGGGTGTGCTGCAGCGCGTCCAGCACATGGGTGCGGGCGGTGCTGCCGGGCTCGAACAAGGCAATGGGCACCGGTCTGCGCAACCAGATCTCGGACGCCGAGCCGTGCACGGCCCAGCGCAGCGCCTGCTTGCAGAGAAGCTCGCCGTCCATATGCCTGCCGCGCACGCCGATCGCCACATCGATGCGCCCGTCCTTCAATCGTTTCGCGAGTTGCGCCGTGGGCGCGGAGAAGAGATCGACGCAGACATCCGGCCGAGCGTTGGTGAAGTCGCGCAAGGCGTCGACCAGCAGCGGCATGTAGATTTCGGGAGCGCCTACGCGCAAGCGGGTCTTGGCCCGGTGGCGCATCGCACCCCAGGCCTCGGCCTCCAGCGAGATCATTTCCTTGGCATAGGCGTAGAGCGCTTCGCCGGCGCTGGTAAGCGCCGATTGGCGCGCCCCGCGCACGAACAGCTTGGCCTCGGCGATGTCCTCGAGCTGTCGCATCTGCATACTGACCGCGGCCTGCGTCTTGTGCGTGGCGCGCGCCGCCAGGGTGAAGCTCTGGTGCTCCGCGGCCGCGATAAACACGCGCAACTGCTCGATGGTGGGTCTGCGTCCCATAAGGAAAACTACTGCCTCCGCATCAATTTATCTTGCTTTACATGCCGCGCGACTATACACATACTGGCTGCGCCCCGGGTTGAGTTAAGTCAAAGGCAGGAGTGCGGGAGTCCTGTTTTCGGGGTGCATGTGCTCCGGACAAAAGAGTCGGGCACATTGCAGAATAGTTTAAAAAATAATGTTGAGTATCGCCTGAATTTCGTCGGATTTTTATTGTAGAAATTCAAATGCTTTGCTCTGGGTTGTTCAGAATAAATACCACGCCCGCCACTAGAGCGGGCTTCCGGATCCGATTTGCGCGGCAGACCGGTCCGGCTTCAGTGACGGGGAAAAGGCGGCGATGCAGCTCAAGTGTGCCGGCGAAGCGGGGTGGGGCGGTACAGCGTGCTTGGACGACAATCTGTCGATCTATGCATTCGCCATGGAACAGGCAGGCGATTCGATTGTCATCACGGAGTCAAATGGCCGTGTTATCTATGTCAATCGTGCCTTCGAGCTGCTGACGGAATATGCGCGCGCCGATGTCATCGGTCATTCGCTCTCGATATTGAAATCTGGAGAGATGAGCGATGAGTTTTATCGGGAATTGTGGTCGGTAATCAGTGCGGGAAAATCATTCAGCGGGGTTTTCGTTAATCGGAGGAGGAGTGGGTCTCTTTTCTCCGAGGAGAAAGTGATAACCCCGCTGCGGGACGCCTGCGGACGCATCACCCATTTCGTCTCCGCCGGGCGCGACGTGACCTTCCGCCTGGAGTCCGAACGCCGGCTGCGCGAGCTGGCCTGCTACGACGACCTGACCAAGCTCCACAACCGGGCGAGCTTCTTCGACAGCCTCGATGCCTTGTTGTCGGCCAGCAGCGAACGCTGCCAGGGGGTCACGCTGCTGCTGATCGACCTGGACCGGTTCAAAGGCATCAATGACGCGCTGGGGCATGACGTCGGCGACCGCGTGCTGACCAAGGTGGCGGAACGGCTGGCCGGCGCGGTGCGGGCGTGCGATATCGTGGCCCGGCTGGGCGGCGATGAATTCACCATCGCGCTGGCCGGCCCGCTGACGGACGAGGACCGCGAAGCCATTCTCCAGCGCATCTCCGACCAGGTCGAAGCGCCCATCGTGCTGCCCGACATGACGCTCTACGTCGGGGCGAGCATCGGCGTCAGCCGCTTTCCGGACGACGGCGGCGACAGCAAGGCGCTGTTCAAGCAGGCGGACATCTCCCTGTACGAGGCCAAGCGCGAGGGGCGCGGCCGCACCAAGCACTATTCGCCAACCCTCAAGCGCAACGCCGAACGCTATCACCAGATCTACCAGGCAATACGCCGTGCCTTCAGCGCCGATGAGCTGTGGGTGGCGTACCAGCCCATGTTCGACCTGCAGAGCGGACAGGTGGTAGGCGTGGAGGCGCTGATCCGTTGGAACTCCAAGAGCCTCGGGCCGGTGCCGCCGATTGAATTCCTGCCGGTGGTGCATGACCTCGGGCTTGGCGGCAAGCTGACCGACTTCGTGCTGGAGCGCGCCTGCAGCGACATTGCGCGCACCTGCCACGAAGTCGGCACGAATCTGAGCGTGTCGGTCAATATTCCGGCCGACGAACTACACGCCAGCGGTTTGGCGGCAAAGCTGGAGGCCCTGCTGGCCCGCATCGGCCTGCCGCCCGGCGCGCTGAAGATCGAGATCACGGAAGGCGCGCTGATCCGGGAGGGCGACTGTACCTCGAATGCGCTGGAAAGCCTGACGCGGGCCGGGATCGAGATCTATATCGATGATTTCGGCACCGGCTACTCGAACCTGGGCTATCTCGGGCATATCCCGGTCGCCTCGCTCAAGATCGCGCGCCAGCTCATCGCCGGGATCCGTCATGGCGCGTACTCGGCCAAGATCATCCGGGCCATCATCCACCTGGCATCTGCGCTGGGCGTCGGCGTGATCGCCGAGGGCCTGGAAACGCGCGAGGAACTGCATTTCCTGATGGCCGAAGGTTGCCGTTTCGCGCAGGGGTTTGCGCTGGCGCGGCCCATGCCGATCGGCGAACTGGTGCACTACCTGAGGACACGGGGCGCAGGCGGGGGCTGGTAGCAGCCTGCCGGCGGCTCTTTGTTGTTCCGCCAGCCCACCCCGTTCGCGCGCCGGGAACGGCTGGCACTGGCCCACACCTGCTGCGGCAGTGGCGGGGCGGCGCGCGCGAATCGACCAACAGGCAAGGCAATGCGCGAGAATCTACCGATCAAGAATGAAGAGTACGTGCTGCCGGACGGCGAGGTGATCGTCACGCGCACGGACACGGCGAGCCGGATCACCTATGCGAACGACGCCTTCATCCGCAGCAGCGGCTTCGCGCGCGAGGCCGTGCTGGGAGAGCCGCAGAACATCGTGCGCCATCCCGATATGCCGGCGAAGGTGTTCGCCGACATGTGGCGGACCCTGGAGTCCGACCGGCCGTGGACCGGGGTGGTCAAGAACCGGCGTGCGGACGGCGGCTTCTACTGGGTGCTGGCCAATGTCACGCCGGTGTTCAAGTCGGGGCAGAAGATCGGCTACATGTCGGTCAGGACCAAGCCCACGCGCGTGCAGGTCGACGCCGCCGATGCCTTGTACCGCAAGATCCGCGCAGGCGATGACCGGGGCTTCGTGATACGGCGGGGCGAAGTCGAGCGCACCGGGCTGGCTGGCCTTGCCGGCAGGGCGCTGGCGTGCCCGGTCTATCTCCGCCTGTGGGGAGTGATACTGGCGCTGGTGCTGGTCATGCTGCTGGAGACAGTGGCGGCGATGCTGCCCGGCGGCGCGGAGCGCGCCACGCTGGTGTGGTCGCTCTTTGCCGCGGGGGCGGTCATCTGCCTGGGTGCGGCGGTCTATCTGTCGCGCCAGGTACTGCTGCCACTGAAGCAGCTCAATGAGACGGCATTCGCGGTGTCGACGGGCATGGTGCAATGCCAGTTCCCCGAACACGGTGATACCGAGACGCGCATGCTGGGGCGGGTGCTGAACCAGATGAACGCCAAGCTGATCGGCGTGCTGCTCGACGCGCGCACGGCCGTCGACGTGATCCGCGTCGCCGCCAGGAACCAGGCCGACCACAACGCTGATCTGTCCCAGCGCAACGAGGAACAGGCCACTACGGTGGAGCAGACCACGGCCAGCCTGTCGCAGATCACGGAGAGCGCGCGCCGCAACGCGGTCGGCGCGGACGGCATGCACGATGCTGCGGGGCAAGCGTCGGCGGCGACTGCGGTCGCGAACGACGAAGTGCGCAAGGTGGTCGATATCGCCGCGGCCCTGCACCGGCAGTCGCGCAAGGTGGAGGAGATCGCGTCCCTGATCGACGGCATCGCTTTCCAGACCAATATCCTGGCGCTGAATGCGGCCGTGGAGGCCGCGCGCGCGGGCCAGGCCGGGCGCAGCTTCGCCGTGGTGGCAGGCGAAGTGCGCAGCCTTTCGGAGCGGACCGCGGCGGCGGCCAAGGAGATCAAGCTGCTGCTGGCCGAGTCGGGGCAGGGGATTGCGGTGGTCGGCGCAGCCGCGACGGCGGCAGGTGCGTCGATGGCGGGCGTCGCGGACACCATGGGCAAGTTGTTATCGTCGGTTGCCGCCATCGCTCACGCCAGCCAGGAACAGAGCCAGGAGATCGGCAATATCGATCAGGCGGTGGTGCAGGTCGCCCGGCTGACACAAGGCAATGCCGCGCTGGTCGAACAGGCGGCCGAGGGCGCGTTCCGGCTGGAGCGGCAGGCGCAGCAACTGGAGGATTGCGTCAACGTCTTCATGCTGGCGGACTGAGGGAGCTGCCGCGGCGGCGGCGCGCCCCGCCCCGGCCGCGCCGCTCAGCGCACGGCGACGTGGCTGTCGCGGCGGGCGTCGCCGCGCAGCTGGCGATCGGTCCGGCCAGTGGGTCGAATGTCTGTTTGCCGAATGCCTGCTAAATGTCTGGCAAATGTCTGCAAAATGACTGCAAGGTGGCAGAAAACGGCTGCAATTTGGTCGGCCGTCTTCATCGTTTTGTCATCGTTGCCGGCCAGAATCTGCGCATCTGTTCAAGCAAGGAGAGCGGCATGACCCATGCGATTGAAGTGCGCGGGCTGTCTAAATCATTCCGGGTGGATCGCAAGGCCCTCGACGACGTCACACTGACGGTGGCGCCGGGCGAGATGGTGGCGCTGCTGGGCGCCTCGGGTTCGGGCAAGTCGACACTGCTGCGCCATGTGGCCGGTTTCGTCGGCGCCGATGCCGGCTGCGGCGAGGTGCTCGTCAACGGTCGCTGCGTGCAGCGCGACGGGCGGCTGGCGCGCGATGTGCGCCAAGTGCGCAGCGATATCGGTTTCGTGTTCCAGCAATTCAACCTGGTGGGCCGCCTGCCGGTGATCACCAATGTGCTGACGGGCATGCTGCCGCGCATCCCGCTATGGCGCAGCCTGATCCGCTTCTTCCGTCACGAGGAGATCGACGCCGGGCTTGATGCGCTTGCCCAGGTTGGTATAGACGACTATGCGTTTCAGCGTGCAGCTACGCTGTCGGGCGGCCAGCAGCAGCGCGCGGCCATCGCGCGCACGCTGGTGCAGAACGCGAGCGTCATCCTCGCCGACGAGCCGATCGCTTCACTGGATCCCGAGTCTGCGCGGCGTGTGATGGAGCTGCTGGCGCAGATCAACCGCAGCCGCAGGGCAGCGGTGGTGGTCTCGCTGCACCAGGTCGACGTGGCCATGCGCTATTGCCCGCGCGTGGTCGCGCTGCGCCACGGCAAGATCGTCTACGACGGCCCCTCGGCGGCACTGACCGCCGACATGCTGCGTGAGCTCTACGGCACCGACGCCGCCGAGCTGCTGGAGCCCGCGGCCCCGGCCAGTGACGCACCACTGTGCGCGCCGGCGGCCCTGGTCGCGGCCTGAGGCGCAACGGGCGCCGCGCGCGCCCGTTGCCGGCCGGCCTAGGTCGGTCCCTATCCGCGGTCCCTATCCGATTTCCACTGTAGTGCCCATCCCCCAACGGAGTTGTCCATGCTTCGCAGAACCTTTGTCGCGGTGCTCGCATTGAGCGCCATCGCCCTGCCCGCCGCCGCCCAGGAGGGCAAGACGATCAACCTCGGCCTGATCTCGACCGAGACCTCGTCCAACCTGAAGGCTGCCTGGCAGCCGGTGATCGACGACCTGAGCAAGACGCTCGGCATGCAGGTGAAGCCCTTCTTCGCCTCGGACTACGCCGGCATCATTGAGGGCATGCGCTTCAACAAGGTGCAGATTGCCTGGTTCGGCAACCAGTCGGCCATGGAGGCCGTCGACCGCGCCAACGGCGAAATCTTCGCCTCCGTCATCGACAAGGACGGCAACCCCGGCTACTGGTCGCTGCTGATCGTCAACAAGGACAGCAACCTGAAGACGCTGGACGACGTGCTCAAGCACGGCAAGGAACTCAGCTACGGCGCGGGCGATCCCAACTCCACCTCGGGTACCGCCGTGCCGGGCTACTACCTGTGGGGTGCCCACCATGTCGAGCCCAAGACCCTCTTCAAGGCGGTGCGCATCAGCAACCATGAAACCAACCTGCTGTCCGTGCTGAACAAGCAGGTCGACGTGGCGGTGAACAATACCGAGAACATGGAGCGCTACCGCATCAACACGGGCAAGAATGCCTATGACCAGGTGCGCGTGCTGTGGAAGTCGCCGCTGATCCCCGCCGATCCGATGGTCTACCGCAAGGACCTGCCGGCCGACCTGAAGAACAAGATCAAGGCCTTCTTCGTCAACTACGGCAAGAGTGGCGATGCACACGAGAAGCAGGCCCTGGCCGCGCTGACCTATCGGGGTTTCCGTGCCTCGAGCGACGCCCAGCTCCTGCCGATCCGCCAGATCGATCTGGCCAAGCAGAAGGCTAAGATCGAAAGCGACACCACGCTGGACGCAGCCGACAAGGAAAAGCGCCTGGCCGACGTGAGCCGCCGCCTGGCTGAACTCGACAAGGCCGCCTCGGCGCAGCAGTAAGCGCACCGTGGCCCGGCGCGCCAGCGCCGGGCCGTGCCGCATTCCCTTCTGATGTTATTGATGTCCACTTCTCCCCGGCCCGCCATGTCCTCCACCGCCACCACCAAGCTGCCGGCCCGCCCGCCACGCAATTCGCTCCCGCTCCTGCTGGCCTGGGCGATCGTGCTCGCCCTGCTGGCGCTGTCCTGGCAGGGCGCCGACATGCGTCCGCTGGACCTGCTGCGCGACTCCGGCAACATGGCCAAGTTCGCCGCCGATTTCTTTCCGCCCGATTTCCGCGACTGGCGCAACTATCTCGACGAGATGGTGGTGACCGTCCAGATCGCGATCTGGGGCACCTTCCTGGCTGTGGTGATGGCGGTGCCGCTGGGCCTGCTGTGCTCGTCCAACATCGTGCCGCCCGCGGTCTACCAGCCGATGCGGCGGCTGATGGATGCCTGCCGCGCCATCAACGAGATGGTGTTCGCGATGCTGTTCATCGTTGCCGTGGGACTGGGTCCGTTCGCCGGCGTGCTGGCGCTCTGGGTACACACCATGGGCGTGCTGGCCAAGCTGTTCTCCGAGGCTGTCGAGGCCATCGACCCGCGCCCGGTCGAGGGCGTGCGGGCCACCGGCGCCTGTGCGCTGGAAGAAATCGTGTTCGGCGTCATCCCGCAGGTGCTGCCGCTGTGGATCTCGTTCTCGCTGTACCGCTTCGAGTCGAACGTGCGTTCCGCCTCGGTCGTGGGCATCGTTGGCGCGGGCGGCATCGGTACCTTGCTGTGGGAGATCATCCGCAGCTTCCAGTACGCACAGACGTGCGCGGTGATGATCATCGTCATCGCCTTCGTGACCGCGATCGACCTGCTGTCGGCGCAGATCCGCAAGCTGCTAGTGTGATTACCGGGCCGGGCGCGCGCGGGAAGCGCGTCGTCTATCCGGCGAGCGGACGCATGTGTCCGCCCCCGAGCCCGGTCCCGATCTCGGTCCACAAGCCTTCACCACCCCATCCGGCGCAATTCCGCGCCGCTATTTTTTTCCCCTGTTGCCATCATGCTGACCCTGGAACGGATCGAAGCCCTGTTCGCCGGATACGGCGCTGCCTACTACGGTGGCGAAGCCATCAGCCAGACCGAGCATGCGCTCCAGTGCGCCCTGCTTGCCGAGCAGGCGGGCGAGCCCGAAGCGCTGATCGTCGCGGCCTTGCTGCACGATGTCGGCCACCTGATGCTCGCCGAGAGCAGTACCACGGACATGCGCCACCAGGAGGCGGGCGCGGATGCGCTGGCCGCTTTGTTCGGCGCAGACGTGACCGAGCCCGTGCGCCTGCACGTGGCCGCCAAGCGCTATCTGTGCGCAAGCGATCCTGCCTACCACGCGAGCCTGTCGTCCGCCTCGCAGCACAGCCTGGCACTGCAGGGCGGGCCATTCGACGCGGCGCAGGCGGCTGCGTTCGGCGCCGGGCCGTACGCGCAGGCGGCCACGCGGTTGCGCCGCTATGATGACCTGGCCAAGGTGATTGGCCTGGCTACGCCACCGCTGGCCCACTATCTCGCCATGGCGGCGCGCTGCGCGCGGTAGGTGCAATGAGGTAGGTGCAATGAGCGCCGGCGGCCTGTGCCGGCACGTGGCCGGCAGCGAGGCGGAGCCGGGCGAGAAGACCAAGGCGGTCAGGCTGAGCGAGGAAGCTTGTCACCGTCGTCCCCGCAGAGGCGGGGACCCAGTGGCTTTCGCCGCGCAGCCGCACCAGTTCTATTGCCGCCTCGGCCTTGTCGAGCACGGCATCCGCATCCGCGTCAGCATTGCGCTGACGTCTTCAGGCGGCCAGGGGAGGGCGAACCAGCGCAAGCAGCGCAGTGGCGGCCCGTTCCAGCGGGCCGCTGTTGTCGATCTCGGTAAGGCGGCAGCCGGTCGGCACGGCAAAGGGCCGCGTGGCACGCGCCAGCCGCGCTGCCACGGCCTCTCCGGCCTCCCGGCCGCGCTGCGCCAGCCGGGTTTCCAGGACGTTGCGGTGTACCTGCACGTGCAAGGCGTGCAGATGCGGGTAACGGGCGTGCGCCTCGCCGAGATGCTCGCGCGAGCCGTTGAGCACGACCGAGATGCCGCGTGCCATCCAGGTCTCGATCTCGATGCCGATCCCGTAGTGAAGGCCGTGGCTGTGCCACTGCAGGGCGAAGCAGCCCAGCGCCGAGCGCCGGGCGAATTCGGCCGGCGTGAGCGATACCGAGGCTTCGTTGGCATCGCTGTCGCGCGTGATGTAGCGGTGCGCCACCAGCACCGGGTCGGATGCGCCAAGGCAGTCGCGCAGCGAGCGCAGCAGCGAGTCCTTGCCGCTGCCGGATGGACCCATCAGGTAGAACAGCGATCCCGGCGCGGTGCCTTGCGGCATGGGTGGAGACGTCTGCAGTCCGTTCATGCCTCGCTCCCGAGGTAGTGTGCACCGGCGCCATCCACGGTGCCGCCATCGAAGCCATAGTGGCGCGCGACGAGGAAGTCTGCGCCAGGCTCGGGCTGCACGTAGAGGCTGATGCGGTCGACCGGCATCGGTGCCTGCGTCCCTGCGCCCGCCAGTGTGCGCAGCCGGGTCGATGCCTCGGACTGGGCAGCGGGGTCGAGCAAGCCGGTCAGCGTGATGTGGAAGGTGAAGGTGTCGAACGCATAGGGGTAGCCCCAGCGCGTCAACATGTCGCGTTCGGCGGCGCTGAGCCGTTCCGGGCGGCGGCGGGCGATTTCCTCGGCCGTGGGCGGCGCGCGGAAGACGTCGAAGTCGCGCACGGCGTCGTCGGCCAGCGCGTGCATGCGGCGGCGACCCTCGTGCGCCTCGGGCGCGTCGGCCAGGCACCAGGCGAGGAATCCGCGCAGGTCGCGTAGCGCGAGCTGCGCGGCGAAGGCCTGCTGGCGCCGGGCGAAAGCGCGCGCGGTGGCATCGAGCATGGCGGCGGTGTGGCCGTCGGCAAGCCGGAAAGGCGCCTTCAGCGTAGCGTGCAGGCCATAGTGGGCGGGCTCGCGGGTCCACGCCGCGCGGCGCGGATCATCGGGTTGGGGGCCTGGCAGGGGGCCGCCGGTATCGGCGCAGCGGCCCAGCCAGCGGCTGCCGATGTCACGAAACGGGTCGGCCGGTGCCAGGTAGACGGCGTAGCGGTGGGCTTGGGGCATGGCGGACCTCAGGCGGCGGCGCGCGCCGCTTGCGGGGCGGTCATGCCGAAGCCCCGCGTGGCGTGGTGCAGCACACCGTTGACGATGGCCGCGCACACGCGCGGGAAGCCGGGTACGCTGTCGTCGACGACGATGGCGTCGGCGCGCATGCCCGGTGCCAGCACGCCGCGGTCGCGCAGGCCGGCCGCGCGCGCTGGGTTGCGCGAGACCAGGTCCCAAGCGGCAGGCAGACTGGCGACGCCGAGCTGTGCAAGATGGAAGGCTGCCTGCAGCGGCGCGGGGTAGTAGTAGTCGGAGGCCAGCACGGTGCACAGCCCGGCGCCGATCATCTCGGTGGCGTTGGGTGCGCCGGTGTGGCTGCCGCCGCGCATGACGTTGGGCGCGCCGAACACGGTGTCGTTGCCGAGTTGGCGGGCAAGCTGGGCGGCCTCTACCGTCAGCGGGAACTCGGCGATCGCGCAGCCCTGGTGATGGTAGTGCTGCCGTGTGGCGCGGTCGGGGTCATCGTGCGAAGCGACCGGCAGCCCGGCGGCCCGCGCACCGGCGATGAGCCGGGCCATGGCCGCCGGCACCTCGGCCGCATGTTGGCTGGCCTGGCGCAGGCGCTGGCGGAACGCCTCGGAGTCGCATTCGGCGCGGTCAGCATATTGTGCGATCTTGCGCTCGTCGCCCAGCCGGCGGGCCATGCCGGGCAGGTGGTCGTTGATGGCGAGCAGCTTGACCTTGCCGCTGGCGATCCAGTCCAGCGCCGTGTCGATGCCGGTCAGGTGGTAGCTCTCGAAGCGCAGGTGGACGTAATGGCTGGCGCCGAAGAAGGGGCGCAGGCGTTCCAGCGCATCGAACATGCGCAGTGCGTAGGCCTCGCCGCGCAGCCCGCCTTCCCAGGACAAGGTCACGCCGTGCAGCTCGGTGGTGATGCCATGTGCCAGCAACTGCCGGTCCACGTCGAAGAGTGCCGCCTGGTAGGGAAAGCTCACGCCCGGGCGGGGCATCACGGCGCGCTCGAAGGCATCGCCATGGATATCGACGATGCCGGGCAGCACCAGCAGATCCCCGGCGTCGAGGCAGGGGCCGGCGCTCGCGCCCGGCGCGATGCTGCCGTCATGGAAGGCCAGGGTGGCGGCGCCGATGCCGTCGGCGCCAAGCACGCGCCGGCCAGTCAGGCCCGCGAGAGGGAGGGGAGGTTGAGTGTAAGGGTCCATACCGGCGAAGGTATCGCGTCGAGATGACGGCCAGATGTCTAGACGAGTGAAGAGGAGTGGCGCGCCGTGCACGCGCGCGTATGGCGCGTGCGCAGGCGGGTCAGTCGGGGTCGGAGACCGTGAGTTGCACCCAGTCTCCGGCAAAGCGCACCAGGCTGTACTGCAGCGGCGCGCCGTCGAGATCCACATTGAGTGCTTCCACCTGCAGCACCGGGCGCGTCTTGGGCTGGTTCAGCAGGCGCGCCACCGGTGCGCTGGGCATGGTGGCGGTGATGCGCGACCACTTGCGCGTGTAGTCGGCGATGCCGAAGTGCGCGAAGGCGCGCGAAATGGACTCGCGTGCGCGCAGCTGCTCGTCCATGCCGGAGAAGCGTTGGGCGTCGAAGTAGTTCTCGGCCACGTCGATGGTGCGGTCCTCCGCCTTGCCGAGCATCTGCACGCGCAGGATGGGCGCGGTGCGCGCCAGCCCGAGATGCTTGGCGATCTCGGGGGCGCGCATGGTCTGCACCTCCAGCACCTCGGTATGGCCGCGCATGCCCTGGCTGGCCAGGTTCTGCGAGAAGCGCGTGCGTCGGCCGATCGCGTAGTCGATGGCGTGCTCCTGCACGAAGGTGCCGCGGCCCTGTTCGATGCGCACGAGACCGCTCTGCTCCAGCTCGCCCATGGCGCGCCGGATGGTGTGGCGGTTCACGGAGAACTTGGCCGCCAGTTCGGGCTCGGGCGGCAGTTGCTCGCCAGGCCCGTACAGCTTGGTGCGGATATCGTGCGCCAGTGCTTCGCCGATCTGGCGCCACACCGCGACACCAGAGCCCCGTTCGACTTCTCGTTCGGCCATCTTCCCTTGCCTTATGTCATCAAGCATTCATCATCAATATGCGATTTTGCCTCATTGCGGCACATCGCGACACCGCGCCGCGGGGAGCCCGACCCCGGTGCGGGTGCGTCATCAAATCTTCATGTTTATCTGGTGTAGTGTCGCCGTCGGTGGTAATTTTACATCTAAACGTATAGACGTATAGGGGTGATGATGAGCGAATGTGGGATGGACCACGGGAATGCGGCGCCCGGCCAGCCGGCCCGCGCTGCCTGGCTGCGCGTGCTGGCGCTGGCCGGCGACGAGGCGCTGGACCAGGCCTTCGGGCGGCTGCAGCAGGCCGGCGGCCTGCCGGGCTGGCGGTTCCTGCGCAAGCCCGAATGCGGCATGGCCATGGTGCGCGCCCGCGCCGGCGGCACAGGAACCCAGTTCAACCTGGGCGAGACCACGGTAAGCCGCTGCGCGGTGGCGCTGGATGGCGAGCCGGCGACGGTGGGGGTGGGCTATGTGCAGGGCCGCAGCCTGCGCCATGCCGAGCAGGCGGCCGTGCTCGACGCACTGCTGCAGCTGCCGGCCTGGCATGAGCGGGTGCAGGAAGGGGTGCTGGCGCCCTTGGCGCGCGCCCACGCCGAGCAGCGCGAGGCCCGTGCCGCGGTGGCGGCGCAGACGCGCGTGGACTTCTTCACCATGGTCAGAGGCGAGGACTGAGATGGAAACGATGATGGATTCGATGGCATCGGATGGTGCCGCGGCGGCCCCGGGCCTAGTGCCCGGCTTCGACGACCCGGTGAACGATGCCCAGCATACGTTCCGCGCTGCGCTGGATGCCTTCGCCCACCCGGGGCGTGTGGAGACGGCGGGCGCCGCCTGCGGTGTGCCCGACGGGCTCTCCGCCGCCATGGCTGCGTTGCTGCTGACGCTGGCGGACAGCGACACGCCGGTCTGGATGCCGGCTGCGGTGCCCGCCGCGGCGCGCGCCTTCCTGCGCTTTCACTGCGGATGTCCCTTGGTGGACGATCCGGCCGCGGCGGTCTTCGTGGCGGTACCGGCCGGGCACGCTGCGCCGGCGCTGTCGGCCTGTGCCCAGGGCGACCCGGCCTATCCCGACCGCTCCGCCACGCTGCTGCTCGAGGTGGCATCGCTGGAAGCCGGCGAGGCACTCAGCCTGAGCGGCCCCGGCATCGCGCATCGCCAGGCACTGCTGGTCACGGGCCTGCCCGACGGCCTGCGCGGGCAGTGGCGCGCGAACCACGCGCGCTTTCCGCTCGGCGTGGACCTGATGCTGACGAGCGGCGCGCGCTTCTGCGCGCTGCCACGTACCACCCGCATGGAGGACTGAGATGTACGTTGCCGTCAAGGGAGGCGAGCGCGCCATCCTGAATTCCTACCGCATGCTGGACGACTACCGCCGCGGCGATCCGGCGGTGCCCGAGCTGAGCCTGGCCCAGATCCGCGAGCAGATGCCATTGGCGGTGTCGCGCGTGATGGCGGAAGGCTCGCTGCACGATACGCACCTGGCAGCGCTGGCGATCAAGCAGGCCGCCGGCGACCTGATCGAGGCCGTCTTCCTGCTGCGCGCCTATCGCACCACCTTGCCGCGCTTCGGCTACACCGAGCCGGTCGACACCGGCGCGATGCAGCTGAGCCGCCGCATCTCGTCGACCTACAAGGACGTGCCCGGCGGGCAGGTGCTGGGGCCGACCTACGACTACACGCAGCGCCTGCTGGATTTCAGCCTGGAAGCCGAGCGCGCCGCCGATCCGCTGCCGGCGTCCGACGTGCCGCTGGCCGCCCGCATGCCGCGCGTGACCGAGCTGCTGGAGCGCGAGGCCTTGATCGAACCCGACGCCGTGCCCGAGGGCGACCCGGCGCCGCGCGACCTGACACGCGAGCCGCTGAACCTGCCCGCCGATCGCGCCACGCGCTTGCAGAACCTGGCGCGCGCCGACGAAGGCTTCCTGCTGTCGATGGGCTATTCGACGCAGCGCGGCTACGGCAACTCGCACCCCTTCGCGGCCGAGATCCGCTACGGCAGCGTCGAGATCGATCTGTTCGTGGAGGAACTGGGCTTTGCCGTCACCATCGGCGAGATCGAGCTGACCGAATGCCAGATGGTGAGCCAGTTCACCGGCGACGCCGAGGCCGGTCCGCGCTTCACGCGCGGCTACGGGCTGGTGTTCGGCTACGGCGAGCGCAAGGCGATGTCGATGGCGCTGGTGGATCGCGCGATGCGCGCGGAAGAACTGGGCGAGGCCGCCGATGCGCCCGCCAACGATGTGGAATTCATGCTCTATCACAGCGATAACGTCGAAGCCTCCGGCTTCGTGCAGCACCTGAAGCTGCCGCATTACGTGGATTTCCAGGCCAACCTGGAGCTGCTGCGCCGCCTGCGCGCGGAGCGCGACGGCCAGGGCCAGACGGATGGTGAGGCTGCCGGCGATGCCACCGCGGCCTCGCCCGATGCGCTTGCCCCGCAAGAGGAGACGCTCGCATGAATGCCGCCGCCAAGATGGAAAACAGCGTCGACAACAGCGCCGCGCGCGACGCGCACTACAACTTCGGCTACCTCGACGAATCGACCAAGCGCATGCTGCGGCGCGCCTTGCTCAAGGCGGTGGCGATTCCCGGCTACCAGGTGCCGTTCGGCGGGCGCGAGATGCCGCTGCCCTATGGCTGGGGCACCGGCGGCATCCAGGTCACGGCCGCCATCATCGGTCAGCAGGATGTGCTCAAGGTGATCGACCAGGGCTCGGATGACACGACCAACGCCATCAATATCCGGCGCTTCTTTGCACGTGTCACGGGCGTGCACACCACCGAGCGCACGGCCCAGGCGAGCATCATCCAGACGCGCCACCGCATCCCGGAAACGCCGCTGGCCGCCGGCCAGATCATGGTGTTCCAGGTGCCCATTCCCGAGCCGCTGCGCTGGCTGGAGCCGAGCGAGAGCGAGACCCGCACCATGCATGCGCTGTCCGAGTACGGCTCGATGCACGTGAAGCTGTACGAAGACATCGCCCATCACGGCCATATCGCCACCACCTATGACTATCCGGTGATGGTGAATGCGCGCTACATGATGAGACCGTCGCCGATTCCCAAGTTCGACAACCCGAAGCTGGACCGCAGCCCGGCCCTGATGCTGTTCGGCGCCGGCCGCGAGAAGCGCGTCTATGCGGTGCCGCCCTATACCAGCGTGAAGAGCCTGGACTTCGAGGACCATCCCTTTACCGTGGAGACGTGGTCGACCTGCTGCGAGCAGTGCGGTGCCACCGACAGCTACCTGGACGAAATCATCATGGATGACAGCGGCACCCGCATGTTCGTCTGCTCGGACACAGAGTATTGCGCAGAGCGCCAGCACGCGCAGGGCGGCACGGGGGGTGCGGCATGAGCACCGCCCAGACCTTGTTGTCGGTGCGCGACCTGACCCGCACCTGGGATGGCGTGCACGGTTGCCATCACGTGAGCTTCGACCTGTATCCCGGCGAGGTGCTGTGCGTGGTGGGCGAATCAGGCTCGGGCAAGAGCACGCTGCTGCAGGCGGTGTCGATGCAGGCGGCGCCGCAGTCGGGCAGCGTTCACTACGATATGCGCGAGCAGGGCCTGACCGACCTCGCCACGCTTTCCAGCGCGCGGCTGCGCCTGCTGGCGCGCACCGACTGGGGCTTC
The DNA here is from genome assembly GCF_056930435.1 of Cupriavidus sp. 09_S30. NCBI lineage: Bacteria > Pseudomonadati > Pseudomonadota > Betaproteobacteria > Burkholderiales > Burkholderiaceae > Cupriavidus > Cupriavidus sp. 09_S30. Next base: position 1,854,838 of record NZ_JBXOWI010000002.1, on the reverse strand, counting down.
GTGCGCCAGCACGCGCGCGACGGCCTGCGCATGCAGGTGAGCGCGGGGGCCAATATCGCCGAGCGGCTGATGGCCGTGGGCGAGCGGCATTACGGCGAACTGCGCGAGGTGGCGGGCGCCTGGCTGGAGAAGATGGAGATCGACCTCGGCCGGCTGGACGACGCGCCGGCCTCGTTCTCGGGCGGCATGCAGCAGCGGCTGCAGATCGCACGCAATCTGGTCACGCATCCGCGCCTGGTGTTCATGGACGAACCCACCGCCTCGCTGGACGTCTCGGTGCAGGCACGGCTGCTCGACCTGCTGCGCAGGCTGGTCGGCGACCTCGGCCTGGCCGCCATCATCGTGACCCACGACCTGGCCGTGGCGCGCCTGCTGGCGCACCGCACGCTGGTGATGCAGGGCGGGCGCGTGGTGGAAAGCGGCCTGACCGACCAGGTCCTCGACGATCCGCAGCATCCCTATACCCAACTGCTGGTCTCCTCCATCCTGCAGAGCTGAACATGAACCAAGAACGGATTCCGCAACACCCGGCGCAACACCCGGCTGCCACCCATGCCGCAAGCGCTGCGCCGGGCGCGCCCGAGCGCATGATCGAAGTGCGCGGCCTGGGAAAGATGTTTACGCTGCACAACCAGGGCGGCGTGCGGCTCCCGGTACTGCGTGCCGTGGACTTCGATGCCGCGCGCGGTGAGTGCGTGGTGCTTGCCGGCCCCTCCGGCACCGGCAAGAGCACACTGCTGCGCTGCCTGTACGGCAACTACCTCGCGACCGACGGCAGCATCCGCTTGCGCGATCCTGCGCGCACGGACGATCCCTGGGTCGAGTTGACCACGGCGCCGGAGCAGCGCGTGCTGCAGTTGCGCCGTGACGTGGTGGGCTATGTCAGCCAGTTCCTGCGCGCCATTCCGCGCGTCTCGGCGCTGGATGTGGTGGCCGAGCCGGCGCTGCGGCGGGGGGTGCCGCAGGAGCAGGCGCGCGAGCGCGCTGCCGGCCTGCTGGCGCGACTGAACCTGCCCCGCCGCCTGTGGGGCTTGCCGCCCGCCACCTTCTCGGGCGGCGAGCAGCAACGCGTGAATATCGCGCGCGGCCTGGTGGGAGGGCATCCGGTGCTGCTGCTGGACGAGCCCACGGCGTCGCTCGATGCCGACAACCGCGCGGTCGTGGTGGCGCTGATGCGTGAGGCGCTGGCGGAGGGCCGCTGCCTGGTCGGGATCTTTCACGACGAGGCCGTCCGCGATGCGGTCGCCACGCGCCTGCTGCCATTGCAGCCGGCAGTGGCCGACACCGTGGCCGGCGGCGCCGCCTGATGCAGGTGGGGCGCCGTCGCCTGCGGCGTGCCGGGCAGCGCTGCGATGCACCGCAGCGTGCATCGCGCCGCATTGCCGGGCAGCCGTAGCCCCAGTATCCCCCATACTCGTACTAGTCGTATCTGCCGTACTGCCTTGTCATTGGACCCGAACATGCCTCCCATCTACCTGACGCATGCCAATCTAGTGTTGCCGGACCAGGAACTGGCCGACAGCGCTTTGCTGATCGATGACGGCCGTATCGCCGCCATCGAGCCCGAGCCGGGCAGCGTGCCGCGTGACGCCCACATCGTGGACCTGAGCGGCCAGACCCTGCTGCCCGGCCTGATCGACCTGCATTGCGATGCCATCGAGAAAGAAGCCGAGCCGCGCGCTAACGTGCTGTTTCCGCTGGATTTCGCCGTGGCGCAGGTGGACCGGCGCAATGCCGCGGCCGGCATCACCACGCCATACCACGCCTTGTCCTTCTCCAGCCACGAATCCGGCGTGCGCAACAACGCTACCGCCTCGGCCATCGTGCGTGTGCTGGCCGCCTTCCGCGACCACAGCCTCGTCGACAACCGCGTGCATTGCCGCTACGAAGTGACCGACGCTGCCGCGGTGCCGGCCCTGGAGCAGTTGATGGGCGAAGGCGTGGTGGACCTGCTTTCGGTGATGGACCATTCGCCTGGCCAGGGCCAGTTCAAGACCATGGAAGCCTACCTGAGCTACATGATGGGCAACCATGCCATGAGCCACGAGGAGGCCAGCGCCGCCGCGGACCGCAAGCTCAGTGCCCAGCAGGGCGCGGCCGAGCGCGTGGAGCGCCTGCTGGCACGCGCGCACGGTCTCGGCATTCCCGCCGCCAGCCATGATGACGATTCCCCCCAGCGCATCGAGGCCATGCGCGCGCTGGGCGTGCGCATGAGCGAGTTCCCCATCAACCTCGAGACCGCGCATGCCGCGTACGGGCGTGGCTTGCCCACGATCCTGGGCGCCCCCAACGTGCTGCGCGGCAAGAGCCAGAGCGGCTCGATGCGCGCCATCGATGCCATCCGCGCGGGCGTGGCCAGCATTCTGTGCTCGGACTACCAGCCCTCGACGCTGGTCGCTTCGGCCTTCGCAGCCGCGCGCCAGGCCGAACTGCCGCTGTGGCAGGCCTTGGCGCTGGTGACGGCGAATCCGGCGCGGGCCTGCGGCCTGGACGACCGCGGCCGCCTGGTGCCGGGCCTGCGCGCCGATCTTGCCGCGGTGGCCATGGTTGCCGGGCAGCCGCTCGTCACGCACACGTGGTCGGCGGGGCGGCACGTATTCGCCGCAGGCTACCCGGTACCCGTGCCGGCGCAGCCGCAGCGCGAGGCGGCATGAGGACGGGCGCGGCGGTCGATGCCAAGACGGCGCGGCTGGAAGGCCGCATCGTAGCGGTCGCGCGTAGTGCCGTGCACGGCTTCAGCAAGGACGTCGTGCCGGAGATCCGCCTGCTGGCCGGGCTTGGCGTCGAGGGCGACGCCCATGCCGGCGTGACCGTGCAGCATCGTTCGAGAGTGGCAGTGGACCCGACGCAGGCCAATCTGCGCCAGGTCCACCTGATTCCGGTCGAGCTGCTGGCGCGACTGGCTGCGCAGGGATTCGACGTCGACTGGGGCGCGCTTGGCGAGAACATCGCCACCGAAGGCCTGGACCTGCAGGCGCTGCCGGTCGGCACCCAACTGCGCGTGGGCGGCACCGTGTGCCTGGAACTGACCGGGCTGCGCAATCCCTGTGGGCAGATCGAGGCATTCCGGCCGGGGCTGCTCAAGGAGGTTGTCGGGCGCGACGAAGCAGGCAGGCTGGTGCGCAAGGCTGGTGTGATGGCAATCGTGCTGGCAGGCGGCTTGGTCCGGGCCGGCGATCCGGTCGCGGTGGATTTGCCGGGGGAGCCGCATCGGCCGCTCGATCGGGTCTGAGGGCCTGCTTGAGACGGCCTTGTTTTTGCCCCCTGGCAAAGTACGTGCCGCAAAAGCCTTAATGCGGCAGCTTGGGCGTGTCGTGGGCGGCGCGGCCCCAGTCCTGCGCGATGTCGGGGAAGACATCACATTCACCGCGCACGATGGCTTCGATTGTCGCGCACACGCATGCCGTGCCGCGCGGGCCGACGCAGACCAGGCTGCGCGGGCGGGGGCTGTGCTGGGGAATGGCGTAGACGTGCATGCCTTCCCGGTACAGGGGATGCATGCTCAGGCGCTCGTTCAGGATTTCGACGAAGCGCTGGGGACTGACGATCGGTTTTGCCATGGCGCGCTCCCATGTTTCCCGGCCGCTTGCGCAAGGCAAACAGCACCGGCCTGCTGCCGGCAACAAGTCGGGACGGCGGGATGCTGGCACAGCGCAAAGTCGGGGGAGGGCATGGCGCGGTGCCGCAAAGCCGCTCCCAAGGCTTTCAGACTAGTCAATCTTTGGCGCGGTGCAAGATAAGAAGGAAGGCCAGCCGCGCCAGGCGGCCTTGGCGGTACGCCGGTGGTACGGTCAGGAGGCGCGTGCGTCGCCTGCCGTGCGGATGCCGTCGAGCAGGCGGTTGCCTGCTGCCCAGCAGGCAGCTTCCGCCTCGGCATGCGAGGGATAGTCGGACGGCGACTCGATGGTCGAATCGCACTCCGCGGCCGCGCCGCCGCATTCTTCGACGACGATACGCCAGCAGTAGGATCCGGGATGATCTTCAAGCACATGCAGGACCAGGGTGCGGTGCTGATCGGTCAGGGTGAGGGGATGGTTGGTCATGGCAGCCTCCCATACGGGAACGCCTGCTGAAACATGCAGCAGCAACGTCTTCAATTTAGGCCGGCGGGCACGCGGCAGAAAGGGGATTTCGGTGCCGCAGGCTTCCGTCGTGGCACCATTTCCAGTATCTTCTGCGCTTGCGCTTTCCGGTGCCCCGTCCAGCACACGCCGTATGTCCGATCAGTCTTCCGCCCCACCGCAATCCGCCACGCAGCTCGCTGAGCCTATCGCGGCGCTGACCCACCACTACGCGGCCACGATCCTGCCGCTCTGGCGCGGCGCGGGCTGGAACGCAGCCCTGCGGCTGCCCTACGAAGCACTTGACGGCGCCAGCGGCGCGCCCTTACCGGCCGTGCGCTACCGGGCCATGGCCTGTGCGAGGCAGCTTTATATCTTCGCGCATGCAGGCGAGCCGGGCAGCGCGGACGCGCAGCACGCCGCAGCCCTGTTTGCCTCGCTCGAGGCCTGCTTCGGCGACGACGAGGGCGGCTGGGTCTACAGCGTCGACGCGGCGGGGCAGCCGCTGGACCGCACGCGCGATCTCTATACCTTCGCCTTCGCCGTCTTTGCGTGCGCCGAATACCACAAGCGCAGCGGCAGCGAGGCCGCGCTGCGCCTGATGGCGCGCACCACCCAGATCATCGAGGCGCGCTTCGCGGATGGCCGCGGCCTCTACCGATCCGCCCTGGACGAAGGCTACGGCGACGCCGGCGCCCCTGTGCTGCAGAACCCCATCATGCACCTGACCGAGGCCTACCTGGCCGCCTACGGCATCGCCGGCGATGCCTGGTATGGGCAGCGCCTGCGCGAAATCGCCGGCGCAGTGCACGCGCGCTTCGTCGATGCGGCCAGCGGCTGCGTGGCGGAACTGCCGCAGGGCGAAGCCGGCAACCGCATCGAGCCGGGCCACCAATTCGAGTGGTTTTCGCTGGTTACGAGCGCGCCCGCGCTGTTCGGCGGTTCCGCCCTGGAGGATGCGCTGCGCCGCGCCTTCGAGTTCGCCCAGCGCCACGGCGTTGCGGCCGGCACGCTCGGGGTCAGCGCGGCCCTGGCGGCCGATGGCACCCTGCTGGACGGCTCCCAGCGCATCTGGGCCCAGACGGAGTTCGCGCGCGCGCTGGCCGTGGAGGGCAGTGCGCGCTCCCTCGCCACCCTGTCGGATTGGGCGGTGCGTTTCCGCGCCCGCTTCCTGCACGCGGGCGGCTGGCACGAAGTGCTGGGTCCGGACGGCGCGGTGCTGCGTACCGACATGCCGTCGACCACGCCTTACCACCTGCTCGGGGCGTACCGCGCGCTGCCGGCACCGACCGGCGCCTGAGCCGGCAGGCAGCGTCCAGCCTGCCATCCCCGGCCGGCAGGGCCGGCTATGCTGCCGTGCTCAACAGGCGGTCGAATTCGTGCTTGACGATGCGGTAGGACTCGCCAGAGTAGCCCTCCAGGCCGGCGCGGTCGATCACCGTGATATGGCCGCGGGTATGCGCGATCAGGTGCAACTGCACGAGGCGCCCGACCGCCTCGGTCACGCCTTCGCGGCGCACGCCCAGCATGTCGGCGATCGTCTGCTGCGTCACGTCGAGCTCGTTGCCGGTGGCCCGGTCCAGCGCCAGCAGCAGCCAGCGGCACAGCTGCTCGGTCAGCGAATGATGGCGCACGCTGACCACTGTCTGCGCCACCTGCGTCAGCAGTGCCTGCATGTAGAGCAGGTTCATGCGCTGCAAGGTGGGCAGCATCGTCCACTGGCGGCGCAGGTCGCCTGAGGCGATGCGCAGCGCCATGCCGCTCTTCCTGACCTCGGTGCGGTTCGGCATGGTTTCGCCGCCGGTCAGCGCGGGCAGGCCGACCAGCCCTTCGTGGCCGATCGAGGCCAGCTCCACCGTGGTGCCGGATTCCTGCAGCGACAGCATGGAGATCATGGCGCTGACCGGAAAATAGACGTGGCGGATGCGCTGGCCGGAATCGCTCAGCAACTGGCCGGTGCGCAGGTTCACCGGTTCCAGGCAGGGCAGGAGCAGGGACTGCTCGCTCGGGGGCAGGCGCTTGAGCAGCTGGTTGCCGGTCAGGTCCAGTACGGTTCCCATGATGGTGTTCTCCCCGGATTCCCATCGAGACAAAGGCGGCGTGGCGGCGTCCACCGCAAGGCGCGGCCTGTCTGTGCGTGATGCCACGCTGCATGCCGCATCCCATATGTCCATTAAGCGATATGTGTGGGGCCGGGAACAGTGGCCGGAGGTTGGAAGCCGGGAGGGAAATCGGGTGACATGCTTTGGGATGACATCAACCCTTTGGCCGGTGGCCAGCGGCAGTGGCGGGTCACCGCCCGTCCATCCGGAGGGATCAGTCGTCCAGCCGTGAACCGCGCAAGTCGCTTTTCTGCAGCAGGCGCAGCAGCGTCTCAGCCGGACGGCTTAGACGCCTGGCCGCCAGCGAGATGAACTCGACCGAGGGCAGGGCAGGCAGGCCGGCGCAGTTCACCGGCGGCGCCAGGCCCCGGCCGGCCAGGTGCTGCGCCCGCACGGTCAGCCCGAGGCCGCCGCGCGCCGCGGCGATACAGCCGGAATGGCTGCTGCTGCTGCAGACGATGCGCCACTGTACGCCCGCCTTGGCGAGCGTGTCGAGCACCACGGCGCGGGTGACGCTCGGCTCGTTCACCAGGATCAGCGGCAGCGGCTGGGCGATGTCGACCACCGTGCCCGGCACGGCGAGCCATTCCAGCGCCGCGCGGAACAGCGGCACGCCGCGCCGCTCGCCCTCGCGGCGCTTGCCCACCATCAGGTCGAGCGCGCCAGCCTCCATCAGTTCGTAGAGCTTGCCCGTCATGCCGATGGTGATCTCCATCTCCACGTCGGGATGCGAGTTGCGAAACGCTGCCAGCACCTTGGGCAGCGGACCCTGGGCGAGATCGTCAGAGGTGCCCAGGCGCACGCGGCCCTGCAGCCGCGGCGCGGTGAACTGGGATTCGGCCCGCGCCAGCGCCTGCAGGATCAGCCGGGCGTGGACGAGAAGCGCCTCGCCGTCGGGCGTCATGGCCAGCGAGTGGGTGTCCCGCACGAACAGGCGCCGCCCCACGCTTTGCTCCAGCCGGCGGATGTGCTCGCTGACGCTGGACTGCGACAGGCCGAGCTGGCGCCCGGCATCGGTGAAGCTGCGCGCGGCGGCGACGGTGGCGAAGGTTTGGATCCAGACCGGGTTGAGCATGCGTCATTGTCATCGGTAATTCCGATGACAGTCAATGAATCCAGCGGGGTTCACGATTGGCGTGCCACTGATTAACATGCCAACAGTTCCTGCGTGCCACGGTGTGCGGCACGAGGCACGACAGAGAATGACTGATGACACAGGATTCGCCCCGCCTGCAGCCGATGCTGTGGATCGTCGCCGCCGGCTTCTTCATGCAGACGCTCGACACCACCGTCGTCAATACCGCGCTGCCCGCGATGGCGCGCAGCCTCGACGAGACGCCGCTCGCGCTGCAGCCAGTGGTGGTGGCCTACACGCTGACCATGGCCATGCTGACGCCCGCCTCGGGCTGGCTCGCCGACCGCTTCGGCATGCGCCGCGTCTACTTCAGCGCCATCCTCATCTTCGTGCTCGGCTCGCTCTTCTGCGCCGGCGCCCACAACCTGCCGCAGCTTGTCGCGGCACGCGTGGTGCAGGGCGTGGGGGGCTCGATGCTGCTGCCCATCGGGCGGCTGGCCATCCTGCGCAACGTTTCGAGCGAGCAGTACATCGCCGCGCTGGCCTTCGTTTCGGTGGCGGGGCAGGTGGGCCCGATCTTCGGTCCGGTGCTTGGCGGCTGGTTGGTGCAGAGCGTCTCCTGGCACTGGATCTTCCTGATCAACGTGCCGATCGGCGTGGCGGGACTCGCCGCCGTGCTGCGCTATCTGCCGTCAGGCGGCGAGCTCGAGGCGCCGCCCTTCGACTGGCTGGGCTGCGGCCTGCTGTCGCTGTGCATGGTGGCCTTTTCCCTTGCGCTCGACGCGCCCGGCAGCGCCGGCCATGGCCTTGTGAGCGGCGCGCTGTTCGCCACCAGCCTGCTGTCCGCCTTGCTCTACATCCCCCATGCGCGCCACAGCCGGGCGCCGCTGTTCCGCCTGGCGCTGTTTCGCGAGCCCAATTTCTCGGTCGGACTCGCAGGCAACCTGGTATGCCGCATCGGCTCGGGCGCGGTGCCCTTCCTGTTGCCGCTGCTGCTGCAGCTGCAGCTGGGCTACACGCCGCTGCATTCGGGGCTGATGCTGTTGCCGGCGGCGCTGGCGGGCACCGTCGCCAAGCGCTGGATCGTGCCGCTGGTCAACCGCTATGGCTATGACACATTCCTGCTGGTGAACACGCTGCTGGTGGGGGCATCCATCGCCTCCTTCGCCGCGATCTCGCCGGGCTGGCCGCTGGTACTGTCGATTGCGCAGCTGGCGCTGTTCGGTGCCACCAACTCCATGCAGTTCGCGGCGATGAACAGCGTCACCCTCAAGGGCCTGCGCCGCGAAGACGCGGGCAGCGGCAACAGCCTGTTCTCGATGGTGCAGATGCTGGCGATCGGGCTGGGCGTCACCATCGGCGGCGGGCTGGTGAGCCTGTTCACCACGCACGCCGGCATGGCCGGTGGCGCCTTCCGGCTCGCCTTCCTCTGCGTGGGCCTGATCACCCTTGCTTCGGCCGCCGTGTTCCGGCGCCTGGACTTGGCCGAGCCGGGCAAGGAGCGGCGCACCGCGCGCGCGCCGCTTTCCAAGATCTGAGGCGTCCCGCCGAGCCACCCCGGGGCCGGCATCCGGCGCAGGCCAGCCGCGCCAGCGGGCCGGTGAACGTTTGCGGGTTCACGCCGGCTTACGATGGCAGGGCATGGCTGCGAGCGCCATGCACTATCCTTATCGCTGGGCTTGCGTCCGGCGAGCGTTACCGCTGTGCGGCGGTCTCCACCGTCGCATTCGGCGCCGTTCGGCGACGGGGCACCGGACTTCATGCAACTGAGCAGGGGGCTACCTTGAAGCGCTATCTCAGCGTGGCCTGCACGGCGCTTGCCGCGATCACCGCGATCACCGGCGGCGCCCGGGGGGCGACGGTCATCGTCGACGGCACGCAGGTCGTGACCAGCGGCGACGCCGTCGCCGTCATCAACGGCAAGGTCTACCAGGGCGGCAACGCCGTGCCGGAGGCTTCAGGCGCGCTTGTCAGCGAGACTCGGCAGGTCGGCGCATTCTCGGAGATCGACCTGGCCATGGCAGCGGACGCCACGTTCCGCGTCGCGCCCAAGCCCCGCATTACCGTCGTCGCCCAGTCCGATCTCCTGCCCAGGATCCGCACCACTGTCAGAGGGCGAACCCTGGTGATCGCGCCGGACGGCGCCTACGCTACGGCCAGGCGCATCAAGCTGATGATCGAAGGGCCGGCGCTGGACGCGCTCGAGGTGTCCGGCGCCGGTGCGTTCACGGCCTCCGGCGTGCGCGGCGACGCGCTGCGGCTCGGGGTGTCCGGCTCTGGGTCGATCGTGGCGGACGGCGCCGTCGACCGCGTATCAGTGGACGTGTCAGGGGCCGGCAGTGTCGACGCTCTCGGGCTGCGCGCAAAGGCGGTGTCGATCGGGGTGTCGGGCGCGGGTCGCGTCGCCGCCTATGCCTCGGATGCGGCCGATATCGACACGAGCGGTGCCGCCAGCGTTCGAATCGCCGGCAACCCGGCCAGGCGGCATGTCGACCGCAGGGGCGCCGGCGTGGTCCGGTTCGAGTAGGCGCGGCGGGGCCGCGGATTCATTCCTCGACGCCGCGCTCGCGCAGCATCCGCGCGCATTCGTCGAGCAGGTCGTGCGCGAAGGCCGACTGGTAGTTCGGGTCCAGCGCTTCCATCATTTCGTGCGAGGCGTAGAGGCCGGCTTCGCGCGACAGCGTGCCGGCGAGTTGCCGCGCGAAGTCGTCGCTCAGCTCCGACAGCAGGCGGCGCTCGGCCAGTGCGAGCTGCAGCCGGGAGCGCGACAGCCACTCCCCGGCCAGCGTCGCGCCCTGGGCTTCGGTCAGCCACTGTCCGTGTTCGTAGTAGGCGGACAGCCGCTCTGCGGTTAGCGCGAACAGTAGTGCCTTGCGGGTATTGAAATCGAGTTTGACGAAAGGGGCAGGCTTCATGCCGGACGCGTTGCGGGTGGAGAAAGGACGCGAGCCTACCACGGCGCGGCCGCCCCGTGCCACGCGGGCCGGATCAGGCCACAGCCGCCATGCGCCCGCGCAGCCAGGCGCCGATCGCCTGCAACTCCTCCAGGCAGACGGAATGGGGCATGCGATAGTCATGCCATTGCACCGCGCAGCCGCGCGCGCGCAGCGTGTCGCGCGCCAGCTCGCCGAGCTGCAGCGGGACGATATCGTCCTCGCTGCCGTGCGCCGCGAAAATGGGCGTGGCCAGGTTGGCATCCCGCATGCCGTCGTCGAGCAGGGCGGGGGCGGGCAGATAGGTGGATAGCGCGATGATGCCGGCCAGCGGTTGCGGATGGGTGAGCCCCGTCGTGTAGGCGATGGCGCCGCCCTGCGAGAAGCCCGCCAGCACGATGCGCGAGCAGGGCACGCCGCGTGCGTTCTCGCGCGCGATCAGCGCGCGGATGGCCTCGCGCGATGCGGCGATGCCCGCCTCGTCGATATGCCGGCGTGCGTCGTCGAGCGTGAAGATGTCGTACCAGGCGGGCATCACGTACCCGCCGTTGCAGGTCACGGGAATGGCCGGCGCATGCGGAAAGATGAAGCGCACGCCGGGCGAGCCGGGCAGGCCGAGCTCCGGCACCACGGGTGCGAAGTCACTGCCGTCGGCGCCCAGGCCATGCAGCCAGATGACGGCATACGCCGGATCCGGCGCGGTCTCGAGTTCGATGGCGGGCAGCAGTTCGCTTATGGCCTGTTCCTGTGGTGGGTGCCCGCACCGGGCCGCGCGATGCGGCCGGCTGCGGGCATGCCACGCGAGTATCGCACAGGCAGGCAAGGCTCCCGGCGGCTGAGCGGCCGCGGGGCCGCCAGGACGGTCAGGCGGCGGAGGGAACCATGGGAACGGAGGGCACCGTGGTCAGGCCCGGCGCTGGGCGTGCGTCGACCTGGGCCGGCCGGGCGGCGGCGCGGCGCTTGTCGACCACGCCCTCCACGCCGGTTGCGGCCACGTCTTCCAGGAAGGCGATGACATCGCGGTAGTAGTCCACCTGCATCTGCGCTTCCAGCAGCCGCCGTTCGGCCTGGAAGAGCGTCAGCCTCATGTTCTCGAGTTCCCGTGCGGCGACCCTTTCCGGGGTGGGCTGACTGAACAGGTTAGCGAGCAAACGCATGGCAGTATCTCCAGGGCTGTCAACGGCGGCGATTGGATGCTCTTCCCATGTGACCAATATAGACAAGAAAGCTGGCCGCAACAGCGGGTCCCCCCTTTCGTAGCAGGTCATCCACATGCACGGTTGCCGGATGCGCGCGAGTAGAGTAGATTGCCTGATCCCCGCTGCAGGCGCGGCGGCTCCTCCGGGCTGCTCGTGGCGTGCTTCGTTGCACGGCGGCTTGCCCCTGCGCTCTCCGGCGTCCTGTGGCGCGGCTTCATTGCATTGCCCCTGGAGCCTTGTGCGGCAAGGGTTTGCGGCTCTATCCAGCGCGCCCGTCCGCCCGCGAGTGGCGCAAGCCCGCTCAGCTTTCAACCGTGTTGCGAACCCCCCGTCGCGGATGACGCGGATGAGGGAGCGTTGCGCGCCGGCGACGCGCTGGCCAGCGTATTGGTGCGCAGATAGGCTGCGATCGGGCTCCAGAATTGCTCCGTCTCGTCGGGTTCGGTGCCCGCGTCGTGCTCCAGCCCGTCGTAGACCAGCAGGCGGTGCGGTCCCGTCGCCGCCCGTGCCAGGGACTCGGCCTGCGCGAAGGGAATGACTTCGTCGGAACGGCTGTGGACCAGCAGCAGCGGCAAGGCCAGTTCGTGCACCCGCGCTTCATTGTCCCAGGGGTCGGGCAACAGCGTCGCCAGCCAGGCCGGCAAGAGGCCGCTGGCGACCGCGGCCGCATTGGCGGTGCGGAAGCCGGCCGCGATGACCACGCCGGCAGGGGCGGGCCGCAGCGAGCCGACCAGGTCGAGCAGGACGCCACTTCCGAGAGAGTAGCCGAGCACGTAGCGGCGTGCCGCCTTGGGCGTTGCCGCCAGGAAGCGGGCATAGGCCTGTTCGCCGTCCTGGCGCAGCCTGCCGACGCTGGGCCGGCCGCTGCTGGCGCCATAGCCGCTGTAGTCGAACACGAAGGTGCTGATGCCTGCGCGGTAGAGCAGGGCCTGCACGCGCGCCCAGTCGGACAGCGTCTCGTCGTCGCCGTGGTACACCAGCAGCGCGGGTGCGGCCTTGTCGGCGGCCTGCACGAAGGACGCGTGCAATGTGCGCCCCCCGCTATCGAAGGTGGACTGTAGCGAGGGCGCGCCGAAATCCTCGGGCGTCAGCGGGCCCGGGCGCGCCGGCTCGAAGGCGTTGTACTCGATGGCCAGGTAGACGGCCTGGCGTCCGAGCGCGGCCAGCAGCGCGACACAGGCTGCGCCGGCCAGCCAGCGCAGCAGCGCTAAGCGCTTGCGGGACGATTGGCTTGTCATGGTGTCGGGCGGGAGGCGCCTGCCGATGATGCAGTGAGCGTGTGCATGGCTGAAGTGTAGTCGCACGGACGGCCGCTTGACCGTGCGCGCGCCGGCCGGCGCGCCCGTCGGCGGTGCGCCTCAGCGGCGGAAGGCCTCGCCCAGCACGTGGGCCAGCCAGGCCGGATCGTCGTGCGGCAGGTCGTGGCCCGCCCAGGGGTGGCGCCGGTGTTCCGCATGCCATGCCTGTGCCAGCCGTTCCGAGCAGCGGGGGTTCACCAGGCCGTCGCCGGCCGAGGATAGCAGCAGCACAGGGCAGGCCGGCGTGCCGGCGCGCGCCCGGAAGCGCGCCGCAGCCAACAGCTGGCGCAGCGCGGAGGCGCGGCTGACCGGTGCGCTGGCGCCGATGGCGCTCCAGTCACGGAGGTCGGCGTCGCGTGTGTCGGTGCGCTGGCAGGTGAGCGCGTGGACGATGCGCTCGCGCGCGGCATGATCGTGCCACAGCGCGGCCAGGCGCAGCAGCGCGGGCCAGGCGCGTGGCCGCAGCCGCTCGTCGACCCTGCAGAAGGGGCGCATGCTGGTGTTGATCAGGACCAGGGCCGCGATTTCGTTGGGATGGTGCTGGGCCCAGTCCACGGCCACCATGCCGCCGAGCGACATGGCGAGCAGTCGGTAGGGCGGCCGCAGTCCCGCCTGCCGCGCCTGCGCACGCACGAGGGCGCGCGTCGCGCCGATCGACGCCGGTGCCAGCGCCTGCGCCTGGCCGCCACTGCCGGGCAGGTCGAGCAGCGTGGCCGGGCCCAGGCCACTGGCCGCCAGGCGTTGCGGCAGATCGGCCCAGTGCCGTGCCTCGCGCGAAAGCCCGCGCAGCAGCAGCCATTGGCTCATGACTGCTTCCATGACAACCAGTGCGCATCGGCCGCGAGGCGCAGCTGCTCGCGCCGCTCCCCGGTCGGCAACCAGCGTTGCGGCGCCACGGCCAGCCGCCCCAGGAAATCGAACAGGCTGACGTGGCGGCGCAGTACGCGCGCGGTGCGGTGGGCCATGATCGGATTGAAGATGCCCTGGCGCGAGAAGATCTGACGCGGGTTCTTCTTGATCCAGAGCCAGGACCCGAGCTCCAGCGTCATGGGCAGGAAGACATTGGGCGCATGGGAGCGGTCGTAGGCGTAGTCCCACAGGTCGCCGTGCAGCAGGTATTGCTGGCTCTGCGGCTCGAAGGCGTAGCCATGGTGGGGGTGGGCCTGCTCGAACAAGGTCTTCAGCAGGTACATCTCCGCAAGGTGGGGCATGGGCTTGGTGGTGCGCGCGTAAGGGAACCAGATGCTGTCGCGCCAGCCGTAGCCGGAATGGCAGTCCACCGCGAAGCTGAGCGGACGCGGCAGCAGTTCCTCCTCGACCACGCGCAGCAGGGCCGCGCTTTCGCGCTCCATCGGCGCGCCGGCGGGGCCGCGGTACCAGGGCAGCCAGGAGCCCAGGCGCTGGCCGCCGGCGAGGAGGGGCACGCGGCCTTCGGCGTCCTGGGGTGCGTTTCGCATCAGGTCCACGCCCGCCGGATTGGCGCGTGTGCCAGCCCACATGCCGCCTGGATTGACGATGGGCATGAAGACCAGCCGCACCGAGTCGAGCTGCCGCTGCAGCAGCTCATCCCACTCCAGGCGGCCCAGCAGCGCGCGCATGTAGTCGAGCACCAGCAGCGTGCCGATGCGCTCCAGCCCGTGGATGCCGCCGAAGATGCCGATGGCCGGCGCCTGCGGCGACTCGCTGCCCAGGCAGGCCACGTAGACGGCGAAGCGATGGCCGTGCGTGGTCACCTCACAGGCCACGCGCGCGCGCAGCACGCCGGCGCCGGCCGCCAGGATGGCCTGCAGTTGCTCGTACTCGTCAAAGCTGCCACTGCGCGGGTCGGACAATGCCATGCGAGTTCGGTCTCCGGTTTTCCTTTTGTTCGCCTCGCGGTGCCGCGCGCCGGGCCAGGCGGCAGCGGCGGTGATGATGGCGTCGCTTTGTGAAAGCCGCATGACACTTCCGTGACGCCGTGCCGGTGCTGCGATGCATTAGCCCGCGCACCGGCGGCCTGGCCACGCCGGCGCACGGCGCCTCGGCCTCAGTCGCCGCGGTCGAGCGACAAGGCCGCCGGCAGCGGGCCGTCGGCGAACAGATCCAGCACCGGCCAGCCGCGCGTGCGTGCCAGCGAGAGCAGCGCGGCATCGGGGTTGGCGGCCACCGGGTGGCTCACCTGCTCCAGCAAGGGAATGTCATTGCGCGAATCACTGTAGAAGAATATGCGATCAAAGGCATCCCGGCGCAGACCCTGTGCGTCCAGCCATTGCGCCACGCGCGCCACCTTGCCGGCGCCGAAGCTGGGTTCGCCGGACAGTTCGCCGGTGAATTCGCCGCGAGCGTCGGCGACCGCTTCGACCGCGATCAGATGGGGCACACCGAGGCGCGCGGCGATGGGCTCGGCCACGAAGCGGCAGGTGGCCGTTACGATGCAGCACAGGGCGCCCTCGCTCTGGTGCCGCGCCAGCAGTGCCAGCGCGGCGGGCAGCACGGCGGGCTCGATGACCTGCTGCATGAAGCCCTCGCGCCATTGCTCCAGGTGCGCGCGAGGATGGCGCGCCAGCAGGCCCAGGGCGAAGCGGGCATGCTCGCGGTAGTCGAGCGTGCCCGCCTCGTAGGCGGCGAGCCAGCGCGCGTTGTACGCATCGGCCTCGTGCGCGTCGAGCGCGCCGACGCGTACCAGATGGCGGGTCCATTCATATTCGCTGTCCAGTGGCAGCAAGGTGTGGTCGAGGTCGAACAGGGCGAGACTGGTCATGCTGCGGATTCCGTGAAGAAAGCCGCAAGCATGTGGCGGGGCAGTGACCGGTCCGTGATGATTGCCGCAAGATTTCCGATGCCGCCATCGGCGCCGCCGGGGGGCCGATGGAAGACCGATGCAGGACCGCCTGCGCGGCCGCCGGGGCAAGACCGCGCGGCCGTTCAGGCGAGTGCGGGCGCGCGCGCGCCGGCGGTGGCGCCGGCAGGGTCGTGCGCCGGCACCAGGCAGTCGAGGAAGGCGCCGAGCAGGCGCGTGCCGCGGCGGTTCTCCAGGCAGTACAGGTATTCGTGCAGCACCGGCGGCTGGCATGCGAAGGGCACCACGCGCAGCGCGGGGTCGTCGGGCACTTCGCCCAGCGGCACGACGCTGGCGCCCAGTCCCTGGCGGATGGCTTCGTAGATGGCTTCGCGGCTGCC
The DNA here is from genome assembly GCF_056930435.1 of Cupriavidus sp. 09_S30. Taxonomy (NCBI): domain Bacteria; kingdom Pseudomonadati; phylum Pseudomonadota; class Betaproteobacteria; order Burkholderiales; family Burkholderiaceae; genus Cupriavidus; species Cupriavidus sp. 09_S30. The sequence continues at coordinate 1,839,011 of NZ_JBXOWI010000002.1, read as the reverse complement.
GATCACGGTGTGCGGCGGCAGGTCGAGTCCGGCCTCGGCCAGCGCGGTCTCGGTTGCCTTGCGGGTCATCGAGCCGTGCTCGCGCATCAACAGGTGGCAGGCGGCGAGTTGCCCGAGTTCCACGCGCGCCAGGCGCGAGAGCGCGTGCCCGCGCGGAACCACCACCACCAGCGGGTCACAGGCCAGCTGCACGCGCGCAAGGCGGGGATCATCGACAGGATGCGAGGAGACCGCGGCATCGATGCGGTACTCGAACAGGGCATCCAGCATCTGCTGTGAATTGCCGATGTCGATGCTGATCTCGATCGCCGGGTAGCGCTCGCGGAAGGCGGCCACGCTGCGCAGGATGTAGTAGGGCCCGGTGGCGCCGATGCGCAGGCTGCCGAAGCGCAGGTCGCCGGCATTGCGCAGCAGGAAATCGGCGCTGCCCTCCTGCTGCACCAGTTGCTCCACGATGGGCATCAGGGCCACGCCGACGTCGCTGAGGTCGACGCGGCTGGCGCGGCGATGGAAAAGCTCCACGCCGTAGAGGTCCTCGAGCTGGCGGATGCGGCCCGTTACCGTGGGCTGGCTGACGCGCAGCTGCTTGGCGGCGGTCGTGATGCTGCCCTGGCGTGCAACCTCGAAGAAGGTCATCAACAGATCGCCGAGCATCATGCGTGGGGAATTGGGGGTTACTGGGCGCGCCAGTGTACCCACCGATTGTGACAGTACGGTTGGCGCCCGGCCCGGCCAGCTTAGGCCAGGCCCGCAGCGCAGCGGCATGCCGCCGGCCGATGCCGCCACGGTTGGCGCGGCATCGGCCGGCTCTCAGCCCGGCACCGGGCGTGCGTCAGGCCGGCTTCAGCTCCCCTGGCCCATCGCCGGATCGGAGACGCTGTCGGCGCCCGTCTCGATCCGGCCGGCGAAGCGGCGCATGAAGCCGCCTTGCGCCGTGGTCACGGTGAAGTCGTACCAGTTGCCCTGGCGGCCCACCGGCCAGTGCTGCTCGAGCTGCTTGCCCGCGGGGATCTCGTAGGTCCAGGGGCCGTCTCCGCGGTAGGCGTTGGGCGTCACGGTGAAGGTGCAGGCCGAGCCGCCGGTGTTGATCAGGTCCAGGTAGACATGGGCATTGGCCACGTCGTAGCAGACACGGATTTCCGGTGCGGCCGCGCCCGGCACGGCGAGCGCGCTGACGTTGCCCTGGAACGCGCGATGGAAGCCGTTGGGGCCGAGCACCCACAGGTCGTACTGGCCGCCTTCGGTGGCGAAGGTATCCCAGCTCGCATTCAGTTCCTTGCCGGGCTCGATCGCGTAGCGGCGGGGTACGCGGTCCAGGTGCAGCTTGTCATAGACATGGAATACCGCGGCGGCCTTGCCGGTGTTGCGCAGGATCAGCCAGACGCGGCGCCCGGCGAAGTCCTCGCGCGCGCTGACATGCAACTCATAGGGCAGGGCGCGCGACGGGCGGGCGCCGGTCGCCTGTGCCGGCAGCTTCTGCGTGGCGGTCGGCGGCAGCGGCACCTGGGCGAGCAGGCCTTGCGCGGTGCGGATGGCATCGGCCCCGGCCTTGTCTCGATTGGGCAGCGAGGGCAGCGTCTCGCGGTTGGGATTGACGAAGTTGAAGGCAGAGGTCAGGTCGCCGCAGACCGCGCGGCGATAGGCGCTGATATTCGGCTCGGCCACGCCAAAGCGGGCTTCCAGGAAGCGCAGGACCGAGGTGTGGTCGAATACCTGCGAGTTGACCCAGCCGCCCCGGCTCCAGGGGGAGACGACGTACATCGGCACGCGCGGGCCCGGGCCATAGGGATGCTGGTCCACATGGTATTCGCCATCAGTGGCGATGGTCGACGCCCCCGCCAGCACGCCGCCGTCGAAGGCCGGCGCGCACGGTGGCGGCACGTGGTCGAAGAAGCCGTCGTTTTCGTCGAAGTTGATCAGCAGCACCGTGCGGCTCCAGACGTCCGGATTGGCGGTCAGTGCGTTAAGTACCTCCTGCGTGTACCAGGCGCCCTGCACCGGGCTGGATGGCCCGGGATGCTCCGAGTAGGTTTGGGGTGCCACGATCCACGAGACCTGGGGCAGCTGTCCGGCGGCGATGTCATCCTTGAAGGCCTGCAGGAAGCCGCCGTCGGGCATGGTGTTGCCGATGCCCTTGATCAGCGGGCTGACAGTCTCGTCGGCCACCGTGTACGGAGGGTAGGGACTGCCGTTGGGCTGATTGCCGCGCGCGGCATTGGCCTTGCGGTACTGGTCGAAGCCGGCCAGGGGATTGTCGGTGTAGTTGTCCGGCATGTTCTGGTACACCTTCCACGCCACGCCTGCGGCCTGCAGCCGCTCGGGATAGGTGGTCCAGCGGTAATTGACGCCGGTGGCGTTGAGCGAGTCGCCGCTGTTGTCGATCACCGGGCCGCCCAGGGCCCCGGTGGGGTCGTTGGTGCCGGTCCACATGAACAGCCGGTTCGTGTTGGTGCCGCCGTGGAAGCCGCAGTGGTAGGCATCGCACAGCGTGAAGGCGTTGGCCAGTGCGAACTGGAAGTCGAGCTCGGCCTCCGTGTAGTAGCCCATCGACTGCGTCTGCTTGTACGTGGGCCACTTGTTCATGCGCCCAAGGTCCCAGGCACTCTGCGCATCCGGGTAGCTGTGCGGCGTGCCGTTGACGCGCTGGGCGTTGCCCGCCTGGCTGTCCAGATGGTAGGGCAGCACCGTGCGCGAGCCCGCCGTATAGGTCTGTTGCCAGACGTTGAGGCCGCCGGCGAGCGGGATCGGGAAACGGTCGCCGAAGCCGCGCACGCCTTTGAGTGTGCCGAAGTAGTGGTCGAGGGAGCGGTTCTCCTGCGTCAGGATCACCACGTGTTCGACGTCGCGGATGGTACCTGTCGCGTTGTTGGCCGGAATGGCCAGGGCGCGGCGGATGGCGGGCGGGAAGGCGGCGAGCGCTGCCGTGGCGGCGGCGCCGGCGCCGGTCATGCGGAGAAAATTGCGTCTGCTGGACGAGGTCATGTCGGTGCGTGCAGCTTGAATGGTGTGCGATCTGGGAAATGCGGTGCCTCGGGCCGCGCGCTTGCGCGGCCTTCGTCAAGGGCGGCGCCTCAGGGCGCGCAGCGCTTCTGCGGCGCCTGTGCCGGCGGCGGGTTGGGCGCGTCGGGCTGGCCCGCGGGCGTTTCGGCGGACGGCGCTCCGCTGCTGCTGCCGCCATCGCCGCCGCAGGCGGCCAGCATCGCGCACAGCAGTGCGGCGGCGAGCCAGGGCATGCGCCGAAGAAGTGAGGAGGATTGCGTCATGGCGTTCAGGTCCGGTTCTGGTGTTGTCGGGTCACGGCTGCAACGAGGAAAGGGGCTGGCGCGAGGCCGGGATGGACTTGATCTCGTCCAGCGTCAGCGTGCGCGTCCACATTGCGAGGTCGTTGAACTCCATCACGCCCTTGAGCGAGCCGGAGTTGTTGCCGACATAGTTGTGGGTGGCGTCGTCGTTGAGGCCCCAGGTCTTGGTGGCCAGGCCATTGAGCTTGCTGACGTCGGTGTTGGCGATGGCCCGGTTCTCGGCCTTCTGCAGACCGAGCACCGGGTCGACGATGTAGGCGCTGAAGGTCTTGGCGGTGGCATCGATCGACAGCGCCAGGTAGGCCCACTGGTTGGCGCTGACCTTCATGCCGTTGATGTCGTCGCGCTTGCCGCCGCTGCCGATGTTGAAGCGCACCTCGCAACTGCCGAACAGGCCGATGGCGATGCCGGCGTTGCTGCCGGACGTATAGTTCTTGTTCGACAGGATCGGTTCGCCGGTGCCGTTGCCCTGCGTACAGTCCGTCTTGAACCAGAGGCCGACGGTGAGCTGCGGGCTCAGCGCCAGGTCGGCGCCGCTGAAGGCCAGCTTGTAAGAGTCGATGCGCGAGTCCACCTTGAGTGCGCCGGTGCCGTAGTTGTCGACGCTGGCCGAGCCGCCGTCGGTGCCCGCCACCCAGGGGCCGATCGTGGACGCGCCCTTGGCATCGACGGGCGGCAGCTTGTCGAAGCTGTAGTAAAGCGCCAGGTTGTCGCGCAAGGTCGTGGCCAGCGGCGTGGGGCGGATGTAGTTGATCTGCGCCAAGTACGACGTCGGCACCGTGTTGCGCACCAGCGTGTAGTTGAAGCGATAGAGCCCGCTGGGCAGATCGAAGCCGGTGTCGTTGTATTGCGTGGCGGTGGGCGGCAGCGTGGCCAGGGGCTTGCCATCCCGCAGCAGGGTCATCGGCCCGGTGGCGGCGGTGGGGTTCTGCCAGCTGAGCTGAAGTGCGTCGCCGTAGCGGCCGACGGTGGTGGCGATGCCGCGTACGCCGGTCGCCTGCGAGATCAGCGAGGCGCCATCGATGGCGTTGGCGGCGGCGTCGATGTGCACGCCCGCGTGGTCGAGTACGGTGGGCACGATGTCGGCTTCGCTCGGCAGCGAGGCCAGCACGGCATCGTTGGCGGGGGCCGGCGCGCCGGGGCTGGCGAGCACCGGATTGACGGGCTTGTTGATGGCGATGAAGGCCGTGCGGTTCTCCAGCATCGGCACCGAGGTCGTCGCGCCGGTGGCGTCCAGGCCGTGGCTGGCCGTGACCAGCACCAGCCAGTCCTCCCCGGGATTGGCCTTGCGGCGATCGGCCACGGCCGCCAGCAGCTTGCCCAGCGCCGCGTCGACGGCGCCCAGCGCGGTCGCGTAGGCGCCACCCTGGAAGCCCTCGGCGGCAGCCGCCGCGCCAGGCGCGGTGTAGTGGGCGAAAACCAGGTCATAGCCCGAACCCAGCAGGCGCAGGCTGTTCTGCGTCACGCAGTCGTCGGCACCCGCGCAGTCGACCATGGTGTCCAGCGCGCCGCTGGCCTGGTCGGCCTTGAGCAGGCCGGGCATTGCCGCGGAGCTGGTGGCGGCGCCGAAGTGCTGCGCGGCCGGTGCGCTCGCGCGCAGATAGCGGAACAAGGTCGACGCCTGCAACTGCGTCGCGGTGTCGTCGGCGATGCCGTGGCGGTTGCGCCAGGCGCCGCTCAGCACCGTGGCCCAGCTCGGCGCGTCCAGCGGTGCCTGCTGGGTGACGGTGCCCAGTATGCCGCCGGTCGCGCTGGGCATGAGCGTAAGCTGCGCCAGATTGGGCAACGCGCGTTGCAGCAGCGCGGTCTGGATCTGCGCGTAAGTGGCGCCATCGATGCCGACCAGCAGCACCTTCTTGCTGGAGCCAGCCGGCGTTTCCGTGCCCGGCGGCGACTGGCCCGGCCCAGTGCCGGTTTCAGGCGGAGCGTCGCTGCCGCCGCAGGCCGCAAGCGTGCCGGCCAATGCCAGTCCGCACGCTAGACGTGCGTGTCGTGTCCATGCCATCTGAAATTCCCCTTCTTATGATCTGCCGCGGCGTGTATGTACCGCGGGTCGTGCAGCGTGACGGATTGCACTCCCTGCAATGGGTACGCAGCGTAAGGAAGGGGCTTGTCATCGAAGTGACAGATGGGGAAAGAATCCTGATGCGGCCATTCGGATTATTGAGTGGCCTCAGGTTGACCTGGCACGTCAGGGGGTGCTAGACACGAGCCGGCCGGGCGGACGACAGCGTGTCCCCGTGGCCTGCGCATCGCGGGGATGCTGGCACGAGGCTGTGGGGGTGTCGGGGAAGGGGCGCCTGGGCAGGACAGCGCAGGCCGCCAAGAGAACGGTCAGGCGAGGCCCGTCGCCGGCAAGGGGCGGCTGACCTCGTTTTGCGGGGGAGGGGTGCGCTGCTTAGTTGCCGCCGTCTTGGTAGGGATCGCGATTATCCCTGACCGACCGGCTGCCATCCGTATAGGGGTCGCGCGATTCCGTCACGCTTCTGGCTGCGGTCGCGTAGATCGATTCGACAGTCTGCCTGCTGCCCGGCGGTACCGCTTGCTGTGCAGTGTCGATTGCGCCCGGCGTCGCGCCAGCGATGCCAGCCAGGGTGCCCAGCGCGGCAGCGAGGGCCGCTGTGAAGGCAATCTGCTTGATCTGTTTCATGGGCTTCTCCTGCGGTGGCGGGCTTTCCGGTCCAGGCGGAATGCCTGAGCGAGGCACGGAGGTCGGGCGATATCATCACGCGCGCCCAGGCAGGGATCGGGCTTCCCACCAGGTGCCGGCGCATGCCGTCCTCCGTGCAGGGTGAGAATAGAAGCCGCCAACGGGGCTGCCAATGATGCAAATGCATCAAGGCCGGTGGGCGGTGGGGCGGCCGCCGCGGGGAGAGGCGTTCAGAACGCTGCGGACCTGAGATGCAGGACCAGTTCCGCGTTGGAGCGCACCCCAAGGCGCTCATGGGCGCCTGCGATATGGTTGCGCACGGTCGCCGGGGCGATCGCCAGCTTCTTGGCGATCGTCTTGTAGCTGTCGCCGGCGGCCACGCATTGCGCGATGGCGAGTTCGCGCGAGGTCAGGCTGTCGACCGGCAATCGGTGGCGCGCGCGCAGGAACAAGGGCATGCCGTCGCGCACGCGCCTCACTGCAATCGCATCACCAAGGTAAGCCGGTCGGAGTTCTGTGATCACGGCGGTGCGCAGTGGCTCCGGCAGGTAGAGGCGCTCGGCGTGCGGCCATTGGAGGCGCAGCAGAGACAGGAAGCCCGCTTCGGCATGCAGGATATAGCCGCAATCGTCGACGATGGCGCCGGGGTGGCGCAGGTCACCGAAGGACGGCGGCAGGCCTGCCAGGCCAAGGGACAGATTGATCGCCTGTGCCTCGATCAGGTGCGGCACGAGATCGCGGCACAGGCTCGCATCGTCCTCGCTGAAGTACTGCAGCGGCCCGCGGCGGTAGAACGAGATGCTCTGCACGGTACCGCACTGTCCCGGCAGCACGATGATGATGCCGTTCGCATGGTGCAAGCTGCCGGGGGCGTCCACCATGTCCTTCTGCGCGGTGCGGAACTCCGATGCCGCGCAGAAGCGTTCCGGCACGCCGGGGCGGGCCAGGGCGAGGTGGGTCACTGTGTCCTGCAGTGTCGCCCCGTCATACAGCAGGGGGTCGTCCTGGAAGAGGTGAGTGCACAGGAAGTGGATGCCGCCAGGCGAGATGCGGCCAATGCCCCATTTGCATGCGTCGAACGCGAGCGCCGTGCGCAGTGTATGCAGTGCTGCGTCCTGGAACTCGCCGACATCGCGTTCCCGCGCGCACTGATAGATTCTTAGAATGAGGCGCGGAATGTCCATGACGGCCTCCCGTCAATCGTCCCCGGCCTTCCCTGTCGCTATCGGAAATGTTAGGCAAGATTCGCGGGGGAAGCCACTCGGAATTGCCGCCGCGCCAAGGACGAGCGACATGCCGCGCAAATTAGTCGAAACTGGGTTCTTGAAATGCCACGCGCGAAATGCGTCGCGCGCTCAACGGCTCAGCCCGCGCGCGGCCACCGGCCACAACGAGGCCACGCGACCGTCGCGCACGCCGACGATCCAGTCGTGCAGATTCAGCGTCGGATCGCAGTGGCCCGGTACCAGCAGCAGCGGTTCGCCGAGCGCAGGCAGCGCCTCGGCGCTCGCACCCTGCGCAGGTGCGAGGATGCCGTGCTCGTCATTGGCGGCGGTGTAGGCGACGCTCGCGTCAGGCGCGCCGTCGCGCCAGATCCATGGCAGGCCCGAATCGACGGCGAGCGATTTCAGGCCGGCATCGACGATGGCCCGGTCGCCCGCGGCCACGCTCATCACGGTGGTGGCGAGGAACAGGCTGTGCTCGAAGCGCAGGCTGGCCTGCGTCTCGTTGCGCGCGTAGTCCGCGTCCATGAAGACGTAGGAGCCGGGCTGGACCTCGGTATAGACACCGCTGTCGAGATCGAACTCGACGCTGCCGGTGCCGCCGCCGGTGACCGTTTCGCAGCGTATGCCCGCGCCTTCCAGCGCGGCAAGGACCTGGCCGGCATATTCCGCGGCCCGCTGCGCTGCCACGCGCCGCGCATGCCAGCCGCGTTCATGCTGGATGCCACCGTGATAGGCCTGCAGGCCGCTCAGGCGCAGCGCATCGTGCGAGCCGATGCGTTCGGCGAGCTTCAGCGCGGCGTCTGCGTTGCCGACGCCGCAGCGGTGCTGGCCCGTGTCGATCTCGACGAAGACGCCGATGCTGCTGCCGGCGGCGCGGGCGGCCGCTGCCAGCTGGTCGACCTGCGCGGCGTCGTCCACGCAGACGCTGACGCGGGCGAGGCGCGCCAGTTGCGCGAGGAGCGCGGCCTTGGCCGGCCCGGCGATCTCGTTGCTGATATGGATATCGCGGATGCCGGCGCGCACGAAGGGCAGTGCTTCGCTGACCTTCTGGCAGCAGATGCCGACGGCGCCGGCGGTGAGCTGCGCGCGTGCGATGTCGGGGCTCTTGTGGGCCTTCGCGTGGGGACGCAGCGCGACGCCGGCGCGTGTGGCGGCGTCCTGCATGCGGGCGACGTTGCGTTCGAACGCATCGAGCGCGAGCACCAGGGCAGGGGTGTCGATGGCGGCGACAGGATCGCCGAGGCGGGCGGGCGGCGGCAGTTCGAGCGCAGCGATGGAGGACAGCGGTTCGGTCATGGGCGGGTTCGGCAAGACAGGGATGGCGTGGCGGGGGTGGCGTGCTGGAAAGCGCGGCAATTCCGGGTGCCGCGCTTTTCGCCGGGTCGCGCTCGATGATGTTGCGGGCGCGCGCGGCTGTCAATGTCGCGGCGCCGGTGCGAGGCGTGATCCAGAACTTCAACCTCGCCACGCTGGCCTTCACGATGGCCGGCTACGTGGGCAGTGGCATGGTCACGTCCGAGATGCTGCCCAAGTTTCTGGTGGTGGCGCCGGCGATGCTGTTGCCGGCGTTGCTCGGGGCGCGGTTGTATATCGGCATCAGCGAGGCGGCATTCCGCAAGATCATGCTGAGCCTGCTGACACTGTCGGGCCTCGCCCCGCTGGCGGCCTCGTTGCCGGCCTCATTGTCGGCATGGATGCGCGGCTGAATCCGGCGGGCCGCCAGCGCATTCGGCTGCGCCCGCGCTCAGCCCGCCAGTGCTTCCTCGACGAAGTGCAGGCGGTCATTGCCCCAGAACAGCTCCTCGCCCACGATGAAGCTGGGCACGCCGAAGATGCCGCGTGCCACGGCGGCCTCGGTCTGTTGCTTGAGCGCATCCTTGACCGCGGGGTCTTCGATCATCGCCAGCACGGCACGCGGATCGAAGCCGGCCTCGCTCAGCACCGCGCCGATCTCCGCCGCGTCGTTCAGGTTGCGGCCTTGCTCCCACATTGCACTGAAGATCGCCTTGACGTAGCGGTGGAACGCGGCGTCGTCCTGGCGCTGGAAACCCGCCGCCGCGCGCATCAGCATCAGCGTGTTGATCGGGAAGTGCGGATTCTGGCGGAAGGGGGCACCATACTTCTGCGCCCAGCGCGCGAGGTCGGTCTGCGACCAGCGCCCCTTGGCCGGGATCTCCGCCGGGCTGTGGTTGCCGGTGGCCTTGAACACCCCGCCCAGCAGGATGGGCCGCCAGACGATGCTGGCCCCCGTACGCTGCGCCACGCGCGGCAGTTCCTGGTAGGCCAGGTAGGAATAGGGGCTGCCGAAATCGAAGAAGAATTCCACGCTCTGGCTCACGGTCTTGTCTCCTGTTTTATGGGGGTACGGCCTGTTGTCGGCTCCGCCCGCAGCCGGTGCTGGCCGGGCTGCCGGGCAAGGGGGGGACCGCCCGATCGACGATCGTTGTATAACGATCGTTTAGTCACGAACGTTATGGCGGGCCGGCGTGGATGTCAAGGCGTGGATAGCCGCCGCCATGCCACGGGGGCCATGCCGCGCGGTGCCCGCAGCCTCGCGCGCACCTGATTTGTCTTGACAGTCGCGGATCCGATTTATATCGTAAGATATGTTTTACGATATATCGGAGTGACGTGATGCATCCTCATCACCAAGGCATGGGTCTCGGCCACCACCTCCTCGGCCGGCTGTCAGCGCATTTCGACCGCCACGCCATCGGCCGCCACCAGCGCGGCGGGCGCGCTGCCTTCTGGAGCGGCTTCGGCGATCCCGGCGGCGACGGCGCTGACGATTTCGACGATGGCGGCTGGCGTCGCGGCCGAAAGTTCAGTGCAGACGACCTGCAGCTCCTGCTGCTGTCCCTGCTGGAAGAGCAGCCGAGCCACGGCTACGAGCTGATCAAGGCGCTGGAGTCGCGCACCAATGGCTTCTACAAGCCCAGCCCCGGCGTGATCTACCCCGCGCTGACCTATCTGGAGGAGGTCGGCTATGCCACCGTCGATACAGAGGGCAACAAGAAGCGCTACCACCTCGCCCCGCCGGGGCGGGCGCACCTGGAAGCCAATCGCGAGCGGCTGGTGCTGATGGTTGGCAAGCTGCGACACGTGGCGCGCAAGATGGACTGGATGCGCCGCGCCATGGCGGGCGAGCCCGCGCTCGAGCCGGAGGCGGGCGGCTGGCTGCCCGAGTACGTGGCGGCGCGCCAGGGGCTGAAGCGGGCCCTGTTGCTGCGCACGGAGATGTCGGCCGAAGAGCAGCGCCGTATCGCGGCCATCCTGCAGCGCGCCACCGCGGAGATCGAAGCGGGTGGCCAGGCTTGAGCCCGGCAGCCCGCGCTCTCCAGGCCCTCTAACCATGCCCTCTATCCAGGCCTTCGGGGAAGGCCCGGGAAGGCTTTTACGCCGGGCGTTCAAGCCCGGCATTCAGCAAGGAAACGCATGACGACACGTGATCTGACCGTCCAGCGCCTGCGCCATCCGCTCAAGATGCGGCTGGTGCAGGTGCTGCGCACCCACCTGGTCTCGCCACAACTGCTGCGCGTCACCTTCGGCGGCGACGACCTGGCCGATTTTCATTCGGCGTCCTTCGATGACCACGTCAAGGTCTTCTTCCCATCTTCAGGGCAGGACAAGCCGGTGCTGCCCGAGGTCGGGCCGAACGGGCCCGTGTTCCCGGAAGGCGCGGCGCGGCCCGCAGCCCGCGACTACACGCCGCGCCGTTTCGACAATGCGGCGCGCGAGCTCGACATCGAGTTCGTGCTGCACGGGGACGGCCCCGCCTCGACCTGGGCTGCCCAGGCCAGGCCCGGCCAGTTCCTCGGCGTGGGCGGGCCGCGCGGCTCCTTCGTGATCCCGCGTGATTTCGACTGGCACATGCTGGTAGGCGACGAGACCGCGCTGCCCGCCATCGCCCGCCGGCTGGAGGAACTGCCGGCCGGCGTCAAGGCGCTGGTGGTGGTGGAAGTAGCGAGCGCCATCGCCGAGATCCCGCTGCAGAGCGAGGCAGAGGTGGAGCTGCACTGGCTGCACCGCAACGGTGACGCGGCCGAGGGCAGCCTGCTGGCGCCGGCCCTGCAAGACCTGCCACTGCCGGACGGCGAGGGCTATGCCTGGGCTGCCGGCGAAGCGGCCGCGATGCGCGCGGTGCGCGAGCACCTGGTCGGCCAGCGCGGCGTCGACAAGAAGCGTATCCGCGCCTCGGCATACTGGAAGCGCGGCGCCGCGGCCGTGCATGAGACGCTCGAGGACTGAGCGCCCGCGCTGCGGGAGGTCGCATGGCGGCATGGCCTCGCGCGGTGGGCTGCTCGCTACAAGCCCTCCGGCAGCTGCATGGCAAACGCCTTGCGCATGGCGCGTGCGATCAGTTCCTGGCGCGCGCGCGGCATGCGCGCCATCGTCGAGGCCACGCTGATGGCGGCGAGCGGCTCGCCCGTGCCGTCGCGAACCACCATGCCGACCGCGAGCACGTCGCGCGTGGCGTGGTTGCCGATCACCGACCAGCCGCGCTCGCGCGTGGCGCGCACCAGGATGCGCATGCGCTCCGGCGTCATGCCGCCATAGCGCTCCAGCGTGGTGGCATTGGCCGCGATGGCGGCCTCCACCTCGGCATCGGGCAGCGCCGACAGCAGCGCCAGCCCTGCCGCGCCGACCCCCAGCGGCTGGCGCGTGCCGACCTGGATCACCAGCACCTGCACGGGATAGCTGCCGACGTGCCGCGCGATGCAGTGTGACAAGGCGCCTTCGCGCACTACCGCGAAGGCCGCGTCGCCGCAGGCCTCGCTGACCCGGGCCAGCACCGGCTGCAGCCGCGCTGCCAGGCCGGGCGTGCCACGGGCCTGCGCGACCGCCGCCAGGCGCGGTCCGCCCACATAGCGGAAGCGGCCTTTCTGCACCACATACCCGCATTCCACCAGCGTGCTCAGCAGGCGGTAGACGGTGGCCCGCTCCAGCCCCGCCAGGCGGCACAGGTCCACCACGCGCAGGCCCTCGCGGCCGCCTTCCAGCACCGCATCCAGCAACTGCAGGCCGCGCCGCAGCGTGCGGCTGCCGGGGTCCTCGCCGCAGTCCGTGGCGGCCAGGCCGGCTGGCGAAACGTCCGTCTGGCGGACATTCGGGTTGGCAGGGCGAGGCGGCATGGAGAAGAATTTCCTGGTCGACGGAACCGTCCCGCAGTATGCCGCAGCGCGGCCCGGGCGGTGCGCGACAGACCAGAAAGAGGAGACAAGATGACCATGCAGACCCAGGGCCGCCGGCATTGGCTGGCGCTCATGGCGGCGCTCGCCCTCGGCGCGGCGCTGTCCCCGGCCACGGCGCGCGCGGGCGCCGCCAACTGGCCCACCCGGCCGATCCGCCTCGTCGTTGGCTATGCCGCCGGCGGCGCCACCGACGTGCTCGCACGCATCGTCGCGCTCAAGATGGGCGAGCAGCTCGGGCAGGCGGTGATCGTTGACAACCGCGCCGGCGCCAACAGCAACGTCGGCGCCGAGGTGGTGGCCAAGGCGGCGCCGGACGGCTACACGCTCTATGTCTACACCATCGCCAACACCATCAACGCCACCCTCTACGGCAAGCTCGGTTATGACCCGCAGAAGGATTTCGAGCCGATCGGAATGATCGCCAAGATCCCCAATATCCTGGTGGTGAACCCGAAGCTGCCGGTGCAGAGCGTGGCCGACTACGTGCGCTTTGCCAAGTCGTCACCCAACGGCATCACCTTCGCCTCGTCGGGCAGCGGCTCGTCGATCCACCTGTCGGGCGAGATGTTCAAGATGCAGGCCCACCTCAATATGCTGCACGTGCCCTACCGCGGCAGCGCGCCGGCGGTATCCGACCTGCTCGGCGGGCAGGTGCAATCCATGTTCGACAACACGCCGTCTTCGCTGCCGCACGTCAAGGCCGGGAGGCTGCGCGCCATCGCCATTACCAGCGCGCAGCGTTCGCCGCTGCTGCCGGACGTGCCCACCGTGGCCGAGTCGGGCTACCCGGGCTTCGATGTGCAGTCGTGGTTCAGCCTGGCCGCGCCGGCCGGCACGCCGCGGTCGGTGATCGACAGGCTCAACGCCGGGCTGAACAAGAGCCTGTCTGCGCCGGACGTGCGCCAGCGGCTGCTGGACCTGGCCGCCACGCCGGAGCCTGGCACGCCGGAACAGGCGCGCGCCTTCGCCGCCGCCGAGATCAAGCGCTGGCGCGAGGTGGTCAAGCAGTCCGGCGCCAAGGCCGACTAGTTCGCTGAATCATTGAAATGGGAGGTGAAGGACATGCCATGCGGGAATCAGCGCTAGGCGCAAAGCGCAGCAATAGCACGGCTATTGCGAGCATTTGCAACGACGCGATGAGCCCGCATGGCGTGGCAGGCACCCACCGATTTCAGTGATTCAGTGGACTAACACCGGCCATCGCGCGGCCGCGACGCCGCGACGATAGCGAGACGCCGGCAGGTCGGCCGCGGGAAGCGCGCCGATCGCCAGCCATTCCACAGGAGAGAAAGCCCAACCATGTACCCCATCGACTTCTTCTGGCGCGCGGCCCAGCGCTGGCCAGAGCGCCCGGCCATCGACTCTCCCGAGGGCACCATCGCCTATCGCGAGCTGGCCGCGCGCGTGGCGGCACTGGCCGCGGCGCTGCAGGACCTGGACAGCGTGCCGCAGAGCCGGGTCGGCATCTGCGCCGGCAACAGCGCCGAGCATATCGTGGCCTTGCTGGCGGTGCTGGCCTGCGGCAAGGTGTGGGTGCCGCTCAACCCCAAGAGCACGCATCACGAGATCCGCCGCATTATCGAGGTGACCGAGCCCTCCATCCTGGTGCTCGATCCGGGCTGCGCGCCCTTGCTAGAAGGCGCGCCCGGAGTGCGCATCCATTGCGGCGCCGCCCCCGCGGGCGGCCTCAGCGTGGCCGGGCTGTGCGCGGCGCACGCCGGGGCGCCGCGGCCGGTGTTCGACCTGCCGCCGGAGGCCACGCAGGCAATCAAGTTCACCGGCGGCACCACCGGGCTGCCCAAGGGGGTGATGCAGCCCTACCGCGCCTGGATGGCCAACATCGCCAACCAGATCCAGGCCTGGGGCTTCGACGCTGACGACCGCTACGTGGTGGCCGCACCGGTCACCCACGGGACCTCCACCTACCTGCTTCCCATTCTGGCCCAGGGCGGCTGCCACGTGGTGCTGGCCGGCGCCGGCGCGGACGCCGTGCGCGAGGCCTTCCGCACGCGCGGCGGCACGATCTGCTTCATGCCGCCCACGCTGATCTACATGCTGATGGCGCTGCCGGGCGCCTCGCGCGCCGATTTCCCCGCGCTGCGGCGCCTGATCTACGGCGGCGCGCCGATGCCGCCCGAAAAGATCCGCCAGGCGCGCGACTTCTTCGGCCCGGTGCTGGGTACCACCTACGGCCAGACGGAGGCGCCGCAGATCCTTACCGTGATGCGGCCGGAGGATTTCGAGCAGGAGGAGAACTGGGCCGCGGTGGGCCGTGCCACCTGGTTCAGCGACGTCGCGATCATGGCGCCGGACGGACGCCTGCTGCCGCCCGGCGAGGTGGGCGAGGTGGTGGCGCGCGGCGACCTGCTGATGCGCGGCTACTGGAAGCTGCCCGAGAAGACCGCGCAGACCCTGGTCGACGGCTGGCTCCACACCGGCGACCGTGGCCTGATCGACGAGCGCGGCTACCTTTACCTGAAGGACCGTCTCAAGGACATGGTGATCACCGGCGGCTTCAACGTCTATCCGGTCGACGTGGAGAACGCGCTGGGCCAGCACCCGGCCGTGCATGAATGCGCGGTATTCGGCGTGCCCGACGACAAATGGGGCGAGGCAGTGCAGGCCGCGGTGCAGCTTCGTCCCGGCATGCAGGCGCAGGAAAGCGAGCTGGTCGCCTTCGTGCGCGAGCGCCTGGGCCCGGTGCAGACACCCAAGCGCATCCATTTCCACGCCAGCCTGCCGCTGTCGCCGGTGGGCAAGGTGCTGAAGACCGCCGTACGCGAACAGGCCATCGCTGCCGCCGCAGACGGGCACCAGAACCAGAACCAGAACTGAGGAGACTGCCATGACATCGAAGCCGGACCAACGCCCCGTCACCCGCCTGTGCACCCACACGCTGACCAGCCTGCACTACCGCGACGCCAACCTGGTCGAAGACCTGATGGGCAAGAAGACCTTCACCGAGGTGATGCTGATGCAGATCCTGGGCCGCACGCCGCGTCCGGTCGACCTGCGCATCACCGACGTGGTGCTGATCGTGCTGATGGAGCACGGCCTGACCCCCAGCGCCATCGCCACGCGGCTGATCTACATGAGCGCACCCGAGAACCTGCAGGGCGCGGTGTCGGCGGGGCTGCTGGCGGTGGGCAGCTCCTTCGTCGGCACCATGGAGAACTGCTCGCGCCTGCTCGACCGCATCGGCGCGGCCGCCGATCCGGATGCCGAAGCGCTGGCCATCGCGCGGCACTACAAGGAGATCAAGAGCGCGGTGCCCGGCTTCGGCCACCACCTGCACAAGCCGGTGGACCCGCGCGCCTACAAGCTGCTGGAGATGGGCCGCGCGGAGCCGGAACTGGCGGGCGACAAGATCCGCGCCCTCGAACGGCTGTCGCAGGCCGTGGATGCGGTGGCCGGCCGCCCGATCACCATCAACGCCACCGGCGCGGTCGCGGCGCTGCTGGGCGAGATCGGCGTGCCGACCGGCGTGATGCGCGGCTTCGCAGTGATTTCGCGCGCGGCCGGGCTGGTCGCGCATATCGTCGAGGAACAGCAGAGCCCGTCCGGGCGCTTCATCTGGGATACGGTTGAGGAGGCCATTCCCTACGTGGGCGAGGGTGGCAAGGCCGGCGGGGAAGGGCAATGAACGCGCCTGCAGCGGGGTCGCAGGGCGCGGCGGGCAGGCCGCCGGCGCTGCCGCTGGACCTGTCCGGGCGCACGGTGCTGGTGGCCGGCGGCGGCTCGGCGGGCCCGGGCTGGAGCATCGGGCGCGCCGCGTGCGTGACCTATGCCCGGCTGGGCGCGCGTGTCTGTGTGGTGGACCGCGATGCCGACTCGGCCGAGCAGACCACGGCGCTGATCCGCGCCGAGGGCGGTACGGCGCAGACGCTGCTGGCCGACCTGGCAGAGGAGGCCGACATCGCACGTGTCTTCGCCGCCGCGCGCGAGCACTTCGGCCGCATCGACGTGCTGCACCACAACGCCGGCATCGGCAAGACCGGCGGCCCGATGGAGACCAGCGCGGCCGACCTCGAACGTGTCCACGCGGTCAATGTGCGCAGCCTGCTGCTGTGCACCCAGCAGGTGCTGCCCGGCATGGTGGAGCAGGGGCGCGGCGCCATCATCGCCATCGCTTCGGTGGCGGGCATGCGCTACGTGGGCTATCCGCACCTGGCCTACAGCGTGACCAAGGCCGCGGTGATGCAGTTCACGCGCATGGTGGCGCAGCAGTACGCGCCGCACGGCGTGCGCGCCAACACCGTGGTGCCGGGCCTGATCGATACGCCGCGCATCGCCGGCACGGTGGCGCGCATGTTCTCCGAGGGCAGCCTGGACGAGGCCCGCCAGGCGCGCGCGCGCCAGGTGCCGATGGGGCGCATGGGCAGCGCCTGGGACGTGGCGCACGCCTGCGCCTTCCTGGCCTCGGATGCGGCGGCCTATATCACCGGCACGGAACTGGTGGTCGACGGCGGGCTGACCGGCAAGTATGCCTGAGCCGTCGCACGGCACGCCCAGCCAGCCGCCTTGTGCGCACCGGGCGCGCGCACTAGACTAGTGTCCTGTTCCGCAAATAACTTGACTGGAAAGCCATTTGCGGGCCAGGACACTAGTCGGGCCGGGGCACGCCGGGGCGCACGGGCGCTGCGCCGGCCGCCCGGGCGCTCCAACTTGCCGCCGAGGGCTGCCTGCCATGGACGACCGTTACCTTCCGCATCTGCGCGACACGATCGCGGCCATCCGCGCCGAGGGGTTCTACAAGGCCGAGCGCGTCATCGGCAGCCCGCAGTCGGCCGGCATCCGCCTGGCCGGCGGCGGCGAGGTGCTGAATTTCTGCGCCAACAACTACCTGGGCCTGGCCGATGATCCGCGCCTGATCGAGGCGGCGCGGCGCGGCCTGTCGGAAGACGGCTTCGGCATGGCGTCGGTGCGCTTCATCTGCGGCACCCAGTCGGTCCACAAGACACTGGAAGGGGCGCTTGCCTCTTTCCTGCGGACCGAGGACAGCATCCTCTACTCGAGCTGTTTTGACGCCAATGGCGGGCTCTTCGAGACCCTGCTGGATGACCGGGACGCCGTCATCAGCGACGAGCTCAACCATGCCAGCATCATCGACGGCATACGCCTGAGCAAGGCCCGGCGCTACCGCTACCGCAACAACGACATGGCGGACCTGGAGGCCTGCCTGCAGGAGGCCGAAGCGGCCGGCGCGCGCTTCAAGCTGATCGCTACCGATGGCGTGTTCTCCATGGACGGCATCGTCGCTGACCTGAAGTCCATTTGCGACCTGGCCGATCGCTACCGCGCGCTGGTGATGGTCGATGACTCGCATGCGGTCGGCTTTGTCGGCGAGCACGGGCGCGGCACGCCTGAGCTGTGCGGGGTCGAGGGTCGCGTCGATATCCTGACGGGAACCCTGGGCAAGGCGCTGGGCGGCGCGTCGGGTGGCTATGTGGCCGCGCGCCGCGAGGTGGTGGAACTGCTGCGGCAGCGCTCGCGTCCCTATCTGTTTTCCAACTCGCTGGCACCGAGCATCGCCACCGCCACGCTGAAGGTGCTGGAGCTGCTGGCCAGTGGCGAAGGTGCCGCGCTGCGCGCGCGCGTGCGCCAGAACGGCGAGCATTTCCGCCGCGAGATGACCGCGCTGGGCTTCACCCTGGTGCCGGGCCACCATCCCATCATCCCGGTCATGCTGGGCGACGCCGCGCTGGCCACCGGCATGGCCGATGCGCTGCTCGCCGAGCACGTTTACGTGATCGGCTTTTCCTATCCGGTGGTGCCGCGCGGGCGTGCACGCATCCGCACGCAGATGAGCGCGGCGCATACGGCGGCGCAGGTCGAGCAGGCGGTAGCGGCCTTCGCCAAGGTGGGGCGCGAATTCGGCGCCATCGTCTAAGCTTCAGGCAGGAGACCCAGCATGAAAGTCCTTGCCAAACTTGAACGCGCGCCCGGACTGACGTTGGCCGAGCTGCCTGAGCCGGAGGTTGGCCACAACGATGTGATGATCCGCATCCGCCAGACAGCCATCTGCGGCACCGATATCCACATCTGGAAGTGGGACGAGTGGGCGCAGCGGACCATCCCCGTGCCCATGCAGGTCGGGCATGAGTATGTGGGGGAGGTGGTCGCCATCGGGGAGGAAGTGCGCGGCCTGTCCATCGGCGACCGGGTTTCCGGCGAGGGCCACATCACCTGTGGCTTCTGCCGCAACTGCCGGGCCGGACGCCGCCACCTGTGCCGCAATACGGTGGGCGTGGGCGTGAACCGGGCGGGCGCCTTTGCCGAATACCTCGTCATCCCGGCTTTCAATGCCTTCCGCATCCCGGACGACATTCCCGACGAGATCGCAGCCATCTTCGACCCCTTCGGCAATGCCACGCACACCGCGCTGTCCTTCGACCTGGTGGGTGAGGATGTGCTGATCACCGGCGCCGGGCCGATCGGCATCATGGCGGCGGCCATCGCGCGCCATGTGGGCGCGCGCAACGTGGTGGTCTCCGATGTGAACGACTACCGCCTGGCGCTGGCCAGCCGCATGGGCGCCACGCGTACCGTCAACGTCATGCACGAGAACCTCAAGGACGTGGCGACCGGCCTGCACATGACCGAAGGCTTCGACGTGGGGCTGGAAATGTCGGGCGTGCCTTCGGCCTTCGCAGCCATGCTCGAAGGCATGAACCACGGCGGCAAGATCGCGCTGCTGGGCATTCCGCCGTCCAGTGTCGCCATCGACTGGAACCAGGTCATCTTCAAGGGCCTGGAGATCAAGGGCATCTACGGGCGCGAGATGTTCGAGACCTGGTACAAGATGGTCGCGATGTTGCAGAGCGGGCTGGACCTGTCGCCCATGATCACCCACCGTTTCCCCATCGCGGAATACGAGGCGGGCTTCGCCACCATGTTGTCGGGCAACAGCGGCAAGGTCCTGCTGGATTGGACCGCCTGAGCGCGGGCGTCCGCTGCAGCAATGCCTACCGGTAGACCAGCACCGGGATGGTGGAGTGCGTCAGCACCTTGCGGGTTTCGCCTCCGATCAGAATGCCGGCCACGCCGCGGCGCCCGTGCGAGGCCATGGCGATCAGGTCGCAGCCCTTGTCGCGCGCCGTGTCGATGATCGCCTCGTAGGGGTGATCGTGGATCAGGGCCACCGTGTCGCAGGCGACGCCCGCAGCGAGCGCTTCATCTGCCATCGCGCGCAGGTAGCCCTCGGCGGCGCGGCTGGCCTCGCGCGTGTACTGCGCGTGCGTGTCGCTCAGCAATTCCACCTGGTAGGTATGGAGCTGGAATTCGGGAATCACGTGCAGCAAGGTGGCGCGGGCACCGATGCCGCCGGCGAATTCGAGCGCCTTGCGGAAGGCGGCCTCCGCATGCGGCGTGCCGTCGATGGGCAGCAAGAGATGGTGGAACATGGTTGGCTCCTTGCGCCGGAGGGAGTGGGCCGGGCGGGCCGGGCGGCATCACGTCTTGAGTATAGCTACCGGCACCCGCGCCGCAATGCGGCGCGAGGCTGGCCGGCCGGCATGGCGCGTGCAGCGTCAAGCCCCCTGTAAACCCTATGCCGCGGCAGCGCGATTGCCGCTATGATCCGCCATCGGCGCCGCGCCTCCGGCCGGCGCCCGCGTGTTTCCGAGGCCCGGCGTCAACACAATTGCCGCCTGGCCTTCTCGTGGCGGCAGCCGTCCCGGCGGCGGCCGTCGAACCTGCACCGCCTTGCGACCCAATGCGGTGTGCCGGGAAGGCAAAGTTACCGCTTTGCGCTTCCGATCCTGTTGGAGAAGACAGCTTGACAGCACGCATCCAAGCCGACGCCGCACGCGGCCTGTTCGGCACGGGCGAAGGCCCGTCCCATGAGCTCATCACGCTCGCCACCGACCCGGCGTCGGGCCTGCGAGCCATCATCGCCATCCACGACACCACGCTCGGCCCGGCCTTCGGCGGTTGCCGCTACTGGACCTATGCAGCGGAGCAGGACGCGCTGACCGACGCGCTGCGCCTGTCGCAAGGCATGGCTTACAAGAACGCGCTGGCCGGGCTGCCCTTCGGCGGCGGCAAGGCGGTGATCCTGCGCTCGCCGGAGCAGACCGACCGTACGGCCCTGTTCCGCGCCTTCGGCCGCCTGGTCGAATCCCTGGACGGACGCTACATCACCGCCGAGGACGTCGGCAGCACCGTGGAAGACATGCGGGTGGCCCAGTCCGAAACGCGCTATATCAGCGGCCTGCCGCGCGAAGGCGGTTTCGGCGGCAATCCCTCGCCCAAGACCGCCTACGGCGTGTTCGTCGGCATCGAAGCGGCGGTGCGCTGCGCGCTGGGCCGCGAGACCCTGGACGGCGTTTCCGTGGCCGTGCAGGGCCTCGGTTCGGTGGGCTGGGAGCTGTGCCGCCTGCTGCACGAGGCCGGCGCGCAACTGACCGTCGCGGACGTCGATGCCGCCAAGGCCACGCAGGCGGGCGAACGCTTCGGCGCGCGCGTGGTAGCGGCCGCCGACATCGTCGGCGTGCAGGCGGACGTCTTCGCGCCCTGCGCGCTGGGCGCGGTGATCACCCCGTCCGTGGCGGCAGGCTGCGCCTTCCAGGTGGTTGCGGGGGGCGCCAACAACCAGCTGGCATCCCTGGCCGAAGGCGACGTGCTGCAGCGCCGCGGCATTTTCTATGCGCCCGATTTCCTGATCAACGCCGGCGGCATCATCAGTTGCGCCCGCGAGTACCTGGGGGGTGCCGACGAGGCCGCGGTGGTGGCGGAGGTCGCAGGCATCCGCGAACGCGTCTTCGAGCTGGCCGAGCGCGTGCGCGCGAGCGGGCAGGCCCCCGCGCGTGTGGCGGTGCAGTGGGCGCAGGAGAAGCTGCGCCGCAGCGCAGCCTGACAGCCCAGCGCGCGATGCCCTGGCGCCAGCGGCGCCGGGCCATTCCGCATGGCGCGGCGTTCCCGACACATGCAGCGCGTTTCGCGCAGCATGGCCGGCGCTTCGCCGCCGTTCGCGCTGGTCGGTACCTACCCTAGGGTTTATACTAGGTTCCGAGTTCTCGCCGCATCACGGCGCGGACGTGAACGGCCCGCTTGGCGGGCCGTCATTCCTTCCAATCCGCCCGCCTCGCTTGTCCCTCGCCGCAAGACGGCCTCCGGCCGCCCGTCACGGCTGCCATCGCAGGAGTCGGGCAGCCGTCACGCGGGACGGCACCTTCACCGGTATGTTTCATGAAGCGGATGGCTGCTTTCTTTGTCGTGAGCTGGACGGCTGCGGCGATTCTCCTGCTTTCAAGGGATTCCGTGTCCCTGATCGCACTCAGCGGCGTGGTCGCCTTCGGCGGCCTCGACCTGCTGCGTCCCTAGGGCTGAGCGGGGGGCGTCGCGACGCGCTACGCTGCCTGCCGCTCGGCACCCCGGCAGGCCGCCAGCATCAGGTCCAGGTTCTGCACGGCGGCGCCCGACGCCCCCTTGCCGAGGTTGTCGAATACCGCTGACAGCAAGACCTGCCCGTGCTCCTCATTGACGAACACGCCCAGCCGCAGATCGTTGGTCCCGTTCAGCGCTTGCGGGTCGAGGTGCGTGGCGGCCTGCGATTCTGCCAGCGGCATCACCTCGACATGGCGCGCGCCGGCGTAGTGCGACGCCAGGCAGGCATGCAGCTTGTCGCCATCCGTTCCGGGTGCGAGCAGGTCCACGTCCAGCGCCACGGTCAGCACAATGCCCTGGCGGAAGGCACCGTAGGCCGGCACGAAGACCGGGCGCCGCGACAGGCCGGCGTGTTGTTGGATTTCCGGTGTGTGCTTGTGGGCGAGGCCCAGGCCATAGACCTGGAAGGGCAGCGCCCGTCCGGCGTCGGGGCCTTCGTAGGTTTCGACCGCGGCGCGGCCGCCTCCGGAGTAGCCCGACACGGCATGGATGGCGAGCGGATAGTCGCGCGGCAGCAGGCCGGCTTCCACCAGCGGACGCAGCAGCCCGATCGCCCCGGTGGGGTAGCAGCCCGGATTGCTCACGCGCAGCGCGCCGGCGATGCGTTCCGCCTGGCCGGCCGCCATTTCGGGAAAGCCGTAGGTCCAGCCCGCTTGCGTGCGATGCGCTGAGCTGGCATCGATCACCCGCACCGCCGGATTGGTGATGGCCGCCACCGCTTCGCGCGCTGCGGCATCCGGCAGGCACAGGATGGCGATATCGCAGGCATTGATGGCCTCGGCGCGAGCGCGCGGTTCCTTGCGCTGCGCGGCCGGCAGCGTCAGCAGGCGCAGGTCGTCGCGAGCGCGCAGGCGCTCGTGGATCTGCAGGCCGGTGGTGCCTTGGTCGCCGTCGATGAATACCAGGGGATAGCTCATGTCGTGAATCCTCGGTCGTTGCGTGGAGATGGCACGCCTGGCTGGCGTGGCTGGCGCGGCCGGTGCGGCAAGCGCGCGAAGGGCCATCTTGCGCCTCGGGATAGAATCGGAAAAGTTGAATTTCCAAACGACAAGATTCATATTTCCTGAACGAGGAGCCACCCATGCGTGAGATCAGCCTGGACCGCCTGCGCACCCTGGTCGCCATTGCCGACCTGGGCTCCTTCGCCGAGGCGGCGCGTGCTCTGCACCTGGCGCCACCCACCGTCAGCCTGCACATCGCCGACCTGGAAGCCCGCGTCGGGGCGCCGCTGCTCTCGCGCAAGCGCGGCGAGGTGCGGCCTTCCGCCATCGGTGAAACGCTGGTCGAGCGCGCCCGCCGGCTGCTCGCCGATGCCGACCAGGCGCTCGATGACGTGCAGCGGCAGGTGCAGGGCCTGGCCGGCCGCGTGCGCCTTGGCGCCTCCACCGGTGCCATCGCTCATCTGCTGCCACAGGCACTGGCGACACTGGCCGAGCAACATCCCGACATCGACGTACAGGTCGCTGTGCTCACCTCGCAGGAAACGCTGGCCCGGCTGGCCGCCGGCACGCTCGATGTGGGCCTGGTGGCGCTGCCGCAGTCGCGCGTGGCGGGCCTCACCATCCGCCCCTGGCGGCGCGACCCGGTCATGGCCTTCCTGCCGGCCAGCTGGCCATGCCCGGGGCGCATCACACCCGCCTGGCTGGCGGCGCGCCCGCTGATTCTCAACGACGCCTCCACGCGCCTGTCGCGCCTGACCGCGGAATGGTTTGCCAGCGGCGGCCACCAGCCGGTGCCGCGCATCCAGCTCAACTACAACGACGCCATCAAGAGCCTGGTAGCGGCCGGCTACGGGGCAGCCTTGCTGCCGCAGGAGGCCACCACGCCGATGCCGGATGCGCGCGTCATCACGCGGCCGCTGCGGCCGGCGCTGTGGCGCCAGCTCGGGCTGGCGCACCGGTCGGGGGAGGTAGAGCGGGCGACGGAATATGTACTGGAGGCGTTGTGGGCGCTGCGCGCGGGGTAGGGTGGCGATAGCAGGGGGCGCCGTGGGGGAGGCTTCTCGTCATCCCCGTGTCAAAGCGGGGCTCAATCGTTTGGAGACGCAGCGGCCACCCTGCCGCGTTGCGAGGCCACGAACATGATGAGGCCGAACAGTTGCAGTCCAGCCATGCACAGCGCCATCTTGACGGTCGAGTCCAGCAGCAGCGGGACCAGCACCGCCGACAGCAGGAAATTGCCGAACTGCTGCACCGTGACATAGCCGCTCGAAGCCAGTCCGCGCCGCTCGGGAAAACAGTCCAGAGCCAGCAATTGCAGGCTCGGCTGCGTGATGGTCATCCCGGCGGCAAAGACCGGCAGTGCCACCAGCGCCCAAGGAAATGCCGGGGCATGCAAGGTGGTCACCGCAATATTGAACGCGCCTGCCAGCAGCATGACGGCGTGCCCGAGCATCACGCTGCGCTCGGGGCTCATCCGGCCGGCGACGCGATGTGAGATGAGCGAGCCCACCAGGATTCCGGACACGATCGGGATGAACAGCCAGCCAAACGACTGCGCATCAAGTCCGAGATGCTGGGTCACGAAGCGAGGGGCGGCAAATACGTAGATGTAGATCGCGACGTTGACGCCGGCATTGGCGAGCGCCAGCGCGATGAAGCGCCGATGCGTCAGCATGGTCCCATAGGCGCGCGCCAGCAGCACGGCGTGAAGCGGGTGCCGGCGGGCCGGCGGCAAGGTCTCCGGCACCCATCGCCAGCAGGCGACGAGGAGCAGCGTGGACACCAGCGCCAGGAAGACAAAGATGCTGCGCCACCCCGCCCAAAGCAATAGCCAGCCGCCGCAGACCGGTGCCAGGGCCGGCGCCAGGGCGAAGATCATCGCGACGAGCGCCATGACCTTCTGGGCCTGCATACCGTCGAAGACGTCGCGGATCATTGCCCGCCCTACGATGACGCCGATGCCGGCACTGACACCCTGCAAGGCCCGCCCCGCGTGAAGCATCGCGATGCCGGTGGCGCCGGTGCAGATCAGGGAGCCGAGGGTGAAGAGCGCACAGCCGAGCAGAATCATCCGTCGGCGGCCTACCGCATCGGAGATCGCGCCGTGCCACGGGATCATCAGCGCGAAAGGCAACAGATAGGCGGTGAGCGATTGCTGGACCTGCGCAGTACTTGCGTGCAAGTCGTTGCTCATGACCGCGAAGGCGGGCAGATAGGTCGCGATGGCAAATTGCCCGAGCATGGACAGGCCCGCGGCCATTGCCGCCATGGCGGCAACACCGGGGAGGGCGCCCGCGTGAGGGTTGGAGCGTGAAATCAGCAAGCCTGGAGGTCCTTATCGGATGTGGCCCCGCTACGTAGCGGTAGTTGCGACACTTGCAGGACTTGCGCCCATGTTCCACTAGGAGCGCCGGGGCATCGCGTCTCCGCGCTTCGCTGCCAGGCGGGATCAGACTCTCTGCACATCGTCATCGTAGTATCGGTCGGCGATCATGAAGGCAGCGGCTGCCCCCAGGCCCACGAGCGGGAGGGCCTGCATGGCCGTCCGCAGGCCAAAGGCGTCGGCAAGCACGCCGACGAGGAAGGGGCCCGGCGCATAGCCCAGGATATTGTTCGCCAGCGTCAGCATGGCAAATGCGGAGGCATGGATCGCGGGGGGAGAGACCGCCGTGACGATCACGCCGGAGGCACCCACGAAACCCGATCCCGTCAGGAAGGCCGCGGCGATGGCAAGCAATTGGGGATTGCCTGGCGGCAGTTGGAAGGCGATGAGCAGCAGCACAAAGTAGCACAGCGCGAAGCCCACCATGATACGTAGACGGCGTACGCCGTGGCGCGCGCTGAGATAGTCGACCATGGCACCGCCAGCGATCATGCCGACACCCCCTGCGATCACCAGCAGGCCCGTGGTGACGCCGGCGCGCGTCATGTCAAAGCCGTAGTAGCGGTTCATCAAGGAGGGCATCCATGCAAGCAGCGCACCCTGGATGAACAGCATCAGGCCGGAACCTAGATACGTCCACAGTGCCGTCCGGGTCGTGAGCAGGCGCTTCAGGACATCCTTCACCGGCAGGTGCGTCTTGACCCGGGAAGGGTGGACGTGCGTTTCCCTGACACCCATCACGTAAAGCAGGGACAGGAGCAGTCCGCCTGCGCCGATGGCGAAGAAGGCCGTGCGCCAGCCATGCCGCTGTGCCAGCATCCCGCCAAGCACGAGTCCGGATACGGAGCCGAACAGCGCCGCGGACAGGAAGCTGTTGATGATGGTGCCGTGCAGCCGCCGTGGAAAGACACTGACCAGAATCGCGCCGCCGGCGCTTGCATATCCGGCCTCGCCCACGCCGACCGCCGCCCGTGCCATGAACATGGTGGCATAGTTGCCGCTCAGCCCGCAGGCAATCGTCGCCACGCTCCATAACAGCGCCATCAGGGAGACGCTCTTGACGCGCCCCCAGCGATCGGCCATCAGCGAGACCGGAAAGGAGAGGACGCCGACGGCCAGCGCCACAACGCTGACCAGCGCGCCGAGCTGGGTATCGCTCAGGGCCCACTCTGCCTTCAGCGCGGGAAAGGTGGCGTTCAGGACCTGCCGCGAAATGTAATCCGACAACATGAGCCCGACGCTGAGCGCGAGCACGCGCAGGGCATAGAAGCGGGAGACCGGGTAGGCGTCCGGTGCGAGGCTGGTCGCGTCGCTGGTGGGAAGATGGCTCGCCAAGGCGATGTCCTTTCGTCGATGCGGCAGGCGCCACTAAGTAGACTGCCTGCCGTCGCGTTGATATTGCAGCCCGTCGCGCAGGACGGGATCGCTCAATGCCCGAGGGCCTGTGCTTCCTCCATGCGCTGGCGGAGCACGGCACGCAGGTCCTCGCCGTAACCGGTGAGCACGCCGCCGTCGACCGCGAGCAATTGGCCTGTGATCATGTTGGCGCGTTCACTGGCCAGGAAGGAGGCCGCCTCACCGATCTCCTCGATCTTGCAAAAGCGACCAAGCGGAATGACGCGCTTGGCGATGGCGTCGCGCAACTCCGGCTTGGTGTGTTCCTCCAGCAATGGCGTCAGGATCCCGCCGGGACAGACAGCATTCACATTGATGCGGTGATCCGCCACTTCCCACGCCAGATGTTGGGTCAGCCCGGTGACGGCATGCTTCGACGCAGTGTAGTCAACGCTGCCGAAGAAGGTCATGCGAATGCCGGCGATCGAGTCGATGTTGACGATCTTGCCGCTCTTCTTGGCGATCATGGTCGGCAGGACAGCCTGGCAGCAAAGCAGCACGCCCTTGGCGTTCACGCCCATCACGCGATCCCACTGTTCTTCGGCCAGATCCTGGACCAGAACGGGAGTCGCTTCGATGCCTGCATTGTTCACCAGGATGTCGATCGTACCGAAGGCACGGAGCGTTTCCGCCGCCATCGCCTCGGCGCCGGCCTTCTTGGAAATGTCGGCGTGAATCGCGATGGCCCGCGTGCCGGTCGGATCGATGCTCCTGGCAACGCGCTGGGCGTTCTCAAGATTGAGGTCAACCAAGGCCAGGCGGGCACCTTCCCGCGCCATGACCCGAGCGATGCCCTCTCCGGCACCGCGCCCACCGCCGGTGACGATCGCGACTTTGTCCTTCAGTTCCATTCGGGGTCTCCTATGCCAAGCAGGCGAGTTCTTTTGACCTGATGGTAGGGACATGAGAAACTCAAAAAGTCACAATACGCGCCAAAAAGATCGCAGATCACGCCAACCTAGGGAATACGCTAATGGGTTTGAATATCCGATCCGCTTCCTTGTCGCGGTTCCTGGACGTCGCCAGCGAGCTCGGCCTGGATCCGGAGCCGCTGTTGCTGCGGCACGGCTTGAGCCGGGCCCTGCTGGCTCCGACGGAGCGCAGCTTCCTGCCCGCGCGTGTCGTGATTCAGTTGCTGGAAGACGCGGCGAGCGCCTCCAATTGCATGGCCTACGCGGCGTTGATGGTGGAGCGGCGCCAGCTCTCGGATATCGGGGCGATCAGCCTGTTGCTGCGGCATCAGCGCTCGGCACGCGCGGCCATCGGCTTTTTGACGCGACACAAGGGCCTGCTGAATGACGTCCTCGCCATTCGAATCGAGGACCATGGCCAGTTTTCGCTGGTCCGGGTCGAATTGATATCCGACGTCTATTCGCGGCAAGCGGCCGAGCTGGGCGTGGGGGTGATCATCAACATCTTTCGATCACTGCTCGGAGAACGCTGGAGTCCGCATGAAACCTACTTTTCGCATGCGGCGCCGGAGGATCTCCAGATCCATCGCCGCGTCTTTCGCTGTCCGCTCCGGTTCGGTGCGGAGTATTCCGGGTTTGCCTGCCTCACGAGCGACCTGGATTCGCCTTCGGATTTCTCGGCGGTCGAGTTGAAGAACTATGAGCGGTTCTTCATCGAGAATCTTCCCGTCATCAATCGCGAGTCTGTGCTGGAGGACGCCAGAAAGGCGATTTCCTTGTTGATGCCCAGCGGCAAGGTCGACCTGTCCTTGCTTGCCGATTATCTGAAGATGAGCCCGCGCACGGTGCAGCGGCGACTGGCAGAGGAGGGAGCCACCTTCATGGGAGTCTACAACTCCGTGCGCCGGGACAACGCGCGGCGCTACCTCGAGAATACGCGCCATTCCATTTTCGCGATCTCGGAACAGCTGGGCTTTGATAGTTCAAGGTCATTCACGCGCTGGTTCTCCCAGGACTTCGGTGTCTCACCGAAGCAGTGGCGAAAGGCGCGGATGCAGAAAGACTGACGCGCGGGGGACGTCCGCCGGCCCCCGTTACGTGCGGACGCCGAACAGCCCGTGCCAGAATGAATCGAAGCTGCCGAAATGGCGCCAGGGTTGCGGCGCCTCGTCGCGGTTGGGGGCAGCGCCCGCGTCGCCTGTCGGCGCCGCCTCGGCGTCAGGGGTGCCGGCGGCCGCTGCACTCGCCCGCCGCGACTCCTGCAAGGCCCATACGCTGTCCGCGATGCGGGCCGCCAGTTCCGCCTCGCAGTCCTGGCCGAGCAGCACGCCGAAGAGAACGTCGCGATTATGGCCGTCGTCGGCAAAGCGCATCGCGATGGCGACCATCTTCTCGTATTGCTCCTGCGCGGCGCGCTCGCTCTCGCGTTGCGCCTGGCGCTCCTGCTCTTCCTGGGCCTCGCGCTCGGCCTGCCAGCGCCGCATCTCCCGCTCGAATACCTCGTCGTAGACCCGGCGCTGCTCCGCATCGGAAAGAATGGCATAGGCATCGCGGATTTCCTGGAATTCCGCGTGCGCCTCCGCCTGGCGGCCAAGGTTGCGGTCGGGGTGGCACTTCATCGCGGCCCGGCGGTAGGCGCGCTTGATCTCGTCCAGGGTGGCGTTCTCTTGCACGCCGAGGGTCGCGTAGAGGGTGGTCATGGAGCGGTGGAGCGGCAACTGTGCAAGCGCCCATCCTAGCACGGGGTAACCGCCCGAAGCCCGCCGCCTCGCCGGCGTGGCGCGTGCAGCAGCCCGCGGGCAGCTCGCACCGCGGTCACACATTCCTGTAACGCATCCGTGCTGGCGTGGTCCATGCTGAAACAGGTCCCTGCCCACTTGGGTGTCTGCTATCTTGAACCATGGATCGGCAGCCCCCCGCGCCTTGGGGTCGCCTGGGCAATGCGCGCTGACATTAGTAGTTCCGCCCGCGCTGGCGCCAACTTCCATGTACGGCAGGCCGTGGCGCGCTTCGCCGGGACGGCGTCCCGGATGACGGAGACAGAGAATATGAAGCCTCTACCATTTGCGGTGACCCCGGATGCCTATGCACCTGCGCTTGATGTGCTCGGCGAGAAGATCACGGTGCTGGCATCGAATGCCGTCACGAACGGCTATGAGGTGTTCCTGCAGCAGGGCGAAGAAGGCAGCGGCCCGCCGCCGCACAGCCATGACTGGGACGAGTCGTTCTACGTCACCCGGGGCACGCTCGAGATCGGCTACGGCGACCAGGTCATCACAGCCACGGCGGGTGCGTTTGTTTATGTGCCCGCCGGCACGGTGCATCATTTCCGTTTCGGACCCGGGGGCGGGGCAATGATCTCGGTGACAGGGCAGGGCAGCAGGGCATCGCAGCTGTTCACCCGGATCGACGAGGAGATTCCGCCCGGGCCGCCCGACGTGGAGAAGCTGCTTGCGGTGGTGCAGGGATGTAGCGTGACGATTCCAGGGTGAGGCCTGTCCGGGGCCGCCCGGCCGATCGCCCCGAACTGCCGGGGCCCGCGTTATTTGGCGCTGTTGCAAGCCCGCCCGCTGCTCGAAGCCATGGGCCGGCGCGGCGGGCATTCGCCAGAGGCGCTCAGGCCTTGGCGACGACGCTGATGCGCAGCGCTTCGCCGCCAGCCGCGATCGCCAGCAGGCGGTCGATGTTCGGATGGGCGCCGGGGCGGTTGCGCGCATCGGCAGTGTGCTCGGCAAACAGCGCAAGGCCGTATTCAGCCGCCTTGGCATCAAGCGTGCCGAAGACCTCCTGCAGGTAGTGGTACACAGCCAGGGAGCCTTGCTTGCCCGGCTTGTTCTCGATGTCTGCAACCACCGCGCCTGTGCCGTCCACCAGATCGATGCGATCGATAGCATCGATGGCGGGCATCTGGGCGAGGTTATCCTTGAATACGTTGCTCGGTTGAATCACTGAAGGCACTCCGTTTGTTTGATCGGCCGCTAGGCGGGCGGGCCGTATCTTATCCGATCGGGTGCTGTACATCAGGCGGCCGCTTCTTGCCGGCAGGTGGACCACTTCGGCCTGTCAGGAACCACGTATGAACGGTGCCTAAGCCTTTCGCCTCGATGGCTCCCCGCTCTTCCACCAGGAACGGTTTTCCGAGCAAGCGCCGAGTGGCATCCGTCAGTTGCACGCGCCCGGCGACGCCCTGGGATTCCATTCGGCTGGCAGTGTTGACCGCATCGCCCCATAAATCGTAGATGAACTTCCGTTTGCCAATGACGCCAGCGACCACTGGGCCACTATTCAGTCCGATCCGCATCTGCAGATTGAAGCCCCTGCGCTGATTGAATAGCGCGAGCGCATCGATCATATCCAGGGCCATATGCGCAGCTCGATCCGCGTGATCCTCCGCTGGCATCGGTAGCCCAGCGGCGGCCATATATGCGTCCCCGATGGTCTTGATCTTTTCGAGACCCCGGTCGTCCGCAATCGTATCGAATTCGGCGAAGATTTCGTTGAGGATGGTCACCAACTGCTCAGGACTCATGCCAGCCGAGATCCGGCTGAATGCGACAATGTCCGCAAACAAAACCGTGACCGCAGGAAAGCTGTCCGCGATGATTTCCGGAATGGTGTCGGCGATCAAGTCCGGGCGCGTCTTCAGCCGCTCCGCGATGGGATAGGGCAGAAGATTGAGCAGTAGCCGCTCGGACAATTTCTGCTCGGAGACGATTGTGTCGTAAAGCTCCTGGAGCTCATCGCGCTGACGACGGATCAGTTCCCAGCTTGCACGCAGTTCTTCATTCTTACGCGCTATCGCTTCCTCGGCGCGTCTTTTCTCAGTGATATTGCGGCCTTCCGGAAGCAGAAATACCACGTTGCCATCCGAATCTTTAATGGGCAAAAGCGAGAAATCAGCGATGATAGTTTCCTCGCCCGTGGCTTGGCCGTAGACCTCAACATCGTACCGAACGAACTCCCCTTGGCTTGCACGGCGGATCGATTCACGCAGCATTTGCTGTGTCTCGGCCGATATGACCCACCAGCGAGCTTCCCAGAACGGCTTTCCGCGAATGTCGTCCATGCGTATGCCCACTGAATCCAGGGCCGCCCGGTTAATTTCAAGCATGTTGCCGTGCACATCCAGGAGGCCGACGAACTGGTACATCTCGTCCAGCATGATGCGCGCGAGCTTATCCCGCCTGGTATCGAAATCATCACTCGCAGAAAGCGTTACATCGCGTACGTGAAGCGCTTCAGCGTCGGCGGAAACTCGACCGTTGTTGGTAGCCATGCTTCACCTCTCAACCTGCCAGCAGAATGCGCGGGGCGCGTGCGTTGCAGGACGGCAGGCGCCTTGATGCAGTTCAGTACTGTTATAGCCGCAGGATTCGTGAGCTGATGAAGTCGATGAGGACTCTCGCTCGCTATGCTGGAGCGGCACAGCGAGCGACCAGGACAGCAAAGCGGCTATCGCGATAAGGGGGCGCTCATGGTCCTGACGTTCTCGCGCCATCGCGCGCCGGGAAAGCGCCCCGCCTAGGCAGAATGCCGCGCCCAATGCCTAGTCCACGTCGCTTGCGGTGCAGCAGGTCAAACCGTCCTGTCTAGTTGGCCGACCTGACAACTAGCCCGACGTGACCTGCGCACGACGGTCCGTTCTATGGTGCCGCCTCGCAGGGAGCGGCGTCCGTAGATCGCCGCGAACCGCCGTTGTCTATCCTTCCAGCGAGTATGGGGCCGAAGGCACGTGGATTCAGCTATCGCATCAATCCGACCAACCCGAGCGCGATGCCCGGCACAAGAATGACCAGCACCAGGGCGATGACATTGGCGGCCAGGAACGGGATCGTGCCTTTGAAAATGGTGCTGATCGACAGCTCCGGCAGCATGGTCCTGACCAGCTCGATCCGGATACGGAGATGGGACCGCTGCCGTCGGCGCAGCATCGCGACAAGGTCCTGTCCTATACCGGCGTGGCGCGAGAGCAGGGAGGGCGCGTGCTGGCCGGTGGCCGGGCACCGGCGCTTGCAGGGCTGGAGAAGGGCTATTACGTAGAGCCCACCATCGTCGAGGCCAGGCCGCATGATCGTGTGGCGCAGGAGGAAGTGTTCGGTCCCTTCGTCACCGCATTGCGCTTCGGCAGCGACGACGCAGCGCTGGCCATCGCCAATGCCACCGAGTACGGCCTCGGCAGCGGCCTGTGGACGCGCGACCTGAGCCGCGCCCACCGGATGGCCAATGGCATCCAGGCCGGCATGTGCTGGATCAACTGATACAAGCGGGTGAACCCGGGCAGCCCGTTCGGCGGGCTGGGCCAGTCCGGCTACGGTCGCGAGATGGGTTTCGAGGCCATGCACGACTACACTGAAGCGCGGTCGGTATGGGTCAATGTGGACGCCACGATACCGCCGCACTTCAAGCGCTGAAGCACTCGGTCAGGTCAATTCGTCAGGAGGGGTGATGGAATCGTTTGTCTACCAGGCCACACCGTCGCGGGTGGTCTTCGGGCCGGGCCGGCTGGCAGCGCTGCCGGACGAGGTGAAGCGGCTCGGCGCGCGGCGCGCGCTGGTGCTCACCACGCCGGAGCAGCGGCCGCTCGGCGAGCGCGTGGCCGCGCTGCTTGGAGACTGCTCGGCGGGCGTCTACAGCCAGGCGGTGATGCATGTGCCGATCGAGGTGGCGCAAGCCGCCCGGGACGAGGCCGCGCGGCTTGGCGCCGACTGCTACGTGGCGGTCGGTGGCGGCTCCACCATCGGGCTCGGCAAGGCCATCGCCCTCGTTTCGGGGCAGCCCATCATCGCCGTGCCAACCACGTACGCCGGGTCGGAGGTCACGCCGATCTATGGCCTGACCGAAGGGCGCCTGAAAAAGACCGGCCGCGACCAGCGCGTGTTGCCGCGCACCGTTGTCTACGATCCCCAACTGACGCTGACCTTGCCGGCCGAGATCTCCGCCGCCTCCGGCATGAATGCGATGGCGCATGCG
Organism: Cupriavidus sp. 09_S30; assembly: GCF_056930435.1. Classification (NCBI taxonomy): domain Bacteria; kingdom Pseudomonadati; phylum Pseudomonadota; class Betaproteobacteria; order Burkholderiales; family Burkholderiaceae; genus Cupriavidus; species Cupriavidus sp. 09_S30. Next base: position 1,805,654 of record NZ_JBXOWI010000002.1, on the reverse strand, counting down.
GTCGAGGCGATGTATGCCGAAGACGCCAACCCGATCATCAGCCTGATGGCGGAGGAGTCGATTCGCGCGCTGGCCGGGTCGCTGCCCGCCGTGGTGCAACGGCCGGACGATATCGACGCCCGCGGCCGCGCCCTGTACGGCGCGTGGCTGGCAGGCGTCTGCCTGGGCACGGTTGGCATGGCGATCCATCACAAGCTTTGCCATACGCTCGGCGGTACGTTCAACCTGCCTCATGCGCAGACGCACGCCGCAATGCTGCCGCATACCGCCCACTACAACCACGCCGCCGCGCCGCGGGCGCTGGAACGCGTGGCGCGGGCACTGGGCGGCGGCGAGGCGCAGGATGCCGGCGTCCTGCTGTTCCGGCTGAACCAGTTGCTGGGCATCGCCACGGCGCTGTCGGCCATCGGGATGCCCGAGGGCGGGTTGGACGAGGCCGCGCTGCTGGCCTGCACCAACCCCTACTACAACCCCAGGCCCGTCGAGCGCGAGGCAGTCCGGGCGCTGCTCGGACGCGCCTGGCGCGGCGAAAGCCCGGCCTGAATGCGGCAACCACGAGAAGAACCACGAGAAAGGAAGGACATCATGGACGCAACCTCCCACGCTGCCGCCGAAGCCGCGCTGACCGAGCAGGTCGTCGCCCGCTTCGCCGATACCCCCGACCCTCGCCTGCGCATGTTGATGCAGGGGCTGGTTCGCCACTTGCACGCCTACGTCCGTGAACTTGAGCCGACGGAAGCAGAGTGGTTTGCCGCCATCCAGTTCCTGACTGACACCGGCAAGATGTGCGACGGACTGGTCCGCCAGGAATTCATCCTGTTGTCGGACACGCTGGGCGTGTCGATGCTCGTCGATGCGATCAACCATCGCCAGTCCACGGGCGCCACCGACACCACCGTCTTCGGCCCGTTCTACATTGCCGGCATGCCCGATCGCGCCTGTGGCGAAAACATGGCCGTCACGCCCGGTACCCCGGCGCTGGTCCACGGCCGCGTTTTCTCTGCCGACGGCACCCCGTTGCGCAACGCCGTGCTCGACATCTGGCAGACTGCGGAGAACGGCATGTATTCCGGCCAGGACGCCGCCCAGCCCACTGGCAACCTGCGCGGCCGCTATTGCACCGACGAGGAGGGCTACTACGCCATCCGCACCATCGTGCCGGTGAGCTATCCGATCCCGACCGACGGGCCGGTTGGCCGCATGCTCACCGCCACCCGGCGGCATCCGTGGCGGCCGGCCCATCTGCATTTCATGATCGATGCGCCCGGCCATCGCAGGCTGGTCACGCATCTGTTCAATCAGGGCGATCCATACCTGGACTCGGATGCGGTGTTTGGCGTCAAGGAGTCACTGCAGGTGGCCTACGAGGAACGGCCTGCCGGCTATCCGCTGGCGCGGCGTTTCGGCATCGAAGGCCCGTTCCGTGAAGCACGCTATGACTTCGTCCTCGACCCGGCCTCGCAAGGATGATCGCAATGCCTCGCTTCTATGCCATTTTCGCCACCGACAAGCCCGGCATGCTGGCCACGGGCGAGCCATCCTGCTGGCGGCGGCATACTCGTCATCGCCCCATGCCGTAGCCATCGCCACGCTGGTCGGAGCCGTGTGGCTCGCCTGTGCAGCGGTGATCCTGCGCAGTCTCCATGAGATGTTCGCGTAGTCGCGAGCGACGAAGCGCGGAGAGGCGCCGTCGGCCCAAGGCTCGTAGCACGAATAACGGCCAGCCTGCAGCAACGACAAATGGAGCGCGGTCAGCTCAGCCCAACTACCTGGCGCGCCGTGCGACGAAAGGTGGTCGTCACCGCGTCGCCGTCGAGGTAGACACCGACGAGGGCGGCGTCACGCAGTAGTACCAAGGCGGCGGCGGCTTGGTTTGCGTTCGGGATTCCCGCCGCCTTGCACACGGCACCGAGCTTCTGGCGGAACCAGGCCCTATGCCCGTCGATGACGTCGCGAATCTCTCCATCGGGGTATTCGGCTGCGGCGTTGATGAACGGGCAGCCACGCCGGTGATAACGATGGGCGTCCTCAGCGATCCCGTCAATGACCGCGACCAGCAGGTCGGTAGGGCTGCCGCCTGCTGCATCTGCGGCGGCGAAGTAGTTGCGGATGATCGCGTCCTCGCGCCCTAGGTACGCAACGACCAGACCTTCCTTGCCTGCGAAGTGCCGGTACATCGTGGCCCGGGTGACTCCCGCTTCAGCCAGGATTCGGTCAACGCCCACGCCCTTGATGCCTTCGGCGTAGAAGAGCGCCGACGCCACCGCGAGGAGGCGGTCACGCGGTGAATGCGATTCAGTGTGCATGTTCATTTCCGAACTATAGCTGAGCGCACTTGACAACAGGCCGCGGAAGGAGTCTGATAGAACGATCGTTCTTTCTGCATGCCTCACATGTTCAGAAGATCTCGATAAGCCACAGGCATGGTTTTCGTAACCCAACGATCATGGGAGCGGTCATATGCAGGTAGAAGCACGTACAGACACGGTTGTACTGATCCACGGTCTCTGGATGACGCCGTTGTCTTGGGAGCATTGGGTAGCCCGTTACGAGCAACGAGGAATGCGGGTGATTGCGCCTGGGTACCCAGGGATCGAGCCGGGTATTGCCGGAGTCGAGGCGCTCCGGCGGGATCCAACACCCTTGGTGAACCTGGGCGTGCGCGAGGTCTTCGATCACTTGGCCAAGGTGATCGCCGCCCTCGACACGAAACCGATCATCATGGGGCATTCGTTCGGCGGGGCTTTTGTTCAGCTCCTCCTCGACGCCGGCTTCGGCGCGGCCGGCGTCTCCATCGACGGTGCAGCGGTGAAGGGGGTGTTGGCGCTGCCTTTCAGCGAGATCAAGGCAACGTTCCCGGTCCTGCGCAACCCGGCCAACCTGCGCCGGGCGGTGCCGATCACCGAGAAGGAATTCCACTACGCGTTCACGAACAACTTGAGCGTCGAGGAATCGAAGACTGTCTATGAGCGGTACGCCGTCCCCGTGTCGGGGCGGATGTTGTTCCAGGGAGGGTTCGCGAACTTCACCCCGAATGCCGCGACAGCCTACAACTTCGCCAACGACAAGCGCGCACCGCTACTCTTCGTTGCTGGCGGCAACGACCACATCCTGCCGCCGGTCGTGCAGCACGAGAATTTCGAGAAGAACACCAAGCACTCGCGGGCGATCACTGCATACAAGCTGTTCGCAGGCCGCAGTCACTACACCTGCGGCGAGAAGGGCTGGGAGGAGGTCGCCGACTTCGCGCTTGACTGGGCGCTCGCGCCTGTCGCGGGAAACCTCGACAAAGGCTGACACGCCCGCGTCGCCGTGACAAGGGCGCGGCCTAACAGTTCGAGCAGGCCGATTTCGCTTCGCGGCATGGCTTAATTCAGGTTCTTTGCCGATCTGCGGGGTGGCTTACTGCTTGCGCGCATAAGCGCGATTCGCTATGCTCTGGCGCATGAACCGATCGCACATCAACTCGATTATTTGCGCCGACACGTTGCCGGCGGGATAGCTATCGACTTGAGTTCAACGTCATGACAACCCGCCCGGAAGGCGGGTTTTTGCTTTCTGGGCATTGAATGGAGCGCCTGGAAATGCTGACTGCAAAGAAGAATCACGGTGCGGCGTGGGATGCCGCGACAACCCTCCATATGGTCTGCGGCAAGATCGCATCAGGAAAGTCGACTCTCACGGCGACGCTTGCTGGCGCTGAGCGAACGATACTGATCAGCGAAGACGTTTGGATGTCGCGCCTCTATCCGGGCGAAATTCTGTCGTTCGAGGACTATGTCCGCTGCGCAGGGCGCATCAAGAATGTCATTGCAGAGCATACGCATTCCCTGCTCTGCGCAGGTGTCTCCGTGGTACTCGATTTCCCGTTCAATACCGTTGCATCGCGCGCGTGGGGTCATGGCCTGTCGAAGCGTGCCGGATGCGGACACCGACTTCACTATCTTGACGTAAGTGACGAGGTTTGCAAGACGCGCCTGCGCGCGCGGAATGCGCGAGGAGAGCATCCGTTCCAGACTTCGGAAACCGAATTCGAGCAGATCACACGCTACTTCGTTCCCCCTGACCTGGCAGAAACGCTTGACATCGTGACTTACGACGAAGCAGGCACCGTCTGCGGTCGCAGCGAACATGATATTGGATCATCAACGTAAGTGCGATTCCATCGTCCGCTCCTGACCGACCGCGATCAAATGGCCGGGATGGGGCAATCATGGTTTTCCCGTATCAATGCCGTCGTCCGATGACGCTAGCTGAAGCGTATCTTCCCATACCACGCTGAACCGCCTGTCGCTGCAGGATGATGAGTCATGAGGGTGGCGGCAAAGAGGCAGGAAAGTGCGGAATTTCTGTGAGAAGATTGTCTGCCCTGGCAGTCGCCGAATGCCGGCGTACTGCGTCTGGTGTTTATCAGAACGACGCCAGAGGCCGACAAGTGCAAGGCGCATGCGTACGTTTTCGACGTTTTCGCTTATATAAGTTCTTCTGAATAACGGCATTCACCCGGGGGGAGTCTATGAAATCGAAATCAGGTTTGCGGTGGTACACCGCAATTGCGACCCTGTGTCTGACTACGAGTTTTGCGCCGTCGTCATACGCTGCTTCTGTTGCCCCAGTCGCCGCCGAGAACGGCATGGTCGTCACCGCCCAACATCTGGCTACCAGGGTGGGCGTGGATGTGCTCAAGCGCGGCGGCAATGCGGTCGACGCCGCGGTCGCAGTGGGCTACGCGCTGGCCGTGGTGTACCCGGCAGCGGGTAACCTGGGTGGCGGCGGGTTCATGACCATCCAGCTTGCCGATGGCCGCAAGACCTTCCTTGACTTCCGGGAGGTCGCACCCAAGGGTGCCACCGCGAACATGTACCTTGACAAGGATGGCAACGTTATCAAGGGTGCCTCCACCAAGGGCCATCTCGCGGTAGGTGTTCCCGGCACGGTGTCCGGCATGGAATACGCGCGCCGGAAGTACGGCACCATGAAGCGCGCCGACCTGCTTGCACCGGCAATCAAGTTTGCCGAAAACGGCTTCACGCTCGACCAGGGCGACGTGGACATGCTGCACACCTCGACCAAGGACTTCCAGGAGGATCCAGCCTCTGGAGCGATCTTCCTGAACAAGGGGCAGCCGTTCGAGGTAGGCCAGAAGCTGGTGCAGCACGATCTGGCAAAGACGCTGAAAGCGATCAGTGCCATGGGAACCGAAGGCTTCTACCAGGGCTGGGTGGGCCAGGCCATTGTCGCTTCCAGTCGCGCTGGAAAGGGCCTGATCACGCAGGAAGACCTGGACTCCTACAAGACGCGTGAACTGGCGCCGGTGGAGTGTGACTACCGCGGCTATCACGTTGTATCCGCACCGCCGCCCAGTTCGGGTGGCGTCATCATTTGCGAGATGCTGAACATCCTGGAGGGCTATCCGCTCAAGGAACTGGGCTATCACTCGGCGCAGGCAGTGCACTACCAGATCGAGGCCATGCGCCATGCCTACGTCGACCGCAATAGCTACCTGGGCGATCCGGACTTTGTGAAGAACCCGCTCGACCGCCTTCTCGACAAGAACTACGCCGCCAGGATTCGTGCCGTGATCGATCCGAAGAAGGCGGGTGTGTCGAAGGACATCAAGCCGGGTGTGGAGCCGCATGAGGGCAGTAACACCACGCACTACTCGATTGCCGACAAGTACGGCAATGCGGTGTCGGTCACGTACACGCTCAACGATTGGTTCGGCGCCAAGGTGACGGCGGCGAAAACAGGCGTGCTCCTGAACGATGAGATGGACGACTTCACCGCCAAGGTCGGCGTGCCGAACCTGTATGGCCTGGTACAGGGCGAGGCCAACTCGATCGCCCCAGGGAAGCGTCCCCTCTCGTCGATGAGCCCAACCATCGTCACCAAGGACGGTAAGCCGGTGATGGTAGTGGGAACGCCGGGCGGCAGCCGGATCATCACGGCCGTCATGCTGACGATGATCAATGCCATCGACTACAACATGACCGTGCAGGAAGCCGTCGACATGCCGCGCTTCCACCAGCAATGGCTGCCCGATCTTACCAATGTGGAGGACTACACGTTGTCGCCGGACACGCGAAAGATCCTCGAAGATATGGGTCATCACTTCGGGCCGCCGCAGCCGGCCAATCACCTGGCGGCGATCATCATCGGCGCGCCGTCACTCAACGGCAAGCCAGTGGGAAATAACCGCTTCTATGGCGCCAATGATCCGCGTCGCAACACCGGGCTGGCAGCGGGCTATTGATCGGCCGTCATGTGATGGAAGCCCGCTTCGGCGGGCTTTTTTTGTGCGATGGCTGAATGGTGGAACGCCTTCGCGAGAAGCCATCGTTCCCTGCCATGAGCTGAACGGCGCCGTGGCCTGGCTAACCGGCTCATGCGCATCATGATGTTGCCTGTCTGTGTCTACCACCGCCTTCATCGCCAAAACGGCGAGATAGAAAAACCGGCGGCGCAGCAGCCCAGTACGCTCTAGTTGCTACTGGGGGGAAGGCGGATTCAACAGCTGACTCAACGGCTTCAGTGGGCCTATTGGGAGGAGCGAGAATGTCATCAAGTGCGCTTTCCCCAAGGGAAGCGCCTCAAGCATTTCATGCGCTTGACTGACGTCCGTAACGTTCAGGATGAACGCCACCCCAGCCCGGTCTTGCAGTGAGTACCACTGGTCAATCTTGCCCGCGAGGTAGAGCTGCGCCGTCTCGCGAACTTCGGTTGGAAGAATGCGTTGGACAAGTTGCATGTCAGTGCCCGGCGGAAAGGTGCCAATCGCCAAGATCTTCGTGGTTGGCGTGGTTGGCATCGGAGTGGTTTGCGCCATGGCGACTCCAGCAGAGGCGACCAGCACAGAGGCTGTTGCCAATCTAAGAAGAAGGCGTTTCATCATGCGGCATGGTCGTAGATGGCCGACCTCGGTCAACTGAGGGGAGGGCGCCAGTCGGAAGGTCCTGTCCCTGGACAGCCTTTCGTCTGGGCGCCATCTCAACGGTAGTTACGGCATAAAGATGAAAGGCCATCGGATGTCCTTTCTCCCGCATGCGGGAGGGGGCCACCGCCGGTAGCAGGTCATGACCAGGCCGGTTCCTAAGACCCGCTGGCCGGGGCAATGTTCTGGTTCGCTCGGAACAGGTTCTGCGGGTCGTATGTCCGCTTGATCTGCGTGAGCCTTGCGTAGTTCGGCCCGTAGGCCGCGCCGATGCGGCCGGTTTCCTCCTCGGTCAGGAAATTGACGTAGACGCTACCGGCGGCGAGCGGCTCGGTGGCGCGGAAGAAGTCGCGCGCCCACGCGATGCAGGCCTGGTCTTCCTCGGGGCGTTCCCAACGGGCATGCACGTTCATCACGAAGCGGGCGTCGCGGGGGTGGTAGGCCATGGCGTCGGGCGCGACCCGGCTGGCCTGGCCGCCGATCAGGCCGATGAAGATGTCGGTCAGCGGCGACGGCAGGCGCGCGGCGTAGTCGACCATGGTGTCGATGGCCTCGTCCGGCAACCTGGCGAAGTTGTGCGACTTCCAGTAATTGCGCGCCCCGGGGCCGAGGAGCGGGTCGAACATCTTTTGCCACGCGGTGTAGGGCATCACGCCGATATGAGCCCCCAACGGTGTGCCGAAGGCCTGCACGGGCGCGAGCAGCGCTTGCCCTTGGGCCGGGTCACCAGCGTAGAAAACCGGTAGCGCGAGCACGTCGGTACCGTGCACGGACGGCGGCAGGAACGGTAGCGGTGGCGCCTTGCGCAGCACCACCCAGACGCTCAGGTCATCGGGCATGGTGTCGACGAAATCCCGGTACTTGCGCAGCACCGACCTGGCCTCGTCGGCGGGGAAGACGATCAGGCCGGCCAGCACGTCCGGTCCCACCTTGTGCAGGCGGAATTCGAACAGCGTCACCACGCCGAAGTTGCCGCCGCCGCCACGCAGTGCCCAGAACAAGTCGGGATGCTCCTTGGCATTGGCAAGCACGCGCTGGCCGTCTGCCGTCACCACGTCGCAGGAGACTAGGTTGTCGATCGTCATGCCGTATTTGCGCGACAGCCAGCCGAAGCCGCCGCCCAGCGTCAGGCCCGCCACCCCGGTGGTCGAGTTGATGCCCAGCGGCGTGCCTAGGCCGACCGCCAGCGCCTCGTGGTCGAAGTCGCCCAGCGTGGCGCCTGGCTCCACATACGCGCGATGGGTGGAAAGATTGACCTGTACGGACCGCATGCGCGAAAAATCGATCACCAGTCCGTCGTCGCAGAGGGCACTGCCGGCGATGTTGTGGCCGCCGCCGCGCACGGCCAGCCGCAGGCCGTTATCGCGGGCGAAGTTCACCGCCGCCACCACGTCAGCCACGCCGGCACACTGCACCATCAGGGCGGGGCGCTTATCGCACATGGCGTTCCAGATCGTGCGCGCAGCGTCATAGCCGGCGTCGGTGGGGGTCAGGATGGTGCCGCGTACGTTCTGGCGCAGCGCGTCGACGCGGTCATTCGGAATCGCAGGCATAGCAGTCCTCCTTGCTCCGTACATCGGCCGGACGCCGCCGGGCGGACGAAGCCCCCCGGATGCCTGGCCAGCGTAGTCCGAACCTTCTACCGATGCATAAAACGAGCCATCCGGCACCGGAGGCCGGTCTTACGACTACGGCACGCCTGGGTGGCGTGCAAAATGCCTCCGACTGTTACATCGCTGATACAGCCTAATGAGGCGCTGGTTTGGAAGTCTCTACGCATTGGGCAATGCTGCATCTAATTCGCATAGCTATTCCAGGAAGATATAGTCCGCCCGATATGGCATCCGATTTTCCTGTCCCTCCAGTGTGCAAGCCTGAGGGAGAGCCTGTCCGCCTAGCGTATTCAGCCGTTGCACGTAACGCGTCCTCGCAAGCTTGCCAGCTCCACCGGTGCTCGTTGCCTGTAACAGCAAGAGTGGAATGCTGTCCGGTTCCTGGGCATTGGGCATTTGCCGCAATACCTTGCCGGTCACCTTGCTGCCATCAGGCGCTTCCCAGGTCGGTCCAGAGTAATGTTTGACGACGAGTTGCCCCGTGTCATCCTTTAGAGTTGCTTCTGGCGCCGAGAAGATCCATAACAACCGGCCGTCGTTCGCGCGCTTGCACTGATAAATCTGTACTCCGGATGCGTGCAACACCGCGATCGTTCCGCGTGCGTCGGTGGGCTGGAGTTCGGGCGGAGCAGAAGTCCTCACTGTGGCACACGCAACGAGCGCGCTTGCCATGCAAAGTACAGTGAGATCCGCTTTGCGAAAATGCCGAGAACCTTTCGACATTCGGCCTCCTTACCTTGACCGGAGGACAGTATTTCCCGAGCGACGTTGCTAGTCGCGTTGGCGCGGGTCCGAGCGCCTCAGAGCAGTTTGCATGCTTCGTCGAATTCCAGGCGAGGGCTGCGCGGAAACAGCTTGGCAGTGTCGCCATAGCCCAGATTGCACAGGAAGTTCGATTTCACGTGACTGTCCGGGAAATATTCGAGCTGAAAGGCATTTTCCTTCGGGTCCGCGGGAAAGAACTCGTGATCGACCTTGGCATTGTCGAAGCCGGACATCGGTCCGCAGTCGAGCCCCAGCGAACGGGCTGCAATCATGAAGTACGCACCCTGCAGGGAACTGTTCCGCCTGGCGGTGGTGAGAGCGAGTTCCGGCGTCTCGGCGAACCATGCGCGTGCGTCGGTATGCGGGAACAGCTTAGGCAGAAGTTCGTAGAACTTGATGTCGTAGGCGATGATGGCGGTGACCGGCGCGGCCATGGTCTTCTCCGCATTGCCCGGTGCCAACGCAGGCAGCAGGCGCTGCTTGGCCTCAGCGGTACGCAGAAACAGTATGCGCGCGGGAGAACAGTTGGCGCTGGTTGGACCCCATTTCATCAAGTCATAGAGCTGCCGCAGGGTTTCGTCGCTCACGGGCTGGTTCAGCCACGCGTTGTGCGTACGTGCCTCGCGAAAGAGCAGATTCATGCCTTCTTCACTCAAGCGCTTGCTCACGGTTGTCTCCTTGTACCGGGATGGAACACGCGGTGGCCCGACCGGCTCGCCGCTTCTATCCAGCATAGCCGGTGCCGATCGCGCCGCGGGGCCGGCTTCTGCGCAAATCCACTTGCCTCCACCATCGGCCGTGCCATCAAGGGCAGGGCATGGTTGCCGGCCTGCCAGCATTCAGCGCGCGAGCATCCGAACGTGTGCGCTAACGGGTGGGCGTTGTTCGAACATAACGCCCGCTCACCGAGATTCTGCTGGTTGCCGGGGAGGTTATGTTTGAGCGGAGGCGAAGGGCAGGGGTGTCTGCCGGCGGCGCCGGCATCTCAGTCGGCCGTGGACAGGCAGCCACGGGGCAGGGCAGAAAAATCGAAATGGGCGGCCGCATACACGGCGTTGCACGCCCAGACTTCTTTCCCGTCTTTGTAGAAGGTGACCCACTTGCCGTCGCTGAGGCAATGGGCGCCGGGAAACACCTCATCGTGACCGTTGCCCATATCCAGTGGGAAGGGCGCATGAGGCACGGCCCAGTAGTGGCCGCTCGGTAAGGCTTCGATCGATTTACGGGACATTCTTTTCAGCACCATGCCATTAACGCGCAAGCTCGCCGCCGCCCCAAAACGGTTCGTGTCAATCCTGCCAAAGCGTGACACCGTCGCGAGACAGTCTCGTGTAGGCTCACTGCGCATCGCCTCTTGCCTATCCAGTGTAATTTCACCATGGGGCCAACCCTCCGCATCGCCATCCGAGCGCTCGGCATCGGCGCCATCATTGTGATCATCGCCGTTGTCTCACGGCAAGTCTATCTGCGAGTGGCCGCGGACGCTGACTTAGACAGCTCGGATGAGGAACCCGCGGCAATGATGTTGATCCGTTGCGAGACGATGCATTACCGCCTGCAGAATTCGCCCAGGCCCGCCGACACCGCGGATGCTGACGAAGCATCACACGCTCGTTGTAAGGAGTCTTGAGTCGGAGCGCTTCTGATCAGTCCAGAGATTACGCTGCTTGTGTGAAGCTGACGGGCTGCCCACAGCAAGCGCTGAGGCAGAGGGGCTTGGTTCGTCGCCGTTCTGGCGACCTCGAATCGCCTAGTCGGAATGGTTACCAACACATTGCCGCCATCCGAAGAAGCGAAAGGGGAAGGCAAGGGATTCAGGCGGCCTCCTCCATGGGATTGAGCTGGAAGCCGAGCGCGGCGGCACGTCGTTTGAGCGCGGCGATGCTGCGACCTAGGCAGCGAGCTCAACTGCTCTTGTCTCAAGCAGATCGATTAGTATGCGCTCAACACGACTTCCACCGACGCCAACGCGTTGATCTGCAGATATCAGCTTCAATGTATCGGCTGCCTCAGTGTACTGCCCTCTAGCATACTGACTGACAGCATCAACCAGCCTGAGCGAGAGCCGCGTCTGGTCGCTGGGTTCCTTGGCGGTGATAGCCGCCTTGCTTCGCTCAAGCGCAGCAATATCGCCCGCCGATGCCTGAATTCCAGCAAGATGCAGTGCTACAAACGGATGCGACAGCATAGAGTTGAAGCGCTCGGACAGGGCCGAAACCGCGGCTGAAATCGGACGCGTAGCCCCTGTGCGCAGGTATTCGCGCAACAAAAAGCCGCCGCAATCGGCCAGAGCCAACACCGGACCACAGCGAGTGGTCTCTGGTGCGCAGTAACGTTCATAGCGCTGCCATGCCTGCTCGGTTAGCCCCAACTGCCACTCTGCCAGTGCCAGGTGCCACTGCACATGACCATACATGACGCCGCCTTCCGCTGACAGGCGGTGCTCATTTAGCCAGTTACCGAGCAATTCCAATGACTCTCCAGGTTCACCCTGATCGTGCAGCACATGCGCATAGCTATGGATAACGTAGAGCGCCTGTGGGCGCCGCTGCAGTGCTCGCTCGACAAGTGCACGCCCACGGTTCTGATCACCGGCCTCACTGGCCGCGAACCCAAGGCGTGCGAGCCAGGCCCAATCATCCTGCAAACTGGGATCGACCGATTCCATGATATTCAGAACGCGCTCAAGCTTGCGCGCCCCGCCATAGAAGATGAGATAACCACAAAGCTGCGAGATGACTAGCAGGTCACTGGGATTGGCAGCGATGTAGACCTCAGTAGCCGCAAGGTTGGTGTAGGGGTCTTCAAGCAGGCCAAGGAGCGCGGAGACATGCGCACGCTCCCAGGGCAGTGCAGCTCGTGCTGCCAGTAGCGCACGCTCTTTGAAGAAATCGGCGTCCGCAGCCCCGGAGTCTTTGGCAAGCATATGGCGCGCAGCCAGGGCCAGGGCGAGATTGCTGTCTAGCGCCAAAGCCTGATCGAGGGCTTCCGCAGCGCCCGCCTCAGAGCCGAGGATTCGATCAACAGCGAGCTGATACCGTTCAGCAGCTTCTGGATGGTCAGTAGTAAGACGTCTACCGGTACGCGCATCAATCATATTGGCTCCTTGAGTTGCAAATTGCTGATGCGATGCGCTCCAAAGCTTTCAGTGTAGTTCAGCCCGCTGGCCATCACCGGAACCCGGAGACTGCCCGTGTTGCCCTACACTCCTACCCTGGTTGAACCGGGCAGAACTGGCTTTGATGCGGTGTAGTGTCGCCCCACGTGGCTTGCCAGCGCCTGCCGTCACGCGGCTCATCAAGGAACCGCGGAGTGATGGCATTGCCTGAGGTTCGTGACAACTATGGCGGAAATTCAGGTCATGCGTCGGCCGACAGGCCATCATGCATCGCACTGATAGCGGTAGATGGCGGTCAGCTCTCCCAGTACGGGATTCGCAGGAACTTGCTACATTGCTGACTGCTGGCGAAAACAGCCCCACGCTGCTGCCCCGCTCAACGCAAACCGACAGACCAAGGAGACATTGAATGCACAGCGCACTTCAACTTCGTTCGCAAATCAAAAGCAGCGGTGAACTCGAGCTGTCGCTAGACAGCATCGACACGCCGCACCCTGGTCCGGATGAAGTGCTCATCCGCATTGAAGCCTCTCCCCTCAACCCGTCCGATCTCGGCCTGCTGTTCGGTGCTGCGGACATGAGCACGGCCAAGGCCGGCGGCACGGCCGAGCGCCCCATAGTCACCGCGCGCGTTCCGGAAGGCGCGATGCGCAGCATGGCGGGCCGCCTGGATGCGTCCATGCCGGTTGGCAATGAGGGCGCGGGAGTGGTCGTCGAGGCAGGCTCGTCCCCTGCGGCGCAAGCCTTGATGGGCAAGACTGTGGCTGCCATCGGCGGCGCGATGTACTCGCAGTACCGCTGCATTTCCGCGGACCAGTGCCTGGTCCTTCCCGAAGGCGCCACACCTGCTGACGGCGCGTCGTCATTCGTCAACCCGCTCACAGCACTGGGCATGGTCGAGACCATGCGGCTCGAAGGACATAGCGCCCTGGTGCACACCGCCGCGGCCTCCAACCTGGGCCAGATGCTCAATCAGATCTGTCTCAAGGATGGCATCAAGTTGGTGAACATCGTGCGCAAGCAAGAGCAGGCGGACCTGCTCAAGGCACAAGGTGCGGTCCACGTCTGCAACGCCGCGTCGCCCACGTTCATGCAGGACCTCACCGAGGCACTCGTCTCCACTGGCGCAACGATCGCGTTCGACGCCACGGGCGGCGGCAAGCTCGGCGGCCAGATCCTCACCTGCATGGAAGCGGCCTTGAATAAGTCGGCCCGCGAATACAGCCGCTATGGCTCGACCACCCACAAGCAGGTCTACCTCTATGGCGGCCTGGACACAAGCCCGACCGAGTTTAACCGCAACTTCGGCATGGCGTGGGGCATGGGCGGCTGGCTGCTGTTCCCGTTCCTGCAGAAGATCGGGCGCGAGCGGGCCAACGCGCTGAAGCAACGCGTGGTGGCGGAGCTGAAGACCACCTTTGCCAGCCACTACTCGAAAGAGATCTCGCTGGCCGAGGTACTGGACCTGGACGTGATCGCCGTCTACAACAAGCGTGCGACCGGGGAGAAGTACCTGATCAACCCGAACAAGGGCCTGGCTGGATAAATCGCCCCGGGAGCGCCTTGGGCGCCCACCGTGTCAAGAATCAGCCTCTGCGCCATAGTCAGCGGCGCTGCGTTCCGCTGCCGGCCGGCAATGGGTGAGCGCCTTCCAGTTCCGTGGCGGTGTAGAAGCTCACACAGGTGCTGCCCTGACAGTCATCGCGCACCAGCACGCGCAGGGGGAAGTCCAGCGCAACGCTGGGTGCCGCGAGTATCAATGGCGTTGCCCGCTTGGCGTTGCCATAGATCTGCACCTGCGTCGGCGGCATTGCCAGACCGGCGTTGCGTGCGGCCTCAGCATGGTCAATCCGCGTGAAGATCGTCATCCCCTTGTCCAATTTGCCGGCCACGGCCGGCCGCGGCCGTCTCTGACCGACCCATCTCGGGCGTTCGGCAAGATCAAGCGAGCGACCGTATCGGGCCCAGGAGCGGTCGCGCGTCGCCATCATGACGAGCGGCGCGGGACTCCTGACCGGAAGACCTCACAAAAGGCCAAGTTCCCTCGCGCGTGCCACGGCTTGCATTCTGTTGCTTGTGCCCAGCTTGCCATTGATACGGCGGAGGTGGGTCTCGATGGTATTTTCAGAAACAAACAGCAAGCGTGCCAAGGCCTTGTTGGCGTGCCCGTCGGCGACACGCCGGATGATCTGGAGTTCGCGAGGACTGAGAAGGTCTTCCTGTTCGCCGCGCACGGGTGCACTGCGCTTCGATGGGACCTTCACAGCCTGCACCAGTCGCTCCAGATACCGCGTATCGAAGACATGCTGCCGCGACGCCAGCGATGTCAGCAGCGGCTCCAGATGCCAGGGCTCATCGGCGAGGATCCGATGTGTCTGCCACGCCTGCCCCTGTGCCAGGGCGCGCTCAAGCCAGATCAGCGCTTGTGCTGACCGGCCCGCGGCATGGTGCGCCTGTGCCAGCAGCCAGGCAAGGCGCAAGGCACGGCGCGCACGGCCGCTCTTCTCGGCACGGCGTAGTGCCGTTTCGATGCGCTCCACGTCAGCCTCCTCATCTGTGGCAACCAGCGCAATACGAATGCCGGCGATCTCGAGATCGTCGAGGTCGTCCGAGTAGCGCATCAGGGTGCCGGAAGGGGGCGCCAATGACGCGGCCAGGACCAATGCATGCCTCGCACTGGAGATATCCCCAGCCAGCAAGGCAAGCCGGCTCCTGTCAATGGCGGCAGCCATGCTCAGGCTGGCGATGCCGCGTGCGTCGCCAAGTTCCTGGAGCGTGTTGAGCTGGTCAAGGGCCTTGCCGGAATCGCCGCCCAGCCACGCGATGCGCGAAGCAACCCGATGGGCCACGATCAGGTGGTCCGGCAGGCAGGTGTCGCGGATCAGAGGCAGGTACTCGCTCAGCAGGGCATCGGCTGCCGCGCTGTCACCGAGTTCGTAGAGCGCTTCGGCCAGCAGCGTGCACGCGACCGGGCCCGAGCTCGTGTAGCGTTGCCCGGCGGCAACGATGCGGTTCAGCATGGCGCTGAAGCGGGCAAGGCCGTCGCGGACGTTGCCCTGCAACATGTCGATCATGCCTTCGATGCATGCGCTGTAGGTCAGTCCGTAGATCGCATTGACGGATTCGAGCTCGCGCTTTGCCTGCAGCAAGGCATGCCGCGCCGGGACAAACCGGCCCTGCAACATATCGCCGTACGCCATCGCATTATGGAGCAGTCCGCTGACAAAGGGCGACGCGGGCTCGCCGCCGGCCAAGGCCGTGCGTGCCGCCAGGACCGCATCGTCCATCCGGTCCAGCCAGGCCGACAACATGACACGCAAGACGGTTACGTCTTCCTCGTGGCTGATTCCGGGATGTTTCTCCAGCGCGCCCAGCAGGCGTTCGGCGGGCGCATACCGGTGCAAGAAAACCATGGCGTACGCAGCCGCTGCCAGCACGGCTGGGCGCCGTTCAAGTTCCGCGTGCGGCAGCGTGTCCACCCACTGCACCACCAGGCTCATTTGCCCGCCACGTACATAATCCATGCCGCATCGTTCGAGGAGGTCTGCGGTCAGCGCGGTATCACCGGCGGCCGATGCATGGGCGATGGCCTGGGCGTAACGGGCCGTCGATGCCAGCCAGTGCGCCGCGCGCACATGCAGCTCCGCCATTTCGTGCACGGCGGTGCGCGAGAGTTGCGCGCGAAGGAACTGCCTGAAGAGGGGATGGTATCGATACCACTCGCCTTCCGCCTCGATCGGTAGCAGGAAGAGGTTGTCACTGACGCTCTGCGCAATCCAGTCCGCGCTGTCCGCGCTCCCGAACGCCGCATCGCATAGCTGGGGGCAGAACGCATCGAAGATGGACGAGCGCAGCACGAAGCGGCGATGGGGCTCGGACAGCCTGGACAGCACGTCTTCGGCCAGGTACTCAGCAAGGTTGCCGGATGCGCCGGAAAGCTGCTGCAACCATGCCCGCGAGTCAGCGTGGCCGGCGAGGGCCGAGGCCGCGAGCTGCAGTGCCGCTGGCCAGCCTTCGGTGTGGATCTGGAGTTCACCGAGGTCGGCATCCGCCATGCCAATGCCGCGGCAGCCTGTGACGTAGTCACGGATTTCGCCGGCGCTGAAGCGCAACATCGCCGCGTCGATCTCGAGCAGGCGCTGCTGCACGCGCAGGCGCCCAAGCGGCAGGCCCGGCTTGTGCCGGGATCCAAGTACGAGACGCTGACCTGGCGCCAGGCTGAATGCCAGTTCGCTGAAGAGGGACAGCACGCTGCTGTCCCTGATCAGCTCGAATTCATCCACAAACAGCACGAATGGCGTCTCCACCCGGGACAGTACGTCGAGCAACTGCCGGGCGGACCCTCCTGGCAGCCCCCGCGAGGCGTCGATCCAGGGACCGGTCGACGGCGCTTCCCCAAGCGAAGGCACCGTCGAATGCAGGGCTGCCCAGAGGTAAGGCGTGATCCGGCCAAGGTCGTTGTCGGCGCTATCGATGTTCAGCCAGGCAGCCGGTACGCCTTGCTGGCGCGCTACGCTCAGGAGCTGCCGCATTGCGGTGGTCTTGCCAAAGCCGGCCGGTGCGCATACGAGCGTCACGGCTGCGCGGCTCTTCGCCCAAGTGGCAGCAATGGCACTTCGCTCGACGCCTGGCCCGATCTCGCCGGGCGGCGCTAGCTTGAGCGGATTTAGCGGAGGGCCGGAGAAAGGATCGTTGCCAGGGAGCATGGGCACGGTTCGACGTTGGCGGCACGAGGGTGGGGACGATCAGGCGGGCACCAGCGTACCGCGTCCCGGCGCCAGCCGCCAGTGGCATATGTGGCACCGCACCGGCAATCACGGATTTCCGTGACACCGCGCCGGCCACTGATTCACGGTTCAGCGTGATACAGGCGGAAGTCACGGCGCCCTAAGCTTCGGGCACAGAGATCGGACGCACCGTCAGGCGTACCGACCGGACGCTTGAACACAAGGAGACACGCCATGAATGCCACGCCCACCCCCCACGCCGAAGCGGTAGCTATGCCGGCTTCCCCGAAACCCAAGCTTGGCCCCCTTGGCGCGCAGCCGGCGCTGTCCGAGACGGCGGCCATGGTCCAGGAGACGGTGCACCGCTTGGCCGTTGAGGTGCTTCGGCCGGTCGGCATCCGGCTCGACAAGATGACGCCCGACGCCGTGATCGCGCCTGACTCGCCGTTCTGGAAGGCGCGCAAGCAGTACCTGGACCTGGGCTTCACCATCGAATCCATCTTCGAGCTCGAGCCGGCCGAGCGCGCCCAGGTTCTTTGTGTGTTGTTCGAGGAGCTGGGCTGGGGCGACGCGGGCCTGGCCATCTCCATCGGCGCCGGCCTGCTGCCCGCTTTCATGGCGGCCGCATTCGGCAATCGCTTCCTGATGGAGCGCTTCCCGGACACGATGCTTGGCTGCTGGGGCATCACCGAGCCGGACCACGGCTCGGACTCGCTGGATGCGAACCGCATGATCTTCCATCCCCAGGGCAACTACGGGCGGCCCAACTGTGTGGCAACGCTGGACGGTGATTCGGTCGTGATCAACGGGCAGAAGTCCGCGTGGGTCTCCAATGGCACCATCGCCGACGTTTGCATCCTCTACTGCGCCGCCGATTCCGGCAATGGCCCCGACCCCCGGCGCGGCTGCGTGGTCTATGTACCGATGGACGTACCCGGCGTCTCACGCGGCAAGCCGCTGGACAAGATGGGCCAGCGCGCGCTCAACCAGGGCGAGATCTACTTCGACAACGTCCGCCTGTCGAAGCAATACCTGCTCGCCGGCCCCGAGGACTACCTGACGGCGGTCTATGCCATCCACACCTTTGCCAATTCGATCATGTCCACCGTGTTCACCGGCACGGCCCGTTCCGCGTATGAATTGGCGCTCGACTACGCGCATGAGCGCACGCAGGGCGGCGTGCCCATCATCCGCCACCAGTCGGTAGCCCACCGTCTGTTCCATCTGGCACGCAAGGTGGAATGCTCCCGGGCATTGGCCCAGCGGGTCGTGCACTACAACCTGACCAATGATCCGCCCGCGCTGCACGCCGGAATGATGGCCAAGATTACCTCGACGCAGCATGCGTTCGAAGTGGCCAGCGACGCGCTGCAGATCTTCGGCGGCAATGGCCTGACGCGCGAGTACCCGATCGAGAAGATCCTGCGCGACGCACGAGCATCGCTGATCGAGGATGGCTGTAACGAGGTCCTGGCCATCAAGGGCGGGGCCTACCTGATCGATGAGGAGCGCGTGTGATGGGCGCGACCGAAGCTGGCGTGGCGCCCGGCACTGCGGCCACGCGTGATGAACTGATCCTGGCCAATCTGATTGCCAATCGTGTGGAATCGGAGCCGGATCGCGATGTGCTGACGTTCGACCACGAGGGCGGCTCGGCCGAGGTTCGGACCTACCGCCAGCTCTGGGAGAACGGTTGCCGCATCGCGGCCGCCCTGGAACAGGCACGCATGGCGCCAGGCGACCGGTTTGCGCTGCTGATGCAGAACCACCCCGAGTTCGTCGACGCCATGGTCGGCGCATCAATCAGCGGCACGGTATTCGTGCCGATCGATCCCCGCACCCGTGGCGACAAGCTTGCTTACATGCTGCGCCATTCAGGCTGCAGAGGTGTCATCTGTGCCGACTATGCGCTGCAGACGCTGATGGCGGTCAGCCAGGACGTCCCGGATCTGCAATGGATATGGCTGCTGGAGTCCGATTCGTCGGAGGTAGCGCCGCTGCAGGGTGAATATCCGCGAATGGCGGATATCCTGGGCGCGGCGGTTACCCCGCAGACGGTCCGCAGCGTGGATCCGCTGGCACCGATGCAGATCATGTACACCTCGGGTACCACCGGCGATCCCAAGGGTGTGGTCATGCGCCACGCGCGCTACGGCGCCGCTGCGGGGTGGGCGCCGCTGTTCGGCTATGTCCGGGATGACCGGCCCTATACCGGGCTCTCGCTGACGCACGGCAATGCCCAGATCGTGACGCTGGCCGCCACGCTCAAGCTGGGCATGCGGGCGGTTTTCAGCCGGCGCTTTACCAAGTCGCGCCTGTGGGACATCGCCCGCAGGTATGGCTGCACCACCTTCACGCTGCTTGGCGGCATGACCACTGCAGTCTACAGCGAGCCGCCCAAGGACAACGATGCCGACAACCCGGTGCGCTTCGTCATCAGCGCGGGCATGCCGGCAGCCATCTGGGAAGCGTTCGCGAGGCGGTTCGATGTGCGCATCGTCGAGTTCTACGGTGCGGTCGAGGGCGGGCTTTCCGTCAACCTGGGCGATGGGCCGGTTGGCAGCATCGGCAAGCCGCCGCCTTTCCTCAATGTCCGGGTCGTCGACGAGCAGGACCACGTCGTCCCGGCAAACCAGCCAGGGGAACTGATCTTCCAGCTTGCCAACGGCACGCCTGCTGACGTGGTCTACCTGCACAACCCTGACGCATCCGCCAAGAAGACCCGCGATGGCTGGCTGCGCATGGGCGATATCGGGCACCGGGACGAGCAGGGCTGGCTCTACTTCGACTACCGCATCGGCGGGGGTATCCGGCACAACGGGGATTTTATCCAGCCCGGCGAGATCGAGAAGGTCATCGCCGAGTGCGAAGACGTGGCCGACGTCTATGTCTACGGCGTGCCGGCGGCATCCGGCGCGCCCGGCGAGAAGGACGTCGTGGCCGCCATTGTGCCGGCAAACGGCAGGAGGATTCACCCACAAGCGTTGTTCGCCATCTGCCGGAAACGATTGAGTGCGGGCATGGTCCCGTCCTACCTCCAGGTCATTGCGGAGATACCCAAGACGGCGTCGGAGAAACCACAGGACCGGTTCCTGCTGGAGGCCTTCCAGGCCCAGGGCGAGAACGTTTTCCAGGAAGTACAGGTTTAAGCCACACAAAAACAGGGCAAGGCAAGCCCGCCATGATTCTCAGGAGACAAGAGATGAGTACCGATCAATATGAAGTCGTCGTCTACGGCGCAAGCGGCTACACCGGCAAACTGATTGCATGGAAACTGGCCACCGCCGGCATTCCCTTCATTGCGGCCGGGCGCGACCAGGCGCGCCTTGAGGCCCAGATGGCACTGGTCCCGGAACTGGAAGGCCACGACTATCGTTGCGTAGGGGTGCGGCACGAGCACGCGGATCTGCTGTCCCTGTTCACCGGGCGCAAGGTCGTCATCAATGTGGTGGGGCCTTTCATGCAATTAGGGCTGCCGGTGGTCCAGGCGGCGCTGGAAGCCGGTGCGCACTATCTCGACACGACCGGCGAGCAGGACTGGATGCTGCTGCTGAAACGCGAGTTCGGCGAGAAGTTCCGCCAGCGTGACCTGCTGCTGTGCCCGGCGAACTCCTATATGTGGGCCGAAGGCGTGTTGGCAGCGGAACTGGCGCTGGAAACGCCGGGCATCGACACGCTGGAAACTGTGTATCTGGCCGACTCGCAAGTCAGCGTGGCATCGACTATGTCATTCCTGCGCATGTGCACCAATCCGCAGTACCGGATCCAGGACCGCACGCTGGTCGAGTGGCCTTATGCCACGGCCTATACCGTCAATGTGCCTGGCGAGCACGTCGCCATCATGGCCTTGCCGTGGAGCGGTGGTGGGGAGCCGGTCTGGTACGAGGGCGACGAGCGGGTGCGACATGCGCGCACGCTCGTGTCCTTCAAGAACCAGGATGCGTTCCAGGCAGTGTTCGGCATGCTGCAGAAGTTTGAAGCCGAATGCAGGCAGCTCCCGCATGAGGAGCGGGAAAAGATCACCAATGACTGGGGCAAGGGCATGACCACGGCGGAGCCCCCGCGCGAAGACCCCAACGTGAATCGCTGCGTGCTGTCGTGCTTCGGGCGTGGCAACACGGCATCGGTATCGGTAGTGCTGCGCGGCAATTCACCGTATGCACAGACCGGCGTCTTCAACGCCGAGGCTGCCCGGCGCTTGCTGGCCGGCAAGCTGAAGGCCACCGGCTTTGCCTCGCCGGCTGCGGCCTTCGGCGCGCGGGAACTGATCGGTGCCCAGGCGGAGCAGGGCTACCTGGCGTGGAACGTGACGCAGTTCTGATGCGGCAATGACGCGAAGGCGCCGGTGCGGCATGGCCGCACGGTGCCATCGCCTCGGGGAAAGACAATGAGCGAGACGGTATACATCGCCGGCGTCGGCATGACGCCATTTGGCAAGCAGTTTGACAAGAGCATCAAGGACCTGACGCGCGATGCCGTGACGTCGGCCCTGAAAGATGCGGGCTGCGAGGCCCGTGCGTTGCAGGGTGCCTTCTTTGCCAACTGCACGCAGGGGCGTATGGAGGGCCAGGACATGATCCGTGGCCAGATCGCGCTGCGCAGCATGGGCATCCAGGGCATCCCGGTGATCAACGTCGAGAATGCGTGCGCCAGCGCCAGCTCGGCGCTGCACCTGGCCGTCCAGTACGTCAAGGCGGGCGCCGCGGATATCGTGCTGGCGGTGGGCGCGGAGAAGATGTTCTCGGCCGATAAGGCGCGCACACTGAGCGTGTTCGATGGCGCGTGGGACGTCCACGACAAGGAAGCTGGCACCGCCCGGCTGCTTGCGATGGGTGAAGGTGTGGAAGTGCCGGATGGCTCGACCTCGCCCAAGCCCTACAGCGTGTTCATGGACATCTACGCGGCCATGGGCCGGATGCACATGCGGGAATACGGTTCGACGCAGCGCCATTTTGCTGCCGTCTCTGCCAAGAACCATCGGCATTCCGTCCATAACCCGCTGTCGCAATACCGCGAGGCCTACACCATCGAGGAAATCCTGGCCGCGCCGCCGATTACGTTCCCGTTGACGCTGCCGATGTGCTCACCCATCAGCGATGGGGCTGCAGCCGCCGTCGTCTGCAACGAGGCAGGCCTTGCCCGGCTCAACGGCAGCCGCAGCCGCGCCGTCCGGGTGCTGGCCTCCGTGGTCGTGACCGGCAGCGACCGCGCGCCGGCACAGCTTGCCGACCACCTTGTGCGCAAGGGGTCGGCCGATGCATATCGGATCGCCGGGGTGGGGCCGCGCGATATCTCGGTTGCTGAGGTGCACGACGCCAGCGCCATCGGCGAGGTGATCCAGGTGGAGGCCCTCGGCCTCTGTGCTCCCGGCGAGGGCGGCCTGGCCGCGGAGCGTGGCGATACGAGCATCGGTGGACGCATCCCCGTCAATACCTCCGGCGGCCTGGAGTCCAAGGGGCATCCGATCGGCGCCACGGGCCTTGGACAGGTCTACGAGCTGGTATCGCAGTTGCGGGGAGAAGCGGGCGCGCGCCAGGTGGACGGTGCACGTATCGCCATTGCCGAGAACGGCGGTGGCCTGCACGGCGTGGAAGAGGCGGTGGCCTGCCTGACCATTCTGGGCAGGTAGGCAGGCAACTGACAGGGAGGTGGTGTGGCCGCGCAAGCCCATGTCGAAAGCACCGCGCGGCATGTCAGGATGCATGCCGCTTCGGTGCCACCCCGGCTCAGCACCGAGCTTTCCGAGTTGTTGCGTGAAGTGCGCGAAGTTACGGCGCACGCCCCAATCACGCCGCACAGTACCTCGTCACTCAAAACGTGACTGCCGGTCTGCACTAGTACACAGCCGTCATCATCGGAAGGATTTCGTACCGCATACCAATGTCCGCCAGCATCGCCGGGTCCGCATCGCGCATCGCTTCGACGCTGGCGACTTCCTTGGCGCGTACGATACCGACGCCCCAGCCGCCTTTTGGGTCGGCTACTGGCCCGAATGCGACCACGATGCCCTCCTGAAGCTTCCCAGCCCAGTACCTGGCATGCTCGCTCATCGCCGACTTCTCCTGCACATTCATAGTCAGAGCGAAGTCTGGCCGTGGGGGAATCAGCCGGCACAGGAAATGAGAGAGCTTTCCATCGGGGGATGCGTAAGCCGTTAGCCACCCGAGCACGCGCTCCCAGCCTTGCGCATGTCCGGCACACGATTGTGGACGGCCAGAAAAGCCTTCGTGCCACAACGTCAGTCGCGTGCCGCCGTCAATTGAACTGAGCTCGTACGTGAGGGTCGTGGCGTTGCCGCCGTCCCAATCCGCCACCCAGGTCTGCACAAGCCGCGTTGGTGGCGACACTTCGAGGTACTCTCCTCCCACGTTGAAGAGGTGGCCGTCGGTAGCGCCCACGCCACTCGCCCGCCATTTGCCACCTGGTCGAACCTCGGCCTCCCACTGCGTGACCTGATAGGTATCAGGCGATCCCCACCACCGGGTGACTTCGCTGGAGGTCAAGGCGTCAAAGATCTTCTGCACGGGGGCCGCGATTTCCACGACGGCCAATATCGCGCCGCGGTTGACGTCGGCAAGCGCGCGGGCTCTGCTATTGGGCGAAACGCTCATGATTTCTCCATCAGATCCTTGAGACTGTCCAGACTGACCTGCCAGTGCGTCCGGTAGGCTTCAATCCAGCCCGCTACTTGTTGCATCGGCGCGCCTTGCAATCGATATACACGTTCGCGTCCGGCCGGCTCCGCGATGACAAGTTCCGCCTCGCTCAACAGTCTCAGGTGTTTGGAGATGGCCGGACGGCTTTGCTGAAAGCCCGCAGCCAGGTCCTTGACCCTCGCAGGGCCCTGGCGCAGCCGGTCGAGGATCGCGCGTCGAGTGGGATCGGCGATCGCGTGAAACACGTCGGCTTGCGCCGGGATGGGCGGCATCATGTCGAGAATTGGTAACCATTCGGTTACCAATATAGGCCCAACGGGTCGACTCGTCAAATACGTGCCGCGCGTTGTTTTGCGGGGCTACGAACGCGAGACCGGTTCGCGCTGGACTTCGATGCCCGCGCCGACGGCTCGCGACTTTGCTCTGAATGCATTAACCGTGACAAGAAGGCCATCCGGGGATTCACCGGGCCTGAACGGAACGCTGCAGTACCAGTTCCCTGGATTGATTGACGATCTCGCTGTGCCGGACCTCCTCGACGACAAACTCGACGAACGCCCCGACGCGCGGCGGCAGGTGTTTCCTCGCCGCATAGTAGATGCAGATGTCGCTGCGCTGTGAGACGAATTTCGGCAGCACCCGCTCCAGCTTCCCAGCGGCAATCAGCGCGGCCGCATGATGTGCACCAAGCAGCGCGATGCCGCAACCGCCCACGGCAAGTTCGGTCAACGCTTCCGTATCGGAGACGATGAGGTTCGAACCCGGCTCGAACACCACCTCCTTGTTGCGTGCCTGAAGCCTCCACGTCTGGACTCTTCCCGAACTGGGAGAACGGAACGCGATGAGTTCGTGGTGCTCGAGGTCTTCGATCGACTGCGGTTCGCCATGCCGTTCCAGATAGGCGGGCGCCGCGCACAGGATGAGCGTCAAGGACGCGAGCTTGCGCGCGACTACACTGGAATCCGTATCGTGCAATTGTCCGATCGCGCAGTCATAGCCTTCCGAAATCAGGTCCACGTGGCGATTTTCGAATCGCAGATCAACTGTGACCTGAGGGTAGCGCTCGCGGAATCGGCCCAGCACCGGCAGCAGTGCGACGCGGCTGAAGGCGATCGGCAACGACACCTTGACCGTGCCGCTCAATTGAGTTTCGTCAGACGACAACGCGGCGATCGCGTCTTCGATCTGTTGTGCTGGCTCGTGCACCATCGCATACAGGCGCCGCCCCTCGTCCGTCACCGATAGATGGCGTGTCGTACGCTGGAACAGCCGGCAACCGAGCATCGTTTCCAGCATGCCGATCTGTTTGCTCACCGCACCGGGTGTCACGCCAAGTTGGCGGCCAGCCGCCGAGAAATTCGTCGATTCGACGGTGGCGGCGAACGTTTTCAGGGCCCTGAACAGATCGATCGAGCCGCCTCCGTCCGCTTTCATCTTGCACCTCGGCTCATAACTGTTTCTCTGCTCCATAGCATAGACCAGCCTCTACCGCGCGCCTAAACTGGACTTTAGCGAATGAATCGCGAGGTGGCTGCCATGAAACAGGAACCGGCGCGGATCCCACAGCGCAAACGTCTGCCGCAGGGACAGCTTCTGATCGACGGCAAATGGCGTGACGCGTCGGACGGCGCGACCCTTCCGACGATCGATCCCACCACCGAGGAGCCCATCACGGAGGTTGCAAAGGCGTCTCCCGAGGACGCCAATGCCGCGGTTGCAGCGGCGCGCAGCGCCTTCGAGGCGGGCGACTGGCCGCGCCTGCATCACGAAGCCCGCGCCAGAATCCTGTTCCGCGTGGCCGATCTGCTGGACGAGCGGGCGGAAGACTTCGCGCTGCGAGAAGCAATGGATATGGGCATGCCGTACCGCGACTTCATCGACGTCATCATGCCGCACTGTTCCGGGCTGTTCCGCTTCTTCGGCGGACTCGCGATGCATGGGATGGACGGCGCCTATCGCGCGTCATACGAGTCGCAGATCCGGATTCTCACGCGTCGCGAGCCGCTTGGCGTGGTGGCAGCCATCACGCCGTTCAATTTCCCGCTGGCATTGACCTGCTCTAAGGTCGCGCCGGCGCTGGCGGCCGGCAACACCATCGTGCACAAGCCGGCCTCCGACACGCCGCTGACGGCGCTGGCGCTCGCTCAAGTAATGCTGGATGCCGGTGTGCCGGACGGCGCGTACAACCTGGTGACCGGCCCCGGCGGCACGCTCGGCGACGCGCTCGTCAAACATCCGGGGATCGACAAGGTCGCCTTTACCGGTTCCACGAGCGTGGGGCAGAACATCATCCGCAACGGCGCTGAAACGCTCAAGCACACGACGATGGAACTGGGCGGCAAGTCGCCGAACATCATCTTCGCCGACGCCGATCTCGATGCGGCGGTGCAGGCGGCATTCTGGGGCGTGTTCTGGAATAAGGGAGAGGTGTGCGTGGCGGGCTCGCGGCTCCTCGTCGAACGGCCGGTCTACGATGAGGTCGTCGAGCGGCTAGCCGGCATGGCCAAGTCCGCCGTGCTGGGCGACCCGCTCGACCCGCGGACCCAGGTAGGGCCGCTTGCCTCGAAGGCTGAGTTCGACAAGGTGCAGCACTACGTCGAGTCCGGCAAAGCGTCGAGCGCGCGCCTTGTCGCCGGCGGCGACGTGCGCAAGATCGACGGCCGTGGCCTCTTCATCGAGCCCACCGTCTTCGCCGACGCGACCAATGATCTGAAAATCAGCCGCGAGGAGATTTTCGGGCCGGTCCTGCCGATCATTCCGTTCGATGGGGACGATGAAGCCGTGCGCATCGCCAACGACACACCCTATGGACTCGCATCCGGAATTCAGACCCGCGATCTGGGCCGGGCGCTGCGCCTCGCGGACCGCATCATGGCCGGCACAGTCTGGATCAACACCTGGCATAAGTACCACCCGAGCGGGCCGTTCGGCGGCTACAAAATGTCCGGCTACGGGCGAGAACAAGGCGCCGAGGCGCTCGAGAGCTACACGCAGTACAAGTCAATCTGGGCAAACTTCGCTTGAAGTCCGTCGCACGAAGGAGACTCGATCATGAACATTGGCATCATCGGAGCGGGCAACGTCGGCACCGGCCTCGCGAAGCATTTCATCGCGCGCGGCCACGCCGTGATGCTGAGCTTCAGTCTCGACATGGACAAACTCAACGCGACCGCCGCCGAACTCGGCGCGCGCGTCGGCACGGTCGCCGAAGCGGTGCAGTTCGCCGACGTGGTGGTGCTGGCCACCCCTTGGACTGTCACGCCCGATGCGCTCAAGGAGACCGGCAGTGTGCAGGGTAAGAAGATCATGTGGGATTGCACGAACGCGCTGAAACCCGACCTGAGCGGCCTCGCCATTGGAACCACCACATCGGGCGCGGAGGAGATTGCGAAGCTCGCGCCATGGGCGACCGTCGTCAAGGCAATTCCGCCATTCGCGCAGATGCTGCACTCACCCAGCATGCTGATCGGCGAGCACCGTGCAGGCGTATTCGTCTGCGGCGACGATGCCGATGCGCGGGCCATCGTCGCCAAGCTGGTCGACGAGATCGGCGCTCAACCGGTTGATGCGGGACCCCTTGCCCTCGCGCGTTACGTCGAACCCGCAGCGATGCTGCTCGTGCAGCTCGCCTACCAACAGGGGTTCGGCGCGCGCATCGGGCTGTCGCTGCTGCAGGAGACACCGGGCGGCGCGCCCCAGGGCGCGCGTGCCTGAGCACAGGCATTGCCGCTAAGGGATATCGTCGAGGAGGCTGAAATGAAAGTGGGTGTATTAGGATCGGGAGTCGTAGGCCGGGCGCTCGGCGCGGGCTTCGTGAGGCACGGGCATGACACAGTGTTGGGCACGCGGGATCCGCAAAAGAGCGACGTGCAGGACTGGGTTCGCGAAACAGCCGGCGCGAGAGCGGGGACATTCGCGCAGGCGGCGCAGCATGGCGATCTCGTGGTGCTCGCCGTGCTCGGCCGCATTGCCGGGAGCGTGATCGCGCTTGCCGGTGCGGAGAACCTAGCTGGCAAGACGGTCATCGACGCAACGAACCCGCTCTCGGACGAGCCGCCGGTCAACGGGGTCCTCGAATACACGACAGGGCCGAACGAGTCGCTCGGCGAATGGATTCAGGCACGGCTTCCCGACGCGCATGTGGTCAAGGCCTTCAACAGTGTCGGCAATGCCTTGATGGTAAATCCGCACTTTTCGCAGGGCACGCCGACGATGTTCATGTGCGGCGATGACGACAGCGCCAAGGCACAGGTCAGCGCGATCATCCGGCAGTTCGGGTGGGAGCCCTACGATTGCGGGAGCATCGTTTCAGCCCGTGCGCTCGAGCCATTGTGCATGCTATGGTGCTTGCCGGGGTTTCTCCGCAACGACTGGCATCATGCGTTCAAGATGCTCACGGAGTAGGAGCGCACCATGGAAGCCTACCGAACACCGCCCGAGGGCGACCCAGGATTCACGCTGGAAGAGATGAAGCGATTCGTGATCGCCCATTTCGAAGACTTCGTGAACCGGAAGAAGCCAGAAGTGGCGCGCGAGAATTTCAGCGCGGACTTCCTTGACCATGACGAACCGTCGGGGCCGCAGATCGGCCCGGAAGCGGCAATAACCATGATGAAGGCGGCTTATCAAAAATGGCCGGACCTGCACGTCACCGTCGAAGACATCGTCGCCGAGCGTGACAAGGTGGTGGTGAGAAACACGTGGCGCGCGACCGACGCGGTGACCGGACAGAAGATCGAGTTCAACGGCTTTGTGCTATGGCGGTTCGCTAATTGGAAGATCGTCGAGCGATGGGCGACGCTTACAGTACCGCATACACCATGACGAACGCAGGAAGTGGTCGGCGAGGCTATGGCGGTGCGTGAGCGCAACGGCTGGCGTGACGTTGACGACGCACCTGCGTGTGACCGCTATCTGGGTGGAAGAGGCGTCTGAATGTCCGGCAAAGCAGGAGAGTGAAGGGCCGAAACTGGCCGGATGCAGTCCCGCAGGAGGCGGCGGCTGAATCGCTGTTTCCGAGATATCTTGGACATGCGGCAACTTTAGGCCGAACGACGGGATCGAGGCGATTCAGCGGGTGCCAGAGTCAGCGGGGCGATTCACACGCGGAGTGCCATGACCGCGTGGCATCGTACTCCGCGCTTCCGCATCAAACCGTGGGGCCAGCCGTGTGCCGCACACCCAAGTGAATCACACCGTCCAAAGCATCGAGATGACTGCCACCCTTGCACACTCCTGGTTGACCTTCAGCGCGCCTGTGGCCGCGGCACGGGCCGCCGGCCGGCCGCTCGTGGCGCTGGAATCGACCATCATTGCTCACGGCATGCCCTACCCGGAGAACGTTCGCACTGCGCGCGAAGTGGAGGCCTTGATTCGCAACCTGGGCGCCGAGCCAGCGACGATCGCGCTGATCGGTGGGCGAATCCGCATCGGGCTTTCGGATGACGAGCTGGAACTGCTCAGCCTCTCGGGCCAGGCACAGAAGGTCAGCCGCCGCGACCTGCCGGCCGTGTTGGTCAGCGGCGGGCTCGGCGCCACGACAGTAGCTGGCACCATGATATGCGCCGCGCTGGCCGGTATCGAGGTCTTCGTCACCGGCGGCATTGGCGGCGTGCATCGTGGTGCGCAGGAGACCTTTGACATCTCGGCAGATCTGCAGGAACTGGCGAAGACCTCGGTGGCGGTGGTCTGTGCCGGCGCGAAGTCCATCCTCGACATCGGGCTCACACTGGAATACCTGGAGACACATGGCGTGCCGGTGCTCAGTTGTGAACAAGACAATTTCGCCGCGTTCTATACTCGCGACAGCGGCTTTCGCTCGGATTTCAGGCTGGACGACGCGGCGGAGCAGGCACGCTTCATCCGCACCAAATGGGACCTGGGACTTGCGGGCGGCGTGGTATTGAGTGCTCCGGTGCCAGAAGCAGAAGCGATGGCGTCAGATGAAATCGACGCGCTTACTCAGCAGGCGCTCGCCGAGGCCACGGCGCAAGGAATCACCGGCAAGGCCGTGACCCCCTTCCTGCTGGCTCGCATCAAGGCGCTGACGAGCGGACGCAGCTTGGCAACAAACATCGCACTCATCAAACACAACGCCGAGGTGGGCGCAAGGCTGGCACTGGCGCTGGCACAGGTGGGGCGCGGGGCGGGCGCAGCGTAGATGCGGGAACGCCCGCTCTCCACAATCCTTCGCGCCAGTGTCCAACGACAGCGCTCCTGGCCGGATCCGGTCCGACGCCGAACCCGTCCGGCAGTGGATGCTCGAGCGTGATTTGCAGGTCATGGTCAGATGCCCGATCTCCGGGCACTTCCGTCAGCAATATCAGCTCGCTATTTCCGCGAAGCGAAGGGGGGCGCGCCGGCGTTGTAGATCTTGAGTAGGGCGGCTGGATGATAAGAGGGTGGCCATACGGCACGGTTGCATGGCAGCCGGTCGCGACGAAAACACGCCGAGCGACCTGCCTGCCTCAAATGCGCTATGCGTCCTGCATGGCCTCCGCCAGGGCAGTCGTCTTCGCCGCCATGATGAAGTCGTTGCGATGCAGGCCCTTGATCTTTTTGGTGCGCCACGAGACCGTGGCATGCCCCCAGCCAAAGCTTATCTCCGGGTGGTGCCCCTGCGCTTCCGCGAGCTGGCCCACGCCGTTAGCAAAGGCCAACGCCTGCGCGAAGTTGCGGAAGGTGAAGCTGCGCTCCAGCCGCCCGCCATCATCAGCAAGCGCCCAGCCCGGAGTTTCCTGCAACAGCGCCTCTGCCTCGGCACGCTCCAGCGGCGCCACTCCGCCCCGGCAAGGCGTGCAGGTGTGGGTTTCAAGTTTCTCGTTCATGCCTGTTGTCCTCCTGTGTGGCGCGCTGCAGGATGTGGCGCAGGACGCGGCGTAGCAACAGCTAGGCATGCATCCAGATCAGCATGCCGTAGAACAGCACCGCCAGGAACAGCGTCTCCAGCACCATCAGTGCCACAGGCTTCCAGCCCACGGTCAGCTCAGGACCTGCAACCCGCGCCACCGGGGTAGCCAAGGGCGCTGGCGCCGCCCGCACGCGGTGTCACGCCCCGCTGACGCGCTGACAATGTTCGCGAAACCAGCGGTCCAGCCCCTGCTGCGCGCCGGCCCAGGTCGGCACCTCGCCGACTGCGCCGGGCGTCAGCCCGAGGCTTTCCCACGCCGAGTGCAAGAGTTGATCGACAGGCTTCCAGGAACGCCCCCCCAGATTCTGCGGCTCCAGGACAACGTCGTGCGCCTCGATCCACGCGTAAAGAGCTCGCCGGTCTTGCTCCGAGGGCAACTCGGCCGACTGCAGCGCCCGTGGCGAGGGCCTGCCGATCGCGGCCGCTTCCAGCCACGCGGCCAAGGCACCACCCAGCGGCTGCTCGGCCAGCATGGCTGACAACGCGACGCCCCGGCGCAGGTCCGCGAGCAGGTAAAGGCAGGCGCGCGGCGGCGTCTGCCCGCGAAAGAGCGTGCAGTGGAGGGCCCAAGTACGGGCGGAGGGCAAAGGGGACGTCTGCGGGGACATAGGCGATAACTGGAGAGCCGCTTCCTTTCGCAAGCAAAGCTCGCGCCGGCCGCGATGTCAAGCGCTGGCAACTCTGGCGTCTGCTCGCAGGGGCGCATGCTTTGCAACGAGTGCCTGTTGCCCGGCGCTTCCCCACGAGCATGGGAAGTAATACTGCGGCGCGCGCGATTGGGGCTTGGGGTGGCGAGGGGGCCTCCTGTGCGTGCCCGGCACGCGTGTTGCGAGAGCGAGCGCCGGTCGGCTCTTCCCGACCCGTTGCGGACCTTCCCGCCCCCGCGCCCAAAACGACGGCTTCGAGGCTGCAACGGCCATTCACGCGGACAGGGGCTCAGCCGCCGTCGAGCCGCCGCTTTCCTCGCTCAGGCAGCGAAGTCAGTCGAAGCCGACAGCGTCTTCCACGCGTCCGTTTCCTGCGTCACGTAAGCGTTTTTCGCAGCGATGGCAGCCAGTGTGTCCGTGCCAAGAGGAAGGCGCAGCGGTGGGTTCGGCGCGTCGACCAGCGTGATCATCGCGGCCGCAAGCTTTGTCGGGTCGCCAGGCTGGTTGTGATTTATCTGCACGGCCTTGCGGCGAACCGCACCCGAGGTTTCGTCGTAATCGTCGATCACTTCAGGCGCAACGACCAGCGAGGACGCATCCAGAAAGTCCGTACGAAAATACCCCGGCTCGACAACTGTCGCGTGAATGCCTAGCGGCTTCAACTCGGAATGCAACGCTTCCGTAATGCCCTCGACCGCAAACTTCGTCGACGAGTACACGCCAAAGCCCGCTGCGGCCCGATAGCCGCCAATCGATGAAATATTGATCACGTGGCCCGAGCGGTTCGCGCGCATCGTCGGCAACATCGCACGCGTGACATTCAGCAAGCCGAATACGTTCGTGTCATACATGCGACGCACGTCCTTATCGGCGGATTCTTCCACCGCACCGAGGAGACCGAAGCCGGCGTTGTTGACCAGCACATCGACGCGGCCGAATTTTTCAACCGCCGCCTGCACGGCCGCCTTTGCCTGGGCCTCGCTGGTCACATCCAGCGCAACCGGCAGCAACGCAGCCGACTCGCCAAGACGCTTGGCGATGGCCGTGACATTGCGTCCGGCGGCCACGACCGCGTTGCCGTCCGCGAGCGCGGCTTCGGCAATCAATGCACCGATACCGCGCGACGCGCCAGTGATGAACCATACGCGCTTGAAACCACCTTGTTGGACGTCAGCCATGATGTCTCTCCTACGTGTGTGATGAAGTGATGTCATCGTAGGCCCGACGATTGACATCAACTAGCCGTCCATTATTGGGGTCATAATCAACTTTTATTTGCGAATCTAGGGCGCCAGAAATGAACGGAATTCGTGCGATCACCGTTTTCGTGCGCGCCGCGACGCTCGGAAGCCTGCGCAGCGCGGCCGTCGATCAAGGCATCTCGCCGCAAGCCGCGAGCCATGCTGTGATGCAACTGGAGAAGGATCTGGGCGTGCGGCTCTTTCATCGGACCACCCGCAAGCTGAGCCTGACAGAGGAAGGCCAACGGCTTTTCGACAGCGTGAAGCCGGCGCTCGCGACTCTATCGTCCGCTCTCGACGAGGCCCGGCGCTCGAAGGAAGAAGTGGGCGGCATGCTGCGCGTGAGCGCGCCGCGTGCGCTTGGGCTCCCGGTCCTGTGGCCGTACTTCGAGGAATTCCAGAAGCTCTATCAGAACGTGCAACTCGAAGTGCAATTCGATGATCAGTTCACGGATCTCGTGACCGACCGCTCCGATGTGGGATTTCGAGGTGGGCCGCCGCCATCGGGCGGCTCGATTGCACGCCGACTGGTGCCGATTCAGCTGATCGTGTGCGCGTCGCCGGAATATATCGAGCGCAACGGCGTGCCGCAGACCATCGAGGAACTGGCTCAGCATCGCTGCACCGGGTACCGGCGCGCAAACACGGGCAAGCTCGCACAGTGGCAGTTCCGGGTCGGTGATGAGATCGTCTATCGCGACGTGCCCGCTGCCATCTGCGTGAACGACACAGAAATGGAAACACAGGCGGTGCTATCGGGCCTCGGCATCGGGCAGTTGGGTAGCTTCAACGCAACGACTCATATCAGAAGCGGCCGACTGATTCCGTTGCTGACGCGGCACGTCGCCGAGCACGGCATGATCTATATCTACTATGGACATCGAACCGAGCAGTCGCTGCGCGTGAAGACATTCATCGACTTTATGGTTGAGCGCATGTCCGGCAACCGGAATTTTTTCCTTGACCCACACGAGCTTCGCGCCGCGCCGCCGCAGCGGGATCGCGGAGCGAGGGGACGTGGCCAGCAGTTGCTTTGACAGAAGATGCAACGAGCACGCTCGTCGAAGGAAGGGCCGCTTTTTGTACCGAGCCGACGTTTGAATGTCCGCGAGAGTGCGTGGTCGATCGGCGGATCATGGCCGAACCCGGACGCCGGCGGCTGGGCCCACGGGCGGGCGTCCCACCATTTCAGGCGATGACCTTCTACCCTGCGGCAGACTGCTCGCGCATGCGACGGGCTTCATCGCGCAGGAACTGCTGGTAATCGTCCAGATCCCCGTCGAAGGGCTCGACGCCGCCCTTGGTAACCAGCCAGAACTCGTCACATACGGCGCGCAGCAGGGCCCGGTCGTGGCTGACCAGCATCACTGTGCCTTCGAATTCGTTGAGCGCCATGCCCAGCGCTTCGCGTGTGGCCAGGTCGAGGTGGTTGGTAGGCTCGTCGAGCAGCAGCAGGTTGGGGCGCTGCCACACGATCATGCACAACACGAGCCGCGCCTTTTCGCCACCGCTCATCGTGCTAACCGCCTGATGGACCATGTCGCCACTGAAGTTGAAGGTGCCGAGGAAGGTGCGAAGGGATTGTTCGGTGCCACTCTGGCCGGGCGCACGCATGTGCGCCGGCGTGTCCTTGGCAAGGCGGATCATGTGTTCCATCGGCGTGTCGAGCGGGCGCAGCACGTCGAGTTCCTGCTGTGCGAAGTAGCCGATATTCAGGCCTTTGCCTTCGCTGATTTCGCCGGAAATCGGCGTCAGCGCGTGCGCCACCGTCTTCACCAGCGTGGACTTGCCTTGGCCGTTGGCACCGAGAATGCCGATGCGCTGCCCGGCCAGCACGGAACGGTTGATGCCCCGCACGATGACCGTGGGCGGCGTGCCCGGCAGTGCGCCGGTCGGCGCCGGGTAGCCGAAGCTCGTGTCCAGCATCGACAACAGCGGGTTCGGGACGTTGAGTGGCTCCTTGAACTCGAAGTTGAACTCTGCGTCGGCAAGCACCGGTGCGATCTTCTCCATGCGTTCGAGCGCCTTGACCCGGCTCTGCGCCTGCTTCGCCTTCGAGGCCTTGGCCTTGAAACGGTCGATGAATTTCTGCAGGTGGGCGATCTTTTCCGCCTGCCTGGCCATGGCGGCCTGCTGCAATATGAGTTGCTCAGCGCGCATGTCTTCGAACTTGCTGTAGTTGCCGCCATAACGCACGAGCTTGGCGTTGTCGACGTGCACCGTCACCTGCGTCACCGCGTCGAGGAATTCGCGATCGTGGCTGATCACTACCAGGGTTCCTTGATAGCGCTTGAGCCAGGCTTCCAGCCAGACCAGCGCGTCAAGGTCGAGGTGATTGGTCGGCTCGTCGAGCAGCAGCAGGTCGGACGGGCACATGAGCGCGCGCGCCAGTTGCAGTCGCATGCGCCAGCCACCGGAGAAACTGTTGACCGGCTGGCTAAGCTGCGCAGCACTGAAGCCAAGGCCCAGGATCAGCGCTTGGGCACGTGCGGGGGCATCGTGTGCACCGGCGTCGTGCAGGGCCATGTAGGCGTGCGCCATGCGCATGCCGTCGTCACTGGCCTCAGCGGCGGCTACTTCGGCCTGCGCGGCCAACAGCACGGTGTCACCCTCGACTACGAAGTCGGTCGCGCTCTGCTCGGTCTCCGGCATCTCCTGCGCGACCTGGCCCATCTTCCATGCAGCGGGAATCGAGAACTCGCCGCTGTCTTCGTGCAGCGTGCCGTTGAGAAGGCCGAAGAAGGACGACTTGCCGGCGCCATTGCGGCCGACGAGACCGATCTTTTCGCCGGGGTTGAAGGTGGCGGACGCGCGGTCGAGTACGACATTGACGCCGCGACGCAGCGTGACATTACGGACGGAAATCATAGGGAACTACTTCGGAGAGGATTGGCATGATAGC
This sequence comes from Cupriavidus sp. 09_S30, assembly GCF_056930435.1. Lineage (NCBI taxonomy): Bacteria > Pseudomonadati > Pseudomonadota > Betaproteobacteria > Burkholderiales > Burkholderiaceae > Cupriavidus > Cupriavidus sp. 09_S30. The sequence goes on along the minus strand of NZ_JBXOWI010000002.1, from coordinate 1,770,144 downwards.
CGACTGGACGTGCAGGGCTGTCCTTTTTCTGGCCGCACGCGTGAAGAGCCGCTTGTGCTTTGCGGCGCCCACCGGCCACAAAGCAAGGCAGCCCCTGGCGCACCGACGGGGAGGGGAGTGTAGGGTTCCGTGACGATCTCCCTTATACAAAGGGAGATCAAGTCTGCACTTCTCCGGATATCCGGATAGCCGCTGTCCGACCCGAAGCGGTCGTTGGGGTGGCTCAGGCGCGGACTCCGAGGGTGACGCTCAACGCGGTCCAAAGGCGCTCAGCAACCATTTCGACGTACGCTCGATGGAATGACTAGGTCGACTAAGACTGAGACGATTCTCAGGACCTCGGCTTGCCACCGAGGAGAGCGTATTGGCGTCGCGGGCCAGAAGCCAGCGGCCGTCGGGCTGTTTTCGGTATATGGTGATTCGATGACAGGCTAGTTAGGCGGCGCAATTCACGCGAGGACAATGTCTTATGTTCCTAGCACTTCAAGTCGTTACCGTTTTCCTCGTAGCAGTTGCCATGAGTCTAGCGCTGGCGCCTGCCCTTGAACTGCCCGTCAAGATGCGTCTCGACAAAGAGATCTACATTGCCGTCCAGGCCATTTATTACCCCGGCTTCACCTATGGCGGAATCGGCGAGGGTCTGGGGATGCTTACAACTCTCGCTCTCCTGCTCATGACGCCCACTGACCGCACCGCGTTCTGGTGGACATTCACAGGATTCGTCGCACTCGTGGCCATGCACGCCGTGTATTGGGTCATCACTCATCCGGTGAACAAGTCTTGGTTGAAGGACACAGCCCTGAAGGGGGTTGCAGGAGGATTTTTGTCCTTAGATCCAATGGAGCAAGGGGCGGCTTCCGAAGATGGCGGTGAGGGCTGGAAAAGGCTCCGGGACAGATGGGAGTACTCTCATGTCTTGTGGGCCGTCCTTGCTGTGATTGCTTTGATCGCGCTGATCGTTGCCATTGCAATTTAAGACTCCCGGAGCCGAGAAACATGAATTGAGCGTCTATTACCGGCAGGCGAGGGCACCTTCCTTTGCTTTGGCAGATGGGGGGGAGCTTCAGCGGGCTGCTTTGAGACGGTCAACCCTGCTGTGAAATCGTGTTTCCGATTTGCTCGACTCTTGCATTGCAGCATGCAATGAGGGTATCAACCAGAAAATGCGAATACCCATAATTTTCCGGGCCAGGATTGTCTGCGTTTTTCGCTTGCCTGCGGAGCCGACGCCTGAATGTCCGGGCGACGCTGCGTGCGAATGACGCTTCGTGGCCGGTGTGCGATGCTGACCGGCGAGCGCTTGGCGGACAGTTCCCGACCCGAAGCGGTTGCTCTGCTCCGAGCGGCCCCTGCGGCAGCTTCCAGCCGCCCAACAGACATCTGGCTGTCGGGTCGTTGTCTCAGAGCGGAAGGAAAGGATGCGGGAGGCACCCTCCCGCCTCCGGCGCCGCTGAATCTTATTTGGCCGCGGCGTTGACCGGCATACCGGTGTAGCTCAGCGAAGACAGTTCTTCCTTCGCTTTTTCGGGCGTCTCAAGTTCGAGCACGACACGGCCCACCATCAGACCCAGCGAGGGCGAGCTACGCACGTACTTCGTTTCGCCAGCATCGAGCACGAAACTGAGCGTCTTCTCGGTTTCCGTGGCAGCCGACGCGACGTACTTGCCAGCCGGACGATCGACGAAGAAAAAGCCACCGGGCTTGGATTCGCCCACTACTTCGTTGTTCAGACGGATATCGGGCTGAATGGCAGCGCCGAACATCGATGCGGACCGCAGAAAGTAGACGCGCCCTTCACCCGCCTTCACGGTCGGAATCGATGCGGCCATCTCGCTATGCTTGACCCCGGAGGCGCAACCAGCCAGCAGCGACGTAACGGCTACCGCGGCAAACAGCATGCGCGTGACCTGTTTCATTGTATTTCTCCTGTTGCAATCGGAACTGCCGTGGAAAGTGGTGAGTAGCTCTGCTCACCAGGAAGGTAGAAGCCAACAAGTTGCTTGTCCTGAATGACGAGATACGCCTCATGTACCTGCCGGCCTTCGATCGTGAAGACCGTGCCTGCTGGCCGATACACTGTCCCCTGCGGCAATCGCCCTGCCGACTTCCAGATCGAACTACGGGCAAGCGTTCGTGTGTAGCCGGTATCGAGACGAAGGTCGGTGTTGGTCTCGAAACGGATCGCTGGCACCGATGCGCCATCTGTGAGCGGCATCAGTTGCACCGGTGCGGTTTGGATCATCGGGGCACACCCTGCAAGTGCCAGCAAGGCAATCAACAAGAGTCGCTTTTTCATCGTTTGGTTATTATTGGTGCGCCCTGCGGGCCATCGCGTAGGCATCAGTTAGTAGCATGCCGAGAAAGATAGCAAATGACACCACCGCGTAAAATGCCGTCGCACCAGACTGATGGGATTTGTATGGAAATCGCGACGTACGCTGAGTGGTGTCTTCAGTACCATTTCCAAAAATTAAATCAATACAGACGGGCTGGACCATGCGTCGAACGTATAAGGGACCGCGCCAGCCTAAAGCTTGCCTCCCGCTGTGCCGATATACGTTCATTATGGTCGGAATCGACCGTGCTGCTGCGCCATTTTCCTGGCCAAACGCCCCCTCTAAAGTGGGATTGGCAGTAAGCTGCGCAATTCTGCTTTCTTGCGCTGTGGATCTTGAAAGTCCCTGGTTCTGGTACGGTGACTAATTCCCAGCGCGAATTCAATTTCCGTCGTTGCTTGTCTCAGAGGCCGTTTACAGCGCGGGGCTGACGTCTGAATGACCGGCCTGAGATGTGTGTGAATAACGCTTCATGGCCGGTCTCGGACGGCGGTTCGTCGCGATACCGGCGCGGCCTTCACCTGATCGGCGGGCTGATCGCTGGTCGCAATCGATGGGCAACAAAAAAGCACCTTTACAGGTGCTCGGCGCGTTCAGCCCTCGATGCGTCCGAACCGGGTCAGCGTTCCTGATCCGGTTCGGGCTTGCAGGTTGTCGGCCTGCCACGACCACATTGGTAGACCGGGGCTTGCTTTTTGATCCAGGCGTCGAACCTGTCGAGGGTTGTGAGCGCCACCGGGCCAAGTTGCGCCTTGATGATTTCGAGATCGAGACCGTCCATGCTTGATCGCTTCTGCAAGCGCGTAGGGAGCTTCAATCGGTCAAATTTGATAGCTCTCCAAATTTGACCATGCCCTGGTGCCTATCCGCATGTGTCTTGTGGCGAGCGATGTGTCCGCAATGCTACATGTATAGGCTTGGGAGGCTCAGAAATTCCCAAAGAACGTGCGGGCTGCAGCCATGCAAAAAGGCGCCACGAGATTGCTATGGTAGGCCTCGATAACTGCGGAGGCACCGCCATCCGTTGCGCCTCCGGCAACCGCCTGCGCGGCCAGCGTTGCCTTCGCGGTGGCAAAGCCTTGCTTAATGGCGGCATAAGGATCATTCGCGCCGGCAATGGAGTCGACATCCAGCACCGTGGTCAGCTTTCCAGGCACTTTGGCGCCTTTCCAATACGCCTGCTCGACGGTCGCGTTGAAGAAAAAGACGGTCGGATCCGCGTGCCCGCCGCAGAGTTGAACCGGGGACTTCGGCGTCCAGTTGCGCAAGTCGTTTCGCATGAACGCCTGACGCAGCGGGTGGGTAGGATTGGCCGCCGGCGCCATTGCAACGGTCGTGTTCGGGTACGCGCCGTCCGGATTCACCAGTTCGTCTTGCAGTATGCTGAGGCGATACGCATTACGCACGAGGTTGCCAGTGCCGAACCCGATGGCAAAGACGGGCGTCAGTTCGGACGGCACAAGCGGCGGTGTGGTCGGGGGCGTCAGTGATGCAAATTGCGAGGCGGGAGCGGTCAGACTAAAGAGCGCCGTCTCAGGAAGTTTTCCCTTGCCGATCAAGACGTCAATGGACGTCACGCTGGGCAGCAACTGTTCGATGCCCGGCACGTAGGCAGCCTCATAGAAATCGCCAGGACTTGCGTAGAGATTCCCATAGGCATGCTGGTAGCTCGTCGCTACCAGCGTCGTAAACACGGTGGATCCGATATCCACCTCGCCCGCAACCAGTGCATCGCCCATCGCCCCCAGGGTATAGGGGCCTGAACCCATCGATGCTGCCGTCACATTGACGCCCGCTGCTTGCAGAGCACGTTGTGTGGCCATGGCAACGTAGCCGCCCTGTGAATAGCCCGTCACAAAGAGCTTGCCATTGTCCCAGGTGAGCTTTCCTGAGTTCGTTCCACCCATGGCCGCCCGCCCTGCCGTGAGCGAGTCGATCATATCGGCCGACTGCTGCGCTGCATTCAGGTAGGGGTGATAAGTCAGGCCTGAGCCGGAATATCCCGCGTAGTTGCTCGCCACCACGATATAGCCTCGAGTCGCGTACATAGCGGCAACAGCGAGGCCTTCTGAGGCGCCGTCTCCGTTGTTCTTGTCTGTCTGCGTCAGATCGGCAATGTTGAAATTGCGATACGTGGTGGTCCCATGCGCATACAGCATGGTCGGGCGAGGCCCGCTGCAGGCCAGCCCGCCGCTGGGAATCATCAAGGCGGCGCTGGCGTTGGTACTCTCGTTGGCGCCCCCGATCGTGCCATAGCGGAAGTACACGACCTCCAGGTCGCAGACTGGAGTACCGGCGACCTGCATAAGCTGCTGTCCGGATGCGGTTGAACTTAGCAGGTTTGCTAACGCGCCCGCGCTCAGGCGTAGCGTGGTTTTCTGAGCCAGTAGCTGGCCGCGGCCCCCAGACACGGTTTGCGCGAAAGCGCCGGCACTCAGCGCCAGGCAGGCCAAAACGGCAATACCACCCCTTTGGAAGATGCAACGCATGTTCGCTTTCCTTGTTCTTCGTTGTTGTCCGTCGGGCGCGCCCGATGGTCGAGGTCGCGGCTGCGGTGCTGACGGCTCTCAAGTGTCGACGGGTTAGCGAATAGGTCGCAATAACTCAAGCTAGGTATTCAACTTCACCTGGTACCGTGCTCTGAGTGGCGTATGGTTATCAATCTCGGATGCGCCCTCGCGTGCTCCCGTTCCGATCTCCAGAAGACAAGATGTGGCTGATTGGGTAACGCGAAATCAGCTTCCGTTAGCCGGAATCATGCCGATTTCCTTAGCGCTGTCGCAGCCACGATTACTTCGCGAAGGCGCGCCGGCACGCGGGCCGCCTGGGCGGCAATTGTGGTGGAAAATTGGCCCGCGCTCGCTTTCTCGGGTTGAGGCCCACTCAACAGGTTGAATCTGCAACCCTTTTGGGCCATTCGACGCCGTGTCCGATCGATATCCGGCTTGGAAGTGCTGCGGCCGTTCAAGTTGAGCCGCCGGCCGGACTCTGGACTTTGCTGTCTCGCTGAGGAGGACGTCGGTCCGAAGGACGACCTATTGGTGAGGAGTTGGGCATCGAGGATGGCGTGGCAGCCCGCACGCGGTTGGGGGCCATTCAAGGCTATCTGACCTTGATGGCCGGGTGTCGCCAATCGTGGTTGGCGGCGCCCCGGCGGACTCAGCGCATCAGCCGGATTCGACGGCAGGCGGTGATGTGAGAAGGTCGGCCAGCGGGATCCCTGACCTCCGTGAGCTTCAGTCTATCGCGCTTCCTTCGTAGCGGACTGGTTCATGGCCGCTACGCGAGCCTCCGCGGCCTGAAGATCGGCCGGGTAGTTGCTGCTGTCGCGATGAGGATCATAGCCTGCGGCTTCGAGCTGGGCGAGTTCCTTCTGGACTTGCGCACGCGTAACGGACTGCGTATCGCCAGAGGACTGGGCATGCGCAGCGGCCGAAGCGGTCGCCACGGCAACACTTGCGACGAGGAGCCGGAACAGCTGTTGGGCTTTCATGGATTTCACCTTGAGGTTGGCAGTTGAATCGCAGGCACCCCGGGATGCGGACTGGCGGTGTCGCCGGGCAAGATGGCCGTGCTGGCTGGCGGTTCGTCCGCAAGGAGCGCAGGATCCGCCAGGGCAAGACCGGCGAAGGGAATCGTAACGGCGGCGAGTAGAGCGCGATAACGAAGGGTCGCGTTCATTTCGGATTTACTTTCAGATTCCAGGGCGGGCACAAGACGCGAGGACACACGACTCGTTAAGTTGAGACTGCTGGATCGCCGCGGCGCGACTTGCGAGCGTTTCAATGCGAGAGCCGTGCCAGGTCCCAGATCTCAGCGTAAGTTTTGCGCCAGGCCCTTGAAAATTCAATGTTTTCCCGCCCGCCACGTTCGCGGCGAAGCATGACGTGCGCGATGCGCGAGCGCCTGCGCTCACGAGATTTCGTGAGTGTCCCGAAATCTCGTGAGCATCAGTCCTTCCGGTAGGTGGCGAGCCGCTTCATGCGTGACTCCAGTGTCGTCGGCCGCAGCCCAAGGAGTTCGCGAGGTGCTTGTTGCGGTACTGCGCGAGCGGCAGTCGGTAAGGCTGGGCTGGCGGGGCCAATTGCGATGTTAGGCTTCCGCTTGTGGGCGGCATCGTTTCTCTCGTTATGGGTGCTTATGGGTGCTTCACCTTGATCCCGTCGGGTGAGCGCATGCCACGCGGTAGGTCTAGCCGAGCCGCCGGTAGCTGCTGGGATGTGGCTCGTCGGATAGAGCATCCACGATGACCTTCGATAGCCACGATGCGTCATTGCGGGCCAGCCACTTACACAGTGCCACGAAAGCGACACCGACCCCAAACATCGCCATCCCAGCGAAGGGGAACCACCACCATGCATGCGACTCACACCCCGCGCTCAAAACTGCACCTCCTGTCCAAAGCAGGCACATGCCGAACCATAACGACTGGATTAGCTTAACCGACCAATGCAGGGTGAAACGGCCTTTGAGAACGACACGTCCGTTCCTTTCGCTGAATTGCCCGATGAAGAACGGCTTAAACGAGTTTCCAACGAAGGGGATTACCCGTTGGAGGGACACGCGCTCCTTGGATACGCGGCCGGCTGCCACCTGCTGTGTGAGGCCCGCGAAGACGGACCTCTTCGTTGCCGCCGATAGTCTCTTGACCGACTCCTCAATGCCAAAGGCACTGTCGAAATCAGCCGGGACTGCCCCGTACAGTAAGTCAAATAGCCAACGGATCACCGGATCCCCTTCGACGGAGCGCTACTTGTAGAGCAATTGCTGTCGCATGTCGTCCAATACTGGACGCAGGGCTTCGCTGATCATCTTCGAGACGTCCGCCGAGCAAATATTGCCAGGGCTCCGATCGTTCAATGTGCGAGTCGCTTTTAGCTCGCGCCCCTCCAGGGAATAGCGGCTTTCATAGCTGAGAAACTTGCTGTCCACTTTGGCGCCCTCGGGCAGCGACAGCACCTGGAACTTCTCCGGCAGCGTGATGACGTATTCCTCTTTGCTTGTAGCTGGCAGGCAGACCGTATCCTGTGGCTCGACCGGGAGCAAGGCTTGCTCCGCAAAACGGCCCACGGGCCCCTCCGTGTACAGCCACGGAACGATTCTGAGTCCGCCCGAGCGTGGATAGGAGACTGCCTTTCGCACCTTGAATGTTCCCTTGTAGGAAAAATGGTCCACCAGCGGATGCGGGTCATCAAAATCGAAGGTGCCATCGGCCTCAAGGCCATAGCGGCGGAATGCTTCACGAATGTAGCGCGCCTGCTCATCTTTCCCGACATTGAGAAGGCGTTGGCGGGCCAGTTCAGCGAACCGCCCGGTCACTTTGACAGCGATATCACCTTCAACCGAGCCGTCATTGTCAATGCGCAGACGTGAACTCACAGTTTGGCTGTGACCGCCCTTGTCGACTGGAGTGCGAGCCGGCACATCGGACGACGCGCTCAGCACGGGCTTGTCCTGGTCCGTTATGGGCAGACGGCCAAACACAGTGCGGCCGTCAGTGGAGTCCAGGAAGAGGTTGAGTTCCGGTACGTAGTTAATGACATGGTTGACCGTCGAGGCCACGACGATCTTTGGCAGCTTGTAGACATTGCCCGCATTGACGAGTACCTGTTCGCTGGCTATATCTTGGGATGCAAGCAGGGCTTGCATCAGCGTAGCGTGGTCCTTGCAGTCGCCCATTTTTGCATCGAGGACGACATCCATGTCACGAGGCACGACAGCACCAATTCCCACACAGTTGCCGCCGTAGGTGATGTTTTGGCTGACCCAGTCGTAGATTGCATGGGTCTTAGCTTCGACAGTGGTCCGCTCACCCACAATCTGCGCGGCGAGTTGACGCAAGCGCGGCGTCACCGCGGCCTTCGGCGTGGCGCGCTTCACATAGCTTCGTGCGAGGTCTGCCCAATCTGTAAAGCTGCTCACCGCAATCCCAGGTTCGGCTTCCATGTCAACGACCGTCCAGTCCTTACGCTCGGAGAGTTGGGCCACCTGGTCCTGCAGGGTCCAGACTAGATACTGGCGTCCGCCCTTTGACACAACGCTTTCTTGCATGTCCCGCGCGGCGTACTGCAGTTGCATAGCTGCCGGCGCCTCCACACTGACAACAGCATGGTCGAAGGGCAGACTGCGCGAGAAGCTTTGATCGATCGATAGCTTGCCAGGGAAGAGCGGATCGATGGTCGACTTGCGATACTTGAGCACCGTGGTGTCACCCACCGCCAGATCCGGAAATACCAAGCCGATGCTGCTGTGGTCCGAGAACATCGCCGTAGCGCCCTTATGACCCTCGTCTTTGCGTATCTGCCAACTTGAACGTGGGACAGGCAGTCGTTTTCCGTTGGCCTTAAGCGTATATGCTTCGAGTACGTCGATTCTTTCCGCACTGCGGCTAAAGCTGAGGGTCGTCTGCTTGGCGTCCGCCAGTGCGCTAGTCTTCAGTACCTGGATCGACGCTGCAATGGTGGCAACGTCTTTGCCATCGATCCCAATGACGTGATTTTCGCTGTATGACACGATGCGGATGGCGGGGTCCGCCCTCTGGCGTTCCACCGCTGCCGCCGCGGGCGAAGGTTGTGTCTGGGCGAAGCAAGGGGAAACGAGCAAGGCGACCAACACGAAAAGGCGGCTCGCAAGCGAGACAGGGCTATTCATAGTCTTTTCCTCCCGAATTATTTCCGTTCGTGAAATTATTGTCGATAGCAGGAAAACCTATCCAGCAATGGAACTGCAAACTGGAATTATTCCTCGCCCAGTCATTCGAGCAGTAAGGTTGGGCTTGGCACGCGACCTCCCGTTTTAGCCGCTGCCGTGAATATAGGATGACGAAGCCAGAAAATATCAGGCCGATACCCATCCCGGATGTACGCCCGCGCTCATAAAGGTGGCGAAGAAGGATGGCCGATCTTGCTCAATCTCTTCAGTTGAGCAGTGTGTGGGAAGGGGGCTCGACATGGTTGGCTGTTCGCTTAGGCGGTATATTGAACTCAGAAAACCGGTCTGTCTGTCATCGGCCTTTGCGGGATTGTTAACGTTTGAAGCGGGAGTCTCGGACGACCGTTCCTGGCACGGGAAGGGACCCCGTCGGTCACGCGCCGACTGGCCGCTCCTGGGCGATGAGGGACCTCGAAATGTTGATCGCGTTTCTTCAACGGCTAGTCGGTCTCGATCGCCGCCTGGGTAATTTCAAAATAACGTTCGCCACACGCCAAGCCGCACTGTACACCATGAACGAAGCGCACATAATATATTAACGGGAAGGTCGAAATTGAAAGAAAAATCGCCTGATATCGGTACGCGTTTTGCAGTGTACAGTTGGGTTTGCCTTGGGGCGCAGTTCATTTTCCTGGCTGGCCTGATTACTCGCCACTACATACTGCAACAGCCGCAATCCCCCGCGCTAGGGACGGACTTCGCCGTGTACTGGTCCGCTGCACGTGTCGCCATCGAACACGGTGCGGTTGCAGTCTATTCTCCAGAATTCATGCGCCCCCTAGAACTGGCCGTGCGTCCGGACATGGACTACACGCCATGGCCGTATCCCCCGACTTTTTTGCCGTTCGTGCTCCCGGTCGGCTGGCTCAGTTTCAATGCAGCGCTGGTCACTTTCCTCACCGCAAGCATCCTGCTTTATGTTTATGCGATGCATCTCATCGCACGCCCCATCGGCATCCCGGTTTGGCGATATGCGCTTGCATTCCCGGCAATCTTCATCGTGATTGCCTTCGGACAGAACTCCCTGCTGACAGTTGCCATCGCGACCATTGCCCTATCGCTGCTGCCAACGCACCCCATCATCGCGGGAGCAGCAATAGCGTTGCTCAGCATCAAGCCGCAACTGGGCGTTCTCTTTCCCGTGGCCCTGATTTGCGGGCGGCAGTGGAAAGCATTTTTCTCAGCCATTTTTTTTACCGGATTTTACGCTGGGTCCTGTTTGCTGATTTTTGGGAAAAATTCCTTTATCGCCTTCTACCATGCGCTAGAAACATTTGGCGATTCCTGGGTAACGCAAAACGCCAACGACATCTGGGGTGCAATGACCAGCATTTATGGCGTACTTAGAGTTTACGGTGTCGGAGCACGTCAGGCTTACTTGGTTCAATGTATCTACAGTGCTGCCGTATTAGCGGAAATCGCCGTTATCATCAGATAAAATGTGCCGCTTTGGCCATTGCAACATTATTGATCTCGCCATATATTATTTTTTATGATCTAGCATGGCTTGCGATTTTCATAGCATTTATTTCGGTAGACATATTTCGCAATGGCGTGAACAAGGTGCTCACCTATATCGCAATTATCGCTTGGTTTCTTCCGTTTCAAGCTTTACTCGCACGTTGGTTTCCCAACATCTATCAATGGGCACCTTTTGTTCTGCCGATTTTCCTGCTCGTCATCGCCAGGCGCAAACTCACAAGCTCTTCATCTGAAGTGCCCCCATCTTTCGACGGCCAGAAAATACTCAGCAGACAAAGGTCTGGCGGCTCAGGTTGCCAAGACAGATTTCCTGCGAAGTGATTCAACCGGTTCACGCTACATGACTCATATCCTCTTATCGCCACTAACCCAGCCACAAGCGCGATTCCGAGACCGAGAGCAATTCCTTGCAGCTCGTCCATTCGTCCATGGGACTCATATACGATCCGAATCGCCATGAAACACGCAAAGGCAATCGCAATCCATAGCGTTACTCCCAGTATCGGGCTAGGCCTTAAACAGGTACGTGACAAAGAACTTCTCCTTCATTTTGCACAAGTGCATGAGTCTGTTGATGCTGCTCGCGGGTCCCGCAAGCCCGCAAAGTCGCCGGTTTCGAGCGCATGGTTAGAACGCTCTTGTTCACTTACATGGGAAAAATGAAGCATAAACAACCCCAGGAAGAACGACGCGAGCAGCAACCAAGAGCGCGACGCCAAACAAGATCAATGGACCACCAAGTGTCAGATACCAATTTCTACCATAGCCGCGCATGAATTGAAGTAAGAGAGAAGACGATACTAACCACGAACTAGAGGCGGCAACCATAGCCCAAGCGGAGATGCCCGACATATAAAGTTCGGTCCGCTTGGATGGAAACCACAAATGGTCCTGCAGTGCCCCCCAAACGCAATATGTAAAGAGAGCTGCTGAAATCAGCCACCCGATTGCGGCTTGAGTTTTCGTTTCAATTCGCGCCATGGCAATAGTGTGGAGATTATTGGCACGTGCTTCACACTACAAAGTGCCGACGAGCTTGTGTGTACGTTGGCAAACATAGGCGGTTGCGTCCATTCCTCCGCTCTAAGCGTCCTTGGCTTGCCTGCGACTGCTGACCCATTCTGGCCGGTGTTCGCCGTCGACGAGCGAGCGTCTCACGGGCAGTTCCCGACCCACACCGGCCGTTCGTGCCTCCCAGCGGTCATGCGAAGGCGGGAAGGGGCAGAGCCTTGCTGGAGGCGGCTCTCCGGTTGATCGCCGCCACTTTTCGCACGAAAGGCACGATCACCCCAGTAACCCACTGCACCAGCAGGCCGCCCCAGCAGGTCGCGCCGCCCTACACTGACCCGGCGCGGCCTGTTTAGCAGGAATTCCGTTTGTTGTTATCGATTTAATCTGCTTTACAGGTATTGTGACGCCCAATAGGCTTTGTTCCCGTCCTCACGCCCGTGCGCAGCCCCTTGCCACGGGCCGGATTAAGAAAGACGGAGACAAGGCATGGAGAATCAAGCCCGGCGACGCCGGTTTCTCAAGCAGGCCGGCGTGCTGACGGCCAATGCAGTCGTCGGCACCACCGCGCTGAACGCCCTCGCCGCGAACGGCGACAAGCAGGTTCAACTCCCCTTTGAGAATGGTGGGCGCGAACTCGTTGCGTTTCCGCAGAAGCGCCCGTTGATTCTGCTGACCAGCCGGCCGCCCCAGCTTGAAACCCCTTTCAGCGTGTTCAACGAGGGAATCCTGACGCCCAACGATGCCTTCTTCGTGCGCTACCACTGGAGCGGCATCCCGACCTCGGTCGACCCGCAGACCTATCGCCTGCACGTGGGCGGCAAGGTGAAAGCGCCACTGGAGCTGTCCCTGGCTGACATCAAGACCCTGGCGCAGCCCGTGGAACTGGTGGCCGTCAACCAGTGCTCGGGCAACAGCCGCGGCTTCCTCGATCCTCGCGTCAACGGCGGCCAACTTGCCAATGGCGCCATGGGCAACGCGCGCTGGACCGGCGTACCGCTGAAGGCCGTGCTCGAAAAGGCCGGCGTGCAGCCGGGCGCCGTGCAGGTCAGCTTCGACGGCCTGGACCGTCCCCCGCTCGACAACAGCCCCGACTTCGTCAAGGCCCTCGACATCGACCACGCGCTCGACGGCGAGGTCATGCTGGCCTGGTCGATGAACGGCGAGGACCTGCCGATGCTCAACGGCTACCCGCTGCGCCTGATCGTGCCCGGCCACTACGGTACGTATTGGGTGAAACACCTTTCGTCCATCCAAGTCCTCGACAAGCCGTTCGACGGATTCTGGGTGCAGAGCGCCTATCGCGTGCCCGATAACGCAGGCGCGAACGTGGCGCCTGGTACCGCCCCGGCACGCACACGCCCGATCGGGCGCTTCAACGTGCGGTCGTTCATCACGAGCCTGACCGAGGGTGCATCCGTGCCGGCCGGCCGCGAGACCGTGGTACGGGGCATCGCCTTCGACGGCGGCTACGGGATTGCGGAGGTTGCCTTCTCGGCCGATGGCGGCCGGACCTGGACCGAAGCCACGCTCGGGCAGGATCTTGGCAAATACTCGTTCCGCGAGTGGCGCGCCGTGTTCCGTCCAGCGCGCAAGGGCAACTACGACTTGCGCGTGCGTGCGGTCAACCGCATCGGCCAGAGCCAGCCGCTGACTGCGCTGTGGAACCCCGCTGGCTATATGCGCAACGTGGTGGAAGCCACGCGTGTGAAAGCCGCCTGAGGAGCCGCCATGCATAAGACCTCCCGCAAACGCTTCTCGCCTCAACATCTTGCAGCCTCCCTCGCGTTGACACTGGCGGCCGTCCCGGCAGCGCACGCACTGGAGATCCAGCTTCCGCCAGAGACGGCCAGCTACCAGCCCAGCGAACTGCCCGGCTACCGACTGGTGCAGCAAAACTGCATGACCTGCCATGCCGCCCAGTACGTGGGCAGCCAGCCGCATTCGCTGGGCCGCGCCTACTGGGATGCCACGGTCAAGAAGATGAAGACCGTTTTTGGCGCGCCGCTGCGCGATGAAGACATCCCCGTGATGGCCGACTATCTGGTCAAGACGTACGGTGCGGAACGTACGGCAACGACGGCTGCCGCCATCACGACGACGGCAACTGCGACGGCGACTGCAGCCGCAACACCGGCCGCGGCTGCACCGGCTCCGGTCAAGGCGCATGACGCCAGCACCCTGCTGGCCGCCAACAATTGCCTTGCCTGCCACGCAGTGGACAAGAAGGTGGTCGGCCCCGCTTTTCACGATGTCGCGGCAAAGTACGCGGGCCAGCCCAATGCGGTTGGCGCCGTGATGCAGAACATCCGCACCGGCGGCAGCGGTAAATGGGGGCCAGTGCCCATGCCGCCGTTTGCCAGCGTCAGCGATGCCGACCTGCGCGAGCTGGCCGGCTGGGTGTTGGGTCGCTGATAGCAGGCGTCAGAAGTGCAGGTCGCTCAGGCCCGGATGTTCATCGGGCCGGCGACCCAGCGGCCGGTGGGCCCCAGCGGCCAGTGGTACTTGCGGTCGCTCTCGCGAATCGGCGCATCGTTGATGCATGCATAGCGCTTTCGCATCAGGCCGTTCTCGTCGAATTCCCAGGGTCTCGTTGCCGTACGACCGGTACCAGTTGCCCGAATCGTCGTACCATTCATCTGGGCGCACTGACCGATGGCCGCTTCTGGCCGGTCTCAGCCGTCGGGCCATCAGCCCTCGCCGGAAATCGGCGATGAACCAAGAAAAACGCCCTCTCAAAAAGAGAGGGCGTCGCAAACATCGGCGCTCGAAGGGACAGCAAAGGTAGTCTCTAGTCCTCCCCGCCGCCCACTAACTTCAACCCCATGGTGGACTTGGACTCCTCGCGCTTTGACTGAGCTGTTGCCAGGCGATCATCCACCGCCTTTCGGATAGGACAAGGGCGCACCGCCAACGCTCCCCGTGGGTCCGGCGCTACCCGCCATGTTGGCTGATGTGGAATGCGAGCTGGCAACCCATTTCAGTCGCTTGCGATTTGGAACAGAGTGACCGATATGAAGACTAACTCGGACGTCCGCCGAAGAGCAGGCGCAGCCTTCAGTTCACGTGTCTGTGCGGAGGCGACGACTAGCTAGCGCCCTCCAAACACCGCCACAGGCTGCAGCTTCAGCACCGGGCGGGCACTCAACGCTGCAGCGACAATGCTCACGACCAGGACCATCAATCCGCCAAGCAGCGGCGTGAACCACATAATGCGAAACGGGAAGCCTGCGATTGCAGTAAATTGGCCGAGAATGCTGCACAGGCCAACGCCTAGACCCGTTCCGATCAAGGCGCACAAGCCCGCCTGAGCGAAGACCATGGACAGCAACATGCGAGACGTTGCGCCCATCGCGCTGAGCACCGCGTAATGCCGCCGGTTTTCCTGGGTGAACATGTAGAGCATGACACCGGTGACGCCAAAGCCGACGGACATGGCCATGGTGAGCATGGCCGCGATGTCGCCGACATCTTCGGAGTTCTCCAGAATCCAGTGAACGGTATCGGCCTTGAAATCCGCAGAGGTCCGCGCACGCAGCCCGGTATTGGTTTCGATGCGTGTTGCCAGCGCTTGCGCCGAAACGCCGGGGGCCCCGGAGACCAGGACGAACGTCAACTGGCGCCGCTCGGGTGGCAGGATGCGAATGGCGTTGCCCAGCGTCATGTAAAGCAGCGGTCGGGGCGGATACCTCGACAGGCCGTCAGAGCGTCCCGCTACCACTACCCGCTGATCGTTGACAAGCAACTCATCTCCGACGGCCAGTTCCCGCGTAGGCACCTGAAGGTGCGGCCCATCGGGCGGCCATTGATCCGCCTTGTGCACCGGAGTCGCAAGCTTGTCGCTCGTGCCGCCGGCGTCGGCGATCACGGCGTCCGGCATGCGCAGCGCCATCGGAGACACGCCATCCCGTATGGGAGGGATACCCGGGAGCGAAGCATCATCGACGCCAATGATCTGGAAAGGCTGGAAGCGACCATTCGGAAAGCGCGCCTGAACCGTTCCGAGCACCAGTGGCACCGCCGATTGCACGCCCGGGACGCTGCGTACACGATCCAGTGCCGCCCAGGACATGTTGGTCGTCAGTTCCACGGATTCCACTGCGGGCTCCATGACCCAGACGTCAGCCCTGCTGTTTTCACTGATCAGCGCGAATCCCTGCGTCATGAAACCCGTGAAGTACGACGCGGCGAAAGTCACGAGAAACGACGTGAAGGTGATTCCCGAGATCAGACCGGCATACTTGGCCCGATCTCCCAGCAGCATCCTGAGGGCGATGTAGATCATTGCGTCTCGCTTCCTTGCCCCGACGGGCGCTGAGCTTGCGGCGCCGCCAGCGAGTTCGCGTTCCAGCCGCCGCCCAGCGCCTTATACAAGGCCACCAGGCCAAGTGACGAGGCGGTGACGCTTTGCGCAAGGTCGCTTTGCGCCTGGAACAGGCTGCGCTGCGCGCTGAGCACGTCCCGGAAATCGGTCAGGCCGCCGACATAGCGGTCGCGTGCGTATGCCGTGGCCCGCTGTTCCGCGGCGACCGCCCTGGCGAGCGAGGCGCGTCGTGCCTGTTCGTGGCGGTATGCGGCCATGGCGTTCTCGGCATCCTCGATCCCATTCAGGATGGCCCGCCGGTAGCCGATCAGCGCCTGCTGTTGCTGCGCGTCGCGCACCTCGATGGTGGCGACGATCTGCCCGCCCCGGAAGATCGGCCAGGTAATCGATGGGCCGATCGACCATAGTGCGCTCGCGCCGGAGAAGAAGTTGCCCGCCGCCACGCTTGCCAATCCCACTGTGCCGAGTAGCGAGACCTTGGGATACAGGTCCGCCACGGCCGCCTCGCGCCGCGCATAGGCAGCCGCGACCGCACGTTCGGCACTACGGATATCGGGTCGCTGGCGCAACAGGTCCGACGGCAGCCCGATGGGCGGCTGCACGGACGTAGTCGGGAGCGGCCCCTCGGTCCGCAACTCGTCAGCCAAGGCGCCTGGTGGCTCGCCGATCAGCACCCCAAGCCGATGCAGCGCTCTCTTGTAGGCCGTATCGAATGCCGGCAACTGCGAGGCTGTGCCTTCCACCTGCGCTTCGGCACGCTCCACGTCCAGGTCTGTTGCCATGCCCCCGGCGCGACGCGCACGCACCAGCGTCAGCGTATCCTGCTGGGCCGCCAGGCTTTCGCGCGCGATCCGGCTCTGCTGCTGAACGCCGCGCAACTCGATGTAATTTCTCGACACTTCGGCCAGCAAAGACAGCAAGACGGCGCCATGATCGTACACGGCGGCTTCGACATCAGCCTGCGCCGCTTCGGTGGAGCGTCGCAGGCCGCCGAAAAGATCGATTTCCCATTTCGCGTCGAACCCGGCCTGGAACAGGTTTTCGGGCTGCCCCGGCGGCTCGACTTCGCCGTTTGGCAGCACGCGCAGCGGGTTCGGCGCGTTCTGGCTTTCCTGCTCGCGTGCAACGGACGCTCTGGCGCCGATTGAGGGGGCCTGAGCTGCGCTTGCGATGGTGCGCCTGCCGCGCGCTTCGCACACGCGTGCTTGCGCGAGCAGAAGGTCCAGATTGGCATGCCGGGCACGCTCGATGAGCCGATCGAGTTCCGGATCGTTGAACGTCGTCCACCATGCCGCATCGGCATTTGCGGCTGGCGTGCGGCTGTCTGGTGCCTCGCTCCAACGCGCCGGCACGTCTGGTGCTGGTGGCGTGTGGTTGGCCGTTACCGCACAACCCGCCAGGGCCACACAGAGCATTCCCGGGACAATGCGACGATGCCGGGTCATCATGATGCGTGATCTCTGGGACCGGCGGCTGCAGGGGTCGCAAGCGGCGCTGCCTCGATGAACACGTCGACCTGCTGACCCACATAGGTGCCAGGCAGCGAGGCCGGGTCAAAACTGTAAAGCGCCTGTAGCACGCGCGCGTCGGTTCGCTCCGTGCTGCTGCCTCGGAGCACGGTCTTCGGCACGACATAAGGCTCGATGCGTTCGAAACGCAACGCGGCGCGCTGGCCGGACGTGCCGCGAACAAACAATTCCGCGGCCGCGTCGGGTCGCACCCGCCACACATCGAACTGGTCGATATCGACGCGCACATAGAGTCGCGTATCGTCGCCGATCACCATGAGCGGCGTCGGCAACGCTCCGCTTTGGGCAAACTCGCCGGGCCGCAGATTGACCTGCAGGATCTTCCCCGGCGCCAGCGCACGGACAGTGCGGCGCTCGGTTTCCAGCTTGATCTGCTCGATCTGCGCCCTGGCCGTCGCCAGCGTGGCCGCACTGATGGCCACGGCGGAGCGGCGGTTGCTCAGTTCTTCGGTGCTGATGGCGCGCTGGTCGGGCACGCTCTCGGCCAGCCTGAGCTGGGCCCTGGCCTGTTCAACCCGGGCTTCGGATTCTCTTGCTCTGGCCAGCGCGGGGATCATTTGCGCCTGCAGATCGCGATCATCGAGTGCGAAGAGCCGGTCACCGGCCTTCACATGGTCGCCCCACTTGACGAAAAGGGTGGTCACGATGCCGGGCACGGGGGTGCCGACGGCGATGTTTCCGCCGCTTGCCTCGATGACACCGCCACCGGCCACATATGACGCAAACGTTGGCCTGGGTGGCGGGACCAATGGGCCCGTCTGGGGCGACGGAGGGTTCCCAAGGACCACTGCGACGATGGTGGCAATCACGCCAGCCGCTGCGAGCCCCGGCAGCAGAAACTTGCGGATCATTGCGACGCTCCTGGTGGCGTCAAGCCGCGGATATCGACGATCTGCCCATCATCGAGATGCGCGATGCGGTCGGCAAATTCAAAAATGCGGTTGTCGTGTGTGACGACGATGAGTGCCCGGCCAGGCGCCTGGGCTTGTTGCTTGAGTAGCGCCATGACGTGATGCCCGGTCGAATGGTCAAGGTTGCTGGTGGGTTCGTCGCAGACGATCAACTCCGGCTCATGTACGAGCGCGCGGGCAATGGCGACGCGTTGTTGCTGGCCACCGCTGATCTGTGCCGGAAGTACATGGGTTCGGTCGCCAAGGCCTACGGCATTCAGTACATCTTGCGCCTTGGCCATCGCGGCCTTGCGTACCATGCCCTGGATCAGCAGCGGCACGGCGACATTTTCAGCAAGCGTGAGCGACGGCAGCAGGTTGAACGACTGGAAGACAAAGCCAATTGAACGGCCGCGAAAGCGCGCGCGCTCATTGGCACGGCATTGCTGAAGGTCGTGATCGAGTACGAGACATTGCCCGGCATCCTGATCCAACATGCCGGCAATTACCGAGAGCAGCGTGGTCTTGCCGCTGCCCGACGGGCCCACCAGCATAAGCAATTCGCCGTAGTGGATGTCGAGATCGATCCCGCGCAGGGCTGGCGTTCGCGCATCCCCTGTCCCATAAGCCTTTGTCAGGCCCCTGCAACGGACGGCGATTGGGTTCGACTTCGCTGGGTGGCCTTGCGGGGGAGTGATTGACATGCGTAGCTCAAGCGGGCAATCCACGGCAGGTAACGTGTCGCGCACATTGCCTGCCGGTGTTTCACGTGAGATGCTACGCGGCCGGTTGTGAAGTTTTCGTCAAGAAGGCGCCGACGGACTGGCAGTCGCCAATCGGACCTTCACGCAGGTACCTCGGTCAGGCTCGCTGTGCAGTTCGATCGGCCAGCCGTACTGGTCGCAGATCTTCTTCACGATCGCCAGCCCGATGCCGAAACCGTGTACCCGGGTTTCCTCCGGGCCTGCCTGGTAGAGCCGGGTGAAAACGTGTGGCAACGCTTGCGGGGCAATGCCCGACCCGGTGTCCTCGATACTCAGCCAGCCGTCCCCGTACGAGAAGCGAATGTGCCCGTGCGCGGTATGGCGGGCCGCATTGTCAATGACGTTCGAAAGCACAATGGCAAGTGCGGCGCGATTTGTCGTGACCCGCAGTTCAGGGGCGACGTCAAGCACCATGTCGACACCTTCGGCCGCCAGGCGATTGACAAACGGCGCCAGCGCAGTCTCAATCACTTCTTTCAGGTTGAGCGCTTCCTGAGGCTCGGCCGGAGTCTCTCTTGCCAGCATCAGCAACGCGCTGACCATCTCACGCATGTGGTCGGTCGCCTGCGCGATCTGGCGAATCCGCGCACGCGATCTGGCGCCAATCGACGCGTCATGGTCGAGCAATTCGCAGCTTGTCTGGATGACGGTGAGCGGCGTGCGCAGTTCATGGCTGACGTTGCCGGTGAACGCCTTCTCGCGCTCCACCATGTCGGCCATCCGTTGGTGGTAGGCATTGAACGCATCGGCCAGTTCGGCGACTTCCGCTTCGTCATACCTGCCCGGGTTGATCGACGCTGCCTTGCCAAACCGAAGTGCCCTGACTTGCTGCGCCAGGCTCGCCACCTGGCGGACCAGCACACCTGCGAGGCCATACGCGAGCCAGATCGTCAGCACCGCGATGATGCCCGTGCCGGCCATGAGTGCGTTGATCACGAGCTTGAATCGCCGCTCGTAGGCACTGAAGTCGTAGACCCGGTACAGCCTCGCATGATCGAACTGGGTGATGGCGACGTGGATCTCCTGGTCGCCGACGATGATCTCGTGCGTACCGTCTGGCAGATCCTTGACCGTTGTGGGCAGCGCGGCTGGCGCGCGACCCGCCCTGGAAACGTAGCCGTTCATTCGTGCGTCGAACTGCGGCAGCAGTGCCGGATCGCTCCGATACGACGCCAGCAGATTCGCGATGTCATCCTGGATCAGTGCATCGATCAGCCTCTCTTCCTGTGCCTCGGCGAGCGTCTTGACGCCCAGCGCCTGAGCAAGGAGCAGCAGGATCGTTAGCGCCGAGAAAACCAGTGCGACTTTGAAACGCAGGCTACGACGCGTTGGCATCGCTCACCGTAAGCCGGTAGCCGAGACCATGCACCGTCTCGATGAGATTGGCTTCGCTCTCGGTGGAAAGGGCACGGCGCAGGGTGTAGACGTGCGCGCGCAGCGTATCGCTGTCACCAAGCTCCTCGCCCCAGATCTGCGTTTCGAGCTCGACACGGCTGAATACGCGGTTCGGTGATTGCATCAGGATGCGCAACAACTGCAGGCACTTGGGCGGCAGCTTGATGGTGCGGCCGTTGCGTTCGACGACCAGCGTCGCCAGATCGAGACGTACGTCCCCACAGCAGAGCACCGCCGGCGCAACCTGTCCCTTGTAGCGCTTGATCAGTGCGCCTAGCCGCGCGCCGACTTCCTTGAGCGAAAACGGTTTGACCAGATAGTCATCGGCACCGTGCGTGAAGCCAAGGAGTTTATCGTCCAGTGTGTCCTTGGCGGTCAGCATGAGCACCGGCGTGTCCCGGTGCGCCTCCTCCCGAAGTTTGCGACACAGCGTCAGACCGTCCATGCCCGGCAATGCCAGGTCAAGCAAGATGGCATCCCACGGCTGAGCCAGTGCGAGTTGCAGACCGGCGGGGCCGTTCGATGCCCTGTCAACGACGTAACCAGAACCCTCAAGGTAGTCATAGAGGTTGGCAGCAATGCCAGCGTCGTCTTCGATAATAAGTACCCGCACTATGTTTACTCCCAGGCCGCGAGTTTCGAAGGGTGAAATATAAATGCTATACCGATTGGCCTCAGCGGACAGTCGTCCTACCACTACCGCTTTTCGCTGAAGATGGAACCCTTTATAAGTCGGAACGGCAGCTTTTCGGCTGACTCGGCCATCGAACGCGGATACGTCGACTGGCTGAAACTGGCCGGAGATGGTCATACCGGCCCGTGGGAGGGACATTGACGGCTCTTCGCACGTGTCTGCCCATTGGCAGTCGCAGATTTGCGGGTGTCCGGCCAGGAATGCAGGCGGGCAGGAGGTTGCAGGCAGCCGTGCTCGCTGAACCCCCGCTCGCGATACAGACCAGCCCTCACTTCGTAGGTTGGGGCCGACAATCATTTGCCCCTCCAGGGTAGCTACCAATCGAGCAGTGATGAATTACCTGCGGAACGGTGAATTCCCTTTTGCCCGACACGCTCCCTTTGCCGCAAGACAGACTCGGTCAAGGTATACTCGGAGTGTCGCGGCAACCACCGCGACCGGGTTTAGCAGCCCGAACAAGAAGGCGGACGGACCGCCATTTGGCGGTCTTATTGCGTCCGTCGCGCCAACGCACGTCCCTATGGGCGGGCCTTGGCGGGGGAGCCTTCGGGCTCGCCGGTTCCTTCTTGCCGGTCTGCTAACCCTGCCTCGCGCCCGCCCACCCGATTAGCAGCGGGGAGCGGGTCCCAATCCGCTCAAGAAGGAGGCAATCTCATGCCCCGATCCCACCTCGTCCGTACCGGGCCGCCGCCGTGCGCGCAGTCAAGAGCGCTGGCCGCATTGCGTGCAGGTTTCGCAAGTGGAGGCGCCCGATGACCCACCCCCGCCAACACACCCGCTACGGCCTCACCGCCGAACACCGCAACGCCGACATCCACCTTCACACCCGCGTGTTGTGCGAATCGCCGCTGAGCCTGGCCTCGGATAAATCCGCACAGCTCTATGCCTTGCTCTTCCTAGCCCGGGACAGCGCGGAATCTGGCATCTTCTGCGACCTGAACCCGGAGTTCCAGATCAGCGTGCTGACGCTGGCGATCGGGTTGGCGCATGAGACGCTGGTGTTGAGTGAGCTGGCCGCGCAGGGCGAGGCCGACGAAGACGTGCCGGCGGCTTGAGCGGTGCGCGGGAGCCGGCACAGGGCCGGCTCCCGTATGCATCCTATGTCTGGATCAGGGGTGGTTCTGCAATGGGGCGTTCGCTATGCATGCCCCGGGACGGACCGGTGGGTGCTGGCCTCATTTCCTGCCGACCAGGTACTGCACACCCTGCGGGCCATACCGCTCGGCGTGCGGGATGTTTGCCGGCAGGTGGAACACGTCACCTGGCTGGTAGAGCCGCTCCTCGTCGCCGATGCGGATATGGATCTCGCCCGCGAGGATCAGGGCCTTGGCCTCGAAGGGGTGGGCGTGTTCTTCCAGCGCGCCGGCCTCGCGCGTGACGATGACCAGCTCGGTGAAGCCCTCCTTGGCAAGGGCGCTGGTGAAGGCTTCGCGTTCCATGATGATGTCCTCGATCGGCGGGCTGGAGGGACGGCAGATGCCAATGTGGCATGTTTTCACGCTGGCCGCATCGGCTCGATAGCGGACCTCGAATGGAGTTGGATAGGCGTCACCTGATGGCGCTGTCCGGCAGTCGCGGCCTGTGATCGGTGCCAGACAAGCTACCTCGATCCGGCCGGGGCAAGGTCAAGCGCGGCGGCCGCCGCGCGGGTAAACATGCTCCAGTCGGATGCGCAGCACCTGGGACTCCAAGCCGGGCGATGACTCGCCAATGCGCGACCGACACCGAGCCGCCGCCAGATCCTAAGCAGAGTGCGCCGGCGCCAACTTGAACACGCTCACGGCCTCCGCGAGGCTGTTTGCCTGCTCTTGCATCGACTGCGCCGCGGACGCTGCTTGTTCTACCAGCGCCGCATTTTGCAGGTTGACGCTCTCCATCTGCGACACCGCCGCATTGACCTGGCCGATGCCTTGCGATTGCTCGCTGGATGCAGCCGAGATTTCGTTGACCGTGTCGGCCAGGCGGCGGACGGCGACGACGATTTCCTCGATGGTGGCGCCGGCTTGTTCCACCTGGGCGCCGCCAACATCCACCTTGCTGACAGACGAATCGATCAGCGCCTTGATCTCCCTGGCCGCGCTTCCGCAGCGCTGGGCCAGCGCGCGCACTTCGCCGGCAACCACGGCGAAGCCGCGGCCGTGTTCGCCCGCCCGTGCCGCTTCCACGGCGGCGTTCAGCGCGAGGATGTTGGTTTGGAACGCGATGCCGTCGATCACGCCGATGATGTCGGCGATCTTGTGCGAGCCGGAGTTGATGTCGCGCATGGTATTGACGACGCTGCGGACGTCTTCGCCGCCCCGCGCTGCCAGGTTGGCAGCATTGCGGGCCAGCTCGCTCGCATTCGACGCGCTTTCGGCATTGTTGCCGACCGTGGCAGTCAGCTCTTCCATGCTGGCCGCGGTCTGCTCGAGGGCGCTCGATTGCTGTTCGGTGCGCGACGACAGGTCGGTATTGCCGGCGGCAATCTCGGACGCGCGGATGGTCACGGCATCGGAGCCCGCACGTACCTTGACCACGGTCTGCGTCAGGCCGGCCTGCATGCGCGACAAGGCGGACAGTAGCTGGCCGATCTCATTCTTCCCGGCCTCCGGCACCACGATGCTCAGGTCGCCGTCAGCCACGCGCATGATCAGCTGCGAGGCTTCCGTCAACGGCGCCACCACGAGGCGGCGCAGCGCCAGGTGCACAACCAGGATGAGCAGCACCGATGCCACCAGGCCCACGATCACCAGCACGACAACGCGGTCGAAGCGCGAGCGACCCGCCTGAATCTCCTGCTCGCTCAGCGTCGCAGCCAGTTGTTGGAAGCGCTCCACGCCGTCGGAATACTTAGAGCCGGACGCCGCGATGTCTTGATCGTTGAGCGCTGCGAAGCCCGCAAGATCGTTGTTGCGCAGCAAGGCCAGCCCGCGCTTCACGGCATCGACATGCGCGCGGCCGGCGCTGACGACAGCGTCGCGTGCCGACTTATCCTGCTCCGCAGACACCAGGGCCTTTTCAAAGGCATCCAGGTGCTCGGTGGAACGGCTGATCGACCGCTCCGCACTGCCGACGGCCTCGGCGTTGACCCCACCGTTCTCGGCGGCGGCGCTGGACGCCCGGGTCAGCGCCGAGCGCGCCAGGGTGATGTCTTTGTAGGCATCGTTCAGCAGGCGCGCCTGGGTGGAGATCAGGTGGATCTGATCGGCCGACGAACTGGCTGCGCTCAGTTGGCTGACGCCCAGCCCGGCGCCGAAGACGATCATCAGGCCGAAGAGCACGAGCGTCGCCAGCAGGCCACCGCGAATACTTACGTTGTTCATTTGACGGTTCACATAGAAGGAGTCCCGAACAACGTAAACGTCTGCGGCCTGAAGTCTCTGAACCCCTTCGCGGGGAAAATTTGTCTTAGATCAAATTCAGGGCTGTCCGGTCTCCCGCTTCCGGGGCGGTATTGGCGGCGCCGTCGAGAATCATCGGATTCCGCTTCGGTTCGGACGGCCCTGGCGGCCACTGGTGCGCAGGTAGACGTGCTCGAGCCGCACGCGAAGCACGTTCGCTTGCTGCTGCAGGTCTTCGCGCAGTTTGCGGGCACGCGTCTGGCTGACGCCGTGGATCTGCACGATCTGGTCGAGCTGATCGCCGCTGCGGACGGCACGCCGCGTAGCCACCGGAGCGCCCACGGCACGCAACCGGTCGCTGATACCGTCAATGGTGGCGGCATCCGGTGTCGACGCAATGTAGAAAACGTGCAGGAGCCGGTCGCCGGCTGGCGGAAATTCGCTATCCGCGCTGGTGGCACGAGCCGGGGCAGGGGAAAGGGAGGCGGAAGCGGAAAGGAGGGGGGAGGAGGACTGCTGCATAGCTGCTCGCGATTAGGTAATTCGAACCGGTGCGCGCCATGCCGCTCCCGCTTCGTTGCCGACCATCGGCCGCATCGCCTTGAGGCAACCACCTTGCCCGGGATAGGCAGGTTGGCGTTGGTACCGTCGGGTACCAACTCTGGATGCAAGCGTGACTATAGCAGACGGGATGGCGGCGGCGGAAGAGGACGGGGGCGCATGGGCCGCTTGCACCAGGGAGCGCGCGGCACCAGGGTTGTCCCTCTTATGGCGGGCAGGGTGCCTTGGATACACTGCCTTGGCTGCGCTCGCACGCCAGTCCACACCTGGGCCGTGACGGGCGCCCGACAAGGCAAACGCAGAAGGCAGGCGTTCCCATGCAGCCGACCCAGCCACCATCCATCCCGTCTTCTCCCCGTACCGCGCCACCGGGCGCCGTTGCCGCCGCGCGCGGGCTGCGCCGTGTGGTCGCGGACGAAGCCCAGGCCGCCGCGGCGGAATTCGCTGGCTGGCAGCTGCGCTACCAGCAGCTCACGCCCGGCGCGTTCCATGCCGAGGTGGAGCAGGTCGTGTATGGCGACGTCCACGTGTTCCGCGAGCGGACTTCGCAGGCCTTGCTGGAGGAGGGCGAGGCGAAGCCGGGCTATGTCTCGCTGGCGCTGCCGCATGCGCAGTGCGATGGCGGCTGGTTCCACGGCTACCGGATGCATGGGGCGGCACTGCTGTGCGCCGGCAACGGCCAGGCGTTGGCAATGCGCACGCCGCGCGACCTGGACCTGGTCGGCTTGACGATGCCGCTGCCGGCCTTGCAGCGCGCACTGGCGCTGCAAGGCAGCGAGGCCGCGCCGGCAGGCTGGGCAGAACCGGTGCGAGTGCTGCGGCCGGCGGTGGGCGAGGAACTGCGCGCGGCGCTGTTGTCGGTGCTGGCGACGGCCGTGATCGAGGCCGACGTGTTCAGCAACCGCTTCGTCGAGCGCGCGATCCGCGATGCGCTGCTGCTGGCGGCCGCTACCGCGTTGACCGCTGACGACGACCGTGCGCGCGAGACGCTGCCCACTCCCGCCGCCAGGCAGCGGCTGGTGGCCGATGCCTACGAACTGGTGCGTGCCGCGCCCGAGGCGGCATGGAGCGTGCTGGCCTTGTGCGAGCGCCTGGGTGTGTCGCGCCGCACGCTGCAGTACAGCTTCAATGAGGTGACCGGGCTGGCGCCGCTGGATTTCGTGCGCGCGTTGCGCATGAACGGGGCCCGGTCTGCACTGCGTGCCGGCGAGGGCCGGTCGGTGGGGGCCGTAGCGGCGCGCTACGGCTTTCATCATCTGCCGCGGTTTGCCGCGCAGTATCGGGCGTTCTTCGGGGAGCTGCCGTCGCAGACGCTGGCCCGGCTGCGTTGAGGTGGTTCAGCCGCGGGAGGCGGCACCGAGCAGGAAAGCACCATCGGCTTCGTCCTGGCCTTGGCGGGCTGGACAACACCGACGGCTTCGCTTGGCGTGGCGCCTTGCTAGACCGGCCCTTTGCCCATGCGGGGAGAGAGAGCCAAGACCTCGTGCTTGTCCGGCGGTGTGGGCAGCAGGCTGCGCGCCGTCAGCGCGAACCGGACAGGACGGCCGCGCGCTGTGCCGTGACGTCGTCGAGCGGGGCGCCGCGGTAGCGGGTCACTTCCTGCGGCGTATAGGCTGGGTCGGGGGTGCCGCGGCTCAGCGCCGGCACCATCCAGTTGATCAGTTCGGCGATCTCGGCGTCGCCTAGGTCCGAGCCCGAGGTGCCCGGCGCCTGGATCACGAAGGCGCGCCCTGCCGGCGTGGCGAGCAGCAGGGGCAGGGTGGCGCGCATGTCGGGAATGCCGGCTGCCGGCTTGCCGGAGCCGTCCGGCAGGTGGCAGCCGGAGCAGTGCAGCAGGTAGTTGGCCTGGGCGCGTGGCAGCTTGTCCTGGGCCTGCGCTGCCGCGGACACGGTGCCGGCCAGCAGGCCGGTGGCCGCCCAGCAGGCCAGCGCGCGGCGCAGTGCGGCGCTGGCCATCTCAGTGCGCCGCAGTGCCATCGCGCAGTTTGCGCACCGCGCCCGGCGTCTTGCGCTCGGCGCGCGCCTTGGCCAGCATGTCGGCGCTCACGCTGGGGGCGGCCTGTCCGTTCTGCGTGCCGAGCCAGGCCAGCACGGCCAGCAAGTCGTCGTCGGGCAGCGCGGCGAAGGGCGGCATCACGCCGTTGTAGGACTGGCCTTGCGCCTCGATCGGGCCGGCCAGGCCGTGCACCAGCACATTGGCCAGGTAGGCCTGCCCGGCCGGCGAGGCCAGCCGTTCGCGCAGGGCGCCGGCCAGCGGCGGGGCGATGCCGGCGATGCCGGAGGCATCCACGTTGTGGCAGGCCGCGCAGTTGGCGGCGAACAGCGCCTTGCCGTCGGCCGGCGTGCCGGCGGCGGGCGCGGGAGCTGCGGCGAGCGCGGCCAGCAGCAGCAAGGCATACCGCGCGGGCGGGAAGGACCGGAAGGACCGGACGGACTGGAAAGGCAGGCGCGTCATTCCTGGACCCCGAGGATGATGGAGGTGGTGCAATGGAACATCGTGCTGCTGTTGCTCATGCACCAATTGACGTCGTTGTGCACGCCGAGCTTGTAGCCCGGGCGCTCGCGCTCGTTGGTGTTGCACTCGCAGCGCCCGCAGGTGGTCTTGCCGCAACAGTCGTTGTAGCTGACCATGTAGTCCTTGCCGTCGGCCGGGTTGCGGCAGGTGCCCACCCAGGACACACGCGAGGGCTCTGTGCCGGGCGGGCAGCTGGTGGAGCTGCCGCCGCAGCAGGCGCACAGGAAGCCATCCACGGCGCAGTATTTCCAGTAGTCGCAGGAGGTTTCGTCCACGGCCTTGCCGGGGCGGGCGCCGTGCGCGCCGGCTGCGTGCGCGCTGCGGTCGAAGGGCAGTACCGGCAGCGCCAGGCTGCCCACCATCGCCTTGCCCAGCGTGGCCAGCGCGCTGCGCCGGCTGGTGCGCTGCGCCGCGCGGCGGGTCTGGCGCTCGATCAGTTCGTCGAACCACATGACAGGTGTCTCCGTGCCCTCAGGCGTGGGTTTCCAGGAATTGCTGCACCGAGGCCACGTTCATGTCCATGGCGGTGAACAGGCTTTCGAGCTGCTCGCGCGAGTTGACCAGTCCCTTGGCGCGCAGCGTGCCGGCCGCGTCCAGCAGCACGGCGTAAGGCAGCTTGCCGATCTGCAGGTGCATGCCCAGTTCCTTGGACAGTACGTAGGGGAAGTCGCCCAGCCCGGCCTGGCGTTGGAAGGCCAGGTGCTCGGGCTGCTCGCCGTCGGAGGCCAGCACGATGCGCAGCCAGCCGCGCTCACTGGCGGCGATGGACTTCAGCACCGGCAGCAGCTTCTTGCAGATGGGGCACGTGGGCGAGAGGAAGAACAGCAGCGTGCTGGCGGGCTGCACGCCGCCCACGGCGACCGCGCCACCGCGCACGTCCTGCAGGTCGAAGCGGGCCAGCGGCTGGCCTACGCGCGGGCCGGCGTCGATCATCAGCGCGCCCATCGGGGCTACCCGTTCGTAGAGGATGCCGACCTGGCGCGCCAGCGCATAGAGCCCGAACAGCAGCGCCAGCACGACGATCCACAGCACGATATTGGTGATCACGAGAGCAGTCATGGTGAACTCGGCAAGAGGTTGGGAAAGGGAATCAGCCGCAGGGAATCAGCCGCGTGCGCGGCCGGCATTGACCAGCAATTGGGTGGCGGCCAGCCACAGCAGCAGCAGGGCGAGCGCGCAGAAGCCGGCGGCGGCGTAGTCGAGCGCACCGAGCACGCGTGTCCCCCCGGCACGGGCGGAGGCCGCGGCCAGCGCCATGACCGCCAGCAGGCCGGCGTTACGCGCCACCAGCGCGCCGGAGATGGGCATGCTGTCAGCGGCCGCGCCGCAGCCGCAATGCAGCTCGCGCCGGCCGCGCGCCAGGTTGGCGCAGACGGCGGCGGTGGCGAGTCCGGCCACGGTCAGGCCGGCCAGGGCCGAGGCCGGGTGCAGCGGCAGCCCCACCATCAGCAGCGCCGCGCCGGCCTCGGCGGCCACGAAGCTCAGCGCGGCGAGGTGCGTCCACGCTGGCGGCACCAGCGCGTAGGCGGCCAGCGCCGCATGGAAGCGGGGGAAATCGCGCAGCTTGGGCGCCACCGACAGTGCCAGCACCAGCGCAGCGGCGGCATGGCAGGCGGCGGCGGCGACCGGATCGGCCAGCAGGGCGGCGGCGCTCATTGGTGGGCCTCCAGGCGCAGGACATCTTCGCCGACCCCGTCGAGGCGGGCCACGGGCTTGAGCCGGTTGGCGGGATCGAGTGCGACCACGCCGGCGGTGGCGGCATCGAGCGCGTAGAGGGTGGGACGCTCGCCTTGCGTGACCGTGAGCGCCAGCGCATGCTGGCCCGGGCTGCGCGCCAGGCGCTTGTGGCTGGCCAGGTCGACGGTCCAGATCTCCGCGGCGGGCGACTTGTGCGAGCCCTCGCGCCCGCGTGGATGCATGCCCACGTACAGCCGCTGCGTGGCGGCATGCACGGCGAATAGCTGGTAGCCGCCGGGCCGCCAGCCGCCCTTGGCGTCGGCGGGGCCGACCAGGGGCCAGGGCGGGTCGAAGGCGGGGGCTTCGCCGGACAGGTCGGCGCGATAGACATTGCCGTTGAAGGAGACGAAGTAGAGCATGTCGCCGACCTTCTCCGCATGCAGGAAGACCGGATCATGCTGCGGATCGAACATGCGCGTGCTGCGCTTCTGCCCGGCCGGCTGGCCCTGGGTGTCGTGCGAGACGGTCAGCATGGCGCCGTCGCTGCACAGGGTGCGGAAACGCGCGCTCGACGCCGGCGTGACAAAGATGCCCCAGCAGCCGGGCGTCTGCACTTCGGATGCCAGCTTGCCGGCCTGCAGGTCGACGATGCTGACCGAGGTGGCCGGCGTGGCATTCTGCACATAGAGGAAGCGGCCGTCGGGCGAGATCGTGATGATGCCGCGGTAGGGCAGCGACTGCGCGTGGCGCGGTGGGATCACGATCTCGCTGCGGTAGGCCAGGGTGTCGGCGTCGTAGGCGCTGACCACGTCGGTGCGCTCGCCGCGCGACAGGCGCGGATAGTAGGTGGCAACGACGTAGATGGTGCGCTTGTCGGGCGACAGCACCGCCTGCCCTCCGAAACCGGTCGGCACCAGGCCCAGGTATGTCATGCGCTTGCCGTCGACCACGTGCAGGCGCCCGTCCACCATGTGCCGAAAGGCGACGTCGGATATGTAGAGCCGGTTGGCATCGGCCGGTGGGAGCTGGGCGACCGTGAGCGTTTCCGGCGGCAGGTCCTCGGCGCGCGGTGTGCCGGGCGCTGCGGCCAAGGCGGCCAGCAGGGCGGCGGACACGGCGTACTGCCGGGCACCGGGCCGGGCCCGGCGTGGGGGATGGTCGGCTGAAGGGGGCATACGCCATGGCGTACGGATGGTTTGGCGTGGCGCCGGGCTGGCGTGCTTCACGTCGGGCTCCTGTCGAGGCGGGACGGGAACCAGTCTACGGAGGCGGCCGCGGCTGGCGTGAGCCGGAATCGGCAAGGCGGGCACCGGGGATTGTACGGAGCGGTGCCGCTATCGCCGGTTTGCCGGTTTGCCGGAGGACGTCGTTATGGTGCCGACGTGGCGCGAGCCTGGCGCGGCATCACGGCTTGGGCGTTGCCTGCGGGCGGGGCGGGCAAGGCGCCATGGTGGCGAGAGGGGGAGTGCCGCGCAGTCGCGGCCATCCGTTTTCGGCAATCAGGCGGCCCGGTGCGCGCCGGATCAAAGCCGCTTGCGCATGAATACGCGGTAGGAGCCGACGGGGAAGTCGTCGAGCCGGCCGAATTCAACGTAGCCGTGCCTGGCGTAGAAGGGCGCGGCCTGCCAGGCGAAGGTGTCGAGGTAGGCACCGTGCGCGCCTTGCGCCCGGGCCTGCGCCTCGGCTTGGGCCAGCAAGCGCGAGCCAAGCCCCTGGCCGCGGGCGTCTTCCGCCACCCACAGGACGCCGATGGCCAGCCATCCCATGAAGAGCTGGCCGGTGAGCCCGCCCAGCATCCGCCCATCCGGTGCGCGCGCAACCAGCCGCAGCGGCTCGATGTCGTACTCGCCGATGGCAGCATGGTTGAACTGGCGCAGCCGTCTGCCGATCTCGCTGGCCTCCTCGGCGGTGGCGGCCTGGATGGCGATGCCGGTCATGGCGAAGGGCAGGCGGCTTGCCGGCCGGTGCCTGGCTACCAGGCCCGCACGCGCCCCGTATCCACGTGCACGAACTGTTCCCTCTCGTAGTACCCCACGCCACCGCCCTGCAGCGACAGCGCGGCGTCGCGCAGGTCGGCCAGCGGCACGCCGGCCAGCCGGATGTCGATGGCCTGGCCGTCCATGTGCAGGCTGTGCTTGGCCACGCCGCCGCCGCCGGTCCTGCGCAGGCGTGCGTTGGTGGCGGGGCTGCGGAAGCCGGAGATGACCTGGAAGGGGGCGTCGGTGCCCAGTTCCTGCTTCAGGCGGTAGAGCAGGGCGAAGAGCTGCGGGTCGATGGTGCCGACCTCGCCGGAGTAGTGGTCGCGCAGCAGGTGGTTGAGGGATTGCAGCGCCGCGGGCACGAAGCTGTCGCCGACCTCGAACACGGTGGAGAGGCGCTCGCCGGTGTGCAGGTTGTCGAAAGACAGCGTGTGCGCGTTGGGCAGGGCCATCAGCGCGGCCAGCGCTGGGCGTGGCGCCAGCGGGATCAGGGTGGCGGCAAGGGCGGCGCCGCCTGCGCGATGCAGGAAGCGGCGGCGTGCATCGTTGGCCAGGTCCATGGTGACTAATGCTCCAGTGCGCTTCATGAGCGCGATGCGGCCGACGGCGGCTTGCTGGCCGAGGCGGTGCGGCGCGCGCTGTGCTGCCGCAGGGCCTGGTCGAGCAGTTTGTCGAGGCCGTAGATATCAGGCAGGAAGTTGACGCGGCCGTCTTCCTTGACGATGGCGGTGCCGTAGGCCAGCACCACGGGCAGGGGTTGCGCCAGGCGCAGCGTGTTCGATTGTCCCTTGGTCATGGCCTGGCGGATGCGGTCTTCGTTCCAGCCGGGCATGTCCTGCAGCACGAAGCGGGCCAGCGCCACCGGCTCTTCGACGCGGATGCAGCCGTGGCTCAGGTCGCGCCGGTCGCGCCTGAACAGTTGCGCCGTCGGGGTGTGGTGCAGGTAGATGTTGTCGTTGTTGGGGAAGATGAACTTGATGTCGCCCAGGGCGTTCTGCGGCCCGGGGCGCTGGCGTATGCGCATCTGTCCGTTCAGCACCGCATCGAGGTTGGCGTCCGACAGCGTGGTGATGGCGCGGCCGTCGCCACTGACGAACTCGAAGCCCTGGCGCTGGAAGTAGCCGGGGTCGCGCCGGATGCGGGGAATGGTCTCGGCACGCGCGATGGAGCGCGGCACGTTCCAGTAGGGGCTGAACTCGATGTAGCGCATGTCTTCCCTGAACAGCGGCGTGCGGGTATCGAGCGCCTTGCCGACGATGACCTTCATTTCTACCTTGACCTGCACCTGGCCGTCGTGCACTTCATAGGCGCGCAGCACGAACTCCGGCACGTTGACCACGATCATGCGCGGCGCATCGAGCAGCGGTGTCCAGCGCAGCCGTTCCATCGTCAGTTCGATCTGGCGCGCACGCGCGGCCGGCGGGGTATTCAGCTGCTCCAGCGTGGCGGCCCCGATCACGCCGTCGGGTTGCATGCCGTGCCGTGCCTGGAACGCCTTGACCCCTTCCACCAGGCTGCCTTCGTAGCGCGTGGGTGTGCGGCGGCCGGCGGGAAGGTCGCCGAGTGCTTCCAGGCGCCGCGCCAGGGCCGCGGCGCCGGCGTAGGCCTGGCCGGGAGCAAGCTTGCCCCCGGGCGGTGCGGGCAGCGGTGCCTGTACCGCCGGATTGGCGCCCAGGGCGCGATAGCGCGCCAGCGCATCACGCAGGGCGCCATATAGCGGGATCGTCGGGGCGGCTTGCTGCAGCGCCTCGGGCAGCCGTTGCGCGTCCACCGCTGCACGCAGGAAGGCGGGCGGGTCGAAGCCATCGGCGGGCGGGGCGAAATTCGCGCGCACCTTGCGCGGGTCGACTCGGCCGTTGTGCAGGTCGGACAGGTAGTGCTGCATGGCCACGGTCAGCGACGCATCCAGGGCGCTGGCGGCGTCCGATGCCAGGGCGCTGCCATCGTGCGCCTGCGCGACCGCGCGGCGCAGGCCGTCGGCGTCGTAGTCCTGCGGATCGAGCCCGTCCGCGCCGGCCGCGGCCAGGGCATCGATTGCCTGCATCGCTTGCGTGTTCGGGCGGCCCTGCGCGAACCAGAGCAGGGCATCGTCCGCCAGCGCGGGCGCCGCCCAGGCCGCGGCGCAGGCGAGCAGGCAGGCGCCGAGGAACGGTTTCGCGAAGGCGCGCCGCATAGCGGCCGTGCCGGCAGGCATGGGTTGAGGCATTGTGGCTCCGTACACCCCTGGCCGGTGCTGCCGGCGTGGTCAAGCGAGACCGGGATGCGGAGGCGGGCGGCGTGCGGGGAAGATGCCTTTTAGTATACCGCCAGGCACCGGGGCAGCCGTTGCTTCCGGCCTACACCCAGTTGACGCGGGGGAAGCGGCCCGGGAAGGCCTCGGGCATCGGTACCACCTTCTTGCTGACGTAGTTGAAAAAGACGAAGCCAGACTTCGCCATGGCGATCAGCGCGCCGTCGCGCGGGCGGGTGATGCGGAAGGTGATGTCGCCACCGTATCGGTTGAAGTCCATGACGCCGACCTCGAAGCGCAACTGGTCGCGCGCATGGGCCTCGTTGCGGTAGGTGGTGGCCAGGTCGGTGACGATGATGCCGACCCCTTCGCCCTGGATCTCGCCGACGCCGAAGTCGTGCAGGAAGCGGGCGCGCGCCTCAGAGATCATGGAGATCATCGAGTCGTTGGCCAGGTGGTTGGCGGAATTGATGTCGGTCACGCGCACCGTCAGGTGCGTGTCGTAGCAGAACTGGTCTGCGGGAAAGTCGAGCTGCAGGCGGGCCATGGCGGATGGGAGGACAGGAAAGCAGCCGGTGCCACCCTGGGTGGCGCCGGCGCCGCTGTCCGGGGCGGCCGCGGCGGGCCGGCCCGGCGGGCGACGGGCGCTATCATAGTCGAAGGCCCGCCGCCCCGTCTCCCCGGCAGCGCTTTCGTGCTCCCGGACCAGCGCTTACTGCGTATGGCGGGATTCGATATACGTCTTGATGGCCCAGACCGCCTCCTGCGACAGCGTGCCCTCGAACGGAGGCATGTAGACGCGGCCGTCGCGGGTGCGGCCCTGGCGTACAGTGGTGGAGAAGTACTGGTCGATCTCGCTGTTGCAGGCTTGTTTCTTGGCAGCGTCGGCCAGCGAGGTGCAGTCGGCGTCCAGGCCGCGCAGGTCGGGCGCGATACCGCCCGACACCACTTCCAGGCCGTGACAGCGTGCGCAGTTCTGGTTGTAGGCCGAGCTGCCGATATGCAGCGCCTCCTTGCGCGCGGCGCCGCTGCGATAGGGATTGTCCTGCTTCCATTCCGCGCCGAGCTGAGGCAGCGTGCCGATATCGACCGCCTGCGGAACGACGTCGCCGTGCGCCAGCGCGGGGGCAGGCAGCGCGGCTGCCAGGCCGGCGCAGAGCGCCAGCGCGGAAAGGATGGGGCGGAATTGCGCCATGGGTGTCACCTCCTGTTGTTGAACGTGTTTGACGGCTTTCTGCAAGACGCGTACCAAGTGCAGAGGGCGCGGCACGGTAGGATGTTGCGGTGCATCGCGTTGCACAGGCGTGCGCTGCCTGCCCAGAAATGCAACAGGCTGGCAAGCGTCTTGCTTCACCATGCAACAGTGCCCAGGCGGTATGGCACAAGCACGTGCCGCCGACGACCCGTACGCGAAGACGACGGGCGACCCAGACAGGAGACGGACGAATGATGATTTCCCAGCCGGCAGGTGCACCCGCAGGCGCCGCGGGTATTCCGATCGATGGCGACCGCGCGCGCCCTGAAGCCATTGCGCAGGCGCACCAGCGCTCCCAGTCCTATGGACTGCGGCCCTATGAATCCCCGGATTTCTGCCCGGTCGCGGACAGCGAGCTGCGTGTCGGCATCGAGCACAGCCAGTCGCTCTACGCGCATGCACTGCCCGTGATGGAGACGCTGTACGACCAGATCGTCAACACGCACAGCATGGTGATGCTGACCGACGCCTCCGGCCTGATCCTGCACTCGCTGGGCGACGAGGATTTCCTGCAGAAGGCTGACAAGGTCGCGCTGCGCGCCGGAGCGGTGTGGTCGGAAGAAAGCAAGGGCACCAATGCCATCGGCACGGCGCTGGCCGAGGGCCGGCCGACCCTGGTGCATGCCGGCGAGCACTTCCTGCAGGCCAACCAGTTCCTGACCTGCTCCTGCGCGCCCATCTTCGACCCCTATGGCAAGGCCGCGGGCGCGCTGGACGTGTCAGGCGACCACCGCGGCTTCCACAAGCACACCATGGCCCTGGTGCGCATGTCGGCCCAGATGATCGAGAACCAGCTGTTCGGCAATGCCTTCCATGACATGGTGTGCGTGCATTTCCACTCGCGCCAGGAGTTCCTCGGCACCATCGTCGAAGGGCTGGCGGCCTTCACGCCGGGCGGCCGCTTTCTCTCCGCCAACCGCAGCGGCCAGTTCCAGCTTGGGCTTTCGCTCGGCGCGCTGCAGGTGCATACCTTCCCGTCGCTGTTCGGCATCGCCATGTCGGCACTGTTCGATGCGCTGCGTGGCGCGCACGGTGGGGCGCTGCAACTGAGGCTGCCGAGCGGGGTCAAGGTGTGGGCGCGGGTGGAGTTCAAGCGGCCTGCGGCGATGCCGGGGGCACGGCTGGCGGCTGACGACTCGGCAGGCGACGCGGCTGCTGGTGCCAAGGCAGGGGCCGAGGCCGAGTCGCCCGCGCCGCGCCGTGCCGCGCCTGGCCAGCCGCAGGCGGACGAGGGGCTGGCGGGGCTCGATACCGGCGACGCACAGATGCACACCGTGATCGGCAAGCTGCGCAAGGTGATCGGCCGCGACGTGCCGGTGATGATCCTGGGCGAGACCGGCACCGGCAAGGAACTGCTGGCGCGCGCGATCCACGCCGACAGCCCGAACCGGCAGGGCCCCTTCGTGGCCGTCAACTGCGCTTCGATCCCGGAGACGCTGATCGAGTCGGAGCTGTTTGGCTACGAGGAGGGGGCCTTCACCGGGGCGCGCAAGAAGGGTGGCATCGGCAAGATGCTGCTGGCCAACGGCGGCACCCTGTTCCTCGATGAGATCGGCGACATGCCGCTGCACCTGCAGGCGCGGCTGCTGCGCGCGCTGCAGGAGCGGGCGGTGACGCCGCTGGGCAGCAACAAGGTGATCCAGGTGAGTTTCTTCCTGGTCTGCGCCACCAACCGCAACCTGCGCGAGGAGGTGGCCGCGGGCCGCTTCCGCGAAGACCTCTACTACCGGCTCAACGGGCTGGTGGTGCGGCTGCCGGCGCTGCGCGACCGCGCCGACCTGGCAGCCATCGCGGCCAAGCTGCTGGCGCAGGACCGCACGGCGGCCTGTCCCGCGCACATCGCCGACGGCGTGATGCGCCTGTTCGAGACCTACCACTGGCCGGGCAATATCCGCCAGCTCGGCAACCTGCTCAACACGGCGCGGCTGATGGCGGCCGGCGAGGACGAGATCGACGCGTCCCACCTGCCCGACGACTTCCTGGAGGACTGGCAGGAGCGCCATGCCAAGGCGAACCAGGGCGGCGGCGAGGGCGTCGTGGCCACCTCCGCTGTCCCGGGTGTCTCCGGGATCCCCAGCGTTGCGCCACCGCCGATCGGCTCGATCGGCGGTGGCACGCCTGCAGCAGAACGGCCGGCGGCCACGCCGACCCGGCTGGCCGAGGTCGAGGCGATGACGACCATCGCGACCGTGCGCGCGCACAACGGCAATATTTCGGCTGCTGCCAAGGCGCTGGGCATCTCGCGCAATACCGTGTACCGCAAGATCAGCGAGGCGGCTCGACTGATGCATGAGCGCGGCGAAGGGGACGGCGGCCAGGGCTGAGCCCGGGCGGGTCGGCCCCGCCGCCCGGCATCAGCCCGGCGGCGCTTCGCTCAGGTAGCGGTCCTCCAGCTCCAGCCACGCGCGCTGCACGTTCAGGGCGTGGCGTGGCGCGAAGGCCTGCCAGTGATGAAAGTCCTCTCCGGGCACGGCGCGCGCGGCGTCTGAGGCATCCAGGCCGGCGCGCAGCGCGCGCTGGATGCCGGCTTCCAGCGCATCGAGATAGGCCAGGGTGGGCGCCAGTGTCTGTGCCGGCGTGCCGGCACCCGCGCCCGCCACCTGGCGCGCCCCCAATGCCTGCAGGGTGCGCAGCGCCCCCTGCCAGCCCGCCAGGCTGCCTTCGCGCAGGTCGGGCACGCGCTCGCGGGTCACCAGGCCGCCTGCGCACAGCAGTCCTCGCGCCGGCGCGTACAGCGCGGTGTCGCTTGGGCTGTGGGCATTGGCGTAGACCTGCACCTGCCAGCGCACGTCGCCGGTGACGAGGGCCTCGCCGTCGCGCAGGGCCGGCGCCGGCAACACAATCTCCGTGCCGGCCAGCGTGGCGGGGCCGAGCAGTTCCGCCAGGTAGCGCCGGCAGGCCGTGCAGCGTGCGCGCATCAGCGCGGCGGTTCCGGGCGAGGCGAGGAAGGCGGGCCGCGGCCGCAGCTGTGCAAAGGCCGCATTGCCCAGCACGTGCTCGGGGTGGGCGTGGGTGTTGACGACCCAGCGCACCGGCAACGGTGTCAGTTCCCGGATGGCGGCGATCAACCGCCGGCCCCAGCCCAGGTGCGGGCCGGGATCGACAACGAGCACGCCGTCGCGCGTCACCACCACCAGCGATGGCACCACTTCCCCCAGATTGGCGCGCGCCGGCTCGGCATTGGCGGCAGCCCCCACCCAAGCGCCCGGCCCGAGCGGCAGCAGTGCCAGGCCGGCGCGTGCCGCCGGGCTTGGGGCGGTGGCACGCGCGGCGGCGGGCGCCGCGGCCAGGGCCAGCGCGCGTGCCAGCCAGGCGCGCCGGCCGGGGTTGGTCAGGCCGGTCATGCGGCTTGCGGCCCGGCCTGGGAGCGGGCCTGGGATTCGACCTGAGAGTCGGCGTGCAGTGGCGCATCCAAGCGGGCCGCCGGACTGGATAGCGGCCCGGATTGCTGCCGGATCGCGTCGGCCAGGGCCGCGGCCAAGGCACCCTGCGCCAGGTGGCCGGCCGGCACGCGCCGCAGCTCCGCCTGCGGAATCATCTGCCGCAGCCGCTCGGCATTGCGTGGTGCGCAGACGCGGTCCCGCGTGCCGTGCAGCAGCGTGACCGGGATGCCGGCCGCGCCGATCACGGCCGCGGCCTGAAGCAGTGCCGGCTTGCCCAGCCCGCAGCGGCGCGGCAGGTAGTGGGCCTGGATGCGGTACTTGTGCCGCATGGC
This sequence comes from Cupriavidus sp. 09_S30, assembly GCF_056930435.1. Classification (NCBI taxonomy): domain Bacteria; kingdom Pseudomonadati; phylum Pseudomonadota; class Betaproteobacteria; order Burkholderiales; family Burkholderiaceae; genus Cupriavidus; species Cupriavidus sp. 09_S30. The sequence goes on along the minus strand of NZ_JBXOWI010000002.1, from coordinate 1,731,759 downwards.
CCGGGCGCGGCGCGGCGCGGCAGGCGTCCGGTGCGGCGCGTGTGCGCCGGACTGCCCCAGCATGCGGGCCTCCACGCGGCTCCAGCGCCACGCGGTGTCACATTGTTGGACAACTGTTCCGTTTCGCAACAGCGCAACTGTCGCACGCAGATGCGCGGCGGCGTCGCCGAGGTGCGCATGCGGCGCAGCATGCCGGGCGGGGGCGAGCATGGACAGGCCGCGGGCGCGGGCGCTGAACAGCCGCAGGATGTCGTCGCGCCCGGTCAGGAAGGTGCCGCGCAGCACCAGCCCGGCCACGCGCGGCGCGAAGCGGGCCGCGTAGGCCAGCGCCAGCGCGGCGCCCCAGGAACCCGCCGCCACATGCCAGCGCGCGATGCCGAGGGCCTCGCGCAGCCGCTCCAGGTCGGCCAGCAGGGCGCCCGTGGTATTGCGCCGGAGCGAGCCGGCGGGCCGGGAGCGTCCCGCGCCGCGCTGGTCGGGCAGGATCACGCGGTGGCGCGCCAGGTCGAACCAGTCCGCCATGGCCGGCGAGCAGCCGCTCCCCGGGCCGCCGTGCAGGACGAGCCAGGGCTCGCCGTCGGGCGGGCCAAGGAGGCGCACGTGCAGCCGGTGCGCGTCGGGCGTGCGCAGCCAGAAGATGTGCTGGGGCGGCGTGTTGGTGGGCACGACGTTGGGCACGACGTTGGGCACGACGTTGGGCATATCGTTGGGCATGGAACTTGCCTCGTGCAAGGGGTGCGGGGCGGCGGCATCGCCGCGGTTCCGCGCATGGCAATCACACTTCGTGCCAACCTATCCCGATCAATCAAGAAGGAGGAGACATGACCTGGAATACCCCTGCCTATACCGAACTGCGCCTGGGCTTTGAGATCACGATGTATATCGCGAACCGCTGAAGCCAAGGCAAGCGAAACCGGCCCGCCTCCTGGCGGGCCGTTTCTTTTTTGCGGCATGCGTGGGAGCGGCGTGGGAGCGGGCTGGCCGGATTCTTGCTCGCAGGCCAGGTCAGGAGACAACGGAGACAGGCGCGCAGCGCCGGACAAGAATCATGGTGACACTAAGGGTGCTGGGGTCGGCCGCCGGCGGCGGCTTTCCCCAATGGAACTGCAATTGCCCGAATTGCGATGGCGTGCGGCGCGGCACGCTGCGGGCCACGCCGCGCACGCAGTCGTCGATCACGCTGTCGGAGAACGGCCGCGACTGGTTGCTGGTCAACGCCTCGCCCGACATCCTGGCGCAGATCCGCGCCACCCCGGCGCTGCAGCCGGCGCGCGGCCGGCGCGATACGGGGATCGCCGCGGTGCTGCTGATGGATGCGCAGATCGACCACGTGACCGGGCTGCTGATGCTGCGCGAGAACACCGGGCCGCTGCCGCTGTACGCAACCGCACCGGTGCTGGCCGATCTCGATGAAGCCTTCCCGCTGCGCCGCATCCTGTCGCACTACTGCGGCCTGCAGGCGAACACGCTGCCGTGCGACGGCAGCGCGCTGCGCGTGCCGGTACTGCCATCGGTGACGCTCACGCCGGTGCCGCTGGACAGCAAGGCGCCGCCTTATTCGCCCAACCGCCACGCGCCCAAGCGCGGCGACAACATCGGCCTGCGCATCGTCGACACGCGCAGCGGCCGCCGGATCTTCTACGCGCCGGGGCTGGGCGCGATCGAGCCGCACGTGATGGCGGAACTGCAGGGCGCCGACGTGGTGCTGGTCGACGGCACCTTCTGGCGCGATGACGAGATGCAGCAGCTCGGGCTGTCGGCCAAGAGCGCGCGCGACATGGGGCACCTGGCCCAGTGGGGGCCGGGCGGCATGGTCGAGGTGCTCGACGCCGTGCCGCGCGCACGCAAGATCCTGATCCACATCAACAACACCAATCCCATCCTCGACGAAGACTCGCCGCAGCGCCGCCACCTGGCCGAGCGAGGTATCGAAGTGGCATGGGACGGCATGGAGATCACGCTATGACGCACACCGAGCCCTGGAGCCCCGCGGAATTCGAGGCCAGGCTGCGCGCCAAGCAGGCGGGCTACCACATCCACCACCCCTTCAACCAGCGCATGGCGGCCGGCCGCTGCACGCCGGAGCAGATCCGCGGCTGGGTGGCCAACCGCTTCTACTACCAGATCCGCATTCCGCAGAAGGATGCCGCCATCCTGGCCAACTGCCCGGAGCGCGATACGCGCCGGGAATGGGTGGTGCGCATCCTCGACCACGACGGCACGCCGGAAACGCCGGGCGGCATCGAGGCCTGGTCGCGCCTGGGCGAGGCGGTGGGGCTGACGCGCGAGCAACTGTGGTCGCAGCAACTGGTGCTGCCTGGCGTGCGCTTCGCGGTGGACGCCTATGTCAACTTCGCGCGCAGCGCGCCCTGGCAGGAGGGCGTGTGTTCCTCGCTGACCGAGATGTTCGCGCCGGAGATCCACAAGGAACGGCTGGCCGGCTGGCCCGGGCACTATCCCTGGGTGGAGGCCGAGGGCCTGGCCTATTTCCGCTCGCGCATCCCGCTCGCGCAGCGCGACGTGGACCACGGCCTGCGCGTCACGCTTGAGCACTTCCGCACCCCGGCGCAGCAGCAGCGCGCGCTGGACATCCTGCAGTTCAAGCTCGACGTGCTGTGGTCGATGCTGGACGCCATCGAAAAGGCCTATCCATGAACGTCGCCGCCAATGTCGCCGACATCGCCAATGTCGCCAACGATGCCCGCATGCCCCTGCTGCACGGCACCTTCCGCCTGCAGTGGGAGGAGGCGCAGCAAGCCTGGGTGCTGCTCTATCCCGAAGGGATGGTCACGCTCAACGACAGCGCGGCCGCCATCCTGCAGCGCTGCGATGGCTCGCGCACCTTCGACATGCTGATCGATGAACTGCAATCGGTATTCGGTGTCACGGGTATCGCTCCGGAGGTCCACGCCTTTGTCAATCATGCGATCGAACGTGGCTGGCTCGTTTGAGGCCGAGACGGCGGCGCCTGGCGCGGGTGCGGCCGATGCGCCGAGGCCCGGCCCGCCGCTGTGGCTGCTGGCCGAGCTGACCTACCGCTGCCCGCTGCACTGCGCCTTCTGCTCCAATCCGGTCGACTACGCGCGCCACGGCACGGAGCTGGACACCGCCCAGTGGCTGGACGTGCTGACCCAGGCGCGCGCCCTGGGCGCCGTCCAGCTCGGGCTGTCCGGCGGCGAGCCGCTGATGCGCAAGGACCTGGAGACGCTGGTGGCGCATGCGCATGGCCTCGGCTTCTACACCAACCTGATCACCTCCGGCATCGGCCTGAGCGACGCGCGCCTGGCCGCCTTGCGCGCAGCGGGGCTCGACCACATCCAGCTTTCCTTCCAGGATTCCACGCGCGAGCTGAACGATTTCCTGTCCAGCACCCGCACCTTCGAGCTCAAGCGCCGCGTGGCGAAGAGCATCAAGGCGCATGGCTATCCGATGGTGATGAACTGCGTGCTGCATCGGTACAACCTGCCGCACGTCGCCACCATCATCGAGATGGCGCTGCAGATGGGCGCCGAATACCTGGAGCTGGCCAACACGCAGTACTACGGCTGGGCCTGGGAGAACCGCCTGGCGCTGATGCCCGATGCCGAGCAGCTGCGCGAAGCCGAGGCGGTGGTGAACCGCTATCGCGAACGGGTGGGGCAGCGCTGCCGCATCCTCTTCGTCGTGCCGGACTACTTCGAGGGGCGCCCCAAGAAGTGTATGAATGGCTGGGGCACGACCTTCCTCGGCGTGGCGCCGGACGGTACCGCGCTGCCCTGCCATGCGGCGCGCATGCTCCCCGGGCCGGCCCTGCCCAATGTCAGGGAGCACAGCTTGCGGCATATCTGGCAGGACAGCGAGGCCTTCCGCCGTTATCGCGGCACCGGCTGGATGAAGGAACCGTGCCGGAGCTGCGACGACCGCGCGGAGGATGCCGGCGGCTGCCGCTGCCAGGCTTATCTGATGACGGGCGATGCGGCGGCTGCTGATCCGGTCTGCACGCGCGCGCCCGAGCACGGCCGCGTGCAGGCGGTGGTGGCACAGGGACGGCTGGCCGCGGCGCTGGCGCCGCGGGCGGCGCCGGGCGAGCCGGTATCGGCGCCGCTGGTCTTCCGCACCGATGCGAACTCCTTGCGGATGAGCCGGGGGTAGGGAGACGCAGTGACAGGAGCGGGGGAGGCGGTTGCCTCCCCGCGTCGCCTGTGTGGCGGAAGAGGGCGGGGTTCCTGTGGGAGCAAGTGGCCATCGCCCCGCCGCTCGCCGGCAGCGGGGTGGCCGCGGCGCGTCAGCCCGCGCCCAGCACCCAGTCCGCCAGCTGCCGTGCCTCGGCTTCCTTCAGGATCGGATGGGGCGGCATCGGGATGCGGCCCCAATTGCCCTTGCCGCCTTCCTGGATCTTGCGGGCCAGCCGCGCGGCGGCCTCGCCGTCGCCCTTGTACTTGGCCGCGACCTCGGCGAAGCCGGGGCCGATCACCTTGTTCTGCATGCCGTGGCAGGAAAAGCAGCCGCTCTTGTCGGCCAGTGCCTGCATGTCGGGCGCCGCGCGGGCGGACGTGGCGGCCAGGCAGAGCAGGGCGATGGCAGGCAGCAGAGCGGCGATTGGGGGCGTGTTGCGCATGGATGTCTCCTGTTGTGGGTGGATGCGGGTCTGGGGTCTGGGGTTTGCCCCGGGGCGCTGCGTCATTTCGCCAGCGCCGCGTTCTCGTAGGCCGGATAGAGATGGGTGAGGTTGCGCACATACTCCTGCGGCATCGCCGCCCAGCCGGCAAAGGGCGCGGGCGCTGGCATGGCGATCACCTCCGACAGGTCGCGGCCCGCCGCGGCGGACTCGCGCATATGCCCATCGAGCCAGCGCAGGTAGGTGCGCGTCTGGGCGATGGCTTGGCTGCCGTCGCCGACCGGGCCGTGGCTCGGCACCAGCAGGCGGGCGCCGCTCTCGCGCGCCACCTGCTCCAGCCGGTCCAGGCTGGCCAGCCAGCGGCCGATGTCGGCATGAGGCGTGGTCGGCACGCGCTCACGAAAGGCGAGGCCGCCGGCGAAGACCACGCCGGTGGTGCGGTCGAGCAGCACCAGGTCGTCGCTGGTGTGCCCGTCGAAGCGGATCAGCTCCAGCACGTGGCGGCCCTGGGTGATGCGGCCCGCTTGGGCGGGCACGGTGGCCGGCGCCGGCTGGGTGCCCTGCATCCAGCTGCCGCACAGGCGGTAGAGGTTGTCCGCATAGGCCTCGCCCTCGCGCGCGGCGCCGGCGATGGTGCCGGGCAGGGCGCGCACGGGGACGTCGCCATAGGCCTGGTTGCCGAAGAAGTGGTCAGGGTGCAGGTTCAGGTTCAGCACCATGCGCACCGGCGCCGGCGTGACGGCGGCGATGGCCTGCCGCTGCTGCTGTCCGTAGCGCGCCGACGGGCCGGTATTGATGACCACCACGCCGTCGCCGGTGTCGATGAAGGCGGTGTTGATGATGTTGCAGCCGTTGGCGGGGGAGAAGTCGGCGTTCTCGCCTTCGATCACCCAGGTGTCGGCCGCGAGCTGGCGCGGGGCGAGCCGGTAGTTGCTCTGCGCGGCGCCGTGCAGGGCGAAGCCGGCGAGGACAGCCGCGGCGGCGAGCCGGGCGAGGCGTGCTCGCAATGTTGTCTTCATAGCGCCACCCGCGCGGCGATGCGGTTGCCGTTGTTGTCCTGTCCCGTGACCATGGTGCCGGTGCGGGGCCAGGCCGGCAGGTCGAGCGAGAACACCGGGTTCTCGCTGACCGGCTCGTACAGCCGCAGCACGGCCAGCGGCGCCGCGCCGGGCTCGCCGATGGCCAGCCGCTCGATATGGAAGGCGGGGATGCCGGCCACCAGGCCGGTATCCATGGGGTGCATCACGCGCAGGCGCAGCCGCGCAGTGCCCGGCGCGCGACCGGGAAACACGCGTGCCTCGACCCGGTTCAGCGTGGTCTCCCAGGAGCCGTCGCGGCGCGTGTCGCCGGGCACGGTGCAGCCGCCGCCGGCGGCATTGACCAGCACGCCGCCCACGTGCCACACCCCGTCCTCGGTCTGCGCGGCCACGCGCACCGGCGAAGCCTGTTCCTGCTTGAAGCGGAAGGTTAGGGCCGGGCGCAGCGCGCCGGGCTCGAACTCCAGCACCTTGCGGATCGGATTGCGGTCGACGGCGACGACGATGCGCCGGACCTGGCCGAGCGCGCTGGCATCGAAGGCGATCGGCACGTGCATCGCGTCTTCGGCGAAGGCAGGGCCGCTGACCTTGACCCGTGCGTCGAACACCACGGCCTCGCCACCGAGCACGTCGCGCCAGATGGCGGGCCACTGAGGCGAGCCGAGCGGGTCCTTGCCCTGTGCGCAGGCGGGCGGGGCGGCAAGGGTGGCGAGGGCAGCGATCGGCAGCAGTAGCGCAGCCAGCGCGCCGCGCAGCCGGACCGGCAGCCGCGCGGCCGGGGGGCCGGACGAAACGCGGGCGGCCCATGTACGCAAGGCGCCGAGGCGGCCGAACCGGCCGGAGGAAGCGAAGGCCGCCATCATCGCGCCTGCTCCTTGCCCGCCGCCGTGCCGAGACGCTCGGCCATGCGACGCTCCTGCTGCCACAGTTCGCGCGTGTACGCGTCGTAGTGCGCGGTGTCCAGGTAGGACAGGGACTGGTCGTACTTGGCCAGCTCGGCCAGGTGGGCGGGCGCGCGCATGGCGCGCAGGAAGGCGTCGTGCAGGCGCTTGACGATGCGTGCATCGGTGCCGCGCGGCACGGCGATGCCGTAGGGCGCGGTATGCACGGCGCCGGGAAAGCCCAGCTCGGTCATGGTGGGTACCTCGGGCCAGCGCGGCGAGCGTTTCTCGCTGAAGATGGCGAGCAGGCGCATCTTGCCGCTTTCGATGAAGGGAGCGAAGCCGGTGGAATTGACGCCGGCCATCAGCGAGCCGTTGGCGACCGCCAGCATCTGGTCGGCGGTGCCGCGGTAGGGCACATGCACATAGGGGATGCCGCGCCGGCCCAGCACGTCTTCCATGGCCAGGTGGGCGGTGGTGCCAACGCCGGTGGAGCCCACCGTGAGCCGGCCCGGGTGAGCGGCGGCCCAGTCCAGCAGGTCGTCGAAGCTGCGGAAGGGGCTGTCGGCCGGCACCACCACGCCGAAGGTGTAGCCGGAGATCAGCAGCACCGGCTGCAGGTCCCGCAGCGGCTGCCAGCTGGTGCGCTGCTGGTGCGGCAAGCGGTACACGGTGGGCGGGAGCTGGCCGAGGGTGTAGCCGTCGGGCGCGGCGGCGGCGAGCAGGCCGGCCACCAGGGTGCCGCCGGCGCCGGGCCGGTTCTCCACCACGATGGGCTGGCCAAGGTCACGCCCGGCCAGCTCGGCCAGGATGCGCATGGAGATATCGGTGGCGCCGCCCGCGGGCCAGGGCACGATCAGCGTTAGCGGGCGCGCGGGATAGTCCGGGCGTGCGTCCGCCCGCGCGGGGCCGGCGAGCACTAGCAGGGCCACGAGGACGAACAGACGCGCGAACAGAGGCGCGAACAGGCGCGCGAGGCGGAGCGTGAGCAGCGTGGCGTGAGCGCCCATGTCATTGGAAGTCCATGGAAGCGCGCTGCGGCGGATGGCTTGCCAGCAGTGCGCACTCTTCGTCGGTGAACAGCCGCGAGCGGGTCAGGAAGCGCATGCCGGTGGCGCGCTCCATCGAGAACATGCCGCCGTTGCCGGGCACCACGTCGATGATGAGCTGGGTGTGCTGCCAGTACTCGAACTGCGCCTCGCCCATGTAGAAGGGCGCGCCGCCGATCTCGCCCAGCTTGACGTCGCCGCCGCCGACGAGGAACTCCCCGCGCGGGAAGCACATCGGCGCGCTGCCGTCGCAGCAGCCGCCGGACTGGTGGAAGAGGATGGGGCCGTGGTCGCGCGCGAGGCGGGCGATCAGCGCTAGGGCGGCGTCGGTCGCGGTCACGCGGGCGGGCAGTGTGGTGTCGGACATGGTGCGCAAGAAGGAAAACCCGGCCGCCGCGGGCGGCGGCCGGCAAAGCGGGTGCCGGGGGCGGGCACCCAGTCAGCAGAGGAGAACCGAAGGACCGGGATCAGAAGAAGCCGAGCGCGTTCGGGCTGTAGCTGACCAGCAGGTTCTTGGTCTGCTGGTAGTGGTCCAGCATCATCTTGTGGTTCTCGCGGCCGATGCCGGACTGCTTGTAGCCACCGAAGGCCGCGTGCGCCGGATAGGCGTGGTAGCAGTTGGTCCACACGCGGCCGGCCTGGATCTCACGGCCGAAGCGGTAGGCGCGCGTGCCGTCGCGGGTCCAGACGCCGGCGCCCAGGCCGTACAGCGTGTCGTTGGCGATCTCGAGCGCCTCCTCCTCGGTCTTGAAGGTGGTCACCGACACCACCGGCCCGAAGATTTCTTCCTGGAAGATGCGCATCTTGTTGTGGCCGCGGAAGACCGTGGGCTTGACGTAGTAGCCCTGGTCCAGCGAGCCGCCGAGCTGGTTGCGCACACCGCCGGTCAGCAGCTCTGCACCCTCCTGCTTGCCCAGGTCGATGTAGGACAGGATCTTCTCCAGCTGCTCCTGCGAGGCCTGTGCGCCGATCATGGTGGAGACATCGAGCGGGTGGCCCTGCTTGATGGCTTCCACGCGCTTGATGGCGCGTTCCATGAAGCGGTCGTAGACCGATTCCTGGATCAGCGCACGCGACGGGCAGGTGCAGACCTCGCCCTGGTTCAGCGCGAACATGGCGAAGCCTTCGAGCGCCTTGTCGAAGAAGGCGTCGTCCTTGTCCAGCACGTCGGCGAAGAAGATGTTGGGGCTCTTGCCGCCTAGCTCCAGCGTGACCGGGATCAGGTTCTGCGAGGCGTACTGCATGATCAGGCGGCCGGTGGTGGTCTCGCCGGTGAAGGCGATCTTGGCGATGCGCTTGTTCGAGGCCAGCGGCTTGCCGGCCTCCAGGCCGAAGCCGTTGACCACGTTGAGCACGCCCGGCGGCAGCAGGTCGCCGATGATCTCCATCAGCACCAGGATCGACGCCGGGGTCTGCTCGGCCGGCTTGAGCACCACGCAGTTGCCCGCGGCCAGCGCCGGTGCCAGCTTCCAGGTGGCCATCAGCAGCGGGAAGTTCCACGGGATGATCTGGCCGACCACGCCCAGCGGCTCGTGGAAGTGGTAGGCGACGGTGTCGTGGTCGATCTCGGAGATGCCGCCTTCCTGGGCGCGGATGGCGCCGGCGAAATAGCGGAAGTGGTCGATGGCCAGCGGCAGGTCGGCCGCCATGGTCTCGCGCAGCGGCTTGCCGTTGTCGATGGTCTCAGCCACGGCCAGGCGCTTGAGGTTGGCCTCCATGCGGTCCGCGATGCGGTTCAGGACGTTGGCGCGCTCGGCCGGCGAGGTGCGGCCCCAGGCGGTCTTGGCGGCGTGCGCGGCATCCAGCGCCAGTTCCACATCATCGGCATTGGAGCGCGCGATCTTGCAGAAGGCTTGGCCGGTGACGGGCGAGAGATTGTCGAAGTACTGGCCCGACAGCGGCGGCACCCACTTGCCGCCGATGTAGTTGTCATAGCTGGCCTTGTAGGGGAATTCCATGTCGAGGAACTTCATTTCGGCGTGGTTCATGACTGTCTCCTGATGGTTCGATGGTTCGAGATGTCCGGTCTCCAGGCGCGGTGCGCCGGGTCCGCGGCAGGTAGCGCAAGTGCCATGCCAGAGGTCGAGTCGTTGCATCAGGCTAAGGGTTTGTGCGGAGACGGCGTGCCCTTTGTCGTGCGGTTTGCCGTGCGTGAAGCGGCTTTGCAGGTGTGCCCGGATGGCTGCGCGGGCTGGCGCGCCCTTGCCTGGCACCGGTCATGCTGTGCCGTTGTTGCGTGGCGGATCGTTGCGCCACCGGCGCTGTTGAGGATTTGAACAGTGCGCCGCGCGCCGGGCGGCGGGAATGCGCAAGTGCGGCCCACGCGGCATTGGCACGGCGATTGCAAGGCGTTGCAGCGGCCAATGCGTCGCGCGCCGGTGCCATCCCCCGTGCCGCGGCGCACCCACCGGTTCATTCCACTAAGAAGAAGGGAGACATTGCAACCATGAAGCCACAGCAATCCACGGGCCCCGTGCTCAAGACCCTGGTCGCGCTGACCACCGCCGCCCTCGCATTCGGCGCCACGGTCGGCGTCGCCGAGGCGGCAGCCGGCGACGTGACCTGGGAGGACATCCTCAACGACGACAAGACCCCTGGCGACGTGCTGACCTACGGCCTTGGCGTCAAGGCCCAGCGCTACAGCCCGCTCAAGCAGGTCAACGCCAGCACCGTGGGGCAGCTGGTGCCTGCGTGGTCCTTCTCCTTCGGCGGCGAGAAGCAGCGCGGCCAGGAAGGCCAGGCCCTGGTGCGCGACGGCGTGATCTACATCACGGCGTCCTACTCGCGCTTCTATGCCATCGACGCGCGCACCGGCAAGCAGCTCTGGGCCTACGAGCACCGCCTGCCCAACGACATCCGCCCGTGCTGCGACGTGGTCAACCGCGGCGCTGCCATATACGGCGACAAGATCTTCTTCGGCACGCTGGACGCGGCCGTGGTCGCGCTCGATCGCAAGACCGGCAAGGTGGTATGGAAGGAGAAATTCGGCGACCACAAGGTGGGCTACACCATGACCGGCGCGCCGAGCATCGTCAAGGACCAGCGCACCGGCCGCGTGCTGCTGGTGCATGGTTCGTCGGGCGACGAGTTCGGCGTGGTGGGCTGGCTTTTCGCGCGTGATCCCGACACCGGCAAGGAAGTGTGGGCGCGCCCGCTGGTCGAAGGCCATATGGGCCGGCTGGACGGCAAGGACAGCACGCCTACCGGCGACCCCAAGGCGCCGTCGTGGCCGGCCGATCCCGAGTCGCCGACCGGCAAGGTCGAGGCCTGGAGCCATGGCGGCGGCGCGCCCTGGCAGAGCGCCTCCTTCGACGTGGACACCAACACCATCGTCATCGGAGCGGGCAACCCGGCGCCGTGGAACACCTGGAAGCGCACCGCCAAGGGCGACGATCCGCGCAACTGGGACAGCCTGTTCACCTCGGGCCAGGCCTACGTCGATGCCAGCACCGGCGAGCTCAAGGGCTTCTTCCAGCATACGCCCAACGATGCGTGGGACTTCTCGGGCAACAACTCGGTGATCCTGTTCGAGTACAAGGACGCCAAGACCGGCAAGCAGATCAAGGCCTCGGCCCACGCCGACCGCAACGGCTTCTTCTTCGTCACCGACCGCGAGAAGCTGGCCACCGGCGCCGGCTACCCGAACAAGCCGACCTCGCTGATCGGTGCCTGGCCCTTCGTCGACGGCATCACCTGGGCTTCGGGCTTCGACCTGAAGACCGGCAAGCCGATCGAGAAGAACAACCGGCCGCCGCTGCCCAAGGACGGTGAGGACAAGGGCGAAAGCATCTTCGTCTCGCCGCCCTTCCTGGGCGGCACCAACTGGCACCCGATGTCCTACAGCCCCGACACCGGACTGTTCTACATCCCCGCCAACCACTGGGCGATGGACTACTGGACCGAGCACCTGAGCTACAAGCCGGGCTCGGCATACCTCGGCCAGGGCTTCCGCATCAAGCGCCTGTTCGACGACCACGTCGGCATCCTGCGCGCGATCGACCCCAAGACCGGCAAGATCGCCTGGGAGCACAAGGAGAAGTTCCCGCTGTGGGCCGGCACCTTGACCACCGCCGGCGGCCTGCTCTTCACCGGCACCTCGGACGGCTTCATGAAGGCCTTCGACGCCAAGACCGGCAAGGAGCTGTGGCGCTTCCAGACCGGCTCGGGCGTGGTTTCGGTGCCGATCACCTGGGAGATGGACGGCGAGCAGTACATCGGCGTGCAGTCCGGCTACGGCGGCGCAGTGCCGCTGTGGGGTGGCGACATGGCCGAGCTGACCAAGCAGGTGACGCAGGGCGGCTCGATGTGGGTGTTCAAGCTGCCGAAGCAGGCCAAGCAGACCAAGCAGACGAAGACGGCGCGCCTCTGAGCGCCGTGTTCCGCCGGCGCGCCGCCGTTGCGGTGGCGCGCCGGGCTGCTTCGCCGGACGCCGCGCGCCCCGCGCGCGGCGCCTTCCTTCGCCACCTGCTTCCTGGAGCTTCCGATGCGATTTTCCACGCGCCACGCGGCGCTCGCCCTGGCCGCGGCGGCTGGCTGGCTCGCCGCCCCCCTTGCGCAGGCGCAGCCGCAGACCGTCACGCCGCAGGTCATCAATGGCTGCGGCATCTGGCCGCATGCCCGCTGCCCGGGCGCCGACCTGCGCCATGCCGACCTGGCCGGCGCGAACCTGGCCGGCGCCGACCTGCGCGGCGCCAAGCTGGCGCGCGCCGACCTGCGCGCGGCCAACCTGGCGGGCGCCATCCTCGACGGCGCCGACCTGACCGGCGCGCGCATGAGCAAGGTCAACGCGCCGGCGGCGTCCTTCCGCAATGCCAAGCTGGTCGGCGCCGACCTGGAGTTCGGCCGCATCATGCGCGCGGATTTCAGCGGCGCCGACCTGACGGCCGCCAACCTGGAGGCGGCGCGGGCGCAGTTCGCCTGGTTCGCCGGCGCCACGCTGGCCGACGCCAACCTGCAGGAAACCAAGTTCGTCACGGTGAACTTCAAGGACGCCACCTTGGAAGGCAGCCTGATCCGCTACACCATCTTCCCCGACAGCTTCTTCGACGGCTGCCGCGGCTGCCCGACCGACTGGTGAACCCCGATGATGCAGACAACCCAGATGGCCATGCCGCGGAGGCACAAGACCATGCGACTCGCCGACATCCCGCTCTGGCTTGCGCTCGCAGCGCTGGCCCTTTCCCTCTTCGTGCTGTCGGCCGGCTGCGCCGCGGCCGAAGTGGCGCACGCGCCGGTGGTGGACGCCTCAGCGCTGCCCCCGCTCGGTCCCGAATGGCGCGCCGAGAACCCCTATCGCGGCAATGCGCGCGCGGAGGAGATCGGCCGCACGGTGTTCAACCAGTCCTGCGCGCGCTGCCACGGCGCGGACGCCGCGGGCGGCGGCAGCGCGCCCGACCTGCGCCGGCTCGACGCCTACTGCCGCGCGATCGGCGACGGCAAGCTGCGCCACGACTGCATGCTGGACAACGATGCCTTCTTCAAAGAGTCGGTGCTGCACGGCAAGGTCCGCGTTGGTGTGGTGCACATGCCGCCGTGGGAGGGGTTGTTGTCGCAAGAGGTGGTGTGGGCGGTGCAGGCGTTTGTGGAGTCGCAGCGGGGGAAGTGAGGGGGGGGCGTGCTGGATAACACCGAAGGCATCGTTGTTCGTGGTACCTTGCTAGTCCACCCCTCTCCCCAACCCTCTCCCCGTGAGGGGAGAGGGAGCCAAGACCTCACGCTTGGCGAGCGGTCTTGGTGCATCCTGTCGGCTTCGGCAAACGCCTTGGCTTTCGCCCCGCGCTGGTTTGCTCCCCTCTCCCGCTTGCGGGAGAGGGGCGGGGGAGAGGGCGGGCACTCGCAGTCACGATGCGGCGTCGCGCTGCCACGGTCGTGGGATGCGGTGCCGCGCCCGAAGTTCGCTCCCGTCAGCCCGGATTCCCCTTCTTCAACTGGCAGCGCCCTCACTCCGCGTAATCACCTGCCCGTTGCGCACCCCACTGTGCCCCCCATCGCGCCAAGTGATGACCCCATTGACGATCACCGTATCGATGCCCTCGGCAGGCCGCGTCGGCGTGTCGTAGTCGGCGGCGTCGCGTATGGTGCCGGCATCGAAGATCACGATGTCGGCATGCTTGCCCACCGCCAGCGTGCCGCGGTCTTGCAGGCCGAAGTTGCGCGCGGTGAGGCCCGTCATCTTCCACACGGCGGTTTCCAGCGGGAACAGTCCGATGTCGCGGCAGTAGTGCCCCAGCACGCGTGGGAAGGTGCCCCACAGGCGCGGGTGCGGGTTGTCGCCGACCGGGATGCCGTCCGAGCCGATCATGGTCTCGTCGAAGGCCAGGATGCGCTGCACATCGCCTTCGTCCATCAGGAAGTAGATGGCCGTGCCGGGCTGCAGGCGCCGCGCGGCCTCTTCCTTGGCCACACCCCATTCGCGCGCGATGTCGTCCAGGTCGCGGCCGGCACATTCCGGGTGCGGCTGGCTGGAAGCGATGCGCACGCGGCCTTCCAGCATCGCGGCCTCGGTGCGGATCATGGTGGAGCCGGCGGTGTAGGGATAGCAGTCCAGTGACACGCACTGGTGCTTCATGGTCTCGCGGATGAAGGGCAGAGTGACGCGGCTGCGGCCGAAGTTGGGGGTGTTCTGCACCTTGTGGTGCGACACCACCACGGGTATGTCGAGCGCCCGGCCGATGCGGAAGGTCTCTTCCAGCGCCTCCATCACCTGGTCTGACTCATTGCGCATATGCGTCACATAGAGTGCCTTGCGCGCGCTCAGCGGGCGGCAGACCGCGATGATCTCCTCGGTGGTGGCCTTGGCTGCCGGCGGATAGAAGGTGCCGGTCGACAGGCCGATGGCGCCGGCCTGCATGGCCTCTTCCACCAGCGCCTGCATGGCGGCGATCTCCTGTGCGTTGGCGGCGCGGTCGAGTGCCGCCATGGTGACGGCGCGCAGCGTGGAGTGGCCCACCATTGCCGCCACGTTGACCGAGCTGGGCGTGGCGCGCAGGGCGTCCAGGTAGGCGCCGAAGGTAGGGAAGCGGCCTTCGCGTGGTGCGTCGATCAGGCCCAGCGGCATCGGCAGGTCCATGTCGGCGCGCAGCGGCGCGGCGCTGATGCCGCAGTTGCCGGCCACCACCGTGGTCACGCCTTGGGAGATCTTGAACGACATGTCGGCCTGCGACAGCACGGCCTGGTCATCGTGCGTATGCGCGTCGATGAAGCCCGGAGCGACGATGCGGCCGCCGGCGTCCAGCGTCTGCTCGGCAGTGTGTCCGGCGAGATCGCCGATGGCGGCGATGCGGCCGGCGCGCACGCCGATGTCGGCGCTGAAGCGCGGGGCTTTGCTGCCGTCGATCACGGTGCCGCCGCGGATCAGCAAGTCATGGTGGGTCGAAACTTGGTCAGCCATCGGGAAGGACTCCTGGTGCGAAGTTGGCAACGCCCGCTCAGCGGAAATCAGCGGAAATGGCAGGCGACGTGGTGCCCGCCGGGCGCATCGGACGGGCGGGCGGTCAGCGCGGGAGCCTGTTCGCGGCACACGGGCTGCGCGAGCGGGCAGCGCGTGTGGAAGCGGCAGCCTGGGGGCGGATTGGCCGGGCTCGGCGGGTCGCCTTGCAGCAGCATGCGGCGTGCCGGCGTGCGTGGGTCCGGCGCCGGGGCGGCCGACAGCAGGATCTCGGTATAGGGGTGGCGCGGGGCCGAGAACAGGGCGTCGCGGTCGGCAAGCTCGACGATGCGGCCCAGGTACATCACGGCCACGCGGTGGCTGATGTGGCGTACCACGGCGAGGTCATGCGCCACGAAGAGATAGGCGATGCCGAACTCTTGCTGCAGGTCCATCAGCAGGTTGACCACCTGGGCCTGCACCGAGACATCGAGCGCTGAGACCGGTTCATCGCAGACGATGAGCCTGGGCTGCATCGCCAGGGCGCGGGCGATGCCGAGGCGCTGGCGCTGGCCGCCGGAGAACTCGTGCGCATACTTTGCCGTGGCTTCCGGGCGCAGTCCGACCTTGCTGAACAGCCACTGGACGCGGGCCTCGCGCTCGGCGCGCGAGCGCATGCCGAAGTTGCGCAGCGGTTCCGCCACGATCTCGCCGGCTCTCAGGCGCGGACTCAAGGAGGCGTAAGGGTCCTGGAAGATGATCTGCAGGTCGCGCCGGCGCTGCCGCATCTCGGCGGCCGGCAGCGTCAGCAGTTCCTCGCCGTCCAGCCGCACCGAGCCGGCGGTGGGTTCCACCAGGCGCAGTACCGACTTGGCGGTGGTGGTCTTGCCGCAGCCGGACTCGCCCACCAACGACAGCGTCTCGCCGCGCGCCACCGTGAAGGAGACGTCGTCAACGGCCTGGATCGGCGCCGGCGGCGGGGCGGGCCAGCGCCGCGGCGCGGCATAGTGCTTGCGCAGCCCGCTGACCTGGAGCAGGGGGACGGCCGGTTCGCTCACGGGTTTCATGCGATTGCCTCCGGCATGGTGTCGGCGTGGTCCGCTGCGACGGCGAAGCAGGCCACGGAATGGTCGGCGCCCAGGCGGGCGAGCCCAGGGATCTCGGTGTGGCAGCGCGCCGCGGCCAGCGTGCAGCGGGGCGCGAACGCGCAGCCGCGCTGGGGCTGCTGGGGCGAGGGCACGAGCCCGGGAATCTCGGCCAGGCGCCGGCTGCTGGTATTCATCGAGGGCATCGACGCCATCAGCGCGCGCGTGTAAGGATGCAGCGGCCGCGCGAACAGTTCGCCCACGTCGGCTTCCTCGACCTTGCGCCCGGCGTACATGACGATGACGCGATGGCAGCTTTCCGCCACCACGCCGAGGTCGTGCGTGATCATCACCACGCCCATGCCGAGCGCCTGCTGGAGCTGGCGGATCAGGTCGAGGATCTGCGCCTGGATGGTGACGTCCAGCGCCGTGGTGGGCTCGTCCGCGATCAGCACCTCGGGGTTGCAGGCGAGCGCCAGCGCGATCATCACGCGCTGGCGCATGCCGCCCGAGAGCTGGTGCGGGTATTCGTCGACGCGGCGTTCGGGCTCGGGAATCTGCACCAGCCGCAGCATCTCGATGGCGCGCTGGCGTGCTTCGGACCGGCTGGCGCCCTGATGCAGGCGGACGGTTTCGGCGATCTGCCTGCCGACGCTCAGCACAGGGTTGAGCGAGGTCATGGGCTCCTGGAAGATCATGGAGATGCGGTTGCCGCGGATGCGGCGCATCTCGCGCTCGCCGAGCTGCAGCAGGTCGATGCCACCCAGCCGCACGGCGCCGCGCACATGGGCGGGCGGCGTGGACAAGAGGCGCATGACCGCCAGCGCGGTCACGCTCTTGCCGCAGCCGGATTCGCCCACCACGCCGAGCGTCTGGCCGGCGTGCACGGTGTAGGAAACCCCGTTGACCGAGCGCGCGGGGCCCGTCAGGGTATCGAAGCGGACGTGCAGGTCCTGCACTTCCAGCAGCGGCGTGCCGGGGGGCAGCGCCTTGCGTGATGGCGTCATGGTCGGCTCCCGGTGTCAGAGTTGGCGTGCCAGGCGCGGATCGAGCGCATCGCGCAGTCCGTCGCCCAGCAGGTTGATGGCCAGCACGGTGGCGGCCAGCAGCAGGCCGGGATAGAGCAGGATGTGGAAGGCAACGGCGACGAAGTTGCGGCCTTCGGCCATCATATTGCCCCAGCTCGGCGTCTGGGCCGGCACGCCCACGCCGAGGAAGGAGAGCGCGGCTTCGGTCAGCACCGCGGCCGCCGCGACGAAGGTGGCCTGCACGATCAGCGGCGCCACCATATTCGGCAGCACGTGGCGCAGCAGGATGACTGGCAGCCGCGTGCCGACGGCATGCGCGGCTTCCACATAGAGCTGCTCGCGCAGCGTCAGCGCCAGCGAGCGCACCAGGCGGACCACGCGCGGCACCTCGGGGATGGTGATGGCGACGATCACCGCGCCCAGGCTGGCCTGGGTCACGGCCATCAGCGCGATCGCGAGCAGGATGCCGGGAATCGCCATCAGCCCGTCCATCACGCGCATCAGGATGGCATCGGTCCAGCGCACGAACCCGGCTGTGAGGCCGATCAGCACGCCTAGCAGTGTGGCCAGCAGACCTACCGAGAGGCCGACCGTCATCGACACGCGGCCGCCCCAGACGGCGCGGCTGAAGACGTCGCGGCCCAGGGCGTCGGTGCCGAACCAATGCATGGACGATGGCGCCTGCATGCGCGCCAGCGGATCGATGTCCTGCGGATCGAAGGGGGCGATCCAGGGCGCGGCGATCGACAGCGCGGCCACGGCGAGCAGCAGCGCGGCGCCGATGACGAGGGTGGGATGCTTGCGCAGCCAGTACCAGCGGGGCAGCGCGAAAGGGGTGTCGGCATCGTCAGGCGCCGGCCGTGCGGCGGCGTCCTGACTTGCGGGCAGGGAAGCGGTCATAACGGGGCCTGTGGCTCAGTACTTGATACGGGGGTCGAACAGCCGGTAGCTGAGGTCGATCAGCAGGTTGATCAGCACATAGGCCCCCGCCGACAGCAGCAGCACGCTCTGGATCACGGGGTAGTCGTGGCGCTGCACGGAATCCACCACCAGCCGGCCGATGCCGGGAATGGCGAAGACCGTCTCCGTCACCACCACGCCGCCGATCAGCAGCGCGATGCCGATGCCAACGGTGGTGGCGATGGGGATCGCGGCGTTGCGCAGCGCGTGCCCCAGCACCGGCAGCACACCCAGCCCCTTGGCGCGGGCAGTGCGGATGTAGTCTTCGTGCAGCACCTCGAGCACCGTGGCGCGTGTCATGCGGGTGACCAGGGCGATGTAGACCAGGGCCAGGTTGACGCAAGGAAGCACCAGGCTGCGCAGCCACGCCCCGGCGCCGTCGGCCAGCCGCGCATAGCCTTGCACGGGAAACCACGGCAGCTGGATGGCGAAGGCATAGACCAGCAGGTAGCCCACCAGGAAGACCGGCAGCGAGAAGGCCAGCACCGCGAACAGCATCACCAGCCGATCGATCCAGCTGCCCGCGCGGTAGGCAGCCAGCGTGCCCAGCGGCACCGATACCAGCAGCGTCAGCAGCATGGTCAGCGCGGCGATGGACAGCGTCGGCTCCAGCCGCTGGCCCAGCAGCTCGGACACCGGCACCTGGGTGAAGATCGAGGTGCCGAGGTCGCCGCCGGCCAGGCGTCCGGCCCAGATCACGAACTGGCGCCACAGCGGCTGGTCCAGGCCCAGCGCGGTGCGCAGGCGGGCGATGTCGTCGACCGTGGCGAGGTCGCCTGCGATCAGTGCCGCCGGGTCTCCCGGCGACAGGTGGATCAGCAGGAAGACCACGACCGCGACCACGGCCATCACCGGCAGCGTCGCCAGCAGGCGGCGGATCAGGTAGCCCATGGCCCGGCGCCTCAGCGGTCCAGCGCCCAGACCGTGGGCACGCCGCCCCACAGCTTGTCCAGGCCCTTCAGGTTGGCGCGCGCGGCGAAGGCGGACGAGTACTGGCCGGCGTTCACATAGGGAACCGCCTCGTAGGCGCGCTTCTGGAAGGCGTCGAGCAGCTCGCGCCGCTTGGCCGGCGCCACCTCGCGCACCCAGGCGCTGCGCAGCTCGTCGAGTGGCTTGTCGCACGGCCAGCCGGGCAGGCTGTTGCCGCAGGCGGCGCTCAGGTAGGCGTTGGTGATAGGGGAGTTGGCGTCGAACTCGCCGGCCACGGTTGCGTACATATTCCAGCCGCCTGCCTCGGGGGCGTCGCGCTTGGCGCGCCTGGCGCCGATCGACGCCCAGTCCATGTTCTGCATGTCGACGTTCATGCCGATGCTGCGCATGGTCTGCGCTGCCATCAGCGCTTCGGCATTGAGCGCGGTGATGTCGGTGGGCACCAGCAGCACCACCTTCTCGCCCTTGTAGCCGGAGGCGGCCAGCATCTGCTTGGCCTTGGCGATGTCCGCCTTGCGGTACGGCTCCGCGCCGGCAGAGGTATCGTTGGGGCTGCCGCAGATGAAGAAGGTGGCGCAGTAGTTCATGCGCATGTCGAGCGGAAAGCCCATGGCGGCGGTGAAGCGCTCCTGGCTGACCGCCTGCAGGAAGGCCTGGCGCACCTTCGGATTGTTGAAGGGCGGATGGAGCTGGTTCATCACCAGCATGCCCTGGTAAGCGCCGCCGGATCCGATCTTGATGTCTTTGTCGGCGCGCAGCGGGGTGATGTAGTCGGGCGGGAGCTGTTCGATCACGTCGACCTCGCCACGCTTGAGCGCGGCGATGGCGCTGTTGGCGTCGGGCAGGTAGAGCCATTCGATGCGGTCGAAGTGGCTGGTCTTGTTGCCGGCCAGCCCGCTGGGCGCTTCGGCGCGGCCGACATAATCGGGGTTGCGCACGAATACCGCCTTGTTGCCCGGCACCCACTCGTCGCGCTTGAACAGATAGGGGCCAGAGCCCACCACCTCGGTCAGCGGCGCCGTCGCCGGCAGCTTGGCCAGGCGCTCCGGCAGGATCACCGGCGGGAAGCCGGAGGGCTTGGCCAGCGCCTCCAGCACCATGCCGAAGGGCTGCTGCAGGGTCAGCGTGAACGTGCGCGGGTCCACTGCCTTCCACTCGGCGCCCGCCTCGCCCATGGCGCGGCCGAGGCTGTCGCGCGCGCCCCAGCGCTGCAGTGACGCCACGGCGTCGGCGGCGGTCACGGGCTTGCCGTCGGAGAACTTCAGCTTGGGGCGCAGCGTGAAGGTCCACTGCTTGCCGTCCTTGCTGCTGGTGTACTTCTCCACCATCTGCGGTTGCGGTTTGCCACTGGCATCCTGGGCGAACAGGGTGTCATAGACCATGTAGCCGAAGTTGCGGGAGATGTAGGCCGTGGTGAAGGTCGGGTCGAGGATCTTCAGGTCGGCGTGGGGCACGATCTTCAGCGTTTTGGTCTGGGCCTGGGCCTGCAGGGGCAGGCTGGCGCCGGCCAGCAGCAGGGCGCCGAGGGCAAGGGCGGCAAGCGGTCGGTGGTGCATGGGTTCGTCTCCGGAATGTCGTTGTTCTGGTTTTGTTGGCATCAGCGGCAGGGCGCCTCAGGCTGCATCGAGAGGCCACTTGGGCCGGCGGATCTTGCGGTAGGGCAGGGTGCGCAGGTCCAGTGTCACCGCCCCCGGGGCGCCGGCGTAGATCACGTGGCGCGCGACCTTCGAGAACGAGGCGTAGAAATGCTGCGAGGACTTGACCACGACGATCTTCCTGGCGGCCAGGTCGCAGCCGAGCTGGGTGAAGAGATCGGTGCCCATGGCCTGGTTGCGCAGGGTGATCAGCACGATGTCGATGCCGTTGGCTTCCACCAGTGCGCAGTCGCCCAACTGCATCGCCGCGTTGGCGAGACCGGTCATCACCATGTCCGGCACCAGCGCCTTTACCGTGCATTCCAGGTCGAGCGGCTCACCGGAGAGCGGGCTGATCTTGCCGCCGATGCGCATCGGCAGGCGTGCCCCGGCACCGGCCTCGAAGGCGATGCGCACCGCGACCGGGTCCCACAGCGGGCCGATGGCAGCGTTGACTATGCCGCGCTCGATCATGCGGCGCAGGATGAAGGTGGAATCGCCGGCCGCGCCGCCGCCCGGATTGTCGGCGCCGTCGGCGAGCACCACCGGGCCGCCGTCGAAGGCGAGCGCCTGGTCCAGCGCGGTGTCGATGTCCGGATACGGCACGTTCAGTGCCTCGCGCATGTCGACCAGCTCATCGGCCAGCCGGCGGGCAAGTGCCTGGGCCCCTGCCGCGTCGCCGTCGGTGTAGACCAGCACCTTGGTGCCCATCTCGGGCACGTCGCCCCAGCCGAAGCCATGGGCGACTGAGATCGACAGCACGCCGTCGCGGCCTTCCAGCGCCTGGATGCGGTCGACGAAGCCGCGCGCCGGCTCGCGCGAGGTGTGCATGGTGACGATCATCTGGCAGTCCACCACGGCTGCCACCGGCCGGATCTTCCCCTCGGCCTTGGCCGCGCACAGGTCGACCAGTTCGAGCGCGCGCTCGAGCACGTCGGTGTGCGGGTACTCCTTGAAGGCGATCAGGAGGTCGGCGTGCGCGATCATTGCCGGCGTCAGGTGGCTGTGCGGATCGAGTTCCGCCCCGACCACCACGTCCGGCCCGACGATGGCCCGCACCCGTTGCAGCAGGTCGCCCTCGCAATCGTCATAGCCGTCGGCGACCATGGCGCCGTGCAGGCCGAGCAGCACCATGTCGACCGGCAGTGCGGCCCGCAGGTCAGTCAGCAATTCCTCGCGCAGCGTCTCATAGGCCTCGCGCGTGGTGATGCCGCTGGGCTGGGCCCCGGCCACCATGCCCTCCAGCAGGGTCCAGCCGCGCTCCTTGCCGCGCAGGCGCGCCGCCCAGAGCGGGCCGGAGAAGAAGGTCATCTGGTCCGGATGCTGGCCCGCCGGGAAATAGCCCCGGTCGCGGAAGGACGCCAGCCCGGTCGGCATCGGCGCGAAGGTATTGGTTTCGGTGGCAAGGGAAGCGCTGAACACACGCACGGTAGTCTCCTGGATTGTTGTTGTGCTGGTCGTGCTGCTTGTGGTGCTGCTTGTGGTGGTGCCTGTCGTCGTGCCTGTAGTCGTACCTGACGCCCAGGCCCGGCGCTATGAGGCCGCGGCGCGGCGCAGCCGTGCCGGCCCCAGCATCTCGGCGGTCAGGCCGAAGGAAGCCGCATGCGCGGGCACCGGCAGGCCGCGCGCGAGCGCGGCGCAGGTCTCGCCCATGGCGGCCGAGGTCTGGATGCCGTAGCCGCCTTGCGCCGCCACCCAGAAGAAGCCGGGCACAGAGTCGTCGAAGCCGCCCACCAGGTCGCCGTCCGTCACGAAGGAGCGCAGGCCTGCCCAGGTGCGGGCGGGATGGCGGATCGACAGCGTGGTCGCTTCCTCGATGCGGTGGATGGCCAGCGCGATATCCAGTTCCTCGGGCTGCACGTCCTGCGGCTCGACCGGATCGGCGTTGGCCGGGGAGCCGAGCAGCATGCCGGCATCGGGCTTGATGTACCAGGACTCGTCGGCGCTGTGCACCATCGGCCAGCCGTGGCTGTCGATGCCGGCGGGCGGCTGGAAGACGAAGGCGGAGCGGCGGCACGGCTGGATGCCGAGCGGTGCGACACCGGCGAGCCGCGCGATGGCGTCGACCCAGGCGCCGGCGGCGTTCAGCAGCACCGGCGCTTCGTAGCTGGCATCGCCGGCTTCCACGCGCCAGACATCGCCGGCGCGCGAGATGGCGCGGACCTCCGCATCGCAGACGAGCTTGCCGCCGGCGTGGCGCATGCCGCGCAGATAGCCCTGATGGATGGCGTGCACGTCCATGTCGGCTGCGCCTGGCTCGTAGACGGCACCGATGACTTGATCCGGACGCAGCACCGGCACGCGCTCGCAGGCCTGCTGCGGGCTCAACAGTTGCGCCTCAGGCGCCATGGCGCGCAGGATCTGCCAATGCTCGTCGAGCAAGGCCTGCTGGCCGGGTGCGGCGACCATGAGCGCGCCGCGCGGCGTCAGCAGCGGGTGCGTGGTGAATCCCGGCGGCGGGTTATCGAGAAAGGCGCGGCTTGCCATCGTCAGCGCGCGCACTTGCGGCGTGCCGTAGCTTTCCATGAACAGGGCGGCCGAGCGGCCGGTCGAGTGATAGCCGGGCTGGCTTTCGCGCTCGAGGATGGTCACGCTGCCGTGCGGCGCCAGCCAGTGCGCGACGGATGCGCCGGCAATGCCGGCGCCGATCACCAGGAAGTCGGAGCGGTAGGGAGTGGAAGTGCTACGCATTGGCATGGGTTCAGTGTGCGGCGTGTTCCGTGTTGCAGGCAGTGTATTCAAGAATTTGCGAATACGCAAATTCGCGGATCCGCAAATTCTGGGATAATCTGTCCGTAGGGCGTGAATGCCGGAAACGGCATGGCGGCCATCGGCCCGGCGTCATGCCATCGAGAAAGGATCCTGGCTTGAAAGACAAAAACGTTCCGGAGCGCAGCGGCGACGCAGCGCGCACGCTTGACCGGGAAACCTTCGGCAAGCGCCTGCGCAGCGCGCGCAAAGGATTGGGGTGGACACTGGCCCACCTCTCGGCGCTGTCCGGCGTCTCCATCACCACCATCTCTCGCGCCGAGCGCGGGCAGTTGGCGCTCGGCTACGAGAACTTCGCCGCGCTGGGCAAGGCGCTGCAGATGGACATGGGCGCAATGTTCGTCGGAGCGGGCGAGACCTCGGCGCCGTTCCGCGGGCCGATCGTCACGCGTGCCAACCAGGGCGTGGCCTACACCGGGCAGTCGATCACCTATGAATTCCTCGGCACCGAGGCGGCCGGCAAGCAGATGATCCCGACTGTAGCCACTGTGCATGCGCGCAGGATCTCGGGGCCCGAGGCCTTCGCCAGCCATCCGGGGGAGGAGTTCGTCTATGTGCTCAGCGGTGAGATCGAGGTGCATTTCACCAACGGCGAGTTCGTGCGGCTGGCGCGCGGTGACTCGCTGTACTTCGATTCCCGCCTGGGACACACCTACATCAGCGTCAGCCGGCAGCTCGCGCGCACGGTCGGCGTGACCACCAGCGCGAGCCAGGAGATGCGCTCCGCCCAGGCGCAAAGCGCCAAGGCTGCTGCCGGCACGCGGAAGGGGCCGGCACGGGCGGAGCCGGCCGCTGGCGCGGGGCAGGGTGGCCGACCCCGCCCGGCGAGGACGCGCAAGCCGCAGGCATGAGGCAATGTGGCGGGCGGCGCTTCCGCGGCGCGGGGGACGCGTCCGGAGCGCGCCTTGCGCGTTGCACCATGGTGCGAAAATTCCGCCGGAAAAACCGCGAAAAATGCATTGCGCGTCAATTTGCCTCTTTGGTATGCTTCGCAGCGTCTCTACTACGGGTGATTCCCATGGACAGTTGTTCTAGTTGGCCTCCGGCCAAATCCTGAACGGCTAGTCAGTCAAGGCGACCCATCGCCACTGCCTAGCCGAAACGGCGGGTAGTGGTATTCGCGCGGGTTCTCCGCGCGACCATCTCCCACATACTTGTATTCGACATCCGCTGAACCTGCGGCGGCCGGCGCTCGTTCGCCTGCCGGTCCCGCGTGTTCCTGGCGGGGTGTCATGCTGGCATGCGCTCGTGGAGCGCATGGGAGGTCTCATGTCGTTGATGCTTTTCCAGTTCAGCGTTGCCACGCTGCCCTACCTGCGGGCCCTGCGCGGGTCCCGCCAATCCACCGCGGCGTCGCGGCTACGCAGAACTTTCCGGGGAGGCCGCCCATGAACTTCAGCTTCCTCAGAACCCTGTACGTCGCCTTTCTGCGCACGCGGCGTGCTACGCATCATTTCCGCCGGCTCGCGCTGTTCGAATCGCTGGGCGACCAGAAATCGGCGCGTACCATGCCTGAACAGCTCGCCCGTGAGCTGCAGCGCGCAGCGCGCGATGACATCCCCGAGGTACTGGTGCGCCTGCGTTCGCACGAGGATGGCCTCAACAAGCTGGAAGTCGAGGAACGGCTCGACCGCCTCGGGCCGAACGAGGTGGAGCACGAGAAGCCGCTGCCCGCCTGGCTGCATCTGTGGCATTCCTACCGCAATCCCTTCAACCTGCTGCTGACAGTGCTGGCAGCCATCTCCTGGCTGACCGAGGACATCAAGGCGACCATCGTCATTGGCACCATGGTCGGGCTGTCCACGCTGATTCGTTTTGTGCAGGAGCGCCGCTCCAACCAGGCGGCGGACGCGCTCAAGGCGATGGTCAGCACCACCGCCACCGTGGTGCGGCGCGACCTGGTCCGGCAACTGGCGGAGGCCAGTGCGAAGCACTTCAATATGCGGGTGCATTCCCGGCCGCCGTCACAGGTGGAGGTGCCGCTGCGCGAGCTGGTGCCGGGCGAGATCGTGGTCTTGTCGGCAGGCGACATGATCCCCGCGGATTGCCGCATCATCGGCGCCAAGGACCTGTTTGTCAGCCAGGCGGCAATGACGGGCGAGTCGCTGCCGGTGGAGAAGTTCGCGGAGCTGCGCGCGCCTACTTCCAATGCGCTGGAGCTGGGCAATATCGTCTTCATGGGGACCAATGTCGTCTCGGGCGCCGCCACGGCCGTGGTGCTGGAGACGGGTAACCGCACCTACTTCGGCACGCTGGCCTCGCGCGTGACCTCCACGGACCGCTCGCCGACCGCCTTCCAGGCAGGGGTCAACCAGGTGAGCTGGCTGCTGATCCGCTTCGCGCTGGTGATGGTCCCCATCGTGCTGCTGGTCAACGGCTTCACCAAGGGCGACTGGATGGAGGCCTTCCTGTTCGCCTTGTCGGTGGCGGTCGGGCTGACGCCGGAGATGCTGCCGATGATCGTTACCTCGACGCTGGCCAAGGGCGCGGTGCTGATGTCGCGCCGCAAGGTCATCGTCAAGCGGCTCGACGCCATCCAGAACTTCGGCGCCATGAACGTGCTGTGCACCGACAAGACCGGCACGCTGACGCGCGACAAGATCGTGCTGGAGCGGCATACCGATGTGCGCGGTCAGGTTTCCAACGACGTCTTGAAGCATGCCTACCTGAACAGCTATTTCCAGACGGGCCTGAAGAACCTGCTGGACCGTGCCGTGCTGGAGCATGCGGAGTTGCAGAAGGAGTTGAAGCTGGTGCTCGACTACCGCAAGGTCGACGAGATCCCCTTCGACTTCGAGCGCCGCCGCATGTCCGTGGTAGTGTCGGAACGGGGCGACCACAACGAGCTCATCTGCAAGGGCGCGGTGGAGGAAGTGCTGGGCGTGTGCACGCGCGTCCAGATCGACGGCGGTGTGCTGCCCCTGGATGCGGCGCTGCTCGCCCAGGTACGGCAGGTGACGCACGACCTGAACCAGGAAGGCCTGCGCGTGGTGGCCGTGGCGATGAAGGAGACGTCGGCGGCGGTAACGACCTATAGCGTGGCGGACGAGTGCGAGCTGACCCTGATCGGCTACATCGCCTTTCTCGATCCGCCCAAGGAGTCGACCGCGCCGGCGCTGCAGGCGCTCGCCGAGCACGGTGTCGTGGTCAAGGTGCTGACCGGCGACAACGAGCTGGTGACGGCCAAGATCTGCCGCGACGTCGGCCTGGAATTGAATGGGGTGCTGCTCGGGCCCGATGTGGAGGTCATGGATGTCGAAGCCTTGTCGCGCGCGGTCGAGACGCACAATGTCTTCGCGCGCCTGTCTCCGCTGCACAAGGAACGCATCGTTCATGCCCTGCGCGACAACGGGCACGTGGTCGGCTTCATGGGCGACGGCATCAATGACGCACCGGCACTGCGCGCTGCCGATATCGGTATCTCGGTGGACAGCGCGGTCGATATCGCCAAGGAAGCGGCCGACATCATCCTGCTGGAGAAGAGCCTGATGGTGCTGGAAGCCGGCGTGATCGAGGGGCGGCGCACCTTCTGCAATATGCTGAAGTACATCCGCATGACGGCCAGCTCCAACTTCGGCAATGTGTTTTCCGTGCTGGTGGCAAGCGCCTTCCTGCCCTTCCTGCCGATGCTGCCGCTGCAGTTGCTAGTGCAGAACCTGCTCTACGACATCTCGCAGATCGCCATCCCCTTCGACAAGGTGGACGAGGAACTGGTCAGGCGTCCGCTGACGTGGAACCCGGGCGATATCGGCCGCTTCATGGTCTTCTTCGGGCCGATCAGCTCCCTGTTCGACATCGCCACCTTCTTCCTGATGTGGTTCGTGTTCGCCGCCAACACGCCGGAGCATCAGTCCTTGTTCCAGTCGGGCTGGTTCGTGGTCGGCCTGGTGACGCAGACGTTGATCGTGCACATGATCCGCACGCCCAAGCTGCCTTTCATCGAAAGCCGGGCCGCGTTGCCGCTGACACTGATGACGGCGCTGATCATCGGCATCGGCATCTTCCTGCCGATGGGTTCGCTGGCCGGCTACTTCAAGCTGGAGGCGCTGCCGACGGCCTACTTCCCGTGGATGGTGGCCATCGTGCTGGGCTATGCCTTGCTGACCACGGCGATGAAGCGCTTTTATATCCGGCGCTTCGGCTGGGTCTAAGCGCTAGGGGCGACGCTGCCGCGCCGCCCGAAGGGAGCGCGGCAGCAGGGGGGCTACTTGAGCAGTACCCGCGAGCGGACGAAGCCCGCATGCTCCCGTAATGCCGTCATCAGCTGCGCGGAAGGCACGCGGTCCAGGTCGGTGACGACATAGCCGGTGGCGCCGCGCGTCTGCAGGTGCTGGCCGGTGATGTTGGCCCCTTCCTGTGCCAGCAAGGTGTTGAGCGCGGCGAGCGCGCCGGGGGCATTGTGGTGGATGTTCAGCAGGCGCGCGGTGGCATGCAGCGGGCCGGGGTCGACTTCGGGGAAGTTCACCGCGCCGATCGTGCCGCCGGTGGTCAGGAAACCCGCCAGCTTGGTGGCCACCTCAGTGCCGATGTTCTCCTGTGCCTCCTCGGTGCTGCCGCCGACGTGGGGAGTCAGCAGGACGTTGGGCAGTTGCTGCAGTTCGCTGACGAACGGGTCGTTGTTGGTTTTCGGCTCATCGGGGAAGACGTCGATGGCCGCGCCGCCGAGCCGCTTGCTGCGCAGCGCGTCAACGAGCGCGGCAATGTCGACGACGGTGCCGCGCGAGGCGTTGATGAGCATGGCGCCGGGCTTGCACGCGGAGATCACCGGGGCATCGATCATATTGCGTGTGCGCGCCGTCGCCGGCACATGAAGCGTGACTACGTCGGCCTGCGACACGGCCTCCTCCAGCGTCCCGGCGGCACGCGCCGAGCCCAGGGACAGGCGGGCGACCACGTCGAAGTAGACGACCTTCATGCCCATGGCCTCGGCCAGTACGCCGACCTGCGAGCCTATATTGCCGTAGCCGATGATGGCGATGGTCTTGCCGCGCGCCTCGAAGGCGCCGCTGGCGCCCTTGGCCCACTTGCCCGCGTGCGCCAGCGCGCTCTTCTCGGGGATGCGCCGCAGCAGCATCACGGCCTCGGCGATGACCAGCTCGGCCACGGAGCGGGTATTGGAGAAGGGGGCGTTGAAGACCGGGATGCCGGCCGCGGTGGCGGCGTCCAGGTCGACCTGGGAGGTGCCGATGCAGAAGCAGCCGATCGCCAGCAGGTCCGGGGCGCTGCCGATGTCGCCGGCGCGCAGGTGAGTGGCGGAGCGGATGCCGATCACGTCGTGGCTGGCCAGGACCTGGCGCAGCGCCTCGCCGGCCAGCGCGCCGGACTGGCGCTCGACGTCGACTCCGGCGGATGCCAGCGGCGCGGTGGCCTTCTGGTGGATGTTCTCCAGCAGCATGGCGCTTGTCATGGCTGCCTCGCTGCGGTGATGGCGGCGGGCTGCGCCCGCCGCGTTCGATCTTGCTGGACCGTGGTCAAGTTCATCTCCCAATGTGTGGCGAAGACGGTGTGGCGAAGACGGCGTCGCGCCTGCCAGCGCGGACGATAATGCGGTCGCCATCGGGGACATTGTCCACGAAGTCAGCCGGCGGTGCCTGGATGCCCCTGCGGGCAGGATGGGTCCTTCCGTGGGCGCGCCTCGGGGCGCTGGCAGGCAGGACCGAGGCGAGTTGGCACATCTGCATTGTGGTCCAATACGAAGCTGGCAAGATGAACCGAAGCGTGCAGGATGTGGTGGGGGGATTGCTCATCGTCAGCCAGTTCACATTGGCCGCCGACACCAGCGGCGGCAACCGCCCCAGCTTCACCAACGCCGCGCCGCCCGCCGACGGCGAGCGCCTGTACGACTACATCGTGCAGCAGGCCCGCGCGCAGCACCCGGTGGTGGCCACCGGCCGCTTCGGCGCGGACATGAAGGTCTGGCTGATGAACGACGGGCCGGTCACCATCCCGCTGCGCATTGCGCCGGCCGGCGCCTCGGTGTAAACGGGATCTGGCGGCCAGGCAGCAATCGCCGTATTCTTCAGGGCTTGCATTCCGTGAGAAATCCATGAAGAACTTCTGCAATCATTCACTCCTGGCTATTGCATTGGGGGTGGCGCTCGCCTGCGGCCTGCCGGCCCAGGCGCAAACGCTCAAGAAGCCCGAGCTCGACGCATGGCTTGTCGCCGAGCCACTGCCCGCGACCTTCGCTGCTTTCGTCCAGCAGACCGCTCAGGCCCAGCCCTCGCTGGCTGCCGCCGCGCAGCGCTACACCCGGGGCGAGGCGCTGGCGGGCGATGAGCTGGCCGACATTGCGCGCCTGCTGGGCGTCTACACCCGCCGCACGCAGGAGGCCGCGGTGATCGACAGCCTGCGGCGCATGGTGGCCCTGCCCACGGTGCGCGATCCCAAGGTGCCGCCGCACGAAAGCCCGGCCATCATCGATTTCGGCAAGCTGGTCGAGGCCATGGCCCGCGACTTCGGCCTGCGCTACCGCAATGTGGACAACCGCATCTTCGAGGTGACCCTGCCCGGCACCAGTAGCGAGGAATTCGGCATCCTCACCCATGCCGACGTGGTGCCGGTGGTGCCCGCCGAATGGGAGCTGGACGGCAAGGAGATCAATCCCTTCGAGGTTACGCGCGTGGGCGACCGGCTCTACGGTCGCGGCACCATCGACGACAAGGGCTCCATCGCCACCGTGCTGTATGCGATGAAGGCCGTCAAGGACAGCGGCCTGCCGCTGGCGCGCAGCATCCGCTTGATGATCGAGACCACCGAGGAAACTGGTGGCGACGCGATGAAGTACTACCAGGCCAAGACCGCGCTGCCCGAATACAACATCGTGCTCGACAGCAAGTACCCGGCCGTCGTTGCCGAAAAGGGCTCGGGCGCGCTCAAGGCCGTGTTCGCCGATGCGCCTGTAGATGCCGCCAAGCCCGCCATCACTGCCATGGCGGGCGCGGCCTCGGCCAATGCCATCGCGCTGACAGCCACCGCCACCATCTCGGCCACCGACGCGGCGGCGCTTGCCGCCGTAGCGCAGCGCCTGAGCGCGGCGAAGGACGCATTCATCGCCCAGCACCAGGCTCAGGGCGGCAGGTTCGCCATCGATGTGCAGCAGGGCAGCGGCGCCGTCACCGTCAAGGTTACCGGCACCTCGGCCCACGGCTCGCGCCCCGAAGAAGGCGTGAACCCCGTGCCGCGCCTGGCGCTGTTCCTGCAGCAGACCTTGATGCCCGAGCAGGGCGCGGCGCTGGTGCAGCCCAACCAGTACAGTCAGGCCGTGCGCTACATCAACGGCGTGTTCGGCCTCGACTACTTCGGCAAACAGCTGGGCATCGCTTATGCCGACGACTTCATGGGCCCGCTGACCCTGTCGCCCAACCTCATCAAGGCGGCGGACGGCAAGCTCGAAGTGACGACCAACGTGCGCATGCCGCGCGGCAAGACGCCCGAGCAGCTGCGTGCCGAGGTTGAGCAGGGCATCGCCCGCTGGAGCGAGGCCGCCAAGGTACCCGTCACGGTGCAGTACACCCAGGGCAACTGGATGGCGCGCGACCCCAAGGGCGCATGGCTGTCCACCCTGCTCAACATCTTCGGCGACACCACAGGCCTCGATGCCAAGCCCGTGCCCACGGCCGGCAGCACCACGGCCAAGCTCATGCCCAATGCCATCAACTTCGGCCCCGCCATGCCCGGCAAGAAGTACACGGCCCACAACGCGCTCGAATACCAGGAGCTGCCCGACCTGCGCACCGATATGCAGATGTTCACCGAGATGCTGGTGCGCATCGGGAACCTGAAGCAGATGCAGTAAGTACAACCGGGCCCCATCCTCGAAGCGCCTTGCCTGTGCAAGGCGTTCATTTATTGGGACCCAACCCCACCGATCGCGCGCGACCAGTCAAGGCACCAATTCCTGATGGACGCGCAAGGTATTCCATTGGCGCTGATACTCACTCGCTGGCGCCAACCGCAATGCAATCCCCCCCTCAGTGCGCCGGCAGGGCCGGCAGGTGCGGGCGGAAGGGGTGCTGCGCGACCACGCCGCCGCGGGCGACGATGGTGGTGGCCTCGGGGATCTCCTCCCAGACGCCGGGCAGGTCCACCAGGGGCTCGGACAACACCAGGAAGGCATCGAGGCCTGCCGCGGTGATGCGGGGATCGTCGGGATAGAGCTCCTGCAGGTGGCGGAACGACGCGCTGTGGAAGAGCGAGCGGGACTCGCCTTCGCTCGAGTAGCGCACCGCCACGATCTGCTCGCCGTCGGTTGCGCAGATGGTCATGTTGATCGGGTGCGCCACGCCCTTGCCCCGGGCAACTGCCTCGATCGCGCCTGCCATCTGTTCGAGCGCGCGGACCGGATCGCGCTCGAGCCCGAAGGTCAGCGCGAGGAAGAACATGATTTCCGAGTCGGTGGAGCCTTCGATCGACGGGAACAGGTCGGGCGCAATCATCAGCATCAGCTCCCGTCGCACCGCGGGATAGCTGCGGATCAGGCCGTTGTGGGCGAACAGCCAGCGCCCGTGGCGGAAGGGGTGGCAATTGGTCTCCTGCGCCGGGGTGTCGGTGGCGGCGCGGACGTGGGCGACGAACAGCGGCGAGCGGATGGCGCGGGCCGCCTCCCTCAGGTTGCGGTCGCTCCAGGCTGGCGCGATGCAGCGGTAGCGATAGGGCGGCTCCGTGGTGTGGCCGTACCAGCCGATGCCGAAGCCGTCGCCGTTGGTGGTGGTGTGCCCCATGCGCGAGTGCAGGCTCTGGTCGATCAGAGAATGCTGCGCTCGAAACAGCACGGCTTCGAGATGGATGGGGTTGCCCGAATAAGCTAGCCAGCGGCACATGGTCTGTCCTCCTCGCTTGACGCGCTGCCGACGCCGGTGCGGCGCGCGGAATGCAGTTGTGCAAGGGTAGACCTGCTGGCCGGGCGGATCAATCGCGGGAGTCGGCGCCAGGCCCGCCGCGGTCGGGTCCGCTGGCTATGACCTCAGGCTCGCCATGACTTCATGGTGGATTATGTGTTGTCTGCATCACAATAATCCGGTCGGTCGAGGTGGCGAATGCGCGCCGGGCCGGCGCCGGAGATTTCCCCTTGTGTGCTGTGGCCGGCAGCAGTAAGGTTCCGGCTCCACCGTCGGCTGACGGCTTTCAATCCCGCGCCCCACTAATGCACCCGCCCCAGCCCCAGCACAGCGACCGCTACCGCACCGTCATGCTCTGGGTGGTGGCCGTCGGCTTCTTCATGCAGACTCTCGACTCCACCATCGTCAACACCGCCTTGCCGGCGATGGCCCGCAGCCTGGGCGAAAGCCCGCTGCGCATGCAGTCGGTGATCATCGCCTATTCGCTGACCATGGCGGTCATCATCCCGGCGTCGGGCTGGCTGGCTGACCGCTTCGGCACCCGCACCATTTTCCAGCTCGCCATCGTGCTGTTCGTGGCGGGATCGCTGCTGTGCGCCTATTCCAGCCAGCTCACCTGGCTGGTTGCGGCGCGGGTGGTGCAGGGCATCGGCGGCGCGATGCTGCTGCCGGTGGGGCGGCTGGCGGTGCTGCGTACCTTCCCGCGCGACCAGTACCTGCGTGCGCTGAGCTTCGTCGCCATCCCAGGCATGGTCGGGCCCCTGATCGGTCCGACCCTCGGCGGATGGTTGACCCAGGCGCTGTCCTGGCACTGGATCTTCCTGATCAACGTGCCGGTCGGCATCGCCGGCGGCATCGCGACGCTACGCTACATGCCCGACAGCAGGCTGGCCGGTCTCGGGCGTTTCGATCTCGGTGGCTATGTGCTGCTGGCCACCGCCATGGTGACGCTGTCCTTTTCCCTGGATGGGCTGGCCGAGCTCGGCTTCCAGCACGCTACCGTGCTGATGCTGCTGATCGGCAGCATGGCCGCGCTGACCACCTATGTGCTGCATGCCGGGCGCACGAGCCAGCCGCTGTTTCCGCTCAAGCTGTTCCACATCCATACCTTCAGCGTCGGCTTGCTGGGCAATCTGTTCGCGCGCATCGGCAACGGCGCCATGCCCTTCCTGATCCCGCTGACGCTGCAGCTGAGCCTGGGCTATTCCCCCTTCGACGCCGGCATGATGATGCTGCCGATCACCGGGGCCGGCATGCTGTCCAAGCGCCTGGCCACCAGCCTGATCGAACGCCACGGCTACCGCCGCGTGCTGGTGGCCAACACCTTCGTGGTGGGGCTGGTGATGGCCTCCTTCGCGCTGATCTCGCCGGCCCAGCCGCTGTGGCTGCTGTTGCCCCAGCTCGCGCTGTTCGGTGCGGTCAACTCGGTCCAGTTCACTGCCATGAACACCGTGACGCTCAAGGACCTGGGCACGGCCGGCGCGAGCAGCGGCAACAGCATGCTGTCGATGGTGCAGATGCTGTCGATGAGCCTGGCGGTCACCTCGGCGGGCGCCTTGCTGGCTACGTTCCAGCAGGTGTTCGGCAAGCACGGCATGACCGGCGTGCTGCCGGCCTTCCATGCCACCTTTGTCTGTGTGGGCCTGATCACGTCGGCATCTGCCTGGATCTTCCTGCAACTGTCGCCGGAAGTGCGCCTGCACGCGGCAAAGCCCGCGCATCCCGCCGACGAGTTGCCGCACTAGAGTGGACGCCGCCGCACGCCTCTGCGGATTCGCTGCGGCGGTCAAGGCAGCAGGTGCCGCGAGAAGAAGTCGGTGATCTTGCGGTTGACCACCGCGACCTCGCTGCGGTCGAAGCCGGGCGGGTCGTTCAGCAGTTCGCCCACCAGTCCGTCCAGGCCCGGCGGAGGCGGGGACAGCAGCGCGCCGTGGCCGCCGGCAGGGAGGTCGGCGACATGCTCGCAGGTCTGGCAGACCGCGAGCACGCGGTCGGCGTGGAAGCGCGGGGTCAGCCAGCGATCCTGCGCGGCCGTGACCAGGCCCAGCGGCACGGCTGGCCGTTCCAGCGACGTCATGTCGAAGTCAGCGGCGGCCGGCACGCCGGCGACCGCCGCGGCGATGCGCGGATCGGCATTGATGCGTGGCGTATCGTCGTCGAAGCGGTGACGTATCACTAGCAGGGCCAGCCATTTCTTCAATCCGTCCAGCGGGCCACCGGTCAGTTTTGTGATCAAGCCGACGCAAGACTGAAAGTCCTCCGCGATATGCTGCTCGCAATGCCGCATGAATCCGGCCGGCGACCAGCGGCCGCCGGCGAGGCTCAGCGCCGTGTGGCCGCCCGCGGACATGCCGAACACCCCCACCTTGTCGAGGTGGAGCAATGGTGCAAAGCGCGGGTCGCGGCCCATGGCGTCGATGGCGCGTGAAACCTCGGCCGGCCGGATGGTCCAGCTATCGGGGCCGGGGTCGCTGGGGTCGAGGTAGTTGTCGGCCCGGTGCTGGGGCATGGCGACGATGAAGCCGGCCTCGACCAGATCGCGAGCCAGGTCGGCGTGGACCCAGGGAGCGCCGCCCGATCCGTGCGAGATGACCACCAGGCGCCCGTTGCCCGGCAGGGGGCGGCCTTCGGCCGCCACATCCAGCATAAAGCGCCCGCGGTGCACCGGCTGGCTCGCGTCGCCAGACGGGTAATACACCGTGACGGGCCCGTCCTGGGCGGTGGCCGGCAACTCGCTCAGGCCCATCGAAGCGTGGGCGAGACTGCACAGCAATGCCAGCGCCAGGCCGGCCCAACGAAATACATGCATCGGAAACCTCTCTTTGACTGGTTCGGGAACGGGGGAGCACCCCGGTTTCCGAAGCATGTGCTGTGGCGCCGGCCGCGTCTCGCCGAAAGCGGAAAGCGCCGGCATCCGGCTGGCCGATTTCAGGAATCGGCCAGCTTCTGGCGGCGGTATTCGGTCGGCGTGAAGCCCGTGGCGGCCTTGAAGGCGCGATTGAAGGGTCCGATCGACTGGAAGCCGGCCTCCAGCGCGATGGTCAGCACCGGCAGCGTGCGCCGTGCGGGATCGCCGAGCGCCACGCGCGCTTCCTCCAGCCGGAAGCCGTTGACGAAGGCGTTGAAGTTGCGGTACCCGAGCCGCTGGTTGATAACGCGCCGCAGGCGGTATTCCGGCACGGTGAGCTGCGCGGCCAGGCTGGCGATGCTGAGGCTCTCGCTGCAGTAGGCGCGCTCGTCCGCCATCAGCCGCAGCAAGGCGTTCATCAGTTCCAGTTCGGCCTCGTTGGTCGCAAAGGGCTGGCCGGCGCCGGCCGGCAGGGCTTCGGCAGGAGGGGGCGGTGGCGCCGGCGCTTCGAGCCGGGCGGGTACGTTTCCGGCCGCGGTGCGGCGGGGCGCCGGTGGGGACGTCGGCTGAATGGCGGAAGGCGCCGGCGAGCGGGCCGATGGAAACAACTCCGTGGCAGTCATGCGCAGCATGCTGCACGCGAGCGGCACCACGATGCACAGCAGCAGCGCGGTGTCGAGCGTCGCGCCGGTGTTCGACAGCCGGCCATCGGGCGATGCCAGCCGGGCGCCAAGTTGCAGCAGGGTGTAGCCGACGCCGGCGATCACGATAAAGGCACGCAGCCGGCGCCTGCCCTCGACCAGGTCGCTGCGCCATCCGGCCGCTGCGGCGATCACCGTGAGCACGGCGAACAGTAGCGGCAAGGCGCGCTGCAAGCCCATCGTGACTGGCGCGATGGCCCAACCGCTATGTGCGAACACCGCGCAGTTCAGCGCGCCGAGCCCGGCCGCAGCGGCCCAGGCGAGCGCGTGGACGGGGCGGAAGGTGAAACCGTCGTCGAACAGTGCCTGCACGAAGATCCAGAACAGCGCGGCATTGCCCACCGCGATGCCGACCAGCGGCGCCTGCCAGAGCCGCGGTGCGGACTGCTCGAACCAGGGCGTGGCGCTCGCGACCTGCACGGCCAGGCCGGCGGCCAGCGCCACGGCTGCGCGCACCGCAGGCAGGGCAGGGCGGTCGCGCCCCAGTACCCCGGCCAGCAGCGCCAGCAGGGCCAGCACCATGCCGCGCAGCATGGCGTCGAGCAGAAGGATGGGAAGTGACATGGTCATCGGGGGCTCGCCAGGGCCGCGCAGGTCGGTACAGGCTCCGCCATGCTACCGCGATGGCGTAGTAGTCAGGTGACAGAGTCAGGCGACAGGTATCGCCCATCGTTGCTGGATCGATAAAAAGTTATCGAAATCAAACAAAATCTCAATTTACATGACTTCCTGTCGCGGTTAGAGTGCCCCAATCGATGCCCCACGGAACCCCGAACGTCATGGAAAAGCTCGCTCAGTACCGGCGTCCCTATTGGGATACGCAGCCGGAATACCGCTTCGATCCCTATGCCTCGACCCAGTCGCGCTCGCCGTCGCAGCCGCTGATCGAACTGCCGCAGACCCTGTCCGAGGTGACGGGGCCGGCGTACGGCGCCGAGTTCGTGCGCGCCGGCGACAATGACCTGACCGCCGGCCACGCCGGCGAGCCCATCGGCGAACGCATTCTCGTCAGCGGCCGCGTGCTGGACGAGAACGGCCGCCCGGTGCCCGGCGCGCTGATCGAGGTCTGGCAGGCCAACGCGGCCGGCCGCTACCTGCACAAGCGCGACCAGCACGATGCGCCGCTCGACCCGAACTTCAGCGGCGAGGGCAGGGTGGTCACCGATGCGCATGGGCGCTATCAGTTCAAGACCATCAAGCCCGGCGCCTATCCCTGGCGTAACCACCACAATGCCTGGCGGCCCCAGCACATCCATTTCTCGCTATTTGGCAACGCCTACGCCACGCGGCTGGTCACGCAGATGTATTTCCCCGGCGATCCGCTGCTGCCCTTCGACCCGATCTTCAATTGCGTGCCCGACGCCAAGGCGCGCGACCGCCTGATCGCCGCCCTGGATTGGGAAACCACGCAGCCCGAGTACGCGCTGGGCTACCGTTTCGATATCGTGCTGCGTGGCCGCGATGCCACGCCGATGGAGTAAGACATGCTGTACGCCACCCCATCCCAGACCGTCGGGCCTTATCTGCATATCGGCCTGGAAGGCCTGTACTGTGAAGACCTGACCGCGCAGGCGCCGTCGCTGGCCGCGCAACGCATCGTCATCGAAGGCCGCGTGATCGACGGCAACGGCGATCCCGTGCCGGACGGCATGGTCGAGATCTGGCAGGCCAACCCCGCCGGCCGTTACCGCCATACCGACGATGAACGCGATCTGGAACTGACGCCGGGCTTCACCGGCTTCGGCCGCGTGCCGACCGGCCCGGACGGCGACTTCCGCTTCGTCACCGTCAAGCCGGGCGTGGTGCCGGGCCCGGACGGCAAGCCGCAGGCGCCCCACCTGGTGGTGGCGGTATTCACGCGCGGCCTGCTCAAGCACGTGTCGACGCGCCTCTATTTCCCCGACGAGGCCGAGGCCAACGCGGCGGATTGGGCGCTGTCGCAGGTGCCGGCCGAACGCCGCCACACGCTGGTGGCCAAGGAAGCGGGCCCGGGGCGCCTGAGCTGGCAGATCGTGCTGCAAGGCAAGGACGAAACCGTATACTTCAGCATCTGAGCTCCGGCATTCCGACGCGGCATCGCCTCCGCCGAGAGGCGGGCCGCGCAGCCCCCTACGCATGCCTACTTCTTCCCGACTGACCGATCCCATGTTCGGCAGCCCTGCCGTGCTGGCCGCCTTCTCGGATACCGGCACGGTACGCCGCATGCTGGAGGCCGAGGGCGCGCTGGCGCGTGCCCAGGCCCGCTGCGGCGTGATCCCGGCCGCGGCCGCTGCGGCAATCTCAGCGACCTGCGCGGGCGAACCGGCCGAGGTCATCGACCTCGACGCGCTCGCCGCGGGCGCCGTGGCCGCCGGCAACCTTGCCATTCCCTTCGTGCGCCAGTTGACGGCGCGCGTGGCCGCCGCCGACGAGCCGGCCTCGCGCTTCGTGCACTGGGGCGCCACCAGCCAGGACATCATCGATACCGCCATGGCCTTGCAGTTGCGCGAGGCGCTGGCGGCCATCGAGGACGACCTGCTGGCACTCGGCGCGGCCTGCGCCGCGCTGGCCCAGGCGCACCGCGATACGCCGATGGTCGCGCGTACCTGGCTGCAGCATGCGCTGCCGATGACCTTCGGCCTGAAGGCCGCCGGCTGGCTCGACGCGCTGCGGCGCGACCTGCTGCGCCTGGGCGCGGCGCGCGCGCAGGCCGCCACGCTGCAGTTCGGCGGCGCCGCCGGCACGCTGGCCAGCCTTGGCGAGGCGGCGCCCGCCGTGGCCGAGGCCTTCGCCGCCGAACTCGGCCTGGCGCTGCCGGCACTGCCCTGGCATGCCCACCGCGACCGCTTTGCGGAGGTGGCCGCCACGCTCGGCATGCTGACCGGCACCCTTGGCAAGATGGCGCGCGACATCTCCCTGCTGATGCAGACCGAAGTGGCGGAAGTGGCCGAACCGGCGGGCCCGGGCCGCGGCGGCTCCAGCACCATGCCGCACAAGCGCAACCCGGTGGGCTGCGCGGCGGTACTGACGGCGGCGGTAAGAGTGCCGCCGCTGGTTGCCACCATGCTGGCCGGCATGGTGCAGGAGCACGAGCGCGCGCTGGGCGGCTGGCAGGCAGAATGGGACACGCTGCCGCAGATCGTGGCGCTGGCCGCCGGGGCCCTGCGCCAGATGGCGGAAGTGGCGGCCGGCCTGCAGGTCGATGCCGCACGCATGCGCACCAATCTCGACATCACGCGGGGCCTGATCCTGGGTGAGGCTGCCATGCTGGAACTGGGCGGACGCATCGGGCGGCTGCCGGCCCACCACCTGGTCGAGTCGGCCTCGCGCCGCGCCGTCGCCCAGGGCGTGACCTTGCGCGAAGCGCTGGCGCAGACCCTGGCCGAATCGCCCGACACCGCGTCATTGCTCGATGCCGCGGCGCTGGATCGCCTCAGCGACCCGGCGAACTACGCCGGACAATCCGCCCGCTTTGCCGACGCGGCCATCCAGGGCTGGCAGGCCGCGCTGGCGGCGCGGCCTGACTAGCCGCCAGCCCGCTCACCCGCCCATCCGCACAGGCATGGGGAGCGGCGCTCGCCGCTCCCCACCGTTGATCCGCACGCCGGCACCCATGCCGGCGGCACCCAGACAGGAGACCGTCTTGCCCTTCCTTGACCACGCCGGCGTCCGGCTCTACTACACCATCGAGGGCCCGGCCGCCGCGCCGGTCCTGATCTTCTCCAACTCGCTCGGCACGGACCAAGGCATGTGGGAGCCGCAGGCGCGCGCGCTGGCGGGCCGCTTCCGCGTGCTGCGCTACGACACGCGCGGCCATGGGCAATCGAGCACGCCCGCCGCGCCGTTCACGGTGGCAGAGCTTGGCGCCGATGTGCTGGCGCTGATGGATGCGCTCCATATCCGCCGTGCTGCCTTCTGCGGGCTCTCGATGGGGGGGCTGACCGGGATGTGGCTGGGCGTCAACGCGCCGCAGCGCTTCAGCCATATCGTGCTGGCCAACACCGCAGCCAAGATCGGCAATGCCGAGATGTGGAACCCGCGCATCGACGGCGTGATGCGCGACGGCATGGCGCCGCTGGTCGATGGCTCACTGCAGCGCTGGTTCACGCCCGAGTTCGCGGCCGCAGCCGGCGCAGGGCTGGACGACCTGCGCGCGGTGCTGACGCAGATCGACCCGCGCGGCTACGCCGCCAATTGCGCAGCTGTGCGCGATGCCGACCTGCGCGAGGCAGTCAAGACCATTCCCGTGCCGGTGCTCGTGATCGCCGGCAGCGCGGACCCGTCGACCAGCGCCGCGCAGGGCAGGGAACTGGCCGATGCGATTCCGGGCGCGCGCTACTGGGAGCTGCCCGCGGCGCACCTGTCCAACCGCGAGCAGCCCGAGCGATTCACCGAGGCGCTGGTCGACTTCCTTGGCAGCGGCCGCGCCGCCAGCCTGGACGACGACGCACGCTATGCGGCCGGCCTTGGCGTACGGCGGGCCGTGCTGGGCAGCGAGCACGTGGACCGCTCGCTGTCGCGCCTGACGCCGCTCAATACGGAGTTCCAGAATCTGATCACGCGCTATGCCTGGGGCGAGATCTGGACGCGCGAGGGCCTGCCGCGCCACACCCGCAGCCTGCTGACCATCGCCATGATGGTGGCGCTCAATCGCAATGAGGAACTGAAGCTGCATCTTCGTGCGGCGGCGAACAATGGCGTGACCCCGGACGAGATCAAGGAGGTGCTGCTGCAGACCGCGATCTACTGCGGCGTGCCAGCGGCGAACTCGGCCTTCCACATGGCGGGCGAGATCCTCGGCGAAGACGGCTGAACGGGTGGAGTCCTTCCCCTTGGGCTGACGATCTGGGCCGAAAATCGGGCGGGCGGCATGCGTGTGCCGCCCGCTTCCTTTTTCGCTCACCAATACGGTCCGGCTCCGGGCCAGCTGCACAGGGCTGGATTTCTGTTTTCCCGGTGCCTAGGCTTAGACCCATCGATCCGCCTGTTTCGGCATCGGGCGCGTCACCGCACATCCGTTCCTGGGGGCAATGATGCAAAGCACACCACGTGTGGATCCGCAGGAACCCGGTGCCGACGGCACATCGCAAGCGCAGCGCACGCCTGAGCGTCTTCTCCAGCTGGGCATGGGATTCTGGGCGGCGAAGACACTGCTGTCGGCGGTCGAACTTGGCGTGTTCACGCACCTGGCGCGCGCTCCGCTCGGCGCGCAGGAACTCACGTCCGTGCTCGGGCTGCATCCACGATCCGCCCTCGACTTCCTGGATGCGCTGGTCGCGTTGCAAGTGCTGGAACGCGATGACGGGACGTACCGCAATAGCGCAGACGCCGATCTCTTCCTGGACAAGGCCAAGCCGACCTATGTCGGCGGCTTGCTGGAAATGGCCAATGCCAGGCTGTACGCGTTCTGGGGTTCGCTGACCGAAGCCCTGCGCACTGGGCAGCCGCAGAACGAGGCAAAGCAGGGCGGAAGCCTGTTCGATGCGATCTACCGCGATCAGCAGTCGCTTGAGGGCTTTCTGCGGGCGATGACTGGCGTCAGCCTGGGCGCGGCCAAGGCGATGGCGGAGAAATTTCCCTGGCAGAACTACGGTTCGTTCATCGACATCGGCGCGGCGCAAGGGGCCTTGCCCGTGCAGGTCGCGCTGGCCCATCCGCATCTGCGCGGCGGCGGCTTCGATCTGCCCCAGGTCGGCCCCGTGTTCGAAGCCTACGTTGCCGCGCACGGACTGCAGGATCGGCTGCGCTTCCACCCGGGCGACTTCTTCAAGGATCCCTGCCCCTCGGCCGACGTGCTGGTGATGGGACACATCCTCCACGACTGGGACCTCGAACAGAAGCGCGAGCTTCTGGCCAAGTGCCATGCGGCGCTGCCCCCTGGCGGCTGCCTGATCGTCTATGATGCGGTGATCGACGATGCGCGCAGGCAGAATGCGTTCGGGCTGCTGATGAGCCTGAACATGCTGATCGAGACGCCGGGTGGTTTCGACTATACCGGCGCGCAATGCTGTGCCTGGATGAAGGAGGCGGGCTTCGCGCAGGCACGTGTCGAGCCGCTGGCCGGCCCGGATTCCATGGTGATCGGCACCCGCTAGCAGCGGGAGGGGACGGGGCCGGACAGGCAGCGCGCCTCAGTCGAGATCGAGCGGCACGAAGATGCGGGTATCGCCGCGCTGGATCAGCAAGGCGATCTGCTTGCCGGCCTTGGCGGCGAGCTCGCGCAGCTGGTCGCTGCTGCTGGCCGGCGTGCCATTCAGCGAGAGGATTACGTCGCCCGCCTCGATGCCGGCCTGCGCCGCGGCGCCGTC
The DNA here is from genome assembly GCF_056930435.1 of Cupriavidus sp. 09_S30. Lineage (NCBI taxonomy): Bacteria > Pseudomonadati > Pseudomonadota > Betaproteobacteria > Burkholderiales > Burkholderiaceae > Cupriavidus > Cupriavidus sp. 09_S30. The sequence goes on along the minus strand of NZ_JBXOWI010000002.1, from coordinate 1,689,747 downwards.
TGCCTCTTGGACGACCAGGCCGCTGTCGATGCCGCCTTGCCGTTTTTCGCCCGGGGTGAGCGGACGCACCGTGACGCCCAGGCGTGATCCCGCCTGCGGCGCCGCACTGGCCTCGGTCAGCGTGCCCACCTGGATCGCCAGCGTCATGGGCTTGCCCTTGCGATAGACCTTGACGGTCGTATGCGTTCCCGGCGCGATATCGGCCACCTGCTCGGGCAGGTCGGCCGAGCGTTCGATGGGTGCGCTACCCAATTGCACGATCACGTCGCCGGGCTTGACGCCGGCCTTGGCGGCCGGGCCTTCGGCGTCCACCTCATCCACCAGCGCGCCGGTAGGCCGGGGCAGCCCGAACGATTGCGCAAGCGCCTGGCTGACTTCCTGCACGGCCAGGCCGATATGCCCGCGCGTGACGTTGCCGTGCGCGATCAACTGCGCCTCCACCCGGACCGCCACGTCAATCGGCACGGCGAACGATAGACCCTGATAGCCGCCGGTCTCGCTGTAGATCTGCGAATTGATGCCGATCACCTCGCCGTACTGGTTGAACAGCGGGCCGCCCGAACTGCCCGGATTGACGGCGGCGTCGGTCTGGATGAAGGGCACGTAGTTCTCGTCGGGCAGCGAGCGCGACTTGGCACTGACGATCCCTGCCGTGACCGTGTTTTCGAAGCCGTAGGGCGAGCCGATCGCCAGCACGGGCTCGCCGACGCGCACGCGCGACGCATTGCCCAGCCGCACGGTGGGCAGCCCGTTTGCGTCGATGCGAAGCACCGCCACGTCGCTCGGCGTATCCACTCCGATGACCTTGGCCTTGAACTCGCGGCGGTCGATCAGCTTGACCGTCACGTCCTGGGCCTTGGCCACCAGGTGGGCATTGGTCAGGATCAGGCCGTCGGGGCTGACGATAAAGCCGGAGCCTTGGCCTTGTACCAGGGGAGGCTCTCCCTGGCCTGGGGACTGGGGGCCGAAGCGCTTGAAGAACTGGTAGAGCGGGTCGTCGGGGTCGACGCCGGTCGGGGAACCCCTGCCATCGGTCTTGCCCGATGCCGTGACGCTGATGTTGACCACGGCGGGCCCGTAGTGCGCCACGATGTCGGAGAAGTCGAGCGGTTTGCCGGGCGCGGCCACGGGATCCGCCGGCGCGGCGACGACGGCAGACCCGCCAGCCTGGGCCGCCGGCTCGCGGCGCAGGTAGGTAACGCCGCCGACGGCGATGGCCAGCGCGGCAATGGCCGTGGCAGAGCGCACAAGGGTCGGGCGGATCATGTCGGTTCGGTCTGGATGGGCCGATGGACTCGGCAGGCGCTGGCCGGCGCCATGACACAAGGCTAGGGGGGAATTCTTAAGCGAAACTTAAGGCAGTTGCGCTGCGCTGCGGCATGCGGGGCGGCGCGTCGGGGTATCGGTCGCGGGGCGCCGGCATTGCGAAAGAGCAGGAAGACACTAATATCAATTCGTAATGTTCCATGCGGAGGCTACGCCATGTCCACAGTCTGGTCACGCCTTCTGCCCGCCGCGCTCGCCGTACTGGCCCCCTTGACCCTCTTGGCCCCGGTCCGCGCCGCACTGGCACAGGATATCGTGCTGGGCGCTTCGGTCCAGTTGACCGGGCCCATGGCCAACACCGGCCGCTATTACCGCGACGCCTACCAGATTGCGATCGACAAGATCAATGCCACGGGCGGTGTCAAGATCGGTGGCCAGCCGCACAAGCTTGCGCTGAAGCTCTACGACAACCAGTCCGACGTCAACCTGAGCGTGCGCCAGTACACGCAGCTCGTCGCCGAGGACAAGGTCAACCTGCTGCTCGGGCCGTTTGCCAGCAATTTCGCGCTGGCGGATTCCGCGGTCTCCGAGAAATACAAGGTGCCGATGGTGCAGGGCGGCGGGGCCTCGGACCAGATCTTCTCACGCGGCTTCCACTATGTGTTCGGCACGCTGGCGCCGGCCAGCAATTATTTCGGTACCACGGTGGAGATGCTGCGCGCGCTGAAGCCCGCGCCGCGCTCGGTAGCGCTGCTGTATGCCGACGACGCCTTCGACGTCTCGGTGGCGGAGGGTACGCGGCCCAAGCTGAAGCAGGCAGGGCTGGTGGTGGCCATCGATGAGCGTTACAGCACCAACGCCAGCGACTTCAGTTCGCTGCTGTCGCAGATCAAGAGCAAGGGCGTGGATGCGGTGCTGGTGGCCGGGCACGAGACCGAAATCCTGAACTTCGTGCGTCAGGCCAAGAGCCTGGCCGTGGCCCCGGCCATGTATGCGTTCACCGTTGGCGTGCCGACCGAGGATTTCCGCAAGGCGCTGGGCAGGGACGCCGACTACGCCTTCGGCATGACGCCCTGGCTGCCCTCCGCGGCGCTCAAGGATCGCTGGTTCGGTGATGCTGCGCGCTTCGCGCAGGAATACAAGACCCGCTTCGGCTACGACCCGGACTACCACGCCGCCTCTGGCGTGGCGGTCGTCGAGGCGCTGGTGCAAGCACTCGAGGACGCCGGCTCCAGCGATCCGCAGAAGGTGCGCGACGCGCTGGCCAAGGTCAGCTTCGATAGCCTATACGGTCCCATCGCCTTCAGTGCCAAGGGGCAGATTGACCTGCCGCAGGTGGTGGTGCAGGTCCAGGGCAACCAGCTCGCGGAAATCTACGGCGCGCACGGTTTCGTCAAGCCGCCCAAGTATCCGATGCCGGCCTGGACCGCCCGCTGAGCGGCGCGGCAGGCAGGGTGGCAAGGTGGCGCTGCTGGCCCAGATCCTGGTGAACGGCCTGCTGCTCGGCGGGCTGTATGCCGTGATGGCGCTCGGGCTGGCGCTGGTGTGGGGGGTGCTGAACATCGTCAATCTGGCGCACGGCTCCTTCATCATGCTGGGTGCCTATGTGTCCTGGTACCTCTACACGGATGCAGGCATCGATCCCTTTCTCGGCCTTCCGCTCACCGCCGCAGCGCTGTTTGCGGTCGGCTACGTGCTGCAGCGCGGTCTCTTGAACCGCGTGGCGCGCGCGCCGATGTTCAATACGCTGCTGATCACCTTCGGCATCGAGGTGGTGTTGACCTACCTGGCGAAGCTCGTCTTCTCGGCCGACTTCCGTACCATCAACCCCGCCTATGCCGGCGACAGCATCGCGCTCGGGCCGCTGACGCTGCCGGTGGCGCGGCTGGGCGCCTTCGGCGTGGCCATCGTGGCGACAGTGGGCATGTGGCTGTTCCTGTTGCATACACGCCAGGGCCGCGCCATCCGCGCCACCGCGCAGAACCTGGTGGCCGCGCGCCTGTATGGGGTGGAGCCGCGCCACCTGTATGCGTTGACCTTCGGACTCGGGCTGTCGCTGGCGGGGATCGCCGGGGGGTTGTACGGCACCATCTCGCAGATCAATCCGTACATCGGCGCACCCCTTACCGCAAAGTGCTTCGCCATCTCGATCATCGGCGGGCTGGACAATCCGCTGGGGGTGATCGTCGGCGGGCTCCTGCTGGGCGTGGTCGAGGCCCTGGCCACGCTCTACCTCGGGCCGACCTTCGTCGACGCGGCGAGCTTCGGCGTCCTCGTGCTGGTGCTGGTGGCGCGGCCCGGCGGCCTGCTGGGGCGGACGGCATGAAACGCCGCCACGTGGCCGCGATGCTGCTGGCGCTGGCCGCGCTGGCGGGCGTGCCATGGTATGGCTCCGACGTGCTGGTCCAGTTCGGCATCAACGCGCTGCTGCTGGCGGTGCTGGCGCAAGCCTGGAACATCATCGGCGGCTATGCGGGCTATACCTCCTTCGGTAACTCCACGTTCTACGGGCTGGGCAGCTACGGCGTGGCCATCGCCATGGTGCAGTGGCACTGGCCCTTCGCGGTGGGACTGGCGTTCGGCGCGGTGCTGGCGGTGGCCTTCGCCATCCTGCTGGGCTTGCCTGTGCTGCGGCTCAAGGGACACTATTTCGCCATCGCCACGCTGGCGCTGGCACAGGTGATGGCCGCCATCGTCTCCAATGTGCCGCTGGCCGGCCAGAACATCGGCCTGGTCCTGCCGCCCCTGAACGATGACCCGCTCTTCTACGAGCTATCGCTCGGCCTGCTGGCGCTGGCCACGCTGACCGTGCTTTGGATCGGGCGCAGCCGCTTCGGCTTTGGCCTGGTGGCGATCCGCGAGAGCGAGGAGGCGGCGGCGGTGATGGGGGTCGACACCACGCGCTTCAAGGTGACGGCGTTCACCTTGTCGGGCTTGTTCAGCGCGCTGGCCGGCGGCATTCACGCCTACTGGGTGACCTTCATCGATCCCGGCAGCGCGTTCGACCTCGGGCTGAACGTCAAGATGATCATCATGGCGGTGTTCGGCGGGCCGGGCACGGCCTTCGGGCCCGTCATCGGCGCCCTGGTCCTGTCCGCGGTGTCGGAGCTGTTGTCGAGCAAGGCTACCAGCGTGGCGGGGATGTTTTTCGGGCTGGTGATCGTCGCCGCCGTAGTGCTGATGCCGCGCGGCCTGGCCGACCTGCTGCGGCGCTTCGGCAAGGCCCGCTGGCGCTACTTCAGCGAGAACCTGCGGGCGCACCGGCTATGAGCGCGATCCGGACCACCCTCCCTTCGGCCCCGGCGGCCCCGATCCTGGCGGTCAGCCACATCACGCAGCGCTTTGTGGGGCTGACCGCGCTGGACGACGTCAGCTTCGCGCTAGGAGACGGCGAGATCCTCGGGCTGATCGGCCCGAACGGGGCGGGCAAGACCACGCTGGTCAGCGTGATCAGCGGCACGCTGGCGCCGAGCGCGGGCGAGGTGCTGTACCGCGGCCAGTCCGTCACCGCGCTGCCCGCTTTCCGGCGGGCCCACCTGGGCATCGGCCGCACCTTCCAGATCATGCGGCCCTTCCCCGGCATGTCGGTGCTGGACAACGTCACGGTGGGCGCGCTGTTCGGGCGCGACGGCGGCACGCGGCGGCTGGCGCAGGCGCGCGAGCAGGCGCGCGCCTGGCTGGAGTTCGTCGGCCTGGGGCGCCAGGCGGGCGCGCGCGCCGACTCTCTCGGCGGCCCCGACCGCAAGCGCCTGGAGCTGGCCAAGGCACTGGCGATGCAGCCCAGCGTGCTGCTGTGCGACGAGGTGATGGCGGGGCTGAACCGGGTGGAGATCGAAGAGGTGATCGCGGTGATCCGCAAGGCGCGCAGCGAAGGCATCAGCGTGCTGGTGATCGAGCACGTGATCCAGGCCATCAAGAGCTTGTCGGATCGGCTTATGGTGCTGCACCACGGCCAGCTGATCGCCGACGGGGCGCCGGAGGCGGTACTGGCCGACCCCGCCGTGGTCGAGGCCTATCTCGGCAAGAGGCGGACATGAGCACGGCATCGACCACGGCGGCGAGCACGGCAGCGCAGGCCGCGCCGCTGCTCGCCGTGCGCGCGCTGGAGGCGGGCTATGGCGAGATGCGCGTGCTGCGCGGCGTCGACCTGTCGGTCGGGGCGGGTGAGATCGTGGCGCTGGTGGGCAGCAATGGCGCCGGCAAGACGACGCTGCTGCGGGCGCTCTCGCATGTGCTGCCGAGCACGGGCAGCATCGTCTTCCGCGGGCGCGACCTGGCCGGCATGACACCGGACGCGGTGTTCGGGCTGGGCCTGGTGCAGGTGCCGGAAGGCCGCCAGCTGTTCGACCGCATGACGGTGGAGGACAACCTGCTGATGGGCGCCTACCGCCGTGCCGAGCGCCGAGCAGAAAGGGACAGCGTGGCGCGCGACCTGGAACGCGCCTATGCGCTCTTCCCCCGCATCCGCGAGCGGCGGCGCCAGCTGGCGGGCAGCCTGTCGGGGGGCGAGCAGCAGATGTGCGCGATTGCGCGGGCGCTGATGGCCGCGCCCGTGCTGATGATGGTGGACGAGATGAGCCTCGGGCTGGCGCCGGTCGTGGTCGATGCCTTGCTGGAGGCGCTGGTCGCCATGCGCGGCGCGGGCGTGACCGTGCTGCTGGTGGAGCAGGACGTGCACCTGGCGCTGTCGCTGGCTGATCGCGCCTATGTGCTGGAGACCGGCGCCATCGTGCGGGAGGGGGCCGCCAGAGCGTTGATCGGCGACGCGGAGGTCAGGCGCGCCTACCTGGGCGGCTAGAGGCGCCGGCACGCGAGGCGGCCCAGGCCCGCGCAGCTCAGCGCGGTTCAGCGCGGGGCAAGCAGGCCACTCAGCGAATCCATGGTCATCGGCTGCTCTTCGCGCGGCGCGCGCCCGCTTGCTCCGGGTGCGGGCACGGCGGGGGTGGCGGGCCTGGCAGCCACCGCCAACGTGGCGGTCTGGCCGGCCGTCGGCGTGGCCAGGTCCCGCTCCATCGCCGTCTCGGCCGCAGACGCCATGGTGACGAGGGTGTTGCTGCCCATGTCGACCTGGATGTCTTCAGGGTAGTCGTAGGCTGCGCCCGAGGTAGCGTCAATGGCCACGCCGATCAGGCCGCCGAACAGGATGTTGCCGAAGGCCAGGGCCTTGGTGGAGGAGCGCACCGATGCCGTGCCGGGCTCGAGCGGGTCGAGTTCGCAGCGTACCGTCAGGTCGTCGAAGGCCCGGCTGATAGTGACAGTGCCCGGGGAGATGACCTGGTATGTCCCCTTGCTGTTGGCCAGGCGGCATTGGGCGCCGGTGACGGGTTTGGCGTCCTTGCGGGCCTCCACCCGCACGTGCTGGCTGGTGCCGCCCACGATGGACGCGCAGCCGCCGGCCAGGCCGGCACATGCCAGCAGTGGCAGTAGGGTAAAGCGCATGATTTCTCCCTGGATATCTTGTTGTCGTTGTCTTGTCCGGGCGGCGGCGGGCTGGTCCCCGTGCAGCCCGGCGATACTCTAGCGCGCCGCACGCAGGAAGGCGGGAATTTCCCCCGGATTCAGTAGGACTTGGGGCGAGGCGGGAGGGCGGCCCGCGCGTCGGCGGGCCGGGCAGCGCTCAAGCGGCGTCCGCCACCTGCAGTTCGACCAGCAGTTTCTTCAGTTCCGGCACGCAGGAGCCGCAGTTTCCGCCGGCCTTGACGCAGGCCGTGATGTCCGACGGGGTTTGCAGGCCGTGCTTGCGCACCGCATTGCAGATGGTGTTGCGGCCCACGCCGAAGCAGGAGCAGACCGTCGGGCCGGCGTCGGCGCCTTTCTCCAGCGGCTGGCCGAGCAGCAGGGCGGTGCGGTCGGTGTCCTCCAGCCGGTCCTTGGAGAACAGCGTCGCCAGCCAGGCGCGCGAGGGCAGTTCGGGGCGCGCGCTGACATAGACGCAACTCTCGATGCGGTCATCCACCACCAGGCCGGCGTGGTAGATGCCCGCGCTGCGGTCTTCGTACTCGATCCAGTCGGCATCGGGATCGGTCACACCGAGCAGGCTGCGTGCCCAGGCGCTGCGCTCGGCAACGTTGTCGCGGCCGGCGAATTCGTAGCGCGTGAACTGGCTACCCTGCACGCGCGTCCAGTAGGTCAGAGAGTCCAGCGGCAGGTTGCGGCGGCTCAGCACGAAGCCGTGCCAGTTGACGCGGAATTCCTCCACGCGCACCGGCGTGTGCTTGAACTCGGGTTCGCCCGAGAGCGGGTCGACCACCGGGTTGACCAGCGCGCCGACGCGGGCATCCGAGCTGAACTGGTCGTTCCAGTGGATGGGCACGAACACGCTGCCGCGGGGGATGCCACCGCCGTGGCGCACGCGCGCCACCATCGCGCCCCAGCGCGTGCTGACGCGGGCGAGCCTGCCTTCGCTGACGCCGGCAAGCAGGGCGTCCTGCGGGTGCATGTCGACAAAGGGCTCGGGCAGGTGCTCGCCCAGGCGCGGCGCACGGCCGGTGCGCGTCATGGTGTGCCACTGGTCGCGCACGCGGCCTGTGTTGAGCACGAGCGGGAATTCCGCATCCGGTGCATTGGCCGGGGCGCGCGGCGTGGTAGCGACGAAGCGGGCGCGGCCGTCCGCATGGGCGAAGCGGCCGTCGGCGAACAGGCGCGCCGTGCCCGCAGTTGCCGCGCCCGCCGCACCCGCCGCGCCTGGTGTGGCTGGCGCCGGCAGCGGCCACTGCACCGGTGCCAGCGCATCGTAGGCCTGCGGCGACAGCCCGGCCAGCGCGCCGATGTCGAAGGCGCGCGGCGCGCCGCCGGGGCCGCCATGATTGCGAAAGGCGCTCAGGCGGGCATGTTCGTCGAAGATCTCGTGCGGGCCCGCGTAGTCGAAGCCGCCGAAGCCCATCCGCTGCGCCACCTCGCACACCATGCGCCAGTCGGCGCGTGCCTCTCCCGGTGCGGGCAGGAAGGCGCGCTGGCGCGAGATGCGGCGTTCGGAGTTGGTCACGGTGCCGTCCTTCTCGCCCCAGCCCAGCGCCGGCAGCAGCACGTGGGCGCAGTCATTGGTATCGGTGCGCATGACGATGTCGGAAGCCACCACCAGTTCGCAACTGGCCAGCGCCCGGCGCGCCTGGTCGGCGTTTGGCAGGCTGACCAGGGGGTTGGTGGCCATCACCCAGACCGCCTTGACACGGCCGGCTTCGATCGCCTCGAACAGTTCCACCGCCTTCAGGCCCGGTTGCGAGGCCATGGCCGGGGACTGCCAGAACGCCTGCGTGATCTCGCGGTGCAGGGGGTTGGCCAGTTCCATGTGGGCCGCCAGCATATTGGCGAGGCCGCCCACCTCGCGCCCGCCCATGGCGTTGGGCTGTCCGGTCAGCGAGAAGGGGCCGGCGCCGGGCTTGCCGATGCGGCCGGTCAGCAGATGGCAGTTGATGATGCTGTTGACCTTGTCGGTGCCTGCCGAGGACTGGTTCACGCCCTGCGAGAACGCGGTGACCACCTTGGCGGTGCCCGCGAACAGCGCGTAGAAGGCACGCACGTCCTGTTCGTCGAGCCGGCAGGCGCGGGCGACCGAGGCCGGGTCGGCGCCGTCGGCGCGCGCCGCGGCGAGCGCCTCGTCAAGCCCCTCCGTATGGGCGGCCACGTAGGCCGTGTCGGCCGCGCCCTGCTCGGACAGCCAGGCCAGCAGGCCGTTGAACAGCCAGACGTCGCTGCCGGGCTTGAGCGCCAGGTGCAGGTCGGCCAGTTCGCAGGTGGCGGTGCGGCGCGGGTCGATGGCCACGATCCGCATCTGCGGGCGCGCCTCCTTGGCTCTTGCCAGGCGCTGGTACAGGATGGGATGGCACCAGGCCGTGTTCGAGCCGACCAGCACCACCAGGTCCGCCTGCTCCAGGTCCTCGTAGTTGCCGGGCACCAGGTCCTCACCGAAGGCGCGTTTGTGGCCCGCCACCGCCGAGGACATGCACAGCCGGGAGTTGGTGTCGATATTGGCGCTGCCGATGAAGCCCTTCATCAGCTTGTTGGCGACGTAGTAGTCCTCGGTCAGCAGTTGTCCCGAGACGTAGAAGGCGACAGAGTCCGGGCCATGGCGCGCGATCACGTCGGCGAAGCCGCGCGCCACGGCGTCCAGCGCCTCGTCCCAGCCGGCACGGCGCAGGCTGCCGCCGGGTTCGCGCAAGTGGGGGTGCAGCAGCCGCCCTTCCAAGCCCAGGGTTTCGCCCAGCGCCGAGCCCTTGACACACAGGCGCCCCTGGTTGGCGGCATGCGCCTGGTCGCCGCTCACCTCGATGCGGCCATCGGCCTGCAGCGTGGCACGCACGCCGCAGCCGACGCCGCAGTAGGGGCAGGTGGTGGCCGTGGCCGTGCCGGCGGCGGCCGGCGTGGCGGCAAGGACGGGGATGTCGGAGAGGTTCACGCTGTCTGTCTACCTTGGAGTGCCTTGGACTGCCTTGGACTGCCTTGGAAAGTTGCGGGGCGGGCCCGCCTAGGCGGCGAGGGCCTCGCACTGGGCGCGCCCGAACAGCAGCCGCTGGCGCATGGCGCCGACGCGGGCTCCGCTCTGGATGAGGTCGAAATACCAAGGGCCATCCTGCACGTCGCCGTACAGCACGGCGCCGACCAGGCAGCCGTCCTGCAGCACCAGCCGCTTGTAGACGCCGCGGCGGGCATCGCGCAGCACCAGGTCCTCGCTGCCTTCGCCGCCGACGAAATCGCCGGCCGAATACAGGTCGACGCCGGTCACCTTGAGCTTGGTCGCAGTCGCCTGCTGGATGTAGCGGCGGTGGCCGGCGCCGGCCAGGTGGGCCGCGCAGACGCGCGCCTGGTCCCAGATCGGCGCCACCAGGCCGAAGGTGGCGTTGCGATGCTGCACGCACTCGCCGACCGCATAGATACGCGGGTCGTAGGTCTGCAGGGTGTCGTCGACCACGATGGCGCGCTCGCAGCGCAGGCCGGCCGCCTGTGCCAGCGCGATGTTCGGCCGTACGCCGGCGGTCATCACCACCAAGTCTGCTGGGATCTCGCTGCCGTCCTTGAAACACACACCGGTGACGCGGTCCTGCCCGAGGATGCCGCTGGTCTGGGCATCGAGCAGGAAGCGCAGGCCGCGGCGCTCCAGCGCCTGCTTGAGCAATGTGGCCGCCGGCTTGTCGAGCTGGCGCTCCATCAGGCTGTCGGTCGCGTGCACCACCGTTACCTCCATGCCTTGGCGCAGCAGGCCGTTGGCGGCTTCGAGGCCGAGCAGGCCGCCGCCGATGACCACCGCGCGGCGCTGCTGGCGTGCCGCGGCGAGCATGGTCTCGACGTCCTGGATGTCGCGAAAGGCGACGACGCCTTCGAGCTGGTGCCCCGGCACGGGCAGGATGAAGGGCTTGGAGCCGGTGGCCAGCAGCAGGCGGTCATAGCGCACCTCGTGGCCCGACTGCGCCCGCACGCTGCGGCGTGGCCGGTCGATGGCGACGACCGGATCCCCTGCCAGCAGTTCGATGCCGTGCTGCGCATACCACTCGCGCGTGTTCAGCATGATGTCGTCGACCGTCTTTTCGCCGGCCAGGAGCGGCGACAGCAGGATGCGGTTGTAGTTGCCGTGTGGCTCGGCGCCGAACACCGTGATGTGGTACAGGTCCGGCGCCAGGCGCAGCAGTTCCTCGACCGTGCGCATGCCGGCCATGCCGTTGCCGACCACCACCAGGCGGGGTTTGTCCGTCGTGCTCATGCGGCCAGCTCTTCGACTTCGCGCCCCACGGCGCTGGCCGCTACCCAGACCTTGCCGCCATAGACGCGGGCGGGGTAGGCGTCCACGGAGTTCTCGGGCGCTTCCAGGCAGGCTCCGGTGCGCAGGTCGAAGTGGTGCTTGTAGATGGGCGAGGCCACCACGACGTGCTCACCGAGGTTGCCGACCAGTCCGCGCGACAGCACCGCTGCCTGGGCGTTCGGATCGTAGTTGGCGATGGCGTAGACATCCTCGCCGCGGCCGAGGCGGAAGATCGCGATCTGCTGGTCGTCCACCAGCGCGCAGACACCAGTATTGGGCACGATGTCGCGCAAGGTGCAGACGGCGGTCCAGGTTTCCGCTTGATGGGGATGGCTCATCACGTTCTCCTTTGAATCATGCTGCGTTGGCGGGCACGGCGACCACGGGAATGTGGCTCAGTCGGGATTGCTGCAATTTCCGTTCCTGCGGCGTCGCGGGGCGGATCTGGCCGCGCTCTTCCATGAAGACCAGGTTCTCGTCGTGCTGCTCGCTGTTGACGAAGTGGCGGAAGCGGCGGCGCGTCTCGGGATCGGTGACGGCACGCTTCCACTCGTCTTCATAGCTATCCACCACGCGCTGCATGTCGGCTTCCAGTTCCGCACCGATGGCCAGCTTGTCGTCGACGACCACGGCCTTCAGGTAGTCCAGACCGCCTTCGAGGTTGTCGCGCCACACGCTGGTGCGCTGCAGGCGGTCGGCCGTGCGGATGTAGAACATCAGGAAGCGGTCGATGTAGCGCAGCAGCGTGTCGCGGTCGAGGTCGCCGGCGAGCAGCTCGGCGTGGCGGGGCTTCATGCCGCCGTTGCCGCACACGTACAGGTTCCAGCCGCGCTCGGTGGCGATGACGCCCACGTCCTTGCCCTGTGCCTCGGCGCATTCGCGCGTGCAGCCGGATACGCCGAACTTGATCTTGTGCGGCGCGCGCAGGCCCTTGTAGCGGTTCTCCAGCGCGACGGCCAGGCCGACGGAATCGTCCACGCCATAGCGGCACCAGGTCGATCCCACGCACGATTTCACCGTGCGCAGCGCCTTGCCGTAGGCGTGGCCGGATTCGAAGCCGGCCGCGATCAGCTCTTCCCAGATCAGTGGCAGTTCTTCCAGGCGGGCGCCGAACATGTCGACTCGCGCGCCGCCGGTGATCTTGGTGTACAGGCCATACTTCTTGGCGATGCGGCCGACGGCGATCAGCCCGTCGGGCGTCACCTCGCCGCCCGGCATGCGCGGCACCACCGAGTAGGTGCCGTCCTTCTGGATATTGGCCAGGAAGTAATCGTTGGAATCCTGCAGCGCGGCGTGCTCCTCCTTGAGCACGAAATCATTCCAGCACGAGGCCAGGATGCTGGCCACGGTCGGCTTGCAGATGTCGCAGCCCAGCCCCTTGCCGTGGGCATCCAGCAGCGCCTCGAAGCTCTTGAACTGGCCGACCCTCACCAGGTGGAAGAGCTCCTGGCGGGAGAAGGGAAAGTGCTCGCACAGGTGGTTGTTCACCGCCATGCCCTGCTTGTGCATCTGCGCCTTCATGATCTGCGTCACCAGCGGCACGCAGCCGCCGCAGGCGGTGCCGGCCTTGGTGCACGACTTCAGTGCGCCGATGCTGGTGGCGCCGTCGTTGACCGCCGCGCAGATTTCGCCCTTGCTGACGTTGTTGCACGAGCAGATCTGCGCGCCATCGGGCAGCGCATCGGCGCCGAGCGCGGGCTTTGCCTTGCCATCGGACGAAGGCAGGATCAGGAACTCGGGCGATTCCGGCAGCTCGATGCGGTTGAGCATCATCTGCAGCAGCGTGCCGTACTCGGTGGCGTCGCCGACCAGCACGCCACCCAGCAGGTGCTTGCCGCACTCGGAGACCACCAGCTTCTTGTAAACCTGCTTGCGCTCGTCAGTGAACTGGTAGGCCCGGCTGCCCGGCACATTGCCATGCGGATCGCCGATGCTGGCCACGTCCACGCCCATCAGCTTGAGCTTGGTGCTCATGTCGGCGCCGGCAAACTCCGCGGCGTGGCCGCGCAGGTGGCGGGCGGCCACCCGGGCCATGTCGTAGCCCGGCGCGACCAGGCCGTAGATCTTGCCTTGCCACAGGGCACACTCGCCGATGGCATAGACATCGGGGTCTGACGTCAGGCAGTTGTTGTCCACGGTGATGCCGCCGCGCTCGCCCACCGCGAGTCCGGCGGCCCGCGCGAGTTCGTCGCGCGGCCGGATGCCGGCCGAGAACACGATCATGTCGGTGTCCAGGTGCGAGCCGTCCGCAAAGCGCATGCGATGCGTGCCGGCTTCGCCGTCGACGATCTCCACCGTGTTCTTGCCGGTGTGCACGCTGACGCCGAGCGCCTCGATCTTCTGGCGCAGCATGCGGCCGCCCGCGTCGTCGACCTGCACGGCCATCAGGCGCGGCGCGAACTCCACGACGTGGGTCTGGAGGTTCATGTCGCGCAGGGCCTTCGCGCATTCCAGGCCGAGCAGGCCCCCGCCGATCACCACGCCCGAAGTCGCGTGCGCACCACACGCCTGCATGGCCTCCAGGTCTTCGATGGTGCGGTAGACGAAGCAGTCCTTGCGGTCTTTGCCAGGAATCGGCGGCACGAAGGGGTAGGAGCCGGTGGCCAGGACGAGCTTGTCGTAGTGGAGCGTCTCGCCTGCCGCGGTGGTGACGGTGCGCGCGGCGGTATCGATCGACGCGGCCCGGTCGTTCAGGCGCAGCAGCATATTGCCGTGCTCGGCGAAGAAGCCGGGTGCCACCAGCGACAGGTCGTCGGCGGACTTGCCAGAGAAGAACTCGGACAGGTGCACGCGGTCATAGGCGGGGCGCGCTTCCTCGCACAGCACGGTCACGTCCATGTCCTGCGCACCGGCCTCGGCCAGACACTCCAGGAACTTGTGGCCGACCATGCCGTGCCCGACGATGATGATCTTCATGATGCTTTCCTTGTCCTGTTTCTTGCGGGAATTCCGTGGCGCGTCCGCTCAGTTCGCCAGTGCGTTGTCGTAAAGCGCTTGTTCGCTGGCCTTGTGCTCGGCGCTGAAGCGGATGGCGAGGGCGCACAGCGCCGCGGCGGTCGCCACCACGCCGAGCACCGAAAGCGTCAGCTGCACGTTGCCCAGGCTTTTGAGCAGGAAGCCGGCGGCCACCGCGCCGACGTTGCCGCCGGCGCCGATGATGCCGGCCACGCCGCCCAGCGCCTTGCGGTCGATGAAGGGCACCAGCGCATAGGTGGCGCCGCAGGCCATATGGGTGAAGAGGCCGAAAGACAGCATCGCCGCTATCGCCAGCGCAACCTGTTGCGCATGGGCGAACCACAGCAGGCCAAGGCCTTCACCCAGGATCAGCACGAACAGCAGCGTGGTGCGCGCGTCCAGCCCGCGGCGCTGCGCAGCCTTGTCGGACAGCCAGCCGCCCAGCGCGCGGGCGAACAGCGCGAGCAGGCCGAAGCTGGCAGCCGCCATGCCCGCGCTGCCCAGCGACAGGCCGAAACGGTCGACGTAGTAGCTGGCCGCGACGTTGTGGATGAACAGCTCCACGCCGAAGCAGGCGCCGTAGGTGATGAAGAGCATCCACACGCGGTAGTTCGTGCTGGCCGCGCGAAAGCTGGCCCAGCCGCCTTTCTTGCCGCCGTCGATGGCGATGCCGCGGGCCCGCAGCTCGGCGAAGTCGCCCTGCGGGCAGTCCTGCGCATAGCGCCAGTAGAGCGCGGCCACCACCAGCATCAGCACCCCCGGGACCAGCAGCGCCAGGCGCCAGCCGAGCGTGTGGTCCACGCCGAGCATCAGGATGGCGGCCAGCAGCAAGGGCATCACGCCCTGCGCGACGCCGCCGCCGGCATTGCCCCAGCCGGCCGAGGCCGCGTTGGCGGTGCCCACCACATTGGGCGCGAACATCACCGAGGTGTGGTACTGCGTGACCACGAAGCTCGCGCCCACCGCGCCGATCAGCAGGCGGAAGACGAGGAAGGTCTCGTAGTTCTGGGCTAGCGCCACGCCCAGCACCGGGATGGCGCCGAGCGTGAGCAGGCCCGTATACGTCTTGCGCGGTCCGAAACGGTCGCACATGGGGCCGATCACCAGGCGCACGAGGATGGTGACGGCCACCGCAGCGATATTGATGTTGGCAATCTGGGCCGGGCTGAGGCCGAACTCGCCCTTGAGCACCGGCATCAGCGGGGCGCAGGCGAACCAGGCGAAGAAGCAGACGAAGAAAGCCATCCACGACAGGTGGAAGGCGCGCATCTGCGGGGTGCGCAGGCTTAGCAGGTCGATCCGAGTGGCTTTGCCGTTCATGAGCGGGCTCCGGAAAAACAAAAGGCGTCCCGCGAACCGGTCGCAGACCGGTCCAAGGGACGCCGTTGTCCTGGCGCCGGCCAGATGGCATGGCCGGCGCCCTTATTGGGTAGGCAGACCGCCGTTGGCCCGCCTGACAGGACTTACGCAAGGGCTGTGCCAGGCAGCGGAAGTGATGCGCGAGTCCGGTTTCGCGGCCTGCATGCGCGCCACGCCATGGCTGTCAAGGCGCGGCGTGCGCCGCACCGGTGAATGGGCGTGGCGCCGGCACACGGATGGTGCGGTGCAATGGATCAGGCTGGTGCGCGAAATCCGCGCGAGCGGGTTAATGCCGTTCAGTTAAGGCTGGACGGCATTTTTCTGGGGCGGCGCGGGTCTGAGCGCTTTGCTTTAGCGGTGTGGGTTGATCGTGGCAAAGGCCTGTTTCGACTCCCCCCGCAGGGGAGTAGAAACAGGCCTTTGGCTTGAACAACAACTCCGTACGCTAGCGAAAGTAAGGGGAACAAGCTTCAACGCTTAACTGAACGGCATTAGCCCGAGCGGGCGTGTTTGCTGTCGGCGCCGCGCTAGGCGGGATCGCGGGCCGCGTCCTCGCTGGCGGCGGGGGCGTCGGCGCTGGTGTTCAGGTGGATGGCGATGTCGGACGGCGACACGAGTTCGCCCTGGTCGTCGACCAGCGCGGCGTGCACGGGGCGGTCGGTCGATGCTGCGCGCAGGGTGACCGGGCCCTTGCCGTCCGGGCTGAGATGGGCATCGCCCCATTGCATCAGGCCGACGAGCACCGGCAGCAATTCGACGGCGGCTCGCGTGGGACGGTATTCGAACCGTTCGCGCGCGCCCGGCTCGCGGTAGCTGACGCGGCGCAGCAGGCCCGCATCGGTCAAGGTCTTGAGGCGTGCGGACAGAACGGCCGGCGAGCAGCGCAGCCGGACCAGGAAATCGTCGAAACGGCGGATGCCGTGAAAGACGTCGCGCAGGATCAGGATCGTCCACTTCTCGCCGATCAGGGCTAGCGTGGCAGCGATCGAGCATTGATCGAGGTGGGGGCTGCGCGGTTCCATGGTGCGATCAGCATAGCATGCTGGCTTCATTTGCAAAAGTCAGATCGCTGACTATACTCTGACTATAAAAAATGAAGTCAGGAGTCAGCCATGCTCTTCGATGCCTCGATCTCGCAGTCTCTAGTGCGGCAGACCTGGTTGCTGCGCGACGGCACGCGCCTGCACATGCGCCCGGCAGTCCCTGCCGATCGGCCGGACATGCGGGCCTTCGTCGATGGCTTGTCCCGCGAGAGCCGGTACTTCCGCTATCTGACGGGCGGCCCCGTGTCCGACGAAGTGCTGGATGCCTTCCTGGCTTCCGCCGCGGACGGCGGGGTGGCGTTGCTGGTGCTCGCAAGCACGGATGACGGCGAGCGCATCGTCGCCAACGGCCAGTACGTGGTCGATCAAGGCACGGCGGAGTTCGCGGTGGCGGTGGATGATGACTGGCAGGGGCGTGGGCTGGGCCGGCGGCTGGTCGCCACCCTGCGGCAACTGGCGCAGCAGGCTGGGCTGCCGCGCATTCGTGGCGACGTGCTCAGCGAGAACCGGCGCATGCTGGCGCTGATGCGCGATCTCGGCTTCCGCTTGCGCCGCAATCCTGAGGACGCCCTGTTGCACGTGGTGGAAGCCGGGCCCGGCGATGCGCCGCCTGTACGGCCGACGCTTCCCGGCGTGACGGCTGCTGTGCCCGCATCGGCCCAGGCCTGGTAGCGCCATGGCCACTCAGGCGGCCTTCAGGCGGCCTTCAGGCAGCCCTCAGGCGGTCTTTTCCCCGTGGCCGGCACGTGCCGTGGCGGTGGCGCCGGCCGAGGCGAAGATGATGGCGCCGATGGCCAGCCACTGGCGGCCGCTGAGCTGCTCGTGCAGCAGCGCCATGCCGGCCAGCGCCCCAATCGCCGGCTCCAGGCTCAGCAGGATGCCGAAGGTGCGCGGCGGCAGGCGCTTGAGCGCCACCATCTCGAGCGAGTAGGGGATCGCGCTGGATAGCACGCCGACGGCCAGGCCAGCGGCCAGCAGCGCCGGATCGAGCAGTGCGCTGCCGGCGTGCGCGACGCCGAAGGGGGCGACCACCAGCGCAGCGGCCGTCAAGCCCAGCGAGGTCGCCTGCCCGCCATGTGCTTTGCCGGCGCGCTTGCCGAACACGATGTACAGCGCCCAGCCCACGCCGGCGGCCAACGCGAAGGCGATGCCGGCCGGATCGAGCCGGCCGCTGGAGGCGGTGTCGAGTGGCAACAGCAGTGCCAGCCCGAGCAGCGCGCAGCCAATCCACAGGAAGTCCAGCGCGCGCCGCGATGACAGCACGGCGATCGTCAGCGGGCCTGTGAACTCGATGGCGATGGCCAGCCCGAGCGGAATCGTGCGCAAGGACATATAGAACAGCAGGTTGGTGGCGCCCAGCGCGGCGCCGTACAGCGCGATCGCGCGCGCATTGGCCAGGCTCAGCGGCAGGCGCCACGGGCGCCACACACACAACAGGACCAGGGCGGAAAAGCCGACGCGCAGCGCCGTGGTGCCCTGCGCGCCGAGTGCGTCGAACAGGTGCTTGGCGAAGGACGTGCCCAGGCAAAGGGAGGCCATGGAGCCGATCAGGGCCAGCACGGCAATGAGGGTGGAGCGGTCGGTGGCGTGACTGGACACTTCGGATTCCGGCAAAAGGTGCGGCAGGCCCACGGCGCGGACGCCGGTGGCGAAGGCGCATCTTGCCCCATCGCGGTGCCGCTGGCTAGCGCTGGCGGGGTTTGAGCCGGCGGTGGCGTTGCCTATCGTGAAGACGGGGCCGCGATGGGGCGCCGGGCCATGGCAGCCGGCCCAGGATGGCAGACAGGCAACGGTCGGATGACGGAGAGAGACGATGCAAAAGGCAGAGGCGGGACGCGGGGTGGTGATCACCGGAGCGGCGGGAGCGCTGGGCCGCGCGGTGGCGGCGCACTTTGGCCAGGAGGGGGCGCGGCTGGCGCTGATCGACCGGGCGCTGGCGCCGCTGCAGGCGGCATTTGCGGGTACCGGCGGCCTGGGCGCGGCGCCGCCGCTGCTGCACGAGGCCGACGTGACGTCGACTGATTCGATGGCACGCGCAGGTGCGGCCATTCTCGCCGCGCTGGGCCGCGTGGACGTACTGGTCCACGTGGCAGGCGGATTCGAGATGGGCGATCCCACCTACGCGCTGAGCCGTGCGGCGTGGCTGCGCATGATGGACCTGAACGCCTGGTCGCTGGTGGTGGTGACCGGGCCGTTCCTGCCGGCCATGCTGGCGCGCGGCAGCGGCAAGGTGGTGGCTGTCTCGGCCCGCTCCGCGGCTGCCGGGGTGGCGAACATGGCAGCCTACTGCGCCTCGAAAAGCGCCTTGCAGCGCTTGGTGGAGAGCCTGTCGCACGAGGTACGCGGCGCCGGCGTGAACGTCAACAGCATCGCCCCGAGCGTGCTCGATACGGCGGCCAACCGCCAGGCCATGCCGGACGCCGATCCGGCGGCATGGGTGTCCACCGCGCAGGCCGCGGCGGCGATCGGCTTCCTGGCGTCCGACGCGGCGCACGCCATCCACGGCCGGCACCTGGTGCTGGACGGGCTGAGCTGAGCGCCGGCCTCGCGATGGCGATGGCGACGGCGATCAGGCGCCTTGCGCGAGCGGCAGCGAGGCCAGCCGCTCCAGCACGGTCTGGCGCATGGCGGGCGGCGCGGGCAAGGTATCCAGCAGCCCGGGCCAGCGTTCCTGCGCCAGCGCCACGGCGTCCTTGACCGCCGCGGTGACGATGCGTTCTGCGATGCGCGCGCTGCGCGCAAATTCGCGATAGGTCTCCAGCGTCTGGGCACGCTGCTGGCGATCGATCGCCACGTTCTGGCCGAAGGCGGCGAAGCCCGGCAGCGCCGCCACGCTGACGATGTCATAGGCGGGCGACAGCTCGGGCGCGAGGCCGTTGCGGTAGAGGAAGGAGAAATTCTTCAGGTGGGCATCGCTGTTGCCCAGGAGCGTGTTGACCGCCTGGCGGATGAAGAACTGCCGCACGTCCTCGATGCCGCGCACGCTGAGGCGGTCCAGCAGCCGTACCAGCAGCACGTAGGCGTCGGTGCCGGCGTACTTGCGCGCCGGCATGCGGGTCAGCAGCTGGCAGCCATCTTCCGCATGCACGCGCCCGCCAGGCTCGCGGTCGAAGCGGTCGACGCCGAGGAAGTGCAGTTCCGGCCCCAGCGCGTCGGCCAGGCCTTCCACTGCGATCGCCGACAGCGGCAAGGGCCGGCAGGGCGCCACCGCCACGCCGGCCGCCTGCGCAAGCTGCATCGAAACATACTCGTTGAAGACCTGGGTGTCGTCGTTGCGGGCGGGCAGCTTGGCGATCAGGTCGGAAAGCCGGCCGTGCGTGGGCATGGTGTAGCGCTTGCCGGCCTGTGCAGTCGATAGGGCAAGCTTGTTCTGCACGCCCGAGACCGAAGCCGCGCCCTCTGTCGGGCCCTCGATGACCGCGATCTCAAGATTGTCGGCACCGCCGGTGACCCCCACGGCGCGCGCATAGGGCGGCAAGGCATCGATCTCGGCCGGCCGCACCACCAGTGCGCCCGGCAGGTCATCGCCGGCGGCGGCCAGCACGCCGAAGTCGTCGCGGTCTTCGGGGTGGTGCCGGGTGGCCTCGAGCCGCTTGCGCAGTTCGCTTTCCGGCAGCAGGCCGGCGAAATAGGGCGGCAGTTCGCCCCCCGTGCTGAACAGCGCCGGGTGGAACGCGTTGGTCAGGATAGTGGCGGTCAGGGCCTCATTGCCGGGTACGGTCAGCGACAGGCTGAGCGTGGGCCGGGCGGGATCGCCGCGGAAGGTCTCGGCCGGCACGAAGCGGCAGGTGCGCTCCACCTCGCAGAGATAGCCGCACAGCACGCCATGCAGATGGACCTCGAGATAGCGCGGGCGCAGGCCGTCCGTCATGCCTCGGCCTCCAGCAGCATTTCGACCGAGGTCCTGGCCTCGCGGTCCGGACCGCTGTCCTTGCCTGCCAGCAGCCGCTGCACCGGCGCGAGGTGTTCGCGTGGCACCAGCACCCATTCGGCATCCAGGGCAGCGGCGACGGCGTCCAGGGTGGAGGCGCGCACATCGTTGCGCCCCTTGAGCGCGGTGGTCAGGTTTGACGCCGCCATGCCGATCAGCCTCGCCACCGCAGCCAGCGGCACCTTGCGCTGCCGCCGCAGTGCCTGGAGTTGGGATGTGAAGGATGACATCGCATCATTTTCCATAGAATCCTATGGAACATCATAGTACAGCCTCTTGTTGTATTATGCTATTTCATATCATTATGGTAAAGATTATGTTATTGCATAGTGCTGATGGCGTGGCGCAAGCGGTGGATGGAGGCGGCTCAGGCGGCGGCTGCGCCAGGGTCGGGGGCGGGTACGTGCACGCGCGTCCGGCTGCCATGCTTGGCGTCGTAGAGTGCGCGATCCGCGCGGGCATAGGCTTCTTCGTAGCGCTCGCCGGGGCGGAAGCGGATGGCGCCGATGCTGAGCAGCAGGGGTTGGCCGTCAGGCAGGCGCACGAAGGCCGCCTGCTGGTGCAGCCGGTACACCAACTCCGGCAGGGCTTCGGCCTCCGGCTGGCGGACCAGTAGGGCGAACTCGTCCCCGCCCAGGCGCCCGGACAGGCCGTTGGCACCGGCCTGCTTGCGCAGCAGCGCGCCCAGCTCGCGCAGGACCTGGTCGCCAGCGATATGGCTGAAGCGATCGTTGACCTCCTTGAACCGGTCCACATCGAGAAGCAGCAGCGCCAGCGGCGTGTCGCGCCGGGCGGCCGCGGCGATCCACTGGACCGCGGTCATTTCGAAGTGCGACCGGCTCGCGACGCCGGTGAGGCCGTCGGTGTTGGCGCGCTGCTCGAGCTGCGCCTGGATGCGGAGCAACTCGGCTTCCTGGGCGGCGTGCATGAGCGCCAGCATGGCGCAGACAAAGGCGAAGTCGACAAGGAGGCCGGTCAGGGTCAGCAACAGGGCATCCGGTACGCCGGAATTCTGGAGCGCATGGTTGTCCAGCCAGGCGAGCCGCCCCAGCCGTTCCAGGCAGGTCAGCAGGGTCAGCGCCAGCCCACCCTGGATGAGCCGGCGGGCGCCCGCCGGAATATGCTCCCGGTACTTGACTACCATGCTGAAGAACCAAAGTCCCTGCAGCTCCAGGCCCGCCGTGACGGCGACGCTGCGTGCCGTATAGCCTGCATCTGTCAGGAATGCCAGCAGCCACAGCCCAGCTGCGACGACGCCCATGGTCCACAGCATCGACACAGGCTGGCGCGCCGCCTTGTCGATGAAATGGTTCAGGCCGGTCGACAGCATGGGGATGGAGAAGAACAGCAGGGTATTCGAGACGGTCAGCACCACCCACAGCGGCAGCGCGCGTGTCAGCAGCAGGATCAGCGTGGCAACCGAGAGGAGTACTGCGTTGCCCAGCCACCAACCGCCACCCCGGCGGCCCAGGTTACCGTGCCAGAACGTGAAGATGACCATCGCCAGCAAGGCATGGCTGAGGCCGGCGAACAGCAGCGCCGTATTCAGGTCCAGTTTGGGAAGCCAGTGGCTCATGTGGGTTCGCGGCCCGCCTTATTGCGCACGACGTGCGCCTTGTGGTCGTCTTTGTCTTGTGTCGCGAAAGCGTTGCAGCGCGCCCTCCGGGTGGTGCGGCCGGTGGGCAGGTGACGCGCAATGTACTGGCAAGCACCCTGCGCTAACCATCGGCGACCCGCGCTGAGTGGTCAACCCCACTGTGGTATGGGAGAGGCCGCTCGGGCCAGGCACGGTAGCGCGTTTTTCAGGAAGCGCGGGCGACGGCCTGGAGGAAGGAGTAGCCGCGACGGGTCAGGCTGGGGTAGGTGGGGCCTTGTGGCGCGGGGTCGACTCGCACCAGGTCTTCGCGGATCAGGGTGTCGAGATCGATGGGGTCGAGCTGCAGCGGGTCGGGCCTGTCCCTGAGCAGCATCAGCGTCGCGATTTCGTGCGGGCTCAGCATTCTCGTCTCCTTGGGCGGGAGGGGTTCGCAGGGGATCGGGAGGATCGGTCGTCTCTGTGCGCCGGCGCGCCCGCGCGGCGTGCTGCCGGGGGCCTATGGCGCATCCACAGCCAGCGTGCCAGCCATGGATTTCCCTTTTTTGACGGCGTGCGCTGCCTCGGGTTCATCCTGATTTCCGATTGTGGCGTCCGCGCCGCGGCATTCTGCTTTATTGCTGAACGATGGTCATGCTATCGTTGACGACAGTGGGGCACTTGCCCCCTTAAGGTTTCGTGGGAGGCGGGCGGCCATGCGCTATTCGGGAAAGCACAAGCAGGAAATGCGCGAAAAGCTGCTTGAGAGCAGCAGCGCCATCGCCAAGAAGGGTGGTTTCGGCACTACCGGGGTCGACGCGCTGATGGCGGCGGTCGGGCTGACCGGTGGCGCCTTCTATGGGCATTTTCCCTCCAAGGATGCCTTGTTCGCCGCGATCGTCACGCGCGAACTGGAGCGCAGCGTGCACATGCTGGCCGGCGATGAGAATTCGCCGGCCGATCATGTTGCCCGCTGCCTTCGCCACTACCTGAGCAACGCGCACGCGGAACAGCCGGAGTCGGGATGCGCATTGCCCGCGCTAGGCGCCGAGATCGCACGCGCCGATCCGGCGGTGCGCGCGCAGGTGGAGAACGCGCTGAAGGCGCTGCAGGGCGGATGGCGTGACCGGCTGGGGGATGCGGATGCCGCCTGGGCGCTGATCGCCCAGTGCGTCGGCGCCATCGTGCTGGCGCGCGCCGTCGAGAGTGAGGCGACGCGGCGGGAGATCCTGTCTTCCAGCCGCCGCTTTCTCGATGAGGTCGTCACGCCGACGGCGGAGAAGCCCGGTTCAGCCTAAGCGCGCGATGGGCGGCGCGCGGCCGGCTCAGACCGAGGCGCCGAACAGCCGCCCGATGCCGGCGGTCAAGCCAAGCGCCAGCGCTCCCCAGATAAAGACCCGCAAGGCCCCGCGCCCGACCGGCGCGCCGCCGGCACGGGCTGCGGTGCCGCCCAGCAGCAGCAGGGCCACCAGCGTCGTTGCCGTGAGGCTGATCGAGATCAGGCGGGCCGGCGCGGCCAACACGGTCAGAAGCGGCACCACGGCCCCCACGGTGAACGAGGCGGCCGAGGCGAATGCGGCCTGCAGCGGGCGTGCCCGCAGGGTGGCCGTGATGCCCAGTTCGTCGCGTGCATGGGCTTCCAGCGCATTGTGGGCGGTCAGCTTCTCGGCCACGCGCCGGGCAAGCTCGCGGTCGAGCCCGCGCTCCATGTAGATCGTCGTCAACTCGGCCAGTTCGTGGTCGGGACGCGAGGCGAGTTCGTGGCGCTCACGCAGGATGTCCGCGTCCTCGGTATCTGCCTGCGATTTCACCGATACATACTCGCCGGCCGCCATCGACATGGCTCCCGCCACCAGGCCGGCGATGCCGGTCAGCAGAATGCTTTCCCGCGTTGCGCCGGATGCGGCGACACCGAGCACCAATGCCGCCACCGAGATCACGCCATCATTCGCGCCCAGCACGGCGGCGCGCAGCCAGCCGACACGGTCGGAGTTATGGAATTCCTTGTGAACGCGAGTCATTGCTATTACCTTTTCCTTTTGCCTTTACCTTTGCCTTTTGTCTTTTGCCTTTTGCCTGTTGAATCGGTGCGGGGAAATGAATATCGACTTGCCGCCGATTATGGACGGCGGTATCACGGATGTCATGGGGGCGTGCATCGGAGGGCGGGGTGCCGTCACGGCCTTGGGGCCTTGGCGAGCGCGTGGCCAGGGAGCAGGCTATGCGCGAAGGAGACCGAGCAATCCGGCCGCGGGAGCGGGGCGGCAAGGCGCGTAGGGGATGGAGAAAAGTTCGTGAAAATGCAAGCACATCAATTCCACATGCCTCGTGCACGCGCGTCAAGTGCCGGATTCAAAATCATGTGAATGGCGAATCAAAATGCGAAGCATTATTGAACAATGGGTTTGGCGCGCAATGCGATAAATTGTCATATCCAAGCCGCCGGCGTCGGATGCGTCGGATACAATCCCGGCATGTCGCGCACTGACAGGAACCCCTTCTTCAGGGGAGCGATGTTGCTGCTGCTGTTCTCCATGCAACTCCTCACCCCACTTTTGCACGGCCACTTCGGTACGCCGAAGCTCACCGGCTTGCACGTGCATCTGCTGCAGCAAAGCGCGATCTATTCTTATTCGCATTCCGCTGGGACTGGCGATGTGGCTGCTGCCGCCCAGAGTGGCAGCACGGATGCTGCTGCGGTGGCGCTCGAGCCGCTCGAAGTCGACGTGCAGACGGCTATCGGGCCGCTGCTGCTGGCGCTCGACGTGCGGCCGGTCGAGCGCCTGGTCAGCCTGCTTTTCGCCTTTGCCGTGCTGGCTTCGGCGATGCCGGTGCCGCGCTGGCGGCCGCGCCCGATACGTCTGCGGGTGCGCCGTGGCGAGGCCAGACGGCCGCCAGCGCAAGCCCCACCTTTCCCCGCCTGATTTCCCTGCCGGCCAGGCCGGCCTTGTGAGCCTGCGCGCCCTCCTGCGGCGCGCGGTCTGCCAACTCATGTTCTGGAATCAGGAATGGTTTTCCCTCGCCCCCTTTTTGCCGCCGCGTGCGCGGCGATGGCGGTGCTCGTGGCAAGCACTGCGTGCGCGCAGTCCCTGCCGCTGAGCGCCGCGCAAGTGCAGGCGCTCGGCCTGCGTTTTGCCGCGGTCAGCCGCGCCGATGAGCTCGATGTCGGCGCCAGCGCGCGCGTTGTGCTCAAGCCGGATGCGCAGTATGTCGTCGCGGCACCCTATGCCGGCATGGTGCCGCGCGTGCTGGTCTCGATCGGGCAGACAGTGCGCGCCGGGCAGCCGCTTGCCACCTTCGCCAGCCCGCAACTCTATGAGGCGGGGCGCGCCCTGACCGAGGCGCGTTCCCAGGCCGCGCTGGCCGGCCAGGCGCTGGCGCGCGATCGCAACCTGCACGACGATGGCATTATCGCCGCCAGCCGGCTGCAGGCCAGCCAGGCGCGCGCGACCGAAGCCGCGGCGATGGTGCGTGCCCGCGAGGCCGAGATGGCGGCGGCCGGCATCGTGTTCGCGCCGCGCACCGGCGAGCCGCAGCTCGTGGCTGGCCGCCCTGGCCTGATCGCCGAGGTCAATGCCGTGCCCGGCGTGCGGGTGGACAGCGCCGCACCGCTGTTCCGTATCGTCGATCCCACCGCGCTGGAGCTGGACCTGCTGCTTGGCCGCGACGTGCCGGCGCCGCACGGCGGCGAGAGAGTCGAGGTGCGCGCGCGTGGCGCGGCCGGCAGCGTGGCCGGCGTGGTGCCCGTGAGCGACGGCACTGCCGCCGTGCGCGTGCGCGTGGTGCTGGACCGACGAGGCAGCCTGCAGGCAGGCGAGAGCGTCAACGTATCGATGCGCCTGCGCGATGGTGCCGGTGCCGGCGCCGGTGCCTCGGGCGCGCCGCGCGTGCGCGTGCCGGCGGCAGCGCTGACCTACTGGAAAGGCGCCCCGGGCGTGTTCGTGCAGGGCAAGGACAACGCACGCTTCCAGCCGGTGACGGTGGAGTCGGTGGATGAGGCGGCGGCCACGGTTCGCGGCCCGCTGCCGGCGGGTACCCGTGTAGCGGTGTCGGGCATCGGCGCGCTCAAGGGCATGCTCGACGGGGGACAGTGATGCTGGCCGGGCTGATTGATTTCTCCTTGCGCCAGCGCGCGCTGGTGCTGATCGCGGCTTGCGTGCTCGCGATCGCGGGCGGCTGGGCCTACCTTAACCTGCCGATCGACGCCTTTCCCGATATCTCGCCCACCCAGGTCAAGGTGATCCTGAAGATCCCCGGCATGACGCCGGAGGAGGTGGAGCAGCGCGTCTCGACACCGATCGAGCAGGAACTGCTCGGCATCCCGCACAAGACCATCGTGCGTTCGGTGTCGAAGTACGGCATCTGCGACGTCACGGTGGACTTCGAGGAAGGTGTCGACCCGTACTGGGCCCGGCAGCAGGTGTCCGAACGCTTGTCGGGCCTGCTGCGCGACCTGCCGCCGAACGCCATCGGCGGGCTGGCGCCCATCACCACGCCGCTTGGCGAGATGTTCATGTTCACGGTGGAGGGCGAGGGCTACTCGCTGGCCGAGCGCCGCCGCGTGCTCGACTGGGTGATACGCCCGGCTCTGCGCACGGTGCCCGGCGTGGCGGACGTGAACGTGCTGGGCGGCGAAGTCCGCAGCTACGAGATCATCCCCGATCCGGCGCGCCTGCGTGCGCGCGGGGCGACGCTCGACCAGTTGCGCCAGGCGCTCGACGCCAACAACCGCAACGACGGTGCCGGCCGCGTGGAGCAGGGCGAGGAACATTGGGTGGTGCGTGTCGAGGGCGGTGTACGCAGCGTCGCCGACATTGCGCAGATCGCGCTGCCCGCCACGGACGCTGCGAGCGCTGCCCCGCTGGTGACCGTCGGCGATGTGGCCACCGTGCGGCTGGGCGTGGCCACGCGCAACGGCGCGGTCACCAAAGACGGGCGCGGGGAGGCAGTGGAAGGCCTGGTGCTGGGGCTGCGCGGGGCCAGCGCGCGGCAGCTGGTGGAGGCCGTGCAGGCGCGGCTCGACGCCCTGGCACCGCAATTGCCCAAGGGCATGACCACCCATGTCTTCTATAACCGGGGGGAGCTGGTGACGCGCGCGGCCAATACCGTGGTGCGCGCCCTGATCGAGGCCAGCCTGCTGGTGGTGGTGGTCCTCTACCTGTTCCTGGGCGGCCTGCGCGCCGCCCTGGTGGTGGCGGCCACCTTGCCGCTGTCGATGCTGGCGACCTTCCTGCTGATGCACTACGTGGGCTTGAGCGCCAACCTGATGAGCCTGGGCGGCCTGGCCATCGCGCTCGGGATGCTGGTCGATGCCGCGGTGGTGGTGGTGGAGAACATCGAGTCTGCACTGGCGCGCGGCAGCGACGGCAGCGACGGCAGCGACGGAAGCGCAGACGGCGGGCGCCAAGCGGTGATCCGCCAGGCCGTGGCCGGGGTGGCGGCGCCGATGCTGGCCGGGGTATCGATCATCGCCATCGTGTTCCTGCCGCTGCTGACCCTGCAGGGGCTGGAAGGCAAGCTGTTCGGGCCGGTGGCGCTCACCATCGTGCTGGCGCTGGCCTCTTCGGTCGTGATCGCGTTCACCGTGGTGCCGGCGCTGGCTTCGCTGCTGCTGCGCGACCATGCCGACGAACCGCCCCTGCTGATGCGGCGCATCCTGTCAGGCTTCCTGCGCGTGCAGCGATGGAGCGAAGGGCACAGCCGCATGGTGTTCTCGCTGGCGGGGGTATCGCTGTTGCTGGCTGTCGGCCTGTATCTTTCCGTCGGCAAGACGTTCATGCCCACCATGGACGAAGGCGACCTGATCGTGCAGTTGCAGAAGACACCCTCCGTCTCGCTGGAAAGCTCCGTGGATCTCGACCTGCGCCTGCAGCGCAGCCTGTTGGCCGAGGTGCCGGAGATCCGCTCGGTGGTGGCGCGCGTGGGGTCGGATGATCTCGGCCTGGACCCGATGGGGCTGAACGAGACCGATACCTTCCTGGTTCTGCAGCCGAAGTCGCAGTGGCGCGGCAGCAAGGACGACATCGCCGATGCCATCCGCCGCGTGATGGAGCGCTTTCCCGGTGTGGTATTCGGCTTCACGCAGCCCATCGAGATGCGTGTTTCGGAAATGCTCACCGGCACGCGCGGCGATGTCGCCATCAAGATCTTCGGCAATGACCTGGCCGCCATCGATCGTGCGGCGCAGACGATTGCGGAGCGGGTGCGCCGGATCCGCGGCGCTGCCGAGGTGATCGCCCCCAGCAACGATGGCGTGCAGTACCTGACGCTGGCGCTGGACCGGGCCGCGCTGGGACGCGCGGGCCTGTCGGGCGATGCGCTGCAGGGCTTGCTGCGCGCCCAGGTCGAGGGGGAGCAGGTCGGCATCGTGCCCGAGGGGACGGTGCGCACGCCGCTGATCCTGCGCGGCGGCGACAGCCTGCGGCGCACGCCCGAGAACTTCAGCGCGCTGCTGGTCAGCGCGCCGGATGGCAAGGCCTGGCCGCTCACCACGCTGGCACAGGTGCGTCGCGTGGTCGGGCCGGTGCGGGTCAACCATGAGGACGGCAGCCGCTTCGCGGTGATCCAGGTCAGCGTCGAAGGGCGCGACCTGACCGGCTTCGTGGAGGAGGCTAGGACGGCCGTGGCCG
Source organism: Cupriavidus sp. 09_S30 (assembly GCF_056930435.1). Classification (NCBI taxonomy): domain Bacteria; kingdom Pseudomonadati; phylum Pseudomonadota; class Betaproteobacteria; order Burkholderiales; family Burkholderiaceae; genus Cupriavidus; species Cupriavidus sp. 09_S30. Next base: position 1,661,258 of record NZ_JBXOWI010000002.1, on the reverse strand, counting down.
GCCTGCCGGGCCTGCCCAAGGACCTGCGGCTGGTCTGGGGCGGTCAGTTCGAGAACCAGCAGCGCGCGGCGGCCCGTCTGGCGCTGGTGGTGCCGGTGGCCCTGGCGGCGATCTTCCTGCTGCTGATGCTGACCTTCCGCACGATGCGCCAGGCCGCGCTGGTCGTCGCCAACATCCCGTTCGCACTGGTCGGCGGCATCGCGGCGCTGCGGCTGTCCGGCGAGTACCTGTCGGTGCCGGCCTCGGTCGGTTTTATCGCGCTGCTCGGCATTGCCGTACTCAACGGCGTCGTGCTGGTATCGCATTTCAATTCCCTGCTGGCGGCCGGCTGTCCGATCGGCGAGGCGGTCCGCAGCGGCGTGCGCGATCGCCTGCGGCCGGTGCTGATGACGGCCTGCATTACCGCGTTGGGGATGATCCCGCTGCTGCTGGCGAGCGGGCCGGGGTCCGAGATCCAGCGTCCGCTGGCCATCGTGGTAACGGGCGGCCTGGTCAGCTCGACGGCATTGACGCTGCTGTTGCTGCCGCTGCTGTTCGAGCGCTTCGGCTTACCGCGGGCGGGCAGGCGGGAACCCGCCAGGAATGGACAAGGAGCCGCGCAATGAAGCCGGCAGACATCATGAAGATCGCGCAAGCCGCGATCGGGGTGGCCGGCGCGCTCGCGGGCCTGCCCCATGCTGCCCATGCCGCCCGTGCCGAGACGCCGGCGGCCGTGCTGCCCACGGAGTCCGCGGTGCGCGAGGCGGTGAGCAGCGCGCCCGACGTGCAGATGGCCGAGGCGGCGCGCGACGCCACGCTGGCGCGTGCCGACGGTATCCGCGCAGGCACCGCGGAAACCGTGCTGCGGGCGACCGCGCAGGGGCGCAAGGTGCGCGAGCCGTCAGAACGCTTTGCGGAAGGGCAACTGGCGCTGGAGCGGCAGCTGAGGCTGTGGGGCAAGGCAGGTGCGGACGGCGAACTGGCCGACGCCACAGCGCAGGCCGGGCAACTGTCGGTGATGGATGCCCGGCACGAAGCCTCGCGCCAGATCCTGTCGCTCTGGTTCGCCGTCGTGCGGGCGCAGCAAGCGCGCGTGGCCGCTCAGGCCGCCGATGATCTGGCGGCGGAGCTGGCCGGCGTCACGGCGCGGCGGGTCAAGGCGGGCGATGCCGCGCGCATGGACCATGAACTCTCCTTGGCCGACCGTGCACGCACGGCGGCGGCACTGGCAAGCGCCCGCGCGGCAGAGGCCGCAGCCCACGCTGAACTACGCGCGCGCTTCCCGGGGCTGGGCCTGCCGGCACCGCTGCCGCCGTCGACGGCGCTGCCGGCCATGCCGGCGGAGCCTGCCGAGGCCCTGCGCGATCAGTACGTGACCGGCAGCCATGAATTCCTGCTGGCCCAGGCGCAGGAAACGCAGGCCCAGCGCCAGGCGCGGCGTATCGACCTGGAACGCCATCCCGATCCCACCGTCGGCGTCTTCTTCACGGTGGAGCGCGGTGGCGCCGAGCGCATCGCCGGGGTAAGCGTGGCGATGCCGCTCGGTTCGGCGCACCGCCGCTCGGCGGCAGTGGCGGCTGCGGCCGATGCAGAGGGCGCGGCACGCCGCCGCCTGGTGATCGAGCGCAAGGTGACGGCGGAGTTCGAGCAGCTCTACCACGCGCTGGAAGGCAAGCGCAGCGCGGCGCTGGCCCAGGCCCAGGCACTGCAGCTGCAGCGCAGCGCAGCGGCGCGCAGCGGTCGCGCCTACGCCGAGGGCGAGGCGGGCTTGAGCGAACTGCTGCTGGTGCGCCGCACGCTGGCAGACAGCATCCTGGCCGAGCGGCTGGCCTTGGTGGACGCACTGGAGGCCGATACCCGGCTGCGCCTCGACATGCATCGCATCTGGGACTTCGACGACTGAAGTTGGCGCGCGGCGCTGGCCTGGACGGGGATTTCCCCGCCTTGACAGTCCGCCGCGCGCGGCCTACCGTCTCATTACTTAACGATCGTTTAGAAACGGAGGCGAGATGGTGGGACAACCGCAGAAGGAAGGGGTGGCGCTCGCAGGGGTGGCGCTGGTGATTGGCGCCGGCGACGCGACCGGTGGCGCCATTGCCCGGCGCTTCGCCGCAGGCGGACTGACCGTGTGCGTTACGCGCCGCTCGGCCGACAAGCTGCAGCCGCTGGTCGATGAGATCCGGGCGGCCGGCGGCCGGGCACATGCATTCGGCACGGATGCGCGCAAGGAGGAGGAAGTTGCCGCCCTGATCGAGAAGATCGAGTCGGAGATCGGGCCGATCGAGGTGATGGTGTTCAATATCGGGGCGAACGTGCCCAGTTCCGTGCTGGACGAAACCGCCCGGAAGTACTTCAAGGTCTGGGAAATGGCCTGCTTCTCGGGCTTCCTGAACGGGCGCGAGGTGGCGCGCCGGATGGTCGCGCGCGAACGCGGCACGATTATCTTCACGGGGGCCACGGCAGCCTTGCGCGGCGCCGCGAACTTCGCAGCCTTCGCCGGCGCCAAGCATGCCTTGCGCGCGTTGGCCCAGAGCATGGCGCGCGAGCTGGGGCCGCGCAACATCCACGTGGCGCACGTGGTGGTCGATGGCGCCATCGACACGGAGTTCATCCGCAGCAATTTTCCCGAGCGCTACGCACTGAAGGACCAGGACGGCATCTTGAATCCCGATCACATCGCGGAGAACTACTGGCATCTGCACCAGCAGCCGCGCGATGCCTGGACCTTCGAGCTGGACCTGCGCCCCTGGCTGGAACGCTGGTAAGGCGCTGGCGGCCAGGCAGCCATGCGGCCCATCGGCCCATCGGCCCATCGGCCCGGCATTTTACATTTGCCCTTGCCGGCGCTAGCATCGGCAGCCTGCTCGAGAGAGGCCGGCGCCAGCTACTGCCGGGCGGTAGCTCGACGAGCATGACACCCGCATAATTGCCGCGGCCTGCCCGCAGGCCCAGGAGGGAGACACCATGCCGAGCCCGAGCGCAGCCGCGCGTCCGACGTTCCCAACCTTGCGCCGGCTGATGCCGGTCCTGGCCGCCATCGCGCTGCTCGCGGGCTGCGCGGCGCCGCCGGAGGGGGAGCAGCCTGGCGCCGGCACGCAGGCGGCGGCCAGGCCGGCCTGGCAGCGGGTTCACCTGGGTAGCGGTGCCGGGGCCTACGATTTTCCGGTCTATGCCAACCATCCGCTGGATGGCGACCTGAGCCGGATTCGGGAGGTGGTGTTCGTGCTGCATGGGCTGCAGCGCAATGGTGACGATCACTTTGCCGCCGGCGCCGCACTGCTGGCAGGCAGCGGGCTCGATGCGGCCGAGGTGCTGCTGATCGCGCCGAATTTTCCCGGCAGGCCGGACGCTGGCAAGGGCTTCGGCGGCATGCCGATGTGGAGCGAGCAGGGCTGGATGAGCGGCGAGGACGCGCTCAATCCCCCGCTCTCGGTCAGCTCGCTGCAGGTGCTCGACGACCTCGTCGCACTAGTGACGGACCGTGCCCGCCTGCCCGATGTGGCCCGCGTGACCATCGCCGGCCATTCCGGCGGCGGACAGCTCGTGCATCGCTACGCGGTGCTCAACCAGGTGGACGAGCGCGTGCGGGCGCAGGGCGTCGACCTGCGCTATGTCATCGCCAATCCTTCGTCCTACCTTTACTTCACCAGCGTGCGCCCGCGCGGCAAGGGCTTCGGCCCCTATGACAAGGCGAAGTGCCCGGACTACGACCGCTACCGCTACGGCATGCAGGACATGGTGCCGTATGCGCGCGGAGCAAGCGGGCTGAGCCTGTTCCGACGCTATGCCCAGCGGCAGGTGACCTATCTGTTGGGTTCGGATGACAACGATCCCAACCACCGCGTGCTCGACAAGAGCTGCGCCGCCGAGGCCGAGGGGCCGACCCGGCTGGATCGCGCGCGCGGCTATCTGCGCTACGAACGCTACCTGGCGTCCGGACGCGGCATCGCGATTCGCCACCAGGCGTTCGAGGTGGTCGGCGTCGGCCATGACCAGGCGCGCATGTTCGGTTCGCGCTGCGGCGCCCAGGCCGTGCTTGGCACCGCGCCGGCGGACAACAATGGTGGGGCCGCCTGCCGCACCCCGCAGCTCTGACCTTGCGCCACGGCAAGACGGCGGCAAGACGGCGGGAACGCCGCGAGAGATGCCAGACACGAACCGGATACACTGAGCGCTTAGTCTGTGCGCTTTCCCGTATGCCGCCTGTCGCGGTCCGCAGGCAGCGCGTGTCGGGCGCCGTCGCAACGGGGTGCCCGGATCGATGGGGGAGGCGAGCGCGAGATGACGAGAAACACCGGAAAGACCTGGACGAATCATCTCCGGCGGAGTGCGCTGGCTGCGGCATGCCTGGTTTCGCTGGCGCTGGCCGGCACGGTATACGCGCAGGGGGCGGACGCCGATGGCGATGAGGCGATGCACAATATCCAGAGCAACTTCCAGCGAATGACGCCGCCGCCGCGCACGGTGGAAAGCATCAACCAGGAACTCAAGCACGACAAGCCCGCAACGGTCTCGCGGGGTGGCGGACGCGGCCACGGCCGGCGGCAGCAGCAGAATGCGCCGGACGGTGGCGGCACGGGCGGCATTGGAGCGAATGCCGGGAATGCCGGGAATGCCGGTTTCGGCGGCGAGGGAGTTGGCGGACCTGGCGGCGGCGGGCAATCCGCGCCGGCAACGGGATCGGCGCCGGGCTACTAAGCTTGGAAAGCCCGGCCTGGCCGGCGCCGCATCCGGCCTCGGCGCCCTCGGCAAGCGCCGGCGGCAAGTGCAGTGCACCATCCACGGTGCAGCGGAAAATGGCGCCGGGCGGTGCGCCGCGGCTTGCGGTAAGGCAAAAATTGCATGGAAAGGGCAGGTTGTTGCCAGGGTGTTGGCTGCCGATTTGGGAAAAATCGTTTATCTTCTCACCTTGGCCGTTTTCCGACGCCCCTGGCGTGCCCGACGGTCGCTGTCGAAACCACTGCGGCAAGCCGTCAGCAGCCCAGGCTGGCGCCCTCTTTTTCATGAGCAATCTCAACCAGCAATCCATTCTGTCCGTCCACCACTGGACCGATACGCTTTTCAGCTTCACCTGCACTCGCGATCCGGGTTTCCGCTTCGAGAACGGCCAATTTGCCATGGTTGGCCTGGAAGTGAATGGTAGGCCGCTTTTGCGCGCCTACAGCATCGCCAGCGCGAACTACGAGGAAACGCTGGAGTTCTTCAGCATCAAGGTGCCGGACGGCCCGCTGACCTCGCGCCTGCAGCACCTGCGCGAAGGCGACCAGATCTTCATCAGCAAGAAGCCCACGGGCACGCTGCTGGTCGACAACCTGCTGCCCGGCAAGACCCTGTGGCTGCTGGCTACCGGCACCGGCCTGGCGCCCTTCCTGTCGATCATCCGCGACCCCGAGGTCTACGAGCGCTATGAGCGCATCGTGCTGACCCACACCTGCCGCTTTGTCGAAGAGCTGGCCTACCGCGAACTGATCTCCGAGCACCTGCCCGCGCATGAATACCTGGGCGAGATCGTCAAGGAGAAGCTGCTCTACTACCCCACCGTCACCCGTGAGGAGTTCGAGAACCGCGGCCGCATCACCGACCTGATCGAGTCTGGCGAACTGTTCGATCGCCTCGGGCTGCCGGCGCTCTCCACCGAGAACGACCGCGTGATGCTGTGCGGCAGCCCCGATATGCTGCGCGACACGCGCGCGCTGCTGGAGTCCCGCGGTTTCGAAGAAGGCAATATGAGCACGCCCGGCCATTTCGTGCTGGAGAAGGCTTTCGTCGGCTGACGAGGCTCCGCGCCGCGCGCAACGCGGCGCAGCGTGACACCAGGGCCGCCCAAGGGCGGCCCTTTGCATTGCGGCGCTACACGATCGGCTTATCAGCGAGCCTCGGGCCGGGACCTTTCGTCGCCTCTCGCCGCCTCTCATCACCTCCCGTCGCCTGGCATTCCGGCACGATCATGGTCACGCCGTAGCGATTGCGGCCCCCATCAGTCCTGGCAAAGCGGCGTTTTCGGCGCGTGTGAATGCTGGGGTTTTCCCGCGAAAATGCAGAAATCCGTGACGTGGCGAGCACTCGAAAGGCGAATGCAAGCCGCCAGAAAGCGGTTTGGAAGCTGCTCTTTTTAGACTCCGCACGCCGGCGCATTTCGACTGCGTGATGCGCAGCCGAAATGGGCGCTGGCGACTCAGGAGACTAGAGGAAACCCCCATGTATCAAACCATCCATGCACATCGGCCGGCCATTGCCTGGCTGAAGGCGGGTCCGTGCCCGTCCGCGGCGAAGGAGCAACGGCAATGAGCAAGCCCTCCAAATTCAAGAAGGACTACTACGGCGGCGCGCTGATGACGCTGATCGGACTTTCCGCGTTAGCGGCAGGTCTGCAGTACCGCGTCGGCACCTTGCGCCAGATGGGCCCGGGGTTCTTCCCCGCGGCCGTGGGCACGTTGCTGGCGCTAGTGGGCGTGCTGATCGCGGTGTCGGCGCGTAACGCCACGGAGTCCGCCAAGGGCGCGCCGGGGCACAGCCATGAGCTGCCCGACCTGCGTGGTGCCGTCGCCATCATCGTCGGCGTGCTGGCCTTCCTGCTGCTTGGCAAGTTCGGCGGCCTGGTGCCGGCAACCTTCGCCATCGTCTTCATCAGCGCCATGGGCGACCGCACCAATACCGTCAAGCAGGCCGTCCTGCTGGCAGCGGCGATGTGCGTGGTGGCGGTGGTCGTTTTCTGGTGGGCGCTGCAGTTGCAGCTGCCGCTGTTTGCTTGGGGGGCGTAAGCACCATGGTATCGAATGCACTTCACGATCTCTGGTTCGGCTTCGGCGTCGCCTTCCAGGGCACCAACCTGATGTGGTCGTTCTTCGGCGTGCTGATGGGCAACCTGATCGGCGTGCTGCCCGGCATGGGCGCGCTGTCGGCCATTTCCATCCTGCTGCCGCTGACCTACGTCATGCACCCGGTTCCCGCCATCCTGATGCTGGCCGGGATCTTCTACGGCTCGCAGTACGGCGGCGCGATCGGCGCCATCCTGCTGAACCTGCCTTCGCACCCGCCGCACGCGGTGACCTGCCTTGACGGCTATCCGCTCACGAAGGCCGGCCGCGGTGGCACGGCGCTGGGCATCACGATGATCTGCTCGTTCTTCGCCGCTTCGGTGGGCATCATCGTGATGATCTTCTGCTCGCCGCTGCTGACCGAGATCTCGTTCAAGTTCGGCCCGACCGAGATCTTCTCGATCATGCTGCTGGGCCTGCTGGCCGGCTCGACCATGTCGCGCGGCTCGCCCCTGAAGGGCGTGGCGATGACGCTGTTCGGCCTGCTGTGCGGCGTGGTGGGAACGGACGTCAACACCGGCACCTTCCGTTTCGCCTTCGACATCCCCGAGCTGAGCGACGGCCTGGAACTGGTGGCGATCGCGATGGGCCTGTTCGGCGTGGCGGACTTCCTGCTCAACGTCAACCGCATGAAGACGGTGACGGCCAAGACGACGCTGCGCATCCGCGACATGCGCCCGAGCAAGGCCGAGCTGAAGGAGGCGTTCTGGCCGATGGTGCGCGGCACCGGCGTGGGCACGCTGTTCGGCGCCATGCCCGGCACCGGCCCGACCATCACCACCTTCATCGCGTATGCGCTGGAGCGCAAGATCTCGAAGACGCCGGAGAAATTCGGCACCGGCATGGTCGCCGGCGTGGCCGCACCCGAGGCCTCGGCGCACTCGAAGACGCAGGTGGACTTCATCCCGACCATGAGCCTGGGCATTCCGGGCGACGCGGTGATGGCGCTGATCCTCGGCGCGCTGATGATCCAGGGCATCACCCCGGGTCCGCAGCTGATCAGCGACCACCCGGACATCTTCTGGGGCCTGGTGGCCAGCTTCTGGATCGGCAACGTGATCCTGATGGTGCTGAACGTGCCGATGATCGGCGTTTGGGTCAAGCTGCTGCAGGTACCGTACCGCTACCTGTTCCCGGCGGCGATGTTCTTCATCGTGGTGGGTGTGTTCAGCACGCAGAACAGCCTGTTCCAGATCTGGGAAGTGCTGGCCTTCGGCGTGATCGGCGCACTGCTGATGTACCTGGAGTTTTCGGTGGCGCCGATCGTGCTCGGCTTCGTGCTGGGGCCGATGGTGGAAGAGAACTTCCGCCGCGCGCTGCTGCTGTCGCGCGGCGACATGATGGTGTTCGTCGAGCGGCCGATCAGCTGCGCCTTCGTGGTGATGTCGGCGCTGTTGGTGGCCGGGGTGACCTACTCCGCCTGGCGCGGCAGCCGCCGTGTCAAGCAGCAGCGCTTGTCGCCGCTGGCTGGCGAGCAGTTCGTCGCCGGCGAGTAAGCCGACGTACATAAGCCGACGCACGCCGCGGGCGTACCGGAGACGGTACGCCACACCCGGAACGCACCATGCCGCTGGCCGCGGCATGGTGCGTTTCTGCTTTCCGGGTGCCCTTTTCAGGTGCCCCGTTCAGGGATTGGCGGCGGGGGCCGTCACCATCACCGAATCCACCTCGCGGTAGACGATGCGGGCGGCCTGTCCGACCTTGACCTGGCTGAGGTCGATCGAGGGGTCGGTCACCTTGACCGTACGCACGGTCTGGCGCGGCCCGCGGAAGGTCAGCGTGCGCTTGGCCTGGTCGACTGCGATCACATTGGCCACCACCTTGGTCGTGCGCGCGCGCACGAAGCCGGGTTTGTCGCCTTCGCCAGCGCGGGCGGTCTGCTCGACGGTCTCAGCAATGGCCGATGCGCTTTGCCCGACGGGTTCCAGTGCGGCAAGCAAGACGGCTTCGCGCGAGAACGTCACCGTGTCGCCCTTGTGGATCTGGTCGAAATTCTCGACCCGGTCGCCGGCATCGACGACCAGAAGGTCGCCGCTCGGGCCGCGGAGCACGACGACACGGGCCGTGGGGTCGACCTCGACCACGCGCGCGGTGACCATGCCTTCCACTGCAATGCCGACCGGGCGCGGCGTTGCGGGGCGTGTGGCGGGGCCGGCTGCGACGGCCTGGCCCGCGGCGATGGACAGTGGCAGGGCAAGGGTCAGCAGTGCGCGTGAAAGCCGGCGTGGATCGGGCATGGTGCTCTCCTTTCGGGCGGATCGAGGTTGGGGCCGGCCAGGCGCACGGCGGCCTGCACCAGCGCCCGGCGCCGCGCGCCGCAGGCTGTGCGGCCGCATGTGCCGGGCGGGCCGGCAGCGTTGATCGTCGCATGCCCGGCGCGGTCTCGCACTTACTCTTCTTGCTCCGCGATATGAAGGTTTTTTCAATGGGAGGCGGCGGGCTGGTGGGCTGGCGGGTGGGCGAGCAGTGCGTGCTGCGCTGCGGCAGGCTGGCCCCGGGGAGGACGCTCGCCGGACAAGGGAAGGCTCGGATTTCGTGCTCGCCGCGCCGGCAGCGGGCGGGCCATGACGCCTTTCCGCTTGGTCCCGTTAAGTCCCGCTTCGTCGCGCTTGGTCCCGCCTGGCGGGGGGATGCGCGAGCCCGGGGCGTGACGCGAATGCCGCCTGCAGCCTGGCTTCGCGGGATGCCGCGGAGGCTGCCGCGCCTGGTGTCTGTCCTGCCGGACTGGATAAGATGTCGACTTTAAGGCACCAAAACGGTGCAATTGGCTGGCCGTATCGGGGTATGTCCTGATCCTTTCGCGCGCGCAAAACCAAGCCCGTACTCTAGAATCGCCAATCGGATGGTGCGGTGCGCAATGGAGACCGTCCGCACCATTCCGATTGTCCGAATGTCCGAAATGAAGCGATTCCGCCGGTCGCGTTTCGCGCCGGCCCAAAGGAGAGAGTACATGTCTGTTTTCGCGCCCGATCAGTTGGTCGCCGCTCAGAAAGCGCAACTCAATAGCCTGCTCGCCATGACGAACACGGCGCTGGAGGGCTTTCAGAAGCTGGCCGAACTGAATCTTCAGGCAGCCAAATCGACCTTCGCGGAAGGACGCGAACAGGTCGAGGCGGCACTTGCCGGGCAGGACCTGCGCAGCGCGGCCATCGTGCCCGGCGCGCTGCTGCAGCCCACCACCGAGAAAGCGCTGGCGTACGCCCGCCAGGTGTACGACATCGTGTCGAGCACGCAGGCCAGCCTCGCGCAGATGACCGAAGCCCACTGCGAGCAGTACGGCCGCGCCGTGCAGGAATTCGCAGAGAGCTATGTCAAGAACGCGCCTGTGGGCACCGAGGCGGCCACCGCCATGCTGCAGGCTGCTACCACGGCCACCAGCGGTGCCTATGGCGCGTTGCGGCAGGTAGCCCGCCAGGCGGCGGAAGTGGCCAGGAGCAACCTCGACACCGCAGCGACGGCGGTGACCGGCGCGGCCAAGCGCGCTGCCTGACGGCTGGCCGGGCAGGGCCGGCGCGGGTTCGCCCGACCGTGCCGGCACCGGTGGCCAGGTCCGCGTGGGCAGCGCAGGCGCCCCGTGCCGCCCCTGGCCGCTTCAGCCGGCGCTGAGCAGGCCCTTGCGCTCGTGCCAATCGTGCAGCGATTCGGCCGGCCACGTCCGGCAATGGACGTGGCCCTTGCCGCGGGGCACGTCGACCCACGGTGCCGCGTAGTCCAAAGCGGCCTCCACCACTTCCGGCGGCTTGGGCAAGGGTGTGTCGATCGCCGAAGCATGGGGATGGACGAGCTCGGGCCAGCGCGGGTCCCACAGCCAAAGCGGGCTGCCGCACTTGAGACAGAAGTGGCGCCCGGCCGGGGAGCGCGTGGCGCGCTTGCCGGCTTCCCGCATCACCGCGTGATAGACCCCGAGATACTTGCGGCCGCGCACGCGCAAGGTGCGTGCATCGCCGCCGAGATTGATCGCATAGCCGCCGCTGCCGGCAGTCTTTCGGCAGATCGAGCAATGGCAGTGCATGAAGGGATAGGGGCTGTCTGCCTCCAGGTGGAAGCGGACAGCGCCGCAATGGCAGGAGCCTTCTAGGTGCATGGGGGTCTCCCGGGAATTGTCATCCTGATTTCAATCATTCAGCAAACTAGACCTGGAAGTCCGCGGCCATGTCGGCGTCCGTGCGCGCCTCCAGCCGTCCCGCCCGGCACGCTGCGACGAAGACATCGTAATCGCGCTCGACCTGGTCGGCGTAGGCATTGGCATAGGCCACCATCGCCTCCGGGAATTGTTCGCTTGCGCCCAGGTAGGCGCTGATCTCCGCCGCCCGTGCGCTGGCTTTGGCGTGGGCGCGGGCCAGCACCCATCCGCACAAGGCAGCATATCCGCCAAGTTGCATGGCATCGAACAGCTCGATCTGGGGAGAGAGCTTCATGTCGCGCAGTTGGCGCACATAGAAGTGGCGGCCCGCAGGGCCGACGGTCCAGCCGAGGAAGGGGTCGCTGGCCGCCTGCATCAGCCGCTGGCCCTCCACCACGCGGCGTCCTTCGTGCGACGCCCTGGGCGTGTTGTAGTACCGGGCGACGACCGACTGCACGGCCTCCTTGACCTGCAGGAAGAGCGGCTGCCCGTGCGGGTCCACCATCAGGACGATCAGGCAGCGCGTGCCCACGCTGCCGACGCCCACCACCTTGAAGGCTGAGTCGTGGCGCACGAAGTGGCTCAGCAGATCGCGCCGGTCCGGGGCCAGCGTCTCGATGTAGCCGGCGAACGCCTTCTTCAGCGCAAGCGCCCCCGGCGGTTGGCCCATCCACTGGTCCGACGTCGCGAACAGCGACGTCTTGCCTGCCGTGTGGAAGACAGTGGGCGGGGTGTCGAGGATGCGGTAATGGTCGCCGATCTTCTCGGTCATCTTCGGCAGCAGCGACTCGTGCGTGCGCCGTGCCGCGCGCTCCATGGCCTTGCGCACGCGCTTGTGCGCCAGCGGCGAGGCAGCTTCGGCAAGCAGGCGCTCGAACGTGATGTGGTCATACCAGGTATCGAGCACGCCCTTGTCGGCGTAGCCGGCCATGCGCTCCTGGTAGCTGCGCGCCACGCGGTAGGCGATCTCGTCGGCTGCGGCGCGGCTGTGGCGCAGGTGGCGGGCGGCCACGACCAGGCTGGCCGCGAGGCGCTTCAGGTCCCATTCCCACGGGCCGATGCTGGTTTCGTCGAAGTCGTTGACGTCGAACAGCAGGGCGCGCTCCGGCGTGCCGAAGCCGCCGAAGTTGGCCAGGTGGCAGTCGCCGCAGATCTGCATGGCGATGCCGGAATCCGGGAGCCTCCCGAGGTCGTGGGCCTGGATGATGGCGCTGCCGCGATAAAAGGCAAACGGCGAGGCGATCATCCTGCCGTAGCGCAGCGGCACCAGGGCCGGCACGCGGCCCTTGCTGCTGATCTTCAACAGCTCGATGGGGTCGCGGTCGATGTCGCTGATGCGCGCGTGCTCGCCGCGCGGTACCCGCTTGCGCGCCGCCTTGCCGCGCGCGCGCAGCGTCTCGAGATCCATGGCTGGCAAGGAGGCGGCGCGCCGCAACGGGGCGAGCGCTCTGTCTGACCGTGCTGCGTCCATGCCTTGCCCTCCTTGTACATAGGCCCGCGGGCGGTCGCCGGCCGGCGCCTCGGCCAGGACGCCTTGCGCGGCGCCACGCCGATCGTGCCACGCCGGATTTCGGGCAGCGCTTACTTTTTCTTGGGGGGCGATATGAAAGTTTTCATGCGCGGGCGCGGCCGCCGGCAAAGTGGCATACATTCGCGCAGAGTGTGGCGCCTTCCGTTCCGCCTGGCCCGGCAGGCGAGAGCTGATCGAGCCCCCGGCGCACGGAGCGCCGACCCTTCCTGCACAGGAGATGCCATGCCCCTGCGAAGCGCACTTGCGGCAGCAACGCTGGCCTGCCTGCCGTTGCTGTGCTCACGGCCGGCAGCGGCGTATTTCGACACCTTCGTCAACAACACGGTGATGGGTTCGATGAATCAGGCCGAATCCGCCGCCTTCGCGAAGGCAATGCGCCAGGTGCTCGAGGAAGGACAGGATGGCACGCCGGCACCCTGGAGCGTCGGTGCCAGCAAGGGCCGCGCGGCCATTACCGGAAGCATCACGCCGGTGCGCACCAAGACAGACCAGGGCCAGCAGTGCCGCCAGATCCGCACGGAACTGGAGCGCGGCACCAATCATGACCAGTGGAGCAACTGGTACTGCAAGCAGCCCGACGGCCGCTGGAGGTCGCGCAAGGTCCAGGGAGAGTGATCACGGCGGTGCCGGGGTATCGGCACCATCCGGGCCGGCCCGCTCAGGCACTACGTGACCTGTGTGCCTCGGTGCTGAGATGCCGCCCGCTAGTTCACGTACCAGAGGATGCTGACGAACTGGCAGACGCTGCCCGCCAGCACGAACAGGTGCCAGACGCCGTGGAAATGCCGGACTTTCTCGTCGAAGAGGAAGAAGATGATGCCTACCGTGTAGATGGCGCCGCCTGCTACCAGCCAGTAGAGGCCAGCTGGGGGCAGCGCGGAGACCAGCGGCCCGAGGGCGGCCAGCACCAGCCAGCCCATCAGTACATAGAGCAGTAGCGAGAACACGCGCGTCCGGTGTCCGATCCACAATTCCTGCACGATGCCGATCACAGCCAGCGCCCAATTGATGCCGAACAGCGCCCAACCCCACGGCCCGCGCAGCGTGACCAGCGCGAAGGGCGTGTAACTGCCGGCGATGAGCAGGTAGATGGCGCAATAGTCGAGCCGCCGCAGGATGTCCTTCGCGCGCCCGCGCAGGCTGTGGTAGAGCGTGGAGATGGTGTACAGCAGCACCAGCGTGGTGCCATAGACGACCGAGCTGACCACCTTCCAGGCATCGTGGTACAGCGCGGAGGAGGTCACCAGCACCGCCATGCCGGCCGCGGCGAGCACCGCGCCCGCCAGATGGGTGTAGCCATTGAAGCGTTCGCCGTGGTACATGCCGGTGCTCTCTCGCTTGGAATTCGAATCGTTGCCGGTTGCGGCCGGAAGGTGCGGCCCCAGCCGCTATTCTGGCATGAAGAAGGCATCGGTGTCGGCCTGCGTCCGCAAGCCGCAGCGCGGCAGCCGCCCCGCTGCGCGAGATTGCGCAGTTGCCTTGCCGCTGCTGCCGGCGATATCCTCTGCCATCCCGGCCGCCGGCCAGGTACAAGCGGCGCAAGGCGCCGGGGAGAGGCAATGCAGCTTGACTGGTCAACCATCCGCGTGGGCGAGGCCGACCAGATGACCGAGGCCGTGCCGCTTGGGCAGCGGCCGGCCATGCCAGGCCGGCGCGCGTTTCTGGCCGCCGGCGCGGCGCTCGGGCTGGCAGCGTGCGCGCCGGGGCGTTTCGCCTCCTACGCAGATGATCCTGCGCCTGCGTCGGACCCGCCCCCGGCGTGGCGTCCGGCGGCCGGCGAACTGACGATCGACATGCACAGCCACGCCGGCCGCGTGACCGTGTCGCGCGATCCCGCCATCGGCGATCGCCGGCCCTTCATCCCGCTGGCCGAGCCCATGCGCGCCGGCGGCATGCAGGTGATCTGCCTGGCGATCGTGACCGACACCACCGTCACCCAGGTCTCGGCCAAGCGGATGCGTTTCGAAGCGTGGCGCACCCCGCAGCCCGGCGAGCTCTATGGGCTCGCCCAAACCGAGTTTGCCCGTGCCCGCGCATTGATCGCGCGCGAGCAGATGCAGGTCGTGACGGATGCCGCCTCGCTGGTCGCCCTCGGAGCGGCCGGGCCGAGCGTGATTCTGTCGGCGGAAGGGGCTGACTTTCTCGAAGGACGGATCGAGAGAGTCGACGAAGCCTATGCGCGGCATCAGTTGCGCCATCTGCAGTTGACGCACTACCGGGTCAACGAGCTGGGGGATATCCAGACCGAGTTGCCCGTGCACGGCGGCCTGAGCGACTTCGGCGCCGAGGTGGTACGGCGCTGCAATGCGCTGGGCATGGTCGTCGACGTGGCCCACGGCACCTATGCGCTGGCCAAGCGCGCAGCCGGGGTTTCCAGCAAGCCGCTGGTGCTCTCGCATACCGCGCTGGCCCCGCATCCCGGCGCGCGCAGCCGCCTGATTTCGCCCGACCATGCACGCGTGATCGCAGGCACCGGGGGTGTCATCGGTGTCTGGCCGAGCGCGGGCAGCTTTCAGGACCTCCACGCGATGGCGGAGGGCATCAAGCGCATGGTGGACGTGGTCGGCGTGGATCACGTGGGGCTCGGCTCGGACATGCTGGGCTTTATCTCGCCGCCGGTGTTTCGCAGCTACGCACAACTGCCGGCGCTGGCGCAGATGCTGCTGGACACGGGCTTTGCCCGCGCCGAGGTGGGCAAGCTGCTGGGCGGCAACTATCGGCGGATATTCGAAGCGTCGGTCGGCTAGGGCCGCTCTGGGGGCAGGCAAAAAAAAAGCGCCAGGCGGGTCAGAGCCTGGCGGTACGGGTAGATCCGCCCCTGGGAGCAACCAAGGGTTGTAATTAGTCTAGTCAGGCCGCTCCAGTCCAACTGTCAACAAATGCAAGGTCCGCAGTGCGGGGCGGTCGGCGAACGGGTATGGGATACGTTACCCGGCAAGGCGGGGTTGTGATGCATCTGGCTCATGGTTGCGGTGCGCGACAGGCGCAGGCGCGAGCAAGGCGGGTGCCGTCAGAACTCGTAATTCACGGAGGCATCGACTGACACGCTGAGCGGGCTGCTGGCGAGCGGGCTGCCGGCAGCCGGACCGAGCAGGCGGCTCAATGCCACGTCGGCGGTGCCAAACCAGTGCTTGCTGAAGTAGAACACGGTGCTCAGGCCGGCGCCAACCGACTTGATGCCGCCGCCCGGGCTGTACTGCGGGTGGCCCGAACTGGCCGACTGCTCCGCGCTGATACCGAAGCGGCGCCCCATGTAGCGGGAATCGGCAAACGAAACGGTGGGACCAGCGAACCAGAAGAAGGTCTCGCTGCTGCCAGGCAAGGGAAGATAAGCGCCGATGTCGCCGGTCCAGCCGTCATCCGTGGCCAGCGTGCGGCGCACGTTCACGCGAAGCACCAGCGGGAATTCCTTCGAGACCACGTAGTCTGCGAAGAGCTTGGCTTCCGGCGCGGGATTGATGTTCGGCAGTCCGTGCAGGTGGTCCAGGTCGTCGGCGCTGCGCCGGCCAAGGTCATAGGACAGCGCGACGCCGGCACGCCAGTGCGGGGTGCTGATCAGGTTGATGCCGAGGCCTTCTCCGGTCGACAGGAACAGGAGGTCGCGATAGCGGATGTCGATGCTTGGGCCTGCCAGCATGTGATAGCGTGACGCACCGTCGTAAATCGGCCGCATGATGGCGCCGCCGCCCAGTCGGACCTGCCACTCCGGAATCTCCGGTTCGAACATCTTCTGAAGCGGGATACCCACCGAGTACTGCCACTCCGCCACTGGTGACGGGGTCTGGGCGCTGGCCGGCATGCAGGCCAACGCCAACGCGAACATCAGCGCCTGCGCCAATGCGCGGCAGACCCGTGCCACGACCGATGGCAGCGACGCTGGCGGGCCGGACCGCCCTCGCGCCGCCCATTGCGCTGCGCAGCCTCTGCTCATGGTGCCCGCTCAGAGCCGGCCGTATTGGGGCGGAGGCGGTGGCGTGTCGCCCGGCGGAGGATCCGTAACCGGCTCGGGCGATGGCGTTGGCTCGGATGGGGGCGGTTCCGGTTGCGGTGGAACGACGTCCGGGTCAGGAGTGATATGCATGCGTGGTCTCCTCGCAAGGCTCCGCCTCACCGCTTCGGGGGTACAAGTAATGCTAACGCCTGTCTTGGCATGCTGCCAACCCAGGTTGGGCGGTGACGCACGCAGAAGCGTTGCCCGTCTGGCGGCAAGGTGGCCGGCTGCCCGATGCGCGCCGCACCATGCCGATGGGTCGCCTCGTTCGCCGTGAGGCCCAAGTCCCGCATGAAAAACCACTGGCAATCCGGCACCCGCCAGCATTTACTACAAGATATCGTGGGGTAAGGCCGTCGACGGGCCCTAGGGAACGTAGCGGGACGCAGCCTGGCGGCAACATCGGCCGCGCCGGAGTGATGGCTGCCTGGGATGCGCGGTTTCCGGCCGCGGACAGCCGCCGTGCCAACCGGAGTAGCGTCGACCAACGGCCGACCGGAAGGCTGCGTCGCGCTGCCGAGGGCCTTCCAGGCCGGGAGGCTGCGATGAACCTGCTGACTACATTTGCGACCCTGTTCCTGGCCTCGTCGCTGGCCGTATCTTCCGCGCCAGTCCCGAAACCTCTGTTCGGCATCAGCCCGGGCGAGTTCACCCAGCACTTCAACGCCGTGGCCAAGCATACCGGCACGCAGCTGACGCTGCCGGCCTTCCGCGTCCAGCACGGCTGGCACCGTGCCGTCCCCAGCACGGGCATCTCGGTGCTGGTCAAGGCGGCCGACGGCGGCCAGGCGCTTGACGAGGTGGTCGTGGTCTGTGGGACGGTGGAGAAGTGTTTTCTGACGATCTGCACCGTAGCGCTCACGCTCGACGAAGAGGCGGACCTCGCCGTTCTGCAGCGCTTCGTGCTGGCCAGGCTGGGCTCCGAGTTGGGCAACGTGGGCCTGGTGATGTCGGACCTGGCCTACATCGTCATTGCCGAGGAAAGCTATGTCGCCCTCGTGATCCGGCCCTTCGTGGCGGCCGATGTCGTGGGCAACCGGCCGCAGGCCGATGCGGGGCAGGGCATCACATTGGCGCAGTCTTCGCTTTGACTGTCTGTGCGACGGCTGCTCCGGCTGTCCGGTCGCCAGTTCGTGTGGCCGACCATGCGCGGGCCCGCGCGTCTCGCTGTGCCGATCGTGGCACAACGCTCATGTGCTTCATGATTTGCTTGTAGGGGCGGGTTTGCGGTCGCCACATCACCAATATGCGGTGGCGGCAGCGAAGCTGTTGCGCAGATGCCGCAAGAAGGCAGCGGATGTGGCAGAAGTGCCGCCCGCGCGGATACGTAGTATTACCTAATGCTGCGATGCGTCATTTCCTTCGCTATAATCAGGGAAAACCCCATAAGGGTATTCCCTAGGAGTGAATGTCATGAGCACCCAATCCGATATCAAGCTGACTGATCAACTGGAACGCGAACTGATCGAGCGCGAGCTCGACACCCCGCGCCTCGGCTTTGCCGACGACCTCAAGCACATGGTCGCTGCCTTCCAGGGCGCGCTGCTGCGCCTGCAGCGGCAAGCGCGCAAGGCCAAGGTCGCTTTCGCCAACGGCTGATTTCCGTTCAGGCGCGCGCGCCCGGCCGCCGTACCCCGGTAATGGGCGGCGCTGGCGCCAGGCGATGACACCATCGCCAGCGAGGCCGGCCTGGTTTCCGCATACCTTGCGGGGCCAGGCCGGCTTTGTTCATTTCCGAAGTGCGACGTGGCCGGGTGCGATCAGTTGCCCGCCTGCTCCTCGATCCAGAGCGAGAGCCTGACCTTGTAGGCCTGCTGGATATGCCGGCGCATGATCTGTTCGGCCAGCGCGGTATCGCGATGCTCCAGGGCTTCGATCAGCGAGATATGTTCCTCGTACGAGGCGCGCGGCCGTCCGGGCACTGCCAGTGTGCTGCGGCCCAGCAAGGCCATCGATTCATGCAGCGAGCGCAGTGTCTTGAGCAGGTAGCGGTTGTGGGCGCAACGGTGCAGGGTCTCGTGGAACAGGCGGTTATTGGCCGCGAGGCGCGCCGGATCATCCGCGATCGCCAGGTCGCGCTCGACGATATCGCGCAGCAGGGAAAGCTCCACATCGGTGGCATGGCGCGCGGCCAGGGCGGCCGCTGTCCCTTCCAGTACTTCGCGCATCACGTACAGCTCGCTGACCATGCTGGCGTCGAGCTGCGTGACCATCATGCCGCGGTTGGGCTCATTGACGACCAGCCCCTCGGACTCAAGCCGGGACAGCGCCTCGCGCACTGGCGTGCGCGACAGGCCGAGAGACTCAGCCAGCTCGACTTCGCGCAGCCGCGTGCCGGGGGCAAGCTGACCCGCCTGGATCGCGGCGCGCAATTGTTGGTACGCGCGCTCGGCGCGCGGCAGGGAGGTGTTGGCGCCGCCATCCGGGGCGGCGAGTTCGGTAGGAATCATTCGACAAGTGTTTCTGGTCTTACGCGAGGGATGATACCCGCTTGCGCGTGCGGCACATTATTGCCGGTCAAAGCCGGCTGCAGATGCCGGCAAGTCGGAGGGGCAGGCGGGACGGTGGCCGGCGCGCAAATGTGCGCGGCGGGAGGGGGGGCTGCGCAGCGGATCGCGGCAAACGCAGTGTTCAGTAACGCAATTAACGGCCGATCTGGTGGGCAAACGACCCACGGCCTCTGGCGATTGTCATCGCCAGAGGCCGCACCCATATTGAATGCAGGGGAAAGGGCCTGAATGCAAGGGAAAGTGCCGGTCGAGCCTCTGGAACGCCTCGAAGGGCTGGCCGGATTGCCCCGCGCGTGGGGCAATCCGGTGGTCATCGGCCGGAAAGCGGCGCTCAGTTGGTCTTGGGCAGGGTCAGTGCATTCAGCACGGCCAGGCTCATGGCGCCCACGCCCGTCTTGATGGATGGCTCCGGCAGGGGGGCGAAGAAGGGTGAATGGTTGGAAGGCAGCGGCGTCGCACCCGGCTTGCGCGAGTCGAGGTAGCGCTGCAGGTCATAGACCCCGACGAAGAAGAACATCGAAGGCACGCCGGTATTGACGAAATCAGAGAAGTCTTCGCTGGCCGTGATCGGCGGGACGCGCATCACGTTCTTGCCGTAGGCACCGCGCAGTACGGCCTCGGTCCGGCTGACGAGCTGCGGATCATTATTGACCGCCTTGCCGCCTTCCTCGATGTGTACCTCGGGCTCGGGCGCGCCCGACATGTCGGTCACCGCCTTGGCAGTACGGCGCACGCCCGCCAGCAGGCTCTCGCGTACCTCGGGCTTGTAGCTGCGGATCGTGCCGCGCAGTACAGCCTCATCCGGAATGATGTTGCCCACCGTGCCGCTCTGGAATGCGCCCACGGTGACGACGCCGAACTCCTGCGGATCCTTCTCGCGGCTGACCACGCTCTGCAGGTCGACCACGAAGCGCGAGCCCATCATGACGGGATCGATGGTCTTGTCGGGAGCGGAGCCGTGCCCGCCACGGCCCTTGAATCGCACTTCCAGTCCGTCGGAGTTCGAAGTGACCGGACCGGAATTGAAGCTGATCGTGCCCGCCGGGGCCGGCGCAGTGTGGAGTGCGAATGCGTAATCGGGCTTGCCGAAGCGGGTGAAGAGACCCGCCTTGAGCATCGAGGCCGCGCCGGAAACCAGCTCTTCGGCCGGCTGGGCGACGAACATCAGCGTGCCATGCCAACGGTCTTTCATCGCCACCAGCGTGCGGGCCGTGCCAACCCAGGCCGCCATGTGAATGTCATGTCCGCAGCTATGCGCAACCGGTGTGGGCTTGCCGTTCCAATCGGTCATGGCCTTGCTCGCATAGGGCAGGCCGGTCTTTTCCGCCATCGGCAGCGCATCCAGTTCGGTGCGGACCATCACCGTAGGGCCGTTGCCGTTGCGATAGATGGCAACGAGCCCGGTCTTGCCAATGCCTTCCGTCACCTCGAAGCCCAGGCGACGCATTTCGCGGGCCAGCGTGGCCGCGGTGCGCGTTTCCTGGAAGCCGAGCTCGGGATGGGCGTGGAGATCCTTGTAGAGTGAATCCAGGTCGGGGTAGGACGAGGCAAGCTGGGTGTCGATCGCCTGTTTCGTGGCGACGGGATCGATGGCGGCGGTCTGTGCTCCGGCCGAGGCGGCGCAGGCGGTCAGCAGGGCGGCGCAGGCAAGCTGCGCCGCGCGAGGGCGATGGCTCATGCAGGAATCTCCTCTGGTTTTTATGCGGTGCGCGGTGGCCGGCTGTCTGCCCGCTCGCATCCGCGCATCCAGCGGCAGAGTATTGGCGGTGCCGGCGTATGCTGTCAACGCCGCCCGCTTCGCGCCGCGCACGCTCTCGGCGCAGGGCCCCGCAGCCCCCGCAACTTCAGGCGGGTATCGCCTGAACGGACCTTGCCTGCCGTGCGGGCGGCACGGCGGCGGGCGCGAGAAACGCCACTGCCTCCGCGATGACGCCGGCATCGCGCATGATGCGCCGGTGGCCCAGGCCCTCGGTCGTCAGCAGGCGCGCGCCGGGCCATGCGCCGGCGATTGCCGCGCCGTCCTCCCAAGGGACCTCCCGGTCACCGCGATCGTGGACGATCAGCGTCTTCGGCACGGTGCGCTGGCGGCCTATCTCGGGCACGTTGAAGTCCGACCAGGGCATGCCCATCCAGCGCTCCGCGCTGCGCTGCATGCGGTGCAGCACGGCGGGACCGAGGCCAAGCTGCCAGGCTTGGGCAGAGCAGGCGCGATAGAGGTCGGCCGGCGGCCCGATCAGCACGGCTGCATTCGGCAGCAAGCCCTCACGGAAGGCCAATGCTGCGGCGGCCCCGCCCAATGAGTGGGCGACCAGGCCATGCACGGGGCCGACATGCCAGGCTGCGGCCAGCAGCGCGCGGGCCATTTCGAGAATCGATGTCTGCTGCGGACCGCGAGCGCCTGCATCGGATGTGCCGTGGCACAGGGCGTCGAATGCGGCCACGCGGAAGCCGGCCTCCAGGAGCGGCGGGATCGCGGCATGCCATTGGCCTGCGTGGCCTCCCCAGCCGTGGGAAAGCAGCACCGTCGGCCCCTCGCTGCCCCAGCGGTAGACGCGCACCCGCCGGCTGCCACCCTGGCCGATGACCAGGGCCCAATCGGCGCGGGCTGCGTCGAGCATGTGTTGCGCCGGCTCGTCGACGCGCGGAGGCGGTGGGCGGAAGCAGGCGCGTTCCAAGGCCCGCGCGGCCCCATCGGGATAAAGCAGTCCGGCCATCTGCCAGCCCAGGCGCAGCCAACCGGCCGGCGAGGGCTTGTTGCGCGACGCCTGGCCGGAAGCATTGCCAGCCGGGGAGCGGGATGAGAGCGAGGAAGAAAGGTCAGCCACGTCGATGCCTCCGGATGAAAGGGGATACTGGCTGGCCGGTACGCGAGCGGCGCTGCGCCGCAAGGCAGCCGCTGCGCCACTTTAGAACCGACCGGTCGTGCTATTTCCGGGGCAAAAAAAATGGCGCCAACCTACTGGCCGGTACCGCCCCACAGTACCGGCTTCGCGCTCAAGCAGTTGACGCGGCGGCTTGGTGCCCGGTCGCGCGGTTGCGCGGCGCACGCGCGTGCTCGAGCAGGGCCTCAAAGGCGTTGCGCGCCAGCGTCTCGGCGTCGGCCCGTCCCAGCAACTGGAAGGACTGCTGGAAGGACATACCGATACCGACGAACTCGAAGGCCACTTGGCGCGCGTCCGTGCCGGGGGCAAACTCACCCGTCGCCACAGCACCCTCGACCACGCGCGCGATCACACCATGCCATGCGTCGAACACCTGCACCACCCGCTCGCGTATCGGCCCCGGCCGGTGGCGATACTCCTGGCCGAGTGCGATGAAGAGGCAATACCCACGCGCGGCGGTGCCACCGATCCAGCCCAGGTAGCCATCGAACAATGCGCGCAACCGCGCCTCTCCGCGCGGCGCGCGCAGGGCGGGCCGCACCACGATGGCGGCGAAGTGCTCGGTGGCCAGTTCCAGGACCGCCTGCTGCAACGCTTCCTTGGACTTGAAGTGTGCATACAGGCCACTCTTGGACATACTGGTGTCCTGGGCCAGCGTCGCGAGCGAGAGTGCATCGAACCCGACTTTAGCGGCGGTTTCGAATGCCTGCTCGATGATTGCAGTGCGTGTCAGTTGGCCTTTCAACATGGAGCAGAGAATAGCACGACCGGTCGTTTTGTAAAGTGTTGTAACGATTTGGGGTCAACGAGTGATCCTCTGTCCCGTTAGTGTCTGGGCGGAAACGAGGATTTGTGCTGAATCGGCCCTATCCTGGCGTGTCCGGGTGTTGTTAAGGACGCTTCGTGAAGGCTTCTCAAGAAATCTGCACAAAGTGTTGTCGCGACTACATACGGAATGCCTTGCGTGCTCTATACTCGAATGCACGTCCGCGCACTTTTTCAACTGGTGACTGGAGACCGATATGAACAGTACAGCCGTGCCAAGAGGCGCTAGCGAACCGTTCCGGCAACTGCGGGCCCTGCGCCGAGCGCGCAAGCTCAAGCAGGAAGATGTCGCCCGAAAGGCCGGGATTTCCCGGGAAGCGTACCTGCGGGCGGAATCGGGTCAGGCTGACCCGCGCATGTCAACCTTCCTCGCCGCGTGCGAGGCGCTCGGACTGGAAGTGGTACTGGCCCCGCAGCAGCTCGCTGCCGAGGTCAATGCCTTCATCGCCAGCCGCAATGGCGGTGTGACGGTGGCCTCGATGGCCGGCCCGGCACCCACCGCCACCACATCGACGTCACCTGCGACGCCCAGCCCCGGTGGTGGCTTCGGCTCTGCACCGGGCGAAGGCCACAAACCTCTCTAAGCTGGTTCGCAGGGCCAGGGCAGGGTAGCCCCGGCCATCCCGCTTCCCCACAGAGCGGGCATGGTGGGGCCGGCCTGCAGCGCCTGTTATCCGGTTTCCAACCCTGCCCGGGGGCGGCTTGCCGCCTCCGGGCAGCGTTTGTCGCGCCGCGCTCGCGGGCGCGCTCATGCCGCCAGCGGGCTCCCGCCGGGCGGATCGCCTGCTTTACCCGTTTCCCACCGTTTCCTGCCGCCAACCGTGGCAGCGCTGGCGCGTCCACTTTTTCCGGCTCCACCTCTTTTCTACCGCCTGGCGGCCCACTCCCCATCGGCTCATCGCGCGGGCGCCTATGCTTGGCTCAGGCCGCCCATTCGCGGGGCGCAGCTGCGTGGTGGTTTGACACGTCCCGATGGTCAGGATTACGATATGGTAAATCGATTACGGAATACGTAATTCGAGGCCACGCCAGAAGCACGCCACCTTTGCGCACCCCGTCCGATCGTCTGCCACGCCCGGCACAAGGCGAGCGGGCGCCCGTTTGCGCGGGCTGCAGGGAGGTTGCAGGGGGGATTGCCATGGCACTGAACACCGAGGCGAATCTTGCGCGACCGGACGATTTCTATGAGGCATTGCTCAATATGCATCGTGATCTGACCGACGCGCAGAGCCAGGCGGCCAATGCGCAATTGATTCTGCTGCTGGCCAACCATATCGGCGACCTTGCAGTGCTGGAGGAAGCTATGGCGTTCGCCCGCGCGGGCGTGCTTGAACCCGGCGCCGGCGGGCCGGCGGCATGAACGCCGCGCATACGCCGATTCACCGATCCTGAGGAAGAGAGACGAGATGACCCAGACGCAATCGATGGTGCCGCAGGCCGCGGCCGCCGGCTACCAGTCGGGCTTTGCCAATGAGTTCGCCACAGAGGCCCTGCCGGGAGCGCTGCCGGTTGGCCAGAACTCCCCGCAGCGCGCGCCTTACGGCCTTTATGCGGAGCAGTTGTCCGGCACGGCCTTCACCGCGCCGCGTGCGCACAACCGGCGTTCCTGGCTCTACCGCATCCGCCCGGCGTCGATGCACAGCCCGTTCGCGCGCGTAGAGCAGTCGCGCTGGATGAGCCGCTTCGACGAGGTGGCGCCTTCGCCGAACCAGATGCGCTGGAGCCCGCCGGCCATGCCGACCGAGCCGACCGATTTCGTCGAGGGCATCGTCACGATGGCCGGCAACGGCAGCCCGGAGGCAATGAGCGGCTGCGGCATGCACCTGTACCTGGCCAACCGCTCGATGCAGGATCGCTTCTTCTATAACGCCGACGGCGAAATGCTGATCGTGCCGCAGCAGGGCCGCTTGCTGCTGGTCACCGAAATGGGCCGCCTCGAGGTGGAGCCGCAGGAGATCGCGGTGATCCCGCGCGGCGTGCGTTTCCGCGTGGAACTGCCGGACGGCGAAGCGCGCGGCTATATCTGCGAGAACTACGGCGCGCTGTTCAAGCTGCCCGACCTGGGCGTGATCGGCTCCAATGGCCTGGCCAACCCGCGTGACTTCCTCACCCCGGTTGCCTGGTACGAGGACCGCGAAGGCGACTTCGAACTGCTGGCCAAGTTCCAGGGCAATCTGTGGCGCGCCGAGATCGGCCATTCGCCGCTGGACGTGGTGGCCTGGCACGGCAACTATGCCCCGTACAAGTATGATCTGCGCCGCTTCAACACCATCGGCTCGATCAGCTTCGACCATCCGGATCCGTCCATCTTCCTGGTGCTGCAGTCCCCCTCGGACACGCCGGGCGTGGACACCATCGATTTCGTTATTTTCGGGCCGCGCTGGCTGGCGATGCAGGATTCCTTCCGCCCGCCCTGGTTCCACCGCAACATCGCCAGCGAGTTCATGGGCCTGATCGCCGGCGTGTATGACGCCAAGGCCGAGGGCTTCGCGCCGGGCGGCGCGAGCCTGCATAACTGCATGACTGGGCACGGTCCCGATGCGGAGACGTTCGAACGCGCCAGCGCTGCCGACACCAGCACGCCGCACAAGATCAGCGACACCATGGCCTTCATGTTCGAGACCCCTGGCGTGATCCGGCCGACGCGGTACGCCGCCGAATCCCCGGATCTGCAGGGCGACTACTACACTTGCTGGCAGGGCTTGAAGAAACACTTCAACCCGAACGTGCGCTGAGCGGCACGAAGCCGCCAACGATAAACGAATACGGACAAACGACCACGGCATGGCGGCCGCCCCCGGCGCCATGCCGGCTGCATTACCCGGAGCCCCAAATGACTGAACGCAAGACGAGCTGGATTGAATCCGCCAACGACGGCCAGACCGATTTCCCGCTGCAGAACCTGCCTTACGGCATCTTCTCGGCCAGTGGCAAGACGCCGCGCGTGGGCGTGGCCATCGGCGACATGGTGCTGGACCTGGCGGTGCTCGACGACGCCGGACTGCTGCCCGCGGCCGCCAAGGGCGCGTTCGGCGTTGACAACCTGAACCGCTTCATCGCACTGGGCAAGTCCGTCTGGTCCGATACGCGCAAGCGCCTGACGGCCCTGCTGTCCGGCGAGGACAAGGCGCTGGAAGACAATCCCGCGCTGCGCGCCTCGGCTCTCGCGCCGGCTACCTGGGTGACGATGCACCTGCCGGTGCAGATTCCCGGCTACACCGACTTCTACTCGTCGAAGGAACACGCGACCAATGTCGGCCGCATGTTCCGCGACCCGGAGAACGCGCTGCTGCCGAACTGGCTGGAGATCCCCATCGGCTACAACGGCCGCGCCAGTTCCGTGGTGGTGAGCGGCACCGAGCTGCGTCGCCCCAATGGCCAGATCAAGCTGCCCAACGAGGCACGCCCGATCTTCAGCGCCTGCCGCAAGCTCGACTTCGAGCTGGAGATGGCCTTCATCGTCGGCAAGGAGTCGACGCTGGGCGAGCCGGTAAGCACGGCTGCCGCGAACGAGCACATGTTCGGCATGGTGCTGCTCAACGACTGGAGCGCGCGCGATATCCAGCAGTGGGAATACGTTCCTCTCGGTCCGTTCAACAGCAAGACCTTCGGCACCTCGATCTCGCCCTGGGTGGTGACCATGGAAGCGCTGGAGCCGTTCCGCCGCGACAATCCCGCGCAGTCGCCCGAGCCGCTGCCCTACCTGCGGCAGCAGGAACGCAATGCCTACGATATCGACCTGGAGGTGCTGCTGCGCGCCGACGGTGTGGAAGAGGCTGCCACCATCTGCCGCACCAACTTCAAGGCGATGTACTGGACCATGGCGCAGCAACTGGCTCACCACACGGTGTCCGGCTGCAATGTGCGCGTGGGCGATCTGATGGGCTCCGGCACCATCAGCGGCACCACGCCCGACTCGTACGGCAGCCTGCTCGAGCTGACGCGCAACGGCGCGGAGCCGGTGACGCTGACCGGCGGCGCCAAGCGCGGCTTCCTGGAGGATGGCGACGAAGTGGTGATGCGTGGCTGGTGCCAGGGCGAGGGCTATCGCGTCGGCTTCGGCGAGGTACGTGGCCGCATCCTGCCGGCTATTGCAGCCTGAGGCAGCCTGAGGCAGCGGGTGGCAAGGTAGGTGCTGCCGCTAGCGCGGCGGCACCTCCAACAGCACGGCTGCCCGCCCTTCGAGCAGGCTGCGCCCGGCCGCGCTTACCGTGAACAGGTAGAGCACCCGGGCGCCGTCCGCGCCAGCCCGGCTGGCCTCGATGCGCAGCGGCGCGGCAATGTCGTCGAGCCGTTCGACGTGCATGGCCAGCTTGCGCACGCTGGCGAGATAGCCCAGCGCAGGCCGGTTGGCGCCTGCCGCGCCTGCCTGCAGTGCGGCGCCGTGCGCTGCCATGGCCTGCGCCGCATATTCGATGCCGCACACGGCGGCGAGGCGGCCCGCCGCACGCAGCGGGTTCGCCGGATCGGTGTGGCTGCTCGCCTCGCAGACGATGTGCTCGGCGTCGAACGCCAGCACACTGTCGAGCAGGCACATCGCACCCTGGTGCGGAATGCGCGCGGCGATCCAGTCGCGCGGCAATGGCGGCAGAGGCAGGATGGGCAGGTGGTCCATCTCAGCCGGCACCGCCAACGCTCGGCGCAAGCCTGGCGCTCAGTCGCAGGTCTTCCAGATAGTCCAGCACGACCGGCCCATCATCACGGCAAGCCAGCGCCCGCAGGAGCGGCAGCGCGCGCGCCGCGGGCACCGAGAGGCGCAATGTCTCCAGCGTGGCATCCTGCATCCGGGTGGCCGCTTCCGTGCTCCATTCCACTTCCAGCCGCGCCAGGGTATGCGCGCCGGCCGCCGGCGCGAGCACCAGCGCCAGCCCGAAGGTGTCGGCGATCGGGCGGAAGGTGCGCATGGGTTCCGGGTAATCGGTGTCGTAGGCGATCAGCATGCAGGCGCCGTCGCCGGTCGCCACCTGGCACAAGGCGTCGAGCAGGCCGGCGCAGAAGCTGGCGTCATGTGCGCACAGCACATTGGAGGGGGTCATGGCGCCGGTGGCGATGCTCCAATATCCTGCCGCCGCGTTGTGCACGGAGTTGTGAAAGCGCGTCGGCGACAGTGCGGGGTCGGCGCTGGCCAGCGTCTCGCAGATCGTGTGGTAGTTGTGGCCATCAGCCCCCGAGGCTGCGAACACCGTCGGCAACTCGGCCGCCTGACAACCGCTGGCGGCCACCGCTTCGCTGCCGGCGGCCAGCGCCGCCCTGACGCCGGGACCGCTGCGGCGCCGCTCGGCGCTGGGCAATACCGCCGGGGCGGGAGCTTCCGTACGGCGAGGAGCATAGGCAGCGTGGCCGGCGAGCATGGCCTCGGCCTGCGCCCAGCTGTCCAGGCCGGGTCCGATGAGGCCCACGCCGTCGATATAGGCGGTCAGCTTCATGCCTTGCCTCCCTGCATGGCAGCGTCGGCGCGGCCGAACAGCAGGCTGCAGTTGGTGCCGCCGAAGCCGAAGGCGTTTGACAGTGCGTAGCGCAGCGGCGCGCTGCGGCTATGGAGCAGGTAGTTCACCGGCAAGGCGGGGTCCAGTTCGGCGGTGTTGACGCCGCCAGGCAGCAGGCCATGGCGCAGCGCCAGCGCGCATACCACGGCCTCGAGCGTACCGGCCGCGCCGAGCGTATGGCCGGTGGCGCCCTTGGTGGAACTGCAGGGCGCGCGCGGCAGCAGGTCCAGCATGGCACGGCCCTCGGCGGCATCGTTGCTGCGTGTGGCGGTGCCATGCAGGTTCACATAGCCGATATCCTCGGGGCGCACGCCGGCCGTGGCCAGTGCCTGGGCCATTGCCATGCGCGCGCCGAGCCCTTCGGGGTGCGGCGTCGACATATGGTGGGCATCGCTGGATTCACCGATGCCGACCAGCATCACGGCGTCGCCTGGCACCGGAGCCCCATCCGCCGGTGCTCCAGCAGCCGGTGCACGCTCCAGCAGGGTGAAGGCGGCGGCCTCACCGATAGAAATCCCGTCGCGGGCGGCATCGTAAGGGCGGCAGGCGTGATGCGAGACCAGTTCCAGCGAGTTGAAGCCATACAGGGTGGTGTGGCAGAGCGAGTCGACGCCGCCGACCAGGGCCGCATCGATCACGCCGGCTTCGATCATGCGGCGCGCCGAAGCGAACACCTTGGCGCCCGACGAACACGCCGACGAAATGGCCAGCGCCGGGCCGTGCAGCCCGAAGCGGGCACGCAGGAAGGCGGCCAGCGCGAAGGGGGAATGTGCCCCCGCGTAGCGGAAGTCCGCCGGCAGGGCCCCGGTGGCCGGGTCGCGCCGGCGGTAGGCCTGCTCGGTATCGAACACGCCCCCGGTGCTGGTGCCGGCGAACACGCCGATGCGCTGCGCGCCGTAGCGGGCGAGCAGGCGCGCCACTTCCTCGGCGAAGCCATCCTGGGCCAAGGCCAGTTCTGCCAGGCGGTTGTTGCGGCAGTCGAAATCCGACAGCGGCGCCGGCAAGCGGACGGCGTCCACCCCCGCGACTTCCCCGACATAGGTGTCGAGCGTCACATCGCTGAAGCGGCAAGGCGCGAGGCCGCTGCGCCCTTCGCGTAGTGCGGCCAGCATGGCATCGAGGCCATGTCCAAGACAACTGGTGGCCGTAAAGTGGGAGACCAGGAGGGGCGACACTGCGGAATCCGGCTGGGTAACGTGGCTCATGAGGGGGCTCATGCGGGGCTCATGAAATTGTAGCAAAGGGGCCGCCGGGCTCAGGCCGCAGGGCCCGTCCCGGCGGCAGGCAGGCCGACGGCGTCGCGCAGTGTCACGCAGCGCAGTCCGGCGCGCTGGACTGCCTCCAGCACGCGCGGCAGCACCTCGGGCAGGACCGGCGCGCCGTCCGCCATGCGGCCGCCGTGGCCGTCGTGCAGCAATAGGATGTCGCGCGCCGCGAGGCCACGCAACAGCCGTGCGGCAATGCGTTCCGGGCGCGCGTTGGGCAGCGTGTCGAAGCCGCGCCGGGTCCAGCTCGCCAGGCGCAGGCCGACCTTGCAAAGCGCGGGCTCCAGGAAGGGATTGCGCAGTCCGGCGGGCGCGCGAAAGAAGAGCGGCGGCACGCCCGCCAGTTCGCCGAGGATGTCTTGCGCGCCCCGGATCTCGGCCATCATCCAGCCGGGTCCGGACACGGAGAAGCGGTGCGAGTGGCACTGGCTATGGTTTTCCACGGCGTGACCCGCGCGCGCGATCTCGCGCACCAGTTCCGGATGGCGCTCGGCGCGGGCGCCGATGCAGAAGAAGGTGGCCCGCAGATCGTGGCGGGCCAGCCAGTCGAGCACGCGCGGTGTCATGTCGGGGTCCGGCCCGTCGTCGAACGTCAGTGCGATGCAGCCGTCCGCCTGCGGCGGCAGCCGGCGCAGATTGGGGCCGAGCAAGGCGCTGCGCGGCCACAGGCCGGCGCCTGCTATCAGCAGATGCGATGCGATCACGCCGCCCGCCGCCCACGGCAGCGTGGCGGGCTGGGCCAGTACGGCACCCAGTGCGCCGACATGGGCCACCGCCGTCGCGCGCAGCAACATGGACGGATGCCAGGGGCGCGGTGCGGGCAGTGCGGCCGTCTGCAGGCTCATGCTGCCTCCTTTCTCTTGCCCGTCTTGCCCACTGTGGCCGGCGCTGCCAGGATCGCCGAGAAGGCCAGCGCCAGCACGGCCCCGGGCGCTACAGTCAGCCCGAAGGCCTGGAGCAGCGGCAGGGTGGAGGCGCCCAGCAAGCCGAAGGCGGTGACCGTGGTCAGGTTGGCCAGTGCGAGCGATACCAGCGTATGCGGTGTGGGTGTCGCATCCGGCGCGCCCGGTGCGCCGCCGGCGCGCGTATTGAAGAACAGCGCGTAGTTGGAGCCGATCGCCACCAGCAACAGCATGCCGATCAGGTGCAGCAGGCTGAGCTGCCTGCCGTTTGCCGTCAGCGCAGCGGCGACCACCAGTGCGGCGGCGGCCAGGGGGATGAGCGTGCGCAGCACGCGCGCGGGCGATCGCAATGCCACCGCCAGCAGTACCACGATGGCGGCGAATCCGGCCAGGGCAAGATGCACGGCTTCCCGCAGATAGTTGTCGTAAAGGCGATCGGATTCGCCCTTCAGATCGACGAAGAGTGCGCCGGGCACGTCGGCGCGGGCCAGCGCGGCGCGCACCGGTGCGGCTTCCGGTGTCCCGGCGGCGCGCAGCGGCAGCGTTGCGCTCCAGTGACCGTCCCGATGGCGCAGCAGTGCGTCGACGGCCAGCGCCAGTGATGTGCCGCGCAGGTCCTCGGGGCCCAGCAGGGGAGCCTGCCGGGCCCGCTCCACATCATCGAGGAAGGGCGCGAAAAGGGCGGGCTTGACGGGCTGGCCTGCCAATGCGGCGGCCAGGCGCTGCTGCAGCACAGGGCGCGGCGGCAGGCTGGCCTGCCGCGCGCGCTGGGTGGCTTCGCTCGGCAGGTAGCGTGCCGGCGTCTCGTAGCCGCTCAGTACGCCTTGCGCGACCAGCGCGTCCAGTTCCTTCCCGATGCGCTCGGCGCCTTGCAGGACGCTTTCGCGGTCGGGGCCGTCGAGCACGATCAGGTAACGCACATCGGGTGCGCTCACATCGTTGCGCAGCGAGGCGTCCAGTGCCTGGGCGGCCTTGGGTACCGGGCTCAGCGAAGACAGCTCCGGATTCCACAGGCTGCCCTCGTGCGTGGCGAGCATCGCCAGTGCGGCCAGGGGCAGCACGAGAAGGCTCCAGCGCAGGCGTCCCGCCGCCGCGGCGGCCCGCGCGAGCCGCGTGCCCAGCGGGGTGACGTCGCGCAGACGGAAGTCGGCTGGCATCAGGGACGGCAGCACGTAGCGGGTGGTCAGGGCTGCGGTGGCGAGGCCGGCGATCGAGTACAGGCCGAGCTGGGCCAGGCCCGGAAAGCCAGACAGCAGCAGGCAGGCGAAACCGCAGATGGAGGTAAGCACGCCGAGGCGGATGGTTGGCCAGAAGCGGCGCACCCAGTCGCGCGGATCTTGGCCGCCAGCCTGCGACGACTGTACGAAGAGGTAGATGGAGTAATCCACCGCCTCACCGATCAGGGTGGTGCCGAAACCGAGCGTAAGGCCGTGCACCGTGCCGCCAAAGCCCAGGCTGACCGCGGCCACGCCGGCCAGCGCGCCGCTGAGCACGGGCACCATGCCTAGCAGCAGCGTGCGCGGCGAGCGGTAGACCAGAAGCAGCAAGACCACGATGATGGCGAGCGCGGCCGTGGACAGCCGCTCGACATCCCGCTTGATGGTGTCGCGCGTCTGCACCGAGAAGACACCGGGGCCGGTCATCAGCAGGCGGTAGGGGGCGGCGTCCGCGGGCGCAGCGAGCGTGCGGGCCGCCTGTGCGAAGGCAGCCTCGATGGCTGCGATGGCCTGCTCCTGCCCATCCGTGTCGGAGCCCGCCGCTGCGGTCTGTGCCAGCAGCACGGCGCGCCTGCCGTCGCGCGAGACCCAGGCTCCGTTGCGCATCGGCACATTGTGGCCGGCGTCGAACTGGCCAAGCAGCGTCGCCATCTCGCCGGTGGGGTCGCGCGGCAGCAGCGACTTGGTGAAAAGGCCGGCAGGCGACGCCAGCAGGTCGAGCGAATCGGAGACCGCGGCCCGCAGGCCCGGCTCGGTGAAATGCTGGGGCGTTACGGCCGGGCTCAGCAGGTAGCGCTGGCCGTAGAGCAGGCGCTGGTCCGCCGCGCGGTTGACCGGTTCGCCATTGTTGATGGAGGTGAAGCGGTCATCGCCACGCAAGCGCGCAGCGAGCGCGCGTGACAGCGCGGCGCGGCCGACTGTGTCGCCGCCCTCGATGCCGACCAGGATCAGCCGCGACACCAGTCCGTCGCGCAATTGATCGACCAGGACCTGCTGCTCGGTGCTGGGCGCGCGCGGCAGGAAGGCCGACAGGTCGGCCGTGAAGCGGCTGCGCGCGGCTACCAGTGCGCAGGCCAGCAGCAAGGCCAGCCAGAGCCAGACGGCCCAGCGCGGCCGGCGGCCGGGTTCCTGCCGGGAGGTTGGGGGCGAGGTGGGCGGTGAGGGCGGATGGTGCGTTGCGGCCATGGCGTGTCCCGAGCGGATTCAGGGTGGGCTCAGGGTGCCGGCAGGATCTGCATGACCGAGCGGTCGCCGTCGGCCTGCAGGATCTCCACCGTGCGGAGATTGTCGCGCGCGCCGTCGATGCGGATCTGCTTGATCTGCGCCGCCATGCGCGCATCGGTCGGGGTCAGTGTCAGCACCCAATGCCCCGCCGCGCCGTCGATGCGCAGCTTGTAGACGCGCTCGAGGGCATCGCGGTTGCCCGCCAGCGTGCCGCGGATGCTCTCGATGAAGGCGGCCAGCTCAGGATAGTTCTGCAGCGGCAACACGTACTTCTTGCCGGCGCGCTCCACTGTCAGCATGTCCCCGTCCAGCACCATCGTCTCCGGCTTGGGCGTCAGGGTGCGCTTCTCGAGGTGATCGGGTGCGACGAAGACCAGCTCGCCGGTGGATTCCACCGGGCGCTCCAGCATGGCCAGGTACTTGCGTTCGGCGAAGCGGACCCGGCCCGATTTGCGCTGCGCGAGCGTGGACATCAATTGGTCGATGCTCCAGCCATCGGCGCGGGCCGCCGCCTCGGCGGCGGCCCGCGCAGACGGTGCGGATGCGAGCGCGAGCCAGCCGGCAAGCAGGAGGGAGGTCAGCGGAAGCGGGCGAATGCGCATGTCGTCATCGGTTGCCAGGGTGGGATGCCTGTGCGGCGGGCACCTGCCGCGCGCAGCCATCCTGCCAGAAGTCGTAGAAATTGAACCAGTTCTCCGGGGCCGAGCGGCAATGCCGCTCCAGCGCTTCGACGTAGCGCGCGAGCGCGGCCTCCATCTGCGCCTCGCGCTCGCGCGGTGCCGTTTCGGAGAAGTCGGCCAGCAGTTCGAAATGGATGTCGTAGCGGTTGCCACCGCGGTACAGTCCGGTCATGAATATCGCGGGCCGGCGCAGCATGGCCGCGATGCGCAGGGGTCCGGTGGGAAAGCCCGCTGGCGCGCCGAGGAAGTCGTGCGGCGTGATCGGATCGGAGGCGCGCTGCGTCAGCGTGCGGTCGGCCAGCATCCCGACCAGGAAGCCGCGTTCCAGGTACGCACGCACCTTGAGCATGGCATCGAGGCTGCCCAGCGGGATCAAGTGTTGCCGCATGGCCGGATTGACCGCCTGCAGCACGTCGTTGACCTTGCGCGCGTTCTCCTCGTACATGGTGATCGCCACCTGCATTCCAGGCCGCTTGCGGCCGATGGCGCGGATCACCTCGAAGCTGCCAAGGTGGGCGCCCAGCAGGAAGGCCCCGCCGCCGCCGTCGAGCGCGTCAAGGATGTCCTCGCCGCCGTGGATGCGGATGTCGAACAGATCGAAGCGCCCGTTGAGCAGGTAGATGCGGTCGAGGATGGTGCTGGCAAAGCTGAAGATGTGGCGGAAGCTGTCGCGAAGCCGCGCCGGGCGTCCGGAAACGCGGTCCAGGTAGGCCAGGGAGGCGCGCCGCGCGGCTGGCGCGAACAGCAGGAAGTAGAGCGCGATCGGGTAGAGCAGCACGCGGCCGACGCGCCGCCCCAGCCGCAGCGACAGCCAGGTCATCAGCCGCAGCGTGAACATATTGCTGCGCTCGCGGCCCTCGCTCCAGTCGGCCGGCCCGGTGGGGGGGCTCCCGGTGCAGCCGCTCATCGCAGGGACTCCTCGGCCGGCGCCGTGTCCGGGGTTGCGTCCGGAAGGAGCGCGAAGATGCCGTTCGCCACTTCGCGATCGTCCACGCACAAGGTGAAGCGCAGCGTGTCCGAGGCGCCCGTCTGGTGGGCCAGTTGCACGATTTCGCCCGGCACCACCGGATGCAGGAACTTCGCCGAGCTCAGACAGAGCCTGCCAGGTGGCACGCCGAGCAGGGCGGCCAGATGCAGCGCGGCCAGATCGAGCAGGACCACGCCGGGCACCACCGGGTGGCCGGGAAAGTGCCCCGGCAGGGCGGGGTGGTCCGCTGGCACCTGGAAGCGGGACGCGGGCGCCCCCGCAGGCGTGCCGTTCATGATGACCTCCCCATGCGGCGCGCCGCCAGCAGGCGGTCGACCAGCGGCGCCAGCACATCGCGCGGCAGCTTGCCCGTGGCATTGCGCGGCAGGCTGTCCACGAGCAGCAGGCTGCGCGGCATGAAGGCCGGGTCGATACGCGCGCGCAGTGCGCGCCGTATCTGCGAGGCGTCGAGGCCCGGGGCGACCGCCAGGGCGACCAGGCGCGTTGCGCGGCCTGTGCTGCCCGTGCTGCCCGTGCCGCCGGTGCGGTCTGCCGTTGGTTTCGTCTCGTCGGGCATGAAAAAGCAGCCGTCCTGCACGCCCTCGATGGTATTGAGCTGATGGTTCAGATAGGCGAGGGAGCTGCGCTTGCCGGCGATATTGACGAGATCGGCACGGCGTCCATGCAGCAGGAAGCGGCAGGCGTCGATCCGCTCCAGCACATCGCCCATCGGTACGGGCCGCTCGACATGCCCGCCCGAGGCCCATGCCACCGGGCCATCCTCGTCACCGGGATCGGTGCGCCAATCCAGGCCGATGCCGGGCAGCAGTTCCCAGGCAGCCTCATGCGCACTGGCACGAACCGCGATCTGGCCGGTCTCGGTGCTTCCATAGATTTCCAGCAGCGGCGCGCCAAAGCGCTGTTCCGCCTGGCGCGCCAGCGCCTGGGGCAGGGCCGCGGTGGCGGACAGCAGCAGATCGGCCGCTGGCAGATCGCCGCCGTCCAGCAGCAGGGCGCGCAGATGCGGTGGCGAGGTGACCAGCACGCGCGGGCGCGGCGTGGCCTGCAGCGCCGCGCGGATATCGGCCGGATAGAACACGGGCGTGGCCTGCAAGGCGAGACCGGCCTGCAGCGCGAGCACCACGGTACATTCGAAGCCGAACATGTGCTGTGGCGGTACCGTGCCGACCAACGCGTGAGAGCGCCCGTCGTCCAGGCCCAGGCGCGCCGCCGAAGCGCGCGCCAGCGCGACCAGCTTGCCCCAGGTCTTGGCGTGGGGCACCGGCAGCCCGGATGAGCCGGAGGTGAATACATAGGCCATCACGCGTTCGGCGGGGACCAGGGGCACGACAGGCGCATCTTGGGCTGACTCATCCCCCGCCGGCATTTCCATCGGATATGCCAGGCATGGCAGATCCAACCCGGACAGCGCGCCGCCCACCGCTGCCTCGCCGTCGTGCAGGCAGAAGACATCGGGCGCGAAGGCGCGGATGCTGGCGAGTGTCTGCGGGTTCAAGGTGGGCGGCAGCAGGCTGGGCTTGCCGGCCACCAGCGCCGCGCAGAGCCCGACCGCAAAGCGGTAGCGGTCGCTGCAGAGGTTCAGCACATGGCTCCCTGCCGGCAGCAGTGCGGCCAGGGCATTCACGTCCGCCAGGAACCGGCGCACGGTGATCGCGTGCCCGTGCCGGTAGGCGATCGCGCTGTCGAGTGAGGCGTGGGAGACGAGCGGATAGTCTGACATGGCTTGTGGCGGTTCGATCTGCCTCAGGCGGAGGGACATACCAATGCGGCGGGCAATTGCCGATTGTGATACAAACACCTCATGGTGGAGGCACGGGCGGGCGCGGGAACTAAGTGATTTATTAGATGCATGACGGCGCTCTGGTTGTGCGGCCCAGGCCGCACAGGCGACCGGGCCAGACCGGGAGTCAGACTGGACACGCCATGAAGACCGCGCCGCCGGGGCATTGTTTCCGGCCGCGTCGACAATGTTGTTACGAAACTTCTCTCACCTAGTGAGTTGTTGCCGGGCTTGGTAGCATTCACCCCAAAATTCGCCCCAAAGGCGGAGCGCGAGTATACCTTAGTAACATAGCCGCTCGTCGCGGCGCTGCGCCCGCTGCAAGGGCCGAACCGGGCCGCAAGCCAATGCAATCTTGAACGATGAACGAACTGGAAACTGAACTCGCGCGCCTGATCATCGGCGAACTCGACATCACTGACATCGCGCTGGCGGACGTCGAACCCGGCACGCCGCTCTATGGCGAGGGGTTCGGCCTCGACTCGATCGATATTCTTGAGATTGCGCTGCTGGTGTCCAAGAAGTATGGCTTCGAACTGCGCTCCGACAACCCGGACAACGAACGCATCTTCCAGTCGCTGGGCAGCCTGGCGGCCTATACGGCGCAACAGCGCACGCGCTGATGTCGGGTCAAGGCATGGCTTGAGCGGACGTCCGTCCGCATGAGAAGGAAAGCGATGGATCGAAGCCTATCCCCCGACGAACCGGTGGCATCGAAGACACACCTGGTGCTGATTCCCAGCTACAACCCGGGAGAAAAGGTGCGGGAGACGGTGGAAGCCGCCCGCCGCGCCTGGAACCCGGTGTGGGTTGTGGTCGATGGGAGCACCGATGGCAGTGTCGCCTGGCTGCGCCAGGAAGCCGCCCGGGATCCCGGTCTGCGCGTGCTGGAACTGCCGCGCAATGCGGGCAAGGGGGCTGCCGTGCTTTACGGCGTGCAGCAAGCCGCCGCGGCGGGCTTCACCCATGCGCTGGCGATGGACTCCGACGGCCAGCATCCCGCCAACCTGATCCGCCAGTTCATGGCGGAGTCACAGCGCGATCCCGGCGCCCTCGTGCTGGGCCGGCCCGTCTTCGACGCCAGTGCGCCGCGCGAGCGCGTGTATGGCCGCCGCCTGTGCAATCTCTTCACCGATATCGAGACCCTGTGGGGTGGAATCGGCGATTCGCTGTACGGCTTCCGGGTCTATCCGATCGCGCCGCTGCGCGCGGTCATGGACGGTCGCCCATGGATGCGCCGCTTCGATTTCGATCCGGAGGTCGCCGTGCGCCTGTGCTGGCGTGGCGTGCGGCCGGTCAACATCGCCGCGCCGGTGCGGTATTTCCGCGCGGACGAAGGCGGCGTTTCGCACTTCAACTACCTGCGCGACAACCTGCTGCTGAGCTGGATGCACCTGCGCCTGCTTGCCGGTGGCCTGCTGCGCTTGCCGCTGCTGGCGTGGCGCCGCTTGCAGCCGTCGCGCAGCGCGAGCACGGCCGAGCCGCTCAAGGGCCGGAGCACCGAGGCACTGCGGCGCTGAGTCTCCGAGCCCCGCCGGGCCGCTGTGTCGCCGCGCGTGCGAAGCGCGGTGGGATGGTCCTCTATGCGGGCCTACATATTCGTGTAGGCACTGCACCAACCGCGCGCCGCGACCTGCTTGTCGCCGAACAGCACGCAACCGCCCCAGGCCGCACCGGCGTCGCCCTGGTAGAGCGAGCAACTGCCGCAGTCCTGTCCCTGCGCATAGGCGGGAAACCTGACCTTGTCCACTTTGCTGGCGTCGTGCACGTAGCCGACGGCCCGCGCTGCCGGGTCGGATTCATCCAGATGCGGGGTTTCGGCGGCGGCCTGCCGCGGCAGCACCAGTACGGTGCCCAGGCCGAGCCCGGAGGCCAGAAAGCTGCGTCGTGACGTATTCATGATGGCGTGAGCCTCTTTTCTTCTTCGCTTTGCGTCGTGATGAGGATGCGCGCGGGCGCGCTTGCGCAAGAGTAGCGCACCCCGTGCCGCCGCGGGCTCCTGTGCGTTCCGCGCCGGCTGCAGGGCGACGCTGCGCTTGGCCTAGCACGGACCGGTGTCAGTCATATGTTTCAGCGCTGAAACATATGCCGGCGTCCGCGTTTGGCTCCGAACGGACAGGCTCAACAGGGTTGCATTTCGCGACGACACATGGCGATGACACGCCGTGAGGGACGGACGATATATGGAATTACCAGAGCGTGCGGCAAAACCGGACGGCCGCATCAGCGTATTGCCGGTCGGTCATCGGTGCGTTGCCGGATGCTACACGGCGGCCGCCATGGCCAGACGATTTCGCGGTTGAGGTGTCCGACGGTACTTGGGCGCGCAGGAACGGGGATGACAGACGTTCCGTGAGTGCGGAGGTCCGGGTGGTGGAAGAGAAGAATTTGCGCATTTCCGACTCCTTGGCCATCCGGCTGAGCATGACCGGACAGCGGGGCCTGCGAGAGCAGGCGAGTGCGAGTGGCGCGCGGCGGGCTGAGGAGCCCGGCATTGCCGCTGCGTGACTTGCGATCGATGCAAGCCAGCGGCAAAGGGATGCGGGTGGCTTGCTTAACCTTGCTTCGAAGATCGACTAGAACAACTGTCCATTTGAGGGTCTCCCCAGGTTTGCCTTGACGGGACGGAGATTATCAAGGGGGTGCCGCTGCGTACACTGAATTCTTCTTCAGGTTCTCCACGAATCTTCAGTTTCTCCACGAATCGGATTCCTGTCGCGCGAGGGGGATCCTGACCGTGAAGACCGCGCCGCCGCCAGGCGCGTTGGCGGCCTCGATATGCCCGCCCTGCGCGTGAATGATGGACTGCGACAGGGCCAGGCCGAGGCCCACCCCCTCGCTTTCCGATGCCCGCGCGCTTGCGCCGCGGAAGAAGCGGTCGAACAGGTAAGGCAGTTCGTCTTGCGGAATGCCGGGCCCTTCGTCGGTGACCTTCAACAGGGTGTCCTGCGCGTCGGTGGCGCAGTCCACCGTGATCTTGCCGCCCGGCGGAGAGAACTTCAACGCGTTGTCCACGAGGTTGGCCAGCACCAGGCTGACCGATGCATGCGCCACCCTGGCGCCGGCCGCCGCATCATTGTGCACCACGAAATCGATCTGCCGCTCGCGGGCGACAGGGCCCGCGCGCAGCAGTGTCTCGGCAATCAGTGCGTTCAGCGCCGGCGCCTCGCCGCTCGGGCGGTCCTGACCCGCATCGAAGCGCGCGAGCATCAGCAATTCCTCGATCAGCCGTGTCAGGCGGCCGACTTCATCCAGGCAGGAGTGCAGGGTGTCCCGATACTCCTGGCTTTCGCGCGGGCGCCGCAGCGTCACTTCGATCTCGGTACGCAGCCGTGACAGCGGCGAGCGCAACTCGTGCGACGCATCGGCGGTGAAGCGCCGTTGCTGGTCGAACGCCTGTTCGAGCCGGTCGAGCATCGCGTTCAGCGTGTCGACTAGCTGGCCGATCTCGTCCGATGCGCCCGGGTGCGGCAGGCGTTCGCCGAGATTGGCGTCGCCGATGAGCCGGGCCTGTTTCACGACGTCGTTGATGCCACGGAACGTGCGTCGCGTCAGCACCACCCCGGCCGCGCCGACTGCGGCCAGCAGTGCCGCCGCCATGATGCTGAACAGGATCGTTGCCGATGCCAGCACCTTGCGCGCATCGTCCAGCGAGCCCGCCACCTGGACGACGACGGGCTTGCCGTTCGCCACTGCGGGGACGGACACCATGCGCAGTGGCTCGTCGCCGAAGTTCGGCAGCGTTTGGAACACTTCTTGCCCACCGGATGCGATCTCGGCCAGCAGGGCGGGCGGCGCGGGCAGGCTGGCATTGCCGAGGTTGGCGCTGCGCGCCAGGACCTCGCCCCTGGCGTTGACGATCTGCACCAGGCGGTCCAGGCGCACCAGCGAGGGTGGCGCCGAGCCGGGAGGGCGCTCATGCGCCCTGACAGGCTCTCCGTGGCTTTCGGCCTGCATGCCGGCCTCGGTCTCCGCCAGTGCCAGCAGCGCAGCGTCGAGCTGTCCGTGTACCAGGCGGGAAAGCTGCCACCACCCGGCGAACGCCGCGCAGGCAACGATCACGACGATGACCGCCCAGTGCGTCAGGACCAGCCGCTGCCGGAAGTTCAGCACGTCAGGAGGCTCCCGCCGGTGCAAGCCGGAACCCCTGGCCCCGCACGGTATGGATCAGCACCGGCATGCCCGGAGGGTCGAGTTTGCGGCGCAGGTTCTTCATGTGGACGTCGATCAGGTTGTCGATGGCGATCAGGTCCGCGTGCCAGATGCGTTCCGCAAGCTGGGCACGGCTGACCACTTCTCCGGCGTGGGCGACCAGCAACGTCAGGATCGCATACTCCTTCGGCGTGAGGTCGAGCCGAGCGCCGGCGCGTGTGACCGCGCGGGATTTCGGATCGATGACCAGGTCGTCCAGCGTGATCTGCGCGGGTTGTGCCAGCTCCACGCGGCGCAGCAACGCCCGCACGCGCGCCAGCAGTTCCTCGAATACGAACGGCTTGGTCAGATAGTCGTCGGCGCCGGTGTCCAGGCCGGCGATGCGGTCGGCCACCGCGTCGCGCGCGGTCAGCATCAGGATCGGCGTGCGCACGCCCTGGGCGCGCAGTTCCCGGCAGAAGTCGACGCCGCTCTTGCCGGGGAGCATCCAGTCGAGGATGAGCAGGCTGAAGGCGGTACAGTCGTGCGACGCGGCCGTGTCAACCGAATGCGCCGTCTCCACGTCATAACCTTCTTCCTGCAGACCGCGAGCCAGCAATCGTGCTGCCTTCTGGTCGTCATCTAATAATAGGATCCTCATGGGTTGGCCTTTCGGGGTCGGGGCAGATTCTATCAGCCCCCTGAACGGCCTATTGCGAGCGCGCCCCCGCCTGAAGAAGAATTCAGGGTGCGCCGCAGCACGCATGCGTACCATTGGCAGAAATTTCCGCATGTGGCGGTTTCATATCTTTCTGCATATCAGCGTCGGAGTGAATGATGAATAACAGGCCAGCCCTTCCCGGGCGCGCTGCCTACTGGCTTTCCGCACTGATCGTATTGGGTCTGGGTGGCGCAGGAATGTGGGCGCTGCGCGCCAAGGGCGAGCAGAAGCGCGCGGACCCTCCCGTTGCCGTGCGCCATGAAGGCGAGCGCCTGATCGTGCCCGCCGACTCGCCACTGCGCCGCACCCTGGTTGTGGCCCCCGCCACGCTCGAAACGGTGGCCGCGCCGTTCAACCTGCCGGCCATCGTCGAGGCGGACCCGGCCAAGCTGGTCAAGGTGCTGCCCCCGCTGGCGGGCCGCATTGTCACGCTGAACAAGCAGCTTGGCGACGCGGTGAAGGCTGGCGACGTGCTGTTCTCGATCGATTCAGCCGATCTGGCGCAGGCCACCAGCGATGCCGCCAAGGCCCGTGCCGCGCTGACGATGGCGCGCCGTAACCTGGACCGCCAGCGCGAGCTCGACAAGTCGGAAATCGCCGCGAAGCGCGATTTCGAGCAGGCCCAGAGCGACTACGACCAGGCTGCCAGCGAATCCGAACGGGCCAATGCGCGCCTGGCCCTGCTCGGCGCCAAGGGTGGCGCCACGGCGCAAGTGGCGGGTGGTGGCCATGTCCTGACCGTTCGCTCGCCGATCAGCGGGCGCGTGGTCGAACTCAATGCCGCCACCGGCGGTTACTGGAACGACACCACCGCGTCGCTGATGACCGTGGCCGATCTTTCCCATGTCTTCGTCACGGCAAACGCACAGGAAAAGGACCTCGGCCACGTGTACGTC
This sequence comes from Cupriavidus sp. 09_S30, assembly GCF_056930435.1. NCBI lineage: Bacteria > Pseudomonadati > Pseudomonadota > Betaproteobacteria > Burkholderiales > Burkholderiaceae > Cupriavidus > Cupriavidus sp. 09_S30. Next base: position 1,619,309 of record NZ_JBXOWI010000002.1, on the reverse strand, counting down.
GGCCAGTCGGCCACCGTCAAGTTCGATGCCTACGGCGAGCCGCGGCCGGGCAAGGTGCGCTACGTGGGCGATATCCTCGACGCCGATACCCGCACGACCAAGGTGCGCCTTGTGTTCGACAACCCTGACGCCAAGCTGAAGCCGGGCATGTTCGCGCAGGCCACGTTCCTGTCGCAGCCGCATGAAGGCATCGTCATTCCGATGTCGGCCATCGTCCAGAGCGGGTTCTACACGCGCGCATTCATCGAAGTGGCGCCTTGGCAGTTCGAGCCGCGCGTGATCAAGCTTGGCGCGCAGCTCGGCGACCGCATGGAGGTGAAGTCCGGCCTGGCCGCGGGTGATCGCGTGGTGGTGAAGGAAGGGGTGCTGCTGAATGATTGAGCGTCTCGTCACCCTTTGCTTCAACCGGCGCGGGATCGTGTCGCTGGTGTTCGTGATGGTCGCGCTGTACGGCTGGTATGCCTGGAAGCAACTGCCGCTGGAAGCGTATCCGGACATTGCCGATACCACGTCGCAGGTGGTCACGCAGGTCAACGGCCTGGCCGCCGAGGAAGTGGAACAGCAGATCACCATTCCGCTCGAACGCGAGATCATGGGTGTGCCTGGCATGCATGTGATGCGTTCCAAGAGCACCTTCGGCCTGTCCCTGATCACGGTGGTGTTCAAGGACGGCGCGGAGGACTACTGGTCGCGCCAACGCCTGCAGGAGCGGATCAGCAGCATTACTCTGCCCTACGGCGCGCAGGCAACGCTCGATCCGCTGACTTCACCGATTGGTGAGATCTACCGCTATACGCTGGTCTCGAAGACCCGCGATCTACGCGAGCTGTCGGAACTCCAGTTCTGGAAGGTCATTCCCCGCTTGAAGCAGGTGGCGGGCGTGGTGGACGTGGCCAACTTCGGCGGCCTGACCACGCAGTTCATGCTCGAGTTCGATCCGCTGATGCTGTCCAAGTACAACATCTCGCTGAACCAGATCACGCAGGCGATCTCGCAGAACAACGCCAACGCTGGCGGGAGCATCCTCAACCGCGGCGAACAGGGCATGGTAGTGCGCGGCGTAGGGTTGATCCGCAATCTGGACGATCTCGGCAATATCGTCGTCACGCAGAAGAACGGCGTGCCGGTGCTGGTCAAGGATCTCGGCCGGGTCGTGCTGGGCAACCCGCAGCGGCACGGCATCCTGGGCATGGACAAGAATCCGGACACGATCCAGGGCATCACGCTGCTGCTCAAGAACGAGAATCCATCGGTCGTCATGGAAGGCGTGCACGAAGCCGTGCGCGACCTGAACGAGAACATCCTGCCCAAGGACGTCAAGGTGGTGGCGTATATCGACCGGAGCAATCTCGTCGATGCCACCGTGCACACGGTGGGCAAGACCCTGCTCGAAGGCATGGTGCTGGTTTCGCTGGTGCTGCTGCTGTTCCTGGGAAGCCCGCGCGCGGCGATCATCGTGGCCATCACGATTCCGCTGTCGCTGCTGATGGCGTTCATCCTGATGCACCACTTCAAGATCCCGGCGAACCTGCTGTCGCTCGGCGCGATCGACTTCGGCATCATCGTGGACGGCGCCATCGTGGTGATGGAGAACATCCTGCGCCGGCGCGAGGAAGACGCCGAGAGTGAGCTGCACGGCAGCGACATCATGCAGTCGGTGTTGCAGGTGGCGCGTCCGATCTTCTTCGGCATGGTTGTGATCATCACGGCCTACCTGCCGCTGTTCGCCTTCCAGCGCATCGAGTACAAGCTGTTCTCGCCGATGGCCTTCGCCGTGGGCTTTGCGCTGTTCGGGGCGCTGCTGGTGGCATTGCTGCTGATCCCGGGCCTGGCCTACTGGGCCTATCGCAAGCCGCGCAAGGTGTTCCACAACCCCGTGCTGGCCTGGCTCGGGCCACGCTACGAGGCAATCCTGAACCGGCTGGTCGGCCGCTCGCGCACGGCGCTGGGCATTGCTGGCGCCACGCTGGTTGGCGTCATGATCCTGGGCGCCACCATCGGGCGGGACTTCCTGCCATACCTTGACGAAGGCTCGATCTGGCTGCAGGTGACCCTGCCGCCGGGGATCTCGCTCGACAAGGCCAGCCAGATGGCGAACAACCTGCGTGCCGCGACCCTGGAGTTCCCCGAGGTCGATCACGTGGTGACGCAGGTCGGGCGCAATGATGAAGGCACCGATCCGTTCACGCCGTCCCATATCGAGACGGCCGTGACCCTGCATCCGTACAGCACGTGGACCTCCGGGCGCGACAAGCAGCAGTTGATCGAGGCCATGGCCACGCGCTTCCGCGAACTGCCGGGTACCCAGGTGGGCTTCTCCCAGCCGATGATCGATGGCGTGCTGGACAAGCTCGCGGGTGCGCACAGCGACCTGGTGGTCAAGGTGTATGGCAACGATTTTGCCGAGACCCGTCAGGTCGCCAACGCGATCACGCGCGTACTGAAGGAGGTGCCGGGCGCACAGGACGTCATCATCGACCAGGAACCGCCGTTGCCGCAGGTCCGTATCGATGTGGATCGTGCGGCGGCGGCGCGGCTGGGCATCAACATTGCCGACGTGATGGCGCTGATCCAGAGCGGTATCGGCGGCAGCCCGGTGACGCAGGTATTTGTCGAGGACCGCAGCTATGAGGTGGTGGCGCGCTTTGTCGCCAGCGCGCGGAACAATCCGGACGCGATCGGCAACCTGACGTTGACCGCCGCGAATGGTGCACATGTGGCACTGGCGCAGGTGGCCCGCATCCGTCTGGCCGAAGGCGAGACCACCATTACGCGAGAAATGAACAAGCGCCACCTTACCGTGCGCCTGAATCTGCGCGGGCGGGACCTGGCCTCGTTCCTTGACGAAGCGCGCGAGCGGATCGAGAAGAACGTGCCGTATGACCACACCCATATCAAGGTGGCGTGGGGCGGGCAATTCGAGAACCAGCAGCGCGCACAGGCCCGTCTGGCCGTGATCCTGCCGATGGTGCTGGCGCTGATGTTCGTGCTGCTGTTCGGCGAGTTCAAGAACCTGCGCCAGCCTGCACTGATCCTGATGGCGGTGCCGCTCGCCACGCTCGGCGGTCTGGTGGCGCTGCACCTGCGCGGCATGACGCTCAATGTGTCGTCGGCGGTAGGCTTCATCGCGCTGTTCGGCGTGGCGGTGTTGAACGCGATCATCATGATCGCCAACCTGAACCGCTGGCGCGATACCGGCGGTGTGAGCCTGAAAGAGGCCGTCGTCCGCGGCGCGGGCGAACGGATGCGGCCGGTGCTGATGACGGCGACCGTGGCGGCGCTGGGCCTGATCCCGGCCGCGCTCGCGCACGGCCTGGGCAGTGACGTACAGCGCCCGCTGGCCACCGTGGTGGTGGGCGGGCTGATCACGGCGACCGCACTGACGCTGGTGCTGTTGCCGGCGCTGTATTACCTGATCGAGGCACGCGCGGCAACGCGGGTGCGCGCGGAAGCGCCGGTCGCATACGGCCCTGTCAGTGAAGGGGAACTGTAATGGAACGACTCACTTCGATTAGCCTGGCTGCGCTGCTGGCGCTCGGCACCGCCGGGTGCGCAGTCGGCCCGGACTTCCAGCGGCCTGCCGCGCCGGATACCGACCGCTATACGGCGATCGACATGCCGGCCGAGACCGCCTCGGCGGCCACCGTAGGCGGGCAAGCGCAGCAGTTCGCGCCGGGGCAGGACGTCCCGGCGCAGTGGTGGACAATGTTCGGCTCCAGCGAGCTGAACGCGCTGGTGGAAGCCTCGCTGCAAGCAAATCCCAATCTGCAGGCCATGGAGGCCGCGCTGCGTGTGGCCCGCGAGAACGTGGCGGCGCAGCGCGGCGCGTTCTTCCCCAGCGTCGATGCCGAGTACTCGGCGTCGCGCCAGAAGATCGCCACGATCATTGCGAGTCCGCTTTCCGACAACAGCGATCTGTTCTCGCTGCACACGGCACAGTTGAGCGTTTCCTATGTGCCCGATGTCTTTGGTGCCACCCGCAGGCAGGTTGAGGCGGGTGTCGCGCAGGCCGATGTCGCGCGCTTCCAGTGGCAGGCGGCGTATCTCACGCTGACCTCAAATGTCGTGAACGCGGCGATCCAGGAAGCCTCGCTGCGCGCCCAGATCCGCGCAACGCACGATGTCATCGCGCTGTCCACGCGCCAGCTCGAAGCCGTGCGCAAGCAGCAGCGCACGGGGCAGGTTGGCGCCGCCGAGGTGGCCGCGCAGGAGGCCGCACTGGCCCAGGTCGAAGCTACCTTGCCGCCACTCGAGAAGCAGCTTGCCCAGCAGCGCAACCTGCTGGCGGTCCTGACCGGGCGCCTGCCGAGCGATGCGGTATCCCAGCAGTTCGAGTTCGAATCGCTCTCGCTCCCCGGGACGCTGCCGCTGAGCCTGCCGTCGAGGCTGGTCGGACAGCGCCCGGATGTTCGGGCGGCCGAGGCGCAGATGCATGTGGCCAGCGCACAGATCGGGGTGGCCACGGCTGCGCGCCTGCCCAACATCACGCTGACGGCGAGCTTGGGCAGTTCGTCTCAATCGATAGGGGATCTCTTCACATCGGGCACCGGGTTCTGGGGGCTTTCGGCAGGCCTGGTGCAGCCGATCTTCAAGGGCGGCATGCTGCTGCATCAGCAACGCGCCGCGGAGGAGGCCTACAAGCAGGCCTCCGCGCAATACCGCAGCACCGTGCTGACTGCCTATCAGAACGTGGCCGATTCGCTGCATGCCATTGAGGCCGATGCCAGGGGGCTGCGGATGGCATTCGACGCCGAGCGTGCCGCGTACCGGAGCTTCAACATCGCGCAGCAGCAATGGAAGGTCGGGCAGATCGGCTACCCGGCCGTGATGCTGGCCGAACAGACGTACCGGCAGGCGTCGATTACCCTGGTGCAGGCGCGTGCGAGCCGCTACGCGGATACGGTGGCGTTGATGCAGGCGCTAGGCGGCGACTGGCGGGACGAGGCAGGCAGGGATGCGAAAAACGGCTGATACAGGGCGTAGCGCAGAAAGCTAGCGGTCTCGAGTCGCGGAGTCGGCGTGATTGCAGTGCGATTCGCTTGCCGACCGACGCCGGGCGAAGCGACACCGGCGAATGCGACACCGGCGGGTGTAGTGAAGCATCACGGCCTCATTGCACGCCGCCGGCTACCCGCTCCTCGATCCAGCGTGTCACGTAGCCGCGCCGGTGTTCGGCAAGCGGGGGGCAGCCAAATCAAGGGGATCCCTCTCCAGCGTTGCGCAGGCGGTGCGCAGCATCGCGGCGTAGCGCTCCAGGTTCGGCTCGATACGGTAGACCGGCCCGGCAATCGAGATCGCGTACCACTCGCCGGACAGCTTGACCGGCCAGGCCAAGGCGCCCACGTCCGGCATGGATTCCCCAAGATTGACGAAGCAGCCTCGCTCGATGCTGCGGCGCAGATCGGCCTCGAGCTTCGCAGCACTGGCCACGGTGCGCGGGGTGAAGCGGGTGAACGGCAATTGCGACAGCAAGGTCTCGCGTTCGGCTTTGTCCATCGTGGACAGCAAGGCCTTCCCAATCGAATTGGAATGGAGTTCGCGCCGCTCCCCAGCCGTGGCGATGTAGCGGATCGCGTGCGGAGATTCCAGCACATCCAGGTAAAGCACCTCGGGCCCATCGCGCAGCTTGCCGATCACGACCGTTTCGCCGGTAGCGTCGCGCAACTCGTTCATGGTGTCGTGCACGCGGTCCAGCACCGGGTCATGGCGCGCGATCTGCTGAGCCATGGCAAGGAGGCGGCCGGTCGGATAGTAGCCCTGGCGCCGGCCTGTCTCGTACAGGTAGCCGAGCGCGGTCAGGGTGCGGATCAGTGCCAGGCAGCTGGAGGCCGGCACCGACAGCAGGCGCGCCAGCTCGGACAAGGACAGCGCGCGCCGCTCCCGGGCAAAGGTCTCGATGATCTCGATCACGCGCAGCGCGGTCTTCACATTCATTGTCTGGGCGCCCGGCGCCTTGGTTTCGGCGGTCTGCATCTGCTGGTGGTTGACTAGTGTTTTCATAAGTATAAAATCAGTTTCACAAATATGAAAACAGCGCGAACGCGCGATGGAGACACACATGACGCAGGCCACCCCTTGCTACTTCGTCCGGACGGACGAGGTGCCGGGCTACCACCCCGCCAACCACCACGGCACGCTGAACCGCCGCCTGATCGGGCGCGAGACGGTCGGCGCCACGCAGCTGGAGGTCATTCACGGCACCATCGAAAAGGGCAAGGGCGCGTTGCCGCATGCGCATCCGGGCATCGAGCAGGTCTGCTACGTGCTGGAGGGGCGCGCCCGCGCAGAGGTGGGCGGCCAGGTGCGCGAGCTGGGCCCGGGCGACTGCTGCTTCTTTCCCGCCGACACGATGCACGTCTTCACGGTGGTCAGCGACGAACCCGTCAAGCTGCTGGTGGTCTATGCCCCGCCGTATGAAGAGTCGCCGCAGCGCGTGGTGCGCCCGGCCTGATTCGTGACGCCCTGGCACTTACGGAGCCAGGCTAGAAGCGTATTTCGCGATGTTCGCCGAGCAGGCAAGCAAGGAGGAGCGCATGAGTTTGATATCCCGACGCCGCTGGATAGGGTTGGCCGCGGCATTGTCCCTGACGCCCGCGCTGGGCTGGGCCGATACGTATCCGAGCCGGCCGATCCGGCTGGTGGTGCCGTATGCGCCGGGCGGCGCCACCGATGTGGTGGCGCGGCTGTTCTCGCAGAAGCTGGGCGAGGCGCTGAAGCAGCCGGTGGTGGTGGAGAACCGCCCGGGCGCCAACGGCATCATCGGCACCGACCAGGTGGCGCGCGCCGCGCCGGACGGCTACACGCTGCTGCTGAATACGGCCGGGGCCCAGACGCTGAGCCCGGTGCTCTACAAGGCGGGCTACGATCCGGTCAAGAGCTTCGCGCCCATCAGCCTGATCAGCTCGATCGGCTTCGTGATGGTGGTCCATCCTTCGGTGCCGGCCAAGACCGTGCAGGAGTTCGTGGCGCTGGCACGGTCGGGCAGCCGTCCGCTCAGCCTGTCGGCCGGCAGCAGCATGATCGAACTGATCGGCGAGACCTTCAAGTCCACCATCGGCACGCCCAATATCGTCAGCGCGCCTTACAAGGGCACCGGCCCGCAACTGCAGGCGGTGGTGGCGGGCGAGGTCGACATGACCATCGATCCATTCAACGGCATGCAGATGATCCGCGCCGGCAAGCTGCGCCCGCTGGCGGTGCTGGCGTCCAAGCGCTCGCCGGCGCTGCCGGACGTGCCGACCATGCAGGAAGCGGGCATCCCCGGCATGAACTTCAACTCCTGGGCCGGATTGCTGGCGCCGGCGGGCACGCCGAAGGAGATCATCGCGCGCTTGAACCAGGAGGTCAGCCGCATTGTCGCCTCACCCGACATCAAGGAGCGGCTGGCGGCCATCGACTATGAGGCCGTCGGCAGCACGCCAGAGCAGTTCGCCACCATCCTTGCCGAGGACAGCGCGCGCTGGGCCAAGCTGGTGAAGGACACCCACTACAAGGACAAGATGGCGCAGTGAACGCCGTCGCGAGGAGACAACGATGATGTCGAGGATTCCGGCGGCGCTGCGCGCCGTCTTTCTGCCGGGGCTGTGCGCGGCCGCGGCAATGGTTACGCCGGCAGGGCCGGCGGGGGCGGCCGAGGGCTATCCGCATCGGCCGATCCGGCTGGTGGTGCCGTTCGCGGCAGGTAGCGGCACCGATGCGGTGGCGCGCATCACGGCCAAGGAACTGGGCGAGGCGCTCAAGGAAAACGTGGTGGTCGACAACCGCCCGGGCGCCAACGGCGCGATTGCCGCCGAGCTGGTCGCGCAGGCCGCGCCGGATGGCTACACCCTGTTCATGACCACCAACACCACGCATTCGGCCAACCCGTCGCTGATGAAGAAGCTGCAGTACGACCCCATCCGCGATTTCACCCCGGTGGCGCGCATGGGCAACCTGCCGTTCATGCTGGTGATCAATCCGAAGCTGCCGGTGAGGACGGTGCCTGAACTGATTGCCTGGGCGAAGTCGCATCCCGGCCTGTCCTATGCCAGCGGCAACAGCACCGGCATCGTCGCCGGTGCCACGCTGGCCCGCATGGCGAAGCTGGATCTGCTGCACGTGCCATACAAGAGCACGCCACCGGCGATGACCGACGTGATCGCCGGCCAGGTGCCCATGATGTTCGTGGACGTCGCCGCTGGCATCGCCAATGTCAAGGCGGGCAAGCTGCGCGCGCTGGCGGTCACCACAGCCCAGCGCAGCAAGCTGCTGCCGGATCTGCCGCCGCTTGCGGATACGCCCGAGCTGAAGGGGTTCGACATCACCTCATGGAACGGCGTGTTCGGCCCGGCCAGGCTCCCGCCGGACATCGTCGCCCAGCTCAACCGAGAGCTGTCGCGCATCGCGACGAGCAAGGATGTCGCCCCGCGCTTCGAGGCGCTGGGCTTTGAAGGATTCGGGCAGTCGCCCGGACAGTTCGCCGGCTTTGTGGCAGATGAGCTGGTCAAGTGGACAAAACTGGTCAAGGACGCCGGCATCCAGCCGGAATGAGGCAGGCATGAATTTCGAGAGATCCCCCGAACAGCGCGCCATCGTCGAGGCGGTGACGCAGCTTTGCAGCGACTTCGGCCCCGAATACTGGGCCGAGCAGGACAAGCGCCATGAGTTCCCGCACGCCTTCCACCAGGCGATGGCCAAAGCCGGCTGGCTTGGCATCGCCATGCCCGAGGCCTATGGCGGGGCGGGGCTCGGCATCACCGAGGCGGCGCTGATCATGCAGACCGTGTCTGCCTCGGGCGCGGGCTTTTCTGGTGCGTCCTCCATTCATATGAATGTGTTCGGACTCAATCCGGTGGTGGTGTTCGGCAGCGAGGCACAGAAGCAGGGTGCGCTGCCGCCGTTGATCGCCGGACAGGACAAGGCCTGCTTCGCGGTGACCGAGCCGGACGCGGGCCTGGACACTACCCACCTGAAGACCCAGGCGGTGCGCAGCGCCGACGGCTCGGCCTATCGCGTCGACGGACGCAAGATCTGGATCTCCACTGCCCAGGTCGCTAACCGCATGCTGCTGCTGGCGCGCACCACGCCGCTGGAACAGGTGCGCAAGCCCACCCACGGCCTGAGCCTCTTCTATACGACGCTGGACCGCAAGCACATCGAGGTACGCGAGATCGACAAGATGGGGCGCGGTGCGGTCGACTCCAACATGCTGTTCATCGACGGCCTAATGGTGCCCGAGGGCGACCGCATCGGCGAAGAGGGGCGCGGCTTCGAATACATCCTGCACGGCCTCAACCCGGAGCGCATCCTGATCGCCGCCGAGGCGGTGGGCCTTGGCCGCGCCGCGCTGGAGGCGGCCACCCGCTACGCGCGCGAGAGAGTCGTGTTCGGCCGGCCGATCGGGCAGAACCAGGGCATCCAGCATCCGCTGGCGCAGGCCTGGATGGCGCTGGAAGCAGCGGACTTGATGGTGTGGAAGGCGGCCTGGCTCTATGACCAGGGCCAGCCGTGCGGGGCCGAGGCCAACGCGGCCAAGTACCTGGCGGCCGAGGCCGCGCACCAGGCCTGCCAGACCGCCGTGCTGACTCTAGGCGGCATGGGCTATGCGCGCGAATACCACGTGGAGCGCTACCTGCGCGAATCCTATATCCCGCGCATCGCACCGGTCAGCGCGCAGCTGATCATGTGCCACATCGCCGAGCGCGTGCTCGGGCTGCCGAAGTCGTACTGAAGGTAGGGATCGGGCCGGTCGTACAGGGCAGGGCGCCGCGCATGGCTTGCGGCGCCCGCCGAGGCGGCTCAGTTGCGGCTCAGTCGCGCAGGCGCTTGATCAGCGAAGACGTGTCGGCGCGACCGCAGCCGCGCTGCTGCAGGTCTGCGTAGAACTGGTCGACCAGCGCCGTGACCGGCAGGGTGGCGCCGTTGCGGCGCGACTCGTCCAGGCACAGGCCCAGGTCCTTGCGCATCCAGTCCACCGCGAAACCGAAGTCGAATTTGTTCTCGATCATGGTCGGGCCGCGGTTCTCCAACTGCCAGGAGCCGGCGGCGCCCTTGCTGATCACGCCGAGCACCGTCGGCATGTCGAGCCCGGCGCGCTCGCCGAAGGCGATCGCTTCGGAAAGGCCCTGCAGCAGGCCGGCGATGCAGATCTGGTTGACCATCTTGGCCAGTTGTCCGGCGCCGGGACCGCCGATGCGGGTCACCGCGCGTGCGTAGGCCGCGATCACCGGTTCCACGCGCGCGTAGGCGGCTTCGTCGGCGCCGCACATCACCGTGAGCACGCCCTTCTGCGCCCCGACCTCGCCGCCCGAAACCGGAGCGTCGACGAATTGCAGGCCGCGCGCGGTGGCCGCGGCGTGCAGTTCGCGCGCTACGTTGGCGCTGGCCGTGGTGTGGTCGACGAAGACGCAGCCAGCGGCCGCCGTAGAGAAGGCGCCGTCCGCGCCCACCAGCACCGCGCGCAGGTCATCGTCATTGCCCACGCAGGAGCAGACCACCTCGGCATCGCGCGCGGCCAGCGCCGGCGTGGCGGCCGTCTTGCCGCCGAACTCCGCGACCCAGCGCTCGGCCTTGGCAGCGGTACGGTTGTAGACGGTGACATCATGGCCCTTGGCCACCAGATGGCCGGCCATGGAATAACCCATGACGCCGAGCCCGAGGAATGCGACACGCATGAGGACGTCTCCCTGACTTACTTTGCTTTAAAGCCACGATTCTACGTGAGTACGTGATTGCGCGGCTTGCCGTGCTGCGTTGCCACATCCGGCCGCCGACGAAGTTCGGAAGCAGGGCGGAGTACAGCATGAATAACTTACATAGAGCGCGTTCGCATCGCCTCGTCAAATAATGCGGCGTGACCCAAGTACATGAACGCCATATCGATGACTCAGCGCTTTCCGACTCGGCGAGCGGCACAACTCAGCCTACACTGAAGATGAACCGCGCAGGCTTGCACGTGGCTGCGCCGAATTAGGGTCAAAACTCATATTTCTGCGCCGATAGCCATTGAAAGCGAGCATTGCACGGTCGCGTTCGGCGGCGACCGAGGAGTTGGCGTCGCCTCCGGATATGTCTCACGGGCTAACCACCACGGAGGCGATCTATGAACGGTAAGCTTTCTAATCCGGCGCCGCTCGGGCTGGCCGGGTTCGCATTCACAACATGGATGCTCAGCATGGTGAACGCCGGCTGGTACAGCGCCGATGCCATGGGACTGGTGCTGGCCTTGGCGTTCGCTTTTGGCGGCACGGCGCAGATGATCGCGGGCGTGCTCGAGTATCCGCGCGGCAACACGCTGGGCACGGTAGCGTTCCTGAGTTACGGCGCCTTCTGGTGGTCCTTTGCGCTGTTCATCGCGTTATTTAGCGCCAAGGTGCCTGCGTCTTTCGTCGGCTGGTATCTGCTGGTGTGGAGCGTCTTCACGTTCTACTTGTGGATCGGCTCGCTGCACACGAGCACATCCGTGCAACTGGTGTTCCTGGCGTTGTGGATCACGTTTCTGCTGCTGGCCATCGGCGAATTTACGGGCTCGGGCCTGGCTACGAAGATCGGCGGGTATACAGGCTTGATCACGGCCCTGCTGGCGTTCTATGCGTCGGCAGCCATGGTGATCAACGAGAGCATGGGACACACTGTGCTTCCAACGCATGACTGGGCACAATCTCATCCGCACGCGGCCTAGCAACTAGGCATCAGTCGGTCCTGCGGTGCCCCTTGGAGGAGGGGCACCGGTTCGATTCGATGACGTCCATGCATCGGCGGAGGGCGCTCCGCGCGACGCGGATGTACCGGATTCGCCTTCCGTTGCGGGACATCGACCCATTTATACGGAAGTGACCTATCGCGTTCGCTGCAGGATCTCAATTGCACGAACCGCGTCGTCCAGGGAGTCCATCGCCAGGTAGGCGACGAACTGCGTGCCTACGGCGGCAGCCGAAACGCCGCGGAGGTTGATTCCCCCTGCAGCCAAGGCCTGGGTCAGCTCCGCAATGATGCCAGGCCGGTCGGTGCCCATCACGCGCACCGAATGAAGACTCGGCGTGACATTGAATCCCACCTGCGCAGCGGCGCGGATTTCGTGGTCGTTCTGAAGCGGCGCGAGAAACACGACCGCCTTTCCGGATGCCTCCGGCGTTCGGCGGGAGATGATGAATTGCAGGTCCGCTCCGGCGTCTCGCAGCACACTGAGCACTTCGGCGAGACCACCAGGCCTGTCCTCTATGGTGGCCGCCCACACATCGACACGTTCAACGAGCAGGTCCATGGCATCCACCTCCTCATGTTTGATGCACTCCACTGAAAATCTAGTTCGGGGCTGACGTGGCGGCAAGCCGGTTGGCATCGTCTTTCCCATGCCATTTCCGGTCGGAAAGCAGCGCTTAGGCGGGAGATACGTTGCTTGGCATTACATCCGCCCCGGACGTAAACTTGTTATGCAGCGCATGCACTGCCGCGCCTGGTGCCTCGACCCGTGAGGAAAGAACGGAAGATGCGCTGTCGCGGGTAGCGCGGACACTTCGTGCCCCGGCATCTGGGAGCAAGGAGGAATTGTCATGTCACGCGACAAGTCATCGCGCCGCGCTTCCGCAGAGCAACAATCGGTCGAAGTTTCCGAGGCGCAGATCGCCGTGCATTGGCCAGAAGAGGAATACTTCCAGCCACCTGCCTCGTTTATCGGCCAGGCCAATCTGACGGACGAGGGCGTGTTCGCGCGCTTCTCCCTCGACAAGTTCCCTGAGTGCTTCAAGGAGTTCGCCGATCTTCTCGACTGGTACAAGTACTGGGAGACGACGTTCGACGCGAGCAATCCGCCGTTCTGGCGCTGGTTCGTCGGTGGCAAGATCAATGCATGCTACAACTGCGTGGATCGCCACCTCGCCAAATACCGTAACAAGGCCGCGATCCACTTCGTGCCGGAGCCCGAGGACGAGACGGTCCAGCATGTCACCTACCAGGAGCTTTATGTCCGGGTCAACGAGTTCGCGGCCATGCTGCGTGACGTCTGCGGCCTGAAAGCCGGTGACCGGGTCACCCTCCATATGCCCATGGTGGCGGAACTGCCCCTCACGATGCTTGCCTGCGCGCGGCTCGGGGTAATACATTCGCAAGTCTTCAGCGGCTTCAGCGGCGCCGCCTGCGCCGATCGCATCCTGGATTCCGAAAGCCGCCTGCTGATCACGATGGACGCCTACTGGCGTGGCGGCAAGCTGATCGATCACAAGGAAAAGGCCGACATCGCCTTCGACGAAGCTGCCGCGAAGGGGCACAAGGCCGAGAAGGTCCTGATCTGGCAGCGCTATCCGGGCAAGTACTCGAGCCCGACCAAGCTCGTGGAGGGACGCGACCTGATCGTCAACGAGACCATCAGGGCGTTCCGCGGCAAGCGTGTCGAGCCCGAGCAGATGCCGGCGGAGGCGCCGCTCTTCCTGATGTATTCGAGCGGTACCACCGGGCGCCCCAAAGGTTGCCAGCATTCCATTGGAGGCTTTCTCGCCTACGTCGCCTGGACGTCGAAATACATCCAGGACATCCACCCCGAGGACGTGTACTGGTGCATGGCGGACATCGGCTGGATCACGGGCCATTCCTACATCGTGTACGGCCCGTTGGCGCTCGGTGCCTCGTCGGTCGTGTACGAAGGCGTGCCGGTCTATCCCGATGCCGGGCGCCCCTGGCGGATTGCCGAAAGCCTAGGCGTCAACATCTTCCACACGTCACCGACGGCGATCCGGGCACTGCGGCGCAGCGGACCGGACGAGCCGGCGAAGTACAGCTATCACTTCAAGCACATGACGACCGTCGGCGAACCGATCGAGCCCGCAGTGTGGAAGTGGTACTACCAGTCCGTCGGCAAGGGGGAGGCCGTCATTGTCGACACATGGTGGCAGACGGAAACGGGCGGGTTCCTGTGCAGCACGGTGCCGGCATTGCACAAGATGAAGCCCGGCAGTGCCGGCCCGGGGATTCCCGGCATTCATCCGGTGATCTATGACGACGATGGCAATCAGCTGGCGGGCGGATCTGGCAAGGCCGGCAACATCTGCATCCTCAATCCGTGGCCCGGAGCGTTTCAGACCATCTGGAAGGCCCCCGAGCGTTACGTGAAAACGTACTATGGCCGCTATTGCAGGGATCCCAACAGCAAGGACTGGCGCGATTGGCCCTACATGGCGGGAGACGGGGCTGTCGAGGCTGCGGACGGCTATTTCCGGATTCTTGGCCGCATCGACGACGTGATCAATGTCGCCGGCCATCGCCTCGGTACCAAGGAAATCGAGTCGGCCGCCCTGCTTGTCCCCGATGTCGTCGAAGCGGCGGTGGTACCGGTCGCCGACGAGATCAAGGGCAAGGTGCCCGAGCTCTATGTTTCCTTGAAGCCCGGCGTGCAAGCTTCGGCGGATGTGGAAAAGCAGGTCCTGGACTCAGTGGTCGCGCGGATCGGATCCATTGCGCGGCCGCACCGGGTGCTCATCGTTCCTGACATGCCGAAGACCCGGTCGGGCAAGATCATGCGGCGGGTGCTCGCGGCACTTTCGAACCATCAGGACCCCGGAGACGTATCCACGCTGGCCAACCCCGAGGTGGTCGACAGTCTGCGGGAACTCGTGAAATAGGGGAGAGGTACGTCCATCCATACGCCCGCGATATGCCTGCGATACGCCCGCGCCTCGGCCCGAGGCGCGGGCTGAATCCGCTACCGGACCGCTCAGGCGCCGTCGCTGAAGGAATCGCGGGCTTCATTGATCTGGCGGTTCCCGTCCGTGTAGGGATCGCGCGGGCTGTCGATGCGGTGGGCACCTTCCGGATAGGCGGAACGTGTGATGCCGGCAGCTCCGTCCGTGTAGACGTCCGGGCTGCGGGGGGCGGCGTTGGCGATGCCGGCGACGGTGCTCAGGGAGGCGGCCAGGGCAGCGCCGAGCAGGGCTTGCTTGAGGGTGCGCATATCGATTCTCCTGTAAGTAAGGCGAAGGCGGCCGTGGCGACCGCCGATGGAAGGCAGTCTACGTAGCCGTCACCCACCACGACATGACCGCAACATGACAATCCTGTCATCCGGCCGGGGCCGCCTTGACACGCCGGCACCCGCGCATTCCCACACAGTCCTCAGGGCCATTTCCACCGTTTCCGCCTGGCACGATGGCCGACAGCCTGTAGAATGCGCGGGCACAGAGCGGCCGCCCCCTCGCCGCTCACCCACGTTTGCCCGTCCGGCATGCCGGCCCACGGGCTTCTTGATCAAACCAATGTCAGAGTTTGAAACTGCCAAGCTCGCTGCAGCCGCATGGGTGCGCGAGCAGATGGATCGCCATGGCCTGACGCTCGAGGATCTCGTCCAGGCAGGTTGCTTCCCGGCCAGCGACGACGGAATCGCGCAAGCCGATGCAAAGCCACCCGAGTCAAAGGCGCCGGTTCCTGCCGTGCTGTACCGCAATGCGCTGGGCCAGTCGTGGGATGGCACCGGCGAATACCCGGACTGGCTGCAGCGTGCCGTCAACGCGGGCCAGTCCATCGAGCACTTCCGCGTCGAATAGCCGCTTACTGGCCCGCTTACCAGCTCGCTTACCGGCTTTACCGGCCGGCTTTCGCTCCGCTCGCGGGCGTTTTCCTGGGTTCCAGCCCGGCCGGCTTGCCGCGCCGCAGCTTGTTTGCCGCCAGTTGCTGCTGCTCTAATGGTGCGATACCACCCCGCACCGACCCGAGGAGACAGCGACCATGGAATTCTCGACCCTGAAGCTGGATGTGGAGGACCGGCTGGCCTTCATCACACTGAACCGCCCAGAGCGGCTCAACGCCATCGATGTCGCCATGCCGGGCGAGATCGCCCAGGCCGTGGCGCAGGCGAACGACGATGACCGCGTCCACGTGATCGTGCTGCAGGGTGCCGGCGACGCGTTCTGCGCGGGATACGATCTGAAAGCCTTCGCCGAAGGCGACCGCGAGCGCCAGTACACGCAGCCCATGCCCTGGGACCCGATGCGCGACTATCGCTTGATGCGCGCAAATACCGACCACTTCTTCAGCCTGTGGCGGTCCTACAAGCCAACTATCTGCAAGGTGCACGGCTATGCCGTTGCCGGCGGTTCGGATATCGCCCTGTGCGCCGACCTGCTGGTGATGGCCGATGACGCGCGCATCGGCTACATGCCCGCCCGTGTGTGGGGCTGCCCGACCACGGCGATGTGGGTTTACCGGGTGGGCGCGGAGAAGGCCAAGCGCATGCTGTTCACAGGTGACATGATCGACGGCCGGACGGCGCAGGCCTGGGGCCTGGCGCACGAGTCGGTGCCAGCCGACGAACTGGATGCGACGGTGCGCGGGCTGGCCGAGCGCATCGCCGCAGTACCGAAGAACCAGTTGATGATGCAGAAACTGATGATCAACCAGGCCTACGAAAACATGGGCCTGAACAGCACGCAGACACTGGCCAACCTGTTCGATGGCATTACCCGGCATTCCCCCGAGGGCATGTGGTTCAAGGCCTACGCCGAGCGTTACGGTTTCGCCGCGGCGGCCGAATGGCGCGATTCGGGCCGTCCCATCCCCGAACCGGCACCCGGCGCCGACCTGGATGCGATGATGCCGCCACCCGATGCGGGCGCGCGCTCGCGCTGGTCGCGCAAGGGCGATTGACGGCGGCGCGCGGATTTGCTGCGGCGCAGCATGGTCGCCGCGCCGATCCGGCCGGCGGCGCGGTGAACCAATGGAGGCTGTGCGCGGTCAACCTGAGATTGCACTGGGCTTCCAACCTTCGTTTTGCTGACAACTGCAAGACGAAGCTGCATTCTTCGCCGCTGCGCAGTCTGCCTCCGGCAGCGTATCGCCAGAGAACGCGCCGCCGTCCGCGAAGTTCGCCATCAATGAGTTAATGCATGCGTATCCTGATCGTGGAGGATGAGCCGAAAGCAGGCGATTACCTGCTCAAGGGACTGACGGAATCCGGCTTCGTGGCCGACCTGGCGCGCGACGGCGTCGATGGCCTGGCGCATGCGCGCGGCCAGGAGTACGACCTGATCGTGCTCGACGTCATGCTGCCCGGCCTGGATGGCTGGCAGGTGCTGCGCGAACTGCGGCGCGACCGCGATACGCCCGTGTTGTTCCTGACCGCGCGCGACACGCTGCCGGATCGTCTCAAGGGGCTGGAACTGGGCGCGGACGACTATATGGTCAAGCCTTTTTCCTTCGCCGAACTGGTGATGCGCATCCGCACCATTCTGCGCCGCGGGCCGCTGCGCGAGAGCGAGCTGATCGAGGTGGCGGATCTGCAGATCGACACCATCCGCCGGCGCGTGACGCGCGCCGGCCAGAAGGTGGAGCTGACGTCGAAGGAGTTCGCGCTGCTGCAATTGCTGGCGCGCCGGCGCGGGGAGGTCTTGTCGCGCTCGCTGATCGCCTCGCAGGTCTGGGACATGAACTTCGATAGCAATACCAATGTGGTCGACGTCTCCATCCGGCGCCTGCGCGCCAAGGTGGATGAACCGTTCGAGCGCAAGCTGATCCACACCCGGCGCGGCATGGGCTACGTGCTGGAAGAGGAGGGCCTGGCATGAGCACGGGCGGCGGCGGTGGCGGGCCGCCGGACGGCGTGCACGGCAGGGGTAGCCCCCGCGAGGCGCAGGGGAACGCGGCGGCAAGGGCGCTGCGCGGTGCGCATGTCTCCTTGACCGCGCGCCTGGCACTGGCCTATGGGCTGGCCACTGTGGCGATCCTGGTGGGCGTCGGCACCTACCTCACGCGTGGCCTTGCCGGGCAGCTGGAGGAGCGCGACGAGAGCGAGCTGATCGGCGAGGTGCAGATGGTGCGCCACCTGCTGCGCGAGGTCGGCTCGATCGACGAGGTGCGGCTGGACGCCCACCGCTTCTCCGATCTGGCGCTCGGCCACGAAGGCCTGATCCTGCAGGTGCGCACGCGCCAGGGCGAAACGCTGATCAACTGCAATCCGCGCCAGGAGAGCGTGCCGCCGCTGCGCATCCTGGCCGCCGGCGCCACGCCGGACAACGGCGACCTGCAGACCTGGTACCCGCGCAATGGCGTGCCCTCCAGCGGCATCGCCGCGCTCGGCCAGCTCGGCGATACCGACGAGGCCGTGGAGATCGTCGTGGCGCGCGACGCCGGCTATCGCGTTGCGCTGATGAAGGCATACCAGAAGCGCATGCTGTGGGCGACGCTGTGCGGCGCGGCGGTGGCCGCCGCGCTGGGCTGGTTGCTGGCACGTCGCGGCCTGCAACCGCTGCGGCGGATGGCCAAGGAGGCCTCGGCCGTGACCACCAGCCGTCTGGCGACCCGCCTCGACACGACGCGCACGCCGGCGGAGTTGCGCGAACTGGCCGAGGCGCTCAACGGCATGCTTGCTCGCCTGCAGGACAGCTTTTCCCGCCTCTCGGAGTTCTCGGCGGACCTGGCACACGACTTCCGCACGCCGATCAGCAACCTGATCGGCCAGACCCAGGTCACGCTGGCGCAGCCCCGAACTCCGCCGGAGTATGAAGCGCTGCTCGAGTCGAACCTGGAAGAGTACGAGCGGCTCGCGCGCATGATCGAGAACATGTTGTTCCTGGCGCGCGCGGACCACGCCCAGGTGGCGCTCGATGTCCGCCCGCTCGATGCCCGCGCCGAGCTCGAAAAGGTGGTGGACTACTTCGAGGCAGTGGCCGCCGAGCGCAGCCTCGCACTGGTCCTGGCCGGCCGCGGGACCGTGCAGGCCGACCAGACGCTGCTGCGACGCGCGGTGACCAATCTGGTCGAGAATGCCCTGCGCCACTCCCCGGTGGGCAGCCGTGTCGCCATCGAGGTGATGGCCGGCATTGAGACAACCCGCATCCGCGTGGTCAATGGCGGCGCGGGCATCGCGCCGCAGACACTGCCGCATGTGTTCGGGCGCTTCTACCGCGGCGATCGGGCGCGCACCAATTCGGCCGGGGCCACCGGGCTCGGGCTGGCCATCGTCGATAGCATCATGCGGCTGCATGGCGGTACGGTGACGGCCTCCAGCCGTGCCGGAGAGACCGTGCTGGAGCTCGTGTTTCCAGAAAATTAGCGGAAATACAAGGCCTTGCGGGCGTAACGCACGGTTCCTGCTGCGGGCGGGATGGGTACCGCCGCGGCGGGCCGCCGTGGCATCATAATGACCTCTCCGGCATCCCGCCGGACGACAGGAGATTCGAAATGCAAGTCCAGCCTTATCTGACCTTTGGCGGCCGTTGCGAAGAAGCCTTTACGTTCTATGGCGAGAAGCTCGGCGCCACCGTGACCTTCATGATCCGCCAGAAAGAGGCCCCGGCCGGCGGCCCGCCTGTACCCCCCGGATGGGAAGAGAAGATCATGCATGCCAATCTCCAGATCGGCGAAAGCCAGATCATGGCCTCCGATGGCATGCCCGGCCAGCCGGCCGTCTTCTCCGGCTTCAGCCTGTCGCTGGACCCGCGCACCGTCGAGGAGGCGCAGCGCCTGTTTGATGGGCTGTCTGACGGTGGCAAGGTGCTGATGCCCTTGCAAAAAACGTTCTGGACGGAGGGCTTCGGTATGGTCCAGGACCGCTTCGGGGTGTCCTGGATGCTGAACGTGGTGAGCGAGGCCGCCTGACGCCTCTGGCCTGCAAGCCCGGGAAGCGCAATTCTTGCGGCATTCCGGGCGCAGCAGGAATTTAGTGACATGCCCGGCGGCGCGGCCGGCCCCCGGGCACGCTTGTGCTAGCCGCCTGCCGGCAACTCTGCCGCAGCGGCGTTCCCCAAGTTGGCCGGCCGCGGCGCGGCATCGCGCCGGTGCGCCAGCCGGTACAACACCGGCAGCACCAGCAGTGTCAGCGCCGTCGAGGACAGGATGCCCCCGATCACCACAGTGGCGAGCGGGCGCTGCACCTCGGCGCCGGTCCCGGTGGCGATCGCCATCGGAACGAAGCCCAGCGACGCTACCAGCGCCGTCATCAGCACCGGCCTCAGGCGGGTCAGCGCGCCGTGCCGCAAGGCCTCGTCCAGGCCCAGCCCCTGGTCGCGCAAGCCGCGTACGAAGGACAGCATCACCAGCCCGTTGAGCACCGCCACACCGGACAACGCGATAAAGCCGACCGCCGCCGAGATCGACAGCGGGATGCCGCGCAGCCACAGCGACAGGATGCCACCGGTCAGGGCAAAGGGGATGCCGGTGAAGACCAGCAGCCCGTCCTTGAGGTTGCCGAACATGCTGAACAGCAGCAGGAAGACCAGCAGCAAGGCCACCGGCACCACCACTTGCAGCCGGGCGGTGGCGGACTGCAACTGCTCGAAGGTGCCGCCCCAGGTGACCCAGTAGCCCGCGGGCACCTTGACCTGCCGGTCCAGCGCCTCCATCGCCTGCGCGACGAAGCCGCCCACGTCGCGCCCACGCACATTGGCGCTGATCACGATGCGCCGCTTGCCGTTCTCGCGCGAGACCTGGTTGGGCCCCGGCGCCAGATCCAGCGTGGCCAGTTCACCCAGCGGGATATAGCTGGCACGCGCCGTGCCGGCCGCGGGCTCGGCGGCCTTGGGCAGGGGGATCGGCAGGCGGCGCAAGGCCTCGACGTCGGCACGGATGCCTTCCGGCAGGCGCACACCGATATTGAAGCGGCGGTCGCCCTGGTACAGGATGCCCGCATCGCGCCCGCCGATCGCGATGGCCACGGTGTCCTGCACGTCCGCCATGTTCAGGCCATAGCGGGCCGCCTTGGCGCGGTCGACCTCCACCGTCAGCACCGGCAGGCCGCTGGTCTGCTCGACCTTGACTTCGGTGGCGCCCGGCACGGCGCGCAGCACCGCGGCGATCTTCTGCGCGCTGTCTTCCAGCACGGCGTTGTCATCGCCGAAGAGCTTGACGGCCACATCGCTGCGCACGCCGGAGATCAGCTCGTTGAAGCGCAACTGGATCGGCTGCGAGAACTCGAAGCGGTTGCCCGGGATGGTCTCCAGCTCGGCCTGCATCTGCTCGAGCAGGACGGCACGCGGCTTGGACGGGTCGGGCCACTGCGCGCGCGGTTTGAGCATGACATAGCCATCGGAGGCATTGGGCGGCATGGGGTCCGCGGCGATCTCGGCCGTGCCGGTGCGGGCGAACACGCGTTCGATCTCCGGGAACTTCGCCTTGAGGCGCACTTCGATCTGCTGCTGCATGGCCAGCGACTGGCTCAGGCTGGTGCCGGGAATCCGCAGCGCCTGCACCGCAAAGTCGCCCTCGTCCAGGCTTGGAATGAACTCGCTGCCCAGCCGCGTGGCCGCCAGGCCGGCCAGCAGCACGGAGGCCACCGCGAAGGCCAGCACCACCGGCGTGTTCGCCAGGGTCCATGACAGCAGCGGCGCGTACACGCGGCGCGCCCAGCCCATCAGCCGGTTCTCCTTCTCCGCCACGCGTTCGCCGATGAACAGCGCCACCGCGGCCGGCACGAAGGTCACGGACAGCAGCATGGCGCCGGCCAGCGCCAGCACCACCGTCACTGCCATGGGGTGGAACATCCGACCTTCGACGCCGGTCAGCGCGAGGATGGGCAGGTAGACGATCATGATGATCAGTTGACCGTAGATCAGCGCACGGCGCGCCTCGCGGGAGGCAGCGAAGACCTCCTGGAAGCGCTCGCTGCGCGTCAGCGGACGTCCCCGTTCCTGCTGGGCGTGGGCCAGCCGCCGCACGCAGTTCTCGACGATCACCACCGCGCCGTCGACGATGATGCCGAAGTCCAGCGCGCCCAGGCTCATCAGGTTCGCGCTGATCTTGTAGGCCGCCATGCCGGTGAAGGTGAACAGCATCGACAGCGGGATCACCAGTGCGGTGATCAGCGCGGCGCACAGGTTGCCAAGAAACAGGAACAGGATGGCCACCACCAGGGCCGCGCCCTCCAGCAGGTTCTTCTTGACGGTGGCGATCGCCTTGTCGACCAGCACCGTGCGGTCGTAGACCGTGACGGCATGGACCCCGGGCGGCAGCGTCCGGTTGATCGCTGCCATGCGTGCGTCCACCGCGCGGGACACCGCGCGGCTGTTCTCGCCGATCAGCATGAACACGGTGCCCAGCACGACTTCGCGCCCGTTGTCCGTGGCCGCACCCGTGCGCAGTTCGCGGCCGAGACCGACTTCCGCCACGTCGCGGATGCGGATGGGCTGGCCCTGCGCGGTGCCGACGATGACTTCGCGGATATCGTCGAGCGACTTGACCTGGCCGGGCGCGCGCACCAGGTACTGCTCGCCGCGACGCTCGATGTAGCCCGCGCCCACGTTGGCGTTATTGCGTTCGAGGGCCAGCACCACGTCTTGCAGGGTCAGGCCGTATGCGCCCAGGCGCTCGGGACTGGGCGCGACCAGGTACTCCTTGGCGAAGCCGCCGATGGTGTTGATCTCGGTCACGCCGGGGACCGTGCGCAGCTGTGGCTTGATCACCCAGTCCTGTACCTCGCGCAGGTCGGCCGGCGTATAGGGCGTGCCGTCCGGCTTCTTCGCGCCGGGTTCGGCTTCCACCGTCCACAGGTAGATTTCGCCCAAGCCGGTCGAGATCGGCCCCATCTGCGGCACCACGCCGGCCGGCAGGTGGACCTGGGCCTCCTGCAGGCGCTGGTTCACCAGTTGCCGCGCGAAATAGATGTCGGTGCCGTCGTTAAAGATCACGGTGACCTGAGACAGGCCGTAGCGCGACAGGGAGCGCGTCTGTTCCAGGCCCGGCAGGCCGGCCATCGCCGTCTCGATCGGGTAGGTCACGCGCTGCTCGGTTTCCAGCGGAGAATAGCCGGGCGCGGCGCTGTTGATCTGCACCTGGACGTTGGTGATATCGGGCACGGCGTCGATCGGCAGCCGCGTGTAGCTGTAGATGCCCAGTGCGGCCATGGCCAGTACGGCGAGCATGACCATCCATCGCTGCGCGATGGCGAATCGGATCAGTCGTTCGAACATGGTTCCCTCCGCCTCAGTGCGCGTGCTCGGCGCCTGCCTTGCCCATCTCGGCCTTCAGCACGAAGCTGTTGGCGGCGACATAGCTCCAGCCGGGCTCCAGGCCGGAGACGATCTCCACGCGCTTGCCGTCGCTGCGGCCAGTCTTGACCGGCTGCGCCAGGAAGCCCCCGGGCACCGCAACGAAGACCCGCGTTTGCCCGCCCTCGGTCTGCAGCGCCTCGGCGTCGATGGCGACAGGCACCTCGGTTTCGCTGCTCGTCACGCTGACGGTGACGAAAAGACCCGGGCGCCACGCCATGTCGGGATTGGGCAGGGTGACGCGCGCGGTCGCGGTGCGGGTCTGCTGGCCCAGCAGCGCGCCGACATAAGACACGCGCCCCTCGGCCTTACCCTCGAACGCGGTCGACGCGATCTTGACCGGTTCGCCCAAGCGCACGCTGTCCAGGTCTTTGGGGGCGATCACGAATTCGGCCCACACCGTGGCCAGGTCGGACACCGTGAAGACATTGGCGTCGGCTGCCACGGCCTCGCCCAATGACAGGTGTTTCTCGACGATGATGCCGTCGAAGGGGGCGCGCAATTCGAAGCGGTTGAGCGCGCTGCCGGTGCGCGCTGCGCCGATCGCGTCCAGCTTCTGCGCCGCGTTGCCGGCGGCGATCTCGGCTTCCTGCAGTGCGGTGCGTGCGGCCAGGAAGTCCTGTTCGGCCGAGATGCGGTCTTCCCACAGCGTCTTTTCACGCGCGTACGTGGCGCGCGCGAGCTCAAGGCGCCGCTGGGCGGCCTGCCATTCGCTGCGCTGGTCGGACAGTGCGGTGCTCGCGAATACGGCCAGCAGTTCGCCCTTTTTCACGCGCTGCCCCAGGTTGGCGGGCACGGCCTGCGCCACGCCGGCCACGCGTGGCACCACATGGGCCGTGCGGTCTTCATTGAAGCGGATCTCGCCCGGGAACTGCACGCTGTCATCGACCCGCCCCGGACCCGCCTTGCGCAACGTCAGCCCTGCTGCCTGAATCTGTTCGGGCGTCATCTCGACAAGACCTTCCTCGCTGGTGAAGGCGATGGCCAGGGGTTCCCCGCGGCCGGGCACGGTCAGGTGAAGCCTGGCCTCGAAGGCATGCGGGGCGGCCACGGCGGTGGTGCTTTCCAGGCCATCCTTGGTGGCCCGGAAGGCGAGGGGCTCGGTCTTGCCCGTGGGACGCCGCAGCGTGCCTTGCAGCTTCAGGCCGGCGGGCGCAAGCGGCTTGCCGGCCGCTGTCGCCCAAACCCGCATGCGGGGTGCGTCGCCGTCTTCGGTCAGCAGGACTTCGATTGCGTAGTCGCCCTGGGCATAGCGCTTGCCGCCGTTCGGACCGGTCGCCGCGCTGGCGGGGCCGCCTTGCGCGTCATGGGCGTGGGCTCCTTCGCCTTCGGCATGCGCGTCGGCGCCGCCTCGGCCCGTCAGCAGCAGCCCGGCCGCCGCCAGTGCAGCGGCCACGGCGATGGCCGCGATCATCGTCTTCTGTTGTCTGGTGATTGCCATGTGTGTGGTCCTGTGTCAGCGGCCGAGAATGCCGTCGATGGCGGCGGTTGCCTGGTAGGCGCTGGCCAGCACGCCGAGGTAGCGGATACGGGCCTGGAACAGCGTGCGTTGGGCATCCAGCACGTCCAGGTAAGTGAACTTGCCTGCTTCGAAGCCGCGCCGGGCTGCGCCATACGCCTGCTGCGCGGCGGGCAGCACGGTGGCGTGCAGGGATTCGGCCGAGGTCCGGGCGACCGCCAGCCGGCTGGCCGCCTGGCGCAGCTCGGTGTCCAGCCGCACGCGCGTGGCGCGGTATTCGTCAGCGGCCTTGTCGGCCTGGCGGATGGCGGTGTAGAGGCGGCCCTGGTTGCGGTCGAACAGCGGCAGCGGCAGCGAAAGGCCGAGCACCGGATAGGCGCCGCGCCCCGTGCCGTTGTCGCGCTTGGCGCCCAGGCTGACGGTGAGATCCGGGTACTGGCGGCTGCGCTCCACCGCGATCTCGGCCTGGCGGCGCTCCAGTTCGCGCTGGCTGGCGAGCAGTGCTGGCGCGGTGTCCAGGTCGTCGCGCAACTGAGCTTCAGCCGGTGCCGCCGGCACGGCCTGCAGCTCGCCGCCGGCCGCGCTGAAGTGCGGCGCGGGATTGCCCCACAGGCTGCCCAGACCCTGGCGCGCCTGCGCCAGGGCGGCCCCGGCCTCGGACAGCTCCAGCTCGGCGTTGGCCTGTTCCACGCGGGCCTTGGTTTCCTCCAGCGGCGGGATTTTCCCCGCGCTCACGCGCCTGGCCGCCGCCTGCACGCCTTCGTTGGCGATACCGAGCGCACCGCGCGCGAGCGCCACGCGCTCCTGTGCGATCAGCAATTGGAAGAAGGCCGCCGCAACCGCCGCGCGCAAGCCGGCCTGGGTTCCGGCCAGTTGAGCGCCGGCGAGTTCCCGCGCCTTCTGGGCGGCACCGACCCGCGCGGCCCGCTTGCCGCCCAGTTCGACCGGCAGATTGATCTGCGCCGTCAGCGAGCGTGAGGCCTCGCGGGTGTCCTCCATCTGCACGGCAACTTCCGGGTTCGGCAGCAGGCCGGCCTGCAGCACGCCGCCATCGGCAGCGGCCAGTTCATGGCGCGCGGCGCGCAGGTTGTCGTTGTAGGCGATCGCCAGCGTGAGCGCGGCGTCCAACGTCAGTGCGCGGGCGGGTTCGGCAGGGCCATCCGCGGCATACGCTGCCGCCGGCGGGGCCGCCTGGGCCGCCTGGGCCGCTTGTAGGGGCGGCTGTGGGAGTGGGGAAGCCACGTCCTGCGCGGACGCGGCATGGCCGAGCATGGCTGCCGCCAGCCCGAGCGGTATCACGAGTGTTCTCATCGAATTTCACCGGTTTCAAAACGGGGAATTCGGCGAGACGAATGAGCAGGAAGAAGAGGTCGGGATCGTCTCGCCGCCTAAGCGGGGCGAGACCATTGCGGGCGGTCGGGCGCCTGCTCGGGCGCAGAGCGCCAGGCGGAGGGCAGGCTGTGGTACTTGAGCGTAGCGACGCTGTGCGAGGTGGCCCAGGCCGCTTCCGAGACCAGCCCGTATGAGCCGGCGAAGTGGCAGACCGCGCAGTCCAGGTCGGGCAGCTTGACGGTCTTGCCGCTGCTTTCGCCCTGGCCGGCGGCGGCAAAGTCCTTGTGCGGATGCGTGTGGTGGCCGAAGTGCTTGCTGGCCACGCCTGCCGCTTCGTGCCCGCAATAGGCTGCGGCACCGGCCCAGGCGAGCTGGAGCGGCAGCAGCAGTGCGAACAGGATGATCAGGAAGCGGCGCATGAGCGCGATTATAGCGAGGCGTTTCAAATCGCCGCTATCCCTTCACCTTGCAGGGATTTCACAAAGGCAGGGGCGATTTTCCCTACCGATGCAGGTGGAATGGGCCGTGGGCAGCGCGGCAAAGGCCGGTTCGGACCGGCCGCCGCCAGCGGGGAAGTTTCTGATTTTGTGCTGAATTTGACACACGCTTGACCCTGTAGCCACTTTAGGGTCTTCAATGAAGGGTAAGACGAATCTATCGACAATTCATCGGACCAGGGCAATGACTGACAAGGCTCAGAAGCAGGGCTGCACGGCGCAAGGTTGTGGCACGCAGGGCGTGCACCAGCACGCACAGGCTGGCGGATGCGGCGGCCAGAACACGTGCCAGGGCGCGGCCCCAAAGGCGCGGCACCAGGGTCATGCGCACGATCATAGCCACGACCACGACCACGACCACGATCACGACCACGATCACGGGCATGCGCACGATCACGATCACGACCACGGGCATGCGCACCATCACGGTGACGAACATCGTCACGCGCATGGCGCCGGCTGCGGGCATGCCGGCGCCCAGGCCGACTGCTGCGAGGCCGCGCCGGTGCTGCGGACCGCGACGCCTGCGCCGCCGGGAACCCGCTCGGTGCGCTACCGCATCGATGCCATGGATTGTCCCACCGAGGAAAGCCTGCTGCGCGACAAGCTGGGCGCGATGCCCGGTGTCGCGGCGCTTGACTTCAACCTGATGCAGCGCGTGCTGACCGTGCATCATAAGCTGGCCTCGCTCGATCCGCTGGTCCAGGCCATCGAAAGCCTGGGCATGAAGCCCGAGCCGCTCGAAGCCGGCGCGCAGCCGGCGGCCGCGGCCGCGAATACCGTGCACAAGCCGTGGTGGCCGCTGGCACTGGCCGGCGTGGCCGCGCTGTGTGCGGAACTGGCCGAGTGGCTGGGACTCGGCGCACCCTGGCTGCCGCTCGCCTTCGCGCTGGCAGCCATCGCTATGGCCGGGCTCGATACCTATCGCAAGGGCTGGATCGCCCTGCGCAATGCCAAGCTCAATATCAACGCGCTGATGAGCATTGCCGTGACCGGCGCCATGCTGATCGGCCAGTGGCCGGAAGCGGCCATGGTGATGGTGTTGTTCGCACTGGCCGAGCGGATCGAGGCGGCCTCGCTGGACCGTGCGCGGCAGGCCATCCGTGGCCTGATGGCCATGACGCCGGAGCAGGCCACGGTGCGACAGGCCGACGGCGGCTGGCAGGCCGTCGACGCGCGCGCGGTGGCGATCGGGGCGCGGGTGCGCCTGCGCCCCGGCGAGCGCGTGCCGCTGGACGGCAAGGTCGTGCAGGGGCGCTCCACCATCGACCAGGCGCCCATCACCGGCGAAAGCGTACCGGTCGAGAAGGGCGTGGGCGACAGCGTGTTCGCCGGGTCGATCAACCAGGCGGGCGAACTGGAATATGAAGTCACCGCGGTGGCGGCCGATTCCACGCTGGCACGCATCATCCACGCGGTCGAGGCCGCCCAGGCCAGCCGCGCGCCCACGCAACGCTTCGTCGACCGCTTCGCCCGCATCTATACCCCGGCGGTGTTCGCCGTGGCGCTGCTGGTGGCAGTCGTGCCCCCGCTCTGGCTGGATGGCAACTGGCTGGACTGGTGCTACAAGGCACTAGTGCTGCTGGTGATTGCCTGCCCCTGCGCCCTGGTGATCTCCACGCCGGTCACGATCGTCAGCGGCCTGGCCGCTGCGGCGCGGCGCGGCATTCTGGTGAAGGGCGGCGTCTACCTGGAGCAGGGCAAGAACCTGCGCTGGCTCGCGCTGGACAAGACCGGCACGCTGACGTACGGCAAGCCGGAGCAGACCGATTTCGCGCTGCTGGCCGATGGCGTGCCGCAGGCCCGCCAGATCGCCGCCAGCCTGGCCGCGCGCTCCGATCACCCCGTTTCGCTGGCGGTCGCACGTGCCGCCGCCGCGGACGGCCTCGACGTGCAGGGCGTGGAAGCATTCGAAGCGCTGCCCGGACGCGGCACGCGCGGCACCGTGGCGGGCCTGCGCTACTGCCTCGGCAACCACCGCCTGGTGCATGAACTCGGCCTGTGCTCGCCCGCGCTGGAGGCACGGCTGGAAGCGCTGGAGCGCCAGGGCAAGACCGTGGTGCTCCTGGCCGGCATGGAAGGGCCCGGCAGCGCCGCGCACGGCGTGTTGGCCCTGTTCGCAGTGGCCGACACGGTACGCGAAAGCAGCCGCCAGGCGGTGGCGGAACTGCATGCGCTGGGCGTCAAGACGCTGATGCTGTCGGGCGACAATTCCCACACCGCGGCCGCGATCGCGGCGCAGGTGGGCATCGACGAGGCACGCGGCGACCAGTTGCCGCAGGACAAGGCCGATGCCCTGGCGGCGCTGTCCGCAGCGTTGGCGGGCGGCCCGGGCAAGACCGGCATGGTGGGCGACGGCATCAACGATGCACCGGCGCTGGCGCGCGCCGACATCGGCTTCGCCATGGGGGCCGCCGGCACCGATACGGCGATCGAGACGGCGGACGTGGCGCTGATGGACGACGACCTGCGCAAGGTGCCCGCCTTCGTGCGCCTGTCGCGGCGTACCTCGCGCATCCTGTGGCAGAACATCGCGCTGGCCCTGGGCATCAAGGCCGTGTTCCTGGTCCTGGCGGTGATGGGCGAGGGCACCATGTGGATGGCGGTGTTCGCCGACATGGGCGCGAGCCTGCTGGTGGTGTTCAACGGCCTGCGGCTGGCTCGCCCGGGCGCGGCAGAGCCGGTGCGCGCCGTAGCGCGGACGGCAGGCGGCGTGGCCGCCTAGCAGGGCGTTCGCCGCATCCGGCAGCGCTGTGTGACGGGGAGCAGGGCGGCCCAGGGGGCCGCCCTCGCTATTTGGAGTCGCCTCAGAAAACGGAAAATAAGGCACGCTGTGCCGGTTGCCGCGGCCGTAGCGTCCTGGATTTGCCCGCGCCGATCTTGGCGCTGCTGCGCCAGAGTGACGCTGGCGAATTTCGCAGGCGGCACCAAGTAATCCTCGAGGTCCTTGGACTGTCGAGAAAATGTAGGTTTGTGACCGGCCCGCCAAGACAACCGACGCGGCAAGGCAAATCAAGGCATTGCGATCCTCGAAAGCGATTTTTGAAACTCCATTCTCAATGGCTTACCATCAACGAGTTTCGATAAGAAAGGATGCCCATGCGACCGTCCGTTGTGCTCGACATGAAGCGAAGCGCAGTGCGCGAAGCGGCAAGCCGTTTCCGCGCGGCGAATCCGCGCGTCTTCGGATCCGTGCTGCACGGCACCGACCAGGACGGCAGCGACCTCGATCTGTTGGTCGACGCGCTGCCCGGCGCGACGCTGTTCGATCTAGGCGGCCTGCAAGACGAATTGGAATCGCTGCTTGGTATCCACGTCGATCTTCTGACCCCGGCCGACCTGCCGCCAAAGGTCCGGGCCAGGGTGCTCGCAGAGGCGCAGCCGGTATGAGTGAGAATCGTCTGCCCGACTACCTCGACCACATGCACTAGGCCGCGACAGATGCATGCGGCTTCGCAGCGGGCTTGGCCAAGGACGACTTCCTTGAGGACAAGCGTACCCAGCAGGCCGTCATCATGAGCCTCATCATCATTGGCGAGGCGGCCACGAAGCTGATGGACGGCTACGCCGAGTTCACGCAGGCACACCCCGAAATACCGTGGCGCAGCATGCGCGGCATGCGCAACCGTATCGCTCACGGCCATTTCGACATCAACCTCGATTTGGTGTGGGAAACCGTGCAGACGGCGCTTCCAGAGCTACTGAAACTACTGCCCGCCGCGAGCCACGATGCCGAAGATGAAGACCGCAACGAAGGTGGGATGGGGTCATGACCGAAGCGGAAATGGGGGCGATTTCGCAATGCTCGGCGCCTGCAGAACCAGCGGGCCGACCGTAGTTCCTCGTTACCTCAACGTCAGGAAACGGGCCTCTTCCGTCATCTTGCCGCTCTCCCGGCGCACTAGCGTGCTTTATTTTCCGTTTCTGAGACGATCCCTATTTCAACTCCGACGCTGATGGCTCAAGCACGACGCACAGCTTGCCCAGCACCCAGTTGAGCCAGGGCGTGCCGTGCCGGTAGTAGTTCCAGGTCGGTTCCTGCCGCGCGCCCAGGATGCGCTTGAACTCATAGGACGTCGCGCCGAGTTCCAGCGTGAGATAGCCTTCGCGCACGCCGAATTCCACTGCCTTGATGAACATGGCGAAGTACAGGCCGTGGCGCTCGCTCTTGTCGTAGTCCAGCCCGATGTAGCGATTGATCAGATGCCCGCCGCGGCCGATCAGTTGCGTGAAGCCGACCAGTTCATCCTCGTGGAAGAACAGCAGGTATTTGCTGATGCCGCTGGTGCGCCGGAAATACTCCGGCCTGAGCTTCTCGAACTTCAGCTCGGCCTTGTTGTAAGTCTTCATGTACAGCGCGTGGACTGCGTCCACCAGCGCCGCCGGCAGGCCGTCATGCTCCTCGCAGCGCAGCGCGGCGGCCTTCTTCAGCTTGCGCTTGAGCAGGTTGCGTCGCTCGCTCTTGAGGGCGCTGAAATAGTCGGGGGCGAGCGGGAGCACCGGCACGGGCAGGCCCACCGCCTGCACGAAGCCATCCAGCGGCAGGCCGTCGCCGAAACCCTTGTAGGCGAGCAGGCTGCCGTGGCTGGCGAGCGCCGCGTTGATCAAGGCGAGGACATCGGCGGAGACCTCGCCGTGGATCCGGCCGACGTCGGCCGTGGGATTGCCGATGCAGGCCAGCTTGAACTTGATCCAGCTCAGGCTGCGCTTGAGCAAGCCGCCCGGCAGCAGTGTGTCGAGCCGGAAGTCCATCACGAAGTAAGGTGCCATCGTGATGAGTTCGTCGTGCCGGTAGACGGCGAAATACCCGAAGCGGAATCCTTCGATCCCGGCGCCCTGGATGGCGGTGTAGAAGTCGTATCCCTCTGCCTGGTCGCGCAGGAATCCCTCCGGCGGCGTGTCCAGATCTTCGATGCGTAGCATGTGGCGCAACCCCGATGGCCTTCCGTTCTTCGCCGGAGTGGGCCCGTTTCAGACTCCCTTGCTTAGCGGTGCCGGCAAGGTGGCGTTGACAGGGTTTTCCCGCGCTGGCGGGATAGGGTGCAATAAGGGAAGGCCCTCCGGGGAGGATTAGACCGGAGAGGGGCGGGCAGCGACGTGCCCGCCGGGTACTAAGGCTGGATGATCAGCTCGCCGCTGCGCCCCTCGATGCTGCCCCAGCGTACGGGCAGCTGCGGCAGCGTGCTGCGGTCCAGATGGCGGTAGTAGGTAGCCATCGACACCAGTTCGTGCCCCTGCGCCCGCCAGCCGTGCAGCAGGCGCATGAACACCGGCGCCAGCTTGCCGCCTTCCAGTTCGGTGTGCAGCGTGAAGACATGGTCGCGCCCGTCGTTGCTCAGCTGCAGCACCGCTTCGTGCACATTGTCTTCGGTCAGCCCGTCGACACCGATCAGCTCGTCCAGCGTGGGCAGAGTGGTCGGCATCTGCACGTGGCGGCAGGCCTTGCCGCCGACAGTGGGGATGTAGGGCGAGACGCCGCGGCCGTCGGAGGCATAGGCCATGCCCCAGTCGTCGATCTGGCGGAAGGCCTCGTCGTTCATCTGCCAACCGGCGGCGCCGTGCGTAGGCGGCGCTTCGCCGAAGATCTCGACGAAGCGGTCGAACGCGCTCTGCATCTGCCGGCGCGTCCAGGCCGCATCGCGGCCGCGCACATTGTCCTGCCAGTAGACGTGGTCCCAGGTGTGGATGCCGCACTCGTGGCCGGCCGCGCGTGCGGCCCGCATTTGCGCCGCGGCACGGCGGCCGATGTCCGGCCCGGGCAGCAGCACGCCGTACATCAGCGTGCGCAGCCCGTAGTTCGACACCACCGAGGTGCGCGAGACCTTCTGCAGGAAGCCGGGGCGGAACACGCGGCGCAGCGCCCAGCCGGTATGGTCCGGCCCGAGGCTGTAGAGGAAGGTGGCCTCGGCGCGCACCTTCTCCAGCATGTTCAGCAGCGCCGGCACGCCCTCGCGGGTGCCGCGCAACGTGTCGACGTCGACCTTCAGGGCGATGCGTGCCATTTCTCCGCCGGCGTCAGTTTGCCGAATCGACCAGGGTGCGGGCCTCGACCACCTTGCTGCGATAGGCCTCGAAGATGCGGCGCAGCGCCTCTTCCATGCTGACCTCGGGCTTCCAGCCCAGTTCGCCGATGGTGTTGTCGATCTTGGGCACGCGGTGCTGCACGTCCTGGTAGCCCTTGCCGTAGAAGTCGCCGGACGAGGTCTCGATGATCTGCGTCTTCTTGGCTTCCTCGGCGTACTCGGGGTAGTCGGCCGCCATCTTCAGCATCATTTCGGCCAGCTCGCGCACCGAGTGGATGTTGCCCGGGTTGCCGATGTTGAAGATCTTGCCGCTGGCCACGCCGTTCTGGTTCTCGATGATGCGCATCAGCGCGCTGATGCCGTCCGAGATATCGGCGAAGGCGCGCTTCTGCGCGCCGCCGTCGACCAGCTTGATCGGTTCGCCGCGCACGATGTGGCCCAGGAACTGGGTCACCACGCGCGAGGAGCCTTCCTTCGATTCGAAGATCGAGTCCAGGCCGGCGCCGATCCAGTTGAAGGGGCGGAACAGCGTGTAGTTCAGGCCTTGCTCCATGCCGTAGGCGTGGATCACGCGGTCCATCAGCTGCTTCGAGCAGGCGTAGATCCAGCGCGGCTTGTTGATCGGGCCATAGACCAGCGGGGAGGACTCGGGATCGAACTCGTCGTCGGCGCACATGCCATAGACTTCGGAGGTCGACGGGAACACCAGGTGCTTGCCGTATTTGACCGCGGCGCGGACGATGGGCAGATTGGCCTCGAAGTCCAGCTCGAACACGCGCAGCGGCTGGCGCACGTAGGTGGCTGGCGTGGCGATGGCCACCAGCGGCAGGACCACGTCGCACTTGCGGATGTTGTACTCGATCCACTCCTTGTTGATGGTGATGTCACCTTCGAAGAAGTGCATGCGCGGATGCTCGACGAGGTCACCGAGACGGTCGGACGACATGTCCATGCCGTAGACTTCCCACGACGTGGTTTCGAGAATGCGGCGCGTCAGGTGGTGGCCGATGAAGCCGTTGACGCCAAGAATCAGGACCTTTTTCATCGGTTTTCCTCTTTGGACGATGCAGTAAAAAATGAAGCGAACTCCGACGGCGCCATCGGCGTGCCGTCGCACAGAAGTTCATGGACCAGGATCAGGCCGCCGTCGCCGCACAGGGCGGCGATGCAATCGCCGGCTGCATGCAGCCCGGGCGCGGCACCTTGCAGGGCGGCTGCCAGCGGAGCCTGGCTTGCGGGGGTCGGGCGGCGCGCCTGCGCTACGACGAAACGCCGTCCCCCGATATCGGTGAAGGCGCCCGGGTAGGGCGGCGCCACCGCGCGGATCAGGTTATAGACTGCCGCCGCCGGTTGTGTCCAGTCGATGCGGCCGTCCTCGGGCTTGCGGCCGGAGAAGTAGCTGCCTTGCTCGAGCGGGTTCGGATGGCGCGGGGTGTTGCCGGCCAGCATGTCGGGCAGCACTTGCCACAGTGTCTGTTCGGCCGCCACGGTGACCTTGTCGAAGACTTGCGACGCGGTGTCGTCCGGCAGGATGGGCACGGCCGTCTGGCCGACGATGAAGCCGGCATCCGGCTTCGCCTCCATTGCGTGCAGGGTGGCCCCCGTTTCCGACTCCCCGTGCAGCACTGCCCAGTTGACCGGCACGCGGCCGCGATATTTGGGCAGCAGCGAGCCATGCATATTGAATGCACCCTGCGGGGCCAGCGCCAGCAGCGCCTGCGGAATCATGGCGCGGTAGTAGAAGGAGAAGATCATGTCCGGCCGCGCCGCCTCGACCGCCGCAGCCAGCGCCGGATCGGTCGGATCCTCGCCGTAGATGCAGGGCAGGCCCAGTTCGGCAGCGGTGTCGGCCACGCGGCGGAACCAGATGTTCTCGTCGGCGCGGTCGCGGTGCGTCACCACCAGCGCGATCTCCACGCCGCGCGCGTGCAGCACGCGCAGGCAGCGGTCGCCGACGTTGTGGTAGGCGAAGACTACTGCGCGCATGGCGACTCCACGCTGGCCGGCTTGGCCGCGCCATCGGCGCTGGCCTCGAGCACGGCCTGGATGCGGTAGCGCGGCCGGTTGCGCACTTCCTGGTAGATGCGGCCGATGTACTCGCCCAGGAGCCCGATCCCGAACAGCATGATGCCGACCAGGAAGAAGTTGAAGGCCAGCAGGGTGAACACACCTTGCACTTCCGCGCCGAACAGGAAGCGGCGCGCCAGCAGCAGCACCACCAGGCCTGCCGAGGCGATCGACAACATCGTGCCGATGGCGGAGAACCACTGCAGGGGCACGATCGAGAAGCCGGTCACGAGATCGAAGTTGAGCCGGACCAACTGGAACAGCGAGTACTTCGACTCGCCGGCGTGCCGCTGCTCGTGCTCGACCGTGATCTCGACCGGGTTGGCCGAAAAGGTGTAGGCCAATGCCGGAATGAAGGTGTTCACCTCGCGGCAGGCGTTGATGGTGTCGACGATATTGCGGTCATAGGCGCGCAGCATGCAGCCCTGGTCCGTCATCTTGATGCGCGTGATGCGCTCGCGCAGATGGTTCATCGCCCGCGAGGCGATGCGGCGGAAGGCCGTGTCGTTGCGCTCGCGGCGGATCGTGCCGACGTAATCGTGGCCTTCGCGCATGGCGGCGACCAGACGAGGGATTTCCTCTGGCGGGTTCTGCAGGTCGGCATCCAGCGTGATCACGATCTTGCCGCGCGTGTGCTCGAAGCCGGCGAGGATGGCCATGTGCTGGCCGAAGTTGCCGTTGAACAGGATGACCCGCGTCACGTCCGGGCGGCGATGGTACTGCGCGGCCAGCAGCTGGGGCGAGCGATCGCGGCTGCCGTCGTTGATGAAGATGATCTCGTAAGACTCGCCGAGCCCGTCGAGCGCCGGGTAAAGGCGATCGAACAGGGCCTGCAGGCCATCCTCCTCGTTGTAGACGGGGATGACGACCGAGACCTCGACGGGACTCATTTGAAGAGGCGTTTGCATGTTTCGCTTAGGGTTGCGCAGACACGTTCCACGTCGGCATCGCGCATGGCGGGGAACATCGGCAGCGTCAGGATGCCGCGCCCGATGCGCTCGGCGTGCGGCAGCATGCCCTCGCGCCAGCCGAGGGAACGGTAATAAGAAAACAGGTGGACCGGCGGGTAGTGCACGCCGGTACCGATGCCACGCTCGCGCATAGCTTCCATCACCGCGGCACGCGCGCCTTGCGGGTGGTCGCCGGTGAAGCGCTCGACCGGCAGCACCACCTGGAACATGTGCCAGTTGGTGGTGGCCTCGCGCGGATCGAGCGGCAGCGGCAGCTCGATGCCCAGCCCTTGCAGGCCGGCGGCATCGGCGCAACGGAAATAGGTCTCGGCCAGTTCGGCACGCCGCGCGGTGATGGCGTCGAGCCCCTCCAGTTGCGACAGGCCGATGGCCGCGTTCACGTCGGTAAGGTTGAACTTGCCGCCTGGCTCCTCGACGTCCATGCCATCCATGCCGGTGCGGATCACGCCCTGCAGGCGCAGCCGCTCAGCGCGCAGCGCTTCTTCAGGCGAGTTCATCACCAGGCAGCCGCCTTCGATGCAGGTGATGTTCTTGTTGGCCTGGAAGCTGAAGCTGACCAGGTCGCCGAAGGCGCCGATGCGCTGGCCGCGCCAGTGCGAGTCAATGGCCTGGGCGGCGTCCTCGATCACCCGCAGCTTGTGACGGGCCGCAATCGCATAGAGGCGATCCATGTCGACGGGCAGGCCCGACAGGTAGACCGGCATGATTGCGCGCGTGCGCGGCGTGATGGCTGCTTCGACGGCGTCCAGGTCAATATTGCGCGTGCGCGGATCGATGTCGACGAAGACCGGGCGGGCGCCTACGGTCAGCACGACATTGGCCGTGGCCACCCACGTGATCGGGGTGGTGATCACCTCGTCGCCCGGGCCGATGTCGGCGATACGCAGGGCGATCTCCATGGTCGCGGAGCCGTTGGCGAAGGTGCGTACCGGCCGGCCGCCGAACAGCGCGGACAGCGCAGCCTCGAAAGCTTGCATCTTGGGACCGGACGTGATCCAGCCCGAAGCCAGCACCTTGCCGACCTCGGCGATGGCGGCCTCGTCAATGCTCGGCCTGACGAAAGGCAGGAAGTCCTGCGCGGCGGTGGAAGCGGAAGCGGACATGGGAAGCAGGTTCCTAGGAACGGGCGATCAGAAAAACGCCAGCCAGTATCAGCAGGATGCCGGCGACGCGCAAGGGGCCGATCATTTCACCGAACAGCCACCACGCCGCCAGCGCATTGACGACATAGCCGAGCGAGAGCATCGGATAGGCGATCGACACGTCCACGCGGGACAGGCCGACGATCCAGACCCCGACGCTGACGACGTAGAGCGTCAGGCCGGCCAGCACCGGCCATTGCGTCAGCACGCGCAAGGCTGTGGTGATCAGCGTGGCGCGGTCGATGGTGATAGCGCCCACGGCATTGACACCTGCCTTGAGCAGCAGCTGGGCGCAAGCGTTAAGCAGCACGCCGGCGAAGATGAAAGCGAAGGTCGACAGGCTCATGACGTGCTCACTGCGGGGCTGCCGCGCCGGCGGCAGGCATGGCGGCCGAGGCGGGGGCCGCCTGGACGGGTGCGGCCGCCTTGCCCGGCGGCGCGAAGTTGGCCACGACGACGCGGCGCGTGTCCTGGGCGATCTTGAACATCGTGACTTTGCGCTCGCTCAGCTGCCGGTAGGTATCGGCGCCCATGATGGCCATGGCCGGCTGGCCGTCCTGCCACTTGGCGATAAAGCCATCCAGCGTCGGCACCCACTTCTGCGGCTCCTGCTTGGTGCCGAAATCCAGCTCGTCGGGCGCTTCCACCATGATCAGCGTGTGCTGCAGGTAGAACGGCAGCGTGTGGTCGAGCATGCGCACGCCGTACAGCGGCATGTCATCCTTGAGCACGGCCTTGATGGCCGGCACCATGTCCGCGCCGGAGGATTGGCGGCCCATCACCTCGTGCCCCAGCAGCGCGACCGTGAATCCGCAGAACATGGCCACCGCATAGGTGACGACGCTCACGAACACGCCGCGCTTGCGCAGCATGCGGTAGCTCAGCCAGATGCCGGCGAGCAGGGCGACGAAGGCCGCGGCGACCCAGACCGCGAAGGGGCGATAGAGCGCGTTGGGCGTATTGTCGGAATTCAGCGTCGCCACATAGGGGCTGGCCGCCAGGCCGATGGCGCAGATCACCGCCATCGCCAGCATCTGCCGGCGCCATGAGCGCTCGCTGATGTGTTCCAGCGCGACCCCGGCCAGGATACCCAGCGCCGGGAAGATCGGCACGATATAGCCCGGCAGCTTGGAGTCCGACAGGCTGAAGAAGACGAAGATGGCGATGGCCCAGATGGCCGTGAGCAGGGCCGGCTGGAACGGGCGGGTGCCGCGGCCGATCGGCGCGCCCGCGCGCACCACTTGCCACATGCGCGGGAACAGGCCGAGCCAGGGCAGGAAGCCGGCGATCAGCAGCGGCACGAAGTAATACAGCGGGCCGGTGCGCGAATGCACCTTCGAGGTGTAGCGCTGCCAGTGCTCGTGGATGAAGAAGAACTGCAGGAACTCGGGATTGCGCTCGGACACCAGCCAGAACCAGGGCACGGTGACGATCAGCATCAGCGCGATGCCGGAGAGCAGATGAATGCGCCGCCACAGCGCGAAATCGCGCGAGATCAGCGTGTAGAGCACCAGTACCAGCCCGGGCAGGGC
The DNA here is from genome assembly GCF_056930435.1 of Cupriavidus sp. 09_S30. Classification (NCBI taxonomy): domain Bacteria; kingdom Pseudomonadati; phylum Pseudomonadota; class Betaproteobacteria; order Burkholderiales; family Burkholderiaceae; genus Cupriavidus; species Cupriavidus sp. 09_S30. Next base: position 1,581,346 of record NZ_JBXOWI010000002.1, on the reverse strand, counting down.
GATGCCCACCAGGCCCTTGGTCAGGATGGCCACGCCCATCGCCAGCCAGCAGGCCCACATCCAGCCGCGCCGCGCGGCCGGGGTGTTGCCCGGATGCTGGGCGAGCAGCATGAAGGCGAGCACGCAGGCCATGGCGCCGGACAGCGTCATGTCGAGCGAGTTGAAATGGGCCGCCACGGCCCACATCGGCGCTGCCACCAGCACCAGCCCGGTCAGCAGCCCTGCGCGCGTACCGAACCAGCGCGTCGCGGCCGCCATCGAGGCGACCAGGCCGATCATGCCCGACAGCGCCACGCACAGCCGCGCTTGCCAGTCGCCCAGGCCGAACAGGGTATAGGTCAGCGCACTGACCCACATATGGAAGGGCGGCTTCTCGAAGTACTTCAATCCGTTGTAGCGGATCGTCACCCAATCCCCGGTGGCGAACATTTCACGGGCGATCTCGGCATAACGCCCTTCGTCCGAGCGCAGCAGATGGCGGGCGTCTAGCGTGCCGAACCAGACCAGCAGGATGAACAGGCTCACCAGCGCAATGGCAGCAACGGATAGCCCCGCCTGGCGCGAGGTCGATAAACTACGCATAAATCTCCTGGAGAACTGGCTTGGTGGTCGTCTGACGCGGCACGCCGGTCCGCCACGCCGACGCCTCCCGGCAGGCGTGCGGCAAGCCAGGGACGCTTTCCCGGCGGCCCAGGGGCCGGGCGGGAAACAAGACAACGCGGCAGCAGGGTATCCGGTGGACGCAATGTAACCGGATGATTACATAGGCGATACCAAAAAGAGCGCTTTAAATCACAATCGGCGCGCGTTCCGGTGCTGTCCGTGGCGCGCGGCGCGCAATGGTAGCACGACCGACCCTGCCCACCCGGCGGATTGCCCGCCGGACCAAGCCTTCACGGGCCTCGGCGGGCCTTCGCAGCCCTTCAGACGGGCTGCGGCTTGGCCTGATTGCCCTCGTGATGCGCTCGGCGCAGGCGGAGCGCCACGCCAATGAGTAGAATGCCGCACACGATGGCCCAGGAAGCGATCATCCACAGCACGGCGAGAGCGCCGGCCACCGGGTTCCACAGCAACAGGAATGCCAGGGCGATGCTCGCCAGCCCGGCTAGCACCAGCCACCATTCATTGGGGATATCCTTGCGCAGCCGGATCGCCGCGATGATCTGAAGCACACCGGTGGCCAGCGTCCATGCCGCGATATAGAGCAGCAGCGATAGTGCCGTGATAGCCGGGCTGAACAACGTCAGGGCACCGATTCCCACGCCCAGCAGACCTTGCAGTGCCAGGATCCAGCGATCGCTGGTCTCGCGCTGCTTGCCGGAGATGGCCATGAACAGTGCTCCGATGCCGTCGGCCGCCGCGAATGCTCCAAACACGAGGATCAGCGCGGCCAGCGTGGCGATCGGCGCGAAAAAGGCGAAGAGCCCGAAGAGAATGGCGAACAAGCCGCGCAATGCCACGACCCACCACAGTTTGGCGTAATACGGAAGCATAGGAACTCCCTGCAAGGGCGCCAGGACACGGTGCCTGGGATCTGAAAACCGACGAGACAAGTCGCGCGAAACACGCTAATTTCCATCTGTGCCGCCAGATAAAACGCAGCGGACTGGCAGAACTTGCCGTCGGGCATCTTTTGGGGCGCTGACCTCATTCTAGACAGGATTCAAGTGAAGAAAACGGCGCAGAAATTTCTCCCGCTCGCGGCGGCACTGCCCTGGCTCTTGCTGGGCCCGCTGGCGGCTGCGCAGAACGCCCCGGAAGCCGCGCCTGCGCGGGTGAGCGGGGAAGCCGCCATGCCGGCCACGCGCGGCACGCTGTGCGACGCGCCCTGGTTCCGTTCCGGATCGCGCGTGCAGATGGAGGGGGATGGCACGATGCCGATGTCGATCACCATGACGCTGCGCGACACCGACCAGACGGCCGATGGCTGCCGGGCGGTATTGGAGGTGATGTCGAAATCGGCGTTCTCAGCCCTGATGGGCCCGCCCGTGGTGATGGACCAGGTCCACGAGGTCTCCATCGACCGGCATGCCAGGCGCAAGGCGGACGATGGATCCGGCGGCAGCGAAATCGAGAGCCAGCATGCCGTGATCAATGCGCGCGGGCGCTATGCACGCATGTTCGGCGAGGCGGCCTTCAAGGGGTCGGGCGTGTTCAACTACGCCGGCCTGGACATCCGGGAAGGGGCGACGCTGGCCGGGGAAACCTTCGAGTCCAGCGTGGCACTAGACATCTTTCCGGTCGGCTCCGACGAGGTCGTGGGCAATATGCGCGCCCTGCACGCTTCGATCATCGTCGGCTCCCGCCATGTGGGCAAGCGCCAGACCATCGATACGGTCCTCGGCCGCAAGCAATGCCTGCCCATCACCTATGACAAGCGCACTTCGCTCGGCCCCTTGATGGTTGGCGACGAGGTCATCCAGGTGGAGCCGACGGTGATGCACGTCACCGATTGGTACTGCCCGGCGGAAGCCTTCGTGCTGCGCACCGACATCCGGCAGCAGAACCAGGTGCAGCGGGTGGATGTGACATCGATGACCATGGACGCCGGCGATCAATGATCGGTGCGCGCATCCGCGCTGCGTGACCCGGTTTGCCGGCCGGGGCGCCGACGAGAGAAGCCATGAAAAAAGCCCGCAAATGCGGGCTTCTTCCTTGCTGCAACAGCGGGACGATCAGCTTGCGGCTGCGTCCGATGCGGGCTTCTTCGACTTCTTGCTCTTGTGGCTGCTCTTATGGTTCTTCTTCGGCTCGGGTGCGGATGCCTCGCTGGCCAGGTCGGCACGCGTGCTCTTGTTCGCACCCTGGCTGTACGGGTCGAACTTGTCGCCGGACTTGGCACCCTGGCTATACGGGTCGAACTTTTCACCAGACTTGGCACCCTGGCTGTACGGATCGAACTTCTTGCCCGAATTTTGTGCGTAAGCTACCAGCGATGCAGTGCCAAGAGTGAGCGCGACGGCCGTCGCGACGAGTTTCTTCATGGTTTCTCCTCAAAAAGCCGCCCCTCCGGCGGTCGAATACGCGTGGCCGGCATGGCAGCTGCATCAGGGCAGGCTCCGGCTCCGCTTGAAAGCAGTTTCGCTAACATTTCGCCTGACTGTCAACTTTCTTGTCGACCCGGGGCGGCGCCGACGCAACGGTCCGCCCCGCGGCGTAATGTCATCAAAATAGGACAAGATGCGGGAAGATCCTTACTCGGCCGCGCTGTCGGAGGGATGTTTCCAGGCCGCACGCACCTGTTCTGACGGCACCAGCGCCAGGTTCACGCGACGCGCGCCGATCGGCTCCTGGAACCAGCGCTTCTGCAGCGCCACTACATCCTGGCCCGCGAAGGCCTTGGTGAGGGTCTGGTCGACCAGCCGCTTCCATTCCGGATCGGCCTTGGACATCATCAGCGCGTTCTGCTCCACCGACAGGGCCGGACCGACGATCACATATTCGGACGGATTCTTGGCGCGAGCGCGCAAGCCGGCCAACAGCACGTCATCCATGACGAAGGCCTGGGCCCGGCCGGATTCCAGCAGCAGGAAGGATTCGCCGTGGTCCTTGGCATAGACGTCGCGATAGCCGTACTCCGCCTTCAGGCGCCGCACATGGCGGTCCCCCGTGGAGCCCGCGCTGGTAACCACGGTCTTGCCGCGCAGGTCGGCAAAGGAGTGGATGCCGGAATCGGCCCGCACCAGCAGGCGCACCGTGGAAACGTAGTGGGAAACGCTGAAGGCGACCTGTTTCTGGCGCTCCAGGGTATTGGTATTGGGCGCGCAGTCGAGGTCGACCAGGCCATTGACGACGGCCGGCACGCGGTTCTGCGGCGTCAGCGGCAGCCAGCGGACCTTCAGGTCCTGCAGGCCGAGTTTCTGCTTGGCGGCCTCGGCAACGCGCAGGCACAGGTCCACGGCATAGCCGGCGGGCTGGCCCTTGTCGTCGGCAAAGGAGAAGGGCAGGGCCGATTCGCGGTAGCCGAGCGTGATCGTGCCGGCCTCGCGGATCTTTTCCAGCACCGGGCTTTGCGCCTGGGCAATGCCCGGCAGGCAGACGGCCAGCGCGGCAAGGAGGCCGCCCAGGGCGGGCAGGCGAGGGAAGCGGGCGGAAGCGATGCGGGAGGAAGCAGCGGGGAACGGCATGGGGAAAGCGGGCAAAAACGCGAAGCCTACCTCCTTGCCGAGCCATGGGCAAAGAACTTATTCGTCATAAGCTCATGCTCCGCTCGCCCCGGCCGGGCGGCGGCGAGGCGACGAGAGCCAGGCGCGCCCCAGGCGCAAGACAGAAAAAAAGAGCCACGACAAGGCGCCGTGGCTCCCGGGAATGACAGGGGGTCAACGCCTGCCTCAGGCCATTGTGCTTGAGTCGTGGCGCATTCGGCACCCCACCTGAGGGTGAAGTGTTCGAGGCAAGGGGTTCGGCGCGACGCGCCCGCTCGCCGCGGTCAGCCGCGCGCGTCCGGGTCCGCGGACGCTGGCTCGATCGTGTCCGCCGCTGACCAGCCGCCGCCCAGCGCCCGGTAGAGCTGGACCGTGGCCAGGGCCTGTCCGGTCTGCGCCTGGAGCACTTCGTCTTCTCGCTGGAGTGCGCCGATGCGGGCATCGAGTACGTCCTGGAGGGTGCGCCGCCCGCCTTCGTACAGCCGCTGCGCCTGGTCGGCATTGCGCTGGGCGATGGCAAGGGTGCCTTGCAGCCGCTGGCCCCGCTGGTCAAGCCCATGGCGCACGCCGTAGGCGCTGTCCACCTCTTCCAGCGTGCGCAGCACGGTCTTCTCGTGCTCGGCCAGTGCCGCCTGCAGCCGGGCATCGTTGGCCGCGATATTCGAGCGGATGCGGCCGGCGTTGAACAGCGGCAGGTCGACGCCGGCGCTCAGCAGACCTGCGGTACCGCTAAGGGCGGGCAGGCCGTCGATGCGGATGCGGCCGTCCAGGCCGATGAAGCTGAGGTAGAAGCGCGGCAGCAGATCGGCCTTGGCGCTGCCGAGCCTGGCCGCCTGCGCGCGCAGCAGGGCGGCGCTGGCGCGCACGTCGGGCCGGCGCTCGAGCACGGCCGACGGCAACTCGCCGGCAGGCACCGGCGGCACGCGGAAGGCGGCGGGCGCAGGCAGGGCCTCGGCCGATGGTGCCGACTGTGCCGCCTTTCCCTCCAGTACGGCGAGCCGGCGCTGGCGTACCTCGATCTGGCTGGTCAGCAGCGGCCGCTCCGCCTGCCGCGCGGCGATCTGTTCGCGCACGCGCTCCACATCGTAAGCCAGGGCTTGTCCGGCGCGGAAGCGCGCCTCGGCATAGCGCTGCAGCGCGCCCAGCGTAACCAGGTTGCGGTCGAGCAAGGCGAGCCGCCGCTGCAGGCCCCGCGCTTCCAGGTAGTTCTGCGCGACGTCGGCGGCGATCGCCAGGCGCACGCCGCGCCATTGCTCCTCGGCGGCCTGCGCCAGCGCCGCCGCCGCAGCGGCATCGCTGGCGCGCCGCCCGAAGATGTCGACCTCCCAGGCCGCGCTCAGGCCGACGGCATAGGCCTCGAGGGCCGGCGAACCATCCGGCGCGGGCGACGGGCTGCGCAGGTCGCCCTCACCGCGCGAGGCGCCGGCCAGCGCGGCCACCGTGGGATAGCGCGCCGAGTCGGCTACGGCCGCCATGGCACGGGCCTCCAGCACGCGCGCCCGGGCCACGCGCAGGTCGGTGTTGGCGCGCAGCGCCGCGTCGATGCGGCTGGTCAGGTCGGGGTCCTGCCAGTCCTGCCACCAGCGCGCCAGGTCGGCCTGCGTGCCGTCCGACGGCGGCATCTGCTGGAAAGCGGCCGGCGCCGCGGGGGCGGGCGGTATGTCCACGCGCACCGCGGTGCAGGCCGCCAGCATCACTGTGGCGGCCGCGAGCGCGGCGGCGCACAGCGGGAATCCGGCCTTCTTCTGCTTCACATCCTTGCTCCGATTCATGTCTGCTTCACCTGGCTCAGCCCTGCTGCGCCAGCATGGCGCGAAAGCGCGTGAGCGCCAGGGTCAGGAAGATCGCGCCCGCCGCCGTGACGCCGAGCAGCTGCGGCCAGACCACGTCGACGCCCGCGCCGCGGAACAGGATCGCCTGCGTCAGCGTGACGAACTGTGTGGTGGGCAGCAACTGCACCACCGGCTGCATGGCGGCCGGCATGCTCTGCACCGGCGTGGCCGCGCCCGACAGCAGGTAGGCAACGGCGTAGGTCGGCACCGCCAGCAGGCCGAACTGCGGCATGGCCGGCGCCAGCGTGGCCAGCCACATCCCCAGCGCCGTCACCGAGAACAGATACAGCGCGGTGCTGAGCGCGAACAGCGCCATCGATCCCTGCAGCGGAACCTGCAGCCACAGATTCACCACCAGCCACAGGGACAGCAGCGAGACGAGGAAGATGACCGAGCCGTTGGCGATGATCTTGGCGGCGGCGATCTCGCTGGCGCGTACCGGCATTACCAGCAGGTGCTCGATGGTGCCGTGCTCGCGCTCGCGGATCACGGCGGCGCCCACCAGGATGATGGAGAGCACCGTGATGTTGACCACGATCTGCATGGTCGAGGTGAACCAGTAGGATTCCGTGTTCGGGTTGAACAGGACGCGCAGCACGGCTACGGCCGGCAGCTGCGCCTGGATGTCGTGCGCGCGCAGGAAGGCGAGCGTCTCGCTGGTGAAGATTTCCTGCAGGTACGCCGTGCCCAGTCCGGCCTGCGTCATCGCGGTGGCGTCCACCAGCACCTGCACGGCCGGCGCGCGGCCTGCCAGCACGTCGGCTTCGAAGCGCGGCGGGATCTCGATCGCGAAGATGTAGCGGCCGCGGTCGAGCTCGGCATCGATGTCGCGCCGGTCGATGTCCACCGGCGGCTTGAAGTAGGGCGGCTGCACCGCATCGCGCAGGCGGCGCGACAGCGCCGAATGGTCGCCGTCGACGATGGCCACCGAGGCATTCGACACCTCGGCCTTGATCCCCTTGGCAACGGAGTAGACCGCGAGGGTGAAGGCGAAGACGATCAGGATCATCAGCGTGGCATCGCTGAACAGGCTGAAGATCTCCTTGCGGCTGAGCCGCGCGACGTTCTTGAACCATTGCCCCATCGCTAGGCCTCCTGCTTGCGCAACAGGCAGCGCGCACCGGCCAGGTAGGCCAGCGCGAAGCCGAGCAGCGCCAGGTACATGGTGCCGAAGCTGTCCGCGCCCAGCCCCTTGGTAAAGCTGCCCAGGCTGATGAGCTGGAACCAGGAGGAAGGAAAGCCCAGCCCCACCCAGTAGCCGCTGCCGGTCAGCGTGGAGACAGGGTAGAGCAGGCCGGAGAAGTTGACCGAGGGAATCAGGCACAGGATGGCGGTGCCAAAGATCGCGGCAACCTGCGAGCGCACGAAGGTGGACATCAGCAGGCCCAGGCTGGTCGCGGCCAGGATGAACAGCAGCGCGCCCAGCGACAGGGCCAGGAAGGAGCCCTTGAGCGGTACCTGCAGCAGGGTGACGGTCAGGGCCACCAGCGCCAGGTAGGCCAGCATGGCCAGGCCGGCGTACGGCAACTGCTTGCCCAGCAGGTATTCGCCCACGCTGGCCGGCGAGGCGTAGAGATTGGTGATGGAGCCCATCTCCTTTTCGCGCACCACGCCCAGCGCCGTCAGCATGGTGGGAATCAGGATCAGCGCCAGCATGATGATGCCCGGGCTGATGGCATAGATGCTGCGGAACTGCTCGTTGTAGACGAAGCGCGTTTCCACGCCCATCGGCAGGGCCGGGGCCGCCATCGGCAGCGCGCGGGCGCGCGCCTGCACATAGCCGAGCAGCGTGGCGTTGACATAGGTGCGCACGGTGGCGCCTGGGAAGGGGCTGGAGCCATCGATATAGAAGGCCACCTCGGGACGGCGCCCGGCCAGCAGGTCGCGGCCAAAGCCCGGCGGGATCTCCACCACCATCGATGCGCCGGCGGCGCGCAGCACCTGCCGCGCCTGCGCTTCGTCGCGCGCCGTGCCCGCCGGCACGAAATAGCGTGAGCCGGCGAATTGCTCGAGCAGTTCGCGGCTGGCCAGGCTCTGGTCGCGGTCGAGCACGGTAAAGCGTACGTTTTCCACGTCGAAGGACACGCTCCAGGCCGCCGCCAGCAGCAGCACGATCGGCCCGAGGATGGCGAAGGCGAGCCGCAGCTTATCGCGCGCCAGCTCGATGGACTCACGCCTGGCGAAGGCCCAGATGCGGGCCAGCGGCGCCGCGGCGGTGTGGCGCGGCGATGGGGCCTCGCCATTGCCGCGGGCCTCGATGCTGCCCGCCGGCCGTCTTGCCGGGGAGAGTGCCGGCGGCGCGCTGTTGGACTCGGCTTCCTCCAGGTACGCCACGAAGGCATCTTCCAGCGTGTCCGCCTGGCGCCGTTCGCGCAGATCCTCCGGTGTGCCGACCGCGAGCACGCGGCCGCGGTGCATGAAGGAAATCCGGTCGCAGCGCGCGGCCTCGTTCATGAAATGGGTGGAGACGAAGATGGTGACGCGCTGCTCGCGCGACAGCTTCACCAGGTGGCGCCAGAACATGTCGCGCGCGCCGGGGTCGACCCCGGAGGTCGGCTCGTCCAGGATCAGCATCTCGGGACCGTGCAGGCAGGCCGCGGCCAGTTGCAGCCGCTGGCGGATGCCTAGCGACAGGGCGGCCGGGCGTTCGTCGGCGTAAGGCGCCAGCTCGAAGCCAGCCAGCGCCTGCGCGACCGCAGCGCTGGCCTGCTCGCCTTCCATGCGGTAGAGGCGGGCATGCAGGTCCAGGTTCTGCCGCACCGTCAGCTCCTCGTACAGCGAGAAGGACTGGGACATATACCCGACGCGCATGCGGGTGCGCATGTCGCTGGCATCGATCGGCTTGCCCAGCAGTCTGGCGGTGCCGCTGCTGACGTCGAGCAGGCCGGTCAGCATCTTCATGGTGGTGGTCTTGCCGCAGCCGTTGGAGCCGAGGAAGCCGAAGATCTCGCTGCGCTCGATGCGGAAGCTGACCTGATCGACGGCGACGAAGTCGCCGAAGCGCCGCGTGAGGCCCTCGGCCTCGATCGCCGGCTCGCCGTCCTCCGGGGCGCGCGGCGGGATGACGAGTCCCGTGGCGTCGCCGCGCCGCGCGGGCGGCAGCAGCGAGATATAGGCTTGCTCCAGATCGTCGGTGCCCGCGCGCTGCAGGACCGCGGCGGTGCTGTCGCTGACCAGGACGCGGCCCGCATCCATCGCCACCAGGTGCTCGAAGCGCTGGGCTTCCTCCATATAGGCGGTGGCCACGATCACGCTCATGCCCTTCTGCTCGGCGCGCAGGTCGTCGACCAAGGTCCAGAACTGGCGCCGCGACAAGGGGTCGACGCCGGTGGTGGGTTCGTCGAGGATCAGCAGGTCGGGGTTGTGCACCAAGGCACAGCACAGCCCGAGCTTCTGCTTCATGCCACCCGACAGCTTGCCTGCGGGGCGGTCAGGGAAGGGGGCGAGGCCGGTGGCGTCGAGCAGCCGGCGGATGCGCGCGGCCCGCTCCGCCGCATCGAGGCCGAACAAGCGCCCGAAGAAGTCGACGTTCTCATACACCGACAGCGTGGGGTAGAGATTGCGTCCCAGCCCCTGGGGCATGTATGCCACGCGCGGCAGGATGGACTCGCGCTGGGCGCGATCCCGCAGGTCGGCGCCCAGTACCGAGGCCTGCCCCTGCTGGATGCGTTTGACGCCGGCGATGATGCCAAGCAGCGTCGACTTGCCCACGCCGTCGGGACCGATCAGGCCGATCGTGCTATGCCCGGGCAGGCTCAGCGAGACGCCCTCCAGCGCGCGCGTGCCACCGTAACGATGCGTCAGCCCCTCCACGCGAATGGCGCCGGACTGCGTGCCGGCGGTGCCGCCCACGTCTCCCACGTCTTATTCCCCGCGCACGGCCAGCGTCGCCGGCCAGGGCTTGGCGGGATCCAGCCGGACATAGCCTTCGCCGGTCATGCCGGCCTTCAGCCGCGGCGCCAGCTTGCGCGCCACCTCCACCGGCAGTTGCAGCTTGACACGGTACATCAGCTTGGCGCGCTCGCCCTCGGTCTCCACGAACTTGGGTGTGAACTGGGCTTCGCCGGCGACAAAGCCGATGCGGGCCGGAATGGGTTCGCCGGGAAAAGCGTCCAGCACGATGCGGGCCTGCGCGCCGATGGCCAGCCGGCCAGCCTGGGGGCCGGGCAGGAAGACAGTGAAGTAGATATCGTCCGGGTTCAGCAGCGAGACGACGCGCCCGCCGGGAGGCAGCACCGTGCCCACCTCCACCACGCGGTATTCGACGCGGCCCGCCAGCGGCGCACGCACCGTGGTTTCCGCCAGCACGGCGTTCAGGCGCGCGACCTGGGCGTCCGCTTCGGCCATGGCGGCACGCGCCTCGCCCAGTGCCGCGCGGGCGCCGTCGACGCCCGCCTGTTCGCCGTCCAGCGCGATGCGCCGGCGGTCCCGCTCGACCGCAGACACCTGCCCGTCACTGAACAACTTGACCGTCTCGGACCACTCCAGCCGCGCCAGGCGCTGGCGCGCGCTGCGTGCCTCGGTCTCGGCCTGCGCGCGCTGCGTGGCGTCGGCCGCGCGGGCCCGTGCGGCCGTGGCGGCCTCCAGCTGGGCGCGCAACTCGGCGTCGTCCTGACGCGCCACCAGCGCACCGGCGGCCAGCACATCGCCTTCGCGCACGGGCAACTCGACCACGCGGCCGCCGTACTTGACGGCCACGTCGACCCGCGCCATTTCCAGGCGGCCGTTGGCGTGGGCAATCTCGGCCGGCCACCGCTCGCCCCGGCCGTACTCCCACCACAGGACCGCCGCGGCGAGCAGGACGATGAGCAAGGCCAGCAGGCCCCAGCGGAGTTTGTTCTTCATTTACTACTCGTTGGATCGTTGCACGAACCCCGGGGCCCGGCGGACGCGATGGCGCCGCCAGGCGCCGCAGTGCCAGGGGGACGATGATGCACATGATGCTACACCGCTTGGTGCACCGCACAAGCCCCGCTGGCGGGGGAACTACGTGCAAAGACGGCTTCCTTGACCAGTCGCAAAGCCGCTGTAGAAGGATTCCTCGATTTTTCCACCGCAGAACGGCGGGGACCGGCAGGGAAGCCGGGCAGCCTCAGCCGAACCGTGCGGCCAGCGCATCGACCTCGGCGGCCTCGGCGGCGTCCACCGCCTGCCGCCGCTCCTCGGGCGCAAGCGGTTCCTGCGCCAGCACCTGCCGCTCGAGGACGGCCACGTCGGCGTCGGAGGGATCGTTGCGCGCACGGGCGCGCGCCTCCACCCGGGCGCGCAGCGTGCCGAGGCTGGCGTGGCAATCGACGATGACGAATGGGGTGCCGGCGCGCGCCGCCTGACTGGCAAAGCGGTTGCGGCGGCCCCGCTCCAGGAAGGTGGCATCGGCGATCATCGGGAAGCCGGCGCGCGCCCCGAGGCGGCACGCCGCCAGCAGGCGGCCGTACGTCCGCGCCGTCGCCGCCGGGGCGTACCAGCCGCCGGGCGGCGGGCTGGCGGTGCGCTTGCGCTCCACGTCGGCACGCACCCGGATCATGCCGCCGCGCTCCGCGAGCCTCGCCGCCACGGTCGACTTGCCGCTACCCGACAGCCCGTGCATCAGCACGATGGCGCCGCGGTGCTGGGTCAGCAGGGCCTCGGCCAGTGCCAGCAAGGCGCGGTACTCGTCTGCCTGCCGCGCGCGGGCGGCCGCGTTCTCCTCGGCCTTGCCCGCCTGGCGCACGCGTTCCAGTGCGACGCGGGCCCGCACCAGCGCGCGCATCGCGGCGTAGAAGGGCAGCAGGGCGAGTCCGGCGTAATCGCCGCCACGCTCCAGATACGCATTGAGCAGGCGGTAGGCGAGATCGCGCCGGCCGTGGTGAATCAGGTCCATGAAGAGGAATGCGATATCGCTGATGGTGTCGATCCACCGCAGTCCGGCATTGAATTCGAGGCAATCGAAGGGCTGGGCCTCGCCGTCCAGCACGACCACGTTACCCAGGTGCAGGTCGCCGTGGCATTCGCGTACGTGGCCGGCGCGCAAGCGCGCCTCGAAGCGCTCGCCGAGCGCCTGCGCGCGTTTGCGCAGGGCCGCGCCAAGGCGGCTGGCGAGGTGATCGTTACCGTCCAGGCCGCCCAGGCCATCCTCGCGGGCGATGCCGGACAAGCACTCCTCCACCGTGTGCCGGATGCGCTCCGGGGTCCCATAGCCGTCGCCCACGGCGGCGCGCGGCGCCCCTTGGTGGAAATCCGCCAGGCGCAATGCCAGCGCATCCACCTGGGCGATGTCGATGGTCCCCGCGCGGATGCGCGCTGCCATCAGATCCTGCTGAGGGAAGCGGCGCATGCGTACCGCATAGTCGAGCGGCGCGCCGGGGCCGCCCACGCGCACGCCATCGCCTGCCCGCGTGATGGGCACGACGTCGAGATACAGCCCAGGCGCAAGCGGGCGGTTCAGCCGCAGCTCCTCCTCGCAGTCCGCACGGCGGGCTGCCAGGGTGGAGAAATCGACGAAGTCGAAACGCACTGGCTTGCGCACCTTGTAGGCAAGATCGCCGGCAAGGAACACCCAGGAAATATGGGTTTCGATGCACTTCACCTCGGGTGCCGCATGCGGGTACGCATCGCTGCGCATCATTGCCCGCGCCAGGGCTCCGTCTTCCATGCACGTCTCCGAGCCATGCCCGCCAAGAGGCGGCTTGCGGCCATGATAGGCGGGCAGGGCGGCGTGATTGTTGAGGAACATCAAGGGGTGATACGGGACCGCACCGCGCCAACCACGCCATCTATATAGATACATAGAGGACGCCCTGATTCGTTCGCAGAAGAATAGTTTGCATTCTAATTATTTCACAGCTATCATTCCGACCATGACTTCCGAAGATGCGCTGCGCTTTGCCTTTACCGGTCAGCTGATGCTGGCTGGCAGGCAGTGGCGCCAGATTTCCCAAGCCGCCGTGACCTCCTACGGCGTTTCCGCGGCAGCCGCCGGCCCCCTGTTGTTCATCCGCCGCCTGGGCGGCGGCGTGCGCCAGGTCACTGTGGCCGAGTATGTCGGCCTCGAAGGCGCCTCGCTGGTCAGGCTGCTCGACCAGCTCTGCGCTGCCGGCCTGGTCCGCCGCGAGGTGGATGCCAGCGACCGGCGCGCCAACGCCCTGTGGCTGACCGAGGCCGGCGAGGAGCTGGCCGCCAAGATCGAGGTCGATCTGAAGCGCATCCGCGCCACCGTGTTTGAAAACGTGGCCCCGCAGGATTTCGAAGGCGCGTTGCGCGTGCTCGACGCCCTGGCAAAAGCCGCGGCGTCCGCCTCGGCGCCGCAGGAACCCACGACAGGCCAGGGGGCATGAAGTGATCAGTTGGCCCTCGGCAAGGGATTGGATTTTTTCCGCCAAAGCCTTCATCGCTTCCATGCTGGCGCTGTTCATCGCGCTGTACCTCGATCTGCCGCGCCCCTACTGGGCGATGGCGACGGTCTACGTGGTGGCGCACCCGCTGACGGGGGCGACCCGCTCCAAATCGATGTACCGCGTGCTGGGCACGCTGCTGGGCGCGGCGGCATCGGTGCTGTTCGTACCGGCGCTGGTGAACGCGCCGCCGCTGCTGATGGCGGCCGTTGCGATCTGGGTGGCGGTGCTGCTCTATGTGGCGCTGCTCGACCGCTCCCCGCGCAGCTATCTGTTCATGCTGGCCGCCTACACGCTGCCGATGGTCGCGCTGCCCGCCGTGGAGCACCCGACCGGCATCTTCGACCTGGCCGTGGCCCGCTCGGAGGAAATCGTCCTGGGCATCATCTGCGCCAGCGTGGTCGGCGCCGTCGTGTTCCCGGCCAAGGTGTCCAACGTGCTGCGCGACCGCCTGGCCCAGTGGATGGGCCACGCCGCGCAGTGGGCGGTCGACATGCTGTCGCCGGACAATCCCGGCGCGGCCGTCTCGCGCCACCACAGCCGTCACCAGTTGGCGGCCGACATCCTGGCCCTGGACCAGTTGATCAGCCAGCTTTCCTACGATACCGAGACCGCTGCGCGCATCCGCGACGCCAAGGAACTGCGCGGTCGCATGACCATGCTGCTGCCGGTGCTGTCCTCGCTCGCCAGCCTGGTCGAGACGATGCAGCGCGACGAAGCCGGCGTGCCGCCGGAACTGGCTGCGCACATGGCCACGGTCTCCGCCTGGATCCGCGGCAATGCGAGCGAGCGCCCCCCCATACTCGACGACGATGCCGTGCCCGCCTTCGATACCGCCGTGGCGACGACGGCCTACGACCGGCTGCGCGAGTTCGCCGCGCTGTGGCAGGACTGCGTCTCGCTGCAGCGCCGCCTGGGCGAAGCCGCCCCGGCGACGGAGTGGGTGCCGGCATTCAGCCGCTGGAACGTTGGCGAAGCGCGCCACTATGACCACGGCATGCTGCTCTTCTCGACGGCCACCACGGCGCTGGCCATCTTCTGCATGGGCATGGTGTGGATCATGACCGGATGGGCCGACGGCGCCGGCGCCGTCGCGATGGGCGCGGTCTCATGCTGCTTCTTTGCCGCGCTGGACGAACCGGCGCCGATGATCCGTTCCTTCTTTGTCTGGAATGTGGTCTGCGTGGTGCTGGCCATGGTCTACCTGTTCATGATCCTGCCGCGCGCGCACGATTACGAGATGCTGGTGGCCATGTTCGTCATCCCGTACCTGCTGTTCGGCGTGATGATCGCCCAGCCGCGGCTGAGCCTGATCGCCGTGCCGCTGGCCATGGTGACCGCCACCGATATCGGCCTGCAGGGCAGCTATAACGCGGACTTCCACGCCTTCTTCAATAGCAGTGTGGCCGGCGTCGCCGGCATCCTGTTCGCGCTGATCTGGACGCTGATGGTGCGCCCCTTCGGCACCGCCGCGGCGGCACGCCGCCTGGTGCGCGCCAGCTGGGGCGATATCGCTCGCAATGCCACCGGCCGCGAGCCGGGCGAGCATGAGCGTCTGCGCGCCCGCATGCTGGACCGCCTGGCCCAGTTGGTGCCGCGGCTGGCTGCCAGCGAGAGCGAGCAGGCGACCGACGGCTTTACCGAGGTGCGCGTGGAGCTGAGCACGCTGGCGCTGCAGCGCGAACTGCCCGCGCTGCCCGACGCTGCGCAGCATGCAGTGCGCCGCGTGCTGCATAGCGTCGCCGGCTATTACCGCGGCCGGCTTGACGCCAAGGTCGACGCGCCGCCTCCCGCGCTGCGCCTGCGCCTGACGCGGGCCATGCAGGGCGTGGCCGACCGGGCCGACCAGGCCTCGCGCACGGCGCTGCTGGCCCTCGTCGAAATGGAAGTGGCCTTGTTTTCAACCTCTCCCGTGAGCGGGAAGCAATGATGAGCGGTGAAGTCAACCTTTACGGTGTGTATATACCCAGCCTGCTGGTCTGGATGCTGGTGGCCTTCGTGATCATGGCCGGCCTGCGTGCCGGGCTGTCGCGCGTGGGCTTCTATCGGCTGGTCTGGCACCGCTCCCTGTTTAACCTCGCGCTGTACGCCATCATCCTGGGTGGGGTGGTGTGGCTGGCGGCGCATCTGCAATCATGAAACTCAGACTCAAATCCATCGGGCCGGTCGTGCTCACGCTGGCCCTGACCGCCGGCGGGGCGGTTGTCGCCAAGCACCTGTGGGACTACTACACGGTCGCACCGTGGACGCGCGACGGGCACGTCCGGGCCGATGTCGTGCAGATCGCCCCTGATGTCTCCGGCCTCGTCACCAAGGTGCTGGTCAAGGACAACCAGCAGGTCAAGCGCGGCGATGCACTGTTCGAGATCGACCGCGACCGCTTCGCGCTGGCGCTGCAGCAGGCGCAGGCCAATGCCGCGGCGATCCGGGCCACGCTGGGCCAGGCCCGCCGCGAGGCGACGCGCAGCCAGCAGCTGTCGGAGATCGTGTCCAAGGAAGTGGTCGAGGAAGGGCTGGCCAAGGTGCAGCAGGGCGAAGCCGCGCTGGCGCAGGCCGAGAGCGCGGTCGACCTGGCCAAGCTGAACCTGGAACGCACGCGCGTGCTGAGCCCCGTCGACGGCTATGTCAACGACCGGCTGCCACGGCTGGGCGACTACGTCAGCACCGGGCGGCCGGTGATGTCGATGGTCGATGAGAAGTCCTTCCACGTCGAAGGCTACTTCGAAGAGACCAAGCTGGCCGGCATCCACCTGGGCAGCCCGGTCGACATCCGCATCATGGGCGAGTCCAAGGTGCTGCGCGGCCACGTGCAGAGCATCGCCGCCGGTATCGAGGACCGCGACCGCACGGCCGGCTCCAACCTGCTGCCGAACGTGAACCCCACCTTCAACTGGGTGCGCCTGGCCCAGCGCGTGCCAGTGCGCATCGTGCTGGACGACATGCCGCCCGACATCCGCCTGGTGGCGGGCCGCACGGCCACCGTCTCGGTGGAAAACCAGCAGGGCGGCAAGAGCGGCGCAGCACCGGCCGCTGCCGCACAGGCCGGCCACACGGTCGCGCAAGGACCGGCCGCCAAGCAGGAGTCAGTACAGTGAAACGCTTTACGCTAGCCCTGATTCCGGCGCTGGCGCCGCTGTTGTTCGCCGCCTGCACCACGGTCGGCCCGGACTACCATGTGCCCGAGCATGCCGCCGTCAAGGCGCCCGAGGCCAACGGCCCGCTTGCCGGTATCGATCACCCCGCCGTCTCCATCGCGCCCGTGCCCGACGGCTGGTGGCGCCTCTACGACGATCCCCGGCTCGATGCCCTGGTGCAGGAGGCCCTCGCCGCCAACACCGACATGCGCGTGGCGGCAGCCAACCTGCGCCGCGCCATCGCCACCTACCACGAGGTGGAGGCCGAGAATCTGCCCCAGGCAGCCGTCCGGGCCGGCGCCCAACGAGGCAGGATCGCGGCGGAGCCGCTGCTGCACGAAGACGCGATCCCGGTGATGAACTTCGGCGACGTCGGCTTCGGCGTGTCCTACCTGATCGACTTCTTCGGCAAGCTGGCGCGCGCCGACGAGGCCGCGCTGGCCGGCGCGCAGGCCAGCCAGGCCGCGCTGGACCAGGCGCGCGTGGTGGTGGCCGCGGAGACGGTACGTTCCTATGTGGAAGGCTGTGCCGCCTCGCATGAACTGGCGGTCGCCGAGCAGCAGCTGGCGCTGCAGGAACGCGGCGTGGAGCTGACACGCAAGATCGTGGCGGCCGGCCGCGGCCAGCCGCTCGAACTGCTGCGCGCCCAGTCGCAGGCCGACACCTTGCGCGCTGCGCTGCCCAGGCTGCGGGCAGGGCAGGAGGCGGCGGCCTACCGGCTCGCCGTGATGCTGGGCAAGCCGCCCACCGCCGCGGCGACGTCCGAGTATGCCTGCCACGCCATCCCCAAGCTGGCCCAGCCGCTGCCGGTGGGCGACGGTGCCGCGCTGCTCAAGCGCCGCCCGGACGTGCGCCAGGCTGAGCGCGAGCTGGCCTCGGCCACGGCCCAGATCGGCGTGGCCACGGCCGACCTCTATCCGTCGATCAGCATCGGCGCGTCGGCCGGCTTCACCGGCATTCTGGAGCACCTCGGGCAGGCGCAGACCGCGCACTGGAGCATCGGGCCGATGATCACCTGGAACATCCCGACCAGTGGCACCCGCGCCCGCATCCACGGCATAGAAGCCGGCTCGGACGCCGCGCTGGCGCATTTCGACGGCGTGGTGCTCAAGGCCCTGCGCGAGACCGACACCGCGCTGAGCGCCTACACGCACGAGCTGGAGCGCAACCAGTCGCTGCGCGACGCGCGCGACAAGGCCAATGAGGCCGCGCGCCAGAACCGCCTCTTGTACGAAGCGGGCCGCGCGCCTTACCTGAACAGCCTGGACGCCGACCGCACGCTGGCCAACAACGATGCGGCGCTGGCTGCCTCGGACGGCCAGGTGGCGGTGGACCAGATCAACCTGTTCCTCGCGCTGGGCGGCGGCTGGCAGAATGCGCCTAAGGTGCGTGAGCAGCTCGCGACCGAGCGCTCGCACGCGCATGCGGATTCGCACTTGGAATCGCATTCGGACGCGCACGCGGACTCGAACACTTCCACGCATTGATGTACCCTTTGGCCTTTGCGGCGGCATCTGCCGCCGCAAAGGCCATTTGTCGTTCTGCCGGCACACCCATCGGTGCGCCGGGCAGGCCACGGACGCCCAGCCGGCGTACCGGGCCGGCGACAAGCCAATCCCGGCGCCAACCCGCGCCGGCATAACAAGCAATGTGAGATTCAGATGCGCGTATCCTCGATTTCCAGAACCCTTTCCTTCCTCATCGCCGCCTTCGGCATCACCGCGGCCGGCAGCGCGCTCGCCCAGGAACAGACGATTCGCGTCGGCACCGTCAGCGGTCCGGATTCGCAGGTCTGGGAAGTGGTGCAAAAGGTGGCCAAGCGCGAAGGCCTGAACGTGAAGGTGGTGGAGTTCAACGACTACGTGCAGCCCAACGCCGCGCTGGACGCCGGGGACCTCGACGCCAACAGCTTCCAGCACCAGCCTTACCTGGACAGCCAGGTCAAGCAACGCGGCTACAAGATGGTGAGCGTGGGCCTGACCTACATCTCGCCGCTGGGCATCTACTCGCAGAAGCTCAAGTCGCCCAAGGACCTGCCGCAGGGAGCCCGTATCGCCATCCCGAACGATCCGTCGAACGAGAGCCGCGCGATGCTGCTGCTGGCTGCCCAGGGCGTAATCAAGCTCAAGCCGGGCGCCGGCACGAACGGCAACAACGCCACGCCGCTCGATGTGGCCGAGAACCCCAAGAAGGTCAAGCTGGTGGAGCTGGATGCCGCCCAGCTGGCCCGCGCGCTGCCTGACGTGGCCGCCGCCGCCATCAATACCAACTATGCGCTGGCCGCCGGCCTGCAGCCGACCAAGGACGCCATCGCCCTGGAAGACGTGCACAGCCCCTATGCCAACGTGATCGTGGTCCGCACGCAGGATAAGGACAAGCCCTGGGTGAAGAAGCTGCTTGCCGCCTACCACTCGGAAGAGGTGCGCCAGTTCATGAAGAACCAGTTCAAGGGCGCGATGGTTCCCTCGTTCTGAAGTTGCTGAAGTTGCTGAAGTTGCTGAAGTTACGATAGCGGCCGCAAGCCGCGCTAGCAGTCGCGACAATGAAAAAGGCCGGGCATTGCCCGGCCTTTTTCGTTTACCGGCCGGTTCCTCCCGGCCGCTGCTTGCAGTCGCCGTCAGCCCGGCCTGCCGGACCGGCTGCGTGCGCCGCTCAGCCCTGCAGGAAGTCCAGCACGGCGCGCGTAAAGGGCTCGACCTGCTGCAGATTGGAGATATGCGCGGCCTCCAGCTCGACGTAGCGCGCGCCGGGGATAGTCTGCGCCAGGTACTGGCCGTCACGCGGCGGCGTGGGCAGGTCGCCCGAGCCGGCGATCACCAGCGTAGGCAGGGCGATATGCTTGATCTGCTCGCGCAGGTCGGCGTCGCGCACTGCCAGGCAGTTGGCGGCGTAGCCCTGCGCATCGGTAGCAGCGAGCATGCCGCGCAGGTACTTGACCAGCTCCGGGCGCTTGGCTGCGAAGCCGGGCGTCAGCCACCGGTCGACCACGGCCGCAGCGATCGACACCACGCCGTCGCGCTCCACCGCCGCAGCGCGGTTGGTCCAGTTCTCGGGCGGGCCGATATAGGCAGCGGTATTGCACAGGACCAGCTTGGACAGGCGCTGCGGGTGGGCGAGCGCCAGCCACATTCCGGTGATGCCTCCCATCGACAGGCCGCAGAAATGTGCGCGTTCGATCTGCAGGTCGTCGAGCAGGCCGATCACGTCGGCGCCCAGTTGTTCGACCTTGTAGGGGCCGGCCGGCACCGACGAGGCGCCGTGCCCGCGCGTGTCATAGCGCAGCACGCGGAAGTGCTTGGTGAACGCGGCGACCTGCGGCGTCCACATGTCGAGGTTGGTGCCGAGGGAGTTCGACAGCACGAGGACCGGCAGGCTTTCGTCGCCGTCGAGGCGGTAGTGCAGGCGGACACCGGGAAGGTCAGCGTAAGGCATGGTGTGGTGGCGGTTCGGGGTCGTTGGGTTGCGTAGCGTAGCGTACCGTAGCGTCGGATCAGCGGCTCAGTTCTGGGCGATGGCCGAACCGTGCTGCGCCAGCGGCGTCACGGTGATGTCCATGTAGGGATACAGCGGCAGCGAGGTCAGCAGCGCATGCAGCTCATCATTGGACTCGACATCGAAGATGCTGACATTGGCGTACTGGCCCGCGACACGCCACAGGTGGCGCCATTTGCCTTCACGCTGCAGCTTCTGCGACAGCGCCTTCTCGTCCGCCTTGAGCTGCTCGACGAAGGCGGGGTCGAGCGAGTGGGGAATGCGGACGGTCATTTCAGCCATGAACAGCATGGGCGGTCTCCTTGGGGGAAGGTTGGGCAATGGCCGCCGCCGTGCGACGGCCGAGCTTGAACAGGCAATGGTAGTGCGGCGGCAGGCGCGGCGCCGGAAAGCGCGCGCCTGCCCGGCTTCACAGGAAGCACTTGCCGTCGAGATAGGCCTTGCGCCAGCGGGTGATGCGCACCTCGGCGAACAGGCCGGCCTGGGTGAAGGGATCGGCGTCGATAAACCGCTGCGCGGCCTCGCGCGTCGGCAGATCGACGATGTAGATGCCGCCACCGGCGTCGCTGCCATCGTCGTTGAGCTTGGCCCCGCTGGCCAGCAGCAGCGCCTTGTTTTCCTCCAGGAAAACAAGATGGGCGGGGCGGTTGGCCTGGCGCACGGCTTGCTGGCCGGGCTTGTCCCAGGTCTCGATCAGGAACGGCATGGCAGTCTCCTTGTCACGGTATCTCGGTGGTGGATCACGGTAGCGCGACTCAGGCGATCTGTCCGCCCCACATCAGCATGGCGGCGATGAAGACCAGGCCGACCCAGAACATCATGATGACGGTGTAGCCCATCACATCCTTCAGGCTCAGCTTGGACAGCGCCAGCGCAGGCAGGATCCAGAAGGGCTGCACCAGGTCGTTCCACGCATTGCCCAGCATCACCGACATCGAGGTCTGGCTGACCGAGCTGCCGATGGCCTTGGCGGCGTCGATCATGAACGGGCCCTGGATCACCCAGTGGCCGCCGCCGGAGGGGGCGAAGAAGTTGATCACGAAGGAACTGATCAGGCCCCAGAACGGCAGCGTCTGCGGGGTGGCGATATCCACGAACACGCGCGAGATGGTGTCGACCAGGCCCGAGCCCGCCATGATCGCCATGATGCCGGCGTAGAACGGATATTGCAGGATGATGCCGGAGATCGTCTTGATGCCCTCGTTCAGCTTGGCCACGTAGTTGGCCGGCGTGCCCAGCAGCAGCACACCGAGGAACAGGATCAGGAAGTTGATCAGGTTCAGGTCGAGCGAGCCGCCGTCGCGGAAGTGGATCACGGCGTAGGCGACGCCGCACAGCCCGATCAGCAGGCTCAGCAGGCGGCTGTTGTTGAGCCGGCTGGCGAGGGTGTTATCGCCGCCCATGCTGTGCGCCAGCGCGGCACCGTCAGCCTTGCCCTCGTCGGCGGACAACTTGATCTCGACCACGTCGGCAGGGTTGCGCGGATGCAGCCACGCATTGAGCAGGGGCAGGGTGATGATCACCACCAGGCTGGTCAGCAGCATCGGCGTGGAGAAGATGGTCTCCGACAGCGGCACCACGCCCATCAGCTTCTCCAACGGGTGGCCCTTGGTCGAGATCAGCACCGGAATGCTGGCCGACAGGCCCAGGCCGTACATGGTGAAGCCGCTGTAGGCCGCAGCGATGATGAGCGGGTAGTGGACGCCCTTGATGCGCGTGGCCAGCTTCTTGGCGACGATGCCACCGATGACCAGGCCGAAGCCCCAGTTGAGGTAGCTGCCGATGCCGCCGACCAGCGTGGCGACGATGATGGCGGTACGCGGCGTTTGCACGGCGCCGACGATGCGGTCGAGCAGACGGTCGGTCAGCGGCGCGGTGGCCAGCACATAGCCCATGGCCAGGATCACGGCCATCTGCGTGGTGAAGGCGAGCAGGCTCCAGAAGCCCTTGCCCCAGCTAGTGACGACGGCCGGAGCCGCCTGGCCCTCGACCACCATGGCCATCAGCATGGTCAGCAGCGTCAGCCCGATGGCGAAAACGAAAGGATCCGGCAGGTACCGGCGCATCAGTTCCGTGAAGAACCCGGCAATCTTGTTCAATCTCTGTCCCCAAAACAAATCAAATACACTTGCTTGTTACCGCCTGTCGAACTCGTGTTCTTAATGCGAACTTAGCGGGCAGTGAGGGGATGCTAGAGATATCCGAACGGTCGGTCAAGTCAATGCGCCGGTCAATTGCCATCGCGCGGCGAAATAATCTCTCGAGAATTCCGCCTTTATGCTGGATTTTCGCGAAGCGGCATTGGCCACGGCGGGGTAGCCCAGGCAGCCGCCAGCCCCCGGGCTAGGAGGCCTCGGAGAGCTGCCCAGCCTGGCGATGGACCCAGGCGATGGCCCGCGCCAAGAAGGGAGAGCGGTCGCCGGCGCGATAGCTCATGATGACCGGAGAAGTGAAGCCGGGCGCATCGATCGCCTGGTAGCGCACATCATCCCGATGCAGGCGTTGCACCGAGGCCGGTACCAGGGTGATGCCCAGCCCGGCCGCGACCAGGCCCAGCGCGGTCTGCAGCTCGTTGGCCTCCTGCACGACGCGCAACTGCACTCCCTGGGAGCGGAACAGGCTGAGTACGTGGTCGGCATAGCTGGGACGGGGCCGGGCCGGGTAGAGGATGAAGGGATGGCGCGCCAGCGCCTGTGGCGACAAGGGCAGCTGGCCCGCCGCCGGATGCGCGGCCGGCAGCGCGGCCACCAGCGGTTCGGCCATTACCACCGAACGGGCGATGGCCGGGTCATTCAAGGTGATACGGCCAAAGCCGATGTCGATGCGTCCGGCCTTCAAGGCCTCGACCTGCTGCACCGTGATCAGCTCGGACAGGCCGACCTCCACCTGGGCGTCGGCCGCACGCAGCTCGCGGATGAGCTCCGGCAGAAAGCCATACAGCACCGACGGCACGAAGCCGATACCGAACCAGCGCTTGTCGCCCTGGCCGATGCGCCGTGTGCCTTCGATCACTTCCTCGATCCGCCCAGTCAGTTGCACCGACTGCTCCAGCAGGAAGCGCCCGGCCTCGGTCAGCCGCAGTCCGCGGCCGACGCGATCGAACAGCGGCACGCCGATCTCGTCTTCCAATTGCCGGATCTGGCGCGACAGCGGTGGCTGGGCGATATGGAGCCGGGCGGCCGCGCGCGTTACGTTCAGTTCCTCGGCGACAGCCTGGAAATAGCGCAGGTGACGAAGTTCCACATATACCTCCAAGGTATTGATTGAGACATCTTCGGTCTTGGACGCCGCCAAAGTCAACATGCATACTCAAGCCCAGATTTCCCAACGTCCAACCCAAATCCTTCAGGTATGAAAGCAAGCGTCAGTGCCATCGAGGCCATCCTGGTCGACCTGCCCACCATCCGGGCCCACCAGCTCGCCATGGCCACCATGCAGCGGCAGACGCTGGTCATCGTGCGCCTGCGCTGCAGCGACGGCGTCGAGGGCCTGGGCGAAGCCACCACCATCGGCGGCCTGTCCTATGGCGACGAAAGCCCGGAAGGCATCAAGCTGACCATCGACACCTACCTGGCACCCGCGCTGGCTGGTGTGGACGCCACCAACATCCACGGCGCGATGCAGAAGCTGGCCAAGGTGGCACGCGGCAACCGCTTCGCCAAGTCGGCCATCGAGACCGCGCTGCTCGACGCACAGGCCAAGCGCCTGGGCGTGCCGCTGGTGGAACTGCTCGGCGGCGCGGTGCGCCCGACGCTGCCGGTGCTGTGGACGCTGGCCAGCGGCGATACCGCGCGCGATATCGAGGAAGCCGAAGCGCTCCTCGAACAGCGCCGGCATGACACCTTCAAGCTCAAGATCGGCCGGCGCGCGCTGCGCGAGGACGTGGCCCACGTTTCGGCCATCAAGCGGGCCCTGGGCGACCGCGCAAGAGTCACGGTGGACGTCAACCAGGCCTGGAACGAGGCCGAGGCGGCCACCGGCATCGCCATGCTGGAAGCGGCCGGCGTCGACCTGATCGAGCAGCCCACCCCGCGCGAGAACCGTGGCGCGCTGGCGCGGCTGGCCGCGCGCTTCGTGGTGCCGATCATGGCCGACGAGGCCGTGTGCGGCCCGGAAGATGCCATGGAACTGGCGCGCATCGCCGGTGCTGACGTGTTCGCGCTGAAGATCGCCAAGTCCGGCGGCATCCACGGCATGCTGCGCACCGCCGCCGTGGGTGATGCGGCCGGCATTGCGCTGTATGGTGGCACCATGCTCGAAGGCAGCGTGGGTTCCATCGCCGCCGCGCATGGTTTCTGCACGCTGCCGCAGTTGGCCTGGGGTACCGAACTGTTCGGGCCGCTGCTACTCAAGGATGACATCGTCGTCGAGCGCCCTGTCTACCGCGACTTCAGCCTGCACCTGCCGGAAGGTCCGGGCCTGGGCCTGGCATTGGACGAAGACAAGCTCAAGTTCTACCGGCGCGCCGCCTGAGCCGCGCGCCCCGACCCACTCATCGCATCAAAGGACACGCCATGCTTTACCTGGTCAGGATGGACGTCAATATTCCGCACGACATGCCGGCAGCACAGGCCGACGAGATCAAGGCGCGCGAAAAGGCCTATTCGCAGGACCTGCAGCGCAGCGGTAAGTGGCAGCAGATCTATCGCGTGGTCGGCGAATATGCCAACTACAGCCTCTTTGACGTGGAATCGCACGACGAACTGCACACGCTGCTCGCGGGGCTGCCGCTGTTCCCCTATATGCAGATCCACGTGACGCCGCTGGCCAAGCATCCGTCGTCAATCCGCTAATCTGCCACTACCGCCGCCACGACCGGCATCCAGAAAACGCAAACCATTCCGAGGGGACACCTTGAACGCTAAACCCTTTGTGCGCCCGTCCGCGCGCCTGTCGGCTCACCTTCGCCGCGCCTGCGCCGCGGCGCTTCTGTTCGGCCTGGGCGTGAGCGCCGGCACGGCACACGCCGCCTATCCCGACAAGCCGCTGCGCTGGATCGTTCCGTTCCCGGCAGGCGGCGCCATGGACAATATCGCGCGCGTGCTCGGCCAGGAGATGGGCCGCTCGATGGGCCAGGCCGTGGTGGTGGAGAACCGTCCCGGCGCGGGGGGTAATATCGGCGCGGAAATGGTGGCACGTGCGCCGGCCGATGGCTACACGCTGATCATCGTCGCCAACGGCATGGCCGTGAACCCCTTCCTCTACGGCCGCCTCAGCTATGACCCGGTCAAGGACTTCGCGCCGGTCTCCCTGCTGGCCGTGGTGCCTAACGTGCTGGTGACCAACAAGTCCAAGCACGCCGAGAAGACCGTCGCCGAGGTGATCGCGCAGGCCAAGGCCCATCCCGGCAAGTACACCTATGCCTCGGCCGGCAACGGCACCTCCATCCACCTCGCAGGCGAGCTGTTCGCGTCGATGGCCGGCGTCAATATGCTGCACGTGCCGTACAAGGGCAGCGCGCCCGCCATGAGCGACCTGCTGGGCGGCCAGGTCGACTATATGTTCGACAGCATCACGTCGGCCAAGCCGCAGATCGACTCCGGCAAGCTGACCGCCATTGCCGTCACCACCGCCAAGCGCTCCACGGCCCTGCCGAACGTGCCGACGGTGGCCGAGGCCGGCCTGCCCGGCTATGAACTCTCGCCCTGGTTTGCCGCCTTCGTCCCGGCGGGCACGCCGCCGGCCGTCGTCGACAAGCTGAACAAGGCCATGGTCGATGCGCTGAAGCAGCCCGACGTGCAGAAGAAGCTGGCCAGCATCGGCGCCGAGCCGATCGGCAGCACGCCGGCGGCGCTGCGCGACTATCTTGGCCGCGAGCAGGCCAAGTGGGGCCCGCTGATCAAGTCCCGCGGCATCCACGCGGACTGAGGCGCGTCCCGCCCACCGGCTTCATTGCCGCACTGAAGACCCCGCCGGGCCGCAAGGCCGGCGGGGTTTTTTATTCCGCGCCACGCTCCCCCGTGCCGGCGGCCGCGTCGCCGTCGCCGCCAAGCAGGTCCGCCGCGCGCGAGCGCCACGCTTCGGCCGCACGGAAATAACCGACCACGGTGGCAACGCTGGCGTGGCCCGTCAGCGCCATGGTCTCGGCCAGCGGCACCTGCTGCCGGGCGGCTTCGGTCACGAAGCCCGAGCGCAGCGAGTGCGCCGAGAAATCTCCCTCCAGGCCCGCCTGCGCGCATCGCTCCTGCACGATGCGCCTCACCGCGCCATCCGATAGCGGCTCGCCCACGTGCCCGCCGCGCCGGATACGCCGGAAGATCGCCCCTTCGCGGATGCCCGCTGCCGCCAGCCAGTCTTCGAGCGCCTGCCCGGCGGCGCCGATCACCGGCTTTTCCTCCGCCGCCCGTGCATCGCCTCCCTGGTTGGTCTTGGACCAGCGCAGCGTATAGACGAACTCGCCCGGCGCGATCCGCCTGACATTGTCCATGCCAGCCCGCACGACTTCCGAGCGCCGCCGTCCGCCGCTGGACCACGCGAACAGCAGCAGGGCGCGGTCGCGCAGTCCGCGCAGGCTGGTGTCGCAGGTGGCCAGCACACGCAGCAGCAGCTCGCGCGTCAGGGCGTCCTTCTTGCCGGTTGGCGCGGCGCGCCGGGCATAGGCCCGGCGTGTGCGCGCCAGCAACTCACGCACCGCGGCATCGGCGCAGGGGTTGGGCAGCTCGCGCGCGCCGTGGGCCTTCGACAACACGCTGATCCGGTGCAGCAGGGTGGCCAGCGCCGGGGCGCCTGGCCGCGACTTCAGGCCGCGCGCGACCAGCTCCGCGTCGAGCGCCGGTGGCATTTCGCAGGCCAGGCCGGCCGGCGTAGTGCGCAGCGCATGGTCGACCACGAACTGGACGACCACGGCGGGGGGCAGGGGCAGGTTCAGCGGCGCGCCGTAGCGCAGGGCAAACCAGCCTTCCCAATAGCGCATGGCGGAGCGGTAGCTGGCGACCGTGTTGCCCGACTCGCCTTCTCGCGCCAGCTCGGCTGCGGCGCGGCGCGCTTGCGGCGCCAGCATTGCCGGCGCCGGCAAAAGGGAAGCCTCGCCGCTCGCGTCCGGCGAGGAAATGGCGGTATGTTCCGTCGGCATATTTTTTCTTACATGGCATGTATGTTATTATACAGACATACGCATTAAGTCACGATAAGTACTTCTTATCGAACCTTATCGAGCCATCCATGATTTCTACCCAGCGCCGCTCGCGCGGCATCACCGAGCAAGATGTCTGGCAAGCCGCCGACGCGCTGCTGCTGGCGGGCCAGCGGCCCACCATCGAACGCATCCGGCAGCAGCTCGGGCGGGGTTCGCCCAATACGGTCAGCCCCCATCTCGATGCCTGGTTCGCCGGCCTCGGGGCGCGCCTGCAGGACCCGCACGCCTTCGCTGCCGCTCCGTCCTTGCCGGAACCGGTGAACCAGGCCGCGCAATACCTGTGGGAGGCCGCGATGGCGCAGGCGCGGGCGGCGCTTGCTGCCGAATTTGCGGAAAGCGAAGCCGCGCTGCAGCGTGGCCGCGAGGCGCTGGCGGCGGACCAGGCAGCGCTGGAACAGGAGCGCGCGGTACTGACGGCCAGGCTGGAGGCCGCCGAGCAGGCCCGCACGGAGCTCGCCCGTAGCCGCGACGAGGCGGCCGACCGCGCACGGCAGGCCGAACAGCAGGCTGCCGGCTTGCGCGCCGAGCTCGATGCCGTGCGCGCTTCCCTGGCCGAAGCGCGAATGGAAACGCGCCAGCAGCAGGAAGCCGCCATTGCCCAGCGCGAAGCCGCGGACGGCGAGCGCGCGCTGCTGGTGGCGCGCTTCGATGCCGACGTGCGCCGCTTGCAGCGGGAACTGGATGCAAGCCGGCAGACGGCCAGGGAAGGGGAGAAGCGGTTGGAAGAAGAGCGCGCGGCATCGCGGCAACGCCTGCAGCAGTTGGCCGAGGCCGAACGTGAACTGGAAGGGCGGGTGGAATCGCTGGCGCGGGCCCTCGAGCACAGTTCCGCGCAGATTGCGCAGCAGCAGGCATTGCTGGAGGAATACCGCGTCATGCGCGAGGCGCAGGGCGAAGCGGCATTTGCCGCCCGGGGTGGTGGGGGTGGTGGGACGGGCAAGCCACCGCGCCGGCCGCCTCCCTCGGGCCTCCCGGTTTCGGCAAAGGCACGCGCCATGCTCCGTCGCGGGCGAAGCCGGCTCACGCCTTGAGGCCTGTCCGCGCCATGCAGCTCGGGTGCGGAGGCATGTGTGTGCAGTAGCGCATGCCATCCGGCGGGCACGTACCGGCAGCGTGCGCAAACAGGTATGCTGTGCGCGTGCGCCACTCCACGCTGCCACCATGCCGAAGGCCAGAACGCGCTGGACCGTACCCGCCGCGGCGGCCTTATGGGCCTTAGCCGCCTCCCTGCTGGCTGCCTGCATGCCGCGTTATCACGTAGAGGGCGGCACGCCCGCTGCCAAGGTCCGGTTGCTCACCAGCACGGACAACAACACGACGTTCACGGTACTCGATCCGGCGCGCTGCCCTGAAACGCCAAGAGTGCAGGTGCTGGCCGGCACCGGCCAACAGCTCGCGGCAATCGGCGCGCAGCCAAAGCTGGCTATCGGCGGCCAATCCCCCGAGCCGCCCGGCCGGACGCGCGAGCGCTGGCTGGCGGCCGGCAAGCGTCTCTATATCGCCGTCACGTCGACGGGGTCGCAGGGCGGCGAAGAATACCGCTGCGCCGCCGGCGTTTCCTTCGTGCCGCTGGCGGGCGCCGAGTATGAGCTGCGCTATTGGCGTGAAGCCGGCGCCAAGGCTTGCTCGGTACAGGTGACGCGCCTGAGTACACTGGCACGCCCCGAAGGCCCTGCCGAGCCCGAGCCGTCGCAGCAGGCTTTCCGCGCGCTCAGGCCGGCCTATCTGTGCGATTCGCTGTAGCCGGCGCGCCCGTGCTGCCTGTGCTGCCGGAGCGGGCCAGCACCTTCACCGCGACGAGATCCGCCAGCAGCACGAGCGCCGCGCCTGCCAGCGTGGCGCCGATCCGATCGAGCAGCAGGCTGCTGCCGAGCGGTGCGCGGGCGTCCAGGATGATCATGATCAGGGGCGTCATGGCCGCGGAATAGGCCAGATAGTTACGCGTGCGCAGCATCGGCCGCACGCTCGCCAGCAAGCCGGTGCCGAGCGCCAGCGTCCACAGTCCGAGATGGTGGCCGGCGAGCAGGGCGGCGATCGCCACCCCCAGCACGGTGCCGCCTATGCGCTGTGTCGACTTGGCAGAGAAAGGTTCGGGTTGCCGCTGCGTCAGCAGCGCCACCGTCATCGCGATCCACGCCAGGTGGCGGCTTGGCCAGGCTGCGCCCAGCGCCATGGCTGCCGCCAGCGCCAGGCTGAGGCGCAAGGCATATTGCCAGCCGGCCGCCTGCCACAAGGTGGAGCGCCAGCGCCGGAACTTCTGTGCCGCCGTCGGCCCCGCTGCCGCGGCAATCGCCGCCCCCGCGGCGGGCGCCCGCACGACCCCCGCAATGGCTGCAAACATCAGGCCCAGCAGCGCCGTCCACAAGGCGCCCGCCGTGATCGGCAGCAGCACGCCCGCGTGCAGCCCCTCGCCGCCGGCAAATCCGATGGTCATCAGCAGAAACAGAGTGAAACGCGTCGTGGCTATGGCCAATGGACGGCTATATCCGCTAGCCAGGGCCACCGTGCCGATCAGGCTGATCGTCAACGCACTCGTCAGCACGCCATGGCCTGCCAGCGCCACGCCCGTGGCCGCGGCCAGCAGCACCGGCACGAAGGCCGCCCGGAACGCGAGCCATCGTTCGCGGGTAGTGCCCCCGCGGATTGCGCCGCTGACGGCCATGCTGCCCAGTGCGGCCGCGATCCCCACCGGCAAGGCGCCGGCCATTCCGGCCAGCAGGATCGGAACACCCATGCCGAATGCCGCTGCCAGGGCTTCGGCCAGTCCGGCCTCTTCCTCGCCGGACCAGCGCAAGACCTGTTCGATATGTGCCTTCACTCCCATCATTGTCTCCTCAGTCCCCGCTCGATCTTTTATTGGTGCGGGTAGACAGCATATTAATACGCATTGCGTAGTATATTGCGGAGATGGAAAGCGATCACGTGGAATCTATTCTGCGCGCCGTGCTGGCCCTTGGCCGCCGCTTGCGCGCGCAGCGCCCGGACGGTGGCCCGCCGCTGTCTGCGCTAGGGGTATTGAGCACCCTCAACCGGCAAGGCCCGATGCCGGCGAACCGGCTGGCGGAGCTGGAGCGGCTGCAGCCTCAATCGTTGACCCGGATCCTGGCAGGCCTGGAGCAGGCCGGCTGCATCTCGCGCGAGCGCAACGAAGCCGACCGGCGCGAAACCCTGGTCGGCGTGACGATGAAGGGCAAGCGGCTGCTCGCCGACGATATGGCGGCACGCAGCCGCTGGCTGGCGGCTGCGCTCGACGGCGCCTTGAGCCAGGAGGAGCGGGCCACGCTGGCCATCGCCGCGCAAGCGATGCAGAAGCTCGCAGCGTACAGCGAAGACAGCGGGCCCTACGGCGACGGCGGGCAAGGTCCGGCGCGCTAGCGCCGGCACCCCGGTTCAGCAGGAGCGGGCCACCGGCTCGATGGCCGGCCGCGCCCGCGCGCCTTCCAGCCAGACGCTGAACAGGGCTACCGCCAGCGCGGACGACGGCAGCAAGGCCGCTATCCAGGGCAGCGCAACGAGTCCGGGCCCACCGTCGATGACCTGGCCGCCCAGCCAGGCCCCCAGTCCGTTGCCCAGATTGAAGGCGGCGATATTGAAGCTGGACGCCAGGTTCTGACCCGGCCCCCGGGCATGGTGCAACACACGCAATTGCAGCGGGGACACCGTGGCGAACGCCGCGATGCCCAGCAGCCCGACGAAGCCCGCCATGGCCACCTTGCCGTGCAGGGCGAAGGTCATCGCCCCCAGCACCAGCGCCAGGGTTGCCAGGCTGCCGAGCACGGCCAGCGCCGGACGGCGATCGGCAAGGCGCCCGCCCAGCAGGTTGCCGACGATCATGCCGCCGCCGAACAGCAGCAGGATGGGCGACACGGCGCTCTCGCCATAGCCGGTCACGCGCGTCAGCAGGGGCTGTACGTAGGTGATCACGGCGAAGATGCCCATTGACTGCAGCACGGTCATGCCCAGGCCGAGCAGCACCTGCGGCCGCGCCATCGTCAGCAATTCCTCGCGCAGCGAGACCGGCGCACTCGCGTCGCGGCTGCGCTCCACCAGCAGGGCGATCACCAGCAGCGAGGCCAGCCCGACTAGCGTCATCGCCCAGAAGGTCGCGCGCCAGCCGTAGTGCAGGCCCAGCCAGGCGCCCGCCGGCATGCCCAGCAGCGTGGCCAGGGTCAGCCCGGAAAACATGATCGAAATCGCCGAAGCCTTGCGCGCCTCGGGCACGAGGCCGGTCGCCACCACCGCGCCGACGCCGAAGAAGGTGCCGTGGGTGAGAGAGGTCAGCACGCGCGCCACCATCAGCGTGGCGTAATCCGGAGCCAACGCGCAGGCAGCATTGCCGAGCGTGTAGATCACCATCAGTGCGAGCAGCACGGCCTTGCGCGGCATGCGCCGCGTGAGCAAGGTCAGTACCGGGGCGCCGGCGAACACGCCCAGCGCATAGCCGGACACCAGCATGCCGGCGGCGGCGATGGACACGTGCAGGTCGGTGGACACCTGCAGCAGCAGGCCCATGATCACGAATTCCGCGCAGCCGATGCCGAAGGAGCCGGCGGTCAGTGCATAGAGCGCGATGGGCAACCGCTGGCGCGATGTGCCGGCGCCAGCGGAAGCGGGGTCAAGGGGGGATACGGTAGCCATCGAGTACCTCGGGGCGTAAGAGCAGGCAAGTTTGCCCCTAGGCATCTTCTCGAAAAACCGGCATGATCAATAATCAGTTTAAACAAATCCTTGATAATCATGGACCGGATCGGCGACATCGGGCTCTTCCTGCGGGTACTGGACCTCGGCTCGATCAGCGCGGCGGCGCGCAGCCTTGACTTGTCGGCGGCAGTGGCCAGCCAACGGCTCAAGCGGCTGGAAGCGGATCTGGGGGTGCGCCTGCTGCATCGCACGACGCGCCGCTTGCACCCGACGCCGGAAGGCGCCGTGCTGGCCGAGCAGGGGCGCGCGCTGATCGACGACCTCGAAGCCCTGGGCAGTTCGCTGCGCCAGGCGGGTACCGGCGTGAGCGGCACGCTGCGCGTGACCACCTCGGCCTCCTTCGGCCGGCAGTACATCTCGCCGCTGCTGCCGGATTTCCTTGCCAGCCATCCCGGCCTGCGCATCAGCATCAACCTGACCGACCAGGTACTGGACCTGGTCAGCAGCGGCTTCGACCTGGCCGTGCGCATCGGCACGCTGGCGGACTCCAGCCTGGTGGCACGCAAGCTCGCCGCCAACCAGCGCCTGCTGTGCGCCTCGCCGGACTACCTGCGCCGGCGCGGCAGGCCGCGCGCGCCGCAGGACCTGGCCGGGCACGAGTGCCTGTTGCTGACCGGTGCCCAGGGGCGCCAGGACGTCTGGACCATGCTGGACCGCGACGGGTCGGAGATCGCCGTGCGCGTGCAGGGCCGCATCGAGGCGAATACGGGCGAATTGCTGGCGGATGCCGCGGTCGCCGGCATGGGCATTGCCTTGCATTCGGTCTGGCATGTCTGGCGCGAGCTGGACGCAGGACTGCTGGAACCCGTGCTGCCCGACTACCCGATCCCCGATTCGGGCATCTACGCGGTGATGCCGCAGCGCCGGCTGATGCCGCCACGCGTGCGTGCCTTCATCGATTTCCTGGAAGCACGCTTCAGCGGCCTGCCGCAGTGGGAGCGTCGCGCCGGCCTGCAGGCCTGAGGAAGGGAGTTCCCGTCGCCGGCGCCGTCGGCGTATAGCGGGGCAGCCGTCTCGATGGCTGCCGGCCGGACTCAGTCGAGGCGATGCTCCATCAACACCAGGCTTTCGTCCTGCATTGACCAGCGAGAGGAGAAGCGGGCATCGAAGCGGACCACCCGCTTGAGCTCGGGCGCGTACCAGGCCACGGCGGAATAGGGCACCTGGCTGGCGTTGCCGCCGCCGGTGAAGCCATAGAACGGCCTCGCCACGTAGCCCTCGTAAGCCAGCCGCAGCACCCGGAAGCTGCCCGCCGGCACATTGATGGTGGTTTCGCCGGTCGCCTCACCGCTCAGCTCGGCCTCCAGCCCGCTCGCCGGCAGCCGGTAACTGTATTTCCAGCGCGACCCCACCTTGACGTCGGCCGGCACCCAGCCGCCCGGCGGCGAAGCGCCATCGAAGTCGCCGCCGCTGGGCGTCGTGATGCGCGTGACGCGGCCGTCCGGGCTTTCGATGCGCGCGCCCTGGTTGAAGATCACACGCTCGCCCTCGATGCGGTCGACTCTGTAGCTGACCTCGCGCCGCGCATTGGTCATCTTGTCGACCAGCTCATAGCGCCAAAGCTCGCCGACACGCGGCGACCCTGGCGCGGCGCCGGCGGAGGCTACCGGTGCAGCCGGGCGCGCGGCGTCGATGCCCGCCGCTGCCGGGGCCTGCGCGCGATACCGGGCCACGGCCGTGGCGCCACGCTCGGCCGCGGCCGCGATCCAGGCGGCCGGCACGGCCTTGATCAGCCCGCCTTCCTCGCCGCGGGCGCCGGCGACCAGCCCGACCAGGCGCCCGCTTTCGTCGAACAGGCCACCGCCGGCCGCGATCCGCAGGGACGTGGCGGCCTCGACGCGGTCGAGCTTGCCGTCCGCGCCCGCATGCAGGCCGGCAATCGTGCCCTCGGCAACCGAGACGCCCGTGGTGTCGGCGCTGGCGGCGAATACACGTTGCCCGAACGCAGGTACCGCAACCGAGAGGCTGGCTGCCGCTGCGGGGAAGTTATCGACATGGAGCAGGCAGAGGCCGCGTTCGACGTCCGGCGCCTCCAGCGTCGCGCCATAGCTGACATTGTCCCGGCGTACCGCGATGGAGCGCGCCCCGGCCAGCACCCGGCAGGCGGTGACCAGGCGGCCCGGGCCGATCACCACGGCCGAACCTTCTGCCAAGGGCGCGTCGCTGGGGCCGAGCGCGCGCACGGCGTAGAGGCTCTGCCCCAGCTTGGCGCGCATCTGCGGCAGCTCGGGGCCGGCTGCATGCGCCGGCAGCGCGGCCGACTGGCAGAGCACGGAAAGGGTCGCCAACACGGCGGCACGGGGGATCGGTCGAAGCATGCTCGTCAAGGTCTGGATGATCGGGTCTGGATGGAAGGCGCAGGAAGCCGCGAGCTGCGGCCGCGAATCAGCGCGTGGGCAGCAGATAGCGCAGGTCGTCCATGCGCACCGCGGCATCGCCCTGCGGGACGCTGCTGGACGGCTTGCGGCTGTCGGGTGCCGCGGGGGTGCGTGCCGGCTCCACCCTGGCCTGCACCGCGGGCGCAGGGGCGGCCGGCGCAGCGGTGCTCGTGGCGAGCGCGCTACCGGCCAGCGGTAGGTCCCCCGTGTACGCCAAGGTCATCAACTCCTGCCTGGCGTTGGTGCTGGCGTCCTCGCTCAGTTGCAGACGCCCGGCGAGGAAGCCCATGGTGATGGCGCTGCGCAGGTATTTCGTCTCACCTGCGCCGAGGTCGAAGTGATAGCGGGTCTCGACCTCGGTGGTGCCCGAGGCGACATAGTTGCCGGCGGCACGGTCGACGAAGAAGAAGCCACCGGGCCGGCTGCGCCCGACCACTTCCTCGTCCACGCGCAGCTCCGGCTGGATGGCCGAACCGATGGCCGAAGCCGAGCGCAGGAAGAACACGCGCCCCTGGCCATCGCGCAGCGGCGGGAACGACTGTGCCACCTCGTCGTACGATGGCCCGGTCGCACACCCAGCCAGCAGCGCCGTGCCGGCGGCAACGGGGGCCATTCCCCTGCGCAATCTCATCCCTTCTCCCTGTCTATGTCCTGCCCGAAGGCTTTGTATTTTTGCGGACGTATTCTGCAGGGGCGGCGTCGCCAGGACAAGGCCCATGTGACGTCTTTGCACGCCATCGCGGTGCCTGCGGCCGCAAACCCGCGGGCAGCGGCACCTGGATGGCGGGGAAGGGAGGCGTGCGGCCGGGCGCCGGGGCCTTCAGCCTTTCAGCCCTTCAGCGGATCAGGCGTTCACGGCCGGCTGGGCCAGCCATTCGCGCCCCTTGAGCATGCCTTCCCAGTACAGCGGAGGCAGGATGCGCTCCTTCAGCAGCCACGCCGCACGCGACGGCTGGGTGCCGTCGATGAACCAGCGCGGGAAGCTTGGGGCCACCTTGCCGCCGTACAGGAACTCGGCCAGTACCACCTTGCCGCGCTCCACCGTCAGCGGGCAGGAGCCGTAGCCGTCGTAGCTCGCCTCGCCCTGGGCCTGGCCGCGCAGCGCCAGCACGTTGTGCGCGACCACCGGCGCCTGCTTGCGCGCCGCCGCCGCGGTCTTCGCATTGCTCGTGTTGCCGGCATCGCCCAGCCCGAAAATATTCTCGTAACGCTTGTGGCGCAGCGTGGCCGGGTCGACGTCGACCCAGCCGGCGGCGTCTGCCAGCGGACTCACGCGGATAAAGTCCGGCGCCTTCTGCGGCGGCACCACATGCAGCATGTCGAATTCGCGCGTCAGGATCTCGCTGCCGCCGTCTGGCAGCGCCCGCCGGAAGGTCGCCATGCGCGCGGCGCCATCCACGCTCACCAGCGTCTGGCCGAAATTCAGCCCGATGCCGTAGCGCTCCACGTAGCCCATCAGCGCCGGCACGTAATCGGGCACGCCGAACAACACGGCTCCGGCATTGCAGAACTGGATGTCCATCCGCCCCAGCACGCCGTCGCGCTGCCACTGGTCGGCCGACAGGTACATGGCCTTCTGCGGCGCGCCGGCGCACTTGATCGGCATCGGCGGCTGCGTGAACACGGCCTTGCCGCCGCCGGCTGCCGAGAGCTGTTGCACCAGGCGCCACGTGTAGGGCGCGAGGTCATAGCGGTAGTTCGAGGTCACGCCGTTGCGGCCGAGCGTTTCCGGCAGCCCGTGGATCGCGTCCCAGTCCAGCTTCAGCCCGGGGCAGACCACCAGCTGCCGGTACTTGACCACGCGGCAGCCGTCCAGGATCACCGCATCGTGCTCCGGCTCGAACGCCGCCACCGCCGCCTTGATCCATTGCACGCCGCGCGGCAGCACCGAGCCCATGGCGCGCGCGGTGGCACGCGCGTCGAACACGCCGCCACCCACCAGGGTCCAGCCCGGCTGGTAGTAGTGCACGTCGGCCGGATCGATGATGGCGATATCCAGGCCCGGGCTGCGCGCCAGCAGACTGGAGGCGACCGCGGTACCGGCCGCGCCGCCGCCGATGATGACGACTTCGTGGCTGGCGTCGGCGACATCCAGCGGCGTGCTGCCACCATTGGCCACGCGCCGCACCACGCCCGTGAGGTCGTATCCGGCGGCCGCCGTCCGTTCCAGGATCTCAGGCAGCGGCAGGCGCCCGGCCTGCGACAGCGCCCACATCGTCGCCGAGCGCGTGCCGGTGCGGCAGTAGGCCAGCACCGGCTTTGGCAGCTCGGCCAACAGTG
The DNA here is from genome assembly GCF_056930435.1 of Cupriavidus sp. 09_S30. Taxonomy (NCBI): domain Bacteria; kingdom Pseudomonadati; phylum Pseudomonadota; class Betaproteobacteria; order Burkholderiales; family Burkholderiaceae; genus Cupriavidus; species Cupriavidus sp. 09_S30. The sequence goes on along the minus strand of NZ_JBXOWI010000002.1, from coordinate 1,544,879 downwards.
CGGCGAAGTCGCGTCCCTGCGCATCGCTCACCTTGCCGGGCGCGGCCGGCAGGTAGCGCAGGGCGAGCCCGGCAGCCTGCGCCGCACGTTCGATCTCGCCCACACCAGGCTGGTCCGGCGCTTCGCCGTCGGGCCGGTTGCAGATGATGGCGCGAAAGCCGCGCGCAGCGATTGCCGTCACGTCGGCGCTGGTGATCTGGGCGGATACGGACAACTCGTCCGTCAGGGTGCGGATTTCCATGGGAGGTCTCCAGTGGGGGCGGCCTGCCGTCCGGCCGTTGCGCGGCGCGGGCGTCCAGGTGGGAGCCGGATGGGGTAAAGGGGGGCAAGCGGCGGGCTCCGGGAGGAGGGCGCCTGCCACCCTCCTGCGCGCGCCGCGGCGTATTACAGCGCGTTGAGCGGGATCTTCAGGTAGTGCGTGCCGTCGTTTTCGGCGGGCGGCAACTGGCCGGCGCGCATATTGACCTGCACCGAGGGCAGGATCAGCGTCGGCATGCCCAGCGTGGCGTCGCGCGCCTGGCGCATGGCGACGAACTCGTCCTCGCTGATGCCGTTGCGCACGTGGATGTTCTGCTCGCGCTGGTTCGCCACCGTGCTGATGAAGCGCAACTCGCGACCGCCCGGCTGGTAGTCGTGGCACATGTACAGCCGGGTCTCGGCGGGCAGGCTCAGTACCTTGTTGATCGAGCGGTAGAGCGTGCGGGCGTCGCCGCCGGGAAAATCGCAGCGCGCGGTGCCATAGTCCGGCATGAAGAGCGTGTCGCCGACAAAGGCGGCCGTCTCAGCGCCGTCGCCGACCACATAGGTCATGCAGGCCGGCGTATGGCCCGGCGTGTGCAGGGCGCGCGCCTGCAACCGGCCGATGGCGAATGTCTCCCCATCATCGAGCAGGCAGTCGAACTGGCTGCCGTCGCGGCAGAACTCGGTGCCCGCGTTGAAGATGCGGCCGAACACCTCCTGCACGGTGGTGATATGGCTGCCGATGGCGATGCGTCCGCCCAGCCGTTGCTTGAGATAGGGCGCGGCTGACAGGTGGTCGGCGTGCACGTGGGTTTCCAGGATCCACTGCACGGTGGCTTCCAGTTCCTGCACGCGGGCAACCAGCCGGTCGGCGCTGGCGGTGCCGGTGCGGCCGGATTTCGGATCGTAGTCGAGCACGCTGTCGATCAGTGCGCATTGGCGCGTCTCGGGGTCGAGCACGAGGTAGCTGACCGTCCAGGTGCCAGGATCGAAGAAGCCTTCGACCTGCATGCGGGAGCGCGATGACATGGGTATCTCCAGGAATTCGAGGGCGGCGGCGAGCGGCCGCCAGCGGTATTTCGAGTCGCACCCCGCCGCGTCACATGCGGCAGGGCGCTGCCTGCCCCCGTAAAACAAGATTCATGCCACCATGCTTCTGCCAGTGCGCGGCCCCGCAAGCCATTGAATAAAAACGCTTTTTCCCTGCGCACACCGAACGTAGCCAAGTCCGGCAGCCGCCACCCGCCCGACTGACAGCCCCTGCGCACTGCCATGACTGCCAAATTGGCAGTCATGGCAGTGCCTGCTAGAATGCCCTGTCTTTTCCCCCAGGCTAGCCCCCCCATGGCCGACATCTTCAGCCCCGCCACGGTCCAGGCCGGCGAGGCAGCGCCGCAGGTCCAGGCGCTGATTTCCTTCCTCGAGCACGATCCGCAACCGACCATCGTGCTCGATCCCGAATACAACATTCTCGCGGCCAATACCGCCTACCGGCGCCAGTTCGGCGCCGTCGACCGGCCCTATATCGGCCACAAGTGCTACCGCGTTTCGCACCACTACGACATACCCTGCGACCAGGCCGGCGAGCATTGCCCGATGCGCAAGGCGCGCGAAACGAAGGGGCCCAACCGCGTGCTGCACATTCACCATACGCCGCGCGGGCCGGAACACGTCGATGTGGAATTGCGTCCCATCCTCAACGAGAACGGGGCAGTAGTGGCCTTCGTCGAACGCCTGTCGACGGTACGCAGCGCCTCGGCGCAGCCCAGCGCGGATGGCCTGGTCGGGCGCGCGCCGATGTTCAATGCCGCGCTCGGGGCACTACAGCGTGTGGCGCCATCGATGCTGCCGGTACTGCTGCTGGGCGAATCCGGCACGGGCAAGGAACTGTTCGCCCATGCCGTGCACGAGGCGAGCGCGCGCGCCGGCGGGCCATTCGTGGTGCTCGACTGCTCGGGCCTGACGGAGACGCTGTTCGAAAGCGAGCTGTTCGGCTATGAAAAGGGCGCCTTCACCGGCGCCGTCACCCGCAAGAAAGGCCTGGTGGAGACCGCGCAGGGCGGCACGCTGTTTCTGGACGAGATCGGCGACGTGCCACTGTCCATGCAGGTCAAGCTGCTGCGGCTGATCGAGTCCGGCACCTTCCGCCGGGTGGGCAGCGTCGATACCCTGCGGGCCGACTTCCGCCTTGTAGCGGCCACGCACAAGCCGCTGGAGAGAATGGTCGCGCAGGGCGAGTTCCGGCAGGATCTCTATTACCGTATCAGCGCGTTCCCCGTGCACCTGCCGCCCCTGCGCGCGCGGCTGGACGACATCCCGCTGCTGGTGGCTTCCTTCCTGCAGCGCGGCGGCGCCGGCGGACGACCGCTTACCGTCGTGCCGGAGGCGATGAAGCGACTGCAAGCCCACTACTGGCCGGGCAATATCCGCGAGTTGCGCAATGTGCTGGAACGCGCCCGGCTGTTCGCCGAAGGCGGCGTCATCGGCCTCGAGGCCCTGCCGCCGGGGCTCGGCCAGGGCGCGCCCGCGGCACCGGCCATGCCGGCGCCCGTCGGCGTGCTCGGCGAGGCCGAACTGCGCCAGCGCGCGGCTGCCTTCCGCGGAACGCGCCGCGAACTCGCTGCCGCGCTGGGCCTGTCCGAACGCACGCTCTATCGCCGCCTGAAAGCCCTGGGCCTGGCCTGAACGCGGCCCCGGAGGGTGCCGGTCTGGCACTGCCACCGCACTGCCAGACTGCCACGCACTGCCAGCATGCCGATTGGCAATGTGCGCTGGTGCCGACTAAGCTGCTGATTAAATATGACTTTCCAAGAACGTCCGGGTTGGCACGCTTCTTGATGGTTCTATCGGCATAGCCCCAACGATCGACAACGGTCCGCCGGCCTGCGGCGGAGCGGTTTTGTGATTCGATCAATGATCAAGAGGAAAGAGAGCCAAAGATGGAAAGCAGTGCGATTCTGGGCGGTGTAGTCGGCCTGATCCTGGCGTTGACCGGTGCCGGCGGCGCCATTTTGGCCGTACCGCTGCTGTTGTTCATCATGCATCTGAGCGTGGCCGAGGCCGGGCCGATCGCGCTGCTGGCAGTCGGCGTATCGGCCGCCGTGGGCGCCGTCATCGGACTGCGCGCGGGCATCGTGCGCTACCGCGCGGCGGCGCTGATGGCCGCGGCCGGCGTGGTCATTTCCCCGCTCGGCCTGTGGCTGGCGCACCAGTTGCCCAGCGGCCCGCTGACCCTGATCTTCGCCGCCGTGCTGGCCTATGTCTCGATCCGCATGTTCCGCCAGGCCACCGCGCCCGCGGGACAGTTGGCGCAACCCTTTCCCGCCGGACCGCCCCAGCCCTGCCAGCTCGACAACAGCAGCGGACGCTTCATCTGGACCGCTGCCTGCACCCGCGCACTGGCCGCCTCCGGGGTCGGCGCAGGCTTCCTGTCCGGCCTGCTGGGCGTGGGCGGCGGCTTTGTCATCGTGCCCGCGCTGCGGCGCGCAACCAATGCGCCGATGCATGCCATCGTCGCCACCTCGCTGGCCGTGATCACGCTGGTCTCGACCTCGGGCGTGGTTTCCACCGCCATCGCCGGCCGCATGAACTGGGAGGTGGGCATTCCGTTCGCCGGCGGCGCCATCGCGGGCATGCTGGGCGGGCGCCTGGTCTCCAAGCGCATCAGCGGCCCGCGCCTGCAGCAGGGCTTCGCCGTCGTGGCCGGGCTGGTGGCACTTGGCATGGTGGCCAAGGCGCTGCTGTCCGGCACGTGGTTCAGCTAGGCAGCCGAACCCGCCGCTAGCCGCGGCAGCCCAACCAGCGCTGCGCATCGCCCAATTCGCGCCGGGTACGCTTGCGCTCCTCCTGGCCATCCCAACCCCGCGTGCGCCGCGTGGCGGCGGCATTCGAGCGGGCGCGGCGCTCGATGCGCAGGCAGGCCTGGAGCCGGCTGCGCTCGGCCCGCTCCAGGCTGCGCCGTTCCTCTGCCAGCCGCGCCTGGTACTGGCGCTCCTGCTGTTCGCGCTGTGCCAGGAATTCCTGCTCCTGCTGCCGCACCGCCGGGCTTTTGCCGATGATGGAGAGCGCGCCGCCGGTGCGGTCCGCCATGTTCCTTCCCGTGCCGTCCGCGCTGTCCTCTCTGTCTGCGGCGAATGCTGCAGTGCCCGTGATATCCGCGTAGCCGGCTGGGCAAGGGCGTTCCTGGTAGAGGATCCGTCCGCCCTGGCGGCATTTGTTGGCATCCTGCGCGGGCGCGATGCCGGGCAGCAGGACGAGCATGAGGAAGATGAAGGGTCGCATGGTCGGTGGCCTCCGGTCGATGGTGCGGGAGCGCGAGCGGCAACAGGGCCGGACTTCCCGCCGCGCGCTCGGTACCGCGCGCGGAATCTTAGCCGGGGCCTTGCTCCCCAAACGATTCCAAACGTGACGCCCTGGGAAGCACGTCTCCCCGCGCCTCATGTCCCGCGCTCGCTTTGTGGGGAGGGGTGTCAGGCAAGGCATCCGCCGCATGCCGATATGCGCCGGCGGCATCTATCCATAGTCGAAATGCGTCCTTCGGCGCGCGCCGGCGCCGCGTTATCGTTTGCACGTCGCCAGCGGCCGGCACCTGCCGCCGCCGCTGCGCCGCTGCCTTCCCGCGGCACGCCGCGCGGCCTTGCCCGAGGGCACCTCGTGAACCTCGGAAGGCGCTACCCCATCCATCCGACTGGAGAGATTCCCCATGGCTGTTCAACTCAATGTGGTCGCCGTCAACGGCAGCGCCCAACAACCGTCTCGCACGCTCGCCCTGCTGCAGGCGCTGCTCTCAGAACTGGAAGACCGGCTGCTGCTGCGCAGCCGCATCGTCAACCTGGGCGAGATCGCCCGTCCGCTGGGCGCGGCGTTGTCGCGCCAGGAGTTGCCCGAGGCCGTCGAGCGGGAGCTGCAGGCGATCGAGAGCGCGGACCTCCTGTTGGTGGCGGCGCCGGTCTACCGCGGTTCCTACCCCGGTCATTTCAAGCACCTGTTCGACCTCGTCGGGCAGGAAGCGCTGGTCGACAAGCCCGTGCTGCTGGCCGCCACCGGCGGCAGTGACCGCCATGCGCTGGTGCTCGAACATCAGCTGCGCCCGCTGTTCGGCTTTCTGCAGGCGCTGACGCTGCCGATCGGGGTCTTCGCCGGACCGGCGGATTTCGAGAACTACCAGGTCAGCAGCGCCGCGCTGGCCGCGCGCATCCGTCTCGCGGCAGACCGCGCCGCGCCCTTGTTCCCCGCAAGCCGCCACGTGAGTCTGCAGCACGCGGCCTGAAGGGGAAAGGCGGCCGCCCAGGCCGCCTAGGCCGGGGAGGGTGGGCAGGGTGGCCGCGGGGAGCCGCGGCCCTGGCCCAGGATTTCCGGGCCGCCAAGGCCCGGACCCTGCCCGCCGTGCGTCAACGTGCGCGCAGGTGCCGCACCCAGCGGTCGCCCGCCCACTGGATCAGGCTGACCATACCGATCAGCAGCACGATCACCACGGCCATCACCGTGGTGTCGAAGCGCTGATAGCCGTAGCGGATGGCGATGTCGCCCAGGCCGCCGGCACCCACCGCGCCGGCCATGGCCGAGGCGCCGATCAGCGAGACCACGGTGATGGTGAAGCCGCCTACGATGCCCGGCAGGGCCTCGGGCAGGAGCACGTGCCAGACGATGTGCCAGCGTCCGCAACCCATGGCCTGGGCCGCTTCCACCAGCCCGCGGTCGACCTCGCGCAGGCTGATTTCTGCGATGCGGGCGAAGAAGGGGGTGGCGCTGACGGCCAGCGGCACCACGGCGGCCCAGACGCCGATGGTGGCGCCCACCACCAGCCGGGTGAAGGGCAGCAGCGCGACCAGCAGCACGATGAAGGGCGTGGCGCGGAAGCCGTTGACCAGGCTGCCCAGCACACGATGGAGGCGCGGCGCGGGCAGCACGCCCCCCGGGGCGCTCAGCACCAGCACCAGCGCCAGCGGGATACCTGCGGCCACGGCAATCAAGGCCGAGGCGCCGACCATGGTGAGCGTGTCGAGCAAGCCTTGCGAGATGCGTTCAATCGTGAGCGGGGACATAGCCGAGGACCTTGGTTTGCGGAAGGGACGATTCAGGATGGGCGGAAGATGCTGGCGCCGGCAGCGCGGTGCTGCCTGGCACGGCGACCAGCAAGCGGCCCTGGGTCCGCCCCTGGATGCGCTCGAGCCCGGCATGGAGCAGCCGCACGCGGCCGCCGAGCGCCGAGGCAACTTGGGCCAGATCGGGGGCGCCGGTGGCTGCGCCGCGCTGTGCCTCCTTGCCCGTATAGCGCAGCTCGACTAGTTGCTCGTAGCTGCCGCGCAGCGGTGGCGCGGGCTGCAGCCGCAGCGCGAGATCTTCCGGCAGGTCGGCCTCCAGCGGCCGCAGCAGGGCACGGGTGGCGGCATGGCGCGGCTCGCCGAACACCTGCCAGACCGGCCCTTGCTCGGCGACGCGGCCACCTTCCAGCACCAGCACGCGATCGCAGATATCGCGGATCACGCGCATCTCGTGCGTGATCAGCACGATGGTCAGGCCGAAGCGGCGGTTGATGTCTCGCAGCAGCGCCAGGATGGACTGGGTGGTCTCCGGATCCAGCGCCGAGGTCGCCTCGTCGCACAGCAGGATCTCCGGCTGGTGCACCAGCGCCCGCGCGATGCCCACCCGCTGCTTCTGCCCCCCGGACAGACGGCCAGGATAGCTATCCTCCTTGCCCGCCAGCCCGACCAGTCCCAGCAGCTCGGCCACGCGCCGCTCGATCTCGGCACGCGGCACGCCCGCCACCTTGAGCGGCAGCGCCACGTTCTCCTTGACCGTCTTGGCCGACAACAGGTTGAAGTGCTGGAAGATCATGCCGACGCGCCGGCGCAGCCGGACCAGGCCTGCGGCGTCGAGCGCGGCGATGTCCGCGCCGTCGACCAGCACGCGCCCGCTGCTTGGCTGTTCGAGCCGGTTGATGGTGCGCAGCAGGCTGGACTTGCCGGCGCCGCTGCGCCCGATGATGCCGAAGATGCTGACGGCGGGAACCTCGGCGTCGATCCCCTGCAGGGCGTGGACCTCGCCTGCCGCCGAGCGATAGACCTTGCCCACGCCCTCAAAGGCGATCGAACCCGCACCGGCGGTGTCGCCCGGCTGGCCCCGCGCGACCCCGTCATGCCCGGCAAGCGGGACGCGCACCACCTCCTGGTCCGCGCTGGCGGCGGCTCCGCGCCGCGCGATTGCAATTGCGTTTGCCATGGCGTCAGGGCTTCAGCCAGGGCAGGCTATAGAGTTTGTCGTTGTCGTCATAGGAGGCGCTGAGCTGCTTGCGCACTGCCGGCGATGCCTGGTAGAGCTTGACGAAGCGGGCGATACGCGGGTCGGCGGCATTGTCCTGGCGGCTGACGAAGCGGATCGCGAAGTAGGCGTCATCGACGCCCGAGTAGAGCAGGGCGGAGCCGGCGATCTTCGCCTTGCCGGCATTGACGAAGTGCGCCGGGTAGCCCTGCGCCAGGTCCACGTCGTCCAGCGCGCGCACGAGTTGCGGCCCTTCGATCTCCACGAACTTCAACTGCCTGGGGTTGGACACCACGTCGTCCAGCCCCCCGCGCGCGCCCACACCGGCGCGCAAGGCGATCAGGCCGGCCTTCTGCAGCAACAGCAGCCCGCGGCCCTGGTTGACCGGGTCGCTGGCCACGCCCACGCGTGCGCCCGGCTTGAGCTGGTCGAAGCGCTGGACGCGGCTGGAGTACAGCCCGATATTCGGCAGCACGCCCACGCCTACGCTCTTGAAGGCGTAGCCGCGCTCCTTGATGGCGTTGTCGAGGAAGGCCTGGTGCTGGAAGTAGTTGAGGTCGAGGTCGCCCGAGGCCAGCGCCACATTGGGCGTGGTCCAGTCGGTGAACTCGATCACCTTGACGTCCAGCCCCTGCTTGCGGGCCTCGGCCGCGGCGATCTCGACCGAATCGGCCAGCGCGCCGGGCGTGACGCCGATCTTCAGGGGCGCGGCGTGCGCGGCGGCGAACGGCCCCAGCATGGCGGACAGCAGCAGGACGGGGAGGGCAGGCAATAGTCGTCGTTTCTGGTTCATGGTTGGCGTTCCGGTGAGGAAGAGGGCGCAGCATGCCGCGCCCCGTGCGCTCGCCACGCGGGGCGGGCGCGACAGGTAACAGACAAAGGGGAAAGATCAGTCAGGCAGGACGCGGAATGCCGCCCCCGCGTGGCGCTCCGGCAGGCGATCGCCGCCGGCGAAGAGCTTGTGGCGCAGGCTGCCTTCGGTGTAGGCGGTCTTGTAGCGGCCGCGGTCCTGCAGCGCCGGCACCACGAGGTCGACGAAGTCGGCATAGCTTTCCGGCACCACCGTGCGGCTCAGGTTGAAGCCGTCGATGCCGGTCTCGTCCATCCAGGACACCAGTTCGTCGGCCACCTGGCCGGGATCGCCCACCATGGCGGGATAGCGCCCACCGAGCTCGAACAGCTGCAACAGCTTGCGCCGCGTCCAGCCGTGCTGCTGCGCCGTGCGCGTGGCCGATTCGATGGCGTTGCCGCCGCCGTAGTCCACCGGCGCATCGAGGTCGTAACGACCGAAGTCCACGCCGGTGCTGGCGGCGAAGTGCGCCAGGCCCGCCTCGCGGCTGGCGTAGTCCTTGTACTCGGCGTGCTTCTGGCGCGCCTCGGCCTCGGTGCGCCCCGTCACCACGGCGGTGCCCATGAAGACCTTGATGTCGTCCGGCCGCCTGCCCGCCGCCACAAGCTGCTCGCGCAGGGCCTTGACCGTCTGGCGCGCCGCCTCCTTGCTGGGCGGCGAGATGAAGACGCATTCGGCGTGGCGGGCCGCGAAGCGCTGCCCGCGTCCCGAGCTGCCGGCCTGGAACAGCACCGGCGTGCGCTGTGGCGACGGCTCGGCCAGGTGGTAGCCCTCGACCTTGTAGTAGCGGCCCGCATGGCGCACCTTGTGCACCCTTGCGGGATCGGCGAAGACGCGCGCGTCCTTGTCGCGCCTGACGGCGCCGTCCTCCCAGCTGCCCTCCCAAAGCTTGTAGAGGACTTCCAGGTACTCATCGGCGCGGTCATAGCGCTCGTCGTGGGCGAACTGCGCCTCCAGCCCCATCGCCCGCGCGGCGCTGTCCAGGTAGCCGGTCACGATATTCCAGCCGATGCGGCCGCCGCTCAGGTGATCCAGCGTGGAGAAGCGGCGCGCCAGCAGGTAGGGCGCTTCGTAGCTCAGGTTGACCGTCACGCCGAAGCCCAGGTGGCGCGTGGCCGCGGCCATGGCCGACACCAGCAGCAGCGGATCGTTGACGGGCAACTGGATCGACTCGCGCAGCGTCATGTCCACATTGCCCTGGTAGACATCGTAGACGCCGACGATGTCGGCGATGAAGACCCCATCGAAGAGGCCGCGCTCCAGCGTGCGCGCTTGCTCGGTCCAGTAGGACAGCGTGTTGTAGTCGATCGAGCGGTCGCGCGGGTGGGTCCACAGGCCGTGGTTGATATGGCCCACGCAGTTCATGTTGAAGGCGTTGAGCAAGATGGGCTTGGCGGCCATCACAGGGCTCCGTGCCGGGGCGGGTGCCGGTCGTTGAGGTAGAAATTGCCCACCGCGTGGTACTTCCAGCGGACCGGATCGTGCAGGGTGTGGGTGCGGGCATTGCGCCAGAAGCGGTCGAGTCCGAGGTGGTCCAGCGTGGCGCCTGTGCCGCCCAGCTCCAACAGCTTGTTGCCCGCCAGCAGCGAGGCGGAGGTGGTCAGCACGCGCGCCTCGGCCACGGCCACCGAGGCCTGCGCCACGCTGCCGGCGTCGGGGCTGCGCTGCGCAGAGTCGACGATGCGGCCGGCACGGCGCAGCAAGGCTTCGGCCGCGCGCAGGCGCACTGCGACGTCACCCACCTGCTGGATCGCGAGCGGATCGTCGGCGGCCCGTTCGACGCCGGCGTCCACCCACGGCCGGGCATGCTCGCGCACGAAATCGAGCGTGGCAGCGAAGGCGCCGCGGCCGATGCCCAGGTCGATGGCCGCGTGCAGCAGCTGGGCCACAGGACCGATCGTGGTCGGCGTATCGAAGGAGGCCTGGAAGGGCACCACCCAGTCCGCCTCGACCCGCACCTGCTCGAAGCTGACCGAACCGCTGCCGGTGACCCGCTGGCCGAAGCCGTCCCAGTCATCGACGATGGTCACACCCTGCGCGCGGCGCGGCACGAAGGCCAGGTAGCTGACGTCCCGACCGTCCTCATCCGCCACCACCAAGGTGGGAATCCAGTGGGCGTAGAGCGCCCCGGTGCAGTAGAACTTGTTGCCGTCGATGCGCCATCCATCGCCATCACGCGTGAGTCGCGTGCGGCGCTTGAAGTCCTTGTGCCCGATCTCGGCCAGCGCGTTGCCGAACCGCTCGCCGGCAAGCGCGCGGGCGAAGAAGAAGCGCTTCTGCGCTTCGCTGCCGCCCACGCGCAGCACTTCGAGTGCGTAGAAATGGTTCTGCGGGATCTGGCCGAGCGAGCCGTCGGCGGCGGCGACGAGGGCGGTCACCTCGGCCAGCGTCACGCTGGACACGCCGGCGCCGCCGAATTCGCGCGGCACGGTGATGCCCCACAGGCCGCTGGCGCTGAAGGCATCGAGTTCGGCCCAGGGCAGGCGGCGTTCGCGGTCGCGCAGCGCGGCGTCTGGCGCGAAGCGGGCGGCCAGCTCGCGCGCGGCGGCCAGGGCCTCCACGTCATCGCGGATCAGGTGGGCCGGCCGGGCGAGGGGCGCCGCCGGCTCGGGCCGGCCGGGCGCGGGGGCAGCGGCAAAGAAAGAGGTCAGCTGCGACATGAAGAGAATCCGAATCAGTTCCAGGAATGCCGCGAGGGCAGCACGTGATTGAGGTGGTAGTTGCCGATCAGCTGCGTCTTCCAGCGCACCGGGTCGTGCAAGGTGTGGGTGCGGGCGTTGCGCCAGTGGCGGTCGAGGTTGTAGGCGGCCCGAGTGGCAGAGGAGCCCGCCAGCTCGAACAGCTTCTGGCTGGCCTCCAGCGCGGCCTCGGTGGTCAGCACCTTGGCCTCGGCCACGGCGATTGAAGCGCGCGCGCTGGCCTCGGCATCGACCGGGCCGGCGGCGATCGCGTCCAGCGTGCGACCTGCGTCGAGCAGGACCTCGCGCGCCGCATGCACGTCGATCTGCAGGCGGCCCACGTCCTGGATGATGTAGGGATCGTCGGCGGCACGCGCCACGCCCGAGTCCATCCAGGGCCGGGCACGCTCGCGCACGAAAGCGATCGCGTCCGCCAGTGCGGCCTCGGCGATGCCCTGGTCGATGGCGGCCTGGATCAGTTGGGAATTCGGGCCGTACAGGCCGGGGCGGTCGGCCAGTTGCCACAGCGGCAACACGTCGTCCGGGGATACCGGCACGTCATCGAACACCACGGTGCCGCTGGCCGTGGTGCGCTGGCCGAAGGACGACCAGTCGTCGATCACGCTGAGGCCGCGCACTTCGCGCGGGGACCACACATGCACCGCGCGGCCCGCTTCGTCCTGGGCACGCGCCGGCACGCGATGGGCGAACAGCGCGCCGGTGGAATAGAAGCGCCGCCCGCTCAGGCGCAGGCCATGCTCCGTCCTGACCAGGCGGGTGGTGCCTTGCAGCACGGTCGGGCTGGACGCGGAGCGCCGCTCGGGACCGGCATTGCCCAGCCGCGCGCCGGCCAGCACCTCGCCGTAGAAGCGCCGCTTCTGGGCCTGGGTGCCAAGCTCGCGCAGCACGCCGAGCAGTCCGAAGTGATTCTGGGGAATCTGGCCCAGCGCCGGGTCAGCGGCGCAGAGGATCACAAAGACCTCGGCGAGCGTGGCGTAGGACACATCGGCGCCGCCGAATTCGCGCGGCACCGTGATGGCGCCCAGTCCGCTTTCGGACCACTGCTCCAGCTCCTGCCAGGGCAGGCGGCGCTCGCGGTCGCGTTCGGCCGCGCCTTCGGCAAAGCTGGCGGCAAGATCCCGCGCGCGCTGCAGCGCCTGCGCATCGTCGGCGATGCGGTGCACGCGGTCCGGGTCGGGTAGCCGTGCCGGCGGCACGGGAATCAGGGCGGGAGGAAGATCGGACAGTTTCGTCATGGCAGTCTTGGTTGAGGCGATGCCGGTGTGCCGGCCTGGCTGCCGGGCCTCTCACGCGAACGCGTTACCGCGCTCCGCGGCGCATGCCGGGCCCGTGGAATGGCTCCGCCTGTGCGGTGCGCCGGGCTCGCATGCTGCAGTGAGGTGGCCCGCAGCCATGCTGGCATTGCAGCATGGCAAGGGGACCGCTTCCCACGAATATTTGCGTAGATGCTTACTCGGTTCGGCGCAGATGGCCGCCAAGGACGGAGGGGACGGCACGGGAAGCGGCATCGCCATGCGCGGCACAAGCGGGCACACGCTGCCCTGGCAACGGCCCACCGCTTGCGCGCCCGCGCCCATCGCGCACATCGCCTGCGCCGCCCGTATCAGCGCCCCTCTGTCGGTGCCGGACGCCAACCCTCCGCGCAGCTCGGCGGCCCCCGGCACGCAACTTCGCGGCGCGATCCCGCCAGGGCGCCCAGGGCCGGCAACCACCGTGGCGGGAGGGCAACGCCGTGGTGCGCGCGCGTACGCAAGGGCCGCGCTGGGGGGCATTTTGGTGGCAATATTGGGAATCTTCTACACGCTGCGGCTGTCGAAGTTCCAGCCCCGCCTGCTTCTTGCCACCGTGGACGGGCCGATCAATCAACCGCGAAGAGGAACGCTCGTGGACAGTTGTTCTAGTCGACCTTGGTATCGCTAGTCACAGGCAAGCCCTCTGTCGTTCCCCGACCGTTGTCTTGCCTGTTCAGGTAAGGCAGCGGCATCCCCTCCGGCCAGCCGGCCGCCCGGTCAACCCGCTCCTTTGCAGTAACTGATCCGCCAGGACTGCCTGGCGTCATGCCGCCCCGCGACCATCGTGGCTTGGCGGCGAGGAGTCGAGCATGCGTATCGCATCGGCCAAAACCGGGCGCCTGTCGGCATTGACGGCCCGCCTGTCTTCCCCCTTCCTCCGCCCGCTGGGGCCGGGTAGCGGCAGCCCTGCGGCGCCGCCTGGCGACCCGCACGCGCCTCGGACCAACAAGGAATTCGCTGAAGCCGCCATCCGGTACAGCCGGACGCTCTGGTGAGGGAGCCGGCCGCGCCGCGCGCGGCCTTGAGGATCCATGCGAAGAGGGGAGGCAATCATGGCAGACCTGACCAACGAACTCGCCGCACCAGCCCGCGAGGCCCCGGCGGAGGTCGTCCATGCCGGCGACATCCGGGGCGCGCTCGGCACGATCGCCCACCACGACACCGGCCCACGCGATGGCTGGCGGCGGCGTGCCAGCACGCTGCTGGCCATTCTCGGGCCCGGACTGATTGTCATGGTCGGCGATAACGATGCGGGCGCCTTCGGCACCTATACGCAGGCAGGGCAGAACTACGGCATGACGCTGCTGTGGACCTTGCTGCTGCTGATCCCGGTGCTGTACGTGAACCAGGAGATGGTGGTGCGGCTGGGCGCCGTGGCCCGCGTAGGGCACGCGAGGCTCATCTTCGAGCGCTTCGGCAAGATGTGGGGCTGCTTCAGCGTCGTCGACCTGTTCCTGGTCAATGCGCTCACGCTGGTGACCGAGTTCATCGGCATCAGCCTCGCACTCGAATACCTGGGCATTCCCCGCCAATTTGGTGTCTGCGCTGCCGCGCTGCTGGTGATGCTGGCGGCCTCGACGGGGGACTTCCGGCGCTTCGAGCGCTTCGCGCTGGCGTTGGTGGCCGGCAGCCTGACCTTGATCCCCGTCTTCTTCCTGGTCCACCCGCCGCTCGGCCAGGTCGCGCGGGGACTCCTGATTCCGTCCATGCCGGCACATGCCCGGCTGAGCGAGGTGATGCTGCTGATCATCGCAATCGTCGGCACCACCGTTGCGCCCTGGCAACTGTTCTTCCAGCAAAGCTATGTGATCGACAAGCGCATCACGCCCCGCTTCATCCACTACGAGCGCACCGATCTCTGGCTGGGCATCGTGCTCGTGGTGGTCGGCGCGGTCGCCATGATCGCCTTCAGCGCGGAAGCCTTCCGCGGCACGGATGCCTTCGGCAACTTTACCGACGCGCTGGGGATCGCCATCGGCCTGGAACGGCATGCCGGCCGCCTGAGCGGGGTGCTGTTTGCCATCGCACTGCTGGACGCCAGCATCATCGGGGCCTGCGCGGTGTCGCTTGCGACCGCCTATGCGCTGGGCGATGTGTTTGCCGCGCGCCATTCGCTGCACCGCCGGCCGTCGGAGGCGAAGGGCTTCTATGCGGTGTATTTCGGCCTGACGCTGCTGGCGGCGGGGCTGGTGCTGGCACCGCGCGTGCCGCTGGGCCTGTTGACCAATGCCGTGCAATCGCTCGCCGGCATCCTGCTGCCGAGCGCCACTGTCTTCCTGCTTCTGCTGTGCAATGACAAGGCCGTGCTGGGGCCCTGGGTCAACGGGCGCTGGACCAACCTGCTCACCGGCACCGTGGTCGCAGTCCTGGTGATGCTGTCCGTCATCCTGACCGCATCGGTCCTGTTTCCCCGGATGGGCGCACGCGAAATCCTGGCCATCCTGCTGCTCGGCAGTGCGCTTGCCGTCGGCGCCACGGTGCTTGCGGCGCGGCAGGCGCGGCGCGAGGGCAGGGGCATGGCTCGCGTGGCGGCACCTGCCGCGCAGGCCGCCGACTTGGCTTCGTGGACCATGCCTCCCTTGGCCGAACTGGCGCCGATCAAGCTGACGCCATTGAACCGTTTGTGGATGCTGGCGCTGCGAGGCTATCTGCTGGTGGCCGCCGGCCTGGTGCTGGCCCGCATCGCAAGCCTGGTGATACAGGGAGGCTGAGTCGTGTGTGTGGTGAATCGAATACGCAGGGATAGCCGGGCGGGGCGCGGCGCGGAGGACAGGCGCCGTATCCTCAACGAGCGCCCCCGCGGCAAGCCTGTCCCCGGGGGGGGGGGGGCGGCCGATAGGCCTGCCTCGCCAGACGTCGAGCCGCCCCACTACGCACTAGAATGAATTGGAACGTATGGGATGGTCCCGCGCCGGCGCCCGCCGGCCAACGTGGAGCCTCCCCGTCGGGCGCGCTATGCCTCGCCCGGACGACCAGCCGTCGCCCAGGCTGCCCCGGTTACCTCGACTCGCCTCGCATAGCACGCAGCAGACCGGATCCGTGCCGGATCCACGAGGAGATGTCATGGCAACGCCATTTTTCCTGCTATTGCTGCTGGCCTTGGTGATTCTCGGCGTCTATGTTTTCGCCGTGCGCTCGATCTTCAGCCACCGGCGCGGCTTGGCGCGCGAGCGTCACCCGCATCCGGGCCGGCCACGCCACCGCCTCAGCTAGGCCGCACGGCGTGAATGCCCAGGGTAGCGCGCAATCAATTTCACGAAGCCTTGCGCAGGATCACGTAGAGCTGGTCCTTCAGGAGGAGCTTCTCCTTCTTCAGCTGCTCGATGGCAGCGCCGTCGCCGGCCAGGATCCCTGCCTCCATGTTCTTGATCTGCTGGTCGAGATCGTTGTGCCGATCGAACAAGCGGGTAAAGTGCGCATCTGTCGTCTTCAGCGCGGAAATCTGCTCGCGAAATTCAGGGAACATCGGCTTTCCTCCTCAAGTTGCCAAGCTGCGCACCATCCGTCACAGCTGGCTTCCATTCTGCAATTCGCTCAGAGAAGGGGCCTTGACGCAGGTCATGGCCGGCCATCCGGCTTGGGCGCACGTCCGGCCGAGGCGGGTGCTGCTGCCAGCCTGGACCGCACGCATGCGCTTCCGCTCGAACCTGGCTTGATACCGGCGCGCGCTCCTCCGCCGGTCGTGCCTTGAGGCTGACAACGGTCGGGAAGGCCGCACCGGATCAAGGGCCTCATGCTTGCATCGACATCATGCGGACACCCAGCGACTGCTGCAGCTTTTCAACCAGTTCGTTGGTCAGCCCCTCGTGGGAGTTGGAGTCCATCCGCTCGGACGAGGGGACGTACCGGCAATCGGGCAGAGGCTCGCCTCCAGCTCAGTCCACGTCATCGTGTCTCGCTGGGTAACGGTGCCATCGCCCTTCGCGCGGTAGACGATGTTCACCGAGTTCTTGTTGAACGCCTTCGTGGTCACCGTGGCGCCATCGCCGTCGTGTAGGGATACCCCCAGTTCGACAGAGTCTTGACCAAGCTATCGAAGCTACACTAGCTTTACTGGTACAAGTCGTACAGCGATGCGATCGAAAGAAGCAATGACTTAGCATTCGCGCCTGAGGAGAAATAGGCATGACGAAGAGCGGATTGCAGGCAGGCCCATCCCCATCTCAGCTGATAGACGCGAGAATCGAGGAACTAGGCGACTGGCGGGGCCAGATGCTCAGCCAACTCCGCGCCTTGATCAAAGAGGCCGCCCCCGGAGTCGTCGAGGAGTGGAAGTGGAGAGGGGTTCCGGTGTGGTCGCACGACGGATTGATCTGCACAGGCGAGACTTACAAGAACGTCGTGAAGATGACCTTCGCCAAAGGGGCGGCACTGAAGGATCCGTCGGGCCTCTTCAACTCCAGTCTTGAAGGGAACACAAGGCGTGCGATCGATTTCCACGAAGACGCGGAGATCGACGAGGAAGCGTTGAAGGCGCTCATCCGCGCCGCCGTGGCCTTGAATATGTCCAAAGTCAGAAGCTGATCCACGGTATCCACCGTCAGTCCGTTCTTTACGACGGCCTGTCCACTAATGGCCGAGGCTCCATCGAGCCAGCCGGCTGTAGATTTATACAGTGCTCACGAAAATTGCCTCACCAGCCAGTTCCGTGCATAGTGCTCGACACTGAAACGGAGGCGCACACAATATGAGCGAATCGAACGAATCACGCCTGCGCGCAGCGCTGCAGGACGGGCCAATCCCGATGCGCCTGGAGCCGCTGTTCGGCCAGGACTTCCTCGGTGGGGATGACGCCGCGCACTACGCGATCTACACGGAGCCGGAGGATGCGCCTGGGCGTGCAGAGGTGCTGGCAACGCTGAAGGCGAAAATGGCCAGCGATGTGACGACACTGGATTGGGCTGAAGAACCATTGCTCGGGGAGACGCTGGAGGACGCAGACTGGTCGGTAGGGGCTGCCGAAGAAGTCAGCTTGTCCACGGATGAGGTCGTCGGCCAGGTGATCAATTACCGGCTGATTCTGACGCGCGCTCTGGAACCTATCGGCTTTTGCACCTTCGCGATCAACATCGACGACTACGGTGTCTTTTTCCCGACGCTGTGCGAGCTCTGGATGGAGGCGCCGTATCGAGATACTGGCATCGAGCTGGGATTTATGCGGCAGATGGCGGACGCCATCTACGCGACGATCACTGCTTTGGACGCACGGGTTGGAAACGGCGAGTCGGTTGGAATTGACGTGACCTTTGGCTGCGAGTTCACCTCAAGCACAACGGAGTCCATGCTTCAGGCATGCGCGGCGATGCTTCAGGAGCGGCTTGATTCTCCTGGGGCTTCGAACGGTGCAAGGCTGCAGCGGATTAGGGTTTCGTCTGTGAACGTCGCGTGATCGGGAGCTCGCCGGAGGTCGCGTGCCGGCCTGAACTCACATGCATTCAAATTGCATCTCTCGGCCTCGCATGATGTGGGGCGCAGGGCGAACCATTGCGGTGCCATGCGCCCCACGTTACGAAGCGCGACGAGCATGAAACCTGCGCGTGCCGACCCCAAAACCGCGCAATCTACTTCCACATTTCAATAGCGCCAAATCCCATGCTCGAACAACGCACGTCATTGGCGACGACGTGGAATATCGCGACTACGGCGATGCTGTTTGTTCACTAACGCAAGGCCATGTCCAGCGGCATCATGGCCGGTCCGATGGATGCCAGCAGGCGATCCTTCGTTACCCCGTCGCGGGATTGGACGGAAATGCCGTGCAGCTGCGCGGCGTAAAAATCGGCCAACGCCTCGACATCGGTGTCGGGCTTGAGTTGGCCCTGGGCCAGCGCCCCTCGCAAGCGCTCAACGATCGATTGCGTGCGGGCGCGCCGATGTTCGGCCAGCCATTCCATCACGCCTTCGTTGTCTGCCGAGTAGTTTGTGGCTGAGGAGACCACCATGCAGCCATGGGGATGGCCGCGCTTGGTATAGGTAGTGATAGCGTCACGCAGCAGCCGCTCGATGGCTGCGCGCACATCCGCTTCCTCTCTGAAGGCGCGTTCGGCGAAACCGCCGTCGCCTTGCTCGTAGAGCGTCACGGCTTCCTGGAACAGCGCCTCCTTGCTGCCAAAGGCGGCATAGATGCGTGCTGACGCGATGCCCATGACCTCGACCAAGTCGGACATCGACGTCCCTTCGTAGCCGCGCCGCCAGAACGCGAACATGGCCTGTTTCAGGGCCTTGTCGCGATCAAATTCTCTCGGTCGTCCTGCCATCGTCTTCCTCATCCGTCGATACATCGTTGCGTCGATTTTATCTCGCGTTGTGTTGACACGCGATGCTCTCTCGTCCTATTCTTTGTCGATCGACAAAGAATAGGAGCTTCACATGCGTACCCTCAAGGGCCCCAGCCTCCACCTCGCGCAGTTCGCTGACGATGCCGCTCCCTTCAACAGCCTGCCGAACATTGCGCAATGGGCTGCCGGCGTTGGCTTCAAGGCCTTGCAGATTCCCGCCTGGGACGGGCGCCTGTTCGACGCGGAGACCGCCGCGGATAGCCAGGACTATTGCGATGAAGTGAAGGGCACCCTGGCCGAGCATGGCCTGGAGATCAGCGAATTGACGACCCACATCTTCGGGCAACTGGTCGCGGTGCATCCGGCGTACGACGCCATGTGCGACAACTTCGCCCCCGAGTCCCTGCGTGGCAATCCGGCCGCGCGCACGGCATGGGCCCTGGATCGACTCAAACTGGCGGCACGGGCTTCACGCCGCCTGGGGCTGACCGACATGGGCACCTTTTCGGGCTCGTTGGCGTGGCCCTACCTGTTTCCCTTCCCGCAACGTCCCGCGGGCCTGATCGAGACGGCCTTCGACGAGCTGGCGCGGCGCTGGCGGCCGATTCTCGATGTCTGCGATGAAAACGGCGTCAACCTCTGCTACGAGATCCACCCCAGCGAAGACCTGCATGACGGTGTCAGCTTCGAGCGCTTCCATGCGCTGGTCGGCCAGCACGCGCGCTGCAAGATCCTGTTCGATCCCAGCCATTTCGTGCTGCAGCAGTTGGACTATCTGGCCTACATCGATATCTACCGCGAGCACATCCGCATGTTCCATGTGAAGGACGCGGAGTTCCTGCCTTCGGGTCGGCAAGGCATCTACGGCGGCTACAGCTCATGGCTGGAGCGTGCCGGCCGTTTCCGCTCGCTCGGCGACGGCCAGGTCGACTTCAAGGCGATCTTTTCCAAGTTCGCGCAGTACGACTTCGCGGGCTGGGCCACCCTGGAATGGGAATGCTGCCTCAAGGACCAGGAGGACGGCGCGCGCGAAGGCGTCGCATTCATCAACGACCACATCATCCGCGTGACAGACCGCATCTTCGACGACTTCGCCGGCGCCGCGGTCAACCCACAGCAAATCCACGCCATGCTCGGCATGGCATGAGCTGCTTCCCACATTGCTACGGAAAATCGATATGTCCGCCCAACTTCTGTCGCCGTCGGCGAACTCCCAAGGCTTCACTCACCAATACGTGCGCATCGATGGCCAGCGCGTGCATTGCGTCATCGCCGGCACCGGTGCCCCCGTCCTGCTGATTCCAGGATGGCCGCAGACCTGGTACGCCTGGCGCCATATCATGCAGGCGCTCGCAGAGCATGGCTTCATGGCCGTTGCCGTCGACCCGCCAGGCACCGGCTATTCCGACCGGCCGCACACGGGCTACGACACGGGACACACCGCCGCCACCTTGCATAGCGTGATGACGCAGCTCGGCTTCGATGTCTACCAGGTGGCCGGCCACGATGTCGGCATGTGGGTGGCCTATGCCTTGGCCAGTGACCGGCCCGAGGCGGTGAAAGCGCTGGCAATCACAGAGGCGGTGATCCCCGGGCTGGCTCCCGCGCCACCGATCTTCGTCCCGCCGGAAGAGAACATCTTCCTCTGGCATTTCATGTTCAACCAGCTGGCCGACTTGCCCGAGACCTTGATTGCCGGGCGTGAACGGGCCTATCTGGAGTTCATCTTCAACCGTTGGTCGTTCCGGCGCGACTGTGTGGCCGTCGATGTCTACGTCGACGCCTATGCGGCGCCGGGCGGCCTGCGTGGCGGTTTTTCCTATTACCGCGCCATACCGGAGACGGTTCGCCAGAATCAGGAGCGCGCGAAGCGCAAGCTGACGATGCCGGTGCTTGCCATCGGTGCCGAACATGCCACCGGCGACGCGCCGCTGGTCACCATGCGCGACAACGCCACGGATTTGCAGGGCGTGGTCGTGCCCGGCTGTGGCCACTTCATCATGGAAGAGGCACCCGAGGCCTTTGTCGGGCATCTGCTGCCCTTCCTGGAACGGAGCCGCTGAACATGCCGATCGACACCGACATCGCCGCGCAGCTGGAACGATTGGCCCTGGTCGAGCCACCTTCATCACTGGCCGAGTTGCGGCATCCCGCCGATACGGCGCTGCGGGCCTGGCACGGGCCGCTGGAAGCCATTGACCGTACGGAAACCTTCGAGGTGGCCACGCGCGATGGTCAGCAGATACGTGTGCGGGCCTATTGGCCACTCGGCACGGGAGATGGCGGGCCGCCCCGGCCAGCCATCGTTTATGCGCACGGTGGCGGGTGGTGCCTGGGCACGCTCGAGCTGTACGACAATCCTTGCAGCGCCTTGGCCCAGGCGACGCATAGCGTGGTGCTGTCGGTCGACTACCGGCTCGCGCCCGAGCACAAATTCCCGGTGCCCCTGGAGGACTTCTGCGATGCGCTGGCCTGGGTGTTCAGCCACGCCGCCAGCCTGGGACTCGACCCTGCGCGCATCGCCGTCGGCGGCGACAGCGCTGGAGGCAACCTCGCGGCGGCGGCCTGCCTGGTGGCCCGCGAGCAGGGCGGTCCGCCCATCGCGCATCAGCTATTGCTGTACCCGCCGCTGGACGCGTCGATGGACACGGCGTCCTATCGGACCTACGGGCAGGGCTACTACCTTACGAGAGAGGTCATGCAGTATTGCTTCGCGATGTATCTGGCCGATCCGGGCGAGGGCGCCTTACGTGTCGCCGCTGCGTGCGGCCTCGCTCGAGGGGTTGCCGCCAGTCACATTGCTGGCGTGCGAATTCGATCCATTGCGCGACGAAGCGCAAGCGTACGCGGCGCGGTTGCGGCAAGCCGGTGTGCCGGTCGATCTGACCGTGCTGCCCGGGATGGTTCATGCCTGCATCCATATGTGCGGCGTGGCGCCGGCAGCTCACCGTTTGTTCGCGGTAGCTGAAATGGCTATGCGCAGAGTGTTCCAATAACGAGCATTGCACGGGCCAGAGCGCCACCGCACGGCTTGAGCGAAGCCCGCCTCCCAAAGCTGCCGTGGGAGGCGGCCGGAGCGGCATCAGCCGATGGTGGCGCTCAAGCGGTTCAATCGCTCGATCGCAGCCTTCAATTCCATTGTGAGCTGGGCAACCAGTTCGCCGGCTGGTAGCGAGCGGGCCAGCGGCACGGCCTGCCCGGCCCACTGGGCCGCATACTCGCTGTTTCCCTTCGCCTTTGCGGCGCCGTGCAGCGCCTTGCCTGCGTCATAGGTGATCGGATAGTCCGGGAGCGCAGGGGCATCCGGCGCAATGCCGAGCTCGGTGAGCCGGTTCGTGAAGCCCCTGGCTGCACGGCCGGAAATGGCACGCGTGAGGGTAGTGGGGCGCTTGTCGCTGGCGGCAAGCGCCGCCCGATAGGCTGCATCGGCGGCCGACTCGGCGCTGGCGACGAAGGCGGTGCCAAGCTGCGCGGCCTCGGCGCCAAGCGCCAGCACCGCTGCGATGCCAGCACCATCCATGATCCCGCCAGCCCCGATCACTGGCAGGACGGTACGCTCCACCAGCACGCGCACCAGGGCCAGCGTGCCCAGGCCTTCGTCGTAGCCGTCCGGATCGAAGATGCCCCGGTGTCCACCCGCTTCAATCCCCTGCGCGACGATCGCATCGATGCCCGCCGCTTCAATCAGGCGCGCTTCCCGCAGCGACGTGGCGCTAGCCAGCAGCACGATGCCGGCAGCGTGCAGCGCGTCGATCTTCTCCTGTGCGGGCAGGCCGAAATGGAAGCTGACCACCGCGGGCTTCTCTTCCAGCAGCATCTCGAACATCGCCTCGTCGGCCACGAAAGTCTTGTAGATCTCGTGCAGGCTGGCGGGGGCGGTTGCGTCGAACTTCGCGAACTCCGGTGCGAGATAGTCGAGCCAGGCCTTTTCCCGCGCGGAATCGGCAGTGGCGGGTATATGGCAGAAAAGGTTGACGTTGAATGGCTTGCCGGTCAGGGCGCGCGTTTCGCGAATGGCCTTGCGCGCGCCCGCTGCATCCATTGCACCGACACCGAGCGAGCCCAGGCCACCGGCCTTGGATACGGCGGCGGCCATGGCCGGTGTGCTGGTTCCTGCCATCGGCGCCTGGATGATGGGCGTGGTGAGCCCAAGTCGCGAAATCAGGCTTCCAACGGGCTTGCGTGACTGTGAGGTGTTCATGAGAGATCTTCCTGTCGTGGTCTGTTGAGCCGGATCTGGCAGATGCCCGCCGCCAGGAGCCATGCGGCGGACACGATTGCCATCGCGCCGTTGAAACTGCCGCCGCGGGCCATCTCCGTCGATGAATCACTACTAGAGCTGGACATGGCCTAACTCCCGCACGAACGCCTCATAGGCTGACGTCGTGAAGCCGGATCGCTTCACGAGAAACGTGTGGACGGGTCGCACAGGCACGACCTGGAACTCGGACGCATCCCGATGCAAGGCCAGCAGGGAACGCGGCACGATCGCCACCGTCGATCCAGCCGACACCTGGGCGAGAATAGCGTGATAGGAGGGCATCTCCACAACGGCAAGCGTGCGCCGGACCTCGTCCCCAGCTTGCTCCAGCCACTCCTCCGCGCAGCGGCGATAAGTGCATCCACGTGAAAATGCGGCGAGCTGACGAAGTGTCACATCCTGCGGCTTGCGTACCTTCGGGTGGGTGGCGGGCAGGACCAGCACCAGTTCCTCGGTCTTCAGGAACGTGCCTTCCAGGCCCTCGCCGAGCTCGCGGATATCGGCATCACGCGCAGCAGCGGTGCTCGGGTGCGCCACGACCGCACAGTCGATGCGGCTGTCCTGCACAGCATCGACCAGGCTTTGCGTCGTACCCGTGGTCACCTTCAGTTCGACATCCGGCCAGGATGCGTGATAGCGCGCGAGCGGTTTCGGCAGCAGCGTTGCTGCCGAGCTTTCCATGGACCCGATGCGCAGCCGTCCGCTCGGCGTATGGGTGCGCATCGACTGCTGTGCCTCTTCAGCCAGCGCCAACAAGCGCTCCGCATAATCCAGCAGCCGCTGACCCTCCGGCGTCAGCGTCATCCTCTTGCTGTCGCGCAGGAACAGGGTAACGCCCAGGCTTTCTTCAAGTTGCTTCACGCGCGTGGTGACGTTGGATTGCACTCTTTCCAGGACTCTGGCGGCCCGGGTGATGCTCTGCTCCCGCGCTACCACCCGAAAGATCTCAAGTTCGGCAAGTTCCACGTCGCGTCACGACACTTCGTGTCGTTCTCCAATGGAGAATGAAAGTACATGCAGTATTGTAAATGGAGAACGATAAGTCAAGGATCGACTTGCTCTTCCACATTGGATGTGGCCACGGCGGCGCTTGTGCATGTAGGGCAGCACGGCCTTCATCATGGCCCCGCGCCGAACACAGTGACCTGTCCCAAACACCGCCATTGCGCATGATTACCACGAGCCTTTGCATCGACTTCGTTGGTACCGCCAAGAAGGGGGACTGGGTCGAGTCGCATGTCAGCGTCGTAAAAGCGGGGAGTCGCCTCGCCTTTGTGAATGCGCTGATTTCCGCCGAGGGCGTGCCTGTTGCCAGCGCCCGGGCGGTATTTCTCGTACTTGATGGCAGGGTCGCAGCGAACCCGGCGCCGCGCGTTACTACGACGTGAATTGCCAGCACTTAGGTGGTGTAGGGCAGGGCGGTGCCCTCAGCCGAGGGCTCGATCCGGCCGTCCGGATACTCGGCCACCTCGACGTAGCGATGGAGGAGCTTGCGGGATTCGGGCCGATCTGCCAGCAGGTACATCACCTTGCCGTACTGCATTGACCTCGGAATCCGCCAGTCCGAACCGCGTGTAACGGTCACCCCCGGCGGCATCCGGCTGATTAACCGGGAAGATGCCGGCCTTGTCTCTGTAGAACGCGACCGGCTTGCCGTGGCACTCAAGGTTCGCCCGGCGCCTCGCTGTCGTGGCCGCTGAAGCCCATCTGCGCCGAGATGCGGGCGGCGACGTTGCCGACGATTTCCTTGACCTCGTCCAGTGACGGACTGGACTGGGCATCGATGCGTTCGATGTAGGGCACGTTCAGTGCAGAGATCACATGACCGCTCGCGTCCATGACCGGGTAGGCGGCATTGGTGACTCCACGGATTTGGCGGCTGGGCATAACGGCATAGCCGCGCGTGCGCACCTGGCGCAGTATCTCGAACAGCTCGCCCGGATCCATGGTCAGCTCGCCATCCACCTTGATGTGTGCCGCCAGCATGCGGGCGCGCTCCACCTCGTCGCGGAAGGCCAGCAGCACATGGCCGGACGAGGTGTCGGTCAGCCCCATCATGACGCCGACCTTGAGCCCGAAGGACCAGCGCTCGGGGCTGTCGACCTGGGCGATCACCACCACGCGGCCGCCCTGATACACGGCCAGGTGGCAGGATTGGCGCGTACGGTGCGCCAGCTCGCGCAAGAGCGGCAGCGCCACGGCGACCAGCGTGCGCAGCGGGCGCTGGCGGTGCGCGAGCTCGAACATCTTGAGCGACAGGCTGTAGCGGTCGTTGACGTCCACCATCACATAGCCGCGGCGCTCCAGCGTCACCACCATACGGAAGATCTCGTTCACGCTGCGCCCAAGCTTCTGGGCGATCTCGTTGAGGGTAAAGCCCTCCAGCGAGTCGGCCAGCACCTCGAGGATGTCCAGTCCCTTGTCCAGCGCCGGCGCGCTGTAGCGCGGGCTGCCGCGCTCGGCGCCCGTGTCTTCGTCTGCAGAGTCTTTGGCAGGTGTATTCATGTAGGGGCCGATGATACCTGAACGCTCACATCACCGCGCCGATCTGCCATGGCACGAATTCGCTCTGGCCGTAGCCGTGGCGCTCGCTCTTGCTCTGCTCGCCCGAGGCCGTGGCCAGCACCAGCTCGAAGATGCGCCGGCCCATCTCCTCGATCGAGGCCGTGCCGTCGACGATCTCGCCGCAGTTGATGTCCATGTCTTCCTCCTGGCGCCGCCACAGCGCGCTGTTGGTGGCCAGCTTGAGCGAGGGCGAGGGCGCGCAGCCATAGGCGCTGCCGCGCCCGGTGGTGAAGCAGATCATGTTGGCGCCGCCCGCCACCTGGCCGGTGGCGCTGACCGGGTCGTAGCCCGGCGTGTCCATGTAGACGAAGCCGCGCGCCGTCACGGGCTCGGCGTACTCGTAGACCGCCTCCAGGTTGCTGGTGCCGCCCTTGGCCACCGCGCCCAGCGATTTCTCGAGGATGGTGGTGAGCCCGCCGGCCTTGTTGCCGGGAGAGGGGTTGTTGTTCATCTCGCCGTCGTTGATGCGCGTGTAGTGTTCCCACCAGTGGATGCGGTCCACGAGCTTCTGGCCCACTTCGCGCGAGACGGCGCGGCGCGTGAGCAAATGCTCGGCGCCGTAGATCTCGGGGGTTTCGCTGAGGATGGCCGTGCCGCCGTGGGCCACCAGCAGATCGACCGCCGCGCCCAGCGCCGGGTTGGCGCTCACGCCGCTGTAGCCGTCCGAGCCGCCGCACTGCAGGCCAATGGTCAGGTGCGCCGCGCTGCAGGGCTCGCGGCGCACGGCGTTGGCGCGCGGCAGCATCTCATTGATCAAGGCAATGCCTTTGTCCACGGTCTTCTGCGTACCGCCGGCGTCCTGGATGTTGAACACGCGCAGGTTCTCGCCCTCGGCCAGATGCCCGGTGGCCAGCCAGGCATTGATCTGGTTGGCCTCGCAGCCCAGGCCCACCACCAGCACGCCGGCAAAGTTGGCATGCGTGGCATAGCCCGTGAGCGTGCGCGAGAGGATGTCCATGCCCAGCCCTTCGGAGGCCATGCCGCAGCCGGTGCCATGCGTGAGCGCGACCACGCCATCGACATTCGGGTACGGGGCCAGCGCGTCCGGGTTGGTACGGCGCGAGAAATGCTCGGCGATGGCGCGCGCCGCCGTGGCAGAGCAGTTCACGCTGGTCAGGATGCCGATGTAGTTGCGCGTGGCCACGCGGCCATCAGCGCGGCGTATGCCCATGAACATGGCCTCGCGCCGCGCGGCCGGGGCCTTGGCATCGGCGCCGAAGGCGTAGTCGCGCGCAAAGTCGCCCTTGTCCGGCCCCATGTTCAGGTTGTGCACATGCACATGCTCGCCGGGCGCGATGGGCTGGCTGGCGAAGCCGATGATCTGGTTGTAGCGCCGCACCGGCTCGCCCGGCGCGATGGCACGCACGGCAACCTTGTGGCCGGGCGGGATCAGGCCCCGGCTGGTGACGGACTCGATGGCCGTGCCGCCCAGCAGCTGGGTGCGGGCGATGACCACGTCGTCGGCGGGATGGAGTCGGATGAAGGGGGTCATGGTAGGGATAGCGGTTGGTGCTCAGTGCTTGACGACCAGGGGGCTGAACTTCTGCCGCGCGCGCAGCACGTCGAAGTCCCAGGCGATGCCCAGCCCGGGGGCGGACGGCGCCAGCGCATGGCCGGCCTCGATGCGCAGCCGGCTGGTGGCCACCTCATCGAGCTGCGGAATGAACTCGACCCAGCGCGCATTCGGCACGGCCGCGCACAGGCTCACATGCAGCTCCATCAGGAAATGCGGGCAGATGGCGACGTTGTGGGCCTCGGCCAGGTGCGCGATCTTCAGCCACGGTGTGATACCGCCCACCCGCGCCACATCGGCCTGTACGATGGAGCAGGCATCGCGCTTGAGGTATTCGGCGAACTGCGCTGGGTGGTACATGGACTCGCCCACCGCGATGGGCAGCGAGGTGCTGGCCAGCAGCTGGGCATGGCCCTGCACCTGCTCGGCAGGCATGGGCTCCTCGAACCACGCGAGGTCGAAGGCCTCGTACTGGCGCGCCCGGCGGATTGCCTCGGACAGCGTGAAGCCCTGGTTGGCGTCGACCATCAGCTCGAAGCCACTGCCTACGGCCTCGCGCACGGCCGCGAGCCGGCGCAGGTCTTCCGACGCATGCGGCTTGCCGACCTTGAGCTTGGCGCCCAGGAAGCCTTCGGACTGCGCCTGCAGGGTCTGCTCCACCAGCTGCGCCGGCTCCAGGTGCAGCCAGCCGCCTTCGGTGGTGTAGACCGGCACGCGCGGCTGCGCGCCGCCGGCCAGCTGCCAGAGCGGCAGGCCCGCCACCACGGCATTACGGTCCCACAGCGCGGTATCGATGGCGGCCAGCGCCAGGCTGGTGATCGCGCCCACGGCCGTCGCATGCGTGTGGAAGAACAGGTCACGCCAGATGGCCTCGACGTGCTGCGGATCGCGGCCGATCAGGCGCGGCGCCAGGTGGTCGCGCAGCAGCGCCACGATGGACGAGCCGCCGGTGCCGATGGTGTAGGTGTAGCCCGTGCCCACGGAGCCATCGTCGCAGCGCAGCGTGACCATGACGGTCTCCTGCGTCACGAAGGACTGGATGGCATCCGTGCGGCGGACCTTGGGGGCGAGGTCGACCTGCGACAACTCGACTTGCTCGATGCGGCTCATCGCTCAGTTTCCCTATCAGTTGCCTTTGGCCAGCACATCGGGCGGCAGGTCCGCGCCGTGGAACTTGCGGTAGATGGCATTGAGCTCGCCGGACTTGAGCCGCGCCTTGATCGCCTCATCCACCTTGGCCTTCAGCCGCGGCTCGTTCTTACGCAGGCCCACGGCCAGCATGTTCACCTTCATCGTGAACTTGGGCTCCATCTGCTTGGACGGGTTGCGCTCGTTGATGGTCTTGAGCAGTGGCGGCGCCGTGGCGAAGATCTCGGCCTGGCCGCTCACCACGGCGGTGATCGAGGTGGCATCGTCGTCGAAGCGGGTGATCTGTGCCGTGGGCGGCGCGATCTTGGTCAGCTCCTGGTCGTTGGTCGTGCCCCGCGTGGAAATGACCTTCTTGCCCGCCAGATCGGCCGGGCCGGCGATCTTCATGCCCTTGGGCGCGGCGACCACCGCCAGGATGGCCGCATAGGGGAGGGAGAAGTCGATCACCTTCTCGCGCTCCGGCGTGACCGAGAGGCTGGAGATCACGATGTCGGCCTTGTCGGTCTGCAGAAAGGGAATGCGGTTGGCGCCGGTGGTAGGCACGATCTCCAGCGCCAGCCCCAGGTCCTTCGCCAGCAGCTGGGCCGTCTCCACGTCGGAGCCGGTGGACTGCAGCTTGTCGTCCTTCATGCCATAGGGCGGCACGGCCAGGTCGATGGCCACGCGCAGCTTCTTCGCGGCCATGATGGTGTCGAGCTGATCCGCATGGGCGCTGCCCGCGCCCAGCGCGGCCATGCCCAACAGCAGGGCGCAAAGCTGGTGACGGGTGGATGGGATATGCATGTCTCGCTCCTTGTCTTGCTGGTTGGATGGATGGGGAAAGGCTTCAAAGCCCGCTGCCGACGAACTGACGCAGCTCGGGCGTGGCGGGCGCTTGCAGGATGTCGGGGCCGCCTTGCTCCCAGACCTGGCCCTGGTGCATGAAGATGACCTGGTGCGCTACGTTGCGCGCAAAGGCCATTTCGTGCGTGACCAGGATCATGGTCATGCCTTCGGCGGCCAGCTTTTCCATGACCTTGAGCACCTCGCCGGTCAGCTCCGGGTCTAGCGCCGAGGTCACCTCGTCGAACAGCATCACCTGCGGCTGCATGGCCAGCGAGCGCGCGATCGCCACGCGCTGCTGCTGGCCGCCCGAGAGCTGCTCGGGATAGGCGTCGGCCTTGTCGGCCAGGCCCACGCGGGCCAGCACCTCCAGCGCCAGTTCGCGCGCCTGCGCCGCCGGCAGGCGCTTGACCGAGGTTGGCCCAAGTGTGATGTTCTGCAGCACTGTCAGGTGCGGGAACAGGTTGTAGCTCTGGAACACGATGCCCACGTCGCGCCGCAGCGCGCGCAGGTCGAGCTGCCGCTCGTGCACCGCGTGGCTGCAGACCTGGATCGTGCCCTCGTCCACGTGCTCCAGCCGGTTGATGCAGCGCAGCGCCGTGCTCTTGCCCGAGCCGCTCTTGCCGATGATGGCCACCACCTGCCCCTTGGTGACGGAGAACGACACCCCGCGCAGCACGTGCAGCGCACCGAAGCGCTTGTGCACCGATTTCAATTGGACGACGGCTTCAGCGGCGGCTTGCATGGAGTTTCCTTTCGAGCGCCAGGCTCCAGCGCGACAGGGGGTAGCACAGGGCGAAATACAGCAGCGCGGCGCTGCCGAAATACATGAACGGCTGGAAGGTAGAGTTGTTCAGCACCTTGGCGTTGTAGGAGAGCTCGGCGAAGCCGATCACCAGCGAAGCCACCGAGGTGTTCTTGACGATCTGCACGGCAAAGCCCACCGTGGGCGGCGTGGCGATGCGCAGCGCCTGTGGCAGCACCACCTGGCGCATGCGCTGCCAGCGCGTCAGCCCCAGGCATTCGGCGGCCTCCCACTGGCTCTTGTGCACGGCTTGGATGCAGCCGCGCCAGATCTCGCCGAGGAAGGCACTGGCATAGATGGACATGGCGACGGCCGCCGCCAGCAGCGCCGGCACCGAGCCGAAGCCCGCAATGCTGGGGCCATAGAAGCACAGCCCCATCAGCACCAGCAGCGGCGTGCCCTGGATAAGCTGGATCCACGCGGCGGCGGCCATCCGCACCGGGCGGGCCGGCGAGATGCGCGCCATGGCCAGTGCCAGCCCCGCGAGCCCGCCCGCCACGAAGGTCAGCGCGGACAGCAGCAGAGTGCCCCAGGCGCCCTGCAACAGAAACGACAATTGTTCTTGCGACATGCGGCCGGGCCTCTCACAGTGGGGTGCCGAGCTTGCGCCGGCGCGTGAACACGAACTGGCCCAGCAGCCAGAAGCCGGCGCGCATCAGGTACGAGAGCGCGAGGTACGCCGCCCACAGCACCAGGAACACCTCGAAGTTGCGGAAGGTGTCCGACTGGATGCGGTTGGCTACGCCCAGCAGTTCCTCCGCCCCCACCGAGGACATGATGCTGGAGGCGAGCATCAGCAGCACGAACTGGCTGGTCAGCGCCGGCCACACACGCTCCACCGCCGGCCGCAGCACCACATGCCACAGCACCTGCGCCCGCGACAGCCCCAGGCATTCGGCCGCCTCGATCTGGCCGTGCTGGATGGACTCGATGCCCGCGCGGATGATCTCGCAGGTGTAGGCGCCGATGTTGATCACCAGCGCCAGCACCGCGCCGGTCATGATGGGCATGGTGACGCCGACCGACGAGAGCCCGAAGATCAGGAAGTAGCTCTGGATCAGCAGCGGCGTGTTGCGGATAGCCTCCACATAGGCCCCCACCAGGCGGCGCAGCCAGCCATGCCGGCTGCCGCGCCCCACGGCGCACAGCGTCCCCAGCACGAAGCCCAGCACCGTGGCCAGGAAGGAAAGCTGCACGGTCGTCCATGCACCCTCCAGCAGCAGCGGCCATTGCGCCAGCACGGCTGCGAAATCGAACTGGTATTTCATGAAAACAGCCTGTCTCCTTTGCGTAGCAGGCGCTGGCCGCTGCTACGCTTTTTGTTCTGTTATCCATGAAGCTGGCGCCGCCCCCGGGCAGCCGGGCCGCCCGGGTGGCTTGGTGTCAGCTCAGGCCAGCTCGCGCGACCAGGCGCGTGTGGCCTGCTGCTGCTCGCCCAGGCCCTGGATGCCCACGCGCATGGTGTCGCCGGCCTTCAGGTAGAAGGGCGGCTTCTGGCCCAGGCCCACGCCGGGCGGGGTGCCGGTGCTGATGACATCCCCCGGCAGCAACGACATGAACTCGCTGATGTAGCTCACCAGCTTCTTCACCGAGAAGATCATGGTGCGGGTGCTGCCGTCCTGGAAGCGCTTGTCGTTGACCTCCAGCCACAGGCCGAGGTTCTGCGGATCGGCCACCTCGTCCTTCGTGACCATCCACGGGCCGATGGGCGAGAAGGTATCGCAGCCCTTGCCCTTGTCCCACTGGCCGCCGCGCTCGAGCTGATATTCGCGCTCGGACACGTCGTTAACGATGGTGTAGCCGGCCACGTAGTCCAGCGCCTCGTCTTCCGTGACGTAGGAGGCCTTCTTGCCGATCACCACGCCCAGTTCCACTTCCCAGTCGGTCTTGACTGAGCCGCGTGGAATCACCACCGTGTCATCCGGCCCGATGATGGACGAGCTGGGCTTGAGGAACAGAATGGGCTCGGCCGGGATCGGTGCGCCGGTCTCGGCCGCATGGTCGGCATAGTTCAGGCCCACGCAGATGATCTTGCCCACGCGCGTGACCGGCGGGCCGTAGCGCACCGGGCCGCTGACCACGGGCAGGCTGGCGGCATCGATGGCGGCAAGCTTTTGCAGCGCTGCGGGCGACAGCGCAGCGCCGTCGATGTCTGCCACCTGGGCCGACAGGTCGCGCAGTTGGCCCTGGGCGTCGATCAGGCCCGGCTTTTCCTCGCCGGCCTGGCCATAACGTACCAATTTCATGCTCAATCTCCTGGGGAAACGGGGTGAATCAGGCTACCGGACTCAGTTCGACCAGCCGCCGTCGATCATATGGATGGTGCCGGTGGTGAACGACGACTCGTCGCTGGCCAGGTAGACCACCAGCGCGGCCACCTCGTCGGCGCGGCCCACGCGGCCGATCGGCTGGCGCGCCACGAACGCGGCGCGGACCGTGGCCTCGTCGGTACCGGCCTGCTGCGCCTGGGCGCGGATGCGGCCCTGCAGCGAAGGCGACTCCACGGTGCCAGGGCAGATGGCGTTGCAACGGATGCCGTGCTGCACATAGTCGGCCGCCACGGCCTTCGACAGGCCGATCACCGCCGCCTTGGAGGCGCCGTAGACAAAGCGGTTGGGCACGCCTTTCACGCTCGACGCGGCGGACGCCATGTTGATGATGGACGCACCGCCACCTTCACGTCCGGCTGCCAGCATCGAAGGCAGGTAGGCGCGGATGGTGCGGTACATGGCCTTGGCATTCAGGTCGAAGCTGAAGTCCCAGTCTTTTTCCTCACATTCGAGGATGCTGCCGTGGTGCACGAAGCCGGCGCAGTTGAACAGCACATCCACCTTGCCCGTGCGCCCGGCAAAGGCTTGCACCGCCTCCGTGTCCAGCACGTCCAGGCGGGCCGTCTTCAGCCCGGCCAATCCTTCTTTCGCCGCCTCGGCGGCCAGATCCGCCAGGGCCCGCTCATCCACGTCCGTGGCCCATACCGTGGCGCCCTCGCGCGCCAACGCCAAGGCACTGGCACGGCCAATCCCCTTGCCTGCGGCGGTGACCAGGGCCAGCTTGCCTTCTACACGCTTCATTGCTGCTCCTTTGGCATCTGCAAACCTTCAACCATGAAATCTACTTTTTCTTATGAAATAACATTTCATCAAAACTGGACTCTATACAAGCAATCCTTGCCGGGAATCAGTGATTTCCCTTAACTCATTCAAGGACATGCCTCTCAATCAGGGTAAGTACTGTTATTTCCACAAGTAAAAAATGCTTTCATATAAAAAAGATCGCGCAGCTGCCATGCGATTGCAGCATCGGGTCTCAAGTTGCAGGGTCGATACGCACCGAGGTGTTTCCGCGTGCACTTCCCGGGTTCTGTCTATCGAGGAATTTCGTGAAAATCAAACGCACCATTGAAAAGATTCCGGGCGGCCTGATGCTGGTGCCCTTGCTGCTGGGGGCCGTGCTGCACACCTTCTGGCCGGGCACCGGCAAGTACTTCGGCTCCTTCACCAACGGGCTGATCACCGGCGTGGTGCCCATCCTCGCGGTCTGGCTGTTCTGCCTGGGCGCCTCGATCCATATCCGCGCCACCGGCACGGTGCTACGCAAGTCCGGCGCGCTGATCGGCGCCAAGATCGGCATGGCGTGGCTGGTGGCGTTCCTGCTGTCGCGCTGGCTGCCGCTGGAAGGCATACAGGCTGGCTTTTTCACTGGACTGTCGGTGCTGGCCGTGGTGGCGGCCATGGACATGACCAATGCCGGCCTCTATGCGTCGCTGATGGAGGAATACGGCAGCAAGGAAGAGGCCGGCGCCTCGGTGCTGATCGGCATGGAGTCCGGCCCGCTGGTGACCATGCTCATCCTGGGCTCCACCGGGCTGGCCGCATTCGAGCCGCACCTGCTCGTCGGCGTGCTCATTCCCTTTCTGATCGGATTCGTGCTCGGCAACCTCGACGAGGAACTGCGCGAGTTCTTCTCCAAGGCCACGCGCATCCTGGTTCCGTTCTTCGCATTCTCGCTGGGCAATACGATCAACCTCGGGGTGATCATGGACACCGGCCTGCTGGGCATACTGCTGGCCGTCGCGGTGATGGCCATCTCGGGCCTGGCGCTGATCGTGGCCGACATCGTGCTGGGCGGCGGCCGCGGCACGGCCGGCATCGCGGCATCCAGCACGGCGGGCGCCGCCGTCGCCACGCCTCATCTGGTTGCCGAAGCCGCACCGCAATTCGCGCCAGCGGCTCCGGCCGCCACCGCCCTGGTGGCCGCCTGCGTCGTGGTGACGGCCATTCTGACGCCGATCGTGACGACACTGTGGGCATCGCGTATCGGGCATCGTCTGGGCGACCGCCGACAGGCCGTGACCGTCGGCTAGATTCGGCTCACGCGAAACGGCATTCCGACCGCAATCAGCTATCAAGCGGCCCGGTTGCAATCATGTCAAAAGAGCTACCGCCGGCTGATAGCTTCGAGTTGTAAGGCGCATCGCGAGGCTGTCAATCCTCACCTTGGCAAAGCGCGCGTTGAAGTCCGCGATCAGCCTCGGCGCATAGGCGCTGGCCGCATCCATTGAGCTGATGCCGCGCAGGCGCAACTCCCTGCTACGCGGCCTTCGCCTCCTCCAATATCCATTTGGCAAATGCCTGAATCGGAGCTTCACTCAAGGAAATCGGCTCCGGCATGACAAGGCAAAACGTTTTCGAGATTGAGATGCCTTCCGGCCAGGGCGCAACGAGACGGCCTTCTGCCAGTTCGGCTTCCACATAGAGGCGCGGCACCAGTGCAACGCCAAGGCCAGCCAATGCGGCCTCGATCAGCATGGCGTGAAGATCGTAACGGGCACCGATCGCCGGATTGCTCAGCGCGATCCCCGTTTCCTGCGCATAGCGCTGCCAGGCGTCTGGATTCTGGCGGCGCTGCAGGCGTGGAAGCGCATCCAGTGACGGCACCTCTTGGCATCGGTCGAGCAATGCCGGATGGCAGACGGGGATCAGCACCTCGTGCAACAGCCGGTGCGTTCGCATTCCCGTCCATGCAGGATGCTCGAAGTGGATCGCGGCGTCGAATCCGCTTCCTGCGAGCACGAAAGGTTCCATGCGTTCGGCAAGATGCACGGTGATGTTCGGGTGCTGCTCGTGAAATCGCTTCAGGCGGGCGATCAGCCAACGCGTCGCGAAGGTCGGGAGGGTGGCAATTTCCAGACTCGCACCGTCACGCCGCTGTCCCATCATGCACAGGCTGTCGCGCTCCAGTTGATCGAGCAACTCTCGGACTTGAGCGGCATAGCGATGTCCATTCGGCAAGAGCCGAACGCGATTTCCGACTCGCTCGAAGAGTTTGACTCCGAGAAAGGTTTCCAGCCGGCCAATCTGGCGGCTGATGGCCCCTTCGGTCAGGGACAACTCGTCCGAAGCGCGAGCGAAGCTGCCATGCCGTGCCGCAGCCTCGAATGCCATGAGGGCGGAATTACTGGGAATTTTGCGACGCATGCTGGTCTGGGTTGTCGACATCGACCCCTTCAGCATGACATTTGATCACTGAAGGGTGAGTCAACATCGATATACAAGCGAATTTCTGGAATCTACCATAACAAAACGTCAACTTCAGGAAGGAACGGGTGCTTTGCGCATCTGCTTGAGCCGATGATCTATACCGTTGAATGCAGTTTCGCCGACCCGGGCAGTGAAGCGGAATGGAACGATTTCTACAGTCTGTCCAAACTACCGGCCCTCATCTCGGTGAGCGGCTTTCATACCTCACAGCGCTTCGAGGCATTGAGCCATGGCTGCCCTGTCTACCTTGCGCTTCATTCAATCGATGGCCTTGAGGTGCTAACGGGCGAGGAATATCGCAAGAAGGGCGGTGGCAACTTTTCTCGATGGCAGCAGCACATCACTGACTGGCACCGGAATCTTTATGCTGGTCTCGACCGTGCACCGACCGTCGGCCTGGATGAATGCCTGGCCATTAGTGGAAACGGCCCCGAGACCGCTGATGCGCATGGGCCTGACGCCGTGCGCCTTGCGCGCAGTCGCACTGGAGAAATTTCCGGAATCCCGCTGGCTTGCCAAAATGGCGCGCCCCGCCACGGACGACCTCGCGTCCCTGCCGCCTGGCGTTCACATCTATACGCCAATGACTGCGCAATTGACGCGCGACGCAACCGACATCGCCGAAAAATAATGCCAGGAGAGCCATGCCCAACCTCACGATCTATATGCCGGCGGACAAATTTCCGAACGATGATCGGCTCGCTGCGCTGACCGATCAATGTACGGAAATTTGCACCCGCATCCTGACGGCTGCACTGGCGAACGTTCACGTCATTTACGTGGCTGTCACGCACGGACGAGGACATCTGGTCTTTGCACAAGTCCAGTATCGACTGGATCCCGTGCGCACACCGTCCATCATGGCGGAGTTCATGGAAAGACTTGATGAAGCCATCGTCCGCCATACCGGATTGACTGCCCGCATACGCTGCTTCGGCTATGCGGCGACACAAATTCACGCCCGCAATTGATCTTGCCGTTGAGAGAGATGCAATGTCGAGTTCCATATTCCCGAGTCAGCAGGTCGGTGATTTTCTGATTACGGCGATCAGCGATGGCTATCTCACGGCCAGCCTGGATTTTCTGTCGAACATCGATCCGGTCGATGCCGCCAGGATGCAGGCCGAGGCAGGCGTGAAGGAATCTTCTGCGATTCACATCAACTGCTACGTCGTACGCGGACGCGGTCGCACCATTCTGATTGACGCCGGCGCAGGTGGCATCAAAAAATGGGGTGGCTGCCTGAAGCGCAATCTGCCGCTAGCTGGCATCCAGCCCGCCGAGATCGACACGATCTTGTTGACGCACGCGCATCCAGACCATATTGGCGGGTTGATGGACGCATCAGGAGAGATTGCCTTTCCGAATGCCGAGCTTGTCGTTCACCATCGAGAGGTCGCGTTCTGGCAGGACGACAGCAATCTGAGCCGCGCAAGCGAGCGCGCGCGCGGCAATTTTCTGATCGCGCGCCAGGTGTTCGACAGTTACCGTGCCAGATTGCGTACGTTCGAACGCGGCCAAGTGCTCCCCGGTATCAGCGCGATGCCGCTTCCAGGACACACGGACGGGCATACCGGCTACCAGCTTGAATCAGGGGAGGAAAGCCTGCTCGTCTGGGGAGATATCGTCCATTTTCCCCAAATTCAGATTGCCCGTCCGGATGTATCGATCGCATTCGATCAAGACCCCCATCTTTCGGCGGACACACGTTCGAAGCTCTTGGACCTGGCGAGTGCGGAACGGCTGCTGATCGCTGGCATGCACCTTGGGAAGCCCGGCTTCGCACGCGTTGAGCGAAGCGCGGGGCGATATGGCGTCGTGTACGAGGAGTAAGTGGGATGGGGTTGGTTAGGAGCAGCAACTAATCAGTCAGTTCGATACTCGAAAGCTGCCGTTTGCACGCCCAACCCGCCGTGAAGAAGTGCAGGGCCGGCACGCTGCGCGCCGGCATTGCAGAAGGGGGCGTCAGCGATGCATGCGCGCGCCGAAGCCGAGCCCCGGCGAGATCACCGATGCGTCTTCGCCCTGCAGCGTGACGGTCGACAGCCGCCCGCGCTGAAGTGCCTCCGTGGCGAACTCGCCGAGCTTGCGCACCCTGGCGGCGGGCACGCCGCACGGTGCGAGACGTTCTTCGAGGTCGTCCGCCCCCAGCGTCTCCAGACGTTCGGCGATGACCGCCTTGAGCCTGGCAGGATCGACGGAGCGTACGAAAGACACGGGCGAGTCCGGGTCCAACGGCTCGGCAAAGTAGGCAGGATCGGCCGCGAGGTGAGACAGGTCGAGGACTTCCAGCAGCCGCAACAACTGGCGCGGCGTATTGGCGCCGAGCGCGATCCAGCCGTCACGTGTGGCGAAGAAGTCGGCGGTCGGGCTGCCCGAATAGCCTTGATTGCCAACCCGTGCGGGCGATGTGCCGCTGGTCAGTGCCTCGCAGGCGAACGAGTACATCAATTGCAACGCGGCGCCGGTCATCGACACATCCAGTTGTACGGCGCAGCCAAGCCGATCCCGCTCGCGCAGCCCGGCCAGGATCGCCAGCGCCGCCTGCATGCCGGTCGCAGCATCGACCACTGGAAAGCCCGTCTTGATCGGCGGATCGCCCTCGGTCCCTGCCATGTAGGCCATGCCGGTAGCGGCCTGGATCACGTGGTCGTACGCCGGTCGGCCGGCCACGTCGGCGCTGTGCCGGCCATAGCCTGAGATCGTGCAATAGACAACTTTCGGATTGACCGCCCGGATCGCCTCGAAGCCAAGCCCGAAGCGTTTCAGCACGCCAGGGCGGAGATTGTCAACCACCACGTCGCAGGTCGCAGCCATCTCCAGAGCGCGGGAGAGGTCCGCCGCATTATCGAGGTCGACGGCATGGCTTTGCTTGCCGGCATTCAGCGCGACGAAGCCCTTCCGGCCCTTCTCGGTGCGACGCATCACATCGCCGCCGTTGGCGTTTTCCATCTTCAGTACCGTGGCGCCGAGTTGCGCCAGGTAAAAGGTGGCCAGCGGCCCGGCGATGACGTGCGAGAAGTCGAGCACGCGGATCCCGGTCAGCGGGGCGAAAGAGAAATCTGTGCAATTCATGGCTTCCTCACTGCAACGCGATATGGGTCTGTTCGACGATGCGGCGATACTTGCCTGTTTCGTCGGCGACGAAGCGATCGAACGCTTCCGGGGTCGGGGTGGGGTCGATGATCGTGCCGGCCTTCTGGTAAAAGTCGCGCACGCCGGGATCGTTGAGTGCCTTCAGGAAAGCCACATGCAGACGGGCAACGATCGGCCTTGGCATGCCCGCCGGCCCCCAGATGCCGCTCCATGCGTCCAGCACCAGATCCTGGCGGCCGAGCGCCTCGTTCAATGTCGGCACCTGCGGCATGCCCGGGAGCCGGTGCGCCGACGTTACCGCCAGCGCCCGCACCGCGTGGTTCTGCAATTGCGGAATGGCGGTCGACGCCACGGGAAAGCCAATCGTCGTATCGCCGCGGATCAGCGACGGCACAATCTCGACCGAGCCCTTATACGGGACATGCACAAGGTCGACACTTGCCGCATTGGCGAACGCCGCGCCAGCCAGATGTGCCGCACTGCCAATCCCGCCCGACGCATAGTTCAGCGTGCCGGGCGCCTTGCGCGCGGCCTGCACGACGTCTGCAACCGTGCGATACGGCGCGCTGCCCTTCACGAGCATCACTTGCGGGCTGAACCCCGAACGAATGATGTGGGTAAAGCTCGTTACCGGATCGAACTTGACCGACGGCTGGAGCAGCTTCTGGGTGACGTGCGTGGACGCGCCGAGCATCAGCGTATAGCCGTCGGCCGGCTGCTGCGCCACGACCTCGGCCGCCAGAATGCCCCCAGCGCCGACCTTGTTCTCGACCACCAGCGGCTGCCCCAACTCACGCGCAGCGACTTCCGCAAGCTTGCGCGCCTGGATATCGGGACCACCGCCTGCTGCATATGGGACGATCAGCCGGATCGGTCGGGTTGGGAAGTCGCTTTCTGCGGCCGGGGCAGCCGTGGCGGTCGAGCAGAAAGCGCCCGCTACGGCGGCGGCTAGGCCCAGCCCGGCCAGAAGGGTTCCTGTCTTGCGCACTTCATCGTCTCCTTGTCGTTGTTTGGGCAGATGGAGCCGAATTGTGGGAGTCCCAGTCTTTCTTGTAAATTATCAGTTCCTGATCCCATCATCACTGTTTGTTATGACCGACGACACACCGCGGACGCGTCACGCGCGCCTGGCTGCGCGCCTCGACCGGCTGCGCATCCGCCACCTTCGCTTCCTGGAGCTGGTCGAAGCGCACGGCTCTCTGTCGGGCGCAGCTGGGCAGCTTGCGCTGAGTCAGCCCGCCGCGACCAAGATGCTTCAGGAACTTGAATCAGTCTTTGGTACGGAATTGGTAGCCCGCACGACGCGCGGCGCCGCTTTGACGCCGGCCGGGCAACTCGCGCTCGGACGCCTGCGTGTCGTCCTCAATGTGCTATCTGCCGCTATGGAGGACATCGACACCGAGTCGCCGGTGCCAGTGGTCCGCCTCGGCATCCTCCCGCTGGTCGGCGTAGTGGCCTTGCCGAAGCTGCTTGCGAAGATGGCCTCGCAGCCAGGCTGTCCGCGCCTCGTGGTCCACGAGTCCACGGTCGGCGGTCTGCTCGGCATGCTTGACCGAGGTGAACTCGACTGCGCGATCGGCCGCGTCGGCGGCAGCCTCGACGCGAATGCGGCACGCGAGATGCGAGTGACGCCACTATGGGAAGAACGCCTCGCCATCGCCTGCGCGCTCGACCACCCAGTCGCACGCAAGCGCACG
This sequence comes from Cupriavidus sp. 09_S30, assembly GCF_056930435.1. Lineage (NCBI taxonomy): Bacteria > Pseudomonadati > Pseudomonadota > Betaproteobacteria > Burkholderiales > Burkholderiaceae > Cupriavidus > Cupriavidus sp. 09_S30. The sequence continues at coordinate 1,504,812 of NZ_JBXOWI010000002.1, read as the reverse complement.
ATCAGGCTTACCGACTTGCGCGAATACGACTGGGTCACCACGCCGCGCGGCACCCATACGCGCAAGCTATTCGAGGCGCCATTCCTCAACGCCGGCATCGTGCCACCGCAGCCCAAGGTCGAGTCCTTCTCCTTCCACACGAACCTTTGCATGGTCGCGAGTTGCAGCCTGCTGACGGTTGCGCCGGAGAGTGCCGTGAGGCATTATGCGCGCCTGGGCCTGGTGCAACAGGTCCGTCACGATACGTGGTTCGCGGCTGGACGAACAGTGTTCGTCACGCGCGACGATACTGCGGCTTCGCCGGCAGTGCTCGCCGTCAGCGCGGCGCTGGCCAGCCTGATGGACGATGCTGAATTCGTTCGGGCCGTATCTGCCTAATCCGCTAGCCAACCAGATCAGCAGTAGCTCTAGGAGCTGCGCAGCCAGCGCGCCCGGCCCGCAAACGCCGCCGCGCCGCCCAGTTCGACCTCGAGGTACTGCGGCAGAAGGTGAACACTCGAAGCATCCAATACCAATGACAAGGTCGGCCGAACAGCTGGGTTGGCCGACACCCAGCCAGCCAATTCAATCGACGAATGGCGCTTTTAGCTTGCAGATTCAATCGGTCGATACACCGGCTGAACGATTCCATCAATCCGTTGCATCGACCGGTTGAATCTGCACTTGGATGCCGTCATTGCGATCGCACAACTTCCAACGGCCGCCCAGGGTCGGTACGGGTCCGCGGCGTCGGTGGCGGTCTGACGTCGAGCGCACAGCGGCCGGTCGTTGACCGTGCCGAAGGCGTCCGTGTCCGGCCAGGAGCCGACATTCACCCGTTTGGCTCGGCTATCCTCCAACTTCGATTCCATCCGTGGCTGGATATGCAAGATACACAGGAAGAAAGATTGCCGCTTATTGACGTCAACCTCGTCCGCCAGCTTATTTCGCTGCAATTTCCACAGTGGGTCGGCTTAGACCTCACTCCCGTAGTACCAGGCGGTTGGGACAATCGGACATTCCAGCTTGGCGATGACAAGCTGGTAAGGCTCCCAAGTGCCATGGCTTATGTCGATCAGGTCGAGAAGGAGCAGATATGGCTGCCAAAGATAGCTGCTCATCTCTCATTGCCTATTCCCAAGCCGATAGCCAAAGGTACGCCGACAAACATCTTTCCATGGCCATGGTCGATCTACAGTTGGCTGCCTGGCGAGCCCGCTTCCGAGGCATTAATTGGCGACAAAATGAGGTTCGCGCGCTCCTTGGCAAATTTCCTCAAGGAGTTGCATCGAGTCGACACGTCGGGCGGCCCGCAACCTGGCCCTCACAATTTCTTTCGGGGTGGCCCACTGGAAATCTACGACGATGAAACGCGTTCGGCACTTGAAACACTGTCGGGTTCTATCGATACAGACAGTGCCTTGGCAGTTTGGACAGCCGCACTGGATTTCCCACGGGAAGCCGCCCCCGTTTGGGTCCATGGCGATATAGCCTGCGGAAATTTGTTGGTCGATGAGGGGAAGCTATGCGCCGTCATCGATTTCGGATGTGCTGCCGTCGGCGATCCTGCTTGTGATCTTGCGATTGCCTGGACTTTTCTTGATGAAGAAAGTCGGCGAACGTTTCGCACCGAGCTGTCATTAGACAGTGGTGCTTGGGCACGTGGCCGAGGCTGGGCGTTGTGGAAGGCGCTGATTACGCTGGCGAAACTGGATCCCGGCGTGCGTCAGAAGGACCCATCGTTTCACACGTTCTGCCAAGTATTGGCTGACCACAGCCAAGAACTCGGCAACTGAACTTGCTTGACACTCCTTGAGGCCGCTTTGGGTCGGTAGCCGCCCTGCGGCAAGCGGCCAACTAGGGCAGGGGCGTGCCCTTGATCGCCCGCTCCAGGTCCAGCCGGTTGACCAGCCGCTGTCGCTTCATAGGCCTAGGCTGCGGGCGCGCGTGATCCGCGAATCGGGTGGGAAGCCCGGGTAAGGCATGCATTGCCGGGCCGAACGCCAAATCCGGCGCTCTGGCCTCCCGGTCATGTCCTGTGTCGTCTGTCACCGGCTTCGCACGCCTACATGCCACAGATGGACTCCCGCAACGGTGGCGCTTTGCGCGTGAAGTGACGTAGGGTTGCGGACGGGTTCCAGTCATCGCCATCGATGCTGTAGCTCTCGTCGAAGGGCCTGGCATTGCTGGTCTGCGCATACAGCGGCGTGGTGTACGGCGCCACCACCATCAGGTGCAAGGTTCCGTCCGGGCCGAACGCCAGCCCTTCGGCCTCGGTACGGTTGGGCTCATCGTAGGTCAGCAACTCGATCACGCTGCCGCTGACCGTGTCGATCTTGTAAATGCGCTTGCGCTTGAGCCCATTGACCGTGTCCTTGGTGTCGGCGGACGCGTACAGCATGCCGTTGTAGATCTTTGCGCCTTGTACCCGCTTGCCATTGAACGAGATCTGCAATGGCACCGAGCGAATCAGCTTGAAGGTCTCCAGGTCGAAGACATTGAGATTGTCGGCCGCGGCCGTGCTCCACGTTACCGTATAGAGCTGTTTGCGCGGCGCATCCACCGCCACCCAGGGCACGCCGTCGGCATGCTCGGCAAGCGGTAGCGCGTGCTTCTCGCCGGTGTACTGCAAGGTCTTCGCGTCGAACACAGCGATATAGGACTGCTGGGACGAATCGTCCTCGTCTTCGATCGGTGCGTAGAGTTTGCCGTTGGCGATATCGATGTCACCGATGTGGCCCATATGCGGCCCCCCGGGGAAGGCGCCATATTCCGCCTGGATATCGGCCGGAAGCGCCAGCGGCCGGTTCAGCACTGGCGCATAGCCGGCATCGGTCCGCTGCAGGCCGTAGCGCCAGGAGAACACCGGCGTAGCGCCGTCGAATGCCAGGCCCTGGCTTTTCAGCGTAGCAGGGATGCTGGCCGCCTGGTCATCGGTGAGGTAAGAGAATCCGGTCAGTGTCTTGGTGTCCAGCGCCAGTTGCGTCAACACGCGGTCCAGGTATTGCTGCAGCACCGACATGTCATTGACGAACGACGTGCGTTGCGCGGTGGATTCCGACCAGGTCTCCTGGTCCAGCGCGTTGTTCACGGCGCGCAGGGCCGCCACGACCGGCATGCTGCGGCCAACCAGCCTGGTCTCCATCGCGAGCAGATCGGTTTCCGACAACGCGGCCAGCTTGACGCCCGGGGTCGCTGCGGCGAGCGGCGGGATGGTAATGCCGTTGCTCGGGTCCTGGTCGGCGTCGAGACTGAGCAGCAGGCTGGCCAGCTTGCCCAGCGCTGGCGTGCTTTGGCAGTTTCGCTCGGGCTGCAGATCGAAGAGCGTGATGACAGGCTTGGGTGCGATCGTCGCCAGTTCAATGCCCGCGACTTCCAGTGTCAGCTTGCTGGTGCTGTCGACGGAAAAGGTGCCGTTGTCGGCCTTGATCGGTAAGCCATTGACCTTCACAGTCAGCCCGTCCAGCCCAGGCCAGCCGGCGAGCTTGACCTGCGTGATCGTTGCAGCGGGCTGCGTGGCCGGAGGCAGCGCAGGACTGCCTGCTGCGGGTGTCGCGGCGTTGTCCGCGCCATCGCCATCGCCACCGCAAGCGGCAAGGGAAACGACGATGGCGGCAAGCAGCGGGATGGCGTAGCGGCGGGTGGCCGGCAGGGCGGGACGACGAATCTTCATGATCCTGGAGCGGTCGTACGGCGATTGGCAGCCCGAGTGGAGTACTCAGGGAAGGGGGCGGGCGGCGATTGCCGTCCGTTGACGCCCTGCATTGTTGGCCCACCGTGTGGCACTTTGATGACGTATTGTTATCACTTCAAATCATGCAGGCACGCGATCGTCGCGGCATCCTGCGAGCCGCAGCGCCGCTTGGTTTCTTATGTTATGGAGCGCACGCGCAAGCCTGTCGCCCCCCCTGGCCGGGTGTCCAGGCTAAGTTGAAATGTGCGGTTGCCAGCAAAGCTAAAATGTCCGCTTAGTTTCAATGCTAACCACTGCACGGGAGAGCCTTATGAAGGTCAACCAAAAGCAATTGGCGGCAGTATTTGCATTACCCGGTCCGGAGCGCTTCGAGCATTTTGTCAAGCTCGTATGCGATTGGGAGGAGGTTTGGGGGCTATACCAGAACGGGTGGGCTCTAGCGGCGGCAGACGACGATGGCACCACTGTTTTCCCTGTTTGGCCTGCGAAGGAGTACGCGCTTCATTGTGCGGAAAGAGAGTGGCTGGGATACGAACCGCGTAAGATCAGCCTGACTGAATTCCTGGAGGTAGTTCTGCCAGCCCTGAAAGCAGAGGGAACGCTCCCTGGTGTTCTTTACACGCCAACTGACAAAGGCGTAACACCAACAGTCGAGGAACTCGAAGCTGCTATCAAAGCTGAGCTCGAAAAGTATTGATGGGGCATTCCTGCGCGAAGCATGACGCGTTAGCCTGTGGCTATATGAGCGGTAAGTGCCCCGCGACAGGCGATAGTCAGTTCTCGGTCCCGTTAAGAGGCCACGACTGCTGCTGCGACCGCCGCAGAGCCTCCAACATGTCGTTCTCGCCCAGCGACCGCTGCGACTTCTTGCCGGGTGGACTCCCACGCTTGCGCGGGAGTCCATCGGTAGACGGAACAGACTGCGAGCGCCGGTTTTCGCGCTTCTCCTGAACATACTGGGCCAACTGCAGCACGCGCCCCAGGCGCTTGTTGTCTACGATCGTGCCCTGGTCGATCTCCGAGAGTCGATCATTAATGACCTCGGGTCTAGCCATCGCCTGGCGTCTCCTTTGCATCTAACCGGGCAGGCTGGATACCATGGGAGACAGGCAATGCGGACATTTCTACTTAGCCAGAACCGGACGTTACAACTTAGCCCCTACATCAGATGTCCACCCCGGATTCAAGTGTCGCAGCGCCGGCCATTTTCAAATCTATGGTCAGCACGGGCGTGCTTTTTGAGATGGGTGATTCTCTTGATGGGGTGCCATAGGGCGGTGGCGCTGGCCGGAGACGGCAGAGGCCTGCACAACATTCCCTGGCGCGAGCCAGGTCCGCTTGCCGCATCGTTGCGGCCGCCGCCTGTCCGCCGGCGGACAGGCGGCTACCGTTCAACGCTCGGTTGGTCTGACGTCTCTTTCCAAAGTACAGCGGTCGTTCGCCCCGTGGAGATGTGGTCCGGTCATCGGCCATTGCCGACAACGGGCATCGGGTACTGCAAGGCAGTTGTCGGTTGCTTACCCGACATTCGCATTTCGACCACCGTGAATGTCAGTTCCTGTCGCATGCATTCGAACGCTTTTACCAAGGCCGTGCTGAGTCGGCGCATCAGGCGGTCGATGGAGCGCAAGCGGAACTGGCGCGAACGAGCCGCTCAACCACGCACGGCGCGCCATCGGCGATTACATCAAGCTGTAGAACCGGAAACGGTTCAATTCGAGTCTGGAGGGTCAGACGTCGAAGGGGCATACTTTGCGACCCTGCCAGGGATCAGATCGGCAACGTGATTGCCTCGGACGTTCCACATAAAATATTGAGGACCTTTCTAACGAGCGGGGTCACCGTCTGTCGACGGTTTGCCCCGCCAGATCTCTGCACTACGTGTGAGAAATCTTTACGTCATGATCGGTTAGATGTGATGCCACTCCCACTTATCATACATCCTGTAGCGATACTTATATGCGCTGAGATCTGCGACCGCACTCCACTCAGTGTATTCGAGGTCGGGGTCGTTCTCAGGGGTGGGCGGTTCTTTGATCCACCCCTTCGGCATATCGAACGTATTGACGATATGTTGTGCGAGCAGCAATCCATCGCCCGGAGTTTGGTCCTTTTGGTCCAACCCCGCGGACGTCGCGTATGCGATCGCCCGCACGAATCGCGAAGGCGACGAACTGTCGCCTGGCAGCCCGGCCATCCCGCCGCCTTGGCAGAGTGATTGGAGCACGACAGGGGGCGCATTGGGCGAGAGCTGGAGCGTCTTCTCGGATGGTGTCACATTCGACAGGGTCAGGTAATTCCGGAGGTTCGTTTGGTGCCACTGGAATGGCGGCGAGTTGGTCATCACGCCCAGCGGGTTAGCGTGCACAACCAGGCCGCCTTCCATCGGCTCGATGACGATCGACTTGCCGGATTTGTCATGCAGCGTGTAATGTACAGGCAGATGTTCTTCCAGTGTGTTCACGCTTTCCTTCGGCCCGACGATGCTGACCTTTTGTGACTTTAAATAATCGCTGACATGGGTTACGTCTGGGAATGTCGTCAGCGCCCAAGTCAAAAATTCCCAAGGCAAGAACTGAAACTCTGACTTATCGGGCGAGGGGGTAGCCGGCTGATACCTCGCAAAACCGGGAAAGTAGAGCATGCCACCGGCCAGCCCATTCTCGTTGATGCCATCCAACAGGACACGCGTCACGCCATCGCCGAGTTTTTCGACGACACTCGGGTCCGTGGCATTCAAGCCTTTTGCCTCATATTGGACTTCCCAATCTTTATACCGCCCTGAATACTTCTCCTCTTTCTCTATGGTGAGCGGTTGTGAACGAAACTGCTGCGCGAATTCCATGGTTCTACCATAGAAAACATGATCGCTGCCACCTGTTACTGCGCGGCGAATCACAAAGCTTGTACACATATCGTTTTTCCTTTAGAGATCAACCAATTTTAAAACCCGAGAAGATCCGCATAAAATCCGGTCACAAACAGGGTCTCACGCGGTCCGCTCGCCATGCTCCACGCTTCCGCTGCTTTCGTTCCGTCTTTGCTTCATTTGCAGCACCCCTCAGGCTCGCAAAGCCTTTAGTGTGTTGCATCGACCGGTTGAATCCACGACCGATCGATTACCTTGTCGTCGTCGACATCGACAGCCGCGTATCGCCACCCGCGCCTCGGAACACGCTGAAAAGCTTGTCTTCGAAACCGATGACGGCGGGCCCGGTCTCAGACCGGAACGCGTCCGTCATCAGTTGGCCTTCGCTCCAGTTACCGTTGCCGAGATCGAAGGCACTCCAGGACATGTCTCGGAGTTCGCATTATTTCTCACGTTGGTGTATGGGCATTCCCCTCCGTGGTTGCATTGATTTCTTTATAAATACCTTTTCTTCTGTTTGGCTTTGCCACGGCATAAAATCATCGAAATCTTTAATGGCGATGTGAATTTAATTCAATTAAAGTAAATTAAATTCTGTAGTTAATTCATTGTTTTGTAGGGGGGGTTGCGCTTCGTTCTTGAATCCACCTGGTTTCACTTTGGCAGGCGCCCTCCGGCATGGAGCCGCCCGGCGTCCGCTTTCGGGCGGCAGGCGGCCAACTACGGCAGGGGCGTGCCCTTGATCGCCCGCTCCAGGTCCAGCCGGTTGATCAGCCGCTGCCGCTTGACGGCCAGCGATGGGCGATGCGGCCGCGGCGGCTCGCCCAGCAGCGTGCGCGAGGGGCCGGCCTGGTGCCGGTCGTCGCGCAAGGCCTGCACCTGGGCGGCGATGTCCAGCACGTGCCCCAGCCGCTTGTTTTCCACGATGGCGCCCTGGTCGATCGTCGAGAGCCGGTGGTAGGTGGTGTAGGGCAGGGAAGCACCATCGGCCCACAGCTCCACGCGCCCGTCCGGGTAGTCGGCCACCTCGATATAGCGATGGATCAACCGCCGGTGCGCCGGCAGATCCTCGAGCAGGTACATCACCTTGTCGTACTGCAGCGTGAGGCTGGCCGACACCTTGCGCCACTCGCGCCAGCTGAAAATCCGTGCCAGATCCTCGTCGCCGCGCAGGGGCCGGTGCGCGTCGAAGTCACTGCGTGGCACCTTGGCAAAGCGCGCGTTGAAGTCCGCCATGAACAGCGGTGCGTAGGCGTTGGCCGCGTCCATCGAGCTGATGCCGCGCAGTCGCAGTTCCTTGACCAAGCGGTCTTGCAGCGTGCCGTTCATCCGCTCGACGCGGCCCTTGGCGGGGCTGGAGTTGGCGCACAGGATGTCGATGTTGAGCTCGTACAGCGCGCGCCCGAATTGGGTGTAGCCACAGCAAGCGGCGATTCGACTCTGAATTTCATTATCCCGCTTTAGATCAAGCCAAGTCCTAGGCGGATTGACGCCACAAGCGGCGCCGGAGTGCCAGCCGCGACGCGTACGATGGCAATGGCGGTGGTGGCAGAGGAGGGGGATACTAACCGGGCGGCGCCCCTCACTCACATGTGGCGCCGCTGCCGACTTGACCGCGCTCACGATGTCCGAGTCGCAGGGAGCCAAGCTATCGAGTTGGGCTTTCAGGGGAGGTGCTCAAGCCAACTCATTTTCCCGGAGGGCTTCGCCATGAAAAACGGCATCGACGCGAAGGCAAAGCTGATCTTTGTGGCGTTCTTGCTTGTCTCGATGATCGCCGGGGCAATCTGGTATGTGTTTTCGCTGAGCCAATACGCGACTTACCACGTTAATATGCGCGAGCCAGTCTCGGGGCTCATGGCGGACGCACCAGTTGAATTCCACGGCGTAGAAGTGGGGAAAGTCAAAAGCATCAGGCTGGCCAATCCGCAGTCCGTGGATATCCTTTTGACTATCGACAAGACGGCGCCGGTGACCGCGGCTACCGTGGCTACGATTACTTCCCGCGGACTTGCGACACGAGGATTCAGGGGCTACGCTTTCGTTGCTCTCGAAAACGTCGGTGCCAATTCCGGGCAGCTACTTCCACAACCAGGCGAGCGTTACCCTACGATCCCGGCGGCGCCTTCGAAAGTCGTGACGCTCGATACGGCCATAAATCAAGTCAACGAGAATTTCTAGACCGTTACCTCGCTGCTCACATCGATTCTCGACAAGCAGACCGTCGCCACCCTAAAGCAATCCGCCGAGAGCCTGGAAAAAATCACACAGGCAATGGCGGAAGATACCAGAAGGCTGAATGCCATCGTGGCCAATACAGAGCGCGCCAGTCATCAGTTCGAGCCTCTCATGGAGTCGTCACACGAGACGGTGAGATCGCTTCAAACGCAAATCCTGCCTGAGTCCTATAAGGTGCTGACCGAGCTCGATAACTTGTCGAACTCGCTTACTGCTGTCACTGACAGTGATTAACCGAGACCCATCAGTCCTGATTCGCGGCACGGCGCCGCCGCCGGCTGGGCCGGGGGAAAAGCCATGACGGGCGCTGCGGCTATTGGCGCACTGAGCATCGCTTTGCTTTCGGCCTGTACCTTGCTCGCGCCGGCCCAAATTGATACGAAAACATATGCATTGAGTACGATCCCAGGTGATCTTCCCAACGAACGGACACGCGCGGCGACGCTGTTGGTCCTGGTTCCGGAGAGCGCGCCGGCCTACGCTACGCCTCGCATGGCTTATACCACCCAGAAGTACCAGATCGCCTATTTCAGCCAGAACGAATGGGTGGAAACACCTGCACAGATGATGCAGCCGTTAATCGTTGAGACATTCCGGCGCACACACTATTTTGGCGCAGTCGTTTCGCCCCCCTATTTTGGCCAGCGCACCTTTTCGCCTCGCACTGAAATTATTGAACTCCAACAGGATTTCACGTCAGACCCTGCGGTACTGCGGCTTACGATGCGCTTCTATCTCATGCGGGAGGCCACCAATCAGCTAATCGCAAACGACGGGTTCTGGCCGGCAAGAGCCCCTTTGCCGGCCAGGCAACTGGTTGCACTTCGGTTTGCTCTGCCATTTCGAGCGCGTCGTCCACTTCAATGCCAAGGTAGCGCACTGTGCTTTCAAGCTTGGTATGCCGGAGAAGCAGTTGAACGGCCCGCAGATTCTTCGTACGGCGGTAGATCAGTGATGCCTTGGTGCGTCGGATGGAATGAGTTCCGTAGGCTGAGTCGTCCAAGCCAATGGACGCGACCCAGTGATGGACGATCCGCGCGTACTGTCGAGTCGAAAGGTGTGGTGACGCGTGCAAGCGGCTCGGAAAAAGATAGTCGGACAGCTTGAGTCCACGAGCATAAATCCAACATTGGACGCTCTCGCGAGTCTGTTCGGTGATCTCAAACTGTACCGCACGCTGAGTCTTCTGTTGCATCACCGTTGCGCGATTACCAACCTGACTGCCTGCGCAGATGTCCTGCACGCGCAGGCGGGTTAGGTCACACGCACGCAGCTTGCTGTCAATGGCAAGGTTGAACATCGCCAGTTCGCGAACATTCGATGTGAGCTGAAGCCGGGTTCGAATCGCCCATATCTCGTTCAGCTTCAATGGAGCTTTCTGGCCCGTAAGCCTCCCTTTGTTCCATGGAACTTGGCGACTCGGGTGGAGAAGGACGGTTTCCATGATGGTCTCCTTTCAGGTGAAGGGGAAACCGAGTCTGCGCCTTCGCCCCGCCAAGAGGCGTAAAGTGCACATTGCTCAATGCGCCCGTGTCCATGGATCATGAACTGTCGTGTTGGATGCGCATCGCCCGAACGGGCAGGTCTGCGTTGTCAGTATTGGAGCGGCATGAACTTGTCCCGATCTCCGATGCTGGCCAGGCGGGACTCCAGAACGGTCATTCAACGGTCTAGGTTCGACCCTGAACTGCCTTTCGGACTTGCTGATACGGGTCGCCGTGCTCGACCCGTTCCACGGGCACCAGGCGAACCCACAACTTGAGTGGGAAGTTAAGCCACTGAAGCGACCCCAGCTTCAGTGTTCTTCGGCTCTTGGCGGTGCCGAGTAGAATAAATCCAGGCCGCCAAGCGTTTGGTCACACGGGCCATAGTTCTTCCGCCGAGGAGGCGCCGTGTCCGATTCATCACTCTCGTCCCGGGCCACCCGCAGGCACGCGATCGCCGGACTTGTGCTCGCCACATTCATATCGCTGGCGGGCGCCGTGAGTCAGGCCCAGCCAACCGAGGCAGACGGGCGGCCCGATCGGTACGTGCTACAAGACTCGAGCGTCAAGTTCGACGTCGACGCCTTCTCGAACTCCCAGATCAAGATGCGCTTTCATCGCGTGGATGCGCCGCTCGAAGGCACGCGGGCTGGACTTGACTCGGGCCGCGTTGTGGTGACGTTCGATGCCGCAAGCGTTGAGGCGTGCTCAGGTTTTCTGTCTTCGATCATCCGGGGCGGCGGCATGCTCGATGTGGCCCGCTATCCGGAGATCCGCTTTGTCAGTACTGGCTATGTCCGTACTGGAGAAGGCAGCGGATGGCTTCTCGGCAACCTCACGATCCACGGTTCCCCACTGTGGGCGATGCCGTGCACATGAATATCCAAGCGGCGTTCGTGCGTGGACCTTGAGGCGTCTGGCAATACCTAGATTTGTTCACCGATGCGACACAGGAGAACATCATGTCGACTCGAATTCAGGCGGTGCTGCTTGCCGCATTCCTTCTTGCGGCTTGCGGCGGAGGCGGGGACGACGGCACCACGACCGGAACCGGAGGGGGCATGACTGGCGGTGCCTCGTCGGCAAGCGCGCCCGGAATCCAGCCGACGCCAGGCACCGGCAGCATTGGTGGCGGCTCAGGTGGGGCTGGTGGGGCTGGTGGGACTGGGTCCGGAATGTAGCGGGTGAGCGGACAAACTAGCGCCGCTCACATCCAGACGGCCCATCATTCATGCGCCGGCTGTGTGCGGAATGAGCATGCAATATCGCCTCGCCAATGGACTAGCCGGCACGGCAGTTGTGTGGTCTGCCTTGTCCGCTTTGGCCGGTGATGCGGTGAAAGCTCTCTGGGTGCCCAGGACTGATCAGCGAGAATGGCGTCGAGCAAACGTAATGCAGCTTCCGGGAACCGGGCGGACACACCCTCCGGATTGCTGACGGACCAGGTTCAGAGTTGAGCGAACAAAGTTCAGAGTTAAGTGAATCTCAACAGCAGCATTGCCGTCCTGCCTTTGAGGGCAAGTGTCGCTGTTCACGTAACGCTGCACGGTGCACACGAACAATCTGAGTCTTTGCGGCCAACCGTTCAACGGAAGTTGAACCCACGTTCCTTCTAAGTTTGAACTATCCGGCGCTCGATTCACTTAACTTTGAACCTTGCGGCTTTGCGGTGCGGCCTACCGCCCACGTGTGGGCCACTGACACGACGGCGTGACTCTGCCGCTCACACTTCGCGCACCCAATGACCGAAGTTGGGCTCCATCCAGACCTTGGCGCCGTGAGGAAGTATCTCGAATGATCCTTCCGCAACTCTTGTTCCCCCGACGTGACACCGTTCAACGCAGACATCGGCACAGTTCAAAGCGGTAGTCGAAACAGTCAACGGAGCGTTTGCCAGGCTCCAAATGCGACCAGAAACCAGATGCATAGAATCAGCCCAACTCCCCAATAGATCCTCGGTTTCTGCCCTTGCGTTTCCAGCCGTGCCTCGGCTTGGATACGACATGTCTCCAGCACCTCGTCAGGAATCAGGCGAACGGCCAGCCAGATCAGTCCGGGCAAGAGAAGCACGTCATCGACATACCCGAGGATGGGTATGAAATCTGGCACAAGATCAATCGGGCTCAGTGCATAGGCAACCACGAACATGCACAGCAGCTTCGACAGCATTGGGGTGCCAGGATTTCGGTAGGCAAACCAGAGGGTCACACCGTCGCGCTTGATCTGTCGCGCCCAGCCACGCAGCTTTGCGGATACCATTGCGTTGTACGTCCAACGTTTGACCGCTATGGGGTGTGCGCCCATGTGTGCCATGCAGATTCAAGGTATGAATCTGTTCGAGTATCTATGCTGAAGGGCGAAGGGCGAAGGGCGAAGGGCGCACGCGGTGATCTATCGCGGCCCGTTCGCCTCAGTGACCGACGACGAAGGCCATCTGTTTCCCCGCGGCGAGTGCATGGCGGTATGTGAGCGCACCTACCAGTTCCTCATGCAGGGCGACTACCGGGCACATTTCATCGGCATCGCACCGGTCGGCGAGTCGGCCGGAAAGCCGTACTGCGCCCCTTCTGGTACACGCCGACCCGCTTCGGAAAGCAAACAGGCGGCGCATCTTCCTGCCGTCCCGGTCGCCGCCTGTTGCGGTCCCGGTATGGAGTGCGGCTGACGCAATGAGGCTTGTCCTATGCCCATGATCTCGACGTCGGATGACTTTCGCTATCCGTGGTACGTGCGCCTGGTCTTCTGGCTGCAGCGCCGTAAGTATGGCGCCGAACTCGAGCCGGCCAGGTTGTGGGGCCGAACCCCACGTGTCTTTCTCGGATTGGCAGGACTCTATCGCGCGATCGACCGAGAGTCTTCCCCCATCGGACCTGCGCTGCGCTCCTTGGTCACGGTGCGGGTCTCGCAAATCAACTGGTGCGAATTTTGCGTCGATATTAATTCCGCGACGGCGTTGGAGCGCAGCGTGGATGCGGCCAAGCTATCGGAACTGGCCGACTTCGAACACTCCCCGCGCTACAGTGCCCGTGAGAAAGCGGCCCTGCGCTATGCCGAGGCCGTCACCATCACCGGCCGCCGCGTGGACGCAGCGCAGATGAGCGAACTCAAGGCGCATTTCAGCGACAACGCCATCATCGAACTCACCGCGCTGATCGCCTTCCAGAATTTATCGAGCAAATTCAACGCGGCGCTGCACGTTCCGGCCCAGGGGTTCTGCCGGATGCCGCCAGGTCCATCCGACGACGTGGCCAGGCAGGCGCCGCAAAACATCGCCAAGTAAGGAACCCGCGGAGAAGCGCCATGCATGCCACCTTTCCGTTGCTGCGCAAGACCGACTTTCCGGCGATACGCCGCAAGTCATTGGAAACGCTGCAGGTCAACCTGGGTTATCGCTGCAACCAGACTTGCGTCCATTGCCACGTCAACGCCGGACCTCACCGCACCGAAATGATGGACGGTGCCACCGTCGATCTGGTGCTGGAGGTGCTGCGCGCCCGCAGGCTCGCGACCGTCGACATCACTGGCGGTGCTCCGGAACTCAATCCGCATTTTCGCCGCCTCGTGGCCGATGCGCGTGCGTCGGGCGTGCGCGTCATCGACCGCTGCAACCTCACCATCCTGTTCGAGCCGGGGCAGGAAGACCTCGCTGAATTCCTCGCCGCTCAACATGTGGAAGTCGTTGCCTCTCTCCCTTGCTATACAGCGGAGAACGTCGACCGCCAGCGCGGCGCCGGCGTATTCGAGAAAAGCACTTCGGCGTTGCGCCACCTCAACGGCCTCGGCTACGGCCTGCCCGACACCGGGCTTGCGCTGCATCTCGTGTACAACCCGCAGGGCCCGTATCTGCCGCCCAATCAGGAGAAACTCGAGGCGGATTACAAGCGGGAGCTGTACGCGCATTTCGGCATCGTCTTCAATCGGCTCTTCGCGCTCGCGAACATGCCGATCCAGCGATTTGGCAGCACGCTGGTCTCGAAGGGGCAGTTTGCGGACTACATGCGCTTGCTGAAGGAGAATTTCAGCGCCGCCAATCTTGAAGGGTTGATGTGCCGCAGCCTTGTCAGTGTCGACTGGCAAGGCTATCTCCACGACTGTGACTTCAATCAGATGTTGGGCCTGCCACTAAAGCTCGGTGCTCACCCGCGCGCCCATCTGCGCGACCTGCTGGGCGCCGAATTGGCCGGTCAGCCCATTGTTGTGACCGACCATTGCTATGGCTGCACCGCCGGGCAGGGCAGCAGTTGCGGTGGCGCGCTCGCCGCGTGAGCTGGTAGACGTGAATCATATGATGCGGCTCAAGCGGCCCTTGATCTTCCTCCTGGTGGTAAGCGCACTGGCCTCGGCGTCGCATTTCGCACCGGACGTCGGCCAATATGGTTCACCTTGGACGTTCGTGCTACTTGGCTTCCTCACGCTGATGGTGCGGAAGGCGATAGCCGCGGCCGGGATACAACGCGTCTATGCCCGCTGGCCCAAGCCCAGAAGGTTCGACCGCAATCTGGTTGTCATCGGCGCCGGTGCGGCCGGACTCGTCACGGCCTATCTCGCGGCGACGCTCAGAGCCAAAGTCACGTTGATCGAAGGCGGCAAGATGGGTGGCGACTGCCTGAATTCCGGGTGTGTGCCATCGAAAGCCCTCCTGCGCTCGGCAAAATTCCTCAGTCAGGCCAGGCACGCGGCCGCACTGGGCATCGCCAATGCCGAAGTGGGGTTCGACTTTGCCGAGGTGATGGCGCGTGTGCACCGGGTGATTGCCACCATCGCGCCGCACGATTCCGCCGAGCGCTATACCAGGCTCGGCGTGGAAGTCATCCAGGGGAATGCCACCATTACCTCACCCTGGACGGTGGAGGTCAATGGCCGCACGCTCGCCACGCGTGCCATCGTCATCGCTGCCGGTGCACAACCGCTGGTGCCGACGATTCCCGGGCTGCAGACGGTTGGTTATTACACAACTGACACGATCTGGTCCATCCGGACGCTACCCAGACGGCTGATTGTGCTGGGTGGCGGCCCGGCCGGCTGCGAACTGGCGCAAGCTTTCGCCCGTTTTGGGGCGGAAGTCGTGCAGGTGGAAATGTTGCCGCGCCTCTTGATTCGCGAGGACCCGGAGGTCTCCGCAATGATCGCTGCAGCGCTGACGGCGGACGGCGTGCGGGTCCTGGTCGGGAACCGTGCGGTGCGCTGCGAGCAAGTCGGCGGTGTCAAGCAATTGATCGTCGGTCGCGACGAGAAGGAAATGGCGCTCGAGTTTGACGCGCTATTGTGCGCGGTCGGGCGTCGCCCGCGGACTGCGGGCTATGGACTGGAGGCACTGGACATTCCGCTGACGCCAGCCGGGACCATCGAGACGGACGCATACTTGCAGACGCTTTACCCAAACATCTACGCCTGCGGCGATGTCGCGGGGCCATTTCAACTCACCCATGCTGCGGGCCATCAAGCCTGGTATGCGACGGTCAACGCGCTGTTCGCCGGGGTGAAGCGTTTCAAGGCCGACTACGCCGTGATGCCATGGTGCACCTTTACCGATCCGGAGGTGGCCCGCGTGGGTTGGTGCGAACAGGACTGCGCGGAGCAAGGTATTCGCTATGAGGTGACCCGCTATGACCTGGACGAACTGGACCGCGCGATCACCGACGAGTGTGCCCGTGGCTTCGTCAAGGTCCTGACGGTACCCGGGAGGGACAGGATCCTCGGGGTCACGATCGTCGGCGACCATGCCGGAGAACTGCTTGCGGAGTATGTGCTGGCGATGAAGCATGGTTTGGGACTCAACAAGATTCTCGCGACCGTCCACACCTATCCGACGCTGGCCGAAGCTAACAAATACGCGGCTGGTCAGTGGAAACGGGCGCACGTCCCGCAACCGGTGCTGAAATGGCTCGCGCGTTTTCATGCCTGGCGGCGCGGCGGCGTGACGGCGATGCGTGAGGGGCCTGGAACGTGAAACCATCTGGAACGACCTCTTCGAAACGCAACCGTACGCGTGTCCTGATTGTGTTGGCAATCGTCGCGCTGCTGGTGGCCTATTTTGGCCTTGGTCTTGGCCGCGGCCTGACTTTGGAGCACCTGAAGGCAGGCCGGGCCGCATGGCACGCTTACTATGCAGCGCATCCGGCAGCGATGACGGCGGGCTATTTCCTGCTGTATGTCGCAGTCACCGCGCTTTCCGTGCCCGGCGCCGCGATCATGACGCTGGCCGGCGGCGCGATCTTCGGTCTGTGGGTCGGCAGCTTGATCGTTTCCTTCGCCTCGACCATCGGCGCAACCCTGGCATTTCTCGCCTCGCGCTATGTGCTCCGCGACGCAGTGCAACGCCACTTCGGTGATCGGCTTGCAACCATCAATGGCGGGTTAGCGAAGGACGGCGCGTTCTATCTGTTCGCACTCCGGCTGGTGCCGTTGATCCCGTTTTTCACCATCAATCTGGCCATGGGGCTGACACCGATCAAGACCACCACGTTCTATTGGGTCAGCCAGGTCGGCATGCTCGCCGGCACGATGGTCTATGTGAACGCCGGCACCCAACTGGCAAGCATCGGCAGCGTTGCCGATATCCTGTCTCCGGCGCTGCTTGGCGCGTTCGCGCTGATTGGCGTGCTGCCGCTGGTTGCGCGAGGAGCCGTGCGGTGCATTCGGACAACCCGCCGCTTTCGGGGAGAACGCTAATGCGCCTTTCCATCGTGATGCCGACCTGGAATGAAGCGGAGCATGTCGAGGCCGCCCTTGCGGCGCTGCAATCGCTGCGTCGCGAGGGCGTGGAGATCATCGTGGTGGACGCATCGAGTGCGGACGGCACGGCCGATCTGGCGCGGTTCGGCGCAGATCAAGTTGTCATTGCCGCGCGTGGCCGGGCGCGCCAGATGAATGCGGGGGCCTCCGTAGCCAGTGGAGACTTGCTGATCTTCCTACATGCCGATACGCGCCTGCCGGCGGATGCCGCAGGGGCGGTTCGCACCGCCTTGCAGGCAGGACAACGGTCCTGGGGCCGGTTCGATGTCAGTATCGCAGGACGGTTACGGCTCCTGCCAGTCATTGCGGCAGCAATGAACCTCCGCTCGCGGCTGACCGGGATCGCCACCGGGGACCAGGCGATATTCGTGCGCCGCGAGGCATTCTTCGACGTTGGTGGCTTTCCGGATCTGCCGCTGATGGAGGACATCGTATTGTCGGCCCGCTTGAAGGACATCGGGCCGCCGGCATGTTTGCGTGCCCGCGTGGTCACGTCCGGGAGGCGATGGGAACGGCGCGGACTATGGCGAACGATCTGGCTGATGTGGTGGCTGCGCCTGCAGTTCTATTTTGGACGCAGCGCCACAGTGCTTGCGCAACAGTATGAAGCCAAGGAGCACGCATGCGCCCCTCACCGTGCGAACTGATCGTCTTTGCCAAAGCCCCCGCGCCTGGCCATGCGAAGACCCGGCTGATTCCCGCACTGGGTGCAGAGGGGGCCGCGGCGCTGGCAGAGCGGCTGCTGCGGCATACGCTGGCCTCGGCCTGTGCGGCCGAAATTGGTCCGGTGGAAGTTTGCTGCGCGCCGGATACAGGACATCCGGCATTCGTGGCCTATGCGCGAGAATTCAAGGCGACGCTGTCGCGACAGTGCGAGGGGGATCTCGGCCAGAGAATGGCCTCGGCGGCCCGCCGCGCATTGGCGCGTGCCGACAGCGTGCTCATTATCGGCACCGATTGTCCGGGGCTGGACCCGCCGCGGCTCCAGGCCGCGGCGCGATCCCTGCATGCGGGCTACGACGCGGTGCTGGTCCCGGCTATTGATGGCGGCTACGTGCTGCTCGGCCTGCGGCGCGTGGATCCGCATCTGTTCTCGGCAATACGCTGGAGCACCGCGACCGTCATGACGGAAACGCGCAAGCGGCTGAGTGAGCTTGGCTGGCGCTGGACAGAGCAGCCCGCGTTGCCGGACGTGGACGAGCCCGCCGACCTCCGTCATGTCCCGATCGCGCTGCTGTCAGCGGCAACCCAACACCAGAACTGACAAGGAGCAGCCACCATGTTAGGAATCATCGGCGGAACAGGAATTTATGCGATCGACGGGCTCAGCGTGATCAGGGAGCACCAGGTCGACACGCCATTTGGCCTGCCATCGGCACCAGTCCTCCACGGTCGTCTTGGCGTCACGGAAGTCGTCTTCCTGCCTCGGCACGGCCGGCAGCACGAACTGTTGCCGCATGAGGTCAACTATCGGGCCAACATTTACGCCCTGAAAGCACTCGGGGTACGCCAGATCATCGCGCTGTCCGCTGTCGGCAGTCTCAGGCAGGCCATCGCGCCAGGCGATTTCGCCATCCCAACCCAATACGTGGACTGGGTGCGAGGCAACCGGGACAAGACATTCTTTGGGCAGGGAGTGGTTGCACACGTTTCCTCGGCCGAACCCACTTGCGCCCGGCTCGCCTCGATACTCGAAGCCAACGCGACCGAACTCCGGCTGCCCGTCCATTCCGGCGTGGCCTACGGGTGTGTGGATGGCCCGCGCCTGGGCACCCGCGCCGAGAGTCATTTCCTGCGCGATGCCATGGCGTGCGATGTCGTGGGCATGACGAACGTGCCGGAAGTGTTCCTCGCCCGTGAGGCCCAGATCTGCTACTGCACCTTGGGCATTGTCACCGACTATGACTGCTGGCTCGAGGATCCCGCGCAGCATGCCACCGTCGCGGCGGTGATCGCCCGCTATGGAGAAAGTCTCGGCAGGGCCAGGCAGATTCTGGGCCGGATTTTGTCGACCGGATTGCCGGACCACGACGCTTGCCCCTGTCGCCACGCGCTGAGCGATGCGGTACTTACTCCGGAAGGGGCAGTTCCTGCGGACAAGCGGGAGCTGCTGCAGGTCCTGAGAGCGTAATGAGACCGGAGCAGGCGCCAATGCGCGCGGGCGGGCGCTACGGCGCCCGAGGGAAGGGTAAGGCAATGCTCCCCAGGGAGACGAATCATGCAGTACATGTCCAGAGAGGAAGTCAACGCGCGGGGCGCTGAGCCTTGGCCGCAATCTCCCACTGACGCCTTGGAACGCGCGCGGGCCGTCATGGCCCGGGAAGGGCTTGCCCAACCTAACCAGCAGATGGGGCAGCGGTGGCCGGTCGGCTGCGTGGCGCTGGAGATCACCCAGCGCTGCAATCTGGACTGTACGCTCTGTTACCTGTCCGAGAACTCGGAGACGGTCCGGGATATCCCTCTTGAGGAAGTCATGGCGAGAGTGGAGAAGATCTTCCTCGCCTTTGGGAGGAACACCGACGTTCAGGTGACGGGAGGCGAGCCGACCTTGCGCAAGCGTGACGAGCTGCTCGCCATTGTGCACCGGATCCATGCGTTGGGCATGCGCGCCACGCTGATGACCAATGGCATTCGGGCGACTCGGGAACTGCTGCGCGATCTGGCCGCTGCGGGACTGGCGGACGTCGCCTTCCATGTCGATACCACACAGCAGCGAAGGGGCTACCAGACCGAAGTCGAATTGAATGTCCTTCGCGAGCGCTACGTGGAGCGTACCACTGGATTGCCGCTATCGGTGATGTTCAACACCACCGTTCATGATGGAAACTTTGAAGAGATTCCAGCGGTCGTCGCGTTCTTCCGGGCCAACGCTGGCCGGATCCGCACGGCGTCATTCCAGTTGCAGGCTGACATCGGCCGGGGTGTCCAGGGTGCACGCGGCCAGGCAATTACCCCGGAAACCGCCGCGGCCCAGATTGAGCGCGGGGCGGGGACGCCCCTCCAGTTTTCGGCCTCTCTTGTTGGACATCCAGCGTGTACCCGCTATGCGATGTGCCTGGCGGCGAACGGAAGCCTCTATAGTGCGTTTGACGACTTGCGTCTGGTGGCAGCCCTGCAGCGCGCCACGGCTGGTGTGGTGTTCGACCGGACTCACCCTACCGCGGTGGCCTTCCGGCTGGCGTCTTGGTTGTGCGGACACCCGGCCTTCTGGTTGCCGCTCCTGGGATGGCTGGCGCGAAAAGCCTGGACAATGCGGGAGGATCTGATCCGAAGCCGGGGGCGCGTACGCACGCTGTCGTTCGTCATCCACAATTTCATGGATGCGACCAAACTGGAAGCGGACCGGATCGAGGCGTGTGCATTCAAGGTCATCACTGCCGATGGCCCCGTGTCCATGTGCCTGCATAACGCGAAGCGGGATACCTTCATTCTGCGGCCCATCCGATTCCATAGGGCCAAATCGACGCTGTTCTGGAACCCGCTTACGGGCACCGAGACAACTGAGCCGCTTGCACCGACTACGGGCGTTGGGGATCCTTGCCAGCATCGGCACGCAAAAGGTCGCGCACGCGACCGGTCGCCGCGACCTTCCATCCTGTAACGGAAGGCCGTGGACGCATTTGCGCGAGATTGACGATGTTGCTCCGGAGACTTCGGTGCGCCTTGCTTGCGATTCTGCTCGTACTGACGACGAGCGGTTTGTCCCTGTCCGCCGCGCAGGGCGCAGCCGCTGACGCCGACCTGCACTGGGCGCGCGTGCTTCTCAAGTATGTGAATGAGCACGGGCAGGTGGACTTCTGCGAACTCGCCAATGACTCGACCGACTTGCGTGCTTACGTCGACTACGTCGGGCGTGTGAGTCCGCAAAGCGTGCCGGCTGCGTTCCCGACGCGAACGGATGCGATGGCCTACTACATCAATTCCTACAACGCGCTCGCCATGTACAACGTCATTGTCTCCGGCAGGCCGATGGAGCTGGGCTGGCTGACACGGTTGTGGTTCTTTGGCGGCAGACACTTCTCGATCGGCGCGAAGGCAATGACGCTGTACACCTATGAAAACAGCGTGATCCGCCCGCTGGGGGACGAGCGCGTGCATTTCGCGCTGAACTGCATGGTGCGCGGCTGTCCTCAACTGCCAAACCAGCCATTCTCTGGTGAACACCTCGATGCGCAGCTCGATGCGTCCGCGCGGCATTTCTTCAGCGAGCCGCGAAACCTTCAGGTCGACCTGGCAGCGAACACCGTGCGGGTCTCTTCGATCCTCAAGTTCTACCGGGACGATTTTCTGAGGCAAAGCCCGACGTTGATTGCGTACATCAATCGCTACGTAGCAAAGGAGATTCCTCCTGACATGAAAATTGAGTTCATCCCCTACGACTGGACCGTCAACACGCAAGGGCGCGCCTGCCAGTCCGCTGAGTGATGCTCGCGGCACCGGGGCCCGCCAATTTCCTGGACGTTGTCACTTGCACCATGGTTACTGGCTGTCCAATCGAATCGTGCCGATGATGTCGAAATCTGTCCCCTTCGGTTGAACCACGAAAAACTCGCCCATCGGCACCGTGCCCTCAAGCACCAAGTCGGCGATGTTGAGATCATGGGTAATCATGATCAAGTTTGAGGGGCCGTGGTGTTTCAGAATTTCCTGGACAGCGCTGTGGCGATCTAATTTCGCCTGTTCGTCCGATACGGTACCGGGCGGTCTGAGATATTGAACGGGCGTCGCATGACCGAATGCAAGGGTGCCGGTGTCGATGCAACGGCAATAGGGGCTGGTCAGGACTTCCCCGACTGCAACCTCGTGAGCACGGAAGGCTTCACCGATACGCTTGGCCTGCTCTATGCCGATGGGCGAAAGGTTCACTTCCTCCGCGCAGTTTCCGGGCGCGAGATGCCCTATCCCTTCTCGCATGTCGACATGAGTATGACGCATCAGGACAACCGTGCCGCCCTTTTTTAATGCCGCCCAGACCTGCTCGTCGCTGGCAATAGCCTGTCCGGCTGACAGCGTCAACAAAAGCACGAAACCGAGGAGGAAGGGGCCTCTCCGGCTGATCAAGTTTCTTAGCATGATGTTGCGGACGCCCCGTGGCGCAATGGATCTGAACTGATGCTATGGAATATTGGCGATGTCCGGTGTCCCTACTCGGACCCGCCCAGCAGGTCCGCTTTCGCGCCGTTGTCGGCCGAGTGGCTGACCTTGAACGCGCCTGATTAAGCTTGCTCAATTATGGTGTACGCGCTGGCGAGCGAAAAGCCATAGGCGCGCGAAAGCCAAATCGACCGCCCGCTCTCGTCCCGCAGCACCGCGACGAGCACAACCTCTGCAGCCACCGTCCGATCAATTCGTTCGGGTGAGCAAGTACCTTCAGCGCGCTGCTGGCGGGCTACCTCAGGTCAATGGTGCACTTGTCACGAGCGACCGAACCTGGGCGCGAGGAGACCACCAAGTCGGGGAGGGCAGTCGGCCGTACGCGACCCTTAACGGCCTTTGGCTTCAGCGCCGACGAATGACCGAAGTTGGGTTTCAGAGACACCCCGCGTACCCTACGTCCGCAATTGCCGAGGTCAATAGATGGGCGCTACTTCTCGCGAGCGGTGCGAGGAGCGGATTCGCGTAACAGCCGTTCGAGGTAAGGCTTCCACACTACCGCCAGAGACAGCGTCAGGTGGCCGATTGTCCTGGCGTCTTCCGGAATCAATACAAACTGAGCCCTCGGAACTGATTCGACCAGCGTCTTGACGATGCCTAGATCTGCTGCGTTTATGACGTCGTCCGCGAAATTGACGGCGACGACGTGCGCCTTGATCTGATTCAACGTGGGTTGCGGGTCATAATCCCATGAGGATTCGAGCCAATAGAGAAAATCGTTGGCGTCGTATTTCCTGGCTGCTTCGACCATCCGGTCGTAAGTATCGATGGCGGCCTTTTGGGTCGACCCTCGGGCCTGCAGGCGAACTGCGCTGTCCAAAATGACGGGCCAGAGTGGCGCTGTAAAAACCCAGTGCTGAGGTGGCGTCATATAGTCCCCGCCCATCCAATCAGGGTCGTTGCGAATTGCCTCGGTGAGAATGCGGCGGAAGATGAGATTGCGGCCGGAAATCTGTATCGGTTGGCAAGCAATGGGCATGATTGCGTCCATCATGTCCGGATAACGCTCTGCCCACATCCATGCTTGCATCCCCCCCATCGAGGTGCCTAGCACTAGGCGAAGATGATCGACGTGTAGACCGTCGTGAACCAACTGATAATGAGCACTGACTACATCGCCGTACCCATATTTCGGAAAACGTGCCCGCAGCCCGTCACTTGGCTTGCTAGAACCGCCTCTTCCGAGCCCATCTGGAATGATGATGTAATACCGCGCGGAATCAAGCGGTTGGTTGGGTCCGAACAATTCGCTCGCCATTGCCGGGGCCAGAAATGATTTACCTGTTGAGTTCGTGCCGTGAAGCAGCAGCACTGCATTCGTGACATGACCGCTGGAATCGCGCTGCGGCGTGCCAAGGGTGGTGTAATGCAGTCGGACTTCGGGGAGTGTATCCCCATTCTGAAAGTGGAAATCTCGAACAGTGATGTCGCCTTCCTGCTGGATAGGGCCAGGCTGGGCAGTGGCGTCGGCCGCGATAGAGTTTCCGAATGCGAAAAGGAAAATTGCTGCCGCTGCGATTCGAAGCACCGTGAGGGGCGTCACCATAACGCCACCTCGGAATGAAGTGTGTCTCATTATTCACCCCTTATCGTCGAAGACATCCCCGCTGGCACTTTGTTTCGGCCGTGCACTCACTTCATAGTATGCGAGCGGCGACACAGGTTGCCGATGGCCGCCCCTAGGGATACGGCACACCGGAGTGCGCTGCGACTGTCAGTCTGCTGGCCAGCTTCGGTCAACTGAGGTGCTGGCGCCGGTGGGCGCTTGTCATCCCAACGCCGTCATCGATGATCTGAGACCGACTGTCTCAAACTGGCCTCCGGTGTCCGCCGTCGGCGAGCGAGCGTCTCACGAGCAGTTCCCGACCCATTGCCGCCGTTCGAGTTTCGATGACCAATGTCTGCTATGTAACGCCTACCGGCTGGTGCCCACATGCAAGCTGACCGGATGCGTGGAAAGAGGCGTTTGCATAAAACCCGATGAACCACATCCAGCGCCTGTAAAGGTCAGCCGGCCGCTCGGCTTTCGTCACTGGGGACATGACTTTCTATCCGTGCGGAATCCAGCACACATCATTCAATGCGGTACAGGCTGCCAAAGCCGCCTCCCTCCACTGACGTGCTGTCAGCGCCACCAGGCATCGGTAGACCCTGTCCCCATCCGGCTGCCAAGACCTGCACGTCACGCACAGGATCGGACGCCTTGGCCCTCTCGTTGCGGATGCGACAGGTTTCAGGATCTGTGGCGAACAACCCGCGTGCGAAGACCCGGCCCTGTTCCGCCAGCCTTGCGGTTTTGGGGGCGCGAATTTTCGCAAACGCCTGGAAGATCTCTTCCAAGCCTCCACTTGCACCATCCAGGCACCGGGCCAAATGCCACGCATCCTCCAGCGCCTGGCAGGCTCCTTGCCCCGACGTCGGCAACGGCGCGTGTGCGGCATCCCCGACCAGCAGTACATTCGCCCGACTCCATGTATGCAGCGGCTCCAGGTCATGCACCGCAATCAGCCGCATGGCATTCTCGGGCGTGGCACGGATGATGCTTGAGACCGGCTCAGGCCATTCCGCGAACAGATTCTCGACCTCCTTGTGCATATCTGCGGTGGGCGTGGCCTCATTTAGGGGCCGTGCCTGCGCCGCGGCCCAATACACCAGTTCGGGTCGAATCGCCACGCAACCAAAGCGCTCGCCCGCCCCCCAGAAGTCCTGAATCGAAATATCGTCCACCAGCGCATGCGGCCCCTGCGCCACGCCGATCCAGTTAACAAAGCCTTGATAGATTGGTGTGCTGTCACCCGCGACAAACTTGCGCGCCACTGACTCCATGCGGCCGTCGGCGCCAATGAGCAGATCCGGGCGGATGCTCGCGCCATTTTCGAAATGGGCCACGGCTCTGCCATGAGCATCCAGCTCAATGGCCACCGCCCGGCGCCCGAACTCCACCGGAATCCCCGCCCGTGCCGCATGGTCCAGCAACACCTCCTGCAAGTGCCTGCGCAGCACCGTGTAGGTTGGGTATCCCATCGTCCGGTCCAGCAAACCAATATCGAGGCCCCCCAGTGCATTTCCCGCAGCATCCTGGCGACGCATTGTCAGCGGTCGACCGCCAATGGCCTCAATGTCTTGCAGCAGTCCCAGTTCTTCCAGCACAAAGCTGGCATTCGGCCAGAGCGTCACGCCGGCCCCCATGGTTGCCGGCACCGCACGGCGCTCATAGACCCGAGGGTTGTAACCCTGCTTGCGCAATGCCAGTGCCACGCTCAGGCCCGCAATGCCGCCGCCAAGTATTCCAATTTCCACGCTGAAGCTCTCCTTGTTCATACGGTGCCCGGTGCACGGTGCACGGTCCACCGCGTCACATCGGGCAAAAGGGCATCTTAAATTTCGCCACTACAGAGAACTAGCATGCAAAAATGGGACGTTTTCATACCTCAAACGGGATAATCAATGCGCGATGCACTCGATCTGAATACTGTCCGTGTCTATGTGGCAGTTGTTGATGAGCAGAGCTTTGCTGGCGCATCGCGTCTATTGGCCATGCCTTCCTCCAACGTCAGCCGCCACGTTGCCGCACTGGAGCGCAGACTCGGCACACGCCTGCTGGAGCGAAGCACCCGTCACCTGCGTATGACGGAAGCCGGTCGACTGCTCTACGAACGAGCAAAGCCCTTGCTCGACACCCTGCTCTCCACGCAGGAAGAGCTTGGTGCGGTACAGCGCGAACTGCGTGGTCCTCTGAAGATGTGCATGCCTGGGGAGGCACCAAGGCTGCTGGCTCCCATCCTCGCCGAATTCTGTAGCCTCCATCCAGGCATCGAGCTCGAATGCGATACCCGGATGACCGGGCTGGACGTACTTCGAGAGGACGTCGACCTTTCCATCGTCTTCCACCGGGGCCATCAGGAGGACAGTACTTTCATCACCCGCGAACTCGCCACACTGCCCAGCATCGTGGTTGCCGCCCCCTCCTTGCTGGCCAGGACCGGCATGCCACGCCATGTGCGCGAACTGAAGTCTCTGCCCTGCATCACCACCCTCAGTGCGCTGAAGGGCCAGCCCTGGCAGTTTCAGGACGCTGCGGGCGAAATCGTCAAGGTGCCGGTCCGCAGCCGCTACCGCGTCAACAGCGGAGAACTGGCCGTGGCAGGCGCACGGCAAGGCATCGGCTTCGCGATTGTGGCGGCCTATCCCTGCCAGGAAGACCTTGCTACGGGCCGATTGCAGGAGGTACCACTGGACCTGTGTCCCGCGCCACTGCAATTGCTGGGGGCATACAGCCATCGCCATTCCGTGACTGCGCGTGTCCGGGCGCTGCTGGAATTGATACAAGTGCGGTTGGCTGGATCGGTTAACCCTCCCATGGACCCCAGACCTTGTGGGACGGTCTAGGATCGAAGTGGTGCTCCGGGCTCAAAGTGGAGTCCTTCGGAGCGCAAGCAGTCGCTCGGTATGACTTTCTCAATGTCAGCTTTTGGCCGGACCCGGCCCTAGTGCCCGGGTAGCGGACCGCAGTTCGCCCTACTCCCGCCAGCGCTAGCTAGAACGCCGTCAGGACGCTATCGCCTTATGGGAAGCTGCTGAGAGTTCATTTCCTGCTCCAGCCATGCTTCAAAGGCCTGCTCAAGTTGGTCGAATTCTTTGTGGTACATCCGGATGCCCCGCTCCAAATAGAAGGTGGCGTAACCAGATTCTGTTTGTACCAACCAATAGCCTTCAGCTCTTGGCTTTGCGGTAACAAAGCAGTCCAAACCTCGGCGCCGGGCTTCCGCAACGATATCGGGAAACAAAGCAGTCCAACACGTCGGCAGGTGGCTCCAGGCGCCATCACAGTAACGATGGACTAGGTTCCACACACGCCCCGAAAGTATTGCGTCAATTTGCTCGAACTCTGGGATCGTCACCCTCGTCTCCGTGGCACCGGACCGTCCGGCAGCGGGAAATTTTCAACGAATTTTAAGCGGGTGTCGATGAGTGCTTCTGGCCGGACTCCGACACCGGCCGGCTCCCGGGCGGGGTCGTGTAAGCTTTGGCCTGCCTGACGCGCCGTCCCTGAGTCGAGCGCGCGACCGACGCTCACCCACCTGACGAAAACCACAGCCCGCCCGAACGGCGGGCCGGACCCCCAACCATGAACAGCAGACAACGCCGCGCGGCATGCCGCGCGAGCCTGTACAAGCCCGGCACCAGTTGGGTATTTCGCGGCAAGCGCCTGACCGTTACCCGCGTCGTGAGCCCGACCGAGGTACGCGTGGAATGGCCAGACGGGGCCCGCACCTACGTCTCCACCCGAGTGCTTGACGTAAGCGGCAAGCGCGCGTGACGGATTCAGGCAACTACCCCAAGGGCCGCTTCTGGCCGATCTCGGACGTCGGCGGCTGTGCCTCCGGACGTCCGAGATCGAAAAGCGGACCTCCGCCAGCAGGGCGATAGTGTTCGCTTTCCACTGAAACGTCGGCAGTCAATGCACCTTCTGTTTACGCGGCGCTCAACCGAAGTACCGTCGGTGCCCCGTCCATAAAAGCGCCCATTGCCCGGCCTAGGGTGCGAAAGTGATCAGACTTGCGATGTGCCTCAACGGCGGCAGCATCCTTATAGCGCTCGACAAACGCATAGGTTCCGGCCTCTTCGGTGCGCCAAAGTCAATATTCCAGGCACCCTTCTTCCTGCCGGGAGGCCGACACCAGTTGGCCCGCCACCTCTTCGAATTGAGATTCAGACCCGGTTTTCACCTTGATTTGTGCTACTACTGCGAGCATTTTCGATATCTCCATAAGTTTAGAATTGCGCGAGGCTAACGGCTTTGGCAATCCCGACAAGCTGTTCGTCAGCAATGCCGGGGTGGGGCCCGGCTCGACCTGATCTCCGTGTGCTGGCCAGCCGGGCGCTCGGCCGGCATGCGCTGGCCAAGGATCCCTAGAGTAAGGCGAGCGCTTAGACTCGCTCGATGATGATGGCCGGGGCCATGCCGCCGGCCGCGCACATCGTCACCAAACCGCGCTTGAGGTCACGCCGCTCCAGTTCGTCGAGCACGGTACCGATCAGCAGCGAACCCGTAGCGCCAATGGGGTGACCGAGCGCCATCGCGCCGCCGTTGACGTTGACCTTTGCGCGGTCGAGTTTCAGGTCGCGAATGAACTTCTCGGCCACCACGGCGAACGCCTCGTTGATTTCCCAAAGGTCGATGTCATTCACGGTCAGCCCGGCTTTAGCCAGCACCTTGCGCGCAGCCGGCACCGGGGCGTTGAGCATCAGCGTGGCGCTGTCGCCCACGTTCGCCATGGCCACGATGCGCGCGCGGGGCTTGAGGCCGCGCTTCTTGACATAGTCGCCAGAGGCAAGCAGCAGTGCGCCCGCGCCGTCGACCACGCCAGAACTGTTGCCGGCGTGGTGCACGTAGTTGATCCGGAGGTCCGGGTAGACCTGGCGGATCAGGCCAGCATAGGTATTTCCCTGCTCGTCCAGCGGCCGCTCCGCCATGGCTTCGAATGCCGGCCTGAGTGCGGCCAATCCCTCTAGCGTGGTCTGCGGGCGAGGGAACTCCTCGCGGTCCAGCGCCAGACTGCCGTCTTCGCGGTAGACCGGCACCAGGCTGCGCTTAAAATGGCCGCCCTCGATGGCCGCGGCGGCACGCCGCTGGCTCAGCAGCGCCAGTTCGTCCAGCGCGTTGCGCGGGATGCTTTCCAGCGTGGCGATAGCGTCAGCACAAACGCCCTGGTGCGACTGCGGCACGTTGCGGCGCAGCCGCAGGTTGCCCGCGTCCATCATGTTCGGCGAGCCAGAATCGGCCAGCGTAGCTGGTGTAGCTCATCATCTCGCAGCCGCCCGCAATGACCAGGTCCTCGAAGCCCGCTGCCACGGTCGCGGCCGCCAGGTTCACAGCAGTGATGCCGGATCCGCAGAAGCGGTCCAGCGTGACGCCGCTGGCCAGGTGGCTGTAGCCGGCGTCCAACAGTGCCATGCGAGCCATGTCCGAGCCCTGCTTGCCGCGCTGCGTCGAGGTGCCCCAAATCACGTCGTCCACCTCGGCGGTGTCGATCTGGTTGCGCTCGGCCAGTGCCTTGAGTACGGTAGCCGCCAGGTGCTGGGGATGAAAGTCGGCAAGAGCGCCCTTGCCGACCTTACCGATGCCGCGCGGCGTGCGGCAGGTGTCGATGATGTATGCGTCGGACATGCTGTTGGACTTTGCGTTGTGAAAAATGCAGGCTAGCGGCACCAGAGGGACACCGTCCTCGTCCGAAGGGACGAGTTTGGGCTGACCCCGCTCTCCGGGGCTTTGCACGCCGGCGCGCCTTCCACTCATTCAAGGCGGAATAGCTGTGGATTCAACCGGTCGATGCAGCACCCCTCAGGCTCGCAAAGCCTTTAGTGTGTTGCATCGACCGGTTGAATCTGCAGCTCTTCATCGGACATTGTCCGATAGATTGTCAAGGACCGTTTGTGGCCGAACTCGGTCCGCCGAGGCGAGGGTGCCGGTGGGAGATTCCCGACAAATACAGGTAGTCCGTCCCGCTCTTCATCGGTCGTTGACGGCCTCCAACTCTGCGCTCGATCGGGGCAGCACGTAGTACCGGCTACTTGACGTGCAGGATCACAAGTCCTTCCGAGATCGTCGGGGCACTTGCGTCATTGCCTGCAGCGTTCTGGGCGATCCAGTCCCTGGCTTTCTGGCTGCTTTCATCAACGCCCGTCTTGTCACTGCAAACGGTAACTGAGAAGCCAAATTCACCATCCTCACTTCGGGCCAGTGTGTAGCTGACAAAGCCTTGGACCGAGCGCATCAGCGATTCGATCTCCGGAGTGCGCCTCTCCAGCAAATCAAAGAGTTCCTTAGCGCCTACTCCCGAATATGCCCTGATTACGGTGTGCATGATGTGTCACTCACTTTGATGCCCTGGCTCGAATGCGGTGCTGGGGACCTTAGCCGGCTGTCAATGCGGCTGATAGGGTTGCTCTACACCCGATCAAATTGGCCAGAAGATGTCAGAAGGCTACTTTACGTGGGGTTGATTTGCATTCGACCCCCATCAGGAACTACTTTGGCTGCCAATAGAAAAAAATCCAGTGCTCTCCGGTGAACTTCCGTCTGTCCGTCCGGGGGGCTAGGGTTGCTTGAGTTCAATAGGGCTGCCCAC
This sequence comes from Cupriavidus sp. 09_S30, assembly GCF_056930435.1. Taxonomy (NCBI): domain Bacteria; kingdom Pseudomonadati; phylum Pseudomonadota; class Betaproteobacteria; order Burkholderiales; family Burkholderiaceae; genus Cupriavidus; species Cupriavidus sp. 09_S30. The sequence goes on along the minus strand of NZ_JBXOWI010000002.1, from coordinate 1,474,527 downwards.
AGGAGGTGGTCGCATCGCGGAGTTGCTTGAAACCGGCGGCTACACCATCTTCATGCAGTGCGAGGCGAGGGGCAAGAAAATCGAACTCGAACAGGCTCGGCTGGGGTTGCAGCCACCGAGAGCGGCTCACACCGAGAGCGGCTCAAGTACAGGATGATATTTCTCACTCACGCTTGAGCTTCAGCATGACAGGCCTCCTCATGAACGAATTCAGGTTTTGGCCCAGCATCATCGTTTCCAGCGGCGGGGCCGAATCGAACTCGAAGCGCACGGCGTGCAGCTATTCCTCGGTCGGCACCAGGTCCCGGCGGAGGCGGCGCAGGTATTCCATCAGCACGAGCGAGTGCTTCTGCTCCTCGAAGAACCAGATGCTCATGAACGCGGAAAAGCGGTTGTCGCGCAGGAACATCTCCGTGGCGGGCAGGGCCGACCATTCTGTGATCGCATTCATGCGGATGGTTTTCGCCTGGTCGTCGGCGAGCAGGCCCGCGTCAAAGGTATTCCGGGGATGTCCTTGTCCATGTGCCAGCGGACCGCCTCCAACGATTTGAACAGTTCGGGGTAGAGCATGGGAATGGCGCGGCTTGCGCTTTCTGGCGCGCCGCATTCGGGCTTATGGTTAGCGGACGATTTCGTCCAGTGGCGCTCCTTAGAGGGAGAGCAACGTTCAGGCATCCCTCCACAGCAACGGCCGCGGCGCCACGACTCTCGACCGATTTCGCCTCAGTTGAACTTGCGAATGAGTTGATGCAAGCGATCGCAGGCTGCTGGAATCTGTTGTTCAATCGCCGTCGCCACGCCAAGCAGCAGCCCCGAGCGCTGCGTGGACTCGGAGCAGTACCAGACCGAAAGCGGCGCGGGCGCGATTCCGTAGGCATAGGATTCCCGGGCGATCCGCTTGTCGTCGGCGCCATCGGCGAGCCGCACCATCACTGCAAGACCGGCCGGATAGGCCTCGAATCCTCGGGACTCGAGCGCTGTCATCAGTGCCTGGCTGCGGCCCGCATAGATGCGTTTCATGCGGCGCAGGTGCCGCATGTAGTGCCCGTCACGCATGAACTCGGTCGTCGCCATCTGTACTGCCGGCCCCGGCGCGGAAGTCAGGCACGCTGCCGCTTCATCGAAGCGGGGTACCAGCGTGGGGGGCACCACCACAAATCCCAGTCGCAGGGTCGGGCTGATGGTCTTGCTGAACGTCCCGATATGAATGACGCGCCGCGTGCGATCCTGCGATGCAAGGGCGGGCGCCGCGCGGCGTTTGAGTTGCAGCTCGCCCAGGTAGTCGTCTTCGACGATCCAGGCCTGCGCCCCGGCTGCCCACTCCAGGAGTTTCAGCCGGCGGGCGAGCGACAAGGTCCGGCCCAAAGGTGCCTGTTGTCCCGCAGTGACGAGGGCCAATGCGGCATCCGGTGCATGCGTCTTGCCGTAGCCGACATCGATTCCCTCATCATCCACGGGTATCGGAACCGTCGTGAGCTGGGCAATGACCAGGGCCTTGCGGCTCAGGGCATATCCGGGATTCTCGACCCATGCCTTGCGGCCTTCGAGCTGAAGCACGCGTAGCGTGATACCGAGCGCTCCGGAGAATCCGGCCGTGATGAAGATCTGCGAGGGCTGGCACTCGATGCCGCGTGACAAGGCCAGATGTGCGGCAATTTCCCGGCGGAGTTCATGTTCCCCGCGCGGATCGGGGTAGCATGCAGGCGCTTCGACTTCGTCGCGTGCCGCCCGGGCGCGCAGCCGTGCAAACAACGTGTCCGGAAAGCAGTCCGATGCCGGCACGCCCATCTGGAATACCGCTGGGCCGGGCATGAAGTGCTGGTACAGCGCCGACTGCAGGTCCGTCTCGATTGACCGCGCCCGTTCCTTGATGGGACTTACGCTGGGCGCGTGCTCGGAGACTCTGGTCCCCCCAGCGCGAGACGAGACAACCAACTGCGCATCGCTCAACCGTTCATAGGCGGTCTTGACGGTGCCGCGCGCCACACCAAGCTGAGCGGAAAGGTCTACCCAAGACGGGAGTTTGGCACCTGGGGGCAGTACCCCACTCTCGATGGCGCCGGTGATAGCTAGGCGTATCTGTTCCGCAAGTGCTGTCTTGGAAGCACGGTCGAGCTTCAGCTCCAGGATGTTCGTCATGGCGGCTGGTGCATCAAGTTTTCGCGTTCTTGGTTCTTTTTCGTGAACCACGGCTGATTCATGATTCTAGCCACCAAGGAGCTATCAAGGAGCTGATCATGAGGATTTCACGAACCTTTCTTTCACTTGTTGCCGCTGGCGGCCTGGCCATGTCCGGGGTTGCCGCGGCGCACGGCACCGCTGCCCATGGCGCTGGCGATATCGTCAAGCCGAATTTCTCACGCGCCATTCTGAACATTCCAGGCAAATCGCTGATCGCCGTGGAAGTCTTTTATCCACCCGGAGGCGCTTCGCTGCCTCACACTCACGCCAAGTCTGCGTTCATCTATGCGTACGTGGTCTCGGGCAGCATCGCCAGCAAGGTGAACGACGAGCCGGAACGCGTCTACAAGGCCGGGGAAGCGTTCTTCGAGGAGCCTGGCTCGCGCCATCCGGTCAGCCGCAATGCGAGCAAGACCAAGCCGGCAAAACTGCTGGCAGTGTTTGTCGTCGATTCGAACGACACGGCACTGACGACCAACGACAAGTAAGGAGCTTGAAAATGAGATTGGACTACACCAAGGCATCGCCGGGCGGCGTAAAGGCATTTGGGGGCGTGTATGGCTATGTCATGCAGTCGGGCCTGGAAGACGTCCTCGTCGAACTGGTCTATCTGCGCGTCAGCCAGATCAACGGGTGCGCCTATTGCCTCGATATGCATACCCGCGACCTGATCAAGAAGGGCGTCACGCCCGCGAAACTGGCACTTGTGCAAGCGTGGCATGAAGCGGGCGCGTTGTTCAGCGATCGCGAGCGCGCCGCACTGGCATGGGCGGAGTCGGTCACCCGCGTGGCCGACACCCATGTACCGGACGAGCACTTCCAGCTTGCCGCGGCGGCGTTCAGCGAGAAGGAGCTCGCGGACCTTACGATGGCCATCAGTCTGATGAACGCCTACAACCGGCTCGCCATCAGCTTCCGCCGTCCCCCCGATTCCGCCTTGGTTGCGGAGCGCTGAAGCGGCTGCCGCTCGGGGGCCGAGGGGCAGCCGGACAAAGAAGGCGCCTGACCGCGCTCACACCGGCAACGGTGAGACTTTTAATTCCGAGTACGATCTTCAGATCGAGCTTGCCCCGTGGCTTCACTGCCGACCGTCCCCATATCACCTACCGCGAACCAGACTTGAGGTCTGCACCTCTCCGGCGGCATTCCTTCGGAACCTGCGGGGCGTGTGACGGACTCAGAACAACCCATCTCTGCCGTTGCATGCCTCATCATGTGAGCGGCAGCTATCGAGGTACAACAGTCATGCTGCGGGCCTGTGGTACGCGAGTCTCGACATTGTGGCTTCATGCAAACGCGAGCCACAGCACGCCGACCGCTATCGTCAGCACTGTCAGCGGCGCGCCGACTCTGAAATACGTCCAGAAGCTGATTTCGACGTTTTGTGCGCGTGCGCCCTGCACGACGATCAGGTTAGCGACCGACCCCAGGATGGTGAAATTGCCGGCGAGCGTGGATGCCATCGCCACGGTAAGCCAGGCGTGCTGCGGGTTCTGCAGGTGCGCAATGAACGGCTTGAGGACGAGGACCGCCGGCACGTTGCTGACGATATTGGAAAGCACGGCGGTAATGCCACTGAGGACCGGCAGGCTGTCGAGATGGGTGCGACCAACCGCAGCAATGAGTTCCGGGGACAGCACGGCTTTCTCGAGTCCGGCGACCACGACGAAGAGCCCGGCGAACATGATCAGCAATGGCCCGTCGATCTCGCGGTAGACTTTCGCGGCCTTGACTCGTCTCGTGATCAGCAGCAGCGCGCCTGCGACGATCGCCACCGTGGGTGCGGGCAGGCCGGCGAAGAATCCGACCACCATCGCGAGCGTCATGCCTACCGATTTGATCACCAGTGGGCGATTCTCACGGGCGGGTTCCGGCTCGGCGTGGAGCCTGTCACGGGTCAAGAACTCGCCACGAAACGACAGCATGATCAGCGCCACGGTGAGCAGCAGGCCAATGGCAGCGATCGGTGCCAGCGCCGCAGCGAACGTCCCGTACGGCATATGCGACAGGCTACCGATGATCATGTTTTGCGGATTGCCGGTGATGGTCGCGGTGCTACCGATGTTCGACGCCATTGCAACCGCAAGCAGGTAAGGTACCGGGTTGCGTCGCAGTTGGGTGACGAGCTGGGCCACCAGCGGCGTGAGCACCAGGCAGATCGTGTCGTTGACGAGAAACGCAGAAAACAGACCCGAAACGAACGTCACCGCTGTCAGCAGGATGATCGGATGGTACGCGCGTGTCACGACCCAGCCGTTAATCAGCCGAAAGAAGCCTGACAGCCGCAGATTGGCCACCACAATCATCATCCCAAGCAGCAGGGTGATCGTGTCCATGTCTATCGACTGGTACGCTTCCGTCAGCGTCATGATCCCACAGGCAACTATCAGGCTGGCGCCTAGCAGGGCCGCACCCGCGCGGTCAAGATGCAGGCCGGGGATCCTGCCGACGGCGACGACCAGATAGGTGGCGAGGAATATGACGATGGCCGCGAGTTCAGGCGCGGAGCGATACCACGCAATGCTGGCGGTACGTGCCTGTCCGGGATCGGTCTTCCAGAAGAGATAGATTGCAAGCCCGAGGAGGGCGACCGCAAGACCGAGGCCGAGTGGGCCGGCGTAGCGTATCCGACGCGGCCTGTCCGGGGGTTGGGGCGGGATGGCGGGCTGACCATCGGGCGGTCGGATGTTGATTGGCATGGTGGAATTTTCCGGCAGCGGCCGCAGAGTCGCCCTTGGCGAAAGTTAGGCTTTGGCAATCATACCGTCAGCCAGGACAGCGCCAGGGCGTCGAAGCGGCATCGGCCTACGCGGCCTGCCGATCTGCGTTTCGGTCGTTGCTGTTAATTCTGGCCGGAAGTCACGTGGATTGCGGGTCTGGCTGGTTTCAAGCGCAAGTCGTGACGATACGTGGTGAGCCGACTTGCTTCGCACCGAGCGTCCGATACCTGAGCGGAGCCGACTGTCGAATGTCCGCCAGGGAGCGAGGTCGAACGGCCGTAGATGGCCGAACCCGGAAGTTCGTCGGCCGCCGGCCTCGCGGGAGATTCATGCCGAGAATCTCATGGACCGCCGTCTCGGCGTGGGTTCCCGCTAAGAGTGCATCGGCCAGCCTACCAATGGTTCGGTGGCCGTCGGCATTCCATGCGTGAGCAGGCGCAGCCACGAACGCTATGCCACTTGCTAGCACACCTAGTTGAAGACACCGGCGGAACTGCAGGGAGGTCTCTCTTGAGGGCGAGCCAGTAGTGGGGGGGGCTTGTGACCTTAATCCACGCCGATAACCTCAAGGCTTCATGACCCGCATCGCGGATTGATGAGCGGCGTCCTTCAACGGAAGGTAGAGTTCATGCGAAGCGGGATCGACCGCCAAACTGTGCGCGTTTGTTCCCACAAAGCCTTCCCCGATCTTTGTCACGCCCGTTGCCGCGACCTTGAAGATCGACAGCACTCCGGATTCGCTTGCCACATACACTCGGCCGAGCGCCGCGTCGTAGCCAAGGACGTCCGGCTCCCGGCCGACCCCGAAGTTCGCGACGATCTGCCTGCTCTTCAGATCCAGTACAAACAGGCGATCGTTCCCTTCGCAGGCAAGAAAGGCCAACCTCAACTCCGGCACGATCAACAGGCCGTGGTTGCCTTCGGCTCCCGGCAAGGTGATGCGATCAATGACTTTGTCCGAGAGCGGATCGATCTCGACCAGCGAACGGCGACCCTGGACGTTCACGAAGATATGCTTTGAGACTGGGTCATACTGTGTGTTACCCACGGCGCCGCCCAACTCAATGGTGGCGACACGCTGGTTGGTGTGGACGTCGATGACGGTCTCGGTATTGCCATTCTCATCGGAGACGTACAGCTTGCCGGCTTCGGGGGCATAGGTGAGACCGTCGGGATAGATGCCACCAGGGATGCGTGCCACGATCTTGAGTGTGGATGCATCGATTGCCACGATTTCGTCAGTCGCGGTTGCTGACGCGAATACGCGATTGAGTTCTGGAACGGCCAACGTGCCGTGCACATGGCCGACATTGCCGATGGTTGCCAGGATGGCTTTGGTTTTGGTGTCCATGACGACGACCGTGCTATCGCCAAGGTGCGCAATGAACAGCTTTGACCTGGTCGGGTCGAGGCTGAGATAGTCCCAACGCGTCGTGCCGCCTGGCAATGGAAAGTCGCCGACGTGCTGGAGCGGCAAAGCCCGAGACGGTAGTGCCGTTGTCGCGGGCAGGGCTGGCGCAGGCAAGAGCAACATGATCAGAGCGAAGGCCAAACCGTACAGGATTCCGCATCGCCGCGATTGAATTTGGTATGGGTTGCGCCTCTTGTTCATCCCTCGCTCCACGCACTACTACCTGTGCACGCTGGCCTGCGCGTCCAGGGCTTTCCTGACGGTTGCCGCCAATTCTGTCGCCTTACCTTTGCCCCAGTAGTGCAGGAACATGTAGCGCGGCTGTTCGTCGATCATGTGCTGATGGATGGCAACGATGTTGATGCCACCTGATCGCATCGCTTTGAGCACCGGCTGAAGCTCGTCCTCGCGCATCACAAAATCGCCGTCCACGACCGCGTTGTCGTCTGTTCCGGCAAACGCCGCCCAGGTGTTGACGCCCATTTCGTTGCCGATGGTCACTCCGTGCATGCTTGCTTTGGCCCCGATCACAACCTTGAACATCCCGTTGCTGGCTTGCCCCTTTCTCCCAAGAATGACTTCCAGGGGGCCTGGACTGATCGCACTCTCTTTCGGGAGGACGCCTGGGGAGCCGGACCCGACCGAGGGATTGGCGGCGCGGATTTCAGCGACCTTGTCAAACAGCTTCTTCACCCCGCCGGCGAGCTGCTCAGGGTCGCCCATGCCACCGATGTGCATGAAGTACACCCTTGGCTGGTCAAAAAAGAAATGATTGTGGAGCGCCGTGACTTCCAGCCCGGCATCGAGTGCGGCGCTCATGGCTGGATTCACTTCGTCCTCGAGGAGGACGGTGTCTCCCATCAGCATGACCTCGCGTCCGTGCGCTGGCGTGAACGCCGCCCACGAAGTCAGCCCCATGAATGGGGGCATGAGTGCGCCGTCTACCTTGATCGGAATATCCGTACGCGGCTTGGAAACCTTGAAGACGTTTTCGGCCTCAGAGAAGCTGCCCTTCAGACCGGTGACTTGCTCGATTCGCGCGGTATCCAGCGTCGCCCGCCGTTCTGCAGGCGCTGCCATGGCGATGGTGCAAGCGCCAACAAAGCAGGAAAGGGCCAGAACTATTTGCTTTGCCATTCGCATTCTTCACTCCAGTGTCACCGTTCGAAAGAGGGAGACTGGCTCGACGCCGATGTCCGTTCAGTTGAGTGGCCTGACACGCCTGAAAGCGATCAGAATGGCGATGTCATAGCCGATCTTCAGCAATCCACAGACCAGCAGCGGCGCGCTGACCCAGCCCACGACCATCAGGCCACCCGCAAGCACCGGGCTGACCGCCGCGGCCAGGCTCCTCGGAACCGCAGTCAGACTGGCTTTCCCGATGCGCTCAAGCGGACATCTGTGGCGGCCACCGATGAGTCTCCGCCTGGCAGCTTTGACACCATGCATACAGCGCGTCGTACATCACCATGCCGTGCTCAAGCATCTCGTGGTCATTCGTGAACACCTGGGACAGCCCGAGTGAAATGGCGTAGAGCCCGCTTGACTGCGGTGTCAGATCCAGGCACGACGTGTCCGCACCGCGCACAATGCTCGCCATTTGCTGCAGGGCCGAGTCACCAGCAAGTCTGTACTTGTCCAGGAACGCGTCGAAGCTGCACAACTCGCCCACATGCGTCAGCTCGACACCCGGGATGTCATACGGAATCGCACCGGTTTCATTGGCGATGCGAATCACGTCGCCCGATGGCACGTACAGGAAGTCAGGTGCCTCGTCGATGAAGCGCGCGATCAGCCATGGGCAGGCGATACGATCGATCTTGGGTCGTTCCCGTGTAATCCACTGCATGACGGCCTCCGTTCGATTGGCAGGTTGAGTTCAGGCTACCGCTGTACAGCACACAGGCGCTCGGCAACGCGCGCCCAATGCACGTTCTGCATGAACGCGTCCACGTAGGCTGCAGCCTTGGCGCCGTAGTCCATGTGGTAGGAATGCTCGTACATGTCGAGCGCCAGGATGGGCGTAGCACCGGCGAGCGTATGGCAATGATCAGACGCCCATTGATTGACAAGCCACCGGTCGCGTGGGGAGTAGGTGAGCAGCACCCAGCCTGAGCCGCCGCCAAGCGCCTTGCCCATGGCAGTGAATTCGGCCTGCCAGCGGGCGATCGAGCCAAAGTCGCGTTCGATGGCGGCTTTGACGTCGCCTTCCAGCGGCCCGCCGTCACCGAGGCTGTCGAAATACGCCTCGTGCAGAATCATCGAGTTCGTTGCGACCAGCTCCTCGCGCTTCAGCCCGTTGAGTACAAATACGGGGGCTGTCGCCAACTCCAATGCGGCAAGCTCCGCCGTAATGGCGTTCAGGCGCTTGACCGCGCCACCGTAGTTGTTCTCGTAGTGACTGAGGATCAGTTTCTCGGACAGGCCAGACAGGCCTGTCGGATCGCAAGCAAGTGGCTTCATCTGGTAAGTCATGGGATCTCCTGTGGCATCTCAGTGATGCAGCAACGGATAGGCGACCAGTCCAATCAACGCCGCACCCACAACAATCATGGGCTCGGACAGCATCTTGAACTTCAGCAGCAGCGCCACGGTGACAAGCGCCAGCAGCGCGGTCGGCATATCGACGATCGAACGTTTTGCCAGCACGATGACTGCGCCGGTGATGGCGCCGATGGCCGCAGCCGTTACGCCATCCACAAAGGCCAGGATCGCAGGTAGCTTGCCGTACTTCTTGAAGTAGGGCGCCGGCAGGATCGTGAACAGGTAGCAGGGCAGGAACGTGCCGGCCGCCGCGACGCACGCGCCGGGCAGGCCTGCGACCAGGTAGCCGATGAAGCCGACCGTGATGACAACCGGACCAGGTGTGATCATCGCCACTGCCACGGCATCGACGAACTGTTTGTCATTCAGCCAGTGGTGTTCAGTGACCACGCCGCCATACAGAAACGGCACGATGGCAAGCCCGGAACCGAAGACGAACGCACCGGCCTTGGTAAAGAACACACCGATCTGCGCAAGCAACGGCCAGTCCACCGTACTCAGCATGCTGCTTGCCGCCGGCAGCGGTGTTGCCGCAATGGCGTTCATCCTGCCTTGCCGTATCCACTTGGGCGGGGCGCGCCAGAACCAGACCAGAATGCCGCCCGCGAGGAACAGCCAGGCCACCTCCGATTCGGTGACCACCGTGACGGCGGCGAGAACCAGGTAGACAAACCACAGGAGTTTGTCCTTGCCCACACTCTTCTTGGTCAGCTTGTAGGCGCTGATCGCGATGATGCCAATCACCGCAGCCCCCACGCCATAGAACACCGACTGCATCCAGGTCAGGCCGCCGAAGCGCACGTAGGCCCAGCCGAGCGCCACTACCATCAGGAACGATGGCAGCACAAAGGCGATGCCGACCAGCGTAGCGCCCAGAATGCGGAAGTGCACATAGCCGAGGTAGATCGCGAGTTGGGCCGCCAGAGGACCGGGCGCCAATTGGGCCAGTGCGAGGCCTTCCTTGTAATCGGCATCGGTGATCCACTGCCGAGCGTCTACCAGATCGCGGTGCATATAGCCGGCGAGCGCCACCGGACCGCCAAAGCCGAAGGTGCCAAGCCGCAGGAAGTACATCACCAGTTGCCGCAGCGTGTAGCCGGGGCGTTCGTGCCCCGATTGGGCCGCAGAGGTATCAGATGGTTGGGGCGAGTTCATCTTGTCTCTTGTGATGGAATATCTGACTCTGCTGGGTTGGCAACGATCTAGCGCTTGCGCGAGCTTGAGAAATGCGCGTGAAGGGAGTCGAGGACATGGCCGACTTCATCCAGCAGTGCATCGTCATCGGGCAGGCGTTCACGCGCGCCAGCCAGCACCGCTTCGAAGCCACTCGCTTCTGCAACGGGCGAGCCGCCGATGTCCAGTACATGGACCATCTGGCCTAGGCGGGCCAGTCCCTTGTCCTCATCGAGTCCGAAGCTGGCGAGCAATACTTCAAACGAAACGCGGTCGCCGATATGCGTGAACGTCGCGCCATCGAAGTCGAAACCCAACACGTCGTCCGGGCATTTGCGGACGTCGTCGAGCCAGAGGAAGGTGGCATGGGGGTCGATGAAGCGCCGGATCAGCCAGGCGCAGGCAACGCGGTCTACCCAGAGGTGCCGCCGGGTCGCCCAGCGTCGGCCCTGATATTGGGCGGGGTCGCGTCGCGGGATGCTGCCCGCCACGCCGTGGGGTTCGCCCGGCGACAGCATGATGTCGATGGCCGCGTTGAAATCGCGCCATTGCGCTTCCGCGCGGGCTGACGAATCGTTGGGGAAAAAGTCGATCTTGCGGATCGCATCGAAGCTCCGGCCGTGGCGCCGAGCGATGCGCAGAAGTTCTGCTTCGTCCGCGCTCCCCAGCGCTGCACGAGCACCCGAAAGCTCCGCCATCCAGGCCCCGTATTCGGGGCTCCGGTCGAACAGCGCTCGATACTCGGCATCCTCCTGTGAATTGGCAGCCTGAACCGACAGAATCCAGACTTTGCCGTTCTCGCTGGCCGCGTCGTCTGCCAGCGCCTGGAGTTGCGCACGCAGTCCTGTCAAGTTGGGCAGAAGATAGGCGCCGTCGCGCAGCGATGCGCCGCCCAACGACTTGATGCCGCGCCACAGCCCGCATGCGCGGTGTGGCGGCCGATGTCGGGAGGCTCACGACGAGCAGTAGCCAGGTGGCTTCGGGGATGGAATGAAGAGCGTTCATGCGCCCAGCTTAGCTGGCCGTAATCACTGCTTCAATTTTGTAGAGATCTCTACAATCGGCCGGCTAGGCCGGTGATTGTCGCTGAATAGGGACAATTAAACCAATGGCGGATGTTCCTCAGCCGAGACTTGTCTCTTGGCCGCTACGTGACAACGGAATACCAGCACGTCGCATCATGAAATAGTTGAATGCAATCCATTCGGAAATCTATACTCCACATCCGAAACGCGAATCGTTGTGATTTGCGTAATCAATCAAAAAAATGAGCCAGAAAAGGGGAGAGTCGGCCGTGCGCCGCGCGATGTTGTGGGGAGCCATCGTCATTTCAATGTGCCTGGGGGCGTGCGGTGGTGGCGATAGTGGGGGTGGCGGCAATCCTGCGACTTCGCCTGTGACAGACCCATCGCTATCTGCGATGGCACAACTCGGGGAGAAGATCTTCTCCGACACGGCGTTGTCGGCCTCCGGCAAACAGTCGTGTGCAACGTGCCACGTCGCAAGCCGTGCCTTTGCCGGGGATGATCCATTGGCCGTGCCGCTCGGCGGGCCCAATATGGACCTGCCCGGACTGCGCAACACGCCGGCACTCGCCTACAACCAGTTCACGCCGGCCTTCAGCATTGGGAAAGATGGCAAGGCGGTCGGCGGCTTCTTTCGAGACGGCCGCTCCCCTACCTTGGCCGACCAGGCCGAGAAGCCGTTCTTCACACCGTTCGAGATGGCCAACGCCTCGCCCGAGGAACTGCTCGGGCGGCTGCTGACGCGCCCTTACATCGACCAGTTCATGGCGGTATTCGGCAAGGCTTCGGTGGATGACGCCACGACAGCCCTGCACAACATCGGCCAGGCGCTGGCCCAGTACCAGAAGGAAGAGCCCGCATTCCACCCGTTCTCCAGCAAGTACGACGCCTACCTGAAGGGCGCTGCATCACTGACACCGCAGGAACTGAATGGCCTGGCGCTGTTCAACAATCCGGCTAAGGGCAACTGCACGGCCTGTCACGTGTCGACGGCCACCGCCACTACGCCGGCACTGTTCACAGACTTCAGCTATGACAACGTTGGCATCCCGCGCAACTGGAAGATCCCGGCCAACATCGATGGCAGTACGCTCGACTATGTGCCGAAGAATGGCACCGCATTGGGCGAACCCAACCATGATTACTACGACCTGGGCCTGTGCGGCCCGCTGCGCACCGACCTGGCTTCGAGCACGGCGCGCTGCGGCCAGTTCAAGGTGCCCACGCTGCGCAACATCGCGCTGACCGGACCGTACTTCCACAACGGCGTGTTCAACACACTTGAGGAAGTGGTGGCGTGGTACATCACCCGCGACACCGATCCGGGCCGCTGGTACAGGAAAGCCGACGGCTCCGCCGACATCCCGTTCAACGACTTGCCAACTGCCTACAGCGGCAATGTCAACGTCAGCGAGGTGCCGTACATCCCGGGCCTCGCGCCCACCCTGAATAACAGCGAAATTGCCGACGTCGTGCGCTTCCTGTGCACGCTGACCGACGGCTTTGATCCCGCCAATCCTTCCGCCTACCAGATGCCGGCGCAGTGCAACTCCACCGAGGCCAGCGTTGCGGCCACGCGCGCCGGTACTGCTGCTGCCGCCAAATAAGTCATCAGACACGCAAATCCGAGAAAAACCAGCAAAGGGAGTGAGATGAAAAGAACCATGATCGCCGCTGCGGTCCTTGCCGCAGCCGGCTCGCCGGCGCTCGCCGCCACGACAGGCGCCAACCCCGTGGTGGTGCAGCAGCTCGAGCGCAAGATTGACGACATGGCTACCCAACTGCAGGCGCTGCAGGCCGAGCTCAAGGCGCTCAAGGAGCAGAACGTCACGCTGGCCTCGCAGCAGCAGACCCAGGCCAAGCAACAGGCCGAGCAGACCGCACAGGTGGCACAGATCCAGGCGTCCCAGGATTCGATCCAGCAGGTGGTGGCCAAGCCGTCGCCGCTCGATAACCTGAGCATCTTCGGCTACGGCGAGATCGCCTACTCGCGTCCGACCCGCAACACCAACGACACGCGCGCCGACATCGCGCGCGCGGTATTCGGCTTCGGTTATCAATTCGATGAGAAGACACGCTTTGCCTCGGAGTTCGAACTCGAGCATGCGATCGCCTCGTCGTCCGATTCCGGTGAATTCGAGGTCGAGCAGTTCTACGTGGACCACATGTTCACGCCCAAGGTCGGCATGACGGCGGGCCTGTTCCTGATGCCGGTGGGCCTGATCAACGAACACCACGAGCCCACCGCCTACTATGGCGTCTATCGCAATTTCGTCGAAACACTGATCATCCCCAGCACCTGGCGCGAAGGCGGTTTCGCGCTGCATGGCAATACCGACTTCGGGCTGGACTGGAACGTGGGCCTGACAACGGGGATGGATTTGTCGAAGTGGAACTTCACCACCGAGACACCGCTGTACAACTCCGCCCTGGAACTGCAGACCAACAGTGTTGCACCGTTCCAGGCCACGCACCAGGAAATGTCGATGGCCAACGCGAAGAACGCTTCGCAGTATGTCTCGCTGAACTATCGCGGTGTGCCTGGCCTGCTGCTGGGCGGCTCCGTCTTCACGGGCAACACTGTCCCGGCGGCAGGCGCGAGCAACCAGCGTGCCACGCTCTGGGAAACGCATGCGCGCTGGACGCCGGGCAAGTGGGATCTCTCGGCACTGTACGCGCAAGGCAGTATCAGCAATACCGCGCAAGTCAACGCGCAGTTCCCGGGAACTGCCAACCCGATGCCCGCGTCGTTCTACGGCTGGTACCTCCAGGCTGCCTACAATGTCTGGCAGCACGACAAGTATCGCGCCGTGCCGTTCGCACGCTTCGAGCGCTACAACATGGGGGCGAAGTATGAAGGCATCGCACCGGGATTCTCGGCAACGCCAAGCCAGCCCGTCACCTCGACGGGCGCTACTTTCGCCAAGCCTTACGATACGGTCTGGACAACCGGTCTGAACTTCTACCTGAACCCGAATGTGGTGTTCAAGATGGACTACCAGTGGTTCCGCATCAACAAGAATTTCAACCGGTTCAACCTTGGCCTGGGCGTCTACTTCTGATGAATGTTAGCGGGAGATAGTGAGCATGCGATACAGCCTTCCACGTACTGCGCTGGTGTGCAGCGCAGCCATCGCTGGTTGCGGCATTGTCGTGACGAGCGCATACGCCGTGCAGTATATGAGCGTCGAAGAAGGGCAGAAGTCCCTCTTCGCCAGCGCGACCGAATTCACCCCGATGGTGGTGGCGCTGTCGCCTGATCAATTGCGGCAGTTGGCCGACCGCGCCGGCGGACCGGCCAGGCCTGGTGCCTGGCGGATCTGGCAGGCACGCCAGGGATCGGCGTTGCTGGGCTACGTCGTCACGGATTCCGTCATTGGAAAGTTCGAACTGATCGACTATGCGGTCGCGCTGAGCCCCACCGGTGAAATCCGCGGTGTGGAAATCCTGAACTACCGCGAGAGCCACGGCTACGAGGTGCGCGGCAAGCCATGGCGTGCGCAGTTCACAGGAAAGTCCGCCGCCGCACCGCTGCGCATCGGCGACGATATCAGCAACATCAGTGGTGCCACGCTGTCATGCACACACCTGACCGATGGCATCCGGCGGATTGCAACGATGGCACAGATGGCGCTTGCGAAGGCGTCCTAGCAAGTGACGGCCAACATGGATCGGCAAAGTCGGTGTCGGCGAGCCAGGCCCTTCCTGGGCACGCTGGTTGACATCGACGCGTGTGGTGCGGATGCGCATCCCGCCGTGGCGGCGGCATTTGCGGCCATTGCGGAGGTGCACCACCTGATGAATCGCCACGATCCCGCCAGCGACATCGGGCGCATCAATGTCGCGCCAGTAAACGTCGCTGTCCGTGTAGATCCGCGGACGCGCTTCGTCCTGGATACCGCGGCATCCCTGTATCGTGACAGCGGTGGCGCGTTCGATTGCACCCGGCATGCCGAAGGCAGCGGTAGCGCCCACTGGTACTTGTGCGGTGACATCGTGAGCAAGACCGAGCCATGCACGCTGGATCTGGGCGGCATTGCCAAGGGCTATGCCGTGGATTGCGCGATCGAGGCGATGCGCAGTTTCGACATTGACCATGCGCTGGTCAATGCCGGCGGCGACATACGCCACATTGGCGTCGCGGCCCATGACATTGCGGTGCGCGACCCCGCAGCGCCAGCGAGCGTGGCCCTGCACTGTCGGCTGTTCAACGAAGCACTGGCCAGTTCGAGCGCGGCAGGACTGTCTGCTGCGCCATCGGGCCGATCACGCATTGTCGGCCACCGGAAAGAGATTCCATTGCGCGCCGGGGCGAGTGTGCTGGCCTCGACCTGCATGCTGGCAGACGCGCTCACCAAGGTCGTCCTGGCAACGGGTACTCCGGCCCACCCGCTTCTTGCACGCAATGGCGCACGCACATTGCTGTATCGTGATGGTCTTTCAGGCGACCAGCATCCGGCTGGTTGAACCAGCGGCCGTTCCACGTGATGTCAGATCTTCACTTTTCCCAGCCCGGTAAACGCCGTGCGCTCCGGATTCCTCAAGCCCGACGCCGCGTCATCTACGCGGCGTTCGCCGTGCTGCTGATCACTGGCGCCGCATGGCTGGCTATCCATTTCGTCGCCGAGGACCCGGCGGAACTGGCGACCTTGCAGGCGTGGAACATGAAGCTCCATGGCGCCGCAGCCTGGCTGGCCACCTACCTGGTTGGCACGATCTGGGCGGCCCACATCAAACTTGCCTGGAAACTCCAACACAATCGTTGGGCAGGCGCGGCTTTCGGCCTCATGGCTGCATTGCTGCTTGTCACCGGCTATGGGCTCTACTACTTCAACGGGGAGACCTTGCGCGTGCTTACGGAATGGCTGCACTGGCTGGCAGGCGCGCTCGCGGCTGGCCTTTTCTGGCTGCATCTGAGTCTGGGCAAGCGATACACGAAGCGACCAGCGGAGCACACAGCGAGCTCTATGCACGCCCCGCAGATTAAGGCTTCCATGCCGCCCCAAACTACGGCGGAGCACTGAACGTGGATTTGATTCGGTAAGGGCGCTTCAGCTAGCCGATGCTGTCTACTGGTAATCGGATCTCACTGGGAGTAATCACACAAAGCGCCACGTCTGGCATGAGTCGGCGTGCCCAAGCCAGGAAGTGTTTCATGATGGTCAGAGCCGGCTATCAGCTTGAAGGATAGTCGTATGCGCCAGGCAGGAACTAGCGCAGTTCCCCAGTAGTTCGTTGCCATCCCACCGAGGGGAAACTGCACGACGGGGGACAATCAGCAGCAGTCCGTGCAGCAGGGCCCAAGCCGACATGACTTCCACCTTGGCTGGCGGTTCGATTTCCACCGCGGTTACCGCGCGCCGTACTACGTCAAACACCTGATAGCGGTGCGTGCGCCAGCTCGGGATGGTTCGCTATGCGCAACGCGGCCCCGACCATCAGGCGAAAGGGGGGGCCGGCTCCTCGGTCGCGGACACCCGGTAGGCGCCCATCAGTGCGGCAAAGCACCGAGCCGGCGCGGCTCGGCAGCGCCTCGAAACGGGCATGCGGGCGCTCGAACCGATCAATTTTTTCAAGGCAACGATTCAATCCGAGGTGGATTGGCCCTACGAGCGGAGTCAGAGTGCCAGCCGCGGTGCGCACTGTGGCAATAGCGCTGGTGGCAGAGGAGGGGGATACTAACCGGACGGCGCCACTCACTCATATGTGGCGCCACTCCGACTTGACCTCGCGCACGATGTCCGAGTCGCGGGGGGAGCCAACCTGTCAAGTTGGACCTTCGTGGGAGGCGATCAAGGCATTATTCGCCCGGAGGGCTTCGCCATGAAAATCGGCATCGACACGAAGGCAAAGCTGATCTTTGCAGCGTTCTTGCTCGTCTTGACGATCGCCGGGGCGACTTGGTATGCGTTCTCGGTGAGCCAATACGCGACTTATCACGTCATTACGCGAGAGCCCGTCTCGGGGCTCATGGCGGATGCGCCGGTTGAGTTCCACGGCATCGAAGTAGGGAAGGTCAAAAGCGTCAAGCTGGCCAATCCGCAGTCCGTGGATATTCTTCTGGTTATCGACAGAACGGCGCCAGTGAATGCGGCTACCGTGGCCACGGTGACTTCCCGCGGACTTGCGACACGAGGATTCACCGGCTACGTTTTCGTCGCGCTCGAAAACGTCGGGGCCAATTCCGGGCAACTGCTTCCACAACCTGGCGAGCGTTATCCTACGATCCCGGCGGGGCCCTCAAAAGTCGTGACGCTAGATACCGCCATAAATCAGGTCAATGAAAACTTCCAGGCCGTTACCTTGCTGCTCACATCGATTCTCGACAAGCAGACCGTCGCGTCCCTAAAGCAATCCGCCGAGAGCCTGGAAAGAATCACTCAGGCAATGGCGGAAGATACCAGGAAGCTGGATGCCATTGTGGCGAATACCGAGCGCGCCAGTCATCAGTTTGCGCCCCTTATGGAGTCGTCACACGAGACGGTGAATGCGCTTCAGGCGCAAGTCCTGCCTGAGTCTTATCGGGTGCTGACCGAACTCGATACCTTGTCGAACTCGCTTGCCGCGGTCACGGACAGGATCAACCGAGACCCTTCAGTCCTGATTCGCGGCGCGGCGCCACCGCCGGCCGGGCCGGGGGAAAGGCGATGACGGCCGGTGCGACTGTTGGCGCGATTGGCATCGTTTTGCTTTCGGCTTGCACGTTGCTCACGCCGGTCAAGGTCGATACAAAGAAATACGCGCTGAGTACGATCCCAAGCGATCTTCCCATCGAACGAACACGCGCCGCGACGCTGTTGGTTCTGCTTCCGGAGAGCGCGCCGGCCTACGCCACGCCTCGTATGGTCTATACCACCCAGAAGTACCAGATCGCCTACTTCAGTCAGAACGAATGGGTGGAAACACCTGCGCAGATGATGCAGCCGTTGATCGTCGAGACGTTCCGGCGTACACACTATTTTGGCGCAGTCCTTTCTCCACCCGATTTTGGTCGACACACCTTCTCGCTTCGCACCGAGATTATTGAGTTCCAGCAAGATTTCACCTCGGATCCTGCGGTGGTGCGGCTTACGATGCGCTTCTATCTCAGGCGGGAGGCGGCCAATCAACTAATCGCGGAAAAGGATTTCTCGGTGCAGGAGCCACTGAGCGAAAAAAACCCCTACGCGGGTGTCGTGGCGGCCAATGTAGCCGTGGGACGATTGTTGCGAGAGCTCTCCAGCTTCGTGATTGAGAACGCCCATTAAGGGAGCATTTTGCGCAGCGTGTCGTCCTTGAAGACTAGATGATGTCGCAATGCCGCCCCCATGTGGACTACGATCAAAAGAATAAGCGTGTATCCCAGCCATTTGTGGATGTCGATGAGTCGGGCAAACAGATAGTCGCTGCGATGCACAAGATCGGGCAGCGTGAAAAATCCGAAAAAAGACACGGGGATACCGGCGGCCGACGACATGAGCCAACCCGTCATCGGCAAGGCGAACATCAGACCGTAGAAGCAAAGATGGACAAAGCGAGCGGTAATCATTTGCCATTCCGGCAGATGTTCAGACAGTTTCGGCAGCACCTGAGTAACGCGCCAGCTCAGGCGCAAGGCGAACAGAATCAAGGCCAGCAGCCCGAATTCCTTGTGATAGAGAATCAACGTGATCTTTTTCGTGCTAAAGCCAGCATCTGGCAGTGCAACCATGTAAAGCCCCAATGCCGCAAGGCCGATAAGAAGTAGAGCCATCGACCAGTGAAGCACGATGGCGAGGGCGCCGTAACGATCTTCGGTATTCTCGATCGGGATCATGAACCGTCTGCTTGGCTATATCGATGCGATGGTGACCCGCAGTTGCTTTGAAACACCTGCATGCTGCCACCACCACCACCACCACCACCACGACCGGCGGCCAGCGTCGGACCGCCCGCCGCCCCCGCCACGATTGCCAGCGTGACCTTGCAAAGCCTTCGGCGGTTCATGATGTGTCCCCGTCTTGCTGCCTGCCGGCCAGGGCGCTCGGCATGAAGGGCCTGTGCGCTGTCGCCCTTGTAATAAACGGCTGATGGGTGGGCTTTGTTCCATCAACCAGCCCCAGAGTTCGAGTCACGCCTTCATGAGATGTCGGCGGATGATGATGTATCTCGAAAGATCCTTCCGCAACTCTTGTTCCCCCGACGTGACGCCGTTCAACGCAGACATCGGCACAGTTCAAAGCGGTAGTCGAAACAGTCAACGGAGCGTTTGCCAGGCTCCAAATGCGACCAGAAACCAGATGCATAGAATCAGCCCAACTCCCCAATAGCTCCTCGGTTTCTTCCCTTGCGCTTCCAGCCATGCCTCGGCTTGGATACGACATGTCACCAGCACCTCGTCAGGAATCAAGCGAACGGCCAGCCAGATCAGTCCGGGCAAGAGAAGCACGTCATCGACATACCCGAGAATGGGTATGAAATCTGGCACAAGATCAATCGGGCTCAGTGCATAGGCAACCACGATCATGCACAGCAGCTTCGACAGCATTGGGGTGCCAGGATTTCGGTAGGCAAACCAGAGGGTCACACCGTCGCGCTTGATCTGTCGCGCCCAGCCACGCAGCTTTTCGGATAGCGTCATAAAGGTGATCGATTCTGCTACGCATTGTCTGATCTGGGCTCCCGCCGCGGCGCGACATGAGCCATTCAAACGACATTGGAATCAGCAGAAGGGGACCATGGCCCCCGAATACCTCAGCGTGACATGTGCCGTGCCGCAAACCGCCTCGGCACCTCAGCGCAACAAATGACTGTTGTGCACGTGAATGCGGCTACGTGCCGACGCGTGCAGAATGGCAGAAGCTGGCCGGTAAGCGACCGCTCGCCGGCCGGCGGCTATACCTCCGTCTGTTCCACACCGATGCACGGCGATTTGACTGCCATCGCTCAGGCGGCGGCACGCGTCGGATTCACTTCGACTGTCACATGTGACAGCCCTTTAAAGCGTTTGAGCGCCGCGTGATAGAAGCTCGGGCTGCGTTGTGCTTCACTGGTGACGACCGACACCACTGCACTCATGTGCCCGGGACCGACGCGCCACACATGAAGGTCAAGCACGGCGTCACCGTTGTCCTCGATGAGATGCCGAACGTTCTCGACCATGCGTTTGTCCAGATTCATGTCGAGCAGAATGCCCCCCGTATCGCGCATCAATCCCCACGACCAGTTCGCAATCACAAGTGCCCCGATCACGCCGGCGAGCGGGTCCATCCAGACCCAGCCGAACGCGCGGGCCAGCAGGAGGCCGATGATTGCGAGCACGGAAACCGCTGCGTCTGCGATGACGTGAATGTAGGCCGAGCGGATGTTGTGGTCGTGGTTCGCTGCAGCGTGTACGTCGCCGTGATCGTGCGCGTGCTCTTCGAACTCAACTTGATGCTCGCCATCGGGCAGGCAGACCGTTGCTCTGAATGCATGCGGCTCTGGAATGACGTCTTTCGACTCCAGATAGCCCCCACGGTCGGCAAACGCGAAGGTCTGGTGGGTACCGTCGTGGCGAACCGTCGTGATTGAAACTGCATCTGCTGTCAGCTTCGAAGAAGCCGTTTCAGGCGTAATGCGGAAGACGGGCGGCACGCCATCCTCGAAGATCGACACGGCGAAAACGCCCGCGCTACCGACGATGCGATGCGCCTCTTCCTCATGAGCGTGTTCGCCTTCATCTCCGTGCCCGTGACTATGCCCATGCCCATGCCCATGTCCATGACCGTGGCCGTGGCCGTGGCCGTGGTGGTTGCCGCTCAGCAACCAGACGCTAGCGAGATTGACCAGCAGACCTAGCACCGCGATAGGGATCGCCTGGCCGAAGTGGATGGGCACGGGCGAGAGAAAGCGCGAGACGGCCTCGTACCCGATCAGCAGCGCAATCATGGCGAGCACGATGGCGCTGGTAAAGCCCGCGAGGTCTCCCAGCTTGCCGGTGCCAAATACGAAGCGGGGATCTGTCGCGTGCTTGCGGGCGTAGGTGTACGCCAAAGCGGCGATCAGCATCGCACCGGCGTGGGTCGACATGTGCAGGCCATCCGCGACGAGCGCCAGCGAGCCAAAAAGACTGCCGCCGACAATCTCGGCCACCATCATAGCGCTGCACAGCGCAATCACCATCCAGGTCCTGCGCTCGTTGTCCTCGTGGGCAGCGCCCAGGAAGATATGGTCATGGCCCGCCCCGAAGGCGGCGTCCTCGAACTTGCTCATGCTTCTCTCACTTGAAGTAGCTGTGGACTACTTCGATTAACTGCTCTGTCCCGCTGCCATGCTCATCAGCCGGCTCAGCGTCGACCAGATGGGTGCGAATGTGGTCCTCAAGCACCACGGCGAGCAGGCCGTTCATGGCGCCGCGACAACTCGTAACCTGTTGCAGCACCTCCATGCAGCCGCGCTCGTCCTCCAGTGCTCTTTCAATCGCTTCAACCTGCCCCTTAATTCGGCGAATGCGGTTAAGCAGCTTCTGTTTTTCGCGAATCGTATGGCTCATGCCTGTTCTCCAGTTTGCGGACGGAGTGTAACATCAATAGGGTGGGGGGGTATACTAAAATAGGCTTGTGCGATCAGGCGGCCTACTTTTATAATCGCGGCACTCTTCGGGGAGTAGCCGCTCCGGGCGCGATGCCAGGAGGCGCACGTCAACATACTTGTCGGCTTGATGGCGACATGGCGTGTGCAGCGCAAGCCTGGCAAGACCGATGACGTGCATCCCTACCTGGCCGGGTCGCAGGGGTGCGTGTCATCGCGTGTTGACTGCGCGGCCCGGTAACAATCAACCCCCATGGAATCCTTCCTCGTATCGACCAGCGTGGTCGCCCTCGCCGAAATTGGCGACAAGACGCAGTTGCTCTCACTCGTTCTCGCGGCCCGTTATCGCAAGCCCATTCCGATCGTGCTCGGCGTCTTCGTGGCGACATTGGTAAATCACGGGTTCTCGGGCGCGCTGGGAGCGTGGCTCGCAAGCGTCATCAACCCCCATGTCATGAACTGGGCCGTTGTCGCCTCGTTCGCGCTGATGGCCATCTGGATTCTCATTCCTGACAAGCTTGACGATGCGGATGCCGTCACGAAGGGGCACATGGGTGTGTTCGGCACGACGGTGGTGACGTTCTTTCTCGCCGAAATGGGCGACAAGACGCAGGTCGTGACAGTCGCCCTGGCCGCCCGCTTTCACGAGTTTCTTGGCGTCGTCGCAGGAACGACACTGGGCATGATGCTCGCCAACGTCCCGGTCATTTACCTCGGTCACAAGTTTGCCGGCCGGCTGCCGACCAAGGCGGTACATGTGGTGGCGGCCATTATTTTTGTCGTCCTGGGAGGCTTTGCACTCAGAACGGCGCTGTATCCGGACGCTCATCCGATGTTCTAACCCGTCAGGTCACTTGCTCTGACCAGGAACGCAAAACGGCGGTGGGTGACCGCTTCCAAAGTGTGGATTCAACCGGTCTTTCGAATTGCTCATCACTAGCCAAGGTGGATGTCCGGATGTGGCCGAACCCGGCCTGACGTGTTCGGCTGCTCAGTTCGACCCCGAACAAGGTGCGCATGGACTATGGCTTCCGCTGACTTCCGCGACGACTACTTTTTCCTCAAGATGGGCTACCTTGAACGAAAATCGATGAAGAACTGGAAAATGGACATGAGCAGAGTGATACGTCCATTTTTTGCAAATTTTGATGGACAGGGGCGTTTCGCTAAGTTGTTGATTGTACGAGGATGTGAGTTGTCCATTTTTTGATGTCTTGCTCATACGACAGCCTTCGCCGCAAGTTGGGGCAAGAAAGCGGCGCTTCGGGTGTCCAGGCTAAGTTGAAATGTCCGGTTTCCAGCAAAGCTAAAATGTCCGCTTGGACTCCGTCAAATGCCGAAATCTAACGCGGAAGCGTACCCACACTAAATTGGATTGAATTCCAAGGGAGGGGAGATGGAAGGGACATTGGGTGGTCAGTGTCTTTGCGGAGGGGTTCAGTTTCGCCTTCACGGTACCCCGATCACGCTGTATGCCTGTCACTGCCTGGACTGCCAGCGTAGGACGGGTAGCGGATTCGCTTTATCCCTAGTGATGAGGACAGAAGATGTCCTCGTGACGAGCGGCGAGCCTCTGAGCTATTCGGCGCAGCTTCCTGACGGAAGGATAAAGACGGGCGTGATGTGCGGATCCTGTGGCACTAGACTGTGGGGAACGCCCGCACGCAACCCTCGGATTCGGATCGTCCAACCTGGCATTCTTGACGACACCTCGTGGATCGAACCAGTTGCCCACATCTGGATGCGTAGCGCCCAGAAATGGATTCTGCTCCCCACAGATGTCGCAACCTTTGATGAGGGCGCGAACTGGGAAAGCCTGGTCGCACTTTGGCGCGAGCGCGGGAGGGGGTGGCTATGCAACTAGAGGATCAGCGAGATACCGTACTCATAGCCGAGCGTCGAGGGATGCCGCGCGGGTAGTCGACCAAGACTAGTTCTGGGTGCCATTCAGTGGCCACGATTGACTCTGAAGCCGCTGCAGTGCTTCCAGCATGTCGTTTTGGTCCAGCGAGCGCTGTGCCTTCTTGCCGGGCGGACGGCCGCGCTTGCGTGGAACTCCATCGGTAGACGGCAAGGACTGTGACCGCCGGTTGTCGCGCTTCTCCTGCACGTATTGGGCCATCTGCAGCACGTGTCCCAGCCGCTTGTTATCCACGATCACACCCTGATCGACTTCCGACAGCTTGTCATAGATGGTGTAGGGCAGGGCAGTGCCATTCGCCCGAGGCTCGATCTTCCCGTCCGGGTAGTGGTAGACGTCGATATAGCGACCCGCAAGCTTGCGGTGCTCGGGAGTGTCTGCCAGCAAGTAGAGAATCTTGTCGTATTGGATCGTCAGGCTCTTCGACACGCAGCGCGGCTCGCGCCAGGTAAAGATCAAATCCATGCATTCATCGGCCCGCAACGGTCGATGCGCGTTGAAGCTGTTTCTCGGCTCTTTCCCGAAACGAGCGTTGTAGTCGCTGATGAATTCCGGCATGAAGGCATTAGCCGCCTCCATGGTGCTGATGTCGCGTAGTCGTAGTTCCTTGACCAGGCGGTCCTGGAGCGTCAGGTGGGTTCGCTCGACGCGCCCCTTGGCTTGGCTTGGCTTGGCTTGGCTGCTGTTGGCACAGATGCCCTCGATGTTCAACTCGAACAAGGCCCGCGCAAATTGGGTATGGCCGTCGCCACCGGTTGCATTCGGTTTGTTGTTGCGAAACACGCTGGCCTTATCGCTATAAAGGGCCACCGGCTTCCCATGGCGCTCCAGATAGGCCCGGGTCGCAGCGAAGTACATGAACGTGGCCTCTGAATGGGTAAAGCGCAGCTCCATAATCCGGCTGGTTGCATCGTCGACGTAGACCAGCAGCGTACAGGCTGGCGCCCGGTCTTCGAACCAGCGGTGATCGCAGCCATCGATCTGGATCAGTTCGCCATAGCAGGCACGGCGATTCCGCGGCTGATAGACCTTGGGCGGGCGCTGTTTGCGCGGGACCCACAGGCCAGCGGCCGTCATTCGCCGGCGGATCGTTTCCTTGGATAGCAAAAGCCCATGGCGCTCGCGCAGCTTCTCGGCGGCCAGCGTCGGCCCGAAGTCGGCATAGTGTTCCCGGATCAGACCCAGCGCGGCGGCTTCGCGATCAGCTGGCAACCGGTTGTTGGCTGGTCGGCCGCGCTTGCGGGACACGAGCCCAGATGGACCTTCTTGCCGGTAGCGTTCCAGCAACCGTCGGAACTGTCGATCCGTGATCTCCAACCGCTCGGCGGCCAAACCGGGCCGCAATTCACCATCTACGACCGCCTGGACGGTCTTGAGCCTGTCTAACTCGCGCATGCTGACTGTAATGAACTCGGGTCTAGCCATCGCCAGGCATCTCCATTGCATCTAACCGGGCAGGCTGGATACCATGGCTCGTCGCTCTGGCGGACATTTCTGCTTTGCTAGAACCGGACATTACAGCGTTGCTGCCACACTCCTTGTCCACCCCAGATTCAATTGTCGGGGCGCTGGCCAGATTCAAATGTCGGCACGGGCGTGCTTTTTGTGCGGAGTGTGGATCTTCTTTGGGGTGCCGTAGGGCGGTGGCGCTGGCCGGAGACGGCAGAGGCCAGCGCAGGGTGGGGCGGTGCATTCCCTGGCGCGCCAACCAGGGTCCGCTTGCCTCGTCGTTGCGGCCCTCGCGCAGCCGCCCGCGGACAGACCGCTGCCGGCCATCCCTGCCTTTCGATTGCGTTGAACCGAGTAGCCGGTGTTGGCCCCAAATCAGACAAGCACCTATCGGGGCTAAGGCCGTCCCTTGATTCTCGGGTGTGCGCGGTCCGTGCTCCGATCTGAGCTGCCGAACCATTTCTGATCCGCGCCTGGCAAAGCCTGCCTCATCGATCAAAGTATCGCTGCGACGTGGGCAATAAGTCCTGCTGCAGGGACAAATAGCAATTGAGCCAATAGGGTGCCTGCCAGCCGGCTTCCGACCAGGCATACCACGGCCTTCCTGAACTGCGACTGAGAGACCTTTCCCTCTACGACATCATCGGTCATAGCGGACATATACGGATCAATGAACAACGCCATCGCGATCGTCGCGCCTCCATTGATGATTGAGGACAATGTACTTGAAGTAACCCTCACGTCCGGATCAAGGTAACCTGCGTATAGCGACGCAAAGACCCCGACAGTCCACAGCGCAACGGCGATAATATTGAGGCAGATCACCGACGGTGCTATTCCGTGCCCTCGGTGCGCAGCAACGAGGTTCGCTTTTGCCGGCAGCGTGGCTGAGTCTTTGATATAGCTGAGTCCACCCTTGAAGAAACCATGGAGGATTAGCTTTGGGATTGATCGATGGACCTGAAAGTGGAGAACAGCCCTGCTAAAGACACGCTGGAAGGTCGGGATGAGGATGGCACCCAAGAGAGTCGCAAGTGCGGCGGCAATCAGCAGCCACCTAAAATCCATCACCAAATTCCCGGTAGCCTCCCCCATAAGGTTTGTCTCCACACGCTTGGCCAAAAATGGACCGAGGAACGAGTTGGAAGTACGAGAAACGAGCATCATTACGCTGAATAGCGCAAAGGAGACTGCGATGCGCCCCGTACGGACGCCGGCAATTCGGATGGAGTAAGCCAGCGTCCCGATCAGGTGGATCACAAAAGTGAGGAAGCAGATGAAGAAGAGTTGGATATCCACGGTATGGCCTTCTCTTGCTTGTCGGTGGAGGCAGCGTCGTCGCGAACCCGAGCCTGCTGCGCCACTTTATCAGATGCGTTTCCACTCGAACCACAGACTTTCTAGAGCCCTAGCAGTTATCCAATCCAGGGTCCGTTCAGTGGCCAATGGCGGTCGTGGCTGGCTCAACGAACGGCTGACTGCTTCTGGCCCGATCTCGGACCTCGGCGTCCGGGCCTCCGGACGCCCGAGACCGGCCATTCTCGGCCATCCGCCCTAACATCGTCGAACGGCCGAGGTAGCACCGATGAGCCGCCGTTCACCGAGACCGTCCGAATGGCCACTGTGATCCATAGAACAGCCGTCGAAATAAGCAGAGCTGACATCAACGCCAAAGCTCATCTCGCTGACCAACCCGGCGTCGCTGGACCGCGCCGCCACTAGGCGGCAGCGTTCTTCGCATACTCGACCAACTACGCGGACCCGCCCGACTGGTGGCCAGCAATCCGCGCCAGGCGCGGATCCATGTTATCTCCGGTGCAGGTCAGAATGGCACGCTGCCGACGATGCCGGCGCGGTCCATCTTGCGATAGCAAGGTGGATAGTCCATCACAGCATAGTGCTGCGTTGCCGTGTTGTCCCAGATCGCCACGCTGTTGGGCTGCCAGCGCCAGCGCACCTGATACTCGGGGATGTAGGCCTGCGAGATCAGGTAGCGCAGCAGGTCGGCCGCGCCCGGGTTGGCGTCCTGCCCGAAGCGGACGCGCGCAGGCGTGTGGTAGTTCGTGAAGTGGGTCACATAAGCGTTCACGTAGAGGATCTTCTCGCCGGTATCCGGATGGGTGCGCACCACCGGGTGCTCGGCATCCGGGAACCTTGCCTTGAGTGCGAGCCGTTTCTCGATCGGCATCGCGGCGCCGAAGCTGGCCTCGATGCTGTGACGCGCACGCAGGTCGGCGATCTGCGTCTTGATGTGATCGGGCAGGTTCTCATAGGCGAGCGCCATATTCGCCCACGTCGTGTCGCCGCCCACCGGTGGGCATTCCACGCAGCGCAGCACGGCGCCGAACGGCGGGGCCTCGCGCCAGGTGGCGTCTGAGTGCCAAGCGTTCTCGTAGCGGTCGTTCGGCTGGTCCGGCGACTTGTAGATGCGGACCAGGCCCGGATTCTCCGGATCGCTGCCGGCCACGGGGTGATCCTCAAGTTCGCCGAAGCG
The DNA here is from genome assembly GCF_056930435.1 of Cupriavidus sp. 09_S30. Lineage (NCBI taxonomy): Bacteria > Pseudomonadati > Pseudomonadota > Betaproteobacteria > Burkholderiales > Burkholderiaceae > Cupriavidus > Cupriavidus sp. 09_S30. The sequence continues at coordinate 1,447,079 of NZ_JBXOWI010000002.1, read as the reverse complement.
GCGTGCGAACGCGACGTGCTCGACGGGGCTGATGTTCTGGTCGCGCAGGAACAGCACGCGGTGTTGCAGCAGCAAGGCACGGATCTCTGCAAACAGATCGTCGCTCTTGATCGCGTCGGCCAGGTTCACGCCGACCAGCTCGGCGCCGATGGCACAGGTCAGTTGCTTGACTTCCATGGCGAACTCCTCAGATGACGGAGATCGACGAGCCGGTGGCCTTCAGGCCCACCGCGACATGGCGGATACGAACCTGGCCGGGGCTCGGATCGCCGATTTCCATGTCTTCGTAACGAAGAATTTCGGGTACGCCGATCTCATACATGCGCACGACTTTAGTCATCGCATCGTCTCCTATTTTATTTAATGCCGCACGACATGTGCTGCTGCGAAAGTAAGTCTAGGCGTGAAGATGTGTCCCCGCTTTGCAATGACTGCGTCCGGCATTGCATTTCATGCCAACGGGCTCTATCAATCCCGGCGCATGGGATGCTTCTTGGCGCTTCTAGCGCACTCGGCCGCTGATTCTCGAGTGTCTCCTCTCGGCCCCAAATTCTGTCGTTGGATCGCAGCACACTTCTCGGCCGTCAGCGCCGCTTGTGCCGCCGAGCGCGATCGAATGGCACTGCCGATTGACAGGTTGCAATAGTGACCGTCATCCCGGCATCAAAGGCGCTCAACTTTGCGGAGAAACAACAGCCACCCTGCTGCGTTCCGCCGCCACGAACATGACGAGACCCAGCAACTGCAGCCCAGCCATGCAGAGCGCCATCTTGACGGTCGAGTCCATCAGCAGCGGAACCAGCAGCGCCGACAGAAGGAAATTGCCAAACTGCTGCACCGTAAAATAGCCACTCGATGCCAGCCCGCGCCGCTCAGGGAAGCAGTCCAGCGCCAGCAATTGTAGGCTCGACTGCGTCATGGTCATGCCGGCAGCAAAGACTGGCAGGGCCATCAGCGCCCACGGCAATGCCGGGGCATGCAGAGTGGTGACCGCAATATTGAATGCGCCGGCCAGCAGCATGACAGCGTGCCCAAGCATCACACTTCGCTCGGGGCTTGTCTGGCCGGCGATGCGATGCGACACGAGCGCACCTAGCATGATCCCGGCAACGATCGGGATGAACAGCCAGCCGAATGACTGCGCACCAAGACCGAGATGTTGGGTAACGAAGCGCGGAGCGGCAAAGATGTAGACGTAGATCGCGAGGTTGACGCCGGCGTTCGCGAGCGCCAGCGCGATGAAGCGCCAATGCGTCAGCATGGCTCCATAGCTGCGCGCCAGCAGCACAGGGTGAAGTGGATGCCGGCGCGCCGGCGGCAAGGTCTCTGGCACCCATAGCCAGCAAGTGGCGAAGAGCAATGCAGACACCAGCGCCAGGAAGACAAAGATGCTGCGCCACCCTATCCAAAGCAATAGCCAGCCACCGCAGACCGGTGCCAGGGCTGGAGCCAGCGCGAAGATCATCGCGACAAGTGCCATGACCTTCTGGGCCTGCATACCGTCAAAGACGTCGCGGACCATTGCCCGGCCAACGATGACGCCGATGCCGGCACTGACACCCTGCAATACCCGCCCAGCGTAAAGCGTCGCAATGCCAGTGGCGCCCGCGCAGATCAGGGAGCCGAGTGTGAACAGCGCGCAGCCGAGCAGAATCATCCGTCGACGGCCTACGGCGTCGGAGATGGCCCCGTGCCACGGCATCATCAGCGCGAAAGGAAGCAGATAGGCGGCGAGCGACTGCTGGACCTGTGCGGTGCTTGCGTGCAAGGCATCGCTCATGACCGCGAAGGCAGGCAGATAGGTCGCGATGGCAAATTGCCCAAGCATCGACAATCCCGCAGCGATCGCCGCCATGGTGAAAGCTCCGGGGAGGGTCGCCGTTCGTGGGTTTCCGCGTAGTATCAGCAAGCTTGACAAGCCTTATCCGGAAGTGAATCAGTCACAAAGCGGAACCGGGGAATTGCTTCCCCGGCTTCTGGGTTGGCGTGTTGGCCTCAGCCGCAACGGCGGCTGCGTGCAGGACTTGTTCCGCGAGGCAGCACCGATGGGCTGCCACCGCATCCCGCCCGGCCTATGGGGAACGACTCGACGCGAGGGACCATGGGCAGTTCTTCGCCTCGACCGCCAGCTTGTGGCTGACGCGCCCCGCCTTCGATGGTCCTGCTGCGCTGTCATTGGGATGTAAGTCACCGGTCGCCGCGCAGAAATCGCACGCCTATCAACAGGACGACAGCCGACGCGATCCCGGCGATTGGCAATAGCTGCAGCGCCGGCACCAGCCCCAATCGATCTGCCAGTGCTCCGGTGACGATGGAGCCTGGCGCCAGGCCGAGGACGTTGCAGGCCAAGGCGAGCGTCGCTATGGCGGTACTGTGAATCGCCTTGGGCGTCAAGTTCGCGACCATGGTGGTGCCCGGCCCCACAATGCCTGCGGCGAAGAACAGGCCCAGGGCAATGAGTACCAGTTGGGCGGTTCCGGTAGGAAGCTGAAAGGCTGTAAAGAGCAGTACTCCGCAGGCCAGGTTGAAAGCGATGGTCAGAAGCATCTTCCGTCGCGGCGAATCGCGGCCCACACGATCGACCAGCGCGCCGCAAAGCGGCATGCCACATGCACCGCAAAGGACAAAGATCGCGGCGACCCCACCCGCCTTGCTCAGTGGCATGTCATAGGCTCGATTCAGGAAGCTCGGCAACCAGGCAAGCATGCCGCCGTTGATGAATAGCTGCAGGCCGCTGCCGATATAGACGCAAATCAGAGTGGGGGATGAGAACAGGTCTCTTAGCACATGCCTGATGGGCGACCGTGCAGTCGACTGATTGCCAGCAGAGCCGCCAGTCTCCCCTTCAATTCGTGAGGGAGTGGCGACCAGCATATAAAGGAGGGTCAGGACAATGCCAAAGACTGCCATGCCGACGAAGGCACTCCGCCAGCCGAACTGGCTTGCCAGTGCACCGCCCATCCCGATCCCCATTACCGAGCCGACCATGCCGCCGGCCATGAATGTGCCGGTGACCGTAGACGTGTACCGCGGCGGAAAGATGCTGATGAGGATGGCCAAGCCGACGCCGGCATAGGCGGCTTCCCCAACGCCGACGAGAAAGCGCGCCGACAGCAAGGTGAAGTAGTTGTGCGACAGGCCACAGAGCAGGGTCGCGACGCTCCAGATCGCCGCCATGGCAATGACGCTTCGCACCCGTCCCCATCGGTCCGCGGCCAACGATAATGGGAAAGCCAGCAGGCCGACTGCCAGTGAGACGATGCCACTGAGCGTGCCAAGCTGGGTGTCGGACAACCCCCATTCGGCCTTGATCTGGGGAAAGACTGCGTTCAGTACCTGCCGCGACATATAGTCGGACAGGATCAGGCCGAAGGTCAGTGCGAAGATGACGCATATATAGCCACGGGATAGGCGTGGTTGCTCACCTTGGTAGCATGTTGTTTGCGGAATATTGAGTGCCACAGTACTGTCTCCATTCTTTGGCTGCTGCTGAAGCTATCTGTCCGTAGCTTTCTTTGTGGTCGTTGCGCGCGCGGCACAGTGGCCGACTTGCCAACGGTTGCCCGGCTCCTCGGAGGAGCCTTGGGCGTTCAATCAGTGCAATTGAGGGCTTCCTCCGACAGAGGAGGCCCGTTGAAAGAGAGGAGCCGCACCGAGACTGCATCGAGGCGCCGGACGTCAATCGATTGACGGCAAGGACGAACTTGCCCTTGCGATTCCGTCGCGCCCCCGGCAACGCAGATCGGTCTCTCAGTCAGGCCAGGCTTCCCGACGCTCCGTCCTCTAGCTGCCCCAAGAATTCGAGGAGCAATTCGTTGACTTGCTCTACGCTTTCCTCCGCGGCACTGTGGCCCACGCCGGAGAGCAGGACTTTTTTTCGCAGCCCGGGCAGATACGCGTCAAGTTGGTCATATTGATTGCGCACCAGCTCAAGGGAAGGGTCGGCTGCACCGCCAATGAACATGCTCGGCTGGCGCACCACAGCGCCATCGAGGAAGGCCGTGATTTCCCAGTTCCGGTCGCGACAGCGGTAGTAGTTCAAGGCGCCGGTAAACCCGGTGCGGGTATATTCGTCCACGTAGTAGTCCAGCGCGCGAGCGCTCAACCACTCGGGGAATTCCTTCGGCTCAGTGACGGAGCTAAGAATGCCCTCGTTCGAATCGAAGAGCACGCGCCAGCGTTCGGCACCGGCGGCGCTCCCGGAAATCGAGTAGAACATGCTACGCAGCGTCTTTCGCGTATCGGCGGACAATTCGCGGTCGGGCTTGCCGACCTGCTGGAAGTACAGGTAGTGAAATCCCTTGCCCTTGGCCATGGCCTGCCAGCCGACGCTGGGTTTTACCTTGCCTCGTGGCGGTATCGGGGTATTGAGCATGGCGAGGGCACGAAACAGATCCGGCCTCAGCATGGAAGCCGCCTGCGCAACCCAGGCACCCAGGTCGTGCCCGACGATCACGGCGGACGTCTCACCCAGGGCCTGCATCAGCCCGACCATGTCGCCAACTGCCTGACTGATGTCATAGGCTTCGATCGCATCGGGCCGGTCGCTTTGGCCAAATCCCCGCTGGTCGGGAACTACGACCCGATAGCCGGCGTTGACCAGAGCCGGGATCTGGCGCCGCCACATGTACCACAGGTAGGGAAAGCCATGAAGCAGGATCACCAGGGGACCGTCCCCCTCGTCAACGTAGTGCATGCGGACGCCGTTCACCTCGGCGAAGCAGTGGTTGAACGCTTGCGGATCGTCGGCATTCGCCGGTGCCCAAGTGTCGACCCTATCGCAGTGAGCTGCTGTGCCCTTAGTCATTGTCTTCCTCCGTTTCAGGGTTTCAACGACTAAGGTAGCTGCGAAGGCCGCAACTATACTAAGCAAGTTGGGACAAATTCTTAGGAGGTTGGGACATGGCTGCAGACGGGCACATTTTGACCAGGGCGGCCGCGCTCACCGACTACGAACACATTGCCCGAGCAGTCGGTCTGGATCCGTTCCGCATGTTGCGGCTGGCGAAGATACCGGCCAAAGCGCTGGAGGATCCCAACCTCATGATCAGTGCCGATTCGGTCGGCTGGCTGCTGGAAGAGTCAGCCCGCCTGTCCGGCCAGGAGGCATTTGGCCTGCTGCTGGCAGAAAAGAGAAGCCTGGCGAACCTAGGCGTGCTGGCCCTGGTCCTGCGCGAGGAACCCACTCTACGTGCCGCAATGCTGGCCTCAGCCCGGTACCTGCGACTGCACAACGACGGGGTGCAATTGCGGCTCGAGGATGCCGGGGATCTCGCAATGCTGTTCGTGGATTTCCGGCGCCCTGGCGTCTGGCGCCAGGCCGTCGAGCAGTCGGTGGGCATTGCGCTACGGAACTTTACAGTCTTGTCACGGAATACCTTTCGCCCCGTGTCGATCAGCTTTAAACATGAGGCCCCCGCCAGCCTCGATGTTCATCACCGCGTGCTCGGGACCAACATCGAATTTTCCAAGGAATGCAATGCGATCATCTGTCGACGCCGCGAGCTGGACATGCCAATTCCAGCGGCCGTCCCCGAGCTCAGTCGAGAAGTGAAGCGGTTGCTTGACGTACAGTTGGCCAGCCTGGAAGACGACCCGACCCAGCGGGCGCGTGAAGTCATCAAGATGTTGTTACCGGCTGGACTTTGTTCGGTCGAGCGAATCTCCCAGCATCTGGGTATCAACCGGCGCACACTCAACCGGCAACTGGCACGCAGCGGCGAGAGCGTGACAACGATCATCAATGCCGTGCGCTTGGAACTCGCCGAGGAATACCTCGCCAACAGCAGGCGCAAGCTATATGAAGTTGCCGAACTGCTTGGCTTCTCCACCGCAGGCGACTTCTCCCGCTGGTTCCGCCGAGGGTTCGGCAAAACCCCATCGGATTGGGCGGCCGACTATAGGCAGAGAACGGCGAGGTCCAGACCCGGACTGAACCGCGGATGACCTCACTTGGCAGGTGTCCGCGTCGCTATTTCATTGCCCCGCAGCCCCCTGCCCATGGTTCCATTGCCGGTAGTCTGCGGTGGCAACTAACAACGCCGACCGCGCAAATCGAATCGTAGAGACGCCGAACCGGGATCACGCCTTCCCGAATCCCCCGTTCGAAACGAGACTCCGCCGTTGCATAGGCGCTCTGAGCCGGTGCTCTCTGCCGCGCCTGTCCCAATTTGCTAAGTAATTGGCCCAGCGGGCTAATCATCCAGGCGGCGACAAAACCTAACATAGCTGCATCCAAGTGGATTGATCAAGCGGCACAGACTGAGATTGGAGACAACTATGACAGCAACAACTACGGCGCAGAACAGGGCCACACAAATTCCCCCCACGGCACCAGCCATCATCCGGCCATCGGTGCGTCAACATTCGATCAAGGTGGAGCTTTGCACGCCAGCCATCGGCGCTGAACTCAGCAACATCAGCCTGGCCGACGCCGCCCAGGATCCTGACCTCATCGCTGAAATCCGTGCGCTGTGGCTGAAACACAAGGTGCTGTTCTTCCGCGATCAGGACATCACCCCCATGGAGCAGCAGAACTTCGCCGCGCAGTTCAGCGAACTGGAAGCGCACCCACTTGCGCCAAGCCATCCGGATGCCAACAAGCTGCTGATGCTCTATCGGAATCTTGATCCGACCAAACAGAGTTTTGTCGAGAAGGCCAGCCGCGAGAACCTGTGGCATTCGGACGTGACCTTCAAGAAGGCCCCTCCGCGTGGTGCAGTCCTGCGGCGCGAAATGGGACCGGAAAACGGCGGCGACACCATCTGGTCCAACATGGTAATGGCCTATGAACGCCTGCCCGAGGCCATCAAGCAGCGAATTGACGGCCTGTACGCCAAGCACAGCGCCGAGCATTGCTTCCTGGCCCAGTATCCGAAGGAGGAGCGCCGCGCCGCCGCAGAAAAGAACCCCGGCGCCGAGCACCCCGTCGTTCTGACCCACCCGGAAACCAGCGAAAAGGTTCTCTTTGTCAATTCGGTATTCACCACCCACTTCGTGAATTATTTCAACTTCACGGACATTCGCTACGGCCAGGACTTCATGCCCGAGTCACAGCACCTGATGTACTACCTGTGCTCCCAAGCCGCGATTCCTGAATACCAAGTGCGCCTGAAATGGCGCGACAACACCGTGGCAATGTGGGACAACCTGCTGTGCCAACACTATGCCGTGGCGGATTATGGCAATGCGCCGCGCAAGATGCTTCGCGCGACGCTGACAGGCGCTCCTCTGTCCTGATCCAGACAGTCCCGCTGGGGAAACCTTGAGAAATCCGCCCGCCAAGCTATGGCGGGCAGCAACAGCACCTCACCCTGATCAGTTGCGAGGATGTGGGGCGCCAAGCCGCACGTGCGTTGCCTCATGCGGCGTATTGAAATGCCGTCTTATACCAAATCAATGGAGACAGTTATGCTTTACCAACAAGTCGATACTGCAGTCATCGATGGCGAATCGCTGCCTTGGGTTCCCTTCACGCCCTATGCAGATAACGTTCTTCTGAAATACTTCAAGCTTGACCCGGTCCGAGGCGAATGGATCGTGCGGATGAAGGCACCGATCGACATGCAGCTTCCCAAGCACCACCATACCGGCACGGTCATCGTGTACACGATGGAGGGAAAGTGGAAGTACAAGGAGCACGACTGGGTCGCAGGGCCCGGCAGCCTGGTTTACGAGACAGCGGCCTCAACGCACACACCTGAAGTCGTCAGCACAGAAGGCACTGGCGGCTACGTCGAGACGCTCGTGATCGTGACTGGCGACCTTGTGTTTGTCGACGAGAACGACAAGGTGTTGGCCATCGAGAACTGGAAGACCGCTTTGCAGCGCTACCTCGCCTATTGCGATAAGCATGACATCGCGCCGAAGGATCTCACGGCGTTCAACTAAGCACCGTCCAAGGGCACCGCGGGATCACCGCGGCTTCCCGCAACAGCCGGACGATTGATCCTTGGCTGTCTCTCATTTCGCCGCCAGCGATGCGGCCAAGGGTTCATCCTCATCCAAAACCGGTACCACGCCTGCTGCTCGCCTCATCATGACCAGCAGCGAACTGTGGCATCGCACCTGACCAGCCTGAACGACGGTCGCCAGACCTGACAGCGCAACCCCCATTCCGCAGCCTGGAGCCCTTTGCCGCCAGAGTCTCGGGCTGGCAGACAGCAGCAGAAACGGAATGACGCCATGAATGGCCTGATGATGCAAAAGCAGTTGTTGATCTCCTCTCTCATCGTGCACGCGGACCGGCATCATGGCGATACGGAGATCGTGTCGCGGCGGGTGGAGGGCGATATCCATCGCTACACGTTCCGGGACTGCCACCGCCGCGCGCGCCAGATGGCCGGTGCGCTGACCGCCCTTGGAGTCAAGCCGTCTGACCGCATTGGCACGCTGGCATGGAATGGCTATCGCCACATGGAGCTCTACTATGGCGTCTCAGGGATGGGAGCCATCCTTCATACCATCAATCCGCGCCTGCACGAGGATCAGGTCGCTTATATCGCGAACCACGCCGAAGACCAGTACATCTTCTTCGACCTGACCTTCCTGCCGCTGATCAAGGCCGTCGCCAGCCGCTGCAAGACGGCCAAGGCGTTCATCGCGATGACCGACCGCGCCCACATGCCGCATGACGCCGGCATCGACCTCCTTTGCTACGAAGATCTGATCGAGCAAGGCTCGCCCGAGTACGTGTGGCCGCTCCTTGACGAAGAAAGCGCCAGTACGCTGTGCTACACCTCTGGGACGACTGGCAACCCCAAAGGCGTCCTATACAGCCACCGCTCATCGCTGCTGCACACCTACGCGGCTGCGCTGCCGGATGCGCTGAATTGTTCGGCGCGCGACGTGATCTTGCCGGTCGTGCCGATGTTTCACGTCAATGCCTGGGGCCTTCCGTACATTGCGTGCATGGTCGGGGCCAAGCTGGTCTTCCCCGGACCGGCACTGGATGGCAAATCGCTGTACGAACTGCTCAACGCCGAGCAGGTCACGCTCTCCGCAGGAGTCCCGACAGTCTGGCAAGGCCTGCTGAACCACCTGGAGCAGACAGGCCAGGAATTCTCGAGCATGGCGCGCACCATCATTGGTGGCGCGGCCTGCCCACCTGCCATGTTGCGCAAGTTTCAGGACGAGTACGGTGTGGCCGTGCTGCACGCTTGGGGGATGACCGAGCTGAGCCCGATCGGGACCGTTTGCTCGATGAAACCCAAACACTGGGAGATGAGCTACAAAGACCGTCTCACCGTCCAGTCGAAACAGGGCCGTGTGCTGTTCGGCGTCGACATGAAAATCGTCGGCGCGGACGGACGCGAGTTGCCTTGGGATGGCGTGGCGTCCGGTGACCTATTGGTGCGCGGGCCGTGGGTGGTCCGTGAGTACTTCCGGAGCGAAGGCGGAAATCCGCTACAGCTCGATGACGAAGCACAGAGCTGGTTCCCGACCGGCGATGTCGCCACCATTGACGTCGATGGCTTCATGCAGATCACCGATCGCAGCAAGGACGTGATCAAATCAGGCGGCGAATGGATTGGCTCAATTGACCTGGAGAACATCGCGATGGCGCATCCGGCCGTTTTCCAGGCCGCATGCATCGCCGCGAAGCACGCAAAATGGGATGAGCGCCCGCTGCTGATCGTGGCCAGGAAGCCGCAAGCGGATCTTACCCGGGACGAACTGCTCGCCTTCTATGAGGGCAAGATCGCCAAATGGTGGACGCCGGACGATGTGATCTTCGTGGATACCATTCCTTTGGGTGCGACAGGCAAGATTCTGAAGAATCGTTTGCGGGAACAATTCGGCAATCATCTGATGGCAATGGCTGCAGGCTGAGCGGGTGGCCGCGGGATGTCCTGTCCGGGCCCGAGTTCGACGAGCTGCTACCGCACTTGGGCGAGCAGCGCTAATTGGACTTGATTGGCACTCAGTTCGGATGTCCGCTCCTCTGCGAACACCGGTCGCTTGGCTTGCCCGGAGCGACCGGCTGCCCCTTGGCCGACTCTGCCCTTCGACCCTGACTACCTATAAAGGGTCGAACCTGGACCGTTGAATGACCGTTCTGGAGTCCCGCCAGGCCAGCATCGGAAGATCAGGACAAGTTCATGCAGTCTCGAATACTGACAACGCAGACTTGCCCCCTTCGGGCGATGCGCATCAAACACGACAGTTCATGATCCATGAGCGCGGGCGCATCGGACAATGTTCACTGAGCACTCCACGCCTCTTGGCGGGACGAAGGCGCAGACTCGGTTTACCCTTCACCTGAAAGGAGACCATCATGGAAACTGTCCCTCTCTACCCGAGTCGCCAAGTTCCATGGAACAAAGGAAGGCTGACGGGCCAGAAGCCTCCATTGAAGCTGAACGAGATATGGGCGATTCGAACCCGGCTTCAGCTCACATCGAACGTTCGCGAACTGGCGATGTTCAACCTTGCCATTGACAGCAAGCTGCGCGCGTGTGACCTAACCCGCCTGCGCGTGCAGGACATCTGCGCAGGCAGTCAGGTTGGTACTCGCGCAACGGTGATGCAACAGAAGACTCAGCGTCCGGTACAGTTTGAGATCACCGAACAGACTCGCGAGAGCGTCCAATGTTGGATTTATGCTCGTGGACTCAAGCTGTCCGACTATCTCTTTCCGAGCCGCTTGCACGCGTCACCGCACCTTTCGACTCGACAGTACGCGCGGATTGTCCATCACTGGGTCGCGTCCATTGGCCTGGACGACTCAGCCTACGGAACTCATTCCATCCGACGCACCAAGGCATCACTGATCTACCGCCGTACGAAGAATCTGCGGGCCGTTCAACTGCTTCTCGGGCATACCAAGCTTGAAAGCACAGTGCGCTACCTTGGCATTGAAGTGGACGACGCGCTCGAAATGGCAGAGCAAACCGAAGTGTAACCAGGTGCCTGGCCGGCGAAGGGTCCCTTGCCGGCCAGTTTGGGTCAGTCGTCCCCGGATTTTCGATGACCGAGCCGACCGAGAAGCGGGCATCCGGCCACTCGCGCTCGAGTGGCCGGAGAGCTGCGACGAACGGTCATTCGATGGTCGCAGCCGACTGTACATTCGTCAGCCACCTCGCCGCTTGCTCCGCCCGTCGAGCGCCATTCACCGGAACTCATAGCCATTTCATCTGCGTGCCTCGCCATGCGCGAGGTGTCGTGCCGAAACGCGCCCTGAACCACTGCCCGCCCTATTGGGGAAACGCTGATTCGTGAGATAGCGTACGGCAAGCCCCTGACGCACCTCCTCGACCAGATTCGAGAAATTCGTACACCGCTGTCTCAAGCTGGCGCTGCATGGTTCTCACGCTCAGATGCAGATGGAGTGCGACCTGCTCGACGGTTGCTTGTTCGATCGGCCGCAGACGATGAATGGTCTTTCTCACGTCCAGCACAATCGATTCCGGCCCCGCCCTGCCCACCCGAAGATAGCGCTCAGTGCTCTCGCACGGACCATGGATTCGGCCACTGTCGCTCCACTCTGTCTTTGTTTTGGATGCGAGCCAATCGTCCTCGCCAACGTCCTTAGCGTTTACTCGGTGTGGCGCACAAACGAAAAACTACGGCGCGTAATCCGAAAAGTCGACCGCATGGGAAGCCTACAGTGGAGTCCAACACCGAACCGGACGGCATTCAGCGCTGAACGGCGGTGGTCAAGCCCCCCAGGAGACAACCATTCAATGGAGATAGGGACCTATGAAACTCAATAGTCGTGTAGCTGTCGTCACTGGTGCCGCTGGCGGCCTTGGCCAGGCCATTAGCCGAACCCTCGCAGCCGAGGGCGCCACCGTCATTGTGAATGACGTTTGTGATGAAGCCAGAATTCAGGCAGTTGTCGACCGAATCCAGGCTGCCGGCGGCAAGGCCTATGGCAAGCGAGCCAACGTGGCATCCAGCCAGGAAGTCAGGAATATGTTCAAGGAGGTTGCCGAGCAGTTCGGTACGGTGCATATCCTGGTGAACAATGCCGCGGTCACCCCATCGCGTCCGGCAGATGACGCCCGCCGGGCAAAGCACTACGCCTACATCAGCACGCCCGTCCCGCGCCAGTCCCTGCAGTTCACCAGCAATATGAGTGATGAAGAGTGGAACCGCTATTGGGACGTCAACGTCAATGGCGTGTTCTACTGCACCAGGGAGGCGCTCAAACTGATGGAGCCGCAACGTGATGGGCGGATCATCAATATCTCGTCCGTCGCAGGCTATACCGACTGGAGCATCCACTCGCCGCATTACTGTGCTTCGAAGGGCGCCGTCATTGCGTTCACGAAGTCGGTTGCGTCGGAAGTTGCCGGTGCAAACATCTACGTCAACGCCGTGGCACCTGGCGGCATCATGACACCAGACTTTGAACGGTATCTTGAGAAGGCGGGGGAAGAAGCTCGTAATCGCCTGTGGCAAGGTGTCCCACTCGGTCGTTTCGGGACCGCTGAGGAGTACGCACAGACTGTATTGCACTTGGCAGACACCCACTATCTGGTCGGTCAGATTATCAGCCCGAATGGGGGATCGGCAATCTGATCGGCGTGAGCATTCAGGGCAAGGAATCGTGTTTGTGCATTACCAAAGAGGAGACAGACAGTCGAGCACGTGACGTTTGATCATCCGCTCTGGATCGTCTACTCCTCGGGCACGACAGGCCTGCCGAAACCCATCGTCCATTCGCATAGTCGGTGTGGGTTTCGGCAAGCCAATGCATTCAGTTCAGGTTGACCTTGAAATCCTTGATGATCTTCCCGATCCTGTCGAAGCCCTCCTTTTCGGCCTTTTCCAAAGCCTCGATCGACTGGGGCTGCATGGGCTCGAGGCCCAGCTCGGCCAGCTTTTTCTGCACCGATGGGGCCGATGCGGCCTTGTAGACTGCAGCGCGGATCCTCTCCGACAGTTCCGGTGACACCCCGGCCGCAACGATAGCCACGGCCTGGTTGCTGAACTGATTGATGTCGGGGTATCCCAGTTCGGTAAAGGTCGGCACGTCGGGCAGGCTGGCCAAGCGGTGCGGAGCAATGACGGCATAGGGCCTGAGTTTGCCGCCGCGAATCAAGGGCAGCGAGGTGAGAAGACCATCCACCATGATGGGCGTCTGCCCGCCCATGACCTGGACCAGCGCAGGGGGCGAGCCGACGAACGGCACATGGTTGAGCTGGAGCCCTGCCTGGCTGCCCAGCATCACCCCCGCGTAATGAGAGGCCGATCCCACCGCATAGGAGGCAAACGAATCCTGTTGCGGGTTGGCCTTCAGATAGGCAATCAGGCCCTTGAAGTCCTTGGGTGGAAGCGCCGTGTTGCCCACCAGCACGAAGGCGGAGCGCGCGAATGCCGCCACCGGCCGGATGTCCTTTACGGTGGAGAAGTTCTGCTTGATGACATGCGGGATCTCCGTGAGGATGTTGTCGAAGGCAACCACAATGGTCTGGCCATCGGCGGGCGACGACAGCAGGGCCGCCATGGCGACGTTGCCACCCGCTCCGCGCTTGTTTTCCACGAAGAACGGCGCTCCAACGTCCTTGGAGAGCTGGTCGGACAGAACGCGGGCCACGATATCCATCGAGCCGCCCGCAACAGCCGGCACGATGACCCGCACGGGCTTGGTAGTCCAGGCGTGGGCGCCGCCCGTCCCGATGAAGAGTGACATCGTGCAGAGCAGGGTTCGCGCGCCCCTGCTCCCTAAAAGGCGCTTCATCATGGTTGTCTCCTTTCTTGTGCGTGTGAAGCCGTTGCGTTACGCCACGGCCCAGGCGGGCTGGCCGCGCTCGTTCTCCCGGCGGTTGGGCAGGTAGCCAACCTTGCGCAGCGTTTCATCCACCGTCTGGTACTGCTCGCCAATGCGATAGATGCGGCGCGCCTCGTCGGCAGTGGCCACGTCGCGGTACAGGCTGCGCGACATGTTCACCATGCGCTCCACCTGCTGTACGGACGTCATACGCTCTCCCTTGCGGCCCCACAGCGTGTCTTCAATGCCGCAGCGCACGTGGAAGCCCATCGCGATCGCCATTGTGGTCAGCGGATGGACGTAGCGCATAAAGGACTCGACCGTGAAGACCGCGTTGTCGGGCAAGCGGTTGGCCATTTCCAGCAGGTTGCGCGGATTCGGCCCTTCGGAACCCCCGCCGAGCTGCACCCAGTTCACCAGCAGCGGCCCTTTGTAGATGCCTCGGCGAATCAACCGCTCGATGGATTCCATCTTGGCGATCTGGCCGACCATGAAATGCGGCTGGATGCCGGCGGCTTGCAGGCGCTTGAGATGCTCTTCCACGAACACAGGCCCGGCCTCGTAGGACATGTTGCGGTACGCCTCGTACATCGCCGGCTCGGCCATGGAGGTGCCCGCGTATTCCTCCGGGGGATGCAACTCGGTGACATTCATCGTGGCGCTGTTGACCACAATCGTCACCTGGTCCGGCTTGGGGCTAAGGTCGGCCAGCATGTGGCGCGTATCGTCGCTCAGCCACTTGGCGGCTGCGCCATCGTTCTCTGGCGCAAAGGAAATGGAGCCGCCCACCTGCAGAATCATCTTTGGTACGGCTTCGCGCAGCCGGGCCAGCAGTTCGTTGAACATGGACAGCCGCTTGCTGCCTTTGCCATCGGCCTCGCGCACGTGCACGTGCAGCACGGTGGCGCCAGCGTTGTAGCAATCGACCGCTTTCTGCACCTGCTCGTCCATGCTCACGGGGATGTCGTCCGAGTCGCTGGGCAGCCACTGCGGACCGTATGGCGCCACCTGAATGACCAAGGGTTCCTGGTTCTCGGGGAGCAGGGAATCATCAAGGAATTGCATGGTTGTCTCCTTCGTTGGATGTGTGGGAGGAACGTTGCGATAACACTTGGCCTCAGCCGTCTGCGGACCGGACCATCCTTGGCGAGGTATTCGCATACAGGCCGATGCGCGAAACTTCGCGTAGAGCCTTCTATGTCGGAAAGGAATTCACGTCTTGTCGGGCTTCCCTTCTCTCGTTGTTCAGAGCATTTCGCGGATCAGGTCCTGCGCGCGTGGCCATTCGCCGAACCCCGCGGCGGGGTTGAGATGGCCGACTTCGCCCAGGTCAACGAAGCGGCTGCCCCAATCCGCTGCCATCTCCGAAACACGAACGAAGCGCGCCAGCGGGTCATTGCGGCTGGCCGCGACAATGCTCGGGAACGGCAGCGCCTTGCGGGGTATCGGCAGCCAGCCATTTCGCTCCAGTTCATCCCGAGAGGTATGTCCTGATGGCAAAGGCGTTTCAAGGTCAGGGGGCGTAGCAAGCAAAGCACCGTGGATCGGGCGGTAGTGCTGACTTGCCCAATGCACGGTGGTCATGACACCGGCGCTATGCGCGACCAGGATCACAGGGCCCTCGATCTGGCCCAATACCGCGTCAAGCGCGGCAACGCGGGCCGCGCGACTCAATTTGTCCCGATCCAGTGGCGGCACGGAAACCGCGTTTGGCAATTTCGCTTCCAACAGCGTTTGCCAGTGCTCCGCCACGTGATCACGCAGGCCGGGTACGATGAGGATAGTCGGATTCATTTCTGTGGACTTCAGGTTCTGTCGGCGGCTTCTGCGCAGGAATGCTGCAGGACCAAATCGGCTTCTTTTCTCGTCAAATACACGGGAAGCGCTGCGCGTTATTGACGGCGCCATGGCATTGAACATGCCGGACCATTGCCAGCTCAGAACGGCTTGCTGCCAACGATCCCGGCGCGATCCATCTTGCGGAAGCACGGCGGATAATCCATGACCGCGTAGTGTTGTGTTGCGCTGTTGTCCCAGATGGCAATGCTGTTGGGAGTCCAACGCCAGCGCACCTGGTATTCGGGGATGTGCGCCTGGCTGATCAGGTATCGCAGAAGATCGCCTGCGCCCGGATTGGCATCCTGGCCATAGCGGACATGCGCTGCGGTATGAAAGTTGGTGAAGTGCGTGGAAAAGACGTTGACGTACAGAATCTTCTCCCCCGTTTCGGGATGCGTACGGACGACGGGGTGCTCTGCGTCAGGGTATTGCGCCTTGAGCGCCAACCGCTTCTCGATCGGCATGGCCGCGCCGAACGTGGCTTCAATGCTGTGGCGGGCACGCAGGTCGGCGATCTCCTCCTTTACGTGGGCCGGCAGCTTCTCATACGCCAACACCATGTTCGCCCACATGGTGTCACCGCCAATCGGCGGACATTCAACGCAGTGCAGGACAGCGCCGAACGGCGGCGCTTCACGCCACGTGGCGTCCGAATGCCAGGCGTTCTCGTAGCGGTTCGGCGATTGATCGGGTTTCTTGTAGATCCGCACCAGCCCCGGGTTCTCGGGGTCGGAACCGGCGACAGGGTGATCCTCCAGATCGCCAAAGCGGCGCGCGAACGCGACGTGCTCGGCGCAGTTGAGATCTTGGCCACGGAGGAACAGGACTCGGTGTTTGAACAGAGCGGAACGAATCTCGGCGAATAATCCATTGTCATGGATAGCATCGGCTAGCTTGACGCCAGTGATTTCAGCGCCCAGGGCATAGGTCAGTTGCTCGATACGCATGGTGCAATAGCTCGGAAGAACTTCAGTCCAAATGCGGGGAAGTGGGTAAGGCTGTCCAGGTCGGGATCCCAATCAGCCTTAACGTCCTTCAGGGCACGAGCACGGTCGCCCCCGTTGTCTGGCGCGACTCCAGCATCCGATGCGCTTGCGCGGCCTCTGCCAGCGCGTAGATCTGCTTGGGCTCGCTCGAGACCTTGCCGGCAAGCACCAAGTCAAATAGCTCCTTTGCCATCGACAGCATGTGCGAGCGCGGTGTTGCGTAATGCACCATCGCCGGACGCGTCACCCACACAGATCCCTTCTGCGCGAGCGTCAACGCATCAAAGGTAACGGGGCCTGAGCTTGTTCCGTTGCTCACCAGCGTGCCGCGCACCTGCAGGCTGTCCAGCGATGCCTGCAAGGTGTCCTTGCCGACGGAATCGAATACGACCGGCACGCCTTTTCCGTCGGTAAGCTCGCGCACGCGCTCGGCGATGTTCTCGCGAGAAGTGACAATGGTGTGCGTGCAACCGTTCGCCTTGGCGATCTCGGCCTTCTCATCGCTGCTGACGGTACCGATCATCGTTACCCCCAGAGCGCGGGCCCACTGGCAGGCAATCAAGCCGACACCACCGGCAGCCGCGTGATAGAGGATCGTCTCGCCGCCTTTGAGCGGGTAGACCTGGCGGAACAGGTACTGCGCAGTCATCCCCTTCATGATGAGTGTCGAAGCGGTGCGATCGGAGACGCCTTCTGGCAGGGGTATCAGCACGTTGGCGGGCATCACGCGAACGTCCGAGTAGGCACCCTGCGGCCCCATCAAATAGCCGACACGATCGCCAACCTGGATGTCTGTTACGCCCGGTCCCACTGCCTCGACCACACCTACGGCGTCGGATCCCAACCCGCTCGGCAGTGCCAACGGGTAGTAGCCCGTGCGGTGATAGATGTCGATGAAGTTGACGGCGATGTAGCGATGTCGAACCCGGGCTTGTCCCGGCCCCGGCTCACCGACCTCGACGTTCTCGAGCGTCAGTACTTCCGGCCCGCCGGTTTGATACAAGCGGATTGCCTGTGGCATGGGATATCTCCAGTGAATGAGGGGACTGTCGATGCGCGGCTGCGGCGTTCGCGCAGGTCCTTGCTTCGGCGTAGATCACGACGCGCCGTCCAGAAGAAATCGCAGAGCACGCCGTGAACTTGTTGGCTACTATATGGCAGTGCCGAAATCTGACTTTAGTTTTCGCGCCATTGTTTTTAGTATTCGCGCCATTACGCGTAAACACTGAGGCCTGCCGATGGCGATGTGCCAGCAAAACCAAGTGTCGGAAAATGAACCCAAGGCCAGAGCTGCCTCTCTGACGACCTATCCGCAGGTCGCACTGCGGCTTGGGTTGAACCCTCACGAGCTCATGCGCCGGTTCGGGCTGGATCCGGCAACGCTGATGAACCGGGAACAACGCATTCCCTTCGCGTCGCTATGTCAGTTGCTCGAAGCGACCGCGCAGGAGTCCTCGACGCCGTCCGTCGGCGTCCAAATGGCAGAAGCCCGTACGGCTTTCGACTTTGGCGTTATCGGGCTTCTTCTCGCGCACAAACGTACGCTGGGGGAGGTACTTCTTGCGATGGTGCACTACCGCCATCTGCTCAACGATGCCCTTGGCCTCTACGTTGAAACCACAGGCTCCCAGGTGATCATTCGCGAGGAATGTCTTTGTGATATCGGCGTCTGGCCGCGGCAAACGATGGAACTCGCGGTCGGCGTCCTGGCTCGTACTTGCGCAGCGGTACTTGGCCCGAACTGGCGACCGATCAGCGTGCATTTCTCGCACTCCGCACCGGCGGACCTTCGCGTTCACGGCCGGATTTTTGGTTGCCCGTTGGTTTTTGATAGCGATTTCAACGGGTTCATCTGTCTCGCGAGCGATCTCGATCACCCGAACCCGATGGCTGATCCTGAACTTGTCCGCTACGCGGAAGGGCTTGCGGAATCCGCCGGCGCCGCTGGCCGACAAACCATCACCGCGGAAGTACGCAATGCGATTTATTTGCTGCTCCCTGTCGAGCAGGCCGCGATCGAACAGGTAGCACATCACCTGCATATCAGCGTGCGAACCATGCAGCGTCAGCTCGAAGAGGCAGGGACTACATTTTCGAACCTGCTTGACGAAGTACGACAGGAGCTTGCCGTACGCTATATGAACAACGAACGTTACTCGATCGGACGGGTGGCGTCGCTGCTCGGCTACACACAGCAGGCATCCTTCACCCAATGGTTCTCGCGGCGATTTGGGATGGCACCGAGAGCATGGCGCGCCAAGGGGCAGAACTGAAGTATCAATTCAGCTCGGGCTTTTCGTGCCCAGAGGCAGGCATTGCGCATCGCAGACATTCATTTGCCTGCCGAGCGCCATTGCTGCAACTCACAGTCACTTCATCTGCGCAGCCCGCCATGCGCGCGGCGTCGTACCGAAACGCGCGGTGAACCACTGCGTGAACGAGGATTGCCGAGAGTAGCCCAGCAATACCGAGACCCGCCCTATTGCGAAACGCTGATTGGTCAGGTAGCGTACGGCAAGCTCCTGGCGCACCTCCTCGACCAGATTTGAGAAGTTCGTGCCCGCTGCCTCGAGCTGACGCTGCATGGTTCGCACGCTCAGATGCAGATGGAGTGCGACCTGCTCGACGGTCGCCTGTTCGATCGGCAGCAGTAAATGGATGGTCTTTCGCACGTCCAGCACAATCGACTCCGGCCTAGACACATTGAGCGGCGTTGCCAGGCTTTCCGCGTATCGCACTAACTCTGGGTCGGCATTGGGATTCGGGTGATCCAGGTCCGCAGCAGCACAGACAATGCCGTTGAAGTCGCTGTCGAAAACAACCGGGCAGCCGAAGAAGTGCCGATAAAAACGTAGATCTGCCGGAGCCGAATGGGTGAAATTGACGCTGCTCGGCCTCCAATGCTCACCGAGCATGGCAACGCAGGTGCGGGCCAGCAGGCCGACCGCAAGCTCGGTTGCCTGAGTCGTCGGGATGCCCGGGTCCGCCACGATCTCCTCGCGAATCACCACCATGTCGCCGCTGGCCTCCACATGGATAGCCAGGGCTTCATTGAGCAGGTGGCGATATTGCACTGCTGCCAGCAGGACCTCGCGCAACGTGCGCTTGTGCGAGAGCACAAGATTGATGATGCCGAAATCGAATGGCTGGCGCGTGTCGGCCATTTGCAGCCCGAATGTGGGGCACCTGGCCTTCTGCGCTGCCGTGTCCAGCAGCCGGCAGACAGCCGTGATTGGAATCCGGTGCTCCGGACTGGCCAAGACCGCAGCATCAAGCCCAACCTGCCGCAAGACATCTTGCGGGGAGAGTCCAAGCTGCCTGGCTACCTGAAGATAGCCACTTAACGCTCTCGCGCGGACCATGGATTCGGTCACGTTTGCTCCACTCTGTCTCTGTTTTTGGCTGCAAGCCTGCCGGCACTTGCCGCTGTTAGTGTTTACACGGTGTGGCGCGCAAACGAAAAACTATGGCGCGCAATCCGAAAAGTCTACTGCATGGGAAGCCTAAAGTGGAGTCCAACACTGAACCGGACGGCAAAAGCGCTGAACGGCGGTGGTCCAGTCCACACCACAGGAGACAACCATGCAATTTCTCGACGACTCGCTTCACCCCGAAAACCAGCAGAAGGTGGCCATCACCGTCGCACCCTACGCCCCGGAATGGATGCCGTCGGACTTCCCGGAAGACATTCCGGTGACCATGGACGAGCAGATCCAGAAGGCCGTCGACTGCTATGAGGCCGGCGCCCGCGTGCTCCACCTGCACGTGCGCGAGCTGGACGGCAAGGGCTCCAAGCGGCTGTCGAAGTTCAACGAGCTGATCGCCGGCGTGCGCAAGGCCGTGCCTGACATGATCATCCAGGTGGGCGGCTCCATCTCGTTCGCACCGGAAGACGACGGTCAGGCCGCCAAGTGGCTCTCCGACGATACCCGCCACATGCTCGCCGAACTGGATCCCAAGCCGGACCAGGTGACGATTGCGATCAACACCACGCAGATGAACATCATGGAGCTGATGACGCCGGACGCCGTGCACGGTACGTCGCTGGCCGAGCCGGCCCTGCAGCAAGCCTATCGCGAGATGACGGTCCCGGCGGGACCTGGCTGGGTTGAAGAGCATCTGCGGCGCTTGCAGGCCGCAGGCATCCAGCCGCATTTCCAACTGGCGGGCGTTCACTCCTACGACACGATCGAGCGCATGATCCGCCGCGGCATCTACAAGGGCCCGGTCAACCTGACCTGGATTGGTATCGCCGGCGGCGCCGACGGCCCCAATCCCTATAACTTCATGTATCTCTTGCAACGCGTCGCTGACGGCATTTGTGTCACGTCCGAATCTCTGCTGCGTAGCGTGCTGCCATTGAACATGATGTCCATGGCGATGGGATTCCATCCCCGCGTTGGTACGGAAGACACCTTGACCGATCAACGCGGCGACCGCATGACGTCCGTCCAGCAGGTGCAGCAGTGCGTCCGGGTCGCCCACGAACTCGGCCGTGAGATTGCCACCGGCAAGGAAGCGCGCGAAATCTACCGCATCGGCACCTGGTACGACAGCATTGATGAGACCCTCGCGGCCAACGGCATGGCGCCCAACCGCCAGCCTGGGGTAAGAGGCGTACCACTGCGCGCCGCCTGACGGCGTGCCGCCCAGCCCGCCGACCACGCGGGCTGGGCACTGTAGAACCAAGGGGGCTTTCCATGAAAAGGCTCCCACCCCGGAGACACAAATCATGAACTTGCATTCGGCCGCCCCGCGGATGGACGATCGCGACGGCTATCTTGTCAGCCGGCCGCAGGCCTGGTTCGCCTTTGCGATGACCTTCGCACTGATGTTATTTGACTACATCGACCGGCAAGTCATCGTGTCGGTGTTCCCGCATTTGAAGGCTGCATGGGGCTTGTCGGATATGCAGCTCGGCGGTCTCGTGTCGATCATCTCCATCGTCGTCGCCGTGGGTGGTCTTCCCGTTGCGCTGCTGGCAGATCGCGTCAGCCGCGTCAAAAGCATCTTCGTCATGGCAACGGTGTGGAGCCTGGCGACGATCTCCTGCATGTTCACGCGCAATTACAGCCAGCTCTTCATCGCACGAGCCGTCGTCGGCGTCGGCGAAACCGGCTATGGCTCCGTGGGTGGCGCCCTGATTGCGAGCCTGTTCCCCAAGCGCCTGCGCACCACGCTGTTGGGCGCCTTTCTCGCGGCCGCTTCGATTGGCTCCGTGCTTGGGGTGATGCTCGGTGGTGTGGTCGCAGCCCACTGGGGCTGGAAGGCTGCGTTCGGTGTCGTTGGGATTCCGGGCCTGATCCTGGCTGTCCTGTACCTGCTGGTGCCGGACTACAAGACGGTGGCGCTCGCGCCTCGCATGGATAGCGAACGGCAGTCTATCGGAGGCTTTGCCAAACAGATCGCAACGGTGCTGACCGGTTCGCCCACCGCATTGTGGACTTGCCTTGGCTCCGCACTCCAGCTCGTCGTCGTGTCGACGATCTGGTCGTGGCTGCCGAGCTATTTCAACCGATACCATGGAGCCGCTCCGGACCAGGCGGCCATGCAGGCCGCAGCAATCGTGCTTTGCGGCGCCTTGGGCTCCGTCATCTGGGGGGCGGCGGCGGATCTCGTCGGTGCACGCCGGCCGCGCAACAAGCTCGTGATGATGGCCATCCTTTCCACGGCAACATTGCTTGTTTTCGTGACTGCATTTGCCGGCACGGCGCCCTCTGGCCAGCAGTTCCTGTTGATCGCCCTAGGCGGGCTCCTGATGATGTGCACCGTAGCGCCGGCTTCCAGCGTCGTGTTCAACGTGATCCATCCGGGCGTCCGTTCCACGGGTGCGGCCATGCTGGCGCTGTTCCAGAACCTCTTCGGTCTCGCCGTCGGCCCGTTCGTGGGTGGATTGGTGTCCGATGCCTGGGGCTTGCAGACGGCGCTCGCGGTCATGCCCGCTTTCGGCTTGCTCGCAGCCCTGAGCTTCCTGCTTGCCATGCGCAGCTACGAATCGGAACTGGCAAAGGTAGCAAATATTCGCATGGATGCCGCTTCCCCCGGGGCATCGCCAATGGCGGTATCCGCCTGACCTGCCCGGCGCATCCAGACGTCAAGCCAAGACTGAGTCCATCTCCCAAGGTTGCGCCCCGGCAGGGCGCAGCCAGCATCCGTACCCAGCAATGAGCATCTCCAGCACTACTACCCCGGGCGCCGGTTCGCATGCGGCTGCTTCGTCCGCCATGCCCGCCTGGTCACCATCTTCTGAAACCATAGATCGCGCTCGCATCACTGACTTCATGCGGTGGCTCGAGCGTGAGCGCGGGCTGTCGTTCGCCGACTACCACACCTTGTGGCAATGGTCAGTCGACCAGATCGACGCCTTCTGGCTCGCGCTGTGGGAGTGGGCCGGCATCCCGGCGGCACACGCGCCGTGCGTGGCGCTGGCCGATGCCACCACGCCGGGTGCCGTCTGGTTGGCGCTGTCGGATTGGGCGGGCATCCCGGCGGCACATGCGCCGTGCGTGGCGCTGGCCGATGCCGCCATGCCGGGTGCCGTCTGGTTCCCTGGCGTGCAGTTGAACTATGTCGAACAGGTCTTTCGGCATGCCACGACGAGCCGGCCCGCCATCATTCACCGCGACGAAGCGGGTCGTGGCGGCGAAATGAGCTGGGCCGAACTGGAGCGGCAGGTGGCCGCCCTGGCGGCATCCCTGCGCAGCATGGGCGTCGAGCGCGGCGATCGGGTCGCGGCCTTCCTGCCCAATACGCCTCAGGCCATTGTCGCTTTCCTGGCCGTGGCGAGCATCGGCGCGATCTGGTCGGCCTGCGCGCCCGATATGGGGGAGTTGGCGGTACTCGACCGTTTCCGCCAGATCGAGCCCAAGGTGATGATTGCCGTCGATGGCTATCAGTATGGCGGCAAGGCTTTCGATCGCCGCCCACTTCTGCACGCGCTGGAGCAGCAGTTGCCGAGCGTGAAGCACGTCGTGCTCGTACCGGGTCTGGCGTCGGAGCCGTCGTCATCCTGCCACGAATTCCGTGGCTGCGTTTCCTGGTCTGACGCCATTTCGGGCAACGCCGCGCTCGAAGTCGAGCACGTTCCGTTCGATCATCCGCTCTGGATCGTCTATTCCTCGGGCACGACAGGCCTGCCGAAGCCTATCGTCCATTCGCATGGTGGTATCGTTCTCGAGCATGTCAAGCTCACCACGCTCCACCTCGATCTGAACCCAGGCGACCGCTTCTGCTGGCAGGCCAGCACCGGCTGGATCATGTGGAACCTGCAGGTGGGCGGACTGCTGGCCGGCGCGACCGCGTGCCTGTTCGATGGCAATCCAGGGTACCCGGACATGAACACGCTCTGGCAGTTCATCGGCGAGGCGAAGGTCAACTTCTTCGGCGCGGGCGCCGCGTATTTTCAGTCTTGCCTGAAATCGGGCGTCGAGCCGCGCCAGGTGGCTGACCTGTCGCACCTGCGCGCGATCGGGTCGACGGGTTCCCCTTTGTCGCCCGAAGGCTACCGCTGGATTCTCGACCATGTCGGCTCGGTCTGGATCAACGCGCTGTCCGGCGGCACCGATTTTGCCGGCTGCTTCGTGGCCGGCGTCCCCACGCTGCCGGTCTACCTTGGCGAAATGCAGTGCCGGTGCCTGGGCGCGCGGGTTGAGGCGTTTGACGAGGCTGGTGCGGCGCTGGTCGATGAGGTCGGCGAGCTGGTCTGTACCGCGCCAATGCCATCGATGCCGCTCTACTTCTGGAACGACAAGGACAACCTGAGGTATCGCGACAGCTACTTCGACACTTATCCGGGCATCTGGCGGCACGGTGATTGGGTACGGATCACGCCGCGCGGCGGGGCCATCATCTACGGGCGCTCGGACGCCACCATCAACCGGCACGGCATCCGCATGGGCACCAGCGAGTTGTACCGGGCCGTGGAGGACCTGCCCGAAGTGTTGGACAGCATGGTCGTGGATCTCGAATACCTCGGGCGCGATTCCTATATGCCGCTGTTCGTGGTGCTGCGCTCCGGCGCCGATCTGACGCCGGCACTCACTGCGACCATCCGCGACCGCATCAAGGTGGCGCTGTCGGCGCGGCATGTGCCGAACGAAGTGTTCCAGGTGGCCGCGATTCCGCGCACGTTGTCCGGCAAAAAGATGGAACTGCCGATCAAGAAACTGCTGCTCGGACAGCCCCTTGAGAAGGTGGCGAATCCCGACACCATGGCCAATCCCGAAAGCCTGGCCTGGTTTGCCGAATTCGCCCGCCACCGGGCTGCCACTGCACCGTAATCAATGCACTGCCCGCACTTGTCCCACTGCGGCGATTTGGCGCCGGACAAGGGCTTTGGGCAACCAGACTGAATGAATGACAGGAGAACAGACATGGCGAAAGCCGTACGATTTTATGAGACCGGCGGACCTGAGGTCCTGCGCTACGAGGATGTTGAGGTGGGAGAGCCCGGCCCGGGCCAGGTCAGGCTCCGCCACGAGGCGGTGGGCCTGAACTTCGCCGATATCTATTTCCGTACCGGCCTGTACCCAGTCTCCGCTGCCGTCTGGCATCGGTACCGAAGCGGCTGGTGTAGTGGAGGCAGTCGGACCGGACGTCACAAACGTCTCGGTTGGCGATCGGGTGACATATACCGGCGCCTACAACACGCTGGGCGCCTATTGCACAGAGCGCCTGATCCCGGCCGCGCCGTTGATCAGGCTGCCGGATGGCATTACCTGTGAGACGGCGGCAGCCATGACGATGCGCGGCCTCACCTCCGCCTATCTGACGCGCCGCATCTACGCCTTTAAAGCAGGCGACACCGTTCTGCTGCACGCGGCGGCTGGCGGTGTCGGACTGATCGTGTCGCAATGGGCCAAGCTCCTCGGTCTGACCGTCATCGGCACGGTATCCAGCGAGGCCAAGGCCGAAGTCGCTCGCGCGCACGGCTGCGACTACACCATCAACTACAGCCATGAGGATATCGCCAAGCGGGTACGCGAGCTCACCGATGGCGTCGGCGTCAATGTGGTGTTCGACAGCGTCGGCAAGGACACCTTCGAGGCGTCCCTGGACTCGGTGAAGCGCCGGGGTCTGGTGGTCTGTGTCGGCACCTCGTCGGGTCCGATCCCCCCGTTCAATCCACACGTGCTCGGCCTCAAGGGCTCGCCGTACCTGACCCGTCCGGCATTGGCCGACTACATCGCGGACCCGGCCGAGAAGGCTGCATTGGCCGATGAACTGTTTGGCCATGTGGCAGCGGGCCGCATCAAGATCGAGATCAACCAGCGCTACGCCCTGCAGGATGCGGCGCAGGCCCATCGCGACCTGGAGTCACGCAAGACGACAGGCTCCTCAATTTTCGTGATCTGAAGCCCATTTGGGGGAAAGGACAATATCATGCGTATCGAGCAACTGACTTATGCCCTCGGTGCCGAGCTTAGCGGCATCAAGCTGGCGGATGCCATTCACGACGAGGGACTGTTCGCCGAGATCCGTGCCGCACTCTTGAAGTATCGCGTGCTGTTCCTGCGCGACCAGGACTTCAGCCGGGCCGAGCACGTGGCCTTTGCCCGCCGTTTCGGCGAGCTGGAAGGCCACCCGGTAGTCGGCAGCGACCCGGAGAATCCGGGCCTTGCGCGAATCTACCGCACGCCGGAGCAGCCGAACGATCGCTACGAAAACGCCTGGCATTCGGACGCGACATGGCGCGAAGCGCCGCCGTTCGGTGCGGTGCTGCGCTGCATCGAATGCCCGCCGGTCGGTGGCGACACCATGTGGGCCAACATGGTGTTGGCGTACGAGAAGCTGCCCGAGCACGTCAAGACCGAGATTGCCGACCTGCGCGCCCGCCACAGCATCGAGGCCACCTTTGGCGCTGTCATGCCGATCGAGAAGCGGCTGGCGCTCAAGGCGCAGTACCCCGACGCCGAACACCCTGTGGTTCGCACACACCCGGAGACGGGTGAAAAGGTGCTGTACGTGAACGTCTTCACGACTCACATCACCAACTTCCATACCCCGGAGCGCGTGCGCTATGGGGCTGACGCGAATCCAGGCGCCTCGGACCTGCTGCGTTACCTGATCAGCCAGGCCTACATCCCCGAGTACCAGGTGCGCTGGCGCTGGAAGCCCAACAGCGTGGCGATCTGGGACAACAGCGCCACGCAGCATTACGCCGTCATGGATTACCCGCCAAGCCATCGCAAGATGGAGCGGGCCGGAATCGTCGGCAGCAAACCGTTCTGACTACGGCCATGAAAGAAAACCTGATCGTACCGACGCCCTCGGCCTATACCTACCCGCTGCTGGTCAAGCAACTGCTGGTCAACTCGCTCAGCCTTTACGGCGACCAGGAGATCACCTATCGGGGAGAGCTGCGCTACAACTTCAGGCAGTTCCGCGAACGTGTCGGCCGACTCGCCTCGATGCTGAGTTCGCTGGACGTCGAGCATGGCTCGACCGTAGCCGTCATGGACTGGGACAGCCACCGCTACCTGGAGAGCTATTTCGCCATTCCGATGATGGGTGCGACCTTGTTCACGGTCAACGTCCGGCTGTCGGCGCAACAGATCCTCTATACCCTGAACGACGCCGAAGCCGAAGTCGTGCTGGTGCATCCGGATTTCATCCCGGTGCTTGAAGAAATCAAGGCCGAACTGAAGTTCGTGCGCCAGGTGGTGGTGCTTGCCGACGGTGAATCCGTGCCGGCGATGACACTGCCGGTCGCCGGGGAGTATGAGGAACTGCTATCCCACGCCGCCGCTGACTTCGAATTCCGCGACTTCGACGAGAGGACCAAGGCCGCTACGTTCTACACGACGGGAACGACCGGTGACCCCAAGGGCGTCAGCTACAGCCACCGCGACATTGTCCTGCACGCGATGGCGACGGCCATGAGCCTGTGCGCGCCGCACGAGGGACAGCGCCTGCATCGTGAGGACGTCTACATGCCGATCACGCCGATGTTCCACGTGCTGGCATGGGGCATGCCGTACATTGCTGTCATGCTCGGGCTCAAGACGGTGTTGCCGGGCCGCTATGTGCCGGAGCGCCTCGTAAAGCTGCGTCAGTCCGAGCGGGTCACGTTCTCCCATTGCGTGCCGACGATTCTTCAGATGGTGCTTCAGGCGGCACAGGAGCACGGTCAGGACCTGTCGGGGTGGAAGCTCATCACCGGCGGCTCGGCCTTGCCGCCCGCGCTGTGCGAGGCGGCGTTGGAGCGTGGCATGGATGTCTTCACCGCCTATGGCATGTCGGAGACCGGCCCCATCGTTTCCCTCGCGCAACTCCCGCCGGGTTACACGCCGAAGGATCGCCAGGAAGAGGTGCGCATGCGCTGCTCGACCGGCCGGCCCCTGCCGTTTGTCGACTTCCGGGTCGTCAGTCAAGACATGCAGGACGTGCCGCGCGACGGCAAGAGTCAGGGGGAAATTGTCCTGCGCTCCCCATTCCTTACCCAAGGCTATTTCAAGAAGCCCGAGGCTTCCGAGGAGCTCTGGTCGGATGGGTATCTGCACACACAGGACATCGCCG
Source organism: Cupriavidus sp. 09_S30 (assembly GCF_056930435.1). Classification (NCBI taxonomy): domain Bacteria; kingdom Pseudomonadati; phylum Pseudomonadota; class Betaproteobacteria; order Burkholderiales; family Burkholderiaceae; genus Cupriavidus; species Cupriavidus sp. 09_S30. The sequence continues at coordinate 1,419,020 of NZ_JBXOWI010000002.1, read as the reverse complement.
TCATGACACCTGATGGATTTGTGCGGATCGTCGACCGCATCAAGGACGTGATCAAGACCGGCGGCGAGTGGGTATCGTCAATCGAGGTCGAGAGCCTGATCACGGGTGTGCCAGGTGTCCAGGAATGTGCGGTGGTTGGAGTGCGTGACGAAAAGTGGGGGGAGCGGCCCATGGCGTATGTTGTCTGCAAGGCGAACGCAAGCGTGGGCGTGGATGCGATCCGTGAACAGTTGATGCGGCATGTCGAATCGAAGCGGATCAGCAAGTATGCCGTTCCGGAACCGGATCGCATTGCCTTTGTCGCGGAAATCCCGAAGACCAGCGTCGGCAAGATCAACAAGAAGCTGCTGCGCGAGCGTGTTGCCCAATAGACGATTCTCTGGAGGCCGTGCATGAAAGGCGAGACCAACTCAAGCGTCACCCCCGTCTGCGATCTGCTGCGAGCCAGTGGCTACTGGAATCCCGCTTGGGATGCGATCGCCGAGCTCGACCCGATCTGGACCGAAAAATTCGTGGCGATGGGCATGCATCCGGCAACGGCCGGTGTACTCGAGCCGAAGGTGCTCGAGTTCATCGCCATTGCCGTCGACGCTTCCTGTACGCATCTGTACGCTCCAGGCACGCGACGTCATATCCGGAAGGCCCTTGAACTCGGGGCCACCAAGGAAGAGATCGCTGCCGTTCTGCAGTTCGTCAGCACACTCGGCCTTCATACCATGAGCGTCGGTGCTCCTCTGCTGCTCGAAGAACTGGCCGCCATCGAGCAGGAGGGCAGCGGGGAAAACCGTGCCGCGGCATAACCGGTCAATTTCTTACTGACAGCATGACACATCAAATATCGGTCGCCTTGGCAAGCGAGCTCTTGCCCGGCCAGCGCAAGTTGGTCTTCATCGGCGGCAGGAGCATCGTCTTGTTCAACATCGACGGGGCCATCCATGCCATCGACAATTCATGTCCCCATAACGGCGCGTCGCTGGCGAGCGGGCGCCTTGAGGGGACGGTACTGCAATGCCCCGCGCACGGCTTGCGGTTCGACCTCGCCAAGCAGTGCCAACCTGGCTCCGGCAGTCTGTGCCTGCGCAGATTCCAGGTGGATGAGATTGATGGAAAGCTGATATTGCGCGCGGAATCCGCGGACCCACATTGAAAGCAGGCGGCCTTGGAACTTGTTCAGCAATGTATTGCGCCTCCCACTACGGTGATTGATCCAGCTGTATCGTCACTTGCAGACATGAAGAGCGCGACTCGGAAAATCTCCAAGGGCGACTTCCCGAATCTCCAGGGGAAACCACCATGCCGTACCTGTTGCGTAGCGCCAGCCTAACCAACTACGTCGAGGTTGCGCGATCCGTCGGGCTGAATCCCTACCAGCAGCTCAACGATGCGGGCCTTCGCCGCCATGTCTTGCTGGACACCGAAATGATGATCCCGGTTGACGCGGTGAGCAACCTGCTCGAGGCGTCCGCACGTTCGTCGGGATTAGCCGACTTTGGGCTGCGGATGGCGCAGTCACGCCAGCTATCCGACCTGGGCCCGCTGGCCTTTGCGTTGTGGGAGGAGCCCACCTTGCGCAAAGCGGTCGATTCGATGGCCCGGTACCTTCGATTGCACAACGAAGCGCTCGCCATCCACGTTCAGGAATCGGATGGCCTGGTCGTCGTCCGGGCCGAACTGATGGGAGGGATCCCCGGCACGTTTCGTCAGTCCATCGAACTTGTCGTCGGCGTCATCTATCGAACGCTTCATTGCTTCCTCGGCAGACTGGTCGGATCCTCGCTGACGCCGCGCAAGATCTGCTTCACGCATGTCGCTCCGGAAAGCACTACCTCCCATACGCGAGTGTTTGGCATGCCCGTGTCATTCAGCCAGGAGTTCGACGGACTTGTGTATAGGGCTTCCGAACTGGAAATTCCTTTGAAATCGCATGACCCGGTCATGGCGCAGCAGGTTCGACAATACCTCGATACCATGCTGGCCCAGACCACCCACAGCATTCCGGCGAACGTGAGGCGACTCATCTCCAGCATGCTGCCACAGGGAGGCTGCTCCATCGAACGCGTCGCGCAGCAATTGGGCATGGACCGGCGTACGGTACATCGAAAGCTCAGGCGGTCCGGGGAGAGCTATTCGATGATCCTCAATGCCGTGCGAGTGGAGCTTGCCACGCGGTACATCGAGAACTGTGAAAGGCCGCTTTCCGAAGTCGCTGCCCTGGTCGGATTTTCATCGTTGAGCGCGTTCTCGCGATGGTTCAGCAAGCAGTTCGGTTGCAGTGCTTCCGAGAGGCGTGTCGGGCAATCGCAATGAGAAACCAAGTGCCGGTTCACTTCGGGTATCGATCGTTCCTGCGCGATAACGGAACCATGCCAGGCGGCAATCATGCAAGATCCAAGTAAATCCTACAGGGAGCTCCTTCTCAGCTTGACAAAGCTCGAAAAGGAGGTTCGGGCAATGACCCGGCGGGTGCACGGTCAGGCCGTCAAGAAGGCTCGCAGTGGAGATGCAGATTACCTCGTACACGCCTCGGCTCTGATAGACGAGCAGATCGGCCAGGCCGATGCACGCGGAAGGGTCATATGTCTTGCGTCGGCAGCGGAATTCGGGCTGTCGCTGCGCCACCAGGGGGAACGTTGCAGACTGGCGGCAATGCACACCGGATCCGATGCTATACGAGTGCTCTATTGGGCAACAGTTCGTCGCATGCGTGGGCACGGGAGCGGAGCATGCGAGAAAGCCGAATCGGCCAATATTGCGCCAGACGACACGCTTACCCAGATGGGCATCCTTGCGTCTGATGGCTCTGTCAGCGAAGAGCGTGGGGCCGATACAGGATTGCCGAGTTCTGGTCTTTGCAGCCGATGCGAGGACCTCACTGTCGATTCACGCTGCGCCAACGGCCACGGTGCGCTACGCCCAATCTCAGGTAAGTATTTCCACAACTTTGGCGGGGGCGCACTTTCCGAAGCGCGGGCTCATCAATGCAGTGTGTGCAAGACAACCTGGACGCAGTACAAGAACAAATCGGATCCGTTCGCAGCGTGGTCCATTAAGAGACAGTGACCCTTCTAGCTTGAGGCAGGCTTAGGTGCCTCGATTAAAAGGCAATGAAACTTCATCAGGTAGCGAGCCGCTTCCGTGTGCAGCCCAATGCAATCTGCAGCCCCCAGAATACGGGTGCGTGCATTTTGGATGACCGTTGAGGGAAGCATATGGGACGTACAGGGGCGGAAGCCGAACGCCCGCTTATCGGTGCCAAACCAGTCATCCAGACAGATGGGGTCGAATGACTGAGAGGGGTCGGTAGCCGCCTTCCGGCATGGGGCCGCTTGGCGTCCGCTATCGGGCAGCAAGCGGCCAACTAGGGCAGGGGCGTGCCCTTGATCGCCCGCTCCAGGTCCAGCCGGTTGATCAGCCGCTGCCGCTTGACGGCCAGCGATGGGCGGTGCGGCCGCGGCGGCTCGCCCAGCAGCGTGCGCGAAGGGCCAGCCTGGTGCCGGTCGTCGCGCAGCGCCTGCACCTGGGCGGCGATGTCCAGCACGTCGCCGAGCCGCTTGTTCTCCACGATGGCACCCTGGTCGATCGCCGAGAGCCGGTGATAGGTGGTGTAGGGCAGGGAAGCGCCATCGGCCCACAACTCGACGTGCCCGTCCGGGTAGTCGGCCACTTCGATATAGCGATGGCTCAACTGGCGGTGTGCGGGCAGGTCCTCGAGCAGGTACATCACCTTGTCGTACTGCAGCGTGAGGCTGGCCGACACCCTGCGCCACTCGCGCCAGCTGAAGATCCGTTCCAGATCCTCGTCGCCGCGCAGGGGCCGCTGGGCGTCGAAGTCGCCTCCGACGAAAGCCCCTTCCGTCCTTCTTGCTGCGCAAACTGTCTGCATCGACACTCACTACTGTCATTTATAACACTTCTTTTTTGCGACGTTAATGAATTGAACGACCTCAACCAACATCATAAACGGCGCCCCTCCCGCCACCATCCATCCAAACAAAGCGAGCGAGATTCGCGAGCTATTTATCCTAAATATCTGAAACTCGTAACCATTATTCCAGTAATAGAAAATAATTATCGATAAAATGAATATAGCGACTATCATTGAAAGTTGGAGCCAGAACTTTTCTGCACTAACTTCGTATAATCTCGCAATTTCCGCAATCCTGTATATGGAGCTATCTCGTGCCGAGAAATAGACTAGTGGCGACACGAAGAACATAACCGAGAAATATAGCGCGGAGACTTCCGGGAAGGATGATTTTCTGCGGTAGGCATTTATAACTGGCGAGATGCTTCCGCAGAACTCTGAAAAGGCGGCAAGAAGTCGATGTTCCGATAGGATGTTGGTTGGAGTCGCCAAGGCAAGCAATGCGCTTATGGCAATGACAATGCAACTTGCGCGGTGCGACAAGAATGCAATAGCAAACGATGACAATTTTCCTTCCATGGGTCAGTGCTCGCGAAGAGATCGGTGATTAAATCATGCTAGGAGTTGATGACCCAGGGATTAAAAGACGATCGTTTGTTTACGTAGGCTTGGTCAACCGAAATTTTTCCAGTTGGAAGGGGAAGTCGAACTGCTCCAAAGACCTGCTGCGGTGCCGTCCGCGGGGAGCGCACCGGAGTACCCATATAGAGTCGGTAGCCGCCCTCCGGCATGGGGCCGCCCAGCGCCCGCTATCGGGCGGCAAGCGGCCAACTAGGGCAGGGGCGTGCCCTTGATCGCCCGCTCGAGGTCCAGCCGGTTGATCAGCCGCTGCCGCTTGACGGCCAGCGATGGGTGGTGCGGCCGCGGCGGCTCGCCCAGCAGCGTGCGCGAGGGGCCGGCCTGGTGCCGGTCGTCGCGCAAGGCCTGCACCTGGGCGGCGATGTCCAGCACGTGGCCGAGCCGCTTGTTCTCCACCACGGCGCCCTGGTCGATCTCGGAGAGCCGGTGATAGGTGGTGTAGGGCAGGGAGGCGCCATCGGCCCACAGTTCCACGTGGCCGTCCGGATAGTCGGCTACTTCGATGTAGCGGTGGATCAGTTGCCGGTGCGCCGGCAGGTCCTCCAGGAGGTACATCACCTTGTCGTACTGCAACGTGAGGCTGGCTGACACCTTGCGCCACTCGCGCCAGCTGAAGATCCGCTCCAGGTCCTCGTCGCCGCGCAGCGGCCGGTGCGCGTTGAAGTCGCTCTTCGGCGCCTTGGCAAAGCGGGAATTGAAGTCCGCGATAAAGGCGGGCGCGTAGGCATTGGCCGCGTCCATCGAGCTGATGCCGCGCAGCCGCAGCTCCTTGACCAGGCGGTCCTGTAGCGTGCCGTTCATCCGCTCGACGCGGCCCTTGGCGGGGCTGGAGTTGGCGCACAGGATGTCGATGTTCAGCTCGTACAGCGCGCGCCCGAATTGCGTGTAGCCACAGCCTTCGGCATTGGCCTTGGCGCTCACGCGGAACACGCTGAACTTGTCCGAATAGAAGGTCAGCGGCTTGCCGTGGCGCTCGATGTAGGCACGCGTGGCGGCGAAATAGGCGGGCGTCGATTCGGTCGGCACGAACAGCAGCTGCATCAGCCGGCCGGTGGCATCGTCGACATAGACCAGCAGCGTGCAGGCTGGCGCACGGTCCTCGAACCAGTGGTGGTCGCTGCCGTCGATCTGTACCAGCTCGCCGAGGCAGGCGCGCCGGTTCCTCGGCTGGTGGACCTTGGGCGGGCGCTGCCGGCGCGGCACCCAGAAGCCGGCGTCGATCATGATCCGGCGCACCGTCTCGACGGCCAGGTCGATGCCATGACGCTCGCGCAGCTTCTCGGCGGTCAGCGTCGGGCCAAAGTCCGCGTAGCTGTCGCGGATCAGGCCGCGCACGCGCGCCTCCAGGCCGGGCGGCAACTGCCGGTTGCCCGGCGCGCCGAGGCGGCGATTCTGCAATCCCGCGGCGCCATCTGCCTGATAGCGGCGCAGCAGCCGCAACGTCTGGCGCGTGGTCAGTCCTAGTCGCGCGGCCGCGATCCCGGCCTTGAGGTGACCATCGGCCAGGGCTTGCAGCACCTTGAGCCGGTCCAGCTGGCGCATCGTCATGGTGATCGTGTCCGGGCGGCGCATGGCGGCATCCTGGCGGTGGGCGGCCGTACAGGTTACGCTCACGCAACTCGGACATTTGAATCTGGCTATATCCGGACATTAGCAGCTGGCCGTAACAGAAAGATTGCGCATAATTAGTGTTATGTTAAATCATCGAAAGGCGGTCCAGGCGACCAAGCTGTCCAGTTCGATGCCTCGCCGATCGCCCGTGAGCACGCAGCACGCAGCACGGCCGATAGTCGGGACCGATGCAACCGTCGACGAATGCCCTGACCGTCCTGAGGGTCCTGAGGGCTCGCTGTCGGCCGGCTTACCCGGCTGCCTGAAATTCAGTCCGACGCGATTCTATCCATGCGCCCAAAAAGACTAAGGCGTCTCGGGGCACCACCTCGCCGCGACGCATGAGGCGTCACGCAATCAATGAAGCAGGCTACGCAGCGCACCGGTGGCAAATTGCACCAGTTGCGCCACCAGATCGAGAATGCTGAAGTCCATGTTCATTACTTTGGCTCCCGCATAAATCATCCCGCCCACAGCGGCCAGCACTGTCAAGCCGAACTTCAGATCATCATTCACAGTGCCTCCTGGTAGGTGCGCAGAATACTCGGTCCGCGATATGGGCCGCATTCAGGAATGCACCGCAGAAGAATCCCGGCCCGTCCCTCTTTCATGTAAGGCGTTTTTCGTCGGGCAGTATGTGCGGCTTCGCTCGTAGTCAGCCACGTTTGACCGCCCCTGGCGTTTTGGGGTTGACGGTGCCGCCCAGAACATGCGTTACAGCAGTTCGAAATCAACTTGGCCTAAGCTGATTTCGAAGATCGGCATATCCAAATCGGCATATCCTTTCCCTTCTGGGAAGCCATGGCGAGATACGCAAGAATTGTAGTGAGGAGTACGAGCTGAGCGGCAGCCTTCCGCCCGGCGTGCCGGGCTCGACGTGGTCTAGCTTGGCAGGCGCCCAAGGCACCGGCCAGCAGCACAGTACCGGCTTACAGCGAGCGCCGAACTTGCCAGTCCAACGCGTCACGCAGATCCGGGCGTGCAAGAGGACTCATCAGCCTGGCTGCCTTATTCGGTTTCGGTGAGTCGCGAGTTGTTGCTGATCAGGTCATTGCTACCCGACTCGCTCTTGCAGCTGTTGATAGGTGCATCAACATTGAAGATGCATCCGCCCCTATCAAGAACATCGTCCTGGTTCACGGCTTCTTTGCGGACGGTTCCGGCTGGCAACCCGTGGCGAAGATCCTGACGCGCCATCGTTACAAGGTTTCCGTAGTGCAGCAACCGGAAACCTCGTTCGAAGATGACGTGAAGGCAACCACCCGCGTGATCGAAGCACAGGATGGGCCGTCCATTCTCGTCGGCCACAGCTATGGCGGCGCCGTGATTACCGAGGCGGGCAACCACGACAAGGTCGCCGGGCTTGTCTATGTCGCGGCATTCCAGCCTGATACCGGAGAAAGCCCCCTGGATCTGGCGAAGAAGATGCCACCCGCGACCAAGGCCATCAAGTCGACCCAGGACGGCTACCTGTACTTCGATGAAGCCATGTTTCACACCGACTTTGCTGCAGACGTGCCAGCCGCACAAGCCAGTTTCATGGCGATCTCCCAGGTGACACCGGCCGCGAAGGCGTTTGGCGTCCCGATCTCGAAGGCCGCGTGGAGAACGAAGCCTAGCTGGGCAGTCGTTGCGACAGCCGACCGCGCCATCAACCCCGACCTGGAACGCTTCATGACCAAGCGGGCGGAAAGCAAGACGATCGAGATCAAGAACTCCAGCCACGTCGCCTACATCTCGCATCCAGCCGAAGTCGCGAAGCTGATCGAGCAGGCTGCGACGCAGTCCGGCAAGTCGCAATAAGTCATATGCGGCGGGCAACGTTGCCCGCCGCTTGCCCACGAAGAGGATCCCACAGCCCTCCCCTCAGCGCGCCCGCAGCGCATCGACGATGTTCATGCGGGCCGCGCGCAATGCCGGCAGGAAGCCGCCCACCAGCCCCATCGCCATCGCGAATGCAAGCGTCTTGGCTACGATGGCGGGCGTCAGGGTGAAGCGGAACGACAGGTCGGCGAAGGTCTGGAAGTTGGTGGTGGAAAAGGAGGCGAATTCCATCAGCGTGGCGCAGGCCAGCCCTGCGATGCCGCCGACGAGGCCGAGCAGCAGCGCCTCGAGCAGGAAGGCCACGAGCACGTTGTTGCGCTGGAAGCCGAGCGCGCGCAGCGTGCCGATCTCGGCCACGCGGTTGGCGACCGAGGCGTACATGGTGATCATGGCGCCGATCATCGCGGCGATGGAGAAGATCGTCGACAGGGTCAGGCCCAGGATGTTGATGAAGGTGGACAGCGCCTTGGACTGGTCGCCGTAGAAGGCCTGCTCGCGCTTGGCCTCGTCGGCCAGGCGCGGATCGACGTCAATGTCGGCCTTGAAGCGCTCGAGCCGGGCCGGCTCGGCCACGCGCACCACCATCGACGAATAGCTGGTGCGGCGGAAGGACTGCATGAGTTGGTCGACGTCGCCCCAGATCTCCGAGTCGAAGCCGCTGCCGCCCGCGTCGAAGTGCCCGACCACGGTCCAGTCGCGCTGGGCGAAGCGCAGGTGCTCGCCCACCCGCACGCCGGCAAAGCCCTTGGCAATGCCGCTGCCGACGATGATCTCGGACGAGCCGGGCCGGAACATCCGCCCCGCCACCAGCCGAAGCTGCGGGCGCAGCGCCGCGCCCATCGGCGAGACGCCGCGGATCACCACGTTAGACGGCTTGCCCGAGGCGGCCTTGACCAGGGAGATCAGCACCACCGCCTCGCGCGAGGCCAGTGGCCGCCCGCTGCCGTCCATCGCCACCGAGGGGTGCATCTCCAGGATGCCCGCCTGCTCGCGGCTGATGGCGCTCTGCACCTCCGTCTCCGCGCCCTTGCGGATCACCACCACATTGTCGTGCTCACCGGTGGTCACCAGGGTCTGCTTCAGTCCGGCATCCAGCATCAGCATGGTGGCGAAGACGAACACCACCAGCGCCATGCCGCCGGCGGTCAGCGCCGTGGTCACCCAGCGCGCCCACAGGTTGCGCGCGATGTAGGTGAGCGGAATCGCCAAGCGCGCCTCCGATCCGTCAGCCGATGGCCCGCAGGCCTTCCACGATGCGCACGCGCGCCGCCTGCACAGCCGGCACGATGGCCGCGGCCAGCGCCACCGCGAGCGCGCAGGCCGCCTGCATCCCCTGCGTCTGGTGCGACACGATGAAGACGGGAAAGACGCCGCCCACCGCCTGCTTGAAGCCGGCCGCGACCGGCGGCGTGGCGAGCATGCCGATGCCGCCGCCCAGCAGGCAGATGAAAAGCGACTCGCCGAACAGCAGCAGCGCGAGAAAGCCCGGCCCGAAGCCCAGGGCCTTGAGCGTCGCGTATTCGACCGTGCGCTCGCGCGCGCTCATCGCCATTGCGTTGGCCATCACCGCCATCACGATGACGATGACCACGTAGGAGACCAGGCGGATAGCGGCGATGATCTGGTTCGACATCGCCACGAAGCCGAGCTGGAAGGCCTGCTCGGTCTCGGTCAGCGTCTCGGCCAGCGAGTTGCGGAAGACGCCGTCGACGCCGCGCGAGACCGCCGCGGCGTCGTCCGGATCGGCGATGCCGATCACGTAGACGCCCACCTGGTCCGCCTGCCGCGGCGAGCGCTGGCGCACGGTCTCGTTCAGGTACTCCCAGTGGAACACGAGCTGGCGCGTGATGGTGCTCTCCTCGCGCCCATCCATGATGCCGCGCACGACGAACTCCCAGGTGCCCGGATAGATGGTGCCCTTGATCGGAATCACGTCGCCGACCTTGAAGCCGTACAGGTCCGCCAGTTGGCGGCCGACCAGGCAGCCCTTGCGGTCGCGCCGATAGTCCGCGCGTTGCTGCTCGGGCACGATGAACTCGGGGTAGAGATCCAGATAGTTGTCCGATACCGCGAACTGCGCGAAGAAGTTCTTCGGGTCGCGGTAGACACCGCCGAACCAGTTGGAACGGGCCACCATGGTCACGCCGTCCACGCCCTTGATCCGGCTCTCGTAGGCCAACGGCAGCGGAAATACCAGCGAGATCGCGTTGCGCGTCACCAAGCGCGCGTTGGAGGCCGCGGCGGCGCCTGCGTACCAGGCATCCACCACGGTCTGCAGCAGGCCGAAGGCAAGCACCGCCACGACCAGGCCCAGCACCGTCAGACAGGTGCGCAGCCGGTGTCGCATGGCGTTACGGGCGATCAGCTTGAGCACGTACATGGTGAGAGGGTGTAGCAATGGGGTGAGGGTTGGGGGCCGGTATTCGCCAGAACAACAGCATTCAGTTCGCGCAAGTGCCCGCCCCCAGCGCTGGCAGGCAAGCCCCCTGCCCCGGCACCCGGCCTCGACGCCCGAGAATGCTCAGCCCTGCTCGCCATGGCTCAGCTCCCCCTTCTCCAGATGCACGAGCGACCTCGCCGCGGCCGCAGCATGCGCATCGTGCGTGACCATGACGATGGTCTTGCCGAGCGAAGAGTTCAGCCGCTGCAGCATGGCGAGGATTTCCGCCGCGGAGTTGCGGTCCAGGTCGCCGGTCGGTTCGTCGGCCACGATCAGCATCGGGTCGGTGATCAGCGCGCGGGCGATGGCCACGCGCTGCTGCTGGCCGCCGGACAGCTCGGACGGATAGTGGCTCACGCGGTCGGCCAGGTTCACCATCTTCAGCACCAGCGCGACTCTTTCGCGGCGCTCGGCGCGCGACAGCCGCGTCAGCATCAGCGGCAGTTCCACGTTCTCGAAGGCGGTCAGCACCGGCATCAGGTTGTAGAACTGGAAGATGAAACCGACATTGGCCGCGCGCCAGTCGGCCAGCGCGCTCTCGGGCAGCTGCGAAATATCGACCCCGGCCACGCGCAGCTCGCCGCTGTCCGGCCGGTCGATGCCGGCGATCAGGTTCAGCAAGGTGCTCTTGCCCGAGCCGGACGGGCCCATCAGCGCGATGAAGTCGCCCTCGGCAATGTCCAGCGTGATGTCCGACAGCACCGGAACGGTCTGCGCGCCGCGCCGGTAGGACTTGGCGACATGGCTGATGCGGACGAGCGGCGCGGCTTCCATGCTATTTCTTCGCCACGCTGACCTTGTCGCCGTCGCGCAGCTTGGCACCCGGGGCCAGCACCAGCGTGACGCCCGCCGCCACCCCGCTCACCGCCACCAGCTCACCGACCCGTTCGCCGGTACTGACCGGCATCTCGCGCGCCTTGCCGTCCTTCACAGCGAAGACCACCGCCCTGCCCTCGCGCGTGGCCACGGCGGCCGGCTGCACCGCGACCACGGGCTTGCGGTCTGCCTGTGACACCGGCCTGGACAGGAAGGCGATCTTGGCGCTCATGTCCGGCAGCACGCGGGCGTCGCGGTCGACGAAGCGCACCTTGACCAGCACTGTCGCCTTGGCACGGTCCACAGTCGGCACGATGCGCGATACCTGGCCGGCCAGCCTCAGCTCGGGCAGCGCGTCGAGCTGCAGCAGGCAGGGCTGGTCGACGCGGATCCTGGCGATATTCGATTCCGCCACGTCCGCCTCCACCTCCAGCGTCTCCATGTCGGCGATGGTCACGATGGCGCCCTTGGTGTCGGCCGCCGCCGAGAACGGCGTGATGTTGTCGCCGACATTGGCATGCTTGATCAACACCACGCCATCGAAGGGCGCGCGGACCACGGTCTGGTCGACGGCCACCTGGGCGGCGCGCGCATTGGCCTGCGCCGCGACGATGGCTGCCTGCGAGTTGCTGACCGATGCCTCGGCCTTCTTGTAGCGCGCCAGGGCGGCATCGTACTCCGACACCGAGATGGCCTTAGGCCCGATCAGCACCTCGGAGCGGCGCAGGTTCACCTCGGCATCCCGCAATTCCGCCTGCTGCAGTGCAAGATTGGCCTGCGCCACATGGACCTGGGCACTTGCCTGGGCCAGCGTCGCCTCGACGTCCCGGCTCTCGATACGGGCAATCACCTCGCCCTCTTTGACTCGCGAGCCTTCCAGCACGCCCAGCCATTCCAACCGCCCCTGCGCCTTGGAGGCGACCGCCGCCTTGCGCTGGGGCACGACATAGCCGGTGGCGTTGAGCAGCGTGTAGTTCTGCGAGGGGTAGGCGGTGGTCACGGTGGCCGTCTCGACCACGGGCGCGCGCGTTACCCAGGCGGCGACGCCCAGGGCCACGACAACGGCGGCGGCGACTATCGCGTAGCGCAGCCAGCCACGCCGCCGCGACACCACCGCGGCCGGGCCACGGTCGATTTTCAGCCTTGCAAGATCGTGATCAGCCAATTTCGGACCTTCCTGCGACGGGCGCCTTCCCGCGCGGCGCGGGAAACGGCGCCGCGGCGGACGGTCCCAGTATAGCGCCGTGCCTGGGCGCCTCGACCGTGGTGACGTGGCAGGCAGCGGGCACCGCCGGCGGCGTCACGTCCTTCACGCTGATCGCCGTCCGGCCCACAAACCCCTTACTCTTTTCCAAGCGGGTATGCCCAGCAGGCCCATCAATCCTTTGCCGGCGCGGCCGCGCCGCCGGCCGGCGCCATGCCGCTCGACCCGGCTTGATCCCGCAGCGCCGACGCCACGGATTTCAGACTCCCGTCTCCGCGCACCACTCCACCATGGCATCCCGAAAATCCTGCGCCAGCGGGGACAGGTAGCCCGCGCTGCGCCAGCACACGGCCAACTCATGCTGCCACGTCATGCCAGGCCCGTCGAGCGCGGCGAGACCGTGGCCGTCGGCCTGCTTGAGAAAGCGCGATGGCAGCAGCCCCAGCAGGTCGGAGTGCCGCAGCAGCTCGCCGAAGGCGGTGGGCGACGTCGTGCTTTCCACGGCCACGAGGGGCGGCGGCAGTCCGAGGGACTGGAATCGCTCATCGAATGCCTGCCGGAGATAGAGCGAGCTTGCCGGCAACGCCCAGCGCTCGTGGGCTAGGTCCGCCAGTCGTCGCAGCTTGTTGCGGCGCGGATGATCGACCCGGGTGACGATGTGTAGCGTGACCAGGCCGAGTGAGATCCACGAAATGCCGGGCGGCACGTCGACGGGCGTGGCACCGCACACCAGGTCGACTTCTCCGCTTTGCAACGCCCCCATGAGATGAGGGCTCAGGTGGGTTTCTATCGAAAAAGCAGCCAGCGGACGGCTGACGAAGAACCGGGCCAGCAACGGCGACAGCAGACTGGGGATGAGGTAGGGAAGCGTTGCCAGCCGTACCTTGCCGGCGCGCGCCAGGCGTTGGTCATTCAGTTCGCGCTCCATGTCGTCCAGGGCCAGCGTGACCTTGCGCGCGTGCGCGGCGAGTGTGGCGCCGGACGGCGTCAGGGCAACCCCGCGCGCGGTGCGCTCGAACAGGATCATTCCCGATTCCTCCTCAAGCCGCGCCAGTACCTTGGACAGCGCCGATTGCGAGACACCGCATGCCGCGGCGGCCTGGTGGAGGCTGCGATGGTCGGTCACGGTGAGGAAAAGCCTGAGGTCTTCGGTGCGCATGCCGTGTCCAGTGTCCTAATGGCATCGATTGTACGGTGAGTCCAATGAGGAATCACTATTTGAATAACCGGAATCGGTCAACCGCCGGACCGCCCATAGACTTGCTTCCACCCGGCAACAGACCGGGTCCGAACATCCAGGAGACACCCATGCCCCGTCAACCACGCCAGCGCCGTCGCGCGCTGCTAGCTTTCCTGCCCGCCGCTCTCGCCGCCGCAGCGCTCAACCTGTCGCCGGCGGCCCACGCCGACACGTATCCGGGCAAGCCGATCACGATGATCCTGCCGTTCACCGCCGGAGGCCCAACCGATACGCAGATCCGCGCCCTGTCTCACGCCGCCGCGCGGGTGCTGGGACAACCCATCGTGGTGGAAAACCGCCCCGGGGTGAGCGGCACGCTCGGCCCGAGCACCATGGCGCGCACCGCCGCCCGTGACGGCTACACGCTGGCGATGATCACGCCCGCGCTTTTCCGCCTGCCTCACCTGCAGCCGGTGTCGTACGACGCCATGAACGACTTCACCTACATCGTTGGCCTCACCAGCTATGTGCAGGGCGTTTCCGTGGCGGCGGATTCGCGCTGGAAGACGTTGGGTCAACTCATCGACTACGCCAGGGCCAATCCGGGCAAGGTCAGCGTGGCCTCGGTCGGCACCGGCTCGCTGGGCCAGATCACCGTGGCACGGCTGTCGCGTGCGGCCGGCATCAAGTTGAATTTCGTGCCGTTCAAGGGCGGCTCGGAAGCTACCGTGGCGCTCTTGGGCGGCCATGTCGACGCCATGATCGAGGCCGGCTGGGGCGCCATGGCCGAGTCCGGCAAGCTGCGCCTGCTCGCGGTGGCCGAGCCGCAACGGCTCCAGCGCTGGCGCAACGTACCGACCCTGCGCGAGCTGGGCTACGACATCACTGTGGAATCGGAAATCGGCATCGCCGGCCCGCGCGGGCTGGATCCCAAGGTCGTGGCCGTACTGCAGGAGGCCTTCCGTACCGCCAGCGCCGACCCGGCCTACCAGCGCGCGCTGGACCTGGAGTCCATGCCGAACCGCTTCATGGGCACCGCCGCGTATCAGAAGTACGCGGCGGAGCAATTTGCGAGCGACAAGCGCAACATCGCCGAGTTGAACCTGAACCTGAACTGACGGGAGCTAGCTCATGACAGCAATCCAAGGCGCTGGCACCAGCTCGCGTCATCCATCGATCTCCGACGCCGAATGGGAAACCCGTGTGGAACTGGCGGCGCTGTACCGCGCCGTCCATCTCTACGGCATGACCGACCTGATCTACAACCACATTACCGCACGCGTGCCGGGCGAGCCGGAACATATCCTGATCAACCCCTACGGGCTGCTGTACAAGGAAGTCACGGCATCCAGCCTCTACAAGATCCACCTGAACGGCGAGATTCTGTATCGCCCGGAAGACGACTTCGGCCTGAATCCCGCCGCTTACGTGATCCATACCGCCGTCCATGCCGCACGGCACGACGCCACCTGCGTGCTGCACACCCACACCCGTGCCTCGTCCGCGGTGTCCGCCATGCGTTGTGGCCTGCTGCCGATCTCGCAGCATTCCCACATGTTCTACGGCCAGGTGGCCTATCACGACTTTTCCGGACCCGTGGTGGATCTTGCCCAGCAGGAGGGGCTTGTCAGGGATCTCGGCAACCTCAACGCCATGATCCTGCGCAATCACGGGCTGCTGGTGTGCGGCGCGACCATCGCCGAAGCGTTCTTCAACATCTACTGGCTGGAATGTGCCTGCCGCATCCAGGTCGATGCCTTGGCCGCCGGCGACGTGATCCTCCCAAGTGAAGCCTCGCTGGAAGCCAGCCGGCAGGCCTTCGGGCGGATCGCCGTCCGGGGCCGGCGCGAATGGGCTGCGGTGCGCCGCGAATTGGACCGGATAGACCCGTCGTATCGAAACTGAAGTTCCCCTTCCCCCAACAAATACGAGGAGACAACGATGACTCAAGCCGCCCAGTCGGACGTATCGCCCATCACCATCGACGTGCCCGCGCTAGGCGTCGACGTGCAATGCCACGAACTTGCACCTGCCCGCCCCCCGCTGTTCATCGAACCGCGCGGAGCGGCCCTGCAAGATCGCGCACGCTTTCGCGCCTGGCTCAGAGAGGTGCGCTCCGTTCTCGATGATCTTGTCGTCGCACATGGCGGCATTGTCTTGCGCGGCTTCCCGATCGCTGACACGGCCGATTTCGCCGATTTCATCGAAGGCTTTCCACCGTTCCTGGGCGGCTATGCGGGCGGCCGCGCGCCTCGCGCGACGGTCAGCGGCAGGGTCATGGAAGCCACGCGCCTGTCCTCTTCCGTGCGACTCGCGCTGCATTCAGAAATGGCCTATCGTCGGGACTACCCCGGGCGCGTGGCCTTCTTCTCGCGCAAGACTGCCGCTGTGGGCGGCGAAACGCTGATCGGCGATGTCCGGCATCTGGTCGACGAGATGGATCCCACGCTGGTGCGAAAGATCGAGACGCTCGGTACCCGCACTGCGATCAATTTCGGCCCGTTGGCGACCGACCAGAGCGCATCCTATGGTCATATGGACCAGCGTGGCTGGAACCACTCCTTCGAGACCGATGATCCTGCGAAGGTCGAGACGCTTTGCGCCGAGCGCGGCCTGCAACCCCTCTGGAACGCTGACGGCAGCCTGACCGTGCTGAACGTTCTCGATCCCTTTGTCCGCCATCCGCGGACGGGCAAGAAGCTCTATCGGTCGATTCTCCATATGAAGCCGCAGGCCGAGCAAGGTCTCGATATCGAGATCAGCAAGACAAAGAAATACCCCACGGGAGCAACGCTGGGAGACGGCAATCGCCTGACTGCCGAGGAAATGGCGCATATCGACGCGCTATGCGACAAGGTGACCTATGCATGGCCGTGGCGCGACGGCGACGTGATGGTGCTTGACAACCTGCAGGTCTGGCATGGGCGCAATCCGTACCAAGGAGAGCGCGACGTGCAGGTGGCGCTGCTTGCCTGAAAGGGCCCTGGTGTGCTTGCCTGGAACATGCCCGAATGGACCTCATAGGTCGGAAATGCTCTGGGAGCGAAGACTGACCTGAATATCGTCAGAGGCCGTTTCCAGGGCTGGCCGGCCACCGAAAGGTTGAGACCAGCTGACTCAACCGGCCGGGCTCGGACACCGCACGGACGGCAGCGGGCAGTGCCGTCATGCCATAGCGCGGCGCGGCACGCCCCTTCGTGTTTTGGATTCTCCAGTTCATTGCCAAGGACCCTAGCTCGCCGCCATCCCTTTTTCCGCCAACTCCTTCTTCGCGCTTTCGTTCTTGGTCAAATGCGTCAGGCCCATACCGCGCAGAACGTTCGGAGCCTTGGTGAACTGGATATTGTCGTAGCCCACGATCTCGATGCGATTGCCCCAGGGGTCGCGGAAATCCAGAAACGGACCGTCGAGCGACTTGACCCCCGCCGCCTTGAGGGCGGCGCGCGCCGCCTCCTTGTCATCGACAACGAGGCCGACATGCCGGCCGTCATCGGGAGGCTGTTTGCGTCCCGCCTGTAACGCGATGAATTGGTCGCCAAGATCGATGAAGGCCATCGTCTTGCTCTTGCCGCGCAATTGAAAATCGAAGATGCGACCATAGAATGCCAACGCTTCCTCGATATCGCCGACTTCCAGCGCCACGTGGTTGAAGCCGATGGCGCGCGGCTTTTTGGAGTCAACCATTTAACCCTCCTCGTGCTCATGAAGCTGTCGCGGTGGCCACCTTGGCCGGCGGCCCGCCCGGAGACGGCCCCCTTCTGTGCGACACCTTAAGTATGGGAGATTGAAGTCGTCTTGCACTAGGCGGTCAAATAGGATTAGTTCAATCCATTTTTGGATAAATATCGCGCTAGATCTGAACGATCTGGCGATGTTCGTCCAAGTCGTCCGCACCGGGTGCTTTCGCGACCACGCCGCGTGTGTGCGTCCTTCCTGCGAACTCGTACATGGCACGCACCACGAGCAACATCGAACTCAGTCAACCGGTGTGAGCCTCTCGAGGCCTATACTGAACTCAACCGACGTACACCCGCAAGCAGCCGACGGCGCGCCGGCGCATCCGATGATCGTGATGGCATGGGTGCCGGGGCCTAATGGGGCTGCTGGCTGGCAGCAAGATCTGAAGGAATCCAATGCTGGTATATCGCTGACCAGGCAAATGCGATCTGCGGCACATCCGACAGCGTTTCAGTAGGTATCTCCGAATGGCTGCTCAGAGCCCATGCCGCGTAGACAGGGGAATCCCATCATGAGCAATCGCCGCTATGTCGTCACCATCGACCAACCCAGGGACGTTTCCGATGACCAGATGGCCGAGTACATCAAGCTTGCCATCGCCAGTTGGGGCGCCGGACTGGCGCCACCCCCGCCAGACAGCCCGTTCTTCGACCTGGATGTGGAGTCGGTAACGTCCATCAACAAGCACAAGCACGACTCATGAAATGCGGGCCAGTCATAGGCCGCTGCCAACCCAGAAGCGGTCCTTTGAGACGCGCCCCGCTACTGGGCACCCCACGTCGGGGCGGCCCATCGCGTGCCGCCCGTTTCAGGAAACAGGCAACCTCAGGCGTTGCGGGCCATCAGCCCACCGTCCACGGGAATGACGGCACCAGTCAGGTAAGACGCCGCCGGCAGGCACAGGCTCAGCGTCATGTGTGCCACCTCTTCCGGGCTGCCGTAGCGGCGCAGCGCGGTACGCAGGCGCGCGTACTTCTGCTTGTCTTCATCGGGAATGGCGGCAGTCATGCCGGTCAGGATGGGCCCCGGGCAGATGCAGTTGACCGTGATGCCTTCGCGGCCGAGTTCGACGGCGAGCGACCGTGTGAGCCCCGTCACCCCAGCCTTGGCGGCCGAGTAGGCGCTGTGGCCGGGCGTGGCGCCGAGCGCCTCGGTCGAGGCGATGGTGACGATGCGCGCCGCGTCGGACTTGCGCAGCCAGGGTAAGGCCGCCCGCACCAGGCGCTGCTGCGCCGTGAGCATGATGTCCAGCCCCCGGCCCCAGTTCTGGTCGTAGCCGGGGTCATCGATGCGCACGGCAATCGAGATGCCGGCGTTCGACACCAGGCAGTCCAGCCCGCCGAAATGCCCGGCAGCTTCATTGACCACGCGCGTGATGGCCGCGCCGTCCGCCACGTCGAGGGCAAACGCGCGGGCGCGGCCGCCTGCGGCGCGGATCGAGGCCGCCACTGCCTCCAGCGCGTCGGCGCGGATATCGGCGAGCGCCACGCAGGCGCCTTCGTCGGCAAAGACGCGCGCGGTGGCTTCACCCATGCCGCCGGCAGCGCCGGTGACGAGGACCACGCGGTCGCGCAGGGAGCGGCTCAGCCGCCGATAAGGCTGGGTCATGGCAATCTCCGGATCAGGAATGGGGGCGAATGGGGGCATCAGTGCGGGGGCCGTGCGCATCAACGCGGCACGCCACGCGCCTCGATCCACTGCGTGGCGCGAGCGATGAGGTTCTGCGCGGTGGCGTGCAGGCGGTCGCCGGTCTCGCGCGGCGCCTTGCCCGCACAGGCACGCGCATGCGTACCTTCGAGGATGATGCCGAGCTTGTAGCAGGCCAGCACCGCGTACCAGTGCAGGTGCGAGAGGTCGCGCCGCGTGCCTTTGGCGTAGCGGCCCACCAGTTCCTCGGCAGCGGGAAAGCCCTGCCAGGGCTGCGGCGTGGCCGTGCCGACCGACTGCCCATCAGCATCCGGCCAGGTCGCCAGCAGCCAGCCGAGGTCGATGAGCGGATCGCCGGCGGTCGATAGCTCCCAGTCAACGATTGCGGCCAAACCCGGGCCGTCCGGCCGGAACATGACATTGGCGATGTGGTAGTCGCCATGTATCAGCCCGGGCTGGAAGGACTTCGGCCGTGCTTCGTCCAGCCAGCGCGCCACGGCCTTCACGTCACCCAGCGCTTCGGGGCCGCTCCAGCCGGGGTAGTCGCGGTAGCCTTCGAGCTGCGTCCACCAGCGCGGCACCTGGCGTTCCAGGTAGCCCTCGAGCTTGCCGAAGTCGGCCAGGCCGACGGCGTCCAGGTCGACCCGGCCGACCGCGGCGGCACCGTCGGCCAGGGCCATGCCCATGGCGTGGCGCACGGCCGGGTCGGCGGCGTGCAGCGCAGGCAGGCCGGTGGAGACGTTGAAGCCTTCGATGGGCTCCATCAGGTAGAAGGCGCAGCCCAGCACCTCGGGGTCTTCGCAGCCGGCGATCAGGCCCGGATGCGGCACGTCGGTGCCGGCCAGCGCGCCCAGCACGCGGATCTCGCGCCGCATGATGTCGTTGCCGTTCATGCGCGGATGCAGGGGCGGACGGCGCAGCACGTAGTCGCGGCCGGCGCGCGTAAAGCGCATCAGCAGGTTCTGCGTGCCGCCGGCAAGCTGGCGCACATTCTCCAGCGGCCCTTCGCCCAGGCCGCGCTGGTCCATCCAGCGCGCCAGGCGCACCGGATCGGCCAGGGCCTGCCAGTCAGTCTGCACGGATTGGCTCATAGAGGCTGTCCTGTGGCGTTGGCGGGTCAGAGGGACGCCTGCAGGTCTTCGAGTGCGTCGCCATACATCGCCATGGCGCGCTCGCGCTCGCGCGGCAGGTGGTAGGAGGGGAAGACGTCGGTGGTCGGCTGGTAGCCGGCCAGCACCTCGCGGGCGACGGTGACCTTGTGGACCTCGGTGGGGCCATCGGCCAGCCCGAGGAAGAAGGAATTGATCACACTGCTGGCGAAGGGCATTTCGTCCGACACACCGATCGAGCCATGCAGGTGCAGCGCGCGCGCGGCGATGTCATGCAGCAGCTTCGGCATGGCGGCCTTGACCGCGGCGATGTCCTTGCGCACGCGCTTGTAGTCCTTGTATTTGTCGATCAGCCAGGCGGTGCGCAGCACCAGCAGGCGGAACTGCTCCAGCTCGATCCACGAATCCGCAATCTTCTCCTGCACCATCTGCTTGTTGGCCAGGCGCTCGCCCTTGGTCACGCGCGACAGCACGCGCTCGCAGGTCATGTCGAGGATGGCCCGCGCCTCGCCGATCGTGCGCATGGCGTGATGGATGCGTCCGCCGCCCAGGCGCGTCTGCGCCACCACGAAGGCCTGCCCTTCGCCGCCGAGCAGGTGATCGGCCGGCACGCGCACATTGTTGTAGCGGATGTAGGAATGCGAGGCGACCTTCTCAGAACCGAAGCCCACGTTGCGAAGGATCTCCACGCCCGGCGTATCGGCCGGCACGATCAGCATGGAATGCCGCTGGTAGGCCGACGCCTCCGGATTGCTGACCGCCATCACGATGAAGAAGTCGGCGAAGTTGCCGTTCGATGAGAACCACTTCTCGCCGTTGATTACCCACGCATCGCCGTCGCGCACGGCGCTGGTGGTGAAGACCAGCGGATCGGCGCCGCCCTGCGGCTCGGTCATCGAGAAGCACGACACGATCTCGCCAGCCAGCAGCGGCGCCAGCCAGCGGCGCTTCTGCTCGGGCGTGCCGTAGTGGGCGAGGATCTCGGCGTTGCCGCTGTCGGGCGCCTGGCAGCCGAACACGATGGGCGCGAAGCGGGCCCGGCCCAGGATCTCGTTCATCAGCCCCAGCTTGACCTGGCCAAAACCTTGCCCGCCCAGCTCGGGGCCAAGATGGCAGGCCCACAGGCCGCGCTCGCGTACCTCGCGCTGCAGCGGGCGCACCAGGCGGATGTTCGCCGGGTTCTTTACGTCGTAGGGGCTGCCGAGCACGTACTCCAGCGGCTCCACGCGCGTGCGGACAAAGTTGTCGATCCAGTCCAGCTGGGCCTGGAATTCGGGATCGGTTTCAAATGACCAGCTCATGGCGAAACTCCGGAAACAAGGGGATCAACGAAGGGATCAACGAAGCGATCAGAACGGGAATCACGACAAGGACATGCCGCCGTCGACCAGCAGCGTCTGCCCCGCGATGTAAGACGAAAGCGGCGAAGCCAGGAATACAGCCGCACCCGCCATCTCGGCCGGCTGGCCCAGGCGGCCAAGCGGAATGCCCTGCAGCGCGCCCGCCAGCCGTGCCGGCGTAGCGGTAGTCACCTTGGTCAGCTTGGTATCCACCAGGCCCGGCGCGATGCCGTTGACGCGGATGCCGTCGCGCCCCCAGGCCTCGCCGAGCGCGGTGGTCAGCCCCACCACACCATGCTTGGAGGCGCAGTAGGCGGGGTTGCCCATGGTGGAGCGGAAGCCCGCCACCGAACTCAGCGTGATGAGCGTGCCTTGGGTGTCGGCCAGCATCGGTTTGAAGCGCAGGGCGCAGGACATCATGCTGTCCAGGTTCAGGCGCACGACCTTGCTGAAGCCCGCCATGTCGAACTCGCCGCGCTTGTAGAGCACGGTGCCCTGGGCGAGGACGAGAACGTCCAGCCGGTCGAATGTCGAGGGCGCGGCCTCGACGGCCGCCGGGTCGGACACATCCACCTGGGTGTAGCGCAGGCCGGTGAGATCCGAGCCCTCGTCGGCGCGGTAGTCGGCCGCGCTGGCGCGGGTGCCCCAGACGTGCACCGCCGCGCCAAGTTCACGGAAGGCCTGCGCAATGCCATTGCCGATGCCGCTGGAACCGCCGACCACCAGCGCGGTCTTGCCGTGGAAGTCGAGTGCGCTGGCGAACCGGCCGAGGCCGGCAACGAGAGGGGAAGACGTGGATGTCATGGGGGCGCTCCGCCTGGAAACGTCGAATTAGTACAGTGACCTAATTGGGTCACTGTACCATAGCGGTTTCCGGATTCGCATCTCCGTGTTAACCCCAAACCCGGGCGGGAAGCCAGACCCAAACCCGCCCCAAGGCAAGCCCATGCGCGGCAACGAGACCCGAGAACACCTGAAAGCCATCGCCCTGCAACTCTTCGCCGAACGCGGCGTGGAAGGCGTTTCCGTGCGCGACATCCTGGCCGCCGCCGGCCAGCGCAGCGGCGGCTCGCTGCACTACCACTTCGGCGGCAAGGACGGCCTGCTGCGCGAGCTGATCGCCGACGGCGCCCTGCTCTACGACGCCGCGCGCCAGCGCAAGCTCACCGCCCTCGAAGCCGCCACCAGCACGCCGACCCTGCGCGACATCCTCAGGATCCTGGCCGAGCCCTTCGCCGGCGACGCACCCGAGGCCATCGCCCCGCCCGGCTACCTCACGCTGCTCAACTCGCTGATGGTCGAGCACTACGACGCCTTCATCGAAGGCGTGGAAGGCCGCGACTTGGGCTACCGGCGCTGCATCGAGCACTTGCGCTCGCTGCTGCCCGAGGTGCCGCGCGAACTGCTGAACCAGCGCATCCGCCTGATGATGCTCTTCCTCTTCAGTGTGGCCTCCACGCGCGACCGCCCGGCCGAAGGCACGGTCTGGCAGCGCTTCTGGCAGGAGCCGGCCAGCAGGCTGACCCTCATCGACTGCATCGAGGGCATGCTCAGGCAGCCGGTTTCTGCCGAGACGCTGGCGGCAAGCGCCCCGCGCCCGCCAGCGGCCTGACGAGTGGTACGCAGGCCAGATGACTCGTGCCAGAACGATCGTTATGCCTTAGCCTTCAGCCGTCATATTCGCGGGGATCGAAGAATCGCTCGCTGGCCTTGTACCGACACTCTTCCGGAATGGGCACCGGGAGGTCAGCTTCGGCGGCTTGATCGAAGGTCAGCTCAACCTTGATCCGTTGAGGTCGTGGATATCGTCGCGCGCCTTCGCTGGGCCTGCTGCCGATATCCCGGACCTTGGCGACTAAAATGAAACTGTCCGCCCGACAAGATGCTGCGCAAACCCGAACATGCAGCGACGGTGTGCTACCCAGCCGGGAATGAGGATGCAAGGCGCTGCCCCTGAACGGAGGCGGAACCATGAAGGATGCGCCCTCTCCACCGCCCTCTCCGGGAACCTATCCCGGCCGCTACTGGCATTTCCTGGATGACGGCCGCATGCAGTGCGACCTTTGTCCGCGCCACTGCCGCCTGCATGATGAGCAGCGCGGCGCCTGCTTCGTGCGTCAGCGGCTAGGTGGGCAGATGCTGCTGACCGCCTATGGACGCTCGTCGGGCTTCTGCATCGACCCGATCGAAAAGAAGCCGCTCAACCACTTCTACCCGGGCAGCGCCGTCCTGTCGTTCGGCACGGCAGGCTGCAACCTGGCCTGCAAGTTTTGCCAGAACTGGGACATCAGCAAATCACGCGAGATCGAGACCCTGGCCGACGAGGCCGCGCCCGTGGCCATTGCCGAAGCGGCGGCGGCCAACGGCTGCAAGAGCGTGGCATTTACCTACAACGACCCGGTCATTTTCGCCGAGTACGCGATGGACGTAGCCGATGCCTGCCACGAAATGGGCGTCATGGCGGTGGCGGTGACTGCCGGCTATATGGGTGCACAGGCACGAGGCGATTTCTACAGCAAGATGGACGCGGCGAACGTCGACCTGAAAGGCTTTACCGACGTTTTCTATGTTGCCTACACCGGCGCGCACTTGCAGCCGGTGCTGGATACGCTCCAGTACCTGAGGCACGAAACCAAGGTCTGGCTCGAGATCACGACGCTGCTGATTCCGGGCAAGAACGACAGTGATGAGGAGATCCGCGCCGAGGCCAAGTGGATCGCGCAGGAACTGGGCACCGACGTCCCGCTGCACTTCACCGGCTTCCATCCCGACTACAAGATGCGCGACGTGCCGCCGACGCCGCTCTCCACACTTGCGCGTGCCCGCAAGCTCGCCATTGAGGCGGGCTTGCATTATGTGTACACAGGCAATGTCCACGACACTGCAGGCGCAACCACCTATTGCCCCGCCTGCCACGCACCGCTCATCGTGCGTGACTGGCATGCCATCGAGAGCTACCGCCTCACGGCCACCGGAACCTGCCCCGACTGTCTTGCGCCGGTCGCAGGTTGCTTCGGGCATTTCGAGCATCACTTCGGCCGGCGGCGGATTCCTCTGCACCTTGGCACATAGGCCGAAGGTGCGCCGCACAGCGCTACGTTGGCCAAACCCAAGCGCCAGAATGACCGACGGCGGTCGTGCCCGGCTCATTGTTGGCGGTCCGCTGCGGTGCTAGGCTGGAGTTGTCATCTTGGCGCCCAGGCGGAGACGAGGAAATGGTCGAAGCTTCCGGATTGAAGTCGGGCATGGTCATCCTGCTCGACGGCGAACTTCACAGCGTCACGAGCACCGGGTATCACGCCGGCGGTGGCCAACAGGGGAGCGCAGTCTTCACCAAGGTGAGGAACCTGAAGACCGGCCACGTCAAGGAATTGCGCTTGCACCCAGGCGACAAGCTCGAAGAGGTCGTGCTCGATCACAAGGAGATGGAATATCTGTACACGGATGGCGTCGCCTTCTACTTCATGAATCCCGACACCTTCGAACAGATCAGTCTGCCCTCGGAAACCATGGGCGCATACGAAAAATTCCTGCAGCCCAATATGCGGATCCGGGTGCAGCTCTACGAGGGCGAGCCAGTCACCATCGCATTCCCCCCTGCGGTCGAGTTAACCATCGTATCGACACCGCCGGGCCTGCATGAGCATGAATCTTCTACCTTCAAGACCGCCCGGCTCGAGAACGGCATGGAAATTCTCGTTCCGCAGTTCATCAAGGAAGGGGACACGGTGCGAATCGAGGTCGCTTCAGGAAAATACCTGGAGCGGGTAAGGCGAGAGACGCGAAAATCGTGACTTCTGTGTCTTCTGGATCTTCTCGCCGCCCTCTTCTGCCGCTCACGCGCAGCCGGTGCTGATCACTAGTCCACTGAATCATTGAAATGGGAGGTGAAGGACATGCCAGGCGGGAATCAGCGCTAGGCGCAAAGCGCAGCAATAGCTGTGCTATTGCGAGCATTTGCAACGACGCGATGAGCCCGCATGGCATGGCAGGCACCGACCGATTTCAGTGATTCAGTGGACTAGGCTACCGCTCCGCGGCAAGCAGGCCATCAGGGATGCGCGTGACAAACTCGGCGAACTCCCGGCCGCCGATGGCGATATGGTCGATCATCGCGAGCGCGGCTTCAGCGTCGCGGCCGGCCAGCACGGCCTCCAGGACCCGCTCATGGTCGGCCCACGACTTTTGCATGCGCCCCGGAACCTGGAAGTGATCCTGTCGGTAAGCCTTGGTGCGGCGCCGGATGGCCACGATCTGCTCGACCAGGTAGCGGTTGAGGCAGGCCTTGTACAACAGGCCGTGAAACTCGGCATTCGCGATCTCATAGCCCGCGGGGTCCTCCGCATCCACGAATTGTCGGCTCGCTTCGTGACTGTCCTTTAGGGCTTGCTTGTCCTGCGCGCTCATCCGGCGCGCGGCGAGCTTGGCGCAAGCGCCTTCGAGCTCCGCCAGCAATTCGAACATGGCAAGCAGTTCCTTGATGGACATGCGGGCAACGTAAGTACCGGAACGCGGCACGATCTGCACCAGCCCTTGCGCCGCCAACTGCAGCATCGCCTCCCGGATGGGTGTCCGCGAGACGTTGAACTGCTTGGCCAGGGCGCCATCGTCCAGGGGATCGCCAGGCAGGTACTTGCCGGAGTTGATGTCCTCTTCGATCTGCCACCGGATTTGGTCGTTGATGCTGGCCGTGGCCGCATTGAGCTTCATAAGTCACCAGTCTTGTGCCTTGCGCTGCGGCAAGTTGCCTTCCGTGAAATTTTATCACGCAGGTTAAAAATATCAGATAGCATCTGGAAAATATCTAAAGGCCGGCGCGACCCCGACGCCAGATGGCCGATAACACGGAGAGGAGACATGACTTTGCAACGGAGTATGCGCATCTGCGCGCTGCCCTGGCGGATCGTTCGCGGCGCGGCACTGCTGGCAGCCACCGGCCTCGCCTGCAGCGCCAGTCCCGCTGCGGCACAACCGCCCATCAAGCTGATCGTCGCCTACGCGCCGGGCGGCGGCGTGGATGCGGCGGCGCGCCTGGTTGCCCGGTCCATGCAGCAGGCCTTGCAACAGCCGGTCGTGGTGGACAACCGGCCGGGCGCAGGCAGCATCATCGCGGCCAAGGCCATGATGTCCGCGCCGCCAGACGGGCTTACCCTCTTCATGGCTGATAGCGCGCTGCTGCTCAGCCCGTATCTCTACGACAACGTCAAGTTCTCGATTCAGGGCAGCTTCGCGCCGATCGGCATGGTTGGCAAGGTGCCGCTGGCGATTGTCGGCTCGGCGGATTTTCCTGCCGCAACGCCAGCGCAACTGCTTGCGCAGGCCAAGAGCGCCAATGCCCTCTCCTATGGCACGCCGGGCGTCGGGACACTGCAGCACTTGAGCGGGGAACTTCTCAAGAGCAGCACACACGCCAACCTGACGCACGTGCCCTATCGCGGCGGCGCCCAGGTCATCAACGCCCTGCTCAGCAACGACATTCCCCTCGGCATCGTCAGCTTGACGTCCGCCCTGCCACAGCTTGGCGCTGGCAAGCTCAAGCTGATCGCCCTCATGTCAGAGAAGCGGCTGAAGTCCCTGCCCGCCACCCCCACCATGGCAGAGACACTGCCCGGATTCAGCGCCACGCCGACCCTGTTCATGATCGCCCCATCCGGCATCCCCCCTGCGACCGTGGCGCGCCTGAACCTGGCCCTGCGCGCTGCGCTGGCGGACAACGCGATCGCCGGCCCGCTCGACGCCCAGGGCATCGTGCCCGAGTCCAGCACCCCCGCGGAACTGAGCGCATGGATGCGTGCCGAGGAGGCCCGCTGGGCCGAGGTGGTACGCAATGGCAGGATTTCAGGCAATCAATAAGATTCACCACGAGGATTCACCACGATGTCGACCACGAAAACCATCGGCCTCATCGTCCCGCCTGCGGCCGGACTCGTACCAAGCGATGGCCCCAGCCTGTATGGATCGCGCGTCAGGTTCATCGCCCGCGGCCTCGGGCTGGGCGAGATCTCCCCCGACGGCTTCGACGCCGTCGTCAGGCTGATTCTGGACAAGGCCCTCGAGCTGCGGGATGCCGGCGCAGAGGTCATCTCGCTGATGGGCACCTCTTTAAGCTTCTATCGCGGCGCCGCTTTCACTGACGACCTGCGCGACCACCTCCAGGAAGCCACGGGACTGCCCTGCACGACCATGAGCCATGCCATTGTCGCCAGCCTGCGCAAGCTGGGCGTCAAGCGGGTTGCCTGCGCGACGGCATACACGGATACGCTCAACGCGCGCCTGTCCGACTACCTGCTCAGCTCGGGGTTTGGGGTCGCCGCGGTGCGCGGGCTCTCGATCGTCGGCGTAGACGCTGTCGGCCAGGTCCCGCCCAAGACATTGATCGCGCTGGCAAATTCAGCCCACCAGGACGACCCAAGCGCTGACGGCTTGCTGATCTCCTGCGGCGGGCTGCTGACACTTGATATCCTCGCGCCGCTCGAAGCGCAACTGGGCGTCCCGGTTACCTCGAGCTCTCCCGCCGGCTTCTGGGACGTGGTGCGGCTCGCAGGCGTCGACCCGTCCTCGCAGGGCCACGGCCGGCTGTTCTCGATGGGCGAGAACCGCGCCTGAGCACGCCCCCACCGAAGCCGCGCCCGGCGGGCGCGGCCCCGGGGCAGCTACCTTCATGCCCACGCCACGGCATCGCACGGCACCGAGGCAATCTCCAGTTGCACCGATGGCCGCGCTCTACCGCGTAGGCTCAGCGACAGACAGCCTAGGGAGATGACGATGCTTCTGCGAGGCTCGTCTACTGTACTCAGCAAGCGGCACTGGACTGGGATTACCTTGTTTCTCGCCGCAGCACACTCTATGTTTCCAGGAAAAGCGCACAGCCTCGCGAGGTGGCCCGGTGTTCTGCTTGAGAAGGGAAACGACCTCACTGAAACGGCTGGCGCGGGAGAGGCCTGAGCTTCGATCGTCTAGCATCCGACGCTAACGACCAGCTTCTCCATAAAAGAACCATGAATTTTCCGCAACGGGATGCCGGGGGATGACCTGACATCGGGCGGCCATGCTCGATTGGGAAGGCAGCGTGACCGATTTATGTCCGACGGCAGGCCGTCGAGATTGCTGTGATTGTGGCCTCACAACCCCGGAGACAACCATGAAACGGAAGATTCTGGTGCTCAGCCTGTTGGCAATATCGCTCGCGGCGCCGGCGGCCTATGCACAGACTGCACCAACCGGCACGGCCCAACCCGCCGCAAGCGCCGTTGATCCAGGATCGATCCAAGCCTTGAAGGAGATGGGCGTCTACCTGCAAACCCTGCAACGTTTTCAGGTGTCGAATCAACTGACCGGAGAGCGAGTTCTCGCCGATGGCCAAAAACTGCAACACTCGGCAAGGGCGGATCTTGACGTCGCCCGCCCGAATAGGTTGCGCGTCCGGATGATGACCGCCACTTCCGAGCGCGAACTCATCTACGACGGCAAGACTGTCACGCTCTTCCAGCCCGAGCAAAAGTATTACTCGTCAATCGAACTCGTTGACACGCTCAATGGTCTGGGCAATCGGCTGCGAGAACGGTACGGCGTGGAACTCCCCTTGGCCGACCTCTTCGTATGGGGTACACCGGCCGCGCCACTGGACAAGATCGAGTCCGCGATGAACGCCGGCCAGGATTTCGTCGGCAATGACATTTGCGATCACTATGCCTTTCGCCAGGGCAACATCGACTGGCAGATCTGGATCGCCGCCGGCGGCAAGCCACTGCCGCGCAAGATCGTGATCACCAATCGCGCTGACGAGGCTCGTCCGCAATCGGTCTCCCTGATCACCTGGAATCTGAAACCGAATTTCACGGACGCGGTGTTCACGTTCACTCCACCCAAAGGGTCTTCGAAGATCGAGATCGTTCCTGTGAAAACAAAGTAGGGGCGCCAACATGAAAAGGGCATTCAGCAAATTGCGTCTGGCCCAGTCAGCCGCGCTTATTCTGGCCAGCTTGGTCTTGGCGCCTGTTGCGCAGGCATACACTGGCGGCGGTCGCGCTGCTGGCGGCGGCGGTGGCGGCGCTCGCGCGCAGGCGGCCACTGCGGGTGGCACCAGGCAGACTGCACAGGTCAATAACAGCCGCGCCGACGTGCGTACCAACAATGTCCGCAATACCAGTGTCAACAACGTCAACAACGTCAACGTCCAGAAGAATGTCAACGTGAACGTCCAAGGGAACAGCGGCTGGGACAACGCCTATCATCCCGTCGCGACCGCGGCGGCGGTTGGCGCTACCGTTGCCGTCACTTCTGCCATCGTTGGGTCGATGGTCAGAACCGTGCCGGCAGGGTGCGTTCCCGTCAACTACGGCGGCGTTGTGTATCAGCAATGTGGTACTACCTGGTATCAGCCTCAGGCAGGCCAGTACATGGTGGTGAATCCGCCATATTGATGGCTCGGCCGTTTCGTGGCACCGGGCTCATCGTCGCGCGCTTACAACGAGCCCGTTCCCCCTCGACACTTGGCCGGAGTTCGTCTTCCATATAGGATCGAGAACCGCACACGCGGGCGCCCTGTCTAACCACTTTTCGGCTGCTCTGGCGGGCTGCCAGGCAGCATATTCCACCCTGTTTGCGCGACCAGATGTGCTGCGACGCACCAGGGGTTGTAGAATACGGTCCCCGGCTGAAAAACCCACAGCGCCCAAGTTCGGACCCTGGGCACACCGATACCCATCACGAGCCTTTGCCGCAGTCCATAGAACTGCGCCCAACGGTGCGCGCTGCAGTCGAAAAACGATTGACCAAGGAAACAGCAGTAAATGACGAGTGGCGCACAACGAACGGCATCTAAGGCAGGCGAAACGGCGGCAATCAAAAGCCTCGGCGGAACGAGCGCAGGAACCAATGCGCGGTCCGATTCCCCGCTGGAGATCGCCGAGCGCAGCCAGCAGCTGCGCGCGCTGATCCAACTGGGCAGGCAGCGTGGATACCTGACCCACGCGGATATCAGCGACCATCTTCAAGAGAACGTCACCGACACGGCTGCGATGGAGAGTGTCGTCAGCACGTTCGCCGAGATGGGCGTGAAGATCTACGAGCAGACGCCGGATGCCGAGACGCTGCTCCTGAGCGATAACGCCGTGGTGGCCGCGGACGATCAGGCCGATGAGGAGGCCGAGGTAGCGCTGTCTACCGTGGACTCCGAGTTCGGCCGGACGACCGATCCGGTGCGGATGTATATGCGCGAAATGAGCTCGGCAACCCTGCTCACGCGCAAGCAGGAAGTCGAGCTCGCCAAACGCATCGAAGGCGGCCTGAACGACATGATTCATGCCATTTCGGCCTGTCCGTCCACCGTCGCCACGATTCTCGAGCTGTCGGCCCGCGTCGCCAGCAATGAGATGAGCATCGACGATCTGGTCGACGGCTTGAGCGACGAGAGCATCTCGGAAACGAACGAGACCTCGGCGACCGCCGAAGCGATCGAAAGCAGCGACAGCGCGACCGAGGACGAAGGCACGGAGGACGCCGACGACGAAGACAGCGCCGAGCAGAGCCGCGAATCCGACCTTCGCGAGCTGCGGGACGAGTGCCTGAAGCGGTTTGCGCACGTCGCCGAGCATTTCGAGCAGATGCGCGCCGAAGATGCGGCCGATG
Organism: Cupriavidus sp. 09_S30; assembly: GCF_056930435.1. NCBI lineage: Bacteria > Pseudomonadati > Pseudomonadota > Betaproteobacteria > Burkholderiales > Burkholderiaceae > Cupriavidus > Cupriavidus sp. 09_S30. The sequence goes on along the minus strand of NZ_JBXOWI010000002.1, from coordinate 1,387,977 downwards.
GCGCACGCTCGGAAGCCTTCCTGTCCGCACGAGATGTGGTGCGCGACGAATTGCGCACGATCCGCTTCACCGCGCGCACCATCGAGCGCCTGTGCGCCGACATCCAGGGCATGGTCGACGATGTGCGTTCGGTCGAGCGCCAGGTACTCCAGCTGCTCGTCGAGCGGTGCGGGATGGCGCGCGAAGACGTCATCGCCCGTTTCCCCGGCAATGAGACCAACCTCGCCTGGGGGCGGGACCTTGCCGGCGAAGGCCGCCCGTACAGCGACGCGGTCACCCGGGCCCTGCCCGACCTCGAGTCGCATCAGCAAAAGCTGATCGACATCCAGGCCCGGGCGGCGCTGACGCTGCCCGAGCTGAAGGCCGTCAACCGCAAGATGCTGGCCGCCGAGCGGCAGATGCGGCAAGCCAAGCATGAGATGACGCAGGCCAACCTGCGCCTGGTGATCTCGATTGCCAAGAAGTACACCAACCGCGGGCTGCAGTTCCTGGACCTGATCCAGGAAGGCAATATCGGCTTGATGAAGGCGGTGGACAAGTTCGAATACCGCCGCGGCTGGAAATTCTCCACCTACGCGACGTGGTGGGTCCGCCAGGCGGTCACGCGAGCCATCGCCGACCAGGCCCGCTCCATCCGCGTCCCGGTCCATATGATCGAGCAGATCAACAAGCTCAATCGTTTCGCGCGCGAGATCATGCAGCGCACCGGCAAGGAAGCCGATCCGGCCGAGCTCGCCGAGCGCATGGACATGCCGGAAGAGAAGATCCGCTCGATCCTGCGAATCGCCAAGGAACCGATCTCGATGGACACGCCGGTTGGCGAGGACGGCGATACCAACCTGGGCGACATGATCGCGGACTCGGATACGGCCACGCCCGCCGACGCCGCGATGCAGGCGGGCCTGCGTGCCGCCGTGAAGGACATGCTCGACCAGCTCTCGCCCCGCGAAGCCAAGGTGCTGCGCATGCGCTTCGGCATCGATATGGCAACCGACTACACGCTGGAGGAAGTCGGCAAGCAGTTCGATGTCACGCGTGAGCGCATCCGGCAGATCGAGAGCAAGGCGATGAAGAAGCTGCGGCATCCCAGCCGCGCGGATCAGCTGATGACCTATCTGCGGGACAACTGATTCGCCTCGGCGGCGTTCGCGGCCGCCCCCCCGCCGCTACCCCTGACAAGGGGTAGCGGGCCGCTTTGCGGGCAAATGCCCCGTGAATCGGCTGCCTGGCGTGCATGTTAGGGCAAAATCCTGGGCTGGGAGGCCCTAGGGGCCAAGAACAAAGAGGCTGACGCCCGCATCGCGCCTCGGCCAGCCGGACCGCCTCGGTCCGTGGGCCTTATCCGGCATCGCGCGGCCTCGCGCGGCGTCGCGCGGTGTCACGAAGAGGCAGCTCGTCCTTTAAAACCGAGCACACAGGAGATTTCATGACTGACGCGAACCTATCTTTTCTCGGCAGGATCTCGCTTGCCGTAGGCACCTTCTTCCGCATCCTGGGCGACCGCGAATTCGCAGTCGGAGTCAGCCAGCTCCGTGACGGCAAGCAGCCCGCTCCCGCATCCGTGGCCCCGGTATCGGCACCCACACCTGCACCCGCACCGGCGCCTGCCCCGGCAGCAAAGGCTGCCGCGCCCGTGCTGAAGGAAGCGAGCCCGGCCGCGGCCCTCCAACTGCTGGGTCTGCTGCAGCGCGACGCGCGCTTCGTCGACTTCGTCGAGGAGGACATCGCCGGCTATACCGACGCGGAGATCGGTGCCGCGGCCCGCCTCGTACACGATGGCTGCCGCACGGTGCTGCGCGAACATTTCACCATCCGCCCGGTACGCACGGAAGCCGAGGGCAGCCGCGTGACGCTGCCCGACGGCTTCGATGCCACCGCCGTCCGCCTGACCGGCAATGTGGTGGGCAGTGCGCCCTTCCATGGCAGCATCAGCCACCGCGGCTGGAAGGCCGAGGAGGTGCGCTTGCCCCGCCTGGCCGAACGCCATGACGCCACCGTGATCGCCCCCGCCGAGGTAGAGCTATGAGCGAAGCGCGCTATTTCATCGGCATCGACCTGGGCACCACCCACAGCGCCGTCTCCTACGTCGACCGCGCCGCCAGCGATGGCGAGAAGACCAGCCAGGGCGTCCTGCCCATCACGCAGCTCACCGCGCCCGGCGCGATCGAAGACATCGATCTGCTGCCTTCCTTCCTGTACCTGCCGCACGCAAGCGAACTCGCCCCGGGCGACCTGGCGCTGCCATGGAACACGGAGCGCGACTTTGCCGTGGGCGAGATGGCCCGCAGCCGTGGCGCCGCCACGCCGATTCGGCTGGTGTCGAGCGCGAAAAGCTGGCTCTGCCACGCGGGGGTCGACCGCAGGGCGCCGATCCTGCCCAGCGATGCGCCGCCCGAAGTGCAGCGCGTCTCGCCGCTCGAGGCTTCCGTGCGCTATCTCACGCACCTGCGCGAGGCCTGGGACCAGGCCCACCCCGAGGCGCCATTCAGCGAGCAGGACATCACCGTAACGATTCCCGCCTCGTTCGACCCGGCGGCCCGGGAACTGACGGCCGAGGCGGCCGCAGCGGCCGGCTACACCCGCCTGACCCTGCTGGAGGAACCGCAGGCCGCGCTCTATAGCTGGATCCAGAAGAGCGGCGGCAACTGGCGCAAGCAGGTCAAGGTCGGCGACATCATCCTCGTGGTGGATGTCGGCGGCGGCACCACCGACCTGTCGCTGATCGCCGTCATCGAACGCGACGGCAACCTCGAACTGCACCGTGTTGCCGTGGGCGAGCACATCCTGCTCGGCGGCGACAACATGGACCTGGCGCTGGCCCACATCGTGGCGCGCAAGCTGGCGGCCCAAGGCACGCAAGCCGACCCGTGGCAACTACGCGCGCTGACCTATGCCTGCCGCGCAGCCAAGGAAACCCTGCTCACCGAGCCGGAGACCGAGGCCGTGCCCCTGGTCGTGCCGAGCCGCGGCTCCAAGCTGATCGGCGGCTCGATCCGCACCGAACTGACCCGCAGCGAACTGACCCACACCATCCTGGAAGGGTTCTTCCCGCAGGTGGAAGCCTCCGCCCGGCCGCTCAGCCGGACGCGCGCCGGCCTCACCCAGCTCGGTCTGCCCTATGCGCAGGATGCAGCGGTCACGCGGCATCTGGCCGCGTTCCTGGGCCGCCAGGTGGCGGCACTGGGCGAACTCGACGGCATGCAAAGCGCGCAGCCGGACGGCGCCACCTTCCTCCACCCGACCGCCGTGCTGTTCAATGGCGGCGTGTTCAAGTCGGGCCTGCTGGCGGACCGCATCCTGCAGACGCTCAACCATTGGCTCACTGCCGAAGGTGCGGCGCCGGCCCGCCTGCTCGATGGCGCGGAACTGGATCTCGCGGTGGCGCGCGGCGCCGCCTACTACGGCTACGTGCGCTGCGGCAAGGGTGTGCGCATCCGTGGCGGCACTGCACGCTCCTACTATATCGCCGTGGAATCGTCGATGCCCGCCGTGCCCGGCTTCGAGCCGCCCTTGCAAGCACTGTGCGTAGCACCGTTCGGCATGGAGGAAGGCAGCGAGGCCGCGCTACCGCCGCAGGAATTCGGCCTGGTGGTGGGCGAGCCCGTGCATTTCCGCTTCTTCGGCTCGTCGGTGCGGCGCCAGGACCAGGTCGGCACCCTGCTGGATTTCTGGGGACCGGAAGAACTGCAGGAACTCGAAGAGATCCAGGCCACCCTGCCCACCGAAGGACGAACCCCGGGCGAAGTGGTTCCGGTCAGGCTGCATGCGCGCGTAACCGAGACCGGAACGCTGGAACTCGAAGCCGTGCCGCGCGGCAACGGCGAACGCTGGAAGGTAGAGTTCGACGTGCGCGGCAACGCGCATGCAGATACCTGAGCGGATACCCAGGCCGATGACTGATCCGAAGCCTCAACCAGCCGACGGCTCAGCGACGAAGCAGTACATCGTCGGCATCGACCTCGGTACCAGCAACACGGTCGTCGCCTATGCCGAGGCGGGGTCCGACGAAATCCACGTCTTCGGCGTCGACCAGCTGGTCGGCCTCGGCGAGGTCGCGGCGCCGCCTCTGCTGCCCTCCGTGCGCTACCATGCCGCGCCGGGCGAGCTGAATGCGGACGACCTGCAGTTGCCTTGGCAATCCACGGCGCGCGCCGGCGCACGGACCGTGGTCGGCCGCCTCGCCGCCACGCTGGGCGCGCAGGTGCCCGGCAGGTTCGTGGCCAGCGCCAAGAGCTGGCTGTCGCACGCCTCGGTCGACCGCACCGCACCGATCCTGCCATGGGGCGCGGACGACGAGGTCGGCAAGATCTCGCCGGTCGCCGCCAGCGCCAGCTACCTGGCGCATGTGGCCGCGGCATGGAACCATCGCTTTCCCGAGACCCGGCTCGAAGACCAGGACGTGGTCCTCACCGTGCCCGCCTCCTTCGACGAAGGGGCACGCGCGCTGACCCTGGAGGCAGCGCGCATGGCCGGGCTGCCCGCCCTGCGCCTGCTCGAAGAGCCCCAGGCGGCGCTCTACGACTGGCTGTTCCGCCATCGCCAGACCTTGGGCCAGGACCTGGCAGAAACGCGCCTGGTGCTGATCTGCGACGTGGGCGGCGGCACGACCGACCTGACCCTGATCCGCGTGGACATGCAGGACGGCCAGCCGCAGCTGACGCGCATCGGCGTGGGCAACCACCTGATGCTCGGCGGCGACAATATGGATCTCGCCCTCGCGCATCTTGTCGAAGCGCGCCTTGGCCCCGCGCAGGCGCGCCTGTCGGCGAGCGGCCTGTCCCAGCTCGTCGCGCGCTGCCGCGACGCCAAGGAACAACTCCTCAGCGCGCAGGCACCGGACTCGGTCACGGTGACGCTGCTGGGCGCAGGCTCCCGGCTGATCGGCGGCGCACGCTCGGTAGAAGTGACGCGGCAGGAGATCGAACAGCTTATCGTCGATGGCTTCTTCCCCAAGGTGTCGTCCAGTGAACGGCCGGGGCGTGCACGCGGTGCGATCGTCGAGTTCGGCCTGCCCTATGCGGCCGATCCGGCCGTCACCCGCCATGTCGCGGCATTCCTGAGCCAGCACGCGGCGCAAGCGCGCGCGGCACTGGATGCGCCGCAGGCGCAGGCATCGGCCCAAGCAAACGACGATGCCTTGCCGATGCCTGACACCCTGCTGCTCAACGGCGGGGTGTTCCGTGCCGATGCCCTGGCCGGGCGCATCGCCGACGTGCTGGGCACATGGCGCGGTACGCCGCTGCATGTCCTGCACAACGACGGCGCGGACCTCGCCGTCGCGCGCGGCGCCGTCGCCTACGCGCGAGCGCGTACCGGATTGGCTCCGCGCATCGGTGGCGGCTCGCCGCGCAGCTATTTTCTCGTTCTCGATGCGGATGCCGACGGTGCATCGGGGCAGCAAGGGATCTGCCTGCTGCCACGAGGCACGGAGGAAGGCCACGAGATCCATCTCGATGATCGTGTTTTTGCCTTGCGGCTCGGGCACCCGGTGCACTTCCACCTGGTCTCCTCCGTCGCCGACACGGCCTATCGCCCGGGCGAGCTGACGGATCTGTCGACGGGTGACTTCATTCGCCTGCCGCCGATCGCCACCGTCGTGCAAGCGCGCGGCGCCGGCGGGGCCCGGGAAACACAGGTGCAGCTCACCACCTCGCTGACCGAGGTCGGCACGCTGGAAGTCCACTGCATCGAGATGGCGAATGCGGCGCAGCGCTGGCGCCTCGAATTCCAACTGCGCGGCAACGACGCCGAGGCGGCCGCACCGGCCACAGACGGGCTCCACCCGTCCCTGCCACGCGCCATCGAGGCAATCGATCGCACCTTCGGTGCCCGCTCGCACGACGTCGGCCCCAAGGAAGTCAAAGGGCTGCGTGCGCAGCTGGAGCAATTGCTGGGCGCCCGTGAACAATGGGACAGCGCCCTGCTGCGCGAACTGTTCGGCGCGTTCTGGGAACGGGCCCGGCGCCGGCGGCGCTCGGCTGACCATGAACGCCTGTGGCTGAACCTGGCCGGCTACAGCGTGCGCCCGGGCTTCGGCTACCCGCTCGACGCCTGGAGAGTCGAGCAGCTTTGGTCGCTGTACGAGCAGGGCATCCAGTACGTCAATGAAAGCCAGAACTGGTCGGAGTGGTGGACGCTGTGGCGACGCGCCGCTGGCGGCCTGGACGAGAGCGCGCAACTGCGCCTGCTGGACGAGATCGCCTTCTATCTGCAGCCGCCCAAGAGCACGCTCTACAAGCGGCCCGCCGGCCCGGCCAGGATGGGCTATGCCGATATGGTGCGCCTTGCCGGATCCCTGGAACACATCCCGGCGGAACGCAAGATAGAGACTGCCGAATGGTTGCTGGCCCGGCTGCACAAGCCGTCGGAAAACAGCCAAGGCTGGTGGGCGGTGGGCCGCATCGGGGCACGCCGGCCCTTCTATGGCAGCGCGCACAACGTCGTGCCGGCCGAGGTCGCCACGCAATGGGTAGAGGCGATCCTCGCGCTCGACTGGAAAAAGGTCGAGCCGGCCGCCTTCGCCGCCGCGCAAATCGCGCGCATGAGCGGCGATCGGAGCCGTGACCTGCCGCCCGAAATCCGGGCCACCGTCGTGCAACGGCTGGAAGCCGCCAACGCGCCGCAAAGCTGGATCGCCATGGTCCGCGAGGCCGTAGATCTCGATGCCGCCGACGAAGGACGGGTATTCGGAGAGGCGCTGCCCGCGGGCCTGAAACTGATTGCAGCAGGAATCTAGCACGCAGCACGCGGCGCACCACGTGTTCGACCGCGTGCCCACGTGCTCAATCCAGCAATAAATCCCTCTCCCGTCGTCCTCGCGCAGGCGGGGACGCAGCGGCTTTTGTTAACAGCGCCACTCAGCCCAGGACGCCAGCGCGCTGCTTACGCCCACCGTCCGAACCAACCTCCGGAAATCCAATCTTCCCGCCGTCGCATGGCGCGGCTGGCAGCCGTTTCCGAGAGCCTGGCTGCTCGCGAACGGCGCGCGCAAAGCAAAACCCCCCAGTCCTTTCGGATCTGGGGGGTTCTGGGAATGGAGAGCCTGGCGATGACCTACTTTCACACGGGTAGTCCGCACTATCATCGGCGCAAAGTCGTTTCACGGTCCTGTTCGGGATGGGAAGGGGTGGTTCCGACTCGCTATGGTCACCAGGCATAAGGGGTTGCTGCGCCGGGGTTGAGCCGTCGCAGCGAATAGGGATGTAGTCTTGGTTGTGAGGTATCGGCACAGAGGCGATACGTCAACCAGTGAAACACACTGGTTATAGGATCAAGCCTTACGGGCAATTAGTACTGGTTAGCTTAACGCATTACTGCGCTTCCACACCCAGCCTATCAACGTCCTGGTCTCGAACGACCCTTCAAGGAGGTCAAGCCTCCAGGGAATCCTCATCTTCAGGCGAGTTTCCCGCTTAGATGCTTTCAGCGGTTATCTCTTCCGTACATAGCTACCCTGCGATGCCTCTGGCGAGACAACAGGTACACCAGCGGTACGTCCACTCCGGTCCTCTCGTACTAGGAGCAGCCCCCGTCAAGATTCCAACGCCCACGGCAGATAGGGACCAAACTGTCTCACGACGTTTTAAACCCAGCTCACGTACCTCTTTAAATGGCGAACAGCCATACCCTTGGGACCGGCTACAGCCCCAGGATGAGATGAGCCGACATCGAGGTGCCAAACACCGCCGTCGATATGAACTCTTGGGCGGTATCAGCCTGTTATCCCCAGAGTACCTTTTATCCGTTGAGCGATGGCCCTTCCATTCAGAACCACCGGATCACTATGTCCTGCTTTCGCACCTGCTCGACTTGTCGGTCTCGCAGTTAAGCACGCTTTTGCCATTGCACTTTAGGTACGATGTCCGACCGTACCAAGCGTACCTTCGAACTCCTCCGTTACACTTTGGGAGGAGACCGCCCCAGTCAAACTGCCTACCATGCACTGTCCCCGACCCGGATTCACGGGCCAAGGTTAGAACCTCAAACAAACCAGGGTGGTATTTCAAGGACGGCTCCACCGAAACTAGCGTCCCGGTTTCAAAGCCTCCCACCTATCCTACACAGATCGGTTCAAAGTCCAATGCAAAGCTACAGTAAAGGTTCATGGGGTCTTTCCGTCTAGCCGCGGGGAGATTGCATCATCACAAACACTTCAACTTCGCTGAGTCTCGGGAGGAGACAGTGTGGCCATCGTTACGCCATTCGTGCAGGTCGGAACTTACCCGACAAGGAATTTCGCTACCTTAGGACCGTTATAGTTACGGCCGCCGTTTACCGGGACTTCAATCAAGAGCTTGCACCCCATCATTTAATCTTCCGGCACCGGGCAGGCGTCACACCCTATACGTCCACTTTCGTGTTTGCAGAGTGCTGTGTTTTTATTAAACAGTCGCAGCCACCAGTTTATTGCAACCCCTTCACCCTTCTGGCGCAGGCCAGTCAAGCTACCAGGGCGTACCTTATCCCGAAGTTACGGTACCAATTTGCCGAGTTCCTTCTCCCGAGTTCTCTCAAGCGCCTTAGAATACTCATCTCGCCCACCTGTGTCGGTTTGCGGTACGGTCTCGTATGACTGAAGCTTAGAGGCTTTTCTTGGAACCACTTCCAATTGCTTCGCGACCTGAGTCGCTCGCCCCACAGCCTTGAATTACGCGCCCGGATTTGCCTAAGCGCCTTCTCCACTGCAGGGACCGGGACTTCCAACACCCGGACAACCTTCCGCGATCCGTCCCCCCATCGCATCATACGACGGTGCAGGAATATTAACCTGCTTCCCATCAGCTACGCATCTCTGCCTCGCCTTAGGGGCCGACTCACCCTACGCCGATGAACGTTGCGTAGGAAACCTTGGGCTTACGGCGAGGGGGCCTTTCACCCCCTTTATCGCTACTCATGTCAGCATTCGCACTTCTGATACCTCCAGCATCCTTTACAAGACACCTTCACAGGCTTACAGAACGCTCTCCTACCACGCACTTGCGTGCGTCCGCAGCTTCGGTGACTGGCTTAGCCCCGTTACATCTTCCGCGCAGGACGACTCGATCAGTGAGCTATTACGCTTTCTTTAAAGGGTGGCTGCTTCTAAGCCAACCTCCTGACTGTTTTAGCCTTCCCACTTCGTTTCCCACTTAGCCAATCTTGGGGACCTTAGCTGGCGGTCTGGGTTGTTTCCCTCTTGACACCGGACGTTAGCACCCGATGTCTGTCTCCCGTGATTGCACTCTTCGGTATTCGGAGTTTGCTATGGCGGGGTAATCAGCAATAGACCCCCCAACCATGACAGTGCTCTACCCCCGAAGGTGAGACACGAGGCACTACCTAAATAGTTTTCGGAGAGAACCAGCTATTTCCAGATTTGTTTAGCCTTTCACCCCTATCCACAGCTCATCCCCTAACTTTTCAACGTTAGTGGGTTCGGTCCTCCAGTACGTGTTACCGCACCTTCAACCTGGCCATGGATAGATCATCTGGTTTCGGGTCTACACCCAGCGACTGAACGCCCTGTTCGGACTCGCTTTCGCTACGCCTGCCCTAATCGGTTAAGCTTGCCACTGAATGTAAGTCGCTGACCCATTATACAAAAGGTACGCCGTCACCCCCGAAAGGGCTCCGACTGTTTGTATGCATGCGGTTTCAGGATCTATTTCACTCCCCTCCCGGGGTTCTTTTCGCCTTTCCCTCACGGTACTGGTTCACTATCGGTCGATCACGAGTATTTAGCCTTGGAGGATGGTCCCCCCATCTTCAGACAGGATTTCACGTGTCCCGCCCTACTTGTCGTACACCTAGTTCCACAACGCTGTTTTCGCATACAGGGCTATCACCTGCTATGGCCGGGCTTTCCATCCCGTTCTGCTAACAACACTGCTAAAGAGTACAAGGCTCTTCCCATTTCGTTCGCCACTACTTTGGGAATCTCGGTTGATTTCTGTTCCTGCAGCTACTTAGATGTTTCAGTTCGCCGCGTTCGCTTCCCTTGCCTATGTATTCAGCAAGGGATGACCCATACGGGCCGGGTTTCCCCATTCGGACATCTCCGGATCAAAGCTTGTTTGCCAGCTCCCCGAAGCTTTTCGCAGGCTACCGCGTCCTTCATCGCCTGTGATCGCCAAGGCATCCACCACATGCACTTGTTCGCTTGACCCTATAACGAGTGTGTCTCAAGCTTGCGCTTGAAACGGTTCGCTACAGGTTGAGTTCTCGCATTTGTGCCGTATTCCAAGTCATCTTTCGATCACTTAAATACTTTGGTTGATACAATCACAACCCGGTATCACGTTAAACTACATGCGCGTCTCATCAACGCGCCGTGACACCTTTACTACATCCCATATTGTTAAAGAACAGCCGATGTCTTCACATCGCTTGGCCAATGCCAAATGCAAGCACTCAACGCTAAGCGCTTGCATTTGGCTTGTCCAACCCAAGGTCGATGGTGGAGGATGACGGGATCGAACCGACGACCCCCTGCTTGCAAAGCAGGTGCTCTCCCAGCTGAGCTAATCCCCCCGCGATAACTTGGTGGGTCTGGTAGGACTTGAACCTACGACCCCCGCCTTATCAAGACGGTGCTCTAACCACCTGAGCTACAGACCCTTGGCTGTAACAGCAAACAGACCGATAAGTGTGAACGCTTAACTAAGGAAGCACGCTCTAGAAAGGAGGTGATCCAGCCGCACCTTCCGGTACGGCTACCTTGTTACGACTTCACCCCAGTCATGAACCCTGCCGTGGTAATCGCCCTCCTTGCGGTTAGGCTAACTACTTCTGGCAAAACCCACTCCCATGGTGTGACGGGCGGTGTGTACAAGACCCGGGAACGTATTCACCGCGGCATGCTGATCCGCGATTACTAGCGATTCCAGCTTCACGTAGTCGAGTTGCAGACTACGATCCGGACTACGATGCGTTTTCTGGGATTAGCTCCCCCTCGCGGGTTGGCAACCCTCTGTACGCACCATTGTATGACGTGTGAAGCCCTACCCATAAGGGCCATGAGGACTTGACGTCATCCCCACCTTCCTCCGGTTTGTCACCGGCAGTCTCTCTAGAGTGCCCTTTCGTAGCAACTAGAGACAAGGGTTGCGCTCGTTGCGGGACTTAACCCAACATCTCACGACACGAGCTGACGACAGCCATGCAGCACCTGTGTCCACTTTCTCTTTCGAGCACCTAATGCATCTCTGCTTCGTTAGTGGCATGTCAAGGGTAGGTAAGGTTTTTCGCGTTGCATCGAATTAATCCACATCATCCACCGCTTGTGCGGGTCCCCGTCAATTCCTTTGAGTTTTAATCTTGCGACCGTACTCCCCAGGCGGTCAACTTCACGCGTTAGCTTCGTTACTGAAGAAATGAATCCCCAACAACTAGTTGACATCGTTTAGGGCGTGGACTACCAGGGTATCTAATCCTGTTTGCTCCCCACGCTTTCGTGCATGAGCGTCAGTGACGTCCCAGGGGGCTGCCTTCGCCATCGGTATTCCTCCACATCTCTACGCATTTCACTGCTACACGTGGAATTCTACCCCCCTCTGACATACTCTAGCCTTGCAGTCACAAGCGCAATTCCCAAGTTGAGCTCGGGGATTTCACGCCTGTCTTACAAAACCGCCTGCGCACGCTTTACGCCCAGTAATTCCGATTAACGCTCGCACCCTACGTATTACCGCGGCTGCTGGCACGTAGTTAGCCGGTGCTTATTCTTCCGGTACCGTCATCCCTCCGGGGTATTAGCCCAAAGGATTTCTTTCCGGACAAAAGTGCTTTACAACCCGAAGGCCTTCTTCACACACGCGGCATTGCTGGATCAGGGTTGCCCCCATTGTCCAAAATTCCCCACTGCTGCCTCCCGTAGGAGTCTGGGCCGTGTCTCAGTCCCAGTGTGGCTGATCGTCCTCTCAGACCAGCTACTGATCGTCGCCTTGGTGAGCCTTTACCTCACCAACTAGCTAATCAGACATCGGCCGCTCCTATTGCGCGAGGCCTTTCGGTCCCCCGCTTTCACCCTCAGGTCGTATGCGGTATTAGCTAATCTTTCGACTAGTTATCCCCCACAACAGGGCACGTTCCGATGTATTACTCACCCGTTCGCCACTCGCCGCCAGACCGAAGTCCGCGCTGCCGTTCGACTTGCATGTGTAAGGCATGCCGCCAGCGTTCAATCTGAGCCAGGATCAAACTCTTCAGTTCAATCTCTGTGTGTCCTTTCGGTTTCCCTACGGGACTCGCTCTTTCGAGCGGTCGCTCACTCTCAGAAAACTGACTGGCTCCGTCCGAAGACGAAACCAAACATGTTTACTGTGCGAGCACTGATAACTTGCAAGCTAGAAGACCGAGGTCTTCCGCTTCCTGCATCAAGCGCCCACACTTATCGGCTGTTTGTTTGTTAAAGAACTCACGCGATTCGCTTTGCTTACCGCGTCGCTGCGTTGTCTGCAGCAGAGAAACGAGATTATCAACGACTTTCTACGTTTCGTCAATAGGTCAGAAGCTTTTTTTCGCTTCGGTCAGTCGCGCTTCGCGGCACCACCAACCATCCCATCGATCCCCGCAAACCGCGTCGCGCCTGGCGTTGCCGGGTGCTTCGTGTTGCGAGGGACCGAATACTAGTACCCCGCGGCCCAACTTGCAAGTACTTTCTTGAAAAAGCCAATAAGAGCACTTCTAGACACTTGCCTCACGACTTACCGGATAAAGCAACCAGCTCTCAGCGCAGGGCCCTACAGCTTGCCGATCCATCAATATATAGAGAGAGATTGAATCGGATCGTGCCGATGCTCTCGCCCCACCAGGATTTGGCCGCATCGCCAGGTGCGGCGCGTTTGCCGCAGTTGCTCTCCGGACATTGCAAGCCATGACGACGCAAGCTCAGGAATTGCCCCATCCGGCCCGCTCGCTGACATTGAGAAGCCACCACGATTTCCAAACGACGGTGTCCCGGCTCAAGGATGCGCTGGCATCGCGCGGATTGACCCTATTTGCCGACCTCGACCAAAGCGCTGCGGCCCTGCAGGCCGGAACCACCTTGAGGCCGACCAGGCTCTTTCTCTTTGGCAATCCAAAGGGGGGCACCCCGATCATGCAAGCCAATCCGCATGCTGCATTGGAACTGCCCTTACGCGCTGTCGTCTGGCAAGACGACCAAGGCGGCGTGCACCTGGACTATCAAGACATCAGTGCAACCCTGAATGCCGAGTATGGCCTGCCATCTTCATTGCTTATGCCGCTGGCACAGTTGCCTACGCTGCTGGGGAGCGTCGCGGGGGGACAGTAGCCTTTTGAACGGGTAGTCCGCTCCGCTCTACGGCCCGCTTTGCCGCGCGGAAGCGCCCCGTAGCGTAGAATGACTCGTTTTCGTCGTCCGTCGCGCCGGAACGCCCGTCGAACTGCCGTCAACTGCGCCGATTTTCGCCATGAGTACGCGAAGCCTTCCCGTCTGGCATGACAGCCTTCCCCGCGAGCACTCCGAATGCGCGGATCGATGATCATCCGTGCCACCTGCCATCGGCAAACCCGCCTCCCTGCCGTATCGATGGCAGCGTCAAGCGCTGACTATTCATCGCGGAAAGGGAGATGCGCCCAGCAGCCGGCCGTGCCGCAGACATGGACCCGGCGGGCGACATGAGAGAGAAACCGTTCACCGAACTGCTGGCGACCGCGGACGGCGGGTCGGCACCGGCAATCCATACCGCACCACGCTACGGCAGCGCACCCTGCCAGTGGGATGGCTTTGTCCTGGAACGCCACGTGCTGCCTGCCGGGGCCCTCGAAACCACGATCATGCCGGTGCACTGCCTTGCGATCCCCATCGGCGGAGCACCGGTACCGATCGGCTGGCGCGTCAACGGGCGCCAGCTGAACGGGGCGATGGCACCGAACAGAGTCTACTTCCGCGCCGCCGGCGACTCGCTATCCAGTGCATGGTCGGCGCCGCTCGATGCCATCTTCCTGTCCTTGCACCATGATGCCGTCGACCGTGCCTGCCAGGAGGCGCGCGATCGCGCCGCGCCGGACCTGGGATCGGACTTCTCGGGGGAAGGCGGTAGCGCGCTGGCCGAGCTTCGTGGTGGCGCTCGACACGCATGTGCGAGGGGGATGCGCGGCGGGCAGCCTGTATGAGCAGACGCTGCTGCTGGCCATCAGCGCAAGCGTGGCGGAGCACTTCGGGGGAGATCGCGCCCCCTCCCTCCCGCGCCGGCGCCAGCCCGTGGGAAAACTGCCTGTGCATATCCTGTCCCGGCTGGACGCCTTCATCCGCGCCAACCTGGCCGAAGCGATGACCATCGAAATGCTGGCGACGGTCGCGCACATGAGCACATTCCATCTATGCCGCATGTTCCGGAACACGCGCCAGGTCAGCCTATGGCAGTACGTCCTGATGTTTCGCATCGAACATGCGCGTGGACTCATGCTGCGACACATCGACATGCCGCTGGAAAGCGTGGCCGTCGCCAGCGGCTTCGATTCCTACACCCAGTTCTTCGCCGCCTTCCGCAAGTTCTGCCGCACCTCGCCCAGCACCTTCCGCCGTACTGCCGGAGGTCCGATTTCCGTGCGTAAGCCGGCTTTCTAGCCGCTTCCGTCCTCCGGAAATTTCCGCAAGAAACCGAAACTCCCTCCCGTCGACCGCCCTTATTGTCTCTACATTCCCCCGGATGGGGGATGTACCGGAATCAAACGGTTGTCCATAACAAGAAGGATTGGCGGGGGGAAACGGCATGCCTGGCGCTCGACACGCGTCACGCTCATTTGCGCCCCGCCTGGATCGGGGGGTAGCGATGAACGAGGAAGGCGTACAAGGCACGCTGCTGGAATGGTATGCGGGCATCCACGATCAGGCCGCCTGGGCGCGCGGCCTGGCTCGCCTGTGCGATACCTGCGACGCGGCAGTTGCCGCGCTGGTCACCTTCGACCGCGACAGCGGGCGCAGCCGGATCCAAGCGATGCACGCTCCCGAGCAGGCACTTGCGGACATCTGCAACGATGCCTTCGAAGCCATGGCTTCGGCCTGGCCGCTCTTCGAAACCATGGCCCCCGGGGACTGGTCCATCGACACGCAGGGCGTCGGGACCAGCAGCACAGAGAGACTTCCGTCCGTCTATCGGGAGTACCTGCATCGCTTCGGTCTTGCCTCCATCATGGCCGGCATGCTCAGCCGCGACGCCCACAGCTACACCTGCCTCGTGCTGCTGCGGCCTCTGGGTGCGCCCCCGTTCCAGGCAGACGACGCGCGGCGCCTGGACTGGCTGATGCCGCATCTGCGCGGCATCGTCGACCTTCGCCGCCGCGTGCTGGAAGCCAGCCAGGCGGCCCATGTTTTGTCGGCGCTGCTGGAGCGCTTCTCCTTCGGCCTCGCCGTGGTCACGCGAGAGGGCAAGGTACTGCTGAGCAACAGCCGCGGCGAGGTCTGGACACGCCGGTTGTGGCCCACAAGACAGCTCGCCTCGCCCGAGCAGGCGGCCGGCCCTGCCTGGCGCATCAGCCGTCCGCTCAACAACATGCTCGCCGTTGCCTGCGAGCCCGGTACGGCCGCAGCCGTGCAGGCCGCGCACATGCACGACGGCCACGGGCAGGAAGCCAAGCTGGTCATGCTGCCGCTGCCGCCGACGCATCATCTGGCCCGGCTTTCGCAGGCCCCCGCCGCGATCGTCATCGTGCACGATAGCCAGTCGCCCCCCCTGCTGCTGACCGGTGTGCTGCGCCAGCTTTACCGGCTGACCGACGCCGAGACCCGGCTGGCTGCAACGCTGGCCGGCGGGCGCGGCCTGCCCGATGCCTGCCAGGAGCTTGGGATACGGCATGAAACCGCGCGCAGCCAGCTCAAGTCCATCTTCGACAAAACGGCAACCGGATCGCAGGCAAAGCTCGCGCACCTTCTCACGCAGCTAAGCACAAGCCTGAGCACGGTGCCGCCTTCGTTCCCGCCAAGACATTGCGCCGACGCCTCGAGCGGCCCGGCTGCGCATGAGTCCAACCTGCGCGCAGCGCTCGCAGCCTCATGCTGACGGGCCCGGCCCGCGGACCGCTGCCTGCCGACCGCGGGAACCGGGCCATCCGCAGCGCGATCCCGCAAAGAACGAGGGGCTGCCGGAAGGCAGCCCCTCAATGATGTGTCGTATTCCCTGCAGCCTAGGCGCCGTCAGTGAACGGATCGCGCCGACCCGTCGCCTTCATGCCTTCGGAATAGACGTCGAACTTCACGGACTTCGCGCCGTCCGTATAAACATCGAATTGCCTAGTCTTGTTGCCGTCCGAATAGGGATCACGCGCGCCCATCACGCTCGCACCATCCGTGTACACGTCCCGCGAACTTCCCGCCTGGGCGGCCCCCGCCGCCAGTGCGCAGCCAGTCGCCACCACCACTACGACTTCCTTGAGCATGATCCACCTCCCATTTTCAAGGTGGTTAGTGATCCCCGGCATCAAAAACACTTGAGTGAACTATAGGGCGGCGCAACATGGCCTCCCAGCAGCCCGCACAGATTGTTTTCGCATATCACCTATAACCGCAGGAAATGAGAGCGCGGCAACTCCATGCCGCGCTTGGCGAAGGCGAAAATCGATTGCGCGCGGCGTGTCGAAAGCGAGACCCGCAGGAGCGCAAGCTAGCGAATCGTGCCTTGCTCGCGCAGCTCGGCCACGCCGGCGGCATCGATGCCAAGCCACTCGCCCAGCACTGCGTCGGTATCCTCCCCCAACAGCGGCGGCGCCTTGCGGTACTGCACCGGTGTCTCCGACAAACGAAGCGGACTGGACACCGTTGGCGCCTGGCCGCCCTGCGGGTGGGGCAGCGTGCGCGCCAGCCCGCGGTGCACGACTTGCGGATCGGCGAACATCTGCGCGATATCGTTGATCGGGCCGCTCGGCACCCCGGCCTGCGCCAGCGCCTCGAGCCAGGTGTCGCGCGTGCGCGTGCGCATGGCCGCCTCGAGCTGCGGGATCAGTGCGTCGCGATTGACGATGCGCTGGCTATTGGTGGCAAAGCGGGGGTCGGTGCCCAGTTCCGGACGGCCCAGCATGGCGCAGTAGGCACGGTACTGCGTGTCGTTGCCCACGGCCACGATCAGGTGGCCGTCGCTCGCGGCGAACACCTGGTAGGGCACCACGTTCTGGTGCGCATTTCCCGCACGGCGCGGCGCTTCGCCCGAGGTCAGGTAGTTCAGGTTCTGGTTGGCCAGCATGGCCACCTCGCAATCCAGCAGCGCGATGTCCAGGTGCTGGCCCTGCCCGCTGCGTTGCCGCTCCAGCACGGCCGCCAGGATGGCCACGGTGGCGTACATCCCGGTCATGACGTCGACCACGGCAACGCCAGCCTTCTGCGGGCCGCCCCCGGGCAGGCCGTCGCGCTCGCCGGTGATGCTCATCAGGCCGCCCATGCCCTGGATCATGAAATCGTAGCCCGGGCGCGCGGCATACGGACCATCCTGGCCGAAACCCGTGATGGAGCAATAGATCAGGCGCGGATTGATCTCTCGCAGGCTGGCATAGTCAAGACCGTACTTGGCCAGGCCGCCGACCTTGTAGTTCTCGACCAGGATGTCGGAGGACGACGCCATCTCGCGGATCAGCGATCGCCCCGCCTCCGTGGTGAAATCCAGCGCGACCGACCGCTTGTTGCGGTTCATGCTGAGGTAATAGGCGGCCTCGGTGGTGTCATTTCCCTGCGCGTCGCGCAGGAATGGAGGGCCCCAGCCGCGCGTGTCGTCGCCGCGCGCGGGATGTTCGATCTTGATGACGTCGGCACCCAGGTCGGCCAGGTTCTGGGTGCACCAGGGCCCGGCGAGAACGCGGGTGAGGTCTAGGACGCGGATGCCGTGAAGCGCTGGAAGGCGTTGCATATTGGGCAGGAGGTGGGTTCAGGGGGAGGCGCGGCGCCTCCTCCGCTTCGGCTCAGTCGACTCAGCCGACTCAGTCGAGGGTGACGTTGGCCTGCTTGACGATAGCGGCCCACTTGCGGTTCTCGGAGTCAAGGAAGGCCGCATAGTCGGCCGGGCTGCCGGATACCAGATCCACGCCCTGCTCGGCGAAGCGCTGGCGCAGGTCGGGGGCGTGGGCAATGGCGACCAGCTCCTTGTTCAGGCGCTGCACGATGGCCGCCGGCGTCTTGCCCGCCACGTGGATGCCGAACCAGGCGGTGATGTTGTAGCCGGGCACACCGGCCTCGGCCATCGTCGGCACATTGGGCAGCAGCGGCGAGCGCTTGGGACCGGTCACCGCCAGCGCGCGCAGCTTGCCGGCGCGGATCTGCGGCAGCGCGGTGTTGAGGCTGTCGAACATGAAGGCCGTGTGGCCGGCCAGCAGGTCGGCCATGGCGGGGGCGCTGCCCTTGTAGGGGATGTGCGTGAACTCCGTGTGCGTCGATGCCGCGAAGGTGGCCGCCGACAGATGGGAGGACGAGCCATTGCCGAAGGAGCCGTAGGTCAGCTTGCCGGGCGCTTGCTTGCCGGCGGCTACCAGCTCGGCGACCGACTTGTACGGACTACCGTTACCGTTGACCACCAGCACGTTGTGCCCCTCGGCAATCAGCGCCACCGGCGCCAGGTCGGTCTTGGGATCGTAGGGCAGCTTGCGGTAGAGGTGGTTGTTGACCACCCCCTGCCCGATCGCCGCCAGCAGCAGCGTGTAGCCATCCGGCGCGGACTTGGCGACGAGATCGGTGGCGATGATGCCGCTGGCGCCGGGCTTGTTCTCCACCACGACCGGCTGGCCCAGCGCGACGGAGAGACGCTGGGCGACGCTGCGCCCGATCACGTCAGTCACGCCGCCCGGCGTGAAAGGCACCACCAGCTTGATGGGGCGGTCGGGGTACGCTGCCAGTGCGGTGGTAGCACCGGTCAGGAGCGTGGCAGCGGCCAAGGCGGCCAGGGCAAACTTGCGCAGAACGCGGGATGTCACGACGTATTTCCTCCAAGGTATCCAGCAGTAGCCGCCTTCTATATGTGCGATTACCGTACGCATGCGCTATGCATGCGAAGCCGCTGATTTTCCACGGAAATTGCCGGATTTTGTGGTTCTTATGAACGCTTCCCGTTCGATAATCGGACAATCCTAGCAGGCCTCGCTCGGCTGCTGCGCGGTGACTGTCGTCGCTCTTCCCTGCCGCTAGCCCTGCACCAGGCTTCATGAGTGCGCCGGGCTCTCCCGTGGATCCGACGCGCGCCGCAGATTCACCGCGACACGAGCGGCACAAAAGGCACGCCTCTCCCTGTCGCACTGCCATCTCATGCTCGAGTTTTGATCGATTCGATCAAACAAGGGTAAACGCTGAGCGATTCTGTCAAATAATCATCTAAACTGATCGAATCAATCGGCGAAGCAAAGGCATATCGATCGATTCAATCATAAAATATGTCTTAGCAAGCACCTACCGTCCGACAAGAACGTGGAAATCGATCAATCTCAAGCGGAAGCGAACGGATACCGGCGCCACCGCAACACGGAGCAAGGCATGACACTGTCGTTCAAAGGGATCATCCCCGCCCTGATCACCCCGATGACCCCTGACGAGGCGGTGGACGAAGCCGGCCTGCGCACGCTGGTCGACCGCCTGATCGACGCAGGCGTCCACGCGCTCTTCGTGCTTGGCACCAACGGGGAGTTCATCGCACTCTCGGAAGAGGAGAAGCTGCGCATCGCGCGGATCACGGTCGATCAGGCGCGCGGCCGCGTGCCGGTGATCGCCGGCACCGGCGCCTATGCCACCCGTGATGTTGTCGCCCTGAATCGCAAGATGCAGGACCTGGGCGTGGATGCCGTGTCGGTCATCACCCCCTATTTCAATGGCGCGACGCAAACCGAACTGTTCGAGCACTACAAGCAGATCGCCGCCGCGACCACGCTGCCCGTCATGCTCTACACGATTCCGGCCAAGGCCGGCATCACGCTGACCATCGACACCGTGCGCCGCCTGGCGGACATCCCCAATATCCGCGGCATCAAGGACAGCGGCGGCGACTTCGACCGGCTGCTGCAGCTGATCAACCTGCGCCGCGACGACTTCGCCGTGTTCACCGGCACCGATTCCATGATCCTGTGGACGCTGATTGCCGGCGGCGACGGCGCGGTGGCGGCCACCACCAATGCCGTGCCGGCGGTGGTGATGTCGATCTGGAACCGCTTCCAGGCCGGCGAAATTGCGGCCGCGCGCGCGGCGCAGGAATCGCTGCGCGCGCTGCGCGACGCCTTCGCCCTGGGCACCATGCCGGTGGTGCTGAAGACCGCGGCCGAGATGCTGGGCATGCCCGCCGGCCCGGCCCGCTCCCCGGCCAAGCCGCTGGACGCGAAGACGCGCGAACGGCTGGCAGAAGCGCTGGCCGTCTACCCCGTCTACCGATAGGCCGCCACCCGCTGACCCCGCGGCCACCCGCCCATTTCCCGAGCCCGGCTCCATGACCACTACCTATCACTTCCAGACCGTCAAGCACATCGTGCACGGCACCGGCAGCCTCGGCCTGCTGGCCGACAAGCTGGCGCTGCTCGACCGCCCCGTCTCGCGCCTTGCCCTGATCACCCAGCCGGTGATGGAGCAGAACGGCACGGCCGGCCGCGTCGTCGCTGCGCTGGCCGAGCGCGACGTGGAGGTCCGCATCGTGCGCGGCGTCGAACCCGAGCCGACCATCGAGAACATCGAAACGGTTTTCCGCGAGCAGATCGCGCCGTTCGCGCCGCAGGCCATCCTGTCGATCGGCGGCGGCAGCGTGCTCGATGCCGCCAAGCTGTTCTCGGTGCGGCTGACCAACGATGCGCCGCTGCGCGACTGGCTTGGGATCGACCGGATCGCGCACCCCGGCGTGCCCATGATCCTGGTGCCGACCACCGCCGGCACGGGCTCCGAGGTGACGCCCAACGCCATCGTGACGCTGCCGGACGAAGCGCTGAAGGTCGGCATCGTCAGCCGCCACCTGCTGCCGCAGCTGGTGATCCTGGACGCGGCCTTGACCTTCGACCTGCCCCAGCCGATCACCGCCGCCACCGGCGTCGACGCCTTCGTGCACGCGCTCGAATCCTATATCTCGACCAAGGCCAATCCGGTCAGCGACATGTTCGCGATGGAATCGATGCGGCTGATCGGCGCCAATATCGTGGAAGCCTACGAGAACGGCCATTCCGTCAAGGCGCGCGAGGCCATGATGCTGGGATCCCTCTACGGCGGCCTGGCCCTGACCGCCGCGGGCACCGCCGCCGTCCATGCGCTGGCCTATCCGCTGGGCGGCATGTTCAACGTCACGCACGGCGTGGCCAATGCCATGCTGCTGCCGCACGTGATGGCCTTTAACAAGGATGCCGTCGTCGGCCGCCTGGCTGCCGTCGCGCGCGTGCTCGGACTCGGCGGCGGGGACCATGACGAAGCCGCCGCCGAGCTGCTGATCGCCCGGCTCGCCCAGTGGACCGAGGTGCTGCGCATCCCGCAGGATCTGCGCCAGTTCGGCGTTGCGGAAGCCGACGTGGCGCCGCTCGCGGTCGCCGCCTCCAAGGTCACGCGCCTGCTGGGCAACAATCCCAAGCCGCTGAGCCTCGGCGACATCGAGGCCATCTACCGCCGCCTGCTTCCGTGAACGCCGCCACCCGCCCCGCCCCCAGCCTGCTCATCATCGGCGACGACCTGTCCGGGGCCGCCGATTGCGCGGTCGCCGGGAGACGGCTGGGCCTGCGTTGCGCGGTGCTGCTCCAGAGCGGGGCCGACGCCCCGGCGGACCTCGACATCCTGGCGGTCGACGCTGACTCGCGGCGCGACGCGCCTGCCGAGGCGGCCGCCAGGCAGTGTGCCGCCTGGCGCGCGCTGGCCGGCCCGGCCACGCGCCTGTACAAGAAGGTCGATTCGACGCTGCGCGGCAACCTCGCCGCCGAGGTCGCGGCCCTGGTGCCGCTGGCCGGCCTTGCCATCGTCGCGCCAGCGCTTCCCGCCGCCGGCCGCACCACGCGCGAGGGACGGCAGTGGCTGCGGGGCGAACCGGTCGAAGACACCGAGGTGTGGCGCAACGAAGGCATTGCCGGCCGTGCCGACCTGCGCCACATGCTGCTGCAGCAAGGACTGCGCGCCACGGTGCTGTCGCTCGCCGAGGTACGCGCGGACGACAGCGCACTGGCGGCCCGCATCGCAGCCCTTCAGGCCGAGGGCTGCCAGGCCATCGTCTGCGACGCCGCAACCGATGATGACCTGGATCGCATCGCGCGGGCCTCGGCCCGCCTGCCCCATGCCTTCTGGGTCGGCTCGGCCGGCCTGGCGCCGGCGCTGATGCGCGCGCTCGGACTGGGCCGCCACGCCGCTTCTGCGGCCGCTCCTGCCTCCGCACAGGCCGGTGCCATCCCGGCCAGCACACCGGTGCTGACCGTGGTCGGCAGCATGTCCAGCGTCTCCCATGCGCAGGCCGACCGCCTGCGGGCAAGCGCGGGCGCAGCGCTGCTGGCGCTGGAGTTGCCCGTCGATGCGCCGGACGATGCCCTGTCTGCACTGCGCGATGCCGTCGCGACGGCCTTGGGTGCGGGCCGCGACGTCCTGGTCGCGTTGAGCCAGGCGACCCGAGGCGACACCGCGGACGGACTGCGCTACTGCCAGCGCCTGGCCGCGCTGCTGGCGCCCGCCCTGCCCCTGGCTGGCGCGCTGATTGCCACCGGCGGCGAAACCGCCCGCGCCCTGCTTTCCGCCGCCGGCATCGACGCGCTGGAAATCGCCGACGAGATCGAACCCGGCATGCCGCTGCTGCTGGCACGCCGGCCCGGCGCACCGCTGCCGGTCGTCACCAAGGCGGGCGGCTTCGGCACGCCCGGCTCCCTGCATGCGGCGTGGCACCGGCTCGCCGGCGCCACGCGCAAGAACCAAGCGTCGGCCCCCGCCCGACCAAAGGAAACTCAGCAATGACTGCAACGACCTATCGCCCCGTCCTCGGCATCACCATGGGCGATGCCGCCGGCATCGGCCCCGAGATCATCATGAAGGCGCTCACGCACCGCGCGGTCTACGAGCAATGCCGGCCGCTCGTCATCGGCGACGCCGCCCGCCTGCGCGATGCGGGCAAGCGCGCCGGCGTGGCCTTGGAAGTGCGCGCCGTCGCGCGGCCGGCTGACGCCGGCTTCCGTCCCGGCGTGGTCGACTGCATCGACCTCGGCCTGATCCCGGCCGACCTGCCCTACGGCCAGCTCTCGCCGGTGGCCGGCGACGCCGCCTACCAGTACATCGCGCGCACCGTGGAGCTGACCTCGGCCGGCGAGCTCGACGCCATCTGCACGGCCCCGCTGAACAAGGAAGCGCTGCATGCGGGCGGCCATATCTTCCCCGGCCACACCGAGATGCTGGCGCACCTGACCGGCATCGATGAAGTCTCGATGATGCTGGTTGCGCCCAATCTGCGCGTGATCCACGTGACTACCCATATCGGCCTGCTCGACGCCATCCGCCGCATCGAGCCGGGCCTGGTCCAGCGCACCATCGAGCGGGCGCATACCACACTGGTGCGCGCCGGCATCACCGAGCCCCGCATCGGCGTGTGCGGCATCAACCCCCACGCCGGCGAGAACGGCCTGTTCGGCTATGGCGAGGAAGAAGAGAAGATCGTGCCGGCGGTGCGGGCACTGCAGGCGCGCGGCTGGCAGGTGGAGGGCCCGCTGCCCGCCGACACGCTGTTCTTCCGCGCCGGTCGCGGCGACTTCGATGTGGTGGTGGCGATGTACCACGACCAGGGCCATGGCCCGGTCAAGGTCATGGGGCTGGAGGCCGGGGTCAACATCACCGTGGGCCTGCCGGTGATCCGCACCTCGGTCGACCACGGCACCGCCTTCGACATTGCCGGCAAGGGCATTGCCGATGAGCGCAGCATGCTCGAGGCCATCCGGCAGGCTTGCGACCTGGCGGCCCACCGCGACGCGCCGCCGGCCGCGCGCGCAGCCTGAAGCCGGCCACCACAGCTTCCATACCGTAACGCAGCAGCCCAGAACCGGCGGGCACACGCCGGGCTGGCGGGATCATTCCCGCACCTGATCAGGAGACAATAATGACGTCGTTCTCGTACTGGGACACCGTCCTCATCATTGCGATGGTGGCGGTCTACATCGTGGTGACCAGCGTGGCCAGCGTCCGCCTGCGTAGCCGCAATTCCGAGCAGTTCATGGTGGCCGGCCGCTCGATGCCGGCGGTGGTCGTCGCGGTGCTGCTGATGTCGGAGTACATCGGCGCCAAGTCGACGGTGGGGACCTCGCAGGAGGCATTCAGCGTGGGGATCGCCGCCTCCTGGTCGGTGATCTCGGCGGCCATCGGCTTCCTCTTGTTCGGCCTGTTCATTGCCAAGCGCCTGTACGCCTCGGGCGAGTTCACCATCTCCGGCTTCATTGCCAAGAAGTACGGCAACGGCGCCAAGCTGGTGGTCTCCGCCGTCATGATCTATGCCTTGTTCCTGGTGAACGTGGGCAACTACGTCAGCGGCGCGGCGGCCATCTCCACCGTGATGCATATCAACCTGACCACGGCGGCCGTGATCACCGCCGTCATCAGCACCATCTATTTCGCCTGGGGCGGCCTCAAGAGCGTGGCCTACCTGACCATCGTGCACAGTGCCGTCAAGCTGCTCGGCATCGGCATCCTGGTCGCGGTGGCGTGGCGGCTGTGCGGCGGCATCACGCCCATGGTGCGGACCATGCCCGAGCACTATTTCACCTGGAATGGCGCGCTGAGCGGCGGCACCATCGGCGCCTGGATCATCGGCTCGGCCGGCGCCATCTTCTCCACGCAGTTCATCATCCAGGCCATCTCGTCCACCAAGAGCCCGGCCGCCGCGCGCCGGGCGTCGCTGATGGCGGCGGTGCTGTGCGTGCCCATTTCGATCGCGCTGGGCTTCATCGGCGTGGCGGCCAAGTACCTGTACCCGGAAATCAAGAGCCTGTATGCGCTGCCGGTCTTCCTGGAGCACATGCACCCGCTGCTGGCCGGTGTCGTCACCACCTCGCTGGTCGCCTCGATCTTCGTCAGCGTGTGCACGGTCGCGCTCGCCATCGCCTCGCTGATCGTCAAGGACTTCTATGTGCCGCGCTACCAGCCCACGCCCGAGCAGGAACTGCGGGCCACGCGCTGGATCTCGCTGGTGGTCGGCTTCCTGCCGCTGGTCTTCGTGCTGTTCGTGCCGCAGATCCTGGCACTGTCCTTCTTCACCCGCGCGCTGCGCCTGTCGGTCTCGATCGTCGCCCTGATCGGCATCTACCTGCCCTTGTTCGGCAGCAGCCGCGGCGTCATCGGCGGCCTGGTCCTGGCCGCGCTGGCGACCACCGCCTGGTATCTGCTGGGCAACCCGTTCGGCCTCGACAATATGTATATCGCGCTGGTGACGCCGGCCCTGGTGCTGGTGCTCGAAAAGCTGTGCGCGCCCGCCGGCGCACGCCATCGCCAGGCGCCCACAGGCGCTCGGACCAACGGCACAGCGCAATGACTGACCGCTATCCTCAGGGAAACGACATGAACGCCAACGCCCCACTCGCCACACTCGCCACCGCGCCGGCACAGACCGATCACGACGGCGAGGTGCACATCGCGCACGCCGACGCCGGCCGCCGCGAGGCCTATCTGCCGACGCCCTGCGTGCAGAACCACGCCGCCAACCTGCACGCGCTGCCCAACGGTGACCTGCTTTGCGTGTGGTTCGGCGGCACGCAGGAAGGCATTCCCGATGTCTCGATCTATCTCTCGCGGCTGCCCGCCGGCGGCAATGGCTGGACGCCGGCGGTGAAGCTGTCGGACGACCCGACGCGCTCGGAACAGAACCCCATCCTCTTCACCGCCCCCGACGGCCGGCTCTGGCTGATCTACACCGCCCAGCTCTCCGGCCACCAGAACACGGCCATCGTGCGCCGGCGCATCTCGACCGACGGCGGCCACAACTGGGGCCCCATCGAGACCCTGTTCGACCGCCCCGGCACCTTCGTGCGCCAGCCCATCGTGGTGCTGCCCGACGGGGCCTGGGCCTGCCCGGTCTTCCTGTGCCGCACGCAGCCGGGCGAACGCTGGGTCGGCAACGACGACATCAGCGCCGTCATGGTGTCGGACGACCAGGGCCTCACCTGGCGCGAGCACGAGGTGCCCGGCAGTGTCGGCTGCGTGCACATGAATGTGCAGCCCCTGGCCGACGGCAGCCTGCTGGCGCTCTACCGCAGCCGCTGGGCGGATCATATCTACGCCAGCCGCTCGCGCGACGGCCGCGCCTGGAGCGCGCCGGAGCCCACCGCGCTGCCCAACAACAACTCCTCGATCCAGTTCGTCGCGCTGCGCAACGGCCACCTGGCCCTGGTCTTCAACGAGAGCGACGCCTCGCACAGCAGCGGACGCCGTGCCTCCCTGTACGACGACATCGAGGATTCCGAGGACAGCGGCGAGCTGCGCGAGCAGCAGGCATCGGCGCGCGGCACCGCCTTCTGGGGCGCGCCGCGAGCACCGCTGTCGCTGGCGATCTCCGAGGACGGCGGGCGGACCTGGCGCCGCCGGCGCAACCTGGAGATCGGCGACGGCTACTGCATGACGAACAACTCCGCCGAGCAGCGCAACCGCGAGTACTCCTACCCGTCCATCGTGCAGGGGGCGGACGGCGCCCTGCATATCGCCTTCACCTACTTCCGCCAGCGCATCAAGTACGTGACGGTCGACGAATCCTGGGTGAGGGGCTAAGGGGCTGAGGCAGCCGGGCCGCAGGCATGCGCAGACGGATTTGCTACATTTGATCCCTGTCGCATGCCACCCGGCATGCGCCGCCCTTGCTACTGGAACGCCCGAGATGAAAGTGACGAAGCGCCGCGAGGCCATGCTGAACGCCGTGCTGAGCGGCATGAACGATGTTGCGACGCTGTGCGAGCACTTCGGCATGTCGGAAGCCACGGTACGGCGCGACCTGCGTGCGCTCGCCTCGGACCGCCGCATCCTGCGCACCTACGGCGGCGCCGCGGCGGTAGGCTCGCACGAACCGGAAGCGCCGCTGGAAGAGCGCCGCCTCAGCGGCCAGGCGCAGAAGGAAGCGATCGCGCTGGCGGCCTACGCGCATCTCGCCGACGGTGACACGGTCTTTCTCGACGGCGGCACGACGACCGCCGCGCTGGCGCGCCACCTATCCGGCAAGACGCTGCAAATCGTCACCAACAACCTGCTGGTGGTCGGCACGCTGGCGGCCACCGGCCTGCCGGTGACGCTGATCGGCGGCGAGGTCCGCGCGTCGAGCATGAGCACGCTGGGCGCCCTGGCCCAGCTGACACTGAGCCGCATCAGCGTCGACAAGGCCTTCCTCGGCGCCGACGGCGTAGTGGCCTCGAACGGACTGTGCGAGGCTTCGGCAGAGCAGGCCTATCTCAAGGAATGCGTGATCCGCCAGTCGGCGCAGGTGTTCGTGCTGGCCACGGCGGACAAGATTGGACGGGCCAGCCAGCAGCATTGGACTCCCATCGAGCGCCCCTGGACCCTGATCACCGACAACGGGGTCACGCTGGAACAGCTGGCCCCATTTCAGGCGCGCGGCGAAGTCCGCGTGCAGACCGCAGGCCCGACCGACTCCCCGGCCGGCTAGCTGGCTAGCTAGGCAGACAAGCCAGAACACCCCCGCAACGGAAGCTGCATCATGGAAGCCCCCTCGCAAGAACCGCGGCATGCGGTCGTCACCGGCGCCTCGTCCGGCATCGGCCGCGCCATCGCCATGCGCCTGCTGCAGGACGGCTGGCGCGTGACCGGCCTGTGCCGTAGGCTGCCGGCCGAAGCTGTCGAGCGCCTCACCATCGTGCCCGTCGATGTCACCGACCTGACGCGGCTGGTGGCAGTCTGCGACCAGCTCGGCGCCGTCGATGCCCTGGTGCACGCCGCGGGCATCATGCGCACCGCGCCGCTGGGCGAACTGTCGAGCGAAGACGGCGCGGCCATGTGGCGGGTCCATGTGGAGGCGGCGGCATGCCTGGCCGACCGGCTGGCGCCGCGCATGCCGGCGGGCGGGCGCATCCTCCTGATCGGCAGCCGCACCGCCAACGGCGCCGCCACACGCAGCCAGTACGCCGCCACCAAGGCGGCCCTGGTCGGCATGGCGCGCTCCTGGGCGGCAGAACTGGCGCCGCGCGGCATCACCGTCAACGTGATCGCGCCGGGCGCCACCGACACCCCCTTCCTGCGCGATCCCGCCCGCGCCCACACGCCGCCCCGGATGCCGCCGATCGGCCGCTTCGTCTCGCCCGAGGAAGTCGCGGCGCTCGCGGCGTTCCTGCTCGGCGAGTATGGCGGTGCCATCACGGGCCAGCAGATCGTGATGTGCGGCGGCGCCTCGCTGTAGCGTTGCGTCCCGAGCGCGGGCGCCTTGCCGGCCGTAGTGACGGGATGGCTACGCGCCCTTGAAGCGCGGCTTGCGTTTCTCTTTCCAGGCCAGCGCTCCCTCCTTGATATCGTCGGACTGGATGGCCCGCTGCATGTCGGCAGCCAGCGCCGCGGCATCCAGCGCGCCGCGCGCGATGCCGTTCAGGTGCGTTTTCATGCCCTGCACGGCCAGGGGCGCCAGCGCGGCGATGGTCTCCGCCAGCCGGTCGACGTGTGCGTGCAGCTCGGCCTCCGGCACCATGCCGGTGAGGAAGCCGCAGCCCAGCATCTCGACGGCGTCGATGCGCTCGGCCGTCAGGAAGAGCCGCTTGGCCGCATTCAGGCCCAGGCGGCTCACGTAGCGCTCCATGCCGCGCCGGTAGAAATGCAGCCCGAGGCGGGCCGCCGGCATGAACATCTCGACCTTGTCGGTGCCGACGCGGAAGTCGCAGGCGAGGGCCAGGTCGGTCGCCCCGCCATACAGGCCGCCGTTGATCTCCGCGATGGTCACCGGCCGGCAGTCCTCGAGGGCATTGACCAGCGGCTCGAAGCCGGCCCCGCGCTGGCCGGCCGCCAGCTTGCCGATGTCGAAGCCGCTGCAGAAGTACTTGCCGCTGCCGCGCACGCGCAGCACCCTGACCTGGCTGGCGTTGACGGTATCGATGTGCCGCTGTAACTCCTGCAGGTCGTCCGGCCCCAGCCGGTTGGCCAGCTCCGGACGCCGCAGCGTGACGGTGGCGATATGGCCGGCGATCTCCAGGGATGGAAGGGCGCCTTCTTTGGACATGTCTGTGTCTCCAATCTATCAACAAGAAGAATCTTGACGCGGAGGCGTTCTCGCCCCCGTCTGTGTGCGCGCCGGACGGATCGCGGCAGGGTCAGGGAAGCAGCACAGCGGAGCCCGTGGTTGCGCGGCCCTCCAGCTGCCGATGGGCCTCGCGCACGTCGTCGAGCCGGTAGCGGTGATTGACTTCCAGCCGCAAGCGGCCGTGCTCCACCGCCTCGAACAGCGCGCCCGCCGCCCGGCGCAATGCGTCGGCATCGGCGATAAAGGTACGCAGCGTGGGCCGCGCAACGATCAGCGATCTGGCGTGCAGCAGTTGCAGGTCGAATGCTTCCACGTCCCCGGACGCCGTGCCGTAGTTGATCGCCATGCCGCAGGGGCGCAGGCATTGCAGCGACGGCAGGAACACGTCCTTGCCGACGGCGTCGTAGACCACCGCCACGCCCTTGCCGCCGGTGAGCGCGAGCACGCCCGCCACGAAGTCTTCGCTGCGGTAGTCGATGACGTGGTGGCAGCCATGGGCAAGTGCCACCGCCTTTTTCGCCGCCGTGCCGACGGTGCCGATCACGCTTGCGCCCAGCGCGCGCGCCCACTGCGCCAGCAGGATGCCCATGCCGCCCGCGGCGGCATGCACCAGCACGGTGTCGCCAGGCTCGACGGCATAGAGCCGGCGCACTAGGTACTCGGCAGTCAGGCCGCGCAGCAAGGTAGCGCCGGCCACCTCTTCGGACAGCGCGTCCGGCAGCGGCACCACGCGCTCGGCCGGGACATTGCGCGTCACCTGGTAGGCCCCAGGATGGAAGCAGGCGACACGCTGGCCGGGAGCGATGCCGGTGGTGCCGGCACCGATCGCCACGACCTGTCCAGCGCCGACCGACCCGAGCGTGATCGGGAACGGAACATGCGCGTGCGGGCCATGCGCCCCTTTGCGCTGGTAGATGTCCGCGAAGTTCAGGCCGATCGCCGACTGGCGCACCTGGACTTCCCCTGGCCCGGGGGGCGGCACCTCGACCTCGAGCACCTCGAGCACCTCGAGCACGTCGGGGCCGCCATGTTCACGTATTTGTACAGTCTTTGATTGCATACAAAACCCCGACCACCGTGTTCGCGATGAGCGATCCAGGCCTGCCCGTTAGCGTCTACCCTGATCATTCAGCGTCTTTTTTACATCGCACCCAGTCCGGAGCCCCTCGCCGCGCCGGTCCAAGTCAGCGGAGATTACCGGAAGGGTCGGTTCTCCGCATCATGGAAACTCCGTATACGTATTTTTATAAAACGTATCCGTATACTTTGCGGCATTGAATTATTCATCGAGGAACACCGATGCCGCTTTACGCGCAGGACATTGCGGCTGGCGCGCCAGCCGATCTCCCCCTATCCGGTTGCACCGTGCTGGACCTGTCGATCGCACGAGCCGGCCCGGCCGCGGTACGACTGCTGTCAGACTGGGGCGCCGACGTCATTCGCGTGGAACCCCCGCCGCCGCGCGACCGCGGCTCCGTCACCGGGCGGCGCCGCGGTTCGGACGAGCAGAACCTGCACCGGAACAAGCGCAGCCTCTGCCTGGACCTGAAAACCGCGCAGGGCGCCGAAGTGCTGGCACGGCTGGTGAAGCGGGCCGACGTGGTGGTCGAGAATTTCCGCTCGGTCGTGAAGGAGCGCCTGGGCCTGTCGTACGAGCGGCTCAGCCAGCTGAATCCGCGCATCATCCTGGCCAGCATCTCCGGCTTCGGCCAGGATGGCCCCTACCGGGAGCGGCCCGGCCTGGACCAGATCGTGCAGGGCATGTCCGGCCTCAGTTCCGTGACCGGCGAACCCGGCCAGGGGCCGCTGCGCGTCGGCATCGCCATCTCGGACACGACCGCCGGCATGTTCCTGGGCCAGGGCATCCTGCTGGCCCTGCTGCACCGGGAGCGCACCGGCCGCGGCCAATGGGTGCACACCTCGCTGATCGAAGGCATGCTGAACAAGCTCGACTTCCAGGGCGTGCGCTACACGGTCGACGGCGATGTGCCTACGCAGCAGGGCAACGCCCATCCCACGCTGGTACCGATGGGCACGTACCGCGCGCGCGACGGCGTCGTCAATATCGCCGCCAGCACCGACCGCATGTGGTCGAACCTCTGCCATGTGCTCGACGCCGGCTGGCTGTCGGCAGAGGCAGACTTCCACGACGCCGCCAGCCGGGCGGCCCACCGGCACCGCCTCGACGAGGCGATCAACCAGGTGACGTCGGGCTTCACAACCGCCGAGCTGACCGCCCGGCTCAATGCGGCGGGCGTGCCCTGCGGCCCGGTCTTCGATATCGGACAGGCATTCGAAGACCCCCAGGTTCAGCATCTGCGCATGACCCGCCCGGCCCACCACCCGGTGCTCGGCCAGCTCGAGCTGCTGCGTTCGCCGATCAATCTGTCCGCCGCCCCGCACCCCGAGCGCTTCACGCGTGCGGCGCCCGACCCGGGAGAACACACCGACCAGGTCCTGCGCGAACTGGGCTACGACGACGACCACGTTGCCTGCCTGCGCGCGGACAACGTCGCGGCCTGAGCGCGGCCTTCCCGCCCTCCCGCCATCACAGCTTCGACACAAACGATAACGGAGACACCCATGACACTTGCCCTCCGGCACGCGGCGATGGCCGCTGCCATCGCATTCACCGCGGGCGCCGCCGCCTTGCCCTCGGCGGCCCAGGCGCAAGCCTATCCGAGCCGGCCGATCCGGCTGCTGGTCGGCTACACGCCCGCAGGCGCCGCCGACTATGTGGCGCGCGTCTTCGGCGAAGCGCTCTCCAAGGAACTGGGGCAGCCCGTGCTGATCGACAACAAACCCGGAGCCGGCAGCACGCTGGCGTCGGCGATGCTCGCGCAGGCCGCGCCCGACGGCTACACGCTGGGCCTGGCCACGGCCACCATCTACGGCGTCGACCAGCACCTCTACAAGGCGCGCTACAAGGCCGAGAACTTCACGCCCATCACGCGCCTGACCATCTCGCCGCTGATCCTGGCCGTCAACAAGAACCTGAACATCAACGACGTGAAGGCACTCGCCGCGAAGGCCAAGGCGAACCCTGGCAAGTTCAACTATTCGTCCTCCGGCATCGGCGGGGCACCCCACCTGGCCGGGCTGCAGTTCGAGAAGGCGATCGGCGCGCAGATGACGCACGTGCCCTACAAGGGCGGGGCGCCGTCGCTGCAGGCCGTGGCGGCGGGCGAGGTAGAGATGTCGTTCGGCACGGCCGCATCGGTGCTGCCGCTGGGCAACCAGGGCGTGATCAAGATGATCGGCGTCACCACGCCACAGCGTTCGGCGGTCGCGCCCAAGCTGCCCCCGCTGGCTGAACTTGGGCTGCCCGGCTTCGACTTCACCTTCTGGTTCGGTCTGTTCGGTCCGGCCGGCCTGCCGCCGGAGATAGGCAACCGCCTGTTCACCGCCGCAACGAAGGTGATGGCGGACCCGCAGATCCGCGCCAAGCTGGCCACCAACGGCAGCGAAGTGGCGACGTCGCGCTCGCCTGCCGAGTTCGCCAATTGGGCCGCAGCCGACGGCCGCACCTCCCTGGATCGAGTCGTGGAGGCCGGGGTGAAGGTGGATTAGCGCAGACGGAGACGGCGGCGCAGGCAAGGACGGCGGTGCTGCGCCGCCGCCCGGACACCGCTAGCGCCGGGCCCGCATCCGCGCCGCCTCGTCGGCCGGCATGGCCGCGATCATGTCGGCATAGACATCCCCGCCGGTGGCGATATGGCGGACCATGGCCTTCGCCGCGGCCTCTTCATCGCCGCGCAGGATGGCGTCCATCACCGCCTTGTGTTCTTCCAGCGAGGCCAGGATGCGCGCCGGCTTCTCGAAACGCAGGTCGCGCATGCCGCGCATGCGCGCGCGCATGGTGACGATCTGCCGCGACAGGATTTCATTGCAGCACGCCTCGTAGATGACGTGGTGGAAGCTGTCGTTCGCCGCGCGGTAGCGCTCGCCGTCCGCCTGCTCCGCCGCCACGCGGCACGCCTCATATCCCGCCTGCATCGCCTCCCGCTGCGCCGCGGAGATACGGCGCGCGGCGAGCTGCGCTGAGAGCGCTTCGAGCTGCACCAGGATCTCGCTCATGGCGACGTACTCGCGCAGCGTGATCGAGGAGACGATGGCGCCCTGGCGCGGCACCAGGTCCACCAGGCCGGCCGAGGCAAGCTGGATCAGCGCCTCGCGCACCGGGGTGCGCGACACGCCAAAGCGCGCCAGCAACTGCTGCTCCTCGATCTGCGCGCCACTGGGCAGCTTGCCCGACAAGATCTCCTGTTCGATGGCGGAGCGGATGGTCTCGGACAAGCTCTTCTTTTCTTCGGACATGGGGAGACGGATAGGGCAAAAAAAGCCGGAAAGCGGAGCACGCGGGATTTCACTCCCGCACCGCTGTACGTATGCATAATGCAGGCATAAGTGTACAGTACCGGCAGCCCGCGTCCCCCTGCCCCCGCTCCTTGCGCGCTTGCGCGGCCCCGCTGGCGGGGCCTCTGCGCGCTCACATATGGAAGTTCAGCGTCATCACCGCCGAGCGGCCCGGCGCCCAGGTCGCGTAGATGGGATAGGCCGAAGAGAAGTACTTCTTGTCGAAGATGTTCTGCAGGTTCAGCTGCAGGTCGAGCGTCTTGTTGATGCGGTAGGTGGCGACGGCGTCGAAGCGCGCATAGCCGGGCGTCCACTTGCGCGTGGTGGCGGTGACCGAGGCGTAGGTCAGGCTGGAGAACGTGGCGCCGCCGCCGATCGACAGCTTGGGCAGCACGTCATAGTAGGTCCACAGCGTGAAATTATGCTTGGGCACCATGACCATGGGCAGGCCGGACGCGGAAGGATTGGCGGGCCCGCCATTGGTCGTGATCGCATCGAGGTAGGAGTAGCCCCCGAACACGCGCCACTTGTCGGTGAGATTGCCGGCCGCGCCCAGTTCCACGCCGCGCACACGCTGGCTGCCGGCGTTGATGGTGCCGCCCAGGCCATCGGCGACGCGTGCATTGGTCTTGTCGGTCTGGAACAGCGCCGAGGTCAGCGACAGGCGGCGGTCCAGCGCGTCCCACTTGGCGCCGACCTCGATATTGCGGCTGCGCTCGGGCGACAGGTTCTGGTTGCCGTTGTTGATCTGGTCGGTACCACCGCCCAGCCCGCTGTTGGCGCCCGGCGGGTTGGCCGAGGTGCCGTAGGACGCGTACAGGCTCACCGCGTCGACCGGCTTGTACACCAGGCCGAGCTGGTAGCTGAACAGGTTGGAGGTATTGTTCAGGTCCGGCGCGCCGGCCTGGGTGGCATTGACATCGAAGCGGTCGAAGCGGGTGCCGGCATTGAAGAGCCAGCGGTCGCTCAGCTTCACGCTGTCGAACAGGTAGGCCGACCAGACATTGGTGCGGGTGCGCGTGGGCGCGCCGGGGAAACCCTTGTCGCCGTTGAGCACGATGTTGCCGGTCCAGGGCACGTCCGGGTTCCAGCCGCCAACCAGCGTGCAGTTGAATGCCACCGAGCACGGTCCCCCGGTTCGGATGTTGTTCCCTGCGCTGTCGCTGACCAGATAGCCTTCGTAAAGGCTGTTTTCCCAACTGAATTCCACTCCGGCGGTCAGCGTATGCTCCATGCCGAACAGCCTGGCCTTGCCGGTCATCTCGGTCTGGTTGGCGATGCTGTTGTTCGCGTACTTGCCGCTCTTGGCCTGGAGCTGCAGGATGCCCGGGTTGTTGTTCAGGAACTGCGGGTTGGTGGCGACGTAGTCCAGCGTCGCGCGGCCGAACATGGTGGTGTTGCGGATCTTCCAGTTGTCGTCGATGCGGTGCTCGACGCGGATTTCACCGGTATCCGTCTGCCCGTAGCGGTAATCGCGCGTATTCAGCCCATAGAACTGCGAGCGCGTGATGCCGCTGCCCGCGCCCGGCGTGCCGCCGGTGGTACGGAACGGCACGCTGAAGTCGGGCATGTCATAGCTGTTCAGGTGGTAGTAGCTCAGCGTCACCGTGGTCGGCGTATTGAGCCCGAACGCCACTGAAGGCGCTACACCCCAGCGCCGGCTATAGACATTGTTGCGGCCCGGCTGGTTGGCGTCGTGCCCCATCACGTTCAAGCGCACCGCGGTTTCATCGTTGATGCGCCGGTTCATGTCCAGGGTGGCGCGCTTGTACGCCTCCGTGCCCAGACCGAGGCTGGCCTCGGTGAAATCGTCCGCGCGCGGCATCTTGGTAACGATGTCGATGCTGCCGCCCACCGCCCCGCGCCCCGCGTAGACCGAGTCAGGCCCCTTGATTACGCTGATCTGCTCGATGGCAAAGGTCTCGCGGTTCTGCACACCGGAATCGCGCAGGCCATCCACGAAGATCGAATTGCGCGACTCGAATCCGCGGATGACCGGACGGTCGGCCGAAGGGTTCGCCGCCGCATCCCCGCCCAGGAAGGTGATGCCGGGCACGGTCTTGAGCGCATCCGAGAACGTGGTGGCGTTGGTCTGCTTGAGCAGTTCCTCGGGAATCACGGTGACCGAGCGCGGCGTATCGATCAGCGGCGCGACGAACTTGTACGAGGGCAGTGCCTTCGTCTGCAGCGGCGAGTCGGCTGTCACCACGGCAGCGGGCAAGGTCGCGACCGGTGCCTTCTGTTCGTCCTGGCCCTGCTGCGTCGCTTGTTGGGCAGCAGCGGGCGTGGCATGGATAAGGCTTGTGCAGTAAAGCACACCGACGGACGCGAGCACACGGGTGCGCGTCTTGAAGGGGGAAATCATGGCGTCGACAAATCGAGGGATGTAAAGCGCACGCAAGATGCGTGGAAGGCGGCGACGGCGAAGGCACTAGGCAGGGCGGATCGGCAGGCTTGCCGGCCCGATCCGGCGTCAATGCCGACACCGAAATCACGAACGCGAATGCGAGTGATTCGCAATAAGCGCGAAGTGTATCGAGTATGTGGCGAAATGTAAACACGCGCTTAATGCAAAGCGACGGATCCGGCGCCGTGGACTCGGGCCCGACAGCCGCCCCAAGTCCGCCTGCGGCCGGCCCTGCGGGACGCCCACGTGCCGCGAACGCCGGGCGGGCTGTGCAAGATCAGCATTGCGAGTGCGTGCGATCTGCGTGCGATCTGCAGTAAGCTGCAACATCCCCACCCGCCGACAGGCTTACGGAAGACCAATACCGTGACAGAACTACAAGACCAGGGCCAAGCCAGCCCCGAGACAGCCCCCATCTATCCTTTCGCCGCACCGCCCGAGCCAGGCAGCGTGCTGGAAGTGGCGCCGGGCGTGCACTGGATCCGCATGCCTCTGCCCTATTCGCTAGACCATATCAATCTGTGGGCCATCGCCGATGGTGAGGGCTGCGCCGTGGTCGATACCGGTGCGCGCACCGACGAGGCCGTCGCCATCTGGCGCCGGCTGGGCAGCAGCGTGCCCGGCCTCGACAGGCTGACGCGCGTCTTCGTCACGCATATGCACCCCGACCACGTCGGCATGGCCGGATGGCTGACCCGCAAGTTCGGCTGCAAGCTCTGGATGACCCGGCTGGAATACCTGAACTGCCGCGTCGCCACCTCGGACACCGGCCGCGAGGCGCCGCCCGATGGCGTGGACTTCTACCGCGCCGCGGGCTGGAGCGAGGCCGCGCTGGAGGCCTACCGCGCCCGCTTCGGCCGTTTCGGCCAGCATATCCATGCCCTGCCGGACAGCTTCCGGCGCCTGCAGGACGGCGACGAGATCATCATCGGCAGCCATGTCTGGCGCGTTGTCGTCGGCACCGGCCACTCGCCGGAGCACGCCTGCCTGTACTGTCCCGAACTCAAGCTCTTGATCTCCGGCGACCAGGTGCTGCCGCGCATCTCGTCCAACGTCTCGGTCTACCCGATCGAGCCCGATGCCGACCCGATCGCCGACTGGTACGCCTCGCTGGACAAGATCCAGCGTGAAGTGCCCGATGATGTGTTGGTGCTGCCGTCACACAACGATTGCTTCCGCGGCCTGCACGCCCGTCTCGACAAGCTGCGCCGCGGCCAGGACCGCAGCCTCGAGCGCCTGCGCAGCGAGTTGCACGAGCCGCGCCGCGCCGTCGACGTCTTCGGTGCCCTGTTCTCGCGCGCCATCGTCGAGTCGGACCGCGCCCTGCTGGGGCTGGCCACGGGCGAGAGCATCGCCTGCCTGAACTACCTGGTCCATCGCGGCGAAGTCCGGCGCGAATTGCGGGACGACGGCGTCATGCTGTACCAATTGGTCTAGCAAGGCGGCCCACTGTCCCGGCTGCGGCTGCGTCTGCGGCGCCGGCAGCAGACGTGCCGGTCTGTCGGCAGGAACGCTCAGACCGATGCAGCCAACCCGGCGATGTTCTCTCGCGCACGCGCATCGCAATCCGCGAACGCCGGGGTCAGGAACAGGCGTTCGCGCTCTGCCAGTGCCTGGAGGAAGGCAATGCGCCGCCGCAGGAAGGCGTCGTACAGCGCCTCGCCTGCCAGCCCGGTATGCGCGGCCAGCACGGCGCGGTTTTCTTCGAACACCGCCGCGGTGTAGGCCGCGAATGCCTCGGCGGGGGCCGCGAGCCGGTAAAGATCCAGATCCAGCACCACTTCGGCCTCCAGCAGCGACGGCACGTGGGCGCGGGTATCCAGCACGATGCGCGCCGCCATGGCCAAGGTACTGGCGTCGGTGCCCGCCGCCAGCGTCGGGATCCATGCCGCCGAAGCCGCCTCGTTGTGCTCGCAGCCCGGCACATAGACCGCATCGTGGAGCAGCACCGCCAGCGCTTGCGCCGGCGCCAGCGCAATGCCGCGGCTGTGCGCCACCTCGAACATCTCCAGCACATGGCGGCGGTCGTGGTAATGCCGGTACGGCGCGTCGTAGCAGGCCAGGGCCTGCAGCACCGCCGCCCGCGGCAGGAAATCCAGGCAGCCCAGCGCCGCCGGCCAGTCTGGCGCGAAGCGGGGCTGGTCGCCCTGCGGCGTCTCGACCGGCTCAAGGAAGACATCGAGCGGCCGCACCCACAATTGCGAGCGGTC
This sequence comes from Cupriavidus sp. 09_S30, assembly GCF_056930435.1. Classification (NCBI taxonomy): domain Bacteria; kingdom Pseudomonadati; phylum Pseudomonadota; class Betaproteobacteria; order Burkholderiales; family Burkholderiaceae; genus Cupriavidus; species Cupriavidus sp. 09_S30. The sequence goes on along the minus strand of NZ_JBXOWI010000002.1, from coordinate 1,349,902 downwards.
GCGCATGGCCTCGTACACCACGACCTGGGAAAGATCCGCTTCGATACGGCCCAGGCCTACGATGCGGTACGCGCCCCCTTTGTAGTGGCGGTATGGCATGCCCGGCAGCAGGTCGGAAGCGGCATCGGCAGCGGTGGTGGACGTGGCGTCGGCGGGGTCCAGCGGGGAAAGCGGCATTGGCGTCGTGGCAAGGGGCGGGTTGCGGGTCGCGCGCCGGCCAGTGAAGCCCGCGGCGCGCGGTGATTCTCTCACGAGGCCCGGCAAGGGGCCCGGGGGCATCAGCCCGCCTTCGTCCGCTTAGTTGGAAAACGCATAAGCATCGTCGTTCTTATTCGTTCCCGCCCATCCCCGGCACGCCGTAGAGTGGGCAGTCCTCTGCAGGTCGATGGCTGCAAACCCGCCAGCCCCGCCGCGCAGGGCCCTCGCCTGGTAAGGCGCGGGCCGCCCAAGCCCTCAGGAAGCCATCATGCCATTCAGCGCCCCGCCGGAGCCAGCCACGCCACATCCGAGCGCCAGCAGCACGCCGGCAGGCAGCGGCCGAGTGCGAGGCGCATGGCGCAGCGGTGCAGGCCTGGCAGCGGGCGCCGCCGGCGTCGCGCTATGCTTGCGCGGTGGTTCCGGATGGCTCGAATTGGCGGGCCTGTTCCTTGCCAGCCTGGGCGTACACCTCTGGGTTCTGTCCCGCCAGCGGGTCTAGCTTCGACGCCCGACCTGGACCCGGTCTGCGTGAGCCTGCTCAGACGATGTCCTTGCGCAGGAACAGGCTGAGCGGATCGGACCGGTAGCTGCCAAAGGGTGCGCACGCCATCCGCGCTGCGTAACGCCCCCGCTCGCTCTCCCCCCGTCTCGATGCCCTCGTCAGGTGGCGCCGGCAAGCGGCCATTTGGCACGGCGCTCTGCACAAGTGGGCAGGCGCGTTTCACCGGCGATCCGGAAGGTGCATTTATATACACTCGCGAATGTATATAATTCACCCCCTGTCCGGAGCACCAAGCACGCGCCGCGTGCCCCTCCCCTCGCTCCTTCCCTGTGTCGCGCCGCCAGCTTGCCATCGCGGCCTCCACACAGCGTCCGCCTTGTGGACGAGCCTTGACAAGGAATCACATTGAACGCCATTGAAGTCATCCTGGGCATGCTGGTGGCCGTCGTCGCCAGCGGCTATCTCGCCCGCCTGTCGCCGGTCGCGCTACCCCTGCCCCTGGTACAGATTGCGCTGGGCGCGCTGATCGCGGGGGTCTTCCACGCCGGTGTCGCGCTGGACCCTGCTACCTTCTTCCTGCTGTTCCTGCCCCCGCTGCTGTTCCTGGATGGATGGCGCATCCCCAAGAGCGGACTCGCGCGCGACCGTACGGTCGTCCTCGAACTGGCGCTCGGCCTGGTGGTGTTCACGGTGGTCGGCGCCGGCTTCCTGATCCACTGGATGATCCCGGCGATGCCATTGCCGGTGGCCTTCGCGCTGGCCGCGATCGTCTCGCCGACCGACCCGGTGGCGGTCTCGGCCATCACCGCGCGCACGCGCATGCCCAAGCGCCTGATGCACATCCTGGAAGGCGAGTCGCTGCTCAACGATGCGTCGGGCCTGGTGTGTTTCCGCTTCGCGGTGGCGGCGGCGCTGACGGGCAGCTTTTCGCTGGCGCACGCCTCCCTGACCTTCCTGTGGATGGCGCTGGCCGGGCTGGCCATCGGCGTTGGCACCACCCTGGCGATCAGCTTCGCGCAGCGCTGGCTGGCGCCGCGCGTCGGCGAGGAAAGCGGCTCGTCCATCCTGGTGAGCCTGCTGATTCCCTTCGGCGCCTACCTGCTGGCAGAAACGGCTGAGGCCTCGGGCATCCTGGCCGCCGTGGCCGCTGGCATCACCACCAGCTACGTGGAATTGCGCGGCCGCACGGCGGCGGCCACGCGCGTGCAGCGCACCGCCGTGTGGGACACGGTGCAGTTCACCTTGAACGGCATGATGTTCGTGCTGCTGGGCGAGCAGCTGCCGCGCATCCTGCAGGGCGCGGTCGCCTCGGTGGCGCAGAGCGGGCACCTGAGCCCCTGGTGGCTGGCGGTGTACGCGCTGGCGATCAATGTGGGGCTGGCGCTGCTGCGCCTGGCCTGGGTCTGGGTGTCGCTGCGGCTCACGCTGAAGGCGGCGCGCCGGCGCGGCGAAGCCGTGCGCAAGCCGCACTGGCGCCTGGTGGTGGCCACCTCGCTGGCCGGGGTGCGTGGCGCCATCACGCTGGCGGGTGTGCTGACGCTGCCGCTGCAGACACTGGCCGGCGAGCCGTTCCCGGCGCGCGACCTGGCGATATTCCTGGCCGCCGCCGTGATCCTGCTGTCGCTGCTGACCGCCAGCATCGGCCTGCCGCGCCTGCTCGAAGGCCTGGAGTTCCCCGAGGAACCGGCCGAGAAACTCGAGCAAGACCTCGGCCGGCGCCAGGCCGCCGAGGCCGCCATCGCCGCCATCGAGCAGGCCCAGTTCGATGCCTTGCGCGCGCCTGCCGACATGGACGTCTACGCCAATGCCGCGGCCCACGTGATCTCGCTGTACCAGCACCGCCTGGAACTGGACGGCAGCGTGCCGGGCGACACCGACCCCGCGCAACTGCGCAAGGCCGACCAGGCCGAGCGCGAAATGCGCCTGGCCGGCCTGCGGGCCGAGCGCCAAGCCATCTTCTCGCTGGCCCGCCAGGACCGGATCTCCGACGAAACCGCGCGCAAGCTGGTGCGGGAACTGGACCTGATGGAGTCGCGCTCGCGCTAGGGGGCATGGCGGGTCCCGGCGCCGTCAGCCGCGCCCCCGGCACGCAGCCGGGTGTAACATGGCTGACCCGCACCGTGCCGCAGCCCGCGGCCGGCCGCCCAACCGATCCGGCGCCCCGGCGCCCCGCGACCAGGCCAGCAGACGGCATGAAGAACCGCCCGCTCCAGCTCCTTTCCTGCCATGCGCCCGGCATGCAGGCGGTCGTCGCCGACACGCGCCAGACCTTTGCGCGGCATACGCATGAACAGTTCGGCGTGGGCGTGATCGATCGCGGCGCGCACCGCTCGCGCAGCGGACGCGGCGTCGTCGAGGCCGCTGCGGGCCACATCATCACGGTCAACCCCGGCGAAGTTCATGACGGCGCGCCGCTCGGCGACGGCGGCCGCGCCTGGCGCATGCTTTATTTCGATCCGGTACTGGTGCAGCAAGCAGGCGAAGAGATTGGAGCCGGCAAAGCGGTCTCATGCGAATTCACGCAGCCTGTCGTGACCGACTCCGCCATCGCCACCGGCTTCCACCGCCTGTTCGCGCTGATGACGAGCCCGGCACCGGCGGGCGGCACGCTGGAGTGCGACAGCCTGCTGCTCACCCTGCTGGCCCGGCTGACCCAGTGCGGCACGGCGCCGATGACGCAGGCCCCTGCCGCCATCCTGCGCGCCAAGGCGCTGCTCGATGACGACCCCGCCGCCGCCCTCACACTGGCCGACCTGGCGCGCGCCAGCGGCCTGAGCCGTTTCCAGGTGGTGCGCGGCTTCACCCGCGCCACCGGGCTGACGCCGCACGCCTACCTGGTGCAGCGGCGCCTTCACCGCGCCCGCGCCCTGATCGCGCGCGGCACGCCGCTGTCCGACGCCGCCGCCGCCAGCGGCTTTGCCGACCAGAGCCATATGACGCGGCTGTTCGTGCGCAGCTTCGGCATCACGCCCAGCGCTTACGCGCGCGCCTGAATCCGGCAGCCTCTGTCCCTCCCTCCGCGCACGCTGCAATTCTGTTCAAGACGCAGCGCCCCATGCCGGCCTACGCTGTGGCCTTTCCTTCCCGGGGGCCCCCGATGCAACGACGATTCCTTGGCTATGGCTGCCTGGCGCTGGCCATGGCGATGGTGGGCAGCACCGTCGCCGGCAGCAAGATCATCGCCGCCGGCCTGCCGCCCTTCACCGCCACCGCGCTGCGCTTCGCCCTCGCACTGCCGTGCTTCGTGCTGCTGATGCGCTTGACGCGGGCTGCCTGGCCGCGCCCGCACCGCCGCGACTGGCTGCTGCTGTGTCTGCAGGCCGCCGCCGGCAGCGTAGGCTATACCACCCTGCTAATCGCCGGCCTGCGCCTGACCTCGGCGGCCGACGCGGGCGTGATCATCGGCACGCTGCCGGTGGTCTCCGCCGGCATTGCCATCCTGGTATTGCGCGAGAAGCCCGGGCCGCGACTGTTGCTGGCCATCGGGCTGGCGACGGCGGGGGTGGCGGCGATCACCTTCGCGCCCGGTGCCGGCAGCGGGCATGCCTTGTCCGGCAGTCTGCTGGTGCTGGCGGCGGTCGTGTGCGAAGGACTATTCATCCTGCTCAACCGCCGCCTGCGCCGGCCGATCGCGCCGCTGGCGTTGTCCACCATCATGAGCGGCATCGGCCTGTTGGTCTGCCTTGTGCCTGCTCTCTTCGAAGCCCGGCCGGCTACGCTGTCCGCACCGGCCCTGGCGGCCGTCGCCTACTACGCGCTCGGGCCCACCGTGTGTGGTTTCCTGCTGTGGTACGCCGGGTCCGCCCGCACCAGCGGCACGGAGGCCGCGCTGTTCACCGCGCTGGCTCCCGCATCGGCGGTGCTGCTCGCCTTCGCCTGGCTCGGCGAGCCGGTACGCTGGCCGCAACTCGCCGGCGTGGGCTGCGTACTGCTGGCCGTGCTCAGCCTCGTGCTGGCGCCGCGGACCGGCAGCGCCCCGCTTACTGGATCTTCGACGGCTGCCCGACCGGCACCAGGTCCTTGCCGTCGAACCTGACCATCTGCATGGTGTTGATGGGGAAATAGCTGGAGGGCGAGTTGCTCAGCGTAATGCCCGGCAACATCATCGCGAAGCGCACGTCCTTCAGCGTGGTGGCCTGCTTGAGCACGTTCTCGCGCGTCAGATTGTCGCCCGCCTTCTTCAACACATACTCCAGCGCCTGGCCGCTGATATAGCCATACACCGCGATGCTGTTGGCCACGTCCTCATCGGGCAGGTAGGTCTTCAGGAAGTTGCGGTAGGCCTGGGTCTCGGGATCGTTGTCCCACTGGCTCTGCGATGCGTCCTTGAAGAAGCGCATCGACAGCACCCCGACCGACTTGTCCAGGCCGGCCGGCGCGAAGGTGCCTTTCACGTAGGCGGACACATAGGTCACGTACTGCTGGTCGGGCCGCCAGCCGAGGTCGTAGACCTTCCGGATCGCCTGCGCGGCCTGGCGCGCCAGGGAGAAATTGACGAAGACATTGGCGCCTGACGCCTTGAGCTGGACGATCTGCGAGTCCACGCTCGGGTCGGACGTCTCGTAGGAGGCCTGGGCCACGATCATCTTGTCGGCCTTGGCCCCCAGGCCCTGCCGCAATCCTTGCAGCAGGTCCTTGCCGAAATCGTCGTTCTGGTAGAGCACGGCAATCTTCGCATCGGGCCGCGTCTTCAGGATGTTCTGGGCGAAGAAGGCGCCTTCGGCCTCATAGCTCGGGTTGAACGGCACGGTCCAGCGGAAATGCTTGGGATCGTCGAATTTGCCGGTGCCAACCGACACCATCAGGTTGGGCACGCCCTTGACATTGACATAGCGCTGGATAGCCAGGTTGGCTGCCGTTCCTACGTTCCCCGACAGAACCAGCACCCCGTCCTGCTCCACCAGCCGGCGCGTGGCTTCGATGGTCTTGGGCGGCGAATACTGGTCGTCGTAGGTGATGAAGCGCACCTTTCGCCCATTGATGCCGCCGCGGTCGTTGACCATCTTCATATAGGCCGCGATGCTGCGGCCGATGGCGCCATAGGCCGATACCGGCCCGCTGTACGGATTGGCGTTGCCGATGCGGATCTCGGTATCGCTGGCGCCGGTGTCGTACTGCTTCTGGGCGTGCGTGACCGGCGCGGCAAGCGCCAGGCCCAGGGCGGCCGCGATGCCCAGGGCTGTCGAACGGTGCATCCTTGACTCCTCCATTTTGCGGCCGCCTGGGGCCGCTTCTTGTCGCGATTGCCACATGCTTGCCACCTGCCGCCGCGGCCTGCGCCGCGCGGCTAGCGCGCGGCGAAGCGCTCTCTCGCCTTGCGCACCAGGCCCGCCACGCCGGCCGGCATGACGAAGACGAACAGGATCAGTACCACGCCGTAGATCGCCCACGGCGCGGCCTTGGAGATCTTCTCGGCCGCGCTCGGCACGAACATGATGAAGAGCGCGCCGTACAAGGCGCCGGAGATGGTGCCCACGCCGCCCACCACCACCCCCACCAGCAGCGAGATCGACAGGAACATCGGGAAGGAATCCGGAGCGACGAACTGCACCGCGATCGCCGACAGGGCGCCGCCCACCCCCGTATACATCGCCGAGACGGCGAAGGCGCCGGCCTTGTAGTGGCGGTTGTCCACGCCCATGCCTTCGGCCGCCAGCGGGTGGTCGCGGATGGCCACGATGGCGCGGCCGACGCCGCTCTCCAGCAGGTTGCGCGCGAGCAGGAACATCACCGCCACCACCGCCAGCGAGAACAGGTAGAGCCACTGGTCCTGCGTCAGCGGCAGGCCGAACGGCGCATCCGGCTTCATCAGTACGATGCCCTGCACGCCGCCGGTCCATGGCTCCAGGTACTTGTACTTGAGCAGTTGCGGCATCGCCACGCTGAGTGCGAAGGTGGCCAGCGCCAGGTAGAGGCCTTCCAGCTTGAGCGCCGGCAGCCCGAACAGGTAGCCCGCCACCAGGCAGACCCCCGCGGCCACCGGGATGGTGGCCCAGTACGGCACGCCGAAATGATCCATCAGGATGGCGGAGGCATAGGCACCGATCGCATAGAAGGCGCCGTGCCCGAGCGAGATCTGCCCGTTGTAGCCGGTGAGGATGTTCAGCCCGAGCAGCGCCACGGCGTAGGACAGCACCATGGTGGCCTGGAAGATGGCGTAGCCCTGTGCCACGAAGGGGAAGGCCAAGGCCAGCGCCAGCAGCAGGAGCAGCCACGGCGAAACGCGCAGGCGGCGCGCGGGGGCCGCGGGCTTGGCCAGCGCACTTGGCGCGGCGGCGGTGGGGTCGAAGGAAGTCATGGTTACACCTTCATCACGATGGTCTTGCCAAGCAGTCCGGAGGGACGCACGATGAGCACCGCCACGATCAGCACCAGCGCCACCGTCAGCTTCAGCTCGGTGCCCACCACATAGGTGCCGATCAGGTTCTCCAGCACGCCGACGATAAAGCCGCCCAGCACCGCGCCGGCCGGATTGTCGATGCCGCCGATCAGGGCGCCCGCGAAGGCGTAGATCAGCACGCCGCTCATCATGCCCGGATCGAGGAATACCACCGGCGCCACCAGCATGCCGCCGATGGCGCCCACCGCGCCGGCCAGGCCCCAGCCGAGCATCAGCATGCGTCCCACATTGACGCCCACCAGCCGCGACGACACCGGGTTCTGCGCCGCCGCGCGCATGGCCAGCCCGAGCGGCGTGAAGCGGAAGAACAGGAAGAGCAGCGCCATCACCGCCAGCGTGACCGCGATGGCGCCCACCTCGTGCGGCGACATAAAGCTCGAGCCGTACCATGCGTCGTCGGGAAAGGGGCTCGGGAATTGCTTGATGGTGAAGCCGAACAGCCAGCCCGCCAGGCTGTGGAAGATCATCAGCAGGCCGACGAAAACCACCACCACCGACAGCACTGGCGCCTGGCGCATCGGCCGGATCACCGCCAGCTCCACCAGCGCGCCCAGCGCGAAGGAGAGCAGCACCGTCAGCACGAAGGCCGCCCAGTACGGCAGACCCGCCTGGATCAGCATCCAGGCCAGGTAGGTGGAGAACATCGCCATCTCGCCCTGGGCGAAGTTCACGTGGTGCGTGGACTGGTAGATCATCACCAGCGCCAGCGCGACGCTGGCGTAGATGCTGCCGGTGGCAAGCCCGGACAGCAGTTGATGCAGGAACGCATCCATCTTGTCTCCTTCGATTGCCGTCGTTGCTTTCGTTGCTGTCGTTTCTTCTTGTCGGCCTGCCGGTCCATGCCGGCGGGCTCGGTGGTGCCTGTGGTGCCTGTGGTGCCGGTCCCGCCCGCTCAGGCGCCGAGATAGACGCGTCGTACGGAATCGTTGGTGCGGATATCCTGCGGCGTGCCGTGCAGTACGATGCGTCCCGTCTCCAGCAGGTAGACCGAATCGGCGATATCGAGCGCCAGCGACGCATCCTGCTCGACCAGCAGGATGGACACGCCCTGCTCGCGGTTGATGCGGCGCATGATGTCGAAGATGTCGCGCACGATCAGCGGCGCCAGGCCGAAGGACGGTTCGTCGAGCAGCAGCAGGCGCGGGCGCGACATCAGCGCGCGGCCGATGGCCAGCATCTGCTGTTCGCCGCCCGACAGCGTGCCCGCCTGCTGCGCGCGCCGCTCCTTCAGGCGCGGGAAATAGGCGTAGATGCGCTCGAAGTCCTCGGCCACGCCCGCCTTATCGCGGCGCAGGTAGGCCCCCAGGCGCAGGTTCTCCTCGGTGCTCAGGCCGAGGAAGGTGCCGCGGCCGTCGGGCACGTGGGCCACGCCCAGGCGCACGATGTCCTCGGTAGCGCGGCCGTCGGCGCGCGCACCGTCGATGCGGATGGAACCCGTGGTGCGTACCATCATCTGGCACAGTGCGCGCAAGGTCGTGGTCTTGCCCGCGCCGTTGGCGCCCAGCAGCGCCGTGACTGAGCCCGGACGCATCTCGAGGTCGATGCCGTGCAGCACGGCCGTGGCGCCGTACGAGGCGTGCAGGTCCTTGACGTCAAGCAGCGCTTGCATGCTGGCCTCCCAGGTAGGCGCGAATCACTTCCGGGTGCTGACGCACCTCCGATGGCGTGCCCTCGGCGATCTTGCGGCCGAAGTTGAGCACGACGACCTTGTCCGACACTTCCATCACCAGGCTCATGTGATGCTCCACCAGCAGCACCGTGATACCCAGGCGGTCGCGTATGCCGCGGATCAGCGAGCCCAGGCTTTCCAGTTCCTCGTGGTTCAGCCCGCAGGCCGGCTCGTCGAGCAGCAGCAGGCGCGGCCTGCCGGCCAGCGCGCGTCCCAGTTCGACGCGCTTCTGCGTGCCGAAGGGCAGGTCCGCCACCACGCGCCCGGCGACATCCTCCAGGCCCAGGAAGTGCAGGATCTCGTCGGCACGCCGCAGTGCATCGCGCTCGATGCCGCGCTCGCCAGGCAGGCGCAGCATCGTACGCAGGAAGCCGGCATGGTGCTGGCTGTGGCAGCCCACCAGCACGTTCTCCCGCACGGTCATGGTGCGGAACAGCGCCAGGTTCTGGAAGGTGCGCCCGATGCCGATCCCCGCCATCCGATGCCGGCGCAGGCCCGACACGCGCCGGCCGCCGAACTCGATGCTGCCGGTGCCGCAGTCATAGATGCGCGACAGGCAGTTGAACACGGTGCTCTTGCCCGCGCCGTTGGGGCCGATCAGGCCGCAGATCTGGCCCGGCGCGACGCTGAACGAAACCGCATCGAGGGCAAGGATGCCGCCGAAGCGCACCGATACCGCATCGACCTTCAGCAGGGGCGAGGTTCCCTGCGGCTGCTTGTCCTGTGACATGACGGCGTTCTCAGAGGTGGATGGGGACCAGGGCCCCGGATTGGGGATGCCGCGTCGGCGCTCTGCTGCAGCCAGCTTGCGGGCTGGCCGCCGGGACAACGGTGACCGTACGTCATTCTTGTTGCGGGCCGTTCGGGCGGGCTCGTCGAAAACGACGATTTGAGCGGCAGCGGGTGTTGTCCGCCCTTTCGTACCAGGCGCGCGCCGCCCTCTGCCGATCTCAGTTGACGTTGCGCCCGCGTCCGCGCCAGTGCGGCTCGCGCAGCTGGTACTTGAGCAGCTTGCCCGCCGCCGACAGCGGCAGCGCGTCGCGGAACTCGACGCTGCGCGGGCACTTGTAGCCAGCGATCAGCGTCTTGCAGTGAGCCACGACCGCGGTGGCGTCCGGTGCGGAGCCGGGCGCGGCGACGATCACCGCGTGCACGCGCTCGCCCCACTGCTCGTCAGGCACGCCGATCACCGCGCACATGCGCACGCCCGCCATCTGCAGGATGGCGTTCTCGACTTCCGCCGAATAGACGTTCTCGCCGCCGGTGACGATCATGTCCTTGATGCGATCGACCACGTAGAGGAAGCCATCCTCGTCCAGGTAGCCACCATCGCCGGTATGCATCCAGCCGCCGCGCAGCGCGGCCGCGGTCTGCTCCGGCTGATTCCAGTAGCCGGCCATCATGCTCGGCCCACGCACCGTGATTTCGCCCACGGTGCCGCGCGGCACCTCCTTGCCGTCGGCGTCGACGATGCGCACCTCGGCCAGCGGCATCGGCAGGCCCGCCGAGCGCAGCCGGCCGGGATCGCGTGCCGCGCCCGCATGGCACCAGGCCGGCAGGCAGCTCACCACCGGCGACAGCTCGGTCATGCCGTAGAGCTGCGCGAAGCCGGCCTGCGGGAGCGCCGCCAGCGCCTGCTCCAGCAGCGTGCTGTCGATGGGCGCGGCGCCGTACAGCACCATGGCGAGGCTGCTCAGGTCATACTCGCCGAACTGCGGCGCATCGAGCAGGCGCTTGAGCATGGTCGGCACCAGGAAGATCTCGCTGCCGCGTTCCTCATGGATGGCACGCAGCACGGCAAGCTCGTCGAAGACCGGCAGGATTACCTGCTTGCGCAGCCGCAGCATGAGTTGCAGCGTCAGCCCCATGCCGCCGACATGGAACATCGGCGCGGCCTGGATGCCGACCGCGCGCTCGGGGCGCGCCGCCGCCACGATGGCGCCCAGCGCGTTGCTGACGAGGTTCGTGTGGGTCAGCATCACGCCCTTGGGCAGCCCGGTGGTGCCGCCGGTGTACATGATGGCGGCCAGGTCCGCGCCGCTGCGCAGCGTGTCCTCCACCGGCGCGGCCTGTGCCAGCAGCGCCTCGTAGCCGAGCATGCCGGCGGGCACCGCGCCGTCGCCGACATAGACCAGCGTGCGCAACGCGCGCGACAGGCCGCGCACGGCCTGCGCCTGCCCGGCGAACACCTCGTCGACCAGCAGGATGCGCGTGTCGCAGTCGTCCAGCGACCAGGCGATCTCGCGGGGGCTCCAACGCACATTGACCGGATTGACCACGCCGCCGCCCCACCACGTGCCGTAGAGATAGTCGACATAGCGGTCGGAATTCAGCGCCAGCATGCCGACTCTGTCGCCGGGCCGCATGCCCAGCCGCTGCAGCGCGCCGGCCAACCGTGCGACACGGTCACACAGCGCCGCGAAGGTGGAACGGCGCGCGCCGAAGACGAGCGCTTCGGCCTGGGGACGCTGGCGCAAGGCCTTGTGCAGCGGTTGGGTCAGGAACATGGTGAGGGGGTGGTCGAGGTAAAGGGGGCCGGTAAACCTGGTGGCTTGGTGGCCTGGTGGGCATGGTGGGCGTGCGGACCGACGCGGCCGCCGCCGCATGCCACCGTACAGGCATGGCGGGGCATTGCAGCGGCGCGACCCAGGCCGCGCCGGCGCGTGCCTCAGATCACGCCACGTTGCTTCAGGTCCGCGACGGCGGCAGCCGGGAAACCCCAGTCGCGCAGCACCGCCTCGGTGTCGCTGCCGCGCGCAGCCGGCCCGCGCGGCGTCGGCGCGGGGGTGCGCGAGAAGCGCGGCGCGGGCGCCGGCTGGGTCACGCCGTCGATCTCGACGAAGGTGCCGCGCGCGCGGTTGTGCGGGTGCGCCGGCGCCTCGTCCCAATCCAGCACGGGCGCGAAGCAGACATCGGAACCCTCCATCAGCGCGCACCATTCGGCGCGCGTCCTGGTCTTGAACACGTCGGCCAGGCGCAGCTTCAGCACCGGCCAGCCGTGCACGTCGCGCTGCGCCGCGAAGGCGGGATCGTCGATGCCGCTCAAGCGGATCAGCTCGGCGTAGAACTGCGGCTCGATCGCGCCGATGGCCACATACTTGCCGTCGGCGCAGGCATAGGTGCCGTAGAAATGCGCCCCGCCATCGAGCAGGTTCTCGCCGCGCTGGTTGCTCCACGTGCCGGCCGCCTTGAAGCCGTACATCATGGCCGACAGCAGGGCCGCGCCGTCGGTCATGGCGGCGTCGACCACCTGGCCCTTGCCGCTGCGCACCGCCTCCAGCCGCGCGCACAGCACGCCGAAGGCCAGCATCATAGCGCCGCCGCCGAAGTCGCCGACGTAGTTGAGCGGCACCACCGGCGGCTCGTCCGGTCGCCCGATGGCGTGCAGGGCACCGGTCAGCGCGATGTAGTTGATGTCGTGCCCCGCCGCCTGTGCCAGCGGGCCATGCTGGCCCCAGCCGGTCATGCGGCCGTAGACCAGGCGCGGATTGCGCGCGAGGCAGGCGTCGGGCCCCAGTCCCAGACGCTCCATCACGCCGGGGCGGAAGCCCTCGATCAGGATGTCGGCCTGCTCCACCAGCGCGAGCACGGTCTCGGCCCCGCCCGGCCGCTTCAGGTCAACGGCGACGGAGCGGCGCCCGCGCGCCGTCACATCGAAGCGCGCCTGCTTCGGCAGCACCTCGCCCGACGCACCGGGACGGTCGACGCGGATCACCTCGGCACCCATGTCGGCCAGCATCATGGCGCAGAACGGCGCCGGGCCGATGCCGACCATTTCCACCACCTTCAAGCCTTGCAATGGTCCCGTCATTTGTCAGCTCCTGGCAACGGTGAAGCGGGTTTCAGGGAAGTCGGGGCAGGACGCCGGTTCCTGGCGCCCGGATTCATTCTTCATGCCCACGCGGGGGACGGCGGCAGGGGCCGACTCGGCGCCCCACCCTTGATGCATCCGATCATAGGAACAGGGCGCAGCCGCGGCATCGTCGGATAAGACGATTGCCCTGCGCCTTCTCGTCCGCTTCGTCCGCTTCGTCCGCTTCGTCCGCTTCGTCCATTTTGTCCGCTTCGTCCGCACCTCCCCCGCCTAGGCCGTGCTGCTGTGCGACATGGCTGAACGTCGCGATCGTTGTATGCTTTGGCGCGATGCAGCGCTGGCGGCATGTGTCGCCTGCGCTGCACACCCTGCCGTTGGTCCGGAATTCCCCTATGCACAAGTCGGTCGACCCGTCCCGTACTCCGCTTTCCAGCAAGCTCAGCCCGCCCACCACCACGGTTTCCCAGGTAAGCCGCGCCGCCATCCAGGAACGGGTGCGCGCGGCCGGCGCCGCCAAGGTCGTGCTGGTGCGGGCCCCCGCGGGCTTCGGCAAAACCACGGCGATGGTGCAGTGCCGTGCCCTGCTGGAGGAAAGCGGCGTCGACACGGCCTGGCTCACGCTGGACGGCGCCGACAACGACCCGTCCCGCTTCCTCGCCTGCCTGGCGGCGGCGGTCGGCAGCATGCCCGGGGATGCCGCCGCGCATGCCGGCGGCGCGCCCGACGCGGGCTATCGCTCGCCTGCCGACATGGCGCTGGACATCATGGCCAGCCTGGCCTCGCGCAACTCGCCCTTCGCCCTCTTCCTGGATGACTTCGAAGCGCTGCAGGAGCCGACCGTGCTGCGCCTGATGCGCGAGATCCTGGAAGGCCTGCCGCGCGGCGGACGGCTGGTGATCGGCTCGCGCGGCCTGCCCGACCTGGGCCTGGGCCGGCTGAGGGCGCGCGGCCAGTTGCTGGAGATCGACGCCGAGCTGCTGCGCTTCTCGTTGCCGGAGACAGCGGAGCTGCTGAACCGGCGTCGCGACATCGCGCTGCCCGACGACGAGGTGGCGCGCCTGCACGGCAAGGCCGAAGGCTGGGTCGCTGCCCTGTGGCTGGCCTCGCTGGCGCTGGAGCGCCGCGACGACGGCCAGGACCGCGCGGCCTTCATCGCGCGCTTCTCCGGCTCGAACCAGGCGCTGGCAGACTACCTGGCCGAGGACGTGCTCGCACGGCAGCCGCCGCCCGTGCGCGACTTCCTGCTGCGCACATCCATCCTGCGCCATCTCGATGCGGCGCTGTGCGACCACCTGCTGCCCGGCACCGACAGCGCCGCCATGCTGGCGCGGCTGGAAGAATCCAACCTCTTCCTGACGCCGATGGAAGGCGAGGCGCGCAGCTATCGCTATCACAGCCTCTTCTCCGGCTTCCTGCGCGCGCAGCTGCAACGCGAACAGCCGCAGGAGGAACGCCGGCTGCACCGCGCTGCCGCCTGCTGGTACGAGGAACATGGCCGCCCGGTGCCGGCGATCGACCACGCGCTGGAGAGCGGCAACTTCGAGCACGCGGTGCGCCTGCTGGCGCGGCATGCGGTGAGCCTGCTGGAAGGCGGCCGCATGCGGCTGCTGACGCGCTGGTTCGCTGCCATCCCGCCATCCTGCATCGCCGACTCGGCCCTGCTGCAGGTGGTGCACGTCTGGGCGCTGTGCCTGACGCGCGGCCCGCGCGAGGCCCAGGCCATGCTGGATGCCTACGGCTGTGCCGACAGCGAGGACCCCGAAGTGCGGCCGCACGTGCTGGCCCTGCGCCCCTTCCTGCTCGCCGTGATGGACCAGGCGGAAGCCGCCTTCGCCCTCGGCCGCGAGGCCTTGCGCCACATGCCGGCGCGCCAGTGCTTCGCCGACGGCGTGCTGTCCAACTGCATGGCCTACCTGTTCGCCGTGATGGGCGAGTACCAGGAGTCGCACCGCCTGCTGGATGCGGCACGCAGCAGCCAGAGCGCCGTGGCCAGTCATTTCATCAAGATGTACTCCGAATCCGTCGGCGGCATCATCGACCTGGAAGAAGGCCGCCTGCGCGAGGCCACGGCGCGCTTCCGCATCGCCGTGTCCGCCACGCACGCGGCCTCGCACCGCCACACCGGCGGCAATGCCTGGGCCGGCGTGCTCTATGCCGCGAGCCTTTACGAAGCCAACGACCTCGACCAGGCCCAGCACCTGCTGCACGTCTATGTGCCGCTGGCCAGGGACGCCGGGCTGGCGGACCACATGATCCAGGGCTACCGGCTGCTGTCGCGCATTGCCTTCCACCACGGTGACGTCGACCAGGCCTTCCACTACCTGACCGAGCTGGAATACCTGGGCCACCAGCGCCAGCTGCCGCGCGTGGTCAGCAGCGCCAAGCTGGAACGGGCCCATCTGCTGACCATGCAGGGCCATCTGCAGAGTGCGCGCGAGGAGATGGAGCGCGCCGACGACAACGCGCTATGGGAGCGCGTGGCGCGCCTGCGGCTGTCCGCGCACGACATCCACTACCACGGACTGGCCGAACTGCGCTGGCTGATCGCGGCCGGGCGCGCCACGCAGGCCTTGCCGCGGCTGGCCGACGGCATCGAAGCCGCCGTGCGCAGCCGGCGCTTCCGCCGCGCGCTGACATTGCGCGTCCTGCAGGCGATGGCGCTGGCGCAGGCCGGCGACGCGCCGGCGGCCGTGGCCGCCATGGCCGGCGCGCTGCGCACGGGCTGCGCGGAGGGCTTCGTGCGCCTGTTCGCGGACGAGGCCGAGCGCGCCGCCCTGCTGGTGCGCCAGGTGGAGGCGATGTCACTGGACGAAAGCGCCGCTGCCGATCCCATCTTCCGCGCCTACCTGCAGCGGCTCATGCAGGCCTTCGGCGGTGCCGGCCCTGCCGATGCCGCGCTGCAGGCCCCAGCAGAATGCCCCGCCCTGGTCGAGCCGCTCACCGCCAAGGAGATCCGGCTGCTGACGCTGGTGGCCGAAGGCTATTCGAACAGCGCGCTGGCCGAAAAGCTGTTCGTCTCCGACAGCACGGTGCGCACCCACCTGCGCAATATCAACGGCAAGCTCAACGCGCAGAACCGCACCCAGGCGGTGGCCATCGCCCGCCGCCTGGAACTGATCCACTGATCCACTGATCCACTGATCCACTGATCCGCGGATCCGGCCGGCCGCAGTGCCACGCCGCGCCCGCGCGGCCGGAGCGACTACAGCGCGCGCGAGATCACTTCCTTCATGATCTCGTTGGTGCCACCGTAGATGCGCTGGATGCGCGCGTCCACGTACATGCGCCCGATCAGGTATTCGTTCATATAGCCATAGCCGCCGAAGAGCTGCAGGCATTCGTCGACCACGCGGTTCTGCAGTTCGCTGGCCCACATCTTGGCCATCGAGGCGCCCACCGTGTCGAGCCGGCCGGCCACGATGTCCTCGACGCAGCGGTCGATGTAGGCACGCGCCACCTTGACGTGCGTGGCGATCTCGGCCAGCTTGAACCTGGTGTTCTGGAACTGCCCGATCGGCTGGCCGAAGGCCTCGCGCTCGCGCGAGTACTGCAGCGTCGCCTCGTAGGCGCCTTCCATCGCCGCCGCCGCGCTGACGCCGATGATCAGGCGCTCATACGGCAGGTCGCTCATCAGCTGGAAGAAGCCCTTGCCCTCCTCGCCGCCCAGCAGGCAGTCGGCGCCCACGCGCACATTGTCGAAGAACAGCTCGGAGGTGTCCTGCGCCTTCAGTCCGATCTTGTCGAGCACCTTGCCCACCTGGTAGCCCGGGCAGTCCGCCGTCTCGACGATCAGGATGGACATGCCCTTGGCCTTCTGTGACGGGTCCGTCTTGGCCACCACCAGCACCAGGCCGGCCAGGTAGCCGTTGGTGATGAAGGTCTTGGAGCCGTTGATCACATAACCGTCGCCCTGGCGCTCGGCGCGCGTGCGCACGCCCTGCAGGTCGGAGCCGGCACCCGGCTCGGTCATGGCGATGGCGCCGATCAGCTCGCCGCGCGCCATGCGCGGCAGGTAGCGCTGCTTCTGCGCCTCGGTGCCATGGTTGAGCAGGTAGTGCGCGACGATGCTGTGCACCGACGTGGCCATGCCGGTCAGGCTGCGCCGTGCCATCTCTTCGTCGAACACGGCTTCGTGGCGGAAGTCGCCACCGCCGCCGCCGTAGGCCTCGGGAATGTCCGCGCAAAGCAGGCCCAGCTCGCCCGCCTTGCGCCAGATCTCGCGGCCGACGTGCCCACGCTTGCGCGCGGCCTCGTCATGCGGAACCATCTCGTTCTCGACGAAGCGCACCACGGTGTCGCGGTACATCGCCAGTTCCTCGTTCATCCACGAGCGTGGAAACTCGATTGCCATGACTGTCTTTTCTCCTGGATAGGTCCCGGGCGGCGGGGCAGCGCCGGGCGCTATTTATTGGCCGAGCACCCCGCCGATCGGATCGTAGCCGGTGCCGTTGAAGCGCACCATCTGCATGCCGGCGAGCGGGTGGAAGTTGGTCGGGCTGGTCTTGAGCTTGATGCCCGGGTAGAGCATCGGCAGCGTCATGTCCAGGCTGGCGGCCTGCTTCATGATGTTGGCGCGCGTCAGGTTGTCGCCCGCCTGCTTGAGCACCTGCACCATGGTCTGCGCCATCGAGTAGCCGGTGACATTCAGGGCATCGCTGGCGTCGCCCTCCGGGTAGTACTTCTTCATGAAGGCGGCGAAGTCGGCCTCTTCCTTTGTACCCTTCCAGCGCGGGTCGGACGGATCGCGCACAAAGGCCGCCGACAGGATGTCCTTGGCATTCTCCAGCCCGGCCGGCTTGAGCACCGCCGTAACGGAGCTCGACACATTGGCGAGGTAATGCACCGGCTTCCAGCCGATCGCCGCCGCCTTGCGGATGGCCTGCGCGGCAAACTTCGGTGTGGAAAGGTCGACCAGCGTGTCGGCGCCCGAGCTCTTCAGGCTGATCATCTGGCTGTCCACGGTCGGGTCGCTCAGCTCGTAGCTGGCCTGCGCCACCACCAGGGCCCTGCCCTTCTCGCCGAGGCCGTCGAGAAAGCCGCGCAGCATGTCCTTGCCGAACTCGTCGTTCTGGTAAAGGATGGCGATCTTCGCCTGCGGCCGGTTGGCCAGGATGTGCTTGGCGTAGATGTGGCCCTCGCTCAGGTAGCTGACGTTCCAGCCCATGGTCCAGGGAAAGTGCTCGGGGTCGCCCCAGCGGTGGGCGCCCGAGCTGACGAAGAGCTGCGGCACCTTCTTCATGTTCAGGTACTTCTGCGTGGCCGCATTGCTGGCCGTGCCCAGCGGCGCGAAGATCAGCAGCACCTGCTCCTGCTCGACCAGCTTGCGCGTCTGCTCCACTGCCATCGGCGGGCTGTAGGCGTCGTCCAGCGAGACGAACTTGATCTTGCGGCCGTTGATGCCGCCCTCGGCGTTGATCTTGCGGAAGTAGGCGTCGGCGGCCTTGCCCACCGTGCCATAGGCGGACGCCGGCCCGGAATAGGGCACGGTGTTGCCGATCCGGATCTCGCTGTCGCTTGCGCCCACGTCATAGGTCTTCTGCGCCTGCGCCAGCGAAGCCAGGCCGACCAGCCCGGCCGCCGCCAGCCACCTGCCCACTGCCGTCATCGTGCGGATTGCCATACCTTTCTCCTCGTCGTTGTCCTGTCGTGATCCCCGATCTCTGATCCTTGCCTCGGCGGCCGCGGTGGCGCCACCGTGCCGCGTCTGGCCTCAGGCGCGCGCCTTCTGCTCGCGCCCGCGCTGCTGCACGGCCTCGCGCCGCCGCGCGATCTCCTCGCGCGGCACCGCCTGGCTCCATGCCTTGGAGCGCTGCCGCTCCAGTTCCAGCGCTGCGCCCAGTTCCATCGCATAGCCTTCGTCGATGAGCCCCTTCATCTCGGGCAGCATTTCCGGCACCGCCGACAACATGTCCTCGGCCAGCCGGCGCGCTTCCGGCAACAACTGTTCCGGCGCCACCACGCGGTTGACCAGGCCGATCCGCGCCGCCTCTTCAGCGCCCACGAAGTTGCCCGTCAGTGAGATTTCCTTGGCCCGGCCGATGCCGACCAGCCGGCTGAGCTTCTGCGACAGCCCCCAGCCGGGCACGATGCCCACGCGCGCATGGGTATCGGCAAAGCGCGCCTCGCTGGAGGCGATCAGCATGTCGCAGGCCAGCGCCAGCTCGAAGCCGCCGGTGATGGCCGCGCCATTGATGGCGCCGATGACCGGCCCCGTAAAGGTGCCGAGCACGCGGACCGGGTCGCTGGTGCTGACGAAATCCGACAGCCCCCGGCCGCCGGACAACTCCTTCAGGTCCAGCCCGGCGCAGAAGGCACGCCCGGCACCGGTCAGGATCAGCACGCGCACGCGCGGATCGGCCTGCAGCGCCGAGATGGCCGACGCCAGTTCGCGGCACAGCGCCACCGAGAGGGCATTCATCGCCTGCGGCCGGTTCAGCGTCAGCACGGCATAGCCGGCCTCGGCGATCTCGACCAGAACGTTGGCGGATTCTGGGTGGTGCGTTTGCGTCATGATGGCTGTCTCTCGGTGGCGGGACGCAGGCATGCGCCTTACGAGCGGCCATGGCCGCGACGGCCGCTGCCGCCATACCAGGCGCAGCGGGCGGCGCCGGGGCGGCCGCATCGCAAGCGCATGGCGAGCGCATCACGAGCACACTTCGGTGGGCGCTCGCCATGCCTGTCCCCTGATTGTTCTTGTATGCAGTGGCCGGGCACACGGAGCGCCCCGGCCGGCTGAGACGATTCTGGAGAGCGCACCGGCGGCAGGCGTCGTCCAAAACGACGATTCTGCGCGCCCGGCCAGTCCGCTGAATCATTGAAATGGGAGGTGAAGGACATGCCATGCGGGAATCAGCGCTAGGCGCAAAGCGCAGCAATAGCACGGCTATTGCGAGCATTTGCAACGACGCGATGAGCCCGCATGGCATGGCAGGCACCGACCAATTTCAGTGATTCAGTGGACTAGCCCAGGCGCGGCAAGTAGCGGAAGGCGAGGAGCACCGGTTCGAGCAGCACCATGCCGAACAGGATGCCGAACAAGCGTTGCAGGCCGGGGCCGACAGCGGCATCGGCATAGCTGTCGGGCACCAGTACGACCAGGAAGGCCAGCACGAACTGCGTGCCCACGTAGGCAATGCCGACCGGTCCGTTCTCGACGTGGCGGCCGGCGGCCACGCCCAAGGCCACGGCGGCGGTCATGGCAAGCGGCTGGTGATGGGTCAGCAGCAGCGCCAGCGCGGCGACCAGGCCGCCGGCGCAGCAACCGAGGAAGCGGTGCAGCAGTCGCGTCGAGATGGTTGCGTGCGCGCCCGGTCCGGACGCCAGGCTTGCCGCCGGCACCATCATCACCGCCATGATGGTAATGCTCGACTGGCTCAGCGCGCTGACGCCCAGCCAGCGCCATGCCCAGGGAATGAGGGCTAGCGCCAGCGCCGCCTGCAGCACATGCGCCGCGGCGGCCCGGTGCCAGAGCAGCCACGGCCGCCGCGCTATCGCCGGGCGGCTCACGGGCCCCAGCAAGCGGCGCAGCGTCAGCGTCGACACGGCGCTGACCAGCACGCACGCGGCGGTGCCGATGCCGACCTCGGTCAGGCGCGCGGTGGCGAACGACAATGCGCTGCCGGGATGCTGTATGGCGTCGATCAGCACCATGCAGAACGTCAGCCCGGTGAACAGCCAGGCGTAGCCATACCGCCCCACCAGCGCGAAATACAGTGTCAGCGCGCCGACCGCAGCCAGCGCCGCGCTGGCCAGCAGCGGCGGCCATAAGGATGGCGCGGCGCCGGCCCCCGGCACGCCCGCCGCCAGGCCCCCGGCCAACTGCCACGCCAGCGCCGCGCCCGCGCCGGTACCGACCACGCGCAGGATGCCCCGGCGCAGGCTTTCCGCCACGTGCGAGCGCATCACCATATAGCCGCTGAACGCCGCCCAGCCGACATTGGTGCCGCCCAAGCGATGCGAGCAAGCGATGGCCAGCAGCACCGACAGCACGGCTTCGGCCTCGTCCACCAGGCGCGGGCCGAAGCGCGCCGCCCCGGCGAAGTCGCGCGCCAGCGCCGCGCCCACGACGCGCAGGTCGGCCAGGGCCGCGGACGCCGTGGCTGCCTTGCCGTCTCCGGCGCGGACATCGCGTTTCTCACCCGTCATGGATAGCTCGGCTCTTGGGGAGCGTGCCGGCACGGAAATCCGCAAGGGCCCGCCTGGCCACGCAGCGCTCCCGAGAAAAACGCCGGGAAGTTCTGGCAGCGTCCGCCGGCACTTGGCACTTGGTATTCGGCAGTGACGGGGCAGATCCGCGCCTGGCAGCGGTTGCATCAGAGACAGCATAGACAGGATCGGGCCCGCCTGCCCTTCCCACCTGGCGTCAGCCGCGCGGCGCGCCCGTCAGCAGGTGCTGTATCAGTTGCCGGGTGTGCGCCGGCAGCGCGTCCAGGTCGCGCACGCAGAGCAGCAGCTTGCGCGCGGCCCAGGGGTCGCTCAGCGGGATGCGCTTGATGCCGGCGGAGCGGGCGCAGCGCACGGCCACGGCTTGCGGCACGATGCCGACGCCGATGCCCGCGCCGACCATGCGGCAGATCGCCTCCAGGCTGCGCAGCCTGACGCGGTAGTTGAGGCGCCGGCCTTGGCGCCGGGCATGGTGCTCCACATGCTCCTGCAGGGCGCTGCCCTCCGACAGCCCGACGAACGGCTGGTCGACGACGTCGGCCAGGCTTGCGCTGGTGCGCGTGGCCAGCGCGTGGCCACGCGGCACGATCAGCGCAAGCGGGTCGGCCCGGAAGACGAAGGACTGCAGGCCGGTGAGGTCGGCCGCGTCGGAGACCACGCCGATATCGCAAAGCGCGTTGTGCACGGCATCGACGATCTCATAGCTGACCCGCTCCTCCAGATCGACCGAAATCTGGGGATGCTCGGACAGAAAGCCGCTCAGCGCCTGGGGCAGGTGCTCGCTCAGCGCCGAGGTGTTGCAGAGCAGCCGGATATGGCCCTTGAGGCCCCGGCCATAGCCGGCCAGTTCGCCCTGCAGGCGGTCGACCTGGTGCAGCACCAGGCGCGCCTGCTGCGCCAGCGTGTGGCCGGCGGCAGTCGGCCGCACGCCGCGCCGCTCGCGCACCAGCAGGGGCGTGCCCAGCGTCTCCTCCATGCCGCGGATGCGCTCGCTGGCCGAGGCCAGCGTCATGTGGGTGGCTTCGCCCCCGGCCGTGATGCTCCCCGCCTCGAGGACGTTCAGGAAGAGCCGCAGGTCGGTCAGGTCGAAGCGCATGCCGCCACCTTATCACGCCATGCCTCAGGCTGCGCCTGAGCCACGCTTAGCAACTTCCAAATTTTCAGAGCCTGCCCCGCCCGCCACAATGGGCTTCAGGATGCCGCCAGCGCTGGACCCCGCGCGCCGCGGCGCTCCACGCGAAGCCCCCACCCCCGCGCCATGCGCCCGCTTTCCATGATGCTTGCTCAAACCCTATCCATTGCAGACACTGCGCCGCTGCTGGCCGCGGCTGCGGTGTTCGCCGTGGCCGGCATCGCCAAAGGCGTGGTCGGCCTGGGCCTGCCCACGTTCTCGATGGCCCTGCTGGCCCTGATGATGCCGCCCGCGCAGGCGGCTGCCCTGCTGATCCTGCCGTCTCTGTTCACCAATGTCTGGCAAGTCCGGCCCTGGTCCACGCTCGGCCCCTTGGCGCGGCGGCTCGCGCCGATGCAGCTCGGGGTCTGCGCCGGCACGCTGGGCGGTGCCTGGCTGCTGGGCGCACCCGCCGGCATGTGGGCCGGCATCGCGCTAGGCTTGGCGCTGGTCGGCTACGCCGCCTGGAGCCTGGCCGGCGCGCCGTTGTCCGTGCCGCCCCGCCTGGAACGCTGGCTGGGTCCCGCCACCGGCGTCGCCACAGGGCTCGTGACCGCCGCCACCGGCGTGTTCGTGATTCCCGCCGTGCCCTATCTGCAGGCACTGGGTCTGCGGCGCGATGAACTGATCCAGGCGATGGGACTCTCCTTCACCGTCTCCACGCTGGCCCTGGCGGCGGGTCTCGCCCTCAACGCCCGCTACACCGGCGTGGTGCTGGGCGAATCCGCGCTGATGCTGGCGCCCGCGCTGGCCGGCATGGCAGCTGGCCAATGGCTGCGCCAGAGGCTGTCGCCCGCGGTATTCAAGCGCTATTTCCTTGGCACGCTGATCGTGCTTGGCGTGCACATGGTCCTGCGCGACGTGCTCACGCTTTGAGCGCCCGCTTGGAAATGGCCGCAGCCGGCCTTGCGTGATCGCTTTGCGCGCCTGCGCCCTATGCCTATCCGCCCGCGCCGTACCGCAGCCTGCGCTGCGCGAGGTCGGTGGCCACCCGCGTCGCCAGGCCGAGGTCCGCCGGCGTCAAGCGGTAGAAGGCGGCGACCGCCTCGGTATCGCTGTCCAGGTCGACCAGTGCGTCGGCCGCGGCGCGCGCGCGCCGGATCTGGGTGAAGCCGTCCAGGAAGGCGCTGACCGCATCGGGGTCGAAATGCGTGCCACTGCCGCCGGCAATGATCGAGCAGGCGTCGTCTTCTGTCATGCGGGGCCGGTAGCAGCGCGACTCCGTCATCGCGTCGAATGCGTCGGCCACTGCCACGACCCGCGCGGCCAGGGGAATGGCATGGCCGGCGAGCCTGGCCGGATAGCCGCTGCCGTCGAAGCGTTCATGGTGGTGGCGCGCGATCACTGCCGCGTACTGCAGCAGTTCGTCCGTGCTGGAGGCCAGCGCTTGCGCGCCGATCTCCGTGTGCTGTTCCATGATGCGCCACTCCTCCGGCTCGAGCTTGCCGGGCTTGAGCAGCACGTGATCGGGAATGGCGAGCTTGCCCAGGTCATGCACCGGGGTCGCCAGCCGGATGCGCAACTGCTCGGCTGTATCCAGTGCCATCAGCTCGGCGAGGCAGGCAGCAATCTGCGCGGTGCGGATCAGATGCCCGGAGGCGCCCGGGTAGCGCGCGCACCCGGCCAGCGTCAGGCTGGCCAGCGTGACAATGGCCTGGTGATTGCCGATCGCCGGCCCGGCGTGCGGAACGGGCGGGGTGTGCAAAGCGTGCGGGGTGGGCGGAGCTGGCGGGGCATGCGGCGTGTGCGGGGCGCTAGGCTGGGCCATCGCCATCGGAGCGCCGGTCCTGCCGCCTTCGTTGTCGCACGGCCTCGGGGGGCGACCGTCGACTGTCATTTGCCGCCTCCGAAGCCGGCGGCTGCTGTTGTCATCATCTTGTTCTTGCTTGCTACGTTCTTCCGTCTGCGCGAGGGTGGGCAAGCCCGGGCCCCGTCGCGAGGCTGCGCAGTGTAGCAGTGCCCTGCGCCGGGCGGGAACCCGCGCGGGCGGGAAATCGCCGATTCGGGCCACCTATGGGCCGATGCCTTGATGTGGATCAAGCGGCACTCTAATTGCGGGCGGTGCCAACAGTTCGCAGCACATCTCCACATGCGCCTGCCGCCGCTGCGCCAGTTCGATATCGCTGAGCGGGCCGGCCACGATCGCCATCACGACAGTCGCCACGATAGGCGAGAGCAGCAGCCACGGATGGCGCATGGCCACGCTCTGGCCGCACAGGCCGCGCTGCACGGCCTGCGCCAGCAAGCGGCCGACGTCCGCATGCGAGCCGTCGAGCGATGCGCGCCGCCAGCGTTCTATCACCTGCGGCACCCGTGCGCTTTCCGCGAGCAGCAGCCGCATGGTCCCGATCATCGCGGGATTGGCCAGGCTCCCGTAGAGGTGGGTGACCAAGCGTTCGGCGAATTGCCGCGTCGTTTCCACCCCGTCGAGCAAGGCCGCGGCATCCAGCGGTTGCGGTGCCAGGTGATTGTCGAGCAGAGCCTGCAGCACCTCCTCTTTGCTGGCGAAATGCACATACAAGCCACCCTTGGACAAGCCAGCGCCGCGCGCAATGTCCTCCATCCGCGTGTCGGCGTAGCCGTGTGCGGAGAATGCCTGCAGGGCGGCATCCAGTATCTGTTCGATGCGCAGTGCGGATGGCAGCCGCTTGCGGCGGCTCGCCTCGCTCGCTGTGGCTGGGATTGCGTGGGGATCTTGCTGCAGCATGACAGGACGGCACCTCGGCCGGCTGGGTGCACAATGACAATGGATGCCTGCATTAGAAACTGACTGGTCGGTCACTAGCTTGATACCAATCAAGGTTCGGCTGCGCGCTTTTCGTCACAATGCAGGCATGCACACGACAACGCGTGCCCCGGGCGCGCCGGCCAGGCCGAGAGCCTCACCGACGCCGCAATGCCAGCCAGCCGGGCGGCGCTCGCCGCGCAGCTGGCGCAGATCTGGAGCCGATTCCGTATGAGCACATCTTCCGAACGGCCTGAACGCGACGCCACCGCGGCCGCGCTCGACACCGCGGCGCGCGGCGCCTTTGCGCGCCTGACGGGCTCGCTGTCACCCGCGGCTGGCGCGCTGGCCTGGCTTGACTGGGCCTCCCACCTGGCGATGGCGCCCGGCAAGCGCCTCGAACTGGCGCAGCACGTAGTACACGAGGCCGCCGAACTGAACCGCTACCTGGCCGACTGCCTGGCCGCCGGACCCGGCGAAGCGCGCGCCTGCATCGTGCCACCAGCGCACGATCGCCGCTTTGCGGACCACGCCTGGCGGCAATGGCCCTTCAATCTCTGGCACCAGCGTTTCCTGCTGACGCAGCACTGGTGGGAAGAAGCCACCCGCAACGTCCCCGGGGTGGAACCGCATCACGCCCAGCTGGTGGCCTTTGCCGCCCGGCAGTGGCTCGACATGCTATCGCCAGGCAACCAGCTCGCGACCAACCCGGTGGCGTTGCGCCGGACCCTGGAGGAAGGCGGCGCCAACCTGCTGCGCGGCGCGCAGCATGCCTGGACTGACGTCATGCGGCGGCTCGCCGGCCAAGGTCCGGCGGGCGCCGAGCAATTCCGCCCAGGCCGCGAAGTCGCGATCACGCCAGGCAAGGTGGTGTTCCGCAACAAGCTGATCGAGCTGCTGCAATACAGCCCCGCCACGGGCAAGGTGCGCCCCGAGCCGGTGCTGGTGGTGCCCGCCTGGATCATGAAGTACTACATCCTGGACCTGTCGCCGGCCAACTCGCTGATCCGCTACCTGGTCGGGCAAGGCTACACGGTGTTCTGCGTGTCCTGGAAGAATCCCGGCGAGAGCTACCGCAACGTCGGCATGGACGACTACCTCACGCTCGGCGTGCAGGCAGCGCTCGATGCCGTCAGTGCCATCGTGCCCAAGGCCCGCGTCCATGCCACCGGCTACTGCCTGGGCGGTACGCTGCTGGCGCTTGCCGCCGCCACCATGGCGCGCGACGGCGACTCGCGGCTGGCCAGCCTGAGCCTGTTCTGCGCGCAGACCGACTTCAGCGAACCGGGCGAGCTCGGACTCTTCATCGACGAGAGCCAGGTCAGCCTGCTCGAGGCGCAGATGGCCCGCACCGGTTACCTGACCGCCCGCCAGATGGCCGGCGCCTTCCAGATGCTGCGCCCCTATGACCTGTTTTGGTCGCGCATGGTCAACGATTACGTGCTAGGGCAACGCCGGCCGATGTCAGACCTGATGGCATGGAACGCCGATGCCACGCGCATGCCGGCGCGCATGCATTCGGAATACCTGCGCCGGCTGTTCCTGAACAACGATCTGGCGGAGAACCGCTACCCGGTCGGCGGCCGGCCGGTGATGATCGGCGACCTGCGCCTGCCGATCTTCTGCGTCGGCACCGAGACGGACCACGTCGCGCCATGGCGCTCGGTCTACAAGCTGCACTACCTGTCGCAGGCGCCGCTGACCTTCTTGCTGACCAGCGGCGGCCACAACGCCGGCATCGTCAGCGAGCCCGGTCATCCGCGCCGCAACTACCGCATGCTGTGCCGCCCGACCAATCAGGTCAGCATGACGCCCGACGAATGGCTGCAGGCCGCGCCGACGCAGGCCGGTTCCTGGTGGCCGGAATGGAGTGCGTGGCTGGACAGCCAGTCCGGCGCGCCGGTGAATCCGCCGCATATGGCGGCGCCGCGCCGCGGCTACCCAATCCTGGGCGATGCACCGGGCACCTACGTGCTGGAGAAGTAGGCAATGCCATATCGTCCGCATCTGCCGGCGCTTCCGGCATGCGCCGGGAGGCTGTTGCCTGCCACCCTGCTGAGCGTGCTGCTGGCAGGCTGCATCTCGCTGGCGCCACCCTACCAGCAGCCCGCGCTGCCGGTGGCCAGCACCTACTACGAGCCGACCCAGGAAACGGATGGCGGCGGCACGCCCCTGCCGGCGGCCGCCGCGGTGACCTGGCAGTCGTATTTCCAGGATCCGGCGCTGCGCCGGCTGATCACCGCCGCGCTCGCCAACAACCGCGACCTGCGCATCGCCGTGCTGCGCGTCGAGGAAGCCCGTGCCGCCTACGCGATCCGGCGCGCGGACCTGTTCCCGACCGTCAGCGCACAGGCCGGCGGCACGCGTGCGCACACCCCGGGCGACCTAAACCTGACTGGCCGGCCGCTCACTGCCAGCCAGTACCAGGTCAGCCTGGGCGTCGCCGCCTGGGAGCTGGACTTCTGGGGCCGCGTGCGCAACCTGAAGGATGCCGCGCTGGAGAACTTCCTGGCCACCGACGCCGCGCGGCAAGCCTTTACGCTCAGCCTGATCGGCGAGGTCGCCGACGCCTACCTGACGCTGCGCGAGCTCGATGAGCGGCTGGCGCTGACCCGCGCGACCATCGCCAGCCGCGGCGAGTCGCTGCGCATCTTCCGCCGCCGCTATGAAATGGGCGCCATCACCAAGCTGGACCTGACCCAGGTGGAAGCGCTCTACGAGCAAGCCAAGGCACTTGGCACCGAGCTGGAACTGGTGCGCGCCCAGCAGGCGCACGCGCTTGAACTGCTGGTCGGCACGCCGCTGGCGCTGCCGCAGGCCACGGACCGGCTCGACGACGACGCCGTGCAACGCGACCTGCCGGCCGGCCTGCCCGCGGAGCTGCTCGACAACCGGCCGGACATCGTCGCCGCCGAGCACCAGCTGCGCGGTTCCAACGCCGATATCGGGGCGGCACGCGCCGCCTTCTTCCCGCAGGTGACGCTGACCGGCGCCTTCGGCACGGCCAGTGCCGAGCTGAATGGGCTCTTCATCGGCCCGAGCCGGGCCTGGAGCTTCGCCCCCAGCATCACGCTGCCCATCTTCGATGCCGGGCGCCGCCGCGCCGGGCTGGACCTGGCCGAGGTGCGGCGCGACCAGGCCGTGGCCAACTACGAGAGGACCGTGCAGGCGGCCTTCCGCGACGTCTCCGACGCGTTGTCCGCGCGCCGCTGGCTGGCCGAACAGGTGGTGACCCTGCGCGCCACCGTGGCCGCCCAGGCCGAGCGCGAGCGCCTGGCCCGCCTTCGCTATGACCACGGCGCCTCGCCTTTCCTGGAAGTGCTGGACGCCCAGCGCGACCTGCTGTCCTCACAGCAGCAACTGGTGCAGACACGGCGCGCACTGATCTCCAGCCGCGTCGCGCTCTACACCGCGCTGGGCGGCGGCGTGCGCGAACTGGATGCCGGCCCGACCGTCGCCCAGGCGGCCGCCCGCAAAGCGAACCCTACTGAAGCCCCGTCCGCCGCAGGCGCGCCGGACGCCGTGCCCCAATAAACGAGGTCAATCGTCATGCGCCTACCCGTCCGAAAACTGGTCCCCGCCGCACTCGTGCTGGCCGTGGCAGCCGCCGCCTACTATGGCTGGAAGCTGGTCGGCGACAAGGGCCCCGGTGAGGGCTTGATCAGCGGCAACGGCCGTATCGAGGCCACCGAGATCGACGTTGCCACCAAGCTTGCCGGCAGAGTCACCGCCATGCTCGTCACCGACGGCGAGTTCGTCAAGGCCGGCCAGCCCTTGGCGCGCATGCAGATCGACACGCTGCAGGCGCAGCGCGAAGAGGCCGTCGCGCAGCGCCAGCGTGCCATCAACAGCGTGGCCAGCGCCAAGGCCCAGGTCGCCCTGCGCGAAAGCGACAAGCGCGCTGCTGAAGCGATCGTGGTCCAGCGCGAAAGCGAACTGGACGCGGCCCGCCGCCGCTTCGCCCGCTCGGAGACCCTGTCGCGCGAAGGCGCGTCTTCGATGCAGGAGCTGGACGATGACCGCGCCCGCGTGCGCAGTGCGGACGCCGCCGTGAATGCCGCCCGCGCCCAGGTCACCGCCGCGGGTGCCGCGATCGACGCCGCCCGTGCCGAACAGACCGGTGCCCAATCGGCGGTGGCCGCCACCGAGGCCACCATCGCCCGCATCGATGCCGACATCCATGACAGCGAGCTGCGCGCCCCGCGCGACGGCCGCGTGCAGTACCGCGTGGCACAGGCCGGCGAAGTGCTCGGCGCCGGCGGCAAGGTGCTCAATATGGTCGACCTGGCCGACGTCTACATGACCTTCTTCCTGCCCGAGCAGGTGGCCGGCAGAGTCGCGCTGGGCGACGATGTCCACATCATCCTGGATGCCGCGCCGCAGTACGTGATTCCCGCCAAGGTCAGCTTCGTCGCCAGCACCGCCCAGTTCACGCCGAAAACGGTCGAGACCGCCAGCGAGCGGCAGAAACTGATGTTCCGCGTCAAGGCCCAGATCAGGCCCGATCTGCTCAGGCAGCATCTGCAGCACGTCAAGACCGGCCTGCCCGGCGTGGCCTGGCTCAGGCTGGATGCCAAGACGGAATGGCCCGCCAAGCTGCAGGTGCGGGTGCCGTGACCGAAAACTGCCAGCCCCCCGTCGTCCAGGTCGGCGGCGTGACGCTGCGCTACGGCCGCACGATCGCGCTCAAGCAGGTTTCGCAGGACATCCCGGCGGGCCGCATGGTCGGCCTGATCGGGCCGGACGGCGTCGGCAAGTCCAGCCTGCTGGCGCTGGTGGCGGGGTCGCGCGCCGTGCAGGAAGGCAAGGTCATGGTGCTGGGCGGCGACATGTCCAGCGCACGGCACCGCAATGCGGTCTGTCCGCGCATCGCCTATATGCCGCAGGGCCTGGGCAAGAACCTCTACCCGACGCTGTCGGTCGAGGAGAACCTGCAGTTCTTCGGCCGCCTGTTCGGCCACGACCGCGACGAGCGGCGCCGCCGCATCGACACCCTGACGCACGCCACCGGCATGCACGCCTTCCTGGACCGGCCCGCGGGCAAGCTGTCGGGCGGCATGAAGCAGAAGCTGGGTCTGTGCTGCGCGCTGATCCACGACCCCGACCTGCTGATCCTGGATGAGCCCACCACCGGCGTGGACCCGCTGGCGCGCGCCCAGTTCTGGGACCTGATCAACGGCATCCGCGTGCAGCGCCCCGGCATGAGCGTGATCGTCGCCACCGCCTATATGGATGAGGCACAGCGCTTCGACTGGCTGATCGCCATGGACGACGGCCGCGTGCTCGCCACCGGGACGCCGCCCGAGTTGCTGGCGCGCACCGGCACGGACTCGCTGGAGGCCGCCTTCATCGCCCTGCTGCCCGAGGAGAAGCGGCGCGGCCACCAGCCGGTCCAGATCCAGCCCCTGCAGGTGGACGAGAGCGCCGGGATCGCCATCGAGGCGCGCGACCTGACCATGCGCTTCGGCGACTTCGTCGCGGTGGACCATGTCAACTTCCGCATCCGCCGCGGCGAGATCTTCGGCTTCCTCGGCTCGAACGGCTGCGGCAAGTCCACCACCATGAAGATGCTGACCGGGCTGCTGCCCGCCAGCGAAGGCAAGGCCTGGCTGTTCGGCAAAGAGGTGGACCCGCGCGACATCGATACGCGCCGCCGTGTGGGCTATATGTCGCAGGCCTTCTCCCTGTACGGTGAGCTCACCGTGCGGCAGAACCTGGTGCTGCATGCGCGGCTGTTCCACGTGGCGGAGGCACTGATTCGCGCACGCGTGAACGAGATGGTAGACCGCTTCGGCCTGCGCGAGGTGCTGGACACCCTGCCTGAAAACCTCCCCCTGGGCGTGCGCCAGCGGCTTTCGCTGGCGGTGGCGATGGTGCACAAGCCCGAGCTGCTGATCCTCGACGAACCGACCTCCGGCGTCGACCCGGTGGCGCGGGACAACTTCTGGCGCCTGCTGATCGCCTTGGCGCGCGATGACCGTGTCACCATCTTCATCTCCACCCACTTCATGAACGAAGCCCAGCGCTGCGACCGCATCTCGCTGATGCACGCGGGCCGCGTGCTGGTCAGCGACACGCCGGACGAACTGACGCGCACGCGCGGCAGCGCCACGCTGGAGGAAGCCTTCATCGCCTATCTCGTCGATGCCGGCGCCGGCACGCAGGGCGGCGTGCAGGAAGCCGAACCGGCCGAGGCGCTGGAGATGTCCGCCGCGTACGCCCCCAGGCCGTCGCGCCGCTTCAGCCTGCGCCGGGCGCTCAGCTATATGTGGCGCGAGTCGCTCGAGCTGCGCCGCGACCCGGTCCGGGCCACGCTGGCGCTGGCCGGCTCGCTGCTGCTGATGTTCGTGATGGGATTCGGCATTAGCATGGACGTCGAAGACCTGCACTACGCCGTGCTGGACCGCGACCAGTCTGTGATGAGCCAGAACTACGCGCTCAACCTGGCTGGCTCGCGCTACTTCATCGAGCGCCCGCCGATCACCGACTACGCTCAGCTCGACCGGCGCATGCGCAGCGGCGAACTCTCGCTGGCCATCGAGATCCCGCCTGGCTTCGCGCGCGACGTGCAACGCGGCAAGACCGTGCAGATCGGCATGTGGATCGACGGCGCCATGCCACAGCGGGCCGAGACCGTGCGCGGCTACGTGCAGGGCATGCACCAGGGCTGGCTGGTGGAGCAGGCGCGCGAGCGGCTGGGCCAGAAGGCCGCCGCGCCGGTCACGGTCGAGGCCCGCTTCCGCTACAACCCCGACGTGCGCAGCCTGCCGGCCATGGTGCCGGCGGTGATCCCGCTGCTGCTGCTGATGATTCCCGCGATGCTGACCGCGCTGGCGGTAGTACGCGAGAAGGAGCTGGGCTCCATCATCAACCTCTACGTGACGCCGGTGACGCGGCTGGAGTTCCTGCTGGGCAAGCAGGGTCCCTACGTGCTGCTGGCCCTGCTGAACTTCCTTCTGATGACACTGCTGGCGGTGACGCTGTTCGACGTGCCGATCAAGGGCAGCTTCGCCACGCTGCTGCTCGCCGCGGCCATCTTCAGCGTGATCTCCACCGCCATCGGCCTGCTGGCATCCACCTTCACGCGCAGCCAGATCGCGGCGCTGTTCTTCACCATGATGGGCACCATGGTGCCGGCGGTGCAGTTCGCCGGGCTGCTGAATCCGGTGTCCTCCCTGGAAGGCAGTGGCCGGCTGATCGGCCAGATCTACCCCGCCACCTATATGCTGACCATCAGCCGCGGCGTGTTCAGCAAGGCGCTGCACCTGTCCGACCTGCACGGCGCCTTCTGGCCCTTGCTGGTATCGGTGCCGGTGATCCTGGGCGCCGCGGTGTGGCTGCTGAAGAAACAGGAGACCTGAGATGGGCCGCCCGACGCCCTTCCGGCTGCGCCATGCGGCCAATATCTACCGCCTCGGCGTCAAGGAGCTGTGGAGCCTGGCGCGCGACCCCATGATGCTGATCCTGATCGTCGTGGCCTTCACCGCGATGATCTACTCGGCCGCCACGGCCATCCCGGAGACGCTGCACATGGCGCCCATCGCGGTGACCGACAACGATGGTTCACCGCTGTCAGCGCGCATCGTCTCGGCCTTCTACCCGCCGCACTTCGGGCATCCGGTCATGGTGACGCCGGCCGAGGCCGATGCCGGCATGGATGCCGGCCGCTACACCTTCGCCATCGACATCCCGCCCAACCTGCAGCGTGACGTGCTGGCGGGGCGCCCCGCCGAGATCCAGCTCAACATCGACGCCACGCGCATGAGCCAGGCCTTCACCGGCAGCGGCTACATCCAGCAGATCATCAGCGACGAGGTCAGCGAGTTCGCGCGCCGCTACCGCGCGCCCGCCGAGCTGCCCGTCGACCTGGCGGTGCGCACGCGCTTCAACCCAAACCTGACCCAGTCCTGGTCCGGCGCGTTGATGGAGATCATCAACAATGTCACCATGCTCTCGATCATCCTGACCGGCGCCGCGCTGATCCGCGAGCGCGAGCACGGCACCATCGAGCACCTGCTGGTGATGCCGGTCACGCCCACCGAGATCATGCTGGCCAAGGTCTGGTCCATGGGACTGGTGGTGCTGGTCGCCGCGGGCTTCTCGCTGACCTTCATCGTGCGCGGCGCGCTGCATGTCCCGATCGAGGGCTCGATGTGGCTTTTCCTCGCCGGCGCCGCGCTGCACCTGTTCGCCACCACCTCGATGGGCATCTTCATGGCCACGCTGGCGCGCAGCATGCCGCAGTTCGGCATGCTGCTGGTGCTGGTGATGCTGCCGCTGCAGATGCTCTCGGGCGGCAGGACGCCGCGCGAAAGCATGCCGGTCTTCGTCCAGGACATCATGCTGGCGGCGCCGACGACCCATTTTGTCGAGCTGGGCCAGGCCATTCTCTACCGCGGCGCGGGCATGGGCGTGGTGTGGAAGCCTTTCCTCTTCCTGCTGCTGATTGGCAGCGTGCTGTTTGCCTTCTCCCTGGCGCGGTTTCGCAAGACGCTCAGTCAGATGGCGTGAGCGTCTTCTCCTCGCGTTCTTCCTTGAGCGGATCTTTGCCTGCGGATCTGTCTCGCTGGCTGGGGCTGGGGTTGGGTGGGTTGGTTTCACGCGAAAGCCCTCGCCATCACGCTTGTTGTCTCCCCTCTCCCGCTTGCGGGAGAGGGGCCGGGGGTGAGGGCAGGCGCTTGCATGCAGCGACGTGCCGGACCACACCATCGGCCTCGTTTTAGCGTTGGCGTGCTGGATCACACCGACGGCTTCGTCTTGGCCTTACCATGCTGGACAACACCGACGGCTTCGTTTGTGCGTGGTGCCTTGCTAGACCACCCCTCACCCCGGCCCTCTCCCCATGAGGGGAGAGGGGGTCAAGACACTATGCTTGGCCAACGGCGTTGGCGCATCCTTTGGCTTCGGCCGCTCAGGCCGCTCCCTCCCCGCCCGGCGCCGCCTTGCCCTGCTCCACCCGGCGCAGCGCCGCCCCCACCTCACCGTAGAACTGCTTCAGCGCCGCCGCCTCGAGGTCGGGCGGCAGCAATGCCGGCCATAGCAGCGCGACGAGGTTCTGCGCCGTCTTTTCGATATCCACCGGACGCCCGCCGACCACCGCGTCCCAGAGCACGTGCTCCATCGGGCCAAGGATGGCCGAGCGCAACAAGCTCAAGGGCAGGTCGGCGCGGATCTCGCCGGCCTCCCGCGCCCGCGCCAGCAGCTCCATCAACGGCGCCGTATAGCGCCGCTGCAGCGGCAGGAAGACATCGCCCAGGCCTTGGCCCTTGGCGCGCCCCTCGGACAACACGAGCGCGCACAGGCCGGTGCCCTGGATCAGGAACAGGCGCAGGTGGGTGTGCACGAAGAACTCGAGCTGCACCTTGGTACTCTGCCCGCGCGGCATGCCGGTCTCGATCGCCGCGATGATCTCGTCGTACCAGTCCTGGATCACGCGCGCGCACAGCTCCCGCTTGCTGTGGAAGTACGTGAAGATGGTGCCTTCCGAGATGCCCAGCCGCTGCGCGATCTCGGTGGTGGTGGTGCGATCGTAGCCGAACTCGGAGAACACCTCGCGGCTGACCCGAAGGATGTCCCGTATGCGTTGCTCTGCCTTGGCGCGCGCGGGAACGCGGCGCCCGACCACGGTGTCGTCCATCGAACTATCCTTGTTGCGTGGGCAGCCGGCCGGGTGCGGCGCCCGCCGCACCGCGCCTGCTCCACGCAGTTTGTTGAATGCCACTCAATTTTGCATTTGCAATTTCGCCGACGTCGGTGTAATTTTACCCCGTTGACGACGGAACAAACGCAGCATACAGCAAAAAATAAAGCAGTCAGATTGCCGTAACATAGTTGAGACACACTCAAGATTCAACGGCAAGCACGCAATCTGCAATCTGGAGACGACTATGACCGAGACCACGCGCACCGAGACAGCCGTGGGGCTACCCGTGGATGGAATGGCGCACGTCAAGGGTGACACGCGCATCCCGCTGTCCGAGCAGACGGTTCCCGACTTCCTCGCGGCCACGGCCGCACGCTTTCCCGACCGTCCGGCCGTGGTATTCCGCGAACAAGGCGTGCGCTGGACCTGGCGGGAGTTTGCCGCAGCCGTTGACGCCATGGCCGCCGGCCTGATGGCGCTGGGACTGCAACGCGGCGACCGGGTCGGCATCTGGTCGCCCAACCGGGTCGAATGGCTGCTGACCCAGTTCGCCACCGCACGCGCCGGCCTGGTCATGGTGAATATCAACCCCGCCTACCGCCTGGCCGAGCTGGAATACGCGCTGAACAAGGTGGGCTGCAAGGCGGTGATCGCGGCGGAGGCCTTCAAGACCTCGCGCTACCTCGAGATGCTGCAGACACTGGCGCCGGAGCTGGCCACCAGCGAGCCGGGCGCGCTGCAGGCCGTGCGCATGCCGGCGCTGCGCTGGGTGATCCGCATGGGTGAGGCGCACACGCCCGGCATGCTCAATTTCGACGAGATGGTCGCCCGCGGCGCCACGGTGCCCCGCGCTGACCTGGACGCCGTCACGGCCACGCTCGACCGCAACGACCCGATCAACATCCAGTTCACCAGCGGCACCACCGGCGCGCCCAAGGGCGCTACGTTGACGCACCGCAACATCGTCAACAACGCCCGCTCCATCGCCATGGCGATGCGCTTCTCCGAGCAGGACAAGCTGTGCATTCCGGTGCCGCTGTATCACTGTTTCGGCATGGTGCTGGCCGTGCTGGCCTGCGTGTCCACCGGTGCCTGCATGGTGTTCCCCGGCGAGGCCTTCGACCCGGTCGCCACCATGGCCGCGGTCAGCGAGGAACGCTGCAGCGCGCTGCATGGCGTGCCGACCATGTTCATCGCCCAGCTCGATCACCCGGATTTCTCCAAGTACGACTTCTCCACGCTGCGCACCGGCATCATGGCAGGCGCCCCCTGCCCCATTGAGGTGATGAAGCGCGTGATCAAGGACATGCACATGGCCGAGGTCACCATCGCCTACGGCATGACCGAGACCAGCCCCGTCTCCTTCCAGAGCGCCACCGACGACCCGCTGGACAAGCGCGTGTCCACGGTGGGCCGGGTGCTGCCCCATCTGGAATGCAAGGTGGTCGACATCGACGACCAGGTGCTGCCCGTCGGCGCCACCGGCGAACTCTGCACGCGCGGCTACTCGGTCATGCAGGGCTATTGGGACGATGAGACCCGCACGGCGGAGGCCATCCGCGACGGCTGGATGCACACCGGCGACCTGGCCACCATCGATGCCGACGGCTATTGCAATATCGTCGGCAGAGTCAAGGACATGCTGATCCGCGGCGGCGAGAACGTCTATCCGCGCGAGATCGAGGAGTTCCTGTTCCGCCATCCCAAGGTGCAGGCGGTGCAGGTGTTCGGCGTGCCCGATCCCAAGTATGGCGAGGAAGTCTGCGCCTGGATCGTCCTCAAGCCCGGCCAGAGCGCCACCGAGGACGAGATCCGCACCTTCTGCCGCGACCAGATCGCGCACTACAAGATCCCGCGCTACATCCGCTTCGTCGACGAAATGCCGATGACCATCACCGGCAAGGTGCAGAAGTTCGTCATGCGCGAGCGCATGACGGCGGAGCTGCATCTGAACGAACCGAAGACCGCCTGAACCGGGCGGCCTGCGAAGGACTGCCAGAAAGCCAGATAACAAGCCGACCTGAGCCGGCGCCCAACCACTTACGAAAGCACACGACCATGACCGAACTACCCGGACTGAAATTCGACCTCGGCGAAGACATCGAGATGCTGCGCTCCAGCGTGCGCGCCTGGGCCCAGGCCGAGCTGGCCCCGCGCGCGGCCGAGATCGACCGCACCGACCAGTTCCCGATGGACGCCTGGAAGAAGATGGGCGACCTCGGCGTGCTGGGCATCACGGTGGCCGAGGAATACGGCGGCGCCAATATGGGCTACCTGGCCCATATGATCGCCATGGAGGAAATCAGCCGCGCCTCGGCCTCGGTCGGCCTGTCCTACGGCGCGCACTCCAACCTGTGCGTGAACCAGATCCACCGCAACGGCACGCCGGCCCAGAAGGCCAAGTACCTGCCCAAGCTGGTGTCGGGCGAATGGATCGGCGCGCTCGCCATGAGCGAGCCCAATGCCGGCTCCGACGTGGTCAGCATGAAGCTGCGCGCCGAGCTCAAGGGCGACCGCTACGTGCTCAACGGCACCAAGATGTGGATCACCAACGGCCCCGACTGCGACGTGCTGGTGGTCTACGCCAAGACTGAGCCCGAGCTGGGCGCGCGCGGCATGACCGCCTTTATCGTCGAGAAGGGCATGAAGGGCTTCTCGGTGGCGCAGAAGCTGGACAAGCTGGGCATGCGCGGCTCGCACACCGGCGAGCTGGTATTCCAGGACGTGGAAGTGCCGGTGGAGAACATCCTCGGCGCCGAGAACAGCGGCGCCAAGGTGCTGATGAGCGGACTGGACTACGAGCGCGCAGTGCTCTCCGGCGGCCCGGTCGGCATCATGCAGGCCTGCATGGACGTGATCACCCCTTATATCCACGACCGCAAGCAGTTCGGCCAGAGCATCGGCGAGTTCCAGCTGATCCAGGGCAAGGTGGCCGATATGTACACCACCCTGCAGGCCGCCCGCAGCTACCTGTACACGGTGGGCAAGAACCTGGACTCGCTGGGCAGCGACCACGTGCGCCAGGTACGCAAGGACTGCGCCGCGGTGATCCTGTACACGGCGGAAAAGGCCACCTGGATGGCCGGCGAGTCGGTGCAGATCCTCGGCGGCAACGGCTATATCAACGAGTACCCGGTCGGCCGCCTGTGGCGCGACGCCAAGCTGTATGAGATCGGCGCGGGCACCTCGGAAATCCGCCGCATGCTGATCGGGCGCGAGCTGTTCTCCGAAACCATGTAAGCCATGGGCGCGGCGCGCCACGAAGCGTCGCGCCGCCGCCCACGCTGATAGCCGCCACCCCGAACCGGAAGCAGCCGGCGACGCCCGCCCCGAGTCGCCCCCCGAGCCGCCCAAGAATCGCACGAGACCCCATGCCCATCCTCGAATCCAAGCTCAATGCCCGCGCCGAGGCCTTCAAGGCCAATGCCGAGGCCATGCAGGCCCTGGTGGCCGACCTCAAGGCCAAGATCGCCAAGCTCGCCGAAGGCGGCGGCGAGGCCGCGCGCGACAAGCACCTGGCGCGCGGCAAGCTGCTGCCGCGCGACCGCGTGCAGCAGCTGCTCGACCCCGGCACGCCCTTCCTCGAACTGTCGCAGCTGGCAGCCTACGATATGTACGACGATGCCGCGCCCGGCGCCGGCATCATCACGGGCATCGGCCGCGTGGCCGGCCAGGAATGCGTGATCGTCTGCAACGACGCCACCGTCAAGGGCGGGACCTACTACCCGCTGACTGTCAAGAAGCACGTGCGCGCGCAGGAGATCGCCGAAGAGAACCACCTGCCCTGCATCTACCTGGTGGACTCGGGCGGCGCCAACCTGCCCAACCAGGATGACGTGTTCCCGGACCGTGACCATTTCGGCCGCATCTTCTACAACCAGGCCAACCTGTCCAAGCAGGGCATTCCGCAGATCGCCGTGGTGATGGGCTCCTGCACCGCGGGCGGCGCTTACGTGCCGGCGATGAGCGATGAGTCCATCATCGTCAAGAACCAGGGCACCATCTTCCTGGGCGGCCCGCCGCTGGTGAAGGCCGCCACCGGCGAGGAAGTCAGCGCCGAAGACCTGGGCGGTGCCGACGTGCACACCCGCCTGTCCGGGGTGGCCGACTACTTCGCGCAGAACGACCTGCACGCGCTGTCGCTGGCGCGCAATATCGTGCAGCACCTGAACCGCCGCAAGCCCGACCAGATCCGCCTGCACGAGCCGAAGGAGCCGCGCTATCCGGTGGAAGAGCTGTACGGCGTGATCCCCACCGACACGCGCAAGCCCTATGACGTGCGCGAGGTCATCGCGCGCATCGTCGACGATTCCGACTTCGACGAGTTCAAGGCCCGCTACGGCACCACCCTGGTCTGTGGCTTCGCCCGCATCTGGGGCTATCCGGTCGGCATCATCGCCAACAACGGCATCCTGTTCTCGGAATCGGCGCTCAAGGGCGCGCACTTCATCGAGCTGTGCTGCCAGCGCAAGATCCCGCTGGTGTTCCTGCAGAACATCACCGGCTTCATGGTGGGCCGCAAGTACGAGAACGAAGGCATCGCCCGCAACGGCGCCAAGATGGTGACGGCAGTCGCCACCGCCCAGGTGCCGAAGTTCACCGTGATCATCGGCGGCTCCTTCGGCGCCGGCAACTACGGCATGTGCGGGCGCGCGTATTCGCCGCGCTTCCTGTGGATGTGGCCCAACGCCCGCATCTCGGTGATGGGCGGCGAGCAGGCCGCCAGCGTGCTGGCCACCGTGCGCCGCGACGGCATCGAGTCCAAGGGCGGCAACTGGAGCGCCGAGCAGGAAGAGGCCTTCAAGCAGCCGATCCGCGACCAGTACGAGCATCAGGGCCACCCCTATTACGCGAGCGCGCGGCTGTGGGACGACGGCGTCATCGACCCGGCCCAGACACGCACGGTCCTCGGGCTGGGGCTGTCGGCCAGCCTCAATGCGCCGATCGAAGACATGAAGTTCGGCGTGTTCCGCATGTGAGTGGCACCCATCTACAGGATCGCCCCATGGAATTCACCACCCTCACCGTCACTACCGCCCACCACGTCGCCACGGTCACGCTGAACCGGCCGGACGTGCGCAACGCCTTCAACGAGACCGTGATCGCCGAGCTCACGGGCGCCTTCCGCGCGCTGGGCGCGGAGCCCGAGGTGCGCGCCATCGTCCTGGCCGGCAACGGCCCGGCCTTCTGCGCCGGCGCCGACCTGAACTGGATGAAGAAGATGGCCGGCTACTCCAACGAGGAGAACCATGCCGACGCGCTCACGCTGGCCGAGATGCTCTACACCATCTGGTCCTGCCCCAAGCCGGTGATCGCCCGCATCCATGGCGACACCTACGCCGGCGGCGTCGGCCTGGCGGCGGCCTGCGACATCACCGTGGCGGCCGACCATGCGCACTTCTGCCTGTCCGAGGCGCGCCTGGGCCTGCTGCCCGCCACCATCAGCCCCTATGTGATCCGCGCCATGGGCGAGCAGGCGGCGCGCCGCTACTTCATCACGGCCGAGCGCTTCGACGCCGCCGAGGCGCTGCGCCTGGGCTTCGTCCATGCCGTGGTCGGCGCCGACGCGCTCGATGCCAAGGTCAACGAGATCAGCGCGGCGCTGGTGGCCAACAGCCCGAACGCGGTACGCGAAAGCAAGCGCCTGGTGCGCGAGGTGGCCGGCCGCCCGATCGACGACGACCTGCTGGGCGACACCGCCGAGCGCATCGCCGCCATCCGCGCCTCCGACGAAGGCCGCGAAGGCGTGCGCTCCTTCCTGGAGAAACGCACGCCAAGCTGGCGACCTGCCTGAGCCTGCGCCCATCGCCGCCTTTCCTCCCCTCTCCCGCCTGCGGGAGAGGGACCGGGGGAGAGGGCCGGCATGCGCCAGCACGAAGGCATCTGCGACACCACGGCGCCGGCCTATCGCCCGCCCCGTTCCCGACCAAGGGGAAGGGGAAGTGAACCGAGCGCACATCAGACAAACACCGGTCCTGCCCGATACCACACTGGTAGATAGAACATGTTCAACAAGATCCTGATCGCCAACCGAGGTGAAATCGCCTGCCGCGTGGCAGCCACCTGCCGCCGGCTTGGCATCCGCACCGTGGCGGTGTACTCGGACGCCGACGCCGATGCGCGCCACGTGGCCTTCTGCGACGAGGCCGTGCACATCGGCGGGGCCGCCGCACGCGACAGCTACCTGCGCGCCGAGCACCTCATCGAGGTGGCGCGCGAGACCGGCGCCCAGGCCATCCACCCCGGCTACGGCTTCCTCTCCGAGAACGAGGGCTTCGCCGAGGCCTGCGCGGCCGCCGGCCTGGTCTTTATCGGCCCGCCGGCCTCGGCCATCCGCGCCATGGGCAGCAAGAGCGCGGCCAAGCAGCTGATGGAGACCGCCGCGGTGCCGCTGGTGCCCGGCTACCACGGCGAGGACCAGGACCCGGCGCTGCTGCGCCGCGAGGCCGACCGTATCGGCTACCCGGTGCTGCTCAAGGCCAGCGCGGGCGGCGGCGGCAAGGGCATGCGCGTGGTCGAGGCGCCCGAGGCCTTCGAGGCCGCACTGGCCTCGGTCAAGCGCGAGGCGCTGGCCAGCTTCGGCGACGAGCGTGTGCTGGTCGAGAAATACCTGACGCGCCCGCGCCATATCGAGATCCAGGTCTTCGCCGACACCCACGGCAACTGCGTCTACCTGTTCGAGCGCGACTGCTCGGTGCAGCGGCGCCACCAGAAGGTGCTGGAAGAGGCGCCGGCACCGGGCATGAGCGAGGAACGCCGGGCCGCCATGGGCGAGGCCGCGGTGGCCGCAGCGCGCGCGGTGGGCTACGTGGGCGCGGGCACGGTGGAGTTCATCGCCAACCAGGATGGCTCCTTCTATTTCATGGAGATGAACACCCGGCTGCAGGTCGAGCACCCGGTGACCGAGATGATCACCGGCCAGGACCTGGTCGAGTGGCAGCTGCGCGTGGCCGCGGGCGAGCCGTTGCCGCTGATGCAGGAGCAACTGCGCATCGACGGCCATGCGCTGGAGGCGCGCATCTACGCCGAGAACCCGGACAAGCAGTTCCTGCCCTCGACCGGCACGCTGCGCTACCTGCGCACGCCGGCCGCGGTGCAGTTCATGCGCGGCGGTGACGCCCACGGCCCGTCCGGCGTGCGCATCGACGCCGGCGTGCGCGAGGGCGACACCATCAGCCCCTACTATGACCCGATGATCGCCAAGCTGATCGTGTGGGGACGCGACCGCGAAGAGGCGCTGTCGCGCATGCGCCAGGCACTGGCGAGCTACCAGGTGGTGGGCCTGTCAACCAATGTGGCCTTCCTGCAGCGGCTGGTGGCCTGCCAGGCGTTCGCACAGGCGGACCTGGACACGGGGTTGATCGAGCGCAACCGCGACGCGCTGTTCCCGCCGCCCGCGCCGGTGGGCATGGAGGGCATCGCGCTGGCGGTGGCGGCGCTGCGCGCGCGCGAAGCGGCCGAGCGCCGCGTCGACGAAGCCGACGCGAACTCGCCCTGGGCGCGCGCCGGCGCCTGGCGGCTCAACGGTGACAGCCACGCCGCCTACCTGTTCCGCTCGCCCGAGGGCGAGCTGCGGGCCAGCCTGCGCAGCAGCGCAGGCGGCGAGTGGCTGAGCCTGGATGGCAGCAGCGCGCCGTTCCGCGCCGTGGCGCATGACGGCAGCTGCACCGTGGTGCTCGGCGATCGCACCGTGCA
The DNA here is from genome assembly GCF_056930435.1 of Cupriavidus sp. 09_S30. Classification (NCBI taxonomy): domain Bacteria; kingdom Pseudomonadati; phylum Pseudomonadota; class Betaproteobacteria; order Burkholderiales; family Burkholderiaceae; genus Cupriavidus; species Cupriavidus sp. 09_S30. The sequence goes on along the minus strand of NZ_JBXOWI010000002.1, from coordinate 1,307,922 downwards.
CGGCAGCTACTACCTGGAAGAGGACGCCGTCCACCTGTTCTGGAACGGACGCCAGGTGCGGCTGGAAATCGTCGATCCGCTCGCCCACGCCGGCGAGAGCGAAGGCGAAGGCGGCAAGCTGGCCGCGCCGATGCCCGGCCGCATCATCGCGGTGATGGTGCAGGCAGGCACCGCCATCCGCAAGGGCGATCCGCTGGTCGTGATGGAAGCCATGAAGATGGAACACACGCTGACCGCGCCAGCCGACGGCGTGGTGGGTGAAGTGCTCTACACGGTCGGCGACCAGGTGCAGGATGGCGCCCAGCTGGTGACCCTCGCCCAGCAGGCGGCCTGAGCGCCACCATCGTCCCCGGGCCGCCGGGGACGCCCGGTGCCCCGGCGCAAGTCGGCGGCGCCGCTTCAGGCGGCCTGGTGCGCTCGCGCCCCGCGGCTCGATGGCAGTGCCAGCGCCGTGGGCAGGGCGACGGCGCTGCGCTGCGCCGCCGTGACTTCCTCGCGCCACATCCCGATCCGGCTGGACCCGGCGCGCTCGCACGCATAGCAGAAACTCCCCGTCGCCCACTCTGGGAATTCCCGTGGCGGCGCCTGCACATAGGCCCGGTTACCACCATCCGCCCCACGCCAGATCGAGCTTCCACAGCGGCATCACCCCGCCGCTCAGTCTTGCCGCACTGCCGACGGGGCCTATAGTGGGAAGGGGAACCCAGTCTCCGCCTTCCCCCCGCGCCCGCCTTCCGGAAGCCCCATGCTCTACCACCTCGTCGAGTACCAGCGTTCGCTGCTTTCGCCCATGTCCGACTGGGCCTCCGAACTCACCCGTGCGTTCGCCGACCCAGGCAGCCCGCTGGCGCGCATGCCCGGAGCACCCTGCATGGCGGCGGGCTACGACATGCTGTCGCGCCTGGGGCGGGACTATGGCAAACCCGATTTCGCCATCCCCACCGTGCGCGACGGCGAGCATGAGTTTTCGGTGCAGGAACAGGTGGTGGCAGAGCGCCCCTTCTGCCGTCTTTTGCGTTTCGCGCCTGCGCCGGCGGCGGTGGCGCGGCCGCGGCCCGCCGTCCTGCTGTGCGCACCGCTGGCGGGGCATCACGCAGTGCTGCTGCGCGAAGTGGTGTTGGCGCTGCTGCCCGCTTGCGACGTCTACGTCACCGACTGGACCGATGCGCGCCGGGTGCCATTGTCTGCCGGCGGCTTCCATCTCGACGACTACGTCGAGCACCTGCAGGACTTCATCCGCCTGATCGAGGCGCCGGCTACACACGTGATGGCGGTGTGCCAGGCCACGGTGCCCGCGCTGGCGGCGGTATCGCTGCTCGCCAGCGCCGGCGAAACCCTGCCGCGCGGCCTGGTGCTGATCGGCGGTCCGATCGACGCGCGCCTGAGCCCCACCGCGGTCGACCGGCTAGCGGCGCGGCAGCCGCTGTCATGGTTCGCCCGCAACCTGATTCATATCGTGCCGGCGCACTATCCGGGCGCCGGACGCCGCGTCTATCCGAGTTTCCTGCAGCATGCCGGACTGGTGGCGGCGCATCCGGCGCGGCTGATGGGCTCGCACTGGGACTACTACCTGGACCTGGTGCACGGCGATGCCGCCGCCGCCGCACGGCATCAGCGCGCCTGCGACGAGTACAACGCCGTGATCGACATGGCGGCCGAGTTCTATCTCGACACCATCCGGGTCGTGTTCCAGGAGTTCCGGCTGGCGCGCGGCGAGTGGTCCGTGAAGGGACAGCCGGTGCGTCCGCAGGACATCCGGGACATGACCCTGCTCACCGTGGAGGGCGAGCTCGACGATATCGCCGGACCCGGGCAGACACAGGCGGCGGCTACGCTTTGCCGCGGCCTGGCGCCGGAAGAGAAGCGCCACCTGCTGGTCGCAGGCAGCGGGCACTATGAACTCTTCACCGGCCCGATATGGCGCGAGACGGTGTTCCCGGCGGTTGCCGCGCTGTTCGGCGCGGGGTGAACCGCGCCATGCCATCGCCGCTACCGGCCGGGTACCACTGACTAGCCTGCCGTCGCCTGCCGCCCGCTGGCGGGCGCCTTGCGCGCCAGCACCGGCACCAGCGCCGCGCCGGTATGGCTGGCCTTGAGCCGCGCCAGGTCTTCGGGGCTGGCCGCGCCTACGATGGTGCCGCCGGCCGCGCCGCCCTCCGGCCCCAGGTCCAGGATCCAGTCGGCCTCGGCGATCACGTCGAGATCGTGCTCGATCACCACCACACTGTGCCCGCCGTCCGCCAGCCGGTGCAGTACGCGGATCAGCCTGGCCACGTCGGCCATATGCAGGCCGACCGTGGGCTCGTCCAGCACATAGAGCGTGTGCGGCGCCTTCTGGCCGCGCCGGGTGATGTCGTCGCGTACCTTGGCCAGCTCGGTGACCAGCTTGATGCGCTGCGCCTCACCGCCGGACAGGGTCGGCGAGGGCTGGCCCAGGGTCAGGTAGCCCAGCCCCACGTCCTTCAGCAACTGCAGCGGATGGGCGATGCTGGTCATGGCGGAGAAGAACTCCACCGCCTCGTCGACCTCCATGGTCAGCACGTCGCCGATGTTCTTGCCGCGCCAGGTGACGGCAAGCGTCTCCGGATTGAAGCGCTGTCCGTGGCAGACGTCGCAGGGCACCTTCACATCCGGCAGGAAGCTCATGCCGATGGTGCGCACGCCCTGGCCCTCGCAGGCCGGGCAGCGGCCGTCGCCGGTGTTGAAGGAGAAGCGTGAAGCGCTGTAGCCGCGCGCGCGCGCCTCCAGCGTGTCGGCGAACAGCTTGCGGATGGTGTCCCACACGCCGATATAGGTGGCGGGACAGGAGCGCGGCGTCTTGCCGATCGGGGTCTGGTCGACTTCCAGCACGCGGTCGATCTGTTCCCAGCCGGTGATCTGCTCGCAGCCGTGCCAATCCAGCCGGGCTTCGACCTTGACCTTCGCCCTCGCCTTGCCTGCATCGGCCGCTTCCTTCTGCGCGGCGGCGCGCGCGCGGCGCGTGGCCGGCGACGACAGCACCGAGCGGCCCACCGCATCGAGCAGGTTGGCCATCAGCACGTCGCGGGCGAGCGTGGACTTTCCGGAGCCGGACACGCCTGTCACCGCCACCAGCCGGCCCAGCGGAATCGCGGCGGTGACCTTGCGCAGGTTGTGCAATGCGGCGCCGTGCACCGTCAGCCATTGCGCCGGCTCGGCCTGCTCCTCCGCCCCGCCGGCGCGGCCTGGCCGCACCGGCCGCCGCTCCTGCAGCGGGTGCACCATGGGATTGGCAAGGAAACGACCCGTGGTCGAGTCCGGGCTGGCCTCCAGGTCGGCCACTCTGCCCTGCGCCACCAGGCTGCCGCCGCGTTTGCCGGCGCCCGGGCCAATGTCGATGATGTGGTCGGCGCGGCGGATGGTGTCTTCGTCATGCTCCACCACCACCAGCGTGTTGCCCTTGTCACCCAGCTTGCGCAGCGCGTCGAGCAGGATCTGGTTGTCGCGCGGATGCAGGCCAATGGTGGGCTCGTCCAGCACATAGCAGACGCCCTGCAGATTGCTGCCTAGCTGCGCCGCCAGCCGGATACGCTGCGCCTCGCCGCCCGACAGGCTGGGCGCGGCCCGGTCCAGGCTCAGGTAGCCGAGGCCCACCTCCTCCAGGAATTCCAGGCGGCTGCGGATCTCGCTGACCACGTCGCGCGCGATCTCGGCATCGCGGCCGGACAGCCGCAGGCCGGCGATCCAGGCGCGCGTGTCCGACACCGTCCATTGCGCCACGTCGACGATGGCGCAGGCATCGAAGGTGACCGCGCGCGCGACCGGGTTCAGGCGCGTGCCGCTGCAATCGGGGCACGGCGTCTCGCCCACGCCTTCGGGCTCCTGCTCCTCCGAAGGCAGGGTCTGCTCGCGCCCACGCCCGTCCTCGGCCATCACCGTATCGTCGTAGGCGGCGCGCTGCTCGCGCGTCAGCAGCAGGCCGGTGCCGACGCAGCTGGTGCACCAGCCGTGCTTGCTGTTATAGGAGAACATGCGCGGGTCCAGCTCCGGGTAGCTGGTGCCGCAGACCGGGCACGCACGCTTGGTGGAGAAGACCTTGGTCTCGCCCACTCTCCCGGTGCCGCCGCCATTGCGCATGGCGTGGTCGAGCCCGTCCAGCGGCGCCAGCAGGTGCATCACGCCCTTGCCGATCTCCAGCGCCTGGGCCAGCAGCTCGCGCAGCCGCGCCTCGTCATCGGGCGAGACCACCAGGTCCCCCACCGGCAGTTCGATGGTGTGTTCGCGGAAACGGTCCAGCCGCGGCCACGGGTCGACCGGCAGGAACTCGCCGTCCACGCGCAGATGCGTGTTGCCGCGAGCCTTGGCCCATTTGGCCAGGTCGGTGTAGACGCCCTTGCGATTCACCACCAGCGGCGCGAGCAGCCCCACATGCTGACCGCGGTAGTCACGCAGCAACTGCGCGGCGATCGATTCCATGCTCTGCGAGGTGACGGGCGTGCCGTCGTGGATGCAGTGCTGGATGCCCAGCTTCACGTAGAGCAGGCGCAGGAAGTGCCAGACCTCGGAGGTGGTCGCCACCGTGCTCTTGCGCCCGCCGCGCGATAGGCGCTGCTCGATCGCCACCGTCGGCGGGATGCCATAGACGGCATCGACCTCGGGGCGGCCCGCCGGCTGCACAATGGAACGCGCATAGGCATTGAGCGATTCCAGGTAGCGGCGCTGGCCCTCATGGAACAGGATGTCGAAGGCCAGCGTCGACTTGCCCGAACCCGACACGCCGGTGACCACGTTGAACTTGCCGTGCGGGATCTCGACGTCGAGCGACTTCAGGTTGTGCTCGTGCGCGTTAACGATGCGCACCGCCTGCTGGGCCGTGGCTGCGCGGCGCGCGCGCGCGGCCTGCAGCGCGGTCTGCAGCGGCATGCCCTCGCCATCGCGCACCTGCGGCGCGGCCGCGCGGGCCATGGCCGCCATCGCGTATTCATATTGCGCCAATGCCTGGCCCGTATGCGAGCCGGCGCAGCGCTTGACCTCGTCCGGGGTGCCGGCGCACAGCAGGCGGCCGCCCGCGTCGCCGCCCTCGGGGCCGAGGTCGATCAGCCAGTCGGCGGCGCGGATCACGTCGAGGTTGTGCTCGATCACGATCAGCGAATGGCCGCCGTCGAGCAGCTTGCCGAAGGCGCGCATCAGCTTGGCGATATCGTCGAAGTGCAGGCCGGTGGTGGGCTCATCGAACATGAAGAGCTTGCCTTCCTCCGGCAGCGGCTTGACGCGGCCGCTGGTGGCCTGCGCGGTCTCGGCCAGGAAGCCGGCCAGCTTGAGCCGCTGCGCCTCGCCGCCCGACAGGGTCGGCACCGGCTGCCCGAGCTTGACGTACTCCAGCCCCACGTCCTCAATCGGCTGCAGCACGCGCAGCACGCCGGCGTCGCGCGCAAACAGCGCGGCCGCCTCGCTGACTGTCAGGTCCAGCACCTCGGCGACGTTGAGCAGGCGCGGCAGGCCGTCGGCGCCGGTGCGCTCGATCTTCACCTCCAGCACTTCGGCGCGGTAGCGCGTGCCATCGCAGTCGGGGCAGCGCAGGTAGACGTCGGAGAGGAACTGCATTTCCACGTGCTCGAAACCCGAGCCGCCGCAGGTGGGGCAGCGCCCGTCGCCGGAGTTGAAGCTGAAGGTGCCGGCCGTGTAGCCGCGCTGCAGCGCCAGCGGCGCCTTGGCGAAGAGCTTGCGGATCTCGTCGAAGGCGCCCACGTAGCTGGCCGGGTTGGAGCGCGCCGTCTTGCCGATCGGCGACTGGTCGACGAAGACCACGTCGCTGACCTGGTCCGCGCCCGACAGCGCGCGATAGGCGCCCGGCGCCTCGGTGGCCTTGCCGAAATGGCGCGCCATGGCCGGGTAGAGCACGTCCTGCAGCAAGGTGGACTTGCCCGAGCCCGACACGCCGGTCACGCAGACCAGCCGGTGCAGCGGGATCGACACCGTTACGTCCTGCAGGTTGTGCTGGCGCGCGCCTTCCAGCACCACGCTTGGCGTGTCGGGCGCGACCGGACGGCGCTGCCACTGGGTCGCGTCGGCCACGCGGCGGCGGCCGCCCAGGTAGTCGCCGGTCAGCGTGGGCTCCGCGCGGATCTCGCCGGGCGTGCCGTCGAAGACGATGCTGCCGCCGCGCTCGCCCGGCCCCGGGCCCATGTCGATCAGGCGGTCTGCGGCCAGCATCACGGACGGATCGTGCTCGACCACCACCAGCGTGTTGCCCGCATCGCGCAGGCGCTGCATGGCCTCGACGATGCGGTTCAGGTCGCGCGGGTGCAGGCCGATGCTGGGCTCGTCCAGCACGAACAGCGTGTTGACCAGGGAGGTGCCCAGCGCCGTGGTCAGGTTGATGCGCTGCACCTCGCCGCCCGACAGCGTGCGGCTCTGGCGATCCAGCGTGAGGTAGCCCAGGCCCACGTCGCACAGGTATTTCAACCGCGTGCGCACCTCGGCCAGCAGCAGCTTGAGCGCGTCGTCCAGCATCGCGCTGGGCAGCGTGAGCTCGTCGAAGAAGCGGCGGATGCGCTCGATCGGCAGCAGCATCAGGTCGTGCACGGTCAGGCCCGGCAGCGCCTCCAGCTGGGCACGGCTCCAGTCCGCCCCGCGCGGCAGGAAGCGCTGCTGCGACGCCAGCACGGCATCGGCGTTGGCGCGGCTGCCCAGGCGCCACAGCAGCGCCTCGGTCTTCAGGCGGGCGCCGCCGCAGGTTTCGCACGGCGTGTAGCTGCGGTACTTCGACAGCAGCACGCGGATGTGCATCTTGTACGCCTTCGACTCCAGATAGCTGAAGAAGCGCATCACGCCATACCACTGCTTGTTCCACTGGCCGTCCCACTCCGGCGAGCCGTGGATGACCCAGTGGCGCTCGGCCTCGCTCAGCTTGTCCCAGGCGATATCGCGCGGAATGCCGGCGCGCGCGGCGTAGCGCATCAGGTCGTCCTGGCACTCCTTCCAGGCCGGCGTCTGCATCGGCTTGATGGCGCCGTCGCGCAGGCTCTTGCGGCCGTCCGGGATGACCAGCCCCAGGTCCACGCCGATGACGCGGCCGAAGCCGCGGCAGGTCTCGCAGGCGCCGTAGGCGGAATTGAAGGAGAACAGCGCCGGCTGCGGCTCGGCGTAGCGCAGGTCGCTCTCCGGGCTGTGCAGGCCGGTGGAGAAGCGCCACACCAATGGCTCGGCGTCTTCGGCCAATACGTAAACATCGACCCGGCCGCCGCCGCGCTTGAGCGAGGCCTCCAGCGCCTCGATCACGCGGGGCTTGTCGGCGCCGGGCAGGCGGAAGCGGTCGGCCACCACGTCCAGGATCTTGCGCGGCCCGGTCGCCGAATCGACCACCCGCTGCGCCTGCACCCGCGTGTAGCCGCTGACCGACAGCCACTGCTGCACCTCCTCCTCGGTGGTGCTCTCGGGCAGCTCCACGGGGAAGGTCACCACCAGCCGCGCGCCCTCGTGGGCCGTGCCGGGCGCGGTGCGCGCCAGCAGTTCGGCGTGGATGGTCTCCGGCGTGTCGTGGCGCACCGGCAGCGCGGTCTCGCGGTCGAACAGCTCGGCCGCGCGCGCGTACAGCAGCTTCAGGTGGTCGTTCAGTTCCGTCATCGTGCCGACAGTGGAACGCGAGCTGCGCACCGGATTGGTCTGGTCGATGGCAATGGCCGGCGGCACGCCGTCGACTCTGTCCACCTGCGGGCGGTCCATGCGGTCCAGGAACTGGCGCGCATAGGCGCTGAAGGTCTCGACGTAGCGGCGCTGCCCCTCGGCGTAGAGGGTGTCGAAGACCAGGCTGGACTTCCCCGAGCCCGACGGGCCCGTCACCACGGTCAACTCGCCTGTGTGCAGGTCGAGGTCAACGTCCTTCAGATTGTGCTGGCGCGCGCCACGGATGCTGATCAGATTTTCGCTGGACAATTTGTTCTTCCAAATCAACGCATTACATGCAATCCAGCGCCATCCCGAGGCGCGGAAAGCCACAGTATCACACCAAAAGAATCAGACGTTCTGGCAGGCGCTTCCGATCGGTCGACCGGTTCCATCGCGCGCCGCGCTCGGATTATACTGTATATCCGTACAGTATCGTTACGAGCACCATGCCAGCCTTTCTTGCCACATCCATCCTGCTGGAAGCCGACTTCCTGCCCGGCGACCGCGAAACGGTGCGCCTGCCATGCAACACCGTCGTCGTGCACAACGGTGCCGTCAGCGTGCGCGGCGTGGAGACGTGGCGCATCGAAGCGCTGCGCTGGCAACCCGACAGCCTGGCCTTCGAGGCGGCGGGCGAATGCCATCGCTATCGCGTCGGCCGCCCGGCCCTGGCAGGCGCGCTGACTGCCCGCTTCCCGATCCGCCTGACCAGTGCGCCTACCGACGCCGGGCGAGGCTGACGTGCCATACCCCCGCGCGCGCGCCGGCCTGTCACGCGGACTTGGTAAGCTCTCGTCTTCGATCCACCGGCTGCGGCAAGCCGCGCATGCCGGTTGACGGCATCACGACACGGCGCCCCCGGGGGCATACGCGCGGCCGGAATGCGAAACGAAAAACCGTGACAAGGACAGGTGACAGGGACATGCGTGACAAAGAGAAGGCCGAGATGCAGCAGGTTTCCTTCTATCTGGTGCTGGTGGCGGTCTCGGTGGCCTTCTGCTTCGTGCTTTGGCCCTATTCCGGCGCGGTCTTCTGGGGCGCCGTGCTGGCCATCATCTTCCATCCGGCCAATCAATGGCTGACGCGCAAGCTGGGCGGCCGCGGCAATCTGGCCGCGCTCGCCACGCTGGCGGTCTGCGTTCTGATCGTGGTGCTGCCGATGGTCTTCCTGGCCGTCGCACTGGTGCAGGAGGGCAATGCCCTGTTCCAGGAGATCCGCACCGGGCAGATCAATTTCGGCGCCTACTTCCAGCATGTCATCCAGGCCCTGCCGCCATCGCTCGGCGGCCTGCTGCAGCGGCTGGACCTGGCCGACATCGGCGGGCTGCAGGCAAAGCTCACCGCCGGCGCGGCGCAGGCCAGCCAGTTCCTCGCCACGCAGGCGTTAAGCATCGGCCAGAACACCTTCCAGTTCATGGTCGGCTTCGGCGTCATGCTCTACCTGCTGTTCTTCCTGCTGCGGGACGGCCAGGAGATTTCGCGGCGCATCATCCACGCCATCCCGCTGGAAGCGGGACACAAGGACCACCTGCTGCGCAAGTTCACCACGGTGGCGCGCGCCACCGTCAAGGGCAATCTCGCCGTGGCCGCGGTGCAGGGCGCGCTCGGCGGACTGATCTTCTGGGTTCTCGGGATCCAGGGCTCGCTGCTGTGGGCAGTGCTGATGGCCTTTCTCTCGCTGCTGCCGGCGGTCGGCGCCAGCCTGATCTGGGGGCCGGTGGCCGTCTATTTCCTGCTCACCGGGGCAGTTGGCAAGGGCATCGGCCTGGCCGCCTTCGGCGCCATCGTGATCGGGACCGTCGACAATGTGCTGCGGCCCATCCTGGTCGGCAAGGACACTCGCATGCCCGACTGGGTCGTGCTGATCTCCACGCTGGGCGGCCTGTCGCTGTTCGGCCTGAACGGCTTCGTCATCGGCCCGCTGATCGCGGCGCTGTTCATCGCCACCTGGGACCTGTCCACCGCCACGCGCGAGGAGATCGCGCGCCGCGACGGCCTGGCCGGCACCGGCGCCAGCCGTGTCGACAAAGGCGGGCCCGCCAAGGACGCCGCGGCCGGCGTCGGCCCCGACACTGCCGCCGGCCAGGGGCCCGGCGGCCGCTCGGAGTAGGCTGGCCTGCCGCTGGCCGGGCTATGTGGGCACTCTGGGCGATGCGGGGGCCTGCTACCGCCCCCGCAACACGTGCTTCATCAGCTTGCCCGTGGGCGTGCGCGGCAGCGTCTCGTGGAATTCAACCAGGCGCGGAATCTTGTAGCGCGCGATCAGCGGTGACAGGAAGGCGCGCAAGGCCTCCGCGTCGGCCTGCTCGCGCGCCGCGCCCGGCTTGAGCACGATGCAGGCGATCACGGTCTCGCCCCACTCGGGGTGAGGCCGGCCGATCACGGCCACGTCCTGCACCAGCGGATGCGCGGCCAGCGCGTCCTCCACTTCCTTGGAATAGACGTTCTCGCCGCCGGTGATGACCATGTCCTTGGCACGGTCGACGATGTACAGGTAACCGTCCTCGTCGACCCGCGCGAGATCGCCGCTGGCATACCAGCCTTGAGAGTCGATGGCCGCGCGCGTGGCCTCGGGATCGTCCAGGTAGCCGGTCATCATGGCGTCGGAACGCAGCTGGATCTCTCCGACTTCGCCCGGCCCGGCGGCGCGGCCCTCCGTCGTGACCACGCGCAACGCCACGCCCGGCATGCTGGCGCGGCCGATGGACCCCGCGCGCGTCAGCGCGTCCTCGGCATAGAGCGCGGTGCCCAGCGGCCCGGTCTCGGTCATGCCATAGACCTGGATGAAGTTGTGCGAGCGATAGGCTGCCACCAGCCTGCGTGCCATATCTGCGCCGAGCGGCCCGCCACCGTAGGTCCACAAGCGCATCGAGCTCAGGTCATAGGTTTCGAAGTCCGGCACCACATGGAGCGGGGCCAGCAGCGCAACCGGTGCGCAGAATGTGCTTGTGGTGCGTTCCTGTTCGATGATGCGCAGGAAGGCGGCCGGTTCGTAGTCGCGCAGCAGCACCACGGTGCCGCCCATCAGCAGCGTGGACATGGTCCAGTTGTTCAACGGCGAGGCGTGCCAGATCGGCATGGCGATCAGCATGCGCTCCTCGCGCGTGATCGACATGCCTGCAGCGGTGGCCAGCGCAGCGGCGAACACATTGGCATGCGAATGCAGGCAGCCCTTGGGCTTGCCGGTGGTGCCCGAGGTGTAGAGGATCTCGGCAAGCTCGCCGTCTTCCGGCACCACGCCCTCGGTCTCCTGTGCCGCCGCCACCAGCGCGTCGAAATCGTCCACGCCGTCGGCCGGGCTGCCGGTGCAGAGCCGGCGCACCGGCGTTGCCAGCCGTGCCATCACGGCGTCGAGGCGGCCATCGTGGATGCAGAGCCGCGCGCCGCTGTGACGCAGGATGTAGTCCACCTCGGCCGCCTGCAGCTTGTGGTTGACCGGCACCACGGCGGCGCCCAGCCGCAGCGCGCCGAACATGGCGACGAGGAAGCCGGGCGTGTTCGCGCACATCAGCGCCACGCGGCCGCCGCGCACCACGCCCAGGCTGCGCAGCACGGTGGCCGCGCGGCGCGTCATCGCGTTGAAGTCCTGATAGCTCAGGGTCTCGCCTTCGAAGCGTATGGCAGGCCGGCCTGGCTGGTTGCGCACCGTGGCCTCGAGCATCGCGATCAGGTTCATGCAGTGTCTCCGTGCGGTAATTGTTATGGTTGACGCGGCGGCGGCCCTGCACGGCCCGCCGCGCGGCCGCGGGTGACGGCCGGCCGCCGCCCTTGTCCTGCGGGGCCGGCTCAGGCGGCCCAGGCCATTTCCAGCAGGCGCGCCTCGTCCTCGCCGCTGGCCAGGCCCGAGCTGATGCCGGGCACCGCACCCCAGTCGGCGTCGAACCGGCTCGCCAGGTAGGCCTCGGCCGCCAGCGGGTCGGCGTGCCGCAGCATCAGGCAGGCCTGGGCGGTCAGCGCAAGGCGCGTGGTGAACCGGCGCGCCTCGGCCTCCAGCGTCTCGGGCGGCAGCAGCAGCGCGTCCTGCAGCTTGCCGATGCTGGCGGCGACGCGCGCATCGCCGCCGCCCAGCTCGCGCAGCCGGGCCAGCACGGCGCCGAAATCGTCGGGCTTGCGGCTGATGGCGCGCAGCACATCCAGGCACATCACATTGCCCGAGCCCTCCCAGATGGAGTTGACCGGGGCCTCGCGGAACAGCCGGCCCATGGGACCTTCCTCGACATAGCCGTTGCCGCCGAACACTTCCATCGCCTCGCCCGAAAGCTCGACCGCCCGCTTGCAGATCCAGAACTTGGCCGTCGGCGTCAGCACGCGCCGCCAGCCCACCAGCGCGGCATCCTCGTCGGCGAAGGCGCTGGCCAGGTCCATCGCCAGCAGCATGGCGGCCTCGCTCTCCAGCGCCATATCGGCCAGCAGCCGGCGCATCAGCGGCTGCGCCACCAGCTTCTTGCCGAACGCGGCGCGATGGCGCGCATAGTGCAGCGCCTGCACCAGCCCCTGGCGCAGGAAGCCTGCGCTGGACAGCGCGCAGTTGAGCCGGCTGTAGGTGGCCATTTCGAGAATGGTGGGAATGCCGCGCCCCTCCTCGCCCACCAGGATGCCCCAGGCCTCCTTGAGTTCCACCTCGCTGCTGGAATTGGAACGGTTGCCCACCTTCTCCTTCAGGCGCTGGATCTCGACTGCGTTCTTGCTGCCGTCCGGCCGCCAGCGCGGCACATAGAAACAAGACGAGCCGGCCTCGGTGTTCGCCAGCACGAGGTGGGCGTCGCACATCGGCGCCGAGAAAAACCACTTGTGCCCGGTCAGCAGGTACTCCGCGCCCCGCCCCTCGCCACGCAGGCTGACGGCCCGGGTGGTGTTGGCGCGCACATCGGTGCCGCCCTGCTTCTCCGTCATGCCCATGCCCACGCAGATCGAATCCTTGGAGGCGATGGGCAGGTCGCGCGGATCGTGGTCACGCGCCAGCAGCTTGGCGGCGAGCTGCTCGTACAGCGCAGGCTCCTTCTGCAGCACGGGAATGCAGGCCTGCGTCATATTGGTGGGACACAGCGAGCCGGACTCGATCTGGCTGTGCATATAGAGCGAGGCGCCGTAGCCGGCCCAGGCAGACGGCCGGGTGTCGGCGAACGGCAGGTTGGCCAGGCCGCTGCGCCGCGCGATCTGCATCACCTCATGCCAGGCCGGGTGGAAGCGCACCTCATCGATGCGCTCGCCGGTGCGCGAGAACGTGTGCAGCTCCGGTGTGTGCCGGTTGGCATCCTCCGCCTGGCGGATGGTCTGTTGCGCGCCCAGCAGCGCGCCCTGCCGGCTGAGTTCGGCCGCGTGCCAGCCGGCGCCACCGCGCTCGACCGCGCGCTGCAGCGGCACGTCGGTGGCGAAGAGGTTGTAGTCCTTCAGTTCGGGTACCTGGTTCTTGACGTCGTGTGTCTTCCATTGCATGGCGGGTCTCCTTGGTGCTGCCAGGCGGGCCGTGTCGCGGCGGATGCGCCCGGGAAAGCGCGCCGCTGCGCCGTGGCGGGCGCGCCCTTGATATAGTCGAGCGGTCATTCTAGGAAGGAATGCGCACGCGCATGTTCGGCTTCAGGAGAGCCATGCCCCCACCCGCCAAAGCCCCGTCAAACACGCGCCGCAAGCCGGTCCAGGCCCGCTCGTGGCAGACCTCGCTGGCCATCCAGGAAGCCTTTGTTCGGCTTTTGGTGCAGACCGGCGACTACGGCGGCATCAAGATCCGCGCCATCGTCGACCTGGCCGGCGTCGGCCTCGGGACCTTCTACGAGTACTTCAGCAACAAGGAGGAGCTGGTGCGGGTCTGCCTGCACCTGCGCACCAAGGGCATCCTGCAGGCCATGAATGACGTGCTCGACGCCAGCAAGGGACGCCGGCTGCGGGACATCGTCGATGCGCTGGTCGACGTCAATATCGACAGCCACCGCCCCACGCCCGAACGCTGGGGACCGCTCTACCTGCTGGAGCGCCACTATTCCGGCCAGGCGGCGTACCAGAAGACCTACGACCGCTTCATCGACACCTGGCGGCGTGCCTTCCTGCAGGCGCGCGACTGGCCCGCGGGCGTGGCCGCGGACGAGGCCGCGGCCACGGCCCAGACCGTGGTCTATGGCCTGGTGGCGCGTGCCTGCATCAGCGCAGGCGCGAAGCTGGACCATGAGCGCCTGCGGCAGCAGGTGCGGCTGGCCCTGCACGGCTACCTGCGCGAATCCCGGCGCGCTGCGTCAGCCAGTTGATCCGCAGCCGCTTGATCGGCAGCCCGTCTGATCGGCTGCCGGGCCGCATTCAGCCCAGCGGCAAGGCGGTGCTGTACAGCACCTGCTTGAGGGCAAAGCTCGAACGGATGCTGGCCACGCCGGGGATGCGGGTGATCTGGTCGATGATCAGGCGCTCCAGCGCCTCCACGTCGGGCACCACCACGCGCAGCAGGTAGTCGGCATCGCCGGACATCAGGTAGCACTCCATGACCTGCGGCAGGCCGGCGATGCGGCGCTCGAAGCTGTCCAGCGTCTCGCGCCGCTGCTTGTCGAGCGAGACCTGGATGAAGACCACCACCTTCAGCCCGAGCTTGCGTGCATCGAGCAGGGTCACCTTGCGCGAGATCACGCCCTGCTTTTCCAGTTGCCGCACGCGCGCCAGGCAGGGCGAAGGCGACAGGTTGACTCTGCTGGCCAGCTCCACATTGGTCAGGCTGCCGTCGCGCTGCAGTTCGGAGAGGATTCGGATATCGGTGGCATCCAGGTCGATGTCCAGCACATTACGCTCCAGATTATTTGAAGCGCAGCATTCTATGCTGAATCGATGGTTCGACGCAGTGAAATACGGGCGATGCTGCGGTGCAATGAACCGTAGACTCGCTGCTCGTTACAGCCGCCGCACAGGCCGGCGGCACGGTCTCACGAGTCGATTCATGCAAGCAAGTCAAACGTCGCAAGGCATCCGCAGGTTCCTCCCCCTCGCCTGCGCGGTCGCCATCTGGGGAGGCAACTGGCCGGTGATGAAGCTCGGGCTGGCTCATGTCAGCCCGCTGTGGTTCGCCACGGCGCGCTTCGGTTCCGCCGCGGCGATCAGCTTCGCGGTGCTGGGCCTGTTGGGCCGGCTGCGCCTGCCCAGCCGCAAGGAATGGCCGCTGGTGCTGGGCGTGGGCCTGATGCAGATGGCCGCCTTTACCGCGCTGGCGCTGTGGGCACTGCAATACGTACCACCCGGGCGCGCCTCCGTGATCGCCTATGCCACCTCGATCTGGGTGATCCCGCTGTCCTCGCTCGTGCTGCGCGAACGGCTGTCGCGCGCGCAATGGCTGGCCACGGTCTTCAGCTACGGCGGCATCGCCATCATCGTCTCGCCCGCGCTGGCGCACTGGCAGGCACAGGTGGCGCTGGGCCTGCTGATGCTGCTGGGTGCCTCGCTGGCCTGGTCGGTCAATATCATCCAGCTGCGCGCCAACCGGGAGGTGCGCCTGGGCGTCGACATGATTCCCTGGGAATGCGCCGTGGCCACGCTGCCCCTGCTGGCGCTGGCCTTGCTGCGCGACGGCCTGCCGGACGTGCCGGCCTTCGAGGCGATCTGGCCGGTGGTGCTCTATACCGGTCCACTGGCCACGGCGCTGACCTTCATCGTGGTGCTCAATATCACGCAGACGCTGCCGCCGGCGGCCACCTCCATCGCCATGCTCTGTGTCCCGCTGCTCGGCCTGCTGCTGTCCGCCGTGGCCTTTCACGAGCGCATCACGGCGGACCTGTCCGCCGGGCTGGCGCTGATCGCGCTGGGCGTCGCCACCACGGCGCTGGGGCCGCGGCTGGAGCGCCAGGCGGCGCGCGCCGGACGCTCCTGAACCGGCATGGCATGCCGCGCCGCCACTAGGCGAGGCGCGCCGCCGCCCTCAAGGCTCGACCGAGGTCTGCCGCTTGAGGCAGCGCAGCACGAAGGTCGAATGGCTGTGGCGCAGCCCAGGCAGCTTGTAGAGCTTGTGGCGCAGGAACTCCTCATAGCCCTCCGTGCCCGCCACCGCCACCTTGATCAGGTAGTCATACTCACCCGTCAGCAGGTAGGCCTCCAGCACTTCGGGCAATTGCGCCAGCGCCTCGCCGAAGCGGTGCAGCATGTCGTCGTCGTGGCGGTCCAGCGTGACTTCGATCAGCACCGTGTCAGGCAAGCCCAGGGCCTTCTGGTTCAGCATCGCCGCATAGCCCTCGATCACCCCGCCCTCTTCCAGCGCGCGCACGCGGTTCCAGCAAGGCGTGGCCGACAGCCCTACCTGTTCGGCCAGCTTGGCATTGGAGAGGCGACCGTCGCGGCGCAGCGCACGCAGGATGCGCCGATCGGTCTCGTCTAGCTTAGGTAGCGCGGTCATGAGATATCCGAAGAAGAATAATCGACCAGAGATTGTACCAATACAAGTCGATTCATCTCCAAACGATGGCAATCACAAGGGAATAAGGAAGGCAATTCCGACAGCGGGCTGGTAAATTTATCTCAACAACAACCCAAGCCGCCGATGCCATGCCCCCGCTGCCGACCCTCCATCTCTCCCTCCGATTCACCGGTGCCGACCTGTTCGGCACGCTGGAATGGACCCTGGCCAATGCAAGGCGCACCGGCCTGAGCCTGCATTCGCTGCGCGTCGGCCAGGATGCCCGGGCGCCGGTCAGCCTGTCGGTCTGCGCGCAGGAAGCCGACCTGCTCGACCTCTTCGTCAGGCGCCTGGCGAACGGCATGGATGTGGAGGTCGTGGACATGGTGGAGACACCGGGTCCGGCGCACGAAGTCCACGATGTGCACGATGTGCACGAGATCGCGCTGCAGGCGGCCTGACGCCCCAGGCCTGCCGGGCCTTCCTCAGTCCGCGCCGGCTTCCGGCAGCAGCTCGATGCCGTCCAGCTCGGCGGCGCAGATGTCACGCACGATGGTCATGAAGTCGCGCACATACGGCCGCTCGGCCATGGCCGCCGGCACGGTGGCATAGAGTTCGCTCCATAGGCCCTTGGCGCCGATGCGCTTGGCCAGCACGTAGTCGTGGTCCACGTAGTTCTTCACGCCCCAGTTGGGCAGGGCCGCCATGCCGCGCCGGCTGGCCACGAGCTGCAGTACGGCCACGGTCAGCTCCGCGGTTCGGCGCGGCAGCCGGATGCCGGCAGGCTCCAGCACCTCGCGGATCAGGTCGATACGCTGTTCGGGCACCGGATAGGTGATCAAGGTCTCCCCGGCGAAGTCTTCCGCCTCCAGCCGCCGGCGGTTGCGCAGGCGGTGCTCGTTGGCGAGCACGGCGAGGATCTCGAAACGGAACAGCGGCGTCACCGCCAGCCCGCGCTGGCCCACAGGCATCGAGCCCACCACCAGGTCGGCCCGCCCTTCGTCCAGCAGGGACAGCGGGTCCGCATGGAATCCGGCGACCAGGTCGATCTCCACCTCCGGCCAGCGGCGCCGGAACTCATCCATCACGGGCATCAGCCAGTCGAAGCAGGTGTGGCACTCCAGCACGATGCGCAGTTCGCCGCGCGTGTCGCCCTTGAGGCGCGACAGGTCGCGCTCGGCCGCGCTGATGGCCGCCAGCGCTTCGCGCGCCAGCGCCAGCAGGCGTTCGCCGGCCGGCGTGAAGCGCAGGCCGTGGCGGGTGCGATCGAACAGCGCCATGCCGTAGTGCGCCTCGATCGCCTTGATCTGGTGGGACAGGGCCGACTGGCTCACGTGCACGCGCTCAGCGGCGGCGGCCAGCTTGCCGGACTCGGCGATAGCCACCAGCGAGCGGAAATGACGGACTTCGATCACGCTGCCTCCGCCCGGGTGCTGGGCCGTTCCCGACAGGGGGTATCGCGCCTGATATGAATCGTTTTCATATGTTGTTTAAAACTTGTCGCTTGATTCATTTTACGCGGACTCCGACACTGTGCGCCATCGTTTCCATCCTTTCCATCCAGAACAAGACATGGCCCGCACTCATCTCCTCGGCTTCCCGCGCATCGGCGCACAACGGGAACTCAAGTTCGCGCAGGAAGCCTTCTGGCGCGGCGAAACCGACGAAGCCGCCCTACGCGAGACCGCCGCCGCGCTGCGCCGCCGCCACTGGCAGCAGCAGGCGGACAGTGGCCTGGACCGCGTCGCCGTCGGCGACTTCGCCTATTACGACCAGATGCTGGGCATGAGTGCGCTGCTTGGCGCGCTGCCCGGCCGCTTCGGCTTCGATCCGGCGCGGCTGACGCTCGCCCAGTACTTCGAGCTGGCGCGCGGCAACGCCGCGCAGCCGGCGCTGGAGATGACCAAGTGGTTCGATACCAACTACCACTACCTGGTGCCGGAACTCGGCCCCGAGACCCGCTTCGACGGCGGGGTGGACTGGTTCTTCGACGAAGTGCAGGAAGCCCGGGCGCTGGGCCTGGCCGCCAAGCCGGTGCTGATCGGCCCCGTGACCTACCTGCTGCTGTCCAAGTCGCACGCAGCGGGCTTCGACCGCCTGCGCCTGCTGCCCGCGCTGACCGCCGCCTATCGCCGCATCCTGGAGCGCCTGGCCGCGCTGGGCGTCGACTGGGTGCAGATCGACGAACCGGCCCTGTGCCTGGACCTGGACGCTGCCTGGCTCGATGCCTATGAGAGCGCCTACGCCGGGCTCGCCGGCACCGGCGTCAAGCTGCTGCTGGCCACCTACTTCGACACCGCTGCCGACCACGCCGTACGCGCCGCCGCGCTGCCCGTGGAGGGCTTCCACCTCGACCTGGTGCGCGCTCCCGGCCAGCTCGATACCTGGCTCGCGGTGCTGCCGCCCGATGCCGTGCTGTCGGCGGGCGTGCTGGACGGCCGCAATATCTGGCGCGCCGACCTGCGCGCGGTGCTTGCCAAGCTGGCACCGCTGCATGCCCGCCTCGGCGAACGGCTGTGGCTGGCGCCATCCTGCTCGCTGCTGCACATCCCGGTCTCACTGCAGGGCGAACACCGGCTCGACCCCGAGATCCGATCCTGGCTGGCCTTCGCCACCGAGAAACTGGACGAGCTGCGCACGCTGGCGCGCGCGCTGAACGAGGGCGAGGCCGTGGTGGCAAGCGAACTGGCGGCATCCGACGCCGCCCAGGCCTCGCGCCGCGGCTCCACGCGCGTGGTCAATCAGCAGGTGCGCGCGCGGCTGGCGGCGGTCAGCGCCGACATGGGCGAGCGGCGCAGCCCCTTCGCCGCGCGCATCGCGCGCCAGCAGGCGGCGCTGCAGCTGCCGCCGCTGCCCACCACCACCATCGGCTCCTTCCCGCAGACCGGCGCGATCCGCCAGACCCGCGCCGCCTACAAGCGCGGTGACATCGGCGCGCTGGAATACCTGCAGCGCATCCGCGCCGAGATCGAGTCGGCCGTGCGCAAGCAGGAAGCGCTGGGCCTGGATGTGCTGGTGCATGGCGAAGCCGAACGCAACGATATGGTCGAGTACTTCGGCGAACAGCTGTGCGGCTATGCGTTCACCGAGAACGGATGGGTGCAGAGCTACGGTTCGCGTTGCGTCAAGCCGCCGGTGATCTACGGCGACGTCTACCGCCCCGAGCCGATGACGGTAGACACCGCACGCTATGCACAGTCCCTGACCGAGCGGCCCATGAAGGGCATGCTGACCGGCCCCGTGACGATGCTGCAGTGGTCCTTCGTGCGCGACGACCAGCCGCGCGCCGACACCACACTGCAACTGGCGCTGGCCATCCGCGACGAGGTGCGCGACCTGGAGCAGGCCGGCATCCGCGTGATCCAGATCGACGAGCCGGCGCTGCGCGAAGGGCTCCCGCTGCGCAAGGCGGACTGGGCCGCCTACCTGGACTGGGCCGTGCGCGCCTTCCGCATCAGCGCCGCCGTGGCCGCCGACGAGACGCAGATCCACACCCATATGTGCTACGCGGAGTTCAACGACATCCTGCCGTCGATCGCCGCGCTGGATGCCGACGTCATCACCATCGAGACCTCGCGCTCGGCAATGGAACTGCTGCGCGGCTTCGGCGACTTCGCCTATCCGAACGATATCGGCCCCGGCGTCTATGACATCCACTCGCCGCGCGTGCCTTCGGTGGAGGCGATCACGCGCCTGCTCGAGCGCGCCTGCGAGGTGATTCCGGCCGCGCGCCTGTGGGTCAATCCGGACTGCGGGCTGAAGACGCGCGGCTGGCAGGAAACCGAGGCCGCGCTGGCGAACATGGTGAGTGCTGCGCGTGCCTTGCGCGCGCGCGTTGCCGCCGGCACGGTGCCGGTGGCACGGCGCGAGAACGCGCTCGCAGTGTCGGACAGCGGCATCCACGCCGCGCGCGGCCACGCCTGCGCCGACTGCGCTGCGACCGCGGCCTGAAGTTCACTGGTGTGCGACCAGTTGCGGCGCGGGCCTGCGTTAGAAATTCTGAGAACCCGCGGCGCCCGCGCTACTGCGCGCGACGCACCGGCGGCGGCATCCAGCGGCCCTCGAGCGCCTCCGGCTTGGGCCAGTACAGCCGCATCGTCAGGCTGAAGGGTCCGGCGGGGGCAGGCAGCCAGTTCGATGCCTGCGCCCCGTGCGGCCGCTCGTGCTGGATGATCAGGTCGAGCGAGCCGTCGCGGTTGCGGTGCAGCCGGTCCCTATCACCCAGCGCATAGCGACCGAGCGCGTTCTCGGCAAAAGCATGCTTGCTGTCGTAGAGCGTCAGCGACCAGAAGGCGCGCACCGGGGGCAGTTCGCCTTTGTCGAAATGCAGCACATAGCGGTGCTCGCCGGAGAGGGGCTGGCCATCCGCATCGGTGTAGGTCGATGGGTAGAGGGCATCCTGCGGCAGGTTGGCACCCAGCCCGGTGCGCGCCACGACCGCACGCCGCAGATAGTCGGTGCCATACTCCCCGAGATTGCGCGCGACCTGCCAGCCGTTGTTCGCGGCGCCGCCGGCTTGCCGCTGTGAGGCGGACTGGATAAGCGCCAGCGCGGCGGTCGCACCTTCCTGCACGGCCCGCGCGGTGGACGGCTCCAGCACGGTCGTCTTGTAGGGCTCGCCAGCGACGATGCCCAGACTGGCCATCTTGGCGACCATCGCCGCATCCGCCGGCGCCGGCGGATTGGCGGGCAGCAGCGCCGCCAGGCGGCTGAAGAATGCCTGCGCGTCCATCTGCGCCACCTGGTCGACCGGCGACCCTTCGCGCGGCGACAACGGCATCGGGCCCTCCCTGGCGGCCGATTGGCCGGTCCGGCCCCAGGCCGACAGCGGTGTCAGCTTGAACTGGTCCTGCAGATGGTTGACCGCGCCGAAGTCATGCTTGCCATTGGTCTGGATGCGCCCGATCAACCAGACCATCTGCGTCGGCGACTTGATCTCGATGACGCCCTGCGGCAGGCGGCCGCTGAAACCCGGGCCCGTGATCGCATAGCTGGCCGGACGCGCATCCGCCGTGCGCGTGCCCGGTGCGGCGAACACATTGGTCCATGCGTCGAGCATCTGCACCAAGTAGTAGCGTCCGTGCATGGCCGGCACCGTCATGACGATGGGCTCGTCCGACAAATCCAGCCAGGCGGTCGAATACAAGGTGTCGGCATTCGGGCTGACCACGTCGGTAAACGAGGCATCGGGGAAGACGCGTGCGTGCTTGAAGGAATTGGGGGGTGTGCGCGCGGTCATGGTTTCGCGCGTGATGTCCATCAGCACCAGCGGATAGCCGTAGACGAAGACCTCGGTGGCGAGAGCCCGCATGGCGGGATCCGCCGGCGTGGCTACCGAGGTGTCGGTTCCCGGACCCGTCCTGCTGGCAGAGCAGGCGCAAAGCAAAAGCCCGAGCATGGCAATGCCAGCGCGGCTGAATAGTCGATTCATGACCCCGTTTCCCTTGTCGGAATTGGCTACCCGTCGCGATATCGCTGCTTGGCAGTGGCACGCGCGAGCGCATCGCTGTGGGCAGATGATGGGACCGCGGGTTCCGCGCTGTCAATTGCGCACACCGGACGCTGCGCGTGGCAGCGAACACAAAGCGGCCCCCTGGTGGCCACGGCGACGTAGATTCGTACAAGATGCGCGCAAGTTCGACTTGCGCGGCAGAGACCGAGACTCGCCCGCGCGCCGAGCGGAGGCTGGCCGCACGACCTGGACCAGAGCCCCGGCACGAGACGAGGCGGAACGATGAAACTCACATCTTCCAAGCTGCCGCGAAGACTGCTGCGTCAGGCAATCGAAGCGCTGTGCCCTGCAGCGCGGCGCCTGGCCCGTCCGTTCACCCGCCGCGGCCTCGCTGGCTGGCGCTCCCTTCTTGCCGCGGCGCACCGTCCGGCTTCGCCACAAAGGCCTCCCTGTATCCGCTGCGCAACTGGCGGTATCGCAATCGCCATTCGGCCCGAAAACTTGGACTACACTGAATCGGCTGGCGCACCGGCCGACCCGCAACGGCACGAGCGACGGCATCGTACGGGTACGGATGCGGCAGCCCTTCCGCTCGGAGTCCGCTTCTGCCGATGCGATAGCGGAACCAATCGCGGCAGAAGCGGCGCCCCTCCCCACTCCGGCCAACGTTCAAATGTTCACGGAGGCAAACGAACGATTCCTGGATCCAGCTTTGTCCCCCGTGGCGCCGACGCTGTGATCGCGCCGCCCGCAACGCCTGCTCTCCACTGGCGTTGCAACGATTGACACGAGATCGACAAGGAAGGGCACGATGAAGACATCCCGCGCATGGATCGCGCTGCTGCCGCTGGTTCCCGGCGCCGCGCTCGCACAAAGCAGTGTCACGCTGTACGGCATCCTCGATGCCGGCATTGAGTACGTGACCAACCTGCCCAACAGCAACGGCGGTCCCAGCTCGCTCGTGCGCATGTCCACTGGCAACTTGTCGACCTCGCGCTGGGGCCTGCGCGGCGCGGAGGAGCTGGGCGGCGGACTCAAGGGCGTGTTCGTGCTGGAGAATGGCTTCGACCTCGAATCCGGCAGCGCCAACCAGGGCGGCCGGCTGTTCGGCCGCCAGGCCTTCGTCGGCCTGCAGCAGCAGTACGGCACCCTGACGCTGGGCCGCCACCAGACCCTGCTCTACGACTTTTCCGCGACCTTCGACCCCATGGCGATCGCGACCCGCTACTCGATCATCATGCATGACAAATGGATGACCGGCCGCGCCGACAACTCCATCAAGTTCTATGGCGCGGCGGGTGCCATCAACTACGGCTTGCTCTACAGCACCGGCTATGACAGCCAGGCGGGCGGCGAGATCCCCGGCGCCTACCGAGCCGGCAAGGCGTGGTCGGCGTCGCTGGGCTACGCCAACGGCCCCTTCGCCGTCGGCACCAACTACGACGAAGTGCGCGGCAGCACCGTCGCGCTGCAGGACGACGTCGAGCGACGCGCCGCCCTCGGCCTTTCATACCAGGTCGGTCCGGCCAAGGTCCTCGCCGGCTACCGCTATTACCATGGCATCTTCGACAGCACCAGCAGCTCGCTGCGCACCAACCTGTACTGGGCCGGCGTGCGGTACGACGCCACGCCGGCATTGTCGCTGACCGGCGCCTTCTACTACACCGACGTGGCCCACAGCTCGGGCGACCCGTACAGCTTCGTGCTGTCGGGCTCGTATGCGCTGTCCAAGCGCACCGACCTCTACACCGTTTTCGGCTACGCCAAGAACCGCGACGGCTCCGGCCTCAGCCTGACCGGCCTCAACCCCTCGCTGAACCCGGCTGCCACCACGCTGGAGAACACCTCCACGCAGGTCGTCAATGGCGAGAACCAGTTCGGCGCGATCATCGGCGTGCGCCACCGCTTCTAGGCGCACCTTTGGCAATACACGTCGCGACCTGAGCGAGCGCCAAAACAAAGAAGGCGCCGCGAAGGCGCCTTCCATCAGGCCAGATGACCCGCCCGCTCTACGCGGCGGGTCGGTCATGACCGGTGCTCAGGATCCCGGCTTTGCCGCGGCATCGTCCTTGGGCTTATTGGTAGGGGTATGGCTGCTGTGGCCATGGCCCTTGGTTGTCTTCGCCGGCGTGGCGGGCTTGGCGGGCTCGTTTTGATCCTGGGTAAGATCGGAGCGCGTGTCCTTATTCATTCCCTGAGAATACGGGTCGAATTTATCCCCCACTTTCGCACCTTCCGTATAGGGATCGACTTTCTCGCCCGCCTTTGCGCCTTGGGAATAAGGATCAAACTGCTTGCCTGCGCCCTGGGCGGCGGCATGCAGGGCGACGCCGCCCAGACTGAGCGCGATTGCAATGGAAAGAACGGTTTTCATCAAAGCCCCTCCAAAATTACCTCTCGCCCGAATAAGCACATTATCCTACACATAACGTCAGGCGAAACGACATAGGAAATTACAGAGTGAGCAATATGGCTAGCAATGTCAATATCCAGATTATATTGTGATGCCGCTTGTACATAATGACGAGACCGGCCGAATCCAGCCGCCTAGGTGCCGACAGTCTTGACCATCTCAGTCGTCTGCCGCTGGCCCAGGCCGGCGTAGAGGGGCTGGCCCGCCGCCGTGGCAGCCATCAACTGCTTGATAGTGGGCGCGATCGCCTTTCTGGATTCGCCGACCTGGCGGCCGGCTTCGGCAGCGCTTACCGCCGCGCAAGACCGAAACGCGAAGCGGCCGGCCTGCGGCGTCAGACGTGATAGCTGGCCACGCGGACCACGGTGTGCTCGTCCACCCAGTTCTGCAGCGCCAGGGCCTGGATGCGCTCGCGGTGCCGGTCGAAGACCTCGATCAGGCCGCCGATCTGGCCCTGGGCCAGTTCATCGAGTGCCGAGCGGGTCACCTCTCCACGGCCCTGTGCGCCGTCCACGATGATCGCAAACGCCACCGCGTCGCCATCGTCCGCGATCTGGGGGGAATGAATCTGAATGGAATTCGACATGCTGAAGCTCCTGAATGGCAGGCGGGGATGCTAGCACGATGCCGGCATGTCGGCCTGAAACGGGCCTGAAGCCGGCCCGGCCCGAACGATGCTAGGCGGCCGGCGTCCAGTTCCGGCCGGACATCGCCTTACACCCGTGCCGCTACCTCGAAAGCTGCCTGCCCGCCGCTTGCCGCGTGCCGCGGCAGCGTTTCGCAGGCGGTGCAGCGGGCCGTGCCGCGCGCAATGCCTTCCCAGCCGGCGAGCAGCTCGTGCCCGCACTGGCAGCGGTAGGCGGCACGCTTGCGCTTGATCCCGCGCGGCCAGGAAATGCAGGTGAAGCGCCCCACTCTCTGGCCCACCGCATGCGGCCACGCCTCGGCCACGAGCAGCGGGTTCTGGAGGCTGCCCTGGCGCAGCAGCGGGACCCGGCTGTGGCTGCCCCAATCTCGCGCGTACTTTCGGCTTGCCGGGACGTGAAGAAGGTACCAATGAGACGGCTTGAACTGCCCGAGCAGGACGGCCCGTGTCCACTCCGTGCTGCTCTCCCACTGCCGAAGATGTTTCACGATCGCTCCCCTATGCTTTCCATCCGCGCCGGAACGCGGGCGCCCCGCCCCTCGCTCGCTGGCAGCGCGGCCGCCGACCCTCGCGATGGGGGGACAAGCAAACTGTAGCGAAGCTGGATCGGCCATGCGCGGCTTCCCGATCTGAATTTTCCTGTCGGGCCTGTTAAGCGAATCTGTCCAGCCAATACACCCTGACCATGGCCAGGATGGCCTGCAGTACCCCGCCCATACCGTCCGCATCACTCACAATTGCTTTCATTTGCCGTCGAATCGGCAAACTAGACTGAATCAACACCACACGGTGCTCCTCGTTTGGCTTTCTCAACGCCGCCGGGCATGACTTGACTGGCGGCGTCTTTTCGTCCCGGGCGCAATGGGGCAGTCCGCAGACCGTTCCAGCCCGAGGGCAAAGTGCCCTCCCAGCTTCACCACCCTGCGCCATGCAGGCGCGGGCACGGAAATACCCCCCGAAGACCGCCCTATTCAGCGCATTGCTTCGCCAGCAGCCTGGGTAGCATGCATGTATCCGGTTGCCGCGAAGTTGCGGCTTGGGCGGCAGGGCCCTCGCCTCTGTCCGCCCTTTTCTCGTCCCGCGCCCAGGTCAGTCGTCCGCCAGGGAGCCCACCCGTCACAGGCAGATGCCGTTCGCCCTGGAATTGGGGCCGATGGTCACCGTAGCGAAGTCGACGATACGCGGATTGCCCCGCGAGCAAGCCATGGTCCAGGCCTGCCGGTTCCGCACCGCCGTCCCAAGCAACAGCTGCGTGCCGCCCGGCGGGACGTATCATTGCACCCGTTTCGCCGGGCCACCCCGGCGGCACCGCCCCAGCCCGCGAACCCAACCCTCAGAAGGACTTGCGCCGATGTCGGCCCAGCTCGCCATCCAGATCGTCATGTCGACTCTCGGCGCGATGATGCTCGCCATCATCTGGTCGCTCAGGCGCAGCGCGGTGCCCGGTGTCCGGCAATGGTGGCAAGGGAATATCGCCGTCGCCCTGTCGCTCATGCTGTTCGGGCTGCGCGGCCAGGCCAGCGACCTGCTCTCCATCGTCGCCGCCAACGCCCTGTTGCTATGGGGCACGGCGCAGTTCTACGCAGGCCTGCTGGTCTTCTGCGAACGCCGGCCGCATTGGCGCGCGCTGGCGTGCGCCATCGCCGCGGTGATGGCGGGCGTGGTGTTCTGGCGCTACGGGACGGACGACTTCAATCTGCGGGTGATGCTGGTCTCGGGGCTGCAGGCCGCCCTGTCGCTGCATGCGGGTGCCGTCTTGCTGCGCGAGCGGCAACGCAACGCGCCGAGCCAGTACGCCGCCGCCCTCTTCGCGCTGTTCTTCGGTTCGGCCTACGCCCTGCGCGCCATGATGTCGGCGAGCGCCGCACTGGGATCCGCGCACGGCGCCGAGGCCCCCGGACTGCATATCGGCTTCATGCTGCTCGGCCCCCTGGCCATGCCGGCCATGACCATGTGCACCGTGCTGATGATCCACGATCGGCTGGTGCGCCGGCTGGAAGACGCCGCCAATACCGACTTCCTCACTGGCGCCCTGTCGCGCCAGGCCTTCGAACGCGAGGCCGGCCAGCAATTATCCACGGCCCGGCGCGGCGGCCCCCTTTGCCTGCTGATGATCGACATCGACCATTTCAAGCGGGTCAATGACAACTTCGGGCACGCCGCCGGCGACGCGGTGCTGCAGCGGTTCGCCCGGCTGGCTCGCGCGCAGACGCGCCCGTCGGACCACGTGGGCCGCCTGGGCGGCGAGGAATTCGCCGTCCTGCTGCCGGGAACGGGCGCCTGTGAAGCTAGCCACATCGCCGAGCGTATCCGCGCCCACGCCGAAGCGGACTGCGCCGGCGGCGCTTGCGGCGAAATCCGCTTCACCATCAGCACCGGCCTTGCCGCCTGGAAGCCGGGCGAATCCCTGGCCGAGCTTGCCGCACGCGCGGATGCCGCGCTGTACCACGCCAAACGCCAGGGCCGGAACCGCATTCACGCGGCGCAGGATGCCGAGCCGGAGCCTGCAGTCGGCTTCGCTACAGCGGAGCACACTGCGTAAGCACCCAAATGACAAAGAGCTTCCGCTTCCGGAAGCCCTTCGAAGAGGTGGCGCGACTGCGCCCCGGACCGGATCTGGAGATCCGATGTCGGGGCGACCCACAAGCGCACGAGCCCAGCCGTGCAACTCAACGACGCGCGTGCCGGGTGAATCCGACTTGGCCAGGCTTGCGGTTCGGCGCGAAGCCATTCTCCGCCAGTGTCTCGTCGATGCTGTCGTAGAACGTACCGATCTTGTAGATCTCACGCGCCTCCTTCGCGCTGGCGACATCCCGACCGAATTCGCGCGAGATCCGTGCGAGCTGCTCGATCTGTTCGACCGTGCCCATCTTGCGGTCCCGTCGCTGCGTCCAGATGTTGTCCTCGATCCCGCAACGCACATGCAGCCCCATGGCGATGGCCATCATGTTGAGCGGCAGCACGTTGAGCATCGAGGTTTCCAGCGTCAGCACCGAGCCGTTCGGGCACCCCCGCACGAAGTTTGCCAGGTTGTAGATGTTGGGCGCCTCGAAGCCGCCGCCGATCGCTACCCAGGTCAGGATCAGCGGCACGTTGCAGGTGCCCCGTCGCATCATCCGCTCCACGGTTTCCAGTTGCGCGATGGTGGCAAGCTGGAAGTGTGTCTGGATGCCGTTGCTGCTGAGGCGGCGGATATGCTCTTCCACCCATTCCGGTCCGGCAGGGATCGTCATCTCGCGGTAGGCGCGGTAATTCGCGGGCTCGGCCAGGGATGTGCCAGCGACGTCGGCTGCGCACATCTGTTCGACCACGTTCATCTGGTTCGTGTTGATCGCGAGTGTTACCTGGTCCGGTGTCGGCTTCAGTTCCGCCAGCATGTGGCGGGTATCGTCCGACAGCCACTTGGCCACATCGCCTTCGTTCTCCGGCGCGAAGGAGATCGACCCGCCAACCTGCAGGATCATGTCCGGCACCCGGGCCCGGATGCCGGCAAGCAGTTCATTGAACTTGGACAGGCGCTTGGAGCCCTTCCCATCGGCTTCACGCACGTGAACATGCAGCACGGTGGCGCCGGCGTTGTAGCAGTCCACAGCCTTCTGGATCTGCTCCTCCATCGTCACAGGAATGTCTTGCGGAAAATCGGATGGCATCCATTCCGGGCCAAAAGGGGCTGCAGTGATGACGAGCTTCTGCTGATTTTCAGGGAACAGCGAACCGTCGATGAAGTCCATGTCTCTCTCCTTGGGATAGATCGTTCAGGCCAGGACCGGCTGGGCCGTATGCGCTGTACGCGCCTTGATTTCGCCTTCGCCGATGCCGAAGGGCTTGTCGCCGATGATGCCGGCGCGCTCCATCTTGCGATGGCAGGGCGCGTAGTCCATCACTGCGTAGTGCTGGGTGCTGCGGTTGTCCCAGATCGCCATGCTGTTGGCCTTCCAGCGCCAGCGCACCTGGTATTCGGGAATGAAGGCCTGCGTCACCAGGTAACGCAGCAGGTCGGCCGCTCCCGGGCTGTAGTCCTGGCCGTAACGCACGTATGCGGGCGTATGGAAATTGGTGAAGTGGGTGGTGAAGCCGTTGACGAAGAGAACCTTCTCGCCGGTTTCCGGGTGAAGCCGTACGACCGGATGCTCTGCATCCGGGTACTGCGCCTTCAACGCCAGGCGCTTCTCGATCGGCATGGCCGCGCCGAAGCTCGCCTCGATGCTGTGCCGTGCCCGCAGGCCGGCGATTTGCGCCTTGACGTGGGCCGGCAGCTTCTCATAGGCGAGAACCATGTTCGCCCACATCGTGTCACCCCCGACCGGAGGCGCTTCCACGCAGCGCAGCACGCAGCCCATGGGCGGCGTCTCGCGCCAGGTCGCATCGGTGTGCCAGGCGTTCTCGTAGCGGTCCATCGGCTGGTCGGGCCGCTTGTAGATCTGCACGAGCCCCGGGTGCTCCGGATGGCTGCCGGCAACCGGGTGGTCTTCCAGCCTGCCGAAGCGTTCGGCGAACGCGACATGCTCGGCGCGGGAAATGTCCTGGTCTCGCAGGAACAAGACCTTGTGCCTTAGCAACGCGGCACGGATCTCGTCGAAGAGGCCATCGTCATGAATGGCATCGGAGAGCCTCACGCCGATGAGTTCGGCGCCGATGCTGGCGGTCAGTTGTTCTACGCGCATCATTGCGCCTCCTCACGGGCCACGCATGCGCAGCAGGTCGTGCAATGGAAAAAGCGGGGTGTGGTCAATTTCTGTCTCCTGTCGTTTCGATCTCGTAGTTCAACGCGTGTCGCGTTGGAATCAAGGTAGGACTTGCGCGTGGGCCGGACTTTGCATCTCGTGCCAGACGCGTAGCGTTTGGTGACAGGAGGCGGCGCCGGATCGGCGCGATTTGATGGAGATCAAACCGAAGGCGTCCCGACTGACCGCCACGGTCCCGCTATGACATTGGTCGAGAGAACGGAGGCGATCGCAAGCCTTGCTCAGAAGGGCGAGCCAGCGGTGATCTTCAGACCGCTGGCCCAGAAGGACGAGGTCTCAAGACGCCCATTGCCGATTCTTGACCCGAGGTATGCCGCTGGCGGCACCTCATCTTGCGCCGTCGAAGCGTTGTGCCGGCTCCAGAAGGCCAAGGGCAAGCTGCGTGGATCGTTCGGTCCACCACAATAGTGCTGGTCATGCGTTCCCCGGCTCGCTTGCGTGAATGCATTTATGAGCTATTGCTTGTTCTTATGTCACCCGCCCGGAGCAACATCATGGATACACGAAGCGAACTGCAAGCCACCGTCGACGCCCTGGTGCAAGCGAGCAAAGGCCTGTTGGCCGCCGACGAGAGCGGGCCGACGATCGCCAAACGGTTCCAGCGCATCGGTGTGGAATCGAGCGAGGAGAGCCGGCGGGCATGGCGTACCCTGCTCCTGTCGACACCAGGTCTTGGCGAATTCATCAGCGGCGTGATCCTCTACGAGGAGACGCTCGGCCAGCGCACCGACGATGGCACGCCGCTGCCAGAACTTGCCGTGCGCCAGGGCATCGTACCTGGCATCAAGGTGGACAAGGGCAAGCTCGCGCTCGCCCACGCTCCCGGAGACGAGGTCACCGAAGGTCTCGACGGGCTGGCCAAGCGGCTTGCCGGCTATCGCCAACAGGGCGCGCGCTTCGCCAAGTGGCGCGTGGTATTCAACGTGTCGGACAAGCTGCCGGGCCGGCTTGCCATCGAGGCCAATGCGCAGGCGCTGGCAAGCTATGCCGCTATCTGCCAGGAGTCGGGCGTCGTGCCCATCGTCGAGCCCGAGGTGCTGATGGATGGCGCGCACTCCATGGCGCGATGCGCCGAGGTCACCGAGGCCGTGCTGCACGAAGTCTTTCACGCCTTGCACCGGCATGCGGTGGTGCTCGAACACATGCTGCTGAAACCCAGCATGGTGCTCCCAGGCAAAGAGGCCGCGCAGGCAGCTCCGGCAGAGGTTTCCGTGCAGACTGTGCAGGTGCTCAAGCGCACGGTACCGGCGGCGGTGCCAGGCATCTTCTTCCTCTCCGGCGGCCAAACGCCCACTGAGGCCACCGCCAATCTCGATGCCATGAACCGGCTCGGCCCATTGCCCTGGCGCTTGAGTTTCTCGTACGGGCGCGCCTTGCAGGAGCCGCCCCTGCTGGCCTGGCGCGGCGAGGCCGCAAATGTAACGCAAGCGCAACGGGCACTGCTGCAGCGCGCAAGGCTGAATGCCATGGCGTGCTCGGGGCAATACCAAGCGGCGCAGGAGAATGAAGCGAGTTGAGCATTTGACGAGCATGGCCAATACGAAGAGCCACGCCGTCCTGCGAGCCGGGACGGCCCCGGAATTGGGCTCGGATTTCGCGAGACCCTTGCAGACGCGATTGCGCTTAATGGTTGACGGGAGCCAGCGTGCGCAATTGGTCAATGAGCGCTTGGCGGCAATCAGCCGTGCTACTCCGCCGAAGGTCGGATATGAGTCTTCCCGGCAGCGCAAATTGCTTTGCAATGGAGACCCTGACCGCCTACGCTTGGAGGAACTTTGCCAAGTCACGAGCAAGGCGCTCGTGGTACCAGAGCCAAGCGCTGGAGCGGGCGCGCCTCAGCCAATGCGGCCTCGTGCATCTGGCTCCGATGCGTCGCGATGAAGGTGACATGGTCACAATCCAATGCGAAAGCGAATATCGGCTCCTCTCCTGGCTTCCCTGCTGATCTGGCCGCTCTGGGTGCTGGCACAGACCGAGGCCATCCCAGCCTTTAAGCAGCTGGATTCGCTCGAGGCACGGGTACAAGGCTGCGTGACCTGCCACGGCCAGAGCGGGCAAGGCACGAACAATGGCTACTATCCGCGTATCGCGGGAAAGCCCGCGGCGTACCTGTACAACCAACTGGTAGCATTCCGCGACGGCACGCGCAGGTATCCGCCGATGAATTATCTGGTCGCTTACCTGCCTGACGCCTATCTACGCGAGATCGCCGAGTACTTCTCCAAATTGCAGCCACCATTTGCGGCCAGGGAGGGGGCAGCCGCCGACCCCGGCGTTCTGGCACGGGGGCAGACCCTGGTGAACAGCGGGGACACCAGCAAGGGTGTCCCGGCCTGCACTGCCTGTCACGGCAGTGCACTCACGGGCATGGAACCTGGCATACCGGGACTGGCCGGCCTGCGCTCGACCTATATCGCGGCGCAATTGACCCGGTGGCGGATCGGAGAGCGGCATGCGACCGAACCGGATTGCATGAAGCGCATTGCCACGCGCCTGAGCGACTCGGACATCTCGGCGGTGGCGGCCTGGCTGGGCCAACAACCGCCGCCGAAGAACCTGTCGCCCGAGTCGTCCAACCTCGTGCGCATGCCTTTCGCATGCGGTAGCCAGCGGTGACCCGAAATGCGAACAAGCGCACGCCTCGCGATCGGCCTCGTCCTGCTGGCGGCGATCGGCGCAGGCGTCCTGTACCTGCTGCGCCCCGGCATGTTGCCCGAGAAGAAGAACGTTGTCGCAGTCAATCCGGCGACACAGGTCATCAATCAGGGCGAGTATCTGGCTCGTGTCGGAGACTGCGTAGCCTGCCATACCGCGCCCGAGGGAAAGCCGTTTGCGGGGGGGCGCGCCATGCCCACACCATTCGGCAATCTCTACGTGCCCAACATCACGCCGGACGATGAAACCGGTATCGGCCAGTGGAGCGCAGACGACTTCTACCGGATGATGCACACAGGTGTGTCGCGCGACGGTACGCTCCTTTATCCGGCCATGCCTTTCGCGTCCTATACCCGGATCACGCGGGCTGACTCGGATGCCATCTATGCCTACCTGATGTCCGTGCCGCCGGTGCGGCAAGCCAACCGGCCACACGAATTGCGTTTCCCCTTCAACCAGCGTGACCTGCTGATTGGCTGGCGCACGCTGTACTTCAAGGAAGGCGAGTTCACCCCCGACCCGAACCAGTCTGCGCAATGGAACCGTGGCGCTTACCTGGTCCAGGGCCTCGGCCATTGCGCGATGTGCCACACGGCGATCAATGCATTGGGCGGTTCCAGCGAATCGAAGGCGTTCGAGGGCGGCATGATCCCGAACCAGAACTGGTACGCGCCGTCGCTGACTTCCAACCGCGAGGCCGGCCTGGGGGACTGGGACATCAAGGACATCGTGGACCTGCTGCAGAAGGGCATCTCGCACCGGGGCACGGTGTACGGGCCGATGGCGGAGGTGGTCTACAACAGCCTGCAGTACATCAGCGACGCGGACGCCGAGGCGATGGCGGTGTATCTGAAGGCCTTGCCGCCACGGGAATCCGAGCCGCCGCCGACAAGCCAGGCACGCCTGGTCAGCCCGTCCGTCATGGAAACGGGCCGCAAGGTGTACGCGCTGCAATGCGCGACCTGCCACGGCGAGGAGGGCAAGGGCAATCCTCCGTCGTATCCGCCGCTGGCCAGCAACCGGTCCATCATCATGTCATCGCCGGTCAACTCGATCCGCATGGTCCTCAACGGCGGCTATGCGCCCGGCACCACGAAGAATCCACGGCCATATGGCATGCCGCCTTTCTCCCACATCCTGAACGACGAGGAAGTGGCCGCAGTCGTGACATACATCCGCGTGGCATGGGAGAACAGCGGCACTCCGGTGTCGCCGTCCCAGGTGAACGAGCTTCGCAAGCTGCTTCCCGAGTGAGAACCGACAATGGCCGATCCCGTCCATTCCGAACAGGCAGAGGGTGCCCAAGACGAGGTTGAGCGAATCGTCAGCGGCGGCCCGTCCGGGGCGTTTGCTGTCGCGGGCATTGCCACCGCGATCGTGATCGCGCTCTACTTTGGTTTCTACTTCGTGGTGTACCTGCCACGAGGCGCCGTCCAGTGAAGGACGATATGCCCCCCACCGCGCCCCACAGTGATGACTTCGAGGCGGTCGCCGAGGCGGCGGAACGACGCTGGGCAGTCATCGTCGCAGTCATCATTGCCGTGCTGGTGGCGATCATGATCTTTGTCGGGCTGCACTGGGCGTCGATGCCACCATCGCGTGTCGAAACGGTGGACGCGAAGACGCTGCACATACAGGGCGAGTTCGTCGAGAGCAACCTCGGGACGGCGATGGGTGCCGATGGCAGGGTCACTGTGCGGGTGGTGGCCCAGCAGTATTCCTTCGTTCCGCAGTGCATCGTCGTGCCCGCCGGGGTGCCCGTCACGTTCCGCGGCACGAGCTCCGATGTCGTCCACGGTTTCATCGTCGGTATGACCAACGCCAATACGATGCTGATTCCCGGTTTCGTGACGACATTCACAACCACGTTCCCCCACGCTGGCGAACAGCTGATGCCTTGCCACGAGTTCTGCGGTATCGGGCACGAGGCCATGTGGGCTCACGTACAGGTTCTGCCCGCTGACGAGTTCATCGCCAAGGCGCGCGCGGAAGAAAGGCTGAGCTGTGTTCCTCACTAGACGACTCGTACTGGCCCACCTCTGGGTTGCCTTCGCAGCCTTCCTGGGTGCAATCATGCTTGGGGAATGGCAGATGTACATGCGCAGCCCCCTGACGGCGTGGATCAACAATCCCGAGCACTATTACCGGTCCGTCACCGCGCATGGCACCGTGATGGGGTACGTGATGCCAACGCTGGTGGCGATGGGCTTCGGCTACGCGATCACGGAGCTTGCACTGAAGCGCCCGCTGATCGGCCTGCGCTGGGCGTGGGCCGGGTTCTGGCTACTGGTGGCCGGCACGGTCATGGCCGCGGTCACGATGGGCCTGGGCAAGGCCTCGGTCCTCTACACGTTCTACCCGCCCATGGTTGGCAGTCCCTTCTACTACCTGGGCGTCGTTCTGGTCGTGGTCGGATCATGGGTGTGGGTGGCGCTGATGGGCGTCAACCTGTGGGCATGGAAACGGGACAACCCGGGCGCAACCGTGCCGCTGGCCATGTTTGGCAACGTCGCCGGCGCGTACTTGTGGGCGTGGACGTCGCTGGGCGCCGCCCTTGAACTGTTGATCCAGATTCTTCCCGCATCGCTGGGCCTGACCGATACCATCAACGCGGGACTGGCCAGGGTGTTCTTTTCATGGACCCTGCACGCGATCGTCTATTTCTGGCTGATCCCGGCCTACCTTGCCTTCTACACGATCGTGCCGCGTGCCATCGGCGCACGGCTATATAGCGACACCATGGCCCGCGTGGCGTTCGCGTTGTTCCTCGTCTTCTCGATGCCGATCGGGATCCACCACCTGTTCGCCGACCCGCAGGTCGGCGCCGGGTTCAAGTTCGTGCATGCCGTGATGACCGCGATGGTCACGATACCGACGCTGCTGACGGTCTTTACCATCGTGGCATCAGTCGAGATCGCCGGCAGGCTGCGCGGTGGCACGGGCGTTTTCGGATGGATCCGTACCCTGCCATGGGACAACCCCATGATGCTCGCGGTGACCTTCTCTTTCGTCATGCTGGGCTTCGGCGGCGCAGGCGGCATCATCAACATGAGCTACCAGCTCAATGGATCGGTGCACAACACGCAGTGGATCACCGGCCACTTCCATCTGATCTTCGCTGGCGCCATCGTCATCATGTACATGATGGTGGCGTACGACCTGTGGCCACAGTTGACCCACTGCGCGCCGCTGCCGCAGAGGCTCATTCGCCTGCAGCTCTGGTTGTGGTTCGTTGGCATGCTGGTGTTGTCGCTGCCGTGGCACCTGGTCGGGCTGCTTGGCATGCCGCGGCGCATGGCCTACTACGACTACACGCATCCTGCGCTGCACCCGCAGGCCTGGACCGTGGTCGCGTCGACCTTCGGCGGATTGGCGCTCGTCATCTCGGCCATTCTCTTCATTTGGGTGCTCGCGCGCGCGCAGTTGCGTACCGGCGGCACCACAGCGCCCGCGTCCTATACATTCAGCACGCCGGTCCACCCTGGCGTGCGAGCCCCGCTGGCACTGAACGGGCTTGGCCTGTGGGTGGCAATGATGATCGGGCTCACCGTCGTCAATTATGGCTATCCAATCGCGCAGCTCGCACTGCTGAAAGATGCCTACGTGCCTGTGGTACCCGTCGGGAGCCGGTGATGGACGACGATGAAGGCGGAATGTACGCGTGGCGCAATCCATGGTTCCGCCGGAGCCTGGTATCGCTGGTTGCCCTGACAGCGGTTGCGATCCTGGTCGGGTTCGTCTGGCTGCCCTCGGTCCATTCCGACTTCACGGCGGAAGGCATCTGGGCCGCCATCTGCCGGGCCGCGGGCGCTCCGGCTTCCTGGGGCGACAAGGCGACCGCGAAGGAAGGGCGACGGTCGACCGACGTCGTCCTTGACCGGTCAATGGCCCGGGCCGGCACCGCGGATGCGATCGGCCGTGGCGCCACGCTGGCACTGAACTGCACCATGTGCCACGGCGCGCAGGGCATGAGTCTGTCGAACGCGCCCAACCTCGCGGGGCAGTACCCCGAAGTGGTGATCAAGCAGCTTCACGACTACAAGACCGGCATGCGATCGAGCGCGATCATGGAGGCCCTGTCCACCAGGCTTTCCGAGCAGGACATCAATGACCTGGCGGCATACTACGCCAGTCTCCCCAAGGCAAGGACCGCGCCGACAACCTATGACGAAACGCTTCCGCCGCTGGTCCGCGTCGGCGCGCCACTGCGCAACATCGCGCCCTGCATTGCGTGCCACGGAGGGGTCGATCAGAAGCTAGGGGCACCGTGGCTGGAGGGCATGCCGAAGGAATACCTGACAAGCCAGTTGAAGGCGTTTGCGAAAGGGGACCGCCACAATGATCCGGAAGCGCAGATGCGCAATATGGCGCGCACGATGACGCCGCAAGAAATCGAAGAAGTCTCCACGTTCTACGCGCGCAAAGTTCCGCAGGCGCAGGAGAAATAAGCTGCGCGCCGCTACATGTAGCGTTGAAAGCGGGGGCGCCATACCAGCATACGTGCGAGACGGACATCGGTCAGGCCGGCAATCAAGCCCGACGCGACACGATTCCCATCGAACCGCTTAACGAGGCTGGTGAGGCCGACGAAGAAGCCGAAGTCCTCGATGGTGTCGATCACATCGAAGTACCTGAACACCGGCCCGAAGGTCGCGTCGACGAGGCTGAATACCGGCCCGGCAAACAAGGGGCCTCGCCCAGTGCGGTCTCGAACTGCACGAACTCCGGCACGCTCGCCGCGGCCGGCGAAAGGCTCGGCGCGCATTACTTGCACTTGGGACTAACTCGCCTCCCCGTAGCGCACCGCCGTGCCTCGCCTTCAGCACCCACGAACGGAAAGCCCCTCGGCACTTACCCCTAATGTCCCAGATTGCAAAACATCCGTCCCGTGAAGTGAAATGACCGGGCGGCAGCTTTGCATACTGGCAGTCCGTCCGACCCCAAGCCTGATGGAAATTGGGTCTATGGGGACACAGACGCATCGTTGAGTACACCTCCCGGTGCCGCTCAAATTTAACGAACCACCGGTGGAAACAGCGCTTCCGAGCCTTGACGACATCGTGCCATTTCCGCGAGGGGAAAATGGAAAGCACCAAACGAGTCGGATATCACGATTTCAAAGCCTACACGGCGCGGCTATCGAGCGGGAAGTACCAAGGTTTCGTACTCGTGCGACACCACACGCTGGTGGGGACAGTTCAGTGGGTGTTTCGAGCCGGGAGGGTGAAGGCCGCAGAAGAAGATGCCTTCACTTGCGCTGAACTGAAAGCCGCCACGCTCATCCGCATCGCGTTGGATGGCCCGATTCAGGGCAGAAGTATCCGCAAAGCAGCCTGAAAGACTATCGATCTGCAGCACCGTGATGTTGGTGACGATCTGGAAAGTCTCCTTACTTCGATGGCATGCCTGCGAAGGGAAATTGATTGGCCTTACATCAGAATTAAGAAAAATAATGTGCGTTGCCGAACATCAATGACTCACTCGGGGGATGGCCGCTTTAACTCTACAAGGACATATTGTCCACTAGAGCGCGCTTGTAGCACGCCGCGATATGGGGGCTCCGTATTGTGGTTGGGAGGATTGATTTCGATAATGAGGCACAAAAGGTAACAGCACCCACCTCAGTTTGCTCAGCTATCAAACTGGCGGATAGTGCAGGGATGACATGGGAGCAGGATGTACCTTTGTGAGGCGATATGCGCTGAAACGGTTGCGCGCCCCAGGATGCAAGAAGAAACAATGATAAAGGATATTCGCATACGCGCGGCCGGGTCTGCAGATATGCAAGCCGTCTCGCAGGTGCTCCGCTCCTGCGGGTTGCCAATCATCGATATAGACCACTCGTCCTACCTCGACAGCCTGGCTGTCCTCGGCGAAAACGTAGTCGGTTGTGCCTGCGGCGAAATCTATGGCGAGACGGTCGCCGTCCATTCCGTTGCGGTGTTAGGTGAGTACCGGGGCCACCATATTGCCAGTCATCTTGTCAGGACCGTCCTGATGCGTGCCCGCGCCAATGGCTGCACGAAAGCTGCAGTGCTCACGCCAGAGCATCCCGCGTTCTTCGCTCGCTTTGGATTCACACTCACCGCCGCAGGCGACATGCCACAAGAGATGCAGCTTTCGAAAGAGTTCGTTCGGCGCTTCGGTGCAAGAACGCATTACATGTGCCGCCGACTGGAATGACGAGTCAGGAGATGGTGCTGCAGCGCCAGCCGGCTGCCGAGCGAGCGCGCCACTAGCACCAGACGATTGCCGTTGTGAATCAGGTGCTAGCTTCCGGGGATACGCCAGAACTTGAAGGCGCGAGCATCCGAGACGGCGGGTCGGCGTCCAAGATGATCTTGTTCACGCAGGTCGGGGGAAAGAAAAACGGCTTGGGGCGCTGAAACGCTCCAAGCCGTTTCTTTACTGCTCGTATTAGGTGGCGCGGCTGGCAGGATTCGAACCCACGACCCCTTGGTTCGTAGCCAAGTACTCTATCCAACTGAGCTACAGCCGCACGCGAGGACGCAATTATTAACCAGCGCAGCGTGGAACGCAAGCGTTTTCTGAGTCGACCCTCTGCATGCGATGTTTCACGGTGCAACGGGAGCGGCTTCGCAGCGTCCGCGCGGCTTGTGGCTTGGGGGCTTGTGGTGCCGCGGTGTCTCTACCAGCGGTAGCGCGCGCCGACCGTCGCGCCGGCATTGTGTCCTACCGGCTTGACCTTGAACCAGAGCTTCATGCCGCTGGCGGTGCTGCTGTGCGCGCCCACGTTAAAGGAGAACAGGCCTTTCAGCAGATCGGTATCGACCTTCGTACCGACGATATTGATGGTCTGCGTGCGGCTGTTCTGCCACCAATCGGCCTCGACGAAGGGGTAGACGCCGGACAGCCGTGTCGGCTGAGCACGGTAGAGCCGCACCGCGACGCCTGCCGCGCTGGCATCGAGCAACTGGTCGCCGAAGGCCTGGTGGCCCGGCCCGCCGCCAGGCTGCTGGGCGAACTGCACGCGCGACTGGATGACCATTCCACCGGTATGCGGCACCACGCTGTCATAGGCAAGCGACATTGCCGTGCTGCGCGCATCGACAAAACCGATGGCCGTGGTAGCGTCGTCGACATGCAGGGAGGAGACATGCTCGCGCGCCCGGCTCATCGCGACCTCCGCCCTCTCGATCAAGGACGGGCCGCGCGGCTCGTCATACTCGGCCGGCGGCAGCATCTGGCGAACGTACTCGACAGGCTCTGCCTTTGCCGGCATTGGCGAAGTGAACCCGGTCGATACCGGCGCCGCGGAAGCCGCAGCGGGCGCGCCCACTGATGCCCTGGAAGCCGCGGGGACCATGGCGCCGATCCTGCCGATGGCCGCGACGGTAGCCTCCGGCTGCGTAGAAGACAGATCCGTGCCCTGCGCCTGGTCTGCGGATGGCAGGCCGGCCGAGGGTGCCGCCTCCGCGCGTGTCGCTGCGTCTGCGCGCCCGACCAAGGCCTGCACGGGCGTAGCGGGCTGCGCTGGCGACTCGGCCCGCGACGCGGGCTCCGCCACGCTTTCTGGGATTGCCGATGAGGTGGTGATGGTGGTTTCGTCAGGCCGGGGTTGGCGCCAATCGGTGGAGGATTCCTCCGCCTGCACCAGTGCCGGCAGCAGGATCAGCAGCAAGGCGCCGCAACGGCAGAGTGGCAGATGACAAGCCGGGGATGCGAGGGGCACAAGGTGCTGGCAGCGTTCGGACCGGGGTCCGAACCCTCCCTCCTTCGCCAGTGACAAGACCATAGCCATGGCGCGCTCCTCTGCCTCATGAACGCCGCCCGATTTGCTTGAGCATAGGACAAAGCGCGGGCCTGTGTAAGCGCCAAATGGGCGCCCGTCGACACACCCCGCCACGCGCGGACACGCTGCTTCGGGCGCTGATTCAGCGACGTAACAGTTCTGAATGCCTGGAGAAAGGCCGTATGCGCGCGTGCCCGCAGCTGTGCTTCGCGAAACACCGCCACCAGCAAACGCCGCCAGCAAACGAGGCGCGACGGAAAAAGAAAAAAGCCCGCATCGCTGCGGGCTTTTTCCGGTTGCCTGAGAGAGGCGCGCCTCTCGCAAACTGAATGATGGTGCCCAGAAGAGGACTCGAACCTCCACAGTGTTGCCACCGCTAGGACCTGAACCTAGTGCGTCTACCAATTCCGCCATCTGGGCTTCGTCTCACCGCATTGCTGCGTGCGAAGCGAAGAAGATGATTATGCTGGCTGATGCAGCCTACGTCAAGCCGTTTCGATAAAAAAAGTCACAGAAATGCGCCAGAATGTTCCGCCCCCCTTGCGGCTTAGCTGACCAGGATCGGATCAGC
Source organism: Cupriavidus sp. 09_S30 (assembly GCF_056930435.1). Lineage (NCBI taxonomy): Bacteria > Pseudomonadati > Pseudomonadota > Betaproteobacteria > Burkholderiales > Burkholderiaceae > Cupriavidus > Cupriavidus sp. 09_S30. The sequence goes on along the minus strand of NZ_JBXOWI010000002.1, from coordinate 1,267,705 downwards.
TCCCCTCCGCGTCGGGCTGGAAGCTGACCGTCGCGGGCCGACCGGACAGGTAAAGCGTAGCGGTGGCCGGGAGCGTGCTGGCCACGATCTTGCCGGCGCGCAGCACCAGCAGGCGGGTGGCGCGCAGCCGCAGCGCCTCGACGGGATCGCGCGCCTGCAGCAGTACGAGGTCCGCCCGGCAACCCGGCGCCAGCCCATAGCCGTCCAGGCCGAGAATGGCGGCCGGCGTCTGCGTGACGGCGGCGAAGCAGTCGCGCATCGATTCCTGCCCGGTCATCTGCGCAACGTGTAGTCCCATGTGCGCCACCTCCAGCATGTCGGCCGAGCCCAGCCCGTACCAGGGATCCATCACGCAGTCATGGCCGAACGCGACCGGTACGCCGGCGGCCAGCAGTTCAGGGACGCGCGTCATGCCGCGCCGCTTGGGGTAGCTGTCGTGGCGGCCCTGCAGGGTGATGTTGATCAGCGGGTTGGCGATGGCCGCGACGCCTGCCTCGCACATCAAGGGCAGCAGCTTCGAGACATAGTAGTTGTCCATCGAATGCATGGAGGTCAGGTGCGAGCCCGCTACCCTCCCCTGCAGCCCGAGGCGCTGGCTGTGGTAGGCCAGCGTCTCGACGTGCCGCGACAGCGGATCGTCGCTCTCGTCGCAATGCATGTCGACGCGCAGGCCGCGTTCGCTCGCCAGCTCGCAGAGGATGCGTACCGACTCCGCACCGTCGGCCATGGTGCGCTCGAAGTGCGGGATGCCGCCGACCACGTCCACGCCCATGTCGAGCGCGCGCTTGAGGTTGTCCAGCGCACCCGGGGCGCGCAGCAGGCCGTCCTGCGGGAAGGCGACCAATTGCAGGTCGAGATAGGGCCTGACCCGCTCGCGCACGTGCAGCAGCGCTTCCACCGCCAGCAGCCGGGGGTCGCAGATATCCACGTGCGAACGGATCGCCAGCAGCCCCTTGGCCACCGCCCAATCGCAGTAGGCCAGCGCGCGCTCGACCAGCGCCTGCTGCGTCAGCAATGGCTTGAGCTCGCCCCACAGCGCAATGCCTTCCAGCAGCGTGCCCGAGCGGTTCAAGCGGGGCTGGCCGTAGGAGAGCGTGGAGTCCATGTGGAAATGGGCATCGACGAAGGGCGGCGACACCAGTTGTCCGGCCGCGTCGATCTCCTCGCCGGCGCTGGCGGCCAGCGCCGGTTCCGCGGCGGCGATATGGGCGCCCGCGATGCCGATGTCGATACCGCGTCGGCCGTCGGGCAAGGTGCAATTGCGCAGGATCAGGTCGAGCATGGCGTGTTCCGCTGGAATGTTCCGCTCAGGGCTTCCGCCTGCATGCGCGGCCGCTGTCTTCGCCCGCCACGCAGGCGCGCGCCTCCCGGGAGGTGCGCGTCCCCATCGGCGGCGGCATGTTCCGGCGCCGCCCGCACTGCCGCTCAGACTACATGTCCACCGCCCTCGAAGGCAATCGGTACCGGCGTGTGCCCACCGTCTTCGGCATCCACCAGCCCGCAGCCGCGCAGCAGCAGCGCGACGAGGTGGTCGGTGGCGCGCTGGAACTCGCGCGTGTCCAGGCGGCTCACGCCGAGCACTGCGCATACCTGCGCCTCGAAGTCTGCATAGGTCTGTGTGGCCGCCCAGATGGTGAAGAACAGGTGCTGCGGGTCCACGCTGGCCATCTGGCCGCTGGCCACCCAGCGACGGATCACCTCCGCCTTGCGCGCCACCAGCGCACGCAGCGCGCCGCTCAACACGTCGGCAATCTCCGGCGCGCCGTGCAGCAGTTCGTTGGCGAACACGCGCGAGGCGTCCGGATGGCTGGCCGACAGCCGCATCTTGGCGCGGATGTATTGCTCCAGCGCCTGCCGCGGGGGCTCATCGGCATTGATGATGTCGGTCTCCGACAGCCAGAGTTGCAGCGTGTGGGCCAGCACCGCGCGATACAAGGCCTGCTTGGTGCGGAAGTAGTAATGCAGGTTGGACTTCGGCACACCGGCGCGCACGGCGATTTCCGCCATGGTGGCGCCGGCGAATCCCGCGCGCGCGAACACATGCTCGGCCGCGCGCAGGATGCGCGCCTCGTTCTCCTGCCGGATGCGTCCGCCGCACGCCTCGCGCGCCCGCGCCAGGCCGCCCGGCATGGCTAGGGCATCCATCACCGTGTGCCGTAGAGCCGGTCGCCGGCGTCGCCGAGGCCGGGCACGATGTAGCCATGCTCGTTGAGTTCCTCGTCGATGGCCGCCGTGACGATGGCCACATCCGGGTGCGCCGCCTGCACCGCGCGCAAACCCGGGCGCGAGGCAATCAGGCAGACGTACTTGAGCGCGCTGACACCCGCCTCCTTCAGCCTGTTGAGCGCGGCCACGGCGGAATTGCCGGTGGCCAGCATCGGGTCGACCACGATCACCAGGCGTTCGTGGATGTCCTCCGGCATCTTGAAGTAATACTCGATCGGCTCCAGCGTCTCGGGGTCGCGGTAGAGGCCGATATGGCCGACACGGGCCGCTGGCAGCAGTTCGAGCATGCCGTCCAGGAAGCCGTTGCCCGCGCGCAGGATGGAAACCAGGCACAGCTTCTTGCCCGACAGCACGGGCGAGTGCATCGGCGCGATCGGCGTCTTGATGGCAATCATTTCCATGGCCAGGTCGCGCGTGGCCTCGTAGGTCAGCAGTTGGCTGATTTCGCGCACCAGCCTGCGGAAATTGTCGGTGGTGGTCTCCTCGCTGCGCGCCAGCGTGACTTTGTGCTGCACCAGCGGATGGTTGACCACCAGCACATTGGACGCGGCCTGCTGCCGGTTCGGCACGGAAGAGATGTCGTTCATGGTGTCGCTCCTGGATGCGGTGGAGACGCTAGCCCCGGCGGGCAGGCTGTCCGGGTGCTTCAGAACACGGTGCCGTCGCTGATCACCGGGAATGGCGGCGCGCCGCCCGGCGGCCGGCGCTCGGCGGCGATGCGGCGCCCGGCCGCCCAGGTGCCGCCCTCCAGCACGCGCGCCAGCGGGAAGGCCTCGGCCGTCAGGCCAAGCGCCTCGCGCACGCTGTGCGCCACCAGGTCGAGCCCTGTGACGGTCAGTGCCCGCCACTCGACGATGGCCGGCTCGTCCACCGTGTGCGCCGTCGTGGCGAACGCCGGATCGCGCGGCACCATCAGCGCGAAGTCGTAGAGCAGGCCGCCATTGCGGTATTCCGGCAGGCCGGTCAGCACGTCCACCCCGGTCACGGTCAGGCCGCCATCTTCCAGCGGCTCCAGCATGGAGTAGGTCAGCCACTGCGTGAGCTTGTGGAACGGCACCAGCCCCCCGCTGGCGGCGGCATGCGGCCAGCAGTCGCCCAGCGAAACGCCTTCGAGCACGATGCGCCCCGGCCAGACCGGGCCCAAGGCCACCAGCAGGGTGTGCAGGACGAAATCCGCCCCGATGCGTCCGTCGCTCGCATGTGCCTGCAGGTAGTCGAACAGATTGCCCAGCCGGGCAGGCGTGCCGAATACCGCCGGCGTGGCCTGCGCCACCTCACCCATCCGGCGCAGCAGGCCGGCCCGCCCCTCCAGGCCCACCAGCGGATTGTGCTGCGCTACCTGGAAGGCGCTGGCAATGGTGGAGGCGTCGATGCGCATCAGCCGCTCGGCGTCCGCGCGCAGCGGGTCGCCGCCGCCGGCGGAGAAGCCGCCGCGCGTGAACAGGTCGAAGCTGGCCACGCCCAGGCCCTCGGAGCGGCTCAGGATCAGGTCGCTCGCCGAGTCCCGGTAGCGCCAGTCCGGCCCGGCCCCGGCATCGAGCAGCACGCTCGGGATCACCAGGTCGATGCCGATCCGTGCGCGCTCGCTGCTATGCTCCGGCCCGTTCAGGCCGGCGCGTTCGCACAGCAGCCGCCAGCGGTCTATGGTCTCGCCCGGCGCGCCGCTCTCGAAATGGCGCCAGCGGCTGTGATAGGGCACGGCCAGGCCGGGAAAGCGGCGCCGGATGGTCGCCGTCACATAGTCCGCGATGGCCGGCACCCGCTCGGGATGCCAGCTAAACAGCGCCGACTCGCCGGCCTCGACGAAGCGTGTCACTTCCGCGCAGCGCGCGCGCACCGCTTGGGCGCTGAGCAGCGCGCCGGCAGGATGGTCGGGCGGCACCGGGCTGGCCCAGCCACCGCCCTCGGGTCCGCCGCCGGCGGCGGCGCCCGTCAGATCCCGTTCCGGATAGGCATTCATTCTTCCAACCCCCTGCCCTTGGCCAGCGCCAGTTCGCTGGCATCGGGCGGTGTATACCGCGTGAAATAGCCGGCTGCGACCTTGGCATCGATTTCCACCCGGGCGTCGGCCGGAATCAGCTCGTCGGGTATCGGCACCTGCTCGACCACCTCGATGCCCTGCGCGGTCAGCGCCCCGTGTTTCACGTTGCTCATCGAAGCCCAGCGGTCGATGCGGCGGATGCCGAGCCAGTGGAATACATCGGGCATCAGCTCCTGGAAGCGCATGTCCTGCACGCCCGCCACGCATTCGGTGCGGGCAAAGTAGGTTTCCGCGCGATCGCCACCGGCCTGCCGCTTGCGTGCGTTATAGACCAGGAACTTGGTGACCTCGCCCAAGGCGCGGCCTTCCTTGCGGTTATAGACCACCAGTCCAACGCCGCCCTGCTGCGCCATCTCGATGCACACTTCGATGCCGTGCGCCAGGTAGGGCCGGCAGGTGCAGATGTCGGAACCGAACACGTCCGAGCCGTTGCATTCATCGTGCACACGGCACGCCACGCGCGTCTCCGGCTTGCCGAGCTGCGTCACGTCGCCGAAGAAGTAAAGGGTCATGCCGCCGATCGGCGGCAGGAAGACCTTCAGGTCCGGACGCGTCACCAGTTCGGGGAACATGCCACTGGTCTGCTCGAAGAGGCTGCGCCGCAATACGCTTTCCTTGATGTTGAAGCGGCGGGCCAGCCCCGGCAGGTGCCAGACCGGATCGATGGCGGCCTTGGTCACGCGCACGTCGCCGTTCGGATACAGGGTCTCCCCGTCAGGCTTGAGGCGGCCGGCGGCAATCGCGGCCATCAGTTCCGGCATGTTGATATGGGCGCGCGTGATGGCGATCGTCGGGCGCACGTCCACGCCGGCGGCGATGCGATCGGAAAATGCCGTCGAGACAAGGTGGCCCCAGGGATCGAGCGAGACGATCTTGTCCGGATCGCTCCACTGCGAGTGGGGCCCGATCGATACGGCCGGTGCGGTGTCAGTCAGGTCTGGCCGATGGTCCCGCTGCAGCGCGCCGGAAGCCACGGCGAGCGCGCGATAGACGGCGTAGGCTCCGGCATGCGTCCCGATCACGTTACGGTGCGCGGGATTGGTCAGGCTGGCGATGACCGGACCGCGCTCGGCAGCGGTGGGCGCCCCCCAGCGGATGGGCTCGGCAGGCTTGTCGCGGCGAGCGTGCGAAGTCAGGACGATGTGATCGGACATGACAGCCTCGGCGGGAAATCCTGACCAAACGGTCAGGTTTACGCTTCCATACTAGGCAATCTTCATGCCATCCCCAAACCGGGATTTTCATGCTCTGTGGCGGAACGCACACGCCATATGCGCACTGCCGACGTGCATGCCACGCCACGCACGGCAAGCGGCGTCCGCGGGGCGCGCACCATGAAAAAGCGGCACCCATCGGGTGCCGCCTCGGCATCAATCTGCAGGCCCGCGCCGCGGCTCAGGTCGCATGGTGACTACGCCACAGCGTCACGCGCGCGCGCAGATGGCCCAGCAGGTCCGCCCCTTCCACATAGCGGTGGAAGAGCGCCCCGGCGATATTGCTGCCCACCCAGGCCACCACCATGCCGACGGCGTTCGCCACCGGCCGGCCGGGCAGGAAATGGAAGAACAGCGCATTGACCACGAGGCAGACCGGAAAGTGCACCAGGAACACCGAGTAGGAGATGCGGCCGAACCAGGCGACCACCGCCCCCCCTTGCCACTGTTCCAGCCAACCCCGGTGGCGCGCCAGGCCGAGCAGCAGGGCCACCACCAGCGCCACGGCGATGCGCAGCCGGAAATCGACCGAGAGGGCCAGCAGCGCGACCGCGCCGAGCAGCAGCAGGGGCAGCGGCGAGCGGCCTGGACGCGAGGCCCAGTAGGTCAGCGTGCCCAGGCCATAGGCGCCGAAGAAATAGACAGCCCAGGCATCCCATGCCGCATCCCGGTTGAACCAGAACAGCGAGGCCAGCGCCATCCCCAGCACCAGGCATACGCCGGCGCGGCGCGAGCCGAGGCCGACGGCGCGGGCAGCCCACAGCATGCCCAGCAGCAAGGCGAATAACTGCATGTCGATGGCCACGTACCAGACGCCGGCCGATAGCGCGTCCACATCCAGCAGGTTGTGCAGCAGCAGCACGTGCGCGACGAACTGGCGCAGATGCGGCGCGGCGGGAATCGAGTCGTGGTGCATCCAGTGCCGCGCAATGGCGGCACCCGCTATGGCCAGCACGATGGCGACCGTATAAGGCAGCACGAGCTTCTGGTAGCGCCGCCACAAGGCAGCCAGCGGATGGGCGACCAACAACTCGCCGGACGGCGCGAGACTGCGTGCCGCCAGGAAGCCGCTTATCACCAGAAAGACTTGCACCGCGATGCGGGCATATTGGGACAGCCAGTCCAGCACATCGGGCGCAAGCACATGCGCGGCATCCGACATGGGGCCGTAGAAGGCGAGATGATGCAGAACAATCAGCTGCGAACTGACCGCCTTGAGCGCGTCGATGCACGCCAAGCGCGAAGAACGGGGGCTCATTGTTTTTGTTTGTCAAGCGAAAGAACGAAGGGATTGATTTTACTCCCATGAGGGAGCCTCCGCCAGTGGCTGATCGCTCACCCGGCATGACATGCCACCGCTGCCGCGCCTTCACAGTCCGCGGCTGATGCGGCCCCAAAGAGCCGCATCAGCCCCGCCGACGACCTCCGCCCCCCTCTGCTGTTTCATCCCCGTTGCATTCGCCGGCGCGGCGGCCATCGCAATCACCCGCATGCGCCTGGAGACCGCCTTGTGTCGGTACGCCCGGCAGGAAGCCGCCTGCGGGGGAAGGCACCGCTCCATGCGACACCGAAGACACCCGCAAAAGCCTGGAATACCGCCTGGAGCTTGGGTTCTCCGCCTGGCGCGCGGCGCCGCGCTGCAGGCCCGGCAGGGCGGGAGGCGCCGGCCACCGCGCGCCCTGCATCGCGTGACGGGGCGCTTACTGCGTAACACATTCGCAACCGATTGCAATGCCAAACCGCCGGCAGGGCTAGACGAGTGCCTCGCCGGCTCGCGCCGACAGGACCCGCCCGGAACCAGCCCGACTGCGCCAATGCCCCGCCTGGCGCGGGCTGCACGGCTTTCCATGGCCAATTGCCGGCCTGGCTCTGCAGCGGCCCTGACTTGATTTGGCATGGACATTGCCTAGCAGGTCACCAGGAACACTCCGCGGCGCGGGAAGTCACGCGCCACCACGGCCGGAAACCTGTGGACATGACCACCATGCCAAGCGAACGCGCCCGCAGCGTCCCGTACCCTGACATCGCCAGCAGCACCGGGTTGCTGCTGTACGACTTGCCACATGCCGCGTGCCGCGGCGAACTGCGGGCGTACTTCCAGCCCAAGCTGGCGATGGGGAAGACCTGCCAGCTCGTCGGCGCCGAGGCCCTGGTACGCTGGCAGCATCCGCGCCTGGGGCTGCTCGGGCCGGATACGTTCGTTCCCCTGGCCGAGCGCAGCGGCGACATCGGCTCGATCGGCCAGTGGATGCTGCACGAGGTATGCCGGCAATTGCAGGAATGGGATGCGCAAGGCCTGGCCGCGCCGGAGATCGCGATCAATATCTCCCAACAAGAACTGTGCGACCCGCATCTGCTGGCACGGATCGAACACTGCCTGCGATGCCACGGCGTCGCCCCGCACCGGCTGATGCTGGAATTCACCGAAACCACGGCCATGAACGACCCGGACCGGGTCGCCGGCGTGCTCGCGGCGCTGCGCGCGACCGGCCTGCGCGTGGCGCTGGACGATTTCGGCACCGGCTACTCCAGCCTCGCGCGCTTGCATCGGCTGGCCGCCCACGAACTCAAGCTGGACCGCAGCTTCGTGGCGCCGCTCGGTGCCGGCGAAGCGAAAGCCTGCGCCATCGTCGCCGCCATCGTCGCGCTGGGACATTCGCTCGGCATGCAGGTGGTCGCGGAGGGCGTGGAGACGCAGGCGCAGCTCGAGACCTTGCGCAGGCTGGGCTGCCATCACGTACAGGGTTTCCTGTTCTCGCGCCCGCTCGCGGCCGCCGCCTTTGCCCGCGGCTGGCTGCACTAGCCACCCACCACGGCCGCCGTCGCAGCGGCCCCTTCAGTTCTGCCCGGGCGGCCCGGACACGGCCGGCTTGCGCATCAACGTGATCGGCGCCCCGCCAGACAGGAGACGCGTCAAGGGTTCCGGCTGCGCCACGAGGTCCTGCAGGGTATACCGGTCCAGCACATCGAAGTAGGCCTGCAACGCATCCGCCAGCACGCCCCGCAAGCCGCAGACCTGCGTGATCACGCAATGGTTGTCCTCGGCATGGAAGCACTCCACCAGGCCGAAATCCGGCTCGGTGGCACGGATGACATCGCCTACCCGGATCTGGGCCGCAGGCCGGCCCAGGCGGATGCCGCCCGAGCGGCCTCGCACCGTGTGCAGGAAACCGGCTTGGCCAAGCCGCTGCACGATCTTGATCAAGTGGTTCTTGGGAATGGAAAAAGCATCGGCCACCTGCTGGATCGTGACCAGATCGTCAGGATGGACCGCCACGTAGATCAGCGTGCGCAGGCTGTAGTCGGTGTAGTCCGTGAGTCTCATGTCATCGAGGCAAGGCCGGGGACATTCCAGTCTAACATCGATTCCGGATGCATCTTATCGGCCGCAACCCTGGCTCCGTTCGCGCGATTTTATCAGACCGATCTCACGATTTTCCCCGCTCTTTCGGGGGGTTGTTGCCAGAATGGGACAATGCTATCAGACAAATGTTATCGATCCCGTGCAGGGGCCTGCAAAGCACTTGCTTCGAGACCGCAAGAGATATGAAAATCCAACATTCATTCAATAAGAACTATCTGTAGCTAAAAATAGGAAAATACTGGGTGACCTTGTCCTCGCTTCAATACCTGACGGAACGCCATTGCTCTTCGCAATGGCGTGATGTTCTTGGCGCTTTTGCATCCGAACTCGGCGATACGCTCGATGTAGCGAGCCTGCGTGAGTTGATGCGCCGGGTCGGCGCGCGCTTTGCCGCCCGGTTCGACCTGGGCCAATGCGATACGATCGCCGACCTGGAACAGGCGCTGACGCAGGTGTGGCTGCGCACGGATTGGGGCTGGACCCAAATCGAGGACAATGGGGAGACTCTGACCATCCATCACCATTGCGCTCCACTGCGCACGGCGCTTGGCGAGTCTGCCGATGCCTGGTCGCCCGGGTTCCTGGAAGGCGCGTACCAGCATTGGTTCCGTGCCCTGGGGTCATCCGACGCCCTGGCCCTGACCCAGGTGACGCAGATCGACGCCACGGGCACGGTCGCCTTCCGCTTCGGACGCTGAATGGATGGGGTGACCGGCGCTGGCGCACCACAGACGTCTGCGGTGCCGCGCCGAGTTCCTTTGACCAGCCAAAGAACATGAGCCAGTCCGACGATCTGACCAAATTATTCAAGCGATTCGGTGGCGACTCCACGTCCTACCGCGAGATAACCCGCAGCGAGAGTGCGCAACAGGCACGCGCGCGCTGGCCGCTGCTGTCCGCCGTGCAGGCGGACCGCCCCGAGGAAGTGCCTCCGGTGGCCCTCGGCGAACTGGCCGGCGGCCCGCTAAGGCACGCCTCGACGCCTCAGCCGACGCCCCAGCTAGCGCCTCAATCGGTTTTGCCGCTGCCGGTGCGCACCGCAGGCGTGCCGCCGGCGGGTGGGCCGTCCCCCATGCCAGCGCCGAAGCCCGCTGCGGCCACGCCGGCTGCGCCGGCCGCGCTTGCGCCCCTTACCGCACCGCAAGCCGCCCACGCCATGCAGGCGCACGCTGCCGCGCCCGCCCCGGCCAAGCTGACGCTCCAGCAAAGGCTGGCGGACATGACGGTGCCACCGCCGCCGCCCGCTCGTGTGCCGGCACCCGACTTCGTCGCGCCACCGCAGCCGGCCCAGTTCACCACCGCCATGGCGGCCGCGTCAGCCGGTGCCGCCAGCGCGGCGGCCGGCACGGAACTCAGCCGGGTCTTTGCGCGCCTGGAAGGCCGTAGCGCAGATCCCGCCACCGAGCGCGCGCAATTGCGCCGCTCCTTGCTTGACCGGTTGAAACGCCCATGAAGGTCGTTTCCGTAGTATCGGCCAAGGGAGGCGTCGGCAAGACCACCCTGTCCGCCAATCTCGCGCAGGCCCTGGCGCTGGCGGGGCAACGCGTGTTCGCCATCGACCTCGACCCGCAGAACGCGCTGCGCCTGCATTTCGGCATGCCGCCCGATCAGATCGACGGTCACGCGCGGGCCACGCTGGCCGGGCAACCCTGGCATGAAAGCGTGTTCCAGGGGCGCTCGACGGTGCAGGTGCTGCCCTTCGGCGCACTCAACGAAAGCGACCGCTCCAACTTCGAACAACGGCTCAGCAACGAACCCGGCTGGCTGCGCTCGCACCTGGGCCGGCTCGGCCTGGGCTCCGGGGATGTCGTCATCGTCGACACACCGCCCGGTCCCTCGCCCTACATGCGGCAGGCCCTGTCCTGCGCGCAGGTGTGCGTCGTCGTGACGCTGGCCGATGCCGCCTCCTATGCCACGCTGCCGCTGATGGAGGACCTGATCCAGACGTACTGCGAGGGCCGCCCCGACTATCTGGGCCATGCCGTGGTGGTCAACCAGGTCGACGTCAGCCGCCAGCTTGGCAAGGACGTGCTGCAGGTGCTGCGCCAGCAGTTCGGTGACCGGCTGCTCGGCGTGGTGCATCGCGACGAGGCCGTGGCGGAGGCGCTGGCCTTCGACCGCAGCGTGCTCGAATACAACCCTCACAGCCAGGCCACGCAGGACCTGCAACGCTGCGCCGGGTGGTTGCGCCAGGCGCTTGGCGCCCATGGAGTCATCGCATGAAACGCCAGGCCACCGCACCCGCGGCCGCCGGGGCTGCATCGCGCCCAGGGCCGTTCCATCGCCTCTCCGGGCGCATGAAGCGATTCGGCAACGACTTCGTCGCCCTGCGCCTATGGGACCATGCCGCCGCGCGCGCGGCGGCCTTCGTCCTGGCGCTGTTGCTGTTCCTGCTGGTCGTGACGGTGCCGCTGGACTTCTGGCAGCAGGTCGGGTTCGCCGCTGCTTGCTTCGTCATGGCGGTATGGCTGAACCGGATCCAGGGACGGCTGTCGACGCTGATCATGGTCGTGCTGTCGATGTCCGCCTCGAGCCGCTACATGTACTGGCGCCTGACGGAGACCATGGGCTTCACCCACTGGACGGACATGGCCTTCGGCACCGGCCTGGTGCTCGCCGAACTGTATGCCTTCGCGGTGCTGATGCTGGGCTACTTCCAGACCGCCTGGCCGCTCAAGCGCAAGCCGGTGCCCATGCCCGAGGACACCACGAGCTGGCCGACCTTGGACATCTTCATTCCCACCTACAACGAGCCGCTGTCGGTGGTGAAGCCGACCGTGTTTGCCGCCATGTCACTCGACTGGCCGCCGGACAAGATCCGCGTGTATGTGCTGGACGATGGCCGGCGCGACGAATTCCGCGCCTTCTGCGAGAAGGTCGGCGTCACGCACCTCACCCGCGACAACAACCATCACGCCAAGGCCGGCAACATCAACGAGGCGCTCAAGAAGACCGACGGCGAGTATGTCGCCATCTTCGACTGCGACCACATCCCGACGCGCTCCTTCCTGCAGATCTGCATGGGCTGGTTCCTCAAGGACCGCAAGCTCGCCATGCTGCAGACGCCGCACTACTTCTTCTCGCCCGACCCGTTCGAGAAGAACCTGCGCACCTTCCAGGAAGTGCCCAATGAAGGCGAGCTGTTCTACGGCCTGGTCCAGGACGGCAACGACCTGTGGGACGCCACCTTCTTCTGCGGCTCCTGCGCCATCATCCGCCGCGCGCCCCTGCTCGAGGTCGGCGGCATCGCGGTGGAAACCGTGACCGAGGACGCGCACACCGCGCTCAAGCTGCACCGCAAGGGCTATGGCACGGCCTACCTGGCCATCCCGCAGGCCGCCGGCCTGGCAACGGAAAGCCTGTCGGGCCACGTGGGCCAGCGCATCCGCTGGGCACGCGGCATGGCGCAGATCTGCCGGGTGGACAACCCGCTGTTCGGCCCCGGGCTGTCGCTGCCGCAGCGCCTGTGCTACCTGAACGCGATGCTGCATTTCTTCTATGGTCTGCCGCGCCTCGTGTTCCTCACCGCACCGCTGGCCTACCTGCTGTTCGGCGCGCACGTGATCCAGGCTTCCGCGCTGACCATCGCCATCTTCGCGCTCCCCCACCTGCTGCACGCCAACATGACGAACTCGCGCGTGCAAGGGCAATTCCGCCACTCCTTCTGGGCCGAGGTCTACGAGTCGGTGCTGGCCTGGTACATCATGCGGCCGACGCTGGTCGCCTTCATCAACCCCGCCGCGGGCAAGTTCAACGTGACGCCGAAAGGGGGCGTGATCGAGGAGGCCTACTTCGACTGGATCATCTCGCGCCCCTACCTCGTGCTGCTGCTGTTCAACCTGCTGGGCATGGTGGCAGGCGTGATGCGCCTGTTCGTCTGGCATGAAGTCGAGACCACCACCGTGGTGCTCAACCTGATTTGGACGGTGTACAACCTGATCATCCTGGGCGCCTCGATCGCGGTGGCGACGGAGACGCGGCAGATCCGCGAATCGCACCGCGTGGCGATGCGCCTGCCCGCTTCGTTGCGCCTGGCCAACGGCAACATCGTCGCCTGCGAGACGAGTGACTTTGCCGAAGGCGGACTGGGCCTCAAGTTGCCGCCCGGCTGCGAAGTCAAGCAGGGCGACGCGGTCGTGGTGTCGCTCTACCTGCAGGACGACGAGCACGCCTTCCCCGGCCGCGTGGTCTTCCACGGACGGTCCCACACCGGACTGGAACTCGATGAGATGACGCCGCGCCAGGAAATGGAGTTCGTGCAGTGCACGTTCGCGCGCGCCGATGCCTGGATCGATTCCTGGGGCCGCAAGCGCCCCGACGCGCCGCGGCTGGCGGCACGGCAGATCCTGCAGATCGGCATGATGGGGTTCCAGAATGTGATGTTCCATCTCGGACGCGAATTGCGCCGCCTGCTGCGCAGGCCCGAGCCGCAGACGCCGGCGCACTGAAGCCGGCACGCTCGCCGCGTCCCAGGCGCCGGCCGCCCCGGGCGGCCGGCGCTCCCAAACACAACGGAAGTCAGGAACAGAAAGAGACACCCTTGATGACGACTCGACGCCCATCCGACGCGCACGCGCAACGACGCGCGCGGCCCGCCCGCCTGAGCGCCGCACTGGCACTGGCCCTCTTGGCAGCCACGCCCGCCGGCGCCCAGCGCCAGTCCGTGCCTGCCGCCGCGCCCCAGTCGCCAGCACAGGCCCAGGTCGCCGACGGCGCCGCTGCGTCGATGGGGCCGCGCGCCGCCTCGCAGCAGGTCAGTTTCACGCTGAAGCAGCTCGGCGCCGACCACCCCTTCCAGCTTCGCGGCGTCGACGGCGTCAACGGCGTCCCCTTCTCCGTGCGTGCGGACCAGGTGGTCACCGGCGCCCGGCTCAAGCTGCGCTATACCTATTCCCCGGCGCTGATCCCCGCGTTGTCGCATATCAATGTGATCGTCAACGGCGAGGTCGCCGCCACGCTGCGGGTGCCCAAGGAGCAGGCGGGCACCACGATCGAGCGCGAGATCACGATCGAGCCGCGGCTGATCACTGAATTCAACCGCCTCAACCTGCAGCTCATCGGCCACTACACCACCGAGTGCGAAGACCCCTTCCACTCCAGCCTGTGGGCCACGGTCAGCAATGACAGCGTGCTGGACCTGACGGTCACCCCGCTAGGCATGGCCAATGACCTCTCGCTGCTGCCGCTGCCATTCTTCGACCGGCGCGACGTGCGCCGCATGACGCTGCCCTTCGTCTTCGCCGGCGCGCCCTCGCCGTCCACGCTGGAGGCCGCAGGCGCGGTCTCGTCGTGGTTCGGGGCACTGGCCGGCTACCGCGGCGCCGCGTTCCCGGCCGCGCTGAACCAGGTACCGGCTGCCGGCAATGCGGTGCTCTTCGCCACCGCCGACGAGCGCCCCGCCGGCGTCTCGCTGCCGCCCATCTCCGGCCCGACCGTGGCCATTGTGCCCAATCCCGGCGATGCCAACGGTAAGCTGCTGCTGGTGATGGGCCGCGACAGCGCGGAGCTGAAGAAGGCGGCCCAGGCCCTGACGCTGGGTTCGCGCGCACTGTCCGGCAGCACCGCCACCATCACGCAGATCGACCAGATCGCGCCGCGCCAGCCCTACGATGCCCCGAACTGGCTGCGCACCGATCGTCCGGTGCGCTTCGGCGAGCTCGCCGACACGCGCGACCTGAACGTCTCGGGCTACAACCCGGATCTGGTGCGCATCAACCTGCGCTTGCCGCCCGACCTGTTCGACTGGCGCGGGCATGGCGTGCCGATCGACCTGAAGTACCGCTACACGCCGCGGCCGGTGCTGGACAAGTCCACGCTGAACGTCAACGTCAGCGGACGCTTCCTGCGCGCCTTCCCGCTGCGCGCGGTCAAGGACCAGCAGGGCCGCGTCACGCAGTTGCTGGAGAGCGTGCTGCCCGACGGCTCGATTCCCGAGACCGCCCACATCAGGCTGCCGCTGTTCCAGTTGCCGGCGCAGTCGCAGCTGCAGTTCCACTACTACTACGACTACCTCAAGCAGGGCGCCTGCAAGGACGTGCTGATCGACAACGTCAAGGGCGCCATCGATCCGGATTCGACCATCGACGCATCGGGCCTGCCGCATTTCATCGCCCTGCCCGACCTGGCCGTGTTCGGCAACAGCGGTTTCCCGTTCACCCGCCTGGCCGACCTGTCCGAGACCGCGGTGGTGCTGCCGGACAAGCCCGGCCCCGAAGATTACACCGCCTTCCTGACGCTGCTCGGCCGCATGGGCGAATCGACCGGCTATCCGGCCACCGGCCTGACGGTGACGGGGGCCGCCCAGGTCCAGAGCGTCGCCTCGCGCGACCTGCTGGTCGTGGGCACGCCGCAGAACCAGCCGCTGTTCAGCAGCTGGGCCGACCACATGCCAATCGGCCTGGGCCCCAACGAGAGGCGCTTCACGCTGACCTCGATCTACTCGACACTGCTGGGCTGGTGGAACGGTGCCGAGCTGTCGCGCAACCGTAACGTCGCCGCCCGCCTGTCCGTCAACAGCAACGGCAGCGAGGCCGCGCTGGCCGGTTTCGAATCGCCGCTGCAGAGTGGGCGCAGTGTCGTTGCCGTGATCGGCAACACGCCGCAAGGCCTGCAAGCGATGACCGAGGCCCTGCTGACACCGGAACAGCTCGCCCAGGTGCAAGGCAGCCTGGCGCTGCTGCGGGGCAAGACCGTCGACAGCCTGGCCGCGCAACAGAACTACTTCGTCGGCCGCCTGCCGCCGTGGACCTATGCGCACTGGTGGCTGTCCAAGCGGCCTTACGCCCTGGTGCTGATGATAGGTTTGTCCGCCCTGCTGCTCGGCGCCATGCTGTTCCTGACACTGCGTGCCCGCGCGGCGCGGCGCAAGGGAGGCGAGGCCTGATGCGGCAACCCCCGCAACTGTCTCGACTGCGCCGGCGCCTGCTCGGGTGGTGCGGCGCGCTCGGCGCCTCGCCGCTGCTCGCCGCCCTGCCGCTGCGGGCGCGCGCCGCCGCGCCCGCCTGCGACTGGCCGCTGTATCGCCAGTTCCTGGCCCGTCTCGTGCAGGAAGACGGCCGCGTGATCGATCCCTCCACGCAAGAGCAGCACAGCACCTCGGAGGGACAGTCCTACGGCATGGTGTTCGCGCTGATCGCCAATGACCGCGCCACGTTCGACCGCATGTGGCAATGGAGCGTGGCCAACCTCGGTGCCGGCGACCTCGGCAACAAGCTGCCGGCCTGGCGCTGGGGGCGCCGCAGCGACGGCTCCTGGGGCGTGATCGACGCCAACTCCGCATCCGACGCCGACCTCTGGTTCGCCTACGCCCTGCTGGAGGCCGCGCGCCTGTGGAAGCAGCCGCGCTACGCCGAGGCGGCCCGCGCGCTGCTCAAGCAGATCGCTGCGCAGGAAGTCACCACGCTGCCGGGCTTCGGCACGATGCTGCTGCCCGGCCCACAGGGCTTCGTCTCCGGCGGCCAGAAGGACGCCGCAAAGGATGATGGCAAGGGCGACGTTAAGGCCGACGGCAAGGCCGGCAGCAAGAACGTCGAGCCGCGCCAATGGCGCCTCAACGCCAGCTACCTGCCGGTGCCGCTGCTGCGCCGCCTGGCCGCCGCCGACAGCGCCGGTCCCTGGGCCGCGCTGCCCGCCCAGACGGGCCGCTTCGTCGCGGCGGTGACCAAGCAGGGCATCGTGCCCGACTGGTCCGCGTACCGCAGTGCGGACGGCTTCATCACCGATCCCGTCAAGGGCGACGTCAGCAGCTACGATGCCATCCGCGTCTACCTGTGGTCGGGCATGACGCCGCGCGCCGACGCCGCCGGCCGTGTCATTCAGCAGGCGCTGGCGCCGCACGCCCAGCGCATGGCTGCGCGCACCGTGCCCCCCGAGCGCATGCACGCCGACAGCGGCGCGCTCGAAGGCGAAGGCCCGCCCGGCTTCTCGGCCGCGCTGCTGCCCTTCCTGGGCGCAGCCGGCTCGCCCGGGCTCGCGGCGCAGCGCGCCCGAGCCCAGGCACTGAACGACCCGGCGGCCCAGCAGCGCTCGCCGGCAAGCTATTACGACACCGTACTCGGACTGTTCGGCCTCGGCTACGACGAAGGCCGCTACCGGTTCGCACCCTCGGGACAACTAGAACTGCAGTGGGAAAAAGCATGTCGAAGCGCAGCAGCGAAATGAGGCGTCAGAAGACCCGCCGGCACGATGGCGCGGCTATGGCAGGCGGCGCCCAGGCGCGGCCGGCCGCACGCTCGCTGCTGCTCGGCCTGATGGCCATGTGGGCGGTCGGTGCCGCCGCGCAAGAAGATCCGGTCAAGCTGCTGACCGACCAGGGCAAGTTCTGGCAGGCGCGCGGCCGCAGCGACCGCGCCATCGAAGCCTGGCAGAAGATCCTGCGCCTCGACCCGAACCAGCCCGACGCCCTCTACGGCATGGGCGTGGCGGAACTCGAAGCCGGCCGCGCCGACAGCGCGCGCGGCTATCTCGAGCGGCTGCGCAAGGCCAAGCCGGACTCTCCGCTGGTCGGCCGCCTGGACCAGGCCATCCGCGGCGGCGGCAGCGCGGGCACGCGCCAGCAAGTGGAGCAGGCGCGCCAGCTCGCCCGTGCCGGCCAGTCCGAGGAAGCCGTCAAGCGCTACCAGAAGGCTGCCGGGGATGGGGTCCCGCAAGGCGACCTGGCGCTGGAGTACTACCAGACGCTGGGCGGCACCGCCCAAGGCTGGGAGCAGGCTCGCAAGGGCCTGGAGCAACTGGTGCGCGACAACCCCGGCGACGTGCGCGCCCAGCTCGCGCTGGCGCAGCACCTGACCTACCGCGAGAACACGCGCCGCGATGGCATCCGCCAGCTCGAAGCCCTTTCCAAGCGCGCCGACGTCGGCAGCCAGGCCAGCGAGAGCTGGCGCCGCGCGCTTACCTGGCTCGGCGGCCGCCCGGCCGATGCGCCGCTGTTCCAGGCCTGGCTGGCCACCCACCCGGACGATGCCGCCGTGCGCGCCAAGCTCGACGCTATCGCGCGCGAGCAAAAGCAGCAGCAGGCCGCCCGTGCCGAAGGCCCTGTGGCCGATCCGGTGCGCAAGCAGGTGCAGGAAGGATTCCGCGCGCTGGATGCCGGCAATCTCGAAAGCGCCGACGCCAGCTTCCGCAATGCACTGGCCCAGCGCCCCGGCGATGCCGACGCGCTGGGTGGCATGGGCGTGCTGCGCCTGAAACAGGAGAAGTTCGCGGAAGCCTCCGACTTCTTCGAGCAGGCCGAGCGCCATGGTGCCGGCGCACGCTACCGTGGCGCGCGCAACAGCGCGAACTACTGGATGCTGATGGAGCAGGCGACCGCCGCGCGCGAAGCCGGCAACCGCGCGGAAGCGCGCAAGCTGCTCGAGCGCGCCACCAAGCTCGACGCCAACCAGCCGGCGGCCCAGGTGGCCCTGGCCGACGTGCTCGCCACCGACGGCCAATATGCCGCGGCCGAGGCGGGCTACCGCCGCGTGCTGCGCCAGCAGCCCGACAATCCGGATGCCACGCGCGGCCTGGTCGACGTGCTGGCAGCGCAGAACAAGAGCAAAGAAGCGCTGGCCGTGGTGGAACGGCTCACCCCGCAGCAACAGGACAAGGTGGGCTCGCTCGGCAAGCTGCGCGCCGAGCAGGCCCGCATCCAGGCCCGCGAGGCGCTCGCCCGCGGCGACACCGCGGCGGCGCGCCGCGCCATGGAAGACGCCATGGCGGCCGATCCGACCGATCCGTGGGTGCGGCTGGAGGTGGCGCGCGCCTATGTCGCCATGGGCCAGCCCGAGCAGGCGAGTGGCGTCATGGATGGCCTGCTGATGTCCAACCCCGACCAGCCCGATGTGCTGTTCGCCAGTGCGCTGCTGGCCGCCGAGACCGGACGCTGGCAGAGCGGCCTCGACGCGCTGGAACGCATCCCGCCGCAGAACCGCACGCGCGACATGGGCAACCTGCAGCGCCGCCTGTGGGTGCATGCCGAGGCCGACCGTGCCAGTGGCCTGGCCGCCTCCGGCCAGCAGGCGGCTGCCCTCAACGTACTGCAGCAGGCCGAGCGCTATGCCCAGCGCGATGCCGACCAGCTCGGCGCGCTGGCGCTGGCCTACGCCGATGCCGGCGACGAGACCCACGCGCTGTCGTTGATGCGCTCGGTGATCGGCCGCACGGCTAAGCCCGACGTCGGCGTGCAGCTTCAGTACGCCGCCATCCTGCTCAAGACCAAGCAGGACGTGGAACTCGCCGGGCTGCTGCGCCAGCTCGCCAACTCTCCGATGAACGCGGCGCAGCGGCGCGACTATGACTCGCTGCGCACGGCCTACATCGTGCGCCAGGCAGACCAGCTCACCGAGGCCAATGACCTGGTCGCCGCCTATGACACGCTGGCCCCGGCACTGTCGAGCCGCCCGGGCGATCCCGCCGTGCGCGCCAGCCTGGCGCGCATGTACTCCAAGGCCGGCGAGGACCAGAAGGCGCTGACGCTGTATGAAGGCCTGATCGAGAAGGACCCGCGTAACCTCGACCTGCTGCTTGCCGCCGTCGGCACGGCCGGCGCGGCCAAGGAGTTCAGCCGCGGCGAAGCCATCCTGCAGATGGCGCTGGCGCAAGCCCCCAAGTCGCCACGCGTGCTGACCGAAGCCGGCCGCTTCTACCGCGCCGAAGGCAAGCCGACCAAGGCGATGGACTACTTCCGCGCCGCGGTGGCTGCGGAAAACACCGCCGCCGCGCAAGCCAGCGCCACGACGCCCGGCCTGCCGGCCCGCCCCGGCTCCGGCTTCGACCGCGTGCCTGGCAACCCCTTTGTCGGCCTGCCCGGGCAGCGCACCACTTCGCAGCTGCCGGCCCCAGGCTCGAGCGCGCCCTATCCGCACATGCCCGCGCCGGTGGCCGCGGCCGCACAGCCGATGATGCTGCCCGCGTCGCTGCCGGCCGCGCCCCTCGCCCAACAGCCCTACGCGCAGCCCTATATCCCGGTGCCGCAGCAGCAGGCGGTGCAGCAGGCGGCGCCGGCACCGGCGGACTACTACCCGGCGCCAGGCGCCGCCGGCGCCCGTCCCGCCCCGGCCAGCCGGACCGCCAGCACGCGCGCGCCGGCTGCCGTGCCAATCGCCACCGGATACGCGGTACCAGCGGCGCCGGCCGCCGCCGCGCCGCTGCCCGCCTATGCCTCGCCGGCCCAGGCCTACGCGGCCGCCGCGGCCGCGCCCCAGCCGGTTACCGTGCCGGCGCGCCAGCCGGTCGGCGCCCAGTCGCGCCTGCCCTGGATGGCCGAGAGCGACTACGTGCCGGATACCAATACACCGCGCACCGCCCAGCAGGAACTGCAGGATCTCGAACAGCAACGCAGCCCGCTGCTGGCCGGCGGACCGATGCTGCGCGGACGCGGCGGCGACTCCGGCATGAGCCAGCTGATCGAGACGCAGGTGGTCGCGGAAGCCAAGATGGCTGCCGGCAACGGCAAGCTGGTCGCGCGCGTCACGCCGGTCTCGCTCGACGCCGGCTCGGTCGGCACCGACTACAACTCGGCCTTTCGCTTCGGCGCCGGCCCGCTGGTGGCCCTTTCCGGCGCCCCGGCCGGCTCGCAGAGCGCGTTCGGCGCGGCCGTGGGCGTCGCCTATGAGTCGGAGCGTGTCAATATCGACGTCGGCTCGACCCCGCTGGGCTTCCAGTACGCGGACATCAACGCCGGCGCCAAGGTGAGCCTGCCGGTCTCGCAGCGCACCTCGCTGTCCCTGTCCGCATCGCGGCGCCCCGTCACCGACAGCGTGCTGTCCTACGCCGGGGCGCAGGATGCGCGCGCGGGGCTGCGCTGGGGCGGCGTGATGAACAGCAGCGGCCGTGCCGACCTGGGCTGGGACGACGGTACGCTCGGCATCTACGGCTACGGCGGCTACGGCCTGCTGACCGGCCACAATGTGGAGCGCAACACCCGCTGGGAAGGTGGTGGCGGCTTCTACATCCGGCTGATCGACACGCCCGAGAAGCGCTGGATGGGCGGGATCAACTTCACCTCGATGGGCTACGACCAGAACCTGCGCTTTTTCACCTTCGGCCAGGGCGGCTACTTCAGTCCGCAGCGCTATTTCGCCGTCACCTTGCCGATGTCGCTGTCCGGCCGCAGCGGCAAGATCGCCTACCACGTCCGTGGCGCGCTCGGCGTCCAGTCGTTCACCGAAAACGACTCCAACTTCTTCCCGACCAACGCCGCGGCGCAATCCGCGGCAAACGCCGCGGTGGCCAGCGCGCACGCGGCCAACCTGACCAGCGCCACCAGCGCGGTGTATCCGGGCCAGTCCAAGACGGGCCTGGCCTACAACCTGGTGGGGTCGGTGGAGTACCAGGCCAGCCAGCAAATGGTCGTCGGCGGCCTGCTCGGCCTCGACAATGCGCGCGACTACCGGCAGTGGTACGCCGGCCTGTACCTGCGCTATGCGCTGCAGCGCCAGACGGGTCCGCTGCAGTTCCCGCCCACGCCGCCGCAATCCGCGGTCGCTCCGCTGCCTTTCTAGGCCCGGGCGTCAGCTTGCTCGGCTCGCAGTTCGGGCTGGCCGGCACCCTCGCCGGCGACTATTCTGCCGCGGGCGCCGGATGTTCCGCCCGCGGCAGCACCACCGTGAAGCGCGAGCCGCGCCCCTCCTTGCTGTCCACCGCGACCCTGCCCTGGTGCAGGTCGACCACCAGCTTGACCAGGTAGAGCCCGACGCCGGCCCCGACCGTGCCGGCCACGTTGGCGCCGCGCACATAGCGCTCGAACAGGTGGCCGACGTCGCTCTCGGGAATGCCGATGCCGCGGTCATCCACCGACACGGTGAAACCATCGGGCCCGCTGTCGATGCGCACGCGCACCGGCGACTGCGCGGGCGAGTACTTGATGGCATTGCCCACGAGATTGCTGAAGGCCTGGAACAGCAGGCGAGGATCGCCACGCACGTACTGTGGCGCGGCAGCGTCGAACCCCTCTTCGATGCGCGCGGCAGGCGAGCTGTCGCGATGCATCTCGCAGACCTCGTGCAACAGCTGCGGCAGGGAGAAGTCCTCGCTCTGCGGCACCGCCATCGCCACGCTATCCATCAACTGCGACGAATCGAGCAGCCTGTCGATCAAGCTGGTCATGCGCTGCACGGCGCTCCGTATCTTGCCGCAGCGCTCGGCCAGCATCTCGGCGGTCGGCGGCTCGCGCATGCGCATCAGCCGCTGCGCGTGGCCGTCGATCACATTGAGCGGCGTGCGGAATTCGTGCGAGGCCATCGAGACAAAGTTGCGCTGCAACTCCGCCATGCGGCGCTCGTTGGCCAGCGTTTCCTCCAGCCTGGCCGTCTGCGCCGCCAGCACGCCCTTGCTGCGCTCGAGTTCCTGCGTGTTGTCGCGGAAGCGGACCACCGCGCGCGCAATGTCGCCGATCTCGTCCTGGCGCTGGGCGCCGGGGATGTCCACGTCCGGATCATTGTCGGAGATCCGGTGCATGCGCTCCACCAGGCGGGCAATCGGCGTCGACACGGCGCTGACGAGGTAGGCGACCGCCGCCACCGCCAGGCACAGCGAGATCAGGATGGCACCGGCGATCAGCCGGCGCGCCTCGGCATAGGCCTGTGCCTCGCGTTCGGTCGCTTCCGCCGCGCCCGTCACGTTGCGCTCGGTCAGCACCGACAGGGTGCTGTTGGCGGCATCGAAGGCGCGACGCGAATCGCCGTGGTACAGCTGGATGGCGCCCGCGGCATCGCCTTTGTGCACCAGCTCGCTGACACGCAGCGCCATCTGCCGGTAGTTGGCCCACTCCTGCGTGAACTGCTGGAACAACGCCGTTTCCGTCTGATCGTGCTCGACGCTGCCGTAGCGGGCCTCGCCGCGCCCGACCACTTCGTCCAGCCGGGCAATCTCCTGTTCCGCGGCGCGCAGGTCCGCGTGCGTGGCGGCGATCAGCAGGTCGCCTTCGCTGCCGCGAAAATCCGAGATGTAGTTGTTCAGATCCCCTAGAATACGGTTGCTTTGCAGCCAATGCCCGCTGATTTGGGCGGATACGCTATGAAAGCTGGCCAGCCGGTCGATGCTGAACACGCCGACGCCTGCCACCAGCAGCAGGAAAAGCACGAACACCAGCGACAGCCGGACCCGGATCGGCCGCAGCAGCGGCATGCCGGCACGCCAACCGGCGCCGGCGTGCCGGCGAGCAGCGCGCCGCGGTGGGGTGACTGGCGCCCCGTCGGGTGCCGGACTGAGATGCTTCATAGGATACGCATGATGAAATCTGCCTGTCTGGGCCAAGGTGGCGTGCCAGCCGCGTCGCTTATGTTGCTTACGTCGCTTACGTCGCTTACGTCGCTTACGTCCGCTAGGCCGCACCGCCATCCGGGGAGCCAGCGTTGAGCGCCGCCCGCCGCAAGATCCTCTGCATCGAGGACGATCCCGAGACCGCCGGGCTGATTGCCGAGGAGCTGGTGGACCGCGGCTTCGCCGTCGATATCGCCCACGACGGCCAGCAGGGCCTTGCCGCCATCCTGCGCGACGCCCCGGACCTTGTGCTCTGCGATGTGAGTATGCCAGTGATGACCGGCTTCGAGTTGCTGGAACGGGTGACGGCGCTGGCGCCCCGCTTCGCCGACATGCCCTTTATCTTCCTGACGGCGCTGGCCCAGCGCGAAGCGGAGCTGAAGGGGCGCCGGCTGGGCGCCGACGACTACGTCACCAAGCCGGTCGATTTCGACATCCTGGCCAGCATCGTCGAGACCCGCCTCGCGCGCGTGGCGCGTACCCGCGCCACCCTGCCGGCCGTGCACCTGAGCGAGCGCGAGATCGAAACCCTGGTGTGGTCGGCACGCGGCAAGACCTCGGGCGAGATCGCCACCATCCTCGGCCTGTCCAAGCGCACCGTGGACTTCCACATCGACAACGCGCGCGAGAAGCTGGGCGTCGCCACGCGCATCGAAGCCGTCGTCAAGGCGGCCTCGGCGGGGATCATCAAGCCCTGAGTCCGGCACCCCGCCGACGACGGCCCCGGCGAGGCGGCACCCCTGCCGGGGCGCAGCGCCACCGCCGCTACCGCCGCCACGGCTGTTACACGCCGGCCTCCGCCGTCGGCCCACCATGACTGTCCCCACCGCGCGCGTCCTTGCCCAGGAAGACCATGCGCAGCGCCGGCACGATCACCAGCAGCATGATCGGCCCGACCAGCATGCCGCCCACCACCACCGTGGCCAGCGGCCGCTGCACCTGGCTGCCGATGCCGGTGGAGATCGCCGCCGGGAACAAGCCGATACAGGCCGACAGCGCGGTCATCAGCATCGGCCGCATCCGGTGCTGGGCGGCGTGGAACATAGCCTCGCCCGACTGCAGGCCCTGCCCCCGCAGATCGTTGTAGTAGGTGATCATCAGGATACCGTCCATCACCGACACCCCGAACAGCGAAACGAAGCCGATCGCCGCCGAGATGCTGAAGTCCAGCCCCGTCAGGAACAACGCAGCCACGCCACCGGCGATGGCGAAGGGAATGCCGGCCAGCGCCATCAGGCTGTCGCGCAGGGAATTGAACAGACCGTACAGCAGCACCAGGATCATCACGATGCTGATCGGCACGATCACCGCCAGCCGCTGCTTGGCCTGCTCCAGCTCCTCGAACTCGCCGGCCCAGTCGATGCGGTAGCCCTCGGGCAGCTTGACGTTGCGGGCGATGCGGGCCTGCGCCTCCTCCACCGTGCCGCCCAGGTCGCGCCCGCGCACGCTGAACTTGACCGGGATGAAGCGCTGGTTGCGTTCATGGAAGATGTAGGACGCGCCGGTGTCGAGCGTGATGTCCGCCAGTTCGCGCAGCGGGATGTAGGCATTGCCCCCGCTCGAGGTCTGGTAGGCCACCTTCAGGTTGCGGATGGCGTCGATATTGTTGCGGTACTCCGGCGCGAGCCGCACCGTCAGCGCGAACTGGCGGTCGCCTTCCAGGATCGTGCTGGCCTGGGTGCCGCCGAGCGCAGCCTGCACCACGGTATTGACGTCACCTGTGTTGAGGCCATAGCGCGCCGCCGCCTCTCGGTTGATGCGGATGTTCAGGTTGGGCTGGCCCAGTACACGGAACACGCCCAGGTCCGTCACGCCCTTGACCTGCGACATCTCATGCTCGACCTGGTCGGCCAGCCGCTCCAGGGTATCGAGGTCGCGCCCGACGATCTTGACTGAGTTGGCGCCCTTGACGCCGGACAGGCCTTCCTCGACGTTGTCCTGGATGTACTGCGAGAAGTTCAGCGAGATGCCGGCGAACTCATCATTGAATTCCTTCTGCACCTGCGCCACCAGCTTGTCCTTGGTCATGCCCGCGGGCCACTGGTCGAAGGGCTTCAAGGGCACGAAGAACTCGGCGTTGAAGAAGCCTGCGGCATCGCTGCCGTCATCCGGGCGGCCGTGCTGCGACACCACCGTCGCCACCTCAGGATGACGCAGCAGGATCTGGCGCATGCGGGCGACCGGTGGCACGCCGGCTTCCAGCGAGGCGGTCGGCGGCATCGTCGCGCGGATCCACAGGTTGCCTTCCTCCAGCGCCGGCAGGAACTCGGTGCCCAGGCGCGTCATCAGCAGGCCGGTCGCCACCAGCACGCCGGCGCCCACGATCACCGCGAAGCGCTTGTTCGACAGCGACCACTTCAGCGTGGGCGCGTAGATGCGATGCAATGACCGCACCAGCCAGGTCTCCTTCTCCTCGATATGCTTGGGCAACAGGTAGCTGCACAGCACCGGAGTGATCGTGAAGGTGGCGATCAGCGCGCCGAGCAAGGCGTAGCCGTAGGTACGCGCCATCGGTCCGAAGATCTGGCCTTCCACGCCCTGCATGGTGAACAGCGGGACGAAGGCCGCCACCGTGATGGCGGCCGAGAAGAAGACCGCCTTGTCCACCTGCAGCGCGCTGACGAAGATCATGCGCAAGCGCTCCGGCACCCGCATGCCGAGGATGCGCGCCTCTCGGCTGGCCAGCAGCCTGGCCTGCTCCGCCATCGGCATCTGCAGGTTGCGGAACACGTTTTCGACCAGGATCACCGATGAATCGACAATGATGCCGAAGTCCACCGCCCCCACCGAGAGCAGGTTGGCCGACTCCCCGACCAGCACCAGGATGATGATGCTGAAGAACAGCGCGAATGGAATGTTCACGCTGACGATGATCGCGCTGCGCAGGTCGCCGAGGAAGACCCACTGGATGAAGAACACCAGCAGGCAGCCGAACAGCAGGCTGTGCAGCACGGTGTGTGTGGTGACCTCGACCAGGGTGGAACGGTCATAGTACGGTGCGATCTTGACGCCGGCAGGCAGCGTGCCGTCGCTGTTGATCTTCTCGATCTCCGCTTTCACGCGTGCCACCACCTCGTTGGTCTGCAAGGTGCGGTTCATCACCACGATGGCGGTCACCACATCGTCTTCATTGTCCCGGCCCGACCGGCCCAGCCGGGGCGTGTAGCCGATCTTGACCTTGGCCACGTCCTTGACCTGCACCGGCACGCCATTGCTCTGCGTGAGGACGATCTGCTCGATGTCCTTGGTGTCCTGGACCAGGCCTACCCCGCGGATGTTGACCGACTGCTGCCCGAAGTTGATGGTGCGGCCGCCCACGTTGATGTTGGCGTTGCCCAGCGCGGTAACGATCTGCGGCAGCGTGACGTTATAGGCCTCGAGCTTGTGCAGGTCGGCCTCGACGTCGTACTCCTTGGTGGTGCCGCCCCAGACTGACCACCTGAGCCACGCCGGGCACGGTCTTCAGGCGGCGTTGCAGCACCCAGTCCTGGATCGTGCGCAGATTGGTCAGGCCGAAATGCGGCGGACCCTTGAGCTGGTAGCGGTAGATCTCGCCGACCAGGCTGGAGGCCTGGATCTGCGGCTGCACGTTGTTGGGCAGGCTGACGTTCTGCTGCAGCGCCAGCGCGGCCTGCGTGTAGGCGAAGTAGTAGTCGAGGCCGTAGCGGAAAGTCACGCGCACGAACGACAGCCCGTAGAAGGACGTCGAACGGATGCTCTCGACGCCGGGCGTGGCCGCAAGCCCGACCTCCATCGGCACGGTGTAGTAGCGCTCCATCTCCTCGGCGGACAGGCCGGGCGCCTGCGCCGTGATCTCCAGGATCACCGGCGCGGGATTGGGATAGGCCTCGATGTTCAGCTTCGAGAAGGCGAACAGGCCGGCGCCGGCGAACACCAGCAGGAACAGCATGATCAGCGGTCGGCGCGTCAGCGACAGCTTGAGAATGGCACTCAGCACGGTTTTACCTCGTGTTCAGCCCGGTGCTCGGGTGGCGTGGGGAGAGCGGGCGCATCATCGGTTCAGGTGCCGGACATGGCGGCGGCGTTGCTGATGAACAGCGCGCCCTCGGTCGCGGCCAGCTCGCCGGGCTTGACGCCGTCGACGATCTGGACCACGTCATCCTGGATCAGCCCGATCTTCACGACGCGGCGCGTGAAACGCTTGCGGTCGGAGGTGACCCAGGCGGTCATGGTGCCGTCGCCCTCGCGCACCACGCCGTCCACCGCCAGCGCTGCCGAGCGGATCGGGTCGCCGGTGCGGATCTCGAACGAGGTGAACATGCCGGGGCGCAGCTCGTGGTGCGGGTCCTCGATCTCGGAGCGCACCAGTACGCGGTGCGTGCCCGCATCGACCGTGGCACCGATCGAGCTGACTTTGCCCTTGAAGACGCGCCCCGGGAAGGCCATCACCTTGACCGTGACCGCCTGACCCTCGCGCAGCAGCGGGCTGTCCGCCTCGGTCACGAAGGCCTGCATCCACATCGTCGAGAGATCGGACACCGTAAACGGCGCCGTGCCGCTCCCTGGCTGCACCAGCAGGCCGGGCTGCGCGCTGCGCGCGGTGACTCGTCCATCCATGGGACTGGTCACGGTGAGCACCGGATCGATGTGGCGATCCTTGATGATGCGGTCCATGTCGGCCGCGCTCCTGCCGAAGATCGCGACCGCATCGCGGGCAGCCTTGTAGGCGGCCTCCGCGGCCTGCTGGTCGGAGGTGGCCTGGTCGAGGTCTTTCTGCGCGATGCCCTGGATCTCGAACAGTCCGCGCGCGCGCTCCAGCGCGCGCATGGTGAGGTTGCGCGTGCCGGCGGCGGAAATCAGCGTGGATTCGGCCTGCACAAGGTCGGGGCTGTCGATCTCGAACAGCGGCTGGCCCTTGCGCACGTCGTCGCCGATCTTGGCGAATGTCCGCCGGATCTTGCCCTGGTAGGAAGAGAACACCTGGACCGAGCGGTTCTCGTTGAAATTGATGTTGCCGATGGCCTCGCGGCGATTGGCGAAGTCACGTTCCTCGACGGGTGCCACCTTGACGTGGACCATCTGTCCCTGGTTGAGCGTGACATCCTGCGCCCCGCGCACCTTCGCCGCGGGAGCCGAGGCCCCACCGCCTGCCGGCGAACCGTACCCACTGCCTGCCGGCGGACCGTAAAGTGCGGTCGGCTGCGTGCGCCCGGACAGGCCAAAAACCAGCCCTCCCACCACGATCGCGGCGACCGACGCCCCAATGGCGGCGGATTTGACATCGATAGGCACGGCAGACCCCCAATATGCGCAATTTTGCCGGCATGATGCGTCCAGCCCCGCGGAGCGGTCTACTGTGATCAATCACAGTACGCGCCAAATGCGATCCCTCCTAGAATCGCCGCAACCCCGAAGCCGAACGCCCGCAGGCAGATCGATGTCTCTTCCCACCCGCTCGCCGGACCGCCGTATGTACTCTCGGCGCCGCACCGCCCTAGCAGCGGCGGCGGCCGGGTGCGCCCTTCTGTCGGCTTGCGCCTTCGGCCCCGATTTCAAGCAGCCGGCAGCACCTGTCACCAACGGCTATTCGCCCGCGCCGCTGCCGGCGCAGACCACCTCGGCGGCCACCGAGGGCGGCGAGGCGCAGCGCTTTATCGCCGGCATGGATATTCCGGGCCAGTGGTGGCACTTGTTCCAGTCGCCCAAGCTGGACCACCTGATCGAAGACGCCTTCAAGGCCAGCCCCACGGTGGCTGCCGCGCAGGCGGCACTGAAACAGGCGCATGAGAACGTCAAGGCGCAGCAGGGCGCCTTCTTCCCGACGCTGCAGGCCTCGTACTCGCCCAGCCGGCAACGCAATGCCGTGAACACCATTTCGCCGACCCTGACTTCGGGCGACGAATACTTCACCCTGCACACCGCGCAGCTGGCCATCAGCTATACGCCCGATGTGTTCGGCCTGAACCGGCGTCAGGTCGAATCGCTGCGCGCCAGCGAACAGGCACAGCAATTCCAGGTCGAGGCTACCTACCTGACGCTCGCTTCCAGCATCGTCGTGGCCGCCATCGCGGAAGCCGGGCTGCGCGCCCAGATCGATGCCCAGCAGCGCATCGTCGAGATCAATACCCACCTGCTCGCCAACCTGACGCGCCAGCAGGCACTGGGCTCCGTCAGCGGGCTCGACGTCGCCGCGGCGCAGACCCAGCTGGCCCAGGCCGAACAGGCCCTGCCCACGCTGCGCAAGCAGCTCGCGCTGCAGCGAGACCAGTTGACGGCGCTGGCCGGCAAGCTGCCCGCGGACGGTCCGGCCGACACCTTCACCTTCGCCGACTTCCAGTTGCCGCAGGAGCTGCCGGTGTCGCTGCCCTCGCAGCTGGTGCGCCAGCGCCCCGACGTGCGCGCCGCCGAAGCCAATCTGCATGCGGCCACCGCGCAGGTGGGCGTGGCGATCGCCAACATGCTGCCCCAGCTCACCATCACCGGCAACCTGGGCGGCACGGCAACTGTCTTCAGCCAGATGTTCAACGACGGCAACATCTTCTGGAGCCTGGCAGGCAGTGCCACCCAGACGCTGTTCGCGGGCGGCACCTTGCTCGCACGCAAGCGCGCGGCCGACGCGGCAATGACGCAGGCCGAAGCGCAGTACCGCGCCACCGTGATCACGGCCTTCCAGAACGTCGCCGACACGCTGCACGCGCTCGACGCCGATGCACTGATCCTGCAGGCCGCGCTGAAGTCCGAACAGGCGGCAACCAAGACGCTGGACATCACCGGCAAACAACTGCAGCTCGG
Organism: Cupriavidus sp. 09_S30; assembly: GCF_056930435.1. NCBI lineage: Bacteria > Pseudomonadati > Pseudomonadota > Betaproteobacteria > Burkholderiales > Burkholderiaceae > Cupriavidus > Cupriavidus sp. 09_S30. The sequence goes on along the minus strand of NZ_JBXOWI010000002.1, from coordinate 1,237,866 downwards.
CCAGGTCAACGTGCTGACGCTGCTCAATGCGGAGCAGGCCTACCAGACCACCGTGCAGGCCACCGTGCAGGCACGCGCCGGCCGCTACGCCGACACCGCCGCCCTCTTCCTCGCGCTGGGCGGCGGCTGGTGGAACAACCCCACATCCATCGCGGCCGGCGACACCGGCCCCAACCCGAAACCGTGAGCCAGAGCATGCGTCAGCAGTCCGCCCTCCACGCCCCCGCTAGCGCCAGTCCGCAGCGCCGGGCCACCAGCCTGATGCACGTCTGCACGGGCAACCGCGGCGGCGGCGATGCCGAACTGGCGGCCTACCTGCAAGAGGCCTGGCGCGCCCTGCACGCCGATGCGGCCGTCGCGCCCGACTGCCCCCACTGCGGCACCGACGGCGCGCACGCCTGCGCGGCGACGGCCGATGAGCTGCCTCACTTCCGCTGCCGCCAGTGCCGGCGGCGCTTCAACCGCCTGAGCGCCACGCCGCTGGCCCGCCTGCGCCACACCGATCGCTTCGTCCCGATCTTTGCGCTGCTTGCGCGCAGCATGTCGCTGGCCGAGGCCGCCCGGCAGCTCGACGTCAAGGCGGAGACGGTGGCGCACTGGTCGACCCAGATCCGCCAGTGGCTGCTGATGCTGGACCCGAGCGGGAAATGGGAACGCCGCGTCCAGTTGGGCGTGCACTACGCGGTGGTGCCTGCAGGCACGCCCCGCCGCATGGAGCCGCGCCCCGCGGGATGCCGCTGCATGCTGGCCGGCGCGGGCGGCGAGGCGCGGCCTGTGCCCGAGAATGGCGACCTGGGCATCGAGGGGCCGCTGCTGCTGCGCGTGTGCCCGCAGTGCGACAGCGCCCGCTAGCCTGCCGGCGGGCCACGGCACAAGCCGCACGATGTGCCCGATATGCGACTTTCAGGCATAAGCAAACTCCGATTTGTTCTTTCCCTTGCGGCTGACGCAACCGTATAGTTCCCCGCTTTGCCAGGCAGCAAGGCCTGCCACACGCTGGGAGCAACGACTTGAAGCACAGCCAGACCCTGGGCGACACGCTCGCCTGGCCCGCGCGCTATCTGCCGAACAAGACCGCGCTGGTACACGGACACGGCGCGCAGCGCCGCGCCTGGACCTTTGCCGAACTCGACGCCGAGGTCAACCGCCACGCCCACGGGCTGTTGTCGCTCGGCATCGGCAAGGGCGACGTGGTGGCGGCCTTCCTGTACAACACCCCATCCTTCGTCTTCAGCCTGCTCGCGTCGGCGCGCATCGGGGCGATCTTCAACCCCGTCAATTACCGCCTGGCCGCCCAGGAACTTGCCTTCATCCTGACCGACGGCGGCGCCCGCGCCTTGCTCTTCGAGGAAGAAGGCGCGGCCGTGGTGGAAAAGGCGGCCACGCTGACACCCGGCACCGCCCACTGGATCTACGCCGATGCGGGCCCCGCGCCGGCCTTCGCCACCGCGCGCCTGGACGCCGTCGCCTCCGGCCGGCCGGATACGCCGCCGCCCATCGCAGTGGATGAAGACGACGACTGCATCCTGATGTACACCAGCGGCACCACCGGCCGCCCCAAGGGTGTGCTGCACACCCACCGCAGCAAGCTGGCCCATAACGCGCTGATGCACCAGGCCATGCGCCTGTCCCGCGAAGACGTCGGCCTGTCAGTGGCCCCGCTGAACCACACCGCCGAGCTGCACACCAGCTTCCTGCCGCGGCTGCAGGTGGGCGCGACACAGGTGCTGCAACGCCGATTCGATGCGGGCGAAGCGTTGCGCCTGGTCGAAAGCGAACGCGTTACGCACTTCTTCGCTGCCCCCACGATGGTCGGCATGATGCTCAATCACCCCGAACTGCCGGCGCGCGACCTCTCGTCGCTGCGGCTGGTGGAATACGGCGGCGCGTCCATGGCCCCCCATCTGGTGCGCGAATGGGACCGCCACATCGGCGCGCAGCTGATCCAGGTCTACGGCACCACCGAGATGGGGCCGTGCATGTCCGTGCTCTATCCGCATGAACAACTGAGCCACCCTGGCTCCGCCGGCACGCCCGCACTCAACCACGACCTGGTCGTGGCGCGGCTGCGCGAAGATGGCGAACCCACCGACCCCGCCACGCCGTGCGCGCCGGGCGAAGTGGGCGAGATCCTGGTGCGCGGGCCGTGCATGATGCGCGGCTACCTGAACCGCCCGGACGCCAACGCACGGGCACTGGCCCACGGCTGGTACCACACCGGCGACCTGGGCGAGCTCGACGCCAACGGCTACCTCTGGGTCCGTGACCGCATCGACCACATGATCAATTCCGGCGCCGAGAACGTCTATCCGCGCGAGGTCGAAGACGCGCTGATCGAACATGAAGCCGTGCTCGAAGTGGCCGTCCGCGGCGAGTCGGACGATGTCTGGGGGCAGGTCGTCAGCGCCTACGTGGTATCGCGCGCGGGCAAGCACGTCGATGCCGAGGTGCTGGACCGCTTCCTGGTGCATGGCGACCGGCTGGCCGCCTACAAGCGTCCGCGCCGCTATCACTTCGTCGAGGCGCTGCCCAAGACCACCAGCGGCAAGATCCAGAAGCACCTGCTGCAAGCCGCAACGCGGCAGGCCTGAACACCCGAGGGCCGCGGCATGGCCGAGCGGCAGCCGCGGCCGCGACGCTGGCGCGCTGCCGTTGCATTGCAGTCGCGTATCCGATAGCCGACTTACCCCCGCCTCGCGGTCTCTGCGCGCCGCCCGGAGAGGGCTTTCCCCTCCGCCAATCAGGACAAACAGCATGCGGGAAACTCGCTAGGGCCAGCCGCTGGCCCGGCGCAGGGCGCCTGCCTATACTGGCAGGCGCGCCCCGGCATTGGCTGGAAGTGTCCTAGGCGTTCCACGGAAAAACCCTAGCAAGTTTGAGGAAAGGAGAGAGAGCATGCCCAGCGAACAGTTCCTCGCCATCCAGGAGAACCGCCGTTCAGGCCTGCGCGCGCTGCGTGCGGCCTTGCTCCAGGTGCACAAGGAAGTGATCGGGTATGACCGAGGCCAGTACGAACGCTTGTACGGGCCCATCCCCTCGGGCCAGTTCGTCCAGATCGTGACTGAGGAGACCTACTTCCGCTGGCTCGACCCGCTGTCCCGCCTGATCATCGAGATCGACGAAGAGCTCGACGGCAAGGAACACCACGACGAAACCTGCCGCGCCGTTGCCGCGGCCACCGAGAAGCTGTTCAGCCAGAAGGGAGACCCCGCCTTCTGCAAGCGCTACCAGGAAGCCCTGCAGGATGAGTCCGGCGTGATCGTCGCGCACGGGCAGTTGATGAACGTGATCGGCCAGCTCAGGCAACTGGCCTGAGCCGGCATGCCGCGCCGGCGCGGCCACCGTGCGCGGTCATTGCCCCGGATCCATGCCGGCTAGTGGCCATGCATGCCGCCATGGTTGGCGTGCCCGCCATGCCAGCCTGGCCGTCCTCCGTAGTAATAGTGGTGGTAGCCGCCGCCATAGTAGCCACCGTAATAGACACCGAAGTAAGGCCAACCCGGACCGTAGTAGTACGGCCATGCCGACGGGTAATAGCCGTATGGCACGCTGCCGTAGTAATAGGGCCCGCCGTCGTAGGCATAGGCGGCCGGGTATCCATAGCCGTCATAGGCGGGATAGGCAACGCAGCCGCCTAGCAGCAACACCAGGGCAGAAGCCAAGAGCCGTGCGCGGATCATCTCGGACACTCCAGGATAATGGTTAGACACCGCCTGGCGCACAAGCATTCCGCATTCCCCTGCTTTCCTGCCTATCGGTGAGGCACAGCGGGCGAGGCACAGCGGGCGAGGCACAGCGCCGCAGCGACACGCGAGACCGGCCCTCGGCTCCCCTCCTCCCGGCCAATGATTCGGAAAATTCCTGACTTACGTTCAGCCATTGCCCGGGCGTCGCGCGGCGCTTAACAAATAAAGTTATGCCGCACCCTATGCCCGATAGGGTGTCCCCGATCTGAGGCCGTTGCCCTCCCACCTGGGAGGCCCCGCGCCTCTTTAATGTGCCGCGATGCTTCTAGCATCGCGGCTCTTTTTTTCCCAATTGCGCGGACAGCCCCAGCGCCTACAGGCCCTGCTCCACCATGTCGAGCAGGCGCTGGCCAAGCGCCTCGGCCTGCCCCTTGCCGAGCCGGCGCAGCGGGCCGTCGATCGCCAGTAAAGCCATCCCATGCACGGCGGACCACGCCAGGTATTCGGCGCCCGCGCGGCGTTCGGCAGGAAGCACGCCGGCTTCCACCAAGCGGTCGAGAGCGGCTGCCAGCAACTGGAAGGGATTGAGCCCGCTGGCGCCGGCCATCGCCGGATCAGGGGCGCTATCGCCCGGTGCCATCGCCGCGCCGCCGGCTTCGTCCGGCGGACTGAAGGCGGTGCGGAACAGGCCGGTCTGCGCCCGCGCGAACTTCAGGTAGCCGGTGCCGACTGCCCGCAGGCTGCCCCGCGCGAACTCAGCGGCATCCGTGCCACGCCGCAAACGCGCCAGTTCCGCTTCCATCGCCACCGCCAGCGCCGACAGCGCGGCCGCGCGCACGGCACCCAGCAAGGCTTGGCGGCTGGCGAAATGCCGGTAGGCCGCGTTCGGCACCACGCCCGCACGCCGCGTGGCCTCGCGCAACACCACGGCGCCCGGGCCGCCGGCGCGTGCCAGCTCGATCCCTGCCTCGAGCAAGGCGCGCCGCAGATCGCCGTGGCGATAGGTCGTGCGGCGCGGGGGAAGCGTGGCCGCCTGCGTCATGCCCTCTCCATGTGGATGCTGTCCATTTTCCTGCCAACTCGTAGTAGACAGTGTACACAATTGGCAGTGGAACGCGGCCCGCCTGCGCGAGAGACGTCCGACGGGCGCAGTGGCGTCGGCAGCCTTGCCGCGCAACGATGGGGAAATCAGAGGATGGGGGCGAACAAGGAGGCCACATGCATGGCCACGCGCTGCAGCGCCGGGCTCTCCAGGTACTCTTCCTCGCCGATGCGCGTGGCCTGGGCGAAGTCCGCTTCCAGCATCGACTCGACGTCGGCGGCAAAGCGGCGGTCGGCAGTCATCAGCATCAGCTCGAAATTGAGCCGGAAGGAACGGTTGTCGAGGTTGGCGCTGCCGACGGCGGCAGCCACATCGTCGACCAGGATCACCTTCTGGTGCAGGAAGCCCGGCTGGTAGCGGTAGATCTTCACGCCGGCGCGAATGGCCTGGTACGCGTAGAGCTTGGAGGCGGCATACACGACCAGGTGGTCGGGGCGCGAGGGAATCAGGATGCGCACATCCACGCCGCGCAGCACCGCCAGGCGCAGCACGGCGAAGACCGCCTCGTCGGGTACGAAATACGGCGTGGTGATCCACAGTCGGCGCCGCGCCGACTGGATGGCCTCGACAAAGAAGAGCGAGCAGGTTTCCTGCGGATCGGCCGGCCCCGAGGGAACCAGCTGGCAGATCATCGAGCCGGCCGGTTCGGGCGGCGGCATCAACAAGCGCGGCACCTCGCGCGCGGCCCAGTACCAGTCCTCGGCGAAGGCCATCTGCAGGTCGAGCACCACGGCGCCGCGCACCGCGATATGGGTGTCGCGCCAGGGTGCCAGCGGCGGGTGCTTGCCCATGTATTCGTCGCCAACGTTCAAGCCCCCGGTGAACGCGTGCTCGCCGTCGACCACGACCAGCTTGCGGTGATTGCGGAAATTGATCTGGAAGCGGTTGACGAACCCCCGTCGCGTGGCGAATGCGCGCGCGCGCACGCCGGCCTCGGACAGCGCGCGTACGTAGTGCCTGGGCAGCGCATGGCAGCCGATGCTGTCGTAGAGGAAGTAGACCCGGACGCCGGCCGCGGCGCGCTCGCGCAGCAGTTGCAGCAATCGCTGGCCGAGATCGTCATCGTGCACGATGAAGAACTGCACCATGACCACCTCCCGCGCCTGCGCGATGGCTGCGAAGATGGCATCGAAGGTGGCCTGCCCGTTGATCAGCAGACGTACGTCATTGTTGGCCAGGCAGGGTACGCCGGTCAGGCTCGGCAGCGCGTGCATGCCGGCCAGGGGCGGCACCGGCACGACGCTGGCGCGCCGCGCCTCGCGCTCGTCCGACTTCATGTCATCGGTCAGCTCGCGAATCCGGTCGGCATTGAAACGCCGGGCACTGACATAGCCGGCGAAGCGGCTGCGCCCGAGTATCAGGTAGGGCACCAGCGCCACGTAGGGCATCATGACCAGGGAACCGGCCCAGGCGATGGCGCCGGGCGCCGTGCGGACCGTCATCACGGCATGCAGCGCGGCAAGCATGCCAACGGCGTGGAAGCACAGAACGACGATTGCAATCGTGCTGGGACTGAGCATTAGCGGCGTCTCGCGGCGCGCAAGGACGAGTGACGATGCCGCTATTCTGGCATAGCCTGCGCCCAACGCCGCCGCGCGGCCGGCGAAAGCGAACGGCGGCCCGGGTGTATCGTTGCCCCGGCGGCCGCGCGACGCGGGCTTGGCCCACCGCGCTAAGCCGCAAGACAACGACAAAGGAACCCGCCAATGCCAAGCAATAACGAGGAGACACGCCCCATCGCATCCGAGGACGGCGCCGCCATGGCCGAGGCCTTGTACCGCCTGTTGAGGCTGCGCACCACGCCTGTCTGCATGCAACTGTTCGAGGACGTGGCGGACATGGAAGCCATCCCGCGGATCCGCCGCCCTTCCGCCGTGCACACGACCGATCAGATCGTCGGACAGGCGGCCCGGCTCGGCTTCACTGTGGGCATCACGGCCGACGATCTGGTGGGGCAGCAATGCGGCGCCGTCATCGGGCTGATGCCGCAGGACGAGACGTGGCTGGCCGGCGAAGCCATGGCCGGCGTATGGTTCGCCACGCAGCAGGACTCCGCCGCACACCAGCGCGCCATGCACTGCGTACCCTTCGGCCGCTATCGCGCCATGGCCGTGTCACCGCTGGCATCGGGACGCCTGCCGGCTCCCGACATCTGCCTGGTCTACGCCAACCCTGCGCAGATGATCCTGCTGATCAACGGCCTGCAGTGGTCCGGCTACAGGAAGCTGGAATGGGGCGCCGTGGGGGAATCCGCCTGCGCCGACTCTTGGGGACGTGCGCTGGCAACCGGCGAGCCCAGCCTGGCGCTGCCTTGCTTCCCGGAACGGCGCTACGGCGGCGTGCCCGACGACGAACTGCTGATCGCACTCAAACCCGAGCAATTGGCCAAGGCCATCGACGGGCTCCGGCATCTGGCCGGCAACGGCCTGCGCTACCCCATCCCGCCCTATGGCGTGCAAGCGGATGTGCGGGCCGGCATGGCGGTCAGCTACGGCAAGAAGACCTAGTCCGAGGGCCCGCAGGGCCCGCTGCCGGGCGGATGCCTGTTTTTTGGGCACGCCGATGGAAATGCGCATCCAGTGGCGCATAGGCCGACGCAGGCGAAGGTTATCCACACAAATTGTGGATAAAACCTGTAACACGCGACCCAAATGTATTAAAACAAAGGCAACATTTGCCGCAACTGCCGCGGCTGACCGGAATCGGTGGTCTCCGACAAGCATTTCGGACCATTCCGATGCCCGTGGCGCACGCCCGCGCCTAAGCTAGATGGCTGTTCCGGGGCCGCGCGCCGCGCCCCGGCATTCCATCCATTGGCGATCCCGATCGCAGCCTCCTGCTCCGAATCCTTCCATGTCAGCTTCCCTGCCCATCGCCCTGCTGACGGGGAACGCGCTGCAAGCCGGCCCCCTGTCCAATATCCTGTCCGCCTCCGGCTTTGCGTGCCAGACGTTCCGCCACAGCGCCGACCTGCAGCGCGGTCTCGGCCATGCCTCCTTTTCGCTTCTGCTGATCGCGTTTGCGGCACCGGAGGCGCACGTCATCGACGTGATCCGCACCGTGCGCCGCGCCCATTCGCGCAATGTGCCCATTCTCGTGCTGTCCGAGACCGACGACGAGGATCACGTGGTCGAGGCGCTCCATGCGGGCGCCGATGACTTCGTCGCCACACCGCTGCGCGTGCGCGAACTGCAGGCTCGCGTGCTGGCCTTGAGCCGCCGCAAGCACCCCCGCGTGCGCCAGCCCGACGACCTTCACGCGGGCGCGTACACACTGCACTGCCACACGCAGCGGGCCACGCTGCACAACGGCCAATGCATCACGCTCACGCCTAAGGAATTCGAACTGGCCATGCTGATGTTCGACAATACCGGCCAGATCGTCTCGAACGCGCGCATCGAGAAGGCTGTCTGGGGCCAGGACTTGCCGCCGCTGTCGCGCGCCTTGTCCGGACTGGTGGCACGCCTGCGCCGGACGCTCCAGCTATACAAGGCCAACGGCGTCGTGGTGTCGGCCATCTACGGCCGGGGCTACCGTCTCGACGTGCTCCCGGGCGGAGCCGGCGATGCCCCCTGCCCGCCCGCGGTGGACTAGGACTGCGGCAACCGCGCCGTCATCGGCTGCGCGCCCGGCGCGCCCAGGTCGATCACCACGAAGCCGTTGGGCGAGCGCTTGGCCTCGCGCTTGGCGGTCGCGGCGGCGCTGCCGATCAGACTGCTGCCCTGGCGACGCAGGCTGGCCATGCCCGCCGTCCCCACACGCACCGCGCCGACGGCCATCGATACGGTCGGGAAGAAAGCCGGCCGCCCATGGCGGTCTTCCGCATGGATGCCGCCAGCCGCCTGGGCCGGCGGCGGATACATGGCGCGCGCGATGGCGTTGAAATGGTCGATGGCTGCACGCACCCGCCCGGCCCAGTCGGCGCTCTGGTACAGCACCAGGAAATCATCGCCCCCTACGTGGCCAAGGAAATCGCGCGCCGGATCACAGGCCTGCGCCAGGATTGCCGCGGCCCCCTTGAGCATTTCGTCCCCCTTCCAGTAGCCGTACTGGTCGTTGTAGGGCTTGAAGTGGTTCAGGTCCACGTAGCAGGCATGGAACTCGTTGCCGGCGGCGATCAGCCGGTCGATGTGCTGGTTCAGCGGGATATTGCCGGGCAGCAGCGTGAGCGGATTGGCGTGGCGCGCGGCCTGCATGCGGATATCGGTGATCGCGCGCACCAGGTCGTCGCCGGTGCCGAGCCCCAGGTAGCGGCCCTGCTCGGTCACGATGAAGCCGTCGGCCAGGGCGCGCTGGCTGGCGCGCGCCAGCGCCTGGGCCATCTCTTCGATGCTGGCATGCCGATCGAAGCAGATCGGCTCACGGTTGGCCTGCACCACGCAAGCCTTGCGTCCATAGAGTTCGCGATGGAACGGCGCCGCGTAGCGATCGATGAATTGCTGCCGGTTGATGATGGCGATGGGCTTGCTCGCTTCGTCCACCACCGCCACGGCCTGCAACAGCGGATGCGCGTGAAAGCAGCTCAGGACCTCGTCGTTGACCGTGCGCGGGCTCACCGTCGGCGCACCCTGCATCAGGGATCCGGCGCTCAGGCCCGACCAGCCCGAGCTGACCATCTGCGGAAATACCGCGATCTGGCGCGAGGCCAGCGCGCGCAGCGCATGCGGCGACACCTCGGCCGCGGGGCGCGCCTGCGGCCGCCCGAGATAATAGCCCTGGGCGCTGGGTACGCCGAGATCGCGGATTACGCTGAACTCGTCCTCTTCTTCCACGCCCTCAGCGATCACATGGCCGCCGAAGGCGCCCACCATGCGCAGCACGGCGCGCAGGATCTCGAGGCGCCGGGAGCAGGTGGCGATGCCGCGCACCAGTGATTTGTCGATCTTGACGTAGTGCGGCGAGAGCTGGGCCAGCAGGTCCAGGTTGGCGTGGCCGGTGCCGAAATCGTCGAGCGCGTACTGCATGCCCATGCCGCGCAGCACCTCCATGGCCTCTGCAAAGGCAACGACATCGCCGATCGGGGTCTGCTCCGTGACCTCGATCACGACGCGGTCCGCCGCCGCGCGCTGCCCCAGCAGCGCGGCCATGGCACGCCCGCGCTCGGCCAGCAGGTGGCGCAGCGACAAGGGGCTGAAATTGAGGAACAGCCGCCCCGGCAAGCCCTGTTCCTGCCATGCCGCCAGCGCGGCGCGCGCCGCGTGCAGTTCCAGTGCGATGGTGCCGACGCTGTCGCGCGCCAGTCCAAACAAGGCTTCGGGACTCTCATGCGCCGCCCCCGCCGGACCGCGGACCAGCGCCTCATAGCCGAGCAGTTCCCCTTCGCGCAACTGCACGATGGGTTGGAAAACGGCGTGCACGGACGGCAGGCCAGGCAGCGCGGACCGCAAGGCCGGCGCGGAATCGGCGGTAGGCATGATGTGTAGCGAACAAGCTGACGGTCTGCGGCGCAGACGCCGCAGGCATTTCATGACACAAACATGACAAAGACGTGACAAAAGAAGATCTCATGAATGATTAGTGAATGTCATGCTTACGTCACAAAGTTGCGGCACCATCGCCGCCAGCAAACCCATGCTGCCGTCGACCGCGCGGGACAGGCGCCCGAAAAGATGCCGGCGCGGCGCATGGCCAGGGTCAGCAGCAAGTCGGGCCTCGGCCCGCGGGGAGCTTCTTTCGTGATTCAAGCCATCAAACTAAGCCTGGCGCGCCGGCCGCATCTCGCCGCCCCCGCCTGGCTGGCGCGCATGCCGCTGGCCGCGCGCCTGTGCGCAGCCTTCGCGCTGGTCTATCTGTTCGGCGCTGCGGTCGGGCTGAGCGGCATCCTCAACCTGGTGTCGATCAAGCAGATGACCGACACCCTGTACCAGCGCGACATGACCGGCGCCATCGCTGCGGCCCACGCACAGACTGCGCTAGAGCAGATCGGCCGCGCCCAGCTAGCGCTGACCATGGCCACGAGCAGCAGCGAGCGCGACGACGCCGCAACCGAAATCGATGCCGCCCTGCGCCGGCTGGACACCGCCTTCGACAAGGTGAAACACGCCGCGCCGGACCGCATCGAGGCGCTGCAGAGCGAGCGCGCGGCCGCCGGCAAGCTGATCGCCGACTACGTGGCCCTGGTCAAGCGACAGCCGCTCGACACGCTGCAGTTCGACAGCGCCGTTTCGGTCGACGGCCATTTCGTCGGCGAGGCGCTGCAGAAGCTCAGCGGGCACATGGAGACCCTGCGCCAGCAGCAGGAACACCAGGCGGCCGAGACCGTCGACCATGTGGCAGGCAAGCAGGTCGCCGCCCAGACGGTGACGGCCGTGTTGCTGGTGGTCAGCCTGCTGGCAGCCATCGGCCTGGCCTGGCTCGCCGCGCGCAGCCTGACCGCCGAACTGGGCGGCGAGCCGCGCGCGGCGGCCCAGGTGGCCAACCGGATCGCCTCCGGCGATCTCACGGCGACGATCCCCCTGCGCGCCGGCGACCAGGGCAGCCTGCTGTACTTCCTCGGCGGCATGCGCGACCAGTTGGCCGGCGTGCTCGAGCGCATCCATGGCTCCGCGCAGGAAATCACCGCCGCCAGCCAGGGCGTGGCCGGCGACAACCAGCAGTTGTCCGCGCGCACCGGCGAGCAGGTGCAGGCCCTGGCCGATGCCGCGGCCAGCGTCAGCCGCCTGACCACGCTGGTACAGCAGGCCCACCAGCAGGCGCTGGAATCGAGTGAGATGGCACGGCGCGCGCGTGCCGCCACCGACGCCGGCATGGCCGTGGTGCGCGAGATGAGCGGCGCCATGGATGCTGTGCACGCCCACTCCCGCAGCATCTCGGAGATCGTCACGGTGATCGAGGGCATTGCCTTCCAGACCAACATCCTCGCGCTCAACGCCGCTGTCGAGGCGGCCCGCGCGGGTGAAGCCGGGCGCGGCTTCGCCGTGGTGGCGCAGGAGGTGCGCGCCCTGGCCCAGCGCAGCGCCACCTCGGCGCGCGAGATTGGCGCCCTGATCGGCGACGCCAGCCGCCAGATCGAGACCGGCGCGCGCCTGAGCGGCGATGTGGTGCAGGCCATGACGGGCATCGAGAGCGCGGTCGGCCACAGCCATCAGCTTGCCGACGGCCTGCGGGCGCTCGCCGAGGAGCAGGACCGCGGCATCCGCACGGTCGGTGCAGCGGTCGACCAGCTCGAACAGACGACGCAGCAGAATGCCGCCCTGGTCGACGCCCTGTCGGCCCAGGGAGCACGGCTCGACGAGCAGGCGGCCGGCCTGGCCGCCGACGTAGCCCGCTTCCGCTTCTAGCGTCGGGATCCCGCCGCATCGGCGGGGCGGCGCCGCCCGGCCGCCAGCGGCCCTGCCAAGGCCTCGCCTTCCCGCCTCCCGTTCAACCGCCGCTTGCCGGCGTCTTCTGCGGACGCACGGGTCACCCCCGTGCTCCGTGCCGGCCTATGTCCGACGGGCCGGACATGTCATTTGCGATGCACATGGATGGTCATCAAGCGCGGCGGGCACTACCCTATACGGGAAGGAGAACGCGCCACCCGTCTATGTTCACGACATGCGAGGAGAGGACATGCGAAATACCTGGCTGATCGCGATGGCATCCCTGGTGCTCGCCGCCTGCTCGCAGTTCCAGAGCACCCCGCCAGCGCCCACACCTCCACCTGCGGCCAAGCGGCCCGCGCTCCGCGCCGGCATGACCAAGCAGCAGGTGATCAACATCAAGGGCAAGCCCGACAGCCGGATCTCCGTCGCCGGTCTGGAGTGCTTCCAGTACACCTCGCCGTCGTCTGCGCCGCTGGGCACCGGGGCGCTCAGCGTGTATTTCGACTCGGCCGGCAGGGTGATCACCTTCGACGGCCGCCCTTGCAGCGAAGCGGAACTGCGCGGCTTTGCGGGCCTCGATTGAGCCCCTCACGGACGCAGGCGCCCGCCGTGGCGGCGCCGCTCAGGCTGCCATGCGCCAAGCGATGGATGGTGGCGATTGCCCGGGCGCGGCCAGTTGTGTCTGCCGGAAACAATTGATAGAAAGGCGCGATCTGTTTTTACGACTTCCGTCTAAAAGTTACACATATGTTGCAAATTATGACCCCGGGAGCACTCGGCATTCCGACTTGTGCAGCGTACGCTTGAGACACCTCAACCCGCAGCGTAAACGCACAGGAAACCAACCATGTCAGAACGCCTCATCCTGCTCGACATCCCAGGTGTCCTTTATTCGGCTAGCTCTGCTGCCCGCCTCGGCGGTACGCCGGACAGCGGTACGCTGAAGGATGTCCGCTTCTTCGACCCGCTCGCGCTGGGATTCATCCGCCGCCTGTTCGGCCTGGCCGGCGCGCGCGTGGTGGTTTCCGACGTCTGGCGCCGCGGTGTCCCCGCTGCGATCCTGCAGCAACTCGACCTCCAGATCGAAGGCATGATGCCGCCGGTGGCCGGCGGCCTCGGTGCCGAGATCGCGGCCTACTTCGCCAAACGCCCGGCGCCACAGTCCTACGTGATCCTGACCGCTTCGCCCGAGACGCTGCGCGCCGAACAGCTGCCTCACATGGTCCAGGTCGACCCCGAACAGGGACTGACGCCGGCCGGTTTCCGCAGCGCGCTCGACCTGCTCGGCGTCGGCTGCCCTTCGGGCATGTGCCTGGACGTGCAGCCCCAGCCGGAACTGGCGGCGCGGCTGCGCCAGTTGCAGCGCCTGGCCCGCATGGCGCCCCAGCGCTTCGGCATCGCCCAGGACACGGCCACCGCCACCGACCTGATCCCCTCTTGATCACCTCCTGATCGCTGCCCGGCAGCCCCTGCACGGCCCGCGCCCGGAACTTCCGGCGCGGGCCGTTTTGCTTGGCCGACCGCGCCGCCTGCCATGCCCCTGGCGAGTTTGCAGCGCTTCGCCGGTGCGGCGTGCGTGAGCGCCGCCGCCATCTTGGGATGATGTTCTGCAGTGCAGAATCATGATTCCGCATTGCAGTTGACGCACTGCAAAAGGGATGGGACCATACCGCGATCGAAAAAAGCCGGTGTCCACGCCGGATGCCCTACCGGAGACCGTCCCATGAGCAGCACCCAGCAGCCGTCCGCGGATGCCATCTCGTCCCCCAGCCAGTCCCGCCTTCAGCCTGCCCTCTCCCGCCTGCACCAGACCATCGACCCGTGGGTGGCCGAAGTGCCCGAGCGCGTGGCGCTGATGGATGCCGACCGGTCGATCCGCTATGGCGAATTGCCCGCGGCGCTGGCCGAGACCGCGCGCCGGCTGGCCGCGCTTGGCGTGCGTGGTGGCGACCGCGTGGTGCTGGTCACGGAAAACAGCGTCGGCTGCGCGGTGATCCTGCTCGCGCTCAGTGCGCTGGATGCCTGGGCCGTGCCGGTCAATGCACGCCTGTCGTCGCGCGAGATCGACAACATCGTCGAGCATGCCGGCGCGCGTGTGACGCTCTACCTCGACAATGCCTTCCCAGAAGCCCGCGAACACGGCCTGGCACGCGGCGCCGAGCGCGCCGAATGGCCGCATATCGGCCGCCTGCTGGTGGGTGCCACCAGCCAGGCCGCCGAGGCCGAACCCGTGTCCGCCGCGCCGGCCGAGCAGGTGGCGGCGCTGATCTACACCACGGGCACCACCGGTGCCTCGAAGGCGGTGATGCTGACGCACGCCAACCTGATGTTCATCGGCCGCTCGAACCGCCTGCAGGCGCGCGTGCAGCCGGGCGACCGCGTCTTCGGCGTGCTGCCGATCTCCCACGTCTATGGCCTGTCGGTGCTGCTGGTCGGCCCGCTGTCCAACGGCGCCACGGTCTACTACGAGGCGCGCTTCCGCCCGGACAAGCTGGCCCAGGCGCTGGTGGAGGAAGAACTCAGCGTGCTGCACGGCGTGCCAGCCATGTACGCCAAGCTGATCGAATGGGGCCGCGCGCAGGCCACGCCGTTGCAGGCACCCGCGCTGCGCATCGCCCAGTCCGGCGGCGCACCGCTGACGCCGGCGCTCAAGGCTGCCTTCGAGCAGAGCTTCGGCATGCCGCTGCACAATGGCTACGGCATGACCGAGACCTCGCCCACGATATGCCAGACGCGCGTGGATGCGCCACGCAGCGACTGTTCGGTCGGCCCCGCCGCGCCCGGCGTGGAGATCCGCCTGGGCGAGCCGCTACCCGACGGCAGCGGTGAACTGCAGGTGCGCGGCCCTAATGTGATGAAGGGCTACTATCGCCGCCCTGACCTGACCGCGCAGGCAATCGACGCCGACGGCTGGCTGCACACCGGCGACCTGGCCCGCATCGACGCCGACGGCGCTGTTTCCATCGTGGGCCGCGCGAAGGAAATCATCATCCACTCGGGCTTCAACGTGTACCCTGAGGAGGTGGAGCAGTCGATCAATGCCTATCCGGCCGTGCTGCAATCGGCCGTGGTGGGCCGCGCCGTCGAGGGCAACGAGGAAGTGGTGGCCTTCGTCGAGGTGCGTGCCGGCGTGGACTTCGAGACCCAGGCCCTGCGCAGCTTCCTGCGCGACCGCCTGTCGCCGTACAAGGTCCCGGCCGAGGTCCAAGTGATTGCCCAGCTGCCCGCCGCACCTTCGGGCAAGATCCTGAAGGCCAGGCTGCGCGAACTGCTGGCCGCGGCCGGCTGACCCCGGCAACCTGCGGAGAACATCATGCGCGATCAACAAGCTGGGCAAGCAGCGGCAGACAGCGAGGCGGAGGACGCCGCACCGGCCGCGCCCGAGAAAGAAGACCGCCATTTCGTCACGGCGCTGGCACGCGGGCTGGACGTGCTCGCCTGCTTCCGTTCCTTCGACACCGTGCTGGGCAATGCCGAGATCGCGCAGCGCTGCCGGCTCCCCAAGTCGACGGTGTCCCGCCTCACCCATACGCTGACCGAACTCGGCTACCTGCAACCGCTGTACGAGCCCGCGCGCTACCGCCTGGGCAGCTCGGCGCTGGCGCTGGCGCCCGCCGCGCAGCAAGGTGCCGAGGTGCTGGCCGTGGTCCGCCCGCACATGCAGCAACTGGCCGACCTGTCGCAGGGCGTGACCTCCCTGATCGTGCGCGACCGCGCGCACATGATGATCTTCGAAAACTGCCAGTCGGAGTCCTACCTGACGCTGCGCGTGGCGGTGGGCACCCGCATTTCGGGCCTGACCACGGCGGCCGGGCGTGCCTACCTGGGCGCGCTCGCCGGCAGCGACCAGCGCCGTGCCCTGGCCGCCTTCCGCGGCCGCGATGGCTTGGACGCGGCACGCGCCGACGCCATCCTCGCCACCAGCAGCGACGAGGTGAAACGGCTGGGCTGCACCACCTCCTTCGGCGAATGGCTGCCGGACGTCAACTCAATCGCCGCGGCCTTCCGCCCCGGCCCCGCGCTGCCGCCGATGACCCTCAGCTGCAGCGGCCCCACCGCCATCGTGCCGGTGGCGCATCTGCTCGACACCGTGCGTCCGCAACTGCTGGCCAGCATCCGCAAGATCGAAACGGCGCTGGGGGTGGTGGCAGGCTGAGGCAATGCCCAGGCCACGCGGTGCGCTGGGCAATCGGAACGGCCTCCATATCGCCGATCGAGATCGCCAATTCGCTTTCCAGCAAGGCTTGAACCTGCGGGGAGAACCTGATCGGGTCGAATTGTGAGGCCAGCTTGCGCGTCGCATCGGCGGCCGGCCGTGGCGGACGCGCCGCGAAATCCTACCCCGCCACCGGCGCCGGCATCGCCACGCCGTACTTCTCCAGCCACGGCAAGAGCTGCGGCGCGATGGCCGGATTGAGCGCCACGCCCTCGCGCAGTTGCCGTGCCTTGCGCGCGAGCGCGCCCTGACCTGGCAGGCGCACGGCATCGACGCCGGGGCGCGGCGGGTTGCCGGCGCAGGCTTCGGCGATCCAGCCCATCTGGTGCGCAAAGGCCTCCCCACCGGCGAAGGCCTCGGGATCGAGCACCTGAAGGAAGACCGTATTGCCCCAGCGCTTGCCCGGGTCGTCGCGGCCGTGGCCGGACAAGCCCGCGGTCAGCGCCTCCACCATCAGCGACAAGGCGAAGCCCTTGTGGCCGGCATCGAGCCCGCCCAGCGGCAGGATCGAGCCTGCGTGCGGCGGGAACAGGACGGCCGGATCGTCGCTGGGGTTGCCGTGCTCGTCGATCAGCCAGGGATGTGGCAGCCGCCGCCCTTCGCGATACAGGCGCCCGGTCAGCCCGTTGGTGGTGATGGAGGTGGACACGTCGATCAGCACCGGACCTTGCGGCGTGGGAAAGCCGACCGCAAGCGGGCTTGGCGAGAAGACCGGCCGCGTGCCGCCGAATGGCGCTACAGTCGCGGCCGCCGGCGCGGACGAGAACAGCAGCATCACGTAGCCGGCACGCGTGGCCCGTTCCAGGTAGGCGGCCAGGCACGCGATATGGTGGCTGCGCCGGATCGTCACTGTGCCCGTGCCGTAGTCGCGTGCGCGCGCCATGGCATCGTCGAGCGCGCGCAGCGTCAGCCAGGGACCGGGCAGGCGCTTGCCGTCCCAGGTAGCCACCGCAGCGCGCTCGCTGAGTACGGCGTAGTCGCCCTGCACCGCCATGCTGCCGCTCTCGATCTCGGCAAGGTAGGTCGGCAGCAGCTGCAGGCCGTGGGTGTCGTGGCCCATCAGGTCGGCCTCGACCAGGATGCCGGCCACCGCATCCGCGCGCTCGTCGGGCATGCCGGCGCGCCGCAGCAGCTTGCCGGCCATGGCGATCAGCGCGGCGCTGTCATGGCGCGGGCTCTGCGTTTCATCCTTCATGTCGCTCTCCTTGGCGGGCAGTACACCACACCGCTCGCTCAATCGGCCTCGGCCGCTACACCAGCCGACTTGATCACCTTTTCCCAGCGCTCCTTCTCCGCCAGCGCGAACGCCTGGAACTCGGCCGCCGGCTTGGGATCGGGCTCGGCGCCCGCATTGACGAGCAGCTCGCGCAGTTCCGGCTTGCGCATGACCGCCATGACCGTGTCGCTCAGGCGCGTGACGACCTCGCGCGGCGTGGCCGCCGGCGCGAACAGGCCGAACCACGAACCGGTGACGAAACCGCGCAGCCCCGCCTCCTCCATGGTCGGCACATTGGGCAGCGCATGCATGCGCTTGGCGCCCGTCACCGCCAGCGCCCTGAGCTTGCCGGCCTTGACGAAGGGCAGCGCAGTGGGCGCATTGTCGAACATCAGTTGCACCTGGCCGGCCATCAGGTCCGTATCGGCCAGCGCGCTGCCCTTGTAGGGGACGTGGATCATCGAGGTGCCGGTCATGACCTTGTACAGCTCGCCCGACAGGTGGATGGAGGTGCCCGTGCCCGACGAGGCGAAGGTGACCTTGCCGTTGGCCTGCTTCACGTAGCGCGTCAGTTCGGCCACATTGGAAGCCGGCAGTTGCGGATTCACCACCAGGATGTTCGGTACCGAGGCCACCAGCGCGACGGCGCTGAAATCCTTGACGGTATCGTAGGGCATCTTGCGGTAGAAGCTGGCATTGATGGCATTGGTGCCCACCGTGCCCATCAGCAGCGTATAGCCGTCAGGCGCCGACTTGGCGACGTAGTCCGCACCGATATTGCCGGAGGCGCCCGGACGGTTTTCCACCACCACCGGCTGGCCCAGCGCCTTCTGCAGTTCCTTGCCGATCACGCGCGCGACGATATCGGTGTTACCGCCCGGCGAAAAAGGCACGACCAGCTTGATCGGCCGTGCGGGATAGGTGTCGGCGTGCGCCGGCAGCCAGGGCGCGGCGAACAGCGCGGCAATGCCAAACAGGGCGAACAGGGCCTGGCGGCGGGGTCGGGCGGATTGCATGGGTGTCTCCTCCTTGGAATAGCGCCGGCGATAGGGCCGGCGCAGCGGCATGCCGCTACGAGGCGGTCGGGCGGTCCGGCAGCAGCCGGCCGGGATTCATCAGGCCGAGCGGATCGAGCGCGGCCTTGATCTTGTGCATCAGCGCCATTTCCACCGGCGCCTTGTAGTGGACGTTCTTGTCGATCTTGAGCTGGCCGATGCCGTGCTCGGCCGAGATCGAGCCGTTCGCCGCATGGACGGCGTCGTAGACCAGGGCCGCCACCGAGGCCGCGCAGGCGCGCGCGAACTCGGCCGGTGCCACCCCCGGCGGTGCGCTGACGTTGTAGTGCAGGTTGCCGTCGCCGAGGTGGCCGAAGGCCAGCACGCGCGCACCCGGATGGGCGGCCACGATGGCGGCACCGGTGCGCGCGATGAACGCCCCGGTGGCGGAAATGGGCACCGAGATATCGTGCTTCAGGTTGTCGCCCTCGATCGACTGCGCCTCGGGCAGGTGATGGCGCAGCCGCCACAGTGCTTCCGACTGGGCGATCGACGTCGCCACCGCCGCATCGCTCACCACGCCGGCTTCGAGCGCTGCTTCCATCAGTTCGCCGAACGCCTCGGCAGCGCGGCCCTCGCTGTGGGGATCGCTGCTTTCGAGCAGCACGTACCAGGGGCTCGGCTCCGCCAGTGGCGGCCGGCAGGCGGGGAAATGCCGCGTCACCAGCGCCATGCAGTCGCCGCTCATCAGCTCGAAGGCGGTCAGCGTGGCCGACAGCCGCTGCTGCGCCAGGGCCAGCAGCCGCAGCGCGGCCTCGGGGTCGGCCACAGCCGCGAGCGCCGTCATGCGCGCCGCCGGCAACGGATGCAGCTTGAGTGTGGCAGCGGTGATCACGCCCAGCGTGCCTTCCGCACCGATGAAGAGCTGCTTCAGGTCATAGCCTGTGTTGTCCTTGCGCAAGCCGCGCAGCCCGTCCCAGATCTCGCCGTCCGGCAGCACCACTTCCAGCCCCAGGCACAGCTCGCGTGCATTGCCATAACGCAGCACCTGCACGCCGCCGGCGTTGCTGGCCAGGTTGCCGCCGATGGTGCAGCTGCCCTCGGCACCGAGCGACAGCGGGAAGAGCCGCCCGGCATCGCGGGCGGCCTGCTGGACGTTGGCCAGGATGCAGCCGGCCTCGGCGGTCAGCGTGTTGTTGAGCGGGTCGAGCGCACGGATGCGGTTGAGGCGCGCCGTGGACAGTACCAGCGCCTCGCCACCCCGCGAGGGAATGGCGCCGCCGACCATGCCGGTATTGCCGCCCTGCGGCACCACTGGCACCCGCCGCGCCGCGCACCAGCGCACCACGCGCGCCACGTCTTCGGTGCTGTCCGGTTGCGCCACCGCCAGCGCGGCGCCCTGCCAGCGCTTGCGCCAGTCGGAAAGAAAAGGCGCGACGTCTTCCGGCGCGCTCAGCAGGCGGCCGGCGAAACTGGCGCGCAGCTCCGCCAGCAGGGCTTGGCTCATCGTTGTCTCCTTGCTTGCTTCGAGATGGCCTGGTGGCCGGGCTTTCTTCCGGCGCGTCGAGGTGCGCGCCTTTTTCTTACACGCTTCTTGCACGCTTGTCGGCGCGTGCGGCCGGTCCGTCTATTGCCTTATCGGCGGCCAGCCTGCCCGGCTCAACCCGCGATGCGCATCGCCGGCGTGATCTGGCGCGGATCGGTGACCAGCTCCAGCACTGCCGGCCGTCCCGCGGCCAGGGCACGCGCGAAGGCCGGGGCGAAGTCCTCGGTGCGATCGATGCGCTCGGCCCAGGCGCCGCAGGACTGCGCCATCTGCACGAAGTCGGGCGTGGCGATGCCGGTGCCGCTGACACGGCCCGGATAGCGCTTCTCCTGGTGCATGCGGATGGTGCCGTACATGCCGTTGTTGACCACGACCACGATGACGTTGGCGCCGGCCTGCGCAGCGGTGGCCAGTTCCTGCGGATACATCAGGAAGCAGCCGTCGCCCGCGAAGCAGACCACGGTGCGGTCCGGCGCGCGCAGCTTGGCGGCGATGGCTGCCGGCAGGCCGTAGCCCATCGCGCCGCAGGTCGGGGCCAGCTCGGTGCGGGGCCGGCGGTAGGCATAGAAACGGTGCAGCCATACCGTGTAGTTGCCGGCGCCGTTGCTGAGGATGGCGTCATCCGGCAGCACGCGGCCCAGGTGGGCGACCGCCGCACCCAGGTCGACACCGCTGAGTTCCGGGTGCGGCGCCGGCCGCGCGGCAAAGGCAAGATGGTCGGCGCGCGCCGCGGCGGTCCACTCGGCCCAGGGCGCGGCGACCGGCGCCTGCAGGCCGGCCAGCATCGCTGCGCCCGCCTCGATGCCGCTCTGGATGGCAATCTCCGGCTGGTAGACGCGGCCCAGTTCGGCGCTGTCGGCATGCACGTGGATCAGGCGCTGGCGCGGCCGCGGCGCGTCCAGCAGGGTGTAGCCATCGGTGGAGATATCGCCGAGCCGGGTACCGAAGGCCAGGATCACGTCGGCATCGCGCACGCGCTCGGCCAGGCGGGGGTTCACGCCCAGGCTCAGGTGCCCGGCGTAGTGCGCGTCGCGGTTGTCGAACACATCCTGGCGGCGGAAGGCGCAGGCCACCGGCAGGTTCCATGCGTGCACGAAACGGGAGAAGGCCGCCGCCGCCGCGTCGCTCCAGTTGGCGCCGCCGGCGATCACCAGCGGGCGCTGCGCGCCGCGCAGCGCTTCACCCAGCGCGGCGGCCTCGGCCGCCCCTGGGGACGCACTGACCGGCCGATAGGGTGCGGTGTCCGCGCAGGCGCACTCGCCATCGAGCACGTCCTCCGGCAGGGCCAGCACGACCGGGCCGGGCCGGCCCGAAGTGGCGCACTGGAAGGCGCGCGCCACCATCTCGGGAATGCGCTCGGCATCGTCGATCTCCGCGGCCCACTTGGCCATGCCGCCGAACATGGCGGCGTAGTCCACCTCCTGGAAGGCTTCGCGCCCCTTGTGTCCACGCGCAATCTGGCCGACGAACAGGATCATCGGCGTGGAGTCCTGGGCGGCGATGTGCACACCGATGCTGGCGTGGGTGGCACCGGGCCCCCGCGTGACGAAGCAGATGCCGGGCCGGCCGGTCAGCTTGCCGTCGGCCTCGGCCATATTGGCGGCGGCGCCTTCATGCTTGCACACGATCAGGTCGATGGCGGGCTGGTCGTGCAGGGCGTCGAGCACGTCGAGGAAGCTCTCGCCGGGCACACAGAAGATGCGCTCGGCGCCGTGGATGCGCAGCGCATCGACCAGGGCGCGGCCGCCGGTGCGGCGGGTGGCGGGAGCCGGCGTCAGGCTGCCGGAAGCGGGAACAGGAGGCGTGCGGGTCATATCGGAACGGTGGATCTGAGCGTTGGCGTCCCGCCCGGCGGGCGGCCCGGACGGGTTGCCGCGCTGGCGGGGAAACGGAATGCCAGCCAGTTTGCAGCCGTACCCGTGTGCGCCACCCGGCGCAAACCGCATTTCTGCTATGCATCCAGCGCAAGGCTCGCGGCTGGCGGGGCGTGTAGATTGGCGGCAGGCTGGCCTGGCCCGTGACGGCCCACGTCACCGGGCGCGCGCCGCCACCGACAAGAAAAAACAGGAGACTACCGCCATGCCCATCTCGCCCTCCCGCTACCGGGCGGCATTCGCTGCGCTTTGCCTGTCCTGCATGACTGCCGCCCTTCCCGCCCTGGCGCAGGAGAAGTGGCCGAGCAAGCCGATCAGCTATGTCGTGCCCTTCGCCGCAGGCGGCACCACCGATGTGCTGGGCCGCCTGATCGGCCAGCGCCTGTCGACGGCCCTGGGCCAGCCCGTGGTGATCGAGAACCGCGCCGGCGCGGGCGGCAATATCGGCTCGGACTACGTCGCCAAGGCCGCGCCGGACGGCTATACCCTGGTGGGCGGCACCATCAGCTCGCACGCCATCAATGTCAGCCTCTACCCGAAGATGCCCTATGACCCGGTCAAGCAATTCCAGCCGGTGGCGCTGATCGGCACCTTGCCCAATGTGCTGGTGGTCAACGCCGACAGCCCCTGGAAGAACGTACAGGACGTGATCGCCGCCGCGCGGGTGCCCGGCACCCAGGTCAGCTTCGGCTCGTCGGGCAATGGCACCTCGCAGCACCTGGCCGGCGAGCTGTTCGCCAAGCTGGCGAACGTGAAGCTGCTGCACGTGCCGTACAAGGGCAGCAGCCCGGCCATGCAGGCCCTGCTGGGCAAGCAGGTGGACCTGGTGTTCGAGAACAGCGTGGCGGCGATGCCTCTGATCCAGTCTGGCAAGCTGCGCGCGCTGGCCACCACCGGCGGCAAGCGCGCGGCCGAGCTGCCCGACGTGCCCACGCTGGCCGAAGCGGGCCTGAAGGGCTATGAGATCGTGTCCTGGCAGGCCATCTTCGCGCCGGCCGGCACGCCGATGCCGATCGTGGACCGGCTGGCCACCGAGATCGGCAAGATCATCGCGGACCCGGCGGTGCGCACGCGGCTGGCACAGATGGGCATCGAGCCCTCGGGCGCCGGCCCCGCCGAACTAAGTGCCTTCCAGAGGAGCGAGGTGGCCAAGTGGGCCCAGCTGGTCAAGAGCGCCGATATCCGCCTGGAATAGAGCGTCCTCCCCGCGCGCCGCGTGGCAGCGCAGCCCGCGGGCGCTATCATGAGGCCTCGCCGTGCTGCGCGCGTCCCGGCGCCGCGCGGCCTCCCGGCTTGAGACCAAGAGATTTCGCCAACCCGGCAAGCTCCGCTTGCGCTACGCCTTTGCCCTTCAGATGAGCGAACACCGCATTCCCACCGATGCCCTCCACCAATGGGTGACCGAGCTCTGGCTCGCCGCCGGTTCCGACGCCCGCGAGGCACGGCTGACCGCCGACCATCTGGTCGGCGCCAACCTGGCCGGCCACGACTCACACGGCGTCGGCATGATCCCCAAGTACGTGCTGTCCTGGCTGGGCGACCAGCTCCAACTCAACCAGCATGTCAGCGTGGTGCACGAGGCTGGCTCAATCCTGAGCCTGGACGGCAACCGCGGCATGGGACAGGCGGTGACCGAGGAAGCCATGGCGCTGGGCATCGAACGCGCACGCGAGCACGGCGTCTGCGTGCTGGGGCTGCGCCGCTCGCACCATCTTGGCCGGGTCGGCCACTGGGCCGAGCAGGCCAGCGCCGCCGGCATGATCTCCATCCACTTTGTCAACGTGTTGTCCAAGCCCATCGTGGCACCGCACGGCGGTTACGAGGCACGCTACGGCACCAACCCCTTCACCATCGGCGTGCCGGTGCCGGGCAAGCCACCGCTGGTGCTGGACTTCGCCACCAGCGCGATTGCGCTGGGGAAGGTGCGCGTGGCCCACAACAAGGAGGTCCCGGTGCCACCGGGCTGCCTGCTCGATGCCGCCGGGCAGCCGAGCGAAGACCCCGCCGTGATGTTCCCGCCGGCGGGCACGCCGCAAGGCGCGCTACGCAGCTTCGGCGAGCACAAAGGTTACGTGCTGGCGGTCATGTGCGAGTTGCTGGGCGCTGCCGTCACCGGCGGCCACACCATCCGCCCGGAAACGCTGACCCACGAGCATGCCGTCTGGAACAATATGCTGGCGCTGGTGTTCGACCCAGCTCGGCTGGGCAGCAGCACCAGCTTCGGCCACGAAGTGCAGGCCTTCGTCGACTGGATCCAGTCCTCGGCGCTGCAGCCCGGCTGCGACGGCATCCTGCTGCCGGGCGACCCCGAACGCGCCTGGCGCCGCGCGCGCGCCGAGTGGATGCCGGTGGATGCCGGCACCCTCGCGCAGCTCGACGACGCCGCCGCGCGCGTGCAGGCTGCGCGCGGCAAGTCGCCCGGCCCGCTGTCGCGCCTGGCCGCATGACCCTCTCCTCAAACACAACAGACGTACCATGCCTCACCTCACCATCGAACTGACCGAGAACACCCGCCTGAACTGCTCGCAGGAAGAGCTGCTCGACGAAGTCAACGCCGCGCTGCTGGCCAGCGGCCAGTTCCAGGAAGCCGACATCAAGTCGCGCTGCATCACCCTGCCCGTGTACCGCCAGGGCAC
The DNA here is from genome assembly GCF_056930435.1 of Cupriavidus sp. 09_S30. Classification (NCBI taxonomy): domain Bacteria; kingdom Pseudomonadati; phylum Pseudomonadota; class Betaproteobacteria; order Burkholderiales; family Burkholderiaceae; genus Cupriavidus; species Cupriavidus sp. 09_S30. Next base: position 1,213,291 of record NZ_JBXOWI010000002.1, on the reverse strand, counting down.
GGAGGCGCGCGAGCGCGCCTTCGTCCATGCGCGCCTGTGCATCCTCGACGGACGCGAGCTGGCGGTGCGCCGCGCGCTCGGCCAGGCCGTTTGCGACGTCATCGCCGAGGCCGTGCGCCCGCTCGCCGACGGCGGCGAGGTGCAGGTCAGCGTGGAAGTGGCCGAGATGGAGCGCGCCAGCTACGCCAAGCAGGTCATTGCCGGCGCGAGCTGAGCACGAGTTGAGCACGCCCTGATGCCGGCCGGCGGCGCCCCGCCTCGCCGCCAACTAAAACAAGGAGACCCCGCATGCCCACCCCCGTGATCCGCCTGCACGCCGGCGACAATGTGCTGATCGCCCGCACCGACCTGGCCATCGGCACGCCCGTGCCCGGTGCCGATTTCCACGTGCGCAGCCAGGTGCCGGCCGGCTACAAGATCGCGGCACGGCCGATACGCAAAGGCGAGCCGATCCTGAAGTACAACACCACGATCGGCTTCGCCAGCGCCGACATCACGCCCGGCAGCCTGGTCTCGGGGCACAACATCGCCTTCGAGGAATTCGAGCGCGACTATGCGCATGCGCGCGACTACGTCCCGGTGCCGCTGCTGCCGGCGCACGAGCGCGCCACCTTCGACGGCTATGTGCGCGACGACGGCCGCGTCGCCACGCGCAACTTCATCGGCGTGGTGGCCACGGTCAACTGCTCGGCCACGGTGGTGCACAAGATCGCCGAGTGGTTCACGCCCGAGCGGCTAGCCGGCTATCCGAACGTGGACGGGGTGGTGGCCTTCGCCCACAGCACCGGCTGCGGCATGGAGATGAGCGGCGAGCCGATGGCGCTGTTGCGCCGCACGCTGGCCGGCTATATGCGCCACCCCAACCTGGCGGCCGTGCTGGTGGTGGGACTGGGCTGCGAGCGCAACCAGGTAGCCGGCCTGCTCGAGGCCGAGGGCCTGCAGGCGGGGCCGCGCCTGGTGCCCTTCACCATGCAGGAGACCGGCGGCACGCGCAAGACCATCGAGGCCGGCGTGGCCGCCGTCAAGGCGCTGCTGCCCGAAGCCGACCGCGCCCGCCGCCAGCCGGTAAGCGCCGAGCACATCAGCGTGGGCCTGCAGTGCGGCGGCTCGGACAGTTTTTCCTCCATCACCGCCAATCCCGCGCTGGGCGCGGCGATGGACATCCTGGTGCGGCATGGCGGCACCGCCATCCTGTCCGAGACGCCGGAGATCTACGGGGTCGAGCACACGCTGACGCGCCGCGCCGCCAGCCGCGAGATCGGCGAGAAGCTGATCGAGCGCATCCGCTGGTGGAAGGAGATCTACGCCGCCGGGCGCGACGTGCAGATCAACGGCCGCGTGAGCCCCGGCAACCAGGCCGGCGGCCTGGCCAATATCTTCGAGAAGTCGCTGGGCTCGTCGATGAAGGGCGGCACCGGGCCGCTGATGGGCGTCTACCGCTACGCCGAGCCGATCACGCAGAAAGGCTTCGTCTTCATGGACTCCCCGGGCTTCGACCCGGTCTCGGCCACCGGCCAGATCGCCAGCGGCGCCAACCTCATTTGCTTCACTACCGGCCGCGGCTCCATGTTCGGTGCCAAACCCGTGCCCTCGCTCAAGCTCGCCACCAATTCGCCGATGTACCGGCGACTGGAGGAAGACATGGACATCAACTGCGGCGAGATCCTCGACGGCACCGCCACCATCGAGAGCATGGGCGAACGCATCTTTGCCGACATCCTGGCGACGGCATCGGGGCGGCGCAGCAAGAGCGAACTGCTGGGCCTGGGCGACCATGAGTTCGCACCCTGGCAGATCGGCATCACCGGCTAGGCTTCGGTTTCAGGCTTTCGGTGCCAGCACCCGCACGTTTTCAAGCACAGTAATTCTCATGCCTTCTACCCCCCCCTCCCCGCTGCCCAACCGCTTCCGCTCGGCCATCCTCGCGCGCCAGCGCCTGATCGGCTGCTGGTGCTCGCTGGCCAACCCCACCACCACCGAGATCCTCGGCCTGGCCGGCTTCGACTGGCTGCTGCTGGACGGCGAGCATGCGCCCAACGACGTGCTCAGCTTCGTGCCGCAACTGATGGCGCTGAAGGACAGCGTCAGCGCCCCCGTGGTGCGTCCGCCCGCCAACGATCCCATCCTGCTCAAACGCCTGCTCGATATCGGCTTCTATAACTTCCTGATCCCGATGGTGGAGAGCGCCGAGGAAGCCAGCCGCGCGGTGTCCGCCACGCGCTACCCGCCGCAGGGCACCCGCGGCGTCTCGATGGTCCAGCGCGGCAACCGCTACGGCACCGTCGCGGACTACTTCAAGCAGATCAACGACAACATCTGCGTGCTGGTCCAGATCGAAAGCCGCAAGGGCGTGGATGCGGCCGACGCGATCTGCGCGGTGGAAGGCGTGGACGGCATCTTCATCGGGCCTTCCGACCTCGCTGCCGCCTGCGGCCATCTGGGCGAGCCCAACCACCCCGACGTGCAGGCCGAGATGGCGCGCATCTTCGCAGCGGCAGACCGGGCGGGCAAGGCCGTGGGCATCCTCACGCCGGTCGAGGCAGAGGCGCGCCGCTACCTGGACATGGGCGCAGCCTTCGTCGCGGTCGGGCTGGACCAGAACCTCTTCCGCGATGCCACGCGGGCCCTGCGCGAGCGCTTCGCGTCGTAATGCGGGCCTGATACGCGCATGGGCACCCCTCCCTCCGCGCTGAACTCGGACGATCTCGCCTGCTTCGTCTGCGTCGCCAGCACCCAGAGCATCTCGCGGGCCGCGCTGGAGCTCGGCGCCGACCAGTCCACCATCAGCCGGCAGATCGCCCGGCTGGAGGCTGCGCTGGACACGCGCCTGTTCCATCGCAGCGGCCGCGGCGTCGTGCTGACCGAAGCCGGGCAGACCTTGCTCGGCTATGCGCGGCAAGTCGCCACCACGCTGGCCGAGGCGCGCGAGGCCATCCGCGCTTCCTCGGCCAAGGGGCCCGCCCAGCTCGTGATCGCCGCGCAACCGACCATCGCCAACACCGCATTCGCCGCCATCGGCACCGCGCTGAAACTGCGCTTCCCCGCCACCAAGGTGCGCTTCGTCGAAGGACTGGCCAGCCCGCTGCTGGCCTGGCTGGCGGCCGGCGAGATCGACGTGGCGCTGCTCTACCTTCCCGAACAGCAGGGCGCGCTCAAGGTGGACATCCTTCTTGAAGAAGACCTGACCCTGGTCACGCCCACGTCCTGGAGCCACCTGGGCCCCACCTTCCCCGTGCGCCGCCTGGCCGAAGTGCCCCTGATCCTGCCCAGCACCGGCCACGGCCTGCGCGTGCTAGCCGAAGGGCTGGCTGCGCGCCATGGCAGCACGCTGCAGCTGGCGATGGAATGCGATGCCTCCAACACCGTATCGATGCGGCTGGTGGAAGACGGCTGCGGCGCCACGCTGCTGCCATTCGCCGCCGTGGCAGACCGCGTGGCCCAAGGCCGCCTGCACTCGGCACGGCTGGTCGACCCGGTGGTCACGCGCCAGGTAGCGCTGGCCACCGCGCGCAATCGGCCGCCGGTGCCCGAGCTATGGGACATCACGCAGACGGTTCGGCAGTCGGTGCGCAATACCGTGATGTCGGGCGCCTGGCCCGGCGCGCGGCTGGTCTAGCGAGGGAAAAAGGAGCTGCCGGGCGGTTATTCTGAAGGCAGCGAGCGATGCAGCCTGCCGCCGATGCGGCACACCCTGCCAGCCAGATCTCGCTTTCCCCCCGCAGCCTTCAGGCTGACGCCTGGCCGCGGCGAAGCCGCGTTTGAGGAGGGGGCGCGCAGCTTGGCCGTTAATTGAGAAATTTCCTCTGGACAAGCGCCGTGCTGGAGGCAGTTCATTTGCGCGCCCGCCGGGATAATCCTGACGCCCTCGAGTATCGACTTTTCGAGTCCGGCTTCCGACGCAAAATCTTCGTCGACGAGAATGGGCGTTGCATATCGCCCCTTGACACTCGACACAACCGCGGCCGAGCAACTGCGCGACGTGCCACCGGTACGCTACGAAGACACGATCACACAATATGCGATTGGTTGGCGACGCAATGCGGCAAAGACTGGCGCTGCCGCTTTCCCGCATTTCTGGCCTATCCAGTGGCACTTTTCGATTACGCCGCCAAGGATCGCTTCTTGGCATAGTGCGGTGGCGCCGGGGCGCTTTTGCTCTTGGGCTTTGAAACCGGGCGCGGCCACCGCCGCACTCGGTTTTTTTGACTACCGGCCGCAGGGCGGAACGGTTTGCATCAACGGACCGGACATATGCGTGCTGCCTTTACCTGGCGACCAACCTGCCAAACGGCTGGCAATTCGGGAACCGTCCGCATGGGGCTTCCTAGTTTCCGCGCGACAGGTTGACTCGAAATGATGTGAACGGCGAAGAATGTCCCCCGCTACTCATCCACGACTGGAGATGGCTCGCCCGGCCGCAATGAGCAGAGAGGAGATACGCCGTTCGTCCTCCGCACCGGTCCAGCGGGCCCGGGATACCGCCACGTTGATGGCGCCACGCGGGCGACCGTCTGCGCCGACGATCGGCACGGCCGTGGCAATGTCGCCGATGTACATTTCGTCCTCGGTATGCGCGTAGCCCTGCTGGCGAAAGACCTCCAGCCGTGCCAGGATGGCCTCCGGATCCGTCACGGTGTACTTCGTAAATCGAGCGAGGCTGGATCTGGCGAGAATGTCGCGCACTTCGTCATCGGGAAGGGCGCTGAGGATGGCCAGCCCCGACGATGTGCAGTAAGCGGGCAGTCGCGATCCCACGATAACTTCCGGCGTCAGCACGTGCCGGCTCACAAAGCGCTGCACGAAGACGACCTCGGTGCCGTCCAGCAGCGTCAGGTTGACCGTCTCCTCCGTTTCCACCGAGAGCTGCTGCAGAAAGGGCGTGGCCAGTCCGACCAGTTCGTTGGCACCAATGAACTGGTAGGCAAAATCCAGCATGCGCGGGGAGAGTTCGTACAGCTTCGTGGCCGGATCGCGGCGCAGCAGATTCAGTTGCGTGAGCGTGAAGGTGAAACGCTGCGCCGCGCTCATGTCGAGATCCGCGAGCGTTGCGATCTGCGTCATCGATAGTTCGCGTCGCTTGGCGTTGAACACATTCAGGACGCGCAGCGCCTTTTCCACCGAGTTGACGAAAAGCGTGGACTCCTCCGGATTGGCGCTCTCCCCTCCCCGTTTTTCCGCGGGTGCGTCGCGCGAGTCAACTGCCGGCCGGCCGCGTGTTCTCTTGACTGGGGTAACGGTACTCATGGCGTTTGCGGGATGATCCAACGGGACAACGCGCTAGTTTAATACGATCGCCTCGTTCACTGTCGGACAGGGCGACCAGCCAGGGGCCGCCGGCGCACGCATCCAGCCATGCGTGCCGGCGGCATCCAAGGTCAGGCTCGCGCGGCGTCTTGCGGCGCGGCATGGCCTCGGGCGCGGAAGAATGCCTCCATCATCCGTGCCGGTTCGCCGCTCGCGTACGATTCCTTGTGAAGGCGGATCGCTGCGTCGATCGTCTCCTCGAACGAGGCCTGGGACATCTCCCGGAAGCGCTGCTTGTCGAGCCGCAGCGCGACCGGCGGCTTGGCCGCGAGCTCGCGCGCAATCTCCATGGCACGCGGCAACACCTGCGGCGCCTCCACCAGATGGTGGATCAGGCCAAGGCGACCGGCCTCCTCCGCATCCATCAGGCGGCCGGTCAGCGTCAGTTCGATGGTCCGCGACATGCCCAGCATCGCGTGCATGATCCAAGGACCGGTCACGCTGGCAATACCGGAGTTGATTTCCGGCTGCCCCATGCGTACGCCGGGATGCCCCACCCGGATGTCGCCCAGCAGCGTCACCTGGAACGCCGACCCAGCAGCCGTTCCATTCAGTGCCATCACCAGCGGCTTCGTCAGGGCGCGCAAGACCCCGTAGAAGTACTCCCACGAGCGGATCCATGTCTCGGCGGAGGAGACATCGAAGCCATGCGCCTCTTCCAGGTCCTGGCCTGCCGAGAAGGCCCGGTCGCCCGCACCGGTCATGACCATCGCCCGGATGGCCGGATCCGCGTCGAATGCCTGCAGGGTTTCAATGATCTCGAGGCGCATGGCGCCATGCCAGGCGTTCAGCTTCTCCGGGCGATTCAGCCGGATCAGGCCCACGCCGCCTTCGTGCCGCTCAACTTCAATGAACTTCGGTGTCTTGACCATCTCTTTATCTCCATTCGATATTTGTTTGGTGCCATTCAATATACGGCCAGCGCGACCTATTGACAAGAAGATTCTGCTCGATCGGAACCTGCCTGGCGCTGATGCGCAATGATCATGGCATCGTCAGGTACGCATCACCAGCACACGAATACCGCGCTCATATCAAAAATTTATCCTTATAAAACAACTACTTTATTGCCTACTCGCGGGCCTACTCATCGCTGAACCGCAAGGTGGCTGGAGCCCACGCAGCGGCCTCGTCCCGGGAAGTCTCCGTCGGCTTTCACCTAGTGTTTTCCCTAGAACTCTTGCAAACCGCCAGATCATAGATCTATATTTCACTTCACTATACTTTTATTTCATTGCAATTGCAGACCGGCGAAGAGATACGATCTCTGCGCCAGGCTGCTGCGATTCCAATCCCTCACTTATTCTGGAGAGCGCATCTTGAAACAACCTGCCTACCCAAGCCGCCGCCGGTTCCTCTCATCAGCGGGCTCAGTCGGCGCAGCGACCCTCGGCGCCTGCCTGCTGCCTGCGTTCGCGCAGACCCGGCAGATCGTCGTCGCGGATCCTGGCGGTCCCTACACGGCTGCCTATCGCAAGGCCTTCTACGACCCGTTCGAGAAGGCAACGGGCATCAAGGTGATCAACGTTGCGCGCGAGGCGCAGCCCGTGGCCCAGTTGACCGCGCTGGTGCAGACCCGCAACTACGTCTGGGACGTCACCACGCTGACGCTGTCGGCCGACATTCCATACCTCGAATCCAAAGGCTTGCTGGAGCCCATCGGGTTCAAGCCGGCGGACGTGCCTGGCCTGATGCCGCAGGCAATCACCGCAAACTGGCTCGGGGTCGATATCTACGCCGCCGTGCTGGCCTATCGCACCGACAAGCTGGGAGAACCCGGCCCGGCCTCGTGGGCCGACTTCTGGGACGTCAAGAAATTCCCGGGACGCCGCTCCCTGCGTCGCAGTCCGATCGAGACGCTGGAGCAGGCCCTGCTCGCCGACGGCGTTCCGCTGGCGCAGTTGTATCCGCTCGATGTCGACCGGGCATTCCGCAGCCTCGACCGCATCAAGAAACACGTCAGCCTCTGGTGGACCTCCGGCGCGCAGGCGATGCAGGCCATCCAGAACGGCGACGTCGACATGATCGCGACCTGGAACGGCCGCGCGCAGGCCGCCATCGACAACGGCGCACCTGTGAAGATCGTCTGGAACCAGGGCCTCTACTCCATCGAAGGCTGGGGCATTCCGAAGGGCACGCCACGTGCGGACCTGGCGCGGCAGTTCGTCCGCTTCTGCGCGGATGCCGCACGGCAATCCGGCTTCACCGACACGCTGGCCTACGGGCCAACCAACCTCAAGGCGTTCGAAGCGATCGACCCGAATCGCGCCTCCATCCTGCCCAGCGCGCCGCAGAACCTGCGCGCCATGGCCCTGCCGAGTCCTGACTGGTGGAGCAAGAACCGCCAGGCCGTGACCGAGCGCTTCAATGCCTGGATCGTGTCCTGAAGTGGAGAGCGTCATGAGCTACAAACTCGAAACCATCGGGATAAGCAAGCGCTACGGCAACACCACCGCGCTGGCGCCCACCAACCTGCAGGTCAAGGCGGGCGAATTCCTGACGCTGCTGGGCCCCTCTGGCTCCGGCAAGACCACGCTGCTGCAGATGATTTCCGGCCTCGTGCCGCCCAGCGGCGGCAAGCTTCTGATCGACGGCGCCGATGCCACCGCCGCTCCTCCCGGCAAGCGTGGCATCGGCATGGTGTTCCAGAACTACGCGCTGTTCCCGCATATGACCGTGTGGGAAAACGTCGCCTACGGCCTGCGCATGCGCCGCACGTCGCCCGACGAACTGAAGCGCGCCGTGGCCGCGGCGCTGGCGATGGTCAGGATGGACGACTACGCGCACCGCTATCCGCGCGAACTGTCGGGCGGACAGCAACAGCGGATCGCGCTGGCCCGCTGCTTCGCCTATCGCCCGTCGGTGATCCTGCTCGACGAGCCGCTTGGCGCGCTCGACAAGAAGCTGCGCGAGCACATGCAGCTCGAGATCCGCCATCTGCACGCGGAACTGAAGGCCACCTTCATCTACGTGACGCACGACCAGGATGAAGCTCTGACCATGTCCGACCGCATCTGCCTGATGAACCAGGCCCGCGTCGAACAGATCGGCACGCCATCCGATCTCTACGATCGGCCGGCGACCTGCTTCGCCGCCGGCTTCATCGGCCATTCAAACCTGCTTGACGGGCAGATCGAGACCGGCCTCGACGGCCTGCGCGCCTTCCGCACGTCTAAGCAAAGGCTCCCGCTCTCCGGCGACGGGCAGCACGACGCCGCGCCGGACGGCAAGGCGTGGCTGCTGGTGCGCCCGGAAGCCGTCGAGCTGACGCCACGAGGCCAGGGCCTGCTCGACGGAACCATTGCCGAACTCATCTTCCTCGGGGCAGAGACCCGCGCCATTGTCGCGCTGGAACACGACCGGCGTGTCAGCGTGCGCTGCAGCCGGCGCCTGAGCCCCCGCGTCGGCGACCAGGTCGGCCTGCATTGGGACATGCAGGGCGCGACCCTGCTGCAACGATGAGGCACGCCATGATGCAAGATCAAACCATGCGGGCTCGCCGCCCGACCGACGCATTGCCACGGCTGCCATGGCCGTCCCGGAACTGGCTGCCGGCGCTGCCGGCCCTTGTGTTCCTGCTGGCGTTTTTTCTCCTCCCGGTGGCGGAGATCCTGCGGGGCGGCTTCACCTCGGCGGAAGGCGAGTGGACGACCGCGCAGCTTTCGCGGATCGCAGCGTCGCCGGTTTACGCGAAGGTGTTGTGGTCGACGTTCTGGATCTCCGGCCTGACAGCCGTGCTTTGCGTGGTCGCCGGCTACCCCATCGCCTACCTGCTCAGCCGGCTCGGTGCCAAGTCGCGTGACCGCTGGCTGCTGTGGATCATGCTGCCGTTCTGGACGAGCTATCTCGTCAAGACGTATGCCTGGATGCTCCTGCTGTCCAAGAGCGGTACGCTGACGCTGGTGGCCGGGGCCCTCGGGCTGGTCGCGGACGGCTCCAGCATCGTGCCATCCCTGGCGGGCGTGCTGGTGGGCATGGTGCACGCGCTGCTGCCGCTGGCCGTGCTGACGATGCTGCCGATCATGCAGGGGATTCAGAGCCAGCTGGGCCAGGCCGCCGAGACCCTCGGCGCGGGGCGCGCAACGGGCTTTTTCACGGTGTTCCTGCCGCTGTCCGCACCCGGCATCGCTGCCGCCGGCCTGCTGGTGTTCATCACGACGCTGGGCTTCTTCATCGTGCCGTCCCTGCTGGGCTCCCCCCGCGAAACCATGATCGCCCAGCTCGTGATCTCCTCGGTGCTGGAGTTGTTCGACCTGCGCCTCGCCGGCGCGCTGTCGACGGTACTGTTGCTGTGCTCGATCGTCGTGTTCTACGTCTACGATCGCCTGGCCGGCCTGACTTCCCTAGCAGGCGAAGCGCCGCGCCGCCGCGGTTCGGCCTCGGTTGGCCGGCTGATGGGCCTGCTGATCATGCTGGGCCTGCTGGCAGACCCGCTGGCCGGCACGACAGCGCGCACCAGGGCGGCAGCGCCGCTGCGACTCTACGCGCTCGCCGTGGTCGCGCTGCTGGTCCTGCCGGTGGCCGTCGTCATCCCGATCGCGTTCTCGCGCACCGCCTTTGTCACACTGCCGCCCCAGCTATTCAGCCTGCAATGGTTCGAGGCCTTCGTGTCGTCGCCGGTCTGGCAGGCCGCCCTTGCGCGCTCCCTGGCGGTCGGATTCAGCACGGCCTTGCTGGCGCTGACGCTCGGCTTCGGTGCGACCTATGCCCTGACGCGGCTCCCGTCGCGGTGGACTAAACCGCTGTTCGCCATGTTCATCGCCCCGCTGATCGTGCCGCGGATCGTGGTGGCGATCGGGCTGCTCTACTTGTTCGCACGGTTCGGCTTGACCGGCACGGACCTCGGCCTGGTGATCGGCCATACGGTCCTGGCGGTGCCGTACGTGGTCGTCACGCTGTCGGCGGGCTTCAAGCGTTTCGACTGGCGACTCGCCGACGCCGCGCAGATCCTCGGCGCCTCGCCGTGGGCGCGGCTGCGCACCGTGGTGCTGCCGCTCATGACGCCCAGCCTAGTGTCCGCGTTCCTGTTTGCATTCGTGGTGTCGTTCGACGACCTGACTGTAGCGATCTTCGTCAGCGGCGGCATCAACACCACCCTGCCTAAGCAAATGTGGGACGACATCCAGCTTGCCGTCACGCCGACATTGGCGGCGGTCTCCACGGCGCTGATCGTGATCGTGGCGCTCGTGATCACAGCTTCTTCGTACCTAAAATCCAGAATCGACCAACCATGAATCCGCTTCACAAGTACTTCCCGCAGCGCGTCACCGACGACGCGACCGATATCGTGCCGATCCTCCGGGAGGGCCTGCGCCACGAACCTGAACGTATCGTCTTCGCGTTCGAAGGCGACGCTGTCACCCGGGGCATGCTATGCGAGCGCGTCGGCGCGCTGCAGCATTGGCTGGCCGGCCGCGGACTGCGCCAGGGCGACCACGTGGCGGTCATGTTGTCGAACTCGGCGGACCACGTTGCTCTGATCTATGCGCTCATCTTGTCTGGCCTGGTCTGGATCCCCATCAACACCAGGCTGCGTGCCGCCGGCCTGCAGTACATGCTGCACCACGCCGCGCCGAGCCTTCTCATAACCGAGGCGGCATTCAGCGAGGCCATTGCCGAAGCTGCACGGGAAGGGGTGCCATGCGTGCCGTTGGCACAGATCGGCGGCGCCGCGCAGCCGACGCCGCTTGTCGATGTACCCGTCGCCCACGGGGACCCGCTTTGCATCATCTATACATCCGGCACGACCGGCGCGCCCAAGGGCGTCGTGTTCACGCACCGGATGATGCGGATCGCCAGCGAAGCTGTCCTTCGGGTAGCGAACGTCCGCGCGGGCGACCGCCTCCTCGTGTGGGAACCGCTGTGCCACATCGGTGGTGCGCAGATGCTGATGGTCCCATTCCTCGAACGGGCGGAACTGCACCTGGTAGCGCGCTTCTCCGCATCCCGCTTCTGGCCGCAATGGGAGGCTGCCAAGGCCACCCACCTGCATTACCTGGGGGGCATCCTCGACATCCTGATGCAGAACACGCTGCCAGCCGATGCCCGCATTCCTGTGGCATGGGGCGCCGGCGTGGCCGGCGGCCATTGGGAGGCAATCCGCGCGCGCCTGCGGTGCGAAATCCGCGAGTGCTACGGCATGACAGAGTGTTCGAGCTTCGCGACGCTCAACGAATTGGGAAAGCCCGGCTCGATCGGACGCCCCCTGCCATGGCTGCGTGTCGACCTGCTTGGGGAGGACGGCCAGCCGGTCGCGCCGGGCAAGATCGGCGAGATCGTCCTGTCCAGCGACATCGAGGGGGCATTCCTGCCGCGCTACCTGGACAACCCCGAAGCGACGCATGGTGCGTTGCGCGACGGCCGCCTGCATACGGGCGACACCGCGCGGCAGGATGCAGACGGCGACCTCTTCTTCGTCGGCCGCCGTACCGACAGCATGCGCGTGCGCGGCGAGAACGTCTCGGCGTGGGAGGTCGAGCGGGTATTCGCCGACCATCCGGCCATCCATTCCTCGGCCGCCGTGGGCGTGGCTACCGATGTCGGCGAGCAAGAGATCCTGCTCTACGTGAAGTTCAACGACGGGCACAACGTCGACTGGGGCGACCTGGTCGCCTGGGCCCGCCCCCGCCTGGCGAGCTACCAGTTGCCCCGCTATTTCCAGCACACCGATCGCTTCGAGCTGACCCCGAGCGAGCGCATCCGTAAGCACCTTCTTTCCCGTGACGTCAGCACCGCGTGGAAACGCACGCACTGAAGCCTTACCGTCTGCGCAGACCCCATTTCCAACAGGAACGAACAACCATGTCGGCAATCCATCCTCTTCCCAACGCCACCAATGAAGCCTTGCTCTCTTACGCGCCTGCCAGCCCGGAGCGGGTCGCACTGGCCGCCGAACTGAAGGTCCAGCAGGGCCGTGTCCTCGACATTCCCGCGGTCGCCGGCGGCGAGCGCATCGCCAGCGGCAACACCAGCGACGTGCTCGCGCCGCACGCACACGCGAACCTGCTCGGCCGGGTCCACAACGCGGACACCGCCACGATCCAGGCGGCCATCGACAGCGCCATCGCGGCCCAGCGCGACTGGAGCCGCGCCACGCTGGCCGAACGCTCTGCCGTGTTCCTCAAGGCCGCCGATCTGCTCTCCGGCCCCTGGCGCGCAAGGCTGAACGCGGCGACGATGCTCGGCCAGAGCAAGACGGCGTACCAGGCGGAGATCGACTCGGCCTGCGAGCTCATCGACTTCCTGCGCTTCAACGTTCAGTTCGCGCACGAGCTGGCCAACGGCCAGCCGATCTCGTCGCCGGGCATGCGCAACCACCTCGAATACCGCCCGCTGGAAGGCTTCGTCTACGCCGTGACACCGTTCAATTTCACGGCCATCGGCGGCAATCTCGCCATCGCGCCCGCGCTGATGGGCAACACGGTGGTATGGAAGCCGGCGGCCACGGCATCGCTGTCGAACTACCTGTTCATGGAACTGCTCGAAGCCGCCGGCCTGCCCAGGGGCGTGATCAACTTCTTGCCGGGCGATCCGGTGGCGGTCAGCAGCGCCGTGCTCGCGCGGCCGGAACTGGCCGGCATCCACTTCACCGGTTCGACGGCGGTATTCGACAAGCTCTGGACCGAAGTCGGCCGCAACGTGTCGCGTTACCGCAGCTATCCCCGCCTTGTCGGCGAAACCGGTGGCAAGGACTTTGTGCTGGCGCATCCCTCGGCAGACGTCGAGGCGCTGGCCGTGGCGCTGCTGCGCGGTGCATTCGAGTATCAAGGGCAGAAATGCAGCGCCGCGTCGCGGGCATATGTGCCGGCCAGCCTGTGGCCGAGGCTGCGCGAGAGGCTGGTGGCGCTGGTTGAGACGATCCGAATGGGGGACGTGACCGACTTCACGAACTTCATGGGGGCAGTGATCGACCGCCGGTCCTTCGACCGCCTCCACGCTCACCTGCAGCGTGCCGCCAAGGACAGCGCCGTCCGGATCCTTGCCGGCGGCAGCGCGGACGACAGCGTCGGCTACTTCATCGAGCCGACCGTGCTTGAGGTCGACAACCCGCGACATGTGCTGATGGAAACCGAACTGTTCGGCCCTGTGCTCAGCGTCTATGTCTATGCGGACAAGCAATGGCCGGACGTCCTGAAGCTCGTCGATAGTACGAGCCCCTACGCGCTGACCGGCGCCGTCTTCGCCGCGGATCGTACGGCGATTGCGCAGGCTTCCGACGGGCTCCGTTTTGCAGCCGGCAACTTCTATATCAACGACAAGCCCACTGGTGCCGTGGTCGGCCAGCAGCCCTTCGGTGGCGCGCGCCGCAGTGGTACCAACGACAAGGCTGGCTCCCCGTTGAACCTGCTGCGCTGGGTTTCACCGCGCACGGTCAAGGAAACGTTCGTGCCGCCGAAGGATTACAAGTATGCCCATATGGCGGCCTGAAGAAGCTATCAGAGATATGGTGGCGGAAGAATGGAAATTTGCGATCCCATCCATCCAATCCTCAATACTTAATTACCATGAAAACTATTAGGTTGCTCACGGCATTCTCTGTTGCCGCTCTTCTTTCCACATCAGTTTTAGCGGGAAGCACTCAATACCCGGGACATGTCATCCGCTTGATTGTTCCATTTCCTGCGGGTGGCGGCACGGACACAGCGGCCCGCCAGATGGCAGAACTCTTGACGAATAGATTGAAGACAGACGTGATCGTAGATAACCGCCCGGGCGCGGGTGGAAGCATTGGCGCCCTCAGTGCAGCCAAGGCTGCGCCAGATGGTTATACGCTACTGGTAGGCACAGTCGGCACACAGATCGTGAACAAGATAATGTTCCCGACCACTGGCTTAGATCCAGAGAAGGACTTTGTTCCCATTGGCTGGTTCTCAAGCGTACCGAACGTCCTGGTTGTCTCTTCCGCATCGCAATATCGCAGCGTGCAGGATCTAATTGCCGCTGCAAAAGCAAAACCCAATGGCCTCATTTATGGGTCAGGTGGCACTGGGTCCACGCCGCATCTTGCCGTCGAACTACTGAAGGATCTAACCGGGATTCGTCTGACCCACGTGCCATACAAGGGAAGCGCGCCTGCGTTGGTTGATCTGATTGGAGGACAGGTCGACTTCGCGATTGATAATCTATCAGCGGCAAAACCCATGATTGAAGGCGGAAAACTGCGCGCCCTTGCCGTAACAACAAAGACCCGCCTCAAGTCATATCCTAATATTCCAACGCTTTCCGAGATGCCGGGGCTTTCCTCTTATGAGGCAGTAGGCTGGACCGGGCTTTTTGCCCCGAAGGGTACTGACCAAAAGATTGTAGAAATTCTTTCGCGAGCGATGTCCTCTTCCGCCAATGCGGACGAGTGGAAACGACGTGTCGAAAACACAGGCGCGTCCTTCGTCGGAGCCGGATCAGAAAAATTTTCCGAGTTCTTGAAGGTTGAAAGATCGCGTTGGCTCCCAATTGCAGAAAGATCCGCCCAACCATAGACTACTTTTTCTCGTGGGGCGCATTGGCGCGCCCCCACGAATCGACGGCCTCAATCATGAATATTAGAAACGTACTTCACAAGATTATCGTCGAGCGAGCGAATGGCGGCATTGTCATGCCGCCGAAACAATCTATCTATATCAGCCAAGGCCACTTCTTCCAATCGCTGATTGCCTCTTCAAAATCGTACGGCATTGCAATCTGCAAATGGATTGGGCTAGCACCATCTTCTGATACCAACGGCAGCCAACAAACGCATTCAACCATACTCGTATCCGAACTATCCTCGGGTCGACCACTAGAGGTACTGAATGGCGATGAAATAACAATCGAGCGAACAGTTGCACTATCGCTTGCAGCATTTGAGCTCAGTAGGCGCCCCCCTCCGGAGATAATCGGATTCGTAGGAGGCGGCCGTCAGGCTGTCGCGCATTTGCGCGCTCTTCTTGATCTCTATCCAACGATCCAGATGGTTTGTCTATACGAGCCACGCCCCCGCGGAAGAGACTACTTCATCGATCTCTGCGCCGCCAAGAATATTGAATGCCATGCAAACTCCACTCCAGAATTTATATTAAAATATAGCCAGTTAATCATTAGCAGTGTATCCGGCACATCCGAAAATCTAAATTTCTTGGATGCTCGCTTGACCAGGGAAGACGTTTTCGTTTCCGCAGTAGATCTTGGGCGCTCATGGGATTCTCGCGCCATTGTGTCGGCGAAATTTAATATGATAACGGACGACCTGCCTCAGACTCAGGCGCTGATCGAACGTAATGCATTTCCTCTGCCATTAGGGTTCAATTTCGACCTTCCATCGCTGGCAGTAGGTGCCTCGACACCCAAAACCGGTCGGGTTATGTTCGCTTTTGCGGGCGCGGCGTATGCGGATCTCGCGGGTGTCATCGCACGTAGAAATTACAATGACAGATACACCGCTTTGCCTCCATTGCATACACGGTTCTGATCGTCAGCACGCCGAACCTTGAAGCTGTCCGGCCCCAGCGACGCCCGGCTGCTGGCTGTCCTGGCGGGCCATCCCAAGGTGCAAAGGCACGCGACCGAACCCAAAGGTGGTCTGAATTATGAGAACCCAGGCGACCACCCTTGGCACACCCGCACAAAACCCCTTTCAATTCAGTAATTTATAAAAAACAAGAGTTCGACCACTTACTATTGAATATGTGTAAATTCGGACACCATTTGGTTCAATGCCCCCACAAAAACGCGCCACACCTCAAATTGGCTCTTCCTCAATTTGAATGACCGCGACTTCGGAGTACCTTTTACTTCGACAGCAAATAGTGAATATTGAAAGTCATACAATCAGGTTTACAAATTGATATGGCATAGACCCGCTTCGACTGATCGTTAATGTAAAAGGCAGGTTTAGCGATTTGACCGTGCAAATTGCGCCCAGAGCGGAGCCAGGCACCTCATATATTTCATAGGTCTTTCCGTCGCTCGCCACGCCCAGGCTGCCATTGCCGTCTGCCGTAACGAAGACCCGAACCCTATTGATGTCCTGCCCCTTCACAGTAACGCTGAAGGTGTCGATGGGCGAAGTGGGTGTAGTGGAACCGGTAAGTTGCGCGGGACTTGGCATGGAAGCTCTCCAAATAAGTGGCGTGCCGCTCCGTTCCGGGGACGGGACCGCGCCGCGCCCTTCGGTGAGCATCGGCCCATTAGCGCCGCTCCTGGACTCGCCATAGACTAGGTCATGGTCGCCCGCTCCGACAAGACTCGCCCCCCGCTTGCTCACTATCAAGAGAGGCGTGACTTCCGTGTCACAACCGAGCCTGCACCCCAGCTTTCCGGCCTTTCGACACCAGACAAATGTCTCGCTTTCGTCATCCAGAAGCACTGGGCAGGCCGGCTGCACTATGACTTTCGCCTTGAGCTGGATGGAGTCCTCCTGTCCTGGGCCGTGCCCAAGGGGCCGAGCTATGACCCCCAGGAAAAACGGATGGCCATCCACGTCGAAGACCATCCAATCGAGTATGCGAATTTTGAAGGCACCATTCCACCCAAACAGTATGGCGCTGGCACGGTGCTCGTATGGGACCGTGGCACGTGGGAGCCGGCAGGCGACCCACGCGCGGGAGTCAGAGATGGAAAGCTGGTTTTCAAGCTTCACGGCGAAAAGCTCGCCGGCGCATGGGAGCTGGTGCGCATCTCGAAGTCCGAAGACAAGCAAGACCAGTGGCTGCTTTTCAAGAAGCGCGATGAGTGGGCCCAATCCCTTGCCGAATATGACGTCATCAAAGCACTGCCGGACAGTGTGATCGAGAAGCCCCTTGGCTTGATCGAGGAACGCGAACCCAAATCCGGCCCTCGGCCTTCGCTTGAGGCACGCCCGGAAATCGACCTCACCCTTGCAGTGGCCGCCGAGCTGCCGACAAAGCTCGAGCCGCAACTCGCAACTCTCGCGGCGTCCCTGCCAAAGGGGGACGATTGGATAGTCGAGACGAAGTTCGATGGCTACCGCCTGCTGACACGGCTAGACAACGGCCGTGTCACGCTCTTCACTCGCGGCGGCCACGATTGGACCAGCAAGCTGAAGGGCCTGGCAGCCGAATTGAAAAGCCTGAGCGTCTCGAGCGCTTGGCTCGACGGTGAAATAGTTGTGCTCAAGGATGGCCTGCCAGACTTCAGTGCTTTGCAAAATGCCATCGACTCGGCGCGCCATGAGAGCATCATTTACTTCCTCTTCGATGTCGTCTACCTGGATGGGAAGGACTTGCGCAGAGTGCCCCTGAACTCCCGGCGGGCGCTTCTGGAGATGCTCATTGGCGAGTCCACCGCGCGGATTCGAATCAGCCAGCATTTCGACGCGCCACCGGCGCAGGTCTTTCAGGCTGCATCCCAACTTGGGATGGAAGGCTTGATTTTTAAACGCCGCGACGCCCCTTACGTCTCCACAAGGACTCAGACATGGCTGAAGGCGAAATGCAGACTTCGGCAAGAGTTCGTCATCTGCGGCTTCATTGACCGAAGCGCATCGCCCCAGGAAGTTGGCAGCTTGCTGCTGGGCTATCACGTTGGGGGCAAGCTCCGCTATGCCGGTAATGTCGGCACAGGTTGGGATGCAAAGACCGGCTGCGACCTGTGGACCCGCTTGACCGCGCTTGAGGTTCCTTCCGCACCGTTTGACGCAAGAACCGTCAAGCCCGGGCGCTGGTCGAAGCGCGCGGCGGGCAGCGAACATTGGGTCCAGCCAACGCTGGTGGCAGAGGTTGCCTTCGCCGAGTGGACTCCCGACGGTCATGTGCGACAAGCGTCTTTCAAAGGATTGCGCTCTGACAAGCCGGCAAGCGACATCCACCGCGAAGCCATCGAGACATTAGCTTCAAAACCTGCGGCACACTCCGTCAAGGTCAGCAATCCCGACCGGGTCATCGACCCGTCAACCGGGCTCACTAAACTCGACCTGGTCCGCTACTACGAAAGCGTTGCTGAGTGGATGCTGCCCCACCTCGCAGGCCGGCCACTCTCCTTAGTGAGGGCGCCCGACGGCATCGCGGGAGAATTGTTCTATCAGAAGCACCCGGAGACCAGGATGCCAGGGCTCAAGGAACATGACCAGAGCCTGTGGCCTGGGCACCCGGCCTTGCTGTCAGTCGACACCCTTGATGCACTTGTGTCGGCGGCACAGATGAATGTTGTGGAATTCCACACCTGGAACTCGACGGTCAAGCGCCTCGACAAGCCCGACAGGGTCATCTTCGACCTTGACCCGGGCGAAGATTTGAAGTGGCAACACATGCAGGAGGCGGCGCTCCTTGTCCATACGCTGCTGACCGAGCTTGGCCTCAAGGCATGGCTGAAGACCAGCGGCGGCAAGGGGCTGCACATTGTGGTGCCACTGACGCCAAGGCTCGATTACGACACCGTGAAAGGTTTCTCTCGAGCCTTCGTCCAGCACATCGCCAAAACCATCCCCCAGCGGTTTTCGGCAACGGCGGGGCCGGCGCACCGCAAGGGAAAAGTGTTTGTCGACTATCTTCGCAACGGCCTTGGCCAGACAACCGTCGCGGCGTTCTCTGCCCGCGCAAGGCCTGGCATGGCGGTGTCAATGCCCGTGTCGTGGGAGCAACTGATGTCGCTCAAAAGTGGCGCGCAGTGGACAGTCGTGACGGCACGCGAGTACCTCAGCTTCCAGACAGGGGACCCCTGGCATGAGTATTGGTCGACGCGACAGACTTTGACGACTGCATCGAAACGGCTAAGCTGACTCCAAGGCACTGTGATGAGTGGCTGCCCAGTTTCCCGCCTCGCCGACCTCCTGTATGGAGGATTTCATGCCCGCACGTTCCATCGCATCGTTGTCCCTTTCCTTCGGCCTGGTCTCCATTCCGGTCAAGCTATACACCGCCACTGAGAGCGAGAGCGCCGTCAAGTTCAACTACATGTGCAAGGACGGCTCCCGCGCCAAGCAACAGTACATTTCGGAGAAGACCGGTCAAGTGGTTGAGCGTGCTGACCTGCAGAAGGGCTACGAGTTTGATAAGGACCGCTATGTCCTGTTCTCGCCGGATGAGCTGAAAGCGCTGGAGGAAAGCGCAAGCCATGTGGTCGAAATCGTGGCGTTCATTCCGGAGAAGACGGTCGACCCACTGTTCTACGACAAGGCGTACTTCGTCGCGCCCGACAAGCGGGGCGGCAAGCCCTACAACTTGCTCAAAGAAGCCATGCAGAAGAGTGGCCGCTGCGCGCTGGCAAAGTGGGCGTCAAAGGGCAAGACGCATATGGTGCAGATTCGTCCGGAAGAGGACGGCTTGGTGTTTCAGCAGTTGCTGTTCTCTGACGAAGTTCGGTCGATCAAAGACTTGCACATCGAACAGGTTGATGTCTCTGACGCCGAGTTGAAACTGGCGCTGCAAATCATCGACCAGGCGGCAGAGGACAGCTACGACCCAGCGCAATACGAAGACGAAGAGAAGAAGCGCATCCTTCAGGCCATCGACGCGAAGATTGCGGGCAAACAGATTGTCTCGCCCGAGCAGGTCGAGGTATCGACAAGTGGCCAAGTGATCGACCTGATGGAAGCGTTGCGGGCAAGCTTGACCAAGGGTGGCAGCAAAGCCAAGCCACCAGCGGCCAAGGCCAAAGCGCCTGTCGAAGAAGTCGCAGACCTTGGATCGAAGGAGCGCAAGGGCGTGAAGCGCGCGGCAAAAGTCGATGAAGCTCCATCGCGAGTACGAGCTCGGAAGTGACGGGCCCCAATTCAGAGCATCACTACTCTCTACGCAGCCTTCAGTCTTTACTCGGCGTGTCCCGTAGAGTTGTGACCGGCTTGATCGAGGCCGGCTTCGTCAGCCCAAGCCGTGGCCCCAGGAACGAACTCCGCTTCACGTTTCAAGATGCCGTGCTGCTGCGCACGGCTTATCAACTGCAAGCGGCGAACATATCGTCGAGCAAGATTGTTCGCTCCCTGGCCAGTTTGCGAGCAAAGCTGCCCGGGGACTTGCCGCTGACGGGAATTCGTATCTCAGCAGTCGGCAACACGATTACCGTGCGATCGGGGCCCGACCAGTGGGAAGCCGATTCCGGGCAATTGTTGCTTGACTTCGAGGTAGCCCCGCTTCGTGGTGCTGTGGCGTTTCTCGACAGCGCGCCTGACAGTGCAACAAGTCGGCGGCAGGGAGAGGAATGGTTCGCACTCGCGGAGCAGTTGGCCGTGTCCGACCCGCAAGGTTCAGCACATGCCTATCGGAGAGCATTGGAATTGTCGACCGTGCCACACTACGAGGCTTACACAAATTTGGGCGTCCTGCTGGTTGAAAACGGCCGATGTGCGGAGGCGTTGAATGTGTTCGACATAGCCTTGGAACACTTCCCGGCCGATTGCTTGCTCCATTTCAACCGGGCCGTGGTATTGGAAGAACTTTCTCGCGATGCAGACGCTGCAAGCGGCTACAGAAAATGTCTAAAGCTGAATCCAGGCTACGCCGATGCCCACTTCAACCTGGCCCGTTTGAGTGAACTGCGCGGCGACAAACAAGCTGCTGTGCGGCACTACAATGCGTACCGCCGGCTCTGCAGCAATACTTTCTCTTCGGCCTAGTCTTCATCTCCATGGTGCCAATGGTGTTCGTGGTGTCTGTAGCCCCCATACCCGTACGGACCATAATATCCACCATAGTACCCGCCATCGTACGGCGCCACGACGCACCCGCCGAGCAAGGTAGATGCGGCTATGAGCAATGCGAGAATGGCTTTCATGGCGCGACCTTCATTCTTGAATAAGTACGGAGAGGCCAAGCGGCCCTACAAGCAACTGGCCCTCTTGCCCTCTCCACAAGGCTCCTGCACTCGCGCTTCGTCGCAATGGCTTCCGCCTCTGCGACTGCCCCCCGAACGTTTGAGGGGGAGCGGCTTACTGCTTCTTCGTCTTATCTACGTTGGCGGTGGCAACAGCCTTCGTTGTGCCCGACTGCGCCTCCGGCTTGGCGACATCCGCCTTGACCTTCGCTTGGTCGGCATCGCTCTTCACGTCCTTCGCTTTAGCGGCCTCGGTATTGGTAGCCCCCATCTTGCTTGCCTTGTGTTGGGCACCCTTGGCTGCAGACTTGTTGGCGTCGGCTTTCGCGCCGGCCTTCTCTTGGCCCGCGTTGGCTTTAGCCTTCGCTACGTCGGATTGCGTCCCGACACTCTTCTTGTTCTTGTCGGCTTTTGCCTGCGTAACGCTCTTTTCCTTGACGACCTTTACCTGGTCCTTCGTCGCCTCGGCTTGCGGCTGAGTCGCGGAAGCTGGGACACCAGTCTGCGCGAAAACCGTACCGACGAGGGCTGCAGAGGCGAGAGCAGCGAACAGCTTCTTCATGACGTGAACTCCTGAGGAATTTTTGGAAGCTCGGCAATGCGCCGTGCTTACAGGCAAAAACGGTACTGTCTCGAACCGAGTTGACGCCGAACTCGTGACAATCCGTAAGATTTGAAACACGCAAGCCGAAGCCGCGAGCATGCGCGGGTGCGCCTCCGCCCTTGACACGGCTCTTCGCCCTTTCGGAAGTCATCCAACCTCAGGTCCGCGCTGAAGATGCTCGCTTGCCCTCGGTTCCCTTTTTGGGGCCCGCAAAGTCCAGTCGGACGCCTGGCGGCTCGATGTCGCGTTACAGAAAGTCACCACTGTGCAAGTCCGCTAATACACCGTCGAACCATGTTGACCTAGAGTCCCTGCAAGAGAAAAAAGGAGAAAATCATGCGAAAGGCCGCAGCGCTCTTGCTTCTGGTCGGCGTTACCGCGCTTGGCTCCAACATGGCTGAGGCGCGGGTGGACGTCGGTATCGGTATTGGCATCCCTGTGCAAGCGGTTGTCGCCCCGCCGCCGGTCTACTACGAGCCAGCCCCCGTGGTCGTTCAGCCAGCGCCCGTGGTAGCGGCTCCGGCTTACTATGACGACTGGCGGGCCCGCGCCTGGAGAGAGCGCGAATGGCGCGAGCAGCGATGGAGGGAGCATGAATGGCGGGAGCGCCGGCGCGAATGGCGGCGCTGGCATGACGACTACGACAACTAGAATACGCGGGCGCCAGGCGCGTGGGGAACAGTTGGAACGCCGAGGCGCTCGTCATCAATCATTGGATCTACAGGTAATACCATGAGGCCGCGTCATGCGACCAACGCAGACCTTCGTGATGTGGAAGCATTGCTTCGGTCGTGCTCACTACCCGTCGGCGGGATACGCAGCGAGGCAGTGCAATTTCATATCAGCCGGGACAAGACGGGCCTCCTCGGCTGCGCCGGCATTGAGGTGTTCGGTGACACGGTCGGCCTGTTGCGAGGGGTCGCTGTCGCCCAGCGCGCGAGGCGGGCGGGGCTCGCCTCTCTTCTGGTTTCCGCACTGGTCGCCGATGTCCGCTTGCGTGGCATCGATACTCTGGTTGTGGGAACCAAGGCGGCGGCCGGCTATTTTTCCCGCCTTGGATTCACACCTGTTGACCGTGTTGCCGTCCCTCCGGAATTACTGGCTTCCCGTGAATTCGCTAATGCCCGTATCAGTGATACGCCTCTACTGAAGGCTGAGCTCTAGCCACACGCCACAGCACGACACCACCTGCCCGGAAGAACACGGCCGGCTTGGCGATAAGGTGATTTGATTCGGACATCAACTGCACGCAGAAGGGCTCAGCATTCATTTGGGCCACTCGTCCGGCCAGTCAAAGCACTGGGCCTTTGCATAGCGTAGCGACTGTGCTCCGATGTTGCTGACGCTGTGCCTAGACGAAACAACGCGGAGCTTGGAAGTCGATTGCGCCTCGGATTATCTCGCGCATCGCCAGAATCAAAGGCCGAGTGTCATCACGACGCCATTGCACGACATAGTGGAGCGGCTCCAGCGCGTCGCTATCCGGCAGAATTTGCAGTGCACCCCGTTCGGCAAGCGCGTCAGCCCACAACCTCGGAACGAATCCGAAACCAAGCCCTTCAACCAGCATTCCAACGACCGCACCCCAGCTATTGCACATCAAACGCCGGCCGACCATAAGTCCACGGCGAGCCAGCCATTGGTCGAGCACCCGTGTCCCCCCCGCACCAACGGGGAGCGTCAGCAATGTCTGCTCTCCCATGAGCACCCGCGGGTCATCAGTGGCAGCCAATTCGAGGAACGACTGGCTAGCGACCCACGCAAAATCCACCTGACCAATCCGCTCGGCTGCCAAGCTGCTCCGGGTCGACGGCCCTGCGAGTACCCCAATATCCAGTTCCCCGTCATGGAGACGCTGCTCCAGGACCTGGCCAATATCGACATGGGGCTCCAGCAACAGGCCCGGGTGGCGTGACGACACTTCGCGCACGAGCTTCGGCAACCAAGTTAGCCCGCTCAATTCCCCCAATCCAATACGGCATCGTCCAATCAAGCCATGACGCTGCCCCGCCGATTGCCGCAGCTCCGCGGCGGCGTGCAGCATCGCGCGAATCTGCGGCAGCATCTGCTCGCCCTGGGCGGTCAGCTCGGCGCTTCGCCCACTGCGATCGAACAACTCCACACCCAGAGACGCTTCAAGTTCGGCAATCCGTTTGGAGAGCGATGAAACGGAAAGGTGGACTCGTTCCGCAGCCACCGTGAAGTTGACGCAAGTTGCCGCCCAGTAGAAAGCCTCGAGTTGCTTGAGAGTCATGGCGTTTCCCATCGGTCGACTGCCGATACTTTCCTAAAAGCGAAATTATATCTTCATTATTTTTCGCTTTTTTCATTGCGTCCGGGTTGCTAGATTTGCTCCAAACCATAGCAATTGATTCCATGTCAGCCGCTCCCATCGACGACGCCGCACAGACTTCAGCACTTCAAGCCGGTGGTAAAGAGACGGTTGGAGCAGCTTTGACAGCACATAGTGGGCAGGAGCCCGCCTGGCTCAGGCAGCAGGTGCTGTCGCTGAAGGACTTCGAGCCTTTGGCTCGCAAGCGTTTGCCCAAGCCGCTGTACGCCTACGTAAGCGGCGCGGTCGAGGACAACATCTCCCTGAGCCAAAACCGAAGGTCGTTCGAGGAAATCGCGCTGCGACCACGCGTGCTGGTGGGAGTGTCCACTCGCGACCTGAGCTTTAGCTTATTTGGCCATCAATACGCCGCGCCGTTCGGTCTGGCCCCGATGGGCATCTCCGCGCTATTCGCATACCACGGGGACATCATCATGGCACAGGCAGCCTGCCAGGCCTCCGTACCGGCAATCATGAGCGGTTCGTCACTGATTCGGCTCGAAGAGGTTATGGAAACCGCTCCCGGGACTTGGTTCCAGGCCTACCTGCCCGGTGACATGCGCCATATCGAGGGCCTGCTGGCGCGCGTTGAAGCGGCTCGAGTCGAGACGCTCGTCATCACGGTGGACACGCCCGTGGCGGGCAACCGCGAAAACAACGTGCGCGCGGGCTTCTCAACGCCGCTGCGGCCCAGCGCAGCCCTTGCCTGGCAAGGAATCACCCATCCGCGCTGGCTGCTTGGAACCTTCGCCCGGACCCTGCTGCGCCATGGTGTGCCGCACTTCGAAAACGCCTACGCCCATCGTGGCGCACCCATTGTCTCGCGCAACGTCGAGCGGGATTTCTCCGACCGCGCCCATTTCGCATGGGACCACCTGGCCACCATCCGTCGCCGCTGGCGTGGGCAGCTCGTCGTCAAGGGCATCCTGACTGCAGAAGATGCGCGCCTTTCTCATCAGCATGGCGTGGACGGAATCATCGTTTCGAACCACGGTGGTAGGCAGCTTGATGGCGCCATTGCGCCAATGCGTGCCCTTCCTGAGATCGTCGAAGCCGTCCCGCAACTGCCCGTGATGCTCGACAGCGGCGTGCGTCGCGGCACCGATGTCATCAAAGCGCTCGCCCTCGGTGCCCGATGCGTATTTATCGGACGACCCTTCGCCTATGCGGCGGCAGTCGGTTCCCGCCATGGCATTGCACATGGCATCAGCTTGATGCAAGCCGAGATTTCTCGCGACCTGGCCATGCTGGGCATAACCCGAGTTACGGATGTT
Source organism: Cupriavidus sp. 09_S30 (assembly GCF_056930435.1). NCBI lineage: Bacteria > Pseudomonadati > Pseudomonadota > Betaproteobacteria > Burkholderiales > Burkholderiaceae > Cupriavidus > Cupriavidus sp. 09_S30. The sequence continues at coordinate 1,188,036 of NZ_JBXOWI010000002.1, read as the reverse complement.
GATGCGCATTGCATCCAGCGCCCTCTTCTGAATTAAGTTGCAACTGCCAAATCATTCCAACAGGCCACTCACAGGCACACAGGAGCCCGAACGATGACCTCGCCGCATGGCTTTCGCATTCATCCACATCCCACACACACCGTCAGTTCCTCGCTGATGGAACGGTACAGGCATTTCCCAGTCGCCAATGTCAGCGACGCGATGAGCCGCACGACTGGAACCAGTCGGCTGCGCCCGTTTCATCGTCGCGACGGCAACCTGGTCGGACGAGCGCTTACCGTTCGCACGCGTCCCGGTGACAACCTCATGGTCCACAAAGCGATTGACCTCTCGGGCCCCGGCGACGTTATCGTGGTGGACGCAGGTGGCGAGGGACCCAATGCAATCATTGGCGAGATTATGCTTGCACTCGCAATCTCGCGCGGAGCAGCCGGCTTTGTCATCGATGGCTTGATTCGCGACAGTGACACGATTGGCAAGGAGCCCCTGCCGGTTTACGCACGCGGCGTCTCGCACCGTGGCCCCTATAAGGACGGCCCGGGTGAACTGCACGTACCGGTCTGCATCGACGGCATGGTGGTCCGGCCTGGCGACCTGATTATCGGTGATGGTGATGGATTGCTAGTCGTTCCCGCCGAAGAAGCCGAAGCGATTGCGGTCCGCGTGGAAGAGGTGCAGCGAATCGAAGCCGGAATTCTAGAATCGATTGCACAGGGTCGCGCGGACCGCACTTGGGTGGACCGCTCGCTGACTGACAAGGGTGTACTGTGAGCGAGTCCATCACAAAAACTCAAAGTCAGCGCCAGGTGGTGCGCTTCGACCACTGGCTCGACCCAGCTTTTAATCGCATTGTGAGCGAGGCACCCGGCGTCAGCCTGCACACATGCCAGCGCGAAGGCGCAGACGACGAGGCATGGGCACGCCTGTCCCAGGCGCACGTGTACCAGATTTCAGCCGCCAAGGACGAATTGCCCCGCCGCTGGTTCGCGACCGTGGAGTTGCTCGCGCGTTGCCCGAATCTCCTTGCGGTGTCATCAAGCGGGTCTGGGTGCGACACGATTGATATCGATGCTTGCACGGCAGCAGGCGTCGCCGTGATGAACCAGGCCGGCGGCAATGCTGATTCTGTTGCCGAGATGGCGATGGGATTGATGTTATCCGTGATGCGACGCATAGCCGAATCCGACCGTCGCATGAGAACGCATAGCACCGGCAGCCGCGAAGACCTGATGGGCCACGAACTCCGTGGACGCACGCTAGGTCTGGTCGGCGTCGGTCATGCGGGAAGCCGTACGGCAGCACTCGGCCGCGCTTTCGGCATGCGCGTGATTGGATGTGACCCCTTTCTCGATAGTGAGGAGATGGGCAAGCGAGGAGCGGAGCTCGTCTCTTTCGACGAGTTGCTGCGCTCAGCCGACATCGTGTCTTTGCACTGCCCACGCGACGCCAGCACCTTGGGGATGATGAATGCCGAGGCCTTCGCGGCAATGCATCCCGGAAGTATCTTCGTCAGTACCGCTCGTGGCGGCATTCACGATGAGGCCGCCCTGTACGGAGCGTTGTCCAGCGGCCACCTCGCCGGAGCCGGTTTGGACGTCTGGGACCGGGAACCTCCTCCTCCAGGCCATCCGCTCCTGACCCTCGAGAACGTCGTAGCCACCTTCCACACGGCGGGAGTTACGCATGACGCCCGTCGCAGAAACGCTACGCTGGCCGCTACGCAAATTGTGGAGCTGCTCGCCACAGGCGAGAAGCCCGAGCGCCTTGTGAATCCCGAAGTCTGGCCCAGAGCGAGACAACGAATGGAGGCCGCTTTGTTCGCTGCCGCAGACTGACTTAGCAATCGCCACAACAATACGCCGGCTTCATGAGGGCCGGTGAGGAGACAAACCATGCATTCCACTCCCAACTCCCGTCGTCGGCGCCTTTCCGTTTGCCTTGGCGCGTGCTCGCTCGCTGGCATGATTGGCGCTCTAGCGCCACTCGCAGCCAGGGCCGAAGCCACAGCATGGCCGAGTCGCCCAATCGAGATGATTGTCGCGTACGCGCCAGGAGGCGGCACTGACCTGGTTGCCCGCTTGCTGGCACGACACCTCGAGAAGGAGCTTGGCGCAACCATCGTCGTACAGAACAAGCCAGGCGCGGGTGGCGCCATTGGCTTTGCCGAGCTGGCACGCGCCACGCCAGACGGCTACACCATTGGCTTCATCAATACGCCGAACCTGCTGACCATTCCCATCGAACGCAAGACGACGTTCACTTGGAAGAGCTATGACCTGATCGGCAACCTGGTGGACGACCCAGGCGCATTCACCGTTAGCCAGTCCAGCAACCTGGATTCGCTGGCGGCGCTCGTAAAGTACGCCAAGGCAAACCCCGGCGCGGTCACTGTGGGCACCACGGGCGTGGGCTCCGACGACCATCTCGCCATGCTTATGTTCGAAAAGGCGTCTGGCGTAAAAATGACGCACGTGGGCTACAAGGGCGCCGGCGAAGTCCGCGGCGCCCTGGCTGGTCAGCAAATCACGATTGGCGCCATCAACGTGGGCGAGGCCTTGGCTTACCAGAAGGGCGGCACGTCTCTCAAGTTCCTGGGACAGATGGGAGCTGCACGCGCGGTGCTTGCGCCCAATGTGTCGACCTTCCGCGAGCAGGGCTACAACATCGAGCTGGCATCGTTGCGCGGGCTCGCGGCGCCAAAAGGGCTGCCGGAGCCGGTAAAGAAGAAGCTTGTCGACGCCATGGCGAAGGTTGCCGCGGACATCCAGTTCAAGCAGCAAGCTGACGCCATGTTTGCGCCACTGCGCTATCTCGCCCCCGCTGCCTATGCCGCCGAACTCGAGCGTGGGGAGGCGGGCTTCCGTCAACTGTGGAAGGAGATGCCATGGCAGGAGAAGTAAGCCGGTTCTTCCGAGCCGCGGCATGTTCCACGATACTGGCATGCCCTGCCCTCCTGTCTGCGCAGACTGCATTGCCTCCCGGTCCGATTACCATGGTCGTCGGATGGCCTGCAGGTGGCCCCTCGGACGCCGTTTCCCGTCTGGTATCTTCGCAGATGTCCAAGGCGCTGGCGCAATCCATCGTCATCGACAACCGTGCTGGTGCAGGCGGCAACATCGGCACGGACGTCGCCTCCCGCGCGAAACCGGATGGCAGCACGATCATGCTTGCCACGGTAGCCTCGCACGGCCTGAATTCCGCGCTTTACAGCCGGCTGAATCACGACCCGATTAAAGACTTTGCGCCAATTGGCCTGATTACGACCTCGCCAGGCGTGTTGCTCGTTCCCAAAGACTCTCCGTATCGTTCTGTCCGGGAACTGATTGAAAAGGCGCGCGCTCAACCTGGTCAGCTGAACTACGGCTCAGGTGGTGTCGGCTCAAGCCAGCATCTCGCAGGCGCGGTATTCAAGAAGCTGGCCAACGTGGAGGTAGTACACATCCCGTTTAAAGGGACCGCCCCTGCAATGACCGACCTGATGGCCGGCCGGGTCGACTTCGTCATCACGACGGGAGCGCTTCCATTCATCCGCTCTGGCAAAGTTCGTCCGCTTGCCGTGGCGGCGCATCAGCGACTGCCAGCGCTTCCCGACGTGCCAACATTCGACGAAGCCGGTGTAAAGGGGTTCTATACCGATTCCTGGTATGGGTTAGTGGCCCCAGCGAACACTCCAAGGCCGGCGCTGGAAAAGCTGAACGCCGCGCTGCACCAGGCCTTGCGAGACCCCGAGCTTCAAAAGCAGTTCTTGGAACAAGGCTCACTGCCGATCAAGCCGATGGGTGTGGATGAGTTCTGGACGTTCGTCAAGAAACAGATGCCCATTGCTGCAGAACAAGTTCGCATTTCCGGGGCAAAGGCGGACTAGAGAAGACTCGACAACGTCCCTACCGTTCTCGCGCTGGTGGACAATCTCCTTGATTTGCCCGGCTGATGCATGTGATGCATGAGATGCACATCCGGGTGCCACCCACATTGTCGCAGCGGTAAGCATCGGGTACGGCCGCCGAGTCCACCAGCCCTGGCGCTTTGTCGAGCTTGCCGACCGCCCCCAAAGAAGTTTCCATTGTTGCCACGGCAGACGACGGCTTAGCCATGAGGAATTTGGCCTCTCCTCTTTTACGCCAAGACACCCGTCGAACTGTCCTTAAACGGTTGGAAGATTTCGAACAGGCGTGTGGTTTTTCCTCTTTTGCCCAACTTGGTCTGAAAGCGCACGCTGCCCGTGAATACGTCGACTTCCGACTTGCGTCTGCTCCGATTGGCCTCCTAAGCTATGAACGATAGGTTGCTTCATGCGGGGGCACTATGAATCCGAGCTCCTTTGCACTAGCCCGGGCGGTCGCGTCAGCGATGCTCGTTCTGTGGCTCACTGCCTGTGCCCATACGAGCTTCCATGCGCAGACCTGTCTGTCTGGCGTCGAGGTGTCCCAGGGCGCTGGGTCCGGCAGCGGGGCCAGCGGCGTGAAGTTCGCCGGAACGTCACAGGAAGCCGCCGAATCGTGCCAATGGACAAACAGCGGCCCAGGCGGGGTCTGGACTGCCAGCATCGACCGTAGGGGCACGGCGGGAATCGGTCATGAGGTAAGAGTCGTCGGGGGCAAATGGCTCTGGAAACAAGCCGACGGCACCGTGTATGGTGGCAAAGTGACTGGGGGCTGGGTAATGTGGCCCTCTGATTTGCACCAAAGCATTGGCGGCTGCGGCTACGGAGTTGCCGAATTTAGCGTCACACTTTCGGTCCTCCAGGGGCACTCCGGTAGCGGCACCTTTGAGGGCTGCCTGGATGACACGCATTTGGACGCGACGCAGCTCCCATTGGTCTTTCCACCCCAGATTTGGGGAAGGCTGAGCATAGGTTCCCCATAGCCCTGCCCCATAACCAAGTCGTATCCACAGAAAATTGAAGACTCAGGACGTCTCCGACGAGCCCAAGCCTACACTCTCAGTTCGGCCAGCGCGTGACTGTGCAAATCTATCGGCGGACGTACACTCGCGTGATACGACATCTTGGCCGGGCATCTATTGCGGGACGTCGATACCATTTGGGCTGAGTAACCTCAGCTTGTGCACTTCATCGCAGTTGGCGGTCCGCAGCGACGTGTCCGGCCCCTCTCGCAACCGGCGCTACGCCATCCTCATCTCGCTAACCCAGAGGTAAACCCTGGGATGCCGCCTGCGCTCCTCTTCAGCTATGCTGGCAGTTTGGAGCGCTGTACTGCAGTCAACCCGTGTGTCGGGGCTGGGATTCTGGGGCGGAGTGTCTCAGAAGGCAGCCCGTGTGCATCCTATTGAGAGGACGAGATGGCGACTGGCACTGTGAAGTGGTTCAACAACGAAAAAGGCTTTGGGTTCATCACCCCTGACGACGGCGGACCGGACTTGTTTGCCCACCAGTCGGAAATCCAAGGTTCTGGATACCGGTCGCTCGATGAAGGTGCCAAGGTCGAATTTGAAATCAAGCAGGGGCCGAAAGGCCCGCAAGCCTCGCAGATTCGCAAACTATAGTCGCCTGCTTCCCTGCTCAGCCTGAACGACAAAGCTCTCCGCTAATGCGAAGAGCTTTTCTGTTTTCAGGGCGAGTGGTGCCTCTCGGTGCCCTGCGCATGGGACCTCGCCAACGCCCAGTCGCTCGCCGGAGGGAAGCTGCTGGTAGTAGGTCTCTACCAATGTGCTTCAGCCGCGACGACGCAGCACGACGCTACTCTGCAATCAGGAATTTCGCCCGATTCTTGCCGAGCCATGCCGGCGCACGGCCCCGTCCCGACCAGGTCGCTCCGGTCTTCGGGTCCATATATTTCGGCGGCAGCCCGGACTTCGCCTTCGGCGCAGCATTCGCCTTGCCGACACCAACCGGTCGTCCACGGCGACGCTTGGTGGCAATGTCATCGACGGTCAGCTCATACTCCGCCATCAAGCTCCGGATTGTCTCGATGACGCCAGCAACTTCAGTTGCGCGAACTTCCGCGAGCTGGGCCTCGAGCGCTTCCTTTTCTGCCATCAGCTGCTTGTAGGTAGCCATGATGTCTCCATTCCTTAAGTGGTCATTTCTTATCCTACATTGTTCACCAACAATTTTGATACTTTCGCAAATCCAACATGCTGAATCACTATTAAGTCAGCACTGAAATTTCGTCTCGGAATGCTCTGCTTCCGCCCTCTTGGCAAGGCATGCAGACGCCTCTTTGTCATCGGGCAGGCGTGCTGCTCGGCCGACACCTGGGCTGTCTGGTCCGCTTTGTCATCACCCTACCAAATAAGAGACATACGCCGAGCGAAAATGTTGTCAGCGACGACTCAGCGTCGAAGTACACCAACGTGCGAGCGCCTGCCCCTATACCGCGTTATATCGGGGGGATAATTATCCGAATCTGGATAACTGGAGATAACGTCCTTCGCTATGTGTCGGAGTCGGCGCCGCCCGCTCCCGGTTGCCTCAAAGCCGACGCCGAAAGTTCTCGCATTCCATACCGCCTAATGGGGCGTTCCAGAATATCAGTTTGACCGCACAGGGTCGCGGGCACCTTACGAACCGACAAGTAGCTCTTGAATGGCCCCGAGTCCCGTACACGCTTAGAGGAGAGCCATCGTCGCCCGCGATTGGAGCGGCCCCCTGAAACGAAGTACTCGGTGTAGCGCGCTCGAACGTGGCAGGCCCGGCCTGCGGACTGGGTGAATGGCCGTCGCGCCAGGCCGACCGATGACGCCGACCTGATCGACGAAATTCGGCGTGTGGTGGCAGCAGATGTCGGGACAGACGCCCGCTCAAGTCACCGGAGCCGGATTGAACAGCGCCAGCGCATTGTGCAGCTTGTGGTGCTCGGCCCAGGTCTCTTTGCGACCGCTGGCCACATCCAGCATCAGCCGGAACAGTTCCCAGCCCACCTCCTCGATGGTGGCCTGGCCGGTGGCGATGCGCCCGGCGTCCACGTCCATCAGGTCGTGCCAGCGGCGCGCCAGGTCGCTGCGCGTGGCCACCTTGATGACGGGCACCTCGGCCAGGCCGTACGGCGTGCCGCGGCCGGTGGTGAAGACGTGCAAGTTCATGCCGGCAGCCAGCTGCAAGGTGCCGCAGATGAAATCGCTGGCCGGCGTGGCCGCGTAGATCAGGCCCTTCTGGCGCAGCTTCTCGCCCGGCGCCAGCACGCCGCTGATCGGCGCACTGCCCGATTTGACGATCGAGCCCATGGCCTTCTCGACGATGTTGGACAGGCCGCCCTTCTTGTTGCCCGGCGAGGTGTTCGCGCTGCGGTCGACCCGGCCGCGCTCGAGGTAGTGGTCATACCAGGCCATCTCGCGGATCATGGCCTGCGCCACTTCCGGCGTGGCCGCGCGCGCGGTGAGCTGGCCAATGCCATCGCGCACCTCGGTCACCTCGGAGAACATCACGGCGGCGCCGGCGCGTACCAGCAGGTCGGTGGCATAGCCCACCGCCGGATTCGCGGTCACGCCGGAAAAGGCATCGCTGCCACCGCACTGCACACCGACCACCAGGTCGGACACCGGGCAGGTTACGCGGCGGCGGGCGTTGAGCGTGGCCAGCTGCGTTTCGGCCATCTTCATGATGGACTCGATCATCGAGGCGAAGCCCACATGCTGCTCGTCCTGCAGGCAGACCACGCCGACCTGCACCTCGCCCGCCCCGGTCTGGATCGGGATGGTGCCCGGCGGCATCAGGCGCTCGGGCTGCAGCTTCTCGCAACCCAGGCTGACCATCATGGCGGTGCCGCCGAAGTTGGGGTTCAGCGCGATATTGCGCAGCGTGCGTATGGGCACCACGGCGTCCGGCGCGTCGATCGCCACGCCGCAGCCGTAGGTATGCTCCAGTCCGATGACGTCGTCCACGTTCGGGTAGCGCGGCAGCAGCTCTGCCTTGATGCGGCGCACGGCATGCTCGACCACGCCGGACACGCACTGCACCGTGGTGGTGATGGCGAGGATATTGCGCGTGCCGACCGAACCGTCCGCGTTGCGGTAGCCCTCGAACGTATAGCCTTCGAGTGGCGGCATCGGCTCGGCGGCGCGCGTGCAGATGGGCAAATCGTCCAGCTCCGGCGCGGGCGGCATCTCGATCACCCGCTCATTGACCCAGGAACCACGCGGCAGATCGCGTGATGCGTAGCCGATCACCACGTTGTAGCGGATCACGGGATCGCCCGCGGCCAGGTCTGCCAGCGCCACCTTGTGGCCCTGCGGCACGCGCTCCCGCAGCACCAGGCCGCAGGCAAACACGCTGCCCTCGGGCAGGCCGCCGTCGTTGGCCACGATGGCCACATTGTCCTGCGGGTGCATGCGGATGTAGAGCGGCGCCATGCCATTCCCTTCCTTGCCCTCTTGTGCGCCCGGCGCCGTCCGGCCCTGGGCGATGCTTGTGCTTGCTCGATCCGACATCACTGCGTCCTTGCTGCTCGTAATCATCGCGCGGCCGTGCCGCGCATCGTTGCCCGTGCGACGGGCCAACCGCGCCGGCCGGCCTCACGCATGTTTCAGTTCCACGCGGCGGATTTCCTTGACGATCACCAGGTAGCTGATCACGGTCACCAGCGCATTGATGCCGACGAACACCAGCGCGCCATTGAAGGAGCCCGTCGCGCTCAGGATATAGCCGATCACGATCGGCGTGACGATGCCCGCCACGTTGCCGAACATATTGAAGATACTGCCCGCCAGCCCGATCACTTCCTTGGGCGCGGTATCCGCCACCACGGCCCAGCCCAGCGCGCCGATGCCCTTGCCGAAGAAGGCCAGCGCCATGATGCCGACCACCAGCCACTCGCTGTCGACGTAGTTGCAAGCCACCATGCTGATCGAGAGCAGCATGCCCAGCACGATGGGCACCTTGCGCGCCATCGTGAGCGAACGGCCGCGGCGCAGCAGCGCGTCGGAGATCACGCCGCCCAGCACGCCCCCCAGGAAGCCGCAGATCGCCGGCAGCGAGGCGACGAAGCCGGCCTTCAGGATGGACATGCCGCGCGCTTGCACCAGGTAGACGGGAAACCACGTCAGGAAGAAGTAGGTCAGCACATTGATGCAGTACTGGCCCAGGTAGACCCCGGCCAGCATGCGGTTGGACAGAAGCTGGCGCGCATAGAACCACTTGCCCGGACCGGCCTGCTCCTGCCCCGCTTGCGCCCCCTCGTTCATGTGGATCAGGCCGCCGCCCTGCTCGATGTACTCCAGCTCGGCGCGGTTCACCGCAGGATGCGTGGCCGGGCTGTGCACCAGCTTGAGCCACAGGAGGGCGAGCGCCATGCCGAGCACGCCCATCCACAGGTAGACGTGATGCCAGCCCAGCGCGTGGGTCAGCCACGCCATCAGCGGCGTGAAGACCACCGCGGCAAAGTACTGCGCCGCATTGAAAATGGCCGATGCGGTGCCGCGCTCGGCCGTGGGAAACCAGCTCGCCACGACCTTGGCGTTGGCCGGGAAGGCCGGCGACTCTGCCAGGCCCACGGCAAAGCGCAGCATGAACAGCACCGTCACCGCGGCGCCAACGGTGGCGAACATGCCCAGCCAGCCCTGCATCAAGGTAAACAACGACCACACGAAGATGCTGACGGCGTAGACGCGCCGTGCGCCGAAGCGGTCCAGCAGCCAGCCGCCCGGGATCTGCGCCATCACATAGGCCCAGCTGAAGGCGGAGAAGATATAGCCCATCTGCACGGCGCTGAAGCCGAATTCCTGCCGCATGGCTGGCCCGGTGATGGACAAGGTGGCACGGTCGGCGTAGTTGACCGTGGTCACCACGAAGATCATCAGCAGGATCCAGTAGCGAACGCGGCTGCGGCGCGCGGCCTCGCCGGCCGCGGAAAGGGATTGGGTGAGTTGCATCGGGTCTCCTCACAGCGGCAAACGAACCGGATACGTATCGACTGGCCGGTACGCTGTGATATGTCATCGTATGACTTGGATTATAGGGAGACGGCCTACGCAGAAGATTCCGTGTTTACCCTAGGATCGTTCGCCAGACGATGTCAGATCATCTCCGCGAGCCCGGCGAACCGGCCGCAACGGCCTCGCATCCGCCGCATCCGCGCTACTGCACGGGCCGAGGACAGACTCCGCGTTGCCGCTCTGCCCTGCCCTTCGCCACTTCGACATCTATCGCACCACACCTCGCGTTTTCCTTGACGCGGTTTCCGTGGAGCCAGCTTGCGTCGATCTCCATCTAGTTGTACGATGACATATAACAAAACGCGAAACATCATCCGTCAACCCATCGCCCTCACGGCTAACCGGACGCAAGCCCATGACCACACCGCAAGAACTGAAGCAGATCGTCTCCGAAGGCCTGCTCTCCTTCCCCGTCACCGACTTCGATGCCCAGGGCAATTTCCGCCCCGAAACCTATGTCGAGCGGCTCGAATGGCTGGCCCCCTACGGCGCATCTGCCCTGTTCGCCGCCGGCGGCACGGGTGAGTTCTTCTCGCTGACGCCCGACGACTATTCCAACGTGATCCGCACCGCGGTGGAAACGTGCGCGGGCAAGGTACCCATCCTGGCCGGCGCGGGCGGCCCCACGCGCACCGCCATCGCCTACGCGAAGGAAGCCCAGCGGCTGGGCGCCAAGGGCATCCTGCTGATGCCGCACTACCTCACCGAGGCCTGTGAAGCGGGCATCGGCGCCCACATCGAGGAAGTCTGCAAGGCCATCGACATCGGCGTGATCGTCTACAACCGCGCCAACTCCCGCCTTACCGCCGACATGCTGGAGCAAGCGGCCGACCGCTGCCCCAACCTGATCGGCTTCAAGGACGGTGTGGGCGAGATCGAAAACATGGTGCGCATCCGCCGCCGCCTGGGCGATCGCCTGTCGTACCTGGGCGGCCTGCCCACCGCCGAGGTCTATGCCGCCGCCTACAAGGCGCTGGGCGTGCCGGTCTATTCGTCCGCCGTGTTCAACTTCATCCCGAAGACGGCGATGGACTTCTACCGCGCCATCGCGGCGGACGACCACGCCACCGTCGGCAAGCTGCTCGACGAGTTCTTCCTGCCCTACCTGGAAATCCGCAACCGCCGCGCGGGCTATGCGGTCAGCATCGTCAAGGCCGGCGCCAGGCTGGTCGGCCGCGACGCCGGACCGGTGCGCGCACCGCTGACGGACCTGGATGCCCAGGAGATGGCGCAGCTCGACGCGCTGATCCGCAAGCTGGGCCCCCAGTAAACCTGCCGCACCCGGCAAGCCCGGGTGCATCCTCATCCTGCTCCGGCCGGCCGCCGCGTGCGCCCCGCGCCGCGGCTGCCTGCGTCAGATACTCACCGGCTGCGACTGGCTCCCGCCCCACTCTTCCTCCCGCCCCGCCAGCCGCTCGCGGATGAAATCCATCAAGGTGCGCGTGGCCAGCGTCGGAAAGCGGTTCGGCGCAGTCAGCATGTAGATGCTGTCGCCCACGCCCTCCGGCTCGCAGGCGGGCAATACCTCGACCAGCTCGCCGCGGCCGATGTGCTGCCAGACCGCGTAACGCGGCAGCAGCGCCACGCCCAGCCCGGCCAGCACGGCCTCGCGCAGGAAGGGGTAGTCGCCGGACTGGATGCGCGGCGCCACGCGCAGGATCAGCGGTGTATCGGCCGACATCAGCTTCAGGTCGAAGCGCCGGCCGAACGAGGCAGGCGCGATCAGTTCGCAGCCAGCCAGCTCGGCCGGGCTGGCGATCGCCTCCCGCCGCGCCAGGAAGGCAGGCGTGGCGCACAAGCACCAGCGCACCGCGCAGAGGCGCCTGGCCACGTGGTCTTCCGGCGGGGCGGAGGTTATCTTGAGCGCCACGTCGACCTCGGCCGAGATCAGGTCGCCGATGTAGTCGTTGATCAGCACGCGCAGCGAGATGGCAGGGTGCTGCTGCGCGAATTCCAGCAGCACCTGCGCCAGATAGAGGTGGCCGAGCCCGGTCGGCAGGCGGATGCGCACGTCGCCGCGCACGGTCTGCCCCAGGCTGTCGATGGAGGCACCGGCCGCCTGCAGTTCATCGAGCATGCGCACCCCGTGTGCATAGAGCAGGCGCCCGGCCTCGGTCAGTTCGACATGCCGCGTGGTGCGCCGCATGAGCTGCGCCCCCAGTTGCTGCTCCAGCAGCTTGAGCCGACGCGACACATTGGAGCGGGTCATGCCGCAACGCTCGGCGGCGGCAGTGAGCGTCTTCGACTCGACCAGCGTGACGAAGAGGCGGACCAGGTTCAGGTCCAAGGAATTGTCAATCATCAGTCAACACGGGTGGCACAACTTGGCGGATTGTTCGAATGCGGGGTGCGACCTAGCATAAGCCATCGCCCGCAACCTGCGTCGTTCCGATGACAACGAACACTGCCCCCCTCCTTCCGCCAGGCACCTCGCCCGCCGGCGAGACCGCTCAGACCGATCACCACGACCTGCCGTTCGCCGGCCTGCGCGTGCTCGACATCAGCCAGGGCATCGCCGGCCCCTACTGCGCGCATATCCTGTGGCAGCAGGGTGCCGAGGTGGTCAAGGTAGACCCGCCGGCGGGCGACTGGGGCCGCCACGTCGGCGTGGTGCGCGGCGAACTCAGCGCGCTGTCGGTGGCCTACAACGGCGGCAAGCGCAGTGTCTGCATCGATGCGTCCACCGAGGAAGGCAGGCACCTGCTGCGCACGCTGGCGCACCAGGCCGACATCCTCGTGCAGAACTTCCGCCCGCAGGTGGCCGAGCGGCTCGGCGTAGGCTATGCCACCCTCGCCGAGCAGCAACCCTCCCTGGTCTACGTCTCGATCAGCGGCTACGGCGCGGACGGCCCCTACGCCGACTACCCCGCTTCGGACTCGGTGATGCAAGCCGACAGCGGCTTGATGTTCACCAACCGGGCAGCCGACGGCACGCCGCGCCGCGTCGGCATGCTCCTGGCCGATGCCGCCACCGGGCTGTACGCTGCGCAGGCCGCCGCCGCCGCGCTATGCCGGCGTTTTCGCATCGAAGCCAGCCAACGGCAGGGCCAGGCCTTGCCCGGCGCCCACGTCGAACTGAGCCTGTTCGATGCCTGTTGCGCGCTGCAGGCCAACAATATCCTGGAGTATGCGATCCAGGGCGCGGTCGCGGCGGGCCCGGTCAGCGCACCCAACGGCGTATTCGCAACGCGCGACGGCAGCATCAGCGTGCTGGCGCTCAACAATGCCCAGTTCGCAAGGCTCTGCCAGGCGCTCGAGCGGACGGAATGGCTGCAAGATGCCCGCCTGGCCGACAACGCCGGCCGCATGGCGCATGCCGGATGGCTCAACGCCGAGGTGGCCCGGCGCCTTGCCTGCCATGACACGGCGCACTGGCTAGGCGTGCTGCAGGCGCACGACGTGCTGCACGCCCCCGTGCGCGACTACCAGCAGGTGCTGGACCACCCCCAGGCCGCGCAGCAAGGCAGCTTCCAGCCGCTGTCGCAGCCGGGCCTCGGCATCCTGCCCTTCGCCGGCATCCCCGCCCGCCGGCTGCGCCGGGCGCCGGGCGCTGCGCCCCGCATCGGCGAGCACACCGAGGCCGTGCTGCACGAAGCGGGCATCGCGCCGGCGCAGCTTGAGGCCTGGCTGCGCAGTGGCGTGATCCGGCAGGCGCTGCCGCCGGCCGATGCGCCGGCCGGCGCATCGGCCAAGGTGGCGAACGCCGGACTACGCGGAGGCTCAGCATGAAGCCCGGCACGATGCGCGCCTTGAACTGTGATGCCTTCGGCCCGCCGGAATCCGTGCGGCTGGCCGAGATCACCCGCCCCGCGCAGGACGATGCGCATTCGGTCACGCTGGCCGTCGAGTACGCCAGCGTCAGCCATGCCACCGGCCTGATGGTGGCGGGCCGCTACCAGACCCGGCCACCCCTTCCCTTCGTGCCCGGCACCGAGGCGGTCGGGCGCGTGCTGTCCTGCGGCGCGGCGGTGACGCGGCTGCGTCCCGGCGACCGCGTGGCCGCCATCGCCGACTGGGGCTGCTTCGGCGAGGCGGTCCAGCTTCCCGAATACACCGTCTATCCGGTGCCGGACGGGCTCGATGCGCTGCAAGCGCTGCCGGTCCCGCTCTCCTATGGCACCGCCTACTGCGGCCTGGTCTGGCGCTGCGGCCTGCAGCCCGGGGAAACCGTGCTGGTGCTCGGTGCGGGCGCCGGCGTCGGGCTGGCGGCCGTTGAGATCGCGAACCAGCTCGGCGCTATCGTCATCGCCTGCGCCAGCACCGATGCCAAACGTGCCGAAGCGCTCCGGCGCGGAGCGGCCCATGCGGTTGCACCGCAGGATCTCGCCGCCCAGGTCAAGCATCTCACCGGCGGCCGAGGTGCCGACGTGGTAGCAGACCCGGTCGGCGGCGACCTGTTCGACCAGGCCCTGCGCGCCGCCGCCGCCAATGCCCGCATCCTCAGCATCGGCTTCGCCAGCGGACGCATCCCGCAGGCGCCGCTGAACCTGTTGCTGGTGAAGAACCTGACGCTGCACGGCTTTTTCTTTGGACGCTATATCGGCTGGACGCCGGCCAACGAGCGCGCCCAACACGCCGCCGCGCTGCAAGAGGTGATGCAGACCCTGTTCGGCTGGGCGCGCGAAGGCAGGATTCGACCGACCGTGTCGAAGGTGTACCCGATGACCGGCCTGGCCGACGCGCTGCACGCGCTGGAAGCCAGGCAGGTGGTCGGCAAAGTCGCGATAAGAATCGAGCAATAAGAATCGAGCAATCCGAGGAGACAAAACCATGCAAAGACTTGCCGCGGGCGCCTGCGCCCGCCTGACGAACCCTGGCGCGGCACGCCGCGCTCCGGCGCGGGTGCTCGCGCTGCTGGCTGCGCTGGGCACGGCGGCCATGCTGTGCGCCCCGTCCGCCGATGCCGCCGATGTCTATCCGCAGCGGCCCATCCGCCTGGTCCTGCCTTATCCGCCCGGCGGCCCGACCGACCTGCTGGCGCGCGTGGTGGCCGTGCGCATGGGCGAAACACTGGGACAGACCGTGGTGGTCGACAACAAACCCGGCGCCAGCGGCATGATCGGTGCGGAAGCGGTGGCCAAGGCGGCACCCGATGGCTATACGATTCTGGCCAATGCCTCGTTGCACGTGATCAACCCCAGCATCTATCCCAAGATGCGCTACGACGCCTTCCGCGACTTCGTGCCCGTCACCCAGATCGCCGACGTGCCGCTGGTGCTGGTGGTCAACAATGAGTCGCCGGTCAGGACCGTGCAGGACCTGATCGCGCTGGCCCGGCAAAAGAATGGCAGCCTGAACTTCGGCTCGGCCGGCAACGCCTCAGCCCAGCAGCTCGCCGGCGAGTCGTTCAAGCTGGCTGCGCATGTGACGATGCAGCATGTGCCCTACAAGGGCAGCTCCCCCGCGCTCACCGACCTGATGGGCGGACAGATCCAACTGATGTTCGACTCTATGCCCTCGGCCATGCCCTTTATCAAGTCGGGCAAGCTGCGCGCCGTGGCGGTCACGACCAGCAAGCGCGCCCGCGCCCTGCCCGATGTGCCGACGGTAGCCGAGTCGGGCCTGCCGGGCTTCGACATCAGCACCTGGTACGGGCTCTGGGTGCCGCGGGGCACGCCGCCGGCGGTAGTGGAGAAGCTTGCGGCCAACGCCGCGCTGGCGCTCAGGCAGCCGGAAGTGCAGCGCCAGTACGCCGAGATGGGCGCCGAGCCGGTCGGATCCTCGCCCGCGGAGTTCGCGCGCTACACGGTGGCCGAGGGCCGCAAATGGGCCGAGATCGTGCGCCGCTCCGGAGCCAAGGCCGACCAGTAGGCGCAAGCGGCAACCCCGGGCGATGCCCGAAGGTGGCGGTCATGGCCGCCACCATTGGACAGATGCCCCCGCCCGGCGGGAAAATGGCGGGATCCGGCGCCTGCCATTGCCCGATGAGAACCGTACCCACCTACTCCCTCTACGGGGTCAACTCCAACGAGCCGCTGCTGGAGCAGCTGCATTTCGAATCGATCCCGGAGCGCAGCCGCGTCAATGACTGGGAAATCCAGCCGCACCGGCACGAGCGTTTCTTCCAGATCCTGTACGTGCATCACGGCGCGGGCGAAGCGCTGCTCGACGAGGAGCGGGTGCCGCTGGCCGACCGCACGGTGGTGGCGGTGCCGCCGCGCTGCGTGCACGGCTTCCGCTTCACGCCGGACGTGGATGGCATCGTCATCACGATGACCGACCACTACCTGCGCAACCTGCTGGCCGGCGTGCCCGATGCGCTGCCGCTGTTCGCGCGGCCCTTCCATGACCGGCTGCGGGCCGGCCCCGCGAGCGGGACGACCGCGGACGATGACAATGTCCTGGCCGGCGCGCTCGGCCTGTTCCGCGCGGAAATCCATGCGGTTTCGCTATGGCGGGGCGCCGCGCTGGCAGCGCTGCTGTCGTTGATGCTGGTGGGCATCGCCAGGCGGCGCGCCGGCGGATCGGCGGCCGAAGCGGCGCCCGCCGAGGGACGCACCGCGCGGCGTTTCCGGCAATTCCAGCAATTGCTGGAGGCGCAGTTCCGCCAGCACCAGGACGTCGGCCGCTACGCCGCGGCGCTTGGCGTGTCGCCGACCCAGCTCAACCGCATCTGCCGCCAGCAGGCCGGCAGCTCGGCGCTGCAGCTGATCCACTCGCGGCTGATCGTGGAGGCGCAGCGCGACCTGCTCTACAGCGACCTCGACATCAAACAGATCGCGGCCACGCTGGGCTACACCGACGCCGCCTACTTCGCGCGCTTCTTCATGCGGCACGTGGGCCAGACACCCACCGCCTTCCGCCAGCACGGGCGCGCCCGCCTGCCTGCGCCAGGCGCCTGAGCGCCTGCGCAAGCAGCCGACACACGCTCGCCGCCCCGGCCGAGGGCGCTACAGCGTGAAGCTGTCGGCGCGCGCGAGCCGCCAGTACTTCTCGTAGAGCTGGTAGCGGTAGTTGCCATTGAGCAGGTCGCCCGGCGCCAGGAATTTCAGCAGGTCGGACAGCAGGTGGATCTCATTGGCCGAGACACGGCGCACGATATGGTGCGCGCGCAGCTCGGACGGATGACTCAGCCCCGCCGCCTGCAGCAGTTCCTGCAGTGCGTGCAGGGTGTGGCGGTGGAAGCCGGCCACGCGCTCGGCCTTGTCGGGCACCACCACGGCGCGCTGCCGCACCGGGTCCTGGGTGGCCACGCCCACCGGGCAGCGGTCCGTGTGGCACTTCTGCGCCTGCACGCAGCCGAGCGCGAACATGAAACCGCGCGCCGAGTTGCACCAGTCCGCGCCGATCGCCAGCGTGCGCGCCACGTCGAAGGCGGTGACCAGCTTGCCGCTGGCGCCGATGCGGATCTTGTCGCGCAGGTTCACGCCCACCAGGGTGTTGTGCACCAGCAGCAGGCCTTCCTGCAGCGGCGTGCCGATATGGTCGACGAACTCCAGCGGCGCCGCACCGGTGCCGCCCTCGGCGCCATCCACCACGATGAAGTCGGGCAGGATGCCGCTTTCCAGCATGGCCTTGACGATGCCGAAGAACTCCCAGGGATGGCCGATGCACAGCTTGAAGCCGGTCGGCTTGCCACCCGACAGATTGCGCAAGCGCTCGACGAACTGCAGCAGCCCCAGCGGCGTGGAGAACTCGCTGTGCCCCGCTGGGGAGATGCAGTCCTGCCCCATCGGCACGCCGCGCGTGGCGGCGATCTCAGGCGTGACCTTGGCGGCGGGCAGTACGCCGCCATGGCCCGGCTTGGCCCCCTGTGACAGCTTCACCTCGATCATCTTGACCTGCGGCGAGCGCGCCTGCTCGGCGAACTTGTCCGGGTCGAAACCGCCGTCGGGCCGGCGGCAGCCGAAGTAGCCGGATCCCACCTCCCAGATCAGGTCGCCGCCTTCCTCGCGGTGGTAGGGCGAGATCGAGCCCTCGCCCGTATCGTGGATAAAGCCGCCGATGCGAGCGCCCCGGTTGAGCGCGCGGATGGCGTTGCCGGACAGCGCGCCGAAGCTCATCGCCGAAATATTGAAGACTGAGAGCTCCACGGGCTGGGCGCGCCCGGCGCCCACCGTGATGCGGAAATCCGCCGATTCGATGCGGCTGGGTGCCAGCGAATGGCCGACCCATTCGTGTCCGACCGCGCGCACGTCCAGCTCGGTGCCGAAGGGCCGGCTGTCCACCTCGCTCTTGGCGCGCTGGTAGACGATGCTGCGCTGCTGGCGGGAAAAGGGCATCTCGCCCGTATCGTCTTCGATGAAGTACTGCCGGATTTCCGGACGCACGAACTCGAAAAAGAAGCGCAGGTGGCCCCAGATCGGGTAGTTGCGCAGGATGGCGTGGCGCGTCTGCGTCAGATCATGCAGGCCGACCAGCAACAGCACCGCGGGCAGCAATGTCCACCAGAACGAGACGCGGTGCGCGAACGCAAGGCCGGCCAACACCACCAGCCCCAGCGCGGCCGCCCAGACCGCGCCGTAACGACGAGAAAACATGGGAACTCCTTGAGCACCGGCACTACGCCGGCAACCGGGAGATTATCCCACCCATCCGGCAAGCCTCGCCGTGTGACCCGGCGACGCCGGCCGCTCCCCTGTCCCATCGGCCGCCTCTGCCGCGTGCGGACGGCGGGCCCGCGTGGCGGGCCCTGAATGCAAAAAAGGGAGCCGCGAAGCGGCTCCCTTTCAAGCTTGGACTGCGAAAGGCGAATTACAGCGCAGCGTCCTTCAGCTTCTTCAGCGGGCGGACCTTGACCTTGACGCTGGCCGGCTTGGCCGGGAACCAACGCTCTTCACCGGTGAACGGGTCCTTGCCGAAGCGCTTCTTCTTGGCCGGCACTTGCTGCGCCGTGACCTTCAGCAGGCCGGGCAGCGTGAATTCGCCGGCGCCCTTCTTGTGCAGCGCGCTGACGATGGTGTTTTCCAGATGGGCCAGAACCGTCTTCACGGCCTTGGCTTCCAGTTGGGTTTGAGCAACCAGGTGAGCGACCAGGCTCGACTTGTTGAAGGTTTCCTTCAGCGGACGCGGGGTCGGCGCAGCGGCCGGCGCGGCCTTCTTGGCAGCAGCCTTCACGGGAGCCTTGGTTGCCGCAGCCTTCTTGGCAGCGGGCTTGGTTGCAGCAGTCTTCGCGGTCGGTTTCGCTTTGGTCGCCATATCGATATTCGTAAGTTGAACAGAATAGTGCCGGCCGGTTCGTCGCTGCGCATCGCGGTTGCGATTCGTGCAAACGTACGTCCCATGCCGGCGCCCACTGAATCATAGCGGAAACTAGGGGACGTCAAGGGGTTTTCGTGCGTGTGAAGCGGAAAACCGAGTGAAAACCCCGTATTTTGTCGCTGCTTTACCTCAGCGCGATGGGCCAACACGGGCACGCAGCAGGTTCTTTACCGCACGACGAACGCTGCTCCGCCGCGCTGGCGTGGTCCGGGCGAGGGACGGCGCCGCAGGATCGCCGCGCCGCCCTGCCC
This sequence comes from Cupriavidus sp. 09_S30, assembly GCF_056930435.1. Taxonomy (NCBI): domain Bacteria; kingdom Pseudomonadati; phylum Pseudomonadota; class Betaproteobacteria; order Burkholderiales; family Burkholderiaceae; genus Cupriavidus; species Cupriavidus sp. 09_S30. Next base: position 1,168,693 of record NZ_JBXOWI010000002.1, on the reverse strand, counting down.
CCCTTCGCCCATCGGCCGCTAGCCGCGCAGCTCCCGCCGCAGGATCTTGCCGGTCACGGTCTTCGGCAGTTCGTCGATGATGGCCACGATGCGCGGGTACTTGTAGGCCGCCATGCGTTCCTTGCAGTAGGCCACCAGTTCCTCCGGCGTTGCCTGTGCCTGCGGCTTCAGGCTGACCACGGCCTTGACGGTCTCGCCGCGGTAGTCGTCCGGCACGCCCACCACCGCGGCCTCGCGCACCGCCGGGTGCGTGTAGAGCACGTCCTCCACCTCGCGCGGCCAGACCTTGTAGCCGCCGGCGTTGATCATGTCCTTCTTGCGGTCGACGAGGTAGAACCACCCGTGCTCGTCCATGAAGCCGACGTCGCCGGTGCGGAAATAGCCGTCGACGATGGCCTTTGCGCTTTCCTGGGGCTTATTCCAGTAGCCCGGCACGATCATCGGCCCGCGCGAGATGATCTCGCCCACCTCGCCTACCGGCAACGGACGGCCTTCGTTGTCGCCGATATAGGACTCGACATTGAAGGCCGGCACGCCGACCGCCAGCGCGCCGGAGGCGGGGTCAACCGGCGCCTCGCGCCCGAAGGGCACGACGTGCGTGGGTGAATTGGTCTCGGTCAGGCCGTAGCCGTTGTGGATGTAGTGCCCGAAGCGCGCGCGGAAGGCTTCCACCACGCTGGGCGGGATCGGCGCGCCGCCGGAGTAGATCCGGGTCAGCGTGGCGAAATGCTCCCGGGTCGCCTGCGGGTGATTCATCAGCGCGATGAACACGGTGATCGAGCCGATGGTGAAGGCCACGCGATGCTCACGGATGGCATCCAGCACCACGCCCGGCTCGAAGCGGCAGGCAAGCACCAGCGGCGCGGCACAGATGAAGGCCGCCGCGATATGGCCGACCAGGCCGGTGATATGGAACAGGGGCGCCACGCCGAGGATGGGCGCGCCCTCGCGCAGCGAGATCCAGTCACGGTAGACCTGGGCATTGAATGCCACGTTGCCGTGCGTGTTCATTGCCCCCTTGGGCACGCCGGTGGTGCCGGAGGTGTAGACCAGCATGGCGATATCCGACGGGCCGAGTGAAACCGATGGCGGCCTGCGCCCGCGATAGGCGGCGATGACCGTCGACAGATCCTCGGCGCCTGCGCCCGACTGGCGCCGGGCATTGGCAAACAAACGGGCGTCGTTGCGGGTCTGGTACTCCAGCTCCGAGGTGGTCATCACCGCGGGGATCACCGCCGGCTCGCCGCGCGCGGCCAACTCGGTCTCCTGCGCCAGCAGCGGGCGCACCACGTCCGCGTATAGCGATACGTGGCAGACCAGCATCCTGGCACCGGAATCGGCCAGCAGCAGGCGCAGCTCGCGCGCCCGGTTCATCGGGTTGACGGGCACCGCGATGGCGCCGATCTTCCAGGCCGCCAGCAGGGCAATGACGAACTGCGGCACGTTCTGCAGGTAGATCGCGACCCGGTCGCCGCGCGCGCAGCCACGCTCGATCCAGGCGCAGGCCAAGGCATCGGACCAGGCATCGAGCTCGGCATAGCTCAGGCTGCCGTCGAAATACAGGATGGCGGGACGGTCGCCGGCACGTGCCGCGGCGGCGCCGAACACGCTCAGTGCGTCGGTGAACTCCGGCGTGATGGTTTGCGGCTGACCGGCCTCGTAGAGGGCCAGCCAGGGCTTGCTGTCATAGGGTGTGGCATTGGGTGTCATGGGACCCTTCCCGGATGCTGGGGGGCGACGGCGCGCACGGAATGGCGTGCCGCCAGCGGAACGCGCCCGGCGCGTAGGCCGGGCGCGGACTAGCGCGTGGCGCGCGAACGCGGCCTGGCGCCTACTTGATCACCACCGGGTTGACCGGCGCGCCGCTGCCGTTGACCACCTTGAGTGGTGCCGCCGTGTACAGGAAGGACCATTGCCCGTCGTCGGCGCAGTCTGCGGCGAGCGGGTCCAGCTGCGCGATTTCGGTCAGCGTCACACCCAGGTTGCGCATCAGCGCATTGTGCAGCGGCAGCGCCACGCCCGAAACCGGATCGACCGTGACCTCGTTGGCGATCGTGTCCGTCACCAGGTTCGGGATCTCCATCTTGTGGAACCAGTCGACCAGTTCGGGGCTGTAGGTCAGGCCCGGCTCGACGAAGTTCTGGTAGAACTCTGCCTGGTCGCGCTCGTAGAAGGAGCCGATCCAGCCGGTACGGACGATCAGGATGTCGTGCCTTTCGATGCGTACGTCCTGGGCTTCGGCCGCTTCGAGCAGGTCGCGGTGCGTGAAGGTCTCGCCCGGATCGAGCACGGCCTTGCCGCGATGGCGCGCCATGTCGATCAGCACGCCGCGCCCCACTACGCCCCGCTCGGCGATGGGCAGCACACTGGCCTTTTCCATGCCGCCGATGGTCGATTTGGCATCGTAGCCGTTCCACAGCTGGTCGCCGTACCAGACGTGGCCCAACGCGTCATACTGCGTCGAGCCCTGCAGGTACATGATCATCATGTCGTCCGCATACTCGGCCTCGCCGGGGAAGACTGGGGCCTTTCCGCACAGGTAATGGCCCTTGTCCATCACGTTCAGGCGGCGTGCCTGCGCGCGGCCCGGCCATACCGGATCGCCCTTCGGATTGCCCATCTGGATCTGCAGCGTGAAGGTCTTGCCCGACTTCACCGCCGCCACGCCGCGCAGCACTTCGGCCTGCGTCAGGTAGTTCAGGGAGCCGACCTCGTCGTCGGGTCCCCACTTGCCCCAGTTCTTCGGCGCATCGCGCAACAACTCTGCCACCTGTGGAACGTTCTTCGATTCCATGCCTTGTCTCCTTTCAGTCGCACTTCGAGGGAAAAGCCACCGGCGCAATGGTCATGTCGACGATTCATGGCCGACCATGCGTCGGACCTATAAATTAGAACGGTCGTGCGTTTTCTTTGCGGACGAGTGTAGTGCAGTACGAATGTGGTGTCCACGCGCGGCGGGCGGACACGCTGCGCACTGCCGTCGCGACATGGGGGCACGCGCAGGGCGCGATGGCGACACGGCTCAGTTATCGAGCCAGTCCGCTGAGCGGTGGATCGAGCTATGGGTAGGAGTGGAGGACGAAGACCAAGGCATGCCACCCGAGGCAAGCGTGCTGGCGGCCGATCGCATCGGCCGCCAGCACGAGAGCGCGGCAGGTCAGCGATCGGCTAAGGATGAATGCGGGCCGCCGGGGCGACTCAGTGCGCGCGGGCCTCCACCGCATCGCGCGTCTCGCGCGCCAGGCCCAGCCAGAACGCGGCCTCGGCCACCAGGAACAGCGGACCGACGATCAGCCCGACCAGGTCGTCGACGAAGGCCGGCTTGCGGCCTTCGAAATAGTGGCCGATGAACTGGATGATCCAGCCCACCACGAACAGGCCGATGCCCAGCCACAACCATTGCGCGGTGGGCAGCGCTGCGATCCAGGCGCCGGCCTGGAGGAAAATTCCGACAATAGCGATCATTGCCAGCCCGAAACCCAGTGACAGGCGCAGGTAGAACAGGCAGGACAGCGCGTAAAGCACCATCGCCGGCGTCAGGAAGGCGGTGCCGCCGGCAAGCGGCAGCGCCGGGCGGCCCAGCAGGGCGGTGACGGCAAGCACGATCATCGGGATGCCGATGAAATGCGTCATCACATTGCGCGGGTCGCGATGATAGGCCGCGTAGCCGGCCAGGTGCTCGATCAGGGTCTTCATTGGGTCTCCTCGCGCGCCGCATGCCAGGGCGGCGCGGCGCTTTGTCTGGCCGTATAGTATTAGCCTGCGCTGGCGGGGTCTGTCCGGTTTTTGACAGTCCGCCCCCGCCACGCATGGAGACATCAACGATGGACGTTGCACATCAGTCGGCCCGCATGCCGCCCCCGCTTTCCCCCGACCCGTTCGCGCCGGTGCAGGCCGGCGCGTGGTTCAGCTCGCTGCCGCCGGCGCTGCGCCAGGCGCTGCTGGAGGATGGCGTCTGCCGCACGCTCGCCGCCGGCCAGGCGCTGTTCTCGCGCGGCGATCCCTTCGAGGGCCTGTACTGCGTGCTGAGCGGCACGGTGCAGGTCGACGTGGTCAGCGCCGCCGGCAAGGCCGCGCTGCTGAGCCTGCTCGAGCCCGGCGCCTGGTTCGGTGAGATCTGCCTGTTCGACCGCCTGGAGCGCACCCACGATGCGCATGCCGCCAGCGCCGCCACGGTCATGCTGGTGCCGCGCGACAAGCTGCTGCATCGCCTGCAGGCGCATCCGCAATGGTGGCCGGAGTTCGGCCGCCTGCTCGCTGCCAAGACCCGGCAGGCCTTCCGCTACGTCGAGGAAGCCCAGCTGTTGCCACCGCTGGCGCGCACCGCGCGCCGCCTGGCAGCGCTGGCGCAAGGCCACGCCGGCACGGCGTGCGAAGCGCAGCAGAGCGGGCCGTGCACGGTGCGCATCCCGCAGGAACAACTGGCGCAGATGCTCGGCCTGTCCCGCCAGACCGTCAACCAGGCCTTGCGTGACCTCGAAGCGCGCGGCTTGCTGCGCCTGCACTATGCGGGCATCGAGCTGCTCGACCCCGTTGCGCTCGCCGCGCTCGGCTAGCGCCCGATCCCGACACATACCCGAACCGCACCCGGCCGCATCGCGCCGGGCCACCCGCCCCCGACCATAATGACACTCGACCCCGATCGCCTGTCCGCCTATCTTTCGCACATCGGCGCGGCCATGCCCGCCGCGCCCGACCGCGCCGCGCTCGACTCGCTGATTGCCGCGCAGCTCGCCCGCATCCCGTTCGAGAACGTCGATCCGCTGCTGCGCCGCACGGTCAGCATCGACCTCGCCTCGGTCTTCGACAAGCTCGTCACGCGCGGGCGCGGCGGCTACTGTTTCGAGCTCAACACCCTGCTGGCGGGCGCGCTGGCAGCGCTGGGCTACCGCGTGACGCCGCTGGCCGCGCGGGTACGCTGGCAGGTGCCGGAGGACGTGCTGACCACGCAGTCGCACATGCTGCTGCGGGTGGAGGCGGCACACCGCAGCTATATCGTCGATGTGGGCTTCGGCGGGCCGACGCCTGGCCGCGCGCTGGCCCTGGACGGCGCGCCCGACGACAGCCAACCCTATCGCCTGGCACCGGTGCCACCGGCCGCTGGCACCGGCGCCTACGCCGCCTTCGATCTGGAAGCGGGGAGCCCAAGCGGCTGGCTCAAGGTCTACCGCTTCGACCTGCAGCCGCAGCACTGGATCGATTTCGAGCCGCGCAGCTGGTATGTGTCGACCCACCCCGACAGCATCTTCCTGCGCCGGCTGATGGTGGCCCGCTCGGTGGGCAGCACGCGGCTCACGCTCGCCAACGGCGACTTCGCCGCGCGCGAGGCCGACGGCAGCGTGCGCCGCGAGCGGCTGGACGGCGCGCCGCAGGTGCTGGAGGCGCTGGCGTCGCGTTTCGGCCTGGCGCTGGATCCCGCCACGCAGGAAGCGCTCGCGCAAGCGCTTCCTGCGATGCTTGCCGAAGTCCGCGCCACCTAGGCTTGCCGCATCGCATCCGGCGGCGCAGGCTGGAAAGGGACGCGGAAAGCCCTGCGTTTTGCAGTGCAGGCGCCATCATGCACCGCGCGCATTGCCGGCAGAAAGAATGCTGATATGCCTGCTGCCGTGGGGTTTTGCCTGTGGACTGCGCTGCGCGGCCTCACACATAATGTACCGGTCGGTAAGTCAGCGCCCGGTCCGCAAGGCGCGGCCAGGCCGCCGACGCATCGCAAGCGACGCAACGCAAAAGAGCGCCGCCCGCCAAGGCCGGGGGCGCATCATCAGGAGACACCATGTCATTGTTTGATCTGACGGGCAAAGTTGCCATCGTCACCGGCTCCTCGCGCGGCATCGGCCGTGCCATTGCCGAGCAGATGGCCGTGCAGGGCGCCAAGGTCGTCATTTCCTCGCGCAAGGCAGAGGCCTGCCAGGAAGTGTGCGATGCGATCAACGCGCGCCACGGGGCCGGTACCGCCATCGTCGTGCCCGCCAACATTTCGTCCAAGGAAGACCTGCAGCGCCTGGTCGACGAGACCAACCGTGTCTTCGGCAAGATCGACGTGCTGGTCTGCAACGCGGCCTCCAATCCCTACTATGGCCCGATGTCCGGCGTCAGCGACGAGCAGTTCCGCAAGGTGCTGGACAACAACGTGATTTCCAACCACTGGCTGATCCAGATGGTGGCGCCGCAGATGATCGAGCGCAAGGAAGGCTCCATCATCATCGTGTCTTCGATCGGCGGCCTGCGCGGCTCGCCCACCATCGGCGTGTACAACGTCTCCAAGGCCGCCGACTTCCAGCTCGCGCGCAACCTGGCGGTCGAGTTCGGGCCGCACAATGTGCGCGTGAACTGCATCGCGCCGGGCCTGATCAAGACCGACTTCGCCCGCGCGCTGTGGGAAGACCCGGAGCGCTACAAGCAGTCGACGCAGGGCGCGCCGCTGCGCCGCATCGGCGAGCCGATCGAGATCGCCGGCGCGGCCTGCTACCTGGCCTCGGCCGCCAGCACCTTCATGACCGGGCAGGCCCTGGTCGTCGACGGTGGCGTGACCATCTGATCTGACATCCGGGCAGTCCCGCAGCGCTGTCCCGGCGCCCCGGGCCAGCGCCCCGGGGCGCCCGTCCCCCAACCTGCCTGCAGACAGGGAGGTAGTCATGACTAGCCCTTCGCCGGCCGGCTCCTGGCCGGTCGTCAGCCTGGCCGAGGCGCACGCGCGCCTGACGGCGCCCGGCTCCCCGTTCGAGACCGAGACGGTCGTTATCCGCGGTATCCCCACCACCACCTGGAAGAACGCGCCGCCGACGCTGCGCGAACTGTTCCTGCTCGGACGCCGCCATGGCGACAAGATGTTCGTCGTCTATGAGGATGAGCGCGTCTCCTATGAAGCGTTCGCGCGTGCCGCGCTGACCGTGGCCGACGCCCTGGTGCGCGACGGCGTGCGCAAGGGTGACCGCGTGGCCCTGGCCATGCGCAACCTGCCGGAGTGGCCGGTGGCCTTCTACGGCGCGCTGCTCGCCGGTGCCATCGTCACGCCGCTCAATGCTTGGTGGACCGGCCCCGAGCTGGAGTACGGGCTGGCCGATTCCGGCTGCCGCGCCGCCATCGTCGATGCCGAGCGGCTGGAGCGCATCGCACCGCATCTGGGCGCGTGCCCTGCACTGGAAAAGATCTACGTCTCGCGCAGTGCCGGCGCCCTGCCCCCGGTACCTGCCGGCGTGCAGCTGGTCGCGCTGGAGGCCCTGCTCGGCCCGTCCTCGGACTGGCGCGCCCTGCCGGAGAAGGCCCTGCCCGACGTCGCGCTGGTGCCCGATGACGACGCCACCATCTTCTATACATCCGGCACCACCGGCAAACCCAAGGGAGCCATCGGCACGCATCGCAATGCCAGCGTGGTGGCAATGGCCGGGACGCTCAGCCCGATGCGCAATTTCCTGCGCCGCGGGGAGCCGATTCCTGCGCCGGATCCGAACGCGCGGCAGAAGGGGTCATTGCTGTCGGTCCCCTTCTTCCATGTGACCGGCTGCATGTCCGTGCTCAACGGCACCATCGCCAATGGCGGCAAGATCGTGCTGATGCACCGCTGGGACGCGGTGCGCGCGATGGAACTGATCGAGCGCGAGCGCTGCACCTCGGCGGGCGGCGTGCCCACCATCGCGTGGCAGATCATCGAGCACCCGGAGCGGAATCGCTTCGACCTGTCCTCGCTGGAAGCCGTCAGCTACGGCGGCGCGCCGGCGTCGGCAGAACTGGTCAGACGCATCAAGGAAGTCTTCCCCGCCTCGGCGCCGGGCATCGGCTGGGGCATGACGGAAACCTCGGCCACCTTCACCAGCCATAGCGCAGAGGAGTATGTGCACCGCCCGGAAAGCGCGGGGCCCGCGCTGCCGATCGGCGAGATGAAGATCGTCGACGAGATGGGCAAGGCGCTGCCGCCCGGCCAGACGGGCGAACTGTGGGTGCGCGGCGCCAACGTCGTGCGCGGCTACTGGAACAAGCCCGAGGCCACCGCGCAGACCTTCATCGACGGCTGGCTCAGGACCGGCGATATCGCGCGCCTGGATGAGGAAGGCTACCTCTACATCGTCGACCGCATGAAGGACATGCTGATCCGTGGCGGCGAGAACATCTACTGCATCGAGGTGGAGAGCGCGCTGTATTCCCACCCGGCGATCATGGACGCGGCCGTGGTCGGCATCGCGCACAAGACGCTGGGCGAGGAACCCGGTGCCGTGGTAAGCCTGAAGGCGGGCGCAAGCCTGAGCGAAGCGGAGCTGCAGGATTACCTGCGCGAGCAACTGGCGGCGTTCAAGGTGCCGGTGCGTATCCTGTTTTGTCCCGATATGCTGCCGCGCAATGCCAATGGCAAGATCCTGAAGTCCACGCTGCGCGCGATGTTCGCTCCGCCGGCCTGAGGCCGCCGAGACAGCAACGCCCCGAATGCGGCAGGGTGCAGGAAATCAACAGGAGGACAGGCCCATGCAAGCATTCCGACGAGCCGCATCGCCCAGGCGACGCAGCATGCCCGGCGCCCTCGCGGCCCTTGCCGCCATGGCGCTGGCCGGCTGCGCGACGCCTGGCGGCAGCCCGATCGGGCAAGTGCCGGAGATCCGGCCCGGCATCCTTGCCGGCTACCTGCAGGCCAAGGACCGGCCCGACAGCCTCGCGCTGGTCCCGCCACCGCCCGCGCCCGGCTCCGCCGCGCAGGCACTGGACGACGAGGTGGCCCGCCGCAACGCCGCGCTGCGCGACAGCGCGCGCTGGCAGCTCGCCGCGGGAGACGCCGTGCTCAACTTTCCGCAGGCAGCCGGCGCCTTCAGCTGCGCGCTCGGCGCCCCGATCAGCGAACAGGGCACCCCCCACCTCTACACCCTGATGCGCCGCACACTGGCCGACGCCGGCCTGTCCACCTACGGCGCGAAAGACCGCTACCAGCGCACGCGGCCCTTCGTCGCCAACCGGCAGCCGAGCTGCACGCCGCAGGAAGAGGCCAAGCTCGCCAAGGACGGTTCCTACCCGTCGGGCCACAACGCGATCGGCTGGGCGTGGGCGCTGGTGCTGGCCGAGCTCGCGCCGGACCGCGCCGATGCCCTGCTCGCGCGGGGCCGCGCCTACGGCGACAGCCGCCTGGTCTGCAACGTCCACTGGCAGAGCGATGCCAACGAAGGCCGCATGATGGGCGCGGCCACCGTGGCACGGCTGCACGCCGACCCGGTATTCCAGGCCGACATGGCAGCGGCACGCAGGGAACTGGCCGAGGAGCGCGCGCGCGGACTGCCGCCCACCCAGGACTGCCAGGCCGAGGCCGCCGCGCTGGCGCCGCCACTGGCAGGGCGCTAAGGCTCGGGCGCGATCTCGCCGTTGGCCTGGGGCACCTCGCGCGCCATGCGCGAGGCCATAGCAATGGCTTTGTGCTTGGCGATCCGCGCTCGGGGGGCCGTCACTTGACCGGGATCGGCGTCGAGGCGACGACCGGCACGGCGGTCACGCTGTTCTGCGGACTGCCGCTGACGATGCGGTCGGAATAGGTCAGGTAGACCAGGGTATTGCGCTTGCGGTCCACCGCACGGATCACGTGCAGGGTCTTGAACAGCATGGACATGCGTTCCGAGAAGACATTGTCCTGCTGCCGCAGCGGCCCCTTGAACGCGATCGGCCCCACCTGCCGGCAGGCGATCGACGCCTCGGGCGGATCTTCGGCCATGCCGAGCGAGCCCTTGATGCCGCCGGTACGCGCGCGTGACACGTAGCAGGTGATACCGTCCACCTGGGGGTCGTCATAGGCTTCGATCACGACCTTGTCGGAGCCCGTCATGCGGAAATTGGTACTGACGCTGCCGATCTCCTCGGCATGCGCCGCGGCAGCCTGGAGCAGGCAGCAGGCCGCCAGCGCGGTTATGGTGATGCGCATCGCCTTCCCCCGTCCTCAGCTCGCCGAACCCTTGATCTGATGCTGGCGCGTCTCCATCTCCTGGCGCAGTGCCCGGCGCTGCTGCGCGGCGGCGAAGCGCTCGCGCTCCACGTTGTCACGCGGCTCCAGCGGCGGCACCTCGGCCGGCTTGCCCTCGTCGTCGACGGCCACCATGGTGAAATAGCAGCTATTGGTATGGCGCACCAGCTTGCTGCGGATGTTCTCGGTCACCACCTTGATGCCGATTTCCATCGAGCTGCGCCCGGTGTAATTGACCGCGGCGAGAAAGGTCACCAGCTCGCCCACGTGGATAGGCTGGCGGAAGGTGACCTGGTCCACCGACAGTGTCACCACGTAGCGCCCGGCGTAGCGGCTGGCGCAGGCGTAGGCCACCATGTCCAGATACTTCAGGATCGTGCCTCCGTGCACATTGCCGGAGAAGTTGGCCATGTCCGGCGTCATCAGCACGGTCATGGAAAGCTGGTGGGGGAGTTCGTTCATGATGCAACCTGGTACCAAGGAAAGGCCGGCGCCCCGCGGGCGTGGCCGGTGCGGGCAGTTTACCGCGGAACCCTTTCCCGGCTATGACACGGCGACGCGGCGATGCGCGCCATCAAATAAAAAGCGGCCCCGAAGGCCGCTCAGTCGCGAAGCACCTACCTCGGACGACTTACTTCTTCTTGTTCACGGCGTCCTTGAAACCTTGGCCTGCGGCGAACTTGACGGTCTTCGCAGCCGGAATCTTGATGGTCTCGCCGGTGCGCGGGTTGCGGCCGGTACGCGCGGCGCGCTTGCCCGAGACTGAAGCTGCCGAAGCCCACCAGCGTCACCGAGTCACCCTTGGAGACGGCTTTCTTGATATTGTCCAGCGCCGCATTCAGCGCGCGTTCTGCGGCAGCATTGCTCAGTTCCGCGTCCGCGGCGATGGCAGATACCAGTTCACCTTTATTCATGGCTGATTTCCCTTGTTGGTCGTCTTGACCGGCTACTCCCCCGCCAGGCGGCGGATCACCGATCGGCGCAGTCTAATCTGCCCTTCGCGCTCAGAGCAATCCCCAGTGGCACCGACGCAACGAAAAAACCCGCAAATCCTTCGCCGACAGGCCTTGCGGGGGATTTGACGGGCATGCAGACGGGTCCTCCCAACCCCTCCAATGTAAACAACTGTAATCGCCGGCATTCCCCGAACCCGCTGCCTCGCCATCGGTCCCTGCCCGGCCGAGCCCGCCGGCACACCAATGTGGTGCATTGCACCGAATCCGATCACGACGGCAGGCCCTGCCGCCTCCTTCTGGCGCATCGCCCCGCATCGGTGCACACGCCGGCGCGACAAGTTGCCCGCCGGCGCCTCGCCCGCGCAGTGGCGGCGCCGCCCAAGGGCCTGATATTGGCCTGATGCCAGCCGAAATCCGCCACGCCCCCCCACCAGAACAGTGCGCACGCACCATGACGCTGCGCATCCAGCCCCATCTTGGAACGCTTTTTGCATACCCATGCGCCTATTTTGAGCACGAGGGTTTCATGGACAACTTGAAGAGCGGCACCGACGCCCTGTTCATCCTGCTCGGCGCGATCATGGTGCTCGCCATGCACGCCGGTTTTGCATTTCTCGAACTGGGCACCGTGCGCAAGAAGAATCAAGTCAATGCGCTGGTCAAAATCCTGGTGGATTTCGCGGTCTCCACCATTGCCTATTTCTTCATTGGCTATACGGTGGCCTATGGCGTGAATTTCATGGCCGGCGCCGATGTACTGGCACAGCGGAACGGCCATGAACTGGTGAAATTCTTCTTCCTTGCCACCTTTGCCGCGGCCATTCCGGCGATTATCTCGGGCGGCATCGCCGAGCGCTCGCGTTTCAATCCCCAATTGATGGCGACATTCGTGCTGGTCGGCTTCATCTACCCCTTTTTCGAGGGCATTGCCTGGAATCACCGCTTCGGCGTCCAGGACTGGATCACCTCGCTGACCGGCGCGCCCTTCCACGATTTCGCCGGCTCCGTCGTGGTCCATGCGGTGGGCGGCTGGATCGCCCTGCCCGCCGTGCTGCTGCTTGGCGCGCGGCGCGGCCGCTATCAGAAAGATGGCCGCATCAGCGCGCATCCCCCCTCGAACATCCCGTTTCTCGCGCTGGGCGCCTGGGTGCTGGCGGTGGGCTGGTTCGGCTTCAACGTGATGAGCGCGCAGACCATTGACAAGATCAGCGGGCTGGTAGCCATCAACTCCCTGATGGCCATGGTTGGCGGCACCCTCGCGGCCTGGTGGGCTGGGCGCAACGACCCGGGCTTTGCCTACAACGGCCCGCTGGCCGGCCTGGTCGCGGTCTGCGCGGGCTCGGACCTGATGCACCCGCTCGGCGCACTGGCCACCGGCGCTGTCGCGGGCGTGCTGTTCGTCCACGTGTTCACGCTCGCCCAGAACAAATGGCATATCGACGATGTGCTCGGCGTATGGCCCTTGCACGGTTTGTGCGGGGCCTGGGGCGGCATCGCCGCAGGCATCTTCGGCAGCCACGCGCTGGGCGGCCTCGGCGGGGTTTCCCTGGGCGCCCAATCGATCGGCACGGTGCTGGGCATCGTGGTGGCGTTGGTCGGCGGCACCGTGGTCTACGGCACGCTGAAGAAAGTGGTCGGCATCCGCCTGGATCCCGAGGCGGAATTCAACGGCGCCGACCTCTCCCTGCACCGCATCTCGGCCACCGCCGAACGCGAGACCAAGCTGGTAGACCCGTTCAGACGCTTCACCATTGTTTGCTTGAACTTCTGATTTTGGCAGCGCAATAATGATTTTTGCCCGTGCGGTGGCACCGCCGCCGCGGGCAACGATCCGTCGATCCGCGATCGACCTCTGTCGAGCCAGCCGGGAGAACAAGCAAATGGAAACCGCAACGCTGACGAAGTTCCAGGAAACGGTCACCACCTACGCTACCGAATTCGGCGTCAAGATTCTCGCCGCCCTCGCCTTCTGGATCATCGGCCGCTGGCTGATCCATTTTGTCGTCCGCATGGTCCAGGGCTCGCTGTCCAGGCAGAAGGTCGATCCGACGCTGCTGCGCTACGTCGGCTCCATCGTCACCATCACGCTGAACGTGGTGCTGGTGATCGGCATCCTCGGCTATTTCGGCATCCAGACCACCACCTTCGCCGCCCTGATCGCGGCGGCCGGCGTGGCCATCGGCATGGCCTGGTCCGGCCTGATGGCGAACTTCGCGGCGGGCGCCTTCCTGATCGTGCTGCGTCCTTTCAAGGTGGGCGACTTCGTCACGGTGGCCGGGATCACAGGCACCGTCAAGGAGATCGGCCTGTTCTCGACCGTGCTCGACGCCCCCGACAATGTGCTCACCGTGGTCGGCAACAACAAGATCTTCTCCGACACCATCCAGAACTTCACCGCCAACCCCTATCGCAGAGTCGAGCTGAAGGCCCAGCTTGCCGGCAGCACCGATCCGGCGGCCGCGGCCATCCTGCTCAAGGAGCGCATCGGCGCCATTCCCAATGTGCTGGACAAGCCGGCCGTGGACGTGGAAATCCTGGAATTCACGCTGGTGGGCCCGGTGCTGGCGGTGCGGCCCTACTGCAACAACGATCACTACTGGCAGGTCTATTTCGACACCAACCGCGTGATTCGCGAAACCTTCGGCCAGGCCGGATTCGCCGCCCCGATGCCCGCGCAGATGGTGGTGGTGCAGAACGGCGCGGCCGGCGCCGCTGGCGCAACCGCGCACGCGGCCTGAAGGGCGCGGGGGGCGGCCCTCGCCGCGTCGTTCCGGTGCGTCAACCCCGCGACACCCCGCTGCTGCCGTAGGCGCGCATCGCCACGGCGCCGACCCCGCACACACCCATCACGGCTGCCAGCGGCAGCGCGCTGCCCTCATGCCACAGGCTGACGGCGGCGCCGGCCAGCGTGCCCAGCGAGAACTGCAGCGTGCCCATCAGTGCGGAGGCGGTGCCGGCGCGATGCCCCTGGTGCGCCAGCGACAGGGCGGAGGCATTGGGCAGGACGCAACCCAGTGCCGCGATGAACAGGAAGAAGCCACCCAGCAGGACCGGCAGCGTGGCCCAGCCCGCCAGGCCGGCGGCGGCCAGCCCCAGCCCCGCCACGCAGGGCACGCACAGGGCACCGCGCAACACCCTGTCCAGCGCATGACGGCGCACCAGCCGCGCGTTGAACTGCGACATCGCGATCAGCCCGAAGGCGTTGGCGCCGAAGATGAAACCATAATGCGAGGGTGCGATGCCGTGCAGCTCGATCAGCACGAAGGGCGAACCGGCGATATAGGCAAACATGCCTGCCTGCGCAAAGCCGGCCGCCAGCGAATAGCCAAGAAACTCGCGATCGCGCAGCAGTTCGCCGTAGCTGGCAAGTACATGGCCTAGCCGCAACGGCACGGCACGCGCCGGATCCAGCGACTCCTCCATGCGCAGATGCACCAGCAGCAGGATGGACAGGCTGGCGGCGACCAGCACCCAGAAGATGGCGCGCCATCCGAGCGTCTGCAGGACGAAGCCGCCGAGAATCGGTGCCAGGATCGGCGCCAGTCCCATGACCAGCATCAGCGAAGAAAAGGCGCGCGCCGATTCGTGCGCGGACAGGCGATCACGAACCACCGCGCGCGCCACCACCATGCCGGCGCAACCGCCGAGCGCCTGCAGGAAGCGGAACAACATCAACGCCTCGACATCGCGTGCAAGGGCGCAGCCGGCCGCGGCCAGCGCATAGAGGCCCAGCCCGGCGTACAGCGGCGGCTTGCGGCCAAAGCGGTCGCTGATCGGCCCATAGAAGGCCTGGCCGAGGGCCAGGCCCACGAGGAAGGTGCCGAGGGTGAGCTGCACCCGGCCGATGTCGACACCGAGGTCGGCGGACAGCGCCGGGAAGCTCGGCAGGTACATATCGATGGACAGGGGGCCGAGCGCCGTGAGCGAGGCGCAGACCAGCAGCCAAAGCGGAAAGCGCGAGGACTGCTGCGCGCTTGCGGATGACGTCATGAGCGTTTGAGGGTTCCCGGAATGCCTTTACCCTGGCGGCGCGGACTCGCCCGCCGGGGCGCGAAGCCGCAATTGTTGCACAGCATAACGAAGTCGGCCCGCGCGCCGCTGCTGCCCGCGCGAGGGCCATGCCGCGGCGGCCTCCCGCCATACGCTGCACGGCCCCGCTCCGCTTGCGCCGATTCCATGTGTGGTGCGGCTTTCACGGCAGCCGGGGGGAAGGGTACAATGCGGCCTGTCGACGAGGCTGCGGCCGACGACCGCAGGCCAGACAAGCATGGCCAGCGGTTGCCGGCCATGGCCTGGTCCGGGCAACGTTTTTCTGCATGAGAACACGACTAACGCCGCTCCTCGCTCTGCTCGGCCAGGCCGCTTCGCTGGCGCTGCTGCCATGGACGCCGCCTGCTGCGGCGGCACCCGCCGCATCAAGAGCCCAGGCCCAGCCTGCCCAGCCGCCCGCTGCGGCTGCGCCGGACGAGGCCGAACCGCTGGCACGCATGCTCAAGGGGGCGGCAACGGGACAGAACACGGGGGCGGCTGGCATCCCTGAACTGCTGCGCAACACCAATCGCCCGGACAGCGTGCTGGCCCGCGCCTGCCGTCAGCTCAACGATGCATTGCCGATCGATATCGATACGGAAACCCGCTTGCGCCGCTGCCAGACCGTGCCGGGCAAGCATGTGCTGTTCCAGCTCGAGCTGGTCAACTACCGCGGCCCGATGCTGGATCTCGCCAGCTTCGAAGTGAACTACGCCGCGCCACTGCAGCGTAATATCTGTGCAAACCGGGATGTGGAAATCCTGACCAAGCTGGGCATCAGCATGATGTTCCGCTATATGACGCGCAACGAACGGGGCGAACGCCGCGTGGGCGACGTCTATATCAACGCGCCGATCTGCGCGACGACCCAGCGCTGAAGGTCCGGTGCTGAAGGTCCGGCGCCTATGCGGCGCGGGCGCCGAAGGCCCCTCCCGGGGCCGGCGGCCTGGTCACGCGATGCGCGCCGCGCCGCCATGTGGCGCTCTCCCCTGAGTTCAGGCCAGTGCGGCAAGCGGACGCAGCGGTACGACGTTGTCGGCCACGCGCTGCGCCACGGCGCGCGTGCGCTTCCAGCTTTCGTGCGCCAGCGGCGAACCCCAGACCAGCGCATGCAGGCGCGCCAGCGCAAGCGGGTTGCCCAGCAGCAGCAGCTTCTGCGCAGGCGTCAGTGCCGCCGGACCGCTAGTCAGCGCCTGCTGCAGCAAGTCTTCATACCGTGCATGCGCGGCCTCGGGCTGGATCGGACGCGCCGTGCCGGTGGCACACATCAGCGCGTTGGTCACCGGGTCGACCACCGCGTCGACGAAATCGGGGCCGGCATGCGCCGTTTCGACGTAGCGCTGCGTGTCTTGCATCTCGCGCGGCACGCTGACCTCTTCCGGAATGACGAAGAGATTCGCACGGCGCAGGGCACGGCCCAATGAAACGCGCGACAGGAACACCGAAAGCGGAATCGACAGGGCCAGCGAACCGACAATGGGCAGCAGCCACCAGATGAAGGAGGGGTTGAGCCGGAACACCAGCGCCCCCCAGCCCAGGCCCAGCAGCGTGTGCCAGCCATGGCGGCGCGCAGCCTCGCCCCAGCTGGTCTGCGCGTCCTCGCGCGGGGGCGATTTCCAGGTGATACCCCAGCCGCTATAGGCGGCCACCACGAACTTGGTATGGAACAGCATGCGCACCGGCGCCAGCAGCGCCGACAGCACCACCTCCATCACCATGCTTGCCAGCAGCGCCATGCGTCCACCATAGCCCTGCGCCTGGCGCATCAGCAGAAAGACACTGGCCAACTTGGGCAGGAACAGCAGGGTCGCCGTCGCGGAGAACAACGCCAGGGCCTTTTCCGGATGCCACTCCGGCCAGATCGGGAACAGCTGGTAAGGCTGGGTGAAATACTCGGGCGGCACCAGCTCATGCTTGGCGAGCAGCGCCGTGGACAACAACAGGAACAACAGCCACAGCGGCGCCGAGGCATAGGCCATCATGCCCGTCAGGAACACCGCGCGGTGCACGGCATGGAAGCCCTGTTTCATCCACAGGCGGAAATTCATCAGGTTGCCCTGGCACCAGCGCCGGTCGCGCTTGAGTTCGTCGAGCAGGTTGGGCGGCAGTTCCTCGTAGGAACCGGCCAGGTCGTAGGCGATCCACACGCCCCAGCCCGCGCGGCGCATCAGTGCGGCCTCGACGAAATCGTGCGACAGGATCTCGCCAGCCAGCGGCCCCTTGCCCGGCAGCGGCGCCAGTGCGCAATGCTCCATGAAGGGCTTGACGCGGATGATGGCGTTATGGCCCCAGTAGTGAGATTCACCCAGCTGCCAGTAGTGCAGCCCCGCCGTGAACAAGGGACCATACACGCGCGTCGCGAACTGCTGCACGCGCGCGTACATGGTCTCGCGGCCTACCGCCTGCGGCGCGGTCTGGATGATGCCGGCACCCGGGTTGGCTTCCATCAGCCGCACCAGCGTGGCCAGGCAGTCGCCGCTCATCACGCTGTCGGCATCGAGCACCACCATATAGCGATACTTGCTGCCCCAGCGGCGGCAGAAGTCCGCCACGTTGCCAGTCTTGCGCTTGACGCGGTGCCGGCGCCAGCGATAGAAGATGCGCCCGAAGCCGCCGACTGCGCGGCAGGTTTCCATCCAGGCATCGGTTTCGGCCACGCGCAGGTCCGGATTGCCGCTGTCCGAAAGAACGAAGAAATCGAAGTTGTCCAGTTCGCCCGTGCGCCCGAGCGATTCGTAGGTGGCGCGCAAGCCGGCGAACACGCGCGTGACGTCCTCATTGCAGATCGGCATGATCACTGCCGTGCGGGCGTCGGCAGCGATCGGGCCCGCAGCGGCGGCACTGCGCGAGATCAGATGGCGGTCGCCGCCCTTGGCCAGCACCAGGAAGCCCATCATCGCCGTCCAGAAACCGGCCGAGACCCAGGCAAACAGAATCGTGAACAGCGACAGGATGGCGACCTCGAGCGGGTCCCGTCCGTGATAAGGCAGCACATGCGCCATGAAGTAGGTGGCCAGCACGGTCTGTGCCACCACCAGCGCCAGCAGCACCCAGCGCCGATGCGAGCCGGCCGGATGCCAGGTGCCCAGCGCGTCCGGGCCATCGTGCAGTGTGTCCCAGACCGCGGGGACGGGCGAGCGGCCCGTCAGCCGGCGGCCGACATTGCGCAGCCAATGACCGAACACATGCGGCGGCCAGGGCTTGGGCACCATCGAGGCGCGCTGCGGGCGCGGGCCGGTGTCCACGTGCACGGTGCCGTCGCCGCGCCGCTCCAGTTGCGGATGGGCGCCGCGCTTGGCACCGGCGCCATAGGCCATGGTGAAGCGCTGTCCGACCGAGGCGTAGGCATCGTCCGGCTCACTGCCATTGGGGGATTCAGGTGCCGGGGCCGTCCCGGCCGCAGCCAGCCTGGCCTGCAGCGCATGCATGGTCGCCTGCGCATCGCCACCACCGGCGCGCGTGGCGTCGTCGAGCAGCGCCTGGCGCTGCTCTGGCGAGGCCGGCAGGCGTTCGACATAGCGTTCGCACGCCGCCGCCTGGCCTCGCTTCACTCTGGGGGTAAGATGTAGCTCCACGTCTCGGATAGGGTTGTGTTGCCATTACGGAGGTAGCCGCGCAGTTCCACCGGCTTGCCTTCATCCTTGCGCCGCAGCACAAGGGTCATGCGGTAGCCGCCGGTAGCGTCGTTGCGCTGCGTGACACGCTTGAGCACCTCCCCGTTGCCGTCGGCCGAAATCACGGCGTCGACGTGCGCATCGGGTGGCAGCTTCTTGAAGATGGGTCCTTCGAAATCGACCTGCAAGGAAAAGCTGTTGTCGTCGGCCTTGCGCGTCAGGCCCTGGCCGCGCCGCGTCTGCGTGACCCAGGACAGCGGCGGCGTACGCTCGCTACCCTTCTGCCACAGCAGCCGGTACTCGAAGTCGAAGGGCTGCTTGGGCTTGGGCGGATTGTCGGGCACCCAGAAGGCCACGATGTTGTCGTTGGTCTCGTCGGGCGTGGGGATCTGCACCAGTTCCACCCGGCCCGATCCCCAGTCGCCCTTGGGCTCCACCCAGGCGCTCGGGCGCCGCTCGTACCAGGAGCCGATCTCCTGGTAGCTGCTGAAATTTCGGTCGCGCTGCATCAGGCCGAAGCCCTGCGGATTGGTGGCCGCGAAGGACGTGACCATCAGCCGCTTGGGATTGACCAGCGGGCGCCAGATCCATTCGCCGGTGCCGAGCTGGACCGACAGGCCATCCGAATCGTGCACCTCGGGCCGGAAATCCGGCGACGTCGAAGGTTGGTTCTCGCCGAACAGGTACATGCTCGTCAACGGCGCCAGGCCCAGCTTGGTCACGTTCTCACGCAGGAACAGCCGCGCCTTGACGTCCATCGCGGTCTCCTCGCCCGGCTTGACGATAAAGCGGTAGGCGCCGCTCACGCGGCGAGAGTCCATCAGTGCGTAGATGGTGAGCTGCTTGTCGCCGGGTGCGGGACGCTCGATCCAGAACTCGACGAAATGGGGAAACTCCTCCCCCGAGTTGAGCGCGGTGTCCACTGCCAGCCCGCGCGCCGACATGCCATACCACTGGTCCTTGCCGAGGGCGCGGAAATAGCTCGCACCGAGGAAGGACAGCACTTCGTCCTTGCGCTTGGCCTGGTTGATCGGGTACAGCACGCGGAAGCCGGCGAAACCGAGCTTCTTCGCCTGTGCGGGGTCGATCTTGTGCGGGCCGTAGTTGAACGCCGCCGGATCGAACTTGATCTCGCGCACATTGCCGCTCACCACCTCGTTGATCCGGACCGGCCGATCGAACACCATGCCTTCATGGAAGAACGACAGGTCGAACGACGAGCGGTTGTTGCGCCAGGGCGAACGCTCGGGCTTGAACTGGATCTCGTGGTAACGCTCGAAGGACAGCTCGCGCAACTCGCGCGGCACGTTCGACGATGCCTGCTTGTAGGGCGTGCTGGCCAGCTGGCGCGCACGCGCCGCGACCGTATCGAAGTCGAAGGCATGGGCCGTCGCCGCCACCATCCCCAGCAACAGGGCGGCAAGGGCGGAAAGGCTGCGCTTCCGGCGCAGGACGCGCACGGATGTGGAACGGAAGACCGCTGCGATCCTGCTGGGCAGCGCAAAAGTATCTGACATGAATGCCGGTGTGATGAATGCCGGTGTGATGGCTTGAAACGAAGCGGACTGCGGAAACGATGTTGCAAGAGACGCGCCAGCCGCGTGGGGAAGCCCCTCCTTCGTCGATGGCGGCAAGCCTGACGAGCGAGGCTTTTTCTTGCTGCAATGCGCAAGAAATACCTTAGCAAGCGGAGTCTTAGAAGTCACGTTTCGTGCCAGAAACGTTTGCAACTTTTTGCTACAGGGTTGCCCGATCGCCGCTTCCCGTAAGGCTTTGCGGGCGATGCGTCACCCTTGCCGATGACTGTCCGCGAGCACACTGCGCTTGCCTCGGCACATACGGCCAGCGGCTGCCTGCGGGCACCCTTCGATGCGTGCCCGCAGACCGGGCGGCCGGCGGAAATGGCATGCGTCCCGGGCGCCACGGGCGGCGATCCGGGACGATCGGTAGCAGTGAATGACTGGATCAGTGAATGACCAGATCAATGGCAAAGCCGATTCATCAGGTCGCCCGCGATGGTGCCGCTGGCGGCAGCCTGAGGGGCGCGGGACTCCGGCGCGCGAATGCTGTAAAGCGCCTCGCCGCGCGCATAGCGCTTGGGGTACAGGGTCTGATCGACGACCGCGTAGGTCGATGTGGAGCAGTCGAGCACCATGCGCTTGAGCGACGAAGCAATCGGCTCGCCGGCGGTCGTGCGGATCACGCCGCCGGACGGCGCATTGCGCATCAGTACGACGCCGACCTGGCTGTCACGGCGGCGAACCGAGGTGGTATCGAAATAGGTGATCACGCCATTGGCGCCCATCAGGGGCAGCCAGCGCTGCGGATCGGGCGCAGCGGGATCCGGGGCCGAAAGCAGAGCACACCCTTCGCGCGGCGTGGAGCGGAATACGGTGTCCCCGCTCGCGCTCTCGCATTGATAGAGGCCAGCAGCGGCAGCCGGGCGCGTGGCGGCGGCATTGCTCACGCCTTGCGCGTGCGCCGCCATGTACAGAGCGCCGCCGGCGAGCAGCGCGGCGGCACGGAGAAATCGGTGAAACAGCATGGGCTTGCCCTCATAAAGACGGGAAAAAACAGCCCGCATTGTCGCACAGGCTTCACCGGCTGCCTGTATGGCCCCCCGCGCGGGCCGCTGCGCGCGCATGTTGCAGGGCGAGGCAGGCAGCGCCACAGGCATGCAGCAATGGCCCGCAACGCGCAGGGAGACTCGCTCCCCGGCGCATGCCGAGACCGGGATTCAGCGCCCGCCACGGCTCGCCGTCGCTTGCGCCGCCAGCGACTCGAAGACCTGGCGCGAGGCGTCGTCGGTCGGGAAGAAACACTCGATCCGCAGCTCCTGCAGGCTGGCGTCCTGCGGGATGCCCAGCGTGGTCAGCGTCGAGAACAGGGAGGCCTTGAGGCCGGGCGCCGACAGCACTACGGGCAGCACGGGCGGCGGCGGGCCGTCGGCCCCGTCTTCCTCGAACAGCGGCGCGCCGCCCGGTCCCACCATATCTGGGTGCCAGGCTGAGATCCGCGCGAAGATCTCGCGCGCCATGCGGTCGTGCGCCTGCACCTGCAATTCCTGCCAGACCCGGCGCAGCAGGTAACGCCCGACCTGGCGCGCATTTTCAATCGACTGCCACAGGCCGCGCGGATCGAATACCGTCAGCATCAGGTTGATGCGCCCGCCGCCCTGCTCCAGCGATGCCGGCGCCTTGCCCGCCAGCAGCAGCGCCAGCATGCGTTGGTAGGCCTGGTTGGCATCGACCAGGTTCCAGAAACGGTCCAGCACGACGGCGGGATAGGGTTCCTGCTTGGCCAGGATCAAGGCGATGGCCTGCTGCACCATCCGCGCCGGCGGCGCGGCCAGCCCCTGCTCGCTGTAGGCGGGCGCGAAGCCGCCGGCCAGCAGCAGGCGGTTGCGCTGGCGCAGCGGTACGCCCAGCCGCTCGGCCAGTGCCAGCACCATCTCCCGGCTCGGCCGCGCCCGGCCCGATTCCAGGAAACTAATATGGCGTTGCGATACGCCGGCCGCCTGTGACAGCGCCAGCTGGCTATAGCCGCGCCTGCCCCGCCAGTAGCGCAGCAGCGCGGGGAAATCCAGGGCGGACTCGGAAGCGGGGGTCAGGGTGTCCATGGCGGTATTACAGCACGCCGGATGCGGCACCGCGACTACCTGCGAGGTAGTTGTGGCGATTCAGGCGAAGTCTGTTGCAAATCAATTTAACAGGCCTGCTTCTAATCTCCCGAAAAGAAACCGTGCTGGCCCTCCCAACCCCGGAAATACCCCTCCAATAGGCGGATGAAGAGCAGCGAACCGCGCGCCTAAAGTAATTCCGTCGCACCACGGGGGATGTGACACGTTCGCTGGCATTCCCCCTTCCCACCCGGCGAAGGGGGATTTCTCGCCAGAACAATCGGCGAGCGGACGAAGTCCGTCGAGGGGCAGCTCAAGCCGTCGCCCCGCGCAGGCGAAAGTCTGCCCCTTTGTGCAAAGTGCGGCGTGAGCCTCTGTCACGGGTGGTCGTCAACCCACGCCTTCGCCCAGGCAATTCCGGCGGCCACCGCTGCCTCGAAGGTCGGATAGTAGCCGAGCGGTTCCGAGCCCTCTATCAGCGAGCCGCCCCGCTCAACTCCGCCTTGCGCTTCGAATGACCCATCGGCCAACGGCCTGGCATGCCCGCGAACGATGTACCCCCTGTACTCTTCGATGGCCATGCCGCCCTCCTTTCCCGGTCAGATTGAGAATCGCGGGCCATCGGCGGTCGCGGGGCGCCGAGTGGGTCGGAATCAAGACGGCCGTCTGAGGGAATTCCAGTCGAGTGATAGATCGAGTGCTGGGCGATTGGATTAACAGCCCGCGCCAGATAATGCGCCCAGGAATTTTCCATTGCCTGCCAGTTAATCATCGCCATTCAGCACGGCGCGCACGCCCCGCTGCCGCGCCGCCTGCATTCGCCTGCATTCCGCCCACGAGCGGCGTTCAATCCACCTCACCGGCATCGATGGTGCGCATGGCGGCGGCCTCGGCCATGGCCACCGCCGCCTCGGCCGTCGGCGCGATGCCGACCTCCTCCCGGTAGTAAGGCACGCTTGCCGCTTCGCCGAAGGCATCGGCGATCACCACCAGGCCCAGGTAACCGTTATCGGCCGGCACGGCCTGCGCCAGCACCGCGTATCCGCCATACTCGAAGCGACGTTCCATGGACGCATCCTCCGCAGATTCCCTCTCGGCAATCATAGGACAAGCCCGTAGATGACCACGGGCTGACATGCGCGAATGGTATCCTTGACGTTTTTCACCCCCGCGCGCAAAGGGCGTGCACCCTGATGGAAATTGCCATATTACTGGCGCTGATTCTGATCAACGGCTTGTTCGCCATGTCCGAAATCGCGCTGGTGACGGCGCGCAAGGCGCGCCTCCAGCGCCACATCGAAGACGGCGACCGGGGCGCGATCGCGGCGGTCAAGCTGGGCGAGGATCCCACCCGCTTCCTTTCCACCGTGCAGATCGGCATCACGTCCATCGGCGTGCTCAACGGTGTGGTCGGCGAGTCCACGCTGGCGCAGCCATTCGGCGTATGGCTGCAGGGACTGGGCCTGCACGCCCCCACCGCGGGCTACGTGGCCACCGCCATCGTGGTGGCGGGCCTGACCTATTTTTCCATCGTCCTGGGCGAACTCGTGCCCAAGCGCCTCGGCCAGCTCGCGCCCGAGGCCATCGCGCGCGTTGTCTCGCGCCCCATCTCCTGGCTGGCCACCGCCTCGACGCCGCTGGTACGCCTGCTGTCCGGCTCCACCCGGCTGATGCTGCGCGTGCTTGGTGCGCAGAGTGCGCGCGGCCCGGCTGTCACCGAAGAAGAAATCCACGCGCTGCTGGTCGAGGGCTCCGAAGCCGGCGTGATCGAACAGCAGGAACACACCATGGTACGCAATGTGTTCCGCCTCGATGACCGCCAGCTGACCTCACTGATGGTGCCGCGCGGCGACGTGGTCTGCCTGGACGTCGAGGTGCCGCTGGAAGAGAACCTGCGGCGCATCGAGGAATCCGACCACTCGCGCTTCCCGGTGGTGCGCGGCGGCATGCACGACCTGCTCGGCGTGGTCAGCGCGCGTCAGTTGCTGGCGCGCCGCCTGCGCGGCGAGCCGGCCGACCTGACGGCGGTGCTGCAGCCGGCGGTGTTCGTGCCCGAGAGCGTGACCGGCATGGAACTGCTGGAGAATTTCCGCTCCTCGGGTGGCCAGACGGCCTTCGTCATCGACGAGTACGGCGAGGTGCTTGGCCTGGTCACCCTGCAGGACCTGGTCGAGGCCATCACGGGCGAGTTCAAGCCCGAGAGCGCTGACGAAGAATGGGCGGTACAGCGCGAGGACGGCTCCTGGCTGCTGGACGGCCTGATCCCGATCCCCGAAATGAAGGACCGGCTCGCGCTGCGCCATGTCCCCGAGGAGGACAAGGAGCGCTACCACACGCTGTCCGGCATGCTGCTGCTGCTGCTCGGCAGGCTGCCCCAGACTACGGACAGCGTCGAATGGGGCGGTTGGCGCTTCGAGATCGTCGACATGGACGGCAAGCGCATCGACAAGGTGCTCGCCACGCGGCTCCCGCCTGAGCAGGAACTGGAGACGACTGGCTGAGGCGCCCTGGCTGCCGCAGCAGGTGCCAGCGCGGAGGCGCTGCGCTCCTGGCTGGCACACGCCGCCCGGCTTGTCGAGCCCATCGTTTGCGCAGTTACAAATTGGCACATTCATCCGCCAATACGCCTCGCGGCGACGGTAAAATTACTACCAAGCCATAAATCGCAAATGAAAAGGAGCCTGGCGTGAAGAAAGGATGGATCTGGTGCGTGCTGTTCGCGACCCTGCTGGCGGGGTGCAATACCATGGCCGGCCTGGGGCAGGATATCCAGAAGGGCGGCCAGAAGCTGGAAAGCGCCGCCGACCGTTCCAAGTAAGGTTGACGGTCGATGACACCATGTGCGGCGGGCGGTCCCGCCGGCGCACACGATGCAGGATGCAAGCCGGGCCTTGGCCCGGCTTTTTCATGGCCCTCACCCGGCGAACTGCAGTACTTCAGCGCAACGCCGCCGCCTGTTGCGCCAGCGCGCGGATACGCGTCCAGTCTCCCGCCGCCACGGCGTCCTTGGGCACCACCCACGAGCCCCCCACGCAGACCACATTCGGCAACGCCAGGTAGTCCTGCGCCTTGGCGGCGTTGATACCGCCGGTCGGGCAGAAGCGCAGCTGCCCGAACGGTCCATACAGCGATTTGAGCATCGGCACGCCGCCGGCCGCCTCTGCCGGGAAGAACTTCAGGAAAGAGAACCCGGCCTCCAGCGCGGCCATTGCCTCGCTGGCGGTGGCCACGCCGGGCAGCAGGGCGATGCCCTCGCCCTGCGCAGCGACGGCCAGCGCCGGCGTCAGGCCGGGCGACACCGCGAATTGCGCGCCGGCCTCGCGCACGGCCTTCAGCTGGCCGGCGTTCAGCACCGTGCCGGCGCCGACGCAGGCTTGCGGCAAGGCTGCCGCCACAGCGCGGATGGCGTCCAGCGCCACCGGCGTGCGCAGCGTGATTTCCAGCACCGGCAGGCCGCCGGCCACGAGCGCTTCGCAGACATGGAGCGCCTCGTCGACCGAGGCGAATTCAAGCACGGGAATGACGGGAACGCCGTCCAGGCGCTGGAGCAAAGGGGAAGCATTGGCTTGCATGGCAGTCATGACAGTCCGAAAGGGTCAGACAGGGGGTTGAGGCGGCAGCGGCACGGGGCTGCCCAGGCGCCCCAGCACGGCCTGCGCGCAGGGAATGGGCGCCACCGCGCCGTAGCCGGTGGTCGATAGCGCCGCGGCCACGTTGGCGTAGCGCGCCGCGGCGAAGGGATCGTCGCCCGCCGCCAGGCGCGCGATGAAACTGCCGCCGAAGCAGTCGCCGGCACCGGTGGCGTCGAGCGCGCGCACGGGGTGCGGCGCCACCATCGCGCGCGCTTCGGGCGTGGCCACGTAGGCCCCCTCCTCGCCCAGCTTGAGCGCGACCAGGCCGATACCGCAATCGAGCAGATAGTCGACGACGGCATCGCGGTCGTCCAGGCCGGTCAGCACGGTGATGTCGTCCCAGCTCGGCAGGCATACGTCGGTAAGCGTGAAGGCTTCGCGCATGATGCCGCGCGCGCGCCCCAGCGACCACAGCCGCAAGCGCAGATTGGTGTCGAGCGAGACCTTGACGCCGGCCTTGCGCGCATGGGCCATCGCCGCCAGCCCCGCATCGCACGCGCTCGTGCTGATCGCCAGGCTGATGCCGGACAGGTGCAGGTAGCGCGCCTCGGCGATGGCCTGCAGCGGCAGGTGCTCGTGGCTGTAGCGGCTGGCCGCCGAGCCGGCGCGCAGGTAGTCGAAGTGGTGGCCGCGATGGTCGTGGCTGACGAAGTAGACACCGGTGGGCGCCGACGGGTCGATGCGCACGTGCCGCGTGTCGACTCTTTCGTGCGTCCACAACGCCAGCAGGCGTTCGCCGAAGCCGTCTTCGCCCACCGCGCTCAGGTAGCCGGTGCTGGCGCCCTGGCGCGCCGCGGCGATGCAGAAGTTCGAGGTATCGCCGCCGAAGCCCTGCAGATAGTGCTCGGGCCGGTCGGGCTGCTGGTTGAACTCGACCAGCGGCTCACCGAAGGCGAGTATGTCGATGCTCATGATGCGGTTGGTCTCCCCGGCCGGCGGGCCGGCGCGGTCAGAAGAAGGTCTGCACGACGTCGACGACTCTCAGCTTGTCGTCGAGCACCGGGATGTGGCGCCATTTGTCGAAGGTCAGGCACGGATGCGAGATATCGAAGGCGATCATGTCGCCCACGCGCAGGTCGTCCCCGGGCTGGATGCGCAGGTAGGCGTGCTGATCCATCATGCCCGTCACCTCCCAGTGGGCCGGCGTCTTGACCGGCCCGGCGCTTCCCGGCCGGTAGCTCTGCGCCGGGATGGGCATGCCGGCATCGTAGGCGGCGTCGCGCTTGCCCATACCGATGATGGCCAGGTCCGGCTCGGGCAGCGACTGCACATAGGCCCAGACCTGCAGCGCCGGCAGCAGGCCTTCGTGCATGCGCCGCGCGACTGGATTGGCGGCCAGGATGCGTTCCTGGGCGGCGCGGTACGCGCCGACATCGTGCGTGAGATAGCAGCCAGGGCGCAGCACGAGGTCCACCGCGGTGCCGGCACGGGCGACCGCGAATTCCTCGGCCACCACGTCATACCAGGCGGAACCCGCACCGGACAGGATCGCCGGGCTGCGGCCGAAGCGGCCGGCCTCGAGCAACTGCCGCGTCACGGCCACCGCGCGCTGCAGCAAGGCGCGGATGTCGCTCTCTTCCTTGAGCACCCCTTCATACAGCTCCACGCCGGCCAGCGACAGCGCCTCGGGCCAGCGCGCCAGCGCGGCCAGGACCGCTTCCTGCTGCGCGGCGTCGCGCACGCCGGTACGGCCGCCCGCCACGCCCAGCTCCAGCAGCACCTGCAGCTTCTGGCCGCGCGCCTGGAAGTAGGCGCCGAGCTGGTCGACCAGCTCCGGCGAATCCACCAGGCAGAAGAACTCGAAATCGGGATCGCGCAGCAGATCGGCCACGATCTCCATGTTCCGGCGGCCGACCAGCTGGTTGGCCATCAGCACGCGGCGCACGCCGTGCGCATGCGCGGCGGCGGTCTGATGCGCGGTCGCCAGCGTGATGCCCCAGGCACCTGCGGCGAGTTGGCGCGCGAACAGCTTGGGCGCCATCGTGGTCTTGCCGTGCGGCGCCAGTTGCATGCCGTAGCTTTCGGCGAAGCTGCGCATCCACGCCAGGTTGTGCGCCAGCCGGTCCTCGTAGAGCACCGCGGCGGGCAGGCTCAGCGTTTCGTCGAGCAGGCTCCAGCCCAGGCCCGAGCCCGCGTCGCCCGGCGCCAGCGGGGCGTCCAGCTTGCCCAGGGCCTTGTTGAGGGGGTCGATGATGCCCGCCTGATACTTTATTTCACGCATCGTATCTCTCACCTTTTCCTTACCCTGAAAGGGTCCTGCGAAATTCCGATTGACGTAATCATAGCCTTGAAATTACGATATTTCACCTTTGTTATAAAGTAACACGCCAAGCCGCCACGGCAACCAGCCAACATGAGCCCCACTTTCGACATCCTGACCCGCATTGCCGAACGCGGCCCCGCGCTGCGTCTGGCCGAGCAGAAAGTGGCGCAGGTGATCCTGGCCGACCTGGCCGGCGCAGCGGCCACCAGCATCAATGAGCTGGCGCGCAAGGCGGGTGTCAGCGAGGCCAGCGTCACCCGCTTCGCCAAGGCCATCGGGTGCCGCGACGTGCGCGACCTGAAGCTGCGCCTGGCCCAGGCCACCGCCGTCGGCCAGCGCTTCCTGCAGCAGCCGCCGGCCGAGCCGGCACCGGCCACGCTGGCTGGCAGCATCCACGCCGACGCGGTGGCCTCGCTCGACGCCAACCTGAAGCTGATCGACGCCGAGCGCATCGAACACGCGGCCCGGCTGTTGCTCGGCGCGCGCATGATCTACGCTTTCGGCATGGGCGGCGGCTCCACATTCATGGCGGACGAGGCGCGCTTCCGTCTGGCGCGGCTGGGCCGGCCGGTGGCGAGCTACCAGGATGCACTGCTGCAGAAGATGGTGGCGGCGACGCTGGAGCGCGACGACGTGGTACTCGCCTTCTCGGCCACCGGCGAAGTGCCGGAGCTGCTGGCGAGCTGCGACGTGGCGCTGGAGTATGGCGCGCGGCTGGTCGCGGTGACGGCGCTGGGCTCGCCGCTGGCAGCGCGTGCGCACGTGCTGCTGCCGGTGCGCTCGCTGGAGACGGATTTCATCTTCAAGCCTTCGGCATCGCGCTACGCCATGATGCTGGTGATGGACGTGCTCGCCACCCAGCTCGCGCTGTTGCAGCAGGAACCGAGCAAGGAGCGGCTGCGCCGCCTCAAGTACGTGCTGGACGCGCACCGCGGCACGCACCGCGACGGCCGGCAGCCGCTGGGAGACTGAGATGCCCCACGCCTTCGACACCCTGATCCGCAACGTGACCCTGGTCGACGGCTCCGGCGCGCCAGCGCGCCTGGCCGACGTGGCGCTGCGGGATGGGCGCATCGCCCGCATCGACGCACCCGGGTCCATCGACCGCGACGCCGCCGCGCGCGTGGTCGAGGGACACGGCCTGGTGCTGGCGCCCGGCTTCATCGACGTGCACACCCACGACGACACCAACGTGGTGCGCGAGCCCGGCATGGCGCCCAAGCTGTCGCAAGGCGTGACCACCGTCATCGTGGGCAACTGCGGCATCAGCGCGGCGCCGGTCACGCTCAAGGGCGAGCCGCCCGACCCGATGAACCTGCTGGGCGGCGCCGATGCCTTCCGCTACCCGGACTTCGCCGCCTACGTGCGGGCGATCGAGGCCGCGCGCCCGGCCGTCAACGTGGCGGCGCTGGTCGGCCACACCGCGCTGCGCAGCAACCAGATGGACCGCCTCGACCGCGCGGCCCGTCCCGAAGAGATTGCGGCGATGCGCGCCCAGCTCGAAGACGCGCTGGCGCACGGCGCGCTCGGCCTGTCGACCGGGCTGGCCTATGCCAATGCCTTCTGCGCGCCGACCGAGGAAGTGCTGGCGCTGGCCGAGCCGCTGGCGGATGCGGGCGCGCTGTATGCCACCCACCTGCGCAGCGAATTCGCCGAGATCCTCGACGCCATGGACGAGGCCTTCCGCATCGGCCGCCACGCGCGCGTGCCGGTGGTGATCTCCCACCTCAAGTGTGCCGGCGTGCCCAACTGGGGCCGCAGCGGCGAGGTGCTCGACGCGCTGGACGCCGCGCGCCGCTGGCAGCCCGTCGGCTGCGACTGCTACCCCTACACGGCCAGTTCCTCCACGCTGGACCTGAAGCAGGTCACCAGCGAATTCGACATCACGGTCACCTGGTCGGAGCCGCATCCCGAGATGGGCGGACTGCTGCTGGCCGAGATCGCCGCCGAGTGGGAGGTGGACCTGTTCGAGGCCGCGCGCCGGCTGCAGCCCGCCGGCGCGGTCTACCACTGCATGGAAGACGCCGACGTCGACCGCATCCTGAGCCACCCCGCCACCGTGATCGGCTCCGACGGCCTGCCCAACGATCCGCTGCCGCACCCGCGGCTGTGGGGCGCCTTCCCGCGCGTGCTGGGCCACTACGCCCGCGACCGCGAGCTGTTCCCGCTGGCGGTCGCCGTCAACAAGATGACCGGACTGCCGGCCGAGCGCTTCGGCCTGGCCGGGCGCGGCCTGGTGCGCGAAGGGTACTGGGCCGACCTGGTGCTGTTCGACGCGGACACCATCCAGGACGCCGCCACCTTCGCCGACCCCATGCAGCCCGCCGAGGGCATTGCCGCGGTCTGGGTCAACGGCGAGCTGTCCTGGCAGGAACGCCAGTCCACCGGCACCCGCGCCGGACGCTTTCTTGCACGCGGCGCCTGAAGCGCGCCGCCCTCCCCCTCTATCCTTTCCCACACGGTTTCACAGGAGTACCCATGGACATCAAACGATACGGCGTCGAAGGCGGCACCGGCACCGGCGGCCAGCACATGCCATTCGCGCGCGCGGTGGAGGCCGACGGCTGGCTCTACGTTTCTGGCCAGGTGCCGATGGTGGCAGGCGAGGTGATCGACGGCGGCATCGTGCCGCAGACCCACCAGGCCATCAAGAACGTGCTGGCCATCCTGGCCGATGCCGGCTACGGCCCCGAGCACGTCGTGCGCTGCGGCGTCTGGCTGGACGATGCGCGCGACTTCGCCTCGTTCAACAAGATCTTCAAGGAATACTTCGGCGCCAATCCGCCGGCGCGCGCCTGCGTGCAATCGAGCATGGTGGTGGACTGCAAGGTCGAAGTGGACTGTATCGCCTACAAGAAGCCGTCGGCCTGAACCGGCGCCGCCGCAGCCCGTCCATGGAAGGCGGGCGCGGCCTGATTCAAGCAGCTTTCTCAAGCTTTCTCAGCTTTCTACCTGATTTGAAAAACGGCCGCCCCGCCGGGCGGCGCCCTGCCCTGGGCGCCGCAGCGGGCGCGGCCACGTTCGCAGCGGAAGCGGGCGGCTCCGGGGCCGTGCCGCGCAAGGAGACAATATGGGTGCCGTAACCGGAACCACACTCTTGATCTATGCGCTGATCGCCGTGATCGCGCTGGTCGTGCTGATCGCACGCTTTAAGCTCAACCCTTTCATCACCCTGGTGACCGTGTCGGTGCTGCTCGGCTTTGCCGTGGGCATGCCGATGGGCGACATCATCAAGTCCTTCGAGGCCGGCGTGGGCGGCACGCTGGGCCACATCGCGCTGGTCGTCGGCCTGGGCACCATGCTTGGCAAGATGATGGCCGAATCGGGCGGCGCCGAGCGCATCGCGCGCACGCTGATCGATTTCTTCGGCGAGAAGAACGTGCACTGGGCCATGGTCACCATCGCCTTCATCGTCGGCCTGCCGGTCTTCTTCGAGGTCGGCTTCGTGCTGCTGATCCCCATTGCCTTCAACGTGGCCAAGCGCACCGGCACCTCGATGGTACTGGTGGGGTTGCCCATGGTGGCCGGCCTGTCGGTGGTGCACGGTCTCATTCCGCCGCACCCGGCCGCGCTGCTGGCGGTGACCGCCTACGGCGCCGATATCGGCAAGACCATCATGTACGCGCTGATCGTCGGCATCCCGACCGCGGCCATCGCCGGTCCGCTGTTCGCCAGGCTGATGGACCGCTACGTCAAGCTGCCGGAGACCAACCCGCTGGCCGAACAGTTCACGGAGGAAGCCGACAGCGTCAAGGCCTCGCACCACCTGCCCGGCTTCGGCATCACGGTGTTCACCATCCTGCTGCCGGTGATCCTGATGCTGCTGGGCAGCTGGGCCGATCTGTACACCACGCCCAAGACCTTCGCCAACGACTTCATCAAGCTGATCGGCAACTCGGTGATGGCGCTGCTGATCGCCGTGCTGGTCAGCCTCTACACCTTCGGCCGCGCACGCGGCTTCAACCGCGAGACCATCCTCAAGTTCACCAATGAGTGCGTGGCGCCCATCGCCATCATCACGCTGGTGGTCGGCGCGGGCGGCGGCTTCGGACGCATCCTGCGCGACTCCGGCATCTCCGACGCCATCGTCCAGGTGGCCACCGGCGCCCACGTATCGGTGCTGGTGCTGGGCTGGCTGGTGGCCGTCATGATCCGCATCGCCACCGGCTCGGCCACCGTGGCCATGACCACCGCCGCCAGCATCGTCGCGCCGATCGCCCTCAACGTGCCGGGCACGCATCCCGAACTGCTGGTGCTGACCACCGGCGCCGGTTCGCTGATCCTGTCGCACGTCAACGACGGCGGCTTCTGGCTGGTCAAGGAGTACTTCAACATGACGGTGCCGCAGACGCTGAAGACCTGGACGGTCTGCGAAACCATCATCTCCGTGGTGGCGCTGCTGCTCACGCTCGGCCTGGCCGCCATCGTCGGCTGACGGCAGCGCGGCGCCCGCGCCTCAGTTGCCGAAGGGATTCGGCGCCGAGCTGGGCGGCGCATCGCCCAGGTCGAATTCGTCGCGCGCGCGGTCGACCACCGCGCGGATGGCGCGCTCGTGCCCCGTGGACTGGCCGATGCCCTTCATGTCCCAGTTGCGTCCGCGCGCGTCGCGCGGATGCGGCTGGGGCAGCGGCACCCGAATCCGCGCGCCCTCGTCGGCAATCTCGTCGATCCTCTGGATACGCCGGCTGACCTCTTCCTGCAGCAGGCGTGCGCTGCGTTCCCGCTTGGCCATGGCAATCTCCCCGAGAGTGGTATCGCGGGCATGCTAGCACGCCCCGCATTGTCATGAGGCCCGCCCGCCCCTACACTGCATGATCGACGCGGCCGCCCGAGCCGCGCGCCAACAGGAGACCATTCCATGAAGCCAGCACCCTTGCTGCGCGCCGCCGCCATGGCCGCGGCCGCGCTCTGCGGCGCCACCGCCCTGCTGCCGGCGGCCGCGCGCGCGGCCGAGCCCGTCAAGATCGGCTTGATCGCCCCCTTCTCCGGCAGCTTCGCCGACTACGGCAAGCAGATGGAAGGCGGCATCAAGGCCTACCAGAAGCTGCACGGCGACAGCGTGGCAGGCCGCAAGGTCACCGTGATCCTGAAGGACACCACCGGCCCCGTGCCGGAGGTGGCCAAGCGGCTGGCGCAGGAGCTGGTGGTGCGCGACAAGGTGGACATCCTGACCGGCTTCGGCCTGACGCCCGAGGCACTGGCGGTGGCGCCGGTGGCCGAGCAGGCGAAGAAGCCGATGGTGATCCTGAATGCCGCTTCCTCGGTGATCACCACCAAGTCCAGCTACATCACCCGCGTCTCGATGACATTGCCGCAGGTCTCGGCGCCGATGGCCACCTGGGCGGTCAAGAACAAGGTGCGCAAGGTGGTCACGCTCGTGGCCGACTACGCGCCCGGCATCGATGCCGAAACGGCGTTCAAGACCAACTTCATCGGCGGCGGCGGGCAGGTGCTCGAATCCATCCGCGTGCCCTTGCGCAACCCCGAGTTCGCGCCCTTCATCCAGCGTATCAAGGACGCACACCCCGAGGCCGTCTTCCTCTTCCTGCCGGCCGGCGAACAAGGGGTGGCCTTCATGAAGGGCTTCCGCGAGCGCGGCCTGGCGGAAGCCGGCATCCGCGTCATCGCCACCGGCGACCTGACCGACGACCACGTGCTGCCCGCGATGGGCGACGCCACGCTGGGCGTGATCACCTCCTTCCACTATTCGATGGCGCACGATTCGCCGGAGAACAAGGCCTTCCTCAAGGCCTTCGCCGACACCAACCCCGGTGCCGGCCGCCCCAACTTCATGGCGGTGGCCGCCTACGACGGCATGGCGGCCATCTATGAGGCGCTCAAGAAGAACGGCGGCAATGTGGACCCCGACAAGATGATGGCCGCCTTCAAGGGCATGAAACTGGCTAGCCCGCGCGGCCCCATCCAGATCGACCC
Source organism: Cupriavidus sp. 09_S30 (assembly GCF_056930435.1). Taxonomy (NCBI): domain Bacteria; kingdom Pseudomonadati; phylum Pseudomonadota; class Betaproteobacteria; order Burkholderiales; family Burkholderiaceae; genus Cupriavidus; species Cupriavidus sp. 09_S30. The sequence continues at coordinate 1,134,718 of NZ_JBXOWI010000002.1, read as the reverse complement.
GGCCACGCGCGACGTGGTGCAGACCGTCTATATCCGCCGCGTGGAGAAGGTGGGTGGCGAACTGCAGAACGTGGAGTTCGACAAGTTCGCCGAGGTGAAGGACTCGGGCAAGTAACTCGGGCAAGTAAGAAGCAGGCGGGCCGGCGCGGGGAACGCCGGCCCGCCCTCCCCGCCCTATCCCCGTCCTATCCGACCCCCAGCAGGCGATCCAGCCGCTCCGCATCGTCCAGCAATTGCGCGCTGGTGCCGGCGTGCACAACCCGACCGCGTTCCAGCACCATGGCGCGCGCGGTCATCGACAGCGCCAGGCGCGCGTGCTGCTCCACCAGGATCACCGCCATGCCCGCCTCGCCGGCATGGCCTGCGATCAGCCGGCCGATCACCCGCTGCAACTCCTGCACGATGATCGGCGCGAGACCTTCCATCGGTTCGTCCAGCAGCAAGAGCGCCGGATTGGTCATCAAGGCGCGCGCGATCGCCACCATCTGCTGCTCGCCACCCGACAGCTGGTTGCCCAGGTTGGCGCGGCGCTCTTCCAGGCGGGGGAAGAGCGCGTAGACACGCGGCACCGTCCAGTAGCCAGGGCGCGCCACCGCGCTCAGGTGCTCCTCCACGGTCAGCGAGGGAAACATCCAGCGCTCCTGCGGCACCCAGCCCAGGCCGGCCTGGGCGCGCCGGTGCGGCGGCAGCCGCGCGAGATCGGCGCCGCGCCAGCGCAGGGTGCCGGCGCGCTGCCGCGTGAAGCCCATCAGCGTGGCCAGCAGCGTGGTCTTGCCCACCCCATTGCGGCCAAGCAGCGCCAGGCTTTCGCCCGCGTCCAGCGCCAGCTCGATCCCGTCCAGCACGGTGGCATCGCCGTAGCCGGCGGCCAGTCCCGCCACACGCAGCAGTTCAGCCATGCGCCGCCTCCCCGAGATAGACCTCGCGCACGCGCGGATCGGCGGCGATCTCCGCCGGCGTGCCTTCGGTCAGCACGCGTCCTCCGACCAGTACCGTGATGCGCTGCGCGAAGCGGAACACCAGGTTCATGTCATGCTCGATGAAGAGCACGGTGATATCGTCGGGCAGCGCGTCGATCACGGCGAACAGCTCGGCGCTCTCGCCGGCGGGAATGCCGGCCGCGGGCTCGTCCAGCAGCAGGATGGCGGGCCGCGTGGCCAGCGCCAGCGCAATCTCCACCAGCCGCTGCTTGCCGTAGGACAGCGCGCGGGTCAGGGTATCGGCCTCGCCGTCGAGCCTGAGGCTGGCCAGCACGGCCATGGCCTCGTCGGCCAGCGCCCGCTGCGCGGCGACGGTGCGGGCCCAGATGCGCGAGGCGCCGGTGCGCTCGGCCACCGCCAGCGCCACCGATTCGAGCACGGTCAGGCCGGGAAACAGCGTGTTGATCTGGAAGGTCCGCGTCATGCCGCGGCGTACGCGCGCATGCTGCGGCAGGCGCGTGATGTCTTCCTCGCCGAGCCAGATGCGCCCGGCGCTGGGCGCCAGCGCGCCCGTCAGCAGGTTGATGAAGGTGGTCTTGCCCGCGCCGTTGGGCCCGATCAAGGCATGGCGCGCACCCGGCGGGAAACTGAGCGAGATGTCGCTGTTGGCGGCGAACGCGCCCCAGGACTTCGACAGGCCCTCGGTCCGCAACAAGGCCGTCATGCGCCCTCCTTGCCAGTCATGGCGGCCTCGGCGGCCTTGGCGGCCATGGTGGACTTGCGGCGCAAGCGCCGCGCCCACAGGGCATCCAGCGCGCCCATCAGCCCGCCGCGTGCGAACAGCACCATCGCCATCAGCAGCAAGCCGATCCAGAACTGCCAGTAGACCGGATTGATGCCCGCCAGCAAATCCTGCGCGATCATGAACAGCGCCGCACCGGCCAGTGCGCCGTACAGGCGGCCGGTGCCGCCCAGCACCAGCATCACGAGCAGCTCGGCCGAGCGCGGGAAGCCCAGTACGTCCATGCCGACGAACTGCGTGGTCTGCGCCAGCAGTCCGCCCGCCACCCCGGCAATGGCGGCGGCCAGCGTGTACACCGCGCGCAGCCGCGCCGGCACGTTCACGCCCAGCGCAGGCATGCGCCGCGCGCCTTCGCGCAGCCCCCGCAGCGACAGTCCGAACGGCGAGCTCGCCAGCCGCCGCAGCAGCAGGAAGAGCCCGAAGGTGACCGCCAGGCTGTAGAGGTAGGCGGTCTTGCCGAACAGGTCGAACTCGAACACGCCGAACAGCTTGCCCATGGTGACGCCGGACAGGCCGTCGACGCCGCCGGTCAGCGCCGCGGCCTTGTTGGCGGCCTCGAACAGCATCAGGCCGATGCCCAGGGTCACCATCAGGCGCGTCAGGTCGCCGCCGCGCACGACCAGGAAGCTGCTCGCCCAGCCCGCGGCCGCGGCCACCATCGCCGCGGCGGCAAGCCCGGACAGCGGCTCGCCCCAGCCATGCGCGGCCAGCAGCCCGCTGGTGTAGGCGCCCAGCCCGAAGAACGCCGCATGCCCGAGCGAGACGATGCCGGCATAGCCCAGGATCAGGTCCAGCGAGAGCGCGAACAGGCCGGTGATCAGCACCTGGCTGCCCAGCATCAGGTAGTCGGGCAGCAGGAAGAAGGCCGCCACCGGCATCAGCCAGAACAGGCCTTCGGCCGGGTGCCAGCGTCCGTCTGGCAGCGTGCCCGCGCGCTGCGGGGGATGCGCCGGCCTGATCTCGGCCACGCCGGCGCGTGTGCCTTCGCCCTGCGCGCTCATGCCCGCCTCCCGTACAGGCCGGCCGGGAACAGCACCAGCAGCAACACCATCATGGCGTAGATCACGAAGGCCCCGACCTCCGGCACGTAGTACTTGCCGGCCACGTCGGCGACGCCCAGCACCAGCGCCGCCAGCAGCGGGCCGCGGATGGAGCCGGCGCCGCCGACCGCCACCACCAGCAGGAAGTACACCATGTACTTCAGCGGGAAGGCGGGGTCCAGGCCAAGCACATCGACGCCGAGCGCGCCGCCCAGCCCTGCCAGCCCCGAGCCCAGCGAAAAGGTCAGGCTGAACACCCGCGCCACATCGATGCCGAGGCCGCGCGCGGCCTGCGGGTTGTCGACGGCGGCCCGCACCTGCGCACCGAAGCGCGTGCGCGCCACCAGCCAGCCGAGCGCGGCCGTGATCACGATCACCAGCAGGATCAGGAACAGGCGGTATCTACCCAGTTCCAGCGTCCCGAGGCGGAGTTGGCCGCGCAGCATGGCGGGCAGCTCGACCGGCTGCTGGCCTGGACCGAACAGATAGGTGGCGCCAGCCATGGCGACGAAGGTCATGCCGATCGAAAACAGTACCTGGTCCAGGTGGCTGGCCTGGTATAGGCGGCGGTAGAGCGTGCGCTCCAGCGCCCAGCCCAGCACGGCCGCGCCCGCGAAGGCGATGGGCAGCGCCGCCAGGAAGGGCACGCCGGCCCGGCTCATCAGCACCACGGCGATGTAGCCCCCGGCCATGGCGAACGCGCCATGCGCCAGGTTGACGAAGTTCATCAGGCCCATGGTCACCGACAAGCCCACGCTGACCAGGAACAGCAGGCTGCCATAGGCAATGCCGTCGAACAGCACGCCGAGCGCGCGGGTCAGGATCACGACGCCGCCCTCCCGGACGGCGGTGCCGCCCGCGCAGCGCGGCACGGACGGCCGCCTTGGCGGCGCGCCCCGGCGCCCGCCAGTTGGGGTTGCTGCATCCATGTCTCCTGTTGCGCCCGCCTGCATCCTTCAGGATGGGCCTGCCACCGACACCGGCGCGCTGCGCCATGGGCGATGGGCGATGGGCGATGGGCGATGGGCGATCGGCTGGCGCTATGTGTTCTCGCTCTGGTTCGCGATTGTTGTACTGGATAACGGATTTTGCAATCGGATAATGCACCCGCCGAGCGCCGGCGGACGGCGTCCGACACGGCGAGGCGCAGGCGCCTTCGCGAGCACGGCGGTGACGTGGCGTGACGCTGACGTCCCGGGGGCTCGATCCGACGTTTACAAGCCTTCACGAAGCCGCTATGGTCAAAAAACCGCCGTCGCCAGGAGGATCGCCCATGCCAGCGGATCGACGCCAGTTCCTCGGCCTTGCCGCGAGCCTTGCCGCCGGCCTGGCGGCAGGCCTGCCCCGGGGCGCCCTGGCGGCGCCGGAGCCGCTCAAGCGCGCCATCCCGGCCAGCGGGGAGATGCTGCCGGTGATCGGACTGGGCACGGCGCGCACCTTCGACGTGGGCGGCAGCGCCGCGGAGCGTGCGCCGCTGGCCGAAGTTCTGGCGCTGCTGCTCGGCCAGAGCGATTCGGTGCTGGACACCGCGCCCAGCTACGGCAGCGCCGAGACCGTCTCCGGCGACCTGCTGCAGGCCGCCCACGCGCGCGCCAAGGTCTTTCTCGCCACCAAGGTGTCGGCGCAGGCGGGTGCGCCGGCCCAGGCGCAATGGGCGCAATCGCAGCGCGACCTGCGCACCGACAAGGTCGATCTCCTCCAGGTGCACAACCTGGTCGACTGGCGCAACAACCTGCGCTGGCTGCGCCAGCTCAAGGAGCAGGGCAAGATCCGCTATATCGGCATCACCCACTACCGCGAAGACGCGCACCAGGCGCTGGCCGACATCGTGCGCAACGAACGGCTCGACTTCGTGCAGTGCAACTACTCGCTGGGCGAGCGCAATGCCGAACGGGCGCTGCTGCCGCTGTGCCAGGAGCGCGGCGTGGCGGTGCTGGTCAATCGCCCGTTCCAGGACGGCCGCCTGTTCGCGGCCGTCAAGGACAAGCCGCTGCCCCCCTGGGCGGCCGAGATCGACTGCGTCTCGTGGGGCCAGCTCTTCCTCAAGTACGTCGTCGGCCATCCGGCGGTGACTGCCGCGATACCCGCCACCAGCAAGCCGCGCAACATGACCGACAACCTCGGGGCCGGGCTGGGGCGCCTGCCCGATGCGCGCCAGCGTGAGCGCATCGCGGCGCTGCTGGCTTGAGCGCGCCGGGCACGCGCCATGCGAGACCCCGCCTCACCCACCGGCGCCGGCGCACCAGACGGCCCGCCCGGCCCGCTGCCGCCACCTCAGCCGCCACCGCAGCCGCCGCGCGGCCTGGGCATCGCGCCGGGTGAAGGCGCTGCGGTGGTCGCCGGCTTCCTGTTCTTCTTCTGCCTGTTCGCCGGCTATTTCATGCTGCGGCCAGTGCGCGAAACCATGGGCATCGCCGGTGGCGTGCAGAACCTGCAGTGGCTGTTCACCGCGACCTTCGTCGTGATGCTGGCCGCCATCCCACTGTACGGCGCGTGCAGCGCGCGGCTGCCGCGGCGGCGCTTCGTGCCCTGGGTCTACGCCTTCTTCGTCGCCAACCTGCTCGGCTTCGCGCTGGCCACGCGGCTGGCGCCCAACAGCATCTGGCTGGCGCGCGTGTTCTACGTCTGGCTGTCGGTATTCAACCTGTTCGTGGTCTCGGTGGCGTGGAGCCTGATGGCGGATGTATTCCGCCCCGAACAGGCCAAGCGGCTGTTCGGCCTGCTGGCGGCGGGCGCCAGCGCCGGCGGGCTGGCGGGCCCGGTGCTGGGAGGCTGGCTGGTTGCGCGCGTCGGCCTGACCGGCCTGATGCTGCTGTGCGCCGCCCTGCTGGCGGCCACGCTGCCCGGCGCCGCCTGGCTGTTCCGCTGGCGCGCGCGTGCCGGCGCCGGCGTGCCTGCTGCCGTACCGCAAGGGGAGGCCGACGTCTCGTTGCAGGATCCGGCCCGCCCCATCGGCGGCGGTCTCTGGAGCGGGCTGACGCTGGTGGCCCGCTCGCCCTACCTGCTGGGCATCAGCCTGTTCGTGATCCTGCTGGCAACGGCCAGCACCTTCCTTTACTTCGAGCAGGCCCGGCTGGTGGCGCGGGCGTTCCCCAGCCGCGTGCAGCAAACCCAGGTCTTCAGCGCCATCGACGCCACCGTGCAGGCGCTGACCATCGCGGTACAGGTCTTCTTCTCCGGGCGCATCGCACGCCGCTATGGCGTGGGCATGCTGCTGACGGTGGTGCCGGTGGCGGTGGCCGCGGGCTTCCTCGTGCTGGCCTGGTGGCCGACCTTCGGCGTGCTCGCCTGCGTGATGATCCTGCGGCGGGTCGGCGAATACGCCTTGCTGCGCCCGGGGCGCGAAATGCTGTTCACGGTGGTCGACCCGGAGACCAAGTACAAGGCCAAGAACGTCATCGACACCACCATCTACCGTGCCGGCGATGCCGTCAGCGCGTGGGCCAAGACCGCCATCGACGCCCTCTCCGGCCATCCGGCGGTGGTGGCCGTCACCGGCGCGGTGCTGGCGCTCGTGTGGGCGGCACTGGGCTGGTGGCTGGGCCGCTGGCACGAGCAAGGCGGCGATCGGCGCGGCGCCCAGCCGGGCCTGGCGTCCGGCTGGCAACGCAGCCGCGATCCCCAACGCTGAAGCCCTCCCCGCGTCGCCCCCTATGTCAGCCTGTCCGCGGGGCTAGTCGCGTGCTAGGCAGCGGTTACAAGGCTTACACCTGCTCACGCGGCGGAAACACCTTTCTGTGCATTCCTGAGCCATCATGCAGTCATCGCCCCACCGCACTGCAAGGAGTCAGCCATGCGCAACCCGCTCCGCATCACCGCCGCCGCCCTGGTCTGCACGGCGCTGCTGGCAGCCGGCCCCGCGTCGGCGCATGACCGCTATCACGGCGGGGGCTCGTCCGCCGGCGTTGCGCTCGCAGTGGGCGCACTAGTAGGCCTCGCGGTGGGCGCCGCCGTCGCCGCGCCCGCCGTGGTGGCGCCCGCGCCGGTAGCCTACGCACCGGCCTATGCACCTGCCTACGCGCCAGCCTATGCGCCGCCCCCGGCGCCGGTCGCCTATGCCGCGCCACAAGTGCCCCCGGGCTATTGCTACAACGGTTACAGCCGCGCCTATGTCCCCTGCGCACCGCAGCCGACTGGCTATTACGCCGGGCCCGCCGGTTACGGTTACTGAGCCGGAGTCCCGGCCCCGAACGGCCGCCGCCTCAGCCGCCCATCCCGATGACTTGCCGGCGCGCATGCCTCATGCGCAGCCGGCGCTGGCGACAGGGGCGATAGGGCGCCATCAAATCCACCACGTCGCGGCCGGCCGCGCGGCCCTTTTGGCGCGGCCTTGAGCGCGCGCTCCTCCGTCACCCGGTGCCACACCGACGCTGATAGTTCCTGGCTGTCCTGGCGGCGACGCCGCCGTCACCGTTCCGGCGGCCATCAAACTTTTCATTCAGTGAAAAGATTTGGACTTTCTTTGACCTGAAGAAAGGACTCTGCCTACCATCTGCCGATAACAGTTTCAGCAAACGAAACAGAACGGGTGCGCCGCGCGACCGCGCGGCGACACATCCCCGGCAAGGAGACAAGCATGCACAACACCCCGCGCCGCGCATCCGCGCTGCTGGCCGCGCTCGCCCTGATCCCGCTCACCGGCGCCGCCGCGAGCGGCGCAGCGAGCTTCCCCGACAAGCCGCTCCGGCTGGTGGTACCGTTCACGCCGGGCGGCACGACCGACATCCTCGCCCGCGTGGTGGGCCAGAAGCTGAGCGATGCGCTGGGCCAGCCCGTGGTGGTCGACAACCGGCCCGGCGCGGGCGGTAACATCGGCGCCGACGCGGTCGCCAAGGCCGCGCCCGACGGCTACACGCTGCTGATGGGCACGCTGGGCACGCAGGTCACCAACCAGTTCATCTATGCGCGCATGCCGTACGACAGCGCGCGCGATTTCGCGCCGGTGACGCTGGTGGCCAACTCGCCCAACGTGCTGATGACCAATGCGACCTTGCCGGTGTCGTCGGTGGCCGATGTGATCGCACTGGCCAAGCGCGAACCCGGCAAGATCAACTACGCATCCACCAGCACCGGCGGCTCGCCGCACCTGTCCGGGGAACTGCTCGACAGCATGGCCGGCATCAAGATGCAGCACGTGCCTTACAAGGGCGCCGCGCCCGCCATGACCGACCTGCTCGCGGGCCAGGTCAACCTGATGTTCGACAACCTGCCTTCGGCGCTGGCGCAGATCCAGTCGGGCAAGGTCAAAGCGCTGGCGGTCACCGGCAAGCAGCGCTCCCCGATCCTGCCCAAGGTGCCGACTGTGCGCGAGTCCGGCCTGCCCGGCTATGAGGTCAACTCGTGGTTCGGCCTGCTGGCGCCGGCGGGCACGCCCGCCGACCGCATCAACAAGCTGCAGCAGGCAGTGGCCAAGGCGCTGGCGCAGCCCGAGGTGCGCCAGCGCATCGAGCAGCTCGGCGCCGAACCCGGCGGCGATGCTCCTGCGGCCTTCGCTGCGGTCATCCGGGCCGACACCACCAAGTGGTCCGCCGTGATCCGGCAGGCCGGCATCCAGGCACAGTGAGCGCGCCGCGCCCTTCTGACCGCAACGACAGATCATGACCATGACACCCTCCAATACGCTGCGCATCGGCTCCGGCTCGGGCTGGTGGGGCGACAGAGTCGAACCCGCCGCGCTCAGCGCGCGGCACGGCAAGCTGGACTACCTGTGCTTCGAGACCATGGCGGAGGCCACGGTCTCCGCAGCCCAGGTGCGCAAGCGGCGCGACCCGTCCTTTCCCGGCTACGACAGCTACCTGGACGAGCGCATGCGCGCGGTGCTGCCGCCTTGCATCGCCAACGGCACGCGCATCATCTCCAACCAGGGCTGGATCAACCCGCTTGGCGCGGCACGGCGCATCGCGCAGCTATGCGAGGAACTCGGCCTGCCCGGTGTGAAGATCGCAGCGATCACCACCACGGACCTGACCGGCGACATCTGCGACATGGCGCTGACGCTGCTGGAGAGCGGTGCGCCGGTATCCAGCCTGCGCGGCACGCTGATCAGCGCCGAGCCCTATGAAGGCGCCGAGCCCATCGTGGCGGCGTTGCGTGCCGGCGCGCAGATCGTCGTCACCGGCCGCGTGGCGGATCCCTCGCTGTTCCTGGCCCCGATGATGCATCACTTCGGCTGGCGCCCCGACGACACCGCGCTGCTGGCGCGCGGCAGCGCCATCGGCCACCTGCTCGAATGCGGCGCGCAAGTCAGCGGCGGCTACTTCGGCGACCCCGGCTACAAGGACGTCCCCGAACCCTGGAACCTGGCCTTTCCCATCGCCGAGGTCGAGGCAGATGGCAGCGCCGTGATCGGCAAGGTGGACGGCACCGGGGGGCGCATCGACCTGCAGACGGTCAAGGAACAGATGTTCTACGAGGTGCACGATCCGCGCCGCTACATCACGCCCGACGTGGTGGTGGACTTCTCCAGCGCCGTGCTGGAGCAGGTCGGGCCGGACCGCGTGCGCATCAGCGGCGTGGGCGGCAGCCCGCGCACCGATACGCTGAAGGTCTCGCTGGGCTGCACCGAGGGCCATATCGGCGAAGACATGTTCTTCTACGCCGGCCCCGGCTGCCTGGACAAGGCCAGGCTGGCCAAGACCATCCTGGAGCACCGCTTCGCCATGGCCGGACTGCAGGCGGAGGAACTGCGCATCGACTTCCTTGGCGTCAACGCGATCCACGGCGCGGCTTCACCGCCGCCGGCCTGCGAGCCCAACGAGATCGCCGTGCGCGTGGCCGCACGCACGAAGACGCGCGAGGAGGCGGCCAAGATCGGCCGCGAGATCGACAGCATGGCGGTCTGCGGCCTCGCCTCCACCGGCAAGCGCGTGCCGCACCAGGACCGCACGCGCGAGATCATCGGCGTATGGTCCGCCCTGGTGCCACGTACGTTGATCACATCCCGGATCCACTATCTCTGAGGCCAATCATGCGCGTCGCACTCCGGCGCCTGGCGCACACCCGCTCGGGCGACAAAGGCAATACCTCCAACACTGCCGTGATGGCCTACGATCCGGCCTTCTATCCGCACATCAAGGCGCAGCTCACCGCGGCAGCCTTCAAGGCACTCTATGGCGGCCTGATCACCGGCACAGTGACACGCCACGAGGTCGACGGCCTGCAGGTGCTGAACTTCGTCGCCGAGGGCGCGCTGGGCGGCGGCGTGTCGCGCAGCCTGGCACTGGACAACTACGGTAAGGCGCTGGCCAGCGCGGTGCTGCGTTTCGAGGTGGAAATCCCGGACGCGCTGGCGCCGCTGCTGCGGGGGCCGGCCGGCTAGCGCGGCCCGGCGCGGCGCGTCCAGGCGCTGGTGATGCGCCGCGCCTCTTCCTTGAGCCGCCTCGCCAGGCGCGCCTCGCGCGTGCGGATGCGTTCGCTGAGCGCGGCGATGCTGAGCGCGCCGAGCGGCCTGCCTTCGTAGTCGAGCAGCGGCACGGCAATGCCGCCCATCTGCTCCACCACCCAATCCAGGAAGAGGACATGCCCCCGCGCGCGGGCGGCATCGATCTCCCCGGCGATGCGATCCGGTGTCAGGCGCGGATAGGCGGCCAGCTTGCGCGCGCCCTGCTGCAGCCGCCGCGCGCGTTCTGCCGCGGGCAGCCAGGCCAGTACCGCCAAGCTGCCTGCGCCGACGCCGAGCGGGCGGCGCGTGCCGATCTCCACATAGTTGGCGCGGATGGGAAAGGTGCCAAGCTCGATGTCCGAACACACAGACTCTCCGCGGCTTGCCTCGGTCAGAATGGCGGTATCTTCGAATTCTTCCACCAGCCGCTGCAGGCTTGGCCGCGCCAGCTCGCGCAGGTCGACACGGCGCTGCGCCACGTCGGCGAGCTGGAAGATCTCCGGCCCGATGCCGTAGCGCCGCTTGTCATCGCGTGTGGCGAAGCCCTCCCGCACCAGCATGTCGAGCAGGCGGGAGGCGGTGGCAGGGTCCAGTCCGGTGGCACGCGCCACGTCAGAGAGCCGTCGCACCTGTGGATCGGACAGCGCGCGCAGGATTCCCAGTGCGCGCTGCACAGGGGACGGTCGCGCCGTGTGCGCGGTGCCGTCCTGCGCGGCGTCGACCTGCATGGCCTGTACGCCATCCCGCGTTACAGCGGGCCGGGTCACTGCCACTCCCGGTAGCTGTGCTCCACATGCGCGGTCATGGACATTCCTCGTTGAGCGGCGCGGGGCCGGGAAGCGAACATTGTAGAGGCCCCGGGTGTCGCCAGCCGCGGCATCGCACACCGGTCGCGCGGCGCGTATGCTGTGGCCAGATCCACGGCAATCACGCCACGTGCCCAGCACCCACCCGGGCCGCGCGCCCGATATCCTGTTCGGTGCCTTTGACCGCCATAACTTCGGCGACATGCTGCTGCCCCACGTCCTGGCGCGGCAGTTGCCGGGGCGGCCGTTGCGCTATGCCGGCCTGGCCGAGCGCGACCTGACCTCATTGGGCGGCCACCGCGTCAGCGCGTTGGCGCGGCTGGCCTCCCAGCCGGAACTGCGTGCGGCCAGCCTGATCCACGTGGGCGGTGAGATTCTCTGCTGCGAGGCATGGGAAGCCGCGGTAATGCTGCTGCCGGCGGGCCAGGCAGGCATCGCGGCCACGCATTTCGGCCTGCGGCCGCGCGAACGGCAGGCCTGGGCGCGCGCGCAGCTCGGCACCGACGCGCTGGCCCCCTACACCGCGGCGCCGGCGTTGTTTCCCGAGACCATGCCCATCGTCTACCACGCGGTCGGCGGGGTCGACCTGGACCGGCGCGATGCCGGCCTGCGCGCCGAAGTGCTGGGCAAGCTGCGGGCCGCCGCCCACGTCAGCGTGCGCGATGTGCGAACCCGGCAGATACTGGCGGCCAACGGCATCGCGGCCCGGCTGGTGCCCGATCCGGCCGTGATGGTGGCCGCCCTGTTCGCCACGCGCATCCGCCATCGCGCCCGCCACGGTGAAGCGGCCCGGCTGCTGGCGGCGCTTGCCCGAGGCTATGTGGCGGTGCAGTTCAGCGCCGACTTCGGCGACGACGCCACGCTCGACACCATCGCCGCCCAGCTCGAGCGGGCCAGGCGGTCGTCAGGCTGTGACGTGGTGCTGTTCCGCGCGGGCGCCGCGCCCTGGCATGACGAAATGCGCGTCTACGAACGGCTGGCACAACGCATGGCCGTGCCGCCCTTGCTGTTCCGCTCCCTGAACATCTGGGATATCTGTGCCCTGATCGCCCATGCGCGCGGCTTTGCCGGCAGCAGCCTGCACGGGCGCATCGTGGCCATGGCCTTTGCCCTGCCCCGCCTGAACCTGGCGCACCCCGGCCAGGCACCCGAGACAAGCAAACAAGCGGCGTTCGCCGCCACCTGGGACGCGGACGGGGCGCCCGGCGTGGTGGCCGTCAGCGAGCTGGCCGCCGCACTGGACAGCGCCCTGGCGCTGGCGCGCGCACCGATGGAACAGGCGGCGCGCGACCTGGCGGCAGCGGCCCGGCACGGCCTGTTCCTGCCCTGAGCCGTGCGTCGGCCGCTTGAACCGTGCATCGGCCGCCCGCCGCCGATGCGGCATTCCGTGCTGCATCCCGCGCGGCTTCCCACATGGCCGCCACCACGATCCTAGAATGGTTGCACGCCCGGGCGCACACCCATGCCAGCGCGCACCGGCCGAGCCAACCGTGCCGCCGATGGCGGCAGACAGGAGGAGATACCCCAATGACAATCACCAATCCACAGTCCGGCACCAACGTGCACGAAATCGCTGACGGGATCTACCGCATCAGCACGCCGGTCATGATCGCGGGCGGCCCCGAGGGCTTCTCCTTCAACCAGTTCCTGATCGCCGACGAGGAGCCGCTGCTGTTCCACACCGGCCCGCGCAAGCTGTTTCCGCTCGTGCGCGAGGCGGTGGCCAGCGTGATGCCGCCCGAACGGCTGCGCCATATCGCCTTCTCGCACGTGGAAGCCGACGAGTGCGGCGCCCTCAATGAATGGCTGGCGGCGGCACCCCAGGCGCTGCCGCTGTGCGGCACCATCGCCGCTATGGTCTCTGTCAATGATCTGGCCGATCGCCCCCCCCGTGCGCTGGAAGACGGCGAGGCGGTCTGGCTCGGCCAGCACACGGTGCGCTGGCTGGCCGCGCCCCATCTGCCGCATGGCTGGGATTGCGGCTTCCTGATGGAGGAGCTGACCGGCACGCTGCTGTGCAGCGATCTGTTCACCCAGCCCGGCGCACAACTGCCTCCGCTGACCGAGTCCGACATACTCGGGCCCAGCGAAGCCTTCCGGCATCAAATGGATTACTTCTCGCACACCACGCACGCCGATGCCATGCTGGAGCGGCTGGCGGCCTTGCGGCCGACCACCTTGGCGTGCATGCACGGCAGTGCGTGGCGCGGGGACGGTGCCGCGCTGCTGCGCGCCCTCGCCCGCTCCCTGCAGGAATGACCTGGCCTGGTAGATGCGCGGGATAGGGGTGCGGCTGCCCGCGCCTGGAGGCCTACAAGGGGCCGGTTTGCGCCGCGTCAAATCGGCGCGATCCGGCCCGGCCTATAGTGGAATCGGCCAGTTCCCACAGGCGGCCGGATGAAACCGGCGCGCCGACAACCGATCCGGGCGCCGGCCGCATCCATGGCAAAGCGATTTCCTCTGCATCCCACGCACCCCGAGCGCATCTGCTGGGGCTGCGACAAGTATTGTTCCGTCGATTCGATGGGCTGTGGCAACGGCTCCAGCCGCACACAGCACCCGGCTGAGCTGCTCGGGGAGGACTGGTTCACCTTCGGCGACTGGGGCATCGACGCCGCCACCGATCCGGCCGAGCCTGCCACGCCTGCCACGCCGATTACCCGCTGAATTACCCGCTGATCATCGCGGGACCAGCGGGCCAGCCCGCTGCAGCCACACTTGGTCCAGGGCCGGCCTCGCCCTCTTGCAAGGACGGCGGCCCGCCGACGGGCCACATGCACGAAGCGCCATCCCGATGCACGGCAGCCCGCTCATCAGGTCGGGTAAAGTGTCGCCCCATGAAACTCTCAGTTCTTGGTGCGTTGCTGGTGGCCGTTCCGGCACTTGCCCACGCAACACCACTCGACTCTTCGCTGTCTTGCGGCGACTCTCCCCACCAGTTCTTCTCGATGTTGCGCGCGCAGCACCTCATCGAGACCAGTCCCATGCATATCGAGGCCAACTCGGTCAATGCCTTCTGGCCTGCACATGACGTCAGGCTCACCGCGTTCGATCACGATGTGTTTGCGGTCTTCGGCTATCAGCGCGGCGACGCGCAGTTCAAGCCGGGCAAAGGCACGCCGGCGGACAAACCGATCTACGGCGCGGTGGTCGTGGCCGGCATGGAGTCGGTCAAGAAGTCGCTCGCGGCGGCAGGCAGCAAGGCCAGCGTGGAGCACGCTGCGCCGCTCCTGACGGCAATCGTCTGCGAAGGCCCCTAGCCCTCGCACTTAGGGCACCCGCGCCCGGCGGGTGCCGAGCGCGGATCAGCTGCCTTCCGCGTCGCCCGCCTGCTCCTGCCCGCGGTCCGTCTCGTCAGGCTCATCGGCGCCGTGGATGTTGATCACGTGGCGCGCCTCGAAGCAGAGCGGCATGCCCGGGTTGATCTCGTCGGTGCACAGTGGCTGGTTGTCCAGTTCGCCGGTGTAATAAGCGCCCTCGCGGCCGGTCACGACAACCCACATCCGTTCGACGTTGACCTCTTCCTGGTCCGCCTCGTCGGCGGTGAGGATGCGGAAGATCAGCTTGATCTGCTCACCCGGCTGCAGGGCGTCGCGGCGTTCGCGCGGCGGAATCCAGAAGGTGTCGGGATGAGCCGCGGCAATGGACTCTGCATCGTCCAGTTCCCAGCCATCCTCGTCCAGCGTCGCCAATTGCCTTTCCGTGTCCATTTTCCGTCCTTGGTGAAACCGCGCTCTTGGGGGCGCGGGATGGCATCCCGCCAACCCCGCTCGAGCCGCAGGAAGGGATTCTAGCCGAACGTGTGCCCGCGCACTGACGGCGCGCCGCCGGCACACGCGGATATGAACGAGGCGCCGTCGTTGCCTACGTCGTTGTTTACACTGGGATAGAACATCTCCCCGTGGCGGCCTGGCACCCAGCAGGTGCCGCACCGCAGCCACAAGGACGGTCATCCTTGGAACGACACGCCCGGCGCCGCGCTGGCCCGCGCTTCCTCTTCCTTCCACCGCTATGGTGCCGTGCCGCGGCGCTGGCGTGGCTCTGCGCCGTGGCCTGCGCGGCCCAGGCCGCGGACGATGGCGGCCCGCCCGCGCAGTATCGGCTGGAGCCGCGCCACTCCAGCGTGACATTCACCCTCGCCAGCGTCGTGTATCCGCACCTGATCATGCGCTTCCATCGCTGGAACGCCCACCTCGAACAGCGCCCCGACATCGGCGAAACGGGCCGCGTCATCGTCACGATCGACGCCGCCAGCATCGATGGCACTTCGCCGCTGGCCGCGAGCATTGCCAAGGGAGGCGGTCTGCTGGACGTCGCGCGCTACCCGGATATCCGCTTTGTCAGCACGCAGTTCGAACGCACCAGCGACGCCGGCGGCCTCCTGGTCGGCAACCTGACCTTGCACGGTGTCACGCGGCGGGTCGTCCTGGACGTCACGCTGGGCCAGGTCGACGGCCCCCCGGAGCCAGGCGCCGCCCCGCTCGCCTTCTACGCCGAAGGACATTTCAGCCGCGCTGCCTTCGGCCTGTCGTCGTGGCGCCCATTGATCGGCGACGACGTGCACATGAAGATTCGCGCGGAGTTCGTCCCGGCCACCGGGAACCCTGCGCCCGACCCGCCTGAAGGGCCCCCGCCCTGACCATACGTGCCCGGCGGCTTTTCCGCTCAACCCGATTCGGAGCCTCGCCATGCCACGTCCCTCTCTTCTCTCCCCCCACTCCGGCTTCGGCGCGGCTTGCAGGTCCGCCATCCTCGGCGCGGCCGTCCTGTTCGCGCCGCTCGCCTGCCTGGCGCAGGGCGCGGCCACGTCCGCCAGCGTGCGTGGCATCGTGACCGCGCTGGCGGGAGACACGCTGGAGGTCATAACGCGCAGCGGGCAGCCGATGGAGGTGAAACTCACACCCGACACCGCGGTGCGCGCCGTGTCGCAGTCCAGCGTGGACGCGATCCGGCCCGGCAGCTATATCGGGACGGCCGCCCAGCCGCAGGCGGATGGCACGCTGAGGGCGCTCGAGGTCCATATATTCGCGCCCAGCCTGCGTGGCAGCGGTGAGGGACATCGCAACTGGGACCTGGCGCCGGGCAGCACGATGACCAACGGCACCGTCACCAGCGTGAGCCGCGTTGGCCGCGTGGTGGCCAGCCAGGGCCACACCATTACTGTCCGCTACCGGGACGGCGAGCAGCACGTCGTGATTCCCGACGGCGTGCCGATCGTCGACTTGGAACCCGGTGACCGCAGCCTGCTGGTCCGGGGTGCGCACGTGGTGCTGTTCGCGAACCGGGCCGCCGATGGTGGGCTGACCGCCCGCACCATTTCTGTTGGCAAGAATGGCGTGACGCCGCCGATGTAGGGCCGCACCAGCAGCGCGGCGACTGCTTCCCGGCGGAGCGGCCTTGATGGCGCAGCACTCCCCCGGCTTCAAGGCCCTCGCCATCGACTATAGTTCCTGCACATCGCCTGCCGTTTCGGACCGCGGAACCGGCCGCAGCGCCAACCACGATGCCCCCGCTTGCACCGGCCACGCCGCGGCCAAGGGACGCTGACCATGGACGCCTCATTCCACCGCTTCTCCGAATTGTTCAAGCAATTGGGCCTGCCATCCGACGAACGCGGTATCCGCGACTTCCTTGCCGCCCATTCACCGCTGCCCGCGGACATCGACCTCGCCGACGCCCCGTTCTGGACGCCGGCCCAGGCCTCGCTGCTGCGCGACGAGATCCTGGAAGACGCCGATTGGGCGGAGGTGGTGGATCGGCTCAACGCGGCCTTGCGCGCAGCGGGCTGACCGGCCGCAAGCGGGCGAACGGCGCGGAGGCGATTGGCGCCGGATTGGCGACCCGCCCAATCTCTTATTGCAAATAGTTATCGATTACATTAGCCTCCCACATTCATTCAATCGGGAGACCACCATGCTGCGAATTGCCCTGTTTGCCCTTGCCGGCCTGATTTCCACCGGCGCCTTTGCCAGCGCCAAGTGCGCGGCGCATCCGAAATCCGAATGGATGACGGAGGCCGATGCCAAGGCCAAGATCGAAGCGCAGGGCTACAACATCAAGAAGTTCAAGGTCGACGGCAACTGCTACGAAATCTACGGCACCACCAAGGAAGGCAAGAAGGCCGAGATCTACTACGACACCAAGACGCTCGACGTGGTCAAGTCCGAGATCGAGAAGTAATCGAGAAGTAAGCAGCACCGCCCGCACTATGCAGACCAGTAGCAGCGCCGCGCCGATCCGCGTCTGGGACGCCGCCGTCCGGCTGACGCACTGGAGCGTCGCCGCGCTGGTGCTGTGGGACCTGGTGGAAAGCTCCGGCGGGCCGCTGCACCGTACCCTGGGCTACACGGCCGCCGGGCTGGTGCTGTTCCGGCTGTTCTGGGGCATCGTCGGCAGCCGTCCGGCCAGGTTCTCCACCTGGATGCCATCGCCTGCCGAGGTCTTCACCTACACCAAGGCCCTGCTGGCAGGGCGCGCGCCACGCTACCTGAGCCATACGCCGCTCGGCGCCTTGATGATGGTCGCCCTGTGGGCGCTGATCCTCGCGCTCGCGGTAACCGGCTGGATTTCCCGGCTCGACTCGCTGTGGGGCGAGGACTGGCCGCTCGATCTGCACGGCCTGCTGGCCCATACCTTGCTGGTCCTCGTCATCATCCACACGATCGCCGCGCTTGCCATGAGCGCGCTCCATCGGGAAAACCTCATCGCCGCCATGCTCAGCGGCAGGAAGCGACCGCTAGACGAGACCTAGCGTGGACGCTGTCAGGCCGGCACCTGCGCCACGTCGACCCACTCGGCCTTGACCAGCTGCGCGAGATACTCCGGCGCAATGCGAATGGCGGCGTTGGTGGCGCCTGCCGCAGGCAATACCTCGTCGAACTTCTTGAGCGAGACATCGGCATAGACCCTCAGGTCCTGCGGCAAGCCGAACGGACACACGCCTCCCACCGGGTGACCGGTCCATGTCTGCACATCTTCCGCATTCAGCATCTTGGCCTTGCCACCGAAGTGATCCTTGTATTTGCGGTTGTCGATGCGGGTGTCGCCCCCCATCACCAGCAGGACGACCTCGTCCTTCAGCCAGAGCGACAAGGTCTTGGCGATCTGTGCGGGCTCCACGCCGTGGGCCGTTGCGGCCTCGGCTACCGTGGCGGTGCTCGTCTCCTTCTCGACGATCCGGATCTCGGGGGCATGCTTGGCCAGAAAGGCGCTGACGGATTGCAGGCTCATGAAAAGACGATTCCTTGCGTGGCTTCAAAGGGCTCAAGTCTAACGCGGCGCAGCGGATGCCAGCCTTGCCATGCGCCGGCGCCGCTGGCAGCCTTATGCAAGGTCCGCGCGCCGGGAGATGGCGCGAAGCCGTCGGCAAGCACCAATGCCGGCGCCAATGAACATGTGAGGGAGGAATTCGACGATGCTGCACGATGCCGACGATTCGGTACTGGTCCTGGTCGACCTGCAGGCGCGGCTGATGCCGGCCATCCAGGACGGCGCTCGCGTGATCCGGGAGAGCGTGCGCCTGGCCAGCATGGCGCGGCTGCTGGGCGTGCCCGTGATCGGAACGGAGCAAAGCCCCGGCAGCCTGGGGGAAAACGTGGGCGAAGCCAAAGCGCTGTGCGGCAGCACCATCGCCAAGGACAGCTTCGATGCTTGCGCCGGTGGCCTGCTTGCCGCCTTGCCGGCCGGCCGCAGGCGGATCATCGTGGCCGGCTGCGAAGCCCACGTCTGCGTACTGCAGACCACATTCGGCCTGCTGCACCACGGCTATGACGTGACCTTGCTCGTCGACGCCATCGGCTCCCGCAAGCGGATCGACCAGGAAACCGCGGTGTCAAGGCTAAGCCAGGCCGGCGCACAACCGGCCACGGTCGAGATGGTGGCCTTCGAATGGCTGCGCAACGCCAGGCACGAGCGCTTTCGCGAAGCCTTGCGCCTCATCAAGGCGTAGCCTTCGTCGACCGCGACGCGCCACCGCGGAGTCCGCCGCGGAGCTGACATGCGCTGTGGCGCGCACAACGTTGCGCCGGGCAGACGCCGCAGTCGGCCAATAGACTGCGGCCTCCGCGAACTCTCCCGCACCCTCGGCCCGGCCGGGCGGACTCACACGTCCGGCACGGCGCGCCATCCGGGCCGTCCATGCGCCATCCCGGCGGCAACCCGGCCTTCCATCAGGCAACCCTTCGCCTTGCACCGCGATCCGCTGTGGCTGGCCGCATCGTCCCCGCCAGCCTAGATCGAAGCGTGCTTACCCGTCGTTGCCCCTGACGCTGCGAACGCACCCGCTTGCATCAGCCGCCCCGGGCCATGCGCCATGGCCTGGGCACGCCATTATTTCTGTGTACGCGATAGTTATCATTTTTATTTCCGTACTGTTGTCTCATAGGTGTCACATAAGTGCCTTAGTATCGCCCCGAGTCGGCAAGGGCAGTTCAGCTGGTGAGCCAGCCTCCACACGCCCTGGCCGCAGGAATCCTATTTGCTCAAACAGTATCCGGACAGAGAATGAAAAAAACTCTCCTTGCACTGACTGCCGCCGCTGGCGCGATGTCGGGTGCCGCTTTTGCCCAATCGTCCTCGTCCAGCGTGACGCTCTACGGTGTGGCTGACGCCGGTATCAGCTTTCAGAACCACGTTCAGCGGGCCCCCGGCCAAGGCGGCTCGGCGTATGGCGTCAGCTCCGGCGGCATGTCCGGTTCGCGCTGGGGCCTGCGCGGCGTCGAGGACCTTGGGAATAACCTGAAGGGCGTCTTCGTGCTCGAGAGTGGCTTCGATATCGATACCGGCAAATCGGGCCAGGGCAGCCGCCTGTTCGGCCGCCAAGCCTACGTCGGCCTGCAGGGTAATTTCGGCGCCATCACGCTCGGTCGCCAGCAGAACTCGCTCTATGACCTGTTCGGCGCGTACGACCCGATGGCCGCCGGTCCCATCTACTCGCTGAACTCCGTCGACAACCAGTTCAACGGGCGTGCCGACAACGCCATCAAGTACACGGGCACCTTCGGCGGCCTGACCGCGACCGGCTTCTACAGCACGGGCCGTGATGTCACCTCGGGCCTCGGCGGCGAAGTGCCGGGCGCCTTCCGCGTCGGCCAGAACTTCGGCGGTGGCCTGGCCTACTCGAGCGGCCCGTTCTCGGTGGGCGCTGCCTATGACCAGTACCAGGGCAGCACCCTGGCAACCGCGGATCTCTCCGCCAAGCGCGCCGCCATCGGTGCCTCCTACGCCTTCGGCAGCGCCAAGCTGTTCGCCGGCTACCGCTGGATGCGCGACGAAGTCACGACGGGCACCGCCCGCCACGACAACCTGTACTGGGCTGGCGCGCAGTACAAGTTCACGCCGGCCTTCTCGCTGACCGGCGCGGCCTACTATACGGACGCCCGCACCGACAGCAACGATTCGATGATGTTCGTGCTGAACGCCGACTACGCCTTCTCCAAGCGCACTGATGCCTACCTGCTGCTGGGCTACGTGAAAAACCACGGCAACGCGACCTTCGGCGTGACCAATACCGCCAACACGCTGCCGGGCCAGAACCAGACCGGCGCGATGATCGGCGTGCGCCACCGCTTCTGATCCGCATTGGCAAGTGAACCGGCCTGCCCGTCCGGGCGGGCCGGCGCCACAGATCATATCGACCTTGACTTATCACGGGATCAAGGACGCTTGGCCGGCAATATTGCCGGCCTTTTTTGTATCTGCACCGATATCAGCCTGTACGCCTGAATACGACAAGGCGCGCCACCAAACGCTGGCATACGTCGCCATGCTGGTTCTGCGTTTCGCTCTGTACTGTCACGATGCCCCGGTCAGGTTTGGATTTCGACGGCGCGACACTGACAATCGTACTGGCCACGCGCAGGATGTCGCCTGGCCGGGTGGGACGCGGCCAGGAAATCTCGCCGCCCGCACCGATGACGCCGCCCGCCAGCGGCAGGCTTTCCACGATCAACTTCATCGTGATGGCCGCAGTGTGCCAGCCGCTTGCCGCGAGCCCGCCGAAGAAAGAATCGCGCGCGGAGGCCTCGCCCAGGTGGAAGGGCTGCGGATCGAAGCTGCGTGCGAACGCCTGGATCTGGGTGGCATCGAGCGTGTACTCGGCGCTTTCAAACACCATGCCTTCAGAGAGATCTTCCAGATACATCTTTCCGATCGTCGCGTCACTGCTCTTGGCCATATCGAAACTCCTGTGTGTCGCAGCTCGCTCTTTTCCCGAACGAAGCATCGTCAAGGGCAAAGCCTGTCTCGGTGCATTGGCGACATCCGCACCGCTCAGGCTTTCGGGATCGCCGCGACCAGCTCGCGTGTGTCGACGATGCTGTGGGCGAACGTCGGGCCGTTCAGTTCGTGGGCCGCATGCATCATCTCGCGCCTGAATGCTGCGGTGGCGTCCTTGACCAGCGTGACGTGATAGCCCAGTTCCTGCGCATAGCGCGCAGTGGCCTCGATGCAGGTGTTGGCCAGCAGGCCCACGACGATCACATGCGTGATGCCATGCTGCTTGAGCTGCAAATCGAGGTCCGTGTTGGCGAAGCCGCTCGAGCCCCAGTGTTCCTGCGCGACGATGTCGCCCGCTTGCGGGGCAAAGTCGGGATGCCAATCGCCGCCCCATTCGCCGGCTGCGAAATGATGGCCTTGCATGATCTTCCGCTGGCTCGGACTCGGGTAGCACCAGCCTTCGTAGTCACCCGGGCGCCAGCGGCGATGCGGCACGATGGCGACCTGGATGCCGGCGGCGCGAACCGCACGGGTAATGGCGTGGAGATTGTCCAGCAGCCCCACTTCCTCGGCGATGTCCTTGATGAAGGGCCAGACCTTGCCACCGTCCGACAGGAAGTCGTTGTACGGATCGACGAACAGGAGGGCCGTCGACCTGGCGTTGTAGGCAACCGTGCTCATGTGCAAGGCTCCTGAGGTGCTGCGCGCATGGCGAAGGATACTTACGACTGCCCGCCGTGCACCCGATTGGAATACCTTTGCTTGTAGTGCATCACGACCCGGCCCGGGGACCGAATCCCGCGCAGCACTTCAGTGCGATCACGGACGGCGCCCTGTGCCTACAGCCCGCCGGAGGTGACAAGTTGCAGCACCTCGTCCGCCATGGCGCCCATCCAGTCATCGTCGTCCTTCAGCAAGCCGTCATCGAACGCTCTCTCCAGGGTGGGCCTGACGATCTTGGCGTAGTTCAATGCCCCCAAGATGATCGACAACACCAGCACCCCGGAAAGTACGGGGGCGATGACACCTTCAGCTCTCGCCTCGTCTATCAGTGCAAGGCTGCCGTGCAAAAAGGCTTCCAGCGGCCGGTTGTGCGCGGACCGGATGCGTTCCGGATTGTCCAGCAACTCCCGCGTGATCAGCTTGTAGCCGTTCGGGTTAACGCGCATCCAGTCGATCTGCAGGCGGATAAAATCGCGCAGTCGCTCCCGCGTCGGCTTGGCGGCCCCATGCGCAATGTCCATGTGCCTGGAGAGGTCGTGAGCCTGCTTTTCCAGGACAGCCTGATACAAGCTCTCCTTGCTCGGGAAGTAATGCAAAAGAGCCGGATTCGAAATCCCGCTTTCGCGCGCAACGGCGGAAAGCGAACCGCCTTGAAAGCCGAATTTCGCGAAATTCTCCTCGGCCCGCTCGATGATCATGTCCCGGCGGGACAAGGCCCCGCCCTCGACTTCACAACGATTGCTGGATTTCTCAATTGATCGCCCGCTCATTCCCATTCCAATAAGGCGCCCGCAGAACCCGCTTCATTAACTTTCCGGACTCGGTTCTCGGCAGCGCACTGACAAAATCCACGCTCTTCGGGCACTTGTAATGCGCAATCAGGCTGCGCGTGAAATTGATCAGGTCATCTGCGGTCGCACTTGCGCCCTGCTTCAGAACCACGCAAGCCTTGACCGCCTCGCCCCAAAGAGGATCGGGCACGCCGAAAACAGCGCAGTCCGCTACCCCCTCATGCTTCATCATCGCATTCTCAACCTCGATCGGGTAGATGTTCTCGCCGCCGGAGATGATCATATCCTTGATCCTGTCGCTCAGGTAAAGATAGCCGCCCCGCAGATATCCCGCATCCCCCGAGCGGAACCAGCCGCCCTTCTCGTCGACCCCTTCGGGAAACGCTTCCCGGGTTGCATCGTCTCGCCTCCAGTAACTCTGCAGGTTCCTCTCGCTCCGAATCCAGACCTCTCCCACTCCGCTCTCATCCAACTCCTCCAGCGAGACCGGATCGACGATGCGCAGCTCAACCCCAGGCAGTGGCTTGCCGGCTGAACGCAACAGCTCGGCACCCTGGCGATGGTCCTGCGGACTGAGCGTCGTCACCACGCCTGTTACCTCGGTCAGCCCGTAGATCTGCGAAAACTCGCACTGGAAAACATCGATTGCCTTCCTGAGCACCGTATCGGTAATCGGAGACCCCGCATAGGCCATCAATCTAAGGTGTGAGTAGTCCCCCTGCCTCGCCTCTGCATGCTGGAGCAAGAAACTGATGATCGCGGGCACAACCAGGACATGGCTGATGCGCTCATCCTCCAACGCACTCAAATAACTCTTGGGGTCGAACTCCCTGAAGGCTACGCAGGTACACCCGGCAAACACCGGAAAGAGCATCAGCAGAACACCAGCGATGTGGAAGGTGGGCAATGCGTGGCCAACCACGGATGCCTCGTTCAGCCCCCAGGCGTTGACGGTCACCCGGC
The DNA here is from genome assembly GCF_056930435.1 of Cupriavidus sp. 09_S30. Lineage (NCBI taxonomy): Bacteria > Pseudomonadati > Pseudomonadota > Betaproteobacteria > Burkholderiales > Burkholderiaceae > Cupriavidus > Cupriavidus sp. 09_S30. The sequence goes on along the minus strand of NZ_JBXOWI010000002.1, from coordinate 1,111,077 downwards.
ACGCCGACATCAGGCCGCGGTGCGTCAGGACAACGCCCTTGGGCTTCCCCGTCGTGCCCGACGAATAGAGATGCAAGGCAGGATCCAAGCTCTGGAATGGCCGAATTGTCCATTGCTCGCCATGCCGTGTGTACCAGCCGGCGTAGTGTTCATGCTCGCCATCTGTGCCGTCGATCAATAGCAACTTGATGTTCAGGGCCACGGCTGCTGGGCGGGATTTCTCCAGAAACTCCTGATCTACGAAGACCACCTTGGCGCAGGAGTCTTGCAAGACATAAGAGATCTCATCAGCGCTGAGCCGCCAATTCACCGGAACGCACACAGCCCCCGTCTTCATGGCACCGAAGAGAAGATGAAGGCAGGCTGCCTGGTCTTTACTCAGCACCGCGATCCGATCGTTCGATCCGACACCCATGGCGGCCAGGGCCACGGCGATCCGATTGGAATTCCTTTCGAGTTCACTGAACGATAGGCGCTGCCCCGCCGACTTGAAGAGTACCTTGTCTTCTTTTTCCGAATTGGCACGCAGGACATCCAGGATGGTCGAATATCGCACATCTCCTCCTTCTTATTATGAATCCACGATCAACCAGGCAGCCTAGATACCCTTCAATCTTTCCTGCAGCTGCCCATGGAATCGAACGGCACTGAACTCGAAATTCCCGAAAGTCAATTTGCTATTCGCGCCCGATAGCAGGCCGGATTGAATGGACTCCGCCAAAGCGTAATCCTCTCCCAAGGTCTCGCGGTAGAGCTCGACGTTGGCATTCCAGTATTTCTCCGCCTTCTCGCTGCTCGGCGTCTCCGGCAGCAGTGTTATCTCGTGGATACGTGTCGATTCCTCCGACAGGGGCTCAAGCACGCTTAGCTGTGCGTGATCCGGCTGCAGCAGGATGGTGACATTGGGAAAAAAGAAATGGGTAATGTTGGCGTACTTCCTGGGCTCGAATTCCTCGAGAGTCGGCTTCTCCTCGAGGAACTTTCTTTTCACCAGATATAGCCTGCGATTGACCTCATCGTATTCATCCACCAACTGCAGATTGTCGGCAAACAGGTGGGCGATCGTACCTCTATGTGCGACTTTGAAGTGGTACGCTTCGAATACGCCGTCCACCAGCAACTTCCAGTTTGCCCGCACCTCGTACGCCCGTGGCGCGTAGCCGACTGCGTTCTTCAAACCCGCATAGGTTTCCAATTCGTCCATCAAGGCGCCATGCGAGGCGCCGGGGTCGGCGCTATGCTCCCCCCCATCCAGCGTCACCCAGATCAGGCCGATACGCTCGGAGACCGGGAGACGCTTCAAGCCACATTTCTCAGGCTCCAGATTGGGAAACCCCGTCGCCTGCGGTACGCCGCGCAAGGCGCCATCGGGCCGATAGGTCCAGGCATGGTATGGACAGACAAAGGCGCTGGCCCGGTGCCCGGATCCTTCCGGTACCACCCTTGCACCTCTGTGGCGGCACACATTGAGAAAAGCCTGGACCTCGCCGGACTCCTGCCGGACCAGCAGCAACGGTGTGCCCCCGTAGGTCAGCGACACCCAGTCGCCTGCCTGGGGCAGCGACGATGATGACAGCAGCGGCTGCGGGTATCTGCGCATCAGGGCGACCTCGCCTTTCAGCCGCTCCGCATCCAGGTAGTTCGCGACCGGGACTTGGCCACCGGCAGCATCCGCATCCGAACGCCTGGCTTCCGCAGCTTCCACGACCCTGCGATAAAGCGCCGCCCGCCTGTTTTCGTCCATCTCCACGCTCCCGTATTTAGTGCCAGCGGATAGGTCCTCTGGCCAATCGTCCTTACTGACTAGTCAGTAAACTACGCGACGGTTTTTCGCATAGGAACTAGGGGTTACCCGGAAGGGAAGGTGAAGGTGTCGTTGCACTCAGTGACGGACGTCGCTGAGGCTTGCCTCAGGCATCGACAAACCGAGGCGCTCGCTTCTGCAGGAAGGCTTGAATTCCTTCTTGCGCATCTTGCGTAGCCAATACGCCTGCGAATGCTTGGCGTTCCTCTGCGAGCGCGTTGCTCAAGTCCTGCCGCCCCTGGCGGCGCAGCAATTCCGTGCAAGCGCGAACTGCGTGAGGCGCACGCGATGCAATGGTTTCCGCCAGATCGAGAGCCGCATTCAAGAGTTCATCCGGGGGCAAGACCTGGCTTATCAAGCCGCTCTTGAAGGCGCGCTCAGCGTCGATGGGCTTTCCGGTCAGGATCATTTCCGCCGCCAGCGCGGGCGGGATCGATCGGGGCAGACGCGTGCATCCGCCGGCCCCGGCCAGCACGCCCACCGTAATCTCCGGCAAGCCGAAGCGTGCGGTGTGGGACGCGATTCTGATATCGCAGGCGAGCGCCAGTTCCAGGCCACCACCGAGCGCAACGCCATTGATGGCGGCGATCAACGGCTTTCCCGCTGGGGCGCGATGCGTCACCCCGGCAAATTGCGGATCGTCCCTGCCCTGCTGCAGGTTCTCTGCCAGGAAGGGCAATAGCGTGGGGATATGCGCGCCTGCGCAGAAGGCGCGGTCGCCTGCTCCGGTCATCACGATGCATCGGATTGCCGGATCTGCGCCCAAGCGGTGTACTGCCCGCTCCAGCGCCGCATTCAACTGCGGATCGATGGCATTCATCTGCCCGGGACGGTCGATCGTGACCAAGGCCACGCCTGGGCGTGGCTTGCTGACGAGCAATCCGTCCGCGCCGGCGTCATATGCATTGGATGCGGCATCGTTCATTTTCAGTCCTTTGGAAGTCAACGGGTCAACCACGGCGCTGCCCTTCTCTGGAGGAAGGCCTCGAATCCCTCGAGCGCCTCAGGCGCTGACCATGCCCGCACGAGCGCGCCAACTGCCGTTGCGCAGGCGCTGTCGTCAGCTTTCTGAGCGGAAACTTCACGAAACAGGGCCTTGGCTTGCCTCTGTGCGTCCGGTGCCGCGCAGAGCAGTTCTTCTATCACCTTGCGCACGATTTCCTCGTCTTGCGCATCCGGCGCTACGTGTGTGATGAGCCCCAACTCCAACGCTTCCCCGGCCCCGATCGAGGCACCTCGAAGCGCCAACTGAGAGGCTTGGCGCGCACCGATCGCGCCCACCAGGTAAGGCGAGATGGCCGCAGGAACGATGCCGATGCGCGTCTCACTCAAGGCGAATCGCGCCCTCTCTTCTGCCACCACCACATCGGCACAACACACCAAGCCAAGCCCGCCGCCCATTGCAGCCCCCTGGACCCTCATCACCAGTGGCTTCGGAAGCTGATAGACCGCTTGGTACATCTGGGCAATGTCCTCCGCAAATCCCCGTTTCTCATCAGGCCCTGCTGCCAACACATCCTTCATCCAGGCGATATCTCCGCCTGCGCAGAAATGCGTTCCATTGCCGAGCAACACGACGATACGCACGCTGTCATCCGATGCCGCAGCCAGGAAGGTCTCGCGTATTCGCGCAAGCATCGCATGGTCGAAGGCGTTCTTGGCCTTGGGTCGATTCAGGCGTACTTCCAGCACGCCAGGGCGGGGGCGAGAGCAGATCACGGTTTCCATGAGGACGCATCATACACAACCTTACGGACGTACGTACGGTTAAATGCCGGAGGCCGCACGAAGGACGTCATGCCACCCGCGCATCAGTGGAACGAGGGGCCTTGCCTGCGCAGCCCGGCAGCGCCCGCAATTGCCAGGCGCATGGCGCAAGCGGACTCGAGGCGCTGTCGAACGGGGGGTTTTCGAATGACGCAGTGGACTGGATAGAGGGAACAAGCCTCATCTTTTATAATTCCACCATGCCCGAGTGACATCGCGGAAAAGGAATCAAATAAATGGCAAGACCTGCTGGCGTCAGTGGCGCCGACACGATGCGCTCCATTCGCAAGGCTGCGATTGCCCGGATCTACCAGTACGGCTTTGAGGCGATGAATCTGCGCGACCTGGCGGCAGACGTCAATCTGCGCGTCGGCTCGCTGTACAACTACATTCCACAGAAGCAGGAGTTCCTGGCCAATTTGCTGGAAGAGATCCTGCAGGAGCTGCTGACCGATCTCCATGCGAGGATGATCGGCATCGAGAGTCCTGAGGAACGCCTGCAGCGCTTCGTGAAGTTCCACATTGAATGGCACACGGCGCGCAAGGAAGAAGTCTTCATTGGCAATATGGAGCTGCGCAGTCTCTCCAGCGCCCAGTACGAACGGGTCGTCGGCCTGCGCAGGCAATACGAGGATTATCTGCAGGCAATTCTCGTCGCGGGGCAGAAGAGCGGCATCTGGACCTTGGAAGACGTGCGCGTCACGACATACGCCATGCTCTCCATGCTGACTGGCGTATGCACGTGGTACAAGAGCGACGGTCGCCTGAGCCAAGCGCGTTTGATCCGCATCTATGAAGACCTGGTCATGAAGATGACCAGTGTCGCCCCCGCTCCGGCGCCGGGCGCCAAGGGCAAGTCTTCATCGACACGGCCGGTCGAGAAGCGCGCCAGCGCGCCCCGAGGAAAGCGAGCGAAGCCCGCGGAATCCTGAGAATCGGCGGGCAGAAGGTCGGCTGCTCCGCGTGGCTAAACCAGCCTTTGATGACATCAGGGGGCGTGCCCCCCGAATCGTTGTCAGCCGATGGCTTCCCGCATCAGTTCCCGGCCAATCAGTACGCGCCGTATCTCGGAGGTACCAGCTCCGATTTCATAGAGCTTCGCATCGCGCAGCAAACGGCCGGCGTCATAGTCGTTGACGTAGCCATTGCCTCCCAGGCACTGGATAGCGTCCAAGGCAGACTGGGTTGCCGACTCCGCCGCAAGCAGGATCACGCTGGCGGCTTCCTTGCGCAGGGCCTGCCCCTGATCCGCTTTGGCCGCCATCGTGTGCAGGTACGATCTGCAGCCGTTCAGCCGCGTGTACATGTCGGCGAGCTTGGCCTGGATCAGCTGGAACTCCCCGATCGCCTGCCCGAACTGACGGCGCTGGGACACATAGGGCAAGACCATGTCGAGCGCGGCCTGCATGAAGCCGACACAAGCGGAAGAGGCAATCAGCCGCTCATAGTCCAGGCCCCGCATCAGCACGCGGACGCCGTGGTTTACGGTTCCGAGCACCTGGTCGACGGGCACCGGCGTATCCTCGAACACCAGCTCGCATGTCCCCGATCCACGCATGCCCAGCTTATCCATGCGCTGGCGCACGGCGAACCCCGGACTGTCGCGCTTGACGATGAACGCGGTGATGCCGGCTTTGCCCGCCTCCGGTTCCGTCTTGGCGTATACGACATAGGTATCGGCATGCCACCCGTTGGTGGTCCAGAGCTTGGTGCCGTTCAGCCGATAGACGCCACCATCCAGGCTCGCCCGCAGCGTCATCGAGACGACATCCGAGCCGGCGCCGGCCTCGCTCATCGCCAGCGCACCGACGGCTTGACCAGTCAGCAGCTCCGGCAGGAAGCGCCGCTTCTGCTCATCCGTTCCATGAAGGTGGATCTGGTTGACGCAAAGATTGGAGTGAGCAATATAGGAAATGCCGACTGAACCCGAGACCCGGGAGATTTCTTCGGAGATCACTGCATGGGCAAGATAGCCCAATCCTGCGCCGCCATATTCCTCCGCCACAGTCGGCCCCAGCACCCCCAGCGCGCCCAGCTTGGGCCACAAGTCTCGTGCAAACCAGTCTTCCGCATCGATCTTGCGTGCCAATGGCGCAATCTCGGCCTGCGCAAACCGGCGCACTGTGTCCCTCAGTGCCTGCAGCAGTTCCTCGGATTCACTCGCGAATGTCATCTCTCAGCCTTTCTGGATTCGGCGCCCCGTGCTGGACGGGGCGCGCCACATATGACGGACCGCTCAGGCCGCCGCACTGCCCCGCAGTTGCTCTCTCAGCTCGCGCTTCAATGTCTTTCCGAGGTAGTTTTTCGGTACCTCGCTGACCGGCATGAAGATGACTTGTTTCGGCAACTGATATCCCGCCAGCCGTTGCCGGCAATGGTCCACGATCTCCTGCTCGCTCGCCTGCGCGCCCATCTTCAGGCTGACCACGGCTACCACGCGCTCGCCCCACTTGGGATCCGGCAGACCGATGACAGCTACCTCGGACACCAAGGGATGCACCGCCAGCACGGACTCGACTTCCTGGCTGAAGACGTTCAGTCCGCCCGTCTTGATCATGTCCTTCGCGCGATCATGGAATGTCAGGCAGCCATGCTCGTCCTGCGTCACCAGGTCGCCGGTGTGCAACCAACCGTCCCGCAGTACCTTCCCGGTCGCCTCCGGCTGGCGGAAATAGCCCCTCATCACCGAGGGCCCGCGCACCACCAGCTCGCCCACCTCCCCCACCGAGGCCTCCCCGCCTTCGCTGTTCAGGATCCTGACTTGGAAGTGGCGAACGACACGTCCTATCGAACGTGGATTGAGCTCATACTCATCGGGCCGTTGGCATGTGACGATAGGGCCCGCTTCAGTGAGTCCGTACTGGTAATAGATGCGCAAACCAGGACAGAGGGCCTTCATCTCTTCGCGATCGCCGCGTGCCAGGAGGCCAGCGCCGGAGAACCACTTGGTGAAGCTGCTCCAATCATCCCCGGGACGCGTCTCGTCCAGGATCTGGCGGATCATCGTTGGCGGCGTGAAGGTGTTGGTGACCTTGAACCGCTGCATGAGATCGATCCAGCGTCTTGGCTCGAAGTCTCCCATCATGGTTGCCGTTGCTCCCAGATACAGGTGCGGCAACAGCCAGGTATTGAGCGCGGCCGAGTGATGCAATGCGGTCGCGATCAGGAAGTTGTCGTCCGGGGTCAGGTCGCCCGCCGTAATCTCGTTGAGTACGTTCCACAGGAGGTTTTCGTGCGTCAGCTCGACGCCTTTGGAACTGCCGGTCGTGCCACCGGTGTAAAGAATGACGCCGATGTCCGAACCATCATCCGGTCTCTCCCTCGTTTTGCGGGTGTCCGCTGGCACCTGCAGCACCGTTTCCAAAGTCATGCGGACCACATCGAGATCGCGGACGTGGGCACGCCGCGCTTCGTCGTGAAAGACGAATCCCGCATTGGCGTTGCGCATCTGGTCCGCGACGCACTGCGGGGTTTCGCGGTAGTTCAGTCCCACGGGCGTTCCACCGGCGCGCGACACGGCCAGATACGCCACCACCCACTCCAGGGTGGGAGAGCCCAAAAGCCCCACGGCGTCGCCACTCTTGACACCCGCTTCCGCGAGAAGCGTGGCGCGTCGTCCTACCAGCTCGTTGAGTTGAGCGTAGCTGAGGGATAGGCGCTCATCCTGCAATGCGACTTTTGACGCCTGTCGCGCGGCGTGCAGCGCTACCCACTGATCACTGGTGAAGTTTGCAAACATGCTCCGGTCTCCTCTGTTCTTCTTGGGTTCTTCCTTCCTTCGCAAGCATCCGGGCTATGGCAACCTGGCCCGATGCCATCCTACCATTATCAAGCGTACGTCCGTCCGGTTATATTGCTGCATTTCCCACTGCCGCAAGAAGGAAGAGAGGATGCGCATTGCACCGCCAGCGCAACTCCCGCCCCCCCCCCGCCTCCCGCTATTGCCCGTCAACTTCGGTACGACGAAAGAGAACCGCTATGCATCAGGCGTCCGTCGAGGCGCCTGCCGATCAGGCGCTCAGCGAACTTCGCGGCGGTCACCAGCCTTTCCAGGTCGACACCGGTTTCGATGCCCATTTCGTGGCACATGAAAACCAGCTCCTCCGTGCAGATATTGCCGGCAGCTCCCCCTTCCGCATGACCGCTGAATGGGCAGCCGCCCAATCCCGCGACCGAGGCATCGAACAGGTCGACCCCACTTTGCAGCGCCGCCAAAGCGTTCGCCATTCCGACCCCACGGGTGTCGTGCAGGTGCATGCCCACCCGGATGCCCGGGAATGTTTCGCGCACCAGGTCGATACGCCGGCGAACGGCCATGGGATTCGCCCATCCGACGGTGTCGGCCAGGTAGACACGCTCGAGATGGATTCCGCCATCTCCCTCGATGGCCTTGATGAGATTCAAGGCCTGAGCCAGACGCTGTTCCGAGATCTCACCCTCGAAATTGCAGCCGAACGCGGTCATGATGTAGGCAGTGCCGACTTCGACACCGCACTCCCGATAGCGCTGAATCCAATGGATCTGTTTCTCGTTGTGCTCCCGGGCCGACGCACCATTGTTGAGCCTGCTGAACGCGTCCGAAGCATAGAAGTACAGTGAGCCGTCGATGTCGACCTCAGGCACCGAGCGTGCGCGCTCAAATCCCTTCTCGTTCAGCCAGAGCGCGGAATAGCGGACTCCCTCCCGCTTTCGGATCATGCCGAAGAGCTCTGCCGCATCGGCCATCTGGGGCACCCGCACCGGGTTCACGAATGATGCGACCTGGATGTGGGAGAGACCGGCATCGGCCAATGCCTCGACCAGTGCGGCGCGATCCGCCAGGGAGAACCCCGGCGGCTCGATCTGGAAGCCTTCACGCGGCCCTTCCTCGTGTATCTCAACCCGCTTGGGCAAATCGGTCATGGCGGCTACCTCAGGCGATGGAAGCAATACGGAAGATCTCCTGGTTGCGCTCCACCTTGTCTCCCAAGGCGCAACCCGTCCAAACTACCTCTCCGTCGGCAGGTGCGGTGATCGGCATCTCCATCTTCATGGACTCCAGCGTTGCGAGCTTGTCGCCGACGCAGACGCGCTGGCCTTCCTGCGCGTGGACGCCGATCAGGAGTCCCATCATCGGCGCGAGCACAGTGCCCGACTCCCCTGCCCTGGATTTTCCGGTCGGCGTGTGCAGGGCCTGGATATCGATGGCAAGCTGGGACTCGCCAATGCTGGCAAAGGCGCGATCGGCCTGGCAGAAGGCACTGACGGACAGGGATTCACCGTCCACGGCGACCAAGTAGGAACTGCCCCCCAGCGGCTGGGGGGCTCCCACCCAGTGCATCTGCGCGCCGACCGATACCGACACCGCGGACATTGGCCCGGCCGAACCCGAGCCGAATCCGACCTGCCAGCGTTGCGTCGGCGTGCTCACTTCGTAGCGCGGCACCACGTGGGGCGTTTGTGGTTGACCGCGCCGCAAGCGCCATCCCGTGACCTGATGGTCGCCCCAAGCCCCAAGATGGGCGGCCGGCCCACCGACGCTCTTCCGCCAGATCGCCATCAGCGCAGCGACGTACTTGCTTGGCTCGATCGGCTTTCCCTTGTCCGCCAGCCACCGATCGATCGTTTCCGTGCTGACGGCGTTGCTCTCGACCAGCGGATCCGCCAGGAGCTCGAGCAGAAAGGCGCGATTGCTGACGACGCCGAGCACGGTGACCTCGTTCAGTGCCTCACGCAATTTCCTGAGCGCGCCGCTGCGTGACTGGTCGAACGCAATGAGCTTGGCGATCATCGGATCGTAGTGCGGACTGATGTCGCAGCCTGCCGCCACGCCGGCATCCATACGCACGGATGCGCAGGGACGGAACACCTCGACACGCCCTGTCGATGGCAGGAACCCCTGTGCCGGGTCTTCCGCGTAGAGTCGCGCCTGGATGGCGACCCCCTGTGGTTCCGCAAGCAGGCTTCGCTCCGCCGGCAACTGCCGATCATGAACGGTGCGCATCTGCCATTCGACCAGATCCAGGCCCAGGACCGACTCCGTGACAGGGTGTTCTACCTGGAGTCGAGGATTCACCTCCAGGAACACTGCCGCGTTGTCGGTCACCGCGAATTCGACAGTACCGAGGCCAAGATAGTTGGCAGCACGGCCCAATTCGACTGCATGCCGCCACAACTGCTGCCTCAGCGCCGCCGAGATACTGCTGACCGGCGCCTCTTCCACCACCTTCTGGTGGCGGCGCTGGAGGGTGCACTCCCGATCGAAGAGATGCATTACCTCGCCACGCCCGTCACCGAGAATCTGGACCTCGATATGCCTCGGATGCGACAGGTAGCGCTCGACGATGACCCGGCCATCCCCGAAGGACGACCGGCCTTCCCGGATGGCGGCGGAAATGGCCTCTTCGGCTTCCTCAGGACGCCTGATGACGCGCATTCCCTTGCCGCCGCCACCGGCGACGGCTTTTACGATGCAGGGCATCTCCATCGAACGCACGCATGCCAGGACTTCGGCAATGTTCTCACTGGGCACGAGCAGTCCGCCCGCAGTCGGGATGCCCAGATGCTGCGCCAGCTGCTTCGCCGCGGCCTTGTCGCCGAACAGGTCCAGCGTCTCGGGAAACGGGCCGATGAACGTGATGCTGGCCGCAGCGCAAGCCCTGGCGAAGGCGGCATTTTCGGACAGGAAGCCGAATCCCGGATGGATGGCATCCGCACCGACTCGCCGCGCTGCGTCGATGACGGCCGCGACATTGAGGTAGCTGGACTGCGCCGGCGCGTCCCCGATCGCGATCGACTCGCCGATCTCTCGCACGTGCAATGCCTCGGCATCGGCGGTCGAGTGCACGGTGGCGACGGCCACGCCCATGCGACGCAGGGATCTGGCGATCCTGCATGCAATCTCGCCACGATTTGCAATCAGTACTTTGTTGAACATCACGGCCTCACATACGGAAGACACCAAAACGGGTCGGGTCGGCTGGAACTCGCGCGGCAAGATCCAAGAGCAGGGTCAGGGCGTCGCGGGTTTCCGCCGGGTCCAGAATGCCGTCCACCCAAAGGTGGCGCGCAAAGTTCCTTGCCGACGCAAACGTCTCGTACTGCTCCCTGATGGGGGACTTGAATTCTTCTTCCTCGTCAGCGCTCCATGCCTGCCCTTTCGCGCTCAGGTTCTGGCGCTTTACCATCGCCAAGGTGGTGGCCGCCTGCTCTGGCCCCATGATTGCCGCACGTCCGTTTGGCCACATGAACATGGCGTTGGGCTGGAATGCGCGGCCGCACATGGCGAGATTGCCCGCGCCGTAGGAACCGCCGGTGATCACGGTAAACTTCGGCACCTTGGCCGAGCTCATGGCCGTGATGAACCGTGCCCCGGCCTTGGCAATCCCGCCTTGCTCGGCCTGCGTGCCGACCATGAAGCCAGAGACGTCGGCCAGGAACAGCAGCGGGATATCGCGCTTGCAGCACAGGTCGATGAAATGGGTCGCCTTGATGGCACTCTCCGTGAAGAGCACGCCGTCGTTGGCCAATACCCCCACCTGCCAGCCGCCGATACGGGCAAAGCCCGTGATCAGGGTGGAGCCGTATTCCGCCTTGAACTCGGCCAATGCACCGCCATCCAGCAAGCACTTCAGCACTTCACGGGTTGGCGTGGGCTTCTTGGGGTTCGCACTGACGAGCCGGTAGATGTCATCGATCGGGCGCAACGGCGCCTGTGTCGGGATGCGCTCTCGCAGCGGCGGCGGCATCGGTGGCAGCTCCCCCACCAGGCGTCGCGCGATGGCCAGTGCGTGGCCGTCATCCTCGGCGATATGATCCGTGACCCCACTGACGCGGCCGTGCATGTCGGCGCCACCGAGACTTTCGGCATCGACGACTTCCCCCGTCGCCGCCTGGACCAGCTGGGGCCCGCCGAGGAACATATAGCCCTTCCCCCGGACGATCACGATCTCGTCGCACAGGGCCGGGATATACGCGCCGCCTGCCGTACAGGCACCCAGCACGACGGCGATCTGCGCGATTCCATCCGCGGACATGCCGACCTGGTTATGGAAGATGCTGCCGAACAGGCCTTCATCGGGGAATATATTGGCCTGGTCGGGCAGGAAGGCACCGCCACTGTCGACCAACGTCACGCACGGCAGCCGATGCTGCCAGGCGAAGCGCTGCGCCCGCACATGCTTCTTGCACGTCATGCCGAAGTAGGTTCCGCCCTTGACCGTGGGGTCGTTGGCGATGACCATGCAAGCCCGGCCCTGGATCAGGCCCACACCGGTCACCATCCCAGCGCCTGGCGCCACGCCCTCATACATTCCTTCGCCGGCCAATTCACCGATTTCCAGGAATGGCGAACCGTCATCCAGCAACAGCTCGATGCGGTCACGCACCAGCAGGCGGCCCCGATCGACGTGCTTCTTGCGCGTCTCGACGCCGCCGCCCATCCAGGCAGCATCGCGCGCAGCCAACAGCTCCTGCAACAGGCCTTGGTACGACTGCTCGTTTATCTCTGAGTCTTTGAGTTCCACTGCGCTCTCCATCCGCTGTTCATTCGTCGAGGTTCGGCATCCGCCGCAAGGTCAGTTGCGTCTTCTGCGCGCCCGGCTCCACAAAGACGCCATGCCGTACCATGCGCACCTCGACCTTCACCGAGAGCGCGTTGCGCACACGGGCTTCGACCTGCGCGGCAACCACGGCGTCGTCTGCCGGCCTCTGCCCGGGGGCGCGCTCCACCAGGAGCTTGAGGTTTTCCTGGGTGGTGTGGCCTTCGAAGTCCGCCAGCACACGCACCACGCCCGCGACGGTTGGCGCCATGGCGGACACGATGTCCTGGATGGCGGAAGGAAAGATGTTCACGCCACGGACGATCAACATGTCGTCGGTCCTGCCGAAGCAGCGGATCGCTGGCGCCGTGCGGCCACCCGGTCCGCCGACCGCCGTGACGACGACATGATCCCCGGACCGGAAGCGCAGCACGGGGGAGGCCTGGCGCTGGAGGGACGTGTAGACCAGCTCCCCTCTCACGCCGACTTCCCAAGGCAGCCTGGCGCCCGTCTCCGGATCGACCAGCTCAGCGAGGATGTGGTCGGGCCCGACAAAGTACATGCCCTTCTGATCATCGGATTCCGCCCAATAGACACACCCGAGATCAGTCCCTCCCATCAACTCACAGCATTTGGCACCCCAGGATTTCTCGAGCGCGTCCCGTATGGCGGGGTTACCCCCGCCGGGCTCCCCGCCCACGATCAGTCGCTCGACGCCCAGTTCGCTTGCGGGTATTCCGATGATGTCCTTGGCGATATTGGCCAGGTGCAGCAAGTAGTTCGGCGTGCCGACGACGCAGCGCGGCCGGGCGTCGCGGGCGGCGATCAACAACCGGTCTGCGCCGCCGTCCGCCCCGATAGGAATGTCGACGGCACCGATGCGCTCGACTCCCTGGTAGATCGGGATCCCGCCGACAAATCCCTTGCTCATCGAGAAGGCATGCAAAACGAAGTCTCCCTGCCGTACGCCACAAGCATAGAGACCGCGCGCGGTGACCTCTGCCCAGGCCGCTCGATCCGATGAAGTCAGCCCAACATAGGCAGGACTGCCAGTCGTTCCGGATGACGCCTGGATCTGGACAATGTCCCCCGTCCTTGCTGCCTGATGAAGCCCGAGCAAGGGCCGGGCTTTCAGACTCTCTCGCAGTTCCTGCTTGTAGGTGAACGGCACGGCCTGCAGATCGGCTACGCCGCGAATGCTGCTGGCATTGATTCCCGCTTCAGCGAGCTTGCGCCGATAGAACTCCGAGTGTTCCACCAGGTACTGCACCTGATCCTGCAGCAAGCGATCCTGCAGTTGCTCAACCTCGGTCCATGGTTGAGCCTCTATGGGGCAAAACGGCGCGGCGTCTTCGGGGAAGCCCATGACTGTGTCTCCGATTGAATTTATACATACGGTCGTCCGTCCGGTTAATGGTAGCACGAAGTTGCTGGATTGCACGCGCCGCCGGGCGAGCACACAGCCACAGAGCGGAACGCCGCAATGACAGGACTCCGCCTCCGCGTTGACTGGAAGCCGAACGCCGAGCGCTTCGCCCTGCCCTCGGCGCGGAGTGAATCCGCGCGAATAACTTCCGGCCGGCGCCGGTACTACAGGTGCCGGCGCGCCGCTGCATGCCCCCGCGAACGGGTTCCGCAAGACACGGTGGCGCAAAGCACCGTGCGCCCAGCACGCCCACTTCCAAATGCAGCCGAACAGGAGCACATCATGCCCTGCGCAATTGCAATGATCGCCCCCGGTCAACGCGGCTCCGATGCGCGGCCGCTCGCCGCAGGTATTGCGCCGATGCCCGGGGACCATCTTGTCACCCTACGCTGCGGCTATCTCCATCACGGCATCTACGTGGGCGACGGCAAGGTCGTGCACTACGCCGGCTATTGCGGCTCGCCGCACCAAGGCGCGGTGGAAGAAGTGGCCCTCGCCCGCTTCACCGATGGCCAGCAGCTCTGGAGAGATCCTTGCCCGGCCCCTGAATACGCTTGCCATGAAGTCGTGCGGAGGGCGCGCTCCCGACTCGATGAACACCGCTACCGGCTCCTTACCAATAACTGCGAGCACTTCTGTTCGTGGTGCCTGTCCGGCGAAAGCCGTAGCAGGCAGATCAATGCGTGGCGCACGCATCCACGCCTGGCCTTGCGTACTGCAGTCCGGCTCGTCAAGGCGTTCCATCGCTGCAGTGTCTCGGCAGCCGGCCAAGCCAACGCCGGCATGCCCTCTGTGCGGCATGCCTGCCAGTCTTTCGTCCTGGCCGGCATGCCGTCTCATTCTTGATATCGGAGGCCCACCATGCATCCCGCCCTTTCAAGCATGCGCCCTCAGGCGCGACGGACTCGCTGCGCGAGATCCTTGCTGGCACTGGCTTTCGCAGCCCTGGTCGGCGGCTGCGCAAGTCCGGCATGGCAATCCATCACGCCGGGCACCAGCCAGACCGAAGTACAGGCCCGGCTTGGCGCGCCAAGCGAGCGCTACCAGTTGGCGGACGGCGCCTGGCGCTGGCTCTATCGCGCACCTGGTGAAGCGAAATGGGCAGCCGACTTCGATCCGGCCGGGCACATCGTCAGCATGAGGCAAGTGCTGACCGCTATGGAGTTTGGCCTCGCCAGACCGGGAGAGTGGACCACCCATGACGTCCTGGTCCATTTCGGCAAACCCGCGGAAACCGCCTACTTCTCACGCATGCAGCGCCTGGTCTGGAGCTACCGCTTCGCCGATGGCTCCGCCTCCTATTCGACAATTCACTTCTACTTCGATCCGCAGGGCGTCTTGCGACAGACGCAGCTCATGCCCGATTTCCTGCTGGAATCGTAGCCTGAGGTTGCAAGGGGCAGCATGGGGCGGCGCTTGTGTCCGCCCCTCCGGCATCAGCCCCAACACGTCCGTATACCGCCGCGCGCCTCATCTTATTCCCGGCGGCCATCAGGCGAATCAACATCGGACTCGCCGGGGAATAAACCACGGTTCCCGCCGGTCATGCAGAAGCAAGGACAGGAGAACATCGTGGACGGAACCGATGAGGCTCGCCGATTCGCCGAGGCTGCGCTGCCGCACTTGGACGCTGCCTACAATCTGGCGCGCTGGCTGAGCGGCAGCGCAAGCGACGCGGACGATATCGTGCAGGAAGCCTACTTGCGCGCCTTCCGCTTCTTCACTGGATTCCGGGGCGATAACGCCCGCGCCTGGCTGCTGGCCATCGTCAGGAACACATGGTTCACCGAATGGCGTCGACGGCGCGAGTGTGCGGACAACACGCCCTATGACGAGACGCTGCACGGCGACGAACGCCTGCCCGGATGGGTAGACGATATCGGCAGCAACCCCGAGACGCTGGCGGTGCGCCGCGAAGATGTGCACCTGGTCCACCGCGCGCTGGAACAGCTGCCCGTCGAGTATCGCGAAGTGCTGGTGCTGCGAGAACTGGAGGACATGAGCTATCGCGACATCGCGGCCGTGGTCGACATACCGATCGGCACGGTGATGTCGCGTCTTTCCCGAGGGCGCCACCTGCTCTGCGCCGCGGTGCGTGCCGCACAGGCGCCGCGCTGCGGCCGTGTCGCGGGCGCCGGCATGTTCCGCCCGCCCGACACCGGGACACTGGAGGGGAGCGAATCATGAAGGAAGAGAACACCATGAGCACACTGCTCAGCTTGTTGCGCGACGATTCCCTATACCACCGCGCACCGCCGCATCTGCGCGCGCGCGTCATCGCCGCGCTGCCGGAACCACCTCGCCGTGCACCTTGGCCCGCATGGCGCAGGCTTGCCTTCGCCGGACCGTGGGCCTGGGCTGGCGGCGGCATGGCGGGTATCGTCGCTTCCCTGATGGTGATGGGCCTCATCGGCGTCATCCAGCCGCAGCGATCCGATGCGCTGGGCGAGGACGTACTGTCGAGCCACGTGCGTGCGCTCTTGTCCCAGCACGCCATCGACGTCGTATCGACCGATCGGCACACGGTGAAACCCTGGTTCAACGGCAGGCTCGACTATGCGCCGCCCGTCATCGACCTGGCCGCACAGGGCTTCCCCCTCACTGGCGGCCGCATCGACTATATCGGCCACCGCACCGTCGCGGTCTTGATCTATCGCGACCAGCAGCACCCGATCGATCTCTATGTTCTTCCCGCATCTTCGACGACGGCGGGATCCACTGCGCCGACAGCCTACTCCGCCGACGGTTACGCGATCGTCCGCTGGCAACAGAACGGCATGCGCTTCTGGGCCATCACGGATGCGGAACCGGCCCACTTGAACCGGTTCGTGCAAGCGCTGCGGGCAGAGGCGGGCAAGCCATGATCGCCGGGAATAAGACGGGGGCCTCCCCGGTTCTACAAGTGCATGGCGGACCAGCCATCGGGATGCGCGAAGCGCCCGGGAGGCCGCCGACGTGCGCATCCACGGCTGGCCATCCCGGCCAGCCGCCCTGGGAGCCATCTCTCCCGCAATCGGAGATCACCATGAAACCCTTCATTCTGGCGACAGCCATCGCCTTTGCATCGGTCACCAGCCTGGCCCATGCAAGCACCGTCAGCAACACGCATAGCAGCACTCAGCGCGATCCCTACACAAGCGGTGCGAAGGCTAGCAAGTTCGACGTCTACGCCAGCGCAGCAAAAATCACCGATCCGCGCGACCCGTACACCGATGGCGCGCACGACTGAGGTCCTTCCAGCGCTGCTGGCAACGTGAAAGCGGAGGGGGCGCGGCGACGAGCCGCGCCCCCTTTCTCATTCAGCTTGCCAGCGGATCCCGCCCGGACGGGAACAAGATCGCACGGTGCTATCTCCCCCCTTCCGAAGGACCGCGGCAAACACACGGCAGTCCGATTGACGCCGGCCCGCTTCCCGGTATATTTCTTCCTCGAAGCCCAGTATCAACGCCGCGCGAGGCTCCGGCAGGCCCTGCGCTGCCCGCCCCGAATACCGCCCCCGCACAAAGGTCGCTTCACCATGGAATACCTGAGACATCCTCTCACCCTGGGCATCGCGCTGGTCGTGTGCGATGTGCTCGCCTGGCGCCTCATCCATCCCCGGCACGAGAGGGTCCGGCTCATCGCCCGCTTTGCGATATTCGCCCTGCTGAGCCTGGTACTCGTCGAAGGGGGCATGAGCCCCATCGATGGCACCCCGTATCCGGAGCATTCCGCCAGCCGATTCCTGGCGCAGGCGCTGCAGATCATCTGGTGGTTCCTCGGCGCCCGGGTCTTGACGATCATTCTTGACGCGCTCTTCCTGCCGAAGGCCTGGCAAGGGGAGCGTCTGTTCCAGGACGTGCTGGGCGCATTGATCTTCTTCGCCGCGGCGATCGCCGCAACGGCATACGTCCTCGATCTGCCGGTGAGCGGCTTGCTGGCAACCTCGGGCGCCCTGGCAATCATCCTCGGCCTGGCGGTACAGAGCACGCTGGGCGATGTCTTCTCGGGGCTCGTCCTCAACACCACGCAACCTTACCACCCTGGCGAATGGGTCTCCATCGACGGCATCGAAGGCAAGGTCGTGGAGATCAACTGGCGCGCCACACACCTGCTGAGCGGCCAGGGCAATCTGATCGTGATCCCCAACAACACCACCGCGCGGGCCAAGATCGTCAATTTCAGCCGGCCCTCCGAATTGCACGGCGTCAAGGTAACCATAGAGGTCACGCCGGAAGCCCGCCCGAACGTAGTGATCGCCGCACTGGAGCAGGCGATCAAGGGCTGTCAGGTCGCCCTGCCCAAGCCGGAACCGTCGGTGATGGTGAAGCAGGCGGGCACCAACTCCATCGCATATGAGATGACGTGCTACGTGGAGACCATGGCGAACAAGCTTGTCGCCACCAACCAGCTCTTTGACCTGGCGCACCGCCACCTGGGGTCGGTGGATATCCCGCTGCGCCCTCTTGGCGTGCCGTCAAGCGAACTGCCGGCGGCCGATCGCCGCATCCGTTTGCTGTCGACGGTCGGTATCTTCCAGGCCGTCGGCGCGGACGAGCTGGCACAACTGTCCCTGCGCCTCTCCCGGCACGAGTACGCCCCGCAGCAGCTTGTCGTGGCGAGCTCCGACGTCACGGACTACCTGCTCCTGGTCGATTCCGGCGTGCTTTCCGTTCGCGCGGACCGCGACGGCAAGCAGGTGGAGATCGCCCGCCTGGGGCCGGGGGATGCGATTGGCGAGCCCGGTGTGCTGGCCGGCATTGCCATGGACGTCACGGTTGAGGCACTGACGCCCGCCGTGCTCTATCGCCTGGACAAGGCAGATCTCACACCGATCCTCCATTCGCGCCCCGAAGTCGGCAGCCAGATGTGCCAACTCCTTTCCCAGCACCGCGAATCGTCGCAGGGATTTGCCGAGATCAAGCCGCCGCAGGCCAGCAAGGCGGGCATCCTGCAGTGGCTGCAGGACAAGATGCACAGCTTTCACCATCTGGCTGGCGACGGGGCACATCTCGGAGATCCATCGGAACCCCGATAAAGACCTCGACCCGAGGCATTTGAGCGGCGCCAGTTGCAAGCGATCGGCCGCAAACCGGCACTTGACAGACGTCAATCCACACGGCTTGGAGCGCGACTAAAGTTAAAGATGGCGACGCCTGCCGTTGCGTGCGCCGTGGTGGGCTGGATCGACCCATTGCGATTCCGCCATGGGCCTGCTGCCCGACACAGCGGCAGCCGATGCGCTCGGCACCGGGGTCGGCGCAGCACGGCGCGTGCACGGCGCGACTCGGGAGCCGCCCAGTACAGGAGATACGCAATGAACAAGGCAATGCCCGCCCACCCGCGCCAGCTTATGGCGAGCGCGGTGCAGATCCGCGAGGTGATCGGCCCCTTCGAGGCCGAAGTGATCGCCCAGATCCTTGCCCTGGAACCCACCCTCGACGATGTGCAGCTGGCCTATAAATGGCTGCGCTCGGACGAGCACCTGCTGCGTGGCATGGATTCGAGCCTGCTGACGGGCAAGGCCGCGCAGGTGTTCGAGGTGCTCGATGCGGAGTTTCCCGACTTCGACTCCAGCGGCCACCCTGCCTGAGGACGCGCCGGCGCCCGCGCCGGTCCATTGAGGCGTTCGCTCCGCGCAGCCGGCGTCGTTGCGCGAGTCAGCGCCCGTGGTCATCCTCGGGCGCGGGCACGATCGCGTGCAGCTCCGCCAGCACGCGGCGGGCGCTGTCATAGCCCTGCGCCTGCAGCCGCGCGATCGCTTCGCTGGAGAAGTCATAGTCCCGCGACGGCGGCATGTCCGGGTCGCTTTCGCGCGCGATGCGCGCCAGGGTGATGCCGGCGCGGTTACCCATCAGGCGGATGAAGCGGGGACGCTGCGCCAGCACGCGCACGGTCTCGGGATCGGCCAGTTGCAGGATCTCGCGCACCAGCTCGCGGAACTCGCCAGCGACCTCGACGAAGCGCGCGTCATTCTGCATGCGGTCGGCATAGACGATCTCGTCGCGCCGCAGCATCACCTCCGCCAGGTTGGCCGGCAGCCGGCGGCTGGCAGAGAAGAGGTCGACGACGAAGATCCGCTTGCCCACCGGGCCGCAGCGCTCCATCACCAGGTCGACCGGCGAATTGCTGACGATGCCGCCATCCCAGAAGGCCTGGTCTCCCACCATGGTCCAGGGCAGGCCTGGCGGCAGGCTGCCGCTGGCCATCAGGTGCGCGGGCGTGAGGTCGTCGACATAGCTGTCGAAGACTTCGAGCTGGCCGGTCCTGACGTTGGCGGCACTGATCAGAAGGCGCACCGGGCTCGACTTGAGCGCGGCGAAATCGACGTAGCGCCGCAGCATGGCCTCCATCGGCGAGGCATCGTACAGGCTGGTCCAGGCCCACGGCAGCTCGTCCTGCTCGACCCAGGGCACCATCCAGCGCGGGCGGAAGAAGCCCGGCACGCCCAGCGCAAAGATCTGCAAGGTGCTCAATATGCCGCGCACCGTCGCGAAGGGGATGGGCGCCGGCATGACAGACAGCTCCTGCCAGAATGCCGCCAGCGCGGCCGAGGCGTCGACCGGATGGCTTGCGATGATGGCCCCATTGAACGCGCCGATGGACACGGCGGCGACCGCATCCAGGCGCACCCCGGCCTCCTCGATGGCACGCACCGCGCCGCATTCGAAGGCGCCCAGGCAGCCGCCGCCCTGCAGCACCAGCACAGACTGCAGCGGCAGCGTTTCCAGCGAGGCCTGCTCGTCTGCCAGCGAATGCCGAGATGCATGCAGGTTGACGCGATAGCGGATCAGCGCTTCCGCCGCATAGGTCTCCTCCGCGCTGCGCCCCACCGAGAACAGCGCGCGGGGCACATTGTCCTTCAGGTAGAAGAGACTGAAGGACTTGTCGTCCAGCGAACCGCGCGCCACCGTGTCGTCGACATCGTCGGTGCTGCCGGAGAAGCTGAAGCTGGTGCCGAAGGCATTGCCGTAGTACATCGAGACATCGTCGTAGCGGCGCCGCTGTCCGAGCATATTGCGCGCGGCCAGCGCGCCCTGCTTGGCGGCATTGTCCCAATGCTCGATGCGCCGCTGCTGCGCAAAGACCGTATCGAAGAAATTGGCGACATCGCCTGCCGCGAACACATCGGGGTCATTCGACTGCAGGAAGGCATCGACCAGCACCCCGTTGTCCAGCGCGATCCCGCTACCGCGCAGGAAGCCCGTGTTCGGCTCGATGCCGACGGAGACCACGACGAAGTCACAGGGAATCTCCTCGCCGCAACTGGTGCGCACCGCCTGCACTCTTCCGTTGCCGAGCAAGGCGTGGGCGGTCGTGCCGGGCAGCGCGCGCACGCCGCTGGCACGGCAGCGCTCGGCAAAATAGGCGGACAGCAGCGGCGAGTGCAAGGCGGGAAACAAGGCGGGTGCCTTCTCCAGCACGGTGACTTGCAGCCCCAGGTCCTGCAGCGTGCTGGCCGATTCGAGGCCCACGAAGCTGGCGCCGATGATCACCACCCGCCGCGCGCCGCGCCGGATCTCCTCGCGGATCGCCTGTGCGTCGTCCACATTGTGCAGGTAGTGCACGCCGCCGAGCCCCTCGTGCGGCACGCCCAGGCGGCGCGGCGAGCCTCCGCTTGCAATCAGCAGTTTGCCGTAGCGGTACTTGTTGCCGTCGGTGGTGTGCACCGCGTGCGCCCGCAGCCGCACCGAATCCACTCTGGTCTTGCGCCGGACCGCAATGCGCCGGTCCCGGTAGAAGGAATCCTGGTGGATCTCCAGGCGCGCCTCGTCGCCGCCCGGGCCAAGGAAGCGGCCGCACAGCGGCGGGCGATGATAGGGCAGCCTGTCTTCCTGCGCCAGGATCATCACGCTGCCCTGAGCCCCCTCGTCGCGCAGCGTGCGTGCCGCAGTGGCGGCGGCAAGTCCGCCGCCGATGAGGAGGAAGTCGACCGATATCATTGCCAAGCCCCCCGAGGCCGCCCGTGGCCCGTCTGACCCGATGGCGGCAACCAGCCCTCACGCCAGTCCCCGCTGCATCACACCTTCAGGATACGCAATGCGTACCGCAGTGCAACAGCCGCCGCTCCTTGGCTCCGCCGGCTTGACGAGCGAACCATGGCGCGCCTCCCCTCGCCTGACGGGTCCTGAGGCCAGGATGTGCCGCCTTCGATCCGTGATCCGCGATCCACGCGATCTTCTGATCCAGATCAAGCCGAACAGCCCGCATCGGACCAAACTGAATGCAATGGAGCAGCAAGCAGCGGGAGTTGGTGCAGACGCTCGCTTGCCACAGAATCCCGCGCCCGGCACACAGAACAAGGAGTCCGACACCATGCCCCACACCATCCTGGTCGCCATCGACGACAGCCACTGCGCCCGGCAGGCATTGCAACAAGCCATCTCCCTGGCGGCCTCGGCCAAGGCGAAGCTGGAGATTCTCCACGTCATCGACTATGGCTTCCTGAAATACGACCTCGGCTACGTCGACGCCGGCACGCTGGGGCCGGAACTCGTTGTCGCCAGCGACGCCCTGCTGCGCGATGCTTCCGCCGCCGCGAGTGCGGCGGGCGTAGCCAACGGCATCCGCCTCATCGACGATGTGCTGACCTTGGGCGACATTCCGTCGACCATCCGCAAGGCGGCCAAGGCGTGCGGCGCGGACATGGTCGTGATCGGCACGCACGGCCGGCATGGGCTACGCCGCCTGCTGCTGGGCAGCGTGGCCGAAAGCCTGGCGCGCGAGTGCGACGTACCCGTGCTGCTCGTGCGAGAGGCGCCCGCGCAGGCGGCCGCGGCCCGCGCCGCGGCTTGATCACCGGTCAGCCCCGAGGAGACTCCCATGTACCAACGCATCCTGCTGGCGCTGGATGGCAGCCGCTGCGCCGACCTGGCAATGCAACAGGCCATCGGACTGGCCAAGGCCTGCGGCGGCACCATCGAAGCGATCTCTATCGCGGACGAGGTCGACATGCTGTACGAGGCCCGCTACTACGAGCCCGGCCAGTTGCACCGCGAGATGATCGCCGCCGGCGAGGAGCTCCTGGCCTTGGCGGCCAGCGAGTTCGCCGCGGCGGGCGTATCCGGCACGACGCGCCTGATCACCAAGCCGGTCGCGCCCGGGCAGCTCTCCGACACCATCGTCGCCGAAGCCGAGTTGTGGGGCGCCGACCTGCTCGTGCTGGGCACGCACGGCCGGCGCGGCCTGTCCCGCCTGGTGACCGGCAGCGTGGCCGAGGGGGTGGTGCGCAAGAGCAGGCTGCCGGTGCTGCTGGTACGGGCCGAAGAACCGTAGGCCGCGCACGCCGGAACCGGCGTGAGATGGGGGATTGAGGCCTGATCAAGATGGCGCGAAGCGCCGGCCATAGATTGAAGTGGCTGAAGTGGTGTAGAGGCCCGCATGCCAGGAGCCGTCCATGAGAGTCGACGAAGTCTGTTCCCGCGTGGTGCATCACGTTCCCGTGTCGTGCACGTTGCGGGACGCGGCCCGGCTCATGCGCGATCGTCACGCCAAGCTCTTGTTCGTCACCGAGAAGGCCGGTCCCTACTACCGCATCCTCGGGGTCATCACCGACCGCGATATGGTCGTGCACGGGTTGGCCGACTTCCCTGCCTGCGCCGACGCGCCGGTTTCCTCCGTGATGACGCCGGGCGTGATCACCACGGAGGGCCACGCGGCAGTGAGCGACGCTATGCGCAGCATGCTGGCGCATGGCGTGCGGCGCCTCGCCGTCAAGGATAGCGAGTTCACTGTGATCGGCATCCTCACGCTGGACGATGCGGTACGGTCGCTGGGCGCGGACGTCGGCATACTGACCGATGTGCTGCGGCGCGATCGGGAGCAGAGCAACCACTGCGGCACCGCTGCGCCCTTCTTCCGCGTCTAGCGCGCAAGGCGCTTCGGAGCGCGCCGCCCTCTCCCTTCTTGAGAGGAGTCGCCCCGGCCGCATCACCAGGCGGCGCAGACGGGGTACCGCCGGGCATCGGTCAGGGAAACCTGACAAACCCTCCCGGCTGGATGACATGCGATTCAGCGCAGGCTGATTGGATCGGCATCTTGCCGATGAAATACTGGCAGCACCGTTCAGCGGTTCGTGCCGCCGGCCTGCGCTCTTCGGCGAGGCCGACAAGGATGGCGACCCACCACGGGGCGCGACGACGCCACCCCGTGCCGGATGCCACGCACAAATACCTCAGCGAGGGATACCCGCATGCTCGAGACCTGCCCCCACGTCAGCGTGGACGCGATTCCTGTTTCTCTTGCCACCCTGCGCCCCGACCAGGCGATGCCCGGCACCGATGATGCCGTAAGCCGCTGCAGCCGCTGCTTGCTCCACGGCGCCTGCGCCGGCCTGTGCGCGCAGTCACAGCCGACCCCCGCTGACGGGCGCACCTGGCGGCTGGTCAAGCGCGGGCAGTATCTGTTCCGCGCGGGCGATGCATTCAAGAGCCTCTACACGCTGCGCGCCGGCACCGTCAAGACGGTGGTGCCATCGCCCGCCGGCGGCGACCAGGTCACCGCTTTCTTCCTGGCCGGCGAGACCATCGGGCTGGACGGCATCGACTCGGAAACCCACATCTGCGACGCCATCGCGCTGGAAGACAGCGCCGTTTGCGTGATCCCCTTCGGCGTGCTGGAAGCGCTCTGCCGCGAGACGCGCAGTGTGCAGCACCGCTTGCTGAAGATGATGAGCGCCGAGATCGTGCGCGAATCCGAGCACGCGACACTGCTGGCCGGACTGTCCGCCGAGCAGCGCGTCGCCTCCTTCCTGCTGAACCTGTCAGCGCGGCTGTGCGCGCTCGGCTACTCACCGACGGCCTTCTCCCTGCGCATGACGCGCGAGGAGATCGGCAGCTACCTCGGCATCAAGCTTGAGACGGTAAGCCGGATCCTGTCGCGCTTCCAGCGTGAAGGCTGGGTACAGGTGCGCTCCAAGTCGATCACGCTGCGCGATCCCGCGGCGCTTCAGGTGCTGCTCTAGACGGATCACAAACGTGGCACGGGTCGCGGGTGGCCGGCGCTGCCCGCCGCGCCCGGAATCATCCAGGCGGAAAGCAGTCCAACCGTTGTCGATCAACCCGTGCGGGGCCGCGCCAGGCCCCGAGCGCGCCGTCCGCCTTTGCCGTGCAACGCCTGCTCCTGATCCTCGGCTGCCTTTTCCTTGCCGCCGCTGCCGCCTGGCCCTGGCTGTCGCGCCTGCCCTTCGGCCGGCTCCCGGGCGACGTCCATATCGTCAGGGACGGCTTCAGCTTCTATTTCCCGATCACGACCTGCATCCTGGTTTCGTTGCTGCTGTCCATCCTGCTCTGGCTGATCCGCCGCTGATCGCGCCGGCCGCGCGCACGCATCTTGATCTGGCGCAGCACGACGCTGCGCGCATGGTATTGCATAGATGAGAGCGGGCTGGGAGCAGGTTTCCACGCGGCCGGCGCCGTCAAGCCCCAGCTCGGTGGAACTGTTGAATCACGGCCGACATGTGCCGGAGTACCAATTGCAGGAGGGTAAGCACCCGTCCAGGGGGAAATCGCCATGCCAAGTGCAATCCGGAGCTACAAGGGATATGGAATCTGCTGCGTGATGCCGGAGACGCCCTGCACGGGCAGCGTCTTCGGCCACGTGCAGATCCTGCCGCCTGGCGCGCACGTGTTCGCCAGTTTCACCCCGGACTGGCCGGCCACCCCGCGCACGGCGGCGCAAGCCGAAGCGTGGCTGCTCGCCTATGCAGCCGGTGTGATCGACTGCGATCTGGCCGGCGGCCTGGGGCCGAGCCTGCGGCGCGAATGATCCACATGATCCGCGCTATCGAGCGCATCGAGCGCTATCGGGCGCTATCGGGCGCATGGCGGTCGCATAATGCGCCCGGCCCTTTTCCGCGGCCCGCTTCATGATGGATGCCGCGCATCGGCCCTCGCGGCGGGCCGGGCGATTATCTCGGCAACCGCCTCGTCGGTGACCGGCTCAAAGCTCTCGTAGTAGTCCGGCAGGCCGGTGAACGGATCGGGCGAATGCAGGCAGACAACGTCGTCGGCATGCGAACGCAGCAGGACCAGTCCTGTCGAGGCCGCAACCGGTATCGCACAAATGAGGCGCGCCGGATGCCTGGCCCGCACGGCTTGCAGGGCGGCACACATCGTTTCCCCGCTCAGCACGCCGTCATCGACCACGATGACGGTGCGCCCGCGCACGGGCAGCGGGCCCCGGCCCGGCGTATAGATTTCCCGCTTGCGCCGCAGCAATTCGCGCTGCATTGCCATTTCGCGCTCCAGGTAGGCGCCATCCGCCCCCAGCCTGTCCGCGAAGGCAAGGACATGGCTCCAGCCCAGTTCGTCGACCGCCCCTACGCTCGTTTCCCGATCCGAGGGCGCGCGCAGCCGTTTGGCAAGCACCACATCCAAGTCCCCTCTCAAGGCATCGGCCACGCAGCGCGCAGCGACGACGCCACCGCGCGGCACCGCCAGTACCAGCGCATGGGCGCGGCGGTAGCCTGCCAGTTCCGCCGCCAGGCGCGCGCCCGCCGTCTCGCGGTTCAGCCAGGGGGGAGCGCCGCTCGCAACGTTGCTTGTGGTGGTCATCCTATCCTCGCGGTGTCATTGCTCGCGGTGTCATCGGGCCATCGCTCCTGTCCCGCCAACGGAAGGTGCTGGCCATCCTTGCCGGCGCAGCGCCCCAGACGGGCCGAAGCACGGCGGTCGGCACGAACGGGACAGGCGCCCTCGGCTTCGGCGGGCGCAGAAAGTTGGCACCGCATGCGCAGGACACGCATCTCAAGGATAGCAGCGAAGCCACCCAATGAGGCGCGCGTCCATGCGTCCGGCGGCAGAGCGCCGCATTGCCGCTGTCTTCACACCGCGCCCCTCCGCTCGCGCCTCGCGCGCCATGCCGAGCAGCCGACACCGCGATGCCAGCGGCGCCGGATGCCCGCGCGCCGGCCTGTCTTTGACGTCGCTCAAGCGCTCCCCGCCACGAGCCGCATGGCGCCGGCGCAGCGCCTATAGTGACCAACGCGAGCGACCCAGGTCCCTCCAAGCGAATGCGGTGCACCCCGCGCAAAACCAGGCTCGCACAGGAGACACAGAGATGCTGAGTCCGCATGAGATCGCGACCCTGATGGTGCTGAGCCATCCGCACCCGCACCCGGACGTGGATCCGGACGACCTCAAGGCACTGCTGGAGCGCCAGTTGGTTCACCTCCTGGAAACCTCAGCATCGGGCTGCCGGCCAATCCGCCTCACGGTGGCAGGACTGCACCTGCTGCAGGCCATGTGCGGCCGGATCGCCAGGCCCGTCGGCGCGGTCAACGACCCCGCTCCCTGTCACGCGACTGCATATGCCAGAGGAGAGCAAGCGTCACCAGACAGAATGCTGCGCCAGCGTAAAACGTAAAGGCTGCGCCGCACCTGTCCCAAAGCCACCCGGCAAGCAGGCTGGCGACGAGCAAGGCCGCCCCGCTCGCCAGGTTGAAGACCCCATACGCCGTGCCACGCAGGTGTTGCGCAGCGGTATCTGCAACCATTGTCGCGAGAAGCCCTTGCGTCATACCCATATGCAGCCCCCAGAGCGCGACACCGCATAGCGCAATTGCCCAGTGCGCGCTCACGGCCAGCACAAGGTCGGCGGCAATGAGCACCGCCAGTCCCCATACCAGCAGCCTTGCATGGCTGTATCGGTCGGCGAGCTTTCCAAACGGATAGGCGGAAACGGAGTACACGGCGTTCATCGCCACCAGAACGAGTGGCACCAGGGAAATCGGGAGACCAAGCCGTTGGGCCCGCAGGACCAGGAAGGCTTCACTGAATCGTGCGAGTGTGAACACGGCCCCGACCAGTACCACGCGCCAATAGGCAGGGCTGAGCTGGCGCAGATTCGCGCGCCGGATCGGATTCACCCTGCCCGCCGATCTGTGCAGCTCGGGCTCTCGCACGCCGAACATAAGCAGTGCGACCGACAGGATGCCCGGGACGACCGCTACCCAGAAGACGGCCCGGAAATCATTCGCCCAGAGGTACATCAAGCCGATCGCGCTCAAGGGACCCAGGAATGCCCCGACCGTGTCCAGGGCTTGTCGCAATCCGAAGGAGGCACCGCGCAAATGAGACGGCGCGATATCCGCGACCAGCGCATCCCGAGGCGCACCACGAATCCCCTTGCCGATGCGGTCTACGAATCGCGCGCCCGCCACCATGCCGACGCCGGGCGCGAGCGCAAAGAACGGCTTGGAGAGCGCGCCAAGCGCATAGCCAATGGTTGCCAATCCCTTGCGCTTGCCGAAATAGTCACTCAGGGCGCCAGAGAAGACCTTGACAATCAGTGCTGTCGCTTCTGCCACGCCTTCTATCAGTCCAACCGTGAGCGCGCTCGCACCAAGGGTGGTGACCATAAAGACCGGCAGCAGGCTATGGATGACTTCCGAGGAGATGTCCATCAGCAGGCTGACGAAGCCTAGCATCCAGATGTCGACTGGAATCGCGCGCAGCGTGTTGGCGGGAAGCGGCATCGCTTAGTCCTTTGAGCCTGCCGGACAATCATATGAGATCCAACGATCACAAATAAGGGCTTTAAGTCGAATTATTCCTTTCCTATAATTATTGGAATCCGATAAATCACACTAAACCTCTGATGAGCGAGATCTTCCGCCGGCCCGAGCTTGGCCAACAAATGGCCCATCAGCTGCTCCATCCAGGCGTGCTGGACGAGGGACTTCGATCGGGCCTGTTCCTCTCCGGACTACGGCGCACGGGAAAGACCACGTTCCTGCGCAACGACTTGATCCCCGCCCTCGAAGAGGATGGAGCCATTGTCATCTATGTGGATCTTTGGAGCGACACCCAGCGAAGCCCGGCGAAGCTCATCCAAGACGCGGTAAAGGAGACGCTCGCCGGCCTTGAGTCGCCCACCTCCACGGTGACGCAAACGCTGCGGCGCGTGACGGGCGCGGATATCGGCGCGCTCGGCCTGAAGTTCGGCTTCAAGCTGGACAGCCTTGGCGAACCCGGTGGCGCCACGCTGGCGCACGCGCTGCGCGAGGTCGTCGACCTGGCCAAAACCAATGTGGTGCTGATCGTGGACGAGGTCCAGCATGCCATCAGTTCGGAAGATGGCAATCGCATGCTGCTGGCCTTGAAGGCCGCCCGCGACGCGATCAACCCGCGTCCCGGCACACCCGGTTTCTTTATCTTCATCGGCACCGGCTCGCATCGCGCGCTCGTCGGCGAGCTGACCGCGCGCCGCAGCCAAGCCTTTGCTGGCGCCACCTCCGTCGCCTATCCGGTGCTCGGGCAGGACTACGTGGCGTATCTGTTGAAGCGATTGTCGGAGGAAGGCTCCAAGGCCCTTCCCTCTCCCGAGGTCGCCTGGAAAGCGTTCCAGACGCTTGGCCACCGTCCCGAGGAAATCATCAGGGCCATGCGGCAGCTGCACTTCCATCTGCCGGCGGGCAGCGACCCGGACGAGCACCTGCCCGTGATCGCCAACACGCTCAGGTCCGCTGCGGCGGACATCGAGCTGATGAAGCTGGACCAGCTAGGCGGCCTGGCCACGACCATTTTCGACCGCATTGCCTCATCTGACGGCGACGCGCGAGGCTTGTTCTCGGCGGAGGCGGCGGCGGCCTACTCACAGGCCATCGGGCGAGAGGTAAAGGTCGAGGAAGCCCAGCCCGTCGTCAATGAATTGCTCGCGACCAACCTGATCATGCGCAAGGGCCACGGCGTCTATGGCATCACCGACCCTTTTGTGCAGGACATGTGGCGGGAAAGGAAATCTCTCGTGGGCAAGCTGTGACGCGAAGGAGAACCCGCAAGGGCGGCCTTCTGGCCATCCCGACCGCGTTGCTTCGCGAGAGGCTCGCCAACGTCCTCAGATGGCCGCCGCGCCCCATGCAGCAGCGGCGGTAACGAGCACCACAGCCCACGATGGGACTCTCCACCAGGCCAGCAGCAAGACAGCGAAGGCGGCCAGGCAGAAATCGAACTCGCTATGGATAGCACTGGTCCACACCGGGCTGTATAGCGCAGCCAGCAGGATGCCTACCACTGCCGCGTTGATGCCTGTCATGGCTTGGCGCATGACGCTGAACTCCCTGAGCCTTCCCCAGAGCGGCAGGGCCGCGCCCACCAGGAGGAAGGAGGGAAGAAAGATCGCTACCGTGGCCACCGCGGCACCCACCGGACCGGCCGGGGATTGATGTGAAATGGCCCCGAGAAAGGCAGCGAACGTGAACAGTGGGCCGGGAACCGCCTGGGCTGCGCCATAACCGGCAAGAAACTGGTCGTTCGATACCCAGCCGGGCGGAACGACGACCGCCTGCAAGAGCGGCAGCACCACGTGGCCGCCACCGAATACGAGGGAGCCGACGCGATAAAAGCCCGAGAAAAGGTCCAGCCAATAGATATGCATGGCCTGCGCCAAGGCGGGCAGGCCTAGCAAGAGACCGAAGAACAGGGCTAAGCACAGAATGGCACCCCGCCTTGTCCCGGGCAGTCCCAACGGGGCTGCAGGCAGGTCGCCCGGCGCCTTGAGCACGACGGCGCCGGCCAGCCCGGCGAGCACGATGGCCACAATCTGCCCGATGGCAGCGCCAAGGGTGCTCACGACAATTGCCGCCGCCACGGCGAATGTCGCGCGACGCTTGTCCGGGCAAAGCGTCACCGCCATCGACCAGACGGCATAGGCAACCACGGCCACCGCCGCCACTTTCAGGCCATGCAGCAGCGGTGTCGCTGCGGCCGGTGCCAGGTGCGAGTAGCCATACGCAAAGGCGACAAGCAGGACGACCGACGGCATCGTAAATCCGAGCCATGCGCCGATTGCCCCGGCAACACCCCCTCTCATGCTGCCGATGGCAATGCCGACCTGGCTGCTACCTGGCCCGGGCAGGAACTGGCAAAGCGCAACGATATCGCTGTAAGTGTGCTCGTCCAGCCATTTTCTGTGCCGGACGAACTCGTCGCGAAAGTAGCCCAGGTGGGCTGCCGGCCCGCCGAAGCAGGTCAGCCCCAGGCGGAGGAATATCAGGAACAGCTCCCACGGAGACGATTTCGCTGACGAACCGATGGAATACCCAGGTGGGTTGGCTTGCATGCGGAATGACCTGTTCTTGCACGGCGAATCGCCGGCCAGCATTGTGACAGACTAACCCGCCAAACAATGTGAAGGGCAAAGGATCCCGGATACAGGCGAGCAAAATAATCTGGATACTCAGAAAAAGCGCTTTCGCATCAAGGCGTTATGCGACAGATTATGCTGCCCCGCAAGAAAACCCGCGTCGCCGGGGCGGCAACGCGGGTGGTAGCGGTCCTATGCTCCTGGTCCGTCAAGTAACCCACTTCTGCTCATCAGAATCGGAATTCGCTCCGACACCGAGTCCGAGCACTGACATAGGGATGGCGAACGCTGCGGCTGCTCCTGGGCGAGCTAACGTCCCATCCCATGTCCTCCATGCGCCCCCCCACCATTTCCGCCGTGCCCCCCGATCGGGGCCATACCACCGCCACGAGGCCCCATAGCCGGACCGCCACGGCTCATCCCCGGAGCGAAACCAGGGCTCATCGCCGGGCCGCCGCCACGGAACATGCCTGGACCATTACCAGGGACCATCACCGGGCCGCGACGGGCCATCCCCTGGCCGAAACCAGGGCTCATCGCCGGGCCGCCGGCACGGAACATGGCCGGACCATTACCAGGGACCATGCCCGGACCGCGGCGGGCTATCCCCTGACCGAAACCAGGACTCATCACCTGACCGCCGGCACGGATCATGCCCGGACCATTGCCAGGGACCGTACCCGGACCGCCACGGGGGCCTATCCCCTGACCGAAACCAGGGTTCATCGCCTGACCGCCGGCACGGGTCATGCCCGGACCATTGCCAGGGACCGTACCCGGACCGCCACGGGCTATCCCCTGACCGAAACCAGGGCTCATCGCCTGACCGCCAGCACGGGTCATGCCCGGATCATTACGCGGGTCCATAGCCGGACCGCCAGTGCGGGTCATACCCGGACCATTAGCTGGGTTCGTAGCCGGAGCGCCGCCAGGTCTCATACCCTGTCCATTAGCAAGGCCCATCGTCGAACCGCCGCCAGCACTCGTCGCTGGACCGCCGCCAGATCTCATGCCAGGGCTGGAGCCTTGGCCCATACCTGGGTCATGGGCATGGAAGCCGTCGTGAAAGCCGTCGTGAAAGCCGTCGTGAAAGCCGTCATGGAAGCGGTCATGGAAGCGGTCATGGAAGCCGTCATGGAAGCCGTCATGGAAATGGTGGTGGTGGTGCTCGTGATGGAAGAAAAACGCCGAGGCAAAGAATGTAACCCCACCATAGTAATACCAAGGATAATATGGGTATCCGCAATACGGATATGCGTAATAGGGGTATCCGCAATAAGGATATCCATAATAGGTGTATCCGTAGTATGGATATCCGTAGCTGGGGTATCCATAATATGGATAGCCATCACCGCTTGCCCCAGGATAGCCTCCGGCGGTGTAGTTATCACTGGGAGCCCCTGAATAGTCTCCGCCGGCGAGGGTATCGCCGGGTGCCTCCGAATAGTATCCGCCGGAGTATGCATCACTGGGATTCCCGAAATAGCCTCCGGCGGAGTAGGGATTTTCGTAGTAGGCCGCAGTGGGAATTTCAGTGCATCCTGACTGCAAAATCAACGCCGAAGCAGCCATCGCAGCAGCGCGAATCGTGCTCATGGCTTACCCCCTGCTCAAATGAAGCTTGTTGCCAATGTTACTGATGCTGTACAAAGCAAGCTCCCACCGGCAGCCCTGTGACCGGCATCTCAACTCAGCCTCCCTTGGTATTGCGCCACGCGATTCAGCCTGCGTAAGGAGCCAAGATGGCGCGCAATCTGGACTCGAAACCGATACTCCCCCGGCAATTCCAGCTTCGCTAAGGACGGCCCATCGCCTTCGGGCGCTTGAACTTGTTTAGCCACTTCTTCCTAATTTGGGTGGACGACCTTCGCTAATTAAGTTTATGCCCCCCAGAGCAACTGTGCGCTCCTTTGAGGATTTCGGCGACGCACATCTACGCCTCGGTCCCAGCGTCACGCGTGCGCACCACGACTTCCGAGTGAAGTGTTCTGTGTACCGGGCACTTCTCAGCAATTGCCACCAGTGCAGCGCGTTGCGCCGCGTCGAGCGGGCCCGTCATGCGTACTTCCCGCTCGATCCAATCGATTCTTCCCTCCTTCGTTGCGCAGTCGGAGCAATCCGCAGCGTGGATCTTTTCATGCCGCAGGGACACGCCCACATGCTCCAGTGGCAGTCCTTTGCGCTCAGCGTACATTCGCATGGTCATCGCTGTGCACGCGCCGAGCGCAGCTAGCAGCAAGTCGTATGGCCCCGGCCCACCATTCATTCCGCCAAAGGAAACGGGTTCATCTGCCACCAGTCGATGCGGACCGACAGTGATCGACTGTTGATACCTGCCGACGTGGTTTTCGTCTACGAGTACCAAGCCCTCCTCAGCCACGGTGACGGCAAGACTGGAAGTATCGATGCCGAGATACCGCTGACTCCAGGCGGCGATGGTATTGGCGACATAGTCAGCGTCTGCCTTGCCTGTCAGCAAATGATCTGCCGTGTCGAGGGAGATGAAGCTTTTCGGATGCTTGGCGGCGCTGAAGATGCGCGTCGCGTTCTCGATGCCAACGGTGTCGTCCTGAGGTGCGTGCATGACCAGCAGGGCCCTGTGCAGCCTGGCGACGCTCGCCAGCAGGCTTTGTTCTTTCACGTCTTCAATAAACTGGCGCTTGATCCGGAACGGGCGCCCGGCGAGCAGCACCTCAGCCTCGCCCTCGGTTTCAATGCGGCCGACCTGGTCCTGAAACAGGCCTATCACGTGGCCCGGGTCACTCGGTGCAGCAATGGTGACAACCGCCTTGGCTTCCGGGACACCCTCCGCTGCGCTCAGGACAGCCGCGCCACCAAGGCTGTGACCGATCAACAGCGCGGGGGCCTGGAAGTGCTCTCTCAGATAGCCGGCTGCCGCATGCAGGTCGGCTACGTTCGAAGAGAAGTTCGTGTTGGCAAAGTCCCCTCCACTGCCGCCAAGGCCGGTGAAGTCAAAACGCAGGACGGCGATACCATGTGTCGTGAGCGCTTGCGCAATCCGGCTTGCAGCCAACGTGTCCTTGCTGCAGGTAAAGCAATGCGCGAACAGCGCAAATGCCTGGACCGCGCCGTCTGGCGTGTCCAAGCGCGCGGAGAGCGGCTGGCCGTCGCTTCCTGGAAATTGCAGGCGCTGGTTTTTCATGACTTCCTCGTCCATGGCCGAAGTCTGCGCACTTCCTGACCGCCAATACGTCGCTGTGGCTAGTGCTGTGGCTAGAACGATACGCGGACCGGCCGTGCCCTGAGATCGCTCCCGCCGCAGACGGCGGTTCAATACTGAGGCTAGTCCAAGAAGCACAGGGCAGGCGCATCCAATCCCTCGGTTCCTATCGAGGGGGACGCTCCATGATCGGGCCCGACAGGGTGCGCAGGAACGCAACAACGTCTCGCATCTCCTCCTCCGTCAAGCGGATGGGCTTGCGGCCGGCGTCCCCCCTGCCACCCTTCTCGCCCTTGGACAACTCCGAGTGACCCACAGCCGCTGCTGGCGAACGCACGTAGTGCCCCACTACCTCGTCCAAGCTTGCGAGCTGGCCCGCGTGCATGTAGGGCGCCCGTAGCGCTACGTTGCGCAAGCTCGGGGTCTTGAAGGCGCCTTCCATGCCCGCTTCGTCGCTCGCCATAAAGCTCAACTCCTGGCAGGCTTGCGGTGGCGCGTCGCTGTAGCGGCTCAGGCAGTTGAACTCGTCCGCCAGAAGCTTGGCTGTGGCAGGCGCGCGACCGCGGTCTGGGCGTGCTGGCTCTCTGGGCGGAACGCCCGTGTTGTGGAAGGCTTGGTCGGTCAGCAGCGGGCCGTTGTGGCACGTTGCGCACTGCGCCTTGCCGAGGAAAAGACGGAGGCCGTTGACCTCTTGGGCCGACAAGGTTTGCTGGCCCGCGCGGTCGCCAATGAGAACGGCTTCAACGTACCGGTCGAAGCGGGACTCGCCGTAGGTCACTGTCCGCTCGTAGGCCGCGATGGCCTTCCCGAGATTCGCGAAAACGCGGTTGACGGCATCGCGTTGCGCGCTCGTCAGCCGAGCCCAGGCCTGCTTCTCGTCGTCGCTGCCAAGCGGGCTCGCGTCGGCCGGCAGGTCCTGCAGGCTCGGCATGGCGCCAAACAGCGACTCGTACTCCCGCCGGTGGTACGTCCGCACGACCCGGGCGAACTGGACGCGGTTGCCGCCGTGCTCGACGCTATCCTCTAACGGACCCAAGGCCTGCGACCACTGGCTGTCCTTGCGACCATCCCAAAACAGGAACGGGCCATACGCCGTTGCGGCAACCGGCATGGTGCGGCGCTTTCCGACCCCGACTCCCCTACCGAGGGGCTGGCCGTCCTGGAACTCGCGGTCGGGCACATGGCAACTGGCGCACGACACCGCGCCGTTGCGGGATAGGCGTGCATCCGCGAACAGCCGCTTGCCGAGCGCGACCGCTTGCGGCTTGTCTGCGACGGCGTTGGACGGATCGGGCGGCGGCGCAGGGAGTGTATTCAGACGCATCGAGGATAGGACGACCCGCTCTTCCTTCGACCACGTGTCGAGGCGGTCTGTGGCACTGTCGGCGCGTCCGAAGCCTGTGAGCAAGGTAAGCGGCGCCAGGACCACGGCCACAGCGGCGACTACGCCCGTCAGGCTTCCGCGCTTGCTCGCCTGCCGTGTCGTAGGCAGCCCGGATTTGTGGAGTTGGCTCATTGAACTGTCTCCTTGCTTGACCCGAGACGCTCAGCGCTGAATCCCGGCGTCCCCCACGATGACGTTGAACACAGCTCCGTCGCTCACATCCCCGGCCTGGATTGCCAGACGCATGTCCCACCAGCCGGTCATGCTGAACTTCATGCCTTCGAGTGCGTAGACGCCCGGCGCCAATTCACGCGTGATGCGGGGCTTGGTAGGAAAGCCGTGGCCATGCTGCGGCATGCCTCCGTCGAAGCCGATCGTGGCTCGCGACACGGGTTTTCCATCGGCTGTCTCCAGGTGTATCTGCCAGGCGTGCATCTGGTTGATAGCCGGCCCCGAAGCCGGCGGATCCATGCGGACCAGGAACTTCCCTTGGGAGCTAGGATGCTGCAGCGAAAGGTCAAGGTCCGCCGGCGGTGTGCCGCAGGCAGTGGTGAGAAGAGTGAAGGCGACTGCGGCCAGCGCGGTCGGCGCGGAGATTTTGAACATGGCTGGGGTCCTTTACAATGCAACGACGTTGGAATGAGTCAGGTCGGGGTGCACCAATGCGGCACCCTGAAGAGGTGGTCGGGAATCCGGTGGCGCCATCGGCGGCGCCTCGTATGGTCGCTAGTGCCCGCTGCGAGCGGCGTCGATAAGCCGCTGCAGGTCTGGCGGAACCGGCATGGGCTTGAAGCCGCTGACGTTGGCGCCGCCCGTATTTCCACTTGGCACCCAACCCAGCCAGGTCTTCAGCGCAGCGGCGAGCATTCGCCAGGCCTGGCCGAGAGCTTCACCTGCCTCGTTCTGGCGGAGCGCCCAGCGGAACATCGCCCAATGGGTGCGCACGTGTTCCACAGTGAATGCCTGCCCCAGGACGTGGGCGCGTTCGAGATGAGTGAATGCCTGGATTGGCTCACCCCGCGCTTCCAGCATTGCGGCAGCATCGAGCTCGGTCTGGACAAGTGGGCGAATTCGAAGGGCAAAGGTAGAGCGGTACATCGTGCGTCTCCGGGATGGGCTGCTGGGAAGGGAGCGATTCTGGCGGCCGCGCACGGAATGCACTTGAACAAAACGGCTGAGTTGAGGGGGAGGCGTCGTGACAGCAGCGCAGGAAGATCCCATGCAAACGAC
Organism: Cupriavidus sp. 09_S30; assembly: GCF_056930435.1. NCBI lineage: Bacteria > Pseudomonadati > Pseudomonadota > Betaproteobacteria > Burkholderiales > Burkholderiaceae > Cupriavidus > Cupriavidus sp. 09_S30. The sequence continues at coordinate 1,074,702 of NZ_JBXOWI010000002.1, read as the reverse complement.
CATCGCGCGCGGTCGTTTCTCGACCATTATCTCCACGGCTCGTGCCTACTTCTGGCAAGGCGGCAGTCTCTGGATAGGTCAAGGCCAGGGCAGAACGCAGTGGCACGTGCACCACGCCCATCAGCTAGCCGTGGCGCTGCGAGGTAGCTTCCGCTTTCGCACTGAGGCCGATGGCGCCTGGACCGACTACGAAGGCGCCATCGTCCCCAGTGAATGCACGCACCAGTTCGAGATTGATGGCGCCGCCACCCTGGCCCACCTCTTCGTGGAACCTGAAAGCAGCGCTGGACGTGCACTCACTGCACGCTTCGGTGCGAATGCCGTCGCTGAACTTCCGGCCACGGATGCCCGAGCGGCTGCCGAGTTGCTGTTTGCAGCGTTGCAATCGAGCCAGTCGGCCAAGAACATGGTCGAGGCGGCAACGTCTGCCATTGCGGGGCTGTGTGGGACTGCGACCGCGCCTGCCAAAGACCTGGACCCGCGTCTTGGCCGGGCCCTGGACTACATCCGCGCAAACGTTCGGAATCCCCTCTCCCTGAGCGACGTGGCCTCTGCGGTCGCCTTGTCGGAGAGTCGTTTTCGGCATCTTTTTGTCGCCGGGACCGGTAGCTCGTTCAGAGCGTACCTCCTATGGCTGCGCATCAACCTGGCCACCGAGGCAGTCATGTCCGGCGCATCCTGGACCGAGGCCGCACAAGAGGCAGGATTCGCCGACTCGGCGCACCTTACCCGGACGCACAAGCGAATGTTCGGCTTCGAACCCACGGCAGTGCGACTCCAACCGCATGGGTAGGCTTTGGCCTTGGCTACGGCAAGTCACGAAGCATAGCTTCGCTGCGCGAGCGCGCCTTACCGTTTGTTACGTCATTCCCAATTCACATCGGGATATATTGGGGACGGACGAGGATTACCCTCGATACCTCCAAGGGGATGTGATGTTCAAAAGGACAGTTGTAGTTGCGGTTGGAAGCCTGCTGCTTGGTTTGAGTTTTGCGGCCTCTGCGCACGGTGGTGGCGGTGGCGGTGGCGGTGGCGGTGGCGGCGGCGGCGGCGGTGGTGGCAATTTCGGGGGGGCAGCGTCAGGCCACGCAAGCCATGAGGCGATGATCAGTTCCAACGGTTCGTTTGCCGGCGACCGCGACAAAGGCTTGCAGCGGGCGGAGGACCGGAGAAGCCCACAAGGGGCAAGTCACGAAAAGGCCCACGAAAATCGAATGCACCACCATACCAATCACGCGCAGAAGCATTGAGCTCGGGTGGAGATAGCCAAGTCCGGCTAGCTTGCGCGAGCATCCCCTGCCAGATCGGGAATCTGTGACTTGCGCAAGCCTCCAGGCGAAGGTTTGGCTCTCTCAGCTCGGAAACAGCCACTGACTGCGTGGCGCCGGGCAGTGCGTCCCTCTTAAGGGAAGTCATCGAACGCTGTCAAGCTGTCAAGCCGTCACGCTGTCACGCTGTTGGCTTTCGTCCTCGCCCGCAGATGGTAAGTAGCCGGCAGGGATAGAATGGAGCAAGGATGACTGTCATCGAAAAGTCATCTGGACACCGACATAATCTGTCGTCGACCCTCCCTGCACCTTCGATGACATGCATGTAACAATCCGCACCATCACGATCCCGGGAACGCGAGGTCGCGCGCCCCTTCACCAAGCGGCGGTCTACCTTGCAACAGAGCAGGACGTGGCGCCCCTGATGGAAAGTGCTTGGGGTCAGCGGGAGCCGGAGGTCTTCAAGGCAGCGCAGAATTGGGCACGACTCAATTCGTACATCGTGCTGAATCCCAGGTCCGGCTCATTCTACGGAAGTGCTGCCAGATACTAGCCAGAATGATGAGCATCGAACTGCAATCGACCATCACCTGCCCCCTTTGTGGTCACGCAAAGGAAGAGACCATGCCGACCAATGCTTGCCAGTGGTTCTATGAATGCGAGCGATGCAAGGCGGTGCTGAGGCCGAAGGCCGGGGACTGCTGCGTCTTCTGTTCATACGGCTCGAAGAAGTGCCCGCCGATGCAGGAACAGTCTGGGTCCTGCTGCTCGCCGAAAAGCGACTCCGCCTCTTGCGCATGAGCACCTCGCCGAAGTATTGAAGCAACTGATCCAAATCAGCAGCAGCAAACGACGATCCGGCTTTGTAAGACTAATGCACACAAGTTGCTGCAAGAATCGCACAATCAAATCTGTGCATAACCTTCAGTCCCTATACAGACAAGGGATAGCGGCCTGCCACGACGTAAACCTGGCGCAAGTCGGTACCTCGGTACCCCCCACTTTGATGTTCCGTTACCCCGTCTAGGAATACCTCAGGTGCGTCTAGGTACCGGCAGCACTGTATAAGGCCGTCCGTGGCCGAACCTGCATCCTTCCATCGCCGGCAGCTACCGCTCTGCATAAAGGACACGGAGGGCAATCGCAGGCGGTCGCCGCCAACGGCTTTTCGAACTATGTATAGTCATTTCCCCGCGGGATACCCGACATCGCTCCTTTACTCTCCAAAAATCTCAGCGTAGACCTCTTCGAACCCGTCCTTGGCCGGTTCGTTCTCCGGCTTTCTCCTGGCGACTTTCTTAGCGCCGCTATCGAACAATTGGGTTACCCCAACCGCTGGTAGGTCGACTTCAGTTGTCGAAGGCGCTGTCGAACTATCAAGCCCTTCGACCACCTGGTCGCCGAATAGCGCCTGCTTGTGCTCGGCCTCGGCTTCAGCCTTCTCGAGTATCTTTTCAAGGGCCCGATTTGTTCGAATTTCCTCGGCACGGACTTGTGCAGCCGTCCGGTTCTTCGTGATAGTCTGCAGAATGTCAACTTGGGCTTTCGACAGATATGTCTTGGCGTGAAGCTTATTCCTGGCGTCAATTGCGTTCATATGGTCCGCCTCCATGCAATCGAGCCAGTCATCATAGGACATGTTTTCAGTCCTCTTGCGACTTTGGACCGTAGCGGGTAGCTCCCTTAACTCTCCAGGCTCCGGCTCCCAGTAAATCACATCAGGGTCATGAGGATTGGGGTACACGGTTATAATCAGCGGGGGCATCTTTGCCCAGTGCGCGTGTCGGCTCATATGGTCATCGCGCACCCTCAAAAGCTCGGAGGAGGCGAATGTGCGATTGTTGAGATGCACCCCATCCTCCTGGACCCGCTTTTCCAAGCACTCCAATAGCAGCTTTGCAAGCTCTGACCTGCTGCGTTCCTGGCGCTCTGCCCCCCTCCGTTGCTCCTTCCCCCATACGAAAATGTCTCGAGGGAAGCCCTTCACCCCATCGCGACGCATGTCAGGCATCAGCAGGTGGCTGACATCGGTTGTCGTGTTGTGCAGATAAATGAACTCGATGAGCTTTCGCCAGTAGTCCCGCCGTGTCCGCCGAGCGCGCTTCTTGGCAGAGGCCCTGCGTTCTGCTTTTCGCTCACCGTCGTTAGTCCGGTCATAGGCACCGTCAACATGAATCATCCAGTCATGAAGTTTGTCGTTTATGCCTTCGACGATGGCCTTGGTGCGAGGTGCACCCGCAGGAGCAATAAATCGTCCCCTATTCAGCCGCATGACAAAGGCAAGCTCAATCTCTCGGCTTTTCCCGGCCCCCTGGTCGACGAAAATTGCATTGCATTGCCCGAACTCCGTCCAATAGCTGAGTGGAAGCCCGAGCTTCTTCAATAGGTTCTCCTTTGACGTGAAAGCGATGAACAAACATTTCTTGTACGCTTCAGTACTTTCCCCAAACGTAGTAACGTAGGCTCCGACGATGGCGTCACTATCCCGGTCTACCGCCAAGATGACCAGCGGCCGACCGATGAGTCGGTCGGGATGGTACGTGGCGACGAGTTCAATCTTGCCCCCCGTTCCGTCAACGTCGAAGATGTCCAGCGGACCGTCTGAGATGTCCCGGGCAGATTGAACATGCGCTTCCCGATTCTTTTCGTACTCCGCCTCTCCAGCCTTATCTTTTACGTATTGGCCTCGTGCGCGGCATTCGCAATAGTAGTCGTAGAACTGTTCGAACGATGGTATTTTTCCTGGATGCACCGCATAGAAGATAAAACCCTCCTTCCCATATGGCATCCTCTGCACGTAGAGCTTGGTGCGCATTTTCCGGTAAGTTTCACTGAGAGATAGGTCTTGCTCCACGAAGTAAATTTGCAGCGCTTTACGGAATTTTCCGATGTGATATTTGCTCATGCCCTGCCCAGCAAACAGATGCTGTTTGTCTTGTTTGGCATAGGCGTTTGGTCTTCCAGTACGCTTACCCCCGAGCCGCTTTCTGCCGGGTCCACCTGAGAGCTTTTTATGGTTCAACAGCGCGTTGACGATGGGGCCGAACGTGAGCGCACGGTTTACTAGCTTGTAGACCTGCCGAGTTTTCAAACCTGACTGCGCTACGCAGTGTTTGAGTGCAGCCCCACGTGTTGTCTTCTGGAGCGCAGGCCGGGTGAACAACAACAAGTCCTGCTCACGAAGCGCCGTGTCGTCGTAGAGGCTGGCTAGTCCCTTTTTGGCGACATCCCGACTAATCAACGCTGATGGCACCACTTCAGCCAGCTTATCATCTGGCCAATCCATCCAGGGATACCGCACGCACTCGTCAACTACCTCCACCTCTCTGTACAACTGCTCGAGCAGCATGTCGAGCGCTACTCGCTTGGGAGGTTTGGCCTTTGGAGACCTGGGCTTTGACTTTGCGCAAAGCTCGAGCTCAGCGACGAAAGCATCGTTGTGCTCAGCGAAAATCCCTACTAGTCGATGAAGCTTCAGCTTGCTGCCAAGAATTCCACCCCTCAACAGCATTCCCACGACAGCAGTTTCCATCAAAGCCCCCGCAGATGCACTGGCATACGTGCACCCAGGCCCTTGGTTATGTCAACAGCAAGAAACCCAAAGCACGCAGCCATCGAGAAGAGCCGATACGCATCGTCCAGCGACATGTCGAGTTTTCTTCCGATTGCCTCCAACAGCTCGTCGAGCGGTTGGCCCGTATTCACCGCCCTCACATGTGCTGCCAGGCTCATTGCTACCTCTTGCCTGTCACGATAGGAAAAGGCCCCACCCCATCGAATCAGACGAGCAGCAGCGAGTACCTCAGCGACGTTCATCTCTTTCTTGACAATGCATCGCCATGCCCAGCCCCGCGACTTCGCATCTTCCTGTTCGCGAGCAAACCGGCGTTGATTTGCATTCTTTAGCGCGTCAGCACGCGTCTCCTTGACGGAAAAGACCTCATACTCGTGGTCCATTGGTCGGTGAGTCTGATACGTGGCCACGAAGTCCAGCGTGAAGACCTTGTTCCGCAAGACCGGCTCCGATGGATTCTGGGCGATGCCGGCAAGTAGTTCGTCTGACGCCCTTACATATTGTTCCCTGTAGTCGAGTACCCAGGGGTCAACTTCAAGTAGCATTGCAACAGCTCGCTCGCCCATTGAAAGACATTGAATAGGCCGGCCCGTCTTCTCACTCATGAAGGAAAAGTTCGTACCTTTCGAACGTCCGGTTGCTCGCAGGAAAGGCTCGTACTCGGTTCCACACGGAACACCAAGCTCGTCGGGTTCCATAACACATGGATAGCGTGGAGGGCAAAGCGGCAAAAACGGATTCATGGTGCACCTTTACTCCGGCAAAAAACACCGATAGAGGCGGCCAATGGTTGGGTCGCCGGGCCGCCCTTCAAGACACTCATTGGCTATCATGTACTCGTCGATACCGCACGCCTGCAGCAATATCAGCTATCTTTGAAACTGGCATCCCAACGCTTCGGGAAATGAAGTCGAATCTGTCCATGCCGATAGGGATGCTCTGCGGATAGTCCAGGTACCAACGCCCCACACGAAGCTTGAATGTCTGCTTATCCTCCAACAGTCGGTCGATTAGCGTACCGACTGCAGGCACTGTCGCTCGCATCTCCTTGATACGTGTTCGAAGGGGGTGGCCGGACAGAAGCAACCGTACCGTTATCCTTCTAGGATGCAGGCTGGTGTTCATCTCTGCCCTATATCTCTCAATAATGTGTGACATCAACTCTGCCGCTTGCCCTCGAAGCCAGAGCTCCCGATATCGCGACGGCCTTCCCTGAGGTCTGACGGACGCAGGCATGTTGTCCTCATACCATTCGCGAGCATGCTCGCGGAGGTCCATTGCCGTGCGACCGAGCTTGTGAAGAATTTCGTTACGAGTGCACCGGGGGTGCTGCTCTCGAAATTTGAGAAGCTCACGTTCGCAAAACGCCCGCCTTTCCGCAGATATCCTGACAACCGCAATTGGCTGATTTCCCGCACGGTCTTCTCGGTCGGCTGACATAGACGCTAGAGAGTTCACTGCGTCAGCCAGTGCCTTGACTGTCCCGAACAAAAAATCAATTAGCATTACGTTTCTGGCCATGCTAGGAGGCACGATGCCTTTCGCGAGCGCGTTACAGCACCAAGACGACACCTTGTCATGGCTCGAGCGATGGAAGGACAAAAATGGCAATCCATGGTGGTCCTCGAATGCTTCGTAAAACTGCTGCCTGTCCACCCGCCCATTCCGCACGAATCCCAGTTGCATTGCTCTACGTTGATATGCGGCCCCAATCGCCGACGTTTCAATGTCCGACAGCCCCCCTTGAAGCAATTCGTTTGCCAGAATTGCATATCGCTTATGCGGTAAGCGAAGAGCATCTGTCTGAAGCATATGTATGGGACGAAGTCCCGACCCGCACCAGCATCTGTCGACAAGCGGTAGGGCGAGGTGACGCGCGCCAGGCTCCGAATAGCGGCAAGTGCCACACCCGGGCGTGAGCGGTACTCCATGGTGCGGGCACATCGTCAAAAACGGCAGCTGATGTTCACGGCGCCAGTACGGCCACCCATGAGATTCCATGCCTTCTCTAACGCATATTGGGCAAAACAGATGAGCGTGCTTGGGCGCGCCCGCAGCTGTAGCCAACCCTAGAAATGCGTAGGGGCTTCGCATACTGCCCGCGCCCATGAAGTGAGCAATGATGCTGTCGCTCGCTTCAGGTGAAAGAAACGGTACGAGAGCGGGAAAGACGGTGCTCTGCTCGACAACCACGCTGAGCGATTCCCCCATAACACCACGAGTACGCTGCACGAATAGCGCTAGATTTCCGGGGAGGAGAAGTGGCGGTTGCAATCCCGTCCTCCCAAAGAAGTGCATAGAAGCAGCCTTTAGCGATGGAAGGCTGGAAATGAGAGCACAACGCATGGCGTATCCTAGAGGAGTCTCGCCAGGCAATCCGGGGGGTAAGACGTACATGGTAGATAGCGGCTGGGCGCCCTCACAAGACGATTGAGTTCTTCCCTGTAGTCCTCGCAACGTAACAAGCGTGCATGTGCCGCTGAGGGAATGCCGGCGGCATCCAAGACCCTCTGTACCGTCAAAGGGGTGGACCAGTTGCTCAATGCGGAGCTGGCATATCTGAGGCGAACGAAGGCCTGAGCTATTTCCTCATTGGAGGATTGGCTCCTTGTGCGAGGACCGCCGCCTCTCATAGGATGCGGCTCATGTTCCTGAAGCCAAGCGAGGTCGTGCCGCCTCAGCCACGCCCATGTTGCCGGTTCAAGCCGACGCAGCGTTGTCCTACTGGCGTGAGGATTGGAACTGGTCAGGCAGCGCCATGCTGACCTGTGTCGCCGAGCCAACTGCACTAGGAGCGTTTGCCGCCGCTCATGTTGAATATCCGTCGATGAAGCCAGAATTCGGTAGGTCGTCGGGGCGGAGACATGGTGACGCTTACAAATGTCGACAACCGACTCACCGCTTGCCAGAGAACGCAGTATCTGTTGTCGCGCTAGCGTGGAGAAGCCTCCTGCCCGAGTCCTGTGCGGAACTCCGGCGGCGCGGACCCTACGTAGCAATGTGTCACCCGCGACACCGAGGGTCTCGCTGGCTGACCGGACCGACACCCCACGCCGCACAGCCTCGAGCCCAGGCGCGTATTTCTCGCTGGACGGGTGCGGCGTCGACTTTATTACAGAAGTTCTGTCTGCCTTACGAATGCCTCCCCTAAGAAGTAGGTAGTAGACGGGGTGGGAGTTCGGCGCCAACGCTAGTTTGACCCAAGCATTGACGACATCAGTGTCGCGCGTCAGAGCGGATAGCGTTGGCTGGAAAAAGCCATCTGCGTATGTCCTGACGATTGAGTCCACCAACCTGCCCAGGCGGACGCGCCCCGATTTCGTCAGCAGCCCTGCCTCCGCAAGGCGGCTCTGAACCTCCTGGGGGTGGCGCCCGGGTTGGGACGAGAGGAGCAACTTGTAGCTAGCCTGGCAGAAATCGAGCGTATTCTTGAGCGCGTTATCGATTGTCGGGTTAGGCTCCGCTTTTAGAACACCATGAGGTAGCAACGGGGCTCCGTGAATGGGACAGAGGCTTACGCATGGCAGCGTGCCATATCGGTGTACGTAAGCAACGCCGAAATTTCCCACATCCACCGCTTTGCACTCTTCACACCATAGTGGAAGGGCTTCGAATGCGTCCTCCCCTGCAAGCGAGTGGAACGGCCGAAGTGGCCCGCTCGTGTAATTGAACATTCTTGCAAGCAGGCTTTGCCGCGCAGATTCACTGAGCGACGCTGCATAGTACTGATAGTCGGTATGCAAGCCCACAAGGTCGCATAACTGCATGTGTGGAAAAGCGATGGAAAGCACCTGCACCAGGCGTTTCAGATTGCGAGGCAGCCGCAGGTCAAGGGAGCGACGGGGAGCACCAAGATGCTCGGCGTGTATGGGGCGACAGTTCCCAATCCCACCGTAGGACTCAATGCGGCCATGGTAGTGTCCGATTGGTTCCTCAGGCAGGATGGGGGGAAAGAATACAGTCACCATGGTTTAGCCTCATTCCTTATCAGACTTACCTGATGAATCTACGAATTCAACGAAGTCCACGGCCTCATTTGCGGTCAGTGGCAGTCCATTCTTGGACTTGTGTACAACTGCGACGGTGTGGCGCTTATCGTCTAGGACCTTGCGCGCATGGTCGTCCAGATACTGCTTCGAGATAGCCTTATCGTCCTTCATGCGAGACATCTCAGTGAAGAGCGACTCCAGAAATTCCCTTGTGAAACGCCGATTCCCGGCGGTGTATTTATGGCAAATGGTTGGTAACTCAACGGGCATCCTCAAATCGGGGTGACTCACCCTGAGCGACCACGCAGCTTTAAGCAGGCGGTCGTAGTCGATGCCGGTGGGTAGGTAGTCCACCAGCAGCTTGCCACCAGATGTGAGCTTGCTACCGATTCCGGAATCAGAATGGATGATGCGTTGGACCTTGTAGGTTGCAACCGTCACCACGGGAATGCCGCTGACCTCCATCAAGCTGCCAAGCCAATTCAATAACGGCGTGGCGTCTCCATGCGCGGTCGCTAAGTACTGAAGGTCTTCTACCACAATGAGCCCAACCATATACGAGGTGAGAATCTGTGCAGTTCTTACCAGGTAATAGCCGGGGTTGCGCTTTTCAGCCAAGGTGCCATACAAGCGCGTATGGGCTAGCGCGTCAATTTGTGCGACTATGCCGCCTGCCAGCGCTTTCACGGTTTTTGTTTCCGGAACCTCGACTCGAACAATAGGTACCTGCGGCCATAAACACGGCATCCCATCGAGAGTCGTATGAAAGACGATACGTGCTTTGCCGAGGTAGGCGTCAAGCCTATCAAATAGTGTGGTTTTCCCGCATCCGGGCGCCCCCACCATGAGAATGCCCATGCTTCCGCCGCCGCTGTGTGACCCCCGAGGGAGGTAACGTGCGTTTGCCTGTGTAACGTTATCGGCATTGATTGAGGCCAAGGCGCTCAGAAACGACATCGTGTCTTTGTCGCCCGGATGTCTGCTCAGATACGACCGACGCAGAGCAGCGTACAAAGTGCTGAGGTTCCATACGTTCTCCTGCGTCGGCACAAATAGTTCTCGCACGTCCGTCACGGCCTCTCGGCGGATGTGCTCAGGCAATGCAAAGAACTCGGCATGACGTTTCGTCGGCACGTTCGCCAATTCGCCGAAGACCTCCGGGTCCGACAACAAGCGAGGCAGGGCCCGTACGCAAACATTATCGGCATACGGCGCTACCTCATCCCGGCGATAGCAGGCCGAATGCTCTGCGATGAACTTGCGGTCGTCATCTATCCAGTTCGATGCCTGCTCGTTGGGGTTAGTTTGAAAGTCGGCACACGAAGGCCGTTTGGCGGAGGCGCCAGGTGAAAAGCGAGCCAAAGACCTTTTGGTGGCTTTGCGAGATTGCGTCGCGGGCGCATTGTGGACTGCGCTGAGGGATGCAGTCTTGGGAGAGTTGCGACTTGGCCACATGTTTGTTCTCCGGACGACTAGGGAAGCACAGGCGAGTGCCTGCCGCCCTCCCTTGCCAGGGTTGACAAAAACAGGTGGTCAGAAGAGACTAAATATCGAGGGTGTGTGTCCAGTTCTCCTCTGACCACACTCTGGGTGGGCAACGGGTATCAGCCGTTCGCCCACCCGCCTCACTAGCGCAGACGCGCTACCTCTCGCGGCATGCCGCAGCATCAGCGACACACCAAAGTTCGTCATCTTTTCCCAAAGTTGGATTGCGACCACGGCCCCCGCTTGTCGTGGCCGCGCGCAAACTCCTCTACAATTAATAAATGCAAAAATTCCTTTTCAATTAATTGAAAACAAACACAATAATTTACTAAAATTTCAATAGAATTCATCTGAAATCATTCTAGTCAACGTTTCATCGCGCCGCAATGGTTGCGAGGTTTTGCACGTCTGCACCCGCCCTTCCCCCCATCCATCTCAAAAGGCTATCTGCTGCGTCTAGAGGGGCGACATTGGTCCCGCTCCAGCTTTGCGGCATGCCCGACCTCGACCCGAGAGCAGCCCATCTCGTTGACTGCGAGGGACTCAAGCGGCAGTACGCCGTCGACGGCGAGCAGGGCAAGCAGCCTTTCACAGGCGCCGGCAGAGGCGAGTCCAGCCAAACCGTTAACGATGCAGGAGTTCTCCGCGAGCGCGGGTGGAACCTGCCGATAGTCCCAATCCAGCAGGACCGGATTAACCGGCTGCCGTCGCAGAAGGTCACGGGAGAGCCATTGCCTCCTCGAGTCAAGTGGCCTTCGAACGCGCAGCAGTCGGTTGCCTGGCCAAGTGGCACCCCTCACGTGTGCCTGAACGAGCGGCGGCAGGGCTTCTACGGAGGCGCGATATCCAACCAATGGCACCCACCAGCTGTGCACGATGATGACTGTCTGTGGACATGCCTCGATTACGCGCTCGAGCAAGTCGTTGTGCTCGAACAGACAATGCCCAGGTACCTGCAGCCGTGGCCATCTGCCGCGTCCGAACGTGACATGGTTCGGATGCAGGACGCCATCGAAGCTTAGATATAGGGTCATGACCGCCTCCTCCGACAACACAAGAGGACCAACCAGAGACTGCGGACTGTGTTTAAAATGCAGTCATCCAGAGTTGGCTATGGTCGAGTCGAGCTCGCCTTGATAGGCGACTTTGTTCTGCTTGTTTAAAGCCGACCCCCGAAGGATTCAGCGCCGCATCAGGTGGCCAGTCATTTGCTTTCATTGTTAAGGCTGATAAATACTGTGGCCCACACCGACACGCCGTGGACGCGTTTGGCCGCGCGCACCGCGCGTGGCCTCCTCGCACGAAAAGGCTGCACATATGAAGAACTCGCGGCGCGCTTGAGCGACATGGGCAACCCCGAGTCCTTTCGAAGTGTCGAGAGCAAGGTGCAGCGCGGCTCTTTCAGCCTCGCCTTCTTCTTGGCGATACTTCAGGCCGTAGGGGCGGAATGCCCCCCACAATGGAAAAGCTTCATTGACTACGACGAGTCTTGGGAGATAGCTGCTACCCACATCCTTCTCCACGAGGTCAAAGCTCACGGCATGGGCATCGACGACGTTTCGAGTCGCCTTCAGAAGCTGGGAATCTCCACAGGCAGCCGGTCGCTAACGTCTCTGGTATCGGGTGGCGGATTTCCATTCACCCTGATGCTGCAGTTGGCACTTGTTGCACCAATCGTCGAACTGTCACGGTTCGTTGACCATATCGACATAGTGAATGCCGCGACCGAATCCACAACAAGACATAGCGCCAAGCCCACAAGGCGAGCCCAGTAAGCCGCAAACGTCCGGCAGTGAGTCCAAACGATGTTAGCGGTGGATGTCACTCTGTGTTGCGCTTGTGCGCGAATTCAGTCACCGCGTGTGGCAAGACATTGCTCTAGTTCTGCTTGTCGTCTCACCGTGGTACGTATAATTACGCACCTAAACTCTACGTCGCCTGACAGCAATTGCAAGCCATTTCTCTTCTACGTGATAGACAGAAAATCCGCGCGGCAACTTTGTGCAAAGCTGCTGGCGGAAGTGAACACGCTCCAGTCTCTGGCAGGAACCCGGCGTCGACAGCAAGGCCGGGTGCCCAGGCCACAGGCTCGGGTCGAGTTCCTTGAGCCCCGGCATCGCTTCTGATAGAACAATTCTCCCGCGATGCCGTCGGGCGCCCTCGCTAACGAGAGTGGCCGAACTGCGAGGTGGGGCAGCATCCACTCAGCGACGCTTTCGTAGTAGCGGACCAGGTCGAGTTTAGTGAGCCCGGTCGGGAATGGTGACCTTGTACGGCTAGACCACGTCCGCAGAGAAATGAGTGAGGTCCTGCAATACTTCATCAAACTCATGATTAGAAATCGGGTGAGCACCTATAAGCTCTTCGAGACGTGACCTAGTCACAAGCTCCACTTGGTTCGCCTCAGCCTGCGTCACTGCGGCACGCGTAAAAGCTTGGTTTGTCACTGCGAGCCTACGGAATTTTGTGCCCCTGAAGCGCGCTTGGTAGCGAGCAGCACCCGCCGTTACCTCCTTGACGGCGTCCCAGCCAACTTCGGCCGACTTCGAGCTCTTGCACTGGAGCAACTCCCCTTCTCGGCCTTTGAAGGCAACCACGTCGATTCCCCCGTCTCCCCCCCTCTTGGGCGTCACGGTGGCCTGGAACCCTTGCTTGTTCCACAGGAGGCAGCAGAAAACCTCAAAGGCCTCACCATCCATGCGGTCGACGTCATCCATCGTAAGGTATCGCTTCGGGATGGCCTCGCCAGCGCCGCCCTCGTCAACGAGGTCCTTGAAGCTTGCGTCCTTACCGGCACCATTCAGCATAGCCGTCAAACCACCATCATCGAGGGTTGCTCCCGCCAGACCAGCTTTGCGCTTGAGAAGCTGGTCCAGCCGGACCTCAAATGTGCTGAAGTCGTCGGCAACCACGGTCGGGCAATACACGAAGACATCCCGCTCCTGCCCAATACGAAACGCCCGGTCGGTTGCTTGAGCCTCCTTGGAAGGGTTCCAGGCTCGGGTGAAGTGGAAAACGTGGTTGGCCGCGGTTACGTTCAATCCAGCGCCGGCTGCAAGGGTCGACAGGATGATGACGTCGAATCCCGGCTTTGACGAGAACTTGTCTATGTATCCCTGGCGCCCTTGCGAGTCGCCGTTGATGATGTATGGGCGGATGCCGAAAGTTTCTTTGAGGAAGTAGTACAGCGCTGCCTGCGCCTCCCGAAGTTCCGTGAACACAATAGCCTTTTCGCCTGCTGCTTTGACCTCGGCGAGATGCTCAAGAAGCCAACCCAGCTTTGGTGAGTTGGCAAGATGCGCATCTCGTCCAGACTTGTCGACGAGGAACTTCGTACCGGGCAAGCAGTAGGGCTCAGCGCAGACAGCCTTCATGAGATGTAACGCGCCAAACGACAACTGCGCGCGCTTTCGCCCATTTGACTCCTTGGCGGCATCCTGAAGTTTCTTCAAGCCACCCTTGTAGAGGATGCGCTGGTGCTCTGTTAGAGCGATTTCCAGGCGCTCCTCAGCGTCAAGGGCAGGCTTGAACTCCAGCTTGGCCTGCGCGACCTTCTTTAGCGCAAAGTACTTCTTCGGCAGGTCAGCCGCAATGCCAGCCTTCGTGCGACGGAGTGTCTGAGGTGCGATGGCAGTCTGGAGGCGCTTGAGTGCTTCCTTCTGTTCCTCGGTCTCACATTCAATCGGGCGCCGATAGGCCTTGCCGAAGTCCTCCAGAGCACCCAGCAGGCCCGGCTGGACCAGGTCAAATAGACACCAAAGGTCGGCCAGAGAATTCTCGACCGGTGTACCCGTACACGCAATGCGGAAATCTGCCTTTAGCTTTTTCGCGGCGAGCGTGACCAGCGTCCCTGGGGTCTTGATGCGTTGAGCCTCATCGCAAATGAGAAACGCAAAAGGTTGCTTGGCCAACGAGAACTCATATGAGGTCAGTATCTCGTACGTGGTGATAATAACCTTCGCGGTCCCAACCCAGCTTGGCTTCAGCAGGTCCTCAATGCCTTTGTCCCGCAGCTGGCCGTCGATGAGGCTAGGTGGTTGCTTGCGCTCCTTCAGCTCATCGCCGTAAAGAACCAAGACTTCCGGGAAGGAGTCATTGAAAAACTTCTTGGATTCGTTGGCCCAGTTTTCGAGGAGGCTCTTGGGGGCGAAGATGACCGAGGGAGCGGCATCGGGATTGCCCTCGTAGTACCAAGCTAGTACCGACAGCAGTTGCAGTGTCTTCCCCAACCCCATGTCGTCCGCCAACAAGGCACCACGGCACTCGGTGGGAGCCTTCGAAACCAAGTGCTGAAACCAAGTCACACCTTGGTGCTGGTGCCTCTTGAGCTCAATGCCTGGTCGCAGACACTTGGGCAGCTGAGCTTGCCAGTCGTCCGGCAGCGAAAGCGATGTCCTGCGCTCCTCGAAATAGTCAACGCCATGGAAGTTGGTCTTGACCAAGAGCGTTTGACGGGTCTTCTTCTCCTTCGCCTGAGAGGTACGTTCTTCTTCAACTCTCTCCTGGGCTCCGACCATACTCTTGAAACTATCAGCAAGCGTACGCGCTTGTGCAGTGGCAATCGGAGTCGGAAGGCTGGCATTTTTGACCTCGGGAAGCCCCCCATCCTCGGCCTGTTGCACCTGCTTGTCGAATTCCTGCACCCACTCCTTCGCGAGAGGCACCAGCACCTGGCCTTCATGCCCCTGCAGGGTCACCTTGACCATCGGCGTCAGGTCCGACGGCAGCCAACCGCTATCCTCCTCGCTTTCCTTCTTCCCCTTCTGGAAAACGGGAACGTAGATGGGCTTGGCTGCGCCAATCCCTTCGACACGTCCGCTATAGCCGTCTAGCTCGTAGATGTCGTCGAAGCTAATGCGCTCGGCCGGCTGTGTACGCCAAAGGTGGGCCAACTGAAGTCCCTGCTCAAGCTGCACAGTCGATTCTGCATCGACGGTCAGGTCGTACTCGTCCCAGGGGAACCGTTCCCGGTCCTGTTCCAGAGCTTCCTTGAGCGCCAGCAGAAACGCATCTAGCTCGTCAACAGACTTGCACCTCTTGCAGTCCGTTCTAGCCGAACCGTCCCCATAATGCTCCGTGACCAAGAGGTCGACCGTGTTCAATCGCCCATGCTCGGTTCTGGCAACAATGCTGAATACGGCAGCCACCGCCCCAGCTTCGGCACGGTCCGCCTCAAACTCGTCCGTATTCAGTACTTCATGTGCTGCGTCACCAAGAAAAGCGAAGGGGTTATGAATGAATTTCTCGGCCTTCGCCCCGGCTACGCGGCGGCCAGGCATCTCACGTTTGATGACGTTGAGCACCTTCCGAACTGGCTCGGAGATGACGACTCGTATGCGCCCCGAGCCCCGCGTGAGGTCGTAATGTGGCTGAACCGAGTTGAACCCGTCGAAGGCAGTCAACCAACCGTCGGGAGCCCCCTCAAACGTTGGAGAAACGGTAAGTACCCGACCGAACGGCGTGTCTTCCTTTGAAAGGGGGAGGCGTAGCGTGTCGGGCGTCAGAACAAGTGTCGTCTCGAGATACGAGCTCGCATATAGAGCCCCGGCCCGGTCGGCAATGCGCCGAATTCGCCCCCAGGCCAGCTCATGAGCGTGTTGCGTCCGCTCGCCATCAACGCGGTTACGGAATGCAGATACCTCTGCTGCCGTAGCCCATGCAGCGGCCGACAGCATCTGCGACTCGCCACCCACTGTCGCCACTGCACCATCCAAGCGTTCCAGGTGAACTTGCTTGGCGCCATCGGTCCAACCTATCATCGTAAGCTCGAAGTCTCGGTCGGACAGCTTTCCCGAGCTGTCAAGCACAGGACGCAATGGCCCCTGCGGAGGAAGGCCTAGTAGCTTAAGTGCACCGACGTGTTCTGCAGAACCTTGCAGGTCATAGAGGTCACCCCATCGAATGAGTGCGCCCCTGCGGTCTAACCGACAACGGTCTTCTGCTGCGAGCTGCGCCAGATATGCCCCCGAGACAGAGTCATCAGGACCGGCATCATGTATGGCCTCGAGTAGGCCGTCGGCCGTGGACTCGGTCAATTCACGTGCGAACTCAATGCGTACGCCCTCTTGAGTCCAGGAGGTCATCAGTGTCGGTTTATCGGCCTTGGGTGCGGCCGCCCGCTTGAAGAAATCGAACAACCCCATTAGGTCTCCGGAAAATACCAGGCTTGCTGACTATTGGCCCACTTGAAACCGAGTGCCCTTAACTCAGAGCCAAGCTGCACCCTTTGCATTGGGTCTTCGACCCATAACCGTCCACTGCTTACGTTCCGCTTATCAACTATCGACGCTCCGCGAAAGCGGCTCATCAATCCTCGCAGGGTCGCCATATCCGGACCTCGACCCAATGGGGCCGACGTCCTTGTCGATGTGTTGGAGTTCGTCGTATAGTCCCTTGCCGCTGACGAAACCGATGCTCCCGCTGGGGAGAATCCTCTTTTGATGTCATGGCTGTCTGGCCGAATTCCAAACTGACGTAGCTCCGCTTCAGCCCTCTCATCCCAACCTTCGCGGTGCACAATTCGAAGTACGTAATTGGTGCTCTTCAGGTCAGAACTATCCCCTTTGTAATACCGGCTGTAGCGTTCGAACGGAAGCTGGTCGGCCTGATAGATGTAGCAGGCATTCGGCTTTTTACTAAACTCAATGATGAGATAGGGACCAATCTGCATCATGAAAGCATCCACTTCCGAGTTGCCCGTTAGCTGTGCGTAGGCGCCTTCCTCTCGAGCAATCAAGTCCCGAATTCCAGGGTTGGTACGCCTGAGCGCCATCGTGTCAGCGCCAAACACCAGCCACGTCCAGCCAATCTGCTTGAGATACTTCGACCAGAAAGCCAGTCGACCCTCGTCCGCGTTGTTTCGAGCTGCCAGTATGTCGAAGAAGTCCTTTAGATTTCGCTCGTTCACCCAGCTTAGCACCATGTGCCATACCGGGTCGGGCACGCGGTTCCAGGCGGTTGCTATCCCAGCTGCCTTCAGCTTCGGATTCTTCCACACTGTTGGCTGACAGACGTAGTCCCGCAGGCGTTCATCTTGCGGAGCGGCCTTGCATGCGTGGTACCGAATCAGGATGGCTTCCAACGCTTCGTCGCGGAAGCCGGGCTTCCCTTGGATAAGCTTGAGTAGCTGGGGAAGGAGCCGTCTAAACTCTGCATCGCTCTCCGCCGTTGCGCGTCGCACCACCCCCAGAACTAGGGCGTGCCAAAACCAGCTCGACGGCGAGATACCCAAGTCCTCAGCGAGCCGGTCGGTTGGCCTGGTATCGCCTCGAAGATATGCATGCGAATACTTGTCGACAGGTCTCGCTGACAACACCTCAGATTCTTTGCGAAGGACGTTGACCCAATCGGGGACCTGGTTTTTTCCAGCCTGTTTGTCAATCAACGGCCAAGTCCTCTCTAGGAATGACCGAAGGGCCTCCCAGCCGGACCGCGTCGCATCATCTTTCGCAAGATTCGGGTCGAAATTGAAGTATGAGTAAAGCAGTCCGTGCCAAGTAAGCCGCCAAAGGTCTCCTCGCTTAGCCTCGGATTCGTACAAGCCCAGAAGCGCCGGGAACCGCCTGGCCCCAAGCACCATCGCGCCATCCTGCTCGCGGATAGGCTCGCCAATGGCAGAGGCCACCAGGTCTCGTTGCCATGAGTCCAGCTCCTTGCCTCGGAGAAAGCTCAGCGCAGCAGCGTACGCATCTTCTTTCCTGGGCTTGGCCGCTGCAAAACCTTGGAAGATGCGTTCTGCTTCTCGGGTTGGCTTCTCAACGAGTTCAGGTTTGCCGAACTCACCGGAGTGCAACCCCATCGACTCGATGGCGGCGACGAGGTCCCGGTTAAGCTGTTGCAGCGCGGCAGCGGCTAGCACTTTCCGAACTCCTTGCCTTTGAGCACGTCGCTAGCCTCGGGCTGCTTCTCGTCAAGCCCCCAAAAATCGACTTTGAACTCAACGCGCCGGCTCTCTGCCTTGTCTTTCTTAATGGAGTTGAAGGAATAGCCTCCAACCAGGAAAAGCTCTTGCACCTTTCTAAGCTGCTCCGAACTCAATGCGTCACCAGAAGAAGTGCTTTGAAACAGAGCACAGACCACGCTACGACTTCGGTCTAGGCTCAACTGCAGGTTGTAGAGGTATGTCCCATCCTCATCCGTAAAACCCTCAACCACGACGCTTCGCATCCAGCGCTGGCCCTCGGGTGTACCTTTCGCTTTCAGGAGGACAGGGATGTAGCTACGCAAGAACTGGCCGGCGGGAACGCTGATGGTGTAACTGCCGCTATCAAAGCGAACCTCCTTGCCCAGGTCGATACGGTAGTTCTGCTGGTCAACGCCCACACTACGGCTCTTCGGGTCGTTGGCAATCATTGCCATCACTTTGTTGATAGCCGCAGCTCGCTCGATGGTCGCACGTGTCGCTGCATCAATGCTCTGTGTTACTGCAACCAGCGTCACAGCCATCACCACGAGGAAAAGCACCATCAGCGCGGACATCAAGTCCGAGAAGGAAATCCAGAATGGACTCTCCCCTTCATGTTTGCTTCCTCGCTTGAGGAAGATTCGAGCGAACATGTCAGTCCCTCTTCATGCGCTGTACGGCATTCGCAAGTTCCTGCACGACCCCGTTAAGATGCCCAGTGCCCTGCGCGAGATGGCGGTCGGTCTCAGCAATCGTGGACTTCACTTGGCTGACCAGGGAATTACCAAAGTCGGAGAATGCCTTCACCAACGCGGCGTTGACTTGGTCCAAGTGCAGGCGAGCCTCTTGCTCTGACTTCCGCATCGCTTCGGCACTCGCCGTGATGCTGGAAACAAGCTCTTGGGACACACCAGCCTCCCTCTTGACTGTCTCGATGAGCCCCATAAGAGCAGCTACTTGAGTGTCAACGGTCTTCCTGGTCGAATCGTACTGCTCGAACCCACGCTGCACCGCGGTCGATGCAGCCTGCAACGAAGCAGCAGCGGAAGACAGCGTGTCTGCGACTTTGGTCGAACGCTCGAACACGGCCGACACCGCACCACCTGCGGTCTCGAAGCGCTGAGCTGCGGAGCCCATGGTCAACGCTCCTTGATTCATGCCATCTATTGCCCGTAGCGATACCACTCCAAGTGCGTCGACGTTCTGTTGAGTTTTCGCGACCTGCTCCGAAACGGCGCCCAGCAATGTCTCCACCTGTGTCGTCAAGCCGCCGACCAGCTGATTGGTCTGGCTAGCGAGCCGGTCATTTCTTCCGGCCTCCTCTGCGGCTGCGGCCTTGCGCGTGCCTTCGAGCCTGTCCATAGCAACAGCCACTTCGCCGAGAACTTTCATCACAGCCTCGTCCATGGCTTGCTTGGACTTGCGCTGCTCCTCGGTCACCAGTCGCCGGAAGTCCTGAACGAACTCGCGCATCTGGTCCGTGAGGAGTTGCTGGTTGTCCGCAGCTTTCTTCATAGCGTCCTCAAGCGTGCCGCTCATTTGATTGGCGGCCTGCTCGTTAGTCTGCTTGATGTCGGCAAGAAGTCCCTGAAGCGACGACTGAACAGCGGACATCGAATCCATCGACCTCTGCATCTGTTCGTTGATGCCGCGCATTTGACCACCGAAAGTATCTTCCAGCTTGGCCATGAATCCGGTGAGCAGCGTCTCAAGCATCGAGTTGACCTGCTCGCCATTTCCGCGGGCCGTCACCTCCATAGCCTCCCCAACGCGCTTCATCGGCTCCGCAATGGCAGAGGAAATAGACTCGCCGATGTGCTTACCGAGCGCCAAGGTCGATGCTTCTTGGGCAGCAATCTGTCGGTCAACGAGGTTCGTCATCATCTTGTGGAGGTCCTCCACAAGAGCGTCCTTCAGTTGAGCGGTGCTGGTAGCGTTTTGCTCCGATGACTTGACCAATCTGGCCAGGTACTCCTCACCCGCGCCAGTCGAGTAGAGGCTGTCGATGGCATGAGTGAGGTGCTCAACCAGCCGATAAAGATAGGCCAACAGGAGACGACTTATGAAGACCACCAGCATTGCGCAAGCAATAGCCGTCCCCGAAGCGACGAAGGCATGCTGAACACCAAGCAGCAATGGGCCCAGACCATTTACAGCATCCTCAATGGGGGTCGGCTTGAACTGTTGAAGGCCATCCAAAAGTCCCGCGAAGGTGCCAATGATGCCCAACCCGGTCAGCACACCGGGAAGATGCCGCGTGAAGTCGTCGAACATACGTCCATCAACCAGCACCTCGCGAGTAAACATCGACTCGGCGGGCACGGTCGCACGGACTTCAGTAAGGGCGGCGGCGCCTGAGCCTGCCACACGCAACTCATGCAGCGTGTCGGCATATTCGGTCCAGAGGTGCTTGAGTGGCTCCCACCGAAACGCACGACCAACTTCGGCGGGGTCGGGAGCACCTTCGTCCTTGCGGAGCGCTCGAATTGCCCGCAGCGTCGACCAAATCTGCCACCAGACTTGGGTTCCCTTGTATGCGTAGCCAACCAGGAATGCTACCGTCAGCAGAGCGACAAAAAGGAACACGTACAGGGGTACACCATGGAGGCTGGCAAGTGATGGATGAAGCGCCTCCAATATCTTTGTTGTTCCGTTCATGCCCTCTTTTTCCCCGTAGAAACAGCCTTTCTCTGGCTCCCAACCTCATCATCGCTAATGCCGTGCGTCCGGCAAAAGTCGTCCACCAAGACTTCAAACATATTGGTCAGGCTCCTGCGCTCTTGCGCAGCGGCGGCCTCGAGCTTGCGCTTCATCGTGGGAGTAACCCGAAAGCTCAGGGCCACAGTCTTTTCAGCTTCCATAGACGGCGTTGGCGTTTGTATAGCAGTCCACCATACATTTTGCCCTCTCAGAAAGCCATCACCCAATTGGAGGGAGGCCGATTTCGTGCATGACCGATTTCATTCCACAGTGGCCCCCTTGATTGTGCGCCATAATGCATATTTCGAGGTATGGGCTTTACTCCGATGACTGGACGAATACCCACGCCCGAGCAGCCCGGATAGACTGGCCTGTTCTAACTCTCATGACCACGAGCAGGCATGAACAGACTACTGGGAATCGGTTTTCAGGTTGCTGGACATTGGCTGCTTAACGATGGCCGCTTGCGTATTGCCATTCGGCAGCACGGTACGCAGCGAAACGTGCTCTATGCGTTTGTCTGCGATGGCGAGGTGAAGTACGTTGGCAAGTCCACTCAGATGCTTCGAGAGCGGATGGCAGGGTATGTCTCCCCCGGCCCCTCGGCAAGGACCAACTATCGAGTCCGCCAGCGCATTCATGAGCTGGTATCTGCTGGGGCGACCGTCGAGGTCTATGCACTCCCGGACAGCGGTCTGATGCACTATGGCCCGTTCCACTTGAACCTCGCCGCTGGCCTGGAAGACAGCATCATCCGGACACTGAGCCCAGAATGGAATATGACTGCAGGCCGCCGGAAGCAAGGATGCACTGAGACCCTAGGCGCGCCAGGGGAAGTGGACGGAGAAGAACGCGCTGTGGAAGCAGCACAAGCCGAAATCGTTGAAGCGGCGCTAGGGACATTCGACTTCAAGCTTCAGCCCACCTACTGGAAAACAGGCTTCTTCAATAGTGGTATCGCCTCGTCCCCACTGCTGGGGGCTGATGGCGATACGGTGGAAATCTTTTTCGGTGATGAGCAACAGCCCATGTTGGGTACGATTAATCGTAGCGCCAACCCGAATAGTTCTCCACGCATCTTTGGTGGGCCGGCCCTCCGTCAGCGGTTTCAGACGTTGCCCGAAATGACTCTAATGGTCGCAGAAGTGCTATCTCCTACGTCGATTCGACTCAAGACTCGCACTTGAGTCCCATCCTCCCGCTGCGGCACGCCAGACTGCGACTTTGGGCAAGCATCCCGATTCCAAAGAGGTCACCTTTCTCTATCCCTTGGCAAACACAATGCCGCCACTGCGGCGGGTGCGGAGGCGTTGACTGTGTTCGACATAGCCCCGGAACACTTCCCGGCCGATTGCTAACTCCATTTCAACCGGGCCGTGGTACTGGTGGAACGTTCTCGCGATGTGGACGCTGCAAGCAGCTACAGAAAATGCCTAGAGCTGAATCCGGGCTACGCTGACGCCCACTTCAACCTGGCTCGTCTGAGTGAACTGCGCGGCGACAAACAAGCTGCAGTGCGACACTACAATGCGCACCGCCGGCTCTGCAGTAGTTGATGGATGTGAGGCCTAACCGTCAGAGAATTCCTGCTCCTGTCTGCGACTTCAACAGGGCAGCCAGCTGGGGCCCGGACTTCAACTTCTCAACGAACGAGCACCCTTGGCCACCACGTTGCCAGTAAGGGCAGGCCAGGAAGAACGTATCTAATAGCCCGACCGGATTCTCCTTCTGCCTCAACACCATGTGCTCGCCGTGGACTGGGCACGTCGCCAACTCGATTCCCTCCCCTCCCGCGTTCAAATCGGAGCGCACGGCCTGGAGGCGGTCTGAAATGATTCTTTCTGCACGGGGGTTGGTAATGATTTGGTTGAACTCATCAGCGGTCATCTGGAACTCAGGAGCCGACACATCGGTCATCAGTCCGTAGTCACCGCGCTGCAGTCTTTCTTTGTGGCTGCAAGCGCCCTTGCCGGAGACTTGAACGTACCAGCCCGTGCATCCCCAAAAGAAGTCGCCCGGCCGTGCCACGCGTAAGTCGCGCTGCCATTGCAGCTTCATCTGACGCCCACACTTCGGACACTTCTTGCCAAGAGTGTCTGCAAAAGCGTTGTACTGAAGAACGTGAGTGGTATCAAGGTCGACCTCAACCTTCTGAATCAACTCCTCTGACGCAAAAATCTTCTCGGCGGCGTTGACCTCCTTCGCCTGACCTAGGGCATCCAATAGCTCTGCTCGCTCCTCCCTGAGCACCTCCCATCGCGCCCGTTCCCGGGTGGAAAGCGTCCCGTGACTCATCCGTCGATTGCGCAGGTCCATGATTTCATCATTGACATCGCGCAGTCTCGCTCGCCTCTTCTGAGCGTCATCTACTGCTTGCGTTTGTGTGAGGCCTCCGCGCTTCCGAAAATCCTCGTAGCCTTGCCGAATCTGCTCAATGACCGTTGTTGCCGTGTCTTGCAACACACCAAGCACTGTCCCCAGCCCATTCGCCAGTCTCGTCAAGAAGCTCATATCGGCTCCCTTACCAATTCCCGTTCTTGTTGAAGCAACCGCAGCGCCAATAGGCGCTCTCGGTGCGACTCATAGCCCGCCGTCAGGGCTGCCTGATTGATAGTGCGGTCAAATGCCAATCCGCCGACAAACGCCACAGGAATGGACCAATGGCCGCCACCCAACGCATAGACCGTCGCCCCAATCAATTGAGTGACCGCGATGCGCTGGCTGCGCCGGGCCAGCGCCAGCTTGAATGCATCCATTGATTGAGCACCGATGCTCAACCTGTACCCTTCATGCGCAACAATCGCCGCAAGCGGCAACAGTGGATGGAAGTGGTCAAGGAACAGTTGAGTCACTGACGTATCCGCAGCGCTTACGGCGTCCCCCACATGTTCTCGGAGCATCTCGTCGGAGATGCCGCTATCCCAAACCAGGCCGCTGTGAGCCACGTCACTGGTAGCCAGAATCCGGATGTCGGGATAGCGTTCGAGCGCCGTGTGAATGTAGCCAACGCTGTCAGTCGCTTTGAGTTGAAGGTACCCGACGACAGCACCGTGCTTATCAACGATGCGCAAATCCCATCCCGGCTGCGTCATCGATTCGGCCAGCAACGCGGTCTGCCCGTCATGGAGCAAGAGGGGACCAACCTGCATGCCCGCATTCAAGCGGTCAGCAACCAAATACTCGAAGTATTTGCCTTTTGCCGTGTTTACCGCTCCCTGCAACGCGTCACCACTCAGGGAGAAAAGATGAGTTTCCGTGAGCGATGGGTTGGTCTCGTAAATTGCTCGCAACAACAAAGGGTCCACATCATCGGGACCATCGCCAGCTGCTATCTCCACCGATGCAACTGCGACAGTCAGGTCCAACAGCGACTCTCGACTGTTTCGCGCAAACCGAATGAAGGCGCACTGGAACGCTTCTCCGGGCGGGATATCCCGCTTGCCGCAGTACCTGTCCGCTAACGTGCGTAGTTGAAACGAGGGCTGGTATGTCATGGCTCGGATTTACAGTTGACGCAACTTGGCCACCTCGACCTTCAACCTCTGCAGGTCCGCAACCCAGCCCGAAGCGGAGATACCTTCTGGCTCGAGTCCCAGAGCCTCTTCTATCCGCGCGATACGGCTCTCCAAGCCTTGGACGAACTGGTCCATGCCCCCAAGCACCTCCTCCACCATCAGGAGATGCTGTTCCATCTGCGCGCGAAGTTCCTTCTGTGTCACTGCTTCGAACATACGCCTCTCCTCACTCAACGTTCGCGGTTGTGTTCTCACTCATTGGCGAGCCACTCCTTGAGAATTTCGCTGATACGCGCTTTGCCGCCCCCGTCAACTCGCACAGAACTAATCGTCCCTACACGGTGCACGGCGGCAAACACATCCTGCTCCAGTTCAAGAACCGAGGCTTGCCCGGGGAGGAGCAACAAACAGAGTGCGGGCGCGACGCCGTTCACTCTCAGCGCATCATGGTAGATGTGTGCAGACTCCATGGCATCGAGTACGTTCTCTCGTCCGCTTCTCCATTTTGCGTCGAAGATGAGCGCCCGAGGCCCGTTCGGTCCGTAGTGAACGAGCACGATATCTGGTCGGCGCTCTCTTGATAAGCTCCACCCAATTCGCGTATTCGATGCCTTGATAGCTGGGAACGTGGCCTGAAACAGGACTTCGAGCCACCGTGTTTCATCAAGGTCAAAGCGCAGGGCACGTTCAGCTGAAACGGCCTTGGCTGCTACCTCAACATGTATTGCGCCAGTGACTGCGGTGACGCACTGTGTCACGCAAAGGTAGCACCATGTCTCATAGATTCCCCAAGAGGGCGGGATATGCAGCAGGTCGCTGCCATGGTCTCCTTCTACCGCGGTAACAAGCGCGCGGCAACCAAGACTGTAGGCCCGACTGTACGCAGGCTGGGCAGCGATTTGAGTCAGACCGGCAGCCGATATCTGGCCACACGTGACCTCGCGAAAGAATGGTGCAAACAACAGCTGCTGTGTGCGCTGCTCCAAGATATCCAAGTCCCGCAATCGCCGCTCGCAGCGCAAACTTTGCTCGTCTGAAGGGCTTCCAAGCTTCAAAGCCTGGACTTTTTCGTATACAGATGTGACGGCGGCTCGAAAGCGCCGTAGCAGCGCAAGCAGTGAGCGATTGGCTGGCGTGTCGAACGTTGGTGCAGAGGTACGACTATTGACTTGGAACGAATCCATCGACTCCGCGCTCAGAATCCGTCCCGTGGCGATAGCTGCTAGCCGCCGGTCTTGCAGGGATGTGTGATGCAGTCGCCTTACCCGTGAAAGAGGAAGAACCTGGGTGTCTGCAGATAGAAACCGATGAGGGGAACGCCCAATCGTCTCGACGGCGTCAAGGAACGATGGTCCGTAGGCTCTCAGGCGGGTGAGCAGAATGTCTGTCTCGTACCTGGCCGTGTTTCCGTCCCGACCAAACGACATGGTCGCCGAGGACGTCCCACTCAGCAGGGTCTGGTCGAAAGCCCTAATATCCGCAACCATCGCATCGAACTCGGTTTGACCGGTCTTGGAAGGGCTCGGACTGACGTCCAAGAAGTATTGATAGCTAACTGCGCTGGGCAGCACAACTTCTGCCGCCACCATCCCCGCGTAGAAGCTGGGCCGCCACCGGAACAGCGATGAGTGGTCACGGCGTAGCTCGACATCATCAACAAATACTCGAGCATCGGGATGCCCAACACACAGCATGTAGTCCGTGTCTTCAGTCAGCCCCGCATGAACCTGATGCGCCTGGATTTCAGCCCAGGCACCATTGTTTTCCGCGTCGGCCCTTCGAATGCGTAGTAACACCGCGCACCCTCGAAGCTATCGCCAAAAACGGGCTGACCCCGTTGCGACAAGGTCCTCCTGCAAACGCTTCACCTTTTCGCAACACCTGGTAAGCCCATTGTCCACCAGAACCTTATACGTGTCTTGCAGCGCCTTCTGGAACTTGGCAGAGGTCTCGCCGCGCAACTTCGGCAGAACCTTCGCGTACACAACATTGTCAAGCGCGGCTGCCTCCGTTGGCGAGAATGCAGACTGGAACGCGAGATAATCCAGCACGTCGTTAATTGTCCGCCAGCCGAAATGCAGGCGTACCGGCGCGAGTGCCTCGCTCAGGGCCGCGAGGAGCGCCCGAGTCTTCTCCTTTAGCTCTGGGGCAAGTTTGGTAGAGGCCCAGCCCGGGAAGTCCTGGACTCTGATATTCCAAAATTCAAGTGTGTAGGCACGGTCCAACACCTTGTCCGACAGACCATGCGTGGTCTCATCCATGTTCAGTGTGCCGATGATGGCCAGGTTGGCTGGATAGCGCGCGCGCCTCGGGATGGGCGTGGTGTCCTCGCTGAGTTGATGAAGGTCCAGCCATCCGGATGTCTCCATCGCGGACAGCACTGGTGCCAGGTACTGCTCCGGATGTGAGAGGTTCATTTCGTCAAGGATGGCTACGTAGGGTTGCTCGGGGTTTGCAGACTGCACGCAGCAGCAGGTCAAGGAACGGCGCGCTCCTGTAAGATGAGTCTTGAATGGGATTGACATAGCCGAGCAAGGGACTCGGGTCATACCAACCGGGTTGGACTGGAATCACGCGGACTCGGTCGTGGTCGTACTGTTCGACGTCACACAGCGCTTGAGCGTAATTTAGGGCCAGCTGAGTCTTACCGGACCCAGAGATACCGGTTAGCACGGCGAAATGCCGAACCGGATGAAACCAGAGGCCAGCGTGCAGTTGCCCAACCAGGGATTGCTCTAGCACCAGTTTTCCGGCAACCAACGCAGAAATGCGCTTCCATAGCTCGGCAAACGCCGGTAGTTGCGTGGCCTCGGTTTGATTTGACTTGCCCTCGGGTATTGGGCCCTTCGGCAGGGGAAGGCTCTCAGGTTTCCAGGTGACAAGCTCCGCCCAATGTTTGCCGCGTTCAGTGAGTTTTAACTGCTTCGCATCGTTGAACTCAATCACATCGAGGCTCGTCAGCCATCCGAGCAATGATGTTGGGGCAAAGTCAGACGTCCAGCCAGGGTGTACCTTCTGAAGCAATGCAATGAGGTTGGCCTTCGTCTGCGGAGCAGTGTCCAACGCCTTCACTATATGGTCGACGCCAAGAATCTTGGTCAGCAGGTGGTCGGCCAGTTCGTCCGGGTCTTGCGTCGCAAGCAAGTTGATACCACGCGCGCTGAGTCGGTAGGTGTCCCCATCGCGCTTGCACAGGTCAAACTCTCGTGAAACGACGTTGATGCCGGTGATGAGGCTGCTCGGCGCGAGTTCAGGGTTGCTCTGCCGGATGAGTTCGGCGAACTCGTCTTTGGTGACGCCGTCGCTGAGTTCAGGAAGGTACCCCAGAAGTGTCTGGAAGCCACCCTTTATAGATGTAAGTCCCTTCCGCCTCAGTGTTGCTGGCAAAGGCTTTAAAGATGCAGCCTGTTCCGTTTGGTCAACCGGAGCATCACTAAGACCATCATCGGCGATGCGCTCATAGACCATCCATGGCAGACAAATCCTCCGCATGAAGTCGATAGGGTCGGCATCGTTGACCGGCCCAAGCATTGCATCGATTTGGGCGCGAATGGCCTTGTGTGCTCTAACAGGATGGTCGTTAGTCGCCCCGCCCATCTCCTTATGTAGGAATAGCAGCTTACCGGGGTCGGCAATCGTGGTGAAGTGCTCGGGATATATAGCGCACAGGACACGATTGAGTTTCAAGCGGGGCGTGCGTCCGCAGAGAATCTTGAGGCGGTCGCTGAGTCCGTCATAGAGTGCCGTAAGTTGAATTTCCGCCGCCACGGGGTCCGATGGCAGTAGCTTTGTGATTTCGGCCGCAAACCAGTCTCGGAAATGAGCATCAGCTAGTGCGGGCGCCATCTTGACTGAGCCCATACCCGTGGCTGAGACAGGATTGTCGTCCCACAGCTTTTTCAGGAAGGTGGCGTCCTGGAGCTTGCCGGGAATCCCGGCCTTAACCTCGGCCAAAAATTCGACCAACCTCTGGTACCAATCCTGAGCACCTTTGGATACGGCAGCGCCGGTCAGAGCCGCATTTACCTGAGCTTTCAGGGCGACATCGGTTTCTTTTTTTCCGTCCAAAATTTTCCCCGTTCCTGTTCGCGTGAGAGGAAGAAACGTTATGCATGATAACGGGTTATCGTGAAATGTGATATTTCGGTCCGCGCGCAACTGCTGACGCGCCGCACCGTGACGCATGCAGGTAGTTCGGGCGCAGCATTAGCCCCATTACTCAATGATGAGTTGCACGTCGTCTGTCAGACCTGCCAGGTCGGACAGCTCCACGAGCGTCCGCCGCGCGTCGCCCTGTGCCGCGGGTCGGCGCCGTCGCCCGCCGCCGGGGTCGGCCAATGGGAAACTGGCCGACAAGCTCGCTCTGACGTTGCCGGCGTTGATGGAAGTGGGCGAGTCGAACTACAACCGGCTCGACAGGACCCGGGACGCCCTTACCTGGCACGCCGACATCTTCCGCGGCATCAACAAGCCGCACGGGACTAACCGCCACGGCACGGTTTTCGAGCCGTCCTGGTGCAGACCACCATCGACACCAATATGACCGCCTATCGCCTGACCAGAACCGGGGACCGCCAAGGGGGAGCCGGCCCGCAAGAGATTCATTGTGGGAGACGGCAAGCAGGAACCATGGATAAGGCGGCTGCCAGGCCTCTCACTGCGAAATTCTGCCGTCGGACACTGCGGGATGCGGTGGTCCGCAGCGGCGTGTCCGGTCCATCTCACGACCGGCGCTACGCCATCCTCACCTCTCTGGTCCCGAGGTAAACCCTGAGATACCTTCAATTGGGAAGCACTTTCCTGGTCGCCCCTCAAAAGCGACGGAAATTTCATGACAGCAATTTACGATTAGCGCTCCAACGCTATCTTGATGGCATTGTTTGCTCGCTCAAAGAGCTTCTCGAGCTTACCCCCGAGGTCTCCTTCTGAAACAAATTTCTGGCGTCCCAACGTCCTGTACGAAGCTTCCTGTCTACCTCGCTTCAGCTCTGGAAACTCGTCCGATAGAGAGGCATACAGGCGCTCTGCAACACCATCGTGCACGCTCTTGGGATAATAGTAGACTGCCATCCCGTACGCCGTTGTGGGCGACTTCGATTTTGGCATCCGCCAAACACTGATTAAGACAGCCCAATCACCATTTGAGTTCATGAGAGGTCCCCATGTACCCTCATGAAAACTCACATATCGCTTGCCGTACACCGATTCAAGCTCCAACCCCGGCCGGGATTTTTTGAAACCAGTTTCCACAAAGGCAAGCGACTCCATTTCAATCATTCTATCGACGATTTCCGAATGATGATTGGCATACGTCCAGATGTCACCAAAGTCGCCCCTAAGTTCCGCCGGCGTCAGTTCGGTCAGATGTTTCTTTCTGGCTAAAAGAAAGTCGTCAAGTATCGGCCTGTACTCCTGCGCCAGAAGTGCAAGCTTGTCGTCAAGCTGTTCCTCTTCCGGTGGCACATAGTCTGTCTGCCTCTGGCAGTATGCAATGACCAAAGACGCGGATTGATTGCCCCGACGCAATTGCATTTCCGCTCGGCGCGCGCCAGCCTCGAGCCACTGATAGTCTACGTAGGCCCAGCGATTTGAGAGCGCCCTATCTCGCCCACCTTCATCTTCGGGCCTGACATGATTCCGGTCTAATGCTATGTAAGCGGTCTTGAAACCGTTGAAGGCAGGCCTTCTGCGGAGTTCGCTTGCCACTCCCTCATAGTATTCCTCCAACTGGTTGGCGCCGAACCTAGAGCCGTGCTTATTCTCTACAACAATGAGAACCTCATTATCCGTATCGACCATTAGGAGGTCCAGCCTCTTACCGCTTGATAGGCCGTACTCGCGAATTAGGAAAATCGAATGAAAACCTGTGCCAGCTATGCGGCTTGGCGTCCAACACTCGAAAAACGTCCGATTGGAATATACATTTCCGGAAGCCGCCCAATATGCAGCCGTCAAGAAGTCCTTGAGAATTGCATCGCCTTGGCCGTGACCTTCTCTCGGATTGAAAAGCCACTTCAGAATTTCTGAGTGCTGATTCTCCGATGGAGATATAATATTGAATATGTCGTTTGACCGCTTCATCTGCTCGATGACATCTCCGAGCCGTGGGTCACTCACAAACTGCTGAAACAACTCGCCCTTATCCTGCGTCGAATCCATCAAGTCTGACCCCAATCGTAATATTTACGAAAGCTATTCTCACAATGAACCGGCGGCCTTCATTCCGCCTGGCGGCAATTGAGTGCCTATCTAGCCCCTCGCCGGCCAAATATCGGCCGACTATGGTCCCATAGATAGTCCTCAACGCTCTGCAATACGATAGGACGCGCCCGCTCACTGTCACGAACAGTCCAGTACTCAACCAATAGCAGGCTGCGCCAAAGTCGCTCCGGTACCCAGCGCTTCAAATGAAGCGCATACGTCCCCTCATATCCGTAGCCAAAATGCTGTTGCAACCGGCTGGCGAAGTCTCTAGAGCTTCCAACGTAAAGGGTGACGCCATCTTCCGTCAGTTCGTTCTTTCGGCTCAGCTTGTAGGAGCAAGCCGACTTTTCGGGAAAAGCCGAATGGAAGTCACCGACGCCTTCCGTCTGAAAGCGGTAGATAACGAACTCGCCCTCTGTCGGTAGCCCCCATTGGGTCAGGTAACGCTGGAATTCTTCGGCACTTTGGAAATCTGAGAGAGTGCACTCAATCCTTCTGGCGGGAGATAGAGGTAGCCTTGAGACTGCGGCGGACGTGCGTAGCATCGCTTTCCCGGCTTCAGCCGCCAGCAACTCGCCGTCAAGGCTATCCGTCAAGTATCGCCGCGTTGCCACCTCTTTTGAGGTGCCGGAGCCCATTTCGGCTACCTTGACCGTGAAGCGAAACTGCCTACGCGAACCGTCGTACTCCCCCAGACCCAAGTCTTCGAATGCTGGCACAAGATAGCAGGCAATATTCTGTCCAAAATATTCTTTCAACCAATCACCGATGCTGCCAAGTGGTGGGTTAGTAAAACTTGTACCGACAACAACAGAATTAGGTCTAGCTGCGAATTCACCGAGAAGCGCATCGATAATCTCGGCGCTAACGTGGACATTCTGCGCGCTGCCGCCATAGCGCAGTTCGATACCCACCGCCGGATTCCCACTGTACTCAAAGTTCGCTTGGCCAGATGCTGTTTTCAGTAGCTTCATTTTTACTTTATATTATCAACAAAACGTGCGCGCACTCATCTTGTTCTACTTATGCCCATGCCATTCAGGGTCGACGTCATCATCCCATGATGGAGCAAATGATACGTCCTTCCACTTCTCACTATTCTTGTCAAAGATTGCACCTTCTCGTGGCCGATGATAGCTGTATATAAGGCATGGCACGCTCTCAACCCGATACTTTTCCAGCAATTCCATGCAATCTGCCGTCGACAGAGGCGTTGTGTTCTCAAAGAACTTCGTACCTTCCCACCGAGAATCTAGAGTGAACACCCGCCAGTAGTACTTGTATATTCTTGGGTTCGGATGAGGCATGTATCCCGAGCAAAAAATCCGCAGAGGCGTCTTGTCACCGTTGCTTTCGATGGTGCGCTGCAAATTAGCTCTTGTCGGTTCCATCATACCTGCTCCCCCTTCTTACCTTTTAGGTGGCCACTTGCCGTCTTATTCCGAATCGCGCGCCTATTAGCCCCAGCAATTAAGCATCAAACTTTGACACAGTTCCCAGTTGCGCATATTAAGTCATGACCCATGGGTTGCATACTCAACAGCCCAACAGAGCGTGTTCACAAGGGCCATCTGTTCAGGTGTCCTGCAGTGAACTGACATCAAGTCAGGACTGGCGACAAGGATTGCCAGTGACTTCGCCCGCGAGAGAGCCACGTTTAGGCGGTTCTTGCTGAACAAGAACTCCAGGTCCCGAGGAACGTAGTCACCGTTGGACGTGGTCATTGACATGATGACCAACTGCGCCTCCTGTCCTTGGAATTTGTCGACGGTACCAACGCGCGCGCCTTCAGGAAGGGCGCGCCGCAGTTCGTTGACCTGCACGTTGTACGGCGCAACAATGAGAATATCGTCCAGCGTCATCGAACACGTCTCCCCATTCTTGCCGATGTAGCGCTGCTGAAGCGCGGACTTGACCAAACCCGCAACTACCGCCACTTCTTCAGGGCTTGATTGTGCGCACCCATCGTGCTCGACGGGTACGTATCTCAGACCTGTCGGGGACAAAGCAGAATGGGCTCCTAAACCCAGCACCAGGCGTTGCCCGTGGGTCGAATCGTCGGATTCAAGTCTCCCTTCGTAGACCGCTTGGGAGATGAAGGAGCATACATTCGGGTGCATCCGGAAGGTCTTTGCCAGGAAGATGCCCCGGTCCGGCGCAATGGTCGACGCCCCGCTCAACAGATAGTCCAGCGTCGATTCGCCCGAGCGTCCCGGGTGCACGCCTTGTGTCGGCTGCCCTAGTTGCATTTGGTCACCAAGCAACACGATATTCTTAGCAGCCGTTCCGATGGCAACCATGTTTGCCAGGCTAATCTGACCGGCCTCGTCGGCGAAGATGTAGTCCAGCTCCTGGTCAAACTCCGGACGGGAGAATAGCCATGCCGTCCCGGCAATCAATTGGTGCTCTTCGAGGCTCACAGCATCGTTGCTCGTAACATCAGCAATGCCCTCCACGTTGGCGAACTGGCCTTCACCACTAGACTTCTTCACTCCGCTCAACGCAAACTTCGCCTCACCAGCCGCCTTGGCGACGCCCTCGAGGAGATTGTTGATGGCATCGTGACTGTTGGAGGTAATACCGACCCGCTTTCCCGCCTGCAGCAGACTGAGAATGATGCGCGAGCCATTGTAGGTTTTTCCCGCCCCTGGCGGCCCCTGCAGGAACAGGGTGCAATTCTGCATCCCCCGGATGACGTTGATTGCCTGCGAAAGCAAATCCTGAGCCTTCGTGACAAGCTGCGCCGCGCCATTCAGCCCAGCCACCATCGGAAGCTGATGGCTCAAAAGACTCTTGATAGCTGCATAGCTGTTGTCGCCGGCAATGACAGAGTCCGCAAAGCGGTAGACTGCCCCGACCAACTCTTTGCTTCCAATCGGTCCGCTCGGACCAATCGCCATCCTCGCTTCGGGCGCCTCCGCCCTTGCACCTCGCGTAAAGCGCACAACATGAGCGACCGAGTCGACCTCGATATTTGACAGGGACTTTCCAGTTGCCACGTCAACCACGCTCGACCCCGTGCGCAGCTTGGTCTCCTGTTCCGGATAGCGGTATGTATACAGAATCGAGCGCCCTACCAGCACCGGCGGATTGGCCTCGTCGAGCACCATGCCCCCAATGCACTCCTGGTCCTCTATTAACTCGACTTCTGTCATCTCCGCACGGCGGAAGAAGTCCCACCAAGCCGGTTTTGCTTCGCGCCGATGGAAGTCCAGCAACTGGAACGTCAGATTCCGGAGCGCATCGTCATCGGAATAGTCACTCTCCTTCTCCGGAAGGTCAGAGAGCAGTGCGTCACGGTACTTATCAAGCCGGACCTCGTATTCGTTCTGTGACTCGATGGTCCTGGCGCCTTCCATCTCGCTTTGGCCCCGTCGGTTAAGCCAAGGGACATCACTCGGACGCAAACCAACCAGCCATTGCCGAAGCTCAAAGGTCGAAACCACATCGTCCTGATTGTAGTCAGCGATGCTTTGAAGGATGTTGGCATCCTGGGTTTCCTTCCACCGCTCATAGAACACGATGGACGCCCCGGCGTTGGTAACCTCACCCGTGCGCTTCCCTCGATAAAAGTGCTCGACCGACTTGATGGAATAATTCGGCGTCGACAGGCGAAGCGCCTCCCGTACGACCTGATAGAGGTCCACAAGCTTAGCCATGCGAAGCAGGTTGTCGACTTCGACACCTCGGGTGCCGTGCACCGACATCAGCTTCTTGAGTGCCGTCGATTCGTAGGGCGCATAGTGGTAGATATAGGCATCGGGGTATTGCTTGAGCCTGGCCACGACATAGTCGATGAACTGCTCAAACGCTAGCTTCTCTTCCTGGCGGTTGTGGGCCCAGAAGGCCACGAATTTCCCTTGCCCCTCATCGAAGACCCATAGCCCAAAGAGATACTCCAGGCCCCCTTCCTCTAAAGGATTGCCTTCCATGTCGAAGAACATGTCGCCGGCGTTCGGCTCGGGGAGGCGCCCGAAGCCACGCACGCCCTCCTCCTTTGTGGGCAGGATTTCGTAATACAGCCTACCTTCTCTACGTGCACGGAACTGAAGAGCCGCCTGCTGGCGGATACGTGTCAGTGTGTCATCTGCAATTTTCGGAATCGTGCGGCCTTCCGGGAGCATTGCCAGCGCTTCCAGGGTGGTGACGCCATTAGCCTCAAGCTTCTTGATTTGCACGCGGGAGATATTGGCCACCAGCGACAGGTGGTCATCTTTCTCTCGCTGCTCAGCACAGTAGTCCGACCAGTGACACTGCGCACATTTCTCACAGGGCTCAGGGTAGGTGTCAGCAGCCTCGACTTGAACCCGAGCCATGAAGCGAGACAGGACCGATTGCAAATAGCGCGCATAGTCGGCCACGCGATATGACGCCCGACGGCCGGAGCCCAGGATGACGTGCATCATTTCTGGAATGGCTTCCTGAGTCCAGGCGAGCATCCAACTGTAGAAGGCAAGCTGGATGATGAACTTCCCCCGCACGCTTCTCGCCAGCTTTGTGTCCTCCACCTCGTAGCTGTGATTGCCCAGTTTCGAAGGCTTGTTTACCTTCACCAGGAAGTCCGCATACCCCATGAAGTCGCCATGAGCGAAGGTGGCCTGGTATATAACATCCACTCCGGCCTCCATGGCTTCTCGCGTACGCGCGGCTCGCGAGACTGGTGATAATCCCACCTCAGTGACGTCGACAAACGTCTTGCCTTGCTCTCGGAGGCGTGAAACATATCGCCGTTCATGCTCCATCCCCTTACTGGCGACGAGCTCGGCTTGCTCATCTTCTTGGTTCTTGGGGACCGGGTCCGTGAAGTTGCGCAGCGCCAGCGTGATGCTGTGCTCGCACTCCAGGAACGAAACGATGTCCGACGCGGAATATAGTCGCCGCCCGTTCTTCTCTTGCATCTTTGCTCCCCTTACCCCAACACTAGTGAAGCCCACTGATTGCACGGCGGCAGGTGTCCGCCGCTACCACCCGCCCTGAGACTCAGCCTAGGAAATCCCCCCTGTCTACGGTCGGCCTGCCATCACCTCCGGGCAGCTTGCCAGCATAGCGCAGCCATGAGACATTTTGTGTCTCATACGAGGACTTGCTGCTGGCTCATGTCTCCCTTGGATTCTCCGATTCTTGCAATGCTTCCAACGAAGCATTCCTCACAGCGGTGGATGACTACACCTCAGGTCGCGGATGCGCTGGAACGCAGTGGCCTGACAATACGGCATGTCAAGACCGTACAACGGCGCCTCGAAGCATTACTTGAGGCTGGAGTCGTCGTGAAGCGCAAAGCTGGAAATGCTCTTGAATGGCAGAAGAAAGAGGGAGCCAGCGGCGTCGCAGCCAAAGCCGGGGCGATGATGACCTTCGATGAGGCCTTAGCGTTGCAAACGCTAAAACGCTTCGCAGGCCTGCAAATCCCTACTTTGGTGGGGACTGCACTAGGTGGTCTCTTTGACGTCGCGGAGGACCGCCTAATGCGGGGCACGGCGTTGGATGGACGTCGGCATGCAAACTGGCACAAGAAGGTCGCCGCCGTGGACAATGGCTTTCAACTTCTGGCCCCAGCCGTCCGAGAAGCAATCTTCTACCCGGTCTCCGAAGCCCTGTTCTCGGAACAACTACTAGAGGTGGTCTACAGGCCGCGCTCAAACCCTGAAAAGAAGCCAGAGCCCCAGACAGTGATGCCGCTGGGCCTCGTCGAGATGGCTTCCTTCGTCTATCTGGTGGCCAAGCGAGACTCGAAGCCGGATGCCGCCATGTACCGACTGGACCGCATGCAGAGCGCCCGCGTCTGCCCTGAGCCTTTTCCTTACCCCAAGGACTTCTCGTTGGGGAAGTACATCGCGCAAGAGCGGCAATTCGACTTCCTTCCGCGCGGGGAGGTGAAACTTGTCGTCCGATTCGCAAATGGACGAAACCATGCGGTTTGTGAAGCCCCAATGTCGCTTGACCAGACCATTGAACCCCACCCAGATGGTAGCGTCACCGTGTGCGGGACAGTCGTTCTCAGTGAGCGCCTGCGCTGGTGGCTCCGTTCCTTTGGCCCCTTCGTGGAGGTCCTGGAGCCCGCAAACTTGCGCGACGAATTCGCAGCCGAAGCTAAGGCAGCGGCGAAGTCTATGCATGAGGGCGCTAGGCCGTGCCTCGCGCCATGACCTTACCGCCGCTGGCAACAAGGGACCTGCGTTAGTGTGCCATCTGAATGAGCACAGGCAGCATGTTCCCCTTCCCGTAAACGGCGCCCGTCGGTGTCCTGGTGATATCCGACTTCGGGTCATACGACCCGACCGTCCGTCCCGTCGCGGTGCGCCCGGTCAGTCGCCCCGTCGAGTCGGACTGGATATAGCCAATGAGCGTGCCGGTGGGGGTACGAAGTTCTTGACGATTTGCCATACTGAATTCCTCCTTTCTCTGGATAAGCCTTGACGTGGCCCACATCGGAATAATCTCACCGTCATGAGGCATTCAATGTCTCAACGCTTTGCATAGTCCACCTAATCGCCTCCCAAGGCTGCTTCGCACTGCACGATGTATTGCGAAAATGGCAGCTAAATTGCGGCACCCTTCTCTGAGACACCAATTGCCTGATGGGTGGATGATGATGTCATCCATGCAGCCCTAGTGCCGCTTCAGGGGGGCCTACCGCTCGAAACGGCGATTGCCCATGGCGCGCATGTCCTTCCTCCTCGGTCGTCCACAGCCGAGGCCGCCCAAGAGGGAGAACAGTCAATCAGGAGGGAGACCTTTGCCGAAAGAGTCCGGTATCTTGGTCGCATTGCAAGTCGACTACGTGCGTACCGCACGTTATTCGGTGCGGTACCAATTGAACGACCTACCACTACATCAGGTCATGATTGCCCCCAACCCTCGGACCGGACTGGTCGGGGACGTCAGGAATAGTCAACTGGGGGATAGCATCTCCGTGATGCTGTCCGACGATGGCAGCCATATTCTTGACTGGGAGAACCATACCGAAGCCGCGGTGTGGAACGAGTTCCCTGGCACCTGGGGTGAGATGGACGACTGACGACGTCATAAGACCGCCCTTGTACCAGACCAGCCACACCATCGCTCGCCCTAGTCAAGGCCTCCCGTTCATTGAGACAAGAACTGTCTGGAAGAGCATTTACTCTGTTGGTTATCGAGAGCGATGAGAAGACTATGAAACTGAAAAATGGCTGGAAGCAGTGGAAGTACTTCGACGCAGAGTCGGAAGTGGAAGGCGAGCTGATTGACATCGAACGCTACGTCACCGTCCTCGATAAGGTAGGGGCAACCGAGGGCTATTTCTACAGGGACGGGATAACGCCCTGCATCGGAGTTACCTTTGCCATGCTGGTGACACCCACCATGGCCATACAAATCGGTGCCGCGCTGGAACGTGCCTGCGGCTACCCCATACGACTGATGCTTCTCAAGCCTCGCGTCATAGAGTTCGCCGTAGAGTCTCGCTTCCTGCTGCCGGACAATATGGAATACCAAGTCGGTCATTTCTCGGACTACGGCGAGCGTATTTCGACGCTGGCGTCTACCTGGGCCGTTGATGGAACCGAAACTCCGCATCGGTAGCAATCTTTACTGGCGTGAACTCCTTGGAGCCAGGGTCGTGCTGGCCAGAAAGTTAAGAGATAGAACCTGGAAGGCGGCTTTGCAAACTCAGTATGCTCTGGCGGGTCTTGAATCATTCGTACCGGGGGACCGGTCACACCCGGAGTGCTGGCCACACCACTGGCTCACCGAAGCAGATTCCGTGCCGCACACACTGCTGCATCGCCCGTTCCCGAACATGCAAATTAATGGGAGATAGAAGATGTCCGACGAGCTCACCTCAAAGCGTCTCGGCTCGACCTTCAATTCGCTGAGCGTCCGACTTGTGCATTCCTACCACATCGACGCAATGCTCATGCTTCTCGAAGAAGAGCTTCCAGCAGCCGCAAGCGATGTCCTTCGCGCCGAACTGGATAATGTTAGAGATGCCATGGTGAGACATTTCGACACGACATGCCTCCCCGGTACATTGGATGAACTGGTGAAGTTCTTTGTCGAGGAATCGCTGAATAATGGCTCATTCGGCTTTCTTGTCAAGGCTGAACAGCCTTACTTTGCCCTCGCCAGTACCGGTCGCCTCACATACTCCTGGGACACAACCCGTTCGTGCTGGTTTTATGGGCAGACGTACCAAAACGCGCTACTGCGTGTGCACCAATGGGCATCAAGGAATAAGGTTGAGGCAGGAGCGCGCAGATAGGCAAGCTGCAGTCCTAGCCTTAGGTTAAGCAGTTCGCCCCAAGCTTTGCCTCAACCGCTACCCCTCGTCCGCCAAGACTGGCGGACGAGGCAAGCAATGCGAAATGCCTCGCGAGGACTTTCCTATTCTTCGCTACACGCCATCGTTGCTAGCTTTAGCAGCGTTTCATTGTTGCGCTCAACTTCCCCTGGGGCCAAAGTGAACCGATAGGTACCGCCACCCCGAGGGCTGTAGTCATTCATATCCAGGCCTGCCGTGCGTGCCATCTCTTCTGTCACGGAAGATTGTTCAATTCGAAAGCGTAGGCGAAGACCGGCTTTCTGGGGCGTCATAGTGACAGCATTCCTAGCAGCCCCATTCTCAGAAATACCAATGTAGTTCTTGTTGTAGCGCAGCTCGAACTTTGGATTTACTTTTCGCAGGATGCCGAGCATCTGGTCTGCCATCCCGAGCGTTGTGGACGTACTCTTTCTTTCCCAATATGCGCGGTCGGTCGCAACATACTGTCCCTCGTCGTCCTCATCCTCATATTCGATACGCGAGACATTGAGTACGGTAGTAAAGAGCAGAGAGACCCCACCTCCTGGCAACTCAACTGCGGTCATCTTGAGTGCGATGAGCGGAATATGCCCATTGAACAGCGATATAACGTTCAAAAAGCGATTGGTTACTTCCTCCGCGACAATTACCGCAACGTGGTCAAATGAGGGATTCCGCTTTCTCTCTAGGTCCCAGTACTCGATGGTTCGAATGATGTGAGACTCATCAATTCTACCAAGTTGGATTTCAACTTCGTATCGCTGCTTTGCTTCGACATCTGTAGATTGAAGTAGCAGGTCCAGACGTCCTGCGCGCGAATGAATCCGTTCTCGGTCGCGGAGAAAGACGTCACCAAGGCCTAAAATTGCAGGGTCCGCTGCAATACAATCCTGCACCCAGCGCTCGTTCAGTTCTGGGTGGTTTTTGAGCGAAATCACATTGAGCTTCTTGTAGTCAGGCATCGATTCATTACTTGGTTTGTACTGGCGGATTGCAGACAGACTGCGGGTAGCGTTCTCGTCGCGAAGCTAGCCATCACATCATTACGACAAACTTCGAGACCTCGCTCACCCCACTTCGGCAGGGGTAGCAGCGCACTTCCCCACGCGAAGTTTGCCGATAGGGACAACTAGAGTTCGCTCAGCTATCTTTTCTTGCTTCCAAGCGCCCAAGAAGCTCTTCTGCGCCGATATCAGTCCAGCCGTCCGCATCTGCCTCAGCCTCGAGCAGCGCGTCAACAAACTCGGCAGTCTGCGCAGGGTCTCCGCCAAACGACAGTTCCCAGAGAGCGCCGTAGATAATCTGAGAAAGCGATGGCGCCACGACCACGGAGGTTAGAGCGCCTCGGTGCCCGCCCTCATTAGCACCGTTGTCTTCTGCGAGGGGTACCTGACCATTGAAGCGCAGCGGCAAATTCAAAAGCTCTGCCAACGGGCAGTACATGATTGACCATCGGATTCTCGTGCCTGCCTTGTACTGCATGCCGCCATTGAGCTCGACATCCTCCCGCAGCATATAGCCGACACCGGCAATCGACAGGCGATGGCTTACCGTAAGCTCACCGCTCTGGCCATCTCTTTCCCAATCCGGCGTGAGTTCCAGGTACTCGATTCCCTCGACGTCGTAGTCACCCGTGTAAGGCAAAGCAGGGTTCTTCCTTGCCTCCTTCAGGTATTCGGCTGCGTACACCCGCGCAAACACCGGAAGCAATGTGGGATTGACCTCGAACAGCGAGAAAATGTCCCGGAGATAGATTTCACCATCAAATCGCACTGCATCCATTAGGTACGCAGCAGCATCTGTTGTCACCTCGGATTGAAGGTACCCCTCTTCTCCCGTTTCCTCGTCGAGTCCCCAACGAACATATTCCAGACAGCCACCGGTCTTAAAGACGAGCCCGCTCATGTGGTCCTTTTCGAACGAATATTACTCTCCACCATCGCCAGTCTGTTCTCGCCTCGCCGGCCACGAGCTTATCGAGGGAAGGAGAGGTTTCCAGGGACAGGAGAAGACGTCAACGAGCGTCATTCCTGAATCTGTAGCAAGCTCAGATTCTAGTGCCCAGCGCTCTCCAGGTAGGCATCCAACTGGCACAACATCTCTTCGGCTCGGCCTTCCAGCCCTACCCCGAACTTCGGGTTGATAGCCGACTCACGGGCATTGATACGGATGACCCGAGGTCCATGCCTCTCACTGAAGCGCCGCACGGTAGGCAGCCCCGTGCCCGCCCCCACCTCGACGACAACCAGGCGCCTGGAACCGCCGAGCCAGGCGTTCAGCCTCGTCTGTTGTCGTTCGACGGGTTCGGTATGCCACGCTACATCATCGAACATCAAAATGTGCGGGCGGGCCAGTGCCCCGCAATTCGGACAATGTGGCAGAGGGCCCTTTATCAGACAAGCATCGTCGTCCACTTCCGGTATGAATCGGTCGGCAGACCAGACTGCCTCGGAACAAGGCTCTGAGCACTGGAGATAGTGGATAGACCCGTGGCACTCCACGATACGACTTTTGGAAAAGCCAGCCGTCTGGAATTGTCCATCGACGTTGCTGGTGTAGACAAATGCGCCCTGGGGCATTCTGTCAGCCCAGCGCTTCAGTATCCCAAAGCCGGCGTGAGGCTCGATGGTGCGGTAGAGCGCCAAGCGGTGCCCATAGAAACCCCATGCCAACTGGGGATTGGATAGAAATGCCTGTGCATTTGCAATGGACTCAAACGACAACCTGGCCCTGCCAAGCGCCGGGTACGCGGCCCATAACCCCTGGTCTCCGCGAAAGTCCGGAAGGCCTGAGTCCACGCCCATACCGGCTCCGGCTGTAATGAGCAAGCTGTCCGCCTGCTGTAGCCACTCCACGGCTTGACTCAATGCGTTCGGCTGCACTGTCATATCGCAATCGCTTCCAATTCGTTATTGATACCATAGGGGACATGCCCTGTCGCGACGTGCCGCGAGGCGGATTCACAGTTGTCCTCGTGGTCATCGAAGAAAATATCCGGCTCGAAGGCTGTCAGGAAAGGCGTCTTTGGCCGTCCGCCGAGGAACATTGCTTCGTCGACGGTCACGCCCCATGACATAAGCGTTCGTATGGCCCGCTCATGGGCCGGTGCACTGCGTGCGGTCACCAGGGCAGTACGTACCTTAACCGGCGCCACGCGCTGAGCCTGCAGCCAGCACAGCGAATCCAGGAATGGCTTCAACGGACCGGGCGGGAGAGGGTTAAGTGCATTTTGCATCTCATGCTCATTGAAGCACTCGAGATGCATGGACCGAAACACGCGCTCAGCCTGGTCGCTGAAAAGCACGGAGTCGCCGTCGAATGCAATGCGCAGCTCGTCCGGATTGCGCACCGCCGCCGTTGAAACGGGAAAGACTCGCGCTGCGGGAAAACCTGCTGCAATCGCGGCACGTACATCTCTGGCTTCGGCAGACAGGAAGAGATTCGCTCCAAGAGGCCCCAGATAACGATGCGGAGCCGCACCACTGGTAAAGATGGCCCTTTCAATGGCCAGCTCGTGATATGCGGCCGAGCCGAACACCCGAAGGCCTGTGACAGGGTCGTTCCGGGAGAGGATGGCAATCTCTACATCGTCTGAGCCTTTGCAGTTAAAGGCCAACAGCTTCTTGACCAATGGAAACGCGGCGCCTGGCCTTGCCGGCACGTCCAGCCGGTCCTTCTGTCGCTGGCAGTAGGGCCGACAATCTTTCGGGTTGAACAGCCGGGCTTCCTCTTCAAAGTCGAAGAGTGCCCGGGCGGACACCGCCACCGTCAGCGCCGTCTTGCTCATTTCCCCTCCCATGTATGTCACGACGGCCAGCATATGCACAAGTCAGGACATCACGTGTCCTGAACGAGCTCGCAGCCATCGGACGCTTGACCGGTGCGACCTGCCAAGAAAGGGGGGGAAGGCGGTGCTGCCGGCTGCGCCAGCTGTGCGACGAGAAAAGGGGCATGGTCTGATTAACATGGGCATGCTGCTGCCTTCTCCTCAATCAGAAGTTCTCTGCCCACTTCTCCCAGAATCCAGGGTCATCGTGGTGCGCGTTTTTCATGGAAAATTCAAGTGAAAGGACGTAAAATTCCACACCTTCGAATCGGATAGTGCCATCCGGATGCTCAAGGAAGGTCTGCACCTTTCGATACTGGGCGTCGTTCTCATCAAACGGGACGTCTATATAGACCTCGCCGGCATATGAGCACATGCGCGTTTCGGAAGCATAGGGGCCGCACTCTCGCCACCCCACCTGCTCCTGTTCGAGCCACTCCAGAATGCGTCGCCGACTTTCTAAGGTCCTATAATTGTTCGTACCTGCCCCGCCCGCCCCCGGGAAAGCCAGATAGAGAACGTCGCGCTTCAGCTTTCGCGCTATCGCGTCTATGTGTTCGAGCAATGCCGGCATTCCACCCACCTCCATTGTGCGTAATGTCTGACCTACCCAGTCGTACTCGTTGCCTTTTCGGCCATGCCAAAGCAGCAGTGGTGTAGGCAAATGATTGCATACGAACGAGACAATTTATGTCCTTACTTGACGAATTTGCCATGAGCACCCGCATGCTCTCGAGACACTAGACGTCTTCTCCCGTCCGTACGATGACGGCAGCTAAAAGGGAGGGCAGCATTCCACGAACCGCGCCAAGGTCAAGTTGGCCCACCGTGCAGGCGTGCTCACACCAGTTGCCAGTTGTCAGAAGAATAGGAATTGGGGGAGAAATCCCACGCACAGGACAACTCGGTAGTGTGCAAACCTACAGCTTTCAGTCTCCAGACCGATAAGTGAAGAGGGTCTTTTCTGCCAGGACTACTTATCAGTGTTTTCCCCTCGTTCGAGGGAGTACAACTTGAAGTGCTGGCTGTATAAAGATGGCCACACGATTGAGCGGCGGCAGGCGGTTGTCGACGTAGTAAAGCTGAATGGCAGACAGCACCGCGCCACAGAAAACTCCAAATTTTCGGTCGACTTTAGGACATTGAATAGCGATGTTTTCCGACATTAAGAATCGCCGCGTTAGACAGTTTCCGTTTGCCGCAGGAACAAATTTCAAGGAAACGGATTGGTCACAGGCTGAGAAATCGCTCAAAGTATTTATGGTCCTCTGGGCGGGTGTGAAAAGGGGCGAGCTAACCGTCGACGAAATCCGGCATTCCTTCTTCTACTCAACGTCTGACACCATCAGTTATCGGGAGAGCTGGAAGTGCGGTCAGTACTGGTCGGTCGCAGCTTGGGTACTAGCCTGCGAGCAGGGGACTACAGAGACACTC
Source organism: Cupriavidus sp. 09_S30 (assembly GCF_056930435.1). Taxonomy (NCBI): domain Bacteria; kingdom Pseudomonadati; phylum Pseudomonadota; class Betaproteobacteria; order Burkholderiales; family Burkholderiaceae; genus Cupriavidus; species Cupriavidus sp. 09_S30. Next base: position 1,030,526 of record NZ_JBXOWI010000002.1, on the reverse strand, counting down.
GTTTCCGAGCACGTTCTGCCACGTGAAGAAATGTTGCAATACCTTTTCTCAGAACACGTCAAGACAGCTGAGGAAGCAGCTGCGTACCTCTGGGAAAACAGCTTCGTCTGTGTCATCACGAAAGAGGAAAACACACGACTTAACAAAGCAAAGTTGGCCAAAAAGGGATTCCCCCAAGACCCGTGGACCCGATACTCGCAGGATTGCCTCGAGGACCCTATCCTCGTTTTAGACGCCGAGTGCCCCCCGGGTAACCGGTTCATGAGCGACGCAGAACGTATGCCACTGAAGCAAAAAGGGCTACTTTCCGGAATGGAAGCACTTTCGGCCGTGCATCATGAACGGATGCCAATGACGCCCGCGCGCAAAAAGCGGAAGCCAAAGGCAAGAGATGCCAGTGTCAATTCTTGAGCCAGCCGTCGACTGCGGGGCAACGATTGCTTGCGAACAACCTTGCGTCGAACTTCGCCGCCCCCTTCAGAGCCAACATCTCTCTCCGACCGCTTAGCTTGAAAAACTGAAGCGGCGTGTAGAGAGATGCATAACCTGTGAATCTTGGGCCCATAAGCTGCGAAGCTTATGGGCCTCTTTGCTAACAGGCCATACCCATCGGATTCCGGCGCGATTGCATATCGAATGCACCAGCAGGTGCTCTGATGGGGCTCGCTGACCTCGTCTTGAAGACCTTACCCAGCGTCTCTACGAGGCCGTGAACCAGCAACAAAGACATCGATATGGCAGGCGCGAACAGCACACAGCCCCTCACCAAAAAATTCAATTCGAAAAGAGCGACTTCGACGGGAGAAAACGCTCAGGGATGGCGCTGGAACGCCATTTTTGACGCCTTGCACCAGGAACCCGAGGCGGAGCAAGCACTGGTGCGGGTATCGCTCAGTCCCGTTGGTCTCATCGCCTACCTTGCCGTCGCCTGGTTCCAGCGCACGCCCGAGGCGTATGCGATTGTCGGGGCGTTTGTGTGCTACGTCGCCTGCGGCATCGCGACCTACGTGGCGGTCAAGGTCAGGCCGGCCCCGTCTCGCGTACGCTTGGTGATATCCACTTTCATTGACCAAGCCTCGCTGGTCGCGGCACTGGCCATCGGCGGTCGCGTGGCGTTGCCCTTATTTTTGGCATTCTTCTGGTTCTTGGTGGGGGCGGGCTGTCGTTATGGCAGACGCCTGCTGGTGCTCTCATGCGTAGTCGCCCTCACGGGTATCGCGGGACTGATGCGGTGGGCGCCGTGGTGGCGTGCCAACTTCGAAGCTGGCCTCGGCATGGTTCTCAGCGTAGCGGCCACGACGGTCTATCTCGCTGTGCTGGTTCGCAAGCTCGAAAAGCAGGCGGCTACCGACTCCCTGACGGGCCTCAGTAACCGTCTTCGCCTCGAGCGGGCAATTGCGCAGGTGCATCGCACCCAGGACGCCGAGATGGGACAGACCGCTCTCCTGCTCATTGACCTGGATGGTTTCAAGCATGTGAACGACACGTACGGTCATGCAGTGGGAGACGCACTGCTGAAGCACTTCGCCAGCGCCCTGCAAGCGCGAATGCGTCGCGGCGACACGCTCGCTCGCCTGGGAGGCGATGAATTCGTGGTCTTGGCGCGCGATGTGAGCGGCAAGGCTGGAGCACAAGCGCTTGCCGACAGTGTTCTCGCCATGCTGGACAATATCCAGACGATTGACGGGCATCAGGTTGCTGTTTCAGCCAGTATTGGCATCTGCCTGTTGCCCGCTCGAGCCGGTAACAGCCCCCTCGATACACCCGGCCTGCTGCGGCAGGCCGATAGCGCCATGTACCGCGCTAAAGCAAGCGGCAAAGGGCAGACGGCATTTGCCTGATGCACAAGCTCGGGGTGGGTGCACGACCACCAAGGTGCTAACGTTGGTTCTCCATGGACTTGCGCGACTGGGCGCATAATCCTACCACCATGGCGGGGGAATCGTTCACAACCCAGAAGATATGAACCGTGGCTGACGCCTGCGCACAAGTGAATGACCCTGAGCTTCGAGAGGAACACTATGCTTACGTGCGCGGCGCAGGAAGGTCCCGGCTCTTTCCGTGGACTTGGCCATATTGAGACCAGCCGTCACTTGCGGCGTCTCGATGGTTGGTACTACGAAGTTTCATCGCTTTTGAAACTTCTCAAAACTAATGATACTGCTTGTCATCCAGGACTCATCCAGGTCAGCCGCGGCTCAGGGCAACGCAATGGCAGGCTCTATCGTTGCGCAAAGGCAGCGGCAGCCTTTGCAACGTTCTCGAGCTTCCCACTGACAGCGCCTTGAGCGGGGCAATGTTGCCCTGCGACGCATTGTCGAGTCTCAGATGCCCTCGAGCAGCGACCGCGCGGAAGATGGCATTGCTAAGTAGCGGCAAAAGGTCGCGAAGCAGTGTGGCAAGCTGCGGCAGACCCGGCGGTACCTGCTCTGAAGAAAGCTGCTCACAAATTGGGGGACGCCATGAACTCCATGCTGACATCCTTAGTCTCGCCGAGACCATACTGTTCAGCCAATTCCTCCCAAATGCGCTTAGCCTCACCATCGAAACAGGGCCAACCTGACAACAAATACCGCCGACCGCTCGAGGTCACGCCGACCCTTGTGCCAATATCAAAGGACTGGATAGCGCTGCTGACACGGCCCTCTTGGTTCTCAACGCAGTACCCCACGAAAAACCGCTGGCCCAACTTTGTTTCGCGGACCCGCCAACGCTCAAGCGTTACGTGCGGTTGTACATCGACAGGTGCAAGCGTCGGCGGCATCTCTGGCCATAGCTAGCTGGAGCGCCACCGCTTGGCAAACGTAAGGCACTGCCCACAGGTCACTTGGGCGCCTTCCTCCGGTTTCGGTGCCGACTGAGGCCCGCTAGCCGAGCCCTGTGAGCGCCTGCATAGCAAATCGCCGGGCTTCCGTATCAGGCGCCCGTCACGAAAACCCTCTTGGAGCAGGATGTGAACAACGCTATCGCCGGTCACCCCCCGTTCAGGAGCTGCATCCGGTGGTTCACTCTCAGCGCCTGTAACGCAGGGCACCCACCTGGGCGGAATCGCAAGGTCGGCATTAAAAGCAGACTGCTTGTGCTCGAAGACGCTGCTCCCGCTCACGCAAAGCGGCCTGTACAGCTGAATCCCTAGCTGCTCGCTCTAGCCGAACGCTGTCTACGTCTGCCGCCCGCGCACAGAAAAACAATCCATTGGCATCACGCCAGATTTCGACCAGAGTTCCTGCCGGTATGTGGTGCTCCCCATTTCGAACCTGCCCGCTTACGGTACGCATGCCATACAAGCGAAGGACCATTCCATCCAGCGTCACCTGATTATCATTGACCCGGGCGCGTTCTACGTGCTCGGGGATGAGCCACCTGGGCGCGACGCCACCCGAATCAGGCTGCAACTCAAAGATTTCCATGGCGCAAGGTAGTAGCGAACCGCAGGGCCGCGCATTGGAACTTATCGCTAGAAAGTGGGGAACCCCGCAGCACTGCAACGGTTGCCGTTCTTTCCGTCTTAGTCGTCTTCCCCATGGTGTCCAGGGTGCCAGTGGCCCCAATACCCATAGGGACCGTAGTATCCACCGTGGTACCCGGCATCGTATGGCACCACGACGCAACCACTGAGCAGCGTGGATGTGGCAATTAGCAATGCAAGAAAGGTCTTCACGGCGCGTCCCTCATCTTGAACAAGGACGGAGAGGCCAGGCTGGCCTCCCAGGTACCTGGCACTCTCCGCAAAGCACCCGCACTCGAGCCTCGTCGCAATGGCCTCCGGCTTAGCAACGAACCCCAGTCTGCTCGATGGGAGCGGCTTACTGCTTCTTCGTCTTGTCTACGTTGGCACTGGCTGCAACCTTCGCGGCATCGGCCTGTGCCTCCGGCTTCGCGGCAACACTTGCCTTGGCCTTGGCCTTCGCCTGGTCGGCATCGCTCTTTACGTCAACCTTCGCCTTAGCGGCCTCGGTATTAGTGGCCCCCATCTTGCTCGCCTTGTGTTGGGGGCCCTTGGCGGCGGACTTATTGGCGTCAGCTTTCACAGCGGCCTTCTCTTTGCCGGCGTTGGCTTGAGCCTTTGCTACATCGCCTTGCGCGCTGACACTCTTCTTCTTATCGGCTTTTGCCTGCGTGGCGCTGTTTTCCTTGACGACCTTTACCTGGTCCTTCGTCGCCTCGGCTTGCGGCTGAGTCGCGGAAGCTGGGACACCAGTCTGCGCGAAAACCGTACCGACGAGGGCTGCAGAGGCGAGAGCAGCGAACAGCTTCTTCATGACGTGAACTCCTGAGGAATTTTTGGAAGCTCGGCAATCCGCCGTGCTTACCGCGAAAAACGGCACTGTCCAGAGCCGAGTTGACTCAGAACTCGTGACATTCCGTAACTTCTGAAACAGGCGAGCGTAGGTCGCGAGCATGACCGAATGCGCCTCCACCCCCAAGCACGGCTCTTCGCCCTTTCGGAAGTACTCCCACTTCAGGTCCGTGCTGAAGATGCTCGGTTGCCTTCTGGGGCCCGCAAAGTCCGGCTGGACGCCTAGCGGGTCGACGTCGCGTTACAGAAAGTCACCGCTGTGCAAGTCCGCTAATACACCGTCGAACCATGTTGACCTAGAGTCCCTGCAAGAGAAAGAAGGAGAAAATCATGCGAAAGGCAGCAGCGCTCTTGCTTCTGGTCGGCGTTACCGCGCTTGGCTCCAACATGGCTGAGGCGCGTCGGTATCGGTATTGGCATCCCTGTGCAAGCGGTTGTCGCCCCGCCGCCGGTCTACTACGAGCCAGCCCCAGTGGTCGTTCAGCCCGCGCCCGTGGTAGCGGCTCCGGCCTACTATGACGACTGGCGGGCCCGCGCCTGGAGAGAGCGCGAATGGCGCGAGCAGCGATGGAGGGAGCATGAATGGCGGGAGCGCCGGCGCGAATGGCAGCGCTGGCATGACGACTACGATGACTAGAACGCGCGGGCGCCAGGCGCGTGGGTAACAGTTGGAACGCCGAAGCGCTTGTCATCAATCATTAGATTTACAGGTAACACCATGAGGCCGCGTCATGCGACCAACGCAGACCTTCGTGATGTGGAAGCATTGCTTCGGGCCGGATTGAGGAGCTACCAATGCGCAAAGCTCGCGTCATTCTCTATATTTCGCCCAGACATCTCGACAACATCTTCGGATGCGCTGCATGCGGCAGGTTCTCGCGGAAGAGAGCAGGTGGTTTTCAGGTTTCGCTCGCCACCGCTGTCGCGTACCGAAGAGCGAACTCCGGAAGATAAGAGCGGTCGCACCCAGTCTCACTGACGGTCAGCGCAGCAGATATCAGAATGGCCTGAGAGCACGTCAGTGGAATCGACACCAGCGTTGCAGGGAAAGATGTACCCGGTCGAAGCAACTTTGACAGCGAAGCTACGCCGCCAATCCGACGTGGCCGAACTACCGGCAGCTGAGTTTTTGGGCCCAGAAGGCAAAGGCCTGCATGCTCGGGACGTTCGCAAGAGGCCTACGCACCGGGCCCCTACTGCGGCCTTGACCCAAAGCCAACGCGCAAATAAAGGCCGGCGAGAACGGATGCGACGACGAATGTTGGCGGATGGCTTACCGTCAGTCGTACCAGCCACACGTTGCCATGCAGCTTGGAGCCGCGCGTTGGCGATGCGTTTCAATGGATGACCGACACCACCAGCCCAGAAATGTCTTCCAGGATACATTTCTGGTAAGCCTGTGCGACCACTGCCGCCCGAACGCCCTTGGTCGGGTCGCGTCCCATTGCTTCGAGGGTCTCCCACACCCATCCGGGGCTAACAACATTCACGCGAATTTTGCTCTGCAATTCGAGCGCGGCTGCCCGCCCGAACGCCTCGATGCCGGCGTTCACGATGCTCACTGCAGCACCACCGTGCATGGGGTGCTGCGCGAGGGTGCCACTGGTAAGCGTAACCGACCCGCCCGGGGAAATGTACGGAACTCCATACCGCACAAGATTGACCTGCCCCATCAGCTTATTGGCTAGGCTGAACGCAAAATCATCGTCAGTCAGGGTGTCCAATGGGGCGAATTTCGCGGTGCCTCCTACGCAGACCACGGCGTCAACCGTGCCCAATTTCTTGTACATCGCTTGAATCGACTGCTTGTCGGAGATGTCCACTGAGGGCGAGGGAGAGTTACGACTTACCCCTATCAAGTCATGCTCTTCCTGCAATAGAGCCATGATTTCTTTTCCAAGGACCCCTGTGGCCCCAATGACCAGTATGCGCATACGTCCCCCTGATAACAGATGACGGATTGCGAGGAGTGGCCCTCAGTACCCAACCCGCTTTCAAGATGAAATAGCCTCCTGGTTAGCATACCCCTTGCACGCAACGGCGCGCCAACTGGCAGTACTTCGGTCTAGGGCGGCAAGGAATGGCCACGCTCTCCGCAAGGAGTCACCCTGACATACTCGCAGAACCGCCGCACCAATGCCTGCATCCCGGTAGCATCCATCGACAAACATCCATCAACAAACCGAGCGGCGCGAGAACGGGGGATTGGCAGAGGCTACCAAGCCTGTGACGAGCGGAGCCCCCCGGCCCCTCTCGCAACCGGCGCTACGCCATCCTCATCTCTCTACCCAGAGGTAACCGCCTGCGTTCCTCTTCAGCTATGCTGGCAGTTCGGAGCGCCATACTGCAATCAACCGTATTGTGCCGGCGCTGGGATTTTGGGACCGGGTGTCTCATGCACCATATTGAGAGGACGAAATGGCGACTGGCACTGTGAAGTGGTTCAACAACGAAAAAGGCTTCGGATTCATCACGCCTGACGAAGGCGGACCGGACTTGTTTGCCCACCAATCGGAAATCCAAGGCTCTGGATACCGCTCGCTCGATGAAGGTGCCAAGGTCGAATTTGAAATCAAGCAGGGGCCAAAAGGCCCGCAAGCCTCACAGATTCGCAAACTATAGTCGACTACTTCCCTGCTCAGCCTGAACGACAAAGCCCTCCGCCAATGCGGAGAGCTTTTCTGTTTTCAGACGCGTGGTGCTCTGGGACGACATCATAGCGTTAGCTAGTTGGAGTGCCAGCGCCTGGCGAACTAAGACACTCCTTGCAGGTAACTTGGTCGCCTTCCTCCAGTTTCGGTGCCGGCTGAGGCCTGCTAGCTTGCCGAGCCCTGCGAGCGCCAGCTTTGAGAGCCCTTCGAGCCCCCGCCCCCGTCAACGCTTCCACCAACTCCTGCTTCGCTTTGGTCACAAACACAGTCGTATGCCTACACGCAATTGTAAGTGCGGGACTGTGTCCGGCGTTTCAGGAGGCCAGTGACCGCTTTGTATCCTTTCATTTCGCAGAGGCGCTGTCCGACGCCATGAATTTGGTTACTTGACGGCTGGAGCACCTAGTCTTGCGCCCGCCATGGCTCCGCATCAAAGTCGAATTCCCACCATGCCGGCTGTGATTAATGCGGCCCAGACGGTCGACGCGCAAATCAACGCCCATGTCAGACGGTCAGCGCGTCGCTGCGGCCATTCGTGGGCAAGCAGGACATTGCGCAACCCACAGGCGACATGGCAAAGAAGGAGAAACACGCCCAGGGAGTAATGGGGTATCAGGCGTACATTCCACGCGTCGTGAACCAGACCGATGGGCAAGCCCGTTGCCCACGCAAAGTCTGTTTCCGTCCCGAAGTGCCTCGCGAGTGTAAAGACAGCATTGATATGCGAGGCAACAAAAACTACGAGGTATGCGCCGGAGGCTGTCTGCACTGCCCCCAAGAGGTCCGAGCGCTGATTCAACTTTGGGCCCAAGAGACAAATTCCGGAGACGACGAGAAACAGCATCAGACCGATGATTGTGGGTTCGACGACTCCCGCGCGGTAGAGATTCCGAAGCACGACCATTACTGCCCTGTGCTCTGCAGGCCCGAGCAATCCCACCACATGGTTGCCCAGGTGTGGAATCAAAAAGGCGAGCAGAACCACCAGCGCCGCCACGCCATGCAAGACACGAGTGAGTCCAGTCGTGGCTCGTGGAGGAACCCAGCCGCCGCCGCTCGGCCTCTGGAACCAAACGAGCAGGAAACCGACCAGCACAGCCGCCCACGTTCCAAGCCAGACCTTCCTATCGGCCCCTTCTACCTTCATCAAGAACAGGAAGACGCCGATGATGACATAGAGCGGCGGCGACGCAATCGCAATATGGGCCAGCCGTCGAAGCAGCACGGCGCGCGGTGTTACAGGAGACCGCGCGAGGCACGCCAGACTCACAAAGGCAACGACGGGCACGCTGAAGACAAGAAGAACTTCAGCGACCGACAAAAGGAACTGGCGCTTCTCAACGGCTTGATAGAAGAACTCAAGGAACCATGGATATCCGAGCGCGAGCACTACGGGAACAAGGTGCCAGGCACTCGGCGCCCTTGAGCGAAAGTCACTATCTGTCACAGCCTTCATCTGTTCGGATTTCTGCGCCAAAAGGTTGGAGTTGGTATGAGCGCGAACTCCTCCCGCGGCATCCTCACTTCAAGAGCTGAAGCGAGTACCTGAGCCGCTGGAAAGGAACGTATGAATTATGGGAGTGGAAGATGCTTGGTTGAACGGTCGGAGATGCTACAGTTCCCGCCAACGTGCTAGTCGATGTCCGCCAATGGCTACTTTATGGCCGGATTCCGCATGATGCGAGCTCACCATGCGGAACGTTTCGACGATAAGTATGAGGAAGGCATCAAACTTCTGCGACGCGACCAAGAAATAGTCTCTTGAGTTGGTGGGCCACTCGTTCTTGTCTGCTGCGAGACGCTGATTTCGCTTCAGATTTCGGGCACGATGTCATCAGTCAACTCGCAGCAAGATGCATGTCCCTCTATGACTCCGATTCTTGAGGGTCACACGATTGTTCAACTGAAGCGGCGCGGCGGTCGTCCCAGGCCATTATCAGGGTATCTCCACGCGCTCATTTCCAATCGAAGCCAACTATGGTCAAGCTCTATCATTGTGTCAGCGCTCGCTCCTTCCGTCCTCTGTGGATGCTGGAGGAACTGGAATTGCCCTATGAGCTCATCATGCTGCCATTTCCGCCACGGGTACGCTCTCGGAGTTACCTGGACATAAACCCCTTGGGCACGATTCCTCTTCTCGTCGACAAGGAAACACGCCTAAGCGAGTCTGCGGCGATTTGCCAATACCTGTGCGCGATGAACGCGCCCTCTCCACTACAAGTCGAACCAGGTGAGGAAGGCTTCGGAGCCTACCTTAACTATCTGCACTTCGGCGAGGCGACGCTGACCTTCCCCCAAACCCTGGTATTGCGCTACTCTCGGTTCGAGCCGGATGACCGCCGCCTGCCGAGCGTGGTTCAGGACTATTCGAAATGGTTCCTAGCTCGACTTCGCACCCTGGAGCCTGTGCTTGCTTCACAACCGTTCCTGTGTGCCGGACGCTTTACTGCTGCAGACATCTCTGTGGGCTATGCGTTGATGCTGGCAGAACACCTCGAACTCAGTTCCGGTCTCACAACCGCTGTGGCCGCTTACTGGGAGCGGCTCAAGGGGCGCGCAGGCTATCTCCGCGCATTGCAATCGCAAGAGGCAGCAGCAATTGCTCAGGGGGTCCCCACGACCCCAGCACCACACACACTATAGATGGCGAACGGTTGAATCCATGCGTTGAGGCGCCTTGAGCATCAACGCGCCCGACATGGACTCCAAGGTCCATCAAAACAACTACGCAAGGAGACTATCGAGCGCCTGAAAATAGGCGCTTGGTTGCTCCACAACAGGGAAGTGCCCCGAGCATGTCAGCTCAATGAAGTGACTGCCCGAAATCTGCGACGCGCACGCCGAGCCTTCCGACGGAGGATTCATGCGGTCATGAGTCCCCGATATGACCGCCGTCTTTGCTGTAATCTTTGGCAATACGCTGCGAAAGTCAAAGCCCGCGAGCGCACCAGCCGCTGCAGCCATTTCCTCCTCCGACAGCAGAGAGCTCATCAGCTTGCTGATGTGGGCCTGCTTCTTCCTGGGTTCAATGAACGGGCCAAATGTGTACCCAAGGAGAAACTCTTGCCGTTGCCTGTGGGTAAGTGTCCCCAACTCATGCTTATGTTCTTCCAGGATTCGCGCAGACGATGATGTAGTGCCGTGGCTCTTGGTGACGACTAGAGCCAGTTCCCTCACTCTTTGCGGATAGGCACTCGCGAAGCCTTGCGCAATGTAGCTTCCCATTGAGGCCCCCACTACCGCGCAACGTTCAATGCCCAGGATGTCCAACATACATCGCAGGTCTTCCACATGGTCATCGAGGCTGTACGTCCCTCCGCGCGTTGACTTTCCGTGGCCTCTGGCATCGTATGCAATCGTGCGAAACCGTTTGGAGAAGCACATCACCTCCTCGTCCCAGCTTCCGAGGTTTGCTCCCAACCCGTGGATGAAAACAACGGGCTTACCTTCTCCTTGGTCATCAAGGTTCAGGTTCACTCCGTTTACGGCGATGCATTTCACTGGTGTCTCCCTGGACAGCTCGTCTATCGGTGGGTGTTCAACGAACTCCCCGTAGAGGTGAATTCTAGGGTCCGGATAGTGAGGATTCGTCGACCTGTCTCGGACTGACGACTCTTTGACCGAGTTTGCAAGAAGATTGAAGACTGGCATCTCAGAGTGCTTGGACAGTCTCGAGCCTGCTCCATAGCTGCCCATCACAAGACGCTGCACAAGCGCGAGAACCAGTGTCCGTAATCGACGCCACTTTGACCGAAAACAGCGTCGCGCCAGCCTTCAAGCCCTGGAGGGCTCGAATCATAATCAGTTAAGTGGTCGCAGAATTGAAGGGGGACTCGGCCCAGGAAGCCGGCTGCTTGCCGCGCTCCGCCCCAAAGTCCCTCGTCAAGGCCACATCTCAACGAGGTTAAGTAAGGAGCGGCAATGAACAAGTTATACCCCTCCGCCGCGGCTGCACTTGATGGAATTCTCAAGGACGGCGTCAGCATCGCTTCTGGGGGTTTTGGTCTGTGTGGCATCCCGGAAGCGCTCATCGGAGCGATTCGCGACAGCGGAGTTAAGAATTTGACGGTGGTGTCGAATGGTTGTGGCGTCGACGACTTTGGCCTGGGCATCTTGTTACCAAACAGGCAAATCCGGAAGATGATTGCTGCGTATGTTGGGGCCAATAAGGAGTTCGAAAGACAGTATCTTGCCGGTGAAATCGAGCTGGAGTTTACGCCGCAGGGCACGTTGGCAGAGAAGATGAGGGCCGGCGGCGCGGGTATCCCTGCGTTCTTCACTCGCACTGGGGTCGGAACGCTGGTGGCTGAGGGCAAGGAGCACCAGGAGTTCGATGGTGAGACGTACGTAATGGAAAGGTCCTTGCGTACGGACATCGCCATTGTCAAGGCGTACAAAGCCGACAAAGCCGGCAACCTGGTGTATCGCCGCTCGGCCCGCAACTTCAATCCCGTGTGTGCAATGGCGGGACGGATTACTGTCGCTGAAGTGGAGATTCTGGTCGAGTCCGGAGAACTCGACCCAGACGAGGTCCACACACCAGGCATCTTCGTGCAGCGCGTGATTCATAACCCGAGTCCGGAGAAGCGCATCGAACAGCGTACGGTGCGTGACAAGTAATCGACTACTGCAAGGAGATTCATCATGGCATGGACACGCGACGAGATGGCTGCGCGTGCAGCAAAGGAGCTACAAGACGGCTTCTACGTCAACCTGGGAATCGGCTTGCCTACCCTGGTGGCGAATCACGTACCTGACGCCATCGAGGTGTGGCTTCACTCTGAAAATGGCCTGCTGGGTATCGGCCCCTATCCGACTCAGGAGGACATTGACGCCGACCTCATCAATGCCGGCAAGGAGACAATCACCACCCTACCCGGCTCCGCCATCTTTCACTCTGCAGATTCGTTTGCCATGGTCCGTGGCGGGCATATCAACGTGGCCATCCTCGGCGCGATGCAAGTGAGCGAAGGCGGAGACCTTGCGAACTGGATGATTCCAGGCAAGATGGTCAAAGGCATGGGTGGGGCGATGGACCTGGTCGCAGGCGTCGGCCGCGTTGTGGTGCTCATGGAGCATACCGCGACACTCAAGGACGGCCGCGAAGAACTCAAAATCCTTCCACAGTGCAACCTCCCGTTGACCGGCAAGGGCGTGGTCGACCGCGTCATCACTAATCTTGGTGTGATGGACGTGACCGAAAAGGGCTTGGTCCTCGTGGAGACAGCTCCCGGGGTAACAAAAGCACAGATTCAGGAAAAAACTGGCGTGCCTCTGCACTGAGCCTTCATCAGCGCACAGCAAGGCGGCTCACGCAGAGAGAATCCGAGAGGCCTTTGGCGCCTGCGCTCCTCCCTCGCGCAGGCGCGTTTTGGCAACCATAGGGCCTGCTCTTTCACATGGTCACCCAGCAACTCCATTCCCCTTTTTCCGGCGAGTTACAGGTCAGCTCGCACGGCATGCCGCCCGGCCATCTCCGGCCCCCTGTCCAACCGATGAACAAGATTGTCCGCAAACGACCGGTTGGACTGATTGTCCAGCCCTTGTGGCCTCGGCAGACTTAGAGGTCAGCCACGTGCTAATCAGCGCATGCAACGCACACCACGAAAGCTACTAGTACTACTCCTTGCGCTCATAGTGAGCGTATTGCTGGTAGTGGCGTCGGTCGACACAACCCCGAGCGAGCCGCAATGGGTTTCAATGGACAAGGCCCCTCAGACTTCAGCCGCGGCAAGGCCGACGAATGTGGTCGAAATCTGGCAGTCGAACGTTCCAGCCCGGTCCTACCGCGAAATTACGCGTCAGCGAGTGATAGTGAGCGAGTCTGTTTGGGGAGGTGACGCGCTCCAACGAAATATCGCAAAACGTGTTCGCCTGGCCAAGGGCGACGCGGCTATTGTTCTCTCAAGTACCAACCGGACGGAAACCCGGCAGACGGAACAGCACATCTACCAAACGGTTACCCGCGAGGCTCACATTGCCATTGTCCGCTATCTATAGCCAGCTGAGACATCTCTGCGCCGGACTCTTCTGAAGTTCTCACGATACTGCTGCGCGGTAACTCCGAATCGCCGCTGGAACACCAGTCTCATCTGGTCTGGACTGCCGAAGCCACACCTGAATGCGACCGTCTTCATGGGCTCATCAGAGCTTTCGAGGAGCACACGTGCTGCGTCCAGTCTGGCACCCTCCACAAAATCCGCCGGCGTAATTCGAGCATCACGAACGAACACACGAGCAAAGTTCCGAGGACTCATCGACACCACGGCAGCAAGCGCCTCTACCGACAGCTTCTCTGTGAGGTTTTCCAATACGTAACGTTGCGCAATGCTAACCGGCGAATCCTCAGCCACATAATGCGTCAGATATGGGCTGAACTGGGATTGCCCTCCGCTGCGCTGCGTAAACACCACGAGGCGTTTGGCAACGTTCAGAGAAACTTCAGCGCCAACATCCTCGCTAAGGAGGAAGAGCGACAAGTCAATGCCAGCGGTAACACCTGCCGACGTGTAGAGCCTTCCATCGCTCAGGTAAATTCTGTCGGATTCGACCCTTGCCTCTGGAAAGCATTCCGACAGCCGACACGCGTCATTCCAGTGCGTCGTTACCCGCCTTTCCTTCAGTAAGCCTGCGTGCCCAAGTAAGAACGCGCCGTTGCATATGGAGCCGAATCTCTTCGAACGCTCCGATGCCGCTGCGAGCCACTTCGAGAACTCCGGGTCCTTAGCTCGCCGCGGCAAACAGGGCCCGCCAGCAACCAGAAGGAGGTCAAAACACTCCTTTGACTCCGGGTAGTAAAGATGCGGAACGATAGTTGCCCCATTGGAGCACTGCACCGAACCAGGCTCAGCACCCACAATCTTCAAGCTGTAATGCTCGGCCGGCATCAGGAAACGATTCGCCTCTGCGAAGACATCAAGTGGCCCGAAAACATCAAGGGACTGCACGCCTTGGAAGACGACTAAGGCTACCTCTCTCATGACATTGTCACCAATCTCGTTCGTTGCACCCACTGCTTCACTCGAATAGTGTCATGTGACGCGACTCCCGGAGCACCGTTGGCAGCATCCCCACTCATCTTGACCGGAATTGGTCGCAATGACTGCTGGAACGGAAGGCATCGTCTTCCCATAATTCCCTGCCATGAATGCGTTGCCATGGGGCTGCGCACCATTCCTGGGGAACGCAGATGACAGCAGTACAGGCAACTGAAGCGGAACGAGTCGGCCCATCCTTCTCTGTCGATGGGATGCTGCAAGCACGAACAAAGACGCGGCAGGCGATTCGAGAAATCTCCGCTCGAATTCGACCGGGTATGGTTGAAGAGGACGCTGTGGCTATGGCCAAGCAGGTGCTCACCGATTCGGGCCTCTCCTTGACCTGGCACCCGACTCGCGTTCGCTTCGGAACAAATACGACTCGGGCGATGAAACAGCAGTCGGAAGCAGGCATTGTTCTCGACGAGAACGATATCTTCTTCATCGACATGGCTCCGCGCTTCGACGCATGGGAGGGCGACGGTGGCGCAACTTTTACAGTCGGCAACAACGAAGAGCACGCGCGCTGTGCAAGGGACGCCGAGTCCCTCTTCCACGACGTCCGCCACTACTGGGAAGCGACAAAGGCAACAGGCCGAGCCTTGTATGCCTATGCAGAGAAGCGCGCCCGGGAGATGGGATGGGAACTCAACTTTGACCTTCCTGGCCATCGCGTTTCTGATTTCCCGCACGCAGCTATCCACACCGGCGCCCTGGCAGACGCGGATTTCACGCCATCTCCGATGCGCTGGATTCTCGAAATCCACATCCGTCACCCTCAGAAGCCCTTCGGTGCTTTCTACGAGGACCTCCTGTTGGCCGACGAGTATTACCCGAGCCAACGGTAAGACGGCCCAGCCAGCGGTTCCCCTTTGCTGACTTGCGGTCCGAACCGACAGACGGAATTTCTCGGCGGGTGCGAGGCCAGAAAGCGCGGTTTCGTATCTGCATTCTGACGTGCACCCGCGGGCAACAATCCCACAACCGCGTCATGCATTTGAGGAGGATTAGTGATGGATTCCATCATCATCATCGGGAGCGGCCTGGCCGGCTACTCGGTTGCCCGTGAAATCCGGCGGATATCACCAGAGCAACGCATTCTCATTCTTACTGAGGGCAGCGGTGAGTACTACTCGAAGCCCGCTCTCAGCAACGCCTTGGCTCACGGAAAGACCCCCGACCAGCTCGTCCTGGCTTCCGCCTCTGCAATGACGAAGCAACTCAACCTTGAGTTGATTCCTAATGCGAGGCTCACCGCTATCTATGCAGACGAGCACGCCATCGAAAGCACGGCTGGCAGGCTGACCTATAGCAAGCTTGTCCTTGCACAGGGTGCAACGCCCGTTCGCCTCACAATCCCGGGAGACGGAGCTGGCCATGTCATTTCGGTCAACAACCTGTCCGACTACAGACAACTGCGCGACCTCCTTCCTGGCGCAAGGTCCGTCCTGATAATTGGTGCGGGGCTGATTGGTTGCGAGTTCGCCAATGACCTCCTACATCAAGGCATCGAACCAATAGTAGTGGACTCATCCAATCGACCGCTGTCCAGTCTATTACCTCGCAAGGCTGGCGAGCGCGTAATGGACGAGCTCTCCCGGAGCGGAGTCGTATGGCGACTTGGTACTACCGTATCCAGCATCCACAAAAGAGAGGATGGCTACATGGTCAAGCTCTCGGACCACTCCGATTTGACCGTGGACCTAGTGCTTTCCGCCGTCGGCCTTCAACCAAGGACCGTGACCGCAGTCTCAAGCTGGGATGCTTGTAAATCGGGGAGTCGTGGTGAATCAATTCTGCCAAAGCTCTGAGCCGGATATCTATGCAATTGGCGACTGCGCAGAGTACCAAGGCGGTGCCGTTCTCCCTTACGTCGCGCCGATTCTGGCCGCGGCCAAAGCCATCGCAAGGACGATTTGCATCAAGCCAACCCCACTCGTGCTGCCGGCCCTGCCGGTAAGCATCAAGTTGACCTCTCATCCAGTCTCTGTCTACAACCCCAAACCAGACTCTTCCCTCTCCTGGGATGTAGATGACTCTGAGTTTGGTCTAAAAATGCAGGCTCGAGACACCACAGGAAGGCTCCAGGGCTTCGTGTTGACCGGCGAGCGTACTGAGGAGCAATCCGGCTTCATCAAAGAAATATCGACAACGCCCCCTGCCTGCTGACCAACCACGCGAATGCCAACGGGGAGCGTAGCTGGGTCAATGGCACAGTCCAGCTCATCGCGTCTCAACGCTCCCGCAAGTTTAGCAACAAGGTCGAAGCAATCGGCAACAAGCTTTCGTTCTGCACGACGCTCCGAGCTATGACAGAAGGGGTCAAAGACTGAAACGGCGCAAATGGCTGTATTTTGACCAACTTTGGCTCAATCCTGCGCTGACAGCCGGTCGGCGTGTCGGTATGCTGGATGTAGAGGCTACTTTTGCCGTGGGTAGCCACATCGACTAGGACTTACCTACCTCTGGCGCCCCAACATGAAACTGGCACTGCTCTCCGACCTTCATCTATCCGTGCATCCCATGCCAATGCCGGACACGGACGCTGATGTTCTGGTACTTGCGGGGGACATCTGGCGACCAGCCGAAGCAGTTGCGTGGGCGAAGCAAAGTGCGATTCCGTCAATCTATGTGGCCGGACACCACGAGTTCTATGGCAGCGACCTGGTTTCGACAATGAAGGACCTACGATGCCTGGCACAGGAAAGCAGCGTCCGAGTTCTTGAACAGGGCGAATGGCACTATAAAGGTGTTCGGTTCCTGGGATGCACGTTGTGGTCAGACTATCGCTTGTTCGACTCGGAGGAAGAACGCCTGGACGGATTGGTCGAGGCCCAAGAGATGATGCGCGACTTCTCCCGCATTCGCATCTCCCCAGAGTTTTCGGACAGGTTCACTCCGGCTGTCTCACAGATGCTCTTCGATTCGAGCGTGGCCTGGCTCGACCAACGCTTCCGCGAACCGCATGAAGGTCCAACTGTTGTGGTCACTCATTTCGCACCGAGTCGCAAGAGCATTAGTCACAAGTTCAAAGGCTCGTCGCTGAACGCCTGCTTCGTCTCTGCCCTGGAGGAACGAATCCAACGCTGGCAACCTAATCTTTGGTTGCATGGCCATACTCATGACAGCTTTGACTATGTGATTGGGCAGACCCGCGTTGTTTGCAACCCCCGTGGATATGCACGCAACGGCGTAGTCGAGAACCCGTCGTTCAATCCTCAACTCGTTATCAACCTAGACGACACCCTCCCCTCAAAGAAAGCGGCCGAGGGCGGCGTCTGCATCAATTGAACGCAACAGCCTTGCCGACGAACGACATGGACAAGCTTCATCAAGAACCAGATAGCCCGTGTATAGGATTGTGTACGACCTTGTTTGACCCAATTTGCAGGGGCTGCGGTCGGACCGCGTTGGAGGTCAGTCGATGGGTACTTATGAGTCCAGAAGCTAAGACGGAAGTTTGGAATCGGATTCGCAGCGAAGGGAAAGCTGAGCGCTTTCAAACCGTGCCCTAGCGCGCGGAGGCCCCTACCGGCCTTCCTTCTTCAACATGGCCGCAATGGCAGGCCATGCAGCATCTTCGTCCTACGGATTTCCTCAGTGTTGGTTAGTCTCCTACGCGCACGGAGATGGACAAGCCCTGTTACCTTGCCATCACCGATTGGGGGAGTCGCCTTACTCCACTGAGTATTGAGCGCCATCTGAAGGTGCGAATCGCCCCGTACTCGACGGTGCCGCATTTGCCGAGCACGTGGACAAACGCACCCCCGGACAACAGTACGCCGACATGTGAATATGATTTCATCTCGGTGTTGAAGTACACCAGGTCGCCCGGCTCTGCCTCGAAGAACTCCACGCTTGGGAGTAAGTCCGCGGCCAAGGCCCAGTCGGCGGGAACACGCCATTGTGACGAACGTTCCACCACGTGGCGAACGAAGCTGAATGCGCCAAAGCCCCCTTCAAGAGTTCCGGAGCCTGTCACACAGGGATGGCCGACCAAGCTTTCCGCATAGGCGGCAATGGCATCATTAGTCTGCAGAATCATTGAGTACTACGTCGAGCTAGCTACGCGCCTGGCTTGGTCGAAGCGCCCCTTCCAGTAGGAAGCTTCCATGCTGTCGACCCTGACGGCACCTCCGCGGGCCGGTGCGTGTACGAAACGCCCTTCCCCTAAGTAGACGCCGACGTGAGAGTTCGCTCTCCCAAGCGTATTGAAGAAAACCAGGTCCCCAGGAAGAAGGTCCCCACGATGCACAGATGTGCCGGCCCGCGCAATCTCCGCAGTTCTCCGCCCCACATCGAGTTGATACACTGACCGGAAAACGTACGCCACAAGACCACTGCAATCGAAGCCGGACTCTGGTGCGGCTCCACCAAACCGGTACGGAATCCCTATCATCATGAGAGCCAGGTCTTGTACTCGGTCAGCTGCGGCCGTTGCAATTCTCCTAGGCAGCGTTCCCTGATTTTCCTCCGCCTTCGCCTTTCCCGGCATCGAAATGCTTGCGACCGTCGCTACAACCACGCCGGCCCTCATGGCCCGTCGCATTGATACAAGCGACATCCCCGTGGCCAGGCGACGGCCATCTTGTTTAATCCATTGGCGCACGAAACTTCCTTTCTAGCTGCTCGATGGCAAGGGCCGATGCGCTTCGCGGTACCGTCTCGGTTGCCATCCGTCCCGAACCTACATCGCCGGCCATACACCATTAGCTCGATTGCCGGTACATGTACTTCCGCGACCAAGGAATGGAGGAGCTGTCGCGCCGCGCCTTTTGCCCAACGACCTGGAAGATGGCCACATTGTCGACGTGAAATGCGTACGAGCAGCCGGCCAAGTAGACACGCCATACCCTGTACGTCTTCTCGTCGACGAGTGAGCGAATCTCTCCTCGCTCCTCAAACCTCTTCGTCCACATTGCGAGTGTTCTCGCGTAGTGGCGACGCAGGTTCTCGACGTCAAGCGGCTCGATGCCTCCCTCCTGCATCGCCCTCAAGGCGAGGGAGATGTGAGGAAGCTCGCCATGAGGAAAAACGTACTTGTCGATAAACGTGCCCCCACCGTGGGGCGAATCGCCACTGCCAGCGTCGCTCGACGTTATGCCATGATTCATCACGACACCGTCGTCTGCCAGCAGCGAGCCGACCTTTGTAAAGTACGCTGGCAGATTAGCCAGTCCAACGTGCTCGAACATTCCGACACTAGTAATGCGGTCGAACGTGCCTTGCACATCCCGGTAGTCTTGCAGTCGAATCTCAACCAGATGCTCGAGGCCAAGCATCTTCACGCGTTCTCGCGCTAGTTGGTACTGATTCTCTGAAAGAGTAATGCCGACACATTTCACGCCAAACTTCTGGGCGGCGCGTATCACGAGGGCGCCCCAACCGCAACCAATATCCAGAAGCGTATGTCCAGACTGAACACGAATCTTGGTCAGAATATGGTCAATCTTCTTAAGTTGCGCTGCGTCCAGGGATTCGTTTCCGTCTGCGAAGTAGGCACAGGAGTACACCATGCGCTCATCTAGCCAATGGCTGTAGAACTCATTGGAGACATCGTAATGGTACTGAATGGAGGCTTTGTCTTCCTCCTTAGAATGTCCGAACTGGCGAACCGCCTGAGCGACCTTCTCCCACTTTCCTGGCTCCTCGGGGCTGAACTCCGCGAGGCGGTAGCCAACATCGATGATGTCGGCAATCTTCCCTTCTACGTCGATTCGTTCCTGGACATAGGCCTCTCCCAGCGTATCCAAGCTTGGTGACATCAGATATGGGAGCGCTTTGGC
Source organism: Cupriavidus sp. 09_S30 (assembly GCF_056930435.1). Taxonomy (NCBI): domain Bacteria; kingdom Pseudomonadati; phylum Pseudomonadota; class Betaproteobacteria; order Burkholderiales; family Burkholderiaceae; genus Cupriavidus; species Cupriavidus sp. 09_S30. The sequence goes on along the minus strand of NZ_JBXOWI010000002.1, from coordinate 1,010,752 downwards.
ATCACGAACCGAAAGTGTCACTTTCGGATTCTGAAACTGACCAAGGTCGAATGAGCTTCCGGTCCAGAGTTTCAGGCGCACTGGTAGGTCCGCATCCCGCCTTACTCGCGAAATCCACTTCTCCAGCCCTGCATCAACCACCGCTTTTAGCATACAACGTCCTTCCTAGACCGAGGCACGTTCTGCATTTCCGAACAGAATTGCCCGCTATTTCCAACGGTGTTCACGCTCTGGGCGTGAACATTCGTGGCATGAGCCCTCGTAGCCAGGCATCAACAACGGCACCACAAGTCCTATCGGCTGCCAGCACATGCCACGTCTTGAGTAAAGAATTCTCGAGGGTGACGCGGTTCGGGTAAAGGTCGCTTATGCGGCGTGCTCCGCCAACCTTGAAGCAATATGTGCCACATGCCTGAGGTTCCACTTTGAGGACACATCGGCCGGGCCATACACGCCTTCAATTGCGGACTGAATCCAGGTCACGCTCCACGTCAGGAGCGCCTAGTTGGAACTGCAGCGGCCTTGCTCTCGCACGGCTTTACGACCTGCAGAAGACCGGTCTTGCAACCGTTGCAGACATTGAACGCTGATATACGGCCATAGTGGCCACAATGCTCGCTTTGGATAATAGACTCGTTATGCCAAATTCCTGAGCTGGAGTTAATAACTATGCACGTTGCGATTCTGGTATTTCCTAATGTCCAGCTACTCGATGTCGTTGGGCCGATGGATGTCTTCAGCGAAGCAGCAAAGCAGGCGAGGAGTAGCACCGCATACAGAATCAGCCTAGTTGGACTGAGCAGAGATGCTGTAATTGCGTCAAGTGGCGTACGTATCGTTCCCGACCTAACCATCGCGGATGAGTTGTCCGACGTGGACACACTCCTGGTACCTGGTCAGCAGGACCGCAGCGCTCTCGATGAACGCGACATGCCGTTAGGCTGGTTAGTTGAGCAATCCCGCCACATTCGACGCTTGGGTTCCATCTGCTCCGGTGCCAGCATCCTCGCGGCCGCCGGCTTGTTAGATGGCCGACGCGCAACAACGCATTGGAATCTGTATCGCCAACTTGCAGCACGGTACCCGCGTGTCCATGTCGTACCTGATAAGACTTGTATCAAGGACGGCCAAATCTACACATCAGCGGGGGTGACTGCGGGCATGGACCTCGCGCTTCAGATGGTGGAAGAAGACTTGGGAAAGTCAGTCGCAATACAGGTTGCACGGGCGCTCATCATCTTCCCTCAAAGATTGGGCGGCCAACTCCAGTTCAGCGACACCTCTTGCGGGATGCTGTCCCCAGTCCGCAATAGCATGCAGCAGTTGCAACAATGGGTGCAGCAGAATCTCGACAAGCCATTGACAGTGGAGCAATTAGCGCTCCAGGCTGGCATGAGTCTGCGAAATTTCATGGCAGCATTCGAAGACTATTCGAAGACAAGCCCTGCGGAGTTCCTTGAGACCACTCGAACCATAGAGGCAAGCAAGCTACTTAGGGAGACATCCTTCTCCGTCGCCAAGATTGCGTCGCTATGCGGCTTTCACGATTGCAGAGAGCTACGCTTCGCGTTCCGACGCCGTTACGGCACATCACCCTTAGCCTATCGCAGGGGTCTCATCACCAGCACCGGTTCGGCAGGAGCCCCGGACTAGCGCCATTGGCGGTGACGCGCACTAACCGCATAGGAACTGACGTCGTCCTATAGCAGGCTCGGACATCCTGTGACCAGTTTCCGTGCGTGATGCCAACTCCCCCTGTGCAGTGGTTCGTGAAGCTTCCGACGCGAGGTGAAAGCGTCATCTAAAGCGCGTCGTTCGACACATCCACACATACTCAGTTCTAGCAATTTCAGCCAACTCGGCTACCCGGCCTGGCGCGAGGCGTTCTCGCAAGAGCACCCTTGAAACATGCCGTATCAGACATGCGTCATTGTTACTCGACCCAGTATCACGGGGCAAAAGCGTGCCGGTGCGGCGTCGAGGTCCCTTGTCCGCTGGGTGCTGACAGCCAACACGTCGCGCTCAGGACGCACAAAGCGGCATTCTCAGCCACAAACGGTTCAATGACCGAAATGACCCCGCAAGTTGGCCGAAACTGACGCGCCGCCCACCTTTCAGTCGTACCACACCCCTCCCATAATTCAGCCAACCCCGCTGAGTAGCGCCGAGCACAAACCCAACCGAATTGTGCGAGGGGCCTCCCCCGGGGTAGCCAGCAGAAACCGACATATTTTCCTGGAGCTTCAAGATGAGTACAGCAGTGAGCCACTCGGCCGGGGCAGAAGTCAAAACGCACTCCGTCAAGTTCTTGCCGGTCAATCTATTCGGTGCCGTGATGGGGATTTCCGGCCTATCCCTCGCCTGGCGGCTGTCTCACCATGTGTTTGGCACATCTGCTGCCATCGCGGAAGGAATTGGGGTTGTAGCCATCCTCACCTTCTTGGCTCTCGCTATTGGCTACCTAGTCAAGCTCGCAAAGTACCCTGCAGCCGTGCAAGGCGAGTTTACTCATCCAATCGCAGGGAACTTCTTCGGCACCATTACCATCGGCATCCTCCTGCTTTCATCGGTTCTTGGGTTCTACAGTGAGACCCTGGGTCAGGTGGTCTGGGGAATTGGCACGGTCCTTACCATCGTTCTGAGCTTCATCATTACTTCCCGCCTGTTCAAGGGAAAACAGGACCCCACGCACGCCGCGCCCGCGTGGCTCATTCCCGGTGTGGCGACGCTGGATATTGCAGTCGCCGGTGGAACCATGCCTATGACCTGGGCGCATGAAGTCAACCTGTTTGCTGTGGCGGTAGGCACGATGATTGCCCTTGTCTTCTTCACGATGATTTTCTCTCGTGTCGTGCATCACGAGACCGCTCCCCAAAGGCATGGTGCCTTCACTCATCATCATGATTGCGCCGTTTGAAGTGGGCTTCTTGGCCTACGTGAATATCGCCCACCACGTCGACATGTTCGCCTCCCTACTTTTCTACTTCGGCCTGTTCCTGTTTATTACCCTATCGTTCAAGGTCTTCCGTCGTTCGATTCCGTTTGCTGCGTCGTGGTGGGCAATCAGCTTTCCGATGGCCGCACTGGCGAATGCAGCCTTGAAGTATGCAATGTTCGCGAACACCTGGCCTCTGACCGTTATCGCTGGCATCATCCTCGCCCTCCTGACGATTGCGATTGCCATCCTCTTCGTTCGCACACTGCACCTTCTCTTTAGCGGTCAACTTCTTCTCGGCTGACTCTCTACAGGTAGCGAAATCGGCGGGCCATCGGACTTAACCGTATGGTCTGCCGGAGAGAAATGGCACCCCAATCTTCATCCAAGAGACTCTTCTCGTCGCCGACCAGAGGTTCTTGAGCTGACACCGCGACCTTCGGCTGACGTGTTCATGACTAGACCGAAGCATTAGCCGTTACCCAAAGAAGACTATGAAAGTAGCTGTTCTTGCGTTTCCGGGGGTACAGATGCTTGATGTAGTGGGCCCGATTGACGTCTTCAATGAAGCGGCCAAGCAAGCAGGAAATCCCTGTGCGTACAACTTCGAAATCATCGCCCCAGAGAAAGGAGAGGTACGAGCTTCCAATGGAATGGTGTTCGTCGCCGACTCCAGCATCGCTTCAGCCAGCCAAGATATCGACACGCTTCTTGTCGCCGGCAGTCCAAAGATGAGAGCAATCGAGGAGCAAACTGACCTCCTCAATTGGCTCATTCACCAAGGCAAATGCGTCCGTAGGCTCGGTTCCGTCTGTTCTGGCGCATTTCTCCTTGCGCGGGCGGGTCTGCTGGATGGCAAGCGAGCGACCACCCACTGGAACGCCTCCGCGCGATTGGCCACAACCTTCCCTGCCGTGTCTGTTGAACCCGACCGCATATACATCAAGGACGGCTCCATCTATACGTCTGCTGGTGTTACTGCAGGCATGGACCTGGCATTGGCATTGGTGGAGGAGGACTTCGGGCGGGGCGTCGCATTGAAAGTCGCCCGTGAGTTCGTCATGTTTCTCAAGCGTCCTGGCGGACAATCACAGTTTAGCGCCCACCTTGCTGCTCAAACCGCAGAGAAGAGCGTAATCCGGGATGTACAGAACTGGATACTTGAGAACATCAGTAGACCTCTTTCCGTGGACCACCTTGCACAGCACGCAGGGATGAGCACTCGGAACTTCGCGCGAATGTTCAAGCGCGAGACAGACACGACCCCGGCCGATTTCGTCGAAGGCGCTCGATTAGACGCTGCGAGACGCATGCTCGAGGAAACGTCAAATCCACTAAAGAGAGTCGCCGCGCTCTGCGGCTTCGGTGACCCTAACAGCCTGCGACGTGCGTTCACTCGGAGATTAGGTGTAACGCCCGCGGACTACAGACGCCGCTTTCGCGCTCTTCCTTAAGAAGAGCCTTCAAGGCTGACGCGAGAATTGTATATGGTCAAGCATAAGGTGTTCATAGACGGAGTTGACACTCCGATTGGTCTTACGGTGTGGGAGCTTTTGTGGAATCGACCGGATGTTGAGCTGTCGTGCTACGAGCCCCTCGTCCACGACGGAAGCGTATCTCGCATCGACTTAGCCCGGGACGCCGACTTCGTTTTCCTCTGCGCGGATGTCGGCACCTCTATCGAACTGATAAGAAATCTCCACGTTTCGACCAGGGTCATCGACACCAGCGGCGCCTATATGAGCGGAGCCGATGTCGCGTGCGGACTTCCGGAGCTCTTCAGAGAGAACACCGCGCTTATATATAACGCACGGGTGGTAGGGATACCGAACGCCGTTGCGACGGCATCCATCGCGCTCCTACACCCTTTGGTTGAATCGGGGTATCTGGACCCAAGCGCACCTATCAGCATCCATGCGGTTCAGGGATTCAGCGCCATGGGTGCAAGTGGGAACCAGATTGGTTCTGAGTCTTTGTCCGCACGCGAACAAGCCGTACTGAGAACACTCCAAACGACCTCGTTCGACCGTGTCCTAAGGGAGCTTGACAGGTGGACCCGCCCACCTCGCGCCATACAGCTTGTCGCCAGCATCGGCAACTTCGCGCGTGGCACAGCTGTTCACATTCCCCTCTTCCAGGCCAACCTGGCCGCGGGCAATACGCTGGAGAACGCCTACTTGCTGCTGGAGCGCTGGTACGTGGATTCGTGTCACGTCAAGGTGAAGCGGGGCAACGCCTCTGCGGAGGGCATCACTGTCGGGGACACGAATCACACAAACCTTCTTGAACTGTTCTGCATGCCAGGCAGCTCAATTGAAAGCGGGCTGCTTGCAGCGCGTCTCGACAATCTTGGCCGTGGGTCGGCCAGAGCGGCGGTTCAAGCCTTGAACATCATGCTTGACAAGAGAGCAGACTTCTCCCTGGACGGCTGCTTGCCGGCGGAATGCAAGCGATGAACCATCCAAGTCCGTACCCAAAGGGTTGCGACTGCCGTGGTAGTGGTCTTGCTGTAGCAAACGGAAGCGGGCTAGCACCCCGGATAGCCCAGTGGTTGAGCGTGGATTTCTAAGTATGGGTCTACAACTACATTTAACGGAGAACGAATCAGACTCGCCCGGCTACAACCGTCTTAGCATCTGTGCTACGAGAATCGTTACCGAGAAAGAGTATCGACTGATTACGCAGGGGGTCAGAACGGCAACGGAGGTCATGCATCTCGAGGCGTTGCCTCTGTCCTCAGATGGCTGCCTGTTCCGTTGGCGTATTTCATCAGACTACCGGCTCGCCTACGCACACGCCTTCCAATCCGTGTTCGAGTTCTTGGGCATTGCCTTAGTTATTCGTTCAGCCCCGTTGTGAGATTCCCAAAGAATGGCCTATTGGCAATCCGAATGACGCCGAGCGTGCAATACTAGTGTTGCCGACAGAGCCTACCGTGGACGGCCAGGTATTCAACGAAAGACGCAGAACTTTGAGGAAGTGAGTACCCGCCGAGCTTAGGTGTCTCGGACGAGAGATGCAGGTGGCAAAGCCCGCCTGCGAAGCCGCCTCACTGGGACATGGTGTGCCCATGTGAAGCGGCTCTGGCTAGCCAATGCCTACTGCGACGTCGCCGCAAGAAGTACTTCTAAGCCTGCCGGAACTCAGCGATTGGGGCATGCGGCTGAATTTCTAGCACTTTGCCATCGATGACGAGGCTCGGCAGTCGCTTCACACCCATATCCTCTACTGTGGCAACCAGCTCGCGTTGTTCTTCAAGGTTGATTACCGTCAGCGAGTACCTATCGTTGTCAAACAGCCCTAACATGGTGTCCACCACCGAGAGGCAGACCTTGCAGCCGTCGTGGTAAAGCGTCGCTTCGCGTTTCATTATGTTCTCCAGATTTCGTACCTGCCAGGCGTCCACACCGCCAATGAAGTGCGAGCCCGCCGACCACTCCATTATGGGTGCCCCAGACCATGGCGCGAGACGCCATGCTGATACCTTTCACGCCAAATCTGCAGCAGATTCCGCCTCCTGTAGGTGTCGCGACTCCGCCGCGCCCCACGGTTGGGGAAATGCAGTCGATATTCGGAGTAGAAGGAAGGTTCCCAGTTCTTTGGGAAGGAACGGCCGCGCGAGTGAAGCGTAGTGTGGTCCCAAACGGCACAGGAGCCATCTTCGGCAATCGATGGCCCCTGTTCGATAGAGACTGCTCGACGCGGACTCGCGAGTATCCAGTTAAGTTGGACTGCAAGGTACCCACGAGCGCGATGCTGCAATGAGTGCGCCCCGTCTACGTCGGTAGACAACACACTGCCACAAGAGATTAAGACAACGAATAAGCCCTACTACGACTAAGAACTACAGATTGTTGCAGCACTCTTCTCTTGGACCAGGAGTTTTTTCCAATGTAGCAAGACGAGTTTATGCCTTCGGGTACGAGCACGCGCAACCAGGCTTTGGAGGCGCCCACTCCTCTACACCCCACAGCTCACTTCTTGGCCACCTCGGCCAGCTTCTGCTCAATCGCCCCCGAGTCCGCGGCACCAGACAGCCTACTCCCGTCAGCAAAGAACACTCCCGGAGTACCTGTCACATTCAGCTTTACCCCCAATGCGAGGTTCTCCTCCACCGGAGTCTTGCACGTCGTCTTCCCCTTTGGGGGCGTCTTCGAGAGCATCCAGTCCTGCCACGCCTGAACTCTATCCGCCGAGCACCAAATCTGCTTCGCCTTAGTCTCAGAATCTGCAGACAGCACCGGGAAGAGGAATGTGTAGACCGTTATATTGTCCAACTGCTGAAGCGTTTTCTCCAGCTTCCTGCAGTATGGGCAGTTTGGGTCGGAGAAGACTGCAATCTGCCGGCTGCCGTTCCCTTTCGTCCATCTTATGGCGTTTGTCAGCGGCAAGGATGACCAATTGATGCGGTTGAGCTCATTCACCCTGGCGTCCGTCAAGTTCACGCCCGTCTTTGTATCAATCATGGCGCCATTGATGACGTATCGAGCCGATGCGTCCGTGTAGACAACTCCGCTACCGATGCTGACCTCATAAAGACCTTGAATAGGCGTAGTTCGAACACTATGCAGTTCCGCACGGTCGCCCAGCATCTTCTTCATGGCCTCCGCAATACGGTCCTGGTCCCGTTCCGGACCCGCTGACGCATTTTTGGTGAGCAGCGTGCTGGCCACGGCCAGACCCAACGCCAACAGCCAAACCATCTTATATCGTGAAGTAGATGACACCATTCTCGTAGACCTTTATTGACTGATATCTAGGCAGCTTCTCGGGATTGGAACAGTTGCGGTTCACCTGGACGCTGGAGGCCATCCGCGCTTGAGGTCACCCTCGCTCTTGGCGACCACCGCAGTCGCAAGCGTATTCCCCAAGACGTTCGTTGCCGTGCGCGCCATATCGAGAACCTGGTCGACGCCAAGCACCAAGAGAATCCCAGCCTCTGGCAGCTTGAACATTGGAAGAACCGCCGCGACCACGACCAGCGATGCACGGGGAACCCCCGCCATCCCCTTGCTAGTCACAAGGAGAACGAGAAGCATCGTGATTTGCTGCGTGAGCGAAAGTTGAACACCGTACACCTGGGCTACGAATAGCGCAGCGAACGACGTGTACATGATGGAACCATCGAGGTTGAACGAATATCCGAGCGGCAAAACGAAACTCGTGATTCGCTCCCCCACTCCAAAGTTGCCAAGCCCCTTTACCAGATTCGGATAGGCAGATTCGCTGCTCGCGGTAGCAAATCCAAGCAGCAAGGGGCCACGGATTTCCCCCAGAAGCCGAAAGACACCGCGCCCGAGAAACAGGTATCCCGCCCCAATCAGCAGTACCCACAACAGAACCAGGGACAAGTACACACTGCCCAGCAGCTTGGCATAGACGACCAGCACCCCAAGACCCTGAGTCGCAACGACAGCCGATATCGCACCAAACACACCGACCGGCGCAAACTTCATGACATAGTTCGTGACCTTCAGCATCACCCAGCCAAGGCCTTCAATAGCGTCAAGAACTGGTTTTCCAACTCCATGCTTCAGCGCCCCCACGCCCACTCCGAAGAAGACAGAGAAGATGACAATCTGAAGAATCTCGTTCGCCGCCATAGACTCTACGACGCTCTTCGGGAACATGTGGCTGATGAAGTCGCGCAGGTTCAACGAACCGGTCTTCAGACTCGTTGCGGCAGTAGCCTCAGGCAGGGGTAGGTTCATCCCATGACCCGGTTCCAAGAGGTTTGCCATGACCAAGCCTAGGAATAGCGAGACGATGGAAGCCACGAAGAACCAGACCATCGCTTTGACTCCTATGCGTCCGACTGTTTTCCCATCGCCCATGCCCGCGATGCCCGCCACCAGCGTAGCAAACACTAGAGGCGCAATAATCATCTTGATAAGCCGCAGAAAGACATCGCTAAGGATGGAGAGGTAGCCTCCAATCGCTTTAGCTACTTCGCCATCGTAGCAATAGTGAATCAACGCTCCGACAAGAACACCCAGCACCATCGACGCGAAAATATACAAAGCCAGCCTGTTAGATTTCATAATGGCACGACACGAAAACGCTTGACACACGCAGTCAGCACGCGTCAACGTCTCAGATAGACGAGAAGATTCTGAATTGGACCGTTGGAAGGACTTGATTGGCTTGCCCGTGACCGGAGCACGAGGCGCCTCATTGCTCGAGCTTCGATACTCAGAGCATGTGGTGCATTATTAGGCCTCTACCACCAATCCGAAACCCCGTTAGCCACACACTCTCTGCCAAACGAGACGCAGCTTCCGCCAAGCCGTCATGGAGGGCATCAGGCCGCGGTGCGGAATCGACTGCGATAGTCGGTAGGCGACACGCCAAGTCGGCGCATGAATGCGCGCCTGAGGCTATTGGGGTCTCCAAAACCTGAAATGGCGGCAACTCGCTTTAGCGGATTCCGGGTCTCCTCGAGGAGGCGCCGTGCAGCATCGAGACGCGCCCCCTCGACAAAGTCGGCCGGCGTCATGCTGCATTCCTGCTTGAAGAGCCTGGCAAAGTTGCGAGTGCTCATGCCGGCGTGAGCCGCTAAAGCATCTACTGAGAGCCGCTTGTTCAGATTCTCGAGTACCCAGTTCTGGACGTCCCGAATCGCGCTCTTCTCCGCGGTCTGGGCAGCGAGATGGGCGCTGAACTGGGATTGTCCTCCCGGGCGCTTCAGGAACATGACGAACTCCCGAGCTACCTTCAGAGCCGTTGCACGCCCGAAATCCTCTTCGACCATTGCCAGGGCCAGGTCCAGCCCCGCCGTGACGCCGGCAGATGTATAGATGTTTCCATCCTTCACGTAAATCATGTCGGGCTCGACTTTGACGTTTGGGAACATCCTGGAAAGCCGCGCCGTCGAGTTCCAGTGCGTCGTCACTCTTCTGCCATCCAACAGACCGGTATGAGCGAGAAGCAGCGCACCTGAGCAAACCGAACCCATTCGGCGTACCCTCTTCGCGTACTTGAGAATCCAATCCTTGATGGCCACGTCATTCTCGACGAGGTTGACCATCGGGCTTCCCGCAATCAGCAGGGTGTCGATATCGGGGCTACTTGTTTCGAGCGTCGCATCGGGTGTGATTTTCATCCCGTTAGATGCTGTAAGCGGCCCCCTGGTCGCCGACACAATCTCGAACTCGTATGCTTCCGGACTGCCGGCTTGCCTGGCGGCTTCGTGAAACACGTCGATAGGTCCCGCAAGGTCGAGCATCTGGACGTTGGGGAACACGAGCACGGCGATTTTCATGGCACATCACGTCTGGGGGGAACCTGGCCGAAGTTTAGGCAATCCGCGAATCAGTGCCATCGTCTTGGCTCAGGATGCAGCCAAAATGGCCGATTCTGCCGCCCAGCGACGCCGACAGCCAACACCCCAGATTCTGCTCTCCGCACATCTTGAGCCGACGCAGGGATAGGGAACCACCTCACACCCGGCTTTTGGACGCTCCCCCGATACGAAGCGTCACAAATATGCCTTACGCCACACAATCCTGTGTTCGAACGAGTGGCAGAATTTGCGTAACGACGCAGAAGGCGACGTGAACCGTACAACAGCCCATCGCCCGCGGCGCAGTTGCATACGAGGCGACGTTCGCAAACTCATCGTCACGCGCTGAGTCACAAAATGATGTCGCAGATGCCCTGGCGTCAAAGCAGACAAGTAACGTAGATGCGACACGCCGCGAAGAAGGAGCCGCACCAGCATACGCCGGCGCCAACCGAAAGTAGGCACCAGTTGTACGAGCGGGATAGTAAATCAGAGAACACGAGAACCGGCGCGCACTACAGCGGAGGAGCTGCAAAAGCTATATGCGTTCTTCGGCATCACTTGAGGTACCACACCGCGGGACGGCCTACTAACGATACCGGACGACCGCAATCTGGACCACTCGGCGACTCTCTGAAATCGTGCGGTCACGGTACCCTTGAACCGAGCCAAACGTGGAGCGCTCACTTAGGAACACCGCTGCATCACCTCCGGCCTCTCGGACACGCGACGCCACTCTAGATAGCAGTATCCGTTTACCTAGCCAGTCATCATCTGGGCTCACGACTGTCGTGTAGGCAATGATTTCATACGGGCCAGGCGGTTCACCTTGGGTCCATACATCAACCCCGTCCACGGACTCACGAGCACCACCTGCTCCATACCGTACCGCCGAGGCTCCTTCGTACGGAGTTAGCGGCGCCTGAATGCAGGCAGAAAGAACCAGCGATGCCATACCCAGCAAGAGCGCCAGCGTCATACCAGGACTTTTGAAACTCAACATATCTTCTCGTTGGATAACCACCGGATGCACAGCGACCACGTAGCTTTCGCCGTCGCACCATTCGCTCGCGGGGTGCCATCAGGCGCCGTCGCCGGAGAGACGAGTCTGCCTGGCAGCCACGTCGCCATGCCATAACGAAGGTCGCCTTCTGTCCGACTTTCCCAGGGTCCCTCTATCGGAACTCTCCGGCTGCACCACGCTAAACAGAGCGTCTTCATTCTTGCATTCCAGGCCTGGCACGTAAACGACGGCAGCGTGACGCAACCTGCCAACCATGACACTTATGCGGACAGACGGAGCGACCGCCCTGGCCTGCAATCTGAGAGCGACGCATATGCGAGTTTGCGAGCCAATTCACATCAACTTTCGGACGTGTGAACTCCAGGCGTGACGTTCATTTCTATACTGAAGGCCCTTCTGCGCTAAGCCAAACCTTAGTGGAATGAGCGCGCGCAGCTTATAACGTTTCAAAGGCAAGTAAGATGAAGGTAAGAGACCTACTGAATGGAAAGCCGGATGTCGTGACAATCGATTCCAGTGCTTCGCTTTCCACGGCTCTGTCACTGATGTCTTTTCATAAGATTGGAGCACTGGTTCTACGCAGCGAACACGGCTGCCCGGCCCGACTCATTTCCGAGCGGGATATCATCACCGCAATCTCCACTCAGGGCCGGGTCGTACTGGAAGAGTCTGTCCAACGAGTCGCCCCGGAGAATTGCATCCGATGCGAGCCCGAAGAGCGCCTACAGGATGTCATGCACACAATGAATCGTCTCCGCGCACGGCACATGCCTGTGGTCGAGAAGACCGGAGAGTTGATTGGAATCGTTAGCGTGGGAGACTTACTGAAAGCCCAGCTGGAAGAGATGACTTTGGAGAACAGAGTTCTGCACGACAGGGCTCTGATTTCTGCTCTCGTGAACTCGTAATCACCGTGCGCACTCCTGACCGTCGCCGACGGAAGGGGGTGCGCAATTCCTCGCATCGGTATCGCAATGGCGCCCACCTATGGTGGTCGCCCCTTCTAGCGGTACTTTATGATGAGAATGTCGACCACCAGGCTAGTCGCGGGATAGGTGATGCCGTCGACAACCTCCGTGTAGGACTCTTCTTCCTTCTCTGAAATCTTGATATAGCCATCGCCGCCACCGTCACGCACGGCACGGTCAATCATCCATTGCGCAAGCCGGCTCGACAGAGGGCCGTTCGGCAGAACGATTGAACGGCGCTCTAGCACGTCATATTGCACCCCGGGCCGTCCAACTGTCGCCCCCTCGCTCGTTGCATCGGGACGCAATTGATGGACAACCTTCGCTCCGCTCTCTGAACTTGGCACGAGCGTTATCGCGCTCGCAACTGGGCTCAGCGAAAGAGAGACTGCGAAAAGAAGAGTCAAGATAGCGTTTCTCATGTTCCTCATGACCAACTTAGACAGAGTGCACGATGCCGGAGGCACCTTCCTGTGCTCGCGCGTAACGCCCGACCTGCTCACCTACCACTCTTCGGTCTGCCCCAGACTTGTACTCATAAGGTACGCCCATCATATCGAACGCTGCTCGGACAAAAGCCAAGTGAGCTTTGCCTGCAGATGCGTGGACCTTCCACGCCAATGACGCGTAGTCATCTCCAGTCTCCCTTGATGACCGGATGATGGAATTTGCAGGCAGCAGATTCTCTATGCTGACTTTGGCTCGCACAAATCGGATGAACAGGTTCTGCGAGATGTCAGCTGAGCAACTGACCTCCAGAATGGCAAAGTCATCTACGACTTGCGATGCTCGCAACTCAATCATGATATCGGCTCCCGCGCTCCCACACTTTCATCTGCGCTTCATAGGGCAGAACGCCCCTCTCTTCTGCTGCAATGACCACGACCTGACTGCGTGGGAGTCTAGATGGAAACTGCATCGCCAGAACCGTCGTGTCCGTACACACGACAAGAATGGCCGTTCATGCCACTCAATGCCTTTTTCCCTGGCATGCAAGGCCGACGACCGCAGTTTTCCCTGCCCTCAGTGAGGCTGACACTCTAATGACTACCCCAGGAGAAAATCGGACAGTTCAGGCCATTTTGACTTCCCAAAGAGTCAGGTGTGTAGCGGATTTCCCCACACGAGCATATTGTCAACGTACCGGTTCGGCACATACAGGTACAGAACAAGATGTCGGCACTCCATCTTTTTGCGCTCTTGTTTGCCGTGGCACTCGCGAGCTACGCACAGGCACTGACAGGCTTCGCTTTCGGTCTCATCCTGGTCGGGATTGTTTCCTCATTGCACTTGGTTCCACTGGAACTCATTGCCACGACCGTAAGTATCCTAAGCATCGTGAACGGTCTTCCGTCCCTACTAAGGGGCTTCCGCAAAATCCATCTCAGGCTTTTCCTCCCTAGCTCCATATCTGCGGCATTGATGGTCGTCGCTGGCTTCGGGCTTAGCCGCCAAATCTCCCCAGCTTCTCTGCCTATCCTCAAGGCCATGGTCGGTCTAGCCGTGCTAGTGGTCGGTTTGCTGATGGCGCTGCCTGTGCGCCCCAAGAGCGATGTCTCCGGCGTGTTGCACTCTGCTGCCTACGGCTGCGTCGCAGGTCTAATGGGGGGTATCTTCGCCACCTCGGGTCCGCCTCTTGTCTATCATTTCTATCGACAACCAATTGCGGCCGAGGCGGTCAAGGTTACCCTGGTCGGAGTTTCGGTCGTCGCAGGGCTCAGTCGCCTTGCCATGTCGGCAGTTCACGGAGAACTCGGCTGGGACGGAATCATACTCGCCGCGCAGGCCTTGCCAATCGTCATGGCGATGGGGTGGACAACATCACGCTTCGCACCCTGTCTTTCTCAAGTTCAGAGGCGGCGCATTGCGAGTGCACTCTTGGCAATGACCAGCTTTGCGCTGATATGGCCATCGCTCGGAAGCGCACAGACTTGCGTGACAAGAATGGTTCCAAACGTATTGCACCTCGGTAGCTGAACTATCAGCTTCTTGAGCTGACTGAGCGCAGGAAGCTGGGCGACAGCGACGGTGACCGGCCTAAAAGAACGCCCCACTCTCCTTTGAGCCTGAAACAAGCGAGACCGGTCCGCCGATGGTGTGCGACGACCTAGTGTTCGAAAGAGCGGCGGATAAACTCACCCGCCTCTTCAATAGCAGTCTTGCCCTCCGGCAGGCGCGTATGCCACATGTGCCACTCGTGGAAAAGCTCTGGCCAAATCTTGAGGGAAATCTCGACGCCAGCCGCGCCCGCGCTGCGCGCAAACCGCGCGGAATCATCCAGCAGCACTTCGGCGCTACCGACATGCACCAGCATGGGAGGAAGACCCGCCAGTTCACCAAAGAGCGGTGACACCATGGGGTCTGCCGCGCTCCCTTCGGAACCGAGATAGTGTCGCGCAAACTCCTCCAGCCCCTTCAGGGAGACGATTGGGTCCACGCCAGCTTTGCTGGCAATGGATTCACCGCTCATCGTCAGGTCCAACCAGGGTGAAATGAGGAAGGCGGCTTTCGGTAGTACAGCGCCGACCTCCTTGCACAACAGCATCAGTGCAACCGCCAATCCGCCACCAGCGGAATCCCCTGCAAGCACAATCTGCGCATCCTCGCCGAGAGTTTCCGCTAGCCACAGATAGGCATTCAAGGCATCCTCAATTGCCGCTGGAAACGGATGCTCTGGAGCCCGGCGATAGTCCACAGCGAAAACGTTGCGCCCCGCCTCCCGAGATAGAGCAGCGGTCAGCGTCCTATACTGCTTTGGCGTGTGCATGACATACCCGCCGCCGTGGAGATAGAGAATTGCCTCGTTACTGGCGCCAGCCGGGGCCACCGACCAGGTTCCTGCAACCTCCTCTTCATCTACCATCATTGCCCAATCAGGAACCTCAAGCCCATCGTAAATGCTATCGGCATGGGCACGAATCTGCGCCACCGTCGCGTCCGCAGACAGTTTCGTATTCTGTTCCCTAAGGAACCTCACAATTTCCTTCAGTTGCTTTGTTGCCATCAATGCTCCTATCTGCGCACGCTGCATACCACCCGCCAGGGCATGTGCCTCCCAACGGACTCGACCAAGCAAGTCACGCTCGACAGGTCGAACGGCGAGCATAGGATGTTCCTATTTGAACTATCTGCCATATCGGCGACGTTCACGGCCACCGACGCGCCTCTACTCGCGCAGGAAGTCAGTTTGTCCGCAACGTTCCTAAGAATGTCCGCCCCGTTTAGTTTCGAGTCGCTAGGCTCATTGTGAACGGTCGGTTCACCGAACTGGCGGAGACGATGAGGAACTGGCTTTGGCAAAGTTCCAGGGCAGCCACGTCGCTACACTCACCTCCAAACAGCAAGAGGACCTGGCGAGCCGCAAACCTCAAGAGAGCCAGGCATCGAAGTGTCAGCCTGACGCTTCATCCATCTAGCAAAGCCCCTCGCCGAGCAGCCCTCAGATGACGTAGACATCTTCTCCGCGTCTGACAGACCCAGGCCTTACAACATGAGCGTAGACACCAAAGTAGCCTTCATTCTGTTCGCAGATGGACTGTAGAACCACCGATTCTTGAGGTAGGTCTCCTTGGGCAAACGTCGTAAGGTTGCATCGCCTCGTACGCTCCGTGATTCGAAGTATCACGTCTCCAACAGCGACTTCCTGGCCGACCCAGCCGTTCTCCACATAACCGTCGCCGGCAGATTCGATAACCAGGTTTGGCCTGAATCTCCGTGACTCCAGTCGTGTTGCGGGAGCCGCCGCTTGCAGGGCACGAAGGGACGACGTCGTGACTATGTGTACATCGGGCGCTTGGCGGGCCTCTGTCGTCGTTTGGCCTTCAGATGCACCCTCCCTCAGACGTCTCAAAGCCACTGCCCGACCGAACACTTGCGATAGGCGCCGGGGCGCCTCAACTGAGTTGGAAAGTGCCACGTCTCCGCTAGGGAGCGTGATAGCAACAGGTGGGAGAGCGGCACGAAGACGTGGCTCTTCAATATAGCGTGAGCGATATGAGAGCATGTCAGGCCACCTCCCAACATTCTTCGCGTTGGCCAGGACTCCCGATTCCACGTCCCACAGACCGAACGCTCTGTCCCCAAGGACTCCTTTCTCAGTCATCTCCGTGGAGTTCAGTTCTTCTCCAATCATCGACTTTACGGGATACCTCCAAATTGCAACCAGCCTACCTACAGCCGACATCGAACTTCTCCACACTGACTAACACTCGGAATCCTCGAACTTACGAAGCGTGAGGAGAGTAACGCCACGACAGGGATTGGGTCGGACGCAATTCAAGCTATTTCCGTCAATCTTCCGTCTGCATGCGCCGAGCGGGGACAGAACGGAAGACAGAGACACGTAACAAACACCGCCGGATGCCGCCTATCGTTCTGCGATGGCAGAGAAGGGCTGGATGTTGGCGCGTTTTGCACGCGCACACACTTTGATGTCGAGTCACCAATGACCGACAATTTGGCAAGCGCGAGCGCCATCAAGGCTGCCTCTCACGTTCGCATACCTTACTTTGACCTTGGGCGCCTTACCGCTTCAAGCTACTCCGAAGGACGTGGCGGTCGTTAGGCGCCCATCCTTACTGGAGATAGATTTTGTCCTGGACCCTACTCGCAATCGCTGGCTTCCTGGAGATTGCTTTCGCATTCGGTATGAAATGGTCTGCCGGATTCAGCCGCCTCTGGCCAAGCGTCTATGCAGTTGCGACCGGCTTGTCCAGCATTGTGCTGCTGACCATTTCATTGCGAGCACTGCCGGTTGGTACCGCCTATGCAGTGTGGACAGGGATTGGAGCTGCAGGCACCGCAGTTGTGGGGATGCTGTTTCTCGGAGAGTCTTCGTCACCCGCCAGAATTGCCTGCATTGCCCTCATTCTGTGCGGTGTCATTGGCCTGAAGTTGGCTGCCGGCGAGAGCACCTAAACTAGTCTTGCGCTCGATGCCGGCGCACTACAGGCGCTGGCACTAAGACAGAAGTCCGCGGCGTACCGATAACGCTCACCGCTGCGGACTGCTCAGGACGCTCCAAGGCATGAAGACCGCCCGCGCGCCTGCATTCACCGAGACCCTGCACAACTTGCCCTGTTCCCTCTCGGCTTGCCCTATGTCGACAGGCTGATAGACAGCGCGGACTCTATTGCCTCTTTGCTAGTGTTCCCGGCCGCGACAACCTGCATCGGTCCGTCCATCATGACGCGAGACGTGTCCGAAACTTCACTCTTTATGGCCTGATTTGCAGCATAAAAACTGAGCGCACTCCGAAGCCAGCAGCTACTTTGATAACGTGGGAACGCCGGGGGACCGCTTCTCGCACAACGGGTAACATCTGCCTACGAGCGGACAGCATCGATGAGAGAAAGCACAGCTTCACCCGCTTTCGAAATTTCCCCGACTGCAGGCAAGGACTGCATCAATGCGCCAACAATGATACGAGAGGGGTTCGGGCTTTCGCATTGCTCCTTGACGGCGTCCACAAGTTCCAGCGCATCGCGTCGCCCCTCCCGAGTCAATCCTCCTCGGTCGATAGCTGCGGCCAGTTCCTGAAGCGCGGCCTGAAGAAACGAACCCGTGCCGGCGACAAAGGCCGCTCGGTCAAAAGAGTTCACGTTGATTCGTGAGTTCGCACCATTGAACCTGGAGGACGTACTTCCTAGCTTCCCAGGCCTGGACAGAATATCAAGCTTGTGGACGCTCATCTGGTAGCCAGCCGGAATGCCGGGGATTCCTTCGTGGAAGCCCGGGTCCAGAACGCGATACGAATCCTCTGCACCGTTTGACCTTGTGCAAACAGCCACGTCGCCCGCTTCAATCAGAGGCGACTTCCCGGCCATGTCTATTCGGCTCGTCTGAACACTAGCCTTCAGCCCATCAAAGCGCTGTCCGTCAAACTTTACGATTGAGATAGTGTCAGTTTCAAAGTCAGAGAATGGCATGGAAGTTCTCAAGGTTAGACCGCTCTGCTCAGACATACCGTCGAAAGTCAGGTGTGGTTCGGGTGACTCGGAGTGGGCTCCTATACGCTGGGCGGGCCCTGCTTCCGCGCTCACTGCACAACGTACGCACTTTGTTGCATAAGGCTCCTTATCGTCCGGGAAGCATCTGCAAGTCGTTGAGCATGTTCCGTTGGACTGCTCGGGGCCACCGTCATGGCATATGTACGCAGCTTTGCACCCACATCAGGCATTGAAAGCACCGTCTGAATCGCAGCGTTGTACTGTGCAACGAGGGAATCAGACATCCCAACCGGTGCATAGACACCGAGAACGTCCGTTGCTTCCAGGCCTGGAAGTCCGGCCTCGGCAAAGGACGGCACCCCTGGCAGCAAGGGAGTTCTTCGCGTGACCGCAAGAATGCGCAGGACTCCCTTGTCCAGATAGGGAAGAAAGTCCGAAACTCCCGAGACGGCCGCTACGACCTGACCACCGAGCAGGTCCTGAACCATCGGCGCGGCCCCTTTGTAGGACACCGGGACAGTGTCCACCCGAAAAGAACGGGCGATTGTCCCTGCTACGAACTCCGGCGCACTGGCGGGTGCCGGCACACCAATACTTGCCTCCTTTGGGTGGGAGCCTAACCACGCTTTGAGTTCGCTCAAAGTCTTCACTCCCGACTTCCCATGAACCGCCAGCGCAAGTTCAAAGCTAGCTACCGTACCTACCGTACGGAAATCTGTACTCGGCACGAAACCTGGCGATTTCACTGTTAGCGGCACGGTGACTACCGTGTGTGTGTTGCTCAGAAACAGGACGGAGCCATCTGCGGGTGCAACCTTTAGCGCCTGGGCAGCAATCTGCCCGCCTGCGCCGGGGCGATTGTCGACCATTACGGCCCTTTTCAGCACCGCAGCGAGTCGCTCTGCCATTATGCGAGCGACGACATCCGCAGGGCCGCCGGGAGGGTAGCCCACCAACAGCCTGATAGGCCTGCGAGCATCTTGGGCCACTGCTTGCAGCGCACCTGACATCGTCGTTACTGCGAGGGAGGTGTGCAGCAGGCGCGCCAAGCAGCGGCGACGGAATGGATTCATGATGCCCCCCGCTCAATCGATTCCCACAATGTCTGCCGCCCAGCCAGCACAGCCCGCCGGGCTTCGATGATTGGAGCTACCTTCTCCCGCATTGCCTGGACCAACTCTGCAGGAGCCTTGTGTGGAGTCCCCGTGTCGAACGGTGGTTGCGGGTCATACTCAGCAAACAACTGAACGCCTTTGGCAACATCGGCGCTGCTCGCAAGCTCAATAACCTTCAGCGCACAGTCAATCCCCGAGGTCATTCCAGCCCCGGTAATGCGATTGCGGTCCACAACGACGCGTTTGTCTACAGCGATAGCTCCGGTTGCAGGCAGTAGCTCATGTGAAGCCCAATGGCAGGTGGCTTCATAGCCCCGAAGCAAACCGGCCGCGCCCAGTACCAGAGGGCCAGTACAAATTCCTACAATCCACTGCGCGTGCTCAGCCTGCTCTGACAGGAAACGCAGGACTTCCTCGTCCTGCAGCAGTGGACCTATCCCTGGGCCACCTGGCACCACGAGCATGTCGAGTTGCCCGCACGAATCGAAGTCGTGAGTTGCGCGGAACTCCCATCCCAGCTCGGTACGAAGTGGCTGAGTGTGCTTCCAGACGAGCTTCAGACTGAGCGTCGGGAATACGCACAAGCAGGTCTGCCGGCGCCACATAGTCGATGGCGGTAATGTCCGGGAAAACAAGCATGCCAATGTTCACTGTCCCTCCAATTTTGATTTAGTCCTCTAGGTGGACCTAGTGTAGGATTCCTTCGCATGTCTTTCCGGACAACGACCCCACGATTTCCGCCAGATTCCATGCAGACCACCATCGACCGGGCGGCTCGCGCTCACCAAGTCTGGTTTCTTGTCTTTGACCGCTTTCAGCTCCTTGATGTCAGCGGACCGCTACAGGTCTTCGCGACAGCGAATGAGGAGATGCTGTTTGCGGGGCACCCCTGTCGCTATCAGACACAAATCTGTAGTCTCTGCGCCGGCTCGGTCAGCAGCTCCAGCGGAGTCGCAATGGCGACCAGACAGTTGCCTCGGCGCCTGGCACGTGATATCGACACAGTCATAGTTCCCGGTGGGCCCGGCGTATGGGAGCACGGCAGGAGCTGTGGCCAGGACGAACTGGTGGCCTGGACGCGGCGCGCGGCGCCGTACATTAGGCGATTGGCGTCTGTCTGCACGGGAGCGTTTGTACTAGCGCGGTCCGGCCTTCTTGACGGCCGGCGAGCGGTGACGCATTGGGCTGCCTGCGAGCAGTTGGCAAAGCTGTATCCCGCGATAGACGTTCAGCCAGACGCCATATACTCTCGCGAAGACCCCTACTGGACTTCCGCCGGAGTCACCGCTGGCATTGATATGGCTCTCGGCATGGTGGAAGCCGATATGGGGCGCGACATTGCAATGGCGGTCGCCAAGAAGCTGGTGGTTTGCTACAAGCGGCCCGGGGGCCAGTCTCAGTTCAGCAGCGCGCTATTGGAGCAAACAGCCGGCGACCCACGCATTGCAGAACTCAATAGCTGGATAAGAGGCCACTTGCGCCGCCCATTTACCGTGGAGCAAATGGCTGAACGGCTTGGCATGACCCCTCGCACATTCGCGCGATTCTTCCGGCGACAAACCGGAACCACTCCAGCGCATGCGTTGGAGCGGATTCGGCTTGAGCACGCGTGCCGGCTCGTTGAGGCCGGCCGCCTCTCGATTAAGGCTGTGTCAAAGGAATGCGGCTTTTCTTCCGAAGAGATTATGCGGCGTAGCTTTCTACGACACCTCCGCGTATCGCCCTCCGACTATCGCCAGCGCTTCTCGGGCACGGCACGCATCAGCAACCCACCCACGCCAGCCTAGTTTTCTGCGCTCGCTCCCAGCTTGGAGTGTCCCTACAGATGCCGCTTCGAGCTGCCCGAGTCATGGCAACTTGCCCAGCGGCAGGCACCGCTTCTGAACGCGCGGACGTCCGCGATGGCTTGGCAGTCATGAAATGCCAACCGCAAGGCTCTACCCCTCCAGTGCGGCTTGGGGCGTATTTCGGAAGCTAATCGCCATACGATTGTAGGCGTTCATCAATCCGATGGCGATAGTGAGGTCTACGAGTTCCTTCCCGTCAAACACCGCACGCGCGGCTTCATAAGCTTGGTCGGGCACACCAGTCTCTGCGACACGCGTCACCGATTCGGCCCATGCAAGGGCCGCACGCTCACGGACATCAAAGAGACTTCCACCCTCCGCCCATGCTTGTACCAGGGCGATTTTCTCGGTTCCCACCCCTTTCTTCAGCAGGCCACGTGTATGCATATCGAGACAGTACGCGCAGTTGTTTATCTGCGAGACCCGCAGATAAACCAACTCGAGCAGGACTGCGGGAAGGTTGCTCTGCATAACGTAGCCGTAAGCACCGGCAAGAGCTCTGACGCCTGCCGGCGCAACCTGCTTGTAGTCGAGACGCTTGCTCATGTAGTTCCCCTTATTTGACCGGGACGGTCAGCGCGTGGTCGTCTGAATCGACGACGAACACCGCCAGCACCTTTGCTGGCTCGGTGTCGCTGGCGTTGCGGCCGACACGATGGAGAGCACCGGGCGGTTCGTAGAAGCTCTCGCCAGCGCGATAGACCCGCCCATCATCTAGCTGGGACTCGATGGCGCCCGAGATGACATAGCCGTAGATGAAGGCCGACTTTGCATGCACGTGTGATGGCGAAGCGCCGCCCGGCGAGTACTCAACAAGCACCGCAATCAATGACTTGCCGGGAATGCTTGAAATCGCATGCTCGAACTTTGGCGAAACTGTTTCGCCGACGACATGCGCTACAGCAGGCATTGTGATGCCCAATGCGATGGCAGCACAGACTGCGCCGAAGGTGGCTCGGATGGTCATAACGCTGATTCTCTTCTGGAATTCCTGCATTCTGACGCCCTGTCGGGTCCGGAAGAAGAGCCAAGAACGAACAGTGTGCGCCAATCTCGATGCACAACACGCCACCACTTCGCTCAACGCAACGTACCTACTGACAGCCTTTCCTGGCCAGCCGACAACTGCTTGATTTGCCGTGCTCCGATGATTACCGGACGGCATATCGGAAGTGCCACCTAGCGCGCATCAGCCTGACGGCAGCTGCCACCTCGCGGTAGCCAAGTCCTGCCATAGTTGGCTCAATGTCAGCCACAGATGTGGGCGACGACACACGGCAGCTTTCCCCTATCCGATGGGACCTCTATGATGCTCAACTCCGCGACGTGGGGCTCTGTGAACCCCCGCTGGCCCCGCTCGCTTCTGAAGTTTGCAAACACGAGCACAACCTAGACGATGGATTGGGAGATGAACAGCCCGAAGCGCAAGCTTCTGCTCGTCGAGGACGACGATAGGCTCGCGAAGCTAATCTCTGAGTATCTGCGAGATTTTGACTTTGACACGACCACCTGTAGTCGTGGGGACGAAGCCGTAACAGCGTATCAGAAGTCAAAGCCAGAGTTGGTGATGCTTGACCTGATGCTCCCCGGCCTGGACGGAATGGAAATCTGCCTTCGCTTGAAGCAGATTTCCTCGGTTCCTATTCTCATGCTAACAGCGCGCAAGGACCCTTACGACCAGATTGTCGGTTTGGAGTTAGGCGCAGATGACTTCGTAGCCAAGCCAGTGGCTCCGCGCGTCCTACTGGCTCGGGTCCGAGCGCTACTCAGACGTAGCGAACAGAATCTTCTCATTGGCCAGGATAGCTTGAAGATTGGTGGTCTGGAGATTCATATTAATGACCGCCGTGTCACCTGGCGAGGGGAGACGGTCCCGCTTCGCACCAAGGAGTTCAACCTGCTTCTTGTGCTCGCGCGCCGAGCAGGAACCGTACTAAACCGAGACCTTATTCTCAAGGAACTACGCGGCTTTGGCTTTGACGGCTTTGACCGCTCCGTTGACAACTACGTCCATAGGCTCCGAAAACACTTCGAAGATTCATTAGATGAGCCGGAGCGCATCAAGACAATCTGGGGGCAAGGATATCTGCTGAGCCCTTCAGCCTGGTAGCAGGCCATGCGCCGATTCCTGGTCCGACTGTACATCTTCGTCCTGCTTGCAACCTATTCCGCCATCGCGTTGGTGGATTTCGGCCTCCCGCGGGTCTTCCATAGTCAGTACACCCAGATGCAGCGTGAAACCATCCAAGGGTACGCTGAACTACTCTCTCAACGCATACTTTCTCGTCCGTACGCTGAGTGGCCGCGTGTTGTTGAAAGCTTGAACCTGCGGAGTCGAAACAACATCCAGCTCGTATCGATTCCTCCTACGGGCGTCACAGACAGCCAGGACGTCGCAGATTTGCTCAATGGCCTACCAATCTTCGCGGCTGACGGCGACTCGTTCTACCTGCGTCTTGGTTCGACAAATCTTGCGGCTCACATTCATAGAACCAAGTTCAGTACGCAGGGGGTTTTCTACACTGCCTATGCCGCCCTGGCGGCGCTCGTTCTTGCCGCCAGCTTGCTATGGGTACGTCGCCATTGGGCGGAACTGGATTCGCTAAGTTCGGTTGCTGAGGAGTTCGGGAATGGTGACCTCTCCGCTCGCTCGCAGCTCCCTCGGACGTCGTACGTCTCAGGCCTTGCCCAGCGATTCAATCAGATGGCCGAGCGCATCCAACTGTACTTTGAAGAGCAGAAGCATCTTATGAACGCTGTGTCGCATGAGCTTCGCACTCCAATTTCTCGCGTGGCCTTCGAACTAGAGCTACTGAAATCATCCACTAACTCAAAGGAAGTCCGCGCGCGAGCGGACGCAATCGCTGACGACATCAAGGAACTGGAATCGCTCGTAGCCGAGATACTTGAACTTCGCCGCTTCGAGCACCTGTTGCCAGGCTCAACACGGTCGCCGTTTGATATGAAAGCCATCATCGCAACAGCGATTGAGCAAACGAGAGCTGCAGCCACTGGGGCCGTCATTGTGGTTACTGCAGAGTTCGATGGCGCTCTAGACCTGGACGGTGAACCGGCAGCCATTGGGCGCGCGCTTACAAATCTCCTACAGAATGCAATTCGCTACGCCAGCAGCAAGGTAACCATCTCCGCGCATGGAACGCACAGCCATGTCATCGTCTCCGTCGACGATGATGGCCCAGGAGTCCCCTCAAGTCAGCGGGAGCTTGTTTTCCAGCCCTTTCAGCGCCTTGACCGAAGTCGCGACAGGCGTACTGGCGGCCACGGACTCGGTCTCTCTATTGTCATGCAGGTCGCAAGAGCACACGATGGCTCAGCGCTATGCGAGCGGTCCTCTACATTGGGAGGAGCTCGCTTTGTAGTCTGCGTCCCAAAAGCGCGTGCGGACGGCTAGCGCGCCCAGGTTTGACAACTGGAGACAAATCTCCACAAATTCATGACCAACTTCGAGAGGCTTCATTCGTATAGTCGGCTGTCGTATCAATCCGCCTGTACATTAAATGCGCAAGCTTCTAGCACTCCTCGGCAGCTGCACCTTCGGCTTTGCTGCCGCATCCACCGTAGACAATCAGACTTGGAGACAACCCTCAGCTTCTGCCACGTCTTACAGCTTGGGCATCGCTGTTGGTGCCGGACCGCGATATCTGGGAAGCAAGGACTATCACGCTGTCGCGCTTCCGGTCTTCGGAGTGGCGTCGCCGAACGGGCTCTTTGCAACCGCAACTGAAGGTATCGGTGCCCGTTTCACTTCGTCCAGCGGCATCTTCGGCAGCGCTGCGCTGACATACGACCCGGGACGAACTGACGAGAACCGGACTGGTCTGCAGGGCTCGGACCATCTGCACGGGATGGGTGACGTCAAAGGCTCCGTTGTCAGTGTCTTCCGACTGGGCTATCTTCTAACGCCACAGCTTTCACTCACATCGACCTTGAGAGTGCCGCTCACGCACCGCGAACGAGGCATCACCACTCGCACAGCAATCGAGTACAGCTTTATCAGGACTAGCCAGGACGTTGTGTCATTGAACGTCGGTGTGCTTGCTGGAACCCACAAGTACAACCAGACATTCTTTGGGGTAACTGGCACTCAGGCGTTCGCCTCCGGCTTCCCTGAATACTCGAACGGCGCAGGCATATATGGTGCAGACTCGAATCTCCTTTGGACGCACAAGGTTTCGCCCAACTGGGCCGTTACCAGCGCCGTTTTTGTGACCAGCCTCGTTGGCGATGCTGCTAGAAGCCCAGTTGTTCAGAGGCGTCTGGGTCTCTCCGTGCTGTCAGCGGTTAACTACTCGTTCTAGACAGCTCCGGCCCACGCAGAGTTTGCTTGGATACGCTTGCCCGGCTTCATTCGTGCCCTGCGGGGGTGATGGGCAAAGCAACGCTCGCGGCGGTGGCGACTATATGAGTTTCCGTCTACTTCCGGCCGAAACTTGGCTATCCGCGGGGTCGGCATAGGTAACTAGTGTGATGCATCGACCCTCACCCACCCATACCATCTCGCACACAATGTGGCTCGTCACAAAAAAGCTCAGACCCGACGGCGTGTCTACGCGCCCTTTCCTGGCTCGCGCCCTCCGAACTCCTCCGGTCCCCAACACGTTGTAGGCCCTTTGTCGTGGTCGCTGGAAAATAAGCCATTGGAGTTCGTCATAGGCTCATGGCCTGCGTGGCCTGAGTCGGCTCCCTCGCCCCTGACTTACACAATTTGCGGCCATAAGCCCACTAACCAACCTCTGCGATTTCCCTCAGCGTGTCGATAAACGCGAGTGAAAGCCGAGATAGCGGCTCAGTCTGGAGATGAAAGATGTGCACCGAGGCATTTACCTTGGTGCGTACCGGCACCGCGACAATATCCGGCCACCTCTGCCCGAACACAGTCATGGCGTCGACCAACGCAATGCCTGCGCCAGCTTGCGCCAGTGCTCTAGCCACGTGCGCCTGCTCAACCTGTACCCGCATATCGGGCTGCGCCCCGTCCCTGCCGAATACCTCATGCACTAGCAGTCCGAACGGCACATCTTGTCCATAGCCAATCAGGTCCTCCCCGACCAAATCGGATGGGCGTACCCAGGCGCGAGTGCTGAGCCGATGCCCCGTCGGGATTAGCGCCACGATGGGGTTCTTCACCAACAGTCGGGACTCCAGATTCGGATGCACTAGCGGCATGTTCGACACGGCTGTATCAACCTGCCCGGAAAGCAGCGCACGCAGCATGTTGCTAGGAATCTGCGTGCGTACGACAACGCGCACTGCGGGATGCCCCTTGCGGAAGGCGGCGATGGCACGGGGCAGCACCGTCTGGCCCAGGTTCGGGCTGCACGAAATGCGGAGGGTTCCGGTCCTGTTGGAGGCCAAATCTTCAGCAATCTCGTTGACGCGCTCCACTCCCTCGTAGACAGCATTCACTTCGCTCAGCAGTCGGCGTGCCTCCGGCGTCGGATGCAGCCGACCCTTGCTTCGCAAGAACAGCATCAAGCCAAGTCTCTGCTCTGTGTGCGCCAGTAGCCGGCTGATGGCAGGTTGCGAAACGTAGAGCAACTTCGATGCACCACTAATCGACCCCGTCAGCATCACTGCACGGAACACCTCGATTTGGCGGAGGTTCATTTTCATAGCATTAACACAATGTTAATGGTTGCCAATATATAAGCATACGACAGTTAACTCCCCCGCACCTACACTGAGCGCTATCGGTACCCCTTCAAGGTGGCGTCGTTAAGCGAGGGAGTACTCGGTGCACCGGGGCGAAGCGCGTCAACACGCTGGGTGCCGCCATCGGATTCATAGCCCGCGAGGCCGTACGCATCGCGCCAGTAGCAAGCAGAAAATTTACGGACAAACAGGAGACCATATGAGCGACATCCATCTCACATACATCAACGGCAAAGACATCGCCCAGCTGGGAATGACTGACGAAGAAATCTTGGAGGCAGTCGAGCAGGCGTTGGTGGCACAAGGAAACGGCCAAACCGTAATCGAGCCGCGGGTGCACTTGATGCCTGACCCTGCATTCAATGGCCACTTCAACGTGCTGCGTGGATATGTCGCTCCGCTGGACCTAGCCGGTGTAAAAGTCGTGGGTGACTTCGTCGACAACTACAAACATGGCCTTCCGTCGGAGATGGCAATGTTGAATCTGTTTAATCCGCGCACCGGTGTGCCTGTGGCGATGATTGATGCCACCTTCATCACTGATGCACGGACTGGCGCGCTGACCGCCCTTGGTGCCAAACATCTGGCGCGACGTAACAGCAAGGTGCTTGCTCACATCGGCGCGCGCGGCACCTCGTACTGGAACATCAGGCTGCTGGATAGATTGTTCGACTTTGACGAAATCCGTGTGCATTCGCGGCGGCCGGAGAGCCGTAGTGCATTTGCAGCACGCCTTGAACGGGACCTGGGCAAGCGCATCGTAGTGACCGAGGACTGGGAGTCGTGCGTGCGCGATGCCGATATTGTGGTGGAAGCTTCGCGCCTGGAGAGTCCCACGCCATTGCTGAAAACGAAGTGGGTCAAGCCAGGCGCCTTCGTTGTGCCTTACGGCACCATGAGCGCGGTTGAACTGTCACTAACTGACATCATGACCAAAGTCGTCGTGGACGACTGGGGCCAGTGCAAGGAGGGCAAGTTCGGCTCGCTGCGCGCACACGTTGAAGCCGGCAAGCTTTCTGCGCAAACGCTCTATGCGGAACTCGGCGAAATCGTGGCTGGGCGCAAACCGGGCCGGCAGAGCGACGACGAGACTAACCTGTTCTGGCATCGGGGTCTGTCGCTCAGTGATATCGCACTGGGTCATGCCATCCTGAAGAAGGCCGAGCTGCGCGGACTGGGACAGAGGCTGGTCTACGCATGATATCCAGCGCACGCATGTACGCCGTCTCTGCGCCAGTGGCGCAGGCCTGGGAAGCACTGTTCAACCGTGTGGCGGAGCACGCCGGAGTTGAGTTGGAGTACGTCGAGCACGCCGCCCCCGCGCCAGTTAGCGTGCTATGGGCGCGGCCTGACTGCGGTTGCGTCTTCATGTGCGGCTACCCGTACGCCAGCGCAACAGCAGGGCGACAGTTGCTTGCAGCACCAGTACCTGCGGCGCAGCGGTACCAGAACCGTTCGGTCTACTTCACGGAATTCATTGTGCGCACGGACTCGCCCGCGCAATCGCTCGAGCAGACCTTTGGCAGCAGGCTCGCGTGCATGTTGCCCGAGTCAAACTCTGGCTACAACGCCCCAAGACATTTCCTGATGCAGCGGGCAGCGTCCGGCACGCCCACCCTCTATCGGCCGGCCGCCAGAATGACCCCAACGCCTCGGGAAACCATTGAGGCGGTGATAGGCGGTCAGGCCGACGTTGGCGTGGTCGATAGCTATGTATTGGACTTGCTGCGTCGCCACGCGCCCGAAGTGACCGCGCAAGTTAGAACGCTGGCACAAACCCAGGCCTTACCAATTCCGCCATTGATTGCGTCTGCACAGGTCGACGCAGATTTGTGCAACCGCATCCGAGATTCACTGCTGGAGATACATCATCACCGACATGCAGACTGCGCTAATGGAGTTCCTTGGCTTGTCGCACTTTGTGGCCGTGCAACCATCGGACTATGCATGCCTACCTGCACTCGCACAGGAAGCGGACCGAGCTCGCTTTTCCCTTACAGAGGCCGAGATTGCTAGCTAATCCGAAGAAACACGGCAGAAGCAAACCGCTACAACGTCGATAGCGTACCCCGGGTGTCGAGACTCATACCCACACCTTCGTACGCGACAAACTGAGAAGGACTTTGCAATGAACCTAGTCAGCAATCCAATCATCGACAATCTCACCAAGCGTTGGCTGCTCGCATGCGCACTTGCCTGCATGCCTTGGCTCGCCGCTGCACAGGGAGCAACTCACAGCTATCCGACCAAGCCGGTACGCGTGGTCGTGCCATTCGCAGCCGGTGGTCCTGCCGACGCGCTTGCTCGAGTCGTTGGTGAGGGCATCTCCAAGGCTATTGGCCAAGCCGTGCTTGTCGACAATAAGGCGGGTGCAGCGGGCACTATCGGTGTTGACGTGGTAGCGAAAGCCGCGCCTGATGGATATACGCTCGCCATCGTCCCCGTGGGCAACATCGCTGTTAATCCAGCCCTGATGCCCAACTTGCCGTACAAGCCCGCCGACCTCGCGCCGGTAACCATGCTTGCCACATCGGAGAACGTACTGGTGGTAAATGCCGCCACCCCCGTGAAGTCGTTAGCTGACCTGCTTCGCTTGGCGGCACAGAAGCCCGGACAACTGACTTTTGCCTCGCCTGGCGCCGGCAGCCAGGCACATATGGCGGGTGAATTGCTGCAGCGGGATGCGAATATCAAGCTAGTCCATGTTCCCTACAGGGGTGTCAGCCCTGCCATGACCGACCTGGTCGGCGGCCAGGTGACGATGATGTTCGCCCAACTGTCTGCCGCCCTCCCCTATATAAAGAGCGGGAAGTTGCACGCGTTGGGCGTGGCAAGTTCTAAGCGCTCATCCGTGTTGCCCGACGTCCCCACCATCGCTGAGCAGGGCTTTCCCAAGTTCGAAGCGGTGTCATGGTATGCGCTGATGGCGCCGGCGAGCACTCCCAAAGACGTGTTGCAATACCTCAGCAAGCACGCGGATACGGTGCTGGCTGAACCCACGCTGAGGGAAAAACTTGCCGGACTCGGTATGGAGGCCGCCGGGGGTACACCAGAACAGCTTGCTGCCACCATTCAGAGGGAGAGCACACGCTGGGCGGGATTGGTCCGCCAGCGACACATCACTATCGAGTGAGCGTTAGATTCCCGGAGGAATACCGGAAAGCAACAGTTGTGTCACGGCGTCAACACGGCCGTCTGCCAGGTACGCGGTCGACCGCGACACTTGCATATTGCGTTCCGGGGCTTGGTCAGCGATGAATCCAACCAGTCCCGGAACGCTCAAATGGGCTCTGACTCTTGGTTACGCCTACCCACTTTCAGTTCTTCTGCGCGTGATTGCCGTTGTGATGCATGCGGTTCGCATGGGCCTTTTCGTGGCTCGCACCCTCCGAACTCCTACGGTCCCCAGCACGTGGCAGGCCTTTGTCGCGGTTGCTGGAGAACGAGCCATTAGAGTTCGTCATAGCCTCATGGCTTGCGTGGCCTGAAGCGGCCCCGCCGAAACCTCGAATTGCAGGCCAAAAGAGCCTCTCAGTGTGCAGGCTGTGCGCTGCCTCTCAGGCCTCTGGAATCAGAAACTTCGACCGATTTTTGCCAAGCCATGCCGGCGCGCGACCGCGTCCTGACCAGGTCGCACCGGTCTTCGGGTCCATGTATTTCGGCGGCAGCCCGGGCTTCGCCTTCGGCGCAGCGTTCGCCTTGCCGACACCAACCGGTCGTCCACGGCGACGCTTGGTGGCAATGTCATCGACGGTCAGTTCATACTCCGCCATCAAGCTCCGGATTGTCTCGATGACGCCAGCAACTTCAGTTGCGCGAACTTCCGCGAGCTGGGCCTCGAGCGCTTCCTTTTCTGCCATGAGCTGTTTGTAGGTTGCCATGATGTCTCCATTCCTTAAGCGGTCATTTCTTATCCTACATTGTTCACCAACAATTTTGCTACTTTCGCAAATCCAACATGCTGAATCACTATTAAGTCAGTACTGAAGTTTCGTCTCGGGAATGCTGGGCTTCCGCCCCCCTAGGCAAGGCATGCAGACGCCTCTTTGTCATCGGGCAGGCGTTCTGCTCGGCCGACACCTGGGCTGCCTGGTCCGCTTTGTCATCTCCCTACCAAATCAGAGACATATGCCGAGCGATAATGTTGTCAGCGACGACTCAGCGTCGGAGCGTGCCAACGTGCGAGCGCCTGCCGGAATGGCCGGCCCAGCAAGGGGTCTCTGCCCCCTATACCGCGTTATATCGGGGGGATAATTATCCGAATCTGGATAACTGGAGATAACGTTCTTCGTTATGTGCCGAAATCGGCACCAAGCCGCCCGCTCCCGGTTGCCTCACGACCGACGCCAGATGTCTTATCGTGCCACCTCAAAGGCCCGAGCAGGTCCAGTGGAAGCCTCACCAACTGGTTCGCAGGCAGCGGACTCTGACCAATCGTCGTCGGCCCGGTCGATAGCCATCCAATTTTCAACGTTGCGTGCCTTGACAAAGCACCGAAACCGCTCAAATCGTGAGAGCCCCACCCACCCCACGGGGTCCTCGCAGGTGTCCAAGATGTTGCCGAAGAGTTTCTCAGAAAGGCCCTCGCCCACCAATCCGGAGGCTGTAGCCTGCGTTCGCTACAGAGACGCAGAGGGCCTTACGTGGGATGGCTACGGCGACCTACAGAATGGCTTCAGCGCGCGATGAATGCAGGTCCAGTCCGCCGACCATTTCAGCGTTTCGTGAACACGGCAGTCCGACTAGCAGCTACCATAGTTCTTACGACTGCTCGCTGTAATCGTGTACGTACCTCCACGAGGTCCTGTAGCACGCTTGCCCTGACCCCGTCGTGCGAGGCGCAGCCAAGGCATTCGCCGCTCGGCTTGGAGGTGTGCGAGAAGCATCAGGAGCGACGAGATTCGCGCTCCCACCGCCGCGGTGACAGTGGTAGTCATCCGTCTTTCGATTGGTGGTGACACCCATTGGCATCTAGGCCTCCGGCGCGTACACCGAAGCGGAAAACGAGACAAGACACAGAAAGACAGTGACGACGCTGTTGGCGGCGGCCTGAAGACTGCGGACATATGCGGCAGGCAGTGTGCTCATGAACCCTGTCCCGTGGTTGTTATTTTGGTGCTCTGACGCAGCTCGTCGTCCGCCTCACCGATACGGTTTGATTGTCGAATCGCCCGCGTTGCGGAACCATCCCGCCATAGGGTAGGCGTTGACGACTCTCTCGCCTTCATCACGGAGCGCAGCCAGGAGGAAACTGCCTTGACGGACAATCTTCCGGCGACACGCAGCCGTTTGAAGCTGGGCAGTCATGTTGAGCTGGCGAACGGGAGCATGCCGGGAAGGAGAACTCGAGTTAGCCGATGACTTCGAACAATTAAATTGTATCGCTTACGGAGCACCACAAGGGTTGTAAGCGCGCCAACCCCGAGGAGTATCCCCAGCACAAGCGACTCAGGCATAAAGATGCAATTAGGGTTGCCACGCCGCGACAGAGTTACTCCCAACCCTTCGACCACCAACTTGGCATAGCTCAAAGGTGCCCATAGGCCAGCTAATGATGTTTAGGTTGCGCTCGAAGCAGTCCAGAAAGCACAGAGGCCAGATAGCCCTCGTCAACGTCTGGCCAAGAGTTAAAGCAAGCTGAGCCCTCAAGTAGGCAAGAGCCCAGTCTCGTCTTGTCAGACCAACCCTGTGAACATGCGTATATCTTCAGTGTCTTGGTGTTCGGCAGGCACTAAGTCCCAAAGTCGCCCCATGATTTGGCGTAGTTCGTCCCAGTCTTCGCGAGCAATGGCGCGCTTGCCGCTCTCGGCCAGTTGCGTCGCCTGAATCTGGTCGTTCATCGCAGGACGTTTCTCATTCAAATGGTTGAACATGCCTTTGAGAAAATCCGGAACCCGCACCAAAATTGCCCACTGAATCTGCTTTAGGCTTGAGACTTCTGCCTGAAGCTTCTCTGGGTTGTTTGAGTTGATGAATGTTTGTTCACGACTAATAATGTCTTTGAGTTGGTTACGCTCGCGGTCGTTCCCCGACTCATTGACAAGCTGCGCGCACTCCGACTTGGCCATCAGATACTCCCTGCGAACGAGTTCGATGCGTTTACCGGAAGTGAGTTCGTACATCTCGCGAGCGAGTTCGCGCTTCTTATTATCGAGTTGGTATTTCTTGTCTGTTACATCGTCGTCCGTGAGGTCGACGACTTCTTCCATAAGGTTTTGTACACTAGCGAGCGCCCTCTCTAGACCTGTGACAAGGTCTCGCTGGCCGTTCTTCTGGGCGTCCTCGATTTCCTCCTGCAACTTGATTTCCAGTTGTAGGGTCTCGCTCGCCAACACGGCAGTGGAGACGTTGCGGCTTTTTGGATTGAATACCTGCGAAAACTCTTGGTCCGTACCGTTGAGGTACGCGCTCACGGTCAAGTCGCGCGACTCGGACATGGAGATTTTCAGGTCCACCTCCGTGCCTTTGATAAGGTCACGAGCGATTTGCTTGCCGGTGATAAGCAGCATGCCGAGAGGCTTGTTTGTGGAACAATGGCGGTTGGATGGGCCTTCAACTACCATGATGCGAATTTCGTCAGTGGAACCCCTTATAATTGTGCGCCCGACTTCCTGGGTCTTTTTTGTCTGGGCCGGCAGCACCACGTTCTTGTTGAAGAGCGGAACGAGGCGAGTATCGTTAGCGGATACGTTATCGATAACCAGGCAGATGTCTTCGGGAAGCATCTGCCCTGCAATGCTGTAGCGTCCCTGAGCGATTTGAATTGCCCCCACGTCGAGAGGAACAGGGGAGCCCTGCGCATCAAAAATCTTGAAAGCAAATAGGTTGTAGGCGCCTTCGCGCAAAGGCAGGTCTTCGAGCACCCGCGCGCCAAGCTTCTTCAAGCCGCTATCGAAGGAGCCATCGTCGGAAACGATGCGGTAGTGCATGCCTTCGGTGACGCCATCGATTTTGGCAGTAAAGGGCTCTTCTAGGTCCTGTGAGGTCTTGTTGTAAGCGGTACGAATTTTCAGGGGAGAGTTCGAATTCTTGACTTTCCCCTCGTCCGCTTGCGTCTTCTCCTTGGAGCCTGCAAAGTACGCCGCGCCAACAGCAATTGCGTTGGTCGGGTCGATGCTTGTGTTCACGCTGATGCCCATGACTTCCTGCACGCGTTTGCGCACGTATGGGATGTAGGTGGAACCACCGACCATCAAGATGAACTTCAAATCACTCGGCTGCAACGAGTTGCGAGTGAGGATTTTCCTCACCATCTCGATGGTGCCCTCAACCATATCCTTGATGACGGCTTCGAAGTCGCTGCGAGTGACGGTGATAATGGCGTCGATGGTGTTTCCATCGTCATCTTCAACATTGATGGTGCCCAAGTCGATTTCAGTTGAAGTTTTCGCGGAGAGGTCGACCTTCGCTTCTTCCGCCTTGCTCAGCAAGGTGTACCAAAGTTGGTTGTAGCGCCCGCTCTGGCTCTTCATTTGCCCCAGCAGGTCTTCGAACTTGCCGCGGCGGGTGAGTTCTGGGACGACCAGCTTCTCGATGAGCAGGGCATCAAAGTCGGTCCCGCCAAGGTAGTTGTCGCCCTCATGGTCCATTACCGTGAGCTCACCTTCGACGATGCGCACAAGAGCTGCGTCAAACGTCCCACCACCGAGGTCGTACACTAACCACTGGCTGTTCTTCAAGTTGATGTTCTTTTCCTTATTCGCGTAGGCAAGACTTGCGGCGATAGGCTCCTGCAACAGAACCACATTCTTGAAACCCGCCAGCATGCCGGCCTCCTTTGTCGCATTGCTTTGCAATGTGTCGAAAGAAGCAGGAATGGTGATGACCGCAGAGTCGAGTTCCTCACCCGTTTGAACGAAGGTTTTGAGCTCTTTGAGTACGAAGGCGGAGAGCTCAACGGGCGTCTTGGAGGTGCCAAGCGACTTGATTTGGAAGCTCTCCGAGGTACCCATCTTGCGCTTGAAGCGGCTCACCACGCTTTTGGAGTCGCGTTGCAAATACGCCTTGGCTTGCTCGCCGATGAGGGTACGGTCGTTGCGAAAGCCTACGATGGAGGGCAACGACTCTTTGAAGCCGCTCGGGTTTTTGAACACTTCAACTTGTCCCTTTTCAAACTTGGCAATGAGGGAGTTAGACGTCCCCAGGTCGATGCCGAAGTTGATGGTGTTGCTCATTGCTCTGCCCCTTCTGTCTTGGACTTGACCACGACGATGCCTTTTTGAACTACCCGCGAAAAGCTCTTGTCACCTACGCGAATTACAGGCTTGATGACTTCGGTGACGACTAAGTTCTCCGTGCTTTCGCCCGATATGGAGGCTTCCAGGTCCGCTCTGGTCTCGTTGAATGGCTGCCCCATCGGGTCTTCGTAGAAGACGTTTTGACTTGCAAACGTGTCCTTGATGCGCTCGACATTGCGCTGAATGCTCGCTGGGTCGCCGTGCAAAGCAAGCTTACGTTCAATCTCATAGAGATGGTTTAGCGTGTGCAGAACGAA
Organism: Cupriavidus sp. 09_S30; assembly: GCF_056930435.1. Taxonomy (NCBI): domain Bacteria; kingdom Pseudomonadati; phylum Pseudomonadota; class Betaproteobacteria; order Burkholderiales; family Burkholderiaceae; genus Cupriavidus; species Cupriavidus sp. 09_S30. Next base: position 975,466 of record NZ_JBXOWI010000002.1, on the reverse strand, counting down.
CTTCGGCAGTTCGGCAATTCCGGGATGAGCCATGGCCTAGTCTTCTTTCTTGGATGCAAGAATGTGCAGAATGAACGCGTTATCGGTTGATTCGAGGGGCAAGGTTGCGGTCGCTTTGCTGTTGGTCATGTCGCGCAGGACGATGGTGCCGTTCTCAATCTTGGAGATAAGATTTTCCCAGCTGCAGAGAACTTTCTTATTCGAGAACCAGCCGCTAACTTCGAAGATGACACCTGAACCATTGACCTCAAGGTTTCCGACCCTCGTGGAAGTAGTGTTCTTGAGCCGCGCCTTGAAATTGGCAATGATGTCATCCATAAGGTAGTGGAATGCGGCATCCACCAGTTGACTCCAGACCCTCTGCTGCTCATTGATTTGGACCGAGGACCAGCACACCTCAATGTCGGTGCCCAGGTTGTCCTTGAATGCCATCCGAAAGCGTACAGTCTGAGGCGCGTTGCTTATGTAGACCATGCCCCAGCGGGCGGCGACGATGTCCGCAGCTGCCATCCTCTTTGTTCCATAGGTTACCCCAGCCTTGGTGATGTCTAAACTCACTTCCCCAAAGGTCAGGTGTGCCTCTTTTTTTCTTTCTTCCGCAATCTTTTCGTTGAGAGTATCTTCGTCCTCCCTCAGTCGGTGCGCCAGAGCTGACGATTTAGAGGCGGAGGCTCTCCCAAGATTGATAATAGCTTTGGCAGCCTCTGCATCGTATATCCTGTTGTAGATGTTGACCGACAATGTGCGCAGTAATTGGAAAATATTTTCGTGTGCTTCGTGAAACTCTGAAGGCAGGTGCGCCAACATCTGGTCGAGGTTCCCCTTTTTGAGCGCTCTTTCGACGTCGCCCAAGGTGACAAGGACTTTCTCCGAGTATTTGGCTAACTTTTGCAGTGGTTCGGAGAGACGCCCGATGGCGCGGTGCGCGCCTTCGAAGCAGTGCTCTTCGTCTTCCGGCAACACCCACCGACGACCATCGAATAGACATTCTACGACGTCAACATCCCCTTGCTCGATGGCCTTGGTCAAGACGATGTTGTACTGCTGTGCAAAGGGGGGGCTGACGGATTCGAGCACCAGCCTATCCACCTCGTGAGGCATTTCAAGTTCCTCGTCGTTGTCCTTTTTAACCAGGAAATGCTCAAGGTGCCCACGGGTGAGGAAGTCACAAAGGAGTTTGTTTTCGAATATGGCCTGATGGACGCCTCGCTGAGCTTGAGCGTTTAGCGATTCGCAAATCTCAACAGCATTCGACTTATCGATTACCAGGCCAGGCATCCATTCGAGCCTCCCATCTTCTAGCTCGATTTCGCGATATAACGCTTGCTTTGCTTTTTGCAGCGCCTTAGGGTTCGAGTATAGTTCCGAGGCATCCTCGGCATTTAGCAGGGAAAGTGGATTGATGTAGTGCTTATACCAATCGTCTTCGTTCAGATAGGGTTGGCCTTTGAGAAGAATCCGCTCACGTAGGGAAAGCTGCTTCGGTAGCAATTTGTCAATAAGTTGCTGCGCGTCAGCACACCCAATTGCCACTGCCATGCGATACGCGTCTATGGCATCGGCATTTCTGCCAAGATTTTGGTACGTAAGTGCAAGATTATAATATGCATTAGCTCCCACCCATTCTCTGGTATAGCCCTCATAAGCCTTTGCAGCATCCAGAAACTCCCGCTGTTGGGTCAGTGTGTAGGCTAAAGCAAAATGCTCATCTTGGCTCAAGCCCCCAAGTTTCTGTAGTTTGCGCAATACCTCTAACCTTCTTTTGATGTCATTGGCACCATTTCTCTCCCGAAGGACGGCGGCTAGTAGTCTCAAACTGCGGACGTGCTCCGCATCCTGTTCGAGAGCAACCTCGTAAGAGTAAATCGCGTCATCGAGTCGCGCGGTCTTTTGTAGAGCAAAGCCGTACTCGCACCAACCGTCGGCAAAGTGGGGAGCCAAGTCCGTGACCTTACCCAGTGCAGAGATGGCAGCGGAGATGCCGTCTTTGGCTTTAAGCGACAAGGCAAGCTGCCACCAAGCGTTGGCATCCTCAGCGTCGATGGTGGTGGCCTTTCTTGCCGCGAGCACTGCTTCCTCCAAGCGACCCTCAGCTCGGAGCTTGACGGATTTTTGGGTACATTCTTTTACCTCGTTCATCGCGTGAAACTCCTTGCGCTAACCTGTCATTCGCGGGATTACAGCTCGCCTCGTTTTGCAGAGCCGACTCGTGAGGAGTTGGACGTAGAAGCGCGCGTGTAGGTCACAGTGACATGGGGCATGCTGTACTACATGCCGTCATCAATAATGTCAAAGTAGCGCATTACGCTAACTTGGTCAGAATCTGGGGTCGAAAAGGTGTAGAAGTAAGTCCCATGGCAAACATTGCGAAAACCACGGTACCCGAGGTGTTCACGGAGTTTCGTCCCGCAACCTTTGAACCAGGACGCTGCCCATTGCGCAACTCGACGTTGATGAGACCACTGTAGTTTGACGACTGGATGGTGAGCGTCACCTCGGAGTGGCAAGAGGCGTGAACGGCGGTGACAAGTCCCAGACAGAGAAGGGACGGCAAGGCGATGCGCTTTAACACGATTCCTCCCAGAAGCAGTGTTCTGTGTTCCATATTCCCCGCCCGAACTCGTGCGAATAGACGAAGCGCATAGCAACATCTCCCGCTGGACCATACCGTATACGGATGAATCGTATGTTACCAGTGTATTCCTTGGGGCTCCTTCGGCCTTCCGGCTGCAATCTCGAGCCCCCCCCCCATTTAGGGGTATTGCAATACCAGACAAAAGCCATGTCGCCAAAAAGGTGATACATCGCGGATAAACCGGCGGCCTCGAGGTAAGATTTCGTCCTCGTACCGAATCGAATCAAACCTTCGAGAAACGGGAGGGTGTGTCAAGTGCCCCACCTGTACGCACCCTTGCCTTCTCATGGTCAGGTTGGTCGGCACCAGACTTGAAGCATGCCTCCTACCACCGCAGCAAGCCCATACGCCTCTTCCATATCGTCAGCGGACTGTACGCTCTGTCGACGCACGGAGGAAGTGCAGATGAGTACGCGCGCGCTGCGTCAGCCGGAGAGTTGATGGCAGCGCTTCACGGGGCCTGCATGGCAAATGTGCCTGTGCAACGTTGACGGCCCGAAGTGTGCGTACTTGGGCTGGGCTCATCTTGGTCCGCTATTAGCAGAACTGGTGACAAGGGTAACTAGGGAAGCGGCTACTTGGGGCAGAGTCCGGGATTTCCGGCCGCGTGGGGTGAGATTCGATAGTTTGCAATGCGGTCTCACCGGCGCGCCTCGTGCGCCCTCTTCTCCGGCTGGCAACGCGCCATCGAACTCGGCCGCCTTGGCGACAAGGTTGCTGCCGGTTCCATTGTCCACCTTAACTTGGTGACCACCGAACCGGCAGTAGCCCATCAGTCATGCTCTTCGCCAACAGGAGGCATCTCCTCCCATCCCTTCACACGCGGAAGGCCCTCTGGCATTTCAGCCATGAGGTCCGCCAGCTTATAGCGGGGTCGGCCAGGCACCTCGACAGTCAACTTTCTGCCGGCGAGGTGAAGCTCCACTTGAGAGCCTTCCGTTAGGCGGTTTTGCTCGACGAACGCCTTTGGAACCGTTAGCACCAGTGACCTGCCGATTCTGCGTAAAATTCGAAGCATCGGAACCTCCTGCCTTTAACTGCCGGCCGCAGTTCTTACACATCCTGCGACTCGCCAGCCGGCCCAACGTACTCCTCGGATACGTCGACCGCCTCCTTGAAGCCCCAGAAGGTCAAGTAGCACTCCCACACATACTCGGCATCGTCGTCGTACTCGGGAGGACCCACCAGCGTATAGCGGCGACCGCTGCCAGTGACACCTGTCCGCGCGGCTGCATCGAAAGAGACGATGGGTGTACTAACGCGGCCGTCTTGGTCCTCGATGCTGAATCCAACGAAGTGTCGTTCGCCATCCGACTGTATGACGCGCCACCGCTCAAGCCAAATGACAGGTTGGTCGTGAACAGACCTTGTCGGCAAGATGGGCATGGCGGAACCGCCAGCATTCAGACGATGGAGAAGGCCGAATACGCTATCTGCCATCAATGACAACGGCTGCAGGCAACCCAATATTCACCGCTAACGTCTTGGGCCACCTTGACGCCATTGAAGAGCGACCAAGCTAGCAAAACATAGCAGGCATCCTCATGCACGGCACACCTTTCAGGGTGCGTGCGATAGGTACTCGTTGCTGATGTCCCTCGACTCGATAAGGCTATCGTCGAAGACCGAGTACGCTTGGACGAGCTCGCCCATACCATCAATTCCGGGTTCCCCTGACAGCACGTAGCGAAGCCCACAGGCGCTCACGCCAGCTCTTGTACTGCGGTCGAATGACACAATGGGGTTGCTGACAACACTTCGGTTGGTCTGTACGCAATGGCCCGCAAAGTGCCGGGTGTTGCGAACTGTCTCCAGCACACGCCATTGTTCGAGCGTAACTGTTGTTTCCAGGTCTGTTGACATATCGAAACCTCGTCGAATACAAATTGCCAGCAAGACTAAGATGACGTGCGTCTCTGCTAAGGCCGGTGCGATAGGAATCCGTGTCGACTCTTTGGTCCCGTCCATTCGTATGCGAGCACTTTATGACCACGCAGCTTCGCCGAGGCGGTCGGCTCGTAATCGCTACTGACGTCGACCACGACCCTCAGGTCCCAAAGGCGCTTGTAGTACTGCCATACGAAATCGGCCTCGTCGTCATAGCCGTGCGGCCCCAATAGCATATAAAAACGGCCATTCGTGGTGAGACCACCTTGGAGCGCCAAGTTGTACCCAGTGATTGGCGTACTGACGCAGCCAATGTCTTCTTCTACACTGCGGCCAACAAAATGCCACGTCCCCTTGTCCGTGCGCATGACACGCCAATGCACAAGCCAACGCTTTGACAGCGAGCGCCCCGCGTCCTTACGGCTTGCCGACATACCGACGCCCTCCAACGACGAGCGCTCGCCTGCGTGCCCGCGTCACCTCAGGGCGCCGCGCGGATGGGCTATGCGTCCGGCATCGGCAGCGCAAGCGCACAAGCGCAGTCAGTCCCGGTACACGCGGTAACGGGTCGGCAGCACATTGCCCTGTTGGGCAGATTGCAAGCAAGCGTGGGAAGAATCGTTGCCAGGATGTAGTTCTGCTTGTGTCGGCAACAGCTGATGCGCCGGTGAGGCGCGTGACTTGAGTCTAGGCCGTTTGCTGGGGGATGCAAGGCGAACTGGGCCAAGGCGCGTAGCCACCTCTCGGAGGGTGTCTACGACGCGTTCACGTAGAGCACCACCAACGTACACCGTCAGTAACGTGCTCGGTGCCGAAGTTCCTCCATGACAGACTCGGTCATTGGCATCCCCCCGCGCACTGACTCCAGTTCCCGCGCGAAGGCATTGCGGTCCCATCTGGCTGTGCGAATAGTGATACTGCCGTCCACAGTCATATTGGCCTGCACCCGGTCACCCACTTTGAGGCCTAGGTGCCGAACGTATCCGGCGGGGATACGTAGCGCAAGACTATTGCCCCATTTCACGATACGTAGCTTCATTGCCTCCGTCCCTGGATATACGTTTGTGCGCCGGAATGTGCTGCCGGAATTTGGTTATGCTTGTAGCGGCAACAGGTGATACGCCACTTGGACGCGTGGCTTGAGTCCAGGCCGACTACAACCGAATGCAAGGCCGGCCTGCGCGACTCACCGGTTACCGTCAATGAAGTCCTCCCAATCCCACAGGTAGGCACAGCCTGGCTCGGCCTCACCGGGCATCAGAGGGCAACTAGATTGCTCGATGTTGCGCTCAAAGAGCGAACGGGCGGGCTCCGGGATATCGCTCAACCGAACATATGCTAGGGAGCCGGCACGATGACTCGGTACCTCCAGAGGAGTCGGCCGACTAGGCAGTTCCTCCTTCCCGTTCATCGCCACGGTGACACATCTGGCAGCGAGGTCCCAGATGCTGGCAGCGTACCTCGGATAGTCCAGAAGCTGCCCCTTTGCCACCAAGCCAAAAGGTTCCTCGCTAAGCGCCACTGCGTAGGTACCCAATCGCCCGCCGTTGATGCGAGCGATATCGGCAGTGGCAATAACCCTGCGACCGCTTTCTCGGCCGCCAGGAAGTAACTCTATCGTAATACGAAGCAAGGCTTGCCTCCTGCATGGCTGGCAAACTCGGGACACATCCCGTCAGGGACTTCAAGGCACCGTACGCTCACGGAGGCTTCTACGCAGAATCTTTGTATTCAAACTCATCTGACGGGTACTCGCCTGTCACGTCCTTAGCGCCCGAAACCTTGTTATCCCAAGTTGCGATGAGCCAACAAAGCCTCCAGAGCCCACGGTCTTGGCCGGCGAATCCTGTCAGGGCGTATCGAAGACCGGTCTTGGTGACACCCACCCGGGTTTTGGCATCAAAGGAGACGATTGGAGGACTGACGCGATAAACGCCGCAGCTTCGCCTACAGCGGCCGACAAAGTGCGTGGTTCCACCGTATGTTTGCATCACGCGCCACTCTGTCAGGATTGCGTCTCCCGCAATATCATTCGGCATAGAAGTCCACGCAGACATGATTTCGCTCCTGGTTGCTCGGCAGGAAATGCTGCGACCTCACCGCAATGGCCGAAGGATTTCAGAGTGGTGCAGGCAGATGTCATGGAGTCTGCGCTTAGCCCCGTTCTGCCCTCGCGTACTCTCGTGCGAAAGAAACTCGGCGGTGACATCCTTTGTGGTTTGCAATCGCTCATCAAACACTGCACACAGCGAGATGAAGCGCTCGGCTTCCGCCGCGGCGCCAGGCTCACCGACCAATAGGAACTGCCTCCCATCGCTTGCAATGCCTTTCCTGGAGCCGAAGTCCAATCGAACAATGGGAGGACTCGCCCAGTACCCTCTAGTGTTCGAAAATTTGCCGAAAGCGTGTCGGTCGCCACGGTATGTCTCGAGCAACCGCCATTCCCAGACATAGCTCGGCTTCGGCTGAGCTGCCTGCGATGTAGTGACTAATGTCATGATGGTCCCTACCTAACGCCATCAGTGCTGCCTATCATGGCGAGGCTCGAGCGCAACGTATTCGCCGCTGACGTCCTTGGTCTCAGTGACGCGATTGCGCACAGACCAAAAGCTCCACACATGCAGAGCATCCTGGTCTATGCCGGGCTCCCCGGAGAGAATGTATCGCCTCCCACTGCGGGTGATGCCTGTTCTCGACTTGGCGTCAAAGGACATGATTGCAGAGCTCACCCTGCCTGACTCGTTCTCCACGCAGTAGCCGACGAAATGGCGCTCGCCGCGCTCTGTTTCATAGACTCTCCAACGACGGAGAGTGATGTCGGGCTGCTCATCGACGCCCGCAACTGACCAGATTGGCATGAGTACTTTCCTGCCGCGACAAGGCAGCATTCCGTCTGCTTGCTGCTCAGCTAGAGCCCAATGTCGCTTCAGTAGGCAGCAGCCTGTTGGCTGCAATAGTCCCTCCGAGGGCGAAAGCGCTCGGAATAGGCTACAGGTGCAGCACGACCGTGCTTGCAGGCCGCCGCACGAGCGACGCATTGAGCTAGCGGGGTGCTTCAGCGATAGTGCGTATGCAAACAAGACTGGGAGATTGTTGCCGAGGTGTAGTTCTGCTTCTGGTGGCAACGATGAGGCGCCGAGGAGGCGCGTGACTGCAGTGTAGGACGTTTGCTGATAGATGCAAGCGACGCAGCCGCCCAGCCCAGGGAACCGGGAACAGTTCCGATACGTCGTCAACTAGCCAAAATCACTGCTCCCTAGCCTACGCTTGTTTGCATAGCACCGCGCACCGAATGTTCTCCAGCGTAGTGATGAAGCTTTGCAGCAATTGTAATGCTTGCTGAAGTCCTGTCTGTGCTTGGTCTACTCCCGCTCTGGCAAATGCATCCGCAATCTTGCTGGTGCCCAAATGCGCGTCTGCGAGCCGTAGGTCGTAGATGCCAAAGAGCGGGGCCATAATCATTGCGGCCTGGCCTTCATCGAGCAGGCTCGCGAGCACCTTCTCAAGCGCCTTTAGCGAACCTGGTGGCTGTTTGCCGGTGGGGACCTCAATCTGCTTGAGCAACATGGTTGCATCAATGCTGTCCGCGGTGAGTCGAGCCAAGTCCTTCGCCAGTGAAAGCAACCCGTGAGGCTCTAGTCCACGGAAGCGATGGCATCTGCTAATGATGCTTTGAACGTCAGGATGCGGCCGAAAGAGGGGCCCGCCGAAACGCACCAAAAACGCCTCATCAATGCCGTTAAGCACACTCGCAATGAACGGCTCTGGCGCCTGTGTGTCTGCCGGCTTCGTGCGTATCTGCGAGTCCATGAGTTCCGTGCAAACTTTTCCCTCGGGACTGATGTTGAACCCAGCCCAAATGCGTTGCTCCCAATCATCCAGGGCACCAACATCTTTCGCATAGACGTTTATGCATGAAGCCTCGTTGATGCCGAAGTGGACCGTATCCTCTGTCGCACCTACTGCGCCAGTATCCCTGGTGTACCAGCCGAGCTTCGAGTCACGATATTGCAGAAGCGCGGGAACCAGCTCCGGTCGAAACCAAAGCCATTGCCCCTTCCTCGAAAGCGTTAGGCGAGATTCGCGAGTTCCGGAACCATCTACAGCGAAAAAAGCGGTTGGGGGGACATCATCGCCCTTGACTCGCGGGCTAGCGTCCGCCGGCGGAATCCACTCTTCCTTCCACAGCTCGCCCATCACACGGAAGAGTCTGCGACCTTGCGCTTGCACTCGCCACGTACTCGTCTTCCCGTCGACGTTACCAAAATCAAACTTTGGTACGTCCTCTTCAGTGTCGAGGCTCGAATTCGCGACGTGAAACACTGCTGTTTCGCTGTCATAGTGCTCTCCTCGACCTTCGTGGATTGCCCATGCTCGGCCCTCCCAGCGGCCACCTTCCCATTCTGTCTTCCTACCGTTTTCGGCCCAGTCGAGCGCAGAGACATCCTCCATAATCTCGTCCCGTGAGACGAATGTGGCGACGAAGAGACCCATTCCGCGCGCACACAAGTAGTCTCGAAGATGTTCCATGCGTATCAGCAATTCGACGGGGCGACCTCGCTCGTTCCTGGTGAGCTTTGCGACGGGCAAGTATCCTTCTCCAGGGCAGACCCAAATATCTGCCTCACGAAAAAGGCCAAATGCCAGTACTATGTCTTGATGCAGGTGCCACTCGGTATCCTTTGAGCCCTGGCCTTCCTGCTCCAAAACCAGATGTAGTCCTGCCAGGTTGTCTCCAAAGCCCTCAAAACGGTCGGAAGGTAGGTATTCCTTGTCACGAATCCACGGCCGGTGGCTATGGCTGGGGCTGACATCCATCCACCCAAGTTTTTTGGTACCGGGTTCACAGGCGACAGGGAATGCTACCGAACCGGCGCCCCAATACTCTTCAAGATACCCGGCGTAAGCGTACCTCCCCTTCTGCTGAATGGACATTGATTGCCGCAGCGGAATCCAAGAGGCATTCACTAGACGCCGCTTGCAGATTGCATCCATCTCGAACCATGCTTGGTCCATACTTGTCCTAGTTCAATCGCTGTGCTCAAAATTCCTCGGGAAGTTCTTCTTCCATGTCAGGCAACTGGAGTCCGAGCAGACGCCGCAACAACATCGTTAGTGGCGTGTCGTCTCCAAGTACGTTCGAGGCTAGCTCTTTGAGTCGAGCGAGGTCTTCGTTACGCAGTTTCAGTCGACCGGTATGTAGTGCGAGAGCGAACTCTGCAGCGGCCTCACCTTGGCGCTTCGATGACTGCTGAAAGATTCTCAATAGGAAATCGAGCATGAAGCCACTGCATGTGGCCTCTCGCGAATAATCGAGTTCGCTGGGATGCGCCGCACGAAGCATTGCAGTCTGAATAATTCCGTCGTTGTACCGCGCAAAGTTGTCTGGCGCGAGCACCACCTGCTGAAATGCGTCGGTGTTTAACCGGTGTTCCGACTCGGTGAACTGCTCGTCCCGAGCTCGCTGAAGGATTGCCGCAATGGTCGCGAAGACAGCCGGGCCGCTATCCTCGTCTTCCGTATAGATAGCGGGCCAATACGCAAAATCCTCTCTAAGGTGAAGAGGCACATCAAGAGATGCCCCTGACGGTAGAAAGCAGTTGGCTGTGAGCCCGTCAGTGCTGCCGGGAAGGAGCTTATGTCGCTGAGATACGTAGTTGCCTAGCGAGCTTGCTATGCTCTGGAAGGAGGAATACTCAGCATCAAAGGAGTCTGACAGTCCCTTCCCGACCGCCAATGAAAGATAGGGCTCGACACCAATGACGGCCTTTTCGGCGGAGTACTTGAGGTTGTGGCCAAGGGTCGTAGTCTCAGAGCGCGTTTCAGCAATCTGCACCCCAATGATGTACGTCCGTGCTCCCTTATGCACATTGCGCAGGTCGCGGCTGATTGATAGCAACTTTGTTCCGCGGCCAACAACTGCTGCCACGACCACAATAGCATCGTGCTCATCGAGAGAAATGGCCCCGTCCTCAAGAGACATTTGCGAAATGACTGGAAGCGGCCCTTGACGCTTTGCAAACTTCGCCAGTCTCTCACTACATGCCGTTGCAAGCCTCAAAGAAGCTTCGTCATCCTGGTGGACAATCGCTTGAACGCTAGCAGCGACTTTCTGGCGAAGAATCTTATCGAGGTGCTTCGAGAACGCGTCGACCTCGAGTAGCTTGTTTCCGTCAAAATAGATAGCACGCGGCTTTGCTGTCGGATGCACACGAGTCCTCACGCTGAAGCATCCGAACCTAAAATGTTTGGCAATGAGGTCAGCCTCCTTCAGTTCGTGCTCCTTCTTTCGCAAAATGACCTTCTTGGGGAGGAACTCCTCAGGCAAAAAGCGCTCGCCAACAATTGGAAGGTCCTTGAGAACTGTGGACCCGCCGGAACCGTCTTTGGAAATGGTGTTGCCATCCAGTGCGTGAAGTGCTTTCACAGCATTCTCAGCACTATCCAGCGTCAAGAGCGTGACAACTTCGCTCGGGAAGCAGTTGGTCTGGTCTCGCCAATCCTTTTCCAGGCTCATCGACGAGGATGCGGATATCAAACAGAACGAGGTACCAGGGAGAGGAGACCTCAGCTTTGCCAGACCTTCATGCGAATGAAAGCTCTCAACGCGCGGATGGCGCTGCTCGTAGAGGGCACAGTAGAGGTCACGAAGGGCGTAGGCGACCGTAGCAATTGCCATCGAATCGATAAATATGACGTCGATGGGAGCTTTCACCTCCTGTTGACGCGTAGCGATTCGTTGTAGCAGGCAGAAGGCTAGAAACTGTACGTTCTCGGTTTCAGTCAGTGCCTCTTCAGCGCGAAGAAAATATGTCGAGCGCTTTTGAGACGGCTTCACGAAAGTGAATCCCGGTGGGGCCGTAACAAGCACGTGGGGAGATGAAAAGAGTTCTGCGAGGCCCGCTTTCCTGATGTCGTCCGAGTGCGTATTGAGAAGCAACGGAAGCCCATCGATGGGGTTGCGAATTTGCTTCCTCATTCGAATTGAGCCGGACTTGTCGAATGAGCACAAAGCAATGCAAACCTTCGACGATGCTCGCCGTGCCGCCTGTACGAGTTCGGCGCGCTTAAACGCGTCGAGTAGCTCTTTTACCTCGGACTCCGCGCAGATGAGCACAATAATGTCAGGTGCAAGGACTGCATCTAAACACTGTTCGATGGCGCTTGCCAACTCAGCGTCATTACAAGACCCCGACGGCTTAAACAGGACGCGAACGTTTGTATGAGCGCCGTTGGCCTTCGTCACGCCAGCCCATTCAAAGGCAAAGTATCCTTTCATGGCTGCGTCCGGGAGAGTGGAATAATGATGGAATAGACAGCCCCTGCGGTCAGGGGTAGTTCCTCTTGAGCAGTGTCCCAGTGACGAGGCGAGAAGGTGCGGGACTTGTCCGAGGAAAAATCCTGAACAAGACACACGCGTCCCGTCCGAAGGCGTAGAAATCCTTTGAGTTCCATGAGAGTCTGGACGACGCGGTCAAGGCCGCCACCACTGGAACGATTCTCTTTCGTTGAAGCATGCATCTCGAAACAGCGCTTGACGATTTCTACCTCGTCCTCAATGGACAAATCACTCAATGCCTTCCCTGGGAATCTAGAGAGCCAGCGACGGACCAAGCCCGGTCCCGTATCCAGAACGGTCAATTCTAGGAAGTGGGATTGCACTCCCGAACGGAGACGTCCATCTTCTTGCATATGCCGCTGTTTGTTTGCGAGGTTCCTCAGGAAAAAGAATGCATGGGAAGAGTCCTCACTAGATAGAATTCCCTCGGCATCCTTGTTGCCTTGAACGGAAACGAACTTGGCTAAAACTGCTCGGATATTCTTCTCATACCGAACACCCGATTCATCCGTAACCGCGTGTTCGTGGGTGTTTTTGAATAGCTCATATAAGAGCGCGCCGATGGCATTCAGTCTGTTCTCAGTCAGTCTCTTTTCGGTCAACGGAGCACAGGCACCAATTATCTTTCCGGTCAGCGTTATAAATTCATCACGAGAACGAAGACTCCCCTCAGAACCCGCAGCATAGAACGGCTTCAAATACTCGTTCTTCGCTCCCGCGAAACAAGCCAGAAATACCCCCCGACCGTGCATGGTCTCGAGATAGCGGCCTTCTTGCATCGCTGCGATACGTGGGACTGCAGGCTGTAAGGCCAAGCGCTTAGGTATTGACCCATCACTAGCATCACTCGTCTGTGACGCAAAATACAGTGCCGCTATACCATGTGGCTCCTGCGCCAACGATTCACTCGAAGCTTGCGTTTCAGCACTGCCATACAAGCGCAGATGGGAATGGGTAATTGCACGAGCCCAGTACGATATAAACTGGATTAACGCCCCTGGCACACCAATATTCCCACCAAATCTCAATGCAGAAGGCACGCGAAGAATAGCGCCCCTTTCGTCACCAACTAATTTGTAGGCCTCTTCGATTTCATGAAGAGTCACCTTCTGGCGAAACGAAATCATGTCTGTTTCTTATGCGTGAGTATTCTACGTTTGTTTCAGAGCTATAATTTCCAACGGTAGTATCGCACGTTTTCATCGGCTTTTTCATGACGCAACAGGAATCTACCCACAACACCCCTCTTTGGTGGGGAGGTCACACCTTATGAACTGCCGATGTAAACTATTCGCCTGAAGTTTAGTAGACATAAATAACGCTTATGCCTGGACTACGTTAGGTCGTCGCAGGTGCGCCGCCAGGACCCGTAAGCGTGCTCATAGGTATATCGCGGAATGCAAGAGAAGTCCTCATCGACAGGTTCACTGGCGGGCGCGTTTGACCGTATGGTTGAGCGTCATCCCATCGATGCTCGCATCAAGAGGGTTGACTTTGTCTCGCCGACGCAACCTTGCGTACGTGCCCATTTTCTGTACCCCATCTTCAAGGGGCGCAAACCGACAATGGAAGCGTTAGCGAAGATGCTAGTCCGAGAGATAACCAAGTTCTGCGCTACCCGTTCGGAGCGACGTGAGGCTCGACGTCGGGATGAAGAAGTTAGCGACTTAGAAACAGCGGCTTCTGAAGAAGTAGGGGCGATGGCTCGAAAGCTGTTCATGACCGCGGGAGGTGAGCGGTCTGGAGAAGGCGGGGAGCTCTTGCTGTACGCGCTTATCGAACACTATCTTAAGGCCCCCTTGGTTGTCTCCAAGATGCGACTGAAGACTAATCGCAACATGCCCGTCCATGGGGCAGATGGCCTGCATGCGGCGTGGTCTACTGAGACCGACTCGCTGATTCTCTACTTCGGGGAATCAAAGATGCACAAAGTCTTCGCGAACGCCATGAGGGATGCTGCAGAGTCGGTCGCAGGTCTGGCCTCAAATGAGGAAGGCCGGCTGGACCAAGAGCTGCGATTGATTGCGGCCTTTCAAGATTTGGACAAATTTCCACAGGCCGGTGTTGACCAATTACTTCGATTTCTGAATCCGTATGAAACGGAAGAGGCGAACCGAAGAATCGACCGCTTTGCAGTTCTGGTTGGTTTCGACTATCACGCTTACGGAAAACTAGAAAGCATTGCGCTGGCTGATATAGAAAAGACGTTTCTTCATTACTACAAGGCTGCAATGGCGTCGAAAATCCACACGGCACGAGGCCACTTGACGAGCAATGGTATCGAACTGGAGAACGTTGATTTGTTCATCTTCCCTGTGCCTTCGGTGGACGATTTCAGAGAGCAGTTCCAGGAGGCGATGAATGGCTGACTTCGCTTATAGGCTCGCAGAGCGCATCGAGACTAGTCCCTTGTTCCGTACAGCGCTGGCCGAGCTTCAGCATCAGAGCCTCGCATCACTGTTGGGCGAGGTTCCGACGCTTGCACCAATTCAGACTGCGAAGCTGAGCCAGGCAGCCGTCGCATTGGCGCGTTCATCTGACCCCAGACACATGGGGCTTGCTCAGGAAATTGCGTACTCTCTGGCGGCCTGCGAGTCCGAAGAATCGGACCTACGGAGCGTTTGGCGTCATGTTCTTGCTGAAATCGGAAACTTTCCTGCCGGCGACTACGTTTCGAACGGTTCGCTTGCGGATGACGATTTGCCCTGGTTGCTCAGGCTTCGCGAGGCGGCTCGCCGGCGTCAAAACACCATATCCGTTCTAGACCAAGAGATTGTGCTCACGGATTTTCAAGCTGACGTGTGGTCGCGGCTACATGCGCATCAGTTCGTAAATGTGTCGGCCCCGACGTCGGCTGGCAAGTCCTTTTTGGTACAGACCTTCCTGCTTGACCAACTGGCTAGTAGCAAGACGCCTAAAAATATTGTCTATGTCGTACCCTCTCGCTCTCTCATCTATGAGGTACAGGCGAGCCTGACGCAGGCACTTAAACCACTATCAGATAGGGTCGTCGTTACTAGCGCTCCTCTCCTGAACGACGAGCTATATGCTGCAAAGAGCCTCGTCTTCGTCATGACTCAGGAGCGGTGGCAAACGATTCTAAACGAATCTGACACCTGCTTCGATATGGTCGTAGTTGATGAGGCGCAGCAGATTGGGGAGGAAGACCGCGGCATCCTTCTGCTTGGCTGCTTGGAAGAAGCTCTTGAACGGTCCGCCACGACGAAGATGCTCTTCATTACGCCCAGCTCGAAGGATGCTCGTACGATTGCCCCACTGTTGGGTACAGCAAAACTCGAGACTATCCGAGGTGCCATCAGGCCTGTACGCCAAAACTTGCTCTTTGTTGCGGGCGCGGGCCGTGGCGCAGAGAAGCATCTGACGGTTCAGCTTTACCGACCAGGGCAAGATGCGTTGTCACTAGGCCGTGTACTCACCAAAAGGAGCATCGCGGACAGGAAAAGGCTCGTAACTGCAGCCTTAGAGTTGGGGCGAGAAGGGCAAAGTATCCTATACGCGTGGCGACCGTCTGCTGCAGACGCTTCGGCCTTTGAGCTCTCGTCCGAGTTGCCGGAGGTCGCCGACTATAAGGGGTCACCGCTGGAGGACCTCGCAAACTTTGTGGCTGAGCACATTCATCCAGAGTTCGCGCTGGCGAAAGTACTGAAGCATGGGGTAGGCATCCACTACGGAAGGCTGCCGACAACCATTTCGAAGTCCGTTGAGGAGTACTTCGACGATGGCCACATCAAGTATCTTGTCTGTACATCTACGCTCTTGCAGGGAGTCAACCTCCCCGCACGAAACATCTTTCTAAAGAATCCACGAAAGGGAAGTGCAGGCCCGCTAGAGGCCGACGAGTTTTGGAATCTCGCCGGAAGAGCCGGGCGACTGAAACGCGATACGCATGGCAATGTGTTTCTGGTTGACTACGACGATTGGGAAACTAAGCCAGTTGAAGACCAGCAGACGACCGATGTGGAGCCGGCCATATGCGATGCACTGTGCGCTAGACAGGATGCTCTTCTGGCATTCGCAACCGACCACGAGCACCCTTCCGGCGACAAGAAGTTGGCGCTCGCCGAGAGCGTATTTTCGAGATTGTTTATTGACGCTCGAGAAGGAGTAATTGAACAAACCATCTCTCGTGCGTTGGCTCGACATCCAGATGTGGACACATCCGCATTAAAGGATGCGATTCTTGCCGTGCAGGGCAAGGTGTCGTTGCCGACATCACTACTTCGGCGAAACAATCTGGTGTCTCCTCTACGTCAGCAAAAGCTCTATGACCATTTCTCTCGGCAGCACAAGGAAGGGTTCTTGGACAGCTTGATTCCGGTTCATCCTTGGCAGAACTATCCTGAACCGCGCACGCGCCTCGAGGCTGTCTTCCGCGCAATTCATACACATCTCGAAGGCAAGCTGACGAGCGAAGAGGAGTACTACGGTTGGTTTGCACTGGCATGGATGCGTGGCGAGACTCTCCGCAATCTGATTGACAATCGCGTGAGCAGGGAGCGACGTGTGCGGAACCTTGATGAGGCCGATGCGAAGCTGGTCGGCTCGGTTGCACGCAAGGTTATGGAGCAGGTCGAAACCAAACTTCGGTACCACTATGTGAAGTTCTTGCGATGCTACCTCGATATCCTGAAATTCAAACTGGAGGAGGAGGGGCTTCATGAGGAAATGCCACCCATTCCACTCTTCTTGGAACTCGGAGCATCGGCGAAGACCATGGTGTCAGCAATGGAACTTGGGATGTCCCGAATTGCCGCTATGGAGGTTTCCAACCTCCTGCCGCGAGACAGGGATGCGGTGTACGTTCGGAATGAATTGAAGGCTTCAAACTTTAGGCGAGGAGGCCTCTCGCCATTTGTTCTGCGTGAGATTGACAGGCTAGGCTTGCTGAACTGAACCCTACTGATTGCGCCAGCGCGGCGCATATGAAGCCCTATCGCCTGGCGACATGGCCAGCCTGATGCTCCTTGCCGCTACAGTGAGTTGGCTGGACGTTTCACTACTGAGCCCCTTACGGAAGCTCTTCGTTTTCCGAATCATCATGGCGCCCGACGTTATAGTGTCAATCCGCAAGCAAGGCGTTCCGCTGGAAACGGCGACGGAGCAGGCAGACGGATACCGTCCGGGTCATCGCTAAGTACGGTACTCTGGACGCTACCCCATATGTGGTGAGACTGTGCATCTGCACGCAGAATGGAGGGAAATCCTGGGAAACTTGACCGAGTGATGCGAGGAGCACCCCGCCGAACAAGTCTTCTCTTTCGGAAGATAAGAAGTGGAAGCCCGCTAAGATAGTCCATCACGTCTCAAGGCGTACCGTCCAAGCCTAGTTGTCAATGACGAACCGCTTACCAGTGCCAGGATTCACCGCTCAATCCTTCCCCGCGCCCCTGCATGGCTCAGAGGTGCAGCTGCTACGGCAGCGTGCCGACGCAATTCTCTGGGTCAAGTCGCAAATGGCCCGCAACGGCATCTCCATTGATGACCTGGTCGCAGCCGGATGTTTCTCAGAAAGACCCTCTCCTGCCAATGCAGAAGCTGTAGCCTGCGTTCGCTATAAGGACGCCGATGGCCACACATGGGACGGCAACGGTGTTCTACCTGATTGGCTTCAGCGCGCGGTGAATGCAAGCCAGTCCGCCGAGCATTTCAAGGTAGGGGAACAAAGCACCTAACGGTGGTGACCCGAGAGCAATTGGCAGTTCCTCAAGGCGACCAAGACGCTAAGACGCCTCTGAATAGCATCGCACCGCCCGAAGCGATTCGGCGTGGCATGCTCCAACAGCTCATTGACGATGTCGAAGCTTTCGCTGAGGCCTAGTAGGCTACCTCAGGGCGCGGCTCATAGGAGCGAGCCAATTTCCCGTAAGTCGGCATCGGGTACGAAGATGTACCCATCATGGGCTTCCCCGTAAGCTCGCGTTTTCCCCTGGAGCAAGAGCCGTGCTGTCAATGCACAGAGCGCGGCGTCTATAGCATCAATCGAGGTTAGAGACCTAGTATCGATGCCGGCATCTTCCAGCAACTTGCGCCGCTGAATGCGCTTCAGTTTGGCCGACGCGACTTCCTTGCCCAGAAGCGCCCAGGTAATTGCGTGCGGAAATGTCTCGAAGGTGATTCGTCCCCCGGAGTAGCGCTTCTCAGTCAGCAGAGGGTACCCCGGCGCAAAGGTCTGAAAGACTCTCTCGCCGCTGAACATCCAACTATAGAATCCGCTGGTGCTTGCCAGGGCTCGCTCCTGTGTTGGAGTCGAAAAGCAGAATATCCTCTCCCTAGCGAGTTCCTTTTCCGCAAGCCTCCCCGCCCCTTCCAGACTCCATCGACATGGGGAATCGATGCCAACAGCTGCAACTTCGTGCCGAACACATTGCTCGTGCAAATCTTCCGGATTGCTGCTATTCACAACGCAGACAACGTCGCGACCTCGCAAGATGACAAGGTGACACCCCTTCCGTGTGCCGCCGATGTCAATGCCGGCCACAGTACCTGGAGCATTCATCTTCAATAGCGTCTCCTACTCTTGCAGAACGATTTGGCTCGCGTACCCGAAGGGTGGCTTTCCAAGCGCGGAGGTCCCGAGGTTCTTAGCCTCTAAGGGATACTGTGAGCACCGTTCCGACATGCTTTCCAAAGCCGTCCACAGGCGGCTTTGTCTTTTGCAGCGAGCAGTCCAACCCCATGTTGGTGAATTCGACGGTACCGCCGGACACCCGCCACGCATCCAGGGCTCCCCGACTCGTGTGCCAAGGTATTAGTGCCCCCAGCCAATCTCTCTAATCACGAACCCCGTTGCGTGCAACGCAAGCTCGGCGTCCGCGTTTGACACTGCCCGCAAGCTGTACCTCTCCCGCTCGTTGTCCTTCCCTCGAGGATGGAGAAGATTCACTGCCTCAAGAGCAGCGCGGACGAGCCGTTGTCCCTTGTCCCCAAAGTGGCTCTTGACAGCTGATATGCCCCCTCCAAGGTCATCGTGGAGCGATTTCTCGTTTCCCGTCAGCTGATATAACCAGCGAGCAATGAGAACCGCGCAGAGGTTCCGGCATTGGTCTACAACCGAGGTCGGGGAATCCCGATACGCTACGTTCATGACCCGGTCGTAGGCCTCGGTTACAGCTTGCCGCCCGTCCCCCGGGATTTGAGCCAGGTCGAGAGTAGGTAGAACGCCGTACGCGGATTCCGCTCGAAGGGTTACCAGCACGTCTTGGTTGACCGTTTGCTCAGTCTGCAGAATTCGCCAGAGCGAGTACGCCCCCGCGTGACCGATTGCAAGCTGAAGGCCTTCTCCTCGGTCGGAACGTGCCACAAGCTGAGTGCAGTGAATGAAGACCGTCATCTCCTTCTGCAATCGACCATCACCCCTGCCCCGGTTCAAGTCCGACGGTAGAAATGGATGCGCATCAACGGAGACCAACTCCCGATTAGTTCCGCTTAAGTGCTGAAACACGCGACCCCGACGCACTCGGGACACCGGGTCGAACGAGTCCTCTCTGAAAACCCAGCGAAACGGGTCGCCATCCATTCCTCGTGGTAGGTTTTGAAGGTCAGAGGGGGACTCTATGAGCGCGCACTGCGAGACCATCGGCGTCGGAACAGCGAGATTACTCGGATTGTCCCTGCCCTCGTAGATTAGGCCGTTCTGGTGTTCGATTCCCAAGCGAGACATGGCATTCGGTGCAGTGGAGGAGCACCTCACTATATCGCTTGAGCGCAACGCTGGGCACACCGCCGCCGACCGCATGGCCGATTTGCCCGCTTGG
The DNA here is from genome assembly GCF_056930435.1 of Cupriavidus sp. 09_S30. NCBI lineage: Bacteria > Pseudomonadati > Pseudomonadota > Betaproteobacteria > Burkholderiales > Burkholderiaceae > Cupriavidus > Cupriavidus sp. 09_S30. The sequence goes on along the minus strand of NZ_JBXOWI010000002.1, from coordinate 955,830 downwards.
CTACAAAAATGGCCAGTCCGAGAGGACCCGCCATCTGGGGAGACGCGGCTTCCGACACTTTGGGCCTCAAGGTGGCGCCGCGAGCGCGCTCCCCCGGCTTGGCCGAGTATCTGGTATGGCGCCAGCCCGAGTTGCGAGTGACTCAAAACCGACACAGCCTCATCCTCTAGTTCATTGCGTACCAACCCTTGCGTGTTCTCGCAGGTGCGGCGCATGTAATCACTCGATGCCCCGCGCCAGATATGGAGAATCGAGTATCAGTGCGCTCGCTTACGCTCTTCGCGCCCATAGTGCCTCGCTCCCCAAACCCATCGTCCTCGGTCACGCACACCAGTTGGTAGCTGCGGCTCTGGGCTATAAGTCCCTGGCTGCTTACCAGGCTTCGCAAGAAGAACGGCCTGACTTGTCCGGCACGAAGCACATCGTGCTCGATGAAGAGTTGCTCCTGCAGCGTGCGCAAGAGCTTGGCATCGGCTACGCTGAGGAGGCCTTGGCTACCCTGCTGGTGGACACGTTCAAGCAAGCCTTGCATACCGTCCAAGTTCATAAAACCGATGACGCCCTCAACGATGCGTTAAGGGCCTACATTGACCACACAGTCTTGAACGACGGCGACACCGTCAGCGAGATGACCATGTCCAATGGCACTCTCGGCGAGGTCTACTTGCCCTTCGAAACATCGCTCAAGGACATCCCTTACGACGACGTTGAGGAGTTTCACATTTACGGACACGTCGGCATGGAGCAGGACCCCAACCGGCCGTACGTTGGGCATGTCGTCCGCGTGGACGCGTCACTGTTCCTCACCCGCTACGGTCGAGTCTGTGTGGGCACCCCTGAGTGCACGGTCAACTCTGCAAAGCTCCGGTGGTTCGGAGATGACGACCACGATGATGAGGGGCCAAAGCTGACTCTCGCGCAAGCGCTAGCCGGTGAACTCGGCATCGACCAGGAGGATGCGGAAGTCCTAGCAGACGCAGAGATTTTGCCGAACGAGAGCGACGATGGTGGGCTGGTTTACTCCCATACCCTCTACGCGGAACAGGTGGCCTCGCCCGAACTCGCAAAGAAGCTGCTGGATAAGTTCGGAACGTTGAACATCGAATTGCCATCGGACCTCTACGACCGGGTCCATTGGTCGCCTTATAACTAGGCTCTGTCACTAATCTGTGTTGGTGACCGGTACTCCAAACGCGTCTAGCAAGAGTTGGCGCGGCTCTGCGGCACCCGGCGCCCGGTCGAAGAATCGGAACCGGGCAAGGTAGACCGGCAGGTTTTTCGTCGCCACTCCTCGGAACGGACGCATGCGGGCCTTGATACGGCTGTGCAGCGCGTTGACGTTCTGGATGTGGTACGGGCCAAGCTTGTGGGTCCCCCGTGGAATCTGCCGGACCGTAATCATGAGGGCTCTTCCAGCCGTCTCTTGTAGGCGCTCGCCGAGTCAGAGCAGAGGACCGTATCGGGCTCCACAGTCGGAGCCAGGGCGGAAGTCACAGAGGCTGCGTTGGGCACGGAAGGCAGGGCGGCGATGAAGCTGTTGCGGAGTGACAGAGCCTTTTCAGGATTTGTTTCAGTTTGCCACAAGGGACCGCACCTCCCTCTTGGCCGCGAGCAATACTGCCAAAGTCGCCTTCGCATCATCAAGGGCGCGATGCGTCGGTGCAGTCGCTCCGACCTTTTCAGCCAGCACGGCGAGTCTGTACGAGCGCAGTCCGGGCCATGCCTGCCTTGACATTGATAAGGTGTCGTAGATGGGATTGGTCCATTTGACTTTGCACTGGGCAGCGGCATTCTGCAGAAACCCTTCGTCAAATGGGGCGTTGTGGAAGAACACGGGCAGGCTGCCAGCAAAAGTCAAGAAACCTGCCAATCCCTCATCGAGCGGTTTCCCCTGCTCATCGAGCATCCTCTGGGTAATACCGGTCAGAATAGTAATCTCCGGGGGGACGGGCTGTCCGGGCCGGACAAAGACAGCGTATTCGCCGCTTATCCTGCCGCTCGCGTCAACTTGAACGGCGGCAATCTCGATGATTTCGTCCTCGCTGGCGTCAAGGCCCGTGGTTTCCAGGTCGGCCACTATGAGGGGGCCATCTATGGCGACCCAGGCCTTGGCAAGAGTGTCCTCTTCCTTGGCAAATTCCGCATCGTGTGCAGCCATCCGCTGTTCCCATTCTTTGTAGTAGCTAATGTTCCTGCGGACCAGTTTGGTTAGCCAGTTCCGCATCGCCGTATCCGGGTCAGGCAGGCTTTTCTGCGAGCAACGAAGTTCTTGCCAGCAATAGCGGCTAATCGCGTTTTGTCTGAGGTGCGGGTAAGCAGCATCAAGAGACTGGTGTTCAGCCGGCTCTCCGAATGCTTCAACAAGCCACTTCACATCCGTTTTGCCCAAGGTCGAGATGGACTGGTAGCCCAACGTTGGAAAGCTGAATGCAGCGGCCTGTACCTCGGTGGTGGCCACAAAGCGCGCCATGTAGTGTGGCTGCAGACCTTCGAACGCAAGAGCGTTCACAAAGTCAGCAACTACCGCTGCCCCGTACAACGCCTGCAGCAAATCGGAGTGTGGCTCTTTACCCTTCCTTTTGGCGCGTATCTGGGCTCTCAGTGTTTTGACTGCCACGTGAGCTGTAGAGAGGCCCCATTTGGCCTGAATTTCAATCAGCTCGGGGAGCTTAAGAAGCCCCAATGGCACGAACGGGGTTAGCCAGGCATAGGCCTTGTCTGAACCGTCACGCATCCGGCGTTTCTGGGTCTCCTCATTCCACCATTGCTCTGCTGTTTTGAGTTCAGGCAAGTCATTTCGAAGAACAAAGTTGTATCGACCAACGCGTTCCTCGATTTCCGCTTGCTGGATAGTGACATCCACAGGTCCTTGGGGCCCCATGACCGATACGGAAACGGAGGCACTCCCAACCGCTTGACCTCGTTCCGCCGGAGAGGCCGCCTGAGAGGCAGGTGGTGGGCTTGAGGGGGGGTCTTGAGCAACCCAAACCTGTTCTGCTTCGCTTGGGGTACTTCTCTCTGCTTTGCTTGGGGTATTACCCCCGGTCAGTTTGGCAATCAAGCTGCTCAAAAAACCCATATCAGTCTCCTCGCCTAGTCGTAGAAAAAGTCCTGAAATGAAGAAGGCCCTGTAAGTCGTTGAACTTACAGGGCTCAACTATACCAACTAAGGCCCGAAGTTCCTGCCGACCATCAGCTTGTCTTCTATTATTCGTTTCCCCAGCTACGAGCATATTTGGGGTCATGAGCCAGCAGCAGGGCGCAGGTTTCGCCAACGGTCTGTCGCAAGTCTGGTCCTTGCGCATTCAGGATGAAAAGCTTGGACTTCGTTGGTTCAAACCGACGACGAACTGGGAGGACTTTGGTGAAGTCGTGCAGCAGGTTGAGCTGGTAACTTCGACGCACCCCTCTATGATGAGGACGAGTCTGACAGTGACGAAATCATGGGCTACTACTGTCGTTGCCACGGCTCGAAGCGACGGCCATCCGACGGTTGCCCGCAAGCCGACGTGATGCGCGATTCATTGCATGTGCGCCGGATATGGGTGTGAGTGCGGACTCGGTACAGGCCGCACTGCACTCCAGGCTTTCAGAAAGGTTCTGTCACTATCTTGTGTTGATGAAGCTACCTCGGAGCGTGTAGAGCCATATTCCAGGCGCCTTTGTGGTTTCGTGGCTGAGGGGGCAGCTGCCATCCGTCTGAAAGCCGTAGCGGACAACGCGTAGGCCCAATATGGGCACGACTACCAACACGGTTTGGTGACAGAGCCCATAACTAAGGGCTCAAAAAAGGGCTCAAAAAAAACAGCGGAAGCTTCTGCCTCCGCGCAGTCAGTTTCACGCCCGGACTTGCCCGACAACACGTAGCTCCGACCACTCATAGTGATTCCAGTGCGCGTGCTGGCATCAAGCGAGACGATGCCCTCCGCGAAAACCATAGGATTACCCGGTGGCGAGGCCTTCATGAAGCATTTGCGCTCCTGTTCTGGTCGGCAATAGGCGCTTGGTGGGTGGTACAGTTCTCGCCCTTGCTCGCAGGAGCCCTGCTGAACTCTCGCCAAGCCGAATCAGACTAGATTGGAATCATCGAGCCCTCCAGTGCGCTCGTCACCACATGTGATAACTCTACAATTGCGCTCCCAGGCAAAGGCAGCCGCAATCTCGCCCTCCCTCAGGTAGCCAGCACAACACCTCGTCCCGTCGCCAGCGCAGCGGGAAATTTGGTCCCAAATAGGCCCTTGGTGGCAAGGTCCAGGGTGCGAGCCGGTAGCGGCGGAGGATGGTCGCGGGGAGAACGCCCAGTAGCGAGGCTAGGTCGTGGGCGTCGAGGTAGTCGGGCAGCGCGACCGGGACCGGATTAGTGCCCGTGGAGGTGGTGGAGAATGTTTGCATTCTCCGTATAGCAACAACCCGCACCACTTCTCCCGGGCATCTGGACAGGCGTTTGAATCTCGGTCCTAAACTCTACTAACAGATGCCCAAGGCCCCCCGTCTCCGTGAGGGGTGCTCGGGAGGCAGCCTGATGCGGGCCACCTCCATTCAGAACGCTGCTTATAAGCTTTAACGGCCGGCGAACCCCAGGCCTTCATTATTCGAAATTATTCCGACCTAGGCCCAAAAACGCCCCTGTGGAGCCACATTGAAATGAGACTGATAATGCTCCCACTTGGCAAAAAAAGATGGGCCGGCCAATGGCGGCCGGCCCTGATTTTTGCCTACGCCAACTGAACCGGAACAGTTCCAAATAATGGTGTCTGACTGCGGTCCGCGAGCAGATTCGTGCCTCGTTATGCGAATCTTCCGGGAGGCATTATGAGAATCTGTTTGTAGATTGCATGTCTGAAGCACTCGTCTTCAATGACGTCTCCTGGTCTTGCAGACCCCTTTAATTATCCTAAAGTTGTGCTAATGGAGCCGATTGCGCAGCGCAGTGGCATAGGAAACCGGCTTCCCGGCATCGCTTGGAATGCACACTGAACTGGAGACTGCCATGCGCCGTCGCACGCCCGCCGCCGCAGCCGCCCACGCGGCGCTTGCCGAAGAACTCCCTGAACTCTGGCGCAACGGCTCGTGGCTCGTGTTGTCAAACCGGTTGCGACTACCGGACCGCGCCCCGGTCTTTCTGCACGTGCTGATTGATGTCCCGGCGGGCGCGTGCCGAGCAATCGCCATAGACGACGCCCCGCTCGGGGCACGGGTCGGCAGCTGGCTCGACGCCGCAGTGAAGGACGGCGGCCGACCGGTGCGGGTCTTTACTGACAATGCAGAGCACATTCATTTAGGCACGCTAGCGAGTTGGGGCCTTGCCCACTGCGTGTCAACAAAGTTCCATCGAGGCTGTTGTGCCCCTGACAGCGTGCACATGCTGATGGAATCGCTGGTAGACGCCCTCAACGGCTTGCTCATTGTCAATCCGACTGACAAGGCTGCCTACCAGGCGCTCGCACATGGGCTCGAGGATTGGCGACTGCGCTACAACCGTGCTGTAGCCGGCCGGCCTGCGGCGGCGCCATGAAGCCGCAACCAAGACAGCTAAAGGGCCTTCTGCGTTAGCCAGAAGGTGACGTCCGTCTGGTGCCATCGCAGCGGGAAATCTGGTCCCAAATAAGCCCTTGGTGGCAAGGTCCAGGGCGCAAGCCGGTAGCGGCGGAGGATGGTCGCGGGGAGAACGCCCAATAGCGAGGCTAGGTCGTAGGCGTCCAGGTAGTCGGGCAGTGCGACCGGATGAGTGCCCCCCGTGGGGATGGAGAATGTTTGCATTCCCCGTATAGCAACGGCCCGCCCGCGCACCTCATGGCACCGTCTTTAGAGGCATGCATCAAATTCATGACCTCATTCTCACACAGAAGCGTCTTACCGGATTTTTCGCAATGCGGGAACACTTGTGGCGAATTACCAAAATGGGTGAGGGGTACCAGCGACTCTATTTTGGGGGTGTGGTCCCCCATCGAATCGCCCGGAAAGTCTTACAGCACAAGACTTTCCAGGTTGATGTGTGCGGCTTTCGCGAGTGGCTTTTGTGCACTAGTGTTACAAAGCCGCAGACGAGGCGCACTCGAATCCCCCTACTCCACCGTGACCGACTTCGCCAGGTTGCGCGGCTTGTCGATATCAGTCCCACGCGCCAGTGCAGCGTGGTAGGCCAGCAGCTGCATCGGGATGGTGTGCAGGATCGGCGAGAGCGGTCCGTAGTATTCGCAGGCGCAGCACCTCGATGCCGGGGCTGGGCGCGATGCCGCAGTCGCTGTCGGCGAAGACGAAGAGCTGGCCGCTGCGCGCGCTGACTTCGTGCATGTTCGACTTGAGCTTCTCCAGCAGACGGTCGTTGGGCGCCACGGCCACCACCGGCATGGCGTCGCTGACCAGCGCCAGCGGTCCGTGCTTCAGTTCGCCGGCCGCGTAGGCTTCGGCGTGGATGTAGGAGATCTCCTTCATCTTCAGCGCGCCTTCCATCGCTACCGGATAGTGCATGCCGCGACCGAGAAAGAGTATGTTCTCGCGCCGCGTCAGCCGCTCGGACCAGGCGATGATCTGCGGCTCCAGCGCCAGCACCTTGCGCATGGCATCGGGCAGGTGGCGCAGCGCGCGCAGGTGTTCCTGTTCCTGTGCATCGGTCAGCCGCCCGCGAAGCTGAGCCAAGGTCAACGCCAGCAGAAAGAGCGCCACCAGTTGCGTGGTGAAGGCCTTGGTCGACGCCACGCCGATCTCGATGCCGGCGCGCGTGATGAAATGCAGCGCGCATTCGCGCACCAGCGCGCTGGTCGGCACGTTGCAGATCGCCAGCGTGTGCGGCATGCCCTGCTGCTTGGCGACTTCGACGGCGCCCAGCACATCGGCGGTTTCACCGCTCTGCGAGACGGCCACCACCAGCGTGCGGGGGCTGGGCACGCTGTCGCGATAGCGGAACTCGCTGGCGATCTCCACGGTGGCCGGAATGCCGGCCAGGCTCTCGAGCCAGTACTTGGCCGTCAGGGCGGCATGGTAGCTGCCGCCGCAGGCCAGCAGCAGCACGGCATCCACGCCATTCAAGGTGCGCCAGGCGCTGTCACCGAACAGCTCGGGCATGATGGCCGTAACGTCCTGCAGGGTGTCGGCCACGGCGCGGGGCTGCTCGAAGATCTCCTTTTGCATGTAGTAGCGGTACGGCCCCAGTTCGGCGCTGGCGCCGTGGGCGGCGACCTGCTGCACCGGCCGCTCGACGCGCTGCCGCGCAGCGTCGACGATCCAGTGCCGGTGCAGTTGCACGTCGACCACATCGCCGTTTTCCAGGTAGGCGATCCGGTCCGTCACGTTGGCGAGCGCGATAGCGTCCGAGGCGAGGAAATTCTCGCCCTCGCCCACGCCGACCACCAAGGGCATGCCGTCGCGCGCGCCGACCAGCCGGTGCGGCTCGTCGCGGCAGAGCACGGCGATAGCGTAGCTGCCGCGCAGGCGCGCCACGGCTGCCTGCACTGCCGCGAACAGGTCGCCTTCGTAAAGATGGTCGATCAGGTGGGCGATCGCCTCGCTGTCGGTCTGGCTGGAGAACACGTAGCCGCTGCGCTCCAGGCCGGCACGCAGTTCCTCGTAGTTCTCGATGATGCCGTTGTGCGACAGCGCGATGCGCGCGCCCTCCTCGCGCGGCGAGAAGTGCGGGTGGGCATTGTCGGTGACGGGCTTGCCATGGGTGGCCCAGCGCGTGTGGGCGATGTCGGTGTAGCCGGCCAGCGCCCGCGCGGCCACGTCTTCCTGCAGCCCGGCTACGCGCCCGACACTGCGCGCCCGCGCCAGCCGCCGGTCCTGGTGCACAGCCACGCCGCAGGAGTCATAGCCGCGGTACTCCAGACGCTTCAGTCCGTTGACCAGGTCCGGGACGATGTCCCGCTGCGCGACGGCGCCGACGATTCCGCACATGTTCTTTCCTTTTGACGGGCCCCGGATGGGGCGTTGCTCAGGATCTTATGTGCGGTGTTGTGTTATTTTCTTTCATAATTATCGCTGCTGTGAAATCATTGGACACGTCCTGGCCCCCATGAAATTTTCTTTCAAACCCTGCAAACCCCGACTTCCGTGACCCAGCCCGGCCTCTACCTGGACGATCTCGACCTGCGCATCCTGCGGGTCCTGCAAAGCGATGCGTCGCTTTCCAATGCCGCGCTGGCCGAGCGTGTCCATGCCTCCGCCCCGACCTGCCTGCGCCGCGTGCGCCGGCTCAAGGAGGAGGGCGTGATCCAGCGCGAGATCGCGCTTCTCGACGCCGCCCGACTGGGCGCCACGCTGACCGCCATCATCGAGATCACCCTGGATCGGCAGACGGCGGAGGACTATGCCGCCTTCGAGGCCTACATCTGTGCCGAGGGCGCGGTCACGCAGTGCTACCGGGTCTCGCCCGGACCGGACTTCGTCGTGGTGGCGGAATTGACCGACATGCCTGCCTACGATGCGCTGGCGCGCCGGCTCTTCACGGGCGTCGCCAATGTGCGCAACGTGCGCACCTTCTTCGCCACCCACTGCGCGAAGTTCGAGGGCAACGCGCCGGTTTCGGACGCCGCCGCAAGTGGGCGCGCGGCGGGTACGTGAGGGTCGTGGATCGCCCGCACCGCGCAGCCGCCTGAGACGCTGCGGCGGGGCAGCCGGCCGGGCCGGCGCCAGTACCGCCACGGCCCCGCACCCGCGGCCAACTTTGCCGCAGCCCAGGCCATCTTGCCGCCCGGCCAGCGCCCGCCGCTGTCGCGCGCGCGTATAGTCTTGCCCATGCCCGCGCGCTGCCGCAGCGCCGCCGCCCCACCCCCAAAGGAGCACGACATGAAGACCAAAGCCGCCATCGCCTGGAAAGCCGGCGCCCCGCTGACCATCGAAGACGTGGACCTGGACGGGCCGCGCGCCGGCGAGGTGCTGGTCGAGATCAAGGCCACCGGCATCTGCCACACCGACTACTACACGTTGTCCGGCGCCGACCCCGAAGGCATCTTCCCGGCCATCCTCGGCCACGAGGGCGCCGGCATCGTCACCGACGTGGGCCCCGGCGTGACCTCGCTCAAGCCGGGGGATCACGTGATCCCCCTCTACACGCCCGAGTGCCGCCAGTGCAAGTTCTGCCTGTCGCGCAAGACCAACCTGTGCCAGGCCATCCGCTCCACCCAGGGCAAGGGCCTGATGCCCGACGGCACCTCGCGCTTCTCCATCGACGGCAAGCCCATCTTCCACTACATGGGCACCTCGACCTTCGCCAACCACATCGTGGTGCCGGAGATCGCGCTCGCGAAGATCCGCCCCGACGCCCCCTTCGACAAGGTCTGCTACATCGGCTGCGGCGTGACCACCGGCGTGGGCGCGGTGATCTTCACCGCCAAGGTCGAAGCCGGCGCCAACGTGGTGGTGTTCGGCCTGGGCGGCATCGGCCTGAACGTGATCCAGGGCGCGAAGATGGTGGGCGCCGACAAGATCATCGGCGTGGACATCAACCCCGCGCGCGAAGCCATGGCGCGCAAGTTCGGCATGACCCATTTCGTCAATCCGAAGGAAGTCGAGAACGTGGTCGACCACATCGTGCAGCTGACGGACGGCGGCGCGGACTACTCCTTCGAGTGCATCGGCAACACCCAGGTCATGCGCCAGGCGCTGGAGTGCTGCCACAAGGGCTGGGGCAAGTCCATCATCATCGGCGTGGCCGAGGCCGGCGCGGAAATCTCCACCCGCCCCTTCCAGCTTGTGACCGGACGCGAATGGAAGGGCTCGGCCTTCGGCGGCGCGCGCGGCCGCACCGATGTGCCGAAGATCGTCGACTGGTACATGGAAGGCAAGCTCAACATCGATGACCTGATCACGCACACGCTGCCGCTGGACCGCATCAACGAAGGCTTCGACCTGATGAAGCGCGGCGAGTCGATCCGCTCGGTGGTGCTCTACTGAGAAGCCAGGCCATGCTCGAACTGCTCTCCGAACACTCCTGCCACGGCGGCGTGCAGCGCTTCTACCGGCATGATTCGGCGACCATCGGCCTGCCGATGCGCTTCTCCGTTTTCCTGCCGGCGCAAGCCCTGGCCACGCCAGCTCGGCGCGTACCGGCGCTGTTCTACCTGGCCGGCCTGACCTGCACCGAGGAAACCTTCGCCATCAAGGCGGGCGCCCAGCGCTTTGCCGCCGAGCACGGCCTGATGCTGGTGGCACCCGACACCAGCCCGCGCGGCGCCGGCGTGCCGGGCGAGGCGGACAACTGGGACTTCGGCCTCGGCGCCGGCTTCTACGTGGATGCGACTGAAGCCCCCTGGTCCGCCCACTGGCGCATGGAAAGCTACGTCGCGCAGGAACTGTTCGGGCTGGTCACCACCGCGCTGCCTGCCGATGCCTCGCGCATCGGCATCTTCGGCCACTCGATGGGCGGCCACGGGGCGCTGGTGCTGGCGCAACGCCATCCGCAGCGCTTCCGCTCGGTGTCGGCCTTCGCGCCGATCGCCGCGCCCATGCACTGCCCCTGGGGCCAGAAGGCCCTCTCGGGCTACCTCGGCCAGGACCGTGCCCGCTGGGCGCAGTACGACGCCAGCGCACTGATGCAGGCCCAGGCAGCGGCACCCTTCCCGCGCGGCATCCTTGTCGACCAGGGCCTGGCCGACAAATTCCTCGCCGAGCAGCTCCACCCGGAGGCCTTCGAGACCGCCTGCGCGGCGGTGGGCCAGCCGCTGACGCTGCGCCGCCATGCCGGCTACGACCACGGCTACTACTTCATCGAAACCTTTATCTCGGACCATATCCGCCATCACGCCGCGCAACTCGCGGACTGATCTGGCGGCAGACCGTTCTGCCAGGCGTTGAAGCTTGCTCCCCTTGGTCCCCGCGCAGGCCGGGACCAAGAGGAGCAACGGCCGCCGACGCACCCAAGACGCTGAGTGGCGGGCCGGGGCCCGCGCTGCGGCATTGCGGCATCTCCCGCGGACGTCCGATGACCTGTGGCCGTTTACCTGCCCGCGCAAAACCATGGCCCCTGTTTGACTGAACGCAATCGGCCATCCGGCGGGCCTTTTGTCGTCTGTGAGCTACGCGCCTAGAATGAAACCAGGCGCTCACTCAGGAGACCGCCATGCTCACCGCGCTAATTCTCGCCGCCGTCATCGTCGCGCTCTACGTCTTCGCCATCCGGGCCGAGTTCTTCCACAAGTCCCTGCTCTACCCCGAACACGAGCACCCGATCCAGTATTGGTGGGACCGCCTTATCCATCACAAGAAATAGCGCCGCCATGACGCCGGCAAGGTGACGCCCGACACCGGCAAGACAGGTCGTGGCAGCGCCCGGAATGGAAGATGGCCCCAGATGGATTCCAGGGTGGCCGCGATGCTCAAGCTCCTTCTGTATGTGGCAACCGTACTGGTTGCCTACCACCTGATGAAGCAGGCTGGCGGCTTCAGCCAACCTGTCCTGTATCCGGACCCCGACCACCCCTTGCGCTACTGGTGGGCCCGGCGCATTTCGCAGCACCGCCCACGGGCGCCCACGGCCATCCCTCGCGGCCGATGAGCCAGCAGCCGTTTCGGATCCCACCCTCACTCTAGACTTGCCAGACCGGCCGGCACGACCGACATGCGCCTCCGTGGCGGACCGGCGGGCAGAACGGCGAAACCCGCCCTCGGCCCTAGCGCCCTGCGCCGAATCGCTCGCGGTATTCGCGCGGAGTCACGCCCACGCGGCGCAGGAAGGCGCGCCGCAGGGCCTCGTCGGAAGCGAAGCCGGACTGGGCTGCAATGCCCTTGAGCGGCATGCCGTCCTGCTCCAGCAGGCGCCGCGCGGCTTCCACGCGCGCCGCCTCGATGAAGGCCACCGGGCTGCTGCCGGTCTCGCGGGCGAAGACGCGACGGAAGTTGCGCTCGCTCATGGCGGCACGCGCGGCCAGTTCCGCCATGCTGAACTCCTGCTCGAGATTGCCCAGGATCCAGTCCTGCACGCCGCGGATGCCACCATGGCCCGTCGCCTGGCTGGCCAGGTGCACGCTGAATTGCGACTGTCCGCCCGGCCGCTTCAGGAACACCACCAGTTCGCGCGCCAGGTGCAGCGCGATTTCGCGGCCCAGGTCTTCCTCCACCACCGCCAGCGCGAGGTCGATGCCGGCCGTGACGCCGGCCGAGGTCCACAAATTGCCCTGGCGGATAAAGATCGCGTCCGCATCGACTTCCACCGCCGGAAAGCGCTGGCGCAGCAGGCCTGCCACACTCCAGTGCGTGGTGGCGCGCCGGCCGTCCAGCAGGCCGGCGGCAGCCAGGAAGAAGGTGCCCGAGCACAGCGCGATCAGCCGCCCGATGCGCGGCGCCACAGCGCGCGCCCACGGCACGATGGCCGGCGCCTGCGCCACGGCGCGCTCGATGTCGCGCGCACCGACGATCAGCGCGATATCCGGCAGCAGCACGGTGTCCAGCCGGCCCGTCGCCTCCAGCGTCATCAGTGTGTCAGAGCGCACCGGACCGGTTTCCAGCGACACCACGCGCACCGCGTAGGCGGGCGGCAGGCCGCGCTGGGCCAGCTGCACGTTGGCGTAATCGAACACCGTCATGGGGCCGACCGCCTCCATGGCCTTGAAGCCGGGGTACACCACGATATCCACGCGCCGGGGCGCGGCCACTGCCTTTGCTTGCATCGATCTGAGCGGAATGGAACCGCGGCGAGTTTACCGCAGGGCCGCCCGATTCCGCGCTTGTGCGGGTGCCGCCGGCAGTTCTCGCCCGTCGTTGCGCGCAAGCGCCCGCTACGAAGCAGCCCCAGGGAGCCGGACTCTTCTGCTCCTGATCAGGACGGACTCGGGACCAGGGGCAAAGCCCCCTATGGCTTGGCGCTCACCTGCGCCTCGAGTTCGGCGATTCGGTTGCGCAGGGCCTTCTCCTCGTGAAAGCGTACCGTCTCGTCACGAATGACCGCCAGGATGCCCGACACCTGACCATCGGGCGAGCGCAACAGCGCCACGGAGAATGCGATCGACATCGCCTTGCCGTCCTTGCCGACGGCGGGGACCTTCAACAGATCCTGGCCATAGCGGGTGATGCCGGTGGCCATGGTTTTGTCGTAGCCTTCCCAGTGACGCTTGCGCAAACGCTCGGGAATGATCAGGTCCAGCGACTGACCCAAGGCCTCTTCCTGCGTATAGCCGAACAGGCTTTCGGCCGCGGGATTCCACAGTGTGATGGCCCCGTTGGCGTCGGCAACGATGAGCGCGTCGCCGATGGCGGAAATCAGTTGTTCGTAGTCGAGCTGGGCTGGCATGGAGATCCGTTCCTGTTTGCATGCGCAATGCGGTGCCCCTAGTGTACTGCGCGCGGTATCGCCGCACGGCCTCGGGCGGACGATCCTCGGCGGCGATCGCGCCGATATGCCAACGGCTCAGTATTGGCTAAGTCTGCCCCGCTATGCTCCGGGCCAGACCAGTCCGCGCACGTGCGCACAGCCATGGCGTCGGCGGCAAGCGAGTTGATCCCGCGGGCCTGTGCGCCGGGCCTTCTCCCGGCTCCCGGCCGCGCGCCCCTGATGCCCCCTTGATGCCCTATGGAAACCATCAATCACACGCTCTTTCTTTGGCTCAATGCGCCTGCGCACCCCGATCGTCTCGTCGTGGCCGTAGCCACCTTCCTTGCCGAGTATGCGATCTGGGCAATCCCTGCCGTGATCTTCATCGGCTGGCTGCGCGGCAGCGAGCCGATCCGCAAGGCGGCCCTCGAAGCCACGGTCGCGGGACTGGCGGGCCTGCTGGTCAACCAGATCATCGGGGCGCTGTGGCAGCACCCCCGGCCGTTCATGATCGGGCTGGGCCATACCTTTCTGTCCCATGCGCCCGACTCCTCATTCCCGAGCGATCACCTGACGCTGCTGTGGTCTGTCGCCTTCAGTCTCGTGATACAGCGCCATCTGTGCCCGGCGGGAACGGCGCTGGCCTTGCTGGGGCTCCCGGTCGCCTGGGCGCGCATCTACCTGGGCGTCCATTTTCCGCTGGATATGGCCGGGGCCGCCGCGGTTGCCGTGCTGAGTGCCTGGCTGGCGCGCCAGGCGGAAAGCCTCTACCTTCCCCCTGCCTACCGCCTGGCCAGCCGCATCCATCGCCTCCTATTCGGCAGGCTGATCGAACGCGGATGGGTGCGCAGCACGCATTGAACGCCGGCAGGCCCGACGGAGGCGGCGATGCGGCGAGGGCGGTACCCCGCTAGCTCTTAGGCGTCTCCAGCTTCATCTTCTTCGGCTCGATGAGTCCGACGTCGCTCCACAGCTTCGTGTCATAGCGGAATTCAGCGACCGCGCAGGTGGGCATATCGAGGCCCCTGCCCAGCAATTGGCTGGCGAGTGCGCTAATCGCCGGATTGTGGCCGAACAGCATGACACAGCTCAGCTTTTGGTCGAGCTCGCGAACCACGGCCAGCATGCTTTCCTCGTCACCGGGATACAGCCGGTCATCGACAACGATTTCCTGGCGAGCATAGCCAATCTCGTCGGCCAGCAATTGCGCAGTCGTCAGCGCACGCAGCGCCGGGCTCGACAGGATCAGGTCGGGTTTCACCTTGCGATCGGCCAGGCGATGACCCATATCCGGCGCCTCATGCTGGCCGCGATTGTCCAGAGGACGGTCACGGTCAGGCAGGTCCGGATCGTCGCGACTCGACTTGGCATGTCGGACAAGAAACAGTGCTTTCATGGCGGTCCTCCCTTGCCCCTCACCCATAGTTCCCTCGGTTGCAGATCCGGTCGACATCTGCCCCAGCGGGCCGATGAGCATCGCTCCAGTAGTCTAGCCCAGAGCAATGGCGGAAGTTCCGCAAGAAGATTCCTGGCACGGCCCGGCCCTGTGCCCGGGAACACCGGCAGCATGAGAAAAAGGGGCGCCATTTGAACGCGCGGCAGTTTATTGGCCTCTCGCCCACGTCGGGGCCAATCAGAACCATACGCATTCGCAATTGGCCAGCATTCGGCACGATCGTTCGCGATTTTGGATGACTTGATGTTCCGTCAGGCCCGGCTAACATGAAGGTTCGCGAATCATCTCGGGGCGGGAAGAGGGAATCGGCGCCCGCGTTCTGGCAACAGGGGAAATGCCATGAAAAGCGACAAGAAGACAATCCAGCTTCTCAACGTCCAGCTCCGGCATGAACTGACCGCGATCAATCAGTATTTCCTGCACGCCCGCATATACCGGCACTGGGGGCTCGCTGCGCTTGGCAAGCACGAATACGACGAGTCGATCGAGGAAATGAAGCATGCGGACAAGCTGATCGAGCGCATCCTCGTATTGGACGGGTTACCGAATCTCCAGGATCTCGACAAACTGCTGCTCGGTGAGAACACGGAGGAAATGCTCGCCTGCGATCTCAAGCTGGAGCAGGTATCCCAGGCCAGCTGCAAGGAGGCGATCAAGCATTTCGAATCGGTCGGCGACTATGTGTCGCGCGAGATTATCAGCGAGATTCTTGAAGCCACCGAGGAACATATCGACTGGCTCGAGCAGCAGATCGAACTGGTGGGCAAGGTCGGCGCGCAGAATTACATTCAGTCGGCGATGGGCGGCCTTGATTGATAAGGGGCCGGCGCACAGCGGTGCCGCAGTGAGCGCGATCAGGGCCCTCAGCGCAAGTAGTCCAGATCCGCGCGTCGGTTTTCCGCCCAGGCTGCTTCATCATGCTCGCCTGCCTTGGGCTTTTCCTTGCCATAGCTCACTGATTCCATCTGGGAGTCTGGCACACCATCCAGCCTGAGAACATTGCGGACAGCTTCGGAGCGCTTCTGACCCAATGCCAGGTTGTATTCGCTTGGGCCCCGCTCATCGGTGTTTCCTTCTATGCGGATGCGACGATCGCCATGCGCCACCAGATAGTTTGCATGCGCGCTGAGTAGTCCAAGATACTGCTCTTGGACGACATAGCTGTCGAAATCGAAGTAGACACTGCGCTTGGCGAGCGGGCCGTTTGCTTGATCGAGCTCATCGCCCGGAATCGACGACGCAGTAACGCTCGACTCCTCGGCACCCGTGCCTCCGACAGGCGCCGTCACCGAGAATTCTGACTGTTTGACGCCGGAGCTGCAGGCGGTGACCGCCAGTGCGGCAAGCGCTACAAGGCATGCCTGGCGAAGCCAAATGTACATGGAAAGCTCCTTGTCTTGCATCGCGTCATCTACTTAGAGCTACCTGCCCGCGAGGGGGCAGCGTCCATGTGAGGCTCTTGGGTCGGCAGACCGGATCAAGGCATCTTTGCCCGAAGGGTTGGACAGAGGAAAGCGGCGTCGCGTTTCCCGTTTCGAGACGCCGGAAGCGCAGATCGTGGCATCGGCGTGGTCCTGCCCCCGAATCCGTGCCGGTCTGAGCAACAGTCGACCCGTCCTGAAGCGCAGTGCCGGCTGTGCCGAGGTCCCTGCTTTCGTCGGTTTTTGTCGATTCGACCGGGCGATGACTATAGTGAAAAACCGATCCGGTGGCACTCGCCCTCGAGCCGAGTGCGAAGCGCCCCATCCACTAGCCTCCGAGAAGGAAAGCCATGCCCACCTATCAATACCGTTGTGAAAAGTGTGGTGAGACGTTCGAGCATACGGAACATGTCTCTGAGCACGCTACCGCGCAACCGCCATGCCCTCGGTGTGGCAGCACGAACGTTCAGCACGTGCCGACGCCCTTCGTTGCGCGAACTGAGAGAAAGAGTTGAACCCGGCTGCGCTTCGCGCGTGACGAACGTGCGGATGCGCTCCGCGCAAAGAAGATCCGAGTCCTGTACCCGGAGCCCCACCAGCGCCGCATGGGCTCATGCGGCGCTCTGCCCCGCGCCGACCGCTGCGATGCGGCCTTGACGCTCGCTCAAGCTTGATCCGGCGCCAACGGCGGTCCGATCGCACCCCGTCCAGTTGGCCGTCCGCTTCCTCACCCTCTGCCGCACCGCGGCAAGCGGAAACCGTGCGCAGACACACGAGCAGGACATTTCCTGCTTACCCCGCGGAATTCCCTGGCACGGCAGCGCCGCTGCCACCGGCTAGAATCCTGGGCTTGCCACCATGCGCCGGCCGGCGCATGCCCGCCATGCTGTTAACTTGAAAAGGTCAATGAAGCCGGAAGTCCTGCTCGATACCCTGACAGATCTGCTGCCCCAGCACCCCTGGGCGCAACTCGCACTCAATCTCGGCCTGCTCGCGCTGGCCGCCGTATTCGCCCAGTGGGTGGTCGCGAGAGTCGTGCTCTACCTGGCGCACCACCTGCTCGACCTGAGCGGCCGCCCCGCCTGGAGCGAGGCCCTGCTGCGCCACCGCGCCTACCACCGCCTCTGGTACGCCACGCCCTTCGCGGTAGTGGCGCTGGGCATCGGCGAAGTGCCGCATTTCGGGAACGCCGCGCATATTGTCGAAAGAGTCGCCCATGCCGGCGCCTGGATCTGCCTGTACATGGCCCTGCGCAGCCTGCTGAGGGCCTGGCAGGATGTCTACGCGGGCAGCACGCGGGCGCAGACCCGCTCGATCAAGGGCTACATCCAGATCGCCAAGCTGGCGCTGGGCCTGATCTGCGCCGTGCTGGTGCTCTCCATCCTGCTCAACCGCTCGCCGCTGTGGATGCTGTCCGGCCTGGGCGCGCTGTCGGCGGTGCTGCTGCTGGTGTTCAAGGACACGCTGCTCTCGCTGGTGGCCAGCACCCAGCTCACCTCCAACGACATGCTGCGCATCGGCGACTGGATCGAGATGCCGCAGTCGAACGCCGACGGCTTCGTGCAGGACATCGCGCTGCACACGGTCAAGGTGCGCAATTGGGACAATACCGTCACCACGGTGCCCACCTACAAGCTGTTCTCCGAGAGCTATCGCAACTACCGCCAGATGTTCGAGTCCGGCGCGCGGCGCATCAAGCGCACGCTGCGCATCGACGCCAGCGGCGTGCGCTTCCTGCGCGACGAGGAGATCGCCGGGCTGAAGCGCTTCCGGCTGCTGCACGAGTACCTGGAGGAAAAGCAGGCCGAGGTGGAGCGCACCAACCAGGAACTGGGCGATTCGGCCCTGGACCCGGTCAACCGGCGGCGCCTGACCAATCTCGGCACCTTCCGCGCCTACGCCTTGGCTTACCTGCGCCAGCACCCCGAGATCCGCCATGACCTGCTGCTCATCGTGCGGATGATGGAACCAGGCTCCGAGGGCGTGCCGATCGAGATCTACTGCTTCAGCGCGCTCACCGCCTGGAAGGAGTACGAACGCATCCAGGGCGATATCTTCGACCATCTGCTGTCCATCCTGCCCGAAATGGGACTGCGCCTGTACCAGTCGCCCTCCGGCGCGGATGTCGTCGGCATGAAGGCCCAGCTCATGGCTGACGCCGCAGCCGGGCGGCCATTGCAGCCGTAGCGACCATCGCGGCGCCCTTGGCCCCGGGCTGCCCGAGCGGACGGCCCGGCGCCCGCTACCCAGCCTGGGCGAGCCGGTAGGCGCCCGGGCGCGACCCCGTCCAGCGCCGGAAGGCGCGATGGAAGGCGCCCGGTTCGGCGAAGCCAAGCTCCGCCGCGATGGCCACGATGGGTTCCTCCGAATGGGTCAGCGCCTCGATCGCCAGGTCGCGGCGCAACTCGTCCTTCAGCTGCTGGTAGGTCGCCCCCTCGTCCATCAGGCGGCGGCGCAGCGACGAGGCCGACAGGTGCATATCCTGCGCCAGTTCTTCGAAGGTCGGCCAGGACTCCGGCCGCAAGGCGCGCAACTGGCGCCGGATGCGTGCCACGATGCCGGCGCGGTCGGAGTACTTGACGACCAGATTGTGCGGCGCACCACGCAGGAAGATCTTGAGGCTGCGCTCGTCGTGGCGTACCGGATGGTCGAGCCAGTCGGCGTCGAACTCCAGCGCGGTATGCGCCTGGCCGAAGGACAGCCGCCGCGAATACATGACGCGGTACTCGGCGCTGTAGGCCGGTTCGGGATAGGCGAACAGGGCTTGCTGGATAGGCACGCGCCGGCGCGCCAGCCAGCTCATCAGCCCGTGCAGCATGATCAGCATCGTCTCCTGGGCGAACACGCCCGGCGTGCGCGACGAGGACGCCGTCAGCACCAGCGCCGCGCGCCGCTCCCTGGCGCCCCGCCCCTCGGCCGGGCGCTCCAGCCGCACGCCGATGTCGTCCAGCAGCAGGCCGAAGAATCGCGCCACGCGCTCCAGCGCCTGCCCCAGCGTCTGACTGCCGGCCACGGCATGGCACAGCATGGTGAAGCTGCCGCATTTCATCCGGCGCGAATCCTGCCCGAAGAACTCATCGTCCAGCACGCGCGCCAGCTCCAGCCACAGCGCGCTGTAGCTGTCGGCGGACACGCGCGCCTGCGGCGCGTCCAGCAGGGCCGGGGCGATGCCGGCGGCGCGCAGCACCGGCTCGGGCGCCAGTCCGCGCGCGGGCAGGCCGGAGATGGCGTGGTGGACGAAACAGATGGCAACAGTGCCTTTTTCCATAAGCAGTGAGGGAAAGCCTGCCAGCCGGCGCGGATGGCGGCGCCGGCAGTGGCATACGAGTTCAGCAAGATTGGCGGATTTTGGCATAGGAGCGCCAGGCCACGCTTCCTACACTGCCCCATATCGATCGCTAACTCCGATCCGCCCCCACCCGCAAAACCGCGATCCAACCAGCCGACGCCTACGCCATGCACCACGACTACACCGAAGAGCAGATCATGATCCGCGACACCGCGCGCGCCTTCGCCAGCGAACGGCTGGCCGCCGGCGCCGCGCAGTGGGACGAGGCCGGCGCCCTGCCGCCGGAAGTGGTCGAGGAGATGGGCGCGCTCGGCCTGCTGGGCATGATCGTGCCCGAGGAATGGGGCGGCACCTACACGGACTATGTCGCCTACGCCATGGCCATCGAGGAGATCGCCGCCGGCTGCGCGGCCTGCGCCACGCTGATGAGCGTGCACAACTCGGTGGGCTGCGGCCCCATCCTGCACTACGGCACCGAGGCGCAGAAAGACCGCTACCTGTCCCGCCTGGCGAGCGGCGAAGTGGTCGGTGCCTTCTGCCTGACCGAGCCGCAGGCCGGCTCGGAGGCCCACAACCTGCGCACCCGCGCTCGTCTGGAGAACGGCCGCTGGGTGCTAGACGGCAGCAAGCAGTTCGTCACCAACGGCGCGCGCGCCGGCCTGGCGGTGGTATTCGCCGTGACCGACCCCGAGGCCGGCAAGCGCGGCCTGTCCGCCTTCCTGGTGCCCACCGACACGCCGGGCTTCGTGGTCGGCAAGCCCGAGAACAAGATGGGCATCCGTGCCTCGGACACCTGCCCGATCACCCTCGACAATTGCTCGGTGCCCGAGGAAAACCTGCTCGGCGCGCGCGGCGATGGCCTGCGCATCGCCCTGTCCAATCTGGAAGGCGGCCGCATCGGCATCGCCGCGCAGGCGGTGGGCATCGCCCGCGCCGCGTTCGAGAAGGCGAAGGCCTACGCCGGCGAGCGCACCCAGTTCGGCAAGCCCTTGCTGGAGCACCAGGCCATCGCGCAGAAGCTCGCCGACATGGCCACCCGCCTGAATGCCGCGCGCCTGCTCGTGCACCACGCGGCGCGGCTGCGCACCGCCGGCCGCCCCTGCCTGTCGGAGGCCTCCCAGGCCAAGCTGTTTGCCTCCGAGATGGCGGAAGCAGTATGCTCGGATGCGATCCAGATCCATGGCGGCTACGGCTACCTTGCCGACTACGACGTCGAGCGCCACTACCGCGATGCCCGGATCACGCAGATCTATGAGGGGACCAGCGAAGTGCAGAGGATGGTGATCGCGCGGCAGCTGTAATCCCCCGCGCGGGAATGCCGGCGACAGGCACGCGCTGCAAGGGCTGCAACGGCCGCAATATGGATGGAGACGACATCATGACCGCACAGGCTTTCCTCGAGGCGCGCGACTTCCTGCTGCGCCATCGCACCGACTACGACACCGCCTACCGCGACTTCCGCTGGCCGCAGCTGGGCACCTTCAACTGGGCGCTCGATTACTTCGACGCCATGGCGCGCGGCAACGACAAGCCCGCGCTGTGGATCGTCGAGGACGGCGGCGGCACGGGCACGCAGTACTCCTTCGCGCAGATGTCCGAGCGCTCGGCGCGCATCGCCAACTACCTGCGCGGCGCCGGCGTCGGCCGCGGCGACCGCATCCTGCTGATGCTGCCCAACAGAGTCGAGCTGTGGGACACCATGCTCGCGGCGATGAAGCTGGGCGCCGTGGTGCTGCCGGCCACCACGCAGCTCTCGGCCGAGGACGTACGCGACCGCGTGCAGCTCGGCGGCGCGCGCTTCGCCATCGTCGACGAGAACGAGGCCGCGAAGTTCGAGGACCTGGACCTGCCGCTGACCCGCTTCGTGGCCGGCGCCCCGCGCGCGGGCTGGCTGACGTTCAGCGACGGCTACTCTGCTTCCGCCGAGTTCGTGCCGGACGGCACCACCCAGGCGGACGACCCGATGCTGCTCTACTTCACCTCGGGCACCACCTCCAAGCCCAAGCTGGTCGAGCACACGCACCGCACCTATCCGGTCGGCAGCCTGTCGACCATGTACTGGGTCGGCCTGCAGCCGGGCGACGTGCACTGGAACATCAGCTCGCCGGGCTGGGCCAAGCATGCCTGGAGCTGCTTCTACGCGCCCTGGAACGCGCAGGCCTGCGTGTTCGCCTTCAACTATGCCCGCTTCGAGCCGCAGGCCGTGCTGGAAACCCTGGTGCGCTGCCGCGTGACCACGCTGTGCGCACCGCCCACGGTCTGGCGCATGCTGGTGCAGCAGCCGCTCGCCACCTATGAGATCGCGCTGCGCGAGATCGTGGGCGCCGGCGAGCCGCTCAACCCCGAGATCATCGAACGCGTGCGCCAGGCCTGGGGCATCACCATCCGCGACGGCTACGGCCAGACCGAGACCACCTGCATGATCGGCAACCCGCCCGGCCAGCCGGTCGTGCCCGGCTCGATGGGCCGGCCGCTGCCCGGCTACCGCATCGCGCTGCTCGATCCGGACGGCAAGCCGGCGGAAGAAGGCGAAATCGCCCTGCCGCTGGACGCCGGCGCGCCGGCCGGCCTGATGCGCGGCTACGCCAACAACCCCGATGCCACCGCATATGCGATGCGCGAGGGCCACTACCGCACCTCCGACATCGCGCTGCGGCGCGACGACGGCTACTACGTCTATGTCGGCCGCGCCGACGATGTCTTCAAGTCCTCCGACTACCGGCTGAGCCCGTTCGAGCTGGAAAGCGTGATGATCGAGCACGCAGCCATCGCCGAGGCCGCGGTGGTGCCCAGCCCGGACCCGGTGCGCCTGTCCGTGCCGAAGGCCTTCGTCTCGCTGCGCCAGGGCCATGCGCCCAGCGCCGAGCTGGCGCGCGACATCTTCCGCTTCTCGCGCGAGCGGCTGGCGCCGTACAAGCGCATCCGCCGTCTGCAGTTCACCGAGTTGCCCAAGACCATCTCGGGCAAGATCCGCCGCGTCGAGCTGCGGCGCCAGGAAATGGCGCGCGGCGACGATGCCGCACAGCGCATGCCCGGCGAGTACTGGGAAGAAGACTTCGCCGACCCGAAACCCTGAGGCCACGGACAGCCCCACTGCCATTCCTGACACGCCCCGACCCTCGTCCATTCCAATTCGACCTTTCGCCATTCGAAGGAGACACCCCAGATGAACGCCCCATCCACCCAGGCCGTGCCCACCGTCAAGCTGCTGATCAACGGCGAGTGGGTCGAATCCGCCGCCACCGAATTCCGCGAGGTCATCAACCCCGCCACGCAGGAGGTGCTGGCGCGCGTGCCGCTGGCCAGCGCCGCCGAGGTCAACGCCGCCGTGGGCGCGGCCCACCAGGCCTTCGCCACCTGGCGCCACACCCCCATCGGCGCGCGGCTGCGCATCATGCTGCGCTACCAGGCGCTGATCCGCGAGCACAGCAAGCGCATCGCCGCCATCCTGACCGCCGAGCAGGGCAAGACGCTGGCCGACGCCGAGGGCGACATCTTCCGCGGCTTGGAAGTGGTGGAGCACGCCTGTTCGATCGGCACGCTGCAGCAGGGCGGCTTCGCCGAGAACGTGGCATCCACCGTCGACACCTATACGCTGCAGCAGCCCATCGGCGTGTGCGCCGGCATCACGCCGTTCAACTTCCCGGCCATGATCCCGCTGTGGATGTTCCCGATGGCCATCGTGTGCGGCAACACCTTCGTGCTCAAGCCCTCCGAGCAGGACCCGCTATCGACCATGGAACTGGTCAAGCTGGCCATCGAGGCGGGTGTGCCGGCGGGCGTGCTGAACGTGGTACACGGCGCCAAGGACGTGGTCGACGCGCTGTGCACGCACCCGGACATCAAGGCGGTCTCCTTCGTCGGCTCCACCGCCGTGGGCACCCATGTCTACAACCTGGCCGGCGCGCACGGCAAGCGCGTGCAGTCGATGATGGGCGCCAAGAACCATGCCGTGGTGCTGCCCGACGCGCACAAGGAACAGACGCTGAACGCACTGGTGGGTGCCGGCTTCGGCGCCGCCGGCCAGCGCTGCATGGCGACCTCGGTGGCGGTGCTGGTGGGCGCCGCGCGCGAGTGGGTGCCGGAGCTGATCGCCAAGGCCCGCACGCTGAAAGTGGGCGCCGGCGCCGAGCCGGGCACCGATGTGGGCCCGGTGGTATCGGCGGCGGCCAAGGAGCGCATCCTCGGTCTGATCGCCTCGGGCGAGCGCGAAGGCGCCACGCTGGCGCTGGACGGGCGCGGCGTGCAGGTGCCGGGCTATCCGCAAGGCAACTTCATCGGCCCGACCGTGTTCACCGACGTGGGCACCGAGATGGCCATCTACACCAATGAGATCTTCGGCCCGGTGCTGCTGGTAATCGGCGTGGACACGCTGGACGAGGCCATCGCGCTGGTCAACCGCAACCCCTTCGGCAACGGCACCGGCGTGTTCACCCAGAGCGGCGCCGCCGCGCGCAAGTTCCAGAGCGAGATCGACGTCGGCCAGGTCGGCATCAACATCCCCATCCCGGTGCCGGTGCCCTACTTCAGCTTCACCGGCTCGCGCGGCTCCAAGCTGGGCGATCTCGGGCCCTACGGCAAGCAGGTGGTGCAGTTCTACACCCAGACCAAGACCGTGACGGCGCGCTGGTTCGACGATGCCACGGTGAACGACGGGGTGAATACTACGATCAGCCTGAAGTAAGGACGGGTTGCGGGAGGCGCCGGCATGCGGCATCGGCAAACGGCACGGCAGCGCTGCTGCGCGCGCCTGCCCTCTCCCCCGGCCCCTCTCCCACGGGGTGGGAGAGGGGAGCAAGACCTCGCGCACGCGAATGTCTGCGCTTCTGCGCCTGTTGTCGCCCCTCTCCCGCTTGCGGGAGAGGAGCGGGGGAGAGGGCAAGCGCTCGCCAGAGCGAAGGCACGCAACCTACGCAAGCCCCCTCCACCGCCCGCCCGCATCCCGCCTGCCTCCACACAACAAGAACGCCCACCCCGCTGACACTAACGAACACCCATCAGGAGACCCCATGCAAATCGCATTCATCGGCCTCGGCAATATGGGCGCCCCCATGGCGCGCAACCTGCTCAAGGCCGGCCACTCGCTGACCGTCTTCGATCTCAATGCCCAGGCCGTCGCCGCGCTGCGCGAGGCGGGCGCCGCCAGCGCGGACAGCGCCCGCCTGGCCGTGGCCGAGGCGGATTTCGTCATCACCATGCTGCCCGCCGCAGCCCACGTGCGCAGCGCTTACCTGGGCGAGGACGGCGTACTGGCCGGCGTGCGCGCCGGCGTGCCGCTGGTGGATTCCAGCACCATCGATCCCGCTACCATCCGCGAACTGGCCAAGGCCGCCGCGGCGCACGGCAACCCCATGGCCGACGCCCCCGTCTCGGGCGGCACCGGCGGCGCGCAGGCCGGCACGCTGACCTTCATGGTCGGCGCCGAGCCGGCGCTGTTCGAGCAGATCAAGCCGGTACTGGCCAGCATGGGGCGCAATATGGTGCACTGCGGCGGCACCGGCACCGGCCAGGTGGCCAAGATCTGCAACAACCTGATCCTGGGCATCTCCATGGTCGGCGTGGCCGAGGGGATGGCGCTGGGCGAGAAGCTGGGCATCGACCCCAAGGTGCTGGCCGGCATCGTCAACACCTCCACCGGGCGCTGCTGGGCCTCGGACACCTGCAACCCCTACCCTGGCGTGATCGAGACCGCGCCGGCGGCACGCGGCTACAGCGGCGGCTTCGGCGCGGCGCTGATGCTCAAGGACCTGGGGCTGGCGGCGGACGCCGCGCGCAGCGTGGGCCAGCCGCTCTTCCTGGGCGCGCAGGCACAGCAGGTCTACCAGTCCATGACCCAGCACGGCGAGGGCCAGCTCGACTTCTCGGGCGTCATCCGCCAGTACCAGGGGAAACCGCAAGCATGATCGAACACGTCATCGACGGGCATACCGCCCGCCTCACACTCAAGCGCCCACCGGCCAATGCCTTCCACGCCGAAGGGCTGGAGCAACTGCGCCAGCTGGTCGCCACGCTCAACGACGATGCGCGCGTGCGTGCCATCGTCATCACCGGCGACGGTGCGAAATTCTTCAGCGCCGGCGCGGACCTGAACGGCTTTGCCGACGGCGACCGTGCCAACGCGCGGCTGATGGCGCAGCGTTTCGGCGCCGCCTTCGAGGCGCTGCAGAACGCGCGTCCCGTGGTGATCGCCGCAATCAACGGCTATGCCATGGGCGGCGGGCTGGAATGCGCGCTGGCCTGCGATATCCGCATCGCCGAGGAACACGCGCAGATGGCGCTGCCCGAAGCGGCCGTGGGGCTGCTGCCCTGCGGATGCGGCACGCAGACGCTGCCGTGGCTGGTGGGCGAAGGCTGGGCCAAGCGCATGATCCTGACCAACGAACGGGTCAACGCCGCCACCGCCTTGCGCATCGGCCTGGTGGAAGAGGTGGTGCCGGCGGGGCAGTCGCTGGATGCCGCGCTGCGCCTGGCCGAGCGGGCCGCCTCCTTGCGTCCCCGCGCCGCCGCCTACAGCAAGCGCCTGGTGCACCTGGCGCGCGAAGGCGTGGCGCGCGGCCCGGCGCTGGCGCTGGAGCGCGAGCGCTTCGTCGACCTGTTCGACGGCGAGGACCAGCGCGAAGGCGTCAATGCCTTCCTGCAGAAGCGCGCGCCGCAGTGGCGTGGCGACTGAACGCGCCAGACCGGAACCATGACCATGCGAAGCAACCCTGCCAACACCCCCGCCGCCGGTGACGGCGGCACGCCCGCTGCCGAAGCGGAAGTGCTGTTCGCCGAAATCAACGGCGTCGGCGTGATCACGCTGAACCGGCCGCGCCAGCTCAACGCCCTCTCCTATCCGATGATCGGCGTGCTGGCCGAGCGCCTGCAGGACTGGGCCGCGCGCGACGACATCGCCGCCGTGCTGCTGCGCGGCGCGGGCCCCAAGGCCTTCTGCGCCGGCGGCGATATCCGCGCGCTGTACGACAGCTTCCACGCCGGCACCCCGCTGCGCCAGCAGTTCTTCGTCGACGAATACCGGCTCGACTACGCCCTGCACCGCTATCCCAAGCCCGTGGTCGCGCTAATGGATGGCATCGTGATGGGCGGCGGCATGGGGCTGGCCCAGGCCGCCCACCTGCGCATCGTCACCGAACGCTCGCGCGTGGCCATGCCGGAAACCGGCATCGGCCTGGTGCCTGACGTAGGCGCCAGCCACTTCCTGTCGAAGATGCCGGTGGAACTGGCGCTCTATGTCGGCCTGACCGGCGTCTCGCTGGGCGCGGCCGACACGCTGCTGTGCGGGCTGGCCGATGTGGCGGTGGACAGCGCCACCCTGGCCGACGTCGATGCGCTGCTCGCCGCCATCCGCTGGAACGGCGACCCGCTGTGCGCGCTGCGCGCCGCGCTGGCGCCGCAGCCCATGGCAAGCGCCGCCGACGCGCCACTGCTGCCGGTCCTGCCCGCCCTGCTGCGCCATTTCCGCGCCGATGCGAGCCTGCCGCAGCTGCTGGCCAGCCTGGCCGGCCTGGCCAGCGAAAGCGACCCGGCCAGCGCCGGCTGGGCCACCCGCACCATCGACACGCTGCGCAGCCGCTCCCCCCTGATGACGGCCGTCACGCGCGAACTGCTGCTGCGCGGGCGCCGGCTGGACCTGGCGGACTGCTTCCGCATGGAGCTGGATGCGGTCTCGCACGCCTTCACCGATGGCGACTTCATCGAGGGCGTGCGCGCGCTGATCGTGGACAAGGACAACGCGCCGCGCTGGCGCGTGGACAGCGCGGAGGCGGTCGACGCGGCGAGCGTGCAGCGCTTCTTCGCCAGTCCCTGGGCCCGTGCCGAGCATCCGCTGGCGAGGCTGGGGATGCCCGCCTAGCCCCCGGACCTGCTCCGGACTGACGGTTTGGCCGTTCCCGTTGTGAGTGCGATGTGACATCGCATGCCGACTCATCGTGTTCGGCCAGCAAGCTGGCCGAACACCCGCCACCCGATGCGAAGCGAGGCGTGGCGTCTTTACCCTGTCGTATGCGGCGAGGGGGGGTTAAGCCGCATCCGACGCGCCTTCTTTGCCTACTTTCTTGGCAAGACAAGAAAGTAGGTCGGCTCCCCGCAGGGGAGTCGAAACAGGCCTTTGGCTAGAACGACCCGCGCCGATTGAACGAGCCTAGGCCGGCTCCCCCGCAGGGGGAGTCGAAACAGGCCGTTGGCCCCACCAGCCAACGCCCCGCCCGTGCGGCCCGCTTGCGGGTCGCCAAGCGAGTGCGGCCCGCCATCGCATCCCACCCCTGCATCGCCCCGATTCCAGCACCCCGCGTGGCCGAGATGGCTTGGCTGTCACAGCCTTTCCGGTAAAGTAGCCGAAGCAAGCCGCCCCGCTTCCTGGGAGCGGCGCACCTCACTTCCCGACCGGAACCCAAAACCATGGACTGGCTGACTGACCCATCACTCTGGATCGGCCTGGCGACACTGGTCGTGCTCGAGATCGTGCTCGGCATCGACAACCTGATCTTCATCGCCATCCTGGCCGACAAGCTGCCGCCCGCCCAGGGCGACAAGGCGCGCGTCGTCGGGCTGTCGCTGGCGATGCTGATGCGGCTGGGGCTGCTGTCCATCATCTCCTGGCTGATCACGCTGACCCGGCCACTGCTCTCCCTCGGTACGCTCTCGTTCTCCGCGCGTGACATGATCCTGCTGGTGGGCGGGCTGTTCCTGCTGTACAAGGCCACCGCGGAGCTGCACGAGCGCATGGAGGGCATTTCCGTCGCGGCTGGCGAAAAGCCCGCCCCTGCGGGGTTCTGGACGGTGGTGATGCAGATCGTCATCCTCGACGCGGTGTTCTCGCTGGACTCGGTGATCACCGCGGTCGGCATGGTCAACCACCTCGGCGTGATGATGGCCGCCGTCGTGATTTCCATCGGCGTGATGCTGTTCGCCTCCAAGCCGCTGACCCGCTTCGTCAACGCCCACCAGACCGTGGTGGTGCTGTGCCTGAGCTTCCTGCTGATGATCGGCCTGAGCCTGATCTCGGAGGGCCTGGGCTTCCACATTCCCAAGGGCTATATCTATGCCGCGATCGGCTTCTCGATCGTGATCGAGTTCTTCAACCAGGTGGCGCAGCGCAATGCCCTGCGCCACGAGGCGCGGCGCCCGATGCGCGAGCGCACCGCCGACGCGGTGCTGCGGCTGCTCGGCGCACGCCGCGCGGAACACCAAGCGGCCGAGCAACACGCGGCGCAGCCGGCCGGCGCGATGCCTGCCTTCGCGCCCGAGGAGCGCAGCATGGTGAGCGGCGTGCTGACGCTGGTCGAGCGTTCGGTGCATTCCATCATGACCAACCGCACCGATCTGTCCTGGGTCGACCTGGACGCCACCCCGGACGCCCAGCGCCAGCAGATCCTGGCCGCGCCGCACAGTTTCTTCCCGGTCTGCCGGGGCCAGCTCGACGACATCGTCGGCGTGGCGCGCGGCAAGGACCTGATCTGGGACCTGACCAACAAGGGCAGGATCGACGCGGCGGCGCTGCGCCCGCCCATCATCGTGCCCGAGTCGATCGGCATCCTGCCGCTGATGGACACCCTGCGCGCCTCGCGTGGCCAGCTCGTGCTCGTCGGCGATGAATACGGGGTCATCCTCGGGCTGGTCACGCCCGTGGACATCCTGGAGGCGATCGCCGGCGAGTTCCCCGACGAGGACGAGACACCGGACATCGTGCCGGCCGGCAAGGAGCACTGGCGCATGGACGGCGCGGCCGATCTCCACAGTGTGGAACAGGCACTGGACACCAGCCTGGGACAAGCCCCGGATCGCGACCGCCCCTACGCCACGCTGGGCGGCCTGCTGCTGGCCCACTTCGGCGCGCTGCCGGCTGCCGGCGCCACCCTGGAGCTCGCCGGTTTCCGTTTCGCCGTGACCGAGGTCTCGGAGCGGCGCATCGAGCGGGTCGACGTCAGGCGGGTGGGCGCCGCCGCGCCAGGCCAGACGTTCGGCCAGGCAGAGGATTCCACCGGCCCGAACGGCTGAGGGCTGAGGGCTGCGCCCGCTTCAGCGCACCGCGCCGTAGATGCGGCGGGCGTCTGCCGCGTCGGCGAGGGGACGGCCCAGTACCCGCCCGCCCTCCGCGGCCTGGGCCACCAGCGCCGCATTGGCCGGCGCCCGGCTGCCGTCGCGCAGCAGCAGATTGTTCTCGAAGCCCACCCGCACATGGCCGCCGAAGGCAGCCGCCGTGGTCACGCAGGCGTTCTCCTCGCGCCCGAAGGCGCAGACCGCCCACGGCAGCGTGCCATCCGATACCTGCAGGAAGGGCAGCAGGTCGCGCGGCGATGACACCTGTCCCGCTGAATAGCGACCCAGCACATACAGCTCCGACCACGCGCCCGGCGGCACCATGCCGCGTGCGCGCAAGGCCTGCCAGCGCGCCACGTCGGCCGTGTCGTACAGGATGATCTGCGTCATGATGCGTTCGCGCGCGAGCCAGGCCAGGAAGGCCGCCAGTTCCGCCTCGGCGATCTCGGGCACGGCGATCTCGCGCAGGCCGATGGAAACGGCCTCGGGCCGCAGCTCGCGCACCATCGCCATCTGCTCGGCGGCACGGTAGACGCCGGCCGCCTCGCTGGTCACCTGCACCAGCAGCGCCTCGCCCACCGCCTGCTTCACCGCCGCCAGCGCCTCGCGGTAGGTCTGCGCGTCGAGCGAGTGGCGGCCGTCGGCATCGCGCACGTGCATGTGCATCATGGCGGCGCCGGCATCCAGGCAGGCCTTGGCCTCGGCAGCCAGCGCAGCGGCCGTCAGCGGCACTGCCGGGTGGTCGCTGGCACGCTTGTAGGCGCCGTTGGGGGCCACCGTGATGATCAGCGGGGAGTCGGCCAACGGCGTGGCGGGAAGTGAAGCCTGGGAAGGCTGGGCGGTCTGGGTCATGGCTGGATCTCGGGCAGTTCGGGGGCGATCAGGTCGAGGCCGGCGCGCAGCAGGCGGTCGTAGCGCGCGCGCTCGGCGGCGATGGTTTCTGGTGTCCAGGCATAGAAGCCCTCGCCGCGCTTCATGCCGTGGCGGCCGTCGGCGGCGCGCTCGGCGAGGCAGCGCGCGGGCTCGGCGTCGTTGCAGAAGGTCGGGTACATGGTGGCGCCGGCCGCGGCATGCACGTCGATGCCGGCATGGTCGCGCTGCAGCACCGGGCCCGCCGCCAGGAAGCGGAAGCCGAAGCCGAAGCGCACCGCGGCGTCCACGTCCTCGGGTGAGGCGATGCCGCGGTCGATCAGGTTGAAGGCCTCGCGCGACAGCGCATGCTGCAGGCGGTTGGCGAGGAAGCCCGGCAGATCCTGGCGCACCTTGACCGGCACCATCGCGCAGCGCCGCATGAAGGCGATCAGCGCGTCGGCGCAGGCCTCGCTGCTGCCCTCGCCCATCACCACCTCGACCAGCGGCACCAGATGGGCCGGCATGAAGAAGTGCAGGCCCAGCATGCGCTCGCACGTGGCCAGGCCGGCGCCGATGGCGCTGATCGGGAAGCTGGAGCTGTTGCTGGCCAGCACGGCGTCGGGCCGCGCGCGGCGCTCCAGGTCCGCGAACAGCGCCTGCTTGATATCGAGCCGTTCAGGAATGCACTCAATCACCAGGTCGACCGTGGTCCAGTCGATGGCGTCAAGGTCAGGCGCCACGCGCAGCGCGGCGGCACCGTCCTCGCGGCCGATGGCGGCCAGGTTGGCGGCAACGCGTGCCGGCAGCGCCGCGGCGCGGCCGCTGTCCGGCTCCACCACGGTGGTGTGGCACAGCGCGCGCGTCAGCACCACGGCGACGTCGGCGCCCATGGTGCCGCCTCCCACCACCACCGCGTGCGCGGTGCCGGGGCGGGCCAGCACGGTGGCGGCTTCATTCGGGTTCTGCATAGGGTCTCCTCGAAAGCTGGGGGGCGCCCACCAGGGTGTCCGCGCTGGGCGCTGGGAATGGGCCGCAGTGTAGAGAACCCGCTTTGATTGAGGAAGTCGAATTTATGGATTAAATGATCTGCAATCCAGATCAATATAACCTCTCGTCGACCATCCCGCCGCACACTGCCCGCCTGCCAAGCTCAATGGAGGCGGCATGCGGCCGACGCCCTCATGGGCGTTCCTGCCTCTCCGTCGCAACCTCCTGCGCGTCTTCGCGGCCCATCACTGCCGAAGGCCGCCAATGGTGCGGACAGCACCTCGGAAAACTCACATCGCCGCATCAGGTGCGTTTGTGCTGTCACGAAACAAACATACACGTTTGTTTATATTGCGCCCTTGCCAGGCCATGAGCCAATGGGCTGGCACCAAACGGACAAGAAAGAGGACCGTCCCAATGCACAAATTTCTCCGAGCAGGTTGGCTGGCCGCCGCCTGCGCGGCCGTCGTCGCGACCCTGGCCGTGGCCGCATGCGGCTCCGACACCGACAGCAGCAGTCCCAATCCGCCAGCCGTATCGACGCCTGCGCCGAAGTCCATCCAGTCCATCAAGCATGTGTTCGTCATCACGCTGGAGAACCAGAACTACGCCACCACGTTCGGCAGCGACTCGAAGGCGCCTTATCTCTCCAAGACCCTCGTGAGCCAGGGCGCGCACCTCCAGCAGTATTTCGGCACCACGCACGTCAGCCTCGGCAATTACGTCGCGATGCTCAGCGGCCAGGCCGTCACCGCGGACACCCAGAACGACTGCATGGTCTACAAGGACTTCACCCTGACGGGCATGGCTGACCACGGCCAGGCCATCGGCAGCGGCTGCGTCTACCCCGCGTCGATCAAGACGCTGCCGGACCAGCTCAAGGCTGTGAACCTGAGCTGGAAGGGATATATGGAAGACATGGGCAACGATCCTGCCCGCGAGTCGGCCACCTGCGGCCACCCTGCCCTGAACACCCAGGACAAGACCCAGTCCGCGCAGGCGGCCACGGCCGGTGGTGCGCCCGCCGACATGTACGCCACCCGCCACAACCCCTTCATGTACTTCCACTCGATCATCGATTCGCCGGATTGCGCGACGAACGTGGTCAACCTCAACAAGCTGAGCGGTGACCTGAAGGCAGTCGAGACCACTGCGAACTTCACCTTCATCACGCCGAGCCTGTGCAACGACGGCCATGACGCGCCGTGCGTCGACGGCGCGCCGGGCGGACTGGTGTCGGCCGACGCGTTCCTGCAGAAATGGGTGCCGCTGATCATGGCATCGCCCGCGTACCAGAAGGACGGCCTGATCATCATCAACTTCGACGAAAGCTCGTTCGCGACGCAATCGATGGACACATCGACCACGCCGCCGACGATGAACCTGGTCTTCAGCGGACAGAACTGCTGCAACCAGCAGCCGGGCCCGAACGTGACGTTCCCGATCACGCACAGCTATCCCGCGTCGCTCACGCACGCCCCCTACAACATCAACCTCATCACCCAGAGCCACGGTGGCGACCGCACCGGCGCCGTGCTGCTTTCGCCGTTCATCAAGCCGGGAACGGTGTCGACCACGCCGTACAACCACTACTCGATGCTCAAGTCGCTGGAGGACATCTTCCAGGTCGGCGGCTACCTCGGCTATGCCGCTCAGGAAGGCTTGGCCACGTTCGGCACCGACGTTTTCACCAACCTCTAGAAAACGGCCGTAATGGTGTGACAGCCGGCCGCCGGGATTCCCCCCCCCCCCGGCGGCAGCCTCCCGACATGAACTTCAGTCTCCCCTTCAGCCTTCCCATCGCGCGGCGCGGCGGCGCACGCCGCGCCGCCGCGCTCGGCTTGCTGCTGCTGACCCTGCTGGCCGGATGCCGGCCGAAGGATGCCGCGCCACCACCGGCCGATACGCCGATCGCTCACGCACCGGACGCCGCCGTGCTCGCCCGGCTGGGCAAGGCGATGTTCTTCGATCCATCCTTGTCCGCCTCGGGCCGCCAGTCCTGCGCAAGTTGCCATGATCCCGCCTACGGCTACGGACCGCCCAATGGCCTGGCCGTGCAACTGGGCGGTCCGGACCTCGATCGCCAGGGCAAGCGCGCCGCGCCGGCCTTGGCCTATACGCTGAACCGCGCGCCGATCTGGCACAAGGTGCAAACGGCCAGCCTGACCGAGCGCTTGACCGAAACCGATAACCCGCCAACCGGCGGCCTGATGTGGGACGGCCGCTTCGACAGCCTGCATGCGCAGGCCGGCGCGCCACTGCTGGACCCCAACGAAATGGCCAATGAGAACCGGGCGGCGGTGGTGGAGAAGCTGAAACGGGCGGCCTACGCCGATGCATTCCGCGCTGCCTTCGGTGCGGCCGTGTTCGACAACCCCGACCAGGCCTTCAATCTCGCCATGGGAGCGCTGGAGCGGTTCGAGCTCGACGACCCCAGCTTCCACCGCTTCGACAGCAAATTCGACGCCTACCTCGACGGCAAGGCGACGCTCAGCGCAGCGGAAATGCGCGGACTGCGATTGTTTGCCGACCCGCAGAAGGGGAATTGCGCTGCCTGTCACCTGATCGACAAAGGCGCGGACGGCTCCCACCCGCTGCTGACCGATTACCAGTTCGCCGCGCTCGGCGTGCCGCGCAATCCGGAGATCCAGGCCAATGCCGATCCCGCCTACTACGATCTCGGCCTCTGTGGCCCGCAGCGCAAGGATCAAGCGCACCAGACCGCGTATTGCGGCATGTTCAGGACACCGAGCCTGCGCAATACCGCGAAGCGCGGCGCATGGTTCCACAACGGACGATTCCACCGCCTGGACGATGTGGTGCGCTTCTACGTGGAACGCGACCTGCATCCGGCCAAGTGGTACGGCCGCGACGCGCGCGGCAAGACCGCGGCCTATGACGACCTGCCGCCGTCCTTGCGCGGCAATGTGGACGACTTCGACGCACCGCTCGACCGCAGACCAGGCGACCGGCCGGCCTTGAACGATCGCGAAATCCAGGACGTGGTGGCATTCCTGCGGACGCTGGATGATGGCTTCCGGCCTTGAGGTGGAAATGCCCCGCCCTTCATCCCGCAGGAATCACCGGTGCTCCGCGCACCACAGCAACCGGGAAAGGCTCGTTCCCATTCTTCCGAGCCACTAAGCGCTAGCCCCTCACTTTCCAGTCCTATGAATCGAAATGCACCCCCGCTCCGTCGCCGGACCTTCCTCGCCATCGGATCGGCATTGACCGCGTCGTCGGCGCTGTCCGCCTGTGGCGGCGATGGCGGAACCGATGGCGGAACCGTCGCCGCCACCCCGCTCAGCGATGCCGAACTTCGTGCGCAGATGATCGGCAAGCTGACGGCGCAGCTCGGCGATGCGGCGACCGCCAACGCGATCCAGCCAGCCTTGATGGACATCGGCTTCACCTGGGACCTGCCACAGATCCCGGCCGCCCAGGTCGATACCATCATCGCGTATAGCTTCGGCAATCGCCCCAATGCGGCTAGCGGGAACACGTCCAGCACCGCTGGCAACCAGGCGGCCATGCCGGACCCGGGCCCCGTCAACGAGGCGCTTGCCGATGCCGTCCACCAGATCTATCAGCTGAAGCCGGCCAAGGTGTACGCACAGTGGGAAATTGCCCGCTTTCTGGTGTCGAAGTACCAGATGAGCACCAATGTGCTGACGTCGATCGAGCCGGTCGTTGCCAGCGATGGCTCCATCGTTTACCTGAGCACCGATGGCGTCGCAGCCGCCGTGGTCACGCGCGCGGGGAGCGCCGCCGCGTTGGGCAATGTGGCAGTGGTCGGCCACCGCGATCACGCCAAGCGCTGCATCCAGACCACGCAGCTACAGGGCATGAAGGCCTACGCGGCCAAGGAAGTCCCGCTGCCGGTCACCTATGACCCCCAGTCCGGCCAACCCTGGACGCGCAGCCGGAGCCTCTATCTCGTACACGATATGTTTGCGCAAATGATGATGCAGTCGATGCTGCTCACCAAGAAGGCCTATCCCAATGGCTGACGTTACCCGCTTGCCCAAGACAACCGACATCATGCCGACACGCCGCAATTTCCTGGCCTCCGCCCCAGCGCTCGCAGCCTTGTGTACCATCAGCCCACCTAGCTTCGCCGACGGCGCTCCGATCTCGGATGCCGAACTCCAGCATCAGATGCTGGGCAAGCTGACCGCGGAATTGAACGACGCCAGCGTCGCCACCATCGAGAGCGGCTATCTGTTCGACGTGTTCTTCTCCTGGACCGCACCGCCTGTCGACGTCAGCCAGATCAACACGATCGTTGCCTACAGCTTCGGCAACCAGGCTGCATCCGCCAGCACCGGCAACATGCCGACTCCAGGCCCCGTCAACGAGCAGATCGCCGATGCCGTCTTCCAGCTTCACGCGAAGACTCCCGCCCGGATCTATGCACAGTGGGAAGTCGCCAGCATCCTGGCCTCGAAATATCAACTGAGCAGCGGAGCCGTCATCTCGGTGGCACCACCGGTCGTCGCCGCCAATGGCACCGTTACGATGCCGTCGCTCGACGCGGTGGCTACCGCAATCGTCAATCAGGCAAGCACGGCCTCCGCCCTGGGGAACGTAGCCGTCGTCACGCATCGGGACCAGGCTTCGCTCGCCGTCCAGACCTCGAACGCGCACGGCATGAAAGCCGCGGTGCCGGCAAACCTGCCCCTGCCTGCGCTGTACGACGCAACGGCGCTGCAGGCGAGCAACCGCCGCCGAGACCTTTACCTGCTCAGCAATCTGGGCGCTCGGCTCGGCGCGCTGAGACTCGCCTTGATCGCCAAGGAGTACCCGAACGGCTAGTGCCCTGATCTGCAAATATGCAGGCAAGGTGAAATCGTCCGCTTGCCTGTCATGCTAGGTGTGAGGAGGCGCTATGGCGGTAGCGATGGCGCCTCCTCACGGGGCTCACCGGCGCGAAACTACCCCACGGACAGAGCGGCAACCAGTTCCTGACGTGCGGCGCCGTATTCAACGCTGCGGGTACCATGGTTCACCGCAGCCCCGGCCAGCGCCTTCTGTATCCTCGGATCTACCGAGCCGAAGGGAAACGGCACCGCCATTTCCCTGAAGGTTTTCGGCAATGACGGGAACGAGGCCAACCACGCGAATGAAGATGGATCAGCCAGACTATCGGCTTGCTGGCCGTCGGTCATATTGATGCCTGCTCCCCGCCCGAATGCCGTCACCTCGCCAAGGAACAATTCGAGATGTTCCTCCCAGACCAACAGCCTGGCGAGTCTTGCGAGCCGGCTGTTGGGGCGATGCCGGTCTGGCAGAACGGGCGGGCGTCTCGTTTCCAACCACGCTGTCATCTGCGACGCCGGCATGGGCCGGGCGATCACGTAACCTTGGGCAGCGTCGGCGCCCAGCAGCGTCACCGCTTCCAGTAGATCTTCGTTCTCCACCCCTTCTACCACGACCGACTTTCCCAGCGAATGCCCGAGGCGTGTCAGCTGAAAGATGAAGCGCAGCACCGTGGAGGAATCCTCTCCGGCAAGGGCCGTGATGCTCCGATCGATCTTGACGGAATCGAACGGCAACCTGCGCAGGCGAGTCAGGCTGCTGTGCCCGGCCCCGAGATCATCTTCCGCAAGATTGACGTTCAGTGCCTTGAACCTTGCCAGTTCCTCTGCGACATCCACCCCACTCGGCACGTCATCCGTTTCGAGAAGCTCCAGGGTCAGTCTTTCCCCCGGGCAGCCGTGTTCAAGCAAGATCCGCCGTGTCGCATCGTAATATCGGCTGTCGCCCAGCGCCTTGGGCGGCAAGTTGATGGAGACATCGATATCCAGGCCGCGCTGCAGCCATCCGCTTCTCTGTGCCAGCGCCTTGCCCAGCCCGCGCACATAGAGTTCCAGGAAGTCGTCCGAGGACAGCACAGGAAGGAACACCCCGGGCACCAGAAGCCGATCGCCGTCCCACAGGCGCGCCAGCACCTCTACCTTCCTGACCTCGCAGCTGCCCAACTCCAGCAGCGGCTGGTAGTACATTTCAAGCGCATCCGATCTCAGCAGCGTAGTCCAGCGCTGCCGCGTCGCATAGGGAACGGTGTACGTGCGCCCTTGATGGACTTCGATCCGAGCGATGGCAAACACCAACAGGTTCTGCAGACTGCGAGATGAAGGCAAGCTGGTCAGGCGCCGTATAGCCACCCGGAAAGGCACTATAAAGGGTGAGGACAGCCATTGGGGCGGCATCGGGCTGGCACAGCGGGATTGCCGCACTCGAGCGAATTCCTCTTTGCGCTGCGAGCGCTCTCCATGGGCTCATCCTCGCGTCGGTAGCGAAGTTGATGCAGTGCTCCACTTTGCCGCTATACCAAGCCCTGCCCGTCGGCCCTCGTCCCTGCGCACGATTGCCGGTCATGATCGGGCCCGCCTCGGACTGTTCGAGCGCAGCGAGATAACTTTCCACGCTGCTGCCGGAGACGGACTCGAAGCGAAATAACCCCTGCTTGTCAGGTCGGCCGAAGGAACAGCCGACAATCTCCTCGTGAGCGCCCAGTACCTTGGCGGCATTCCCGATCAGGTCAGTGTAGCTGTCCGCTTTCCACGCCAGCTGGGTAATATCAACCAGCACCTTGTTGCGCGCGGCTTGCAGCTGCTGGTAGGCCTCCATCTGCCAGGCCAGATCGCGGATCAGGCGCCTGACCAGGATGGATAGCGCATCGCCATGCAGACCGACATTCACGTGGCGCCGAACAGACGCGTGAAGGATGTCCTGGCTGCACACCAGGTCCTTTCTTTGCAGCCCCGCGATAAAATGAGCCCGTCCTACCTGCAAGGCGATGGCACGGTGCTTCGCCGCCGTCAGATCGGGCGCAGCGAGCATCAGCAAGTTCTCGATCTGCAGCGACTTGAAACGCTGGAGTTCGGAATCGGACAAGGCCTCGATCAGCCGTCTTGCATCGGCAAGGCAAAGCAAGCGGCTGTAGAACTCGTCGGCAATTTCGGCAGCTCTTTTCCGCAGTGCTTCGCCCATCGCAGCCAGCGCCGGCGACCAGGCCGGGCCATACAATTGGGAAGCATCGTCCAGCGATTCTTTTCCTCCCTGCGAATCAGAATGGCTCGGCATTTCTTTATTGGTATTCCATTGAGCGATCGTGTTCGATCTTCATCATCATGCCTTGCGCGCTCCTGAATGCGGCTTGCGTGCTCGCTATTGACCGCCTTGTCGATGTCGACCAGAATAAGCACCCGATTTTCAAGGGAGCCGAGGCCGAGGATGTGATCGGTGTCCATGCTTGCACGGAGCAACGGCGACTTCCCGGTGATTGTGGTTAACGGCCGGAACCGGCACCGACTCCAGCCCCTCTTCGGTGGGGGGAAGCCAACCCAGCTCCAGTGCAAAGCACTCGCCGTGGAGCGCATGTCTTGCCGTCGCCGGCTCGGGCCTTCGAAGCCGCCTCGGCATCCCGTCAGGTCAGATCCAAGATGTCCTTGCCTCCGGAACCATCGAGCACTCCAGCCCGAATCAACCTTTCGATGCGCGATATCGAGACCGTGCTGGTCCTCGGGCGCACCCTCAATTTCCGCCAGGCCGCCGGCCAGTTGCACCTGTCGCAGTCCGCGCTGTCCACCCAGGTGCTGCGTATCGAGGACGCACTGGGCGTGCGCTTGTTCGACCGCACCACCCGCACGGTGCGACTGACCGCCGCCGGCAAGGTCTTCCTGCAACAGGCCGCGCTGCTGCAGTCGGCCTTCCGCGACGCCATCGATGCGGTCGGCGGCATCGCCAGCGCCGAGCGCGGCCAGGTCGCGGTGGCGGCCCTGCCCTCGCTCGCGGCGCGCATCTTGCCGCGCGTGCTGATGGCCTACCACCGCGAGCGGCCGGAGGTGGCGCTCAAGGTCTTCGACACCCTGTCGGGCCCGGCTTTCGACCTGGTGCGCGCGGGCGAGGTCGACTTCGCACTGACCGCGGCCGACCCGCAGCAGGCCGACCTGCATTACGAGCCGCTGATGTCCGACCGCTTCCTCCTGCTGATCCCTGCCGCGCACCCGATGGCCCGCGCCACCGGGCCGCTGCGCTGGGCCGACACGGCCAGCGCGCCGCATGTGTCGATGACCCACCCCAGCAGCGTGCGGCAATACGCCGAGTGGGCGTTCCTGCAGAACCGCATCCGCTTTCAGCCGGTATTCGAGGCCGAGCACCTGGCCACCATCGCCGCGATGGTCGAGTGCGGCTTCGGCGTGGCCGCACTGCCGGAGATCGCGGCAGGCACGGTACGCCAGCCAGGCATCGTCGAGCGCCTGCTGACCGGCCCGGTGGCCGAGCGCTCCATCGGCCTGGTCACGCTGCGCAACCGCAGCCTGTCACCAGCCGCGGCCGAACTGGCCGAGGCGGTACGTAGACACCTCGCTCTTGCCGGACACTAGGCGGCCGGGGCCGGCAAGGACTGAATCTCTTGCTGAGATTGACCTTCATTCTGCTTTTCCTGCGTCTCTTCATCGCATAGCGAGATGAAGAGCTTGCAGTTCGAGTCTTGTCAGGTCCCGCCCCTCTTCCCTTCGCTCTTGCCCTGCCCGGCAGCCCGCCGCAGCGGTGGCGCGCACGATTCGCCGGGCACCAGATCCATCGGGATGACCACTTGCCTGGCTTCGCCCGTATGCCGGGCCTCGAGCCGGTCCAGCATCAGTTGCGCAGTGCACTCGGCCGACAGCGCCGTATTGAAGCGCAACATGGTCGGCGGCGGATACATCAGCTCCAGCGTCTCGGGCGTGCCCATGGCGATGACCGACAGGTCGCGCGGAATCTCCAGGCCGGCGTTGCGCGCCTCGTACAGCGCGCCGGAAAGCAGGCGTGTACCCAGCCCGATCAGCGCCGTCGGCGGCTGACGCAGGGCCAGCATCTCGCGCATCTGCGCGCGCGAAGAGTCCATCGACGAGCGCGACATACTCACCAGCGCTGGGTCATAGGGCAGCCCCACTTCTGCCAGTCCCTCTTGGTACCCGACGAGCTTCTCACGCCCCGGCCGGATGTGCACGGCCGGGCCGAACAGCGCGATGCGGCGGTGCCCCAGCACGTGCAGGTGTTCCACCGCTCGCCGCAGTCCGGCCCGGTGGTCGTTCAGCACTGCGTCGCGTGGCGCGGGTACTTCGCGGTCCAGGATGACCACCGGCAGGCGTGAGTCGCCGAACAGGTCGTCTGCCGGATCGCTGCTTTCCAGGCTCGGCGCGGCAATGATGCCTTCCAGCCGCCGCGTCTCGAACAGCGCGACCAGCGCGCGGTCCCGGTTCGGCTGATTCATGGTGTTGCCGATCAGCATCGAATAGCCGGCGGCCTGCATGTGCCGCTCTACCTCGCTGAAGTGCGCGGCGAGCAGCGGATTGCTGATGTTCGAGGTCAGGTAGCCGACGGTGTGGCTGCGGCCGGTACGCAAGTGCCGCGCGGCAAAGCTGGGTGCGTAGTCGAGCGCCTTCACCGCCGCCATCACGCGCGCCCGCACGTCCGGGCTGGCGTAGCCGCTGCTATTGAGCACGCGCGACACGCTGCCCACCGAGACCCCCGCGGCTTGCGCCACGTCCCGCACCGATGCCTTTCCCTTCATGGTCTTCCCTAATGAAAACGTTCCACGGTTAGACGCGAATTTCCTGCGTTGCTACGCTACGTTATCAGCAAGCTGAAATCGATTCCACATCTGGCGGTCACTGCTTTCGTAAGCTGGCTGTCACAGGCTGCGGGGAGATCGCCCGGACTGCCACCTATCTCTCATGGAGGTCGCCACAATGACTGCAGTGCGAGCGGTACAAGCGGAAGTGCAGATGTTCGACGAAGCGCTGGGGCAATTGCCTCCGGCGGGCGGCCGCCTGAAGGGGCGGCGCATCCTGGTGGTCGGCGCCGGGCAGCGTGCCATCGATGATCCGCACCCCCCGGTCGGCAACGGACGGGCCATTTCGCTGCTGTTCGCGCGGGAAGGGGCGACGCTGACCTGCGTGGATGTGTCGAAGGAGGCCGTCGACGAGACCTGCCGGCTGGCCCGCGAGACTGGCGCCAACGTGTTCGCCGAGGTGGCCGACGTCGCCCGCGCCGACGACATCGCGCCGCTGGCCGAGCGTGCCTGCCGGCAGATGGGCGGGCTGGACGGACTCGTCATGGTGGTCGGCATTGCCAGCGGGCTGCCACTGGACCAGCAGAACGCCGCCGCATGGGACCATGAGCACGCTGTCAATGTGCGCAGCAATATGTTGTTCGCCCAGCAGGCACTGCGGTTGATGGACTCGGGGGGTTCGATCGTGCTGATGTCGTCGCTGGCGGCGTTGCGCAATTCGAGCGGCAATCCCGCGTATGAGACCACCAAGGCCGCACAGGTCGCGCTGGCGCGTTCGATTGCGATGGCGGGGCAGAAGAAGGGCATCCGCTGCAACAGCGTCCTGCCTGGCTTGATGGACACGCCGTTGGGCCGCGCTGCCACCGCGCGCCGGCCGGGGCGGCTCGGCGCGCCGCTGCCTTTCGGCCGGCAGGGCACCGGCTGGGAAGTGGCATACGCCTGCCTGTTCCTGATTTCGCACGAGTCATCCTACGTCAACGCACATGCCTTGCAGGTGGATGGCGGACTGGCGGCCGGCATCGCCCTGGCGCAGTGAGGTCGCGCCCAAGCGCAAACTGACCCGCTTTCTCTGCGCCGCGGGAGACGCTGAAGTGGCAGGCGGTCATCCGCAACAACGGCATCAAGCTCGACAAACTCGCAGCACATTTGAGAACGCATCCACGGAAGCAAACCATGGCACGCATCCCTTATTTCGATCTGGAACAGGCCTCGCCGGCCTTTCGCGCGCTGGTCGCCTCGCGGCCGCCGCTGAACATTTATCGCATGATCGCCCACGGTGGCCCGGTGGCCGACGGCTTCCTCGCGCTGGGAGGCGCCATCCTGCGCAATTCGGAGATCGACCCGACCCTGCGCGAACTGGTCATCCTGCGCGTGGGAGCCATCTCGCGCGCGGGCTATGAAGTGCATCAGCATTGCCGCGTCGCCCGTCAGGCCGGGGTGCCGGACGCCAAGATAGACGCAGTGTTGGCGAACCCGGACGGGGACCCGGCAGCCGGCGTCTTTTCTTCGCTGGAACTAGACGTTCTGCGCTTCACCGATGCGGTGGTCCGCCAAGTCAAGGCACCCGAGCCGCTGTTCGATGCCGTGGCGCGGGTGCTGCCGCACAAGCAACTGGTGGAGCTGATGCTGACGATAGGGTTCTACATGCTGGTGAGCCGGTTTCTGGAGAACCTGGAGGTGGACCTGGAGGATCCGCCCGTGCTTTGAGCGGACTGACTTTTGCCGGAAGGAGCCACTCACTGGGCATCCTCTCGGCATGCATACAGCTTGCCGTAGCTGATTCCAAAGGAGGTGAACAATGAGCAAGACATTCGATTTGGTGATCCGCGGTGGCATGGTGGCGGACGGGCTGGGAAATCCGCTGTTTGAGGCCGACGTGGCGGTAGCTGCTGGCCGGATAGCGGCGGTCGGGAAGGTATCGGGTGCGGCGAAGGAGGAGATCGACGCACGCGGCAAGCTGGTGACGCCGGGCTTCGTGGATATTCATACGCACTTCGATGGCCAGGCTGTATGGGATTCGCGGCTGGCCTCATCCAGTACGAATGGCGTCACGACGGTGGTGATGGGCAACTGCGGCGTGGGCTTTGCGCCGGTCAGGGCGAGTGACCGGGACTGCCTGATCGAACTGATGGAGGGGGTGGAGGATATCCCGGGCGTTGCGCTGCATGAAGGGCTGGACTGGCAGTGGGAGAGCTTCGAGGAGTATCTCGCCGCGTTGGAGCGGCGCCCGCATGACATAGATTTTTGCGCTCAGTTGCCGCATGGCGCGTTGCGCGTCTATGTGATGGGAGAACGCGCGACTCGCTTGGAGGCAGCCACCGCCGATGACATCGCGCGGATGCGGGAATTGGCGGCGCAGGCGATGCGAGCCGGAGCCATTGGCTTCTCGACTTCCCGTTCCATTAACCACCGCAGTCTGAGGGGCGACCCGACGCCGTCGTTGCGTGCGGCGGAAGACGAGCTGCTGGGCATCGCGATGGGCCTGAAAGACGCCGGCCGCGGCGTGATCTCCTTGTTGTCCGATTTCGACGCGCCGGACCTGGAAACAGAATTCGCCATGCTGCGGCGAGTGGTGGAACGCTCCGGCCGGCCACTGTCCTTCTCCTTGGCGCAGAGGCACAGCCGGGGCTATGAGAACGACTGGCGCAGGCTGCTCGCGCTGACCGCCGATGCCGTCAAGGCTGGCCTGCCTATTCGTGCGCAGGTGGCCCCGCGTCCAATCGGCACGCTGCTGGGCATCCAGGCCAGCCGCAATCCGTTCTCCCGGTGCCCGAGTTATATCGACATCGCCGACCGCCCCGTCAGGGAGCGCGTGGCCTTGATGCGTGAGCCCTCCCGTCGCCAACGC
This sequence comes from Cupriavidus sp. 09_S30, assembly GCF_056930435.1. NCBI lineage: Bacteria > Pseudomonadati > Pseudomonadota > Betaproteobacteria > Burkholderiales > Burkholderiaceae > Cupriavidus > Cupriavidus sp. 09_S30. The sequence continues at coordinate 912,134 of NZ_JBXOWI010000002.1, read as the reverse complement.
CTGCTGGAGGAAGTGGAGCGCCCGCCAGCGAGCGAGTTCGCGCGGCGGCTGACTTGCTTTGAGTTGATCTTTCCGCTTGGCAAGCCGGCCAATTATGAACCGGACCGGGATAGCTCAATTGCGGCCCAAGCGGCCCGGCAGGGCCGCACGCCGGCGGAACTGGCCTATGACCTGCTGCTGGAGGACGAGGGGCGCAGCTTCCTGTATGCGCCGTTCGCCAACTACGCGGACTGCAACCTCGATGCATGCGGCGAGATGATTGCGGATCCGAACACGGTGATCGGGTTGGGAGATGGCGGCGCGCACGTCGGCCTGATCTCCGACGCGAGCTTTCCCACCTATCTCCTGTCCCACTGGGGCCGCGATCGCGAGCGCCGCAGGTTTGAGTTGTCGTGGCTGGTCAAGCGGCAGACCTCGGACACCGCGCGCGCCGTGGGGCTGCTCGATCGCGGGGTGATTGCGGTGGGTATGAAGGCCGACCTCAATGTGATCGATATGGATCGGCTCGGCGTGGATCAGCCAACCATGCATTATGACCTGCCGGCCGGCGGCAAGCGCTTGCTGCAAGGCGCGCGCGGCTATGTTGCCACGGTGGTTTCGGGCGTACCAGTCTACCGGGAGGGCGAGGCCACGGATGCATTGCCAGGGCGCCTGGTGCGCGGCCCGCGAGCGGCTTCGGCATTTGCTTGATACTCGTGACGACCGCTCCCGCATGGCTTTGCCTGTGATTCCGGCTCAGTTTCGTTTCCCAAGACCAGGCAAGCCCCCCGGCCACGACAACGGGATCACGCCCGTTCGCCTCTTTGTGCGTGTCGCTATAGCGCGTATCGCGCTTTGCGGCGCTGGCGCTGCAGCGCCAGCGCCGCCGAGGCGCCGTACGTAACCTGCATTGGCTCGCAGAGACCACGCAAGTGCGCAAACTAGCTATGGGATAGGCTTCCGATCAGCTTGCCCAGGAGACGATCGAGCTGCCCGCGTTCCGTCTTGCTTAGTACCCCGAGCGCTTCCTGCTCGTTCGCAACATGCAGGGGAAGCATCTCCTCGATCAGAGCAAGGCCCTTCTCCGTCAATCGCACACGGACGCCCCGCCGGTCGGCGGGATCGGGATGTCGCTCGATCAGGTCCGCGCGCTCAAGACGATCAAGCCGGCTGGTCATTGCGCTCGATGTCATCAGCAGCGACTCATAGAGTACCGTGGGTGTCAGTTCGTAGGGGGCGCCTGACCGCCTTAGCGTGGCGATCACGTCGAATTCGCCCTTCTGAAGACCGAAGCGCGCCGCGAAGGGCGCGAGCCACTCGCGGTCAAGGAGCTTGGCTGCCTCCAGAATCCGCCCGACCGTCGCCATCACGCTGGCATCGAACTCAGGGTGCTCCTGATGCCATTCCTTTTTCATCCGGGCCGCACGGTCTGTCATCATCTATCTCGACAAAAAGAAACTTGATGTCGAATTATATCTTGAGGGCGATGCCTGTCGTGCGTAGAATGTCTCGATATCGAGATACACGACATAAAGTTACCTGGAACCTAGCATGCGCCCCCTCCATGGAATGCCAACGCTGGCCGGCATCGCCATCATTGGCCTGTCGCTCAATCTGCGGCCTGTCATGGCCGCAATCGGCCCTCTGCTCGACCAGATAGAGACATCTACCGGTTTCAGCCACACCGAGGCAAGTCTTCTTACCACCCTTCCGGTGGCAGTCATGGGGTTGTGCGCTCTATTCGGACGGCAACTCAGGCAATGGTTTGGCGAGGGGCCTGGGATTGCCGTCGGCGCGGCATTGCTCGTTCTGGCTTGCCTCGGGCGGCTTGCTTGGCCCTCGAAGGCAGGACTGATCGGGACAGCGGTCCTGGCTGGAATTGGGATCGCCTTTGTCCAGACGCTGCTGCCAAGCTTCATCAAACGAGACTACGGCGCAAAGGCGGGCCGCATCATGGGGCTCTACACGACTGGCATCATGGGAGGCGCCGCCATTGCGGCGGCCTCCGCTCCTGGTCTTGCCGACCTGGTGGGCTGGGCGGGCGCACTCGCAATCTGGACAGTACCTGCGTTCGCCGGCCTGGTCCTGTGGTTCGCGGCGACGCCTATGCGGATGAATATCCCACAGAGGATCACGCCTGCGCGCGCTCCAAGGCAATTCTGGCGCAAAAAGCGCGCCTGGGCATTGCTTCTCTTTTTCGGCATCGGAACCGGCGCCTACACGCTCGTGCTCGCCTGGCTACCTCCCTTCTACACCGCACTCGGCTGGAACCGCGCGGACGCAGCCTATCTTCTCGGCGGCTTGACTGTCACTGAAGTATTGGCGGGTCTTGCCGTGTCCGCGTTCGTCGGCCGCTTTCCCGATCGCCGAGGCCCACTCCTGTTCGTGCTGGCACTGCTTCTCGCGGGTCTTGTCTGCCTGATCGTGGCGCCCTTGTCCCTGCCCGTGCTTGCGAGCGGCCTGCTCGGGCTCGGAATCGGGGCGCTCTTTCCGCTTTCGCTGATCCTGACGCTCGACCATCTGGAGGATCCGGTCGCTGCAGGCGAGTTCGCAGCCTTCGTCCAGGGCGGCGGCTACCTCATCGCCAGCCTGATGCCGTTGCTGGCCGGCATCCTGCGCGACCGGTTCTCCGATCTCTCGCAGGCCTGGATGGTAATGGCCACGGGCACGGTGCTTCTTGCCCTCTTGTGCCTGCGCTTCTCTCCCGCCTCCTATCCCCGCCTTTCCCGCTAAGCCCATCACCCGAGGAGATCATCATGGCCTACTACACCTCCGGCAATCGCCGGAACTACTTCATCGAGTTCGGAGCCGGCCGCCCGATCGTCCTGCTGCACGGCATCAGCAACTCCGGCCGCGCCTGGGCGCCTCAGGTCGCGCCGCTGGTTGAGGCCGGCTTCCGGGTGATCGTGCCGGACCATGCCGGTCACGGCGCTTCGGGAAAACTCGACCGCCTATTCAGCGTCTCCGATCTCGCCGGCGATGTGCTCGCCCTGTTCGACCATCTCGCCCTCGACAGCGCCGACGTGATCGGATTGTCGCTCGGCGGAATGGTGGCGATGGAAATTGGGCTGACGCACCCCGAGCGCGTGCGCAAGCTCGTGGTCGCGAACAGCTTCTATACAACCGCGACGGACGAATTCCGGACCATGGCCAAAGGATGGGCGGCCACCTTCCGTAGCGAAGATGGCCCGGTGAAGCGCTTGGAGGGAATCTGGCCAATCAATGTCAACGAGACATTTCGCGCAAGTTCCGATGGAATGAAAACCTATCAGGTCTGGCACGCCCTGGCGGCAACGGCGGACGGGCCATCGATTGCCCATGTGGCCGAGGGCATCGCAGGCTTTGACATAGGTACAGCGCTTGCATCGCTTTCAATGCCAGTCCTCTTCATCGCGGGCGATCACGACCGCATGTCGCCACCGGCCCTCTCGCAGCGAATGGCGAGCCAAGTCAGCCGGTCGGAATATGTAGAGATCGCTGGCGCAGCGCACATCTCCAACGTCGATTCCGCGGATCAGTTCTCGAAGGCCGTGCTTGCGTTTCTTTGCGCTGATGCGAAACAGTAGCGCCGATAGATGGCCTTCTCGGTGTCCAGGGGGATGCCCATGAGTTTTCCTGGCTGGCTTGCGCCCCTTCGCTCATCTACTACGTCTGAAGGCTCGCGGCCCGTTCTGCGAGCGCAGCCTGCCTGCGCTCATTCTCTTCAATACGGGTCCGCCATGGCTGCTTTACCCGGCGACCGTAAACACGACGACCGACGCGACCAGGCAGTAGCAGCCGAACAGGTACCACCGCCCCTGCTCCAGCCAGCGCGACAGCCAGCGCAGGGCCAGCAAGCCGGCGATAAAGCTGAACACCATGCCCAGCAGGCTCGGGGCTAGCATGTGCAGCAGGCCGTCGGTCGCGCCCGCATGCGCCTTGAAGAAGCGATAGCCCTCCTTGGCGATGACGGCTGGCGTCAGTATCACGGCGAGCGCGAAGCTGAACTCCTCGGCGCGGCGGCGCTGCACACCCAGCAGCATCCCGCTGGAGATCGTCGCGCCCGAACGCGACAGTCCGCGGAACGGCAGGCACAGCCCCTGCACGGCCCCAATCCACAGGGCACGCCGGCCAGTCAGGTCTTCGGTGGCCGTGCCGGCGCGCCTGGAGGACACGATGATCAGCACGCCAGCCACGGCCAGACTGACCGCCATCAGCTTGGTATTGCCAAAGAGATGTTCCACCTCGAAGCTGTCGGCGCCGCCCATCACGGCATGCTTGATGACATACAGCAGGGCCAGCCCGACGACGCCCGTGGCTGCCGTGGCCACTGCCAGCAGGACACCGTTGTTCCACAGCGCCTTGGTCGACGAGAAATACGTCTGCCGCCACGAGCGCCAGAAATAGGCGATGACCGCGAACATGGTGCCCGTATGCAACATGACCAGCATCAACGTCATGTCGGGCGAGGTCGGGTCCAGCCCCAGCCATTTCTCGGCCAGGATGACGTGGGCCGAACTGGAAACCGGCAACAACTCGGCAAGGCCTTGCACACAGGCCAGGATGATGATGTGGAGCGTGGTCATGCGATGTTGGATGGGTGCGCTGAACGCTGTGTGGTTGATTCGCTTTTGGCACAGCCAAGGCGTGCCAGAGCGAAACGCTTTTCAATCTACCGTGATGCTACCCGGTTCGAACTGTCGTTTGCCGTGATCCGTCGATGGCAGCGACAAGCAACGACGCCTGGCGGGCAAGCGGGCGATTTCACGACGAGTGATTTGCGCAACAGGATACTAGCCCTCGGCGACGTCGAGGTAGTCCGCCGGACGCGTTTGGTCAGCCGCGTCGGCAATGCCAAGCACCCACAAGATGGCGCTGACCGCAATCGCCACCACCAGGTTGGCGATCAGGGCCCACACCGCCGCATAGCCCGGGATCGCCATGCCGCCCAGATGGATGGCATAGATCGAGCCTGCCAGTTTGAGGGATGCCGCCATCCACGTGCCGGTGGCGATGCCCGCCGCCCAACCCAGCAGCAGCCCGCGTGGATCGAGCAGACGGGTATAGAGGCCGAGCACGATGGCCGGCAGCGTCTGGATGATCCAGATGCCGCCCAGCAACTGCAGCTGGATGGCATAGGTCTGAGGCAGGCCGAGCACGAAGGCCACCGCGCCAAGCTTGACCACCAGCGACGCGAGCTTGGCCACGCTTGTTTCCTGCACGTGCGTCATCTCCGGGTTGATGAACGCCTTGTGAATATTGCGCGTGTAGAGGTTGGCCGCCGCGATCGACATGATTGCCGCCGGCACCAGCGCGCCGATGCCGATCGCCGCGAAAGCGAGGCCGACGAGCCAGGGTGGGAAGAAATGCAGGAACAGCGCCGGCACGGCGAAGTTGGCGCCATAAGCCTTGAAGTAGGGCACGAACTCGGGCATCTCATGGACACCGGCTGCCAGCGCCATGTAGCCGAGCAGCGCCAGCAAGCCCAGCACCAGCGAGTAGGCCGGCAGCAGCGCCATATTGCGCCGTATGGTGTTGCCCGACGACGAGGACAGGATGGCAGTGACCGAGTGCGGGTACAGGAACAGCGCCAGCGCCGACCCGAGGGCGAGCGTGGCATAGGCGCTGTAGCCGTTCAGGCTGGTGCTGTCGGGCGCCTTGAGCAGCAGTTTTTCCGCAGGCACCGCGCCGAAGATGTGCGCAAACCCGCCCAGGCGCATCGGAATCACGACGATGGCCACGGCGATGGTGATGTAGATCAGCAGGTCCTTGACCACCGCAATCATGGCCGGCGCGCGCAGGCCGGAGGTATACGTGTAAGCCGCCAGGATGGCGAAGGCGATGATCAGCGGCAGGTCGCCCACCAGGCCGGTCGTATTGAAGCCCAGCCCGCCGATGACCACTTCCAGGCCCACCAGCTGCAGCGCGATATAGGGGAGCGTGGCGACGATGCCGGTCACGGCGATGGCCAGCGCGAGCGCGCGGCTGTCGTAGCGCGCGCGCACGAAATCTGCTGCGGTCACGTAGCCGTGGCGCTTGGCAACGCTCCACAGCTTGGGAAAAACGACGAAGGCAAAGGGGTAGATCAGGATCGTGTAAGGCAAGGCGAAGAAGCCGGTGGCGCCCGCCCCGAACACCAGCGCCGGCACCGCGATGAAGGTATAGGCGGTATAGAGATCGCCGCCGAGCAGGAACCAGGTGACGATGGTGCCGAAACGCCGTCCCCCAAGGCCCCACTCGTCCAGGTGCGCAAGATCGCCTTTGCGCCAGTGCGCTGCAACGAAGCCGAGCACCGTCACGAAGGCGAACAGGGCGACGAAAACCGAGGTGGCGACGACGCTCATTGCGGCCCCCCTTGGGTATGGATGCCCCTGGTCTTCACATAGACCAGCGCCGTGATGACCGCGCCGATCAGCACCCAGGCGAGCTGGTACCAGTAAAAGAAGGGGAAGCCGAACAGCACCGGGTCGACGGCATTGTAGGAAGGCACCCAGAGCATGGCGATCCAGGGCAGCACCAGCAGCCACAGCCAGTGCCGGCCACCCGGTTTCGGCGTGCCTCGATCCGTCATGACGGTCTCCTGTACGCTATGCGTCCCTCCGGCACGCAGCGGCGCCGGAATGCCAGGCGGCGAATATGTCGCTCCCCGTGCAACGCGAGTATAGAACCGCATATTGCGGGGTCAAGGTGGGGATCCGTGCGCCCCGCGCGGCCGCGCACAGTTCGCCGCGGCAGCTTTGTCCCGCACGGCAAGGCAGGTCGAGCTGCGGCCGCCTGAAGACAAACCAGCAGCCACCGCGACGATGCGCGGACGAGATTGCGCGCGGGCCGCGGGGGCGGATGCGGCGATACGCCGCACCGCTGCGCGGGAACCATCGCAGCGGTACGCCCCGCCCCAAACTGATACGCAAAAATTTAAATTTCCTGATTCTGTTACCGTTCCGGCACCACGAGCAAACTGCAGGCATCCCTCGATGTCATTGCGAAGTTCCCGTGTTCCGCTACAAGCCAGATGACCCGCCGCCACAGGTGGCACAAGCCACGCCCGGTACATCGCCGGCGCCGGCCAGCAGCCCGCTGCACCCTTCCAGCCGCGCAGCAATCCACCCATCCCCCGCCCGCCTTCGCGCCGCGGCCGGCAGACAGCAGGAGCAATAAATGCATATGCTCAGCGCCGTCGACCTGGCACGCATCCAGTTCGCCTTCACCGTTTCCTTCCACATCATCTTTCCCGCGCTCAGCATCGGGCTGGCCAGCTTCATCGCCGTGCTCGAAGGGCTGTGGCTGAAGACCGGCCGCCAGGTCTACCTGGACCTGTGCCGCTTCTGGTCGCGCGCCTTCGCCGTCGCCTTCGGCATGGGCGTGGTCTCGGGCGTGGTGATGAGCTACCAGTTCGGCACCAACTGGAGCGCCTTCTCCAATTTCGCCGGCAGCGTGACCGGCCCGCTGCTGACCTATGAGGTGCTGACCGCCTTCTTCCTGGAAGCGGGCTTCCTCGGCATCATGCTGTTCGGCTGGGACAAGGTGGGCCGGCGCGCCCACTTCGCGGCCACGGTGATGGTGGCGGTCGGCACGCTGATCTCGATGTTCTGGATCCTGTCGTCCAACAGCTGGATGCAGACCCCCACCGGCTACGCCATCATCGACAACCGGGTGGTGCCGACCGACTGGTTCGCCATCGTCTTCAACCCGTCCTTCCCCTACCGCCTGATGCACATGGCACTGGCGGCCTTCCTGTGCACAGCGCTGCTGGTCGCCGGCACGGCAGGCTGGCACCTGCTGCGGCAGCGGCGCGACCAGGCCATCCAGACCTCCTTCTCGATGGCGCTCGGCATACTGTTGGTGCTGGCGCCGCTGCAGGCCCTGGTGGGCGACGCGCACGGGCTGAATACGCTGCACCACCAGCCGGCGAAGATCGCCGCCATCGAAGGGATCTGGGAGACCGAGTCCGGCGGCACCGCGCTCAACCTGTTCGGCATCCCGGACATGAAGGCCGAGGTGACCCGCTACGCCCTCTCCGTGCCGCATCTCGGCAGCCTCATCCTGACGCATACCTGGGACGGCGAGATACGCGGGCTCAAGACCTTCCCGCCGGAAGACCGGCCCAACTCGCTGATCGTGTTCTGGTCCTTCCGCCTCATGGTGGGCCTGGGCCTGCTGATGATCCTGCAGGCGGGGCTGGCGTTGCTGCTGCGCAAGCGCGGTCGGCTCTACGGGGCCGGCTGGTTCCACCGCTTCTGCCTGCTGATGAGCCCCGCCGGCTTTATCGCCCTGCTCGCCGGCTGGGTCACCACGGAGGCCGGACGCCAGCCCTGGGTCGTCTACGGCCTGCTGCGCACGGCACAGGCGGCTTCGCCGGTCAGCCGCCAGCAGGTAAGCGTCTCGCTGATGATCTTCGTGGTGGTCTATCTGCTGGTCTTCGGCACGGGCATCTACTACCTGCTGAAGCTGCTGCGCAAGGGGCCGCATGCCGACGAACACACGCCGGCCGGCGAGCGCGAAGCCATCGGCGCCCTGACCACCTATTCGGGCCGCCGCCCGCTCTCCGGCGCGGACGACCTGATCGATTCCACGCTGCCTGGGGAGACCGGCCATGCTTGACCTTTCCTTGATCTGGGCTGGCATCATCGCCCTGGGCGTGTTCATCTACGTGATGCTGGACGGCTTCGACCTCGGCATCGGCCTGCTCTTTCCCTTCTTCCCCCATGAGAAGGAACGCGACGTGATGATGAACACCGTCGCGCCGGTCTGGGACGGCAACGAGACCTGGCTGGTGCTCGGCGGCGCCGGCCTGTTCGCCGCCTTCCCCGTCGTGTACGGCGCGGTGCTGTCCGCCCTGTATCTGCCGCTGACGCTGATGCTGGTCGGGCTGATCTTCCGCGGGGTGGCCTTCGAGATCCGCTCCAAGGCCAATCGCACGCGCCATCTGTGGGACCTGGCCTTCATCGCCGGCTCGGCCACGGCGACCTTCTTCCAGGGCGTGGCACTGGGCAGCTACATCCAGGGCATCCCCGTGGTGAACCGCGAATTCGCCGGCGGCGGCTTCGACTGGCTGAATCCCTTCAGCCTGTTCACCGGCCTGGGCCTGTTGTTCACCTATGCCACCTTGGGCTGCGGCTGGCTGCTGATCAAGACCGAAGGCGAGCTGCAGCGCAAGATGTTCGTGCTGATGCGGCCGCTGACGGCGCTGCTGCTCTTGATGATCGCCGTGGTCAGCCTGTGGACGCCGCTGGTCGACCCCGCCATCGCGCGCCGCTGGTTCAGCCTGCCCAACCTGTTCTATTTCCTGCCGGTGCCGGCGGCGGTGGCGCTGTGCGCCTGGCGCATCTTCCGCGCCGTGGCCCTGCGCCGTGAAAAGGCACCCTACTTCCTGGCGTTGGCCATCGCCGCGCTCGGCTACATGGGCTTCCTGATCAGCATCTGGCCGCATATGATCCCGCCCTCGGTCACGCTGTGGCAGGCCGCCGCCCCGGCCAGCAGCCAGGCCTTCGCCCTGGTCGGCGCGCTGATCATCATTCCCGTGATCCTGGCCTATACGGCCCTGGGCTACTGGGTCTTCCGCGGCAAGGTGCGGGAGAGTGACACCGGCTATCACTGACTCGCAGGGAGACGGCCATGACGTCAACCAGGACAACCCGTTCCATCAAGGCAAGCCGGGCAAGGCAGGCCCTGTGGTTCATCGGCCTGTGGCTGGCAGGCGTGATGACCATGACGCTGGTCGCCTCGCTGATCCGCCTGGCGATGCGGCTCGAGATGTAGCGCTGTAGACAGCCACCGGGCGGGCCGCCCCGCCCCGGTCCATACACGCATTGGGCGGGAGGCAGCACCTTCCGCCATCCCCTCCGGCCGTCTCTCTTTGCCCCGCCCCTCAGGCTGCGGCACCCCCCAAAACCCTCCGAAACGCCACATTGAGGCCCGTTGTCGGCCTGCCTGCTCGCAGCAGCGGTACCTGACAGCCTGCGGCCGCCTCGGCCGGGGCCGATTCGCAGCCCGGACCCAGCCAATAATGCAACCAGTTGCATATCAACGCGGGCACTGCTATGCTCAGTGCAACGAGTTGCATATCTCGATCGCCGCATCCACCGTAGGAGACCCCGCATGGAAGCCAAGAACCTGTCGGAAGCCGCACAGCGCACGCTGGCCGCCTGGCACCAGATCCTCGAACGCAATGCCATGGAGGAACTGGACCCGCTGCTGTCCGACAAGATCGTGTTCCGCTCGCCCGTCGCGCACACACCCTACCCGGGACGCGCGGCGATCAAGCTGGTGCTCAAGACGGTCAACACGGTCTTCCAGGACTTCCGCTATCACCGCAGCTTCGTCAGCGAGGACGGCCACAGCATCGTGCTGGAATTCAGCGCCAACGTCGCCGGCAAGGCCCTCAAGGGCATCGACATGCTGCGCCTGGACGCGCACGGCAAGATCGAGGAGTTCGAGGTCATGGTGCGCCCCATGAGCGGCCTGCAGGCGCTGGCCGCCGAGATGGGTGCCCGGCTCGCCGCGCACAAGGACGCGCTCGCCGGCACGGCGGCCTCCGCCTGAGCCCCACTGTCATCACCGGCTGGCGCCGGCGCCAGCTGTTTGCTTTTTTGTTAGTTCCAGTCTTACCGGAGAAACCGATGTCCCTCCCCGCCATCCTGGAAGGCCGCCTCTCGCTGCCCGTGGTCTGCTCGCCGCTGTTCATCATCTCCAACCCCGACCTGGTGATCGCCCAGTGCAAGGCCGGCGTGGTCGGCTCCTTTCCCGCGCTGAACGCACGCCCGGCACCCGTGCTGGAGGAATGGCTGGATCGCATCACCACCGAGCTGGCCGAACACAACGCCAAGCATCCGGACCGGCCCGCCGCGCCCTTCGCGGTCAACCAGATCGTGCACAAGTCCAATGACCGCCTGGAGCACGACCTGGAGGCCTGCGCCAAGTACAAGGTGCCCATCACCATCACCTCGCTGGGCGCGCGCGAAGAGGTGAACCAGCAGGTGCATAGCTACGGCGGCATCGTGCTGCACGACATCATCAACAATAAGTTCGCCAAGAAGGCCATCGAGAAAGGCGCCGACGGCCTGATCGCCGTGGCGGCCGGAGCGGGCGGCCATGCCGGCGTGCAGTCGCCGTTCGCGCTGCTGCATGAGATCCGTGAATGGTTCGATGGTACGCTGCTGCTGTCGGGCGCCATCGGCAACGGCAACGCGGTCCTGGCCGCACAGGCGGCCGGCGCCGACCTCGCCTATATCGGCTCGGCCTTCATCGCCACCGAGGAAGCCAACGCACCCCAAGGCTACAAGCAGATGATCGTCGACAGCGGCGCGGGCGACATCGTCTACTCCAACCTGTTCACCGGTGTGCATGGCAACTACCTGCGCCAGAGCATCGTCAACGCGGGCCTGGACCCGGACGACCTGCCCGTCTCGGATCCGTCCAAGATGAACTTCGGCTCGGGCGGCAGCAGCAAGGCCAAGGCCTGGCGCGACATCTGGGGCGCCGGCCAGGGCATCGGCGCGATCAAGCGCGTGGTGCCGGCCGCAGAACTGGTGGAACGCTTCGCCGAGGAATACCAGGCCGCACGCCACCGCCTGGGGCTGGCGCCCGGCGCTGTGCGCAGCGGTGCGCGTTCGGTGTCGGCCAACGCCTGAGGCAGACGGACGGCCGCGGCGCACGAAAAGAAGAACCGCTGGCATGCCCACCCCGTTAGACAACGGTATTGGTTAAGCCGCTCTCGAGTGCCTAGAATCCCCTGTAAGCATTGGCTTCCAGGGGATTTTCATTTGGCCGGGAATTCTCCATGAGGAGGCGGTGCGGAACCACAAATTGCGGAGGAAAGTGAAATGACCTCACGTAAATTGCCTGCTGTCGCCTTGACAGTGGTGATGGCGCTTGTCTTCACGGGTGCGAGCGCTCAGTACACTCAAGGACCGACAGCCCAGCCAGGCACAGAATCAACCCAAGTTCCGAAAGCGCCACCGACCACCGCCGAAGCCAAGGCGTTTATTGCCGAGCGTTTCAAGGCGGCCGACGTCAACCATGACGGCAAGCTGACCCGCGAAGAAGCCAAGGCAGGCATGCCGGAGGTTTACAAGCACTTTGACCAGATCGATGCCCTGAAGCGGGGCTACGTGACGGAACGTCAGATCGGTGCCTACTGGGAAGCAAAGACCAAGGAACAGATGCAGCGGGAAAATCCCATCTGGAACTGAGGGAACCGAGGAACCTGAGCCCCTGCCTCTCTTGCATCACGTCCGAAGTCGCGCGGGATCCGGCTTGGCGCGTCCCGACGCGCGGGACTGCGAACGGGTTCTGGCGTTCAGGATGTTGAATCGTGGTCAGGCGCGTTGACCATCCCGGCTACCGTTGCCGGCAGGCGCCGCGTACAGCAGCGGCAGCACCTCGTCCGCCCACTGCAGCCACACTTCCTCGGCCAGGATGCCCGAACGCAGCACTGCGTGCTGCAGGCGCTGCGGCACCGTGAGGTCGGCCCCAGAGAAATCCCGCTCCTCGATCTGTCGATACTTTTCCAGCGTGGCGCGGTGCTCGACGATCAAGCGTTCCATCTCCTTGTCCAGGCCCAGCGGACCGATGGCGGCCTCCGCGCGCAGCTTCACCAGCAGCGCGCGCCGCCCCTCGCCCGGCGGCGCGGGCTCCAGCACCCAGCGCGCCAGTTCCTCGCGGCCGGCGGGCAGCACATGGTAGACCTTCTTGCGCCGGCCGCCGCCCTCTTCGTCGTCTTGCGCGGCCACCCAGCCTGACTCGGCCATGCGGCCCAGTTCGCGATAGATCTGCTGGTGCGTGGCCTGCCAGAAGTAGCCGATGGAACGGTCGAAGCGGCGCGCCAGATCGTAGCCCGACGAGGGCTTTTCCAGCAGCGAGGTAAGGAGAGCGTGTTGGATGGACATGCGCAGGAATATACCTTAGCCCGCCCCTCTTGCATCAAGGTGAGAGCCTCGCGCCATAGCATTCATGCGGCATGGCCATGTGCATGTGCATGCGCCTGCCAGGCGCGGGCGGCCTCGACCAGCGCATCGATCAGTGCCGCCGCCGGCGGCCGCCGCAGCGCCGTCTGTCGTACCAGCACACCGATGTCGCGGAAAAACGGCCCGCCGGGCAGCGCCACTTCCATCACGTTGGCCGCGCGCCCGAGCGGAATCAGGTCGGCCGGCACGATGGCACAGCCGAGTCCCTGGTCGACCATCTGCAGGATGACCGCCGGCTCGTCCAGCTCCATGCCTTCCTTGACCCAAAGACGGTGACGTTTCAGGTAACGGTCGACCAGTTGCCCGCCGGTGGAATGCCGGTTGTAACGGATGAACGGCTGCGTAGCCAGCAGGGTGCGCAGATCCGCCGGCGAGCCGAGCGGCGCAATGCCGACGAAGCGCTCGTGGATCAGCGGCACCCACTTGAGCTCGGCCGGCAAGCCCAGGCGTGGCTTGACCAGCACGGCGATGTCCAGTTCGCGGGCATCGACCTGTGTCAGCAGCTGAGTGGACATGCCTGGCACTACGTTGACGTGGGTATCGGGAAAGGCTTCACGAAAGCGCTGCATCGCCAGCGGCAGCAGCGAGGACTGCGCGGTCGACACCGCGCCCAGGTCGAGCGGGGCGATGTCGGGCTGCGCCCCCGCCCGGTCCTTCATCGCCTCGTACAGTGCAACGAAGCGCGCCGCATCCGGCAGCAGCCTGCGGCCTGCCTCGCTGAGCGCCACCGACTTGCCCGAACGCTCGAACAGAGCGCAGCCCAGGTCTTCTTCTAGGCGCCGCATCTGCGTGCTGACGGCCGATTGGGTCAGGGCGAGGCGGGCACCCGCGGCGGAAAAGGAGCCCGTCTCGGCGGCCACCAGGAAGGTTCGGAAGTAGCGGATCAAGAGTCGTCTTTAGTCGGCTTTAAATAAAACTAATTGATGCTCAGGCCAAAAATCATTCGTTTCATATTATTAGTTTTGCTGATTACAATCAACGCAGCCTGATTCCCCACTGCTGACATCGCCCCGCCATGACACGCGCCATCCCCCTCTTCCACCTGGCATTTCCCGTCAACGACCTGGCCGAGGCACGGCGCTTCTACGGCGGCCTGCTCGGCTGCCCCGAAGGCCGCAGCTCGGACGCCTGGGTCGATTTCGATTTCTACGGCCACCAGGTCGTCGCCCACCTGGCGCCCGAGGAGTGCGGCCACCGCTCGACCAGCGCGGTCGACGGGGACGACGTGCCGGTGCGCCACTTCGGCGCCATCCTGCCGATGGACGAATGGGAAGCGCTGGCCGACAAGCTGCGCGCGGCCGGCACGAAGTTCGTGATCGAGCCGCATGTGCGCTTCAAGGGCCAGGTCGGCGAGCAGGCCACCATGTTCTTCCTGGATCCCTCGGGCAATGCGCTCGAGTTCAAGGCCTTCGGCGACCTGAGCCAGGTCTTCGCCAAGTAGGCCTCCCTCTTAGGCCACCCCCTTAGCCCACCCTCTTTCCATCCACCACCACCGCCATGACCGAATTCGTGATCCAGCCTGCGGCGCAGGCAAGCATTGCCGTGGCCGGCAGCGAGGCCCGCTTCCCCATCCGCCGCGTGTTCTGCGTGGGCCGCAACTACGCCGCGCACGCGCGCGAGATGGGCAACGACCCCGACCGCGAGCCGCCCTTCTTCTTCACCAAGCCAGCCGACGCAGTGGTGCCGGCAGAAGGTGCGGTGCCCTATCCCCCGCTGACGGAGAACCTGCACCATGAGATTGAACTGGTCGTGGCGCTGGGCAAGGGCGGCGCCAACATCGAGCCCGGGCAGGCGCTTGACCTGGTCTGGGGCTATGCCGTCGGTGTCGACATGACCCGGCGCGACCTGCAGGACGTGGCCAAGAAGATGAGCCGGCCCTGGGACTGGTCCAAGGCATTCGACTCTTCCGGCCCGTGCGGGCCGCTGCATCCTGTCAGCGAGATCGGCCATCCGTCCAAGGGCCGCATCTGGTTGAACGTGAACGGCGAAGTGCGCCAGCAGGGTGACCTGGAAGAACTGATCTGGCCGGTCGCCGACGTGATCGCCTATATCTCGCAAAGCGTCACGCTGGCCCCGGGCGATGTGATCTTCACCGGCACGCCTGCCGGCGTCGGCGCGCTGCAGCCGGGCGATGCGGTCACGGGTGGCGTGGACGGCATCGGCGAGATCGCCTTCACCATCGGCCAGCGCAAGGGCTGAACGGGCGCTGGCGGGTACGGCGGCGTTTGCTGCCGCCGGCCCGTCGCCCCCTCAATCGAGCTGCGCGAGCGCATCCACGCGCAGCACCTTCGCGATGGCGCCAAGCAGCGCCATCGACGCCTCATGCTGCGCCGGGTCAGCCGCGGCGCAGGCATCCTCCAGCACGCACACCTGGTAGTCGCGGTCATGCGCGTCGCGCACGGTGGCCTGCACCGCCCAGGCGCTGCTGACGCCGCCGACCACCACGCGCTCGATGCCATGGGCGCGCAGCGCGGCTTCAAGGCCGGTGCCGTAGAAGGCGCTGACGCGCGGCTTGGTCAGCACCAGGTCCGCCAGGTCCTGCCGCAGTGCCGGATGGAAGGCCGTGCCGGGCGTGCCCGCTTCGATCGCGCCGAGTGCCTGCGCGCGGCCGAAGAACGGCGATTGCCTGGGCAGGTCGGCATAGCCCGGCGCGAAGCCTACCCGCACCAGCACGGCAAGCCAGCCGCGTTGCCGGGCGATGTCCAGGGCGCGGTTGGCCGCGCCGATCACGCCGCGTGCGGCGACCTGTCCAGCGGCATGGGCGATCCTGCCGTCCGGGTGCGTGATGTCGACGATGTAGTCGAGTCCGATAAATGCGGTCTTGGTCATGGCGATATGGGTTGGGCGGCCTGGTCCCGGCTGGATACGGGGTCGGCGTGCCGTGTCATTGCGGATGGCGCGAGGCGGCTGCCCAGATCCAGGGCCGCGCGGCGCGCGCAGCGGCCTGGTAGGCGGTGATCTGCGCCTGGCGCTTAAAGGTCAGCCCGATCGCGTCCAGGCCCTCTAGCAGCAGCGTGCGTTCGCTGACGGGCACCGTGAACGCCCAGTGCCGGCCGTCGGGATGCCGCACCGTGCAGGACTGCAGGTCCACGTCCAGCCACAGCGCGCCGCCTTCCGCCTCCTGCGCCAGCGCGCTGACCACACCATCCGGCAGCACGACCGGCAGCACGCCGTTGCGGTAGCAGTTGTTCTGAAAGATGGCGCCGAACGACGGCGCAATGACGCAGCGGAAGCCGAACTGCCGCACGGCCCAGACCGCTGCCTCGCGCGAGGAGCCGCTGCCGAAGTTCTCGCCCGCCAGCAGGATGGTGGCCGCGCGGAACGGTTGGCGGTTGAGGACGAAATCCGGACGCTCGACCCGCCGGCCGTCCGCGCCGGTCTCGTAGCGCCACGGCGACAGCAGCTTGTCGCCATAGCCATCGGCCCCGGGCGAGGTGATCTCGCGCGAGGGAATGATCAGGTCGGTATCGATATTGGCGTGCATAAGCGGCGCGGCCAGTCCGCGCAGCGTGACGAAGGGTTCCATGCTGGCTCCTCAGGACAGTAGCGGACGCGGGTCCGCGATGCAGCCGGCGATGGCGGAGGCCGCCACCGTGGCCGGGCTGGCCAGGTGGGAGCGCACGCCCGGTCCCTGCCGGCCCTCGAAATTGCGGTTGGTGCTGGTGATCACGCGCCGCCCCGGGCGGCCCGGCTGGTCGAAGTGGTCGCCGCCGGCGAAGAAGCACAGGGAGCAGCCGCTCTCGCGCCATTCGAAGCCGGCCTCGCGGAAGACGCGATCCAGGCCTTCCGCCTCCGCCTCGCGCTTGACGCTGGTGGAACCCGGCACCACGATGGCCTTGATGCCCGGCGCCACGCGGCGCCCACGCAAGACCTGGGCAGCCGCGCGCAGGTCTGGCAAGCGGCTGTTGGTGCAGGAGCCGATGAAGGCCGCGTCGATAGGAATGCCCCGCAGCGGCTCGCCCGGCCGCAGCGCCATGTAATCCAGCGCGCGGCGTGCGTCCTGGTCGGCCGGGGGCGGCACCGCGGCATCGATCGCCGCGGCCTGGCCTGGATTGGTACCCCAGCTCACCTGCGGCGCGAGCGCGCCGCAGTCCAGCTCGAGCTCGCGGTCCCAGCGCGCCCCTTCGTCCGAGCGCAGCGCCAGCCAGTCCACCACCGCCGCCTCCCAGAGTGCGCCCGCAGGCGCGAAGGGGCGGCCGGCCAGCCATTCGATGGTGCGCGCATCGGGCGCGACCAGCCCGGTCCAGGCGCCGAACTCGACCGCCATATTGCACAGCGTCAGCCTGCCCTCCACATCGAGCGCACGCACCGCCTCACCGTCGAACTCGATGGCGTGGCCGTCGCCGCCGCGCACGCCGAAGCGGGCGATCAGCGCCAGCACCAGGTCCTTGGCCGAGACGCCCGGTCCGGGGCGGCCGTGCAGCGCCACGCGCAGGGTGCGGGGCCGGCTGCGCACCAGGCATTGGGTGGCCACCGCGTGCTCCCCTTCGGTGCTGCCGATGCCCCAGGCCAGCGCGCCGATGCCGCCGACGGTACAGGTATGGCTGTCGCAGCAGACCAGCGTAGTGCCGGGCAGCGCGATGCCCAGCTCGGGCGACACCACGTGGGCGATGCCCTGGCGCGGATCGCCCAGGTCGAACAGCCGGATGTCGGCGCGCCGCGCCTCGGTGCGGAATCCTTCGATGAAGGCACGGCCGCCACGCACCAGTGTGTCGTCGCCCCGGCCCGGCTGTGTATCCACGATATGGTCCATGGTGCCGAACACCAGCTCCGGCTGCGCCACGGCCCGGCCGGCTTCACGCAGCGCGCCCAGCACGCGCGGGCCGGCGCGGTCGTGCAGGAAGATGCGGTCGATATGCAGCAGGGCCTGCTCATCCTCGAGCGTGGCCACCACGTGCTGGTCCCAGATCTTTTCAATGATGTTGCGGGGTCTCGCCTGCATGGGCGCCCTCCTTGTCGCGTCTACATTCACCTGCATCGGTCTGCCTCACTGCGCGGCAGCCGGTGCCATCAGCCCGGCCAGGTAGCGCTGCTCCAGCGCGAACACCTCGGCGAAGCCGACCAGTTCGAGCTGCTCGCGGAAATCCGCCAGGCGCGCGCCGGGCCCGCCGGCGTAGCCATTGGCGCGCAAGGCTGACATGGCGTCGCGCATGCCCTGGATGGCGGCCAGCATCAGCGTGCCGGGCAGGCTTACCCGTGCGATGCCCATGGCCTCCATCTCGGCGAAGGTGAAGCCGTCCGGCGACCTGCCGCCCTCCACCACATTGATCGCCACCGGGCCGCCAATGCCGGCCACGGCCTGGCGCGCCAGTTCCTTGGACGTCATGCCGTCGATGAAGACCATGGTCGCTCCCGCATCCAGGTAGGCATTGCCGCGCCGGATCACTTCCTCGATGCCGCCCACGGCCAGCGCGTCGGTGCGTGCATTGATGACGAAGTCCGGATCGGTGCGCGCCTCGGCGCAGGCGCGGATCTTCTGCACGGCCTCGTCGAGGGGAACAAGCGACTTGCCCTCCAGGTGGCCGCAGCGCTTGGGCATCACCTGGTCCTCGATATTGACGCCGGCGCAGCCGATGCGCTCGAAGGCGCGCACCGTGTACCACGCGTTGACGGCATTGCCGAAGCCGGTGTCCCCGTCAGCCATCACCGGCAGGTCGACCGCGTCGACGATGCGCCGGGTGGCGTCGACCATATCCGAGAATGCCAGGAAGCTGTAGTCGGGCAGGCCGAGCCGGCTCACCGAAATGCCGAAGCCGGAGCACTGCACGGCCGCGAAACCGGCCTCCTGGACGATGCGGGCGGAAAGGGCATCGAATGCTCCCGGCATCACGAGCAGCTCTGGAGCGTGGATGAGTTGGTACAACCGTGTGGTCTTGCGCATATCGCCTCCTGGTCGAATTGCGAACAGTATGCATACATCAATAGCAAAATACAACGGGATATTTGCGATATACGGCCACTATCCTGCTACCATGCATGCAATCAACAAAGGAGACGCCAACATGTTCCATCAGAAAACGGCCCTTGCGACCGCCCGCGCGCTGTTCTTCGGTGTGGCCGCCACGCTCTGCTCCAGCGCCCCTGCACAGGCCCAGGCATGGCCCTCGCGGCCCCTCACCCTGGTGGTGCCCTTCCCGCCGGGCGGCACCACGGACACCATCGCGCGCCTGCTCTCCAAGAGCCTGTCAAGCCAGCTCGGCCAGTCTGTGGTGGTGGAGAACAAGAGCGGCGCGAGCGGCACGCTTGGCGCCGCCCAGGTTCTGCGCGCGCCTGCGGACGGCTACACGCTGCTGCTGGGCACGCCCGCCGAGCAGATCAATGCCCCACTGATGCTGTCGCGCCCGCCCTATGATCCCGCCCGCGATTTCGCGCCGCTGGGCTGCGTCAGCCGCGGTCCGAACGTCCTGGTGGTCAACCCCGCGCTGCCGGCGCGCAGCGTGGCCGACCTCCTGCGCCTGGCACGCGCCCGCCCGGCCCAGATCAATTTCGGCAGCGCGGGCAACGGCAATACCTCCCACCTGTCGGGCGAACTGTTCGCGCAGACCGCGGGTGTCACGCTTACGCACATTCCCTACCGCGGCAATGCGCCGGCCATCGCCGATACGATCGGCGGACAGGTGCAGATGATGTTCTCGAACCCGGCCACGGTGCTGCCGCACATCCGCAGCGGCGCGCTACGCGCGCTGGCGGTGACCTCACGCACGCGGATCGCGGCGCTGCCGGACGTGCCCACCTTGCGCGAGGCCGGCGTACCGGTGGAGATCTATAGCTGGACCTGCCTGTTCACGCGCGCCGGCGTGGCGCCAGACATCGCAACACGGCTGCGCGGCGCACTGGCGAAGGCGCTCGACGACCCCCAGCTCGGCCAGGCCATCGCCGCCAGCGGCGCCGAGAAGTTCTCACCGGCGCCCGAGCAAGCGGCACGCTTCCTTGCGGACGAGCGGGCTTTGTGGGGTAATCTCATCCGCAGCCGCCACATCCACGCTGACTGATTCCCGCATAAACATGGCTTCACCCGACACCTCACGGACGCGCGCGCTTTCCGTCGCCGACGTCCTGCGCAACCGCATCTTCGATGGCGAGATTCCGCCCGGCTCCCACCTGATGGAAGTCACGCTCGCGCAGGAACTGGGCGTATCGCGCACCCCGGTGCGCGATGCGCTGGCACGGCTGGCGGACGAGGGCCTGCTGATCTACCAGCCCAACCGGGGCTTCCTGGTGCGCCGCTTCCAGCCCAAGGACGTGCGCGATGCCTTCACGGTGCGCGCCACGCTGGAAAGCCTGGGCTGCCGCCTGATCGGCGAGCGCGGCCTGCTGCATCCCGAGCAGGAACGGCTGGCCGCCCAGCTCGAAGCGCAGCGGCAGGTGCTGCACGAGCAGGAATGGAACGAGCAGCAGGCGCTGCTGTGGCAGGACATGAACCTGGATTTCCACTACACGCTGCTGGAACTGGCCGACAACGACTGGCTGACCGACGCGGTGCGCCGCGCGCGCCAGTTGCCCATCATCTTCGACAGCAAGTCGCGCCCGCATGACCACGCCGCGCTGGTGCTGCTCTACCAGCGCGACCACAGCCGCCAGGCACTCGGCGAGCATTACCGCATCGTCGATGCGCTGGTGCAGCGCGAAGTGGGCCGCGCCGAAGCGCTGATGCGCGAGCACATCCTGACCAACCGCGACGTGCTGATCCGCGCCCTGGGCGCCGGCCCCGAAAACAGGCTGACGCCCGCCCCCGGCGCCGACCACGCGGTTATCTACTGAGGAGGCGGGCGGCACGGGCAGCAGCGGCTGGACCAATCACCTGCTGGCCGCGCTCGCCGACACCGTGGCGAGCGCGGGCTCGCCATCCACGCGCAATCGATAGCCGACGACCTTGCCGCGGCCCCGTGTCAAACCCCGGCGTTCTGCGCCGCGAAACCCCAGTCGATCAGCTTGTCGAGCACGGCGCCGACGTAGTCCGCGCGACGGTTCTGGTAGTCGAGGTAGTAGGCATGCTCCCAGACGTCGATGGTCAGCAGCGGCTTCAAGCCTCTGGTGAACGGCACGTCGGCGTTCGATGTCTTGACCACGCGCAGCTTGGCACCGTCCTTTACCAGCCAGACCCAGCCGCTGCCGAACTGCCCGTTGGCGACGGTCGCCAACTCCTTCTTGCAGGCTTCGACCGAGCCGAACGCCGCATCGATATGCGGCTTCAGCGCCGCCGGCGGTTCGCCGCCGCCCTTGGGCCGCATGCTGCGCCAGTAGAAGGCGTGGTTCCACGCCTGTGCCGCGTTGTTGAAGATGCCGACGGCATCGGCCCGGTCCGCGGTGGCGGCGATGATCTTCTCGAGGGGCAGCCCCGCGAAGGCGGTGCCCGCGATCAGGCGGTTGAGGTTGTCGACATAGGCGCGGTGATGCTTGCCATAGTGGAAGCCCATGGTATTGGCCGAGATCACCGGGTCAAGCGCATCCAGCGCGTAGGGCAGCGGCGGCAGGACAAAGGCGGGAGCGCTCTGGGCAGCACGCGCCCAGACGGGAATGCCGCCCAGCGCGAACAGCAGTGTCGAGCTTGCCGCCACGCCGAGAAAGGCACGCCGGCCGGCCGCGACCTGACCGCTTGCTTGTTGGAATGCCATGGTGCCTCCTGGATGACGGGTGGGGGATAGGCTGCGGCAACGGCAAGGTCGCCAGCATCGAGGAGTCGGTGGGCGGTCCACGGCCGGGCCCGGGACAAGGGCAGCGGAGCAGGCTGGAAGCGGCGGCCAGGACTTGTGCGTCCGCCGCCCGCCAGTGCAGCGCGCCATGCGGCGCCAACTTCATGATAGTGAATCGTAAAGGCCGGACAGAAGGCCCGCGGACCGCCTGGCCCCGCTTGCCCAGGGGCAAGCATGCGTCACACCACGCACACGCCTCGCCCCTGCCATGTAATGCGTCAAAATGTCGCGCCCCTGCGCAGCCCGGTACGCCTTGCGCCTCAGGTAGACTGCGGCGCGGCAGCCCCGCACCCATCTATGACATCCCGCTACCGCAACCACCTCACCGCATGGCTTGGCCTGTTCGCCATGTGCCTGCTCGTGCTTGCGCCGCTGGTCAGCCAATGGGTGGCGTCTGCCCGCGCCGCCGAGCCCGCCGGCTACATCTGCTCGGCATCGGATCCGCAAGCGCAGCACGGCGATCACGGCGATAGCACCCACGGCACCCTTGCTGCCTGCGGCTACTGCGACCTGCTCGCCGGCCATACGGCGGCGCCGCCGCTGCCCGCCGTGATGCCGCTGGTCACGCTGCTGTTGCTGTTCGCCACGGTTTCCTGGCTTCCCGTGCGCTTCGTGCCGCTGGGCGCCTTCCCCTCCGGCCGCCCCAGGGGGCCACCCGTCCCGCCTCGCTTCCCGACCTGACCGCCCGCGGCACGCACCAGGCTGCCGCCGGCGATGGACATCGACCGCGGGGCCGCGCACCGGCGCGCCCCGACCCGAGGCAGACTTCTGATGCGAACCATGTTGGACAAGGGCGCGGCCGCCCTGCGCGAGGCCGTGCCGGCCGTCGCGCCTACCTTGCTTTCCCTCGCCCTGTTGGGCACCAGCGGCGGCTTCGCTCGCGCCGCCACGCCCGCGCCGTCCGCGCCCGCTGAGCCGGACGAGCAGAGCCTGCCCGCCGTCGCGGTGACGCAGACGCGCTCCTTCGCCGAGAAGAACCAGCTCCCGCAGACCACCGAGAGCATCACCGGCGCGCAGGCGGCGGCCACCATCAATGTGATGAGCACCGAAGACGCGCTCAAGTACCTGCCCGACGTGCTGGTGCGCAAGCGCTATATCGGCGACACCAATGCGCCGATGGCCACCCGCACCACGGGTATCAACGCCAGCGCGCGCAGCCTGATCTATGCCGACGATGTGCTGCTGTCGACGCTGATCAACAACAACAACGGCAACGGCTCGCCCCAGTGGTTCATGGTGGCCCCGCAGCAGGTCGACCGCATCGACGTGATGTACGGCCCCTTCTCCGCCGCCTACCCGGGCAACTCCTACGGGGCGGTGACGGCAATCACCACGCGCATGCCCAAGCAGTTCGAAGGCAGCCTGGAAGTCAATGCCGCCATGCAGCGCTTCAAGCTGTATGGCACCAATGACACAGAGCCGACGCAACAGTACGCGCTGACCCTCGGCGACCGCGTCGGCAAGTTTTCCTGGTGGTTCAACGCCGGCCATCTCAACAGCTTCAGCCAGCCCCTCACTTTCGCGACGGTCAACCAGTCGACCACGCCGGCCGGCGCCGGACTGCCGGTGATCAGCGGCGCCTTCGCCGACCGCAACCGTACCGGCGGCGCGATCCAGGTCATCGGCGCGGGCAACTTCGTGCACACGCTGCAGGACAATGCGGCGCTCAAGCTCGCCTATGACTTCACCCCCACGCTGAGCGCCACGTACTCGCTGGGCTACTGGCAGAACAGCGCCAAGGCCAGCGCGCAGACCTACCTCAGCACCGCGTCCGGCGCGCCCTTCTACGGCGCGGCCAGCGGCAACGTCAACATCGGCGGCTTTTCCTACAGCGCCAGCAGCATCGCCGGCCAGTTCTCCAGCAACAACGTGGAGCAGGAACACCTGATGCAGAGCCTGAAGGTGGAGACGCACACCCTGGGCGTGTTCGACTGGGAGGCCGCGCTGAGCAACGTCTACTACCTGCAGGACCAGACCCGCCTGTCCACCGGCCTCTACCCCGCCGCCATGAGCGGCGGTCCGGGCCGCATCACCGACATGGGCGGCACCGGCTGGACCACCGTTGACCTCAAGGGCACCTGGCGACCGCAAGGCCTGGCCGGCGCCCACATCGTCAGCTTCGGCGCCCACTACGACCAGTTCAAGCTGTCCAGCCCCACCTTCAACACCGCGGACTGGGTATCGGGCGGCCAGGGCACGCTGTTCAGCAGCTCGCAGGGCAAGACGCAGACGGCGGCGCTATGGCTGCAGGACGTCTGGCGCTTCGCGTCCAGCCTGCAGGCGACGCTGGGCGGCCGCTACGAGAGCTGGCGCGCCTTCGATGGCTTCAACTTCAACACCGGCAGCAACGGCGCCGGCGTGTCGATCAACCAGCCCGGCCTCGACAAGTCCGGCTTCTCGCCCAAGGCCTCACTCACCTGGGATGCCAGCGAGCGCTGGTCGGTGACCGGCTCCTTCGGCAAGGCGCTGCGCTTTCCCACCGTGGGCGAGCTGTACCAGAGCGTGCAGACCGGCACCACCTTCATGCAGGCCAACCCGTTCCTGGAGCCGGAGAGCGTGCTGTCGGGCGAGCTGGCGGTGGAACGGCATACCGATGAAGGCAAGCTTCGCCTGTCCGTGTTCAACGAGTACGTGAAGAACGCGCTGATCTCGCAGACCTCGACCATCCCCGGCTTCGCCACGCCTGTCTCCTTCACGCAGAACGTGGGCAAGACGCGGCAGATCGGCGTTGAACTGGCGGGGCAGCAGGACAATGTGCTGATCCGCGGCCTGACCCTGTCGGGCAACGTCACCTACGTCGATTCGACCATCCTGTCCGACGACGGCTATGTCCCCACCGCGCCGGGCGCCAGCGCGGTCGGCAAGCACGTGCCCTACGTGCCCACCTGGCGCGGCACGCTGGCGGCCACCTACCGTCCGGACAACCGCTGGGCCTTCACGCTGGCCGGGCGCTACAGCAGCCGCGTCTACGCCACGGTCGACAACACCGACATCAACCCCGCCACCTACCAGGGCTTCCAGAGCTTCTTCGTGATGGACGCCCGCGTGAGCTGCCAGATCGACAAACACTGGGGTGCGTCGCTCGGCGTCGACAACCTCAATAACCGGAAGTACTTCCTTTACCACCCCTTCCCGCAGCGGACCTTCTACCTGGGTCTCAAATACACCATCTGAACGCGACGCGCGGGCTTCGGCCCCGCCGCGACCTTCCACCATGGCACGAGACCTCTCCCCGTCCTCCACGAGCTCGCCCGCAGCCGCGTCCTACCGCATGCTGTGGCGCTGGCATTTCTACGCCGGCCTGTTCGTGATGCCCTTCCTGCTCGTGCTGGCCGTGACCGGCACGCTCTACTGCTTCCAGCCCCAGATCGAGCCGCTGCTCTACCCCGGCCTGCTGCGCGTGCAAGCCGGCGGTACCCGCCTGCCGGCACAGGCGCTGCTCGAGCGCGCGCGCGCCGCCGCGCCCGCCGGCGCCACGGCCACCACCTACACCGTCAACACCGCGCCGGGCGCCAGTGCCGAGTTTGTCTTCCGCCTGCCTTCCGGCCAGAGCGAAAGCGTCTACCTGAACCCCTATTCCGGCGCCTACCTCGGCAGTCTCAGCGTGGAAGGCCGGCTGATGAAGCAGGTGCGCCTGCTGCATCGCGCCCTGGCGCTGGGCAAGACGGGCGAGCGTCTGATGGAACTGGCCGCCTGCTGGACGCTGGTGATGATCGCCACCGGCCTGGCCATGTGGTGGCCGCGCTGGCGCGAACGCGGCGCGGCGGCGCTTCGCCTCGGCAAGGGCGCCGGTGCGCGTGGCCGCTGGAAGGAAGTCCACCTGTTCATCGGCGCCTGGCTGGCGGCAGGCGCCGTGGCCTTCGTCCTGTCGGGACTGCCGTGGACGGCCTCATGGGGCCGGCAGTTCAAGGCACTGGCCACGGCAGCGGATCTGGGCGCGCCGCGCGCGAAGGGAGCGCCGCAGTCGGTACTGCCGGGCGGAGCCGAAAGCACTGGCGGGCATGCCGCACACGAGGGACACGCCACGCCTGCCGGGCACGAAGACCATGCAGGTCATGAAGGTCATGAAGACCGTAGCGCGCCGGCCGCCGAGATGGATGCCCTGCCGCTGGCCTCCGTCCCCTGGGCGGTCGGCATGACGCACGTGCCCGAGGGCAGCGCACCGCAGGCGCCCGTCTCCAGGCTCGGCCTCGACCGCGTGGTGGCCATCGTGGCCGAGCGCGGCCTGACCACCGGCTACCAGCTCGTGCTGCCGAACTCGCCCACCGGCGTCTTCACCGCCTCCTTCTTCCCGGCAGATCCCACCGGCGAACGCACGCTGCATATCGACCAGTACAGCGGCAAGGTGCTGCGTGACATCGGCTACCGCGACTACGGTCCGGTGGCCAAGGCCATTTCCTACGGCACCTCGCTGCACATGGGCCGCTATTTCGGCCTGCTCAACCAGATTGCCTGCGCGGCCATCTCTCTGGGCCTGATGGGCCTGGCGGTGACCGGCCTGGTCATGTGGCTCAAGCGCAGGCCCACGCGCACGCTGGGCGCCCCGGCGCTGCCGCGCGCGGCACCGCCCATGCGCGCCTGGATGATCGGCCTGGGCCTGCTGGGCGCGGTGTTTCCGATGATGGGCGCCACCCTGCTGGTGGTCTGGACGCTGGACCGCTGGGTCATCGCGCGCGCCGCCGTGCGGGGTCAGGCGGCAAGCGCCTCGCGCGCGGGCTGACGGCGCGGCAGGGTGCGGTGGCCATGCCGCCGCGCCTCAGGGTGCGTCAGGCGCATCAAGGCGCCAACGCCGCCTGTATCCGCCGGAACGGCAGCAGGCGCAGATCGAGACAGGCAGGCCCCGGCGCGTCGACATCGATGATGGCGGCGCAGCGCGGCAGGAATGCCGCGCGGAAATGGTTCTTGGCCTTCACGCAAAGCAGGCGCAATCGTGCCAGGTCGATGCCGTGCAGGTCGAAGAAGGCCGGATCGTTGGCGGGCGCCACCGCCTCGGTGATGATGACCCGGATGCGCGGCTGGTCCAGCAGCGACAGCAGGGCCGTGCGGCCGCAACGCGTGCGCACGCCGGTCTCCATCGGCCCGGTGTTGTCGAACACGCCGTCGGTCAGGCGTTCCACGCGCGCCTGCACCGCCACGGGCTCGCCGAATGCGCGCGACAGGCGACCGCCCAGCCGCAGCGAACACTGTCCGCCGATGCCCGCCGCGCAGGCGAGGGCCACGGCATCCGGGTCCGCAAAGCTGGCGAACAGCGCGGGCAGGCCAGGCCGCGCGTGCAGCAAGGCGGCGAACAGGCCCGGCGTATCGCAGGCCCCGCCTGACAGCGGGTTGTCGCCGGGGTCGGTGACGGCCACCAGGCCGGGCCGGACTTCGGCAAGGGCCAGCGCCTGCGCCAGCCCTTGCTCGGGAGTCGGCAGGCTGACGGTGAACGCGGACGCGTGCGTACGCACCGCCGCCAGCAAGGCTGCCGATGCGCGCTGCGCCGCCGCGCCGTCGGGATCCGCGGCCGCATCGCCCACGACCAGCACCGAAGCGCCGGTATCCGCCGTGTCGGCATAGGGAAAGCCGCCGAACACGGCGGCCTCGATAATTTCGGCGCCGGCCTGGGCCGTGGCCAGGTCCTGCAGGCTGCGCATGGGGCCGGCGTCGGTCCGCATATTGAAGCTCGGCAGCAGCAAACCCGGTTTTTCCACGCTGACGCGAGTGCGGCGCCCACCCTCGGCGATATCCACCAGGCCCTGCAGCACGCGCTCGGCCGTCTCGCGCATGTCCACATGCGGATAGGTCTTGTAGCCGCTGGCGTAGTCGAGCAGCGGACCCAGGCGCGGGCTGAGATTGGCGTGCAGATCGAAGCTGGCGCCAAGCGGCACGCAGGGCAATGCCTCGCGCACGGCCTGCACCAGATCCAGGTCGGGCGTCTCGCGCCGGTCGGTGATGGCCGCGCCGTGCAGGGAGAGGTAGACGGCATCCCACGGCCCTTGCGCGCGCAGCGCCGCAATCACCTCCTCGGTGAACTCGCGATGCACCGCATCGTCGATGGGGCCGCCGGGCAAGGCGGACGCACAGCGCAGCGTCACCACCTGCCAGTCCTGACGAGCCTGCACGAACGCCGCCACCGCACCAAGCTCGGTGGCGGTGCCGCGCGCAGCGTCCAGCGCGGCTGCGCCCGCCGCCCACTCGCGGCGGACGAAGTCATCTCGGGTACAGGGCATGGGGCAGAAGGCATTGCCCTCGTACCAGAACCGGGCCACGGCCAGGCGGCGCCTGATATTGCCTTGCATGGTCGCCTCTCCTTGCGCTTTACTCGGGACGAATGCCGGCGCCTTCGATCAGTTGCCGGACCTTGTCACGCTCGGCCTGCAGGTGGCGCGCCAGCGCCTCCGGCGGGCCACCCATCGGCTGCGCCGCCAGTTCCTCCAGCCGCTGGCGCACGCGCGGATTGCGCAGGACCCGCTCGACGGCACCATTGAGGATAGCTACCACCGGCTGCGGTGTGCCGGCCGGCGCCATCAGCACAAACCACGAAGTCAGCTCGAAGCCAGGCAAGGTGGCAGCAATGGGCGCCACGCTCGGCACCGCCGGGACGGCATCCTTGCTGGTCACGCCCAGCGCCACCAACTGCCCCGACTTGATCAGCGGCAGCGCGGTCGGCAGGTTGTCGACCGACAGTTCGATCTGGCCGCCCAGCAGGTCGCTGTTGGCCTGGCTGGTCCCCTTGTAGGGAACATGGTCGATCTCGACCCGGCCCATGCGCTTGACTAGCTCCAGCGCGAGGTGACCGGAGCTGCCGACACCCGGCGTTCCCCAGTGCAGTGCGCCGGGACGGGCCCGTGCCGCGCGCATCAGATCGGCCATGGTCTTCAGGCCGGTGCCGGGGTTGGTCAGCACC
The DNA here is from genome assembly GCF_056930435.1 of Cupriavidus sp. 09_S30. Lineage (NCBI taxonomy): Bacteria > Pseudomonadati > Pseudomonadota > Betaproteobacteria > Burkholderiales > Burkholderiaceae > Cupriavidus > Cupriavidus sp. 09_S30. The sequence continues at coordinate 883,632 of NZ_JBXOWI010000002.1, read as the reverse complement.
ACATTGGGCACCTGGGCCAGATAGGCCACCGGCGCGAAGTCCTTCTGCGCGTCGTAGCCGATGTTCTTGTAGACGAAGGCATTGATCACCTGGGTGCCGGGCGTGCCCAGCAGCAGGGTGTATCCGTCCGGCGTGGCGCGCGCCACCTCGGCCGCGCCCAGGCTTCCGCCCGCGCCGGCCTTGTTGACCACCACCACGCTCTGCCCCAGTTCCTGGCGCAGCCCCTCCGCGACCAGGCGGCCGAGCAGGTCGGTGGTGCCGCCGGCGGCGAACGGCACCACCAGGCGCAGCGGCTTGTCGGGCCAGGCCGCCGGCGCGGCGGCGTGCGCCGGCGACACTAGCGGAACCATCGATGCCAGCAGCGCCGACTGCATCGTCAGCAACAGCGCGCGGCGGCGCAAGCGATTCAAGAACGTCATGGCAAGGGTCTCCTGCAATCCAGCACCTACGTTGGCGGGTGATGCATCATTTGATCTATTTATACTCAAAATATATCATGTGATCTTTCCATCGGTCCAGCCGCTGCCCGGATCCGCCTGCATTGCGGCACAACACGGTACCAAGCCATGACGCACATCATCCATCGCAATCCCCGCTCGACCCTGCCGCTGGCCGCCAGCGGCGACGGCGCCCATATCGTCGACGGCGACGGCAAGCGTTACTTCGATGCATCGGGCGGTGCGGCCGTGTCCTGCCTGGGCCACGCCCATCCGGAAGTCCGCGCCGCCGTGCGCGAGCAGATGGATCGCCTGGAATACGCCCACACCAGCTTCTTCACCACCGAGGCCGCGGAATCGCTGGCGGCGCTGCTGGCCGAGCTCAGCCCGCCCGGCCTGGGCAATGTCTACTTCGTCTCGGGCGGCTCCGAGGCGGTCGAGACGGCATTGAAGCTCGCGCGCCAGTACCACGTGGAGCGCGGGCAGCCGCAGCGCTACCGCTATATCGCCAGGCGGCAGAGCTACCACGGCAACACGCTGGCCGCGCTGTCGATCGGCGGCAATATGGCGCGGCGCGCGCTCTACCAGCCCACGCTGATCGAGAGCCACCATGTGTCACCCTGCTTTCCCTTCCGCTACCGCGAGGCCGGCGAAACCGATGAGCAATACGGCGACCGCCTGGCCGCGGAGCTGGAGGCCAAGCTGCAGGAACTGGGCCCCGACACGGTGGCGGCCTTCGTGGCCGAGACGGTGGTGGGCGCCACCGCGGGCACGGTGGCGGCCGTGCCGGGCTACTTCGGCAAGATCCGGCAGGTATGCGATCGCCACGGCGTGCTGCTGATCCTGGACGAGGTGATGTGCGGCCTGGGACGGACGGGCAGCTATCACGCCTTCGAGCAGGAAGATGTGCAGCCCGACATCCTGACCCTGGCCAAGGGCCTGGGCGGCGGCTACCAGCCGATCGGCGCGGTGCTGGCGCACGACCGCGTGATCGATGCCATCCACGCCGGCTCGGGCGCCTTCCAGCACGGCTTCACCTACGTCGGCCACGCAGTGGCCTGCGCCGCCGCGCTCGCGGTGCAGCGCATCGTGCAGCGCGATGGCCTGGTGGCGCGCGCCGCCGCGCTGGGCGCCACGCTGGGAACGCTGCTGGCGCAGCGCTTTGCCGACCATCCGCACGTGGCCGACGTGCGCGGGCGCGGTCTGTTCTGGAGCGTGGAGCTGGCCCAGGACCGCGCCAGCGGCGTGCCCTTCGCGCCGGCGGCGCGGCTGCATGCGCGCGTCAAGGCCGAGGCCCAGCAGCTCGGCCTGCTGTGCTACCCCGGCGGTGGCACCATCGACGGCGAGCGCGGCGACCACGTGCTGCTGGCCCCGCCCTACCTGAGCAGCGCGGACGAACTGGCATCCGCGGCCGACATGCTGGCGCGCGCCGTCGACCGGGCCGTGGCGAGCCTCGGCGGCGGGCGCGATCGGCCATAATACGGCGCCACAGCCACGGAGCCCGGATGGATAAGGCCGACATCGACAAGCGCATCGAACAGCAGTTCGCGGATCTCCCGCCCAAGTTGCAGCAGGCCGCGCGCCATGCCATCGATCATCCGAAGGACATCGCGCTGCAGTCGATGCGCGCGGTGGCCGCCAGCGCCGGCCTGCAGTCCGGCGTCATGCTGCGGCTGGCGCGCCAGCTCGGCTTCGACAGCTATGAGGCCTTCCGTGAACCGTACCGGCTGTGGCTGGCCGAAGGCGAACCGACCTTCTCCAGCCGCGCCACTGCCTTGCGCAGCCAGCCGCAGGACGACAGCGACGCCGGCCTGCTGGCGCAAATGCTCGACTCCGACATGCGCAACCTGGCGCAGACGCTGGGTCCGCCGGCGCTCGCGGGCTTGAAGGCGGCACACGACACGCTGGCCGGCGCGCGCCGCATCTACGTGCTCGGGCTGCGCAGCCTGTACCCCGTGGCCTACTACTTCAGCTACGCCTGCGGCATGTTCATGGACAATGTCACGCTGCTGTCCGGCGTGGGCGGCACGCTGGCCGACGAACTGCGGCGCATCGGGCCGGAAGACGCACTGGTGGCATTCAGCTTCGCGCCCTACGCGCAGACCGCCGTGACAGCGGTCGACTTCGCCCGCGAACGCGGCGCACAGATGGTGGCCATCACCGACAGCGCCGTGTCGCCGATCGCCGCCGGTTCCGGCGCGCTGATCCTGGCCGCCAACACCACGCCTTCGCTGTTCCCCTCCGTGGTGCCGGCATTGTCGGTGGCGCAGACCCTGGCCGCCATGCTGGTCAAGCACAGCGGCGACGAGAGCGTGCGCGACATCGCCAACAGCGAGGCGCAGCTCAAGCGCTTCCACGTCTACGTCTCAGGCAAGCCGCGCGGCGGCTGAACGGCACGCCGCCCGCTGCCGGTTCCCTCATCGGTACCTCGGGGACCTCCTGGCCATGCGCAAGCCGCCGGGAGGCCGCGCTCAGAGTGGCGCTGCCTCGGTGGAAGCCGGAGCCGCGGGGGTGCCGGGCTGGGTTGCCGTCCCCGCGGCAGTCCCCGTTGCAGCCGACGGTGCGGGGGACGGTGGCTGCGCGCCTGCGCCATTCGCCGAGGGCTGTCCCGCCGCAGTGCCGGCGGCCGAGACCGCAGCCGGCGTGTCTGGAGCGGGCTCAGCGGGCACGGCTTCGGATGCGGAGCGCGCGACGGGCAAGGCGGCGGATGCCGCAGATGCAGCAAGCGCTGCGCTCGCCTCACTAGCCACATCGGCGCCCGCCTCGGCCGGCGCGGGCCGGGCCGGACGCGCCGCGCGCGGTGCCGGCGGCGCAGGCGGCGGCGCCGGCGCAAACCGCTGCCGGAGCCAGTCGCGCGCCTTGGCCCACCAGGACGCGAACAGGCCGGGCTCCTGCTCCTCGGGGAAGCGCACGCGCGCATCGATCAGCCGCGTGCGCAGCGAGCGCTGGAAGACATCGCCGACGATGGGCAGTGCGCTGTGCGCGCCCTGCCCCCAGTAGTCGCTGCGCAGCGTCACACGGCTGTCGTTGAAGCCGACCCAGGCGCCGGCCACGAGCTCAGGGTGCATCAGGATGAACCAGCCGTCGGCATTGTCCTGCGTGGTGCCGGTCTTGCCGGCCACATCGGCGCGGATGCCGAAGCGGCTGCGGATGCTGGCGCCCGTGCCGCGGTCGACGACGCCGCGCATCACGTCCAGCAGGGTCTGCGCGACATCGAAGGACAGCGCACGTTCGGGCTTGGCCGGCTTGAACTCGGCCAGCACCTCGCCCTTGTCGTCCTCGATGCGGGTCACCATCATCGGTGCGATGTACTCGCCGCCATCGGCGATGGTGGCATAGGCCGACACCATCTCTTTCAGGCTGACCGGGCTGGTGCCCAGCGCCAGCGAAGGCACGGCCTCCAGCGGACTCTGGCGCACGCCCATCTCCCGCGCCAGCTTGGCTACCTTCTCCGGCCCCACGGTCTGCATCAGTTGCGCGGTGATGCGGTTGCGCGAATAGGCCAGCGCATCGCGCAGCGTGATGGCCTGGCCACTGGGCGGCGCGTCATCGCTCGGGCTCCAGACCTCGCCGCCTGGCATCGGAATGGAGACGGCCTGGTCGATGAAGGTGTCGTCCGGCCGCGCGCCCTGCGCGAAGGCCGCACCGTAGACGAAGGGCTTGAAGGTGGAGCCCGGCTGGCGCCGCGCCTGCTGGACATGATCGAAAGCATCCAGCGTGAAATCGCGGCTGCCCACCCAGGCCCGGATGGCGCCATCGCGCGGATCGATCGCCATGAAGCCGGCCTGCACCATCGTCTTCTGCTGGCGCAGCGCCTGCATGAACTCGCGGTCGGACAGCAGGCGCTTCATCGCCGCGTCCGCCGCTTCACCCGCATCGCGCGCGGCCCGGAACTGTGGCGTCTCGCGTACGAAGGCGCGCACCAGCTCCTGGTCGGCGCGCCAGCCGGTACGCGCGCCCCAGGCCGAATCGGCGATACCCTGCAATTGCCGGGTCTGCCGCGCCACCGCCTGGTTGGCGAAGGCCTGCAGGCGCGAGTCGATGGTGGTGCGCACCACCAGCCCGTCGGTGTAGATGTTGTAGTCGTTGCGATCGGCCCAGCCGATCAGCCACTTGCGCAGCTGCTGCGCGAAATGCGGCGCGGGCCCGGGCTCCTCTTCCTGGCGCTCGAAGTCGACGCGCAGCGGCTGCTTCTTCAGCTGCTCGTACTTCGCCGGCGCCAGCACGTCGCGCTTGACCATCTGCGCCAGCACCGTATTGCGCCGCTGCAGCGAGCGCTCCGGGTTGATCACCGGGTTGTAGTAGCTGTTGCCCTTGAGCATGCCGATCAGCGTGGCGCTTTCCAGCACGTCGAGCTTGTCCGCCGACTTGCCGAAGTAGGTGCGCGCCGCCATTTCGATACCGAAGGCGTTGTACAGGAAGGGCACCGTATTGAGATAGGTCTCGAGAATCTCGTCCTTGCTGTACAGGGCCTCGATCTTCAGCGCGGTGATCGCTTCCTTGAGCTTGCGCGTCAGCGTCGGCGCGCGCCCGATCTCGTCCGGATAGAGATTGCGCGCCAGCTGCTGGGTGATGGTCGAGCCACCCTGACGGTCGCCCGAGAAGGTACGCAGCGCGGCCGAGCCCATGCGCCGCCAATCCAGGCCGTGGTGCTGGTAGAAGCGATGGTCCTCGGTCGCCACCAAGGCCTTGACCACCTGGGGCGAGATATCGGCCAGCGGCACCCACTCCCGGTTGGCCCACTTGAATACGGCCAGCTCCTTGCCGTCGGCGGACAGGATCTGCGCGGGCCGGTCCAGCCTGGCCTTGCGGATGTCGCTGATGCCCGGCGTGAACGGGATCAGGATCAGCACGTAGAGCACGAAGAGCACCGGCATGGCGCCGATGGCCAGGGCCAGCTCACGGCGGGTGGGACGCCGCAGGCGCTGCAGTCTTGTGGCGAGGAAGGTCTTGATCTGTGCCGGATTCATTGCGCTGGCGCCGCGAAAACTGGATGCCAAGCAGCATCGCCAGCGGCGCCGGATAGCGGAAAACCCTGAATGCTACCAAAACAGGCCAAGGCGGCGGAAGGAAGCTGGGAGGCGGCATGAAGGCAGCCACGCGGACGCGCTGGCAGTCCCGCCCGAGACAGCGTGTGCGGCAGTCGACCCGTCGCCGCCCCGTCGCCGATATCGAGCGCCGCATGCAGCACATGTTTCCGTTCCGGATCAACGCTGCCAATCATGCCGCCAATGGCCCGAGCGCCTCTGATCTCGATCTGGATCAAGCTCCAGCAGCAAAGCCCCACTATGCTTGTTCGAGGGGTGGGATCGAAGAGACGATGGCGACGTGGCGCCGGTTGCCAACCTGATCACCGGGTCTTGGCCAGGCGTCCGGCGCAAGCCGCTGCGCACCCCGCTGATCGCGTCGCCGAAGGGCGGGGGCCATGCGGGTACCCGGCGCGTCAGACCGATGATTGTGTCCGCGCCGGTTCCTGGCAGGGCCGGCTCTTGCCGAGGCAGGAGACGCCATGATCGAAGACCCTTCCGAGACCGACGCGCCTGGGCGTGCTGCCCCCGCAGGTGGGTGGCGCGCGGTGTTCCCCCCTGCCCAATGGCTAGCCGGCTACCGGCCTCAGTGGCTGGCGCACGACGCCATCGCCGGCGTGACGCTGGCCGCGTACGGCATACCGGTATCGCTCGCCTACGCCTCCCTCGCCGGGCTGGCGCCGCAGTACGGTATTTATTGTTACTTGGTCGGGGGCGTCGCCTATGCCTTGTTCGGGACTTCGCGCCAGTTGGCCATCGGCCCTACCTCGGCCATCTCGATGCTGGTTGGGGTCACCGTCGCCGACATGGCCAATGGCGATCCGCTCCGCTGGGCTTCGATCGCCGCGCTGACCGCCCTGCTGATCGCCATCATGTGCCTGCTAGCGTGGCTGCTGCGGCTGAGCTCGCTGGTCAACTTCATCAGCGAAACGATCCTGCTCGGCTTCAAGGCCGGCGCGGCGCTGACGATCGGCCTGACCCAATTGCCCAAGCTGTTCGGCGTAAAAGGTGGCGGCGAGTTTTTCTTCGAGCGGATCGTCATTCTTGCCAACCAGCTCCCGCAGACAAACCTGGCCGTGCTGGGCTTCGGCCTCGTCGCCCTTGCCGTGCTGCTGCTGGGAGAGAAGTTGCTGCCGGGGCGCCCGGTTGCGCTGCTCGTGGTGGTGATCTCCATCGTCCTGCTGTCGCTGACACCGCTGCGCGAGCTCGGCATCAAGGTGGTGGGCGCGGTGCCGCAGGGCTTGCCGGCCTTCCAGCTGCCAGGCCTGCGGCCGCGCGATGTCGACGGGGTGATTCCCCTGGCCTTTGCCTGCCTCTTGCTGTCTTACGTCGAAAGCGTCTCCGCGGCGCGTGCCCTGGCGCAGGCGCACGGCTATGAGATCGATCCGCGCCAGGAACTGCTGGGGCTGGGTGTCGCGAACCTGGCAGCGGGGTTCTTCCAGGCCTACCCGGTGGCCGGCGGCCTATCGCAGTCATCCGTGAACGACAAGGCTGGCGCCAGGACGCCGCTCGCGCTGGTGTTCGCCTCGGTCGCGATCGGGCTATGCCTGATGTTCCTCACCGGCCTGCTGGCCAACCTGCCTAACGTCGTGCTGGCGGCCATCGTCCTGGTTGCCGTCAAGGGATTGATCAATATCCGCGAACTGCGCCATGTCTGGCGGGTGAGCCGCTTCGAGTTCGCGGTCTCCATGGTCGCATTCGCCGCCGTGCTGCTGCTCGGCATCCTCAAGGGTGTGATCGTGGCGGTGCTGGTCTCCATGCTGCTGCTGATCCGGCGCGCCGCCCACCCGCATGTCGCCTTCCTCGGCCGCATCCCGGGCACGCGCATCTTCTCCGATATCGAGCGCAACCCCGACAACGAAGCCATCCCGAATGTCATGGCCTTCCGCACCGAGGCCTCGCTGCTCTACTTCAACGTCGAGCACGTGCGCAATGCCGTCTGGCAGAAGATCCGCGCGAGCACCGAGCCGGTCCGGCTGGTGGTCTGCGATCTCTCGATCGCGCCCGCCGTCGACCTGGCCGGCGCGCGCATGCTGGCGACCTTGCACACCGAGCTGGGCGCCGCGGGCATCGCGCTGCGCCTGGTCGGGGCGCATGCATCGGCGAGGGACGTGCTGCGCGCAGAGGGACTGGAGGAACGGGTCGGCTATTTCGACCGCCGCATTTCGGTGGCCGACGCGATCGACTCGTTTGCGGCAGAAGCCAATGCCGCCCAGGGCAAGGCGCAGGCCATGGTCTGAGTCGCCCTGGCTCGGGCATCGCGTTCCTGAATGGATGGCGAATGGTCAGGAGAATCAAGATGTCAACCAATAGCGACCGGGGCCCCGAAGTACGCGGCACCTCCGACATGGCACGCACGTCCATGTCCACCGAAGACGTGCTGGGCAACGTGGAGAACTTCTCGCTGGTCTTGGGAGGTCCGCTCTATCAGCTGCTGCGACGCGCACACTTGTCCGACGATGCGCTCATGCTGGTGCGCCAGCGCGTCCTCTTCATCTCGCTCTTCGCCTGGCTGCCGCTGCTGGTCCTCTGCGCGGCAGAGAGGCATTTGCTTGGGAACACCGTTGCCGTGCCGTTCTTCCTGGACCTGGAGGTCCACGTACGCTTTCTGGTGGTACTTCCCCTTCTGATCCTTGCCGAGCTTGTCGTGCACCGCCGGCTGCGCCGCATCGGGCGGGCCTTCCTCGATCGCGGGCTGATTCCTGAGGGCGCCATGACCCGCTTCCTGGACGCCATCACGTCGGCAATCCGCCTGCGCAACTCGGTGCTTGCCGAGGTCCTGCTGATCGCCTTGGTCTATGGGGTCGGTGTGCTGATCGTATGGCGTCATTACACCGCGCTACAGACGTCCACCTGGTATGCAACGCCGACCGCGGATGGCTCTCACCTCACCCTTGCCGGAGTCTGGTATGGCTATGTCAGCCTTCCGCTTTTCCAGTTCCTGCTGATACGCTGGTACTTCCGCTTGTTCATCTGGGCGCGGCTACTCTGGCAACTATCGCGCATCGATCTGAGCGTCGTTCCCACTCACCCGGATCGTGTCGGTGGCCTCGGCTTCCTTGCGAACACGGCCCACGCCTTTGCGGTCCTTCTCCTCGCGCATGGCGCCATGCTGGCCGGGCAGCTCGCAAATCGCATCTTCTTCCTGGGCGCCGCGCTGCCTGCGTTCAAGATGGAAATCGGCGTGATGGCGCTCTTTCTGCTAAGCATCGTCCTGGGTCCGCTCCTGGTATTCGCGCCACAGCTTGCCCAGGCCAAGCGAACGGGGCTGAATGAGTACGGCACCCTGGCCGAGCAGTACGTCCGTGGCTTTGACACCAAATGGCTGCGCGGCGGTGCGCCTGCCGATGAGCCATTGATGGGCAGCGGTGACATCCAGTCGCTGGCCGACCTGGCCAACAGCTTTGAAGTGATACGGACGATGCGCCTTGCGCCCATCAGCCGCGACACCGTCGTTCAGCTGGCTGCCGCTGTGCTTCTTCCGATCGTGCCGCTGGCCCTGACCATGATGCCCCTGGAGGACTTGCTCAAGCAACTGTTCGGCCTCCTGTTCTAGGCGGCCCGGCCGGCTAGTGTGGTTTCCTGAACTGCTCGGCCACGCGCTTGGCCGCCAGCAAGGGAAGAAAGTCCTGGAACCTGGCCTCCTTGCGCAAGGATTCGCATGCGGCCTCGTAGGCGGCCTCCACATCACGGACAGGGGTACTTGTCTTTACAGCAATACTGGCGATGAGTTCCGACTGTGACTGTGTCTTCATCTCGCTTCTCCCGTTTCGTGACATCGACGCTGCTGCATGGCGTTCAAGTATAGGAACATTCGGGGCAGAAAATCGAGACGGTTTCAGCGGGCGGAATGCGGCGCCCGTGCTGCCGTGCGGTGTAATCTGCCTGCAACGCACGAACCGTATCCTTCAACCCGATGGCTGATGACAGAGGCAAGGAATAATGCAGTGATGCACGCAGCAGCCATTCCCGCCGTGGCGTTCGCGCCAGCCCACCCCAAAAGCGTGGGCGGCGGCCACGCGGCTGTCTTTTCGTATGCGGGGGAACGCTTGAGCCATCAGCAATGATGGCTCTTTCTATTTCTGCACGGGTGCTCGGTCGATACGCGGGCGGGCCAGTCTCCGGGACACATCGTGGCGGCGCTGGCGTGCTACATTGCGCAGGATATTGCCGATTGGCGAATGGCGAATCGGCGGGCGAATCGGCGCATGGGGCGGAGAACGAGCGGGAAAGAATGAAAACGCTGCTGATCATCTATCACACGATGACCGGAGGAACACAGCAGATGGCCGAAGCGGCAGCCGACGGGGCACGCGCGCAGCCCGGCATCGCGGTCAAGCTGCAGCGTGCGGTCGAGACCGGCCCGGACGATGTGCTGGCGGCCGATGGCTATCTGTTCGCGACGCCGGAGAACCTGGCCGCGATGTCCGGGCTGATGAAGGACTTCTTCGATCGCTGCTACTATGCGGCGCTCGACCGCGTGAACGGCCGTCCGTACGCGGCCATGATCTGCGCCGGCAGCGACGGGCAGAATGCCCTGCGCCAGGTCGACCGCATCGCCACCGGCTGGCGCCTCAAGAGTGTGGCACCAGGCCTGATCGTCTGCACCCACGCACAGACGCCGGAACGCATTCTGGCCCCCAAGGAGATCGGCACCGAGGATCTTGCGCGCTGCGCCGAGCTCGGCGCCGGATTGGCGGCGGGCCTTGCGCTTGGCGTCTTCTGACCCTGGGCACGAGCCGGCGCAACCGCGTGCATCTGCCCACTGCTGCATCACCGTAGTACCTTGCCTGGCGGCAGGAATGCCGCGCATTTCCCCTTTGTTCTGGAGAGAGACACATGAGAGCCTGGATCGCAAGCGCCATCGGCGCGCTTGGCTGCGCGATGGCGTTCCTGGCCGGTCCGGCATGCGCCGCGGACACGGCGACGCTGACCATTACCGCTGGCACGCAGCAGCGCAGCTGGACACTGGATGGCTTGCTGCATGACCGCCGCCTGACCGACGTGACGGTGGACGATGACAATCTGAAGCGCCGCCTCACGTTCAAGGCGATCCCCATGACGGCCCTGCTGCACGGCCTGCCGGCGGCCACCGACGCGAGCGCGACCACGGCAGCCAGCGATGGCTATATCTCCCACCTGCCGGTGCGCCTGCTGCTGGCCGATGGCGCCGACGCGCCACGCGCCTGGCTGGCGGTGGAGAATCCCGCCGCACCGTGGCCGACGCTCAAGGGCCAGGACATCGGGCCGTTCCGCCTGATCTGGACCGTACCGTCGGCGCACGCCGCTTCCTTGGTGAACGAAAGCCACTGGACGTACAACATCGTGCGCATCGACATTGCCGCCTCGCCTGCCGAACGCTTCGCGGCAATCCGGCCCGCAGCGGGCCTGCCGTCCGACGGTCCGGTCATGCGCGGCTTCGCGACATTCCAGCGCGTCTGCTTCTCCTGCCACACGCTCAACCGGATCGGCGATGCGCAGCTCGGTCCCGACCTGAACCTGCCGTACAGCCCCGTCGAGTATCTTGGCGACGAGAAGCTGACCAAGCTGATCCGCAACCCGCAGTCGCTGCGCTGGTGGCCCAACGCGCGCATGTCGGCAATCGATGGTAAGACGCTGTCCGACTCTGACCTGAGCGACTTGCTGGCCTATCTGCATCACATGGCAGGACGCAAGGCGGCGCCGGCTGCCGCTGGCTCCTGACGCCCTGGCGCTCTGCAAAAAAAAGACGGTGCCCCCGGGCACCGTTGTGAACAAAGCAGCCAGCCTGCTTGCTGCCGGCCGTCTTGCTTTATCCTTGCTGCCCGTCCTTGAGCCTGGCCAGCGCGATGGCCAGCACGGCACTGCCCAGCGTCTTGACCAGGGTGGGGTGTTCGGCATAGAAATGCCCCAGCCGCTCGACCACGCCCGGGTGCGCCTGCTCGGCATGCGCGGCGATGGCCTGCACCTGTTCCGGCGTAAGCTGGCTGGCCTGCTCGGCCGTGACCTGGGTGGCGCCCGGCGCCATCACACTGCCCAAGGCACCGCCGGCGGCCTGCGCCAGCACGGCAGGCCCCACCATCGCCAGCAGTTCATTGAGCATGCCGGCCTGCTGCGCACCATTGGACTGGCCGAACAATTGGCCGACCATGTTAGAGAAAGGCGCGGTCTGGTCGGAACGGAAGGCTTCGGCGAGCCCCTGTCCCAGCACGCCCGGCGCCGCTTCGCGCGCCACTTGCTCAAACTGCTGCCCTGCGTCGGCGCCGAGTGCGCCGGCCGCTTGCTGTAGCAGATCCATCAATCCCATCGTGCGTTCCTTGCTCAGTCTTTGCGGGGGAAGAGGTGGTAGACAACGAGCAGGATCACCGCGCCGACCACTGCGCCGATGAAGCCGGCCGATTGTCCTGGGCGGTACCAGTGCAGCGCCTGCCCGATGAAGGTGGCGGCAAGGGCGCCGCCGATGCCCAATGCGGCGGTGAGAAAGAAGCCGCTCGGGCCGCGCCCTGGCGTGATCGCTCGCGCTACAAGGCCGGCGATAAAGCCAATGATGATGGTCCATATCAGGTGCATCGAGTTCTCTCGCTAGCAAGATGGGGCGCCCCGCCAGGAGCGCCCTGGTCTACCGTCATCGCACGCCGTGCGGTTTATTGCATAGGCTTTTCTTGCGTCGTCGAGTCGGTCGACGACTTCGAGTCGGCCGGCGCCGTCGACTTGCTGTGCTTGGCGTGGCTGGCGTGGCTGCTCTTCGACTTGTGCGTGCTCTTTTCCGTCTTTTCCATCGGTGCCGGTGCCTTTTCAGGTGCAGGCGACGCAGCAGGCGCCGCGGGTGCGGCAGGCGCAGCAGGCGTGGCAGGCGCTTGCGCGAAGGCGCCAGCGGCGAACAGGCCAAGGGACAGGATCGCAAATAGCTTCTTCATGTCAGACTCCAGGTGGCACGCGCGGCTTGCGCGTTACCTGCAAAAACGCCTCGTGGGCAGCGCATGTTGACGGAGGAGACCGACATCGATGTAACAGTTCGTATCCCGGATGAGCCAAGGCTAGTACATGGAAGCGCACGTAGCGCGACTGTGACAATCGTTTGCAATCGACGCGCCGGCTGCTGCGCCGCCGCCTGCAATGACCACCTGCGCCGCTGCAGGTCCGGCGCGCTCAGCGCGCGAACGTCTCCACGATCAGCTGGCGCAGCCACTGGTTGCCCGGCTCGCGATGGTTCTTGGCATGCCACAGCACGTTGACCACGATGTCCGGGATCTTGACCGGACAGGGCGCCGTCTGCAGCCCGAAGGGCTCCAGGGTGCGCTGGGCGTAGGCTTCGGGCACGACCGCGATCAGGTCGGTGGTCTGCAGGATGTGCCCGACCGCGACGAAGTGCGGCACGCGCAGGCGCACATCGCGCGGCACGCCGGCGCGCTGGATGGCCATGTCGACCATGCCGTGGCCGGTCCCCTCGGCGACGATGGAAACATGCTCGGCCGCGCGGAATGCGGCCAGCGAGATGCCGCCCTTGTCGAGCGGATGCCCCTGGCGGAACAGGCAGACATAGCGCTGGCGGAAGAGGCGACGCTGGAAGAAGCCGCTCTTCAGGTCGGGCAGGAAGCCAATCGCCAGATCGACCCGCCCGCTCTCCATTTCGCCCTGCAGCGTGTCGCCGTGGTTGCGCACCGTGCTGATCGTCACGCCGGGCGCCACCGCCCCCAGTTTCCGCATCAGCGCCGGCAGGAAATAGATCTCCCCGATGTCGGTCATGGCCACCGTGAAGGCACGCTGGCTGGCGGCAGGGTCGAAGCCGGCGCTGGCATTGAGCGTGTGGTGGATAGCATCGAGCGACTCGCCGATCGGGCCGGCCAGCCGCTCGGCCAGCGGCGTCGGGATCATGCCCTTGGCCGTACGAAGGAACAGTTCGTCGCCGAGCAGCCGGCGCAGCCGGTTCAGGGCGTTGCTGACAGCCGGCTGCGACATGCCGAGCGCCTGCGCCACCGCGGAGACGCGGCGCCGCCGCAGCAGCTCGTGGAACACCACCAGCAGGTTCAGGTCGACATCCTGCAATTCCATGCGTTTCCTCCCGGCCAAGGCTCCAGGCATTATCACTTCCGGTGATATGGCAGATCAATGATCTTCGATTTATTTATAGTCTCGCAGCGGGCACCATAGGCGCATTCCACCAGACCAGACCGGAGACACTGGCGCCATGGAACTGTCCATCCAGCCCCTGCAACGCACCCTCGTCCTGCCCGCCGGGACCAACCTGCTCGAGGCCCTGCGCACCCGCGGCATCCCCATCTCCTATAGCTGCATGGCCGGCCGCTGCGGCACCTGCCGCTGCCGCCTCGCCGCCGGCAAGGCACTGGTGGCCGGCGGCGCGGGCGCGCCCGCAGCTGTGCGTGGTCCGCAGGACGTGCTCGCCTGCCAGACCACACTCGTCGAGGACTGCATTATCGAGATCCCTGAGATCGACGAGGTGGTGGTCCACCCTGCCCGGATCCTGAAGGCGACCGTGACGGCTATCGAGGACCTGACACACGACATCAAGCGCCTGCGCCTCAAGCTGTCCAAGCCCTTCGCCTTCTCGCCGGGCCAGTATGCAAACCTGCAGTTCACGCCCGCGCATGCCCGCCCCTACTCGATAGCGGTTGCGCCGAACCCGGACGAACTCGAGTTCCATGTGCGGTTCGTGCCGGACGGCCGCGTCACCAGCTATGTCGCCGGCGAACTGAAGGTCGGCGACGCCGTGCGCGTGAGCGGGCCGCTGGGCACGGCCTACCTGCGGCGCAAGGCCGCCGGGCCCATCCTGTGCATCGCCGGCGGCACCGGCCTGGCGCCGGTGCTGTCCATCCTGCGCGGCATGGCCGAGGCCGGCATGGACAACGACGTCCACGTCTACTTCGGCGCGCGCGCACGGCGCGACGTCTATGGCGAGCGCTGGCTGGCGGCGCTGCGGCGCAAACTGCCTCGCCTGGCCGTTCACGTGGTCGTCGCTGACGGCACGGCGGACGGCCGGGACGGCTACCGCGCCGGCATGGTCACGCAGGCCGTCGACGACGACTGGACGTCGCTGGCTGGCTGGACCGCCTATCTCGCCGGCGCACCGGCCATGGTCGACGCCGCCACCGCCCTGCTGCAACGCAAGGGCATCGCACCCGCCAGCATCCATGCCGACGCCTTCCACGCGAGCGGCAACTGAATCCGGCCCCAGGCCCGTCAAAGGAGACAAAGCATGAATGAAGCCCCGTTGCGCTTTCGCCCGCCCGCCTGGGAAGACGGCGGTTCCAGCCGCATCCCCTTCCACGCCTACACGGACGAAGACATCTACCGCCGCGAACTCGAGCGTTTCTTCTATGCGGGGCACTGGTGCTATGTCGCGCTGGAAGCCGAGATCCCGAATCCGGGCGACTTCAAGCGCACGGCCGTCGGCGAGCGCTCCGTCATCGTCACGCGCGCGGCGGACGGGGAAATCCACGTCGTGGAGAACGTCTGCGCCCACCGCGGCGTGCGCTTCTGCCGCGAGCGCTTCGGCAACCGCAAGGACTTCACCTGCCCCTACCACCAGTGGAACTATGACCTGAAGGGCAACCTGGTCGGCGTGCCGTTCCGCCGCGGCGTCAAGCTCGACGGCAAGGTCAACGGCGGCATGCCGCCCGACTTCGACCCCAGGGACCACGGCCTGACGCGGCTGAAGGTGGCCACGCGCCACGGCGTGGTGTTCGCCTCCTTCGACCATGAGGTGCCGCCGCTGGAGGACTACCTCGGCCCCACCATCCTGCGCTACTTCGACCGCGTCTTCGACGGCCGCGGGCTGACCATCCTGGGCTACAGCCGCCAGCGCATCCCGGGCAACTGGAAGCTGATGCAGGAGAACATCAAGGACCCCTACCACCCCGGCCTGCTGCACACGTGGTTTGTCACCTTCGGCCTGTGGCGCGCCGACAACCGCTCCGAACTGAAGATGGACGAGCACTTCCGCCACGCCGCGATGATCTCTACGCGCGGCAGCGGCGGCAGGGGCGACGTGACCAGCGGCGTATCCAGCTTCAAGGACCAGATGCGGCTGCACGACGACCGCTTCCTCGACGTGGTGCAGGAAGACTGGTGGGGCGGGCCCACCGCTGTGATGATGACGCTCTTCCCCAGCGTCATCATCCAGCAGCAGGTCAACTCCGTCTCGACCCGCCATATCCAGCCCAACGGCCACGGCTCCTTCGACTTCGTCTGGACCCACTTCGGCTTTGCGGACGACAGCGAGGAGATGACGCGCCGCCGCCTGCGCCAGGCCAACCTGTTCGGCCCGGCCGGCTTCGTCTCCGCAGATGACGGCGAGGTGATCGAGTTCTCGCAGGAAGGCTTCGCGCAGAAGCCCTGGCACCGCACCATCGCCGAACTCGGCGGGCGCGATACCGCCGACGCCGACCACATGGTGACCGAAACGCTGATCCGCGGCATGTACGCCTACTGGCGCCGCGTGATGGAGGCCTGAGATGCTCGACTTCCCAACCTACCAGCGGCTGCTGGCCCTCTACGCCGACTATGCCGCCGCGCTCGACAATGAAGCCTGGGAGCAGTGGCCGGAGTTCTTCACCGAGGACTGCGTCTACCGCGTCCAGCCGCGCGAGAACCATGAACGCGGCCTGCCGCTGGCCACGCTGTCCTTCGAGAGCAAGGGCATGCTGCGGGACCGCGTCTACGGTGCGACGGAAACCATCTTCCACGACCCCTACTACCAGCGCCACGTGGTCGGCATGCCGCGCATCCTCGCCGACGACGGCGCGCGCATCCGCGCCGAGGCCAGCTACGCTGTGTTCCGCACCAAGCCCGATGAACTATCGACCGTGTTCAACGTCGGTCGCTATCTCGACACTATCCTGCGCACCGAGGCCGGCCTGAAGTTCGAGTCGCGCCTGTGCGTGTTCGACAGCGAGATGATTCCCAACTCGCTTATCTATCCGATCTGAGGCTTGCCATGACAGCACAATGGATGAAGATCATCGAACTGGCCGCCGTGCCCGCCGACGACGTCGTCGCGGTAGATGCCGGCGGCCGCGAGCTGGCCGTGTACGGCGTGGACGGCGAGGTGTTCGTCACCGACAACCTTTGCACCCACGGCAATGCCAGGCTGTGCGACGGCTTCCTCGAAGGCCACGAGATCGAGTGCCCGCTGCACCAGGGGCGCTTCGACGTGCGCAGCGGCAAGGCCATGTGTGCCCCGCTAACCGCGGACATCCGTAGCTTTCCGGTCAGGATCGAGGACGGTAGCGTGTTCGTGGCGCTGTTCGTGGAGCTTTAGGCCGGCACGGCCTCACTGCTTCGGGATGCCGGCGCGCGCGGCGGCGCTCGACCATTTCCGGATCTCGTCGACCTGGAAGCGGTGCAGTTCCGCGGCGTTGCCGCTGAACGCGTCCCAGTTGGTGGGGCGAAGAATCGCGCAGCATTTCCCGCAGCCTGAGCTTCCGGAGCTTGCGGGCGGGATGGTTGCCGCCGCAAACTCAATGGAAGTCGCGGCTGCTGACGGCCAGCCGCCCGAGCCATTCGCTCAGGTCCTCCAGTTGCTCGGCCACCAGGTGCCTGACCTCGCCCTGGCGCTGCCAGGTGCCGGTCACGCCGAGCAGCCTGGCGCCCAGCACGATCTTGCGCTCGCGCTCGATCAGGTCCGGCCACAGGATCACGTTGACGGCACCGGTCTCGTCCTCGATGGAGGTGAAGATGGTGCCGCTGGCGGTGGCCGGCCGTTGGCGCACGGTGACGATGCCGCAGGCGCGCACGCGGCGGCCGTCGGGGCAGTCGGCGAGCTGGCGCGCGGTGGAAAAGCGCATGGCCTGCAGCCGCCCGCGCAGCAGCGCCAGCGGATGCGCCTTGAGCGACAGGCCCAGGCTGGTGTAGTCGGCCGCCACCTCCTCGCCCAGGCGCGGCGCCGGCAGCGCGAGCGCATGCTCGGCCGGCGGCGCTTCATGGAGCAGGTCATGATGCGCCGACTGCAGCGCGGCGGCGCGCGCCTGCCAGCGCGCCTGCCGGCGGTGTCCGGCGAGGCCGGCCAGCGCATCGGCGGCAGCCAGTGCATCGACGTCATGCTTGTCCAGCGCGGCGCGCAAGGCCAGGTCTTCCACGCTGGCGAAGGGCCGCTCGGCGCGCGCGGCCTCGATGCGCGCGGCCGCCTCCTTGCGCATGCCCTTGACCCGCCCCAGGCCGAGCCGCACATCGGGTGGCGGCGCGCCCGCCTGCCAGGGTGTCGCATCGCGCATCGCCAGCGTACTGTCCCAGCGGCTCTCGCACACGTCCACCGGCAGCACGCGCACGCCATTGCGGCACGCGTCCTGCACCAGCTGCGACGGCGAGTAGAAGCCCATCGGCTGGCTGTTGAGCAGCGCGCAAAGGAAGGCCGCCGGGTGATGGCGCTTGATCCAGGCGCTGATATAGACCAGCTTGGCGAAGCTGGCGGCATGGCTTTCCGGGAAGCCGTACTCGCCGAAGCCCTCGATCTGCTTGCAGACGCGCAGCGCAAACGACTCCGGGTAGCCCTTCCTGGCAAACCCCTCGACCAGCTTGTCCTGGTGACGCTTGAGATCGCCCTTGCGCCGCCACGCCGCCATCGAGCGCCGCAGCTGGTCGGCCTCCCCCGCCGAGAAGCCGGCCGCATCCATGGCGAGCTGCATCACCTGCTCCTGGAAGATGGGCACGCCCAGCGTGCGGCCCAGCACCTTGGCGATGACCTCGTCGTGGTAGCGCGGCGGCTTGCCGGTGCGCCGGAACGCCTCGCGCTGCTTCAGGTAGGGGTGGACCATGCCGCCCTGGATGGGGCCGGGCCGCACGATGGCCACCTCCACCACCAGGTCGTAGAAATTGCGCGGCCGCAGCCGCGGCAGCATGGTCTGCTGCGCGCGCGACTCGACCTGGAACACGCCGATGGTCTCGGCCCGGCAGATCATGTCGTAGGTCGCCACGTCGTTCTGGGGCAGGTCCTCCATGCGTCCATAGCGGCCGCTGTAGCCGTGGATCATCTCCAGCGCGCGCCGGATCGCCGACAGCATGCCCAGCGCCAGCACGTCCACCTTGAGCAGGCCCAGCGACTCCAGGTCGTCCTTGTCCCACTGGATCACGCTGCGGTCGGCCATGGCGGCGTTCTCGATCGGCACCAGCCGCGACAGCTTGTCGCGCGCGATCACGAAGCCGCCCACGTGCTGCGACAGGTGGCGCGGAAAGCCGCGCAGCTGCTCGGTCAGGCTGGCCCACTGCTGCACGGCCGGCGATTCCGGATCGAGCCCGTAGCGCGCGATGCGCTCCAGGAAGGCCTTGTCGCCGTCCCACCAGGCCTGCCCCTTGACCACCTGCTCGACCACGCCCGCGTCGATGCCCAGCGCGCGCCCCACATCGCGCAGCGCGCTGCGCGAGCGGTAGGTGATCAGCGAGGCCGCCAGCGCGGCACGGTCGCGGCCGTACTTGTCGTAGATGTACTGGATCACCTCCTCGCGCCGCTGGTGCTCGAAGTCCACGTCGATGTCGGGCGGCTCGTCGCGCTCGACCGACAGGAAGCGGCCGAACAGCATGTGCGTCTGCTCCGGGTTCACTTCGGTGATGTAGAGGCAGTAGCAGACCAGCGAGTTGGCCGCCGAGCCGCGGCCCTGGCACAGGATGCCCAGGCGGCGCGCCTCGCGCACGATGTCGTGCACGGTCAGGAAGAAGTGCTCGTACTGCTTGGCTTCGATCAGCTTGAACTCATCCTCGAGCTGGTCTTCCCATTCCTTCTTCATCCCTTTGGGAAAACGCTGCCGACGGCCTTTTTCCACCTCCTCGCGCAGGTACGCGATGGGCGTCTTGCCCTCGGGCACCAGTTCTTCCGGATACTCGTAGCGCAGGTCGCCGAGCGAGAAATGGCACAGCGCGGCGATGCGCAGCGTCTGCGCCAGCGCCTCGGGCGGGTAAAGCCGCGCCAGCCGCTGGCGCTGGCGCAGGCGTGCCTCGGCATTGGGGGCCAGCGCCATGCCGCAGGCCGGCAGCGGCTGGCCGATGCGGATGGCGGCCAGCACGTCGGCCAGCGGCTTGCGCGAGCGCACGTGCATGGTGACCGCGCCGGCGGCGACCAGCGGCAGCCCGCTCTGCGCGGCCGCCGCCAGCACCCGCTCCCGGTGCAGGTTGTCGGCATGGCCCTGCAGCAGTTCCAGCGCGATCCACGCGCGCGCGCCGAAGACCGCGCGGCACCATTCCGCCTGCGCCTGCAGCAGCCCGGGCTCGGGGCAGTAGTCGGGCAGCAGCAGCGCCAGGCAGCCGGGCATGCTGCGCAGGCGCCCGCTGCTATCCGCGGGTTCGGCCAGGTCCTGCGGATGCAGCAGGTAGCTGCCCTTGGCCGCGCGCCGGCGGCCCAGCGTGATCAGCTCGCACAGGTTGCCGAAGCCCTCGCGGTCCGTCGCCAGCAGCACCAGGCGCAGCGGCGGCACGCCGGGCTGCCCCGGCGGCGGCGTCAGCGTGAAGCGGCTGCCGATCAGCAGCTGGAAATCGACGGCGGCGCCCCCCTCCCCTTTTTCCGTTTCGCGCTCCGCCTCGCGCTGGCGCAGGTCCTTGAGGGCCTGGTAGGCGCGCGCGGTGCCGGCCACCGAGCATTCGTCGGTCAGCGCCAGGCCGCGGTAGCCCAGCGCGAAGGCGCGCTCGATCAGCTCGGCGGGATGGGAGGCGCCGGTCAGGAAGGTGAAGTTGGAAATGCAGTGCAGCTCGACATAGTCGGGCAGCACCGCCGCGGCGCCGTGCGCCGCGCGGACGGATGTGGAATCGGGAGAGGCAGCGGGGCCGGCAGCCGCCCCGCGCGCATCGGAGGTCGTCATGCGAACAAGCCATGCAGGAACCAGCGCACCTCGATGGCCGCGCCATGGCCGATGCGCTCGCAGTAGACCCAGCAGCGCACGCCGTCGGCACGCTCGGCGATGTAGTAGTCGCGCGTGGCCAGCCCACCGTCCCACCAGCCGGACTCGATCCGCTCCGGGCGCGTCAGCATCCGCAGCGGCCCGCCGTGGCAAGGCCGCTCCTGCCGCACCGACAGCGGTACCGGCTCGGCCAGCAGCCACAGCGGCCGCTCGGGCAACGGCGCGCCGGCCGGCATGCCCGGGCCCGGCGCGACCTCGTCCAGCGGGCACCAGCGGTTGGCGCGCTCGGGGCGGTGGTCGGCCAGCAGCCGCGGCTGCAGCACGTTGTCGCGGCCCAGCCGCGCCACCAGCGTATCGAGCACGCGCCCCAAGCCGGCCGCCGCGGCGCCCGGCTCCGGGAACAGCGATTCGCTGCGCGGCAGGCTCTCGCTCATCGCCTCCACCTTCAGCCCCAGGCCGACCACCGGTGCGTGGAAGCGCAGCTGGCCCAGCCTCTCGTGCAGCAGCTTCGACAGGTGGTCGGCATCGCGGCTGGGCTGCGCCAGCGCCACCGCCACCGGCGTGCCATCCGGCGCGCTGCCCAGCCGGTAGCGTTCGTGCTCCAGCACCAGCACGAAACGCGTCACGCCCGCCTGGTGCTGCGCCAGCCAGCCTGCCATGGCCAGCAGCAGCCGCTGCGCGCCGGCCAGCACGCCCTCGGCACCCTCGATGCGGCCCGGCAGCTCCATGCGGCGGGCGAAGACCGGCGGCGCGACGAACCATTCCAGGCAGGCCGGCGCCTCGCCATAGGCTTGGTCCAGCCCCTCCAGCAGGCCCGGACCCACCCGCCGCTTGAGTCCGGCGCGCGGCAGCCCGCGCACCTCGCCCACGGTGCGGCAACCGATGCCGTCGAGCCAGGCGGGATCGGCCAGGCGGTACAGGGCCTCCACCGGCAGCCGGTCCAGCAGCCGCGCCATGCGGGCGGAGCGCACCGCCCGCCGCTGCGGCCGCACGATAGCGCCATGCCGGCCACGCCGCAGCGGCTGCGCCGCCAGCCAGGCCGCGCCATGCGCGCTGCTGCCGCAGCCCAGCTGGGGCACCGTGCCCAGCCGCCGCACGCAGGCGCGCACCGCGCGGCACAAGGCGCGGTGGCCGCCGAACAGGCGCAGGCTGGCGCTGGCGTCGAGCATCACCGTGGCGGCCTCGGCATCGCATGCCACGTGCGGCGTGAAACGCAGCAGCGCCAGCGCCGCCGAAGTCATCAGCTCCGCTTCGGCGGCCGGCTCGCGCTCGAGCTGCACCACCTCGGCCGACAGCGCCTGCACGCCGCCGCGCCGCATGCCGAACTGCACACCCAGCCGCATGGCCGCTTCGTTGGCCAGCACCACCCGCTCGCGCTCCAGCACCGTCACCGGCGCGGCGCGCTCCAGCATGCCGGACAGCGCCGGGGCATGCGGCCCGGGCCAGGCCGGCTGCAGCGCATCCAATGGCAGGCGCGGCAGATGCACCGCGATCCAGAACGACATGGGCAGACCCTCACGCGGCAGCGGTCAGCGCGGCGGCACGCGCGGGGGCGGACGCCACCGCGGGCCGGACGGAGCCGGAGACGGGAACGGCGGCAGCCAGTGCGGACGGCACCGCCTCCATCCCGCCCAGCGGCAGCACCAGCGGCGCCTCGCGCACCGGCCCGCGCCGCTTGTGGAAGACGATCGACAGGGCGTTGCCGGGCAGCGGCGACAGCAGCAGCCGCAGCACCGCCGGCGAGGACTCGCGCTGCGCCGCCGCCGGACGCATCACCCACACCGCGGCATCGCCGGCCTGCGCCAGCACCTGCAGCCGGCGGATGGTCTCGGGCCGCGCGGCCGGCAGCCAGGCCAGCACGCCGCCGAAGGCCTGGCTGCGCAGGATCTGCTCGGCCGCCCATGACAAGTCGGCCGGGCAGGCAGAACGCACCCAGTACAGCCGCTGCGCCGGCAGGCCCCAGGCCGCCAGTCCCGCCGCATTGGGCACATGGGGCGCCCCCACCAGCGCCAGCTGGCGCCCCTGCGCCGCCAGCGCCTGCAGCGCCGGGCGCAGCAGGCGCAGCTCGCCCACGCCGCAGTCGGCCAGCAGCAGTTCGCTCAGCGCGCCCAGCGGCCAGCCGCCGCCAGGCAGTTCGCCGGCCAGCGCCGCGTGGCCGCAAGGACAGACCGGCAGGCTGCCGGCCTGCCCCAGCTGCCCGGCCCGCCACAGGCCGGGGTAGCGCCGTTCGAGGGCATGCAGCGCATGCTGCCGGTCCGCCGGGGACAGCGGGGACGGCGGAACTTGGGCGGCCACAGGGGACGAGCCCTCCGGCGCCGCCGGCGCCATTGCGTGCGATTGCGCAATCATGTGTACGTTGCGCCACCGGCCCGAAGCCAGAGGCGAGAAAATTCCGATACTGTATATTTATACAGTATTTCTGCGCTGAGGCAAGTATGGGCAAGCATGGCGACGCCATCCAGTACCTGGCTGTGGGGAATCGGAATTGGCTGGACTACGTGCGCTCTAACCGGACTGGGAAACCGGACATAGCTGCGGACATCGCGGATTGCGGTGCAGCCCATGTAGGCAGGAGATTCAGGGGGAGTGCCGAAGTTGCTTTCGCCCAATCCTCCGCTGCTTGGGAGGGGGGCCAAAACTTCTCAATGGGCGAGAGCCGGAGGGCGCGCTCGACTGCTGTCGGCCGCCCCCGGACGCTGCGCCTTGCGCGTCGCGCTAGACCAGATGGACGAGAAGCCTCCGCCACATGACGGATGGCAGCGAACAGAATCCCCACTATAGTGCAAGCTACGTTCGTGATGAGCCCTGAGGATCCCAACGAATCGGCTTGCTCGTAGTGGTTGTTGCTATTCAGATGTGGTTAGGTAGGTTCCCTTTAACCCGCAGGCACCAACCATGACACCCACTATGGGCCTCGACGATTTCCACCGCGACCTTGGAGCGTTGAAACGCGATGCCGCACGCTGCGAGCAGCGCGACTTTTACCGCAGCGGGGACCGACGCGTATTCAGCCCGGTCGCACTTCTCATCGGCGCTGGCGGCGCGCTCTGGCTCGCTTACCTCGTTTACTGCGCGGTGGTGCCCGGTGTCCATGCGATCACGTTCGCGATTGCGAATTGAAGTCTTGGCGGCCCTTTGTGGTTGGGCCGCGCAAGAACGTCAATCAGCAGGCTTCAGTTCGATCAATAATTCCTTGGCGGCCACCCGGTCACCCTGCTTCACATGCACGGCGGCAATCTCGCAGTCGCGCTCGGCAGCGATATGGGTTTCCATCTTCATCGCCTCCAGCGCGAGCAGCGTCGTGCCTGCGGCCACGCGCTGACCCGGCTGAACCGCCACGGTCACGATCGAGCCCGGCATCGGCGCGGCGACATGCAGCGGATTGCCAGGCTCAGCAACCGGACGGCTGCTGCGTACCACCGCCGCATGTGCAGTGCTGCGCTGCTCGACCAACGCCGTGCGCGACTGGCCGTTCAGCTCGAACTGGACCTTGATGACCCCCTCTTCGGCGTCGGGGTGCGTGCCCTGTAGCGACACCAGCAGCGTCTTGCCCGGCTCAATGTCGATGTTTACCTCTTCCTGAGGTTGCAGGCCGTACAGGTAAGCAGGCGTCGGCACTACCGAGGTATCGCTGTAGGTGCGCACATGCGCGTGGTAGTCGCTCGCCTGCTTCGGATACATCAGGTACGAAGCCAGCTGGCGGTCGTCGAGCGGCTGCTCGCAGGCCGCTTCGGCGGCGGCGCGCGCCGCCTCCAGGTCGACCGGCGGAATCTGGTCGCCGGGGCGGTATGGTGCGGGCGGCTCGCCACGCAGCACCTTGCGCGACAGCGCTTGCGGGAATCCATCGGGCGGGAAGCCGAGCTCGCCCTTGAACAGCGATACCACCGACTCGGGGAAGGCGATCTCCTTGGCCGGGTCGCACACATCGGCGGCGCTCATGTCGTTGGCCACCATCATCAGGGCCATGTCCCCCACCACCTTAGACGTCGGCGTCACCTTGACGATGTCGCCGAACATCTGGTTGACCTCGGCATAGGCGCGCGACACCTCGGTCCAGCGATGCTCGATACCGAGCGAGCGGGCCTGCTCGCGCAGGTTGGTGTACTGGCCGCCGGGCATCTCGTGGCGATACACGTCGGCAGTGCCGGCGCGGATTTCGGACTCGAACGGGGCGTAGTAGCGGCGGACCCCTTCCCAGTACATCGATGCCTCATGCAGCCGTTCTAGGCTAAGGCCGGGATCGCGTTCGCTGCCCGCCAGCGCCGCGGCGATGCTCGACAGGTTGGGTTGCGAGGTGAGCCCGCTCATTGCATCGAGCGCGCCGTCCACCGCATCGCAACCGGCCCCGATGGCAGCCAGTGCCGAAGCGGCCGAGATACCGCTGGTGTCGTGCGTGTGGAAATGCACCGGCAACCCGGTCTCTTCCTTGAGCGCCTTGACCAGCGCAGCCGCCGCCTGCGGGCGGCAGATGCCGGCCATGTCCTTGATGCCCAGCACATGGACGCCGGCTTGCTGCAGTTCGCGGGCGATGCCGGTGTAGTACTTCAGGTCGTACTTGGCGCGCGAAGTGTCGAACAGGTCGCCGGTATAGCAGATCGCACCTTCGCACAGCGCACCGCTTTCACAGACGGCATCGATCGCCACGCGCATATTGCGCACCCAGTTCAGCGAATCGAAGACGCGGAACACATCGACGCCGGCGCTGGCGGCCTGCCGCACGAAGAAGCGCACCACATTGTCCGCATAGTTGGTGTAGCCGACAGCATTGGAGCCGCGCAGCAGCATCTGGAACAACACATTGGGCACGCGCTCGCGCAACTGCGCAAGGCGCTGCCACGGGTCCTCCTTCAGGAAGCGCAGCGCCACGTCGAAGGTGGCCCCGCCCCAGCACTCCAGCGAGAACAGTTGCGACAGCTCACGCGCATAGAACGGGGCAATCGGCAACATGTCTGCGGTGCGCATACGTGTGGCGAACAGCGACTGGTGCGCGTCGCGCATGGTGGTGTCGGTCAACAGCACCTGCTTCTGCTCCAGCATCCAGCGCGAGAACTTCTCCGCGCCAAGCTCGCGCAGGCGGTCGCGCGTGCCGTAAGGCAGTGGCTTGCTGTTATCGACAGCGGGAAGCACCGGCGTGGGCAGCGGCAGCGCCGGCAGCGTGCGCCCGCTCATTTCCGCATGCCCGTTCACGCTGACCTCGCCAAGGTAGCGCAGCAGCTTGGTGGCGCGGTCCTGGCGCTTGGTGAACGCCAGCAGCTCCGGCGTCTTGTCGATAAAGCGCGTGGTGACGTCCCCGGCCTTGAACGCCGGATGGTTGATGACGTTCTCGAGGAACTGCAGGTTGGAGGCAACGCCGCGGATGCGGAACTCGCGCAGCGCACGATCCATGCGCCGGATCGACTCGGGCGCGGTCGGCGCCCATGTGGTGACCTTGACCAGCAGCGAATCGTAGTACGGCGTGATCACCGCGCCGCCGTAGGCGGTACCGGCATCGAGGCGCACCCCGAAACCGGCAGCGCTGCGGTACGCGGAGAGACGGCCATAGTCCGGCAGGAAGCCGTTCTCGGGATCCTCGGTCGTGATCCGGCATTGCAGCGCATGCCCGTTCAGCGGAATCCCGGCCTGGAGCGGCACGCCCGCGGCGCGCACGACGATCTTGCCGTCGGCATCGCGCGTGTTCTCGGTCATGCCGATATGGCCGCCTTCCGTGATGCGGATCTGGGCCTTGACGATATCGACGCCGGTAACCATCTCGGTGACCGTATGCTCGACCTGGATGCGCGGATTGACCTCGATGAAATAGAACTGGCCCGAGTCGGCATCCATCAGGAATTCAATCGTGCCGGCATGCGTGTAGCCGACCGCGCGCATCAGCCGCATTGCCGCATCGCACAGCGCCGCGCGGCCGGCTTCGTCGAGGTACGGTGCCGGCGCACGCTCCACCACCTTCTGGTTGCGCCGCTGCACGGTACAGTCGCGCTCGTACAGGTGCACCAGGTTGCCATGCGTGTCGCCGAGCGCCTGCACTTCAACGTGGCGCGCGTTGCGCACCAGCTTCTCGACATAGACTTCGTCATTGCCGAACGCGGCCAGCGCTTCGCGCCGCGCCGCCGGCAGCGCGGTCTCGAGATCCTGCTCGTTTTCCAGCATGCGCATCCCACGGCCGCCACCGCCCCAGCTTGCCTTGAGCATCAGCGGATAGCCGATGCCTGCAGCCAGTCGCTTGCACTCGTCCAGGTCGCCAGGCAGCGGGTCGGTTGCCGGCATCACCGGTACGCCCGCCTCGATCGCCGCGTTGCGCGCCGCGACCTTGTTGCCAAGCTTGCGCATGACCTCGGGCGACGGGCCGATCCAGCGGATGCCGGCATCCATCACCGCCTGCGCGAAATCCGGGTTCTCCGAGAGGAATCCATAGCCCGGATGGATGGCGTCGACCTTCGCCTGCCGGGCAATGCGCAGGATGTCGTCGATATCGAGATAGGCTGCAAGCGGCTTCTTGCCGTCGCCGACCAGGTAGCTCTCGTCAGCCTTGAAGCGATGCAGCGCGAGGCGGTCTTCCTTCGAATAGATCGCCACCGTCCGGATATTCATCTCGGCCGCGGCGCGCATCACGCGGATCGCGATCTCGGAACGGTTGGCAATCAGCAGGGATTTGATCGGGGCGTAATCCATGGCGACGAAAATGAAAAAGGGAAACGGGCCATGCGCGAGAACGCAAGGCAACATGAAAAAAACAGCTGGCGACTCAGGTCCGTCCGCTCCTCCGCGCGGTCAATGCGATGCGGTTGGCAGTTCGCCTTTGCGCCGTAGACACGAGCAATCCGTGCCCACACCGTCCCATACAAGCAGGAAATGAGCCAGCAAGAAGTCAGGTACATATCTCCTTGATCTGACTGGCAACCTCCATATTAGAGCGGCTTGTCGATTTCAGAATTGAAATGCGTATTTCATATCTGCAATGCATGTGCACGGCATCCAGCTCAACTGCTGATGGCTTGAGGTGACTGGCACGGGCAATAAGACGCGGCTGAGGTCCGCACCTGACAAACTGACTGCCGGGTTGGCGCGCTACCGCCACTCCCATGCACTGCCGTCCGCCCGTGATGTCCGCCATCACCTATGCCGCGCGGATAGACTCGCCCGAAGCCCTACAATACCTCGCTTTCTCCTCGCTCCCGCCCCAACCAATGAAAAACGCGGCACTATCCGCCCTGCTCCTGGCCCTTCCGCTCGCGGCACATGCCGCCGGCAACCCGCAGGCCGGCAAGGCCCTGTTCGCCAGCCGCTGCGCCTCCTGCCACAGCGTCGGGCCTTCGGCGCGCGGCGGTTTCGGCCCGCAGCTCAATGCCGTCTTCGGCCGGCGGGCGGGCACGACAAGCGACTACCAGTACACGCAAGCCATGAAGACGTCGGGGATCGTGTGGTCGCAGGAAACGCTGAGCGCGTTCATCAAGGCGCCCGGCAAGGTCGTGCCCGGCACCCGGATGCGCTTCTGGGGCATCGGCGACGCGCAGCAGATTGAAGACCTGCTGGCCTATCTGCAGACGTTCCAATAAATTGCCGTTGCTCACCTAGTCTGCGCCTGGCAAGGCCTCGTCAGGGCATCCAGTCTTGTGCGCGTTTGAACGCCATCCCCAGGCGACTATCAATGGGTTCGGCGATTCAATGCGGAAAGCACACCAATGAGTTTCTTGACAGCAATTTCCAACTCCCCTGGCGTATGGGCGGCAAACCCCATGAGAAAGCCAGCCTGGTGCTTGTTCGACGCATACAGTTCCGTCAGCCCCAGCAGGTCGATCCCGGCGCGGCGCGCGGCATCTACGGCTTCGCGCTCGGGAATGTCGCGGATGAGCACGCAAGGCATCTGCATTCCCCCCGTTGGCACCCTCGGTTCCACGAAGTCGGCCAGGTGCTTGCGCACCAGCCGCGCCAGCGCGTCGCGCCGTTCGGCATAAACAGCCCGCATCGTGCGCACATGCGCGCCGAAATGCCCACCCTCGATGAAACGCGCCAGCGTCAGTTGCGGGATGGGCGCGCTGTGTCCATCGAGCAGGGTGCGCGCCACTGTCATGGGCACCACAAGCTGCGGCGGCAAGACCATGTAGCCGATACGCAGGCCGGGAAACAGTGATTTGGTGAACGTACCGATGTAGATCGTCCGCTCGTGCGGATCGAGCCCTTGCACGCAAGCCGTGGGCTTGCCGGCATAGTGAAATTCGCTGTCGTAGTCGTCCTCGATGATCCAGGCCTGCTGCTGCCGCGCCCATTCGATGACGGCCAGACGCCGGTCCAGCGCCAGCGACGCGCCGGTCGGGAATTGGTGCGAAGGGGTTAGGAACACGGCTTTGGCGGATTGTGCGGCGTTGCGCAGGTGTTCCACCCGCATGCCGTCGGCATCCAGCGGTACCGGCACGCATTCCAGGCCGGCGGCGTCGAACGCTTTGCGCGCCCCGTGGTAGACGGGATCCTCAATGAAGATCCGCTCGTCGGCATCGAGCAGCACCGTGGCGCACAGGGTCAGGGCTTGCTGGGAGCTGGTCAGCACCAGCACCCGCTCGGGCGTGGCGCGTGCGCCGCGTTCGAGATTGACGTAGTCCGCGATGGCGCGCCGTAGCGGCTCCATGCCCTGCGGCGGACTGTGCAGCAGCGCCTGGGTGCCATATTCCTTCAACACCTGCCGCTCCAGCCGCTCCCAGATCTGCAGGGGAAAGTTGCGTGTTTCCGGCACGCCTGGGGCGAAGGGGCGCGGCATCAGGAAGTCGCGCACGCCGCCGCCCTGGAACATGGCGCTGCCGCGCCGACTGAGACGCAGCGTTTCCTTAGTAGCCCCCGCGCACTTTGCTACCCCCGGCCTTGACAGGCGTTGGGCCCGCTCCGACACGAAGCTGCCGCTGCCGACGCGCCGCTCGATGAACCCTTCCGCATGCAACTGGCTGTACGCCGCCTCCACCGTATCGCGGGAAACGCCCAGCGACTTGGCCAGTGCGCGTGACGCGGGCAATGGCCTGCCCACGACGAGCGCGCCGTCGAGAATCAGTTGCCGGATGGCCCGTTGGACACGCGCATGCAGGGGCAAGGCGCCATGTGCAGGGTCGCCGATCCAGGCTTTGACGGATTCCAGTTGGGCATGCTTGAACAATTGGCCGGTATCTCTTCGAAAAAGTGGCGGGGTACAACCATCCATTTTAGAGCTACAAAGCAGTAGCTCTAACACGTCAACCAAACACGTCAATCAAACCGCTTTCAGGAGTCGCATTCAGGCCATGCCATCTGCCAGCTCACCTTCGTCCGTTCGCTTGCGCGATCTCACCCATCCCGTCGTGGCCGGGCTCATCTCGGTCATCGTCAACTACGGCGGCACCTTCATCCTGGTGTTCCAGGCGGCCAAAGTGGCTGGCCTGAGCCCGGCGTTGACGGCCTCGTGGGTGTGGTCGATTTCGATCGGCGTGGGGGTGACGGGAATCTTGCTGAGCTGGAGTTTCCGCGAACCAATCATCACGGCCTGGTCCACGCCGGCAGCCGCGTTTCTCGTTACGGCACTGGCAACCACGCCCTACGCGGAAGCGGTGGGCGCGTACTTGGTCTCCGCGGCCGCCTTTGTGGCGCTCGGACTATCGGGCTACTTCGAGAAGGTCATCCGCTTGATCCCGCCGGGCGTGGCTGCCGGGCTGCTGGCCGGCATCCTGCTGCAGTTCGGCATTGGCGCCTTCGGCGGCATGAGCATCGACCCCTTGCTGGCCGGCTTGCTGATCGTCGCCTATGCCGTGCTCAAGCGCTTTACCGCTCGCTACGCCGTGGTGGGCATCCTGGTGCTGGGGCTAGCCTTCTTGTTGATCCAGGATCGAGTCGATCTCTCGGGCTTGCAATTGAAGCTTGCCGCTCCCGTCTTCACCATGCCGGCATTTTCGCTCAACGCCCTGCTGAGCGTGGCCCTGCCACTGTTCCTGATCACGCTGACCGGCCAATACATGCCCGGCTTGCTGGTACTGCGCAACGATGGCTTCAAGACCAGCGCCAATCCCATCGTCACGGTTACCGGACTGGGCTCATTGCTGATGGCGCCATTCGGCTCGCACGCCTTCAACATCGCCGCGATCACGGCGGCGATCTGCACCGGCAGGGAAGCGCACGAAGACCCGTCCAAGCGCTGGATCGCAGGCATCGCCGCAGGCGTCTTCTACATCCTCGTCGGGGTGTTCGGGGTGACGCTCGCCGCTGTCTTCATGGCTTTCCCGGCGACCTTCATCACCACGCTGGCGGGCCTGGCCCTGCTGGGAACCATTGGTGGCAGTCTCGCCAGCGCCATGGCCGATGCGAAGGCGCGCGAAGCCTCGCTGATCACCTTCCTGGCTGCCGCCGCCAACATCAAGCTGCTGGGCATCGGCGGGGCGTTCTGGGGTCTGGTGATCGGTCTGGTGGCCTACGCGGTGCTCAATGGCCGGTGGCCGCGGCGGGCGCAGGCAGCGCAGCAAGCGATTCAGCCTACCCCCGAACCTGCAACCAGCAAGGGAGCGGCAAGTTGATGCGTGACGGGGATGCGGGCGAGCGCGCCGGCCTCAGGCCGCCAGACGGAACGATGACACCGCCTCGCTCAGCCGGCGGGCCTGTTCCTCCAGCGACCCGGCGGCCGCCGCCGCCTGCTCGACCAGCGCGGCGTTCTGCTGCGTCACCGTATCCATCTGCGTGACGGCCTGGCTGACCTGGTCGATGCCGGCGCTCTGCTCGAACGACGCGGCGCTGATTTCGCCCATGATGTCGGTCACGCGCTTGACCGCGCCGACGATGCCTTCCATGGTCTGGCCGGCCTGGGCCACCAGTTGCGAACCCGTCTCCACGCGCTCGACCGAGTCGCCGATCAGGGCCTTGATCTCCTTGGCCGCGGTGGCGCTGCGCTGCGCCAGGCTGCGCACTTCGCCGGCCACCACCGCGAAGCCGCGGCCCTGCTCGCCCGCGCGCGCGGCTTCCACCGCCGCGTTCAGCGCCAGGATATTGGTCTGGAAGGCGATGCCCTCGATCACGGCGATGATTTCCACCACCTTCCTGGAAGCGCCGCTGATCTGCTCCATCGTGTCGACCACCTCGCCGACCACCTCGCCGCCGCGCACGGCGATCTCCGAAGCGTTGACGGCCAGCCCGCTAGCCTGCTTGGCGTTGTCGGCGTTCTGGCGCACGATGCCGGTCAGCTCTTCCATGCTGGACGCAGTCTCCTGCAGCGACGATGCCTGTTCCTCGGTGCGCTGCGACAGGTCGGTATTGCCGGCCGCGATCTGGCTGGTGCCAGTGGCGATCGAGTCGGAGCAATTGCGCACCTGGCGCACGATGCGCAGGATGTTGTCGTTCATCTCGCCGAGCGCGCGCAGCAGCTGCGCGGTTTCGTCCTTGCCGTCCACCTCGATGCGGCTGCTCAGGTCACCCGCTGCGACGGTGCGCGCGAAGGTGACCGCGCGGTGCAGCGGGCCGGTGATGCCGCGCGTCAGCCAGACCGAGAACGCCACGCCGATGGCCAGTGCGATCGCGCCAAGCACGATCAGGCCGTTACGCGACGACGCATAGATGGCATTGATATCGCGCGCGGTCGCGTCGATGCTGTTGCGCTGGATCTCCAGCAGTTTCTCCAACGCACCCAGGTAGGCTTCGCCGGCCGGCACGAATTCCTTCTCGAGCACCTCATTGGCGGCATCGGCCTGGCCATCCTCCTTCAGCTTGGTGATCTTGTCGCGTGCCGCGTTGTATGGGGTGCGCACCTCGAGGATCTTGGCGAGCGCGTCCTTCTCCTCGCTCGACGACAGCATCGGCGCCAGCTTGTCGCGCAGCGTGGCCATGGAGTCGGCGGAGAACTTGGTCTCCTTCGCGAAGAAGGCGCCGAGGCCCGGATCGGTGCTGCGCGCCACCGCCGTCGTGCGCCGCACGCTGGCATACATCAGCCGGTACCAGTCGCTGACGATGCGCTCCTTTGCCAGCGGCTCCTGCATCATGTCCTCTGTGTGCTGCGCTACCTGGTGCAGCCGGAAGATGCCCAGGCCCGTCATCAGCATCGACAGCAGCAGCACCACGCTGAAGCCGATGCCCAGGCGCATGCCGATTCCAAGATTCTTCATTTCTTCTTACCCGATAAGTGACACAGAACTGCGCGATGGACGGCCAGGATGCCGCCAGGTCGCTACCCCGACCGCGGCGCGCTGTCTCACGGACGCGCCGACGCAATATCAGGGTTAACGACAGCCCCGGGTAAAACCTGACGGACTATCGGAAGACACCCCCTTTTAGAGGGGATACACGAGCATGACCACAGGAGTCGCGAACCGGAAAGCGATGTGGATTCTGGCAAAGCGGCCGGCGTCCCGCCGGGAACCTTGGGCAATTCCCCGCCTTGACAGGGAAGCGGCCCGGTACGATTCTGGCCGGTGGTCCGATGCTCCGCGGTTTGCGAGGTCGGCCGTCGATGTTGGAGGCGAAGCACAGGCGGCTCCCGGCCAGGTTCCGGCTCGACCATCCTGCGACGATGGAGCCTTTGATTCCGCTTGAACAAGAGGAGCCAGGCCATGACGGGTAAGCTGCTGTCCGACCCTGCCGCAGAGGCTACGCGCGCGCAGATCCAGTCCATGTCGTTGGAGGGCATCGATCCCTCCGATCCGCAGTGGTTCGTGGACGACACCATCGGCGACGTCTTCGCGCGCCTGCGCCGCGAAGACCCGGTCCATCGCTCTCGCAGCCCGGTTGACGGCATCGGCGAGTACTGGTCCGTGACCCGCTACCGGGACATCATGCACGTGGAGACCCACCACGAGCTGTTCTCCTCCGACTTTACCCGCGGCGGCATCACGCTGATGGACTTTCCGCCGGGCGAGGAGCGCCTGCAGATGTTCATCGCCATGGACCCGCCCAAGCATGACGAAGAGCGCAAGGTGGTGAGCCCGATCGCATCGCCCGGCAACCTGGGCGCCTGGGAAAACCTGATCCGCGAACGCACCTGCCGGGTCCTGGATGGCCTGCCGCGCAACGAGACCTTCAACTGGGTCGAGCGGGTGTCGGTCGAGCTGACCACGCTGATGCTGGCCACCCTGTTCGACTTCCCGATCGAAGACCGGCGCCTGCTGACCCACTGGTCGGACATGATCACCTCCAACAAGCGCACCAACCCCGATGCGCCCGACCCCGAAGTCCGCATGGCGGAACTGCACAAGATGCTGGTCTACTTCACGCGGCTGTGGAACGAACGCGTCAATGCACCGCCCAGCATGAACCTCGTCTCCATGTTGGCCCACAGCCCCGCCACGCGCGAGATGAACCCGATGGAGTACATGGGCAACCTGGCGCTGCTGATCGTCGGCGGCAACGACACCACCCGCAACTCGATGACCGGCGGCCTGCTCGCGCTGCACCAGAACCCGCAGGAAATGGCCAAGCTGCGCGCCAATCCGGCCCTGGTCGACAGCCTGGTGTCGGAGATCATCCGCTGGCAGACGCCGCTGGCCTATATGCGCCGCACCGCCACCCAGGATACGGAGCTCGGCGGCAAGACGATCCGCAAGGGCGACAAGGTGGCCATGTGGTATCTGTCCGCCAACCGGGACGAGTCCATGATCCCCGAGCCGGACCGTTTCATCATCGACCGGGAAAGGCCGCGGCAGCACCTGTCCTTCGGCTTCGGCATCCACCGCTGCGTGGGCAGCCGCATCGCCGAGCTGCAGTTGAAGATCCTGTGGGAAGAGCTGCTGCCGCGCTTCCCCGTGATCGAAGTGGTCGGCCCGCCCACGCGCGTGCGCTCCTCCTTTGTGCATGGCTTTTCGCACCTGCCCGTGCGCATCCCGGGCTGAGCCACGCCCGCCCGGCCGCACATTCCACGCCGGCCGGGCACACACACTAGGCCGGCGTAGGCCGGCGGGCTGTCCCACCCCATGCCTTCGCGGATCGCTCTCCTACCCGCCATGACAACAAACGCGCCCGAACTGGAAAGCCACCTTTTCCGCTGCATGCAGGAAGCCGCAGTACCCGGCGTCTCGCTTGCGATCATGCGCAAAGGGGAGATGGCGCTGGCCACCGGCGGCGTGCGCGACGCTGCCAGCCAGGCGCCGGTCGATGCGCACACCGTGTTCGACGTGGCATCGCTCACCAAGCCGCTGGTGTCCTACGCCGCGCTGCAGATCGCCGACGCGAGCGTGCTGGACCTGGACGCGCCCCTGTCCCGCTTCACCGCCCCCGTGGTGGCAGACGATGCGGCCGCCGCCGCCATCACCGCCCGCCACGTGCTGACGCACACCTCGGGCCTGCCCAATCTGCGCGGCAATGATCCCGTGCGGACCTACTTCCCACCAGGCGAGCGCTTCAGCTATTCCAGCGTCGGTTTCGGCTATCTGCAATCCGCGCTGGAATCGCTCACCGGCGAACCGCTGGAAGCCAGCCTGCAGCGGCTGGTGTTCGCGCCGCTGGGCATGGGCTCCTCCAGCCTGGAATGGCAGCCGCGCTTCGCCGGCAATTTCGCCAATCCGCACGAACATGCCGAACGGATCGAGAAGCACTACCCGCCGCAGGCGCATGCTTCGTATTCCCTGCAGACGACGGCGCAGGACTACGCCCGCTTCGTCCAGGCCGTGCTGCGCGGCGAGCGGCTGCGTGCGCCCACCCACCGGCAGTGGCTGACCCCCGTCTCGCGCGTGCCGCAAAGCACGGTGCTGTCACTGGATAGCACGCCGCCTCAGTCGCCCGACAGCGGCGTCGGCTGGGGGCTGGGATGGGGCATCGAACGCGAGCACGGCACCTTCTTCCAATGGGGCAAGATGCCGGGGATCCGGGCTTTCGTGATGGGCTGCCCGGCAAAGCAGTCCGCGCTCGTCCTGCTCACCAACAGCAACCGGGGCCTGCGCCTGATGCATGACGCGGTGCAGAGCGTGCTGCCCGGGGAGCACGCCGCCGTGCGTTGGCTGCTGAATTGCGTGACGGAATGAGCCAGCGGCGCTATGCGGCGTCAGCCGTTCAGCCGCGGGAGACGGCCACCACCCTCAGGCGCGCGCCGAACACATTGACCAGCAGGCCGGCCATCACCACCGCCGCGCCTGCCCACTGCACGGCGGCCAGGTCCTCGCCGAGCAGCCAATGGGCCGAGACCAGGCCGACCACCGGCACCAGCAAGGTCAGCGGCGCAACCGTGCTGGCCGCGTAGCGCGTCAGCAAGCGGCCCCACATCGTATAGCCGAACAAGGTGGCCACGAACGCCAGGTAGCACACGGCCAACACTGCCGCGCCGGACACATGCGCGGCACTCGCGGCAATGCGCGACGGTCCCTCGAAGCCCAGTGACAACAGCACAAATGGCACGATGGGAATCAGGGCGCCCCAGACCACCAGCCCGAGCAGATCCACCGGGCCGATCTTCTTGCTGACGATATTGCCGGTGGCCCAGCAGGCCGAGGCACACAAGGTGAGCAGGAAGCCTGCCACGCTCATGCCGGCCACCGCCCCACCCTGCGGCACCGCGCCCATGCCGATCAGCGCCAGGCCGCCGGCGGCGATCGCCATGCCAGCCAGGTTGAACCATCGCACCGGCTCGCCCAGCCACACCGCCGCAATGGCCAGCGTGAAGAAGGCCTGCGCCTGCAGCACCAGCGATGCCAGCCCCGCAGGCATCCCCACCGCCATCGAGTAGAAGAGGAAGGCGAACTGGCCGAGGCTGATGGTGACGCCGTAGGCCACCAGCATCCGCCACGACACGCGTGGACGCGGTACGAAGAAGACGGCCGGAAAGGCCACCAGGCAAAAACGCAGCGCGCCCAGCAGCATGGGCGGCATGCCTGCGAGCCCGACCTTGATGACGACGAAATTGATGCCCCAGGCCAGGACGATGGCGAGGGCAAGAAGGCGGTCTTTGGGTTGCATGTTGGGGGGCGAGGCCGCGGCAGTCCGTTGGCTGCGGGAAAAAGCGCAAGCCTAACATCCCGCCGCTAGCAGCGCTCGAGCGCTATGCCGGATCGCGGCAAGCCTTCACTCAAGCTGCAGCCGCGCCTTTGCCCAAAGCCTCCAGCATTGCCAGCACGACTGGCGCCTGCTCGTCCTGTCGCCAGATCCCATAGATATTCGTGAGCCCTCGAGTTCGATCCGTCCCAGGCGTTGCGACGCTCGGTTGCGCGTGGCTGCAGCAGGAGTTTTGTGGGCAGCTTGCAGCGAAGGCGCTGGGCGCCGCAAGCGGCCGGAAAACCGGCGCGGACTAAGACAATTCCTACAAATCTCCGCGCTAGTTTGAGTAACGTCTGATTTTTTCGAGCCGCAAACTAAATAAGAATACTACTGGTGGAATTCAGTTATCCACCACCTCCAGTTGCAATCGCTCTTCGCGATTCGCATTCCGATTATCCAATCCGAATTAAAAATAGGAATTGATATGAAACTCAGCAAGCTCGTTCTCGCCCTTGGCATGGCCGGCGTCCTGGTCGGCGCGGCTAACGCGGCGGCGCCCAAGACGGACAACCAGGTGTCCAAGAAGATCACGCTGACCGCGCAGATCAACGACGGCATCTACGTGACGAAGCCGGACGGCTCCACGTGGTACACGACGGAAGAGCTGGAAGCCGAAGACTTCAAGCAGCTGAAGTTCCACAAGGAGCTGCCGATCCGCGTCTGGACGAAAAACCCCAAGTTCAACGTTTCGCTGAGCCAGCCGCTGATGATGTCGAACGGCCACTACGCGATGAAGAACGCCAAGGTCGCGATCACGAGCCAGGCAGGCGACTCGGCCCTCGAGGATCTTTCGGTCAAGACGATCACCCAGGTCGCCGCAGTCGAGGGTGGCTACGATGAGATCCACCACCTGAAGATCAGCGTCGACGCGCCCACCAAGGCAACGGGTGACGATGCCCTGGGCACCAACGGCAGCTACAGCGGCGATCTGGTGATGCTGTTTGAGCCGGCCGCCACTACCAAGTAACGCCGCCTTTCCTCGCAGCGAAGCCCGGACGCCGTCCGGGCTTCGGCTCCTGCATTCCATCAGCAAGGAATTCCGCTTGCCGATCTGGATCCCCGTTCAATTCAGAAGCTATCCGCGTGCTCACCTTTCAAGCCCCTTTTCAATTCAACAAACTGTGGCTGGGTGCCTTCCTGTTTGCCTCGTCGCACTCCTTCGCAGAGGTCAAGGTATCGTACGGGGTACCCGAGGGATTCAGCGCGGGCGAAATGGACGACAGCGCGAACTACGTCGGAACCTTCAATGGGAAGACCCTTCCCGGGTTCATCAATTATTCGGCGCGGGAGGCATCGCTCGAGTTCGATGCAGTCAAGTTCGCGGCAAACGGCATTTTGCCGGACGATGTCACGGCCATCCGCAACGTCCTCTCGCAGATCGATTACAAGCGTTGCAGCAAGGGCTGCGATGAAAAGATCGCCGGCTATTACGTCACGATCGACAAGCTGAAGCGGTCGATCTCCATCCGCGACTCGCGCGAGGACTACATCGCGCCGCCAACGACGTACGGCCTGGTCAACAATCAGTCCGTGAATTTGCGCGCGTCCTCCGACGGGTACCGCGCTGCCAACATCAACGGCAATACCTGGATCGGCCTGCCGGGGCGCAGCTTCGGCTACATGAACTGGTATGCGAACAGCACCGAAGCGCGCGGCATGAGCAGCAGCTCGGCTGGCCTGTCCTCGTATTACCTGCAGAAGAATTTCGCCAGCACCTATGTGCGGGCGGGCAAGCAGAACAGCATCGACTTCGGGTCCGGCTCGGTCAGCACCTTGCTGATGCCGAGCTTCGACCACTTCGTGACCTTCGGCAGTCAAGGCAACCTGCAGGCCAACCGCAATGCGGGCTCGATGGTCCTGTACGCTAGCGCCGAGGGAAACTACGAGTTTTACCGGAATGGCAGGCTGATCCTTAAGCGGCCCGCCGTTCTCGGCCGCAACGAGATCAGCTTCGCCGATCTTCCGGGCGGCTACTACCCGGTGCAGGTCCGCCTGGTCGATCGCAACGGCAATGTAGCCAGCCAGGAAACCCGCGAGATCAACAACGTCAACTTCGGCGCGGCGGGCGGCGGCAATGCGTGGCGCGTCACCGCCGGCAAGGAGATGGGAGACGAAGGCGGCTTCCTGCTGGAGGCCGCCGTGAGCCGGAACTTCAGCCGGTTCTACCTGAACGCGGCCGGGCTCGTCGGGCGCGGCGGCGACTGGGCGGCCGAAGTCAACGTGATGCGTCCGACCAAGGTCGGCAACGTCGACATCAACCCGACGCTCGGCCTGCTGAGCGGCGAACGCAAGACCGGCGGATACCTCAGCGTTTCGGCGGTCAATGAGCGGCTCGGCAGCCTGTCGGTCAGCCACTATCTCAACAACGGCGTGTCGCGCTTCTATTCCGGCGCGCCGAGCACCAGTGTGGCGATCAGCCACAACCTGCGCCGCGCGGTGGTCGGCTACAACTACCAGAAGTCCACGCGCGGCGAAACCCAGCAGGCCGAAGTGCGCTGGAACTATCGCCCGAACGGCTTGTGGGCCACGTTCGCGCTGGGCCTGCAGAAGGGCAGCTTCAGCGGGAACAGCCGTGGCTATGGCGTGTATTTCAACATGACCTTGCAGCTCGACAAGACGCAGGCGAGCTTCAGCGTCGCGCGCGCCGGCGGTCAGACGCAGTTGAGCGGCGATTACCGCAAGGAGTTTCAGGACGGTTTCGGTACCACGACCGTTGGCATCACGGGCAGCCGCGTGAATTCGCAGTATGGCGTGAACGTGTACGGCAGCCGCTCGGGCACGCGTGGCGACGCAACGTTGAACTTCGGCCACAACGGCGACGCCAGCAACGTGGACTTCAACTACCGCGGCATGGTCGCGGCGAGCCAGGACGGTGTGGCCTTCGGCCGCTACGGCAGCAGCGGCAGCGCCATGCTGTTGCGCACGCCGGAAGTCGAGGGCGTGAAGTACGGCTTCAACGTGGAAGGCAACCCGGTGGCAGGCAACGGCACCTATGCGGTGCCGCTCAATGCCTACAGCGACCTGCCCTTTGCGCGCGTGCTGAGCAGCAGCGAGGCGCTGGACATGA
Organism: Cupriavidus sp. 09_S30; assembly: GCF_056930435.1. Lineage (NCBI taxonomy): Bacteria > Pseudomonadati > Pseudomonadota > Betaproteobacteria > Burkholderiales > Burkholderiaceae > Cupriavidus > Cupriavidus sp. 09_S30. The sequence continues at coordinate 844,334 of NZ_JBXOWI010000002.1, read as the reverse complement.
ACATCGAAGTCCCGGCCAACATCGTGCGCGCGCATCCGGGCCAGGTGTATGCAGCCGATGCGAAGGTCGACATCAACATGATCTACAGCGGCTTCCTGAAGGACGCCGAGGGAAAACCGGTCCAAGGGAAGATCGTGGAAACCGGCGATACGGCGCATCGCAACGGCCTGTTCTCGATCGTGAGCAAGACGGCGCTGACGGACATTACGGTCGAGTGGGGCGGACGTCGGCAAACGTGCAGCCTGAAGGCTGCCAACGGCAATGACTTCCGCTGCAAGCCGCAAGACATCGAATGAAACCAGGGGGAAAGCATATGAATTTCAAGGCACCAAGCGCGGCACCGATCCTGGCCGCGCTGTTGTTCGCGGCGGCGATGCCAGTCCAGGCGGAGGGCCAACTGATGGTGATGCCGGCCTCGACCCGCGTATTCCACAGCTACGAGCAGAAGGTGACGGCGAAAAACGTGGGCGACGCGCCGCTCTATCTATCCATTTCGGTGCAGAAGGTGACGAACCCCGGCATGACACCGGAAGAGAAGGTCGACCTTGGCGAACTCGAGCGTCCGGGCATGATTGCGAATCCCGACAAGCTGACGCTGGGGCCGAACCAGACGCGCCAGATTGTCCTGAAATCGCTGATGGAGCCGGAGCAGGAGGAACTGTACCGGCTGTACATCGTGCCGGTCAGAGCGCTGAAGGTGGATGAGGCGCCGCAGGACAAGATCACCGCGCCGATGTCGCTCTCGATCGGCTATGGCGTGCTGGTGCGGCATATGCCCCCGCCGGGCAAGCAGCGCACCGGTTGGGCGCATCGTTGCGAAAACGGCGGCATCACACTGGAGACGACGGGCAACGTTCACGAGTTGTTGACTGGTGTTTCGTACAACAACGCGAAGGAATCGAAGACCGTGGCCTTGTTCCCCGGAACGCCGCAGCATTTTGCGACGACGCGCATGACGCTGCGCGACGGCGATGAGCAGAAGACGCTGGAGTGCTCGTGATGAAACGCGGGCTCGGGATGGCGCTGGGCCTTCTGGCAGCCCTGTGCTGTTCGAGCGCGCTGGCGGCGGGCATTCTGAAGCTGTCGCGCACCGAACTGAGGCTGGAGCCGGGCAAGCCGGTTAGCGAGCTGTGGGCCGAAAACATCGGGGATACGCCGCTGTACCTGGACGTGACGCAGCACCTCGTGACGAATCCTGGGCAGACCCCGGAGCATCTGGTTCCGGTCACGGAGGTTGAGCAACCCACGCTGTTGGTGCTACCCAACCGGCTCACATTGTCTCCCGGGCAAAGATACAAAATGTCGATCAAGGAACTGGCGAAGCCATCGGTTACGAAGGTGTGGCGCCTGACGTTCCGGCCCAAGGAACACATCGTCGTTGACGCCGCTGACGCCGAGGTTTCGCCAACCCCATTGTTTCTAAGTGTGGGTTACGGCGTCGTGATCTATCAGATCAACAAAAAAAAACAATAACGATTAGCCGCTTATGAACATCCGCCCTTGGGTTTTTTGTTTTTCATCTCAAGAAATTTTATTTATTTTGAGCTGCACCACGAAGCACCACCAGAACGGCTTAATGCCAAAATATTACCGGGAATTGGAAGAATGAATATCGCCAATGAAAAAAGCGCAATTATAATTTTCGGCCGCAAATTACCGATTATTACGTTCTTCATATCGCTCATCCTCCTTCCCATCAGAGCCGACGCATACATCCTGAAATTTTCTGACCTCAGCTATGGATACGCTGCTTGCTCATGGACTGAAAATGGCGATGGAACCAGCACCGTTCGTGTTGATGTTAGCTACAAGGAAGCTAGCAAGCATTTGGGAGGGCAACGGTTTATTTCTCGTGGCTTACTGCTATATACATACGATAAAAATGGAATCCCCCACCCAAACAACGCCACTGCCAAAAGTGTAACGTTGAACGACGATTCACCCTTCGCAAAACCGTATATTGGGGAGGGCTACATAATGTACCACACGCACGTTGGCTCTCCTCCTACTATCTGGTCAAATGACAAAGAGTTTGTTGGGACTTTCGAGGTGATCATAGATAATAGCCTGGTTATCGACTGGCCCGCCCTTGGCCTTCGCGCGGGGAATTACACCAACGGCGACGACATCGCGGAAATCGCCGGTGCGGCCTATGTCAGCCGTTTCGGCAATCAGACAACGGGGGGCTGTAAAGTCATCGAACCGACAACTCCACCACCTCCGATTGTGGCGATCAACGTCACGGCGCCAGACTGGCACCTTGGTGAACTGCAATTGGGTGATAACACGAAAGTCTTCGCCAACAGCGCGGATCAGCTTTGCTTCACATACTCGGGTGCGGCAGTCAGCGGCAAGAACTACATCATCAACGCAAGTAATGCCAACGGCGTGGTGAATGGCCGCTATTTGCTCAAGCACCTGGACGATACGTCGAAGACGGTGCCGTATGGCGTCAAGCTGGATAGCGGATCGTCGACAGTGTCTCTGCCGAATGCCAGCAACGCTGCCGTTCCTCTTAGCACTTCCGGCAAGACCTGCTTCGTCCCGACTTTCACGACAACGGTAGACAAGCTTGCGAAGGATGGCGATTACAGCGATGTGCTGACATTCACGGTCGTAACCAAGTCCTAGGAGTCGACATGAAGAACCGTATTCTCGCTGGCGTGCTGGTTGCCTTGATTGGCCTGCCTGCGCTCGCTGAGCAAATCGATCTTTACGGAAAAACCTCGAGCGAGATCACCGCCACTGTTCCGCGGTTCAACAATTTCCAGGTGACCGACGACAAGGGCGGGTGGTTCGAACAGGGTCTTGTCATGCAACAGCTTGGCGGTTGGGAGACGCCTTATGAGGTAAAAGCCCGGCTGCGCGTGCTGTCGACTTCGCGAGACTTTCGGATCCGCCTGGACGAGCCGCTGCAGATCCGCAATCAGGCAGATCTTACAAAGGTCTTCCGGCAGCCGATTGTCAGCGTCGGAGCGGACGAGGGTACTGCGAAGCAACTGGTGGTCGGCCAGAGCACGGACTTTCAGAACCCCGCAGCGCCTGTGCCTGGAACCGATTCGGTCGGTTACTACAATCTGACTGTTTCCGCACTTCCGCCCACCGGTGACTTCAAGAGCACGGCAGGAACTTACAGCGGCGTGTTGTCGTTGACATTCGAGCCGGTCATCAAGGCATTGTGACGCGTTGCTGCGTTTGCCTGGACGATCCTTCAATCGACCACGTTCCGGCAACAACTGTTCGGCATTCCGTGTTCGCGATTTCGGGCCGACCGTTTCTCTTGCGGGCGTTGAGAATGCAGGTGCATGCCTTGCATAGCCAAACCCGAGCTACGGTGCCGACTCTTCGATCAACGGATGCGAGACCATGAAGCTGCTATCTTCCGGCTGTTCGGCCATTGCCTTGATGGTCGGCCTGCTTACCTCCCAAACAACGCTTGGCGCGATCGACCTCATTCCGAAGGATGTTGTCGTTCATGACAAGGCAGTTGCCGTTCAAATCATCAACAACGGCAACCGTCCGGAATATGTATCGATCTCGCTCTCACGCCTGCTGAACCCCGGCGTTCCACTGGAAGACGAAAAACTCGAACCGGTTGGCGAAGCCGCGAAGCCTGCGCTGTTCGCTGCGCCGTTCCGGCTGACGCTCGCGCCGGGCCAGACCAAGACGATCACGCTGAAGCCGTTGCATGCAGTCGAATCGGAAACGGTCTACCGGCTGGATGTGAAGCCGGTGCTCAAGGTCTTGCCGGGCGAGCAGCAGAAAACTTCCGGTACGGTAGTGGTCAACCTGAGTTTCAGCGGACTGGTCCGTCAATTGCCGGCGAAAGAGCGTGCGAGCCTGTCCGTGACGTGCGACGCATCGGGCGCGCGCCTGACCGCCACGGGAAGCGTGCGCTACCCCGTGGAAGGGGCCAAGGTGGACGGTCTCGCGTTGGACGATTTCAACGTTTATCCCGGTGTGCCCTTGCCCCTGGATGGGCGCGACATCGAGATTCCTGGCCAGCAGGTCTGCCGTGGAGCCCAAGGCTCTCGCGCAGAGGGCGCCACGTCCGACAAGTAATGCGTTCTCCGTCGCAAGTGCATGTGAGAGCCATGCCTGGCTTCTCCTCCGCGTGAATCGGAATGGCCAGGCACTTCTGACCGCCGTGCCGCCTGGCGCCGCCGCCTGCCCCGTTCGACCTGGACAAGCCACCCGCAGCGCCGCTACTGCAACAGCGGCGCTGCCTGCGCCAGCAAGAAATCAACGAATGTGGTCATCTTGGGCAGCGGCTGCCGATCCTGGCGATACAGCAGGTGGACCGGCCGCGCTTCCGGCACGTGCGCCTCCAGCACGCTGACCAAGCGACCCGCGGCCAGGTCGTCGGCCACCAGGACATAGGGCTGCAGCAGTAGCCCCGCGCCGCGCAAGGCGGCCTGCCGCAGGCCCTGGCCGGCATTGCAGACGAAGGCGGCCTCGCCTGGCCAATGCGCCGCCTCCCCTTCCGCGCCGGCCAGGCGCCAGGCCGTGCGGCGGCTCCCGACCACGTGCCCGAGGCAGCGGTGCGCGGGCAGGTCGGCCGGCGTGCGGGGCCGGCCATGCCGCCGCAGGTACGCCGGCGCGGCGCACATGACCAGGCGGTAGAAGCCCAGCGGCCGTGCCACCAGCGACTGCGCAGAGTCGAGTCCGCCGATGCGGATGGCCTGGTCGAAGCCCTCGTCGACCAGGTCCACCACGCTGTTGCTCAATTCCAGTTCGATGCTCACCTCGGGGTGCAGGCGCTGGTAATCGGCCGCCAGGGGGGCGATCACGCATTCGCCCAGCGTGGTCGCCGCGCTGATGCGCAAGCGGCCGCTGGGCCGGGCGCGCAGGCGTTCGACCGAGGCCTCGGCCCAATCCAACTGCTCCAGCACCTTGCGGCCCTCCTCGTAGAAGCGCCGGCCGGCATCGGTCAGGCTTTGGCGGCGCGTGCTGCGCTGGAGCAAGCGCGTGCGCAGGTGGTCTTCCAGCTGGCGCACATGTTTGCCGACCATCACCGGCGAGATGTCGAGCTGCCGCGCCGCCTCGCTGAAGCTGCCCGCATCCACGGCCGCGACGAAGACCTGGATGTTCCTGAGCTTGTCCATGATTCCAAACCAATAGTTTCAAGTCATGGAAATTCTCGCCTATTTATTCCTCCCGATAAAGCCATCAAACTCGTCGCGAACCAACAGCCAGGAGCCAATCCTCATGAAAATCGTCATCATCGGTGCCACCGGCGTCATCGGCCAGGCCGTCGCCACCGAACTTGGCCGCGACCACGACATCGTGCGCGTAGGCCATCGCGGCGGCGACCTCCAGGTCGACATCACCGACGAAGCCGACGTGCACCGCCTGTTTGCACGCACGGGCCGGGTCGACGCCATCGTCTCCACCACCGGCGACCTGCATTTCGGCCCGCTGGCCGACACCACCGCCGAGCAGTTCAACCTGGGGCTGCAGCACAAGCTGCTGGGCCAGGTCCGGCTCGCGCTGGTCGGCCAGCACCACCTCAACGAGGGCGGCTCCATCACGCTGACCAGTGGCATGGTCGCCCATGAGCCCATCCGCAATGGCAGCAATGCAACCACCGTCAACGTCGCCATCGAAGGCTTCGCGCTCGCGGCCGCAACCGAACTGCCCGGCCGCCGCATCAATGTGGTCAGCCCGACGGTACTGACCGAGTCCTGGGACGTGTACGGCCCCTATTTCTCCGGCTTCGAGAGCGTGCCCGCCGCGCGCGTGGCGCTGGCCTACCGGCGCAGCGTGGACGGGGTCCAGAGCGGGCGGGTGTATCGGGTGTGGTGACGGGCGCAGCTAATGCCGGAGCCGTGTATCGCGGCCGGCTCGAGCGGCCGACACTTGCGGCCCGCCGCCGCTAAAGCTGGCGCTTCACCGCGGCGCCAGCAATGGCCAGCATCCCCTGGAGCAGGCTGCGGAACGCCTCCGGGTCACGCCGATCGCCGGATTGCTGGCCGCCGATCAGGCAGAGGTGGACGGCCCTGGCGATCCGTTCGGCCTCGGCCTCGCTGCGCGCCAGCGGGCGGCACACCGACACGGCGAACGACAGGCGCGTGCGGTCGACGCGGCTCTGGTACTCGGCCACCAGCGGGTCCTGCAGCGCCCAGGCCCGGATCGCGACTTCGCGCGCGGGCTGCTTCTCGGCGACGATCTCCAGATAGCGCGCGAGGATGGTCTCCGCACCGCAACCTTGCGCGGCATAGGCGAGCATGCGCTCGGTATAGTCCCGCTCCCACTCGGCCAGCAGCGCGCGAACGAACGCCTCCCGACTGTCGAAATGATGATAGAAGGACCCGCGCGTGACGTTCAGCCGCCGCGCCAGGCGCTCGGCGGATACGCCCTGGAACCCCTCTTCATCCAGTGCCTGGAATCCCGCCAGGATCCAGCGGTTCTGTGTCAATGCAACCATGCGCTTACCGGCATACAGGCTGTGTATGGTCCCTCTTGCGTCGCTAGAGTGCGATTCTCGCATAACGCTCCGGCATCGCAGGCCTCCGGTAAGGAGACGCTGGCGATGGCCGGATCAGGAGCCCGCAATGAAAACCATCGCACTGATCGCCTTCGAGCAGTTCACCGACATCGACCTCTTCCTGATGTGGGACATCCTCGGCCGCAACCGGCAGGACTGGCGCGTCCGAATCCTTGGCGCCAAGCCGGAACTGCGGTCGGCCCACGGCCTGCTGGTCAGAACTCACGGGTCGCTGGCCGATGCCAACCATGCCGACGCTGTCCTGTTCGCCAGCGGCAAGCAAGGCGTGCCCGCCGCCCTGGCCGACCCGGCCTTCCTGGCCGCTTTCGACCTCGACCCGCAACGCCAGTTGATCGGCTCCATCTGCGCCGGCTCGTTCTTCCTGGCCAGGCTCGGCCTGCTCCCCCACAACAGGGCCACCACGCATCCGGATGCGCGTGCGGCCCTGCACGCTACCGGCGTGGAGACCGACGACAGGCCATTCGTCTGCGACGGCAACGTCGCCACCGCCGGCGGCTGCCTGTCGGCCCTGTACCTCGCGGCGTGGATCGCCGAGCGATGGCTCGGCCGCGGCAGCCACCGCACGCTCGTGGGGGAACTCCTACCTGCCGGGCAGGAGGCGCTCTTCGCGTGGCTGATCGAGACCAGCCTGGCGGCCGGGTCGCGCGAGGCGTGGGGAACTTGATGCGGGAGTCGACATTGCGTGGCCTGCGCTGCGGCCAGGCAGGACAGGGCGATTGCTGACTGGCTCAGCGGGAACGGAACACGCTCCGTTCCCGGCACGTTTCGGCCAAGCCTACTCGACCTCGACGCGCAGCCGTTCCGTCGACTTTGTCGCTTGCGTGACCGCGCCGGCGTCATGCGCGAGCGGCTTGCGGCCGAACGTCGTGTACAGCTCGAGCTGATCGGCGTAATGCGGCGAGGGCGTGCCGTCGGGAGCGATGAAACCGCTCTGGCCCGGCGCCACGACATCCCAAGCCTGGACTTTGCCGCGCGCGCCCGCGGCGCCGAAGACGATCAGGTCGTTCTCCGTGCCGCGATTCATATAGACGGGCGTACGCACGGCTTCCGCGGCATTGGCCTGCGGCACGCCGAAGAAGTTGTTGGCCCGGAACGTGAGCGGCACGGCGGGCGCACGCCAGCTGGCCGGGTCGGCGCCGAGCTTCGCTTGCAGCGCGCGGGCGGCATCATCCAGCGCGGCCAGGATGACTTCGTCGTGCGGCTTGCCCTGGAAGATATCGAAGGTCTGCGGCACGCCGGCCTGCGGTCCGCGCAGCGCCTCGTATAGCACCTTGCTGCCGTTGCTGATATTGGCCGAGCCCGTCGGCCCGTCCTGCGGTGCCGCATAACCCGTCGCGAGGAACCATTTGTCATAGGGCGCCGGAACGACCTGGCCGAGCGTACGCCGGAGCATGGCCGACAACCAGGCATCCATGATGGCCGGGCCTGCATTTTCGTATTTCCCCGTGTACTGAGGATCGCGATTCAAGCCGTCCCACGTGACCAAGTGCTGCGCCAGGGTCCGGCGCAAGTCCGACGCGGGCAAGGAAGCTGCGGCACGTTCGATGAATGGCACGAAATGGGCCCGGTTCACGTCGACGGCGCTGGTCTCCTTGAGAACCTGCCACATGTCATCCACGCTCAGCTTGTCGCGGGCCTGGATGCGCTTGTCGATCTCCACGACTCTATCGGCCCCGCCCCACAGGAAAGCAAACAGGTCAGACGCCGGGTAGCCGCGCTCCGGCGAGTTGTTCCAGTTGGCGATCCAACCCTGCTTCGGGTTGTAGACCTTGGGGTTGGTCGAGAACGGCAGCAGGCCTCGCCAGTCCCATTCCCCCGTGCCCGGCACCGGCAGGCGCGGATCATGGCCCGGACGGCGGTCGGGGTACTTGCCGGTGTGCACGTAGCCGATATTGCCTGCCTGGTCGGCGTAATACCAATTGATCGTCAGCGCGTGGCGCGATGCCTGGTCGGTCCAGGACTTCCAGTCATGCGCCTGCCCCTGGTGCGTCCACGCCAGCAGCGACTGGACTTCCTGGCCATCCCATGCGCGCGCCTTCGCGTAGGCCAGATGCTGGGCATCGTCGCGCTGCATCACGATGCCGTGCACGGTGCGATAGACATCGAGCACCACCGGCGCGCCGTCCTTGACCTTGATCAGCTCGACGCGATGCTCCATATCGCGCCAACCACCGTTGTGGAAGTAACGGCTCGGGTTGGTCGGGTCGACCTTTTCCGCGAACATGTCGATGTCATCACCGAAGCCCGCCGTCGAGCCCCACGAGATCTTGCCGTTGTGGCCGAAGAGGATGCACGGGTAGCCGAATGGCGTATTGCCGACGATGTCGAATCCCGCGCCGTGCAGCCCCACCCCATAGGTATAGGCCGGGGCGAACCAGCCGAACTGCGGGCCGTTCAGCATGATTGCGCGCGCGTCCCGCGCTTTGTCGCGGCCAACGATCCACATATTGCTCGTGGTCGGGAACCCGGCCGGGCCCGACTGGCCGAACTGGGCGAATTGCGCGAGCATGGTTGCCGCATTGTCCTGCGGCGACTGGTGCAGCAATGCGCCATCGCTGCCGCGCGCCAGGCGCGCCAGCATGGGCGCGGGTCCGTCGTATCGCGGCAGCGCCTGCGCAGCCGCCTTGGCGGCTTGCGGGCCCACCTTGACGGGATACGCGCCCTCCTCGCCCGGCACCGTCGTCGGCGCGGCGGGATTCACAAGCCACTTGAGCTGGTTGAACAGCGCCATGCCCTTGTCGGCGCCGTACTTGTCTTTCAGCGCCGTGACGAGCGCCAGATTGTCGAGTTCGCTCGTCGCATCGGAGAAGCGGTTTGCCATCGTGCCGACAAAGACCATCGCCACGTCGAAGGCGCTCCAGTTGGAGGGAGCGAAACCGAAGTCCTTGAATTGCTTCGGCATGCGCGTGTCCGGTTGCGCGCGCACCTGCGCAATCCAGGCGTTCATGCCGGCCGCGTAGCCTTCCAGGATGTCACGCTCTCGCTTGGGCAGTGCCGACAATTGCTGCTCGATCGATGCCGGCCAGTAGTTGCCGCGGATCGACCTGTCGAATTCGACGAACTTCGCACCAAGCACCTCGGCCACCGTCCCTTGGGTGCTGCGCTTGGCCATTTCCATCTGGAACAGGCGATCTTGTGCGATCGCATAGCCATAGCCGTAAAACAAGGCATAGGTGGAATCCGCATAGATATGCGGCACACCATAGCCGTCGCGCTTGATGGTGACGCCTTGTACGGCCGCTGCGCTGGCCTTCGGCGACTCGGCCTGGACCGGCAGCGGGAGTGCATTGCCCAGGGCGCCGGCGACCAGTGCAAGCGCACATACGGTCGGACTCAAACCTCGCCGGGCGAAAGCGTTAAGAAGTTCCTTGGGGGCACGACGCTCCATCTTGTCTCCTGATTTTTTGTTTCTCAATGAGATGGAGAAGCATTCTAGCGAATTGCCGACCGTCCGGTCGGTTTATTTTTCCTGCGCACAGGGCGGGCGCAAACCCGGCGATGCCGGGTCTTTCCTTGAGATGTCTGGAGGGGTACATCGATACGCGCATCGCGTACCCGATCACGCTGGAGCAGCGCACGCGCCAGGCCACACCGACGGCCAGGACCCGGCCGCCGACGGGAAGCCGGCCCTGTCGCCCAGAAGGCGCCGGCGGACAGGCACGACAGCCCGCCGGACCTGAGGCCGCGATCGAGCCGGCTTGGCTTGACCTAGGCCCGCGCCAACGCCAACCCACCCGCCGGCACCGGCCGCGCGGCAGGCGCCGCATTCTGCGGCTCATCTTCCAGCTTGAACTCGCCCACGGCCTGCTGCAGTTGCTGCGCCTGCTCGGCCAGCGCGGTGGAGGCGGCGGCGGCCTGCTCCACCAGCGCGGCGTTCTGCTGGGTGACGGTGTCCATCTGCTTGACGGCCTGGTTGACCTGTTCGATGCCCTGGCTCTGTTCCTCGGAGGCCTCGGAGATCTCGCCCAGCAGGCCGGCAACCTGCCGCACCGAGTGCACGATCTCTTGCATGGTCTGGCCGGCCTGCCCCACCAGTTGCGAGCCGCTTTCCACCTGCGCGGCGGAGTCGCCGATCAGCACCTTGATTTCCTTGGCGGCGGCGGCGCTGCGCTGCGCCAGGCTGCGCACCTCGCCGGCCACTACCGCGAAGCCACGGCCCTGCTCGCCCGCGCGTGCGGCTTCCACCGCCGCGTTCAGCGCCAGGATATTGGTCTGGAAGGCGATACCTTCGATCACCTCGATGATGTCGACCACCTTGCGCGAGCTGGTGCTGATGGCGTCCATGGTCTGGACCACCTCGCCCACCACGATGCCGCCGCGCTCGGCGATGCCCGAGGCGCCTGCCGCAAGGCCGTTGGCGGTGTGCGCGCGCTCGGCATTGCGGCGCACCATGTCGGTCAGCTCGCTCATGCTCGAAGCCGTCTGCTCAAGCGTGGCGGCCTGCTCCTCGGTGCGCTGCGACAGATCGGTGTTGCCGGCGGCAATCTGCTGCGACGCGCCGCTGATCGAATCGGTCGATTCCTTGATGCGGCCGACCAGGTCGGTGAGCATGTCTTCCATCTCGCCGAGCCCGCTCAGCAGCCGCCCGAATTCACCGCCGCGCTCGGTGGCGAATTCCTGGCTGAGGTCGCCCGAGGCCACCGTTTCGGCGATATAGACCGCCTCGCCCAGCGGCTGCTCGATGCTGCGCGTCAGCCGGAAGGCGTAAATGACGCCGACCGCCAGCGTCGCCAGGGCCAGTGCGATCATCAGCGCGCGCGCCGAGCCTGCCTGGTCCGCGGCCTGTGCCGCGATGGCGCCGGCCTGCGCCTTGTAACGGGCCGCCAGCGCGGTGGTCTGCTCCTGTATGGCATCGAGCGCAGGCAGCACGTCCGCGCTGAAGGCGCGGGCGGCTTCAGCGCGCCCGCCCTGTCCCAGCAGCGCAGCGGTCCGGGCGGTTGCGGCGGCGTACTTGGCCTGCGCGTCGCGCAGCTTGGCCAGCGCCGCCTTGTCCTCGTCTGTGGCAGCCTGCCTGGCCAGCACGCTCAGCGCCTCGTCCATGGCCTTGCCGACATCGGAGGCGCCGGCACCCTGCACCGGCTGGCCGGCGTCGGCAGCCAGCAGCCGCGCCGTGGCCATTCTGGCGTCCGCCTGGGCGGCGGCAGCGACGGTAGCGGCGGCGCCCGCCCTGCCCCACTCATCCTCGGCGACCTGGCGGCTGGCCTCGGCCAGCCCCTCCAGGCGCAATGTTCCCACCACGGCCAGCGATGCCGACAGCACGGCCACCAGCCCGAAGCCGATCCCAAGGCGCGTCCGGATTCTCAAGTTCTCGATCGACATGATAGCTACCGCCTCCTCCTCTTCTTATGTGGATTCCGCCGGTCCCACGGGCGCCCGGCTCGGCGCCGCCCCGCGGCCCGCGCGGCGCGGCAGTCTCGCCTTGTCATTCTTCTTGATGCGTGGCGCTGCATTGCGTCCGGCCTGCGGATGCGCTGCGGCTCGACGATCAGAAATCCCATGAGGTGATGCCGCGCCGGATAGCGCCCATGGATGCTGGTCGCACGAATCGACTTCAGCACATCAGGACGGATTAACGGCAGGGCCCAGCCCGCCTTTAGGCGAAAATCGGAACCCGCCTGCTGGTGTGCAAGACTCAGTTCCGCCCCAACAGCGTCATCACCGCCTGCGGCTGCTGGTTGGCTTGCGCCACCATCGACGTGGCTGCCTGGCTGACGATCTGCGCCGCCGTCATCTTCGACACTTCGACGGCATAGTCAGCATCTTCGATCCGGGAGCGGGCCGCCGTCAGATTGGCGGCGGCGGAGGCCTGCGTATTCGCGATCGATTCCAGCCGGTTCTGCGCCGCGCCCAGGGCGCTGCGCCGGGCGTCGACGGCGGCAATCGCGCGGTCGAGCGTGGCGAGCGTATCGGGCGGCTGTTTCAGGCGCATGCCGGCGCCGGCCTCGACCAGGTTGACCACGGTGTGATTCGCACCTGCATCGGTCAGCGCGGAGTAAGCGAGCGGATAGTAGATCAGCACGTTCTCGCTGCCATTGTCAGTCCGGATGTACTGCGTGCCATCCTGGGCCGTGACCAGCGTCGCCGTCTTTCCGGCCTGCGGCAGGTTCAGCACATAGTTGCCGTTCGCGTCGAGGCTCATCACGTCGTTGAACGTGTGGCCGGCCAGATCCGTGTAGTTGACCGTGACGTTGCGGGGATCCAGGGTCACGGTGGAATCGCCGCCGAGCGTGGGCAGGTCGGAAAAGGACTGGTAGGCGGTGCTGTTGGCCTTGACGGTCAACGTGCGGGTGGCGCCATCGTCCGTCATGGCGAGCGTGGCATCGTAGTAGCGGAAATTGCCGCCGCCGGTATCCACTTCCATGACGTAGGCACCGTTGGCCCGCTGGAGCAGCCGCGTCGCCGAGGGGTTCACGGTTACGCCGCTGCTGTCCTGGAACGCCACGGTGTCGGTGGCCAGGTCGATGGCGGGCACCTGCGTGACGGCCGCCGGCGGCGAAGTGAAATCGGCCGCGGTCAATGCCGTCATGTTGTCAGCCTGGGCGGTGACGGTGCCCGTCACGCCAAATCGCAGGCTGGCCTGGTAGTAGTTGCCGGCCGAGGCGATGAAATAGCGGCCGTCGTCCGCCTGCACCAGCGAGGCGCCCGCCATGGGGACACCGGTGTCGTCCCGCAGGCTGGGGGTGCCGATGGGACGCTGCGGCACGGTCGGCACATCGTGGAAGACCGGGCCGCCCGCTGCAGGGTGGAACACGACATTGCTCAGGCCCGTGGTCGTATCCGTATACGTGTTGTAGCCAACTTCCTGGTACACGGGCCGGCCTGCGCCATCGACATCCTGCACGTACATATGCCCGCTGGCATCCCGGACCAGGTTCGGGCTGACGCTACCGGCCGGGTAGTTGACGGTGGTGGACGGACTGTCGAGCTGGACATTGGTACTGCGGCCCGCCAGCACCTTGAAGCCCGTCACCGAACCCGGAATCCCGGCGATGGTGAAGTCCTTCAGCCCCAGCGCCTCCACGCCGAATCCCACGCCGCCCAGATCCACGGCAAGCTGATCGCCGTCGTTGGCACCGATCTGCAGGCCGACCTTGCCGGCGCTGCCGTCCAGCAGCCGCAGGCCGTTGAAGCCGGATTGCTGGTTGAGGCGGTCGATTTCCTTCAGGTTCGCGTTGATCTCGGCCTGGATGGCGTCAGTGTCTTCCTGGTTGAGCGTGCCGCTCAGGCCCTGCACGCTCAACTCGCGAATGCGCTGCAGACGGGCATTGAGGGAATCCAGCGCCCCCGAGGCGGTTTCCAGCATCGACATGCCGTCCCCCGCGTTGCGGCGCGCCTGGTCCATCCCGTTTGCCTGGGCACGCAGGCGGTTTGCAATGCTTTGCCCGGCCGCATCGTCGCGTGCCGAGTTGATGCGACGCCCCGATGCAAGGCGACGCATGCTATCGGCTACTGCGCTGCCAGCCTTCGAGGCTTGCAGGCTTGCGCTGAGCGCAAGCGTGTTGCTGGCGATGACGAGAGCCATCGATTCCCCCTTCTTATATCCGGCGTCCTGCCCCGGCGCCCTGTTCTGGTGCAGATAACGGCCTGCTCGGGCGAATTTTTATCAGTCGATTTACCCCACAGAATAGGGGTAGTGCGGATGAGGCTGCGCCAAGGGCCAGGCGCGATCGCCTTCGGGGAGATGCGGGACCAGGCATTCCCGGGGGACGGCTTGCCCCTCCCTGATCGGGCGGGCGTGTACGGAGGCCGCCCCAGGGTCGACGCGGGTCGCTGCGATGGCCCGCCCTACGCGCGCGGGCGGGCGGCCGCGGCAGCGCAAAGATGGAGAGGCCGGCGACGGCCGGCCCGGCGGGCCGGCGTCAATCCGCTTCGACCAGCAATGCCCGCAACTGCGCCTTCGCTACCTTCTCCAGCGTCGAGCGTGGCAGGCTGTCGACCAGGCGCACCTCGTGCGGCCGCTTGAAGTCCGCGAGCTGCGCGGCACAGGCCGCGCGCACGCGCTCGGGCAGCGCCTCGTCCGCCTGCCCGCCCGGAATCACGAAGGCCACCGGCACCTCCTCCAGCATCGGGTGCTTGCGCCCGACCACCGCCACCTCGGCCACGCCCGGCACCAGCGCGATCACGCGCTCGATCTCGGAAGCGGCCACGTTCTCGCCGCCCACCTTCAGCATGTCCTTGGCGCGGTCCGAGAAGTACAGGAAGCCGTCCTCGCCAAGGCGCACGCGGTCCCCGGTGATGAAGAGGCCGTCGGCGCGGAACGCCGCGGCGGTGGCCGCCGGGTCGCCCGCGTACTCGAGGAAGAGCGAGACGCCGCGCTGGCCGCCCACGTAGAGGTCGCCCGTTTCGCCGGGCGCGACGGGCCGGCCCTGCTCGTCCAGCACGTGAATCCGGTAGCCGTTGGCCGGACGGCCCATCGACATCGGCGCATTGGGCAGGTGGGCCGAGCCGATCGTGCCGTGCGAGATGGTCTCAGTCATGCCCCACCAGCCGATGGTCTTGATGCCGAAATGCGCGTCGGTCGCAGGCTCGCAGACGCCACTGCCCCAGAAGCGGTAGTGGTGTCGCTTCGGCCGCGGCTGGGCCATCAATGCGCGCACGCAGAACGGCACGACCGAGGTCCAGGTGCAGCGGTGCTTGAGCGAAACCGGCCAGAAGCGCGAGGCCGAGAAGCGCGGCTGCAGCACCACCGTTGCGCCCACCCAGAGCGAGGCCGCCACCGAGTAAACCTGCGCATTGGTATGGAAGAGCGGCAGATGGACGAGGTGCACGTCCTCGGCGCGCAGGTCCTCGTGCAGCGCGCACAGCCGCGCGCCCCACAGCGCGTTGGCGTGGGTCCACAGCACGGCCTTGGGACGGGCGGTGGTGCCGGAGGTGTACTGGATGCCGAACGGCGCCATGGGATCGTGCGGGCGCGCCGCCAGGCCGGCGGGGTCGGCGTCGATGGCTCCGAAAGGCTCGCCGGGGAAGGCGCCGGCGGCCGGCGCGGCGCCGCCGTGGGTGGCGGTGACGGCCAGCCAGCGCAGCCCCGGCGCTGCCTGCGCGACCATCGACGCAAAGCGCGGCTGCGTGATCGCACCCACCGCGCCGCTGTGGCTGGCGAAGTAGGCCAGCTCGTCCGCGCTGGAGCGTGCGTTGGTGGTGACGGCGACCGCGCCGGCATAGGCACAGCCCAGCCATGCGATGACGCTTTCCGGACAGTTCTCCAGATGCACCAGCACACGGTCCGCCGGGCGCACGCCGCGGGCCTGCAGGCCGGCCGCAAAGCGCCGGACCGTTTCGCCGAACTCGGCGTAGCTCCAGCTCCGGCCCTCGCCCTCGAAGGGCTCCCAGATCAGGAAGGGGTGGTCGCCGCGGCGCGCGGCCTGGGCGTCGATGAGGCTGCGGATATCGCTGCCAGCGAAGGGGTTGACGCTGGTGTCCGGAAGGGAGTGGGAGGCGTGGGCGCTGTCGGTCATGGGTCGCGTTTGGGGGAAACGGGCCGGCGTAAGGCGGCCGCGAGGATCGGCTATCCGGCCCACTGAATCACTGAAATCGGTCGGTGCCTGCCAATTCAATGATTCAGCGGCCTAGGTGCGCGGCACTCAGAACAGCGTGTAGCCGCCGTCGATCACCAGCGTGTCGCCGGTGTGGTAGCGCGAGGCGTCGCTCATCAGGTAGATGGCGATGCCGGCGAAATCCGCGGGCTCGCCCCAACGCCGCATCGGCACGCGCTTGCCCACCATTTCCTGGAAGGCGGCGTCGGCCTGCCCCTTGGCGGTCATGTCGGTGGCGATCCAGCCCGGCAGGATGGAATGGGCGCGCACCCCATGCCGCGCGTACTCGACGGCCAGCGCGCGGATCATCGAAATCAGCCCGCCCTTGGTCGCCGCGTAGTGCTCATTGCGCGCCGCCCCTTCGATGGCGGCCACCGAGGCCGTGCCCACCAGCACGCCGCCCTCGCCCTGCTTGAGCATCTGGCGCGCGGCGCCGCGCAGGGTGAAGAAGGCCCCGTCCAGATTGACGCGCAGCACACGGTGCCAGTCTTCGGTGCGCATGTCTTCGAAGCGCCCTCCCTTCGCGCTGATGCCTGCGTTGGCGAAGCAGCCGTCGATGCGGCCCAGCACGTCGACCGTTTCGGCGAAGGCGGCGTCCACCGCCGCCTCGTCGCCGACGTCGCAGCACACCGCGTGCACGCGCCGCCCGTGCCGGGCCAGCCGCTCGACCGCGGCGGCATTCTTCTGCGCATTGGTGCCCCAGATCGCGATGTCGGCGCCAGCCTGCGCCAGGCCCTCGGCCATGCCGAGCCCGATGCCGCTGTTGCCCCCGGTGACCAACGCCACCTTACCGCTCAGATCAAACGCCTTGTAGGTCATGGCCCGCTCCTTTCTCAGAGATAGATCCGCTGCCGGCCGTGCCGGCGACGCAGGCCAGTGTCCGCGAGCGCGGCCCGCCCCCGCGTCGTCCGAAACGACGAATCCGCGCGCGCGGGCATGGCGGGCCGCCATTGCGGTGCAGCACCGGACCTAGGCGCCCCGCCGCAGCGTGGCCGCCCAGAACCCGGCCGCCATCAGGCTGAAGACGAAGCCAAGGACGCAAACCCCGCTCCAGCCCGCACGGGCGTAAACCAGG
Source organism: Cupriavidus sp. 09_S30 (assembly GCF_056930435.1). Lineage (NCBI taxonomy): Bacteria > Pseudomonadati > Pseudomonadota > Betaproteobacteria > Burkholderiales > Burkholderiaceae > Cupriavidus > Cupriavidus sp. 09_S30. The sequence continues at coordinate 827,218 of NZ_JBXOWI010000002.1, read as the reverse complement.
GTGGACGCCAGCGCGCCCAGCCCGCTGCCCACCGAGTAGAACAGCATGTAGCACGCCACCAGCCGGCTCTGCGCCTGCGGGCGCGCCTGCAAGATCATGGTCTGGTTGATCACGTGGATGGCCTGCCCGCCCAGGTCCAGCAGCACGATGCCGGCGACCAGCGCCGCCATCGAGTGGAACATCATCCCGATCGGCAGCCAGCTGGCCATCAGGCAGGCCAGCGCCAGCCCCGTGGCGCGCTGCCCTAGGCCGCGGTCGGCCAGGCGGCCGGCCCGCGCTGCCGCCAATGCGCCGACCGCGCCCACCAGGCCGAAGGCGCCGATGCCGGTGTGCGACATCGAGAACGGCGGCGCCGCCAGCGGCAGCACCAGCGCGCTCCAGAAGGTGCTGAAGGCGGCGAACATCAGCATGCCGATCACGCCGCGCACCTGCAGCGTGCGCTCGCTGGCCAGCAGCGCCAGCATGGAGCGCAGCAGTTGCGCATACCCCATACGCGCCGGCGGCACGGACACAGCCGGCAGACGCTTGGCCAGCAGCACCAGCATGGCGGCCGACAACACTGCCGAAGCGAGGTAGACCGCGCGCCAGCCGGCGACGTCGGTGACCAGCCCCGCCAGGGTGCGCGCCAGCAGCAGCCCGATCACCACGCCGCCCTGGGCCGAGCCGACCACGCGCCCGCGCTCTGCCGGCGCGGCCAGCGTGGCGGCGTAGGCGATCAGCCCCTGCGTCATGGCCGTGCCGAACAGGCCCATGCCGAGCATGCCGGCCAGCAGCAGGCCCGGCCGCGGCGCCGCGGCCACCGCCAGTGCCGCCAGCGCCAGCAGCACCAGTTGCGCGGCCAGCAGCCGCTTGCGCTCGAGCAGGTCGCCCAGCGGCACGAAGCAGATCAGCGCGATGGCGCAACCCGCCTGCGTCGCAGTGATGACGCCGCCCACCGCCGCGCGGGCGATGCCGAACTCCATGGCGATGGCGTCAAGCAAGGGCTGCGCGTAATAGACATTGGCCACGCTGACCGCGCAGCAGACCGCCAGCAGCAGCACCACCGCCGGCGCCAGGGGCGTGTTGGCTGATAGCGGCGCTGTCCCTGTTGCCGAGGCAGCGGTGCAGGTCGGATCCATGCAGCACTCCTTTTTCTGGTTTTAATTTGAAACCTATCGCAGGCGAAGTGTATCGATTCAGGTTTCAATTTGCAACCAATTCGGAGGGCGTATCGATTTCCTGGCGTCAAGCTCGACGGCTTCGCCCCGCCGCGCTACTTCGACCAACAAGGCGAGGTGGAGGCGCGGGCGGCTGCCCCGCGCTGGCCACTGCTGGCCGGCCTGGCCGGCTACGCGCCGCCCGGCCCACCCGCAGACAGCATCGGCGGGGATCGATGAGGGCACGCTGCGCGGAGAACAGGAAGACCGGCGGCGCCGGCAGCAAAAGCCTGCCGACGGCGATCTTGTTGCACGCGCCGTCCTGTCCCAAACTGTAGGCAGATCGATCAGGCCTGTTCACGTGAACACATGAACACATGAACGGGTTCGCCCGGGGGCCGACCGTCCTGAGCCGGGGCCCCCCACCGGGCCGGGCACCGCCCGGCCGGGAGGGTCGCCATGGAAGCGCAAGCGCAGTCGGGGCTGAAATCGGGCGCGCTCGGGCTCGGGGAATCGGTGGTGATGGGCGTGGCCGGCACCGCGCCGGCCTTCAGCCTGGCGGCCACCACCGCCACGCTGGTCGCCGCCGTCGACACGCTGGCGCCAGCCAGCCTGCTGTATTGCGGCCTGATCATGTTCGGCGTCACCCTGGCCTACCGCCAGCTCAACCGGCTGCAACCGGACGCGGGTGCCTGCTATGCCTGGGTCGGGGCAATCTTCCACCCGATGCTGGGCTTTCTCGCCGGTTGGGCACTGCTGGTGGCCTCGGCCGTGTTCATGGTGTCCGGCACCATTCCCGCCGCCACCGCCACACTGATGCTGATCGACCCGGCACTCGCCACCCGCCCAACCGTGGTGACGCTGGTGGCCGCCGGCTGGCTGCTGCTGGTCAGCGCGGTGGTGATCAAGGGCATCAAGCTGACCAGCTATACGCAGGTGGCGATGACGGTGGTCGAACTGGCCGTGCTGGTGGCGCTGGCCGTGGCGGCCCTCGCGCATGCGGCACGGCCCGCGGCCCGTCCGCTGCAGCTGGCCTGGCTGTCGCCCTGGAATTTCACGCCGCACCTGTTCGCCAATGGCGCGCTGGTGGCGCTGTTCTTCTTCTGGGGCTGGGACGTCACCGCCAACCTGACCGAGGAGACGCGCGACCCGTCGCGCGTGCCGGGCCGCGGCGCGCTGCTGGCCATGGGCATCGTGCTGGCGCTCTTCATCGCCTTCGTCGCCGCCTGCCTGTCCGTGCTGTCGGATGGCGAAATCCGGCAGGCGGGCACCAATGTGGTGTTCGCGCTGGCCTCGCGGCTGTTTCCGCGACCGTGGGATTACCTTGCCGTGCTGGCGGTGATGCTGAGCACAGTAGGCACGCTGGAGACCACCATCCTGCAATTCAGCCGCACGCTCTACGCCAGCGGCCGCGACGGCCTGCTCCATCACCGCTACGCAATCCTGCATCCGGTCTGGCGCACGCCCTGGGTGGCGACACTGGTGATCTCGCTCATCGGCCTGCTCCTGCTGCTGGCCGCTGCCAACTTCGACAGCGTGGGACAGATCATCCAGGACTCCGTCAACGCCATCGCCTTCCAGGTGGCCTTCTACTACGGACTGGTGGGCTTTGCCTGCGCGTGGCACAGCCGCCGCCTGGCGTCGGGCACCGCCGGCCTGGCCCTGCTGGTGGTCTGGCCCGCCTGCAGCGCTGCCTTCCTGTGGGCGGTGGCGCTCTACAGCGTGCCAAGCTTCGATTTCACGGCACGGCTGGTCGCGCTGGGCGGCATCGCGATCGGCGTGATACCGATGCTGCTGGGGGCACGCAGGCGCAGGCGCCGCCTGGCGGCTGGCTGACCGGCCGCACAATGCATGGGATGGGCGCGGCAGGACGCCTGAGCAGCGTCCGCCGCAAACCATGCGAACTTGCCTTTTGTGGGTGATTCAGGTTACATATTCTGCGTCGCCCACAAAGGAACACCATGCATTCGCCTCGCATGAATTCGTCCCTTCGCCGCCCGCGATCCTGCCTTGCCGGCATCGCCAGCCGGCGGCCTGACCAGGCGCCGGTCTCCACGCAGGCATGGGGCACGGGCAGATGAGCGACAACACCCCAGCGCCCGCCACCGGCCGCCTCGATCCGCAGGCGGTCAACGCGCCCGTCACGCGCGCCGCCATCTTCCTCGTCCTCACCATCCAGCCCGATGCAGAAAGCCAGGGCAAGATGCGCGCGCTTTGCGCCGACCTGGCCGCACTGGTGCGCGCAGTGGGCAAGCGGGTACTGGCGGGCAAGCTGTCCTGCGTGTGCGGATTCAGTTCCGACGCCTGGGACGCGCTGTTCGGCGCGCCCCGCCCGGCCGGCCTGCATCCGTTCCGCGTCTTCGGCGAGGCACCGCGTATGGCACCCGCCACGCCGGGCGACGTGCTCCTGCACATCCGCGCCGAGCAGATGGATCTCTGCTTCGAACTCGCCATGCAGATCATGAGCCGGCTGGGCGATGCCGCCACCGCGGTCGACGAAGTGCACGGCTTCCGCTACTTCGACCAGCGCAGCATGGTCGGCTTCGTCGACGGGACCGAAAATCCCGAGGGCCAGGAAGCGCTCGACTTCACCCTGGTCGGCGCCGAGGACCCCGAATTCGCCGGCGGCAGCTACGTCATCGTGCAGAAGTACCTGCACGACATGGCCGGCTGGAACGCGCTGCCGGTGGAGATGCAGGAGCGCATCATCGGCCGTACCAAGCTATCGGACATCGAACTGGGGGAAGGCGTGAAGCCAAGCTGGTCGCACAGCTCGCTGACCACGCTCGCGGAAGATGGCGAGGAAATCAAGATCCTGCGCGACAACATGCCCTTCGGGCGGCCCGGCTCCGGCGAGTTCGGCACCTACTTCATCGGCTATGCGCGCTCGCCGGCGCCCACCGAGCGGATGCTGGAGAACATGTTCGTGGGGAATCCGCCCGGCAACTATGACCGGCTGCTCGACTTCAGCACGGCGGTGACCGGCGGCCTGTTCTTCGTACCGTCCGCGCCGCTGCTCGCGGCGCTCGCCGAGCGCGAGCCGGCCGCCGCCTTGGCCGCAGTGGCGGCCGCAGAGGCCCAGGCGTCGTCCGGCGGCGATGGCTCGCTGCGCATCGGTTCACTCAAGGGAGCTTCCCAGCATGAATAATCTGCATCGCGAACTGGCCCCGATCTCCAGCGCGGCCTGGGCGCAGATCGAGGAAGAAGTGGCACGCACCTTCAAGCGCTCGCTGGCCGGGCGACGCGTGGTGGACCTCAAGGGCCCCAATGGCAGCGCGTTCGGCGCCGTGGCCACCGGCCACCAGGCAGCCATCGCCTCGCCCGCGGAGGGCGTGCTGGTCAGGCAGCGCGAGGTCAAGGCGGTGATCGAGCTGCGCGTGCCCTTCACGCTGGCGCGCGAGGCCATCGACGACGTGGAGCAAGGCGCCAACGATTCCGACTGGCAGCCGGCCAAGGATGCGGCCGCGCAACTCGCGCTGGTCGAGGACCGCGCCATCTTCGACGGCTACGCCGCGGCCGGCATTGTGGGACTGCGCGCGGGGAGTTCCAACCCGCCGATCACGCTGCCGGCCAAGGTGGCCGACTACCCCACCGCCATCGCGCAGGCACTGACGCAGCTACGGCTGGCCGGCGTCGATGGCCCCTACTCCGTGCTGCTCGGCGCCGACGCCTATACCGCGCTGAACGAAGCCAGCGACCGCGGCTATCCGGTGCGCGAGCACATCGAGCGCATCGTCAACGGCGAGATCATCTGGGCGCCGGCGATCAATGGCGGTTGCGTGGTCTCCACACGCGGCGGGGACTTCGACCTGCACCTCGGGCAAGACCTGTCGATCGGCTACCAGAGCCACACGGACACCACGGTCAACCTCTACCTGCAGGAAACGCTGGCCTTCCTGCTTCACACGCCGGAAGCCGCAGTTGCGGTGATGCCGTGACCGTAGGGCGCTGATCCTGCGCCACTGCAGATAAAAAAGTTCATCGCCGATCTGCGGGGTGGCTGAGAAGGGTCGCAGAACGACCTATTCGCGCCGATCGCGTGGCCGAGCATCCAAGGGCAGCTAACAGAGGGATCCGGTCTTCCGCGCAGGCTTGCCACGTGCACCGGTTCTTGTGGATAGCGGACAAGGTAGCAGACATGACAATATCGACGCGAATGACCCGAGGCGGATATCAAAACTGACCAGCCTCGATGGCAAACCGCACATGCGGAGTGAAGGGCATCAGAACTGACCGGTCACGCGAGAAAATAGCATTGTGTGGGCGTCGGATTTCGGCAGTTCGGCGCCCATATGACGGTTGGTTTGGTTGGACTACTTGTAGTAACCGACGCCGCATCCCAGGCCGGCGACCGCGGTAACGAAGCTCGCCTTCGGCACCCACGTCTTGTCAGCGCCGGCCTTGGGAGACATGTAGCTGACCTCATTGACCTGGCCCTCTTTTGCCGCGTCATAGAGCCTTGGGCCATACACGTCGCCCGCAGGGTCCTTAAATGTCCTCGCATCCTTGCCGAGCAACCCCTTAACGTTGGGATTGCCGACCGCGACGAGGAGTCCGTCGCTGAGATTGAAGCAGAACGGATAGAGGTCGCCAACATGGAAGCCGTTTTCGCCCTTGTTGATCTGGTCGAGCGTCTTGGCCTTATCGGCTTTGATGGCCGCAACCGTCTTTTCAAGCATGACCTTAGCGTCCGCCGCAGTACCTTGCGCGAATGCCGTAGTCGAGAACAAGGCAGCCATGGCGCCTAGCGCGCCAATCACGAGTTTACGAAACATGGACATTCCTCTCTGCTCTTCGAGGCAATTGTCATGCACCGTGCGCAGGCCGACAAGGCATCACATCCAAACATTGCCCCAATTGATCAGTCTACTCGTGCCCGCCGACGAGCTGATAAAAAGAGGTGGGGTGGCCATTTCCGGATTTGGCCCATCGGGTCGATCCTGGGCTTGATCGAAAGGACCGTTATCGAGGTGAATCGGCCGTTGGAATGGCGGCTTTATATCTTTTGCGAACGGCAACAATTGTCGGTTACGGCCACTCGCGTGGCGCGAATGCCGGCCATGAACAAGCGCCTCGACGCGCAGCCTACCCATTAGGGTGGTGCGCGTCCGTCGCGCACCTGTCATCGTGAATCCATTCGTCCGCGCTTGCCTGCCTGTCATCTTCAGGCTGGTTGGCCGAGCGATGCATCGATTCAGGCAGCACATTGGCAGGAGTCTCACATGGAAACCCCAACCTCCAGCGGAAATCCTTTGCAGGATCTTTCCGCCAACCTCGCGGCCATCGCCGAGCGCGTCGGCCAGAGTGTCGTCGCGGTGCACGGCCGGCACCGCTTTCCGTCCAGTGGAGTAATCTGGCAACCGGGCGTGGTGGTCACGGCCGCGCATACGCTCAGGCACGAAGAAGGCATTGAAGTCGGCCTGGCCGATGGTCGTACCGTGGCGGCCGTGCTGGCGGGACGGGACCTTGGCACCGACCTGGCCGTACTGAGGATAGGCGACGTGGCGTCGAGCCCGGTCGAGACCGGCGACGCGCGCTCACTCAAGGCTGGCCATCTGGTGCTCGCGGTGGCGCGCGTGGACCGGCTCGGCACCAGCGCGGATTTCGGTGTCGTCGGCACGGCCGGCGGTCCATGGCGTACCTGGCGAGGCGGACAGTTCGATGCCTTCGTACGACTGGACGGCGGACTTCGCCCCGGTTTCTCCGGTGCGGCCCTGGCGGATATGCAGGGGCGGGTGATGGGCCTGTGCACATCGGCGCTCGCGCCGGGCGCGGGCATGCTGATCCCGACCACGACCGTGGCGCGCGTGTGCGACGAGCTGTCGAGCAAAGGGCGTATCTCGCACGGCTACCTTGGGGTGGGCACGCAGACGGTGAACCTGCCGCAGGCGTGGGTGACGAAGCTGAATCTGGCTTCCGAGCGCGGGCTGCTGGTGGTGTCGCTTGCGGCGGGCGGGCCCGCGGAGCAAGGCGGGGTGCTGATCGGGGATGTGCTGATCGAACTGGACGGCCGACCGTGCCGCGACATGGACGACGTGCATGCCGCGCTAGGCGGCGACCGCATCGGACAGTCGCTGAAGATCGGGCTGATCCGGGGCGGCGAGCGCAGCGAATGCACGGTCACGGTGGGCGAACGCCCGCAACGGAATTCATGCTGCTGAGAATCGTGCAAGGCGTCGCATGCCGAATGCCGGGATGACACCGATGAGCCCGCTCAGGGTTGCCGTCGTCGCTGCGTCGCCACAAGCGCGCGCAAGCCTGCAGGCGCTTGTCGATGCGACGCCGACGCTGGATTTCGCAGGCAGCGCGGCCGACGTTGTGGCGATCGCCGACCGCCTTGCCGGCGATTTGCCGGATGTGGTCGTGGTCGAACTGGAGCCGCAGGCCGGCGACCTGCCGGCGCCGGGAGCGGACCGCCATCCCGCGATGCCGGCGCTCGTCCTGCTCACGGACGAGGCGGACAGCGACTGGATCCATGACGCGCTGGCGGGCGGCGCGACGGCACTGCTGCCACGCGGCGCGACGCCCGGCGAAATCACCGCCGCGATCGAAGCCGTGGCCGCGGGCCTTTGCGTGCTATCCCCGGAGATCCTCGCCCGGCTGCTGGCGGAGCGTCAAGGGCCCCGCCAGATGGCATCCGCGGCGCTGATCGAATCGCTCACCCTACGCGAGATCGAGGTACTGACGATGCTTGCCGAAGGGCTTGGCAACAAGGAGATCGCGCGCCAGCTCGACATCTCGGACAACACGGTGAAGTTTCACCTGTCCTCCATTTTCGGCAAGCTCGGCGCAAGCAGCCGTACCGAGGCTGTCATGCAGGGGATGCGACACGGTCTCATCATGGTGTAGCCGGCCGTCAGGCCGATGCTGGCCTGAACCCGTCGCCCGTCACCTGCGGAGGAGGCGGTGCTCGGCCCCTCGAACGGCTGCCTGGGCGTGCAATTCGCCCCTCGCCCGAAAACACTTGACCTTGTCACAGTGACAAGGCGTCCACTGTCGGGCGAGGAGGCGTTCATGACCCATCACTATCCCCCGACTTCCCATCACGCACTGACCACGGCACTCGAGCATCCGGACGCTTCGCTCCGTCTTGCGGCTGCGCTTGGTGCCGGCACGGCTCCCGATCCGGGCCAGATTGCGCTACTGGTGAAGCGCTGCGGTGTCGAGCCGGATTTCTTCGTTCGCGACATGCTCACCTGGGCGCTCACCCGGCATGCGCAGGATCTGACATTGCCATTGCTGCTTGACGAGCTGCACTCACCGTTGGCGCAAGCGCGCAGCCAGGCGCTACATACGCTCTCAAAGATCGGCGACCCCACAACCTGGTCAGCGATCACAAGCGGGCATCTACATGACCCCGATCCGGAGGTGGCACGAACTGCGTGGCGCACCGCAGCGGGGCTGGTGCCGACCTGGCAACGAGCCGCCTTGGCACGCGAACTGGTTCGCGAGCTAGGCCGCGGCGACAAGGACCTCAAGCGGAGTCTGAGCCGGGCATTGCTGATGCTTGGAGACGACGCCATGGCCCCGCTCGATGCGGCGGCGGCCCGACACACGGACCCGGCGGTTCGCGTTCATGCCTGCGCGAGCCTCAGGCTCATCGCCGACCCGGAGAGTGCGTTTGTGCTTGATCCAGCCGATGCGTGGCGCGCACGTGCACCGTTGCCCTACGCCGATGAATAGGCGGGTTTACGGCGATCTTACGGCGATCGATGTGATGAGCCACGCGTTGGCCGAGGTGATGGAAGCCGTTGGCGGTTTGTTAGAATTTTCGAGGCTCGATTGGAGCCAAGGCCGAGACACGAGGCGGCATGACCCAGATGACACCGGAGACAAGTGATGCGCATCAGCGAGTTGGCCAATCGTTCCGGCGTCAGCGCGCGCATGCTGCGGCACTACGACGCGGTCGGACTGGTCAGCCCATCGGGACGTACGGAAGCGGGATACCGCGAGTATTCGCAAGCCGATGCCTTGCGCCTGTTCCAAGTGGAAAGCCTGCGTTCGCTGGGCCTTGGGCTGGCCGAGGTGCGTCAGGCGCTCAGCCAACAAGCGCCTCACCCCGATGTGCTCATTGACGCGCTGATGGTTCGCAGCCGAGAGCGGCTGGCCGCAGAGCAAGCGTTGCTTTGCCGTCTTAATGCTGTGTCCGCCGCCTCCCCCGAGGATTGGTCAGCAGTGCTTGAGGTCGTGCATCTGTTGAAAGGACTGGACTCGACGCATGCGCCTGAGAGACAGCGTGCTGCGTTTGACGCCGCGTCCAGCGATGCCCCGCTGGCAGCACTCATCGCGCACGCACTGCTCCAGGAACAAGAGCCGAATGTCGCGGGTGCGCTGCACTGGGCGCTGGGAAGAACCGAAGGCAGCGGCGCCAGCGTACTTGGCGCGGCGCTTCAACAGCCCGATCCGGCAGTGCGCGAACGGGCCGTGCTTGCGCTGGCGAAACTCGGAGGGTCCGATGCGGTGGAGACCTTGCGTGGCTCGCTCCTCGACCCCGCGGAGCGTGTGCGGTATCGCGCTGCGCGGGTGCTTGGCGGATGGGGGATACGCGACGCCATTCCCTTGCTGATCGAGCAGGTTCTCGTCGGGGCTCACGATGTCGAGGCGGCCGATGCGTTAGCCGATTTGGCGGAAGACCCTGCGATCGCAAAGCAAATTGTGGAGCGCTTTGAAGCAGCGATCTCAGACGGTCCAGCCGATGTCCGGACCCGTGTACGTATTTGTCAGGCGCTCGCCGAATTCAACGACACGGCGTCGGCCCTGCTTGCCCGGCTGGCCGCCGATCCAGACCCGGCAGTGGCGCGCAATGCTCGTTACGTGATCGGCATTCGCAACGACGCGCTAACGTAGCCGAGTTTGAGTTTGAGTTTGATAGTCGGCCTCTTCCTTGGAGGCGAATGCCCTCGTTTCCTGTCTCTCCCCGATCGATCAGGACTTTCTGGACATGGCTGGCGCGTGGGGAAATAGCTGCTCGCTTGCTCGGCAGTAGAAGTGCCCTCGTCCGGGAGGGTCTCATATCGGGAGCGGCCGGAGATAGCCGAGAAGCCACCATTTCGACTTCAGACGCCAAATGGCAGCTAGTGGCCGAACTCTGCCGTCGGACCATGAGCCCCCCGCAATTCGGCGATGAACCCAAAAAAAAGCCGGTTCCGTTCAGGAACCGGCTTTTTCGTGCCCTGGCTTTCTGGAGGCAAGGACTTGCCTTGCCGCAGCCAGACCTCAGGCCACCGCAGCGTCGACCGCCTCCGTCACCGGATCGGGCGACGTGTAGGCAATCAGCAGCTTGCCAGCCGCCTCGAGCCGCTCGGCTGTGCCGAACAGGCGGTTCGACACCACCGCGCTCTGCAAGGCGGCATAGAGCACCTGTGCCAGTGCCAGCGGCGGCGCCGGCAGCACCTTGCCGTAAGCCTGCTGCGCGCGCTCCAGCATCCTCGCCATCCTCAACTCCTGGGCACGGAAGAACTCACGGACCACGGCCTGCGCATCCTCGGACAGGCTCAGCGCCTCGTTCGACAGCATGCCGGCCAGGCAGATCTGGTCGCTGCCGCAGGCGGCGGTCCGCAGGGCCTCCAGATAGGCACGCGCCTGGTCCTGTGGCGCCTCCAGGGCATCCACCGCCTTCATGCGTTCCAGCACGCGCGCGTTGTACTCCTTGACCGCCTCCAGCACCAGATCGTCCTTGGAGGGGAAGTAGTAATGGATGCTCGACGTCTTCACCCCGACCAGTTCGGCCAGGTCGCGGTAGCTGAAGCCGTTCACCCCGCGGCGGCGGATCAGCGCCAGCGTGTGCTCGAGCAGTTGTTCACGTACGGTTTGGGTTTTCATGGTGCGATCTTATCTATCTATCGATAGAGCCTCAAGCATATCGCATGTGCAGATGCACAAGATACCCGCCCGCCCCGCTCATGCCGGCAGCACCTGTGCCGCCAAGGTCACCAGCGAGCCGCTGAGCAAGCACAGGCCCACCCAGCCGGTCAGGATCAGAATGCTGTCTCGCAGTCTCATGGTGTGTTCTCCGGTTTACCGGAGGAGCGCCGGCCCTCGGCCGGCGCTCCTTCCCTCTTCCATCTCAAGCAAGCGCGCCGTCGGTGTACGGATCGAACCTGCCGGCCTTGGCGCCATCGGTGTACGGGTCATACTTGCCGACCTTGGCGCCGTCGGTGTAGGGATCGGCCTGGCGCGCCGGCGTCGACGACACACTCGTGCGGTCCAGGCCCGCCACCATGCGGGTGCCGTCCGTGTAGGGGTCGAACTTGCCGACCTTGGCGCCGTCGGTGTACGGGTCGAACTGACGCGCCGGCGACGACGACACGCCGCTACGGTCCAGGCCCGCCACCGTGCGGGTGCCATCCGTGTACGGGTCGAACTTGCCAAACTTGGCGCCGTCGGTGTACGGGTCGGCCTGGCGCGCCGGCGTCGACGACACGCCCGTGCGGTCCAGGCCCGCCACCGTGCGGGTGCCGTCCGTGTACGGGTCGAACTTGCCGAACTTCGCGCCGTCGGTGAACGGGTCAACCTTGCCCAGCTTGGCGCCGTCGGTATAGACGCTGCGCGCTTCATTGCCGCGGAAGACGTAGCCGTAGCGGTCGCCGGCGACGCCGCTGTCCTTGGGGCCCGAGGCGTAAGCCTGACCGCCCAGCAGGGCGGCGGCCAGCGCGGCGGCAGTGATCAGGGTCTTGGTGAAGGTCTTGTTGGTGCTCATGATGCTCTCCATTCATCTTGAGAATCCACGCGAACGGGATCCGGTTAGTCAGCGGCGCGGCTCTTCGGGCCGGGCCGGTCAGGTATCTATGTGTAGATAGATAACCGGTCCTGAAAAAACGGGGAAATCCCCGATGTCGCGCTGGATCCTCTTTTTCGGCCTTCCCGTGTTCTGTGGGAAGGGAAGCAGCGATCCATGGACACGATATTATCTACTGATAGGTAGATAGTCAAGAGCTTTTTGCGGTGGCGCAGCAAGAACGAGGTACCTTCCCCGCAGGCCTGCCTGAAAAATCACATCCTGACGCACCCCAACGGGCCGGCATCCGCCCGACGGCGCTCAGCCAGACACCAGCGGGACCGCCAGACGCGCTGCCGGCAACTCCACCCCATGGCAGCTCGCGTAGTGGTCGCAGCGGGAGCAAGAGGGCTCCGGGCAGGGGCGGAGGTCCAGGCGGGCGCACACGCCTGCTCGACGGCCTGGAGCGCGACGGCCTGGCTGAGCGGCAGGCCGTTGCCGATGACCGGCGCGCGCTGCGCGTGCGCCTGACCCCCAAGGGCAGGCAGCTCGCCCGCACCGTGTTCGACCAGCATGGCCGCTGGATCGCCGGGCTGTTCGGCGGCCTGTTGCCCGATGAGCGCCGCCAGCTGGCAGCGCTGCTCGCCAAGGCCGCCGCCGGCATCGCCGCGCAGCGCGAAGGCGCAGCGAAGTAAGCGTGGGGGCCACCCGCGTCGCCGAGATCACCCTGGATGTGCTCGCCGCCTTGTCACGCGGTGAAATGCCGAGCGCAGCCTTCCTAACCTAGCAAACTGAACTGTCCAGAGGAGCCGCCATGCCCCCCCACGCCCAAGGCCGCCTGGCTGGCCCTGCCGGCCGAGGCGCGCCAACGCTTCCTCAATGGCATCCGCGCCGGCATGGGCGCGCTGTCGGCGCTCGGTATCGAGGCGTTGGCACTGGGCCCGGCCGAGCCGGACCTGCGGCAGGCCAGCCCGCACCGCTTCCTCGGCATCTGGCGCTGTCCAGACCGGCATGCTCGCGACGCGCTGCTGGCCGGCATCGAGGCCAGCGGCTGGTATGGCTATTTCGATCATGTGAACGCCGCCGCCGATGCAGGCAGCCTCCCGGGCCACCTGTCCGAGCTGGCCACCGTGGCGGCGCACTGAATCACTGCTGCGCGCGGCGGGAGGCGCGGGCGACGTGCCGCGGCGGCGCCGGGGAAGCACTGGTTCAGCATGCATTCGGCGAGCGGCCGTGGCTACGTCCGATCGTGCAGCAAGGACAGGAAACGCAGCGCAGCGGCGGTGGGCGGCCGGTCGCGCCGCACGATGCTGCCGTAGGCAGCGAGCTTCTGCCGGATCTGATAGGCCACGATGCGCAGCACGCCGTGCTCCGCGTCCCGTTGCGCCACGGCGGCCGGAACCACCCCGATCATGTCGGAGCGCCGGATCAGGTTGACCGTGGTCAGAATGGAGCCGGTCTCCACCAGTCCGAGCGGCAGCGGCGCGTGGTGGTCGCGGAACTCGCGCTCGATCACCTCGCGCATCGGGCTTCCCACAGGCTGGATGATCCAGGGAAAGCCCAGCAGGTCATGGAAGGCGACGCGCTGCCTTCCGGCCAGCGGGTGATGGTTGCCCACCACCACCGACAGGGCCTCGTCGTCGATTGGACGAAAATCGCAATCCGGCTGGCCGTCCTGCGCCACGCGCCGCCCCACCACCACTTCCAGCACGCCGTCGCGCAACTGGGCCAGCAGACGATCGCTGGTATCCACCGCAATCTCCACCCCCAACAGCGGGAACTCCGTCTTCAGCCCCACCAGCGCTTCGGTCAGTCGGCCCGGGGATGCCGCCATGATGCTGCCCACGCAGAAGCGCCCGGCGCTGCCCAGCCGCAACTCGGACAGGTCGCGGTTGAGCGCCTCCATGCTCCCTCGTATGCCGCGGAAGTAGCCTAGTACGCGCTCTCCCGCCGCATTCAGCGCGAGCCCGCGCCCCACCCGCTCGAACAGGCGCAGGCCCAGCGCATCCTCCAGTTCCTGCAGCATCTTGGTCGCGGCCGGCTGGGTCATGCCGAGGCGGGCGGCGGCAGCGCGCAGGGTCTTGCAGTCGTCCACGGCCAGCAGCAGCGCCACCTGGCGCATGCGCAGCCGGTTGAGCAGCAGCGGTGTGGAATCACGCGGGTCGATGGAGCCCAAGATCGATTACCTCAGGTTATCAATTGATCAAGAGCTTTCAGTTTACCGAAATCATTCGCCTCCCTAACATGGCGTTACCGATTCATCGCTGCACACCACAAAAATACCGGGAGACACATGATGAAGAAGGTCCTGGCGATGGCGCTCGCCGGCATGCTCGCGCTCGCCGCGACAGCCGCAGGGGCGCAGCAATGGCCCACCCGCCCCTTGCGCATCCTGGTGGGCTCGGCTCCCGGCGGCGGCACTGACGCGGTGGCCCGAGCGGTCGCCGATCCGCTCGCCCAGTTGCTGCACCAGCCGGTCGTGGTGGAAAACAAACCCGGCGCCTCCAACACGCTGGCGGCCGACGCCACCGCCAAGGCCACCGACGGCCATACCATGGTGATGGGCGTGGTCACCGCCCATGCCATCGCGCCGCACCTGCTCAAGCTCGGCTACGACAGCAACCGCGACCTGGTGCCGGTGGCTTTCGCCTGCGCCGTGCCCAACGTGCTGGTGGTGGGCAAGTCGGTGCCGGCCGACTCGGTGCAGGCCCTGGTCAAGCTCGCCAGGCAGCAGCCCGGCCAGATCAACTTCGCCAGCAGCGGCACCGGCAGCACCCAGCAGATCGCCGCGGTACTGTTCCAGGATGCTGCCGGCGTGCGCCTCTCGCACGTGCCCTATCGCAGCAGCGGGCCGGCGCTGATGGACCTGATCGGTGGCCAGGTGCAGATGAACTTCGACACCATGCCCTCGGTGCTGGGGCAGATCCGCAACGGCAAGATCCGCGCGCTGGCCATCGCGGCCGGCCACCGGAGCACGCAATTGCCCGACGTGCCGACGCTGGCCGAGGCCGGCGTGCCGGGCGTGGAGATCAGCGCCTGGTATGGCATCTACATGCCGGCGTCCACGCCGAAGGCAGTACAGGACAAGGTGCACGACGCCCTCAACACCGTGCTCGCCTCGCCGGCTGTCGCCACGCGCCTGGCCGGCATCGGCGCGGAGATCGCGCCCATGACGCAACAGCAGTTCATGGACTTCCATGCCGCCGAATACCGCCGCTACGGCGAACTGATCCGCAAACACAACATCCGGGTGGACTGATTCCATGACACATAGCCCCCTGCCGGTCGTCGCACTGACCCTGGGCGACCCCGCCGGCATCGGCCCCGAACTGATCGCGCGCCTGCTGGCCAGGCCCGAGGCAGGCGCGCTCGCCGACATCGTCGTGGTAGGCGACCGCTGGCTCTGGCAGGACGGCCAGCGGGTGGCCGGCGTCGAGGTCGCCACCGACGCCGTCGAGAGCTTCGCCGCGCTGCGACTGCGCAGCCCGCGCGCAGCGGGGGCGCGACGGCCGGCCTTCCTCGCGCTGGACACTGTCGCGCCCGGCGAGGTCAGCCGCGGCCAGCCCGGCGCGGCCGGCGGCCGCTCAGTGCTGCAGGTGCTGGACCGCTGCATGGACGCCACGCTGGCCGGCGACATTGACGCAATCTGCTTCGCGCCGCTCAACAAGCACGCGATGAAGCTGGGCGGCCTGCGCCACGAGGACGAACTGCACCACTTCGCGGAGTACCTCGGCGTGACCGGCTACTTCTGCGAGTTCAATACACTGGGCGAGCTCTGGACCTCGCGCCTGTCGTCCCACGTGCCGCTCAAGGACGTGGCCCGCTACCTGAGCGTGGAGCGCATCGAGCAGGCCGCCGAGCTGATCTACCGCGCGCTGCTGGCCAACGGCGTGGCCGCGCCCAAGGTGGCGATCGCTGCCTTCAATCCGCACGGCGGCGACGGCGGCATGTGCGGCCGCGAGGAGATCGACATCATCACCCCGGCCGTGCGCGCGCTGCAGACGCGCGACTGGCCGAGCGAGGCACCCTTCCATGGTCCCTTCCCCGCCGACACCATCTTCCTCAAGGCGCAGGCGGGCGAATACCAGGCCGTGGTCACGATGTACCACGACCAGGGTCAGATCGCGATCAAGCTGCTAGGTTTCTCGCGCGGCGTGACCGTGCAGGGCGGACTGCCGATCCCGATCACCACGCCGGCCCACGGCACCGCCTACGACATCGCCGGGCGCGGCGCGGCCAACGCCGAAGCGACCTGGCAAGCCTTCCAGATCGCCTGCCGCATGGGCGCCGGCCATCGCCTGCGCGCCGCCACCATCGCCTGACGCCGCCCCCACCCCGAGCCACCGAGCCACCGACACTCTCCACCAGCCGAGACTTCCATGAAAATCCGCTCCGTCCGCGCCCGCGTTTTCCAATGGAAAGGCAAGACCGTGCCACCGCAGGCCAATTTCTGCACCAACGCCATGGACCTGCTCTATGCCCCGCAGGAAACCATGCACACCTTCCGCTTCCACGCCTGGACCGTGGTCGAGATCGAGACTGACACCGGCATCGTGGGCCTGGGCAACGTGGCGCTGGCGCCTGCCATCGCCAAGGCCATCATCGACCAGTACCTGGCGCCGCTGGTGATCGGCCAGGACCCGTGGGACTACGAGTACCTGTGGCAGCGCATGTACCGCAGCACGCTTGCCTGGGGCCGCAAGGGCGTGGGCATGGCCGCCATCTCCGCGGTCGACATCGCTATCTGGGACATCCTCGGCAAGGCCGTGGGCAAGCCGGTGTTCAAGCTGCTGGGCGGGCGCACCAAGGAGAAGATCCCCTGCTACTACTCCAAGCTCTACCGCACCGACCTCGACGCCATGCAGCGCGAGGCACAGACCTGGCTGGACCAAGGCTTCACCGCATTCAAGATGCGTTTCGGCTACGGGCCTGCGCACCTGCAGCGCGGCGTGGTGGAGAACCTGAAGTCGGTCGAGGCGATACGCGAGGTGATCGGCTACGACAATGACCTGATGCTCGAGTGCTACATGGGCTGGAACCTGGAGTACGCCAAACGCATCCTGCCCAAGCTGGAACGTTTCCAGCCCCGCTGGCTGGAAGAACCGGTGATCGCCGACGATATCGACGGCTACGCCGAGCTGAACCGCCTGGGCTCCATCCCCATCTCCGGCGGCGAGCACGAGTTCGGCCTGCACAGCATCAAGCAGCTGCTGGACCGTCGCGCCGTCAGCGTGGTGCAGTACGACACCAACCGGGTCGGCGGAATCACCGCCGCACACAAGATCAATGCCTTGTGCGAGGCGTACTCGGTGCCGGCCATTCCCCATGCCGGCCAGATGCACAACTACCACCTCACGATGAGCTCGACCGCCGCGCCGATGAGTGAGTACTTCCCGGTCTTCGACGTGGAGATCGGCAACGAGCTCTTCTACTACATCTTCGACGGAGAACCCGTCGCGGACAACGGCTTCCTGCAACTAGGCGACGACGTGCCGGGCCTGGGCCTGACGCTCAAGACCGAGTACCTCGACCAGTTCGACATCATCGAGTGAGACCGCGCATGGCCACCCGCTCTCAGCCACGCTACCGGGGCATCTTTCCGGTGGCGCCCACCACCTTCACTGAAGACGGCGCGCTCGATCTCGACAGCCAGCGGCGCTGCCTGGACTTCATGATCGACTCTGGCGTGGACGGCATCTGCATCCTCGCCAACTTCTCGGAGCAGTTCCTGCTCGCCGACGCGGAGCGGGAGCTCTTGACCCGCATCGCTCTGGAGCACGTGGCCGGCCGCGTGCCGGTCATCGTCACCACTAGCCACGCCAGCACGCGCGTGTGCGCCGAACGCAGCCGCCGCGCGCAGGACATGGGCGCGGCCATGGTGATGGTGATGCCGCCCTACCACGGTGCCACCTTCCGCGTGCCGGAGGCGGAGATCTTCGCCTTCTTCGCCCGGCTGTCGGATGCGCTCTCGATCCCCATCATGATCCAGGACGCGCCGGCCAGCGGCACGGCACTGTCCGCGCCCTTGCTGGCCAGCATGGCCCAGCAGATCGAGCAGGTCGCCTACTTCAAGATCGAGACCGCCGGCGCCGCGGGCAAGCTGCGCGAAATGATTCGCCTCGGCGGCGAAGCGGTTGAAGGGCCGTGGGACGGCGAGGAGGCGATCACCCTGCTGGCTGACCTGGACGCTGGCGCCACCGGTGCCATGACCGGCGGCGCCTACGCTGACGGCATCCGGCCGATCATCGAGGCTCACCGCCGCGGCGACCGGGAGCTGGCCTTCGCCCACTACCAGCGCTGGCTTCCGCTGATCAACTACGAGAACCGGCAGGCCGGCTTTCTGGCAGCCAAAGCGCTGATGCAGGCAGGCGGGGTGATTGCCTGCGAGGCCGGGCGGCATCCGTGGCCGCCGCTGCATCCGGCGATACGCGCGGGGCTGCTGGAGACCGCGCGCCGGCTGGATCCGCTGGTGCTGCGCTGGGGCAAGTAGGGGAAGCGCGGCAAGCAGGCCATCGCCGCTCTTCAGGAGAGCCTTTGTCGCTGATCGACCCATCTTTCGCACGGGAAATCATGCTGGCCGCGCTTTCGCGTGGCGATATTCGCTTTAGCCACGCGGACGGTGAGGACTCGGTCGCGATTGTCTACCGCTATTTGAGCACGCATGCGGGTTGCTACCGTCGGATCACAGAAGCAACTCATTCCGAACGGTTTGCGGTGGCGCAGCAAGGGCGAGGTGCCTCCCCGCAGGCCTGCCTGAAAATTCACATGCCGACGCACCCCCTCGGGCCGGCATCCGCGCCGCCGGAGTCTGGTTAGTGCGGCGCAGTACGCAGTAGAATGCCGCGATGCTCCGATCGACGAGATGCTGCGATGAGAATTAAATCCCCGCCCGGCGCCGGCTATCCGGGCCTGTCACTCCGGCAACTGGAGCGCGCCGATCTGGGTGCGTGGCATGCGTACCTGTCGAACCCGGACGTCGTCCGACACACGAGCTGGAACCTTGCGTCCGCGCAGGATCTGCTGCCGCTGTTCGACGGCTTCGAAGCGGCGGCGGACGATTCGATCCGGCGGCTCGCGATCGTCGACGATGCCGACGGCGTGCTCGTCGGCACGATAGGGTTTCACACCGTTTCCTGCATCAACCGCTCCGCGGAAATCGCGTATGACCTCGCGCCGTCTCATTGGGGGCGCGGCGTCGCGAGCGCGGTCTGCGCCGCCGTCACGGATTGGGCGTTCGCAGAATATGGATTCGTGCGTATCCAGGGCGTCGTGCTCGACACCAACGTCGCCTCGACCCGCGTTCTGCAGAAATCCCGCTATCGATACGAAGGGCTTCTCCGCGCGTATCGGATGATCCGCGGCACGCCCGGCAATTTTCAGATGTACGCGCGGTTGCCGAGCGATTGACGTCTGTCGCGATCGCCGCCATCGTCGATCCCAGGCTGTCGAGCAAATCGCCGTGATGGCGCTTGAGCTGGCCGTAGATGTTTTCGTTCCGGTGCAGGCGACTCGTCAGTCCTTTGGCGACCACCCGCGCGCGCATCGTATCGCCCATTTTCGTTTCCCGCGCCGTTCCCGCAGACAAAGCCCGCAGACCAAAGCAAAGACGCCGCAAACGCGGCGTCTTTGCTGGCGGGCTGCCCCGCTACACCGGCCCACCCCGCGCCGGATCCTCCTTCTTGTCGTCAAACCAGCGGTACAGCACCGGCACCATCACCAGCGTCAGCAGCGTCGATGTGATCAGCCCGCCGATCACCACCACCGCCAGCGGGCGCTGCACCTCGGAGCCCGGCCCGTTCGAGAACAGGAAGGGCACCAGGCCCAGCATGGCGATGGTGGCGGTCATCATCACCGGGCGGAAGCGCTGGGTTGCGCCCATCGTCACGGCCTCGGACAGGGGCACGCCGGCATCGCGCTGGCTGCGGATGTAGGACACCAGCACCACGCCGTTGAGCACTGCCATGCCCCACAGCGCGATAAAGCCCACCGAGGCCGGCACCGACAGGTATTCGCCGGTGACGAACAGGCCGATCACGCCGCCGATCGAGGCGAAGGGCAGCACGGTGATGATCAGCGTGGCCAGGCGCAGTGAGTTGAACAGCAGGAACAGCAGGAAGAAGATCGCCGCGATGGTGACCGGCACGATGATCTTCAGGTGGCCCATGGCCCGCTCCAGGTTCTGGAACTGCCCGCCCCACTCCAGGTAGTAGCCCTCCGGCAGCTTGACCTTGGTGGCGGCGGCCTGTTGCAGCTCGGCGACGAAGCCGCCCAGGTCGCGGTCCTTGACGTTGATCATTACCACTACGCGGCGCTTGGCCATCTCGCGGCTGATCTGGGCCGGGCCGTCGTTGACCTCGATGCGGGCCACGCTCTGCAGCGGTACCTGCACGCCGTCCGGCGCCGTCACCAGCAACTGGCGGATGGTCTGCACATTGTCGCGGAAGGCTTCGGGCAGGCGCACCGCGGCGCTGAAGCGGCGCTCGCCCTCGAAGATGTCGGTGGCGCGCTTGCCGCCGATAGCGATCTCGATGAGGTCGTGGATGTCGGAGACATTGAGGCCGTAGCGCGCGATCGCCTGGCGGTCGATTTCGATCGACAGGTACTGCTGCCCGGTCACGCGCTCGATGCGGATGTCCTGCGAGCCCTTGATGCCGCCCGCCACCCGCGCGATCTCGCCGGCCAGTTCGCGCAGCTTGCCGAGGTCGTCGCCGAACACCTTGACGGCGACGTCGGAGCGCACGCCGCTGACCATCTCGTCGACTCTGTCGGAGATGGGCTGGGCCATCACGATCTGCACGCCGGGGATGGCCTTCAGCTTGTCGCGGATAGCGTTGGCGATATCGTCCTGGGTCCAGCCGTCGGGCCACTCGTCGCGGTCCTTGAGGCTGGCGATCGGGGTAGACTCGTTCTGGCCCTGCGGGTCGGCCGGGCTCTCGCCGCGGCCCACGCCGGACACCACCGACTTGACGCCGGGCACCGACAGCACCAGCCTGTTGGCCTCCTTCTCCAGCTTGATCGATTCTTCCAGCGAGATATTGGGCACGCGGTCCAGCGCCGGCACGATCGAACCCTCCTTCATCTCGGGGATGAAGGAGCTGCCCAGCAGCGGCACCACCGCGATCGCCGCGACGAAGGCGCCGACCGCGCACATCACCGTCTTGCGGCTGTTGGCCAGCGCCCAGTGCAGCAGGCGCAGGTAATGGCGCTTGAGGAAGGCGATCACGCGCGTGTCGTGCTCCGCCCCGCCCTTGAGCAGGTAGGCGGACAGCACCGGCGACAGCGTCAGCGAGAGGAACAGCGAAATCGCCAGTGCGATCGAGATGGTGAACGCCAGCGGCGCGAACATCTTGCCTTCCATGCCGCTCAGCGTCATCAGCGGCAGGAACACCAGGATGATGATGCCCACACCTACGATCACCGGCGTGGCCACCTCGCCCACCGCCTTGACCAGGATCTCGGTCTTGCTGAGGCCCAGCTTGTCGCGGTGGCCGAGCCGCTCGAAGGCGTTCTCCACCACCACCACCGAGCCGTCCACCATCAGGCCGATGGCGATGGCGAGCCCGCCCAGCGACATCAGGTTGGCCGACAGCCCCACCTGGTTCATGACCACGAAGGTCAGCAAGGGCGTCAGCACCAGCGTGGCCAGCACGATGATGGAGGAGCGCACGTCGCCCAGGAACAGGAACAGCACGATCACGACCAGCACCACCCCTTCGAGCAGCACCTTGGTCACCGTCCACAGCGCGGCGTCCACCAGTTCGCTGCGGTCGTAGTAAGGCACGATCTGCAGCTTGCCGGGCAGCATGCCGCGCGCATTGATCTCCGCCACGCGTTCCTTGACGCGGCTCACCACTTCCTTGGCGTTGCCGCCGCGCATCATCATCACGATGCCGCCAACGGCCTCGGTCTGGCCGTTCTTGATCAGCGCGCCCTGGCGCACCTCATGGCCGATCCTGACCTCGGCCACGTCGCGCAGGTAGACCGGCGTGCCGTCGATTTCCTTGAGCACGATGCTGCCGATATCGTCCAGGCTGCGCACCAGGCCCACGCCGCGGATCAGGTATTGCTCGGCATAGTGCGGCAGTACGCCGCCGCCCGAGTTGGCGTTGTTGCGCGCCAGCGCCTCATAGACCTGCTGGATCGAGACCTGGTAGTGGCGCATGCGGTCAGGGTTGACCAGCGCCTGGTACTGCCTGACGTAGCCGCCCTGCGAGTTGATCTCGGCCACACCGGGAATCGAGCGCAGCAGCGGGCGAACCACCCAGTCCTGGGCGACGCGGCGCTCGGCCAGCTCGTCCTGCGTCAGCTCGCGCGCGCCGTCGTCGGGGTGGTCCAACGTGTATTGGTAGACCTCGCCCAGGCCGGTGGAGACCGGGCCGAGCACCGGGCTCACGCCCTCCGGCATGCGCCCTCCGACCTCGATCAGCCGCTCCATCACCAGTTGCCGGGCGAAGTAGACGTCGGTCGCGTCGGTGAAGACGAGCGTGATCAGCGACAGCCCGGGCTTGTTCAGCGAGCGCATCTCCTCCAGGCCGGGCAGGCCGGTCATGGCCATTTCCACCGGCACGGTGACGAAGCGCTCCACTTCCTCGGGCGAGCGGCCCACCGCCTCGGTGGCGATCTGCACCTGCACGTTGGTCACGTCGGGGAAGGCGTCCACCGACAGCTTGGTCGCGGCGTTCAGGCCGAAGAAGAACAGCACTGCGGCGATCACGCACACCACCAGCCGCTGCTTGATGGCGGCTTGTACTAGGGATTGGATCATGGCGGCTTACCCCTGCTCGAGGCGCTTGCGCTCGTTGTCGAGGTGGAAGGCGCCGTCCACCACGATGCGCTCGCCCGCCTTGACTCCGCCCTGCACCACGCGCATGCCGTCGCTCTCGGCGCCGAGCTTGAGCTTGGTCAGCCGGTACTGGCCGCCGGGCTGCTCCACGTAGACCAGCTCGTCGCCGCCGTCGCGCACGATGGCCGACTCCGGCACCACGAGCTGCTCGACCGGCTTGCTGGCGATCAGCATGCTCGCCAGCATGGCGGGCTTGAGCCGCCCTTCCTTGTTCTCCAGCTCGGTGCGCACCAGCACCGTGCGGGATTGCGGATTGACCACGCGGCCCACATAGATCAGCTTGCCGGTGATGCGGTTGCGCCCCGCACCATTGGCCAGCGACGGCACCTCGATGTCCACGCTCTGGCCCTCGGCCACCAGCGCGGCCTGCTGCTCGGGCACCTCCGCCACCACCCAGACGCGCGACAGGTCGGCCACGGTATAGAGCGCGTCGGCCGGCTGCACCACCTGGCCCTGCGCCACATTGCGCTCCACCACGGTGCCGCTGATACTGGAGAACACCGGCGAATAGGAATCGATGCTGCCGCTCTTGGCCAGCGCGGCGATGGCCGTGGGCGACATGCCGAGCACGCGCAACTGGTCACGGTAAGCGCGCATCTCGGCCGAGGCGATGGCGTACTCGCTCTCGCGCCGCTGCAGCTCGCCGCGGCCGATCACATCGGCGGCGAAGAGCTGGCGCGCGCGCTCGGCATTGCGCGCCTGCAGCTCGGTCTGGGCCTCGGCCTTCAGGAATGCCATCTGGGCCGCGCCCAGCTCGCTGCTGTGCAGGCGCGCGAGCACCTGGCCGGCCTTCACTTCCTGGCCCAGCATGGCGTAGAGATCGGTCACGCGGCCGGTCACGCTGGCGCCGATGCGCGCCATGTGCTGCTCATCGAAGTCGATGCGTCCGGCCACGCGCAGCATCTCGCTGAAGGCGCTGGTGGCCACCGGCGCCACCTTCAGCGCCTGCTGCAGCGTGCCTTCTGGCTTGACGATGCCTGGCGGCAGCTTGGGGGGTTCCGCCACCGGGGCGGGCTCGTCGGAGCAGCCGGCGAGCAGGGCGAATGCCGCGGCGCAGGCCAGCAGCGAAAGGGAGAAATTGGGGCGCATGGTCAATTCGGTTCCGTAGGGGCGGTCGTCGACGGCACCGTCGACAGCAGTTTCTCGATCTGGATGGCGGCGAGCTGCAGCTCGAACTGGGCGGTGATCAGCTCGCCGCGGGCGCCGCGCAGCACGCGCTGCGCGTCGATGTAGTCGAGGATGCCGCGCTCGCCGAAGCGGTAGGCGGACTCGGCCACGGCCAGCGCCGCCTCGGCCTCGCGCACGATGCCGGACTCCAGCGCCGTGGCCTGCGCCTGGGCGATCTCCATCTGGCGGTAGGCGGTCTCCAGCTCCTGGCCCAGCTCGAACTCGCGCGCCTCCAGCGTGCTGCGCGCCTGGGCGGCCTGTGCCACGGCCTCGTTGACGGGGCCGCTGCGGCGGTCCCACAGCGGGATGGTCAGCGTCAGGCCGATCTGGTTGACGGTGTTGTCGGGCTGCCGTTCGCTGCTGGCGCGTATTGCCACCTCGGGCAGCCGCAGCGAGCGCTGGTAGTCGACCGCCAGGCTGGCGCGCTCCAGCTCCATGCGCCGCTGGGTGAGTTCCGCGCTGTCGCTGCCGAGCCGGTCGCGCAGCTGCGCCAGCGGCGGCAGCGCGACCACCTCGCCCAGCGTGCCGCTGAGCGCGAAGCCGGCCGGCATGGCGCCGCCCACCTGCTGGCGCAACGCTGCGCGCGCCTGCTCCACGCGCAGTTGGGCGCCCTGCTTGGTCTTCTGCGCCGCCAGCAGCTCCGTCTCGGCCTTGATCAGCTCATAGCGAGGCGCCTCGCCCACGTCCACGCGCAGCCGCGCCCGGGCATGGATCTGGCGCATCATGTTGAGGTCCTCGCGCGCGGCGGCCAGCTCGCTCTCGCGGCGCAGGGTCTCGTAGAAGGCCTGCTTGACTCTTGCCGACAGGTCGGCGCGCCAGCCCTGCCGGCCCGCCTGGGTGGCATCGAGCTGGCGCCGGGCCATCTCTTCGCGCAGGCTGCGCTGCTGCGGATAGTCGAGCTTCTGCGTGATGGCATAGGTAGGCGCGCTGCCGCCAGTGACGCCGGACGTGCGCGGCGACAGGCGGCCGTACAGCACCTCCACCTGCGGGTTGGGGTAGGCACGGGCGCTGGCGATAGCGGCGCTGGCGGCGTCGACGCCGGCCTGCGCGGCGACCGCGCCCTGGTTGGTGGACTGCGCCAGCGACAGCAGCTGGGGCAGCGTGAACGTGGTGGCGTGCGCCGGAGCGGCGGCCCCTGGGGCGGAGGCCGGCGCGGCGGCAGCCGCCCCTCCGGCCGCGAGCGCCGGCGACGAGCCGAGCGCCAGCGACGCGGTCAAAACGAGCGTTGTGGTCTTCATGGACAGGGAATGCGGGCCGGACGGCCGCGCGCACGCCGCCCGCCGCGTAGCGCGGCGGCAAGCATGCATCCCGCCCCATGGGGCGGGCCGGGCCTCAGGCGCTCATGCGCTCAGGCCATCCGGCGAATTCAGCAAAGCGGGAATCGCGGGCACGCGCGTGGCACACGGATGTGCAGCGCGCACCAGGCGCCGGCAGGCGCCTCAGGCCAACAGGCCTCTGGGCGGTTTGAAGCAGGCCGCGGCCGGCGCGTCGGCGCAGGCGGGGCTGGAAAGCGGGGGAACGTCCAGCGCCAGGGACAGGCGCACCTGGGGAACGGCAAACAAGGCGCCGGACTCCTCGATCTCGTCCAGGAGATCGAGTGGATCAAGCAAGTCGGCTGCCCAGATATCGCAGTACCGTGGCGGCTCATCCTCCGCCTCGGGCTGCTCGCTGTCGGAGAAGATGTCCCCGGGCAGCGCCAGGTCGACCGCATCGGCCAGCGCCGCTGCGCGGTCCATGGTCCGGGCACCGCCATCGGATGCAATCAGGCTGGCGGTATGCGGCGCGGCTGTCTGACAGGTCCCGCCCGCGGCGTGCGCCGACACCGTCGTCCCGAGGGACAACAGGCAAAGGCAGACGGCGGTGAGCAGCAGGTAAAGGGCGCGCATGCGGACAGAAAGTGCAGAGAACGCTATCAGTTGCGTCTTGCTGCGGGACAACATTGTAATGGAATGCGAGGGATAGACCACAGGGAGCCCCGGGCGTTCCCTGCCGCACAGGGCGCGAAGCACCGGCGCCTTCGCGTGGAGTGGCATGCGCGACCCTCATCCCCCTGCGCCCGCCCCTGATCAGAGGCGCCCGCTACGGCACTTCCGCCCGGCGAAGGCCTGGCTCAGTGCGCCCCGGCTGTCATTCCGATTCTCGCAATGTTGCATTGCCACAAAACCATTGCCCATTGCCTAGGGAAAACCCCTATAATCGCGACACTTCTGAATGACATCAAGGCGTAACAGACATCTGCGTCCGATTTCGCCAAAGAAAATGATTAAAGCAGCACTCGCTTCCCTCGTCCTGATCGCCTCCCTCGGCACCCTGTCGACCGCGGCTTCCGCCAAGGACGCCTCCAGCCTGCGCGTCGATGCACCGCGGGCCAGCTCGTACGACGTCTTCGTCGACGGCGCGATCAAGCCGCGTGGACGACTGATGACCCACTGGGGCGACGAAAGCCACCGCTATCTCGCCGGCGGTGACGACCGCTTCCCGCACTGATCTCGCCGCAAGCTCTCACAGCAAGCTCGCCGAATGCGGCGAGCCATGCTTTCAGCCGCCGCGTCCTCGGAGGCGCCGGCAGCGCCCCTCGCCTCGCACCAGTGAGGAGGTAGCCTGGCCGGCCCACGGCTGCCCGCCCCGCTCGGGCCTTGCGCCCATCCCGCCGCTACGCTCCCTGCGCCAGCACGCTCCGGATCACATAGCCGGCGCAATCCTGCACGAACGGCCCGATCCCCCTGGCGCCGCACCGCGCGGCCGGCATCCCTTCGTCACTCAGCCGAGATCTTGGCGCGCTTGACCACCTCGCCATAGCGCTGAAGCCGCTCGGCCATCATTTTCTCGAACGCGGCAGGCGACATTTCCTCGGGTGGCACCACCCCGCGCGAGCGCAGCGCCGCCTGCATGGCGGGATCGCTCGCGGCCTGGCGCACCGCCTGGTAGAGCTTCTGCACCACCGGCTCCGGCGTGCCGGCGGGCGCGGCGATGCCGGTCCAGGAACTCAGGTTCAGCTGCGGATAGCCCAGTTCCGCCAGGGTGGGCACGTCGGGCAACTGCGGCAGGCGCTGCTCGGAGGCCACCGCCAAGGCCCGCACCTTACCGTCCTTGATATGCGGCAGCATGATCACCAGGTTGTCGAGGATGAACTGCACCTCGTTGCTCAGCACCGCCGTGATCAACTGCGAACCGCCGCGATAGGGGATATGGGTGGCGTAGATGCCCGTGGCGGCCTTGAGCATTTCCACGTTGAGCTGGCCCATGCTGCCGGCGCCGCCGCTGCCGTAGTCGAGCTTGCCGGGGTTCTTTTTCGCATAGGCGAGGAACTCGGCGAAGGTGCGCACCGGCAGGCTGGCGTGCACCACCAGCGCATTGGGCTGGCGTCCGAGGATGGCGATGTTCTCGAAGTCCTTGATCGGGTCATAGCCGATCTTGGGCTGCGTCAGCGGATTGGCCAGGTGGCTGCTCTGCGACGACACCACGAGCGTGTAGCCATCGGGCTTGCTGCGCGCCACCGCCTGCGTGGCGACCGAGCCGCCGGCGCCCGGCCGGTTGTCGACCACCACCGGCACGCCGAGGATGCGCGCCAGCGGGTCGGCGTACTGGCGCGCCATGATGTCGACCGAGCCGCCCGGCGGGAAAGGCACGACCAGCGTGATGGGCTTGGCCGGCCAGGCACCCTGCGCCTGCACGGCAGCCGGTGCGGCGATGGCGAGCGCTGCGGCGCTCAGGCCCAGGCGGAGGAAATGGCGGCGGGAGGAAAGCAGCTTCTGCATAGTAGGGAGAAGGAAAGAACCAGGAAACTTGGGGAAAGCCGGATCCTGCCGCTCAGCGCAGGCCGAGGATGGTCAGCGCCAGCGCCTGCGCCCGAGGCACGAAGGTCGACAGTTCGCAGTACTCGCGTTCGGTGTGCGGATGGCCGCCCACCGGGCCGGTGCCGCACAGCGTGGGCGTGCCGACCGAGGCCGTCAGGCCGCTGTCCGCCGCCCCGCCGGTGAACTCGCCGTCCACCGTGAAGCCGAGCCGTTCGGCATTGCCCTGGTAGAGCGCCAGCAGCGCATCCGGTGTGCGCGCCATCGGCATGGTGCGGCGCATGTCGGTGATGCGGCCGCGCGTGCGCGGGATGGTCTCTTCCTCGACGATGGCGCGGATGCGCTCGCTCAAGGCTTCGATGTCGGTCTCCGCGGTGAAGCGCACGTCAAGCTCCGCCTGCGCATGCGGCGCCACCATATTGGGCACGATGCCGCCCTGCACGCAGCCCACATTGGTGGTGATGCCCTGCTCCGCATCGGTCAGTGCATGCAGCGCGAGGATCTTGCGCGCCAGCGCCTCGATGGCGCTCGCGCCAGCCGCATGGTTGATGCCGGCATGCGCGGCCACGCCCTCCACCTCGAACGCCACCACCATCGAGCCCTTGCGGCCGGTGACGAGATTGCCGCTGACGCGGCCCGGCTCCGCGTTGAACACGGTGCGCGCGGCGCGCCCGACTTCCATGATGCGCTCGCGGGTGGCGCCCGAGCCGATCTCCTCGTCGCACGAGAAGAACAGACGCAGCGGTGGGGCCTGGCGGCCCATGCGCGCCAGCGCCTCGGCGACGAAGACGTTCATCACCAGGCCCGACTTCATGTCGGCCACGCCGGGGCCGTAGGCCCGCCCCGCCTCGACGCGGAACGGCCGGCGCGCCGCCGTGCCGGCCGGATACACGGTGTCCATATGTCCCATCAGCAGCACCGGCAGGCCTTGGCCCGAGCCGGGCACCGCGGCATCCAGGCAGACGCCGTAGCCGGGCACCGGATGGAAGGCGACGTCGATCCCGGCCTCTCGCAGATGCGCGCCCAGGACCTCGGCCACGGCCGTCACGCCGGCCTCCTGGCGGCTGCCGCTGTCGATATCGACAATGCGCTGCAGCAGCTCCTGCATGGCCTGCTGGCGGCCGGCCAGCCATGCAAGCATGGCTTCCGGTTCCTGGACGACTTCAGTTTCAAGCATGCGGCTTACGCTCCGTGCGGTGGAATTCGAGGCCCCGAAGAAGGGGGTCTTGGGGACGATCCGAATGCGATCCGAATGCGATCCGAATGCGATCCGAATGCGATCCGAATGCGATCCGAATGCGATCCGAATGCGATCCGAATGCGATCCGAATGCGATCCGGGCGCAATTCGGGTCCGATTCATATATTGCAAACGTGATACGATCATGCAATACGCATTGCAGAGTGTCAACACGATGACAACCCGTAAGCCGGCCGCCCCCGACAGCGCCACCCTGCTCGATCGCCTGGCACGCGAGGCCGCCACGCTGACGGCACGCGAGCGCGCGCTGGCCGATGCCCTCACTCGCGGCTACCCGCACGTGCTGCTCGAGTCAGCGACCGCGCTGGCCGCCCAGCACGGCACCAGCGCTTCCACCGTGGTGCGGCTGTTTGCCAAGCTGGGCTACGCCAGCTATGCTGACGCCCAGCGCGAGGCGCGCGCCAGCGTGACCGCCATGCTGCCCACCGCCGGCCAGCGCGCGCCCGCCACTATCGGCGCCCGGCGCACGCTGCGCGACTGCCTGGACGACGCGCTGCGCCACGACCAGCACAACCTGGCCGCCACGCACGAATCGCTCGATATCGCCGCCTTCGAAGCCGTCGCGCACTTGCTCGCCGGCGCCAAGGGTCGGGTCTTCGTGCTGGCGCAGAAGAACAGCGCGCCGGTGGGCGCCTGGTTGGCGCTGCACCTGAACATGTGCCGCCCCGATGTGCATGAACTCGGCGCGGGCGCGGTGACGCCCACCGACGGCGTGCTCTGGCTGCGCCCGGAAGACGTGCTGCTCGTCTTCAGCATCCGGCGCTACTCCCGCGCGCCGGTCAGCATCGCGCGCGTGTTCCGCGAACGCGGCGCCCGCGTGGTGGCCCTCTGCGACAGCCCGGCGGCACCGCTGGTGCCGCTGGCCGACCACCATCTGCTGGTGCGCACGGCAAATGCCTCGCCGTTCGACTCCTACACCGCCGCCTTCTTCCTGTGCAATGCATTGGTCTCGGCCGTGGCGCAGCTGCGCAAGCCGGCCACCATCGAAGCCTTGCAGCGCCGCGATGCGCTGTGGGAAGCGTTCGGCTCCGATCTGGCCGAGGGCACGCGCAAGGGCTGAGCGCCCTCAGTGCACCCTCAGTGCACCCTCAATGCACCCTCAGCGCGCCCTCGTCATCCACCGCGGCAGGTCCGCCACGATCTGCCGCAGCAGGCTGGCCGCGGCAGGCGACAGTGCCCTGCCCTGGCGCGACACCACCTGTACCTGCCCCTGGTACAACAGCGGATTGCTCATCGGCAGCGATACCAGCCGCTCGCCGCCATACGACGACCATTGCGCAATGCGCGTGCACAGCGCATAGCCCAGCCCACCGAAGACAAAGTGCCCGAGGGCACTGAACGAGGAGGTGGTGAGCAGCGAGGGCAGCCGCACGCCCTCGCTGATCTCCGCCGCCTCGATGTGCTGGCGCACGCCGAAGGTGCGGTGCAGCGTGGCGCCGGCGTAGGGCAGCAGGTCCTGCAGCCTGAGCGGGCCGCGCATCGTCGCCAACGGATGGGATTCGAGCACCTGCGTCTCGATCGGCTGTGAATGGACGTAGTGGGTACGCAGCCGCGTGTCGTTCGGCGGCTGGAACACCATGCCGATGTGGGCCGTGCCGTCGACGATGCGGCGCACGATGTCATCCGTGCTGGCCACGTCCAGGTCCACGGTGATGCCGGGGTGGGCCTGCATGAAGCTGCGCAGGCTATGCCGCATCAGCCATTCGACGAAGCCCTCGCCGGCCACGATGTCGATATGGCCCCGCGCCACTTTCTCGATGCTGTCCATCTCGGCCAGAAGCTGCTGCTTCTGCCCGTGCTGGCTGCGCACGTAGGCGGCCAGCAACTGGCCAGCCTCGGTGGCTACCACGCCGCGCCCGTGGCGCTCCAGCAAGGGCGTGCCGCAGTCCTTCTCCAGCACACCGATGGCCCGGCTGACCGCCGAGGGATCCATGTTCAGCACCTCGGCCGCACCGCGCACCGAGCCGCTTTCGAGCACCTGCATGAAGTAGCGCACGCGGCGCGTGTCCAGCCTGTCGTCCATCTCCAGCACGGCAGCCCCCTCGAGTGTTGCATTCAATGCAACAAGTTTCCCATATCACGATCATTGATGAAACGCTTGGCGATCGGAATACTAGGTGCCTGCCCGCCGGCTGGCGGCCCGCTGACGGGCCGTGATGACCGCAAAGCACATCATGCTTGCCGGGCTTCGCTTGCGAGACACCCATGACCCAATCCCTTTCCCCTCGCGCCGCCGCGCCGCAGGTGCCCGTCCTGGACACCGTCACCGCCGCCGGCAAGTTCCGCCTGCTCGCCGTCACCCTCGCCGTGGTGGCGCTGGCGGAAGCGATCGGCGCTGTCCAGTTCAAGCTCGGCCCCGGCCGCGTCGTGCTGATGCCGATGATGTGGTCGCTGCTGATGGCGGCGGCCTGGGGCATCGCCTGCCGGCAGGTGCCGCGACCCTTGCGCGTCGGCCCCGGCCTCCAGGCCCTGGCCACCGGCCTGCTCAATGCCGGGCTGCTGCTGTTCGTGGTGAAGCTCGGCCTGACCGTCGGCGTGGCCCTGCCCAAGGTCAAAGAGGCGGGCTGGGCCTTGCTGTTCCAGGAGTTCGGCCATGCGCTGGGCACCCTGGCGCTGGGCCTGCCGCTGGCCTTGCTGCTCGGCATCAAGCGCGAGGCGGTGGGTGCCACCTTCTCGGTCGGCCGCGAAGGCAATATCGCCATCATCAGTGAGAAGTACGGCATGGATTCGCCGGAGGGCCGTGGCGTCCTCGCGGAGTACATCACCGGCACGGTGCTCGGCGCACTGTTCATCGCCATCCTGGCCGGCTTCATCAGCAGCCTGCACCTGTTCGATCCGCGCTCGCTCGCCATGGGCGCCGGCGTGGGCTCGGGCAGCCTGATGGCCGCGGCCGTGGGCGCCATCGTCGCCCAACACCCCGGTGAGCTCGGGAAGGACATCACCGCGATTGCCGCCGCCTCCAACCTGCTGACCTCGGTGGTCGGCTTCTATTTCACGCTGTTCCTGTCGCTGCCGCTGTGCTCGTGGCTGTACGGCAAGCTCGAACCGGTGCTCGGCCGCTTCGGCCGCCTTGGCCGTTCTTCGCGCCGGGGCGAAGCCACGGGCACGGCAGGCCTGGCGCAGTCCGGGGCGCTCTCCACGCACCGCCTGTCGATCGCCGATGCCGCGCTCGGCTGGGCGGTGGTCGGCGCGGGCGTGCTGATCGGCAACTGCCTGTCCTACCACGTGCCCGTGCTGGTCTCGCTCGAAGGCGTGCTGGCCGTCATCGCGGTGGTGGCAGCCTGCCAGCTCGTCAAGCACCTGGTGCCGCGCGTGCCGCTGCTGCTGTTGCTGTCCATCGTCGCCACGCTGGTCGGCGTGCCCGGCCTCTTCCCCTTCTCCGACGGCCTCATCGCGCTCACCGACAAGCTGAATTTCATGACGTTCACGACGCCGGTGCTGGCGCTTGCCGGGTTCTCGGTGGCCAAGGACCTGCCGATCTTCCGCCAGCTCGGCTGGCGCATCGTGGTGGTCTCGCTGACCGCCACGGCCGGCACCTTCCTCGGCGCGACGCTGATCGCCGAGTTCTTCCACTGACCTCACCCAGACGATATCCCGCCATGTACCGCGACACTGACATCGCCGACGACATCCGCCAGAGCATGGTGAGCTGGCGGCGCGACATCCACGCCACGCCCGAGACCGCCTTCGAGGAGCACCGCACCGCCAATATCGTGGGGCACGCGCTCGCGCTGATGGACATCGAAGTCCATCGCGGCCTCGCCACCACCGGCGTGGTGGGCACCCTGCGCAACGGCGCCGGCCCCAGCATCGCGCTGCGCGCCGACCTCGACGCGCTCAATATGCAGGAGCTGGGCAGCCCGGCCCATGCCTCCACCTGCGCCGGCAAGATGCACGCCTGCGGACACGACGGCCACACCGCCATGCTGCTCGGCGCGGCGGCCCACCTGGCGCGCCACAAACCCTTCCGCGGCACCGTACATTTCGTCTTCCAGCCCGCCGAGGAGAATGAAGGCGGCGGGCGCGTCATGGTGCAGGAAGGCTTGTTCGACAAGTTCCCCGCCGACTCTGTCTACGGCATGCACAACTTCCCGCAGCTGCCGCGCGGGAAGTTCGCCATCCGCGCCGGCACCATGACCGCCTTCCTCGACAACTTCGAGATCCAGATCACCGGCAAGGGCTCGCACGGGGCGCAACCGCACAACGGCATCGACCCGGTGGTGGTCTCGGCGCAGCTCGTGATGGCGCTGCAGACCATCGCCAGCCGGCGTACCGATGCCACCGATTCGGTGGTCGTCAGCATCACGCAGATCCACGGCGGCGACACCTGGAACGTGATTCCCGAGACGGTCCTGCTGCGCGGCACCACCCGCACGCTGCACCCCGCCGTGCGCGAGCGCACGCAGAACGCCATGCAGCAGATCTGCGCGGGCGTGGCGCAGACGCACGGCGCCCGCATCGCGCTCGATTTCCGTCCCGGCTATCCTGGCGTGGTCAACACACCGGGCGAGACGGCGGCGGCGATCGCGGCCGCCGCCAGCCTGGTGGGCGCCGACAACGTGAAGACCGACATCAAGCCCGCCATGGGCTCGGAGGACTTCGCCTTCATGCTCGAGGAGCGCCCCGGCGCCTATATCGGCATCGGCGCCGGCGAGGGCCCGAACGATCCGCCGCTGCACAACCCCTACTACGACTTCAACGACAACATCCTGCCGCTCGGCGCCGCCTACTGGGTGAAGCTGGTCGAGCAGCAACTGCCCCCGGCCTGAAGGCATGTTCCTGTCCGTCTTCGACATCTTCAGGATCGGCATCGGCCCGTCCAGCTCGCACACGGTGGGACCGATGCGGGCGGCCCTGGCGTTCGCGCGTGCGCTGCAGGCGCAAAGCCTGCTGCCGGCGGTGGCGCGGATACAGGTGGAGCTGTTCGGCTCGCTGGCCGCCACCGGCCGCGGGCATGCCACCGACAACGGCGTGTTGCTGGGCCTGATGGGCGAAACCCCCGAGACGGTACGCCCCGACGCCGTGGCCGCGCGCGTTGCGGCGGTACGGCGCGATTGCGCCATGCCCCTGCTCGGCCTGCGCGACATCGCCTTCGACCCGCGCCGCGACATCGCCTTCCGCGCCGACCGTTCGCTGCCCGCCCATCCCAACGCCATGCGCCTCTTCGCCTTCGGCGCGCACGGCGCGCTGCTGCGCGAAGCGGAGTACTACTCCGTCGGCGGCGGCTTCGTGGTCGAGCGCGGCGCCTCGGCCGATGCGGCCGATCAGCGGGCCGCCCCGCTCAACGTCTTCCACAGCGGCGACGAACTGGTTTCACTGGCGCTGTCACAACGCCGCACCATTGCCGGGCTGATGCTCGCGCGGGAATGCACTTGGCGGCCGGCGGCCAAGGTCCGCGCGGACGTGCTGGCCATCTGGGACGTGATGCAGGACTGCGTGCAGCGTGGCCTCGGACTGCGCGGCGACACACCACCGCAAACCCTGCCGGGCGCACTGCGCATGCGCCGGCGTGCCCCGGAACTGTATCGAGCCCTGACACGCGACGGCACCGCCGGCGCCGATCCGATGGCCGCGCTCGACTGGGTCAACGCCTACGCCATGGCGGTCAATGAGGAGAACGCCGCCGGTGGCCGCGTGGTCACGGCCCCGACCAACGGTGCCGCCGGCATCGTGCCGGCGGTCCTGCACTACTACACACAGTTCGTGCCGGGCGCGAACGAGGACGGCGTGGTCGACTTCCTGCTCACCGCCGCCGCCATCGGCATCCTCTACAAGACCAATGCCTCCATCTCGGGCGCCGAGGTCGGTTGCCAGGGCGAGGTCGGCGTGGCCTGCTCGATGGCGGCCGCGGGGCTGGCGGCTGCGCAGGGCGGCACGCCGAAGCAGGTCGAGAACGCCGCCGAGATCGGCATGGAGCACAACCTCGGGCTGACCTGCGACCCCGTCGGCGGCATGGTGCAGATCCCCTGCGTGGAGCGCAATGCCATGGGCGCGGTCAAGGCCATCAATGCCGCGCGCATGGCGCTGCGCGGCGACGGCAGCCACTATGTGTCACTCGACACCGTCATCAAGACCATGATGCAGACCGGCGAGGACATGAAGGCCATCTACAAGGAGACCTCGCTGGGCGGCCTGGCGGTCAATGTCGTGGAGTGCTGAGGCCCGGCGCACGCTGCGCATCCGGGACTCGGACGCCTGCGCCACTCAGCAGCCGAAGCGCTGCGGCAAGATCGCCGTTGTGCGCCGCCACCAGACGGATGCGCCTGCGCCGTGTATCCTCTCGGTCCCGGCATGCGGCGGCCACCGCGGCCGCCTCCCCGCAACCGGATCCTCTCATCAGACACCTCCCATGGATTGGCTCTCCCGGCTGCCGGCCGCCCTCGCCCTGGCCAGCATCACCTGCCTGGGCAATGCCCACGCCTCGGATCCGGACTGCAGTACGCCGGCCGCCGGCACGCAGGCCGAACGGCTGATCTGCGAACACGCGCTGCTCGCGATGGGACACGGCCGCATCCGCGCCCAGCAGCAACGCTTGCTGCAGGCCGGTGCCATCAGCCAGGCGGACATCGCGGCGTTCCTGGCCCGGCGCGATGCCTGCACGACGGTCGCCTGCCTGGATACCGTGTTCTCGCAATGGAAGCAGCATGCGGCCGCGATCCAGGCCGCCGGCGCGCCGGCGTCGCCGGCCGGCATCGGGCGGGCTGATAGCGCTCCGCACGTACGGCCCTCAGCGACGCGTGGCGAGGAGACCGCCGGTGGACGCGCCGTGCCGGCCGCCCCGATCGCCGCCCTGCTGCTCGCGCTGGCGGCGGCAGGGGTTGCGACGCTGGTACGCGCGCGCCGGCGCCGCTCGCGCGGCGCGGACAAGGTGCGTCCTGGCTGAAGCGGCAGGCCGATACAAGGCGCCGCGCCTGGCACCATCGACGCCGCTCCAACCGTAAGAAGACCGCCGGCCCATCAATGACGACAAAAAGTCACATTTCCCGCTAAAGATCAGCGACACCCCTCCGTTAATACATGGGAGAGACATTCAAAGCCTCTCCGCATGTCACGAAACACCCACATCGCGGGAAGGAAGCGCCTGCGCGGCAGCCCTGAGCGGCGCCGCGATCAGTCCAGGCGCTCGCGATCCTGTGAAGGCGGGAAACCACATACGACGCGCAGACCGGCAGCCGGCGCAAGCCGCAGGCATGCCGCCATTGCCGCACGGTATCCCTGACCTCGGGCATGCAGGAAATACAGTGAAGAACTCCAAAACGAAGGGTAAACGTCCATGGCATCCATTTCCTCCCTGGGGATCGGGTCAGGTCTTGACCTGAACAAGCTGCTCACCCAACTCTCCGACGCGGAAAGCATTCCGCTCAAGCTGATCAAGAACAAGCAGGCCGCGCACCAGGCCAAGCTGTCGGCCTACGGCACGGTCAAGAGCGTGCTGGGCGCCTTCCAGGGCGCGGCCAAGAAGGTCAGCGAACTGGCCACGTACAGCGCCACCAAGGCCAGCGTGGGCAACTCGGACGTGATGAGCGCGTCCACCGGCGCCAATGCCGTGGCGGGCAGCTACACCGTCGACGTCACCGGGCTGGCCAAGGCGCAGTCGCTGGTCGGCAGCGGCCAGGCCAGCCTGACCGCGGCCATCGGCACCGGCACGCTGACTTTCGACTTCGGCACGGTCAGCGGTTTCGATGAAACCACTGGCAAGTATGTCAATCCGGGTTTCGCGCCCAACGAAGGATCGACCAAGACCGTCACGATCGAAGCCGGCAGCAATTCGCTGCAAGGCATCCGCGACGCCATCAACAAGGCCAATATCGGCGTCACCGCCAGCATCGTCAATGACGGCAGCGACCAGCCCTACCGCCTCGTGCTGACCTCGGACAAGACCGGCGCAGCCTCGAGCATGCGTATCAGCGGCTCGTCGCCGGAGCTGCAGAACCTGATCGGCTACGATCCCGCCCTGACGACCCAGCCCAGCGGCGTCAAGGAAACGGTGCGCGCCACCAATGCCACGCTGAGCATCAACGGCATCGCGGTCAGCAGCCAGAGCAACACGGTGACCGACGCCGCCCAGGGCGTAACGATGACGCTCAACAAGACCGGCACCACCAGCCTGTCGGTGAGCCGCGATATCGAAGGCGTCAAGGCCTCGATCCAGGGATTCGTCACCGCCTATAACAACCTGCAGAACGTGGCCGGCCAGCTGACCGCCTTCAATGCTGCTGACCGGACCAGCGCCGCGTTGACCGGCGACGGCGTGCTGCGCAATATCCAGAACCGCCTGCGCAGCATCCTCAATTCCCCGCAGCCCGCAGGCGACGACAAGCTGACCCGGCTGGCGGAGATCGGCGTGACCTTCCAGAAGGACGGCACCATGGCGGTCGACGACACCAAGCTGACCAAGGCGCTCAACGACAACCTGGGCGGTGTCACGCGGCTGTTTGCGGGCGACGGCACCACCGGCGGCTACGGCCGCCAGATCTCGAGCGCGATCGATGGCTTCAATTCCGACAAGGGTTCGCTGAAGACCGCGACCGATGGCCTCAGCAAGACGCTGAGCAACCTGCAGAAGGACTACACCACGACGCAGGACCGCATCAATGCCAATGTGGATCGCTACCGTGTCCAGTTCACGCAGCTGGACCTGATGATGTCGCGCATGAACCAGACCAGCAGCTACCTGACGCAGCAGTTCAACTCGTTGAACAATATGAACACCAAGAAGTAAGGCGCGGACGGGCGCGCAGACATGACAAGGGGCGCCCGCGGGCGCCCCTTGTCACAGGGTCGGAAGCGATGCGCGGCGCGGCCCGCAGGCCCGCCCGCCGCACCCGGTCAGATCACGCCCTGCGCCATCATGGCGTCAGCCACCTTGACGAAGCCGGCCACGTTCGCGCCTTCCACGTAGTTGATGTACCCATCGGCCTTCTGGCCGTGATGGATGCAGTTCTGGTGGATGTCCTTCATGATGGCGTGCAGCTTCTCGTCGACCTCGGCGTGGTGCCAGGTCAGGCGCATGGCGTTCTGCGACATCTCCAGCCCCGAGGTGGCGACGCCGCCGGCATTGCTGGCCTTGCCCGGCGCGTACAGGATGCGCGCCTCGACGAAGCGGTCCACCGCTTCCAGCGTGGAAGGCATGTTGGCGCCTTCGGCCACGCAGAAAACGCCATTGGCCAGCAGGCGCTCGGCGTCGGCGCCGTCCAGCTCGTTCTGCGTCGCGCAGGGCAGCGCCACGTCGGCCGGCACGTGCCAGGGCGTGCGTCCTTCTTCGAAGCGCAGGTCGTGGCGCGCGGCGAAGTCGGACAAGCGGCCGCGCTCGTCGTTCTTGAACGCCATCAGCTCGTCGAGCTGCTCGGCGCGCATGCCCTGCGGGTAGTGCAGCACGCCACCGGAGTCGGATACGGTCAGCACCTTGGCGCCCAGCTCCATCGCCTTCTGCGCCGCGTACTGCGCCACGTTGCCCGAGCCGGAGATCAGCACGCGCAGGCCGTCGAAGTCGCGGCCGCGGCGATGCAGCATCTCCTGCGCGAAGTAGACGGTGCCATAGCCCGTCGCCTCCGGACGCATCAGGCTGCCGCCGTAGGCCAGCCCCTTGCCGGTGAACACGCAGGCGGACTGGTTGGACAGCTTCTTCATCATGCCGGCCATGAAGCCCACCTCGCGCGCGCCCACGCCGATGTCGCCGGCCGGGATGTCGGTATCGGCGCCCAGGTGGCGGTGCAGCTCGCTCATCAGCGCCTGGCAGAAGCGCATCACCTCGCCGTCTGACTTGCCCTTGGGATCGAAGTCGGAGCCGCCCTTGCCGCCGCCCATCGGCAGCGTGGTCAGCGCGTTCTTGAAGGTCTGCTCAAAGCCCAGGAATTTCAGCACCGACAGGTTGACGGTGGGGTGGAAGCGCATGCCGCCCTTGTAAGGACCGATGGCCGAGCTGTGCTGCACGCGAAAGCCGCGATTGACCTGCACGCGCCCCTGGTCGTCGGTCCATGCCACGCGGAACTGGATCACCCGTTCCGGCTCGACCAGACGTTCCAGCAGGGCCTGCTCGGCATAACGGGGATGGCGTTGCACGAAGGGCCAGAGGGTGAGCATCACCTCTTTCACGGCCTGCAGGAATTCGGGCTGGTGGGGGTCGCGCCGAGCGACCCCGGCCAGGAAGGTATCAAGGGTGAGTGAAGCCACGGATGTCTCGATTGTGCTTGGCAGAAAGCGCGCCGCGAGGGTGTGACCGGCCGGCGTGCCGTTGTAGACACCGCACCGCGCTCCCGGAACGCGCCCGGACGCACCTGCGGCAGGCCGCGCGGGATCGTGTCCCTGCCAGCCAATGTGCAGACATTTACGCTGTGTGGTGAATGCCTGCGGCAAACACGAAGATTAGCACTACATCGATGCCGGACGATACCCGGTCAGACCACATTTGCGCAATAAAATGCGCGATAGCCGGCATGTTGCCCGCATAGTGGCCATGCTTGCATGGACTTGGATGTCTTATCGCCGCCCCAGCGAAAGTCACACGGGCGCCAGCCCGATCATCCGGCCGATATCGGCTGCCGCCTGCTGCAACGCCGGCACGATCTCGGCCACGATGCGCTCGGGCGTGGCCTCTCCCGTCGCGGTGGAAATCCCCAGCGACAATTGCCGCGAGCCGGTCGCCGGCAGCGGCACGGACACCGACATCTGGTTGCTCTCGGGATAGGCCAGCTCGCTCCACTGCCCCACCGGCAGCGTCAGCGCCATCGCCAGCGCGCTCCCCGGCGGCAGCACGCTGCCCACCCGCAGGTTCATCACCACCAACCTGCGCCGCTCCGCCGGCGCCATGGCGCGGCCGACGATGATCACGCCGTCCGCGCCCGCCTCGCCCAGGTTCGACGTTCCGGAGTACGCATCCGCCAGCCGCTGCAGGGTCTCTTGCACGGCCTCGGTCACGCCAAGGCTCTCCAGCGCGGCGAAGCCGATCTCGAAGATCCGCGTGGTCAGCCGCCAGCGGTTGTCCTCGCGCGCCACGTAGCCATCCTCCTCCAGCGTCAGCAGGAAACGCAGCACCGTCGGGTGCGGCAGGTCGACCGCGCGCGACAGCTCGGCCAGCGTCGGACGGCCGTTGTGACGGAACGCCTGCAGGATCGCTAGACAGCGCTGGATCGACCTATTATTCTTCATCCGTTCACTCAGAGTACATTACGTTCACTTAGTGAACATCATAAGCCCAGACGAGGCGCGCGGCAAGCACTGCGAACCCACTGCTCGGAGACAAAGCACATGACCCCCACCATCGATGTCCGGGCTTCCGCCCGGATGCGCTTCCAGCCGTTGCGCCGCGCGCTCGGCCTGGCCCTTCCCTTGCTGGCATGGCTGGCGCCGCTGGCGCCCGCGCAGGCGAGCGATGCCTGGCCAAGCCGGCCGATCCGCTGGGTCGTGCCCTATCCTCCCGGCGGCTCGACTGACATGCTGGCGCGCGTGGTCGGCCAGAAGCTGGGCGAGCGCCTCGGCCAGCCCGTGGTGGTGGAAAACAAGGCGGGAGCAGGCGGCAACCTGGGCACGGACTACGTCGCCAAGCAGCCGGCCGACGGCTACACGCTCGTGATGGGCAACATCGGCCCGATCTCGATCAACCCCTCGCTCTACCGTGACCTGCCCTATGACCCCGTCAAGGACCTGGCACCCGTCACCATGCTGATGTCGGTGCCCAACCTGTTGGTGGTTAATCCCGCGCTGCCCGTGCACTCGGTCAAGGAACTGGTCGCCTACGCGAAGCGGCAGCCTGCGCCGCTGGGCTACGCTACGCCGGGCGCCGGCACGTCGCTGCACCTGGCGGGCGAGCAGTTCGCCACGATGGCGGGCATCAAGCTGACCCACGTGCCCTACAAGGGCAGCGCGCCGGGCCTGAACGACACCATGGCGGGCCATGTGCCCATGATGTTCGACAACATGCCCTCCGCCCTGCAGCTGGTGAAGACCGGCAAGCTGCGCGCGCTCGCCATCACCAGCGCCCAGCGCTCGCCGCAGCTCCCGGACGTGCCGACCATGGCCGAATCCGGACTGCGCGGCTATGAGATCGCCGGCTGGTTCGGCGTGCTGGTCCCCGCCGCCACGCCCAAGCCCATCGTGGCGCGGCTCGACAAGGAACTGCAGGCGATCCTGAAGCAGCCCGACGTGCGCCGCCAGCTCGACGAAATGGGCGGCATCGTATCGGGCGCCGGGCCGCAGGAATTCGGCCGCTATATCGACAGCGAGACCCGCAAGTGGGGCCAACTCGTCCGCAGCGCCGACATCAAGATCCAGTAGCCACAGGCGTGTCCGCCCCGGGACGCCCAACCGCCCAACGACAAGTCGATAACGAGGAGTCGATCCATGCCACAAACCCAGACCATCGAGATCCAGCCCATCGCCGGCGCCATCGGCGCCGAAATCCGCGGCGTTGACCTGGCCGCACCGATGTCCGACACCACCTTCGCCCAGATCGAAGCCGCACTGCATGCGCACCTGGTGATCTTCTTCCGCGACCAGCAACTGACGCCCGAGCAGCACAAGGCCTTCAGCGCACGCTTCGGCCCGCTGCTGGAGGTGCCCTTCGTGCGCGCCCTTCCCGGCCACCCGGAGATCCTTCCGGTGATGAAAGGCAAGGACGAAAAGACCAAGCGCAATTTCGGCGGCCTGTGGCACTCGGACATGAGCTACGCCGAGATCCCGCCGCTCGGGTCCGCGCTGTACGCGCGCGTGATTCCGCCTTACGGCGGCGACACCATGTGGATCAATATGTATCGCGCCTACGATGCGCTGTCGGACACGCTCAAGGGCGTGCTCGAAGGCCTGCGCGCCGTGCACAGCCCGGTGCGCTCCTACGGCGCCAACGGCGCCGTGGTCAACAACGGCGACCCGGCCCACAAGATGGATGTGCGCACCGACGATCGCGCCACGCGCGAAGCCGTGCACCCGGTGGTGCGCGTGCACCCGGCCACGGGACGCAAGGCGCTGTATGTCAACAGCACCTACACGCTGCGTTTCGAGGGGATGACGGAGGAAGAGAGCGAGCCGCTGCTGCAGTTCCTCCACAAGCATGCGGCACGGCCGGAGTTCACCTGCCGCTTCCGCTGGACGCCGGGCGCGCTGGCCGTATGGGACAACCGCTGCACGCAGCACTTGGCCATGAACGACTACGACGGCTTCGACCGCGAGCTGCATCGCACGACGATCTCCGGCACGCGGCCGGTGGGCGTGGCCTGAGCAGTAGGAGGGCAACGGCGGCGGACAGGCGGCGCCGGAGATCCGCCGCCGCTGCCGTGCCCGCCGCAGCGGCCGCAGTGGTGCCTTGCGCCAGCGGATTCAAGCCGGCGCCTGCCCAGCCGGCCGCAGCATCTCCTGCAACACGCCCTGGCTCGCCACTGCGTCCCAGCCGTACAGCATCGGCACCATTTCCCCCGCCGCCCAGGCTACCGCCTGGTTGTCATGCCAAGGGCTGTCCGGATCCGCGGCCGCACCGTGGAAGACGATCCAGCGGCTGTTGTCCCAGCCGCCCACGTCGAACACATAGCGCGACAGCGATGCGTAGACAGGCTCCGTTCCCAGGCTGGGCACGTAGCCGCTGCAGAACACGGTGTCGCTGTCGCCCATCAGCGGGCCGGCGTCGCGGGCCGCCAGCGCCGGGGCCTGCGGAAACTGCGCGGCGAGCAGATGGCGGCGCGTCATCCGGTGGCGCTCGCCCCAGGTGGCGGACGGTTCGGCCGCGACGGCTTCCAGCGCCTCGCGCAGCGGCTCGGACCAGGCTGCGCCACCGAGCAGACCGGCGTCGTCCTGGCGCAGCAGATGCGGCAGGCACCACCACAAGTGATTCTCGGGCGCGATGCCGGGCGGCAGTCCGTCCTGGGCCGGCAGGCCGACCGCACTCAGGCCACTGCGGGCGGCCACCGCGCGCGCCAGCTTCAGCCGCAGCGAGGTGTAGGCGGCCCCCTCGGTGGAGCCTGCCTGCATGAAGCCGTCCCAGGCCAGCAGGCGGTCGCGCAGGGCGGCAGCGGGCGGCGTCAGGCCGTCGATCCCGCGCAGCCGCCCACACAGCTCGCGCGCCGGCGGACTCAGCGTGTCGCGGTGGATCGCCGCCATGTCGTCGATGGTGGCCGGCCCCAGCGCCTGCAGGCGCTGCCAGATGCGCTCGGCGCGGTGCGGCGGATGGCAGTCGGTGCAGAGGTAATCCTCGCCGGCCGCCGCCACACGGTTGTTGGCGGTGACGATGAGGCCGCCGGCCGGGTCCACCTGGCGCGGCATGCGCTCCCAGGCGACATGTCCGTCCCAGGCGTGCTCGGCGCGCCAGCCCGGCACCGGCAGCCAGCCGTTGGCGGCGGGCCGGCGCGGCACCAGCGCCCGCACCAGATGGCCGATGTGGCCGGCGGTGTCGGCGGCGACCAGGTTGTGGTCGGTCAGGCCCCAGCCGCGCGTGGCGGCATGTAGTGCGTCCACGCTGCGCGCGCGCATCATCGGCAGCATGCACTCGAAGGAGCGATCCAGTTCGGCGTGCGACACGGTGCGCAGCGCCAGCGCCGAGCCGCTGGCCGGGTCACCGGTCACCACCGGCCCGCGGCTGGTCTCGACGATCTCGCAGGCCACCGCCGGCTGGCCGCGCACCGCTACCTGCTCCACGCGCCGCACGGTCTCGCGCCACTCGCCTTCGCGTTCGAGGTAGCGCTGCCCGCCGTCGGCGAAACGCTCGAGGAACAGGTCGGCCGTATCGACGAAGGCTACCGTCACGCCCCAGGCGACGTCGCGGTTGTGGGCGAAGTGCGGGAAGCCCGGCACGCCGGGCACGGTGAGGCCGATCACGTCGAAGCCATCGCTTGCACTGTCGCAGGCCAGGTGGCACTGGTAATAGAGATTCGGC
Organism: Cupriavidus sp. 09_S30; assembly: GCF_056930435.1. Classification (NCBI taxonomy): domain Bacteria; kingdom Pseudomonadati; phylum Pseudomonadota; class Betaproteobacteria; order Burkholderiales; family Burkholderiaceae; genus Cupriavidus; species Cupriavidus sp. 09_S30. The sequence continues at coordinate 783,444 of NZ_JBXOWI010000002.1, read as the reverse complement.
ATGTCGAGCATGCGATGCGGATCCCCCGCCAGCAGCGGCCGACCGCTCGCGGTACGGCTGCCGGCCAGCACCCAGTTATTGCTGCCGCCGCCGGCCGCGTCCGGGCTGGCCGTGCGCAGCAACTCCGCCATGGCGTCGGCCAGCGCGTCCAGCGGCGGGCCCTCGCGCTGTGTCACGGCGCCGGGCGGCATGCAGACCATCTCCTCGCCGCCGCCGTCCATGCGCAGCTTGCCGAGCTGATGCGGGCCGACCACAGGCAGCGCCAGCGCGCGCCACAGCTTGGGATAGACCGAGTTCAGCATCAGGCTGGCGTGGCGCATCGCGGCGATGGCATGCCAGTCCTGCCAGGGCTCCGGCGCCTCGCCCAGCAGGGCATATTCGGCCGGCAGCGCACCCTGCGCGATGAAGGCGTTCACGCCGGCCGCATAGGCATGCAGCATCGCGCGCGCCTCGGCGCCCAGCGCGGCGGCATCGCGGCGCGAGGCGGGCTCGCCGCCCAGCCGGCGCGCCAACAGGTCGAAGGGCAGCGCGGCCGGCCCCGCCCATTCGGCGAAACGGCCGATTGCGCGGCGGCGATTGGCATCCATCTGCCACAGGCGGTCGGTGGCATGGACGTAGCCGAGGCCGAAGAAAGCATCTTCGACACGGCTCGCGCGGATGTGGGGAATGCCCCAGGGATCGCGCCAGATTTCCACCTCGCCGACCAGGCCGGACAGCGTGCGTGCGGCGCCGCTCATGCCCGCTCTCCCTTCTGCGCCGACGCCGCAGCGATGGCGGGCGGCTGCGCCTGCAGGAAGCCGGTGATGCGCTCGTAGCAATGGGCCAGCTGCAGCAGCGACAGCTCGTCGCGTGGCCTGCCGATGATCTGCACGCCCATCGGCAGGCCCTGCTCATTCCACCCCACCGGCAGGCTGATCACCGGGCAGCCGGACAGCGTGCCCGGCGTCACCACCTCCATCCAGCGGTGGTAGCTGTCCATCGCACGCGCGCCGATGCGCGCGGGCCAGCGCTCGTCGATGGAGAAGGGGAAGACCTGCGCGCTCGGCAGCGCCAGGAAGCGGTGCGTCTCGAACAGCTTCATGGCCAGGTCGTACCAGGCGGTGCGGTCCACGGCCGCGCGGCTTACGTCGGCGGCGCTGAGCTTGCGGAAGCCCTCGAGCTCCCACTGCAGTTCGGGCTTCATCTTCTCCCGCCGGGCCGGGTCGGCATGGGCCTCGCCGAGGCTGCTGCCCAGGCTGAACTGGCGCAGCACCACGAAGGCCCGCCAGACGCGCTCCCAATCGAAGGCGGGCGCTGCCGCCTCGGTCTCGATGCCGGCGCTGCGCAGCCGCGCGAGCGCGGCCTCACACATAGCGAGAATGCCGGGCTCGAATGCCAGATGGCCACCCAGGTCGCCCAGCCAGGCGATGCGGGTGCCGGAAAAATCCGTATCGAGCCGATCGTGCCAGTCGGGCACCGCGCCCTCCAGCGACAGGGGCGCGCGCGCGTCATAGCCCGATTGCACGGACAAGAGCAGCGCCAGGTCGTCCGCGCTGCGCGCCATCGGCCCTTCGGTGGCGAGCTGGCTCATGAAGGCATCCACGCGCGGCCAATGCGGCACCCTGCCCTGCGACGGCCGCAGGCCCAGCACATTGTTGTAGGCCGCCGGATTGCGCAACGACCCGCCCATATCGCTGCCATCGGCTACCGGCAGCATGCGCAGCGCCAGCGCCACGGCGGCGCCGCCACTGGACCCGCCGGCGCTGCGCGTTGGATCCCAGGCATTGCCGGTCGCGCCGAATAGGGGATTGAAGGTATGCGAGCCGAGCCCGAACTCAGGCACATTGGTCTTGCCGATAAAGATGGCCCCCGCGGCACGCATGCGCGCGGACACGATGGCATCGGCTTCCGGCACATGGTCCGCGAACAGCGGCGAGCCCGAGGTGGAACGCAAGCCGCGCGTGTGGGCCAGGTCCTTGATGGCCTGCGGCAAGCCGTGCAGCGGACCTACGGCATCGCCGCGTGCCACAGCGGCGTCAGCCGCGTCGGCCTCTGTCAGCACGTCTTCACGGGGGCGCATTGAAACGATGGCGTTGAAGCGTGGATTCAACGCCGCGATGTGATCGAGGTAGGCGCCGACGACCTCGCGCGACGACAGGTCCCGCGTGCGGATCCGGTGCGCCAACTCTCGCGCGGGAAGCTGGCAGATCTCGGGAACCGTGACCGGGTCGACGGAGGTGGCGGGAACGGCAGGAGCGGCGGGGGCGACTGTCTTGGCGGTCATGACGGCATCTGCTGTGGGGGAGATCCACCATATTGGCCGAGCCTGCCGTTCAGGGCAATGCGGGAGTGCCCCACACGCCCGGCGCGGGCGCAGCCGGGGGCCTGCGCAGGCCGCTGCCCACGCCGCAACCTGTACGCCTTGCCCTCGCGGCAGCAGTACGGTTGGCATGCTTTCGGGCAAACTGTGTATTTCCGAGGCTCGCCGCCGCCCCTACAGTCGGCCGGGCAGGCCCGATCGCCGCGCCGCGCGCGGCCACAGACAACGAAGAACGGAGACACCATGCGGCTGCTTCTCGCCACCTTCAAGCACGAGACCAATACCTTCTCGCCGGTTCCCACCCCCTACGCGCGCTTCTTCTACAGCGGCGACGACAGCCTGAGCGGCGAGCGCGCCATCGCAGCGCGCCGCGGCACCGGCAGCGGCATCGGCGGCTTCATCGAGGTGGCCGAGCGCGAAGGCGCGCAGATGGTGGTGCCGGTGGTGGCGGAAGCGCCGCCCAGCGGCCCGGTCGACCCGCAGGCCTATGAGCGCATCGCCGGCCGCATCCTGGAGGCCGCGGCAGCGCAGCACTTCGACGGCATCCTGCTGGACCTGCACGGTGCCATGGTCACGCCGGATTACGAGGACGGTGAGGGCGAGCTGCTGCGTCGCCTGCGCGCCCTGCATCCGACCACCCCGATCGGCGTGGTGCTGGACATGCACGCCAACCTCTACCCCGACATGGTGGCGCGCGCCACCGTGCTGACCGGCTACCACACTTACCCGCACGTGGACATGGCCGCTGCCGGCAAGCGCTGTGCCGAGCTGCTGTGCCGCGCCATCCGCGGCGAGATCCGCCCCGTGCTGGCATGGGGCAATCGTCCCATGCTGCCGCACGTGATGCGCCAGGGCACGCACGCCGAGCCGAACCGCTCGCTGCAGGCGCGCTGCATGGCCCTCGAGAACGCCGGCGAGGGCATCCTTGCCGCCTCGCTCTTCACCGGCTTTCCCCACGCCGACATCCATAACGCCGGCCTGTCTGTCGTGGTCTGCGCGGATGGCAACGCCGGCCAGGCCGAGCAGGCCCGCGAGGGCTTGCTGGACCAGGCCTGGGAACAGCGCACCGCCTTCCTCTACCACGGCAGGCCGCTGTCCGATGCGGTGGCCAGCGCCAAGACGGTGCAGGGCCGCCCGGTCGTGCTGCTGGACCATTGCGACAACGTCGCCTCGGGCGGCACCATGGACACCACGGCGGTGCTCGCCGAAGTGCTGAGGCAGGACCTGCGCGGCGCCGTGTTCTACGCGATCCGTGATCCCCAGGCGGTGGACGAGGCCATCGCCGCCGGCATCGGCAACGAAGTCACGCTCTCGCTGGGCGGCAAGTCGGAACTGCCCGCCACCGGCGAACGCAACGCGCCGATCACCCTGACCGCAAGCGTGCGCACCATCAGCGACGGCCGTTTCCGCCTGCGCGGCCCGATGAGCGCCGGCGTCGAGACCAGCTCCGGCAAGACCGTCGTGCTCGACACCGGCTCGGTGCTGGTGGTGGTGATCTCCTCGCACATCGAACCCTTCGACCTGAACTGCTTCCATGCGCTGGGCATCGATCCGGCACAGCAGCAGTACCTGGTGCTGAAGAGCCGCGTGCACTGGCGCGCGGGCTTCGGCGAGCTCGCCTCCCACGTGATCGAGTGCGACAGCATCGGCGTGACGACGTCAGACTATGGCAAGTTGAAGTTCGAGAATGTGCGGCGGCCGATTTATCCGCTTGATGCGATGTAGGATGGGTGGCGGTGGTTTGGCGGAGGCCGCCGAGGTCTGCCCGCTGATTCTTGTCTCCCCTTGTATGTTTCCATCAGCCCGAATCGAAGCCAGGATTTGCAGTCCTATTGCCAAGGAAAGATCAAAGGTTTATAGGACAGTGCTGTCGATAGGGCGGAACTTCGCCACCGGTACGCCAAACCTGAAACCCCTCGGAGCCTGAAGCTCGCGGGAGAGCATGTGGTCAACGTACGGGTCCGCTTCATCCATTTCGTATAACCCGAACAGTTGCCAATTTTGAATATGCATCCGCAAGGCAGGGAACCGAATGACGGGCGTCCACGGCCCACCGCAGGGATTGATGTGTCCAAGGAGCATCTTGATGCTTGCTGGATGGATCAGTCGCTGCGGGTAGGCAATGAGGCGTCGGGATGGGGCGAGTTGATAGCGAAGTTCAAGGCGTGCGATGTCGACCTGGTTGTGGTTGAAGCGACCGGCGGCTACGAGCGAGGCCTGGTACGGGCGCTGCAGCAAGAAGGAGTGGAAGTTGCGCGGGTGAATCCGCGTCAGGCTCGCGACTTTGCTAAGGCGATGGGCGAGTTAGCCAAGACAGACCGGATCGACGCGCGAGGGTTGCGCGACTTTGCCGATGTACTGGCACGCCATCCGGATCGCCACAAGTACCTCACGGCACCGCTGGAGGCGCACCGGGAGTCGCTGGCGGCGCTGATGATTCGGCGGCGCCAGTTGGTGGAGATGCGAGTGGCCGAAGGCAATCGGCTGGAGAAGGCGGGGCCGAAGACGGCGCGCAGCATCCGCGCAGTGATACGCACGCTGGACAAGCAGATTGCCGAGATCGACTCGGATCTGGATGACCACATCGAGCAGCACTTCAAGGAGCAGCGCAAGCTGCTCGATAGCGTCAAGGGTGTCGGGGCGGTGACGACCATGACATTGCTGGCGGCGCTGCCGGAGCTGGGCAAGCTTGGGCGCCGGGCGATCAGCAAGCTCGTTGGCGTTGCGCCACTGGCTTGTGATTCCGGCAAGCGCCAGGGGACCCGATGTATCTGGGGTGGGCGTGCAGACGTGCGGGCGGTGCTTTACATGGCCACCCTGTCGGCGATGCGTTACAACCCGGCGATCGCGGCTTTCCGGCAGCGTTTGCTGGCCGCCGGCAAGCCCAAGAAGGTCATGATCGTCGCTTGCATGCGCAAGCTGCTGACCATCCTCAATGCTATGGCCAGGGATGGCGCCCTATGGGATCCAACCAGGCATGCTTCACAGGCCCTCCAGCCTTGACTTGAAACACAGTTGCTCTCCCGCTTGCGGGAGAGGGGTCGGGGGTGAGGGCAGGCGCTTGCAGCCACGATTTGCTGACCTCGCTTGCTGACCTCGCGTGATGTGGCGGCATCGCGTCCTTGTTCCAAGCGGCGTCAGCCCTTGCACCCAACGGCCATACGACATCCCCCTTCGGGGGCTGCCGGTCACTTTTCTTTGCGTTCTGCAAAGAAAACTAACGAAAAGAAAGCAGCCCTGCCGGGGGCAGAGCAATAAGGCTTTCGGTGGGCGTTGCCAGCTGTCGTGGGCGTGTCGCTTCTGCCGGTCTCTGCCGTTCGCGAGGCGGGCCGCCACGGCTTTGCCACCGTCCTAAGTTGTATTGCTTGGCCCGTGATGACGAGCGGTGGTGGTGGTTCGGCCATCTGCCGATACCGGGGCGGAGCGCCACTTTCTGATCGGCGTGGCTGGTTGCATTGCAGGCCTGGGGCTCCCATGCGGGACGGACGGCAAGCGCGATCGTCGTAAGGGCTTCAACCCGGGTATGTGCGGGGCGCGTCTATTGCACCAATTAAGTGTGACACTCCACATCGACCACTTTGCGTTTCACTCGCGAGGCGGTCGCAGTAGCGCCCACGCTTCAAACTGGGACCACTTGCCTGCAATCAAAACCAGCGCCGCTCGGTAGACAGTGGCCATCCGCCTCGGTAACGGCAGATGGTCGAACCACCACGGCGGCACGGCATCAGGGGCCCAACAGTCCATGCTCGCGGCATCGGCAGCGTCGACCACGTCCGCACCGGACGCGGTAGCTGCCAGCAGAGGCGGCACGGCCACGACGGCTGGCGATAAACCCAAGCGAGCCTTATTGCTCTGCCCCCGGCAGGGTCTGCTTTCTTTTCGTTAGTTTTCTTTGCAGAACGCAAAGAAAAGTGACCGGCAGCCCCCGAAGGGGGATGTCGTGCGGTCGTTGGGTGCAAAGGCTGACACCGCCCAGGACAAGAACGCGATGCCGCCAGTTCAAGCGACATCGAAAAAGGGCCAGCAGATCGCGGCTGCAAGCGCTTAGCCCATCGTTCCCACGCCCCAAATAATACCCGGGCGATATTGCAAACAAATTTACACCCGGGTATTATTTGCCAATGACACTCGCATAGAGCCAGCCATGGCAGACCATCCCTCCCCCCTTCCTACACCAGCTTCGACGGCCACCGGCGCCTCGCCTCCGGGCCCCTGGCGGCCGTCGCCCTTGCCGTCAAGCATGCCCTCGACAGCGGCGCGGCCGGCCCGATTCTGATCTTCGATGACAGCACCGGGAGGTCGATCGACATCGACACGCGCGGCAGCGATGCCGAGCTGCTGGCGCGCTTCGCGCCGGCGGCCGAGCCGTCCGTGCCGGCCGCATCCGATGAGAGCGCTGCCACCGCAACGCCCAGGGGCCGCGGCCGCCCGAAGCTGGGCGTGGTCGCGCGCGAGGTGACGCTGCTGCCGCGGCACTGGGAATGGCTGGCAGCCCAGCCGGGCGGAGCGTCCGTCGCGCTGCGCAAGCTGGTCGATGAAGCCCGCCGCGTCCACGGCGAGCGCGACCGCAAGCGCCACGCGCAGGAGCGCGCCTATCACTTCATGTCGGCGCTCGCAGGCGACCTGCCCGGATTCGAGGAAGCCACGCGCGCGCTGTTCGCTGACGATCCCGCGCGCTTCGCCGCGCTGATCGACGGCTGGCCGGCCGACGTCCGCGACCATGCCACGCGGCTTGCTGCCGCCGAAGCGCCGGTGCCGCTCCCCGGCGACTGACGGACGACCGTCACCGCCTGCGCCGCGCGCTGGCTGCCGCTGACGGCATCGCCCGCGCGGCCCTGCCGGCCGGTTTGCCGGCGCGCCGCCACGGCGGTGCCCGGCGTTCGGTTTTTCCCGCGCTCACCCGCGCCTTCCCCCCTGGTCCGGCGGCCTGCCGCACCGGAACGGCCTCCTATTGCCCGAAAACATCATGCAACCCCCATTCAGCCTTGGGCCCCCCAGCCCCCGCCCCATGTGGCGGCACTATCTGACCATGCTCGTCCCAATGATGCTGACCAACGTCCTGCAGTCGGCCGCCGGAACCGTGGACAGCATCTACCTCGGCCAGTTGCTCGGCATAGAGGCGCTCGCGGCCGCGTCGGCATTCTTCCCGGTCTTCTTCCTGCTGCTTGCCGTCATAGTCGGGCTGAGCAGCGGCGCCACCGTGCTGGCCGGCCAGGCCTGGGGTGCCGGCGACCGCACGCAGGTGCGAGCCATCGCCGGCACCGCGCTGGCACTGACGCTGTGCACCGCCCTCGCCATCGGCATAGCAGGCGGCACCTATGCGGGACTGCTGATGCGCGCGCTCGGCACGCCGGGGCCCATCCTGGACGAGGCAACGCGCTACGCGCGGCTGATGCTGATGGGCATGCCCATCTTCTTCCTGCTGTGGCTGGCGACCTCGCTGAGCCGCGGCGTCGGCGACGCGGTGACCCCACTCTGGGCACTCGCGCTGGCCACAGCGCTCGCCCTCGCCTGCACGCCGGCCTTCATTCGCGGCTGGGGCGGCCTGCCCCGACTGGGCGTGGCAAGCGCGGCGGTCTCGACGCTGATCGCCTTCACGCTCGCCACCACTTGGCTGGCGGTGCGCTGGCGCCGCGGCGGGCATCCGCTAGCCCCGGATGCGGACTGGCTGCGCCACCTGCGCCCGGACCCCGCCATCGCGCGCAAGATCCTGCGCATCGGCATCCCATCGTCCTTGCAGATGATGACGATGGCCTGCGCTGAGTTCGCGTTGCTGGGTCTGGTCAACCGCCACGGCGCCGGCGCAACCGCGGCCTACGGCGCCGTCAACCAGGCGATGAGCTGGATGCAGCTGCCGGCCATGTCGCTCGGCATCAGCACCACCATCCTCGCGGCGCACGCCATCGGCGCAGGCCGTGCGGAGCGGCTCGTCGGCATCGTGCGCACCGGGCTGTGGCTGAACCTCGCGCTCACCGGCAGCCTGGTCGCCGCCGTGTACGGCCTGGCGCCATCGATCATCGGCCTCTTCCTGACCGACGACGCGGTCGCCGCGCTTGCGCTGCAACTGCTGCGCACGGTGGCGTGGAGTGTCGTCTTGTTGGGCTCGGTCAATGTCCTGGTCGGCGCGATGCGCGCGAGCGGCACCGTGCTCGCCCCGACCGCGGCGGGCATGTTCGCCATTCTCTGCATCGAGCTTCCCGCCGCCTGGTGGCTGAACGCGCGCATCGGCATGCCCGGGATCTGGTGGTCGTACGCGCTCGCGTTCGCCGCGATGTTGGCGCTGCAGGCTGCGTACTACCGCCTGTCGTGGCGGCGCCGGATGATCCGGCGCCTGGTGTGAAGGCGGCCGGCGCGAGCGCGCCCCGCCGCACGCCGCGCACGATTGCCTGTCGTGACGAAATCCGCGGTGCATCGTCCCCCCGCAGGCGTGAATGATGGTGGTGCCGGCAGCGCCGTCACGGATCAGGGGAGGCGCATCATGGCCGGCCGGCGGGTGGCATCGCCGTGCCGCCAGCATCGCGGCCTTCGGCATAGCGGCGGACCGCCGACACGATGGCCTCGACAATGCGCTGCTGGTTCGCCTCGTCGCTGACATAGGCCTCGTCTTCCGGGTCGACGATCACCCCCACCTCCAGCAGCACCGCAGGCATTTCCGTCTTGCGCAGGACGACGAGGTCGTCGAAGCGGTAGATGCCCAGCCGAGGATCCAGCAGCTCCCGGTTCTCGCCCGCGATCGGCTCCGCGTGGTGCAGCGCCGGCGCCCGGCCCAGCTTGCGCATGGCTTCACCGAGTTCCTCTGCGAAGGCATAGCTCTGCGCGAAGCGGGGGTTGCGCATGGAAACGAACAGGGAATAGCCGGCGATCGGCTTCGTCGTCCGGTAGGCATCCAGCGTGCCCGACTTGGCCTTTTCCAGGTAGCGGGGTTGTGCGGAATCGTGATGGATCGACAGGAACAGGTCTGCGCCTTGCGCATTGGCAAGCTGCGCCCTGTCGTCGAGGCTCATCGCCTGCCCGGCTGTGCGGGTCAGCACGGGGCGGAATCCGGCCGCCGCCAGCGCCGCGCAGACTTTGCCGGCGAGCACGTCGTTGTAGTGGACCTCGTAGATCCCGCGCACGCCGAGGGCGCCGCCTGGCCCCGGATCGTGGCCGGGATCGACTACGATGCGCAGCGACCGCGGCGCGGGCGCCGCCGGCCCCGCTCCGTCATGTGCCAGCGCGAACCACGGCAGGCACAGCGCCAGCGCCAGGCCACGCGTGGCGAGCAAGGAGGCGCGGCGGCGCGTCAGTTCCACGCCTTCTTCGCGATCATGTCATCCCGGCAGGTGCCTGCCTTGCACTCGCGAAGGCGGTCGCGCAGATACTCGGTGCGTGCCCGGTTGACCCGGTAGTTGCAGTCCACATCGATGGCCCCGCCCCCCTCGCAGGATGCATCGCGGTACTTGATCCACTCCAGCTGCACCTCCTTCAGCTTCTGCTTCGCGCCCTCCTTGACGACGCCGCGCAGCTCGCCGTAGACCGCGTTCAGTTCCTTGTCAGACTCTACGAACAGCTTGGCGAAACAGTAGGTCTTGTCATAGCTGGTCCGGTACTTGTCGCACTCGCCATCGGCATGGGCGGCGAAGGACGACAGACCGAGCAAAGCGAAGGTCAGCGCGGGAAGAAGGGCTTTCATGGAATTCCTGTGAGCGATCGGAAATGGGTTGGACCTGGCGCCGCGCTGCCATGGCCGCGCGACGCCGCTGGTATTCTAGCCAAGCCAAGTGAAGGATTGCGCCCGGCAAGCCGCAGCGGAAGTGGAAGGGAGCGAGGCCGATGCGAAATTGGCCCCGGCCATTGGCGAACCTCACGGCCCGTCGCAAGGCGCGCACATGCCCCGGCTATAATCCGGCGCACCGCAACCCCATCAACGCGCCCATCGCATGCTCAAGGACCAGACGGAAGCCCGACCGACGCGCCGTTATGTCGAGAAGCAGGAAGCCGTACTCGCCGCCGCCGCCCGCCTGTTCAACCGCAAGGGCGTGCGTGGCGCCACGCTGTCCGATGTCGCCCGGGAAGTCGAGCTCAGCACCAACAGCATCACCTACTACTACCGGAAGAAGGAAGACCTGGTGGTGGCCTGCCTGCTGCGCGCAATCGGCGAGATGGTGGAGATCGCCGGCGCGGCCGCGCACGAGGCCACGCCCGCCGAGCGGGTGCGCGCCTTCGTCACCCGCTTCTTCCAGCGGCTGGCCCGGACCGCCACCGGCGAGCGCCCGGAAATGATGAGCTTCCGCGAGATCCGCGCGCTGCCCGACAGCCACGCGGCCATTGCCTTCGATGCCTACACGGACATGTTCCGGGGCATCCGCCGGCTGCTGCGCGACAGCGAGGCCGCACCACACAGCCAGGAGCAACGCAGCGCCCTCAGCGCCGCCACCCACCTGCTGCTGTCACTGACCAGCGGCGCGGCCGTCTGGGTGGAACGCTATGAGCCGGAGGACTACCCGAAGGTCGCCGACACCGTGATCGACCTGCTGCTCAATGGCATCGCCTCGCCGGCTTCCCACTGGCACGCCCAGGGCACGCTCGCGCTGCCGGCCATCGAGATGCCGGAGAACACGCAGGCGGCCTTCCTGCGCGCCGCCACCGAACTACTGAACGAGCAAGGCTACCGCGGTGCCTCGGCCGACCGTATCTCGGCGCGGCTGAACCTGACCAAGGGCGCCTTCTACCACCACAACGAGAACAAGGACGACCTGATCTCCGCCTGCTTCGAGCGCATGTTCACCGTGATCCGCAACACGCAGTCTCTGGTGGAAGCGGGGCCGGGCAATGGCTGGGACAAGCTGTGTGCGGTCTCGCGCGCGCTGGTGAACTATCAGTTCTCGAGCCAGGGACCGCTGCTGCGCCTGACCATCTACGGCGCGCTGCCGGAGGACATGCGGCTGTCCAAGATGCGGACCATGGCAAAGCTGTCGGCACGCTTCACCCGCTTCCTGGTGCAGGGCATGCAGGACGGTTCGATCCGGCCGCTGGATCAGTCCATCGCCGCGCTGCAGGTCAATGGCATGATCAACGCGGCAGTGGAGCTGCGGCGCTGGGCCGAGGACGCCTCGGCCGAAAATGCGGCCGACCTGTTCATCCGTCCGCTTTTCCTGGGCCTGTTCGCGCGCCGCTGACATGGGCGCGCGTGGTCGTGCTTAGTGGTGCGAGTCGTGCGTAGTCGAGTCACTCGCGCGCGTCATAGACGAATGCCGGATCGTCCAGGTCGATGGCCGCAAACTCGTCCTTCTCGCTCCAGTAGTCCTGCGTGTGCTGCCATTCCCGCTTGGCGCCGCGCCTGGGCAGCAGGTGCATGCCGCGCATCAGGTAGCCCGGATTGAAGTTCTCCGGGTCCACCCAGGGCAGCAGCGGCATGTCCGCGTCCTCAGCTCGCAGCGCGGGCGTCATGCGGCGCGCGCCGATCGCCTTCATGTGCCGCAGCAGCCGGCAGACGAAATCGCCGACCAGGTCGGCACGCAAGGTCCAGCTGGCGCGGAAGTAGCCGAACACCCAGGCCATATTGGGCACGCCGGTAAACAGCATGCCGCGGTAGGTCACGGTGTCGGAGAAATCGAGCGGCTTGCCGTCGATGGCGAAGTCGATGTCGCCCAGCACATTGAGGTTGAAGCCCGTCGCCGTGACGACGATGTCGGCCTCCAGCGTCTTGCCCGACTTGAGCTGAATGCCCGTTTCGACGAAACGCTCGATCTCGTCCGTGACGACCGACGCCTTGCCTTCCTGCACGCTGCGGAACAGGTCGCCGTCCGGGATGAAGGCAATGCGCTGCCGCCAGGGACGGTAGCGCGGCGTGAAATGGGTATCGACGTCGAAGTCCGGGCCCAGGTAGGCGCGCACGCCTGCCAGCAACTCCTGCTTCACGGTCTCGGGCTCGGTGTGCGAACGCTGCGCGAACACCTGCTGGTCATGCAGGATCTTGCGGCGCACGATTTCGTGGATCCAGCTTTCGTCGATCTGGAGCTGGCGCAGTTCGTCGGCCAGCGCGTTCGCGTTGCGCCCGGTGATGAAATACGTCGGCGAGCGCTGCAGCATGGTCACGTGCCCGCACGTTCCGGCGATGGCCGGTACCAGCGTGGCTGCGGTCGCGCCTGAGCCAATCACCACCACGCGCTTGCCCGCGTAGTCCAGGTCTTCCGGCCAGTTCTGCGGGTGCACGATCGCCCCCTGGAACGCGGCCATGCCAGGCCAGTCCGGCGTGTAGCCCTCGGCGTGCCGGTAGTAGCCCTGGCACATCCAGAGAAAGCCCGTGGTGAAGCGCACCGTGGCGCCCGTGTCCGAACGCACCACCTCGATGGTCCACAGATTGGCCTGGCTGCACCACGAGGCCGACCGGATTACATGGCGATAGCGGATATGCGGGGCGAGGCCATTCTCCTCGATGACTTCGCCCATATAGCCGCGGATCTCCGCCGCCGTGGCGATCGGCGTGCCGGTCCAGGGCTTGAAACGGTAGCCGAAGGTGTAGAGGTCGCTGTCCGAGCGGATGCCCGGATAGCGGTGGGTCAGCCAGGTCCCGCCAAAGCTTTCCTGAGCTTCCAGCATGACGAAGCGCTGCTCCGGGCACTGCGTGCGGAGGTGATAGGCGGCAGCGACGCCGGAAATGCCGGCGCCGACGATGAGGACATCGAAATGCTCGGGCGCCGCCTGCCCGGACTGGCCGGCGGCCTCTGTCTCAACCATGCTTGCCTCCTGCGGCCCAATGCGGGCGGACGTGGAAGATCGTGGAATGCTGTACCCCTGGTCAAGGCACTCTATCCCCGTTGCACGATTCAGTCGAGATGTCGTTCGATCATTCTCAGCAGGCGCCAGGGCTGCTCGAGCATCACGAGGTGCCCGCTTTCGATCTCCTCGTAGCGTGCGCCAGCGATGGCGCCAGCCACTGCGCGGCCGTGCCGCGGCGGCACCATGCTGTCATGCGCCAGGCCGATGACCAGGGTCTCGGCCCGAATCGCCGGCAGCTGCGCGTGGATGTCTACGGTGGCATCGAGCGCGGCCTGGCGATCGCTGCCGGGCGCGAGGCCGGTGGTGAAGCGGTCGAGGATGGTGTCGATGGTGACCGCGTCGCAGACCGACAGAAAGCGCTCCGAGGCGCCATTGAGCAAGACGAAGCGAGCCAGCTGCCTGCGGTCCTGCCGGGCCAGCGCCTGCCACAGGTCGAACTGCACGCGCATGCGCGCATCGGTCTGGGCCCAGGCGCCGAGCAGCACCAGTCGGCGCACCTTCGCGGGCATGGCGGCTGCTGCGGCGGCGGCCACGACGGCGCCAAGCGAATAGCCGATCAGGTCGACCGGCCCTCCCTCGGCCAGGGCCGCCACCGCCTCGACCTGCGCGACGAGCTTGTCCAGGGTCAGCTCGCCGCCGTCGTCGCAGGTCTCGCCCGAGCCCGCCAGGTCGGGCGCCAGGCAACGCCGGCGCTCGGCAAGGCGAGGCAGCAAAGCCGCCCAGTTGGTCTCGGCGCTGGAACTGGTCCCATGGACGAGAATGGTCGCGCGGCCGCTGCCGGCTGCGATCAGGCTGGTGCGGATGCCTGCGGCATCGACTGTCAGGCGTTGCATGTCGTCTCCTCTCCCGGTTCCGGCCTGCATGGACTACCGCCATGATCGGGGCCGGGCGCCGCATCCCGCCATCCCGGGAAACCCCGGGGCACCGCCTGCGCCCGCCCCCCTCATGCCGCAGGCGAAGTCTCGTGCAGATGGCAGGCGACCATGCGCCCGCCGCCCCGCGCCACCAGCGCGGGATCCTCCGTGCGGCAGCGCTCCATCGCGAGCGGGCAGCGCGGATGGAAACGGCAGCCCGATGGCGGATTGAGCGGACTCGGCACCTCGCCCTTGAGCACGATGCGCGAGCGCATGCGCTCCGCTTCCACGCTGGCCACCGGCACCGCGGACAGCAGCGCGCGCGTGTACGGGTGCTGCGGATTGTCGTAGAGTTCGTCGCGGCTGGCGATCTCCACGATGCGGCCCAGGTACATCACGGCGATGCGGTCGCTGATGTGGCGCACCACCGCCAGGTCATGCGCGATGAAGACGTAGGTGAGACCGAGGCGGCGCTGCAGCTCCATGAAAATATTGACCACCTGGGCCTGGATCGATACATCCAGCGCCGACACCGGCTCATCGCAGACGATCAAGCGGGGCCCTGCGGCCAGCGCGCGAGCGATGCCGATGCGCTGGCGCTGGCCGCCGGAGAACTCGTGCGGATAGCGGTCCGCCATGTAAGGCAGCAAGCCCACCATCTCGAGCAGCTCAGCCACGCGCGCGCGGTAGGCCGCCCGGTCCTTGGCCAGGCCATGCACCTCCAGCGGCTCGCCGACGATGTCGCTGACTTTCATGCGCGGATTCAGCGAACCGAAGGGGTCCTGGTAGACCATCTGCACGCTGCGCCGGAAGCGCCGCTCATCGGCCTTGCTGAAGGCGGCGAAATCGGTGCCGTCGTAGACGATGCGCCCTTCCGTTGCCGCCAGCATCTTGATGATGGCCAGGCCGGTGGTGGACTTGCCACAACCGCTCTCGCCGACCAGGCCGAGCGTTTCCCCGCGGCGCAGCGAGAAGGAAACGCCATCGACCGCCTTGACAGAGCCGACCTGCCGCTTGACCAGCACGCCCCGCGTGACCGGAAAATGCACCTTGAGGTTCTCGACGCGCAGGATCTCGTCGCCAGGTGCGGCTGACACAGCGGATGCATCGGATGCGGCAAGCGCACCCGGTGCGCCGTCCCGGCGCAACAGGGAGGAATGATCAGCGTGGTTCATCGCGCAGGCATGCCTTGTAGTGTTGATCACCGATGGCGCGCAGCGCCGGCCGTGCCATGCCGCAGTCCGCCATCGCTTCCTTGCAGCGCGGCTGGAAGGCGCAGCCGCGCGGCAGTGCGGTCAGGTCCGGTGGCTGGCCGTCGATCGGCACCAGCGGCTGGCGCGTATCGCCGTCAATGCGCGGCACCGAGGCCATCAGGCCGCGCGTATAGGGGTGGGCAGGCCGCCCGTAGAGCGCTTGCGCGCTGGCCATCTCCACCATGCGCCCGCCATACATCACGCCGACCCGGTCGGCATAGCGTGCCACCACGCCCAGGTCGTGCGTGATCAGGATCAGCGCGGTGTTGGAGGTCTCGGCCAGCGACTTGAGCAGGTCCAGGATCTGCGCCTGCACAGTGACATCCAAGGCCGTGGTGGGCTCGTCGGCAATGATCAGTTGCGGCTTGCACGCCAGCGCCATGGCGATCATCGCGCGCTGGCGCATGCCGCCGGAGAACTGGTGCGGATAGGCGCCGAGCCGACTCACCGGTTCCGGGATCTGCACCTTGCCCAGCAGCTCGCCGGCGATGCCGAGCGCCTCCTTCCACGGCATGCCCTGGTGCAGGTTGACCGGCTCGGCGATCTGCCGGCCCACGGTCAACGCCGGGTTCAGCGAGGACATCGGCTCCTGGAAGATCATGGCGATGCGGTTGCCGCGGATAGCGCGCATCTGCGCCGGCTTCAGCTTGAGCAGGTCCTGCCCGTCGAACAGGATCTCGCCCGACTCGATACGCCCGGCCGGGGCGGGAATCAGCCCGAGGATGGACAGCGCGGTCACGCTCTTGCCCGAGCCCGATTCGCCGACGATGGCCAGCGTTTCGCCGGGCGCCACATCGAACGACACCTCGTCCACGGCGGTGACCACGCCCCGGTCGGTGCGAAAGCGCGTGGTCAGCTTGTTCACCTGCAGGATAGGCCGCGCCATGCGGATCTCCTATTGCCAATGGAAGGCCAGTGGAAGGCAGGCGGCAGCAGCCGCCCGCCTTGCCGTGCGCCAAGGGATCAGAATCCCATCTTCTTCTTCATGTCCTGATCGACCCACAGCCGTGCGTAGATCGGCCCTGGTCGCACCGCCCCCGCGCGCAGCTCGCCCTCGTAGTTCTTCACCCATGGCCACCAGGCGGTGTACTGGTAGGGCGTCGGCAGCCAGATATAGGGTGCATCGGCCAGCACCTCGCGCGTCAGCGCGCGCATCGCCTCCTGGCGCCGGCCCACGTCGCGCAGCCGGAAGGCATCATTGACGCGTTGCTCGAACTTGGGGTTGCCCCATTGCGACGCGTTCCATACCTGGCCGACCACGAAACTCTTGCGGATGGTGGTGGTCGGGTTGGTATGGCCATTGCTCATCAGGTAGCCCGGCGCATTGGTGCGCGTGGTCATCGCCGACAAGAAGGCCGCGTACTCCATCGGCTGGATCTCGATGTGCACGCCCACCTGCTCCAGGTAGGCCCCGATCAGCGGCAGCAGCTCCATCTGGCTGGGGTCGCAGGCGCACACTTGCACCTTGAAGGAGAAGCCCTTGGGATAGCCCGCCTCGGCCAGCAGCTTGCGCGCCTTGTCCGGGTTGTACGTGAACAGCTCCTTGACCGACTCGGGCATTGCGCTCAGCGGCTCGAAATAGCCGACGTAGTCCGGATGCTGCGGGTAGGCAAACAGCTCGGCGTTGCCGCCATAGAACTGCTTGACGATCTCCTGCTTGTTGACCGCCATGTTGAGTGCGCGGCGCACGCGCACGTCGTTGAACGGCTTGGTGTCGACTCTCATCGCCAGGTACTGGCCGTTGGTCGACAGCCAGCGCGACCACTTCAGCGCCGGCGCGCTCTTCTTCAGTTCCTCCGCCGCCGTCCAGCTCACGTTCTCCGCGATGTCGAGCTTGCCGGTGCGCAACATGGTGTTGCGCGTGGCCTCGTCCTTGACGGTGCGGACCACCAGCTTGTCGACGAAGGGCAGCTTGTAGTCCTTGCCCCCGATGCGCTCGCTGCCCCAGTACAGGGTGTTCTTCGTATAGGTGCCGGCGGTGCCCTGCACGAAGTTGCTCAGCGTGAACGGGCCACTGCCGTTGATGTTCTTCCAGTTGCCCGCGCCGGCCGCCGCCACCTCCTTGGGCATGACGCCGGAGTAGTAGCCCCAGCCGAAGCGATAGTCCCACTCCGCATTGAACTCCTTGAAGCGGAACACCACCGTGTACTTGTCCACGGCTTCGACTTTGGCCAGGTGGTCAAAGTAGGTGGGAATGCGCTTGGCGCTGGCATTCAGCCGGTCGTAGCTGAAGACCACGTCCTCTGCCACCAGTTCGCGCTCGGGCATGACACCTGGCTTGGCCGGGAATTTCACGCCCTTGCGGAGCTTGATTTCCATGGTCAGCGGGTCGAGCCACTTCCAGCTCTCGGCCAGCTCGCCGCGGATTGCGTCCTCCGGCAGCCAGGCGTCCGGGACGAAGGAGTACTTGCCGCCGTTGCGCTTCGCCTTGGACAGGTCCGCGGTGAAGAGCTGCTCGTAGACCTGGCCGGTGTCGTAGTTCTGCTTCCAGTTCCAGTCGGCCAGGTCCCAGGACAGCGCGGAGATCGTCGGGTACATCGACCCCACTTCCACACTGCCGCCGTACTTCGGCGCCTCGGCCTGCGCGCAGGCCGTACCGGCCGCGAGTGCCAGCGCCATGCCCGCCAGCATCGATGATGTGATCCTGTTCAAGCCGCGTCCCTCCGTCGTTGTCGTATCGCTCTTCCGCTTGAGGCCCGTGGCCGGCGCTCCGTCGCGCCCCACGGTCGTCTGGCGGCCGGCGCGCCGGCCGCCGCCTACCGCGATCCGCGCATGCGCGGATCGATCAAGTCACGCAACGCGTCGCCATAGACATTGATGGCATAGACGACGACGGTCAGGCAGACCCCGGGCGCAAGCGCGAGCCAGGGCCCCTGGAACATGAAGGTGCGGCCGTTGCCCGACAGCATGCCGCCCCAGGTGGGCGCCGGCGGCGGCACGCCCAGGCCGAGGAAGGACAATCCGGACTCGGCCAGGATGGCCGTGCCGACCCGTGTAGTGAACAGCACGATGACCGGCGGCAACACGTTGGGCAGCACGTGGCGCCACAGAATGCGGCTGGTGGATGCCCCCATCGACTGCGCCGCGTGCACGTACATGTTCTCGCGCACGGAGACCACCGCGCTGCGGATGATGCGCGAGCCGCCGATGCCCAGCAACAGGCCCATGGTCAGGATGATCTGCCAGCTTCCGGGCCCCAGCACCGATACCACCACGATGAGGATCACCAAGTCCGGAAAACTCATCCAGGCGTCGACCATGCGCTGCACCACCAAGTCGAACTTGCCGCCCAGGTAGCCGCTCAGGATGCCCAGCAGCACCGATATCAGCGTGGCGAGCGTCGCCGCGGACAACCCGATCACCACGGATAGCTGCGCGCCGAATAGGCAGCGCGAGAGCATGTCGCGGCCGAGGTTGTCGGTGCCGAAGGGATGTGCCCACGATGGTGGCTGCAGCCGCAGCATCATATTGATCTGGTTGACGCCATAAGGCGCTAGCCAGTCGGCGAAGACGCCGCAGAACAGGAAGATCGCGCAGATCACGGCGCCGGCCGCGCCCAGCGGCTTCTCGCGGAAGAGCCTGCGCGTCAGCTTCAGCGCGGCGGTGATCCAGCCCAGGGCGGCAGCGCCTGGCAGGCGCCGCGGGGCGGCAAGAACCTGTGCATCGGTGGCGGGACGGTCCATCAGCGGTGCCTCACTTTCGGATCGAACAGCCCGTAGCTCAGGTCCACGAGCAGGTTGATGAGCATCACGGCTGCGCCGACCACCAGGAAGACGCCCGTGATCACCGGGTAGTCGCGCTGGTTGACGGCCTCCAGAAGCAGCAGGCCCATGCCGGGCAGCGCGAAGATCTGCTCGATCACCACCGCGCCGCCGATCAGCAGCGGCGCCTGCAGGCCGATCAGCGTCACCACCGGGATCAGCGCATTGCGCAGGGCGTGGCGCAGGATCACCAGCCGTTCATCGAGACCCTTGGCCCAGGCTGTGCGGATGTAGTCCTGGCGCAGCACCTCCAGCATCATGGTGCGCGTCATGCGCATGGTGATGGCCGAGAGCGCCATGCCCAGGATGATGGCCGGCACCAGCATGTTCAGCAGGTGTTGCACCGGGTCTTCCAGGAACGGCACGTAGCGCACCTCGGGCGCCCAGCCCCACCACACCGAGGGAAAGACAATCACCATGGTGCCCATCCAGAAACTGGGTACCGCCAGCATCAGCAGCGAGAAGGAACGCGCCAGGTAGTCGGCCGCGGTGTCCTGCCGGATGGCGGAGAGCACACCGACGGGCAAGGCCACGGACAGCGCGACGAACAGCGCGATGACGCCCAGCGAAAACGTGGCGGGGATCCGCGCCAGCACCATGTGCATGACCGAATCGCCCTGCCACAGCGAGTTACCCAGGTCGCCGTGCAGCACGATGTTGCCGATCCAGTGCAGATACTGGCGCCACATCGGCTGGTCCAGGCCCAGCGCGCGGACCAGGTCCTCGCGGCTCTTGCTGTCGGCGCTGATGTCATTCTGGCTGAGCATCAGGTCCACCACGTCGCCCGGCACCATGCGGACAATGGTGAAGACGATCACGCTGGCGAACAGCAGCGTGGGAATCAGCGCCAGCAGGCGGCGCAGTGCGTAGGCCCCCATGGCGGGTTCAGGCCGCCCGCGGCGCGGCTGCTGCCGTGCGCCCCTGGCTGCTCGATACCGGAAACACGATTACCGATGTCGTCCTTACCATGCCGCCTCCCTGTTCCGTGCTTGATCGCTCAGCCAAACCTGCTGAAGAAACTAGAAATCTCGCAGATGTCTGGCACAACAGATTGCATTCAGGTGGCACGCGCCGATGGAAAGGCGCCGTAGCGTGCCTCGCAAAAGTCAGCGAGGCCAGCATACCAATACCTCTAATTCAAGACAACCGCATCGCCGCGCGAATGCTCTAGTGGTTTACCTAAGCAAGGCGCCGCGGCGCGCGGCAGCGCGAACGGCCGCCATGCCGGCTACCGGCATGGCGGCGTCTTGCACGCTCCAGGCACCCTCCAGGCACGTTCGGGCTCGCGGCCCGGCCGTGCAACGCGCTCAGTAGCCGCGCAAGGCGGCCCAGCGGTCGGTGTGGTAGCTGGCGTCGCCCAGCAGCACCTGCAGCGTGCGGGCGCGCTTCATGTAGAAACCGACCTCGAACTCGTCGGTCATGCCGATGCCGCCGTGCATCTGCACGCCCTCCTGCACCGCCAGCGTCGCCGTCGTGCCGGCGCGCGCCTTGGCGGCCGACACCAGCGCCTGCGGCAACTGCGCATCCTCGGCCAGCCGCTGCTGGGTGCGCAGCACCAGTGCGCGCGTGATCTCCAGCTCGGTGAACAGATGCGCCGCGCGGTGCTGCAGGGACTGGAACTCGCCGATCAGCCGCCCGAACTGCTTGCGCTCCTTCAGGTATTGCAGCGTGCGAGTGAAGGCTTCGTCGCCCACCCCGAGCAGTTCGGAGGCCAGCGCCGCGCGCGCGATATCGAGCACCTCGCCCAGCGGCGCGGCGCCGCCACCCACCGCACCGAGCACGGCGTCCTGCGGCACGCGCACCTGCGTGAAGCGGATGCGCGCGGCATTGGTGGCGTCTGCCATCACGGTGCGCTCCACCTGCACGCCCGCGGTATTGCGCGGCACGAGGAACAGGGTGACGCCTTGCGCGTCGTCGTCCGCACCGCTCGTGCGCGCCACTACGATCAGCGTGTCGGCGACATGGCCGTCGACGACAAAGACCTTATTGCCGTCGAGCACGTAGCCACCTTCGCCGGCGGCCGCCCGCAGCGTCTGCCGCTCGGGCCGGTGCGTGCCATGCTCGTCGAGCGCGAGCGCGGTCAGGTGGCGGCCGGCGGCGATGGCCGGCAGGTAATGCGTTTTCTGCGCCGGGCTGCCGAGGCGCGCCAGCAGCGCCGCGCCCACGAGCGCCGTCGAAAAGAAGGGAGTCGGCGCCAGCGTGCGGCCGATCGCCTCCATGATGACGCCGGCCTCGACAGCGCCGAGGCCGCTGCCGCCGTACTGCTCGGGGATCATCACGCCAGCGAAGCCGAGTCCGGCGAATTCGGCCCAGAGCTCGCGCGAGAAGCCGGTGGCGTCACGCTCGTCGCGGAGCTTGCGCAGCGTGGAGATAGGTGCGCTTTCGCGCAGGAAGGCGAGCACGCTGTCGCGCAGCATTTCCTGCGTATCGTTCAATACGATTGCCATATGCGTTCCGATGCGGGAAGTTGGGGCGATCAGGCGCCCGGCAGGCCGAGCAGGCGCTTGGCGACAATGTTGAGCTGGACCTCGCTGGTGCCACCCTCGATGGAATTGGCCTTGCTGCGCAGCCACGTGCGCGCGGCCGCGCCTTCCTGGCTGCGCTCGCTCTCCCATTCGAGCGCATCGCTGCCACCGATCGACATCAGCAGTTCATGGCGGCGCTTGTTCAGCTCCGCCCCGTAGTACTTCAGCACCGACGAGAAGGCCGCGATGCCATCGCCCTGGCGCGCGAGGTCCAGCGTGCGCTCGCCGGCGCAGGCAAAGGCCGCCTCATCGATCTCGAAGGCCGCGACCTGCGCGCGCAGCGCAGGCGCGTCAAGCGCGCCGCGCGCATCCACACCAATCGTCTCCGCCGCCAGCTTGCCCAGTGGCTTGCGCGCACCGCGCCCGCCGATGGCACTGATCATCTCGCGCTCGTGCGTGAGCAGGTACTTGGCGATCTCCCAGCCGCCATTCGGCTCACCGAGCAAGTTGGCGCGCGGCACCTTGACGTCGTCGAAGAAGGTTTCGCAGAACGGCGACTTGCCGGAGATCAGTACGATCGGCCGGGTCGACACGCCCGGCGTCTCCATGTCGAACAAGAGGAAGCTGATGCCGGTGTGCTTCTGCGCGGAGAAGTCCGTGCGCACCAGGCAGAAGATCCAGTCTGCGCGGTCGGCGTAGGAGGTCCAGATCTTCTGGCCATTGACGACGAAATGATCGTCGCGTTCCTCGGCACGCGTCTGCAGGGACGCCAGGTCGGAACCGGCGTTGGGCTCGGAATAGCCCTGGCACCAGCGGATCTCGCCGCGCGCGATCTTCGGCAGGTGCTCGCGCTTCTGCGCCTCGGTCCCGTACTTCAGCAGCGCGGGCCCGAGCATGGAGATGCCGAAGCTCTGCAGCGGCACGCGGCAGCCCAGCGCCTGCATTTCCTGGCGCAGCACCTTCGCCTGCTCGCGCGACAGGCCGCCGCCGCCGTACTCGCGCGGCCACTCCGGCACCGTCCAGCCTTTGTCGGCCATGCGCGCCAGCCACTGGCGCTGGGCCTCCGACTGGAAGCGGAAGCGACGTCCGCCCCAGCAGACATCGTCTTCGTTGCGCATGGGTTGCCGCATTTCCGGCGGGCAATTGGCTTCCAGCCAGGCGCGCGCGGCCTGGCGGAAGGATTCGAGGTCTTCCACGCTGGTCTCCTGTTTTGTTCTGCTCGCTATCCGCCAGGCCGCACCGCCGCGTCGATTCCAATTTTTCGAAAAACGGGTACTGCGCGGGTGGACAAGTCGGGTTATACAAGGCAAGGCGCGCGCGGGCACCGTCAATACCACATCCATGATGAGAATTCATGAAGGGTAGAGGCAGACTGCATAGCCCGCGTGGTGCCAGATGGTCCGAAGCGCCATCTCCGCACCGGCTCCGGCCATGCCACGCCCCACATCGTGCGGATGCGGCATCCACACGATGCGGCGCAATGTGCTAGCATGCCCTGAAAAACATACCCTATTCCCTAAACTGCCGATGCAGCCGTTTTGCAGTGCAGTACGCGGCAGGGGATAAGACGAATGGAGGAGAGACAGTGAAGGCCGAAGCCACCAGCGCCCCGCCCAGCGCGGGGAGCGCGGACGGGCCGCCGGCGCGCCCCCGCATGCCGGCATTCCCCGGCACGCGGGCGCCGGACCGTACGCGCACCGTGGATGCGGGCGGTATCCGCCTGGCCGTATGCGAATGGGGCGCGCCGGATGCCACGCCGATCCTGCTGGTACACGGCGCACTGGATTTCGCCCGCACCTTCGACGGCTTCGCGCCGCTGCTGGCCGACGCCGGCTACCGGGTGGTCTCCTACGATCACCGCGGACACGGCGATTCCGAGCACGCTGACCTGTACAGCTGGCTCGCGGACGAGCGCGACATGCTCGCAGTGGCCGATTCCATCACGCGCGAACCCTGCATCGCCATCGGCCACAGCAAGGGCGGCTCGCTGCTGGTGCACGCCATCCAGGCGCTGCCGCACCGATTCAGCCGCTTCGTCGCGATCGACGGCCTGCCTTTCCGCCGCCCGCAGACCGACAGCAGCACGCGGGAACGCAAGACGATGAGCGCCGACTTCATCGCCAGCTGGCTGGACGCGCGCCGCGCCAGCGGGGAGCGCGCGCGCAAGCCCGGCACGCTGGAGGAACTGGCGCAGCGCCGCGCGCGCATGAACCCGCGCCTGTCGCACGAATGGCTGTGCTACATCGCCTCCCAGGGCGCGCGCGAGGATGCCGACGGCTGGCGCTGGAAGCTGGACCCCGCCATCGGCATGTCGGGCTTCGGCCCGATGCGCGCGCGCTGGGTGCTGGATCGCATGCCCGGCTTTCCCGTGCCGATGCTCGCCATCTTCGGCACCGAGCAGGAGCCGATGGGCTGGGACGCCACCGCCGAAGACCTCGCGCCCTACCTCCCGCCGTCGGCGCAGGTGCATGTGATGCCGGACACCGGCCATTTCATCCATATCGAGCGGCCGCAGCAGACCGCGGAACGGATCCTGCCCTTCCTGCGCCAATGACCTCGACACTGCGATGACCGCAACGACCGCATCGACCGCAACGACCACCTACCTGCGCCACAACCGCCTGCGGCTGGCCCTGCATACCCTCAAGCCGGGCACGGGCCCGGCGCTCCTGCTGCTGCACGGGCTGGGCGAGGCCTCCCCCACCGTGCTACCGGCGGAATACGCTGCCTGGCCTGGCGCCGTGCACGCGCTGGACTTCACCGGCCACGGCCGCTCCGACCTGCCGCGCGGCGGCGGCTATAGCTGCGAGCACCTGATGGCCGACGCCGACATCGCGCTGGCCCATCTGGGCAGCGCCACCGTTGCCGGGCGCGGGCTCGGCGGCTATGTGGCACTGATGCTGGCAGGCGCGCGCCCTGCGCAGGTACGCGGCGTGATCGTGCGCGACGGCCCCGGGCTGGCCGGCGGCGTGAGCGTCGAGAGCAATCCGCACATCCCGGTGGTCGATACCACGCGACGGGGTCCGCCCGACCCCTATGCCATCGCCGATCTTGCCACCGAGATGCGCCCGCCGCGCTATGCCGCCAACTTCGCCAGGCTCGCCGCGCAGCACTCGGGCATGGCGCAGCCGGTCTCGGTGTGCTGCCGCGAACAGCCGGAATGGCTGCGCGCCGTGATGGCCCAGCTTTCGCTGGAGACCATGCCGATGGCGCCGGCGCTGGCGGCGTATGCCGCCTTGGCGCAGGCAGCGCACCCCGGCGTGATGGGGGCCGCGGCATGACAGCGGAGTTCGGTGCCGGCGCCCCCGCCGTCTCCGCCCACCCGGCCTCCTGCACTGTATCTCCCGCCGCAGCGCCCGCGGCCGCTCCCATGACCTCCGCCATCCCCAGCCCGATCACGCATGCGGAGCAGGCCGAGCACGGCTTCCTCGCGCTCGTGCAGCAGCACCTGCCGCGCAATGCGCGCGCCTTCCTGATCCACGGCATGCTCGGCATGACGGGCTTCCGCCTGGTGACGGCACCCACCTTCGTGCCGGCCTACGTCTATCTGCTGTCGGGTTCCAAGCTGGTGGTCGGCTGCGTGCTGTCAGCCCAGTATGCCGGCATGGCCATGTCATCGATCTGGGGCGCGACGCAGATCGAGCACCGGCAGCGCGTGATGCCGCTGATCTACCTGGTAGGCTGGCTGGTGCGCCTGCAGATCCTGGGCCTGGCGCTGTCTGCCTTCCTGCTGTCAGGCTTTTCGGCACTGGCTGCAGCGGCCTTGTTCCTGCTGCTGTTCGGCCTGTTCAACGGCGTGCAGAACGTCACCTTCAACTACCTGACCTCGAAGATCATCCCGCTCACCCGGCGCGGCGCGCTGACCGCCCGCCGCAACTTCCTCGGCGGGCTGACGGCCGCCGCGGTCGCCTATCTGGGCGGCGAGGTGCTGGTGGGACGCAACCTGCTGGGCAATGGCTACGCGACCACCTTCCTGTGCGCCTTCATCCTGACGAGCCTGGGCATCTCGGCGCTCACCCGCATGCGCGAGCCCGAGCTGCACGATGTGCACGCGCCGTCCGGCTTCGGCAAGCGCGTGCGCGAGCTGCCAGCGCTGCTGCGGCAGGACCCGCACTACGTGCGCTTCTTCCTGGCGCGTGCGCTGGTGGCCTTCAGCATGATGGCCGTGCCCTTCTACGCCATCCACGTGGGCAACCACATCCCGCTGTCGGGCGCCACGCTGGGCTACCTCAGCCTGGCCTACCTGATGGCGCAGACCACCAGCAACCTGCTGTGGGGCTGGCTGGCGGACCGCCGCGGCTTCCGCGTGGTGTTCCTGTCCAGCATCGGGCTGTGGGCGCTGGCCACCGGCGCGCTGCTGCTGTGCGACGCACGCTGGGCCTTCCTGCTGGTCTTCTGCGGCCTGGGCGCCGGTTTCGGCGGCTACTTCCTCGCCTCGGACAATTTCGCGCTGGAGTTCGGCAACCGCAAGGACCGGCCCATGCTGCTGGCGGTGTCGGACACCGCCACCTATTCCATGATGGCCCTCGGCCCCGTGCTTGGCGGGCTGCTGGCCCAGCACGCCGGCTTGCCGGTGGTATTCCTGGTCGCCATCGCCGTCATGGGCCTGGCCTTTGCCCTGGCGCGCCAGGTGCAGGACCCGCGCCGCCGCCGGCCGCCCGGCGGCGACGCCGGCATGCCGCGCGCGGCATGAGCGGCGCCGCAGCCCCGACCCATTCCCTTTATCAGCAAGGAGACCCTCATGCGTGAAGCCGTCATCGTGTCCACCGCGCGGACCCCCATCGGTAAGGCCCACCGCGGCGCCTTCAACAACACCCAGGCGCAGGAACTGGGCGCCCACGCTATCGCGCACGCCGTGCAGCGCGCAGGCATCGACCCGGCCGAGATCAGCGATGTGATCCTGGGCTGCGCGGCGCAGCAGGGCACGACCGGCGGCAACGTGGCACGCCAGGCGCTGCTGCGCGCCGGCCTGCCGGTGACCGTGTCGGGCATGTCGATCGACCGGCAGTGCGCCTCCGGCCTGATGGCCATCGCCACCGCCGCCAAGCAGATCATCGTCGACGGCATGCAGGTGGCGGTAGGCGGCGGCCTGGAATCGATCTCGCTGGTGCAGAACGACAAGATCAACAGGTACCGCGGCCAAGACCCGCAACTGGTCGCGCAGCTGCCGCAGATCTACATGACCATGCTGGAGACGGCCGAGATCGTGGCCCAGCGCTATGGCGTGAGCCGCGAGGCGCAGGACGCGTACGCGCTGCAGTCGCAGCAGCGCACCGCCGCCGCCCAGCAGGAAGGCCGTTTCGACGCCGAGATCGTCCCGATGACGGCGACCATGCTGGTTGCCGACAAGGCGACCGGCGCGGTCAGCGAGAAGCAGGTCACGCTGGCCAAGGATGAGGGCAACCGTCCCGGCACCACGCTGGCCGACCTGCAAGGCCTCAAGCCCGTCTTCAAGAACGGCCAGCGCGTGGCCGAAGGCGGCTTCATCACCGCCGGCAACGCTTCCCAACTCTCCGACGGCGCTTCCGCCATGGTGCTGATGGAGGCCAAGGAAGCCGAGCGGCGCGGGCTGCAGCCGCTGGGCGCCTACCGCGGCATGGCCGTGGCCGGCTGCGATCCGGACGAGATGGGCATCGGCCCGGTGTTCGCCATTCCCAAGCTGCTCAAGCAGCACGGCCTGTCCATCGGCGACATCGGCCTGTGGGAGCTGAACGAGGCCTTCGCCAGCCAGGTGCTGCACTGCCGCGATGCGCTGGGCATCCCCAACGAGCGCCTGAACGTGTCCGGCGGCGCCATCTCCATCGGCCATCCCTACGGCATGTCGGGCGCACGCATGGCCGGCCACCTGCTGATCGAGGGCAAGCGCCGCGGCGCGAAGTTCGGCGTGGTGACCATGTGCGTGGGCGGCGGCATGGGTGCCGCGGGCCTGTTCGAAATCTTCTGAGCCCCGCTCCCGCAGCCTGACATCCGTCGCGCGGCGCGCCCCCCTGCGCGGGGGCGGCCGCCCACCTCGTCTTCACGCACCGCATCCAGGAGACACCGCATGACCACCATCAACGCCGTCACCACCCTCGAGATCGAAGACGGCATCGCCGTCCTCACGCTGGATTCCCCGCCCGTCAATGCACTGTCCGCCACCGTGCGCGCCGGCATCCGCGACGGCGTCGTGCGCGCCATCGCCGACGACGGCGTCAAGGGCATCGTGCTGATCTGTGCCGGCAAGACCTTTATCGCCGGCGCCGACATCACCGAGTTCGGCAAGCCGCCGGCCGGCCCCGCCCTGCAGGAAGTGCAGGCGCTGATCGAGGATGCGCCCAAGCCCGTCGTCGCCGCCATCCACGGCACTGCGCTGGGCGGTGGACTGGAAGTGGCGCTGGTGTGCCACTACCGCGTGGCCGCGCGCTCGGCCAAGTGCGGCCTGCCGGAGGTCAAGCTCGGCCTGCTGCCCGGCGCCGGCGGCACCCAGCGCCTGCCGCGCATCGTGGGCGCGGCGCGCGCACTGGAGATGGTCACCTCCGGCGAGCACGTGCCGGCACCGGCGGCCGCTGAGATGGGCCTGGTCGACGCGCTGAGCGACGACGCCTCGCTGCGCGCCGATGCCATCGCCTTCACCCGCCGGGTGATCGCCGAGGGACGCCCGCTGCGCAAGGTGCGCGAGATGAACGAGAAGGTGGAGGCCGGGCGCGGAAAACCCGAGCTGTTCGCCGAGTTCCGCCGTGCCAACGCCCGCCGCTTCCGCGGCTTCGACGCGCCGGAGTACAACATCCGCTGCATCGAGGCAGCGGTCAACCAGCCCTTCAACGAAGGCCTGGCCACCGAGCGCAAGCTGTTCCTGGAACTGATGAACGGCACCCAGTCCGCCGCCCAGCGCTACTACTTCTTCGCCTCGCGCCAGGTCTGGAACCTGCCGGATGTGCCGGCCGACACGCCGCTGATCCCGGTCAAGCGCGTGGGCATCGTCGGCGCCGGCACCATGGGCGGCGGCATCGCCATGAACTTCCTCAACGCGGGCATTCCGGTCACCATCGTCGAGACAGCCCCGGAAGCGCTCGAGCGCGGCCTGCGCACCATCCGCGCCAACTACGACAACACCGCCAAGAAGGGCCGCCTGAGCGCCGCCGACGTCGACAAGCGCATGGCGCTGCTGACGCCTTCGCTGGACCTGGCGCAGCTGGCCGACGTGGACCTGGTGATCGAGGCCGTGTACGAGGACATGGGCGTGAAGAAGGAAGTCTTCGGCAAGCTCGACAAGATCGTCAAGCCGGGCGCCATCCTCGCCACCAACACCTCGGCGCTGGACGTCAACGAGATCGCAGCGTCCACCTCGCGGCCCGAGGCCGTGATCGGGCTGCACTTCTTCTCGCCGGCCAACGTGATGAAGCTGCTCGAGGTGGTGCGCGGCGACAAGACCTCCAAGCCGGTGATCCGCACCGCGATGGAGCTGGCGCGCAAGATCGGCAAGATCGCCGCGCTGGTGGGCGTCTGCCCGGGTTTCGTCGGCAACCGCATGCTGGCCCAGCGCCAGCGCGAGGCCCAGAAACTGGTGCTGGAAGGCGCCCTGCCCTGGGACATCGACCGCGTGCTCTACCAGTTCGGCTTCCCGATGGGCCCGTTCGCCATGAGCGACCTGGCCGGCCTGGACCTGGGCTGGACGCGCGAGAAGTCACGCAGCGCCACGCTGCGCGAGATCCTGTGCGAGATGGACCGCCGCGGCCAGAAGAGCGGTGCCGGCTACTATGACTACGACGAGAAGCGCAATGCCAAGCCGTCGCCGGTCGTGGAGCAGATCATCCGCGACTTCGCCGCCAAGCAGGGCAAGGTGAGCCGCACGGTGTCTGACCAGGAGATCCTGGAACGCTGCGTCTACCCGATGATCAACGAGGGCGCCAAGATCCTGCAGGAAGGCAAGGCGATCCGCGCCTCCGACATCGACGTGGTCTGGGTCAACGGCTATGGCTGGCCGGTCTACCGCGGCGGCCCGATGTGCTATGCCGACACCATCGGCCTGGACAAGGTGCTGGCCGCGATGAAGCGCTTCGAAGCCGAACTGGGCGCCGACTTCAAGCCTGCCAGGCTGCTGGAAGACCTGGTGGCACAGGGCAAGCGTTTTGCCGACCTGAAGTAGGCGACGGCGCACGGCCGTCCGGCAATGACTACCTTCGTCTAGCCGGGCGCCGCCGCCCACGGCGCCACAAGGAACCGGAAGGCCAAAGACCTCGCTGACTCCCTGCCATTTAGAACTTGTGACGAATACCGACAGCGGCGCCGAGCATCGTGCTTTGGCCACTTGCCAGGAAGTAGCCGTTGGCGAAGCTGATTGCCGAGGTATCGAGGTTCAGGCCGGCATTCTTCGAGAACGCCGTAGTCAGATAAAGGTCCGTGCGCTTGGACAGGGCATAGTCAGCGATGAAGGAGACCTGCCAGGGGTTGGCCAGGTGCGTCTGGCCCAGCAGGTTCTTCACATTGTCATAGCTGTATTCCAACGTCAGACCGAGCGCGGGGGTGACCTGATAGTTGCCGCCGATCCAGAAGTAGTCGTCGCGTACGACCAAGGAGCCGTCCTGCGCCTTGTTCTGGCCCCAACGATAGCCACCCATGATCTTGGCAGTATTGCCAATGGTATAGCTGGCACCAATCGCTGCCTTCTTGAACGAACCGGTACCGACAAAGGCCCCGGTAGCCGAGCTGAGGCTCGGATTGTACTGGTCATATGCCACGGCCGCGCCGAACGGACCGGCAGCATACTCCATACCAAGGCCGTAGGCAGAATCGCGACGGAACTGCCCAGGTACTTCACCGTTGCCGCCGACATTCGGTGCCCCTTGACTGGTGCCGGGCAGTGCGACGCCGGTGCCGAACGACCAGTGCGCAATCGCGGTCACGGGACCGAAGGTGCCCACGTATTTGGCGGTGTTGTCTTCCCGAAGGTTCGCCCCCGCAAAGGCCACCACAGGCTCGTATTGAACCGCGTAGGCCGTGGGCGAGTAGTTGGCCATGATCTGGAACAGCGACGTGTACTGGCGTCCGAACATCACCTGGCCGTAGCGGCTGTCCAGACCAACGTACGCCTGGCGACCGAACAAGCGGCCTTGTGACATCACACCGCTGTCGATGCTGAACCCGCTTTCAAGGACGTACACGGCCTTGGTGCCGTTGCCGAGGTCCTCCACACCGCGCAGGCCCCAGCGCGAGCTGGACAGACCACCCGAAGACATTCGGAAGGCATTGCCGCCCTGACCAGCGTTGAAGTTGTTGGCAGGCGTCGGCGGCTGAGATCCAAGGTGGCTCACATACTCGATGTTGACATCCGCTACACCATAGAGCGTCACGCTCGACTGGGCGTGTGCGCAACCGATGAAGCCCAATGCTGCCGTCGCAAAAAAGACTCGTTTCATGGTTTATCTTGCTTCTCTTAACTCATCAGTCAAATGCTTCCAATGCCGACTTGAGATTCCCCCCAACAAGGCATGGCTCGTACCCACGGAACTGCGTACTGCTCGGAACTTGCAAACAAATGCCAAGGCCCGTTCGGGAGTCGTCCGACTGAAGAGCGCAGGAGCCCCCTGCCGCCGAGCTACCGCAGCATTGGCATTGCTTGCAAATTGAGGATTCGGGGCGAACTCAGGCCCCGATGGCGGACAAGCCTTATTCGGAGATGTCGGTGCCGTGCGTTTCGGGCAATAGCCAGATGGCAACAAGGCTGATGACGCTAGTCCCCGCGAGGTACCAGGCCGGCGAGTTGGGGTTATTTGTCCAGGCCAGAAGTCCGGTCACCACGAACTGCGTGGTGCCGCCAAACAGCGTTGTTCCAATTGCGTAGACCAGGGAAACACCAATGCTGCGAAAGGCAGCCGGCAGCAACTCGGGAATCACGACAAGCGATGCCGCGGCACTCATGGCTGTGAGCGAGGCGATGACAGCGGTCACGGTCAGGAAGCTGACGGCACCGGGCGCTGCGCCGAGCCACCAGAACATCGGCACGATCAACAGCATCAGGACCACGCGCGGCGCAAGCAACACAATCTTCCGACCGCGCCAGTCGCTCAACCAGCCTCCGACAAGACCGAACGCGAACGTCATCACGCCACCAACCAGCGCACTCGTCTGCGCAAGCGCGGCCGGCAGGTGCAGAGTCTGGATCGCATAGGTGGTCATGTAGTTGCCAATCTGCGATGCCACGGCGGCGGACAGCGTCATCAGTACACCCAGCACGACATAGCGCCGGTGCGACTTCATCACGCCACTGACCACCTCGGAGGTGCTGCGCTGCGTATTGTCCTTAAAGGTCTCAGGCAGGCTGCGGCGGATCTTCAGGGCCACCGGCACGAGCGCAAGGCTCAGGACAAAGGGAATACGCCACCCCCAGGCTGCAAGATCCTGCGCCGAAAGCATCAGCGACACGGCAACGCCCAGCAGTCCGCCGACCGCTACGGCAATGCCCTGGCTCGCCAGCTGCCAGCTCGCGTACAGCGCGCGGCGATGCGGCGGCGCAGCCTCGACGAGCAGCGCCGTAGCAGGCCCCACCTCTCCGCCAAGCGCCAGGCCTTGCAGCAAACGGCAGGCCACCACAATGACGGGGGCGGCGATGCCGATGGAGGCATAGCTTGGCGTGGCGGCCATGCCAAGCGTGCCGAAGGTAATCAGCGCAACGGTCAAGATCATCGCCGGCTTGCGCCCGGCACGGTCAGCCAGCGCGCCAATCAGCACAGCGCCGAGCGGGCGGGTGAAGAAGCCTACGCCGAAGGTGGCAGCTGCCAGCAGCAAGCTGCCAAAATCACCGCCAACCGGGAAGAAGGCCCGACCGATGTAGACGGCGAAGTACGCGTAGATAACGAAGTCGTAGAACTCGAGGGCATTGCCCGCAACTGCGGCAGCGACAGCAGCTCGACCGATAGCAGGACGCGCAGCAGACGCGCCCGAGTCCATTTCCGGGCGAATCTCAAGCATCTGGGCAGACGCCGTACTAGTGGCACGCATCATGTCTCCTTGGAATAATATTAATGGCCACGTAAGGGGTTCAACGCAATCAGCTCTCCTGCAGTCCCCTTATGGTCTGTAGGAACACGTCCTGGCCTTGCTTCCAGATGGCTCGTTGCCAATCGTCAGCTTGCGGATAGAAGGCATCCTTGAGCGTTTGACGGATTGCTGCCGCCTGCAGCGGATCCGAGGACCCATGGCGATGCAGCCAGTGTTCGGCACGACTCGCACCAATGACTTGCGGCGTGGGGTACGTACCGAACTCCAGGCAGAGATTGGTTAGCACGGCTTGCGAGCATTCATCGAAGAGCGCGAACTGAATCGGCCCAGTCATGGGGATGCTGTTGGAAGTGCCCGCATGAACAGAGGTCACATCGCCCCACCAGCGGCGAGCGCGGTCCAATGAAGCTCCCTCGTCAAGGCAGGCGAAGATGCGCTCTCCGACGCTGTACGGCCCAAGTCCGGTATGGACGTCGATGGAACCGAGATGCCGGCAATGCCGCGCATAGCGCTGGAGGATCTGGCGGAACGTCATGTTGCTCCACGTGGGCTCACGCCCGCCAAAATGCATGCCATCGGCAAACTCATATTGGCCCAGCGCGACAGCGCGCTGAAATCCTTTCGGGCCCCAATCCTTGCGTAGCCGGAAGAGAGTGAGCTCGTTGTCATCGCTCGGCGGCCAATCTGTCGGCAGGAGCAACTCATGGATCGCCGCATAAGGCCCATTGACTGGCAGCGGAGCGGAGAAGTCGATGAAATTGCGATTCAGGTCGACGTTCTCCTGCGTCTCCCGCCGCGAATGCGAGAACCCGTGAGGGTTGACCGCATGGATGTACAGGACAGCGGTGTCAGGCTCAGTCACCGGACCGAGTCCGAGCAGACCAGTCTGGATGGCGGAGCCGCAGTAGCCTTCCACGCCATGCACGCCACTGATGACGACGACTAGCTTCGAAGCGTTCGCCAGGCCATCCAGCACGACATCGGTGGCAAGCGCCTCTCCGTCAGCGCCGGCGATCGGCAGTTCATAGGAATCGACGCAGAGGCCGCGGAATGCGGCGGCCTGCAGAAACTTCTGTCGCGCCTCCGCATATGTTCGACTAAACAGATTACGAATTTCTGCTTGCACTTTGACTCCTCGGTGTTCTTGATATGGTTCTGGCATTGCTATGTCTTCAGACGGCACGAGCCGTTCCCATCCGCCCGGCTCGATGTTCTGCACAAGCGCTTCCAAATGCGGAGAAGATCGCCCTCGCCAAAGCGCAGTCGTCAACGCGCATCTCCGGATGCCATTGCACGGCCAGCGTAAATTGCGATGCCCCAGCGATTGAAAATGCCTCGACGAGTCCGTCTGGCGCTGTCGCCTCGATGCGCAGTCCAGTGCCCAACCGCTCGACGCCCTGGTGGTGAAGTGAGTTGACGATGGCCGAGGCACCTGCAAGTTCGGCAAGCCGGCCACCCGGGGCGATGCGAATCTCGTGGCTATCGTCGTACCAGCGCTGCAGCGGGCGAGCGTGATCGCCCTCCCGATGGTCCAAGCGACCGGGCTGGTCGTGGACGGCGCGCTCAAGCGTGCCCCCATACAGGACATTCAACTCTTGGAAGCCGCGACAAACCCCAAGGACCGGGATCCCCGCTTCAATCAATGCGGGCAGCAAACCCAGCACTGCCGCGTCGCGATGGGGGTCTTGCATCGTCGTCTCGGGCAGGGGCGCTGCCCCATACCGCTCGGCGGCGACATTGGACGGGCCGCCAGTCAGGACAATGCCGTCAAGGGTGTCAATCAGCGTGTCTGCATCAATCGCTTCGGCACATGCGGGGAGCAGCAGCGGTTGGGCCTCAGCGACTTCAGAAATAGCGCGCACATAGCCATTGAGCGCCGAGTAAGCCGGGTGCTTATACAGTTCGATGCGGTCCGTGATGATGGCCACGACCGGACGAAGCGACTTGAGTTGGGTAGCGGAAGGCATTGCGAGGTGGCGGTCAGAATCGATCCGGCCACAGTTTGCGGACTGCTTCCACTTGTGTAAATTGCAAGTAAGTTCTAATTACCATGCAACCTATGCAAGTGGACTACCCTCGCCATGAATACGCGTCAACTACGCCACTTTCTCGCTCTTCTGGACACCGGCTCGCTGGCCGCAGCGGCGGATACGGTACATCTAAGCCAACCAGCACTTTCCCGTAGCATCCGCGCCCTTGAAGACGCGCTTGGTGTGCCGCTGTTCGACAGAAACGACAGGCGGTTGCGCCCTACGGCATTTGCAGTCGCGTATGCGCCTCGCGCGCGCCGCATGCTTTCCGACGAAAGAGAAGGTCTGCGCACACTCGGCCTGATGCAGGCGGGAGATCTTGGCACGTTCTCCACCGGCATGGGATCCTCCCTCGCCGCGCCAATCTTGCGCCCGATGCTGGCTGAACTCCTGCGCACCTCGCCGGGATTACGGCTGCGCAGCATCATCGACACGTCCGAACGACTCCTGGATGCCTTGCTGGCCGAGCGAATCGATTTCTTCGTGGGGGACATCCACGCGGCAGAATTGCGCGACGATCTTACGGCCGAGCCAATCTATCGCTGCACCTTCGGTTGGTATGCCCGACACGGCCACCCCCTGGCAAACGGCGGAAGTGTCAACGTCGACCACATGCGGCAGTATCCATTGTTTGCGCCAGGGCACATCGCACCCTCCGTGAGCCGGCGACTCACACAGCTCTACGGCTTGCCGACACCCGTATCGGACCAGTTTGCACTGATATCAGATGACTTTGGCACTGTGCTTGAGATAGTTGCGTCGACCGACGCGATTGTCCCGATGACAGACATTGCTGCGCTCCCTGCGCTCAGGTCGCAATCCATTGTTGAGCTTGCAGTCAGCCCCACTCTCGATCTGGATTTGACGCTCGGTATCGTCCGGCATAGCGACCGTACCCTGGCACCAGCCACTACCCGCGCGTTCGAAATCATCCGCGAACGGTTTTCAATGGCGGCTGCCGAAATCGCCAGTATCAAAGGACTCGCGCCGCCCGGGTGACGTCGACCGGGAACGGCCGACGGCCCGTTGCCTTGGCCGGCGCAATCAGCGCCAAAAAATCCCGCCTCATACAGCGCGCTCCATCTCGTCGAGAATCAGGCTTGCGCGCGCGACTGTTGCGTAGGTCCTGACCAAGGTCGCTTTGATTCATGTGCTCATTGCGCATGTCGAATCATCGACTGGGTACCCGCTCCTGTGCGAGTTTTGAGCATCATCCTTAGGCAGTAGAAGGGCCACACTCAAGCGGGCTCTTATCGTTCCAGGCTTCGCATCCCTTGTGGCACGGCGCCGATCGCTCTGACTCAATGGCGCGCCTCCGATACCAGAAAAATCCCAAGGTAACTTCAGCTCATTCCCAACACAAATTGGATATTCCCAATGGAATAATTAGAAAAATAATAGAAATACAGCCAGAAAATTTTCCGCGCGTTTTTAAATCAATAACTGGCGTTTACCCTCTGTTTTATGGAAACATGGAAACATGGCTCCGCCGCCACCGCCACCGCCGGCAAGGCGGACGCTGCCCTGCCTTTCACCTTGGGCGACATGCCGGCCACCCAGGACCGCGCACGTCGCCGCTAGCCTGCAACGGAGAATACCCATGAACGGAACAACAGCGCGCCCCGGCGCGGACATCCCCTTCTGCCTGCCGCCGCTGCCCCGCGAGCAGCAGGAAGCCGCGGCCTTCGAGATTCCGCCCGGCGCCTGCGACACGCATGCGCACGTGGTGGCCGCGGACGCCACGGCCTACCCCATGGTGCCCGAGCGCAGCTACACCCCGCATCCCGCCACCGAGGCGGACTACCTGGGCATGCTGGAGACCAACGGCATGTCGCGCGGGGTGCTGGTGCAGATCAGCGTCTATGGCACCGACAACCGCTATATGCTCGAGGTACTGCGCCGCCACCCCGACCGGCTGCGCGGCGTCGGCGTGGTTGCGCCGACGGTGAGCGACCGCGAGCTGGAAGAGATGCACGCGGCCGGCGTGCGCGGCCTGCGCATCAATGTGCTGTTCGGCGGCGGCATCGGCTTCGATGCGATGGAGAGCCTGGCGCACCGCATCAAGGGCCTGGGCTGGCACATGCAGTTCCTGATGGACGCGCGCGAGCTGCCGGCCTTGCAGCCGCGCATGCGCAAGCTGCCGGTGCCGGGCGTGGTCGACCACATGGGCCATATGCCAGTGGCCGAAGGCTTGCAGAGCCCGGGCTTCCAGGCGCTGCTCCACCTGGTGCAGGACCACGGCTGGTGGGTGAAGCTGTCCGGCGCCTATCGCATCAGCCAGCAGTTCGACGCCTTCGCCGACGTCACGCCGTGGGCACAGGCACTCTTCGCCGCCGCGCCCGATCGCATGGTCTGGGGCAGCGACTGGCCGCATGTGCATATCTCGCCCATGGTCAATACCGGCCGCCTGCGCAACCAACTGGCTGCCTGGCTGCCCGATGCCGAGGCGCGCCAGCGCGTCCTGGTCAGCAACCCGCAGCGACTGTACGGCTTCCCGGCCCTCTGACGCTGGCCCGCCATCCCGCTGGCCGTATTTCTCCCGCGCGCAATCGGCGCCGGCCAGCAACTACCTGGAGAGATAATCTATGCAATGGTATAGGGAACTGAATTCAACGGAGCGCCGCACCTTTATCGGCGCCTTCGGTGGCTGGGCCATCGACGCGCTGGATTTCATGGTGTTCACCTTCGTCATCTCCACGCTCATCAATCTGTGGGGCATCGAGAAAGGACAGGCCGGCATGCTGGGCACGGTCACGCTGCTGTTCTCCGCGATCGGCGGCTGGCTGGCCGGCATCCTGGCGGACCGCTACGGGCGCGTGCGCATCCTGCAGATCACCATCCTCTGGTTCTCGGCGTGCACGGTGGCGATCGGCTTCACGCAGAACTTCGAGCAGCTCTTCCTGCTGCGCGCCTTGCAGGGCCTGGGCTTCGGCGGCGAATGGGCGGTCGGCTCGGTGCTGATGGGCGAGATCGTGCGCGCCGAGCACCGCGGCAAGGCGGTGGGCACGGTGCAGAGCGGCTGGGCGGTCGGCTGGGGCGTCGCGGCCATTCTGTACACGCTGGCCTTCTCGTTCCTGCCGCCCGAGTGGGCCTGGCGTACGCTGTTCTGGATCGGCGTAGCCCCGGCCTTCCTGGTGGTGTACATCCGCAAGCATGTGCCCGAACCCGAGGTGTTCCAGCGTACCCGTGCCAAGGTCGAGGCTTCGGCCGAGCGGCCCTCGTTCTGGGCGATCTTCTCGCCGGCGCTGCTGAAGACCACGGCGGTCACCGCGCTG
Organism: Cupriavidus sp. 09_S30; assembly: GCF_056930435.1. NCBI lineage: Bacteria > Pseudomonadati > Pseudomonadota > Betaproteobacteria > Burkholderiales > Burkholderiaceae > Cupriavidus > Cupriavidus sp. 09_S30. The sequence goes on along the minus strand of NZ_JBXOWI010000002.1, from coordinate 745,769 downwards.
CTGTGCACCGGCATGCAAGGCGGCTACTACGCCATCACCACCTGGCTGCCGACCTTCCTGAAGACGGAGCGTCAGCTCTCCGTTCTCAACACCGGCGGCTATCTGATGGTCATCATTGCCGGCTCGTTCTGCGGCTATATCGTGGGCGCCTACCTGGCCGACAAGCTGGGCCGCCGCGCCAACCTGCTGATCTTCGCCGTGCTGTCCGCGGTCAGCGTGTACGTCTACACCCTCGTGCCGCTGTCCAACAACCAGATGCTGGTGCTCGGTTTTCCGCTGGGCTTTGCCGCGTCGGGCATCTTCAGCGGGATCGGCGCCTACCTGACCGAGCTCTTTCCCTCGGCAGTGCGGGCCAACGGGCAAGGCTTTGCCTACAACTTCGGCCGCGGCGTCGGCGCGCTGTTCCCCAGCCTGGTCGGCTTCCTCAGCCAGACCCACGGCCTGGGCTGGGCGATCGGCGCGTTCGCGACCGGCGCTTATACGATCGTCATTCTCACCGTGCTGCTGCTGCCCGAAACCAAGGGCCGCGTGCTGGACTGAGGCGCTTGATTGAGGCACTAAGCGGAGCCGGGGCGGCAAGCCCCGGCCGAGCGCCCGCAGTGGGGCGGCAAGCGCGCGTGCTACGATTGACGGGTTGTCCATTACGAAGTCTCTACTACCCATGCGCGTCGGCCGCCCCATTCCCGCGCCACCGCAGCCCGTCTGCGACTATTGCGGCGCCAAGGCCGCGCTCGTCCAGTACGGCGAGCCCGCCTACCCCTATCGCGATGACCGCGGCGCGCTCTGGCTTTGCGCGCCATGCGAAGCGTGGATCGGCATCTATCCCCGCAGCAAGCGCCACCTGCCCCTGGGCAGGCTGGCCGATGCGGAACTGCGGCAGGCCAAGTCCGACCTGCACCATGCCCTGGAACCGCTGGTCGCCGCCAAGATGCGGCGCGATGGCTGCAGTGCGTTCGTGGCGCGCGCCAAGGGCATCCGCTGGCTTGCGTCGCAGCTCGGAATGTCAGACGAATCTGGCAACCTCCATGCCTTCGACCTCGATCAGTGCCGCCGGGCCATCGCCCTGATCGAAGTCTTCGTCGCCAGCCACCAGCAGGGCGCGCGCTGAGCGCATTGACCGAAGCGCGCCTGCCAGGGCGAAAGCGCGCACAATGCATGCATGGCCCGCCGCAACGAAGGAGGTCCGCCATGCCAGCAAGCGACGACGGCCCCACCCGGACAGCCGGCTCCGCAGACTCCGGCAGTTGGGTGCGCCTGTTGCTTTGCGGGGATGTGATGACCGGACGCGGCATCGACCAGATCCTGCCGCATCCTGGCAAGCCGAGGCTGCACGAACCGTGGGTAAAGTCAGCGTTGGACTACGTGGCGCTTGCCGAACGTGCCAACGGCCCGCTGCGGCGGCCGGTTGACCCGGCCTACCCCTGGGGCGATGCGTTGGCGCTGCTCACGCGCTTCCAGCCCCAGGCACGCATCATCAACCTGGAGACGGCCGTGACCACCAGCGACGATGCGCAGCCCGACAAGGGCATCCACTACCGCATGCACCCGGCCAACCTGCCCTGCCTGACCGCCGCCGGCATCGACTGCTGCGAGCTTGCCAACAACCATGTGCTGGACTGGGGACGGACCGGGCTCGAGGAAACCCTGGCCGTGCTGCATGCCGCGCACATCAGCACCGCCGGTGCCGGACGCGATGCGCAGGAGGCCGCCGCGCCCGCCGTCATCCCGCTGGGTCCGGAGCGGCGCATCCTGGTGTTCGCCTACGGCGCGCCGAGCAGCGGCGTGCCGCCGGAATGGGCGGCCGGCGCCACGCAAGCCGGCGTCAGCACGCTGCCGGAGCTTTCCAAGCACGCGGCGGACACCGTCGCCAGCCATGTCCAGGCGGCGCGGCGCGCCGGCGACGTCGTGGTGGTCGCCTTGCACTGGGGCGGCAACTGGGACATGGACACGCCGCACGCACAGCAAGCCTTCGCGCGGCGCCTGATCGATGCCGGCGGCGCCGACATCATCCACGGCCACTCGTCTCATCATGTCAAGGGCATCGAGGTATATCGCGGCCGGCTGGTCATCTACGGCTGCGGCGACTTCCTCAACGACTATGAGGGCATCGGCGGCTACGAGCACTACCGGCCCGATCTCTGCCTGATGTACCTGCCCCTGGTCGACTGCGCCGACGGCTGCCTGCGCCAGCTCAGGCTGGTACCGATGCAGATCCACCGCATGCAGCTGCGGCGCGCGCCCCCCGAAGGCGCGCAATGGCTGCGAACCACCCTGTCGAAGCTGGGAGCGCCGCTTGGCACGGAGGTGGTGGACGCGGAGGACGATACGCTGGCGCTGCGTTGGAATGCTTGAGATAGACGCGGTGTTGAAAGTGAGCGACCAGCCATGGCGGTGGTCGCAAGCATTCCAAGCCCCTGGCCCGGCGCCCCCAATCTCGGCCGCGCGCTCATGGTCAGTTTGTGCGGCGCCTTTGATCAATGCTATCTAGCATCGCCCTCGCGTCTCTTGCTCTCGGATTAATAGCAAGCAGCTTCTTTAGCTCGACACTTGCTTCGTCATATCGTTTCAAATTCGCGAGCATTGCCGCAAGATTAAAATAGCCGTCTTCAAACGTTGGATCTATTTCAACTGACCTTCTGTAGAAGCCCATCGCCTTTTGAAAATCGTTTCCCTGTTCGGCGAGCACGCCAAGACTATATGGGCCAAAAGGCGAGGTCGGATCCAATTGCGAAGCTCTTTGGAATGCAATCTTTGCCTCTGCGCGCCTGCCAAGCTCGCCCAGTGCGTTGCCATAATTGATATAAGCCAGGCTGAAGTTTGGATCAATCTCTATGGCCTTCTTTGACCATGCCAGCTCTTCGCGGAACTGGCCAAGTTTCCCGTAAAGTCCTGCGATAGTGTTAATTGCGCGGACATCCCGTGGCCGGATTTCCAGTGCTTCCTTCAGAAGATTGATTGCGGCGGGTAGGTTGCCAGAATGTTCAGCCGCACGCGACCTGGCAATTAGATCGCCTGCGGCTGCATCGTTGGAAGCGGGTGCCGCCAAGGAGGCGGACCAAAGGATCGTTAGGATTGCAGCCACTGATGCCATTTTCACAATCTTCGCCATCGCCATTCTCCCTTTCTCAAGCCATCGCCCGGTCATCGCCTTGTGGGGTGTTCAAAGCCAGCAGAGCGGGACAGCCCAGCTTATCGCCCCGGATTGGGCTGCGGCATCACCCGTTTTGGTTAAGCGATGAGGCCGATAGTTGGCAATCGAACACAATGCAGCTTCGAATGCGGCCTCCCGAGGGATGCAATAAGAAAGACGCCTCACACGAGTCTGGCAGCCGCCATCTCGGTCATCTGCGCCAGGCAGTGCGGCACACGCTGCAGAATCGACTCACATCGTTTGGGATGCATCCGGATTCCGGCGGCCTTTGTGCCGCCCGACAATCCCCGCTCGACTATCGCGGAGCGACCGACGAGCGTCGCCGCTAACAGAAGGGGCCGTCGATGACAACCGAAGGCATGGGCAATCGCATTGCCAGACTGCTCGCCGCCGATGTGCACGCCCTGATCGGCTCATTGGACAATGTGGCGCGCCGACCCGTCCTCGACCCGTATCTTCGAGAGTTCGACGAAGTTATCTTCAAGGCCAGTCAGCGCCTGGTGCATCATGAAACCGCCAGGCGGCAGACGGTCCAGGCCATTGCGCACGCCAAACGCGATATGGAAACGCTCGATGCACAGATTGCCGCAACGCGCAGGCACCTGGACGAAGCCGCGGCGCTCGCCAGTACGGCGCGCCGGATTGACCTGGAAAAACAGCTCGGCACGCTCGATGCCCGTCTGTGCGACGCGGCGCAGCGATGCGCCGAGATCCAATCCGACCTACTGGCCTTGCGCGCCAAATGCGACCAGATGGCACAAGTGCTGGCAGCGGCGACCGCTGCCAGCCTCCTCTCTCATCGGGCGGCCGGCCGTGGCGCGGATGCCTGCGCCGTGCGGGACGCACAACTGGGACAAGGAAGCCACGACGCCATGGCCGCCACCACCGGCGCGGCCGACCTCGGCACCGCCGACGCCGGAGCCGACGCAGCCCTGCTCCGGCGGCTGGAGGTCATACAGAAGGAGCAGCGCATCTCCGAGCGGCTCAAGCGCCTCCAGGCAGCAAGCAGCCGTGAGGCGGCCTGAGCAGTCCTGACATGCCAGCCCGCTCCTGCTTGGCGGGTGCCGGGTCCGCTCACCCCTGAAAATGCTGGTACATCGTCGCGCCCGCGGGCGCGGCGTCGGTACGGAGCTACTGCGACGGCCGCGTATGCGGGCCGACGGCGATGTTGGGCCGCCCTGCCCTCGCGCTCCCGCGCGCCGACCGCCCCTTCAGCGACGGACTAGACTCGCAGCGCGGCCTCGGCGCTCAAACCCCTGCGCGCGCTGAGGCGCCTGACCACATAACCCAGCGTGGTGGCCTGGATCAGCAGGCTGAACACCACCACCACATAGGCCACGCCGATCACCACCTCGCGGCCAGGGAAAGCAGGCAGCGACAGCGCCAGCGCGATCGAAATGCCGCCCCGCAGGCCTCCCCAAGTCATGATGGTCGCCGAGTGCGGATTGAGCCGGCGAAAGCTCTGCAGGGCCAGCAGGGGCACGGCCACGCTGACGGCGCGCGCCAGCAGCACGACCGGGATGGCAGCCAGGCCAAGCCAGACGATATGCTGTTGCAGCGACAGCGCGATGATCTCCAGGCCGATCAGGCCGAACAGGACGAGATTGAGCAGTTCGTCCAGCAGGCCCCAGAAGTTGAACAGATGCTCCCGTGTCTTCTCGGACATCGATGTTGCCGCCCCATGGTTGCCGATCACCAGGCCCATGATGACGACCGACAGCGGCGCGGATACGTGTGCCAGTTCTGCCAGGGCGTATCCTGCCGTGGCCAGCGCCAGGGTGATGAGGATCTCCACGGGATAACTGTCGATGCCGCGCAGCAGCAGCGAGGCGCCGTAGCCGAGCACGGCCCCCAGCAGGAGCGCGCCAAACACTTCGCGTGCCAGCGACGTCGCCACGTGCGCGGCCGAGAACTCGGTGGCGCCGGTTGCCAGGCCGACCAGGGTGAGGAAGGCCACCACGGCCGTGCCGTCATTGAACAGCGATTCACCCGCAATCTTGGTTTCCAGGCTCGCCGGGGCACCGGCCTTCTTTAGCACGCTCAGTACCGCGATCGGGTCTGTCGGCGAGATCAGCGCGCCGAACACCAGGCACCATAGCAGGCTGATCGGATGGCCGAGCCACTGTGCGATGTAGTAGAAGCCCAGGCCCGCTGCGCCGGTCGAGATCAGCACGCCGATGGTGGCCAGCAGGATCACGGCACGCGTCTGCTGGCGCATGCGGGAAAGATCGACGTGGAGAGCGCCGGCGAACAGCAGCAGGCCGAGCAGCCCATGGAACACCACATCCGGAAAATCGATCTGCGCGACCAGCTTGCGCGCCTGCACCACCAGTTCGGGATGAACGAAGCCCAGGGCTGAGAGGCCCAGGCAGGCAACGATGCCCACCGCAGTGATGCCCAGCGTATCGGGCAACTTGATGAAACGGTAGTTGATCACTCCAAACATGGCGATCAGGGAAAGAAGGGCTCCGGCCCCTTGGAATACAGTCATACGCAGGCAATCTCCCTAGTTGCGCAGGGATGGACGGGCTGGCTGCTCGCCAGTACGAACCCCTTAGTTTGCACCAGTCGGTGCGGTCTGCGGCGTTAGAGCGCGCTGATTGCTAAAAAACTAGGATTCTGAAGATGAATTTCAGAGTGTTCCCAAGTTTCAGTGCTTCCAACCCAGCCAAAATCCCAGCATTTGATGGCGTTCGCTGAAACACTCATTGGCGATCAATCCAAACGATCTCGACGTTCAATCAAAAAAGGATGCGAACTGTTAAACGTGGAGAATTCGCTTGAATCTGTTGCGCCTGAATCCGTTTCTCACGATCGGCTTGGGATCACTGGCCATCGCCGCGTCTACGGTCTTCATTGCTTCGGTCGTTGCCGGCACCATTGCCGAAGCACGGCACAACGAAGCGCTGAAGAACAAGGGGAATCGCATCAGTTGGCGATGGGGCATCTGCGTCTTCGGCGTGGGAGGGCAAACGCTGGCCGCCGCCATCAACGTGATCAGTGCCATGCGGGCCTATGCTGACTCCAACCCCGAGCAAGCGCTGATGTATCTTGGGGCGGCGGGATCAGGCTTGGTTGCTGCCGTCGCCAACTACAATGCTGGGCGCGGCGTCCTCCGCAGACTGTTCGAATCTTGACCGGTGTCGGGTCCCCTGGGCAGGCAATCCGGTCGCTCGTCATTCCCCATAGGGCACATCTCGGAACCCAGAATTCCGAGTTCACGCTGCGCTGAAATTGGCCATGATGAAAACCACCTTGATCTTCACCCTGACAGTCGCCCTGCTCGCCGGCTGCGCTCCCTCCAAACCCATTACCGCCCGGTCCGTGCCCGTGGACATCCACACGGCCCGCAATTCGCTCGACTGGCCCGGCAGCTATGATGGCATCCTGCCCTGCGCCGACTGCCCCGGCATCCGCACCCGCCTGACGCTGATGCAGGACGGCCGCTACGAACGCACCACCCTGTACCTGGACCGCCAGACGCAGCCCGAAACGGTGTCCGGCACGTTCAGCTGGGAATCCGACGGCAGCACCATCCGCCTGGACGCATCCGGCGACAGCCAGCGCTATTTCATCGGCGAGAACCAAGTGATCATGCTGTACCGCGACGGCACCCGCCCGACCGGCCCGCTGGCGCCACACTACGTGCTGCGGCGCGCGCAATAACACACGACGGCCCGTCGGGTCCGGCATGGGGCGTCGCGCCGGGTGCCGGTCCCGGGGATCACCCATGAAAGCCATCGACGGCATCAAGATCATCCAGGTGGACGGGCTGAACCGCGCCGGCGCCGCGAGCCTGGCCGGCGAGGCCGCGCACGGCAGCGGGCACGGACATGGCAATCTCGCCGAGCAGGCCATGTCCGCCGCGCTGACCTACCGCGCGCGCGCACCGCTGATCGACTCGCTGCTCGGGGAGATCGGCCTGAGCGGGACTTCCCTGCAAGGGCCGGCGCCCGGGCTTTCGGCAGCGTCGGTGACAGGTGGCGCACCCGTACCCATCCCGGCCGCATCGGTGAACGGCATCCAGGAAGGCGTTGCGGCACTCACCGCGACGTCTCCAGCCGAGGAGGCGAGCGCGCAGCCCGGCCCGACGCGCCGCGGCTATGGACCGTCCGTGCGGTAGACCTGCGCGCTGATGCTGAAGGTGCAGGCCTTGCCGCCGCGGTCATTGCGCTTGACCTGCGCCTGCGGCGAGTCGCACAGCGCCTGGTAGACCTCGATCTCCGGGCCGCCGGCGGCCGACTGCTCGCCCAGCTTGCCTGATGCTCACTCCACCACCGCCCCGCTCGCCTTCACCAGCGGCGCCCAGCGCCCGCTCTCGCTCTGCAGGAAGGCGCCGAACTGCTGCGGCGTCATCGGCATTGCCTCCAGGCCCTGGTCCGCGAAGCGCCGCGTGACCTCCGGCGCCTTCAGCGCCTTGCGCGCTTCCTCGTTGAGCCGGTTGACGATGGCGTCCGGCGTGCCGGCCTTGACCACCATGCCGAACCACACGCCGGCATCGAGGCCGGGCACGCCGAGCTCGGCCAGCGTCGGCACTTCGGGGAGCTGGGCCGCGCGGCGTGGCGCGGCGATGGCGAGGGGCTTGACCTTGCCACCCTGGATCAGCGGCGAGGTGGTGATGACCGGGTCGAACATCATGTCGACCTGGCCCGCCATCACGTCCTGCAGCGCGGGAGCCGAGCCCTTGTAGGCCACGTGAGTGAATTGCCCGCCCGCCTTCTCTGCGAACATGCCGCCCAGCAGGTGGCCGATCGAGCCGATGCCCTGCGAGGCGTAGTTGACGCCGCCGGCCTTGCTGCGCGACAGCGCCATCAGGTCCTTGACCGAGCCGGCCGGGCTGGTCTTGGGCACCACCAGCACCAGCGGCGATGTCGCCAGCGCCGTGACCGGCTTGAAGTCCTTCAACGGATCGTAGGAAAAGTTGCGGTACAGGCCCGGATTGATGGCGAACATCTCGGTGGCCGCGACGAACACGGTGTAGCCGTCGGCATCGGCACGCTTGACCGATTGCGCGGCGATCTGGCCGCCCCCGCCGGGACGGTTCTCCACCACTACCGCCCTGCCCAGCCCGTTCTGCATCTGCTGGGCGAGCTGGCGGGCGATCATGTCGGTGATGCCGCCGGCCGGGAACGGCACCACCATGGTGAGCGGGCGGCTGGGATAGGTGTCGGCGCTGGCGGCGGGGGCGGCCAGGCAGGTGGCGGCCGCGAAGGCGGCGCACAGTACGGTTCGCTGGAAGCTCAGCATGCTCTTTGTCTCCTGTTTCTCGTTGGAAGGGGCCGTGAATTCGGCCCTCTGTGGAAAGCGCGGCCCGCTCAGGCCGCGGCAAAACTCGCGCGCACGGTGCCGACGCCGCTGATGCGCGCCTCGTAGCACCGCCCCGCTTCGGCGGCCACCATCGGGCCGAGCGCGCCGGTCAGCACCAGGTCGCCGGCACGCAGCGGGTCGCCCAGCGAGGCCAGCTTGCGCGCCAGCCACACGGCGGCGTTGAGGGGATGGCCGAGGCAGGCCGAGCCCTTGCCGGCCGACAGGCGCTCATCGCCGCAGAACATCTCCATCTGCACGGCCTTCAGGTCCAGCCCGGCCAGCTGCACCGGCACGGCACCCAGCACCACCAGGCCGCTGGAGGCGTTGTCGGCCACGGTGTCGACATAGGCGATATTCCAGTCGGCGATGCGGCTGCCCACCACTTCAATGGCGGGCAACACGTAGTCGACCGCGCCGATCAGGTCGACCAGCGTGGCATCGGCCGCGCTAACGTCGTGCTTGAGCACCAGCGCCACCTCGGCTTCGACCTTGGGCTGCAGCGTGCGCGCCACGGGAATGGGCTCGTCGTCGCCGAACACCATGTCGGCGAAGAGCGTGCCGAAGTCAGGCTGGTCGACGCCGAGCTGGCGCTGCACGGCCGGCGAGGTCAGGCCGATCTTGCGGCCGACCACGCGCCGGCCCTGCGCCTGCCAGAAGGCGACGTTGGCACGCTGGACGGCGTAGGCCGTGTCCGCGTCGCCGGCAGCGATCTCGCCGCGCAGCGGGGCGATGGGCGTGCGGTCCTGCTCGGCGCGGCGCAGGCGCTCGGCCAGGGCGGCAATGGTGTCTTGCTGGGTCATGTCGGGGGCATCCTGTGGTGGTGTTCTTTGGGTGGCGGCCGGCCTCAGCCGGCCTGCCCCGCGTGCATCACGGCAAAGCCGGCGATCCATTCGGGAATGGCGCGGTAGTAGTCGATCTCCGCGCGGTAGGGGCCGGCTGCCGCCAGCGCCGCGAAGGCCGCGATCCAGGTGCGGATCTCGTGGGCGGACTTGCCGCCGTCGCGCGTGATGGCGGCATTGGTCATGCCGTCGACGGCGGTCAGCTCGCCACGCTGCAGCGTGGCCAGGAAGGCCTGGTCCCATTCCGGGTTGAGCGCGTGCATGGCGCTCTCGCCGGCGGTGAAGGCACGCGCCGCGGCTATGGTGCGGGCCTGCCGCGCGGCGCGCGACTCGGGCGAGGGATTGCGCCCGGCGATCAGCCGCTCGGCGTTCTCCGGGCTGGCGGTGGCAAGCTCAGGCACCGGCGGCTCGTGCGAGATGCCGCCCGAGCCCACTACCAGCACGCGCTTGCCCAGCCGGGAAGCAAAACGTCCGATGGCGTCGCCCAGCAGCCGCGCGCGCCGGCACGAGGCCATAGGCGCCGCTACCGAATTGATGAAGACTGGGATCACGGGGTAGCGGTCGAGGCCGCCGGTCAACACTTCCAGCCCCTGCGCGCAGCCGTGGTCGACCTGCATGCGGTAGGACAGCGCCACGTCGATGTCGGCGGCGAGTACGGCCTCGGCCAGCGCCAGCGCGGTGTCGCGCGGCACGTCCAGCGGGCCGGCCAGGCTGCGGAAGTCGCCCACCGCACTGGCGGCGGCGCCGATGCAGAACGGCGGCATCAGGTCGTAGAAGAAACCGTTGTAGTGGTCGGGCGCGAAGGCGATGACCAGCTCCGGGTCGAAGGCCGCCACGCGCGCCCGCGCCTGCGCCTGCACCCGCTCGACTTCGGCCAGCACTGCCGGCGCCGGGTCGAAGTAGCCGTGCAGCGGCGTATGGGAGAGGCATTCGAGATGGATGGGCATCTCAGGCTCCTGCCGTGCGCACCAGGGCCGGCACGCCGGGCTCCGCTGCGCGGCCGGGCTGCGGCACCGGCGGCGCCTGCGGCCGGCCGGCCGCGGGCGTCAGCGCCAACTTGTCGGCCACGCCAAGGATGGCGCGCGACACGTCCTGCGGCGAGCAGCTCGCCGCCACGAAGCGGTCGGGGCGCAGCACCACCACCGACTCGCGCTGGCTGCCGAACCAGTCCTTGAGGCGGCCGTGCACGTCACCGACGGCGAGCACGCCCTCGGGTACGTCGTCGCGGTAGTCGAGCTGCGGATCGGGCTTGGCGATGATGAAGCAGGCGCCCAGCCGCGCCCACGCCTCGCGCGCCTGCGCGCTCAGGCCGAAGGTGGGGTCCATGCCCCAGCTCAGCACCGCGAAGCGGTTGCCGATCACATCGTCCAGCCGCGCGATGCGGCCGTCCGCACAGCGCACCAGCGGCTGGATGAACATGCGCCCCACCGGCGAGGCGCCGAGCGGATCGCGTCCATGCACCAGGCGCCCCAGCAGCGACTCGCGCTTCTCGCTCATCAGCCCCAGCAGGCGGCCGAGCGCCGAGTTGCCCGCGCGCTCCAGGCGGCGTGCCAGGAAGCCGGGCTGCGCCGCGGTTCCGGACTCGGGCAGCAGCACCACGCCCTGCTCGTAGCGCGGCATCGGCTTGAAGCGCATTTCCACGAAGTAGCGCTTGGCCGACGGCAAGATGTTCATCACGCGGGTGAAGGCGTCGCGCAGGCGCGCGGCGGTACGGCCGGCCGGCGCGAAAATGTCACCCGCCACCTCGGACAGGTGAATCATGGAGCGCGCATGTGCGCGCCGCTCCATGGTGTAGGTGTCGAGCAGCCGGTCGCCGCACTGGCCCTTGACCACCATGGCCAGCTTCCAGCCCAGGTTGGCCGCGTCGCGGATGCCGCTGTTGTAGCCCTGGCCCTGCCACACCGGCATGATGTGCGCGGCATCGCCGGCCAGCAGCACGCGCCCGGCGCGGAAGCTGCCCGCCAGCCGCGCATTGTGCGTATAGACGCGCTTGCGGATGTAGTCGACCTTGTCGGGCTCCGGCACCAGCTTGCGGATCAGCGCCGCCATGTTTTCCGGCTTGGAGAGCGCCTCCTCGGTCTCGCCAGGCATCACCATGAACTCGAAGCGGCGGATGCCGTGCGGCAGCGCGGCCGAGACATAGGGGCGCTCCGGATCGCAGTGCAAATAGATGTGCGGCTTGCCGATGGGGTCATTGCGCACGTCCACCACGATCCACTGGTTGGGCTTGGTGCGGCCCTCGAACGGCACGTCCAGCATGCGCCGCACGAAGCTGTTGCCGCCGTCGGCGCCGACCAGGTAGGCGGCGCGCACGCGCACCGGCTTGCCTGCCTCGTCGGCCGAATCGATGGTGACGCCGTCGGCGTCCTGCGTGAAACCGCTGACGTTCTGGCCGAACAGCACCTGCACATGGGGGAAGCGGGCCAGGCCCTCGTACAGCACGCGGTCCGCCAGCGGCTGGATGAAGGCATTGCGGCGCGGCCAGCCGAATTCGTCGGTGCGGGGCTCGATCGAGGCAAAGCAGCGCCCGCCCGGCGTGACGAAGCGCATCCAGTGGTGCGGCGTGGTGTGCGGCAGCAGCGCCTCGACCAGCCCGACCGACTGGAACACGCGCAGCGCTTCGTCGTCCAGGCCAATGGCGCGCGGGTAGTCGATGATCTCGTCCAGCCGCTCCAGCAGGACCACCCGCACGCCCTGCAGGCCCAGGATGTTGGCGATCATCAGGCCCACGGGACCGGCGCCGATGATGGCGACGTCCGCGTGCAGATCACAGGGGCGGCCGTCTCCGGCCGCCATCTCGATGGCGGTGCTCATGTCTCCTCCTTGCCCTCTGGCGGGGTCAGACCGGGGCGGCTTCCGGCACGGGCCGGCCCAGCAGGAAATCGATGTGGATGCGGTTGAAGGTGGGCGCGTCCTCGAACTGCGGCCAGTGGCCGCAGCCGTCCATCACGGTGAACAGCGCGCCGGGGATCATGGAGGCGATGCGGCGGCCCTCCGACACATCCGCGGTGGGATCGTCCGAGGTCCACAGCACCAGCGTGGGCGCCTGGATGCGGCCGTAGTCGGCGGCGCGCAGGATGTTGCGCTGGCGCGTTTCCATGTCCTGCAGCACCATGTTGCCGCGCTGCGCCTCGACCATGCCCGGCTGCGCATAGATGGCCTGGCGCGTGGCGATCAGGTCGTCGAAGGCCTTGCGCTTGTCGGCCATCAGCCATTCCACTCTCGCCTTGATGAAGTCCCAGGCCGGATCCTCCACCGCGCGCATCGACAGCGTCTTCAGGCGCTCCATCACCACCGGGTCGGCCTGCGAGCCGCCGGCCGTGTTCAGCACCAGGCGCTCCACGCGCTCGGGATGCTCGATGGCCAGGCGCGACGCCACCCAGCCGCCGAGCGATTCGCCGCTGATGGACGCGCGCTCGATGCCCAGCGTGTCCATCACGCGCAGCACGTGGTCGACGTAGTCCGCCACCTCGCGCGGCCCTTCGGGCTTGTCGGTCCAGCCGTGGCCGATCATGTCGATGGCCCAGACATTGAAGTGCTCGGCATGCGCCTGCAGGTTGCGCACATAGGCCTCGGCATGGCCGCCCACGCCGTGCAGCAGGATCAGCGCCGGCTTGTCCTCGCTGCCGGCATGCAGGTAGCGGGTGCGGATGCCCTTGGCATCGAGCCAGCCCTGCGAGAACGTGACGCCGCGCAGCTCGCCCCAGATGCTCTGGAACGGCAGTTGGGGGACGGCGGCAGAAGACGGGGATGCGGTCGCGGAGGGCGCGGCGGGGGGCAACGCGGAAGAGGCGCTGGACATTGTCTGCTCCATGAATTGGTTATCGGTATGGGCAGCAGTCTAGAGACCCGATTGCCCGCAGACAAAAAAACGTTCAAGATGTGCAAGGAGTGCACATCTTTGATTTTCAAGGACTTTTTCGATGCCAACCACCACCGCAACACGCGCCGCGCACCGTTCTCCCTACGCGAGCGTGCGCGGCCTGTCGCGCGGCCTCGCCGTGCTGCGGGCACTCAACCAGATGGAAAGCGGGCGCGCCACCGCGCAGCAGCTCAGCGAGGCGACCGCCCTGCACCGCACCACGGTACGCCGGCTGCTGGAAACACTGATGGCCGAGGGCCTGGTGTGGCGCAGCGAGTCGGACGACAGCTACCGGCTCACGCTGCAGGTGCGTGCGCTCAGCGAAGGCTTCACCGACGACGAGTGGATCTCCACGCTGGCCGCTCCGCTGATGGGCGAGCTGCTACAACGCGTGGTCTGGCCGTCGGACCTGGCAACGCCGGACGGCGACGCCATGATCATCCGCGAGACCACACACCGCTTCAGCCCGCTGTCCTTTCACCGCGCCATGGTCGGGCGCCGCCTGCCGATCCTGCTGACGGCGGCGGGACGCGCCTACTTCGCCCATTGCAGCGACGCCGAGCGCGACCACGTGCTCAATGTGCTGCGCGCAGGCGGCGGCGGCCCCGAGCAGGCCGCCCTGGCCCATGACGAGGCCTACCTGCGCCGCTTGGTCCAGCGCATCCGCGCCGACGGCTTCGCCGCCAACCGCGGCGACTGGACCGAGCAGCGCAAGATCGCCGCGTTGGCGGTGCCGGTGCGCCACGGCGAGCGCACGCTCGGCAGCCTCAACGTGGTCTACCTGTCCGCCGCGATCCCTGCCAAGGAAGCGATCGAACGCTTCGCCGGCCCGCTGCAGGAAGTGGCGGCGCGGATCGAGGCCGCCCTGGCCGGCAAGGCCGCATAGCCCCCCCACCGACGAGGGGTCCGGTCGGCGGCCCGTGCTGACGAAACGTTAGCGGACACTGGCGGCACGGCCGGCGCGCGGGAGGCGCCGGACCGCCGTCCGCCCATGCATGGAACGACAGGACATCAGAACGCCTGAACAGCAGAACGTCAGAACGTCAGAACAACGGAACACCGGGATACCACGGGGAAAATCATGCGGGTCATCGGCCTGGCGGCACTTGCCGCCGGCAGCCTTCTCACGGGCTGCGCCTCCATCGTCAGCGGCACCGGCCAGATCGTCTCGGTCGAGACACAGAAGGACGACGCAGCGGCGCCAGGCGCCAATTGCAAGCTCACCAATAGCAAGGGAACGTACTACGTCACCACGCCCGGCACCGTGACCATCCACCGCGCCTACGGCGACCTCAACGTGCGCTGCGACAAGGACGGCATGGAACCCGGCCTGGCCACCGTGAAGTCCACCACCAAGGCCATGGCCTTCGGCAATATCCTGATCGGCGGGGCCGTCGGCGTCGCGGTGGACACGGCGTCCGGCGCCGCCTACGACTACCCCGAGATCATCCTGGTGCGCATGGGCGGCAACTCCATCGTCAGCATCCCGGCCACGGCCGGCGGCCTGGCGCACGCCCAGGCCTCGCTGCCGGCGCCGACGGGCTATGCCGACGCGGCCAACGTCGATGCCCTGCCCTACGCGCGGGCGCGCAAGGGCTATGCCACCTACCTGCAGCGCAAGGCGCCCAAGGCCTTTGTGCTGGCCGATGGCGGACACTATGCCTACTGGAGCGGCAACAAGGACGCCATCGACAAGGCCATGGGACGCTGCCGCGACATGCAGTTCGCCCACTGCCGCCTCTATGCCTATGACGATGTGGTGGTGTGGCCGCGCGGAACGGCGTTGACGCCGGAAGACCCGCCGGAGGGAACACGCGTCGCGAAGGCGGCCGTCAGTGGCGTGACGCCACCGGTGGCCGCGGCAGCCGCGGCGCCGGCAGCGGCGACGGCGGCCACCGACGCCATGCGTCCGGCAGCCGGAGCGGCCTCGCCCTGAGCGTTCGTGCTCGGCCTCTAGGGCGCCACGATCTCGAACTGCGGATCGAACTTGTCCAGCATCCCCATCCAGGCCTGCAGCGCGGCCGGGTCGCCGTCGATCTTCGCGCGCCCGGCGCCGACCGCCTCGCGCAGGGTGGTCTGGCCCAGCAGCGCGCCCATCAGCACGGCGCGCGGCACGGTCAGCGTGGCCTGCGCGTCGGCGTGCTGCTGGTCAGCCTTGTAGCGGAACACCGCGTTCTCCACCGTGAGCGCATAGCGCTTGCCGGTATCGGGCTGGACCCAGTTGATCTTGAGCGTGCGGCCCGCCGCGCGCTCGGCGTTCAGGCGCACCGCCAGGTAGTCGAGGAACATCGGGTCGGTCATCGCGCGGACCATGTCGGGGCTGCCGGACTGCGTTGACTGTGCGCGCTGCACGCCGTTGCGCAGTTCGCGCGCACCCATCAGGTAGGCGCTGCGCCAGCTTGCCGATTCGGCCTGGTAGCCGAGCTGCTCGAGCGCATCGGCCTCCAGCCGGCGTGCGGCCTGGTTGGCGGGATCGGCGAAGACGACGTGCTTGACCACTTCCGCCACCCAGCGATAGTCGCCTTGTGCGTACGACTCGCGGGCCTGCGCCAGCACCTTGTCGGCGCCGCCCATGTACTGCACGTAGCGCTTGGCCGCTTCCTCGGGCGGCAGCGGGTGCAGGTCGGCAGGGTTGCCGCTGTACCAGCCGAGGTAGCGCTGGTAGACGGCCTTGGCGTTGTGGTTGACGGTGCCATAGTAGTCGCGCAGGTCCCATTGGCCGGCCAGCGACGGCGGCAGCTTCACCATTTCGCCGATCTCGGTCATGGTGTAGCCCTGGTTGGCCAGGCGCAGCGACTGGTCGTGGATGAACTTGTAGGCGTCGCGCTGGCGGCCGAGGAAGGCGCCGATATTCTGCTGCCCCCACTTCGGCCAGTGATGCTGGGCGAAAAGCACCTCGGTGCGGGAGCCGTAGCGGTCCAGCGTCTCGTCCAGCGCGCGCCACCACTGGTTGGCATCGCGCACCTGCGCGCCGCGGATGGTGTAGAGGTTGTGCAGGTTGTGGGTGGCATCTTCGGCCGCGCACAGCGCCTTCCATTGCGGGAAGTACATCAGCATCTCGGCCGGCGCCTCGGTGCCCGGCGCCATCTCGAACTCGATCTGCACGCCGTCGATGGTGCGCGTCTCGCCGGTCTTGCGGACCAGGTCCGTGGGCGGGATCAGCGTCACGGTGCCCAGCGATACCGTCTTGCCCAGGCCCGCGTCGACCTGGCCCTTCGGGCCCTTGGGCAGCAGCGCGCCGTACATGTACTGGGCACGCCGGCTCATGGCGTTGCCCGCGTAGAGATTCTCGCTGACCGCCTCCTCCATGAAGCCTTCCGGCGCGAGGATCTTCACGCGCCCGGCCTTGACATCGTCCTCGCTGACCACGCCCTTGACGCCGCCGAAATGGTCGACGTGGCTGTGGGTATAGATCACGGCGACCACTGGCTTGCGGGGCCGGTGCCGGTAGTACAGGTCGAGGGCGGCGCGCGCGGTTTCCGCGGTGAGCAGCGGGTCGATGATGATGATGCCGCTGTCGCCTTCGACCAGCGTCATATTGGACAGGTCGAAGCCGCGCACCTGGTAAATGCGGTCGGTCACGCGGAACAGGCCGTGCTTGAGGTTGAGCTGGGCCTGCCGCCACAAGCTGGGATTGACCGTATCCGGCGCGGCGTCGCCGCCCAGGAAGGCATAGTCGTTGAGATTCCAGACCACCCGCCCCTGCGCGTTGCGGATGTCGCCGGTGTCCAGCGTGCCCATCCAGCCACGCTGGGCATCCTCATAGTCTTGGCGGTCGGCGAACGGAAGGCGCGTCAGCACCGCGCCATTGGCCTGGCGCGTGAACGTGGTGGCGTCGCCCGGCCCGACGGAATCGGCAGCGCCGCAGACGCCGGTGGTGCTCGACAAAACGAAAAGTGCCGCGGCCAGCGCGGCAGGCTTGCGAAGCATGGTGCCTCCTAGTTGGAAATCGTGGTCCGGGTGGTCCGTGCCAAACCCGGTTAGCGCCAGTCCTGCGCGATCATGTCTGCGCCCTTCTCGCCGATCATGATCGACGGCGCGTTGGTGTTGCCGCCGACCAGGGTCGGCATGATGGAGGCATCGACCACGCGCAGCCGCTCCATGCCATGCACGCGCAGGCGATGGTCCACCACCGCCATCTCATCCTGGCCCATGCGGCAGGTGCCGACCGGATGGTAGATGCTGTCGGTGCGACGGCGCAGCAGCGCGACCAGCTCGTCGTCGCTGCGCACGTGCTTCACGTACAGTTCGCGTGGCGCGTAGCCGGCCAGCGGCTTGGCCGCCATGATCTCGCGCGACATCTTGTAGCCCTTGAGCAGGGTGGCGACGTCATCGTCGTGGCCCAGGAAGTTCGGGTCGATGCGCGGCGGCGCGGTCGGGTCGGCCGACACCAGCCCAACCGATCCCCGGCTCTTAGGGCGCAGCACGCAGACGTGGCAGCTCATGCCGTGGCCCAGGTGCCGCTTGCGGTTGTGGTCGTCCACGATGCCGGTGACCCAGTGCAACTGCACGTCGGGGCGGGCCAGCGCGGAATCGGTGCGCAGGAAGCCGCCAGCCTCGCCGAAGTTGGTAGCGAGCAGCCCGGTCTGCGTCTTGCGGTATTCGAAGAACGCGCGCGTCATGGCGGCCACGCCGCGCAAGGACAGGCCCATCAGCGAGGTGTCGTGCGTCTTGTACGGCAGCACATAGTCGGGATGGTCCGCCAGGCCCTGGCCGACGCCCGGCAGCCCGTGGCGCACGGCGATGCCGTGCGGGCGCAGTGCCGCCTCGTCGCCGATGCCGGACAGCAGCAGAAGCTGCGGCGAACCGAAGGCGCCCGCCGACAGGATGGTCTCCCGGCGTGCCAGCAGTTCCACCTCGCGGCCCTTGACGCGCACCCGCACGCCGCGTGCCGCCTTGCCCTCGAGGATGAGCCCGGTGGCGTGGGCGTCCGTCAGCACCGTCAGGTTCGGCCGGCTGCCGCGCAGCGGATGCAGGAAGGCCACGGCGGCGCTGCAGCGGCGGCCATTGCGGATGGTGACATGGTAGTGGCCTACGCCCTCCTGCTCCGCGCCGTTGAAGTCGTCGTTGACGCGATGGCCGGCGGCCCGCCCCGCTTCGACGAAGGCATGGGTGGCCGGGTGCGCATCGAGCGCGCTGACTCTCAGCTCGCCGCCCGCGCCGTGATAATCGCTGGCGCCGGCAAAATGGTCCTCGGAGCGCCGGAACCACGGCAGCACCTCCTGGTACGACCAGCCCGGATTGCCCTGCGCAGCCCAGTCATCGTAGTCGGAGCGGTGGCCGCGGATGTAGATCATCGCGTTGATCGCACTGCTGCCGCCCAGCGTCTTGCCTCGCGGCTGGTAGCCCAGGCGGCCGCCCAGGCCCGACTGCGGCACCGTCTCGAAGGCCCAGTTGACGTGGCGCGTGGGGAGAATGCCGATGATGCCTGCCGGCGTGTGGATCAGCGCGGAGCGGTCGGTGGGGCCTGCCTCGACAAGGCAGACGCGCACGCCGGGATCGGCGCTCAGGCGGTTGGCCAGGACACAGCCGGCAGAACCGGCGCCGACGATCACGTAGTCGAATTCCATGTCGTATCGGATGGTGAGGATCGTGATGGAGCAGGCCTAGAGCGCTGGTGCGAGCTGAAGCGCACCGCCCCGCGGGCTTGCGTCGGCGCCTCCGGCTCGGCCCTGGAACGGGCGCAGCGCGGCCACGGCGGATGACGGCTGTGTCGCCATGGATCGCCTCCTGGAATTATTCTGAACGTTCAGTACAATTCAAGTGTGCGAGCGGGCCCGCCGCGGTGTCAAGCGACGGGCGCCAGGATTGGGGTAAATCCCAGGGCCATTGCAGACCGATGCGCGGCAGCAGGCGCTCCGGGACGGCACGGCCCCTGGACCGGCCCTTTTGTCCCCGCTGGTACAATTTCCGCCAACCCATGCCTGCCCATGCGATGACTTCCCCCGCCACAGCCGAAGCCGCCCCTGCCGGCACCGCAGCACCCACCAAGAACCGCCGCGGCCTGGAAACCCGCCAGCGCGTGATCGCGCTGACGAAGGCACTGATCGCCGAACACGGCTACGCCGAGGTCACCCTGGACCAGATCTCGGCGGGTGCCAATGTGGCGAAAAGCAGCCTGCTCTGGCATTTCGGCAGCAAGGAAATGCTGCTGGCGGAAGCCGCCATCAGCCTGTTCCAGGAAATTGAGAGCGAACTGCAGGCCCACGACCTGGCCGGCGAGGTACCGTCCCAGCGCCTGGATGCGATCTTCGACCGCGTGGCCGACTACTTCACGCACCACCCGGAAACCAAGGGCGTGGTGCTGGCGCTGCTCTTTTCAAGCAGCGTCCCGGACTCCGTGCGCGAGCACATCCGCGCCGGCTGGGACGGACACCTCCGCGCCCTGGTGGACGCGCTGAGCACGCCGGAACGCCCGCTGCCGCCGGAGATGGCGCGCCTGATGCTGGCGGTCTTCCATGGTTGCTACTGCCACTGGTATGCGAACGGCCGCACCGAGCCCATTACAGCCTACCTGGCGCCGGCTAGGGAATTGCTGCGCAACTGGCTGGAAGCGGCGCCCTCGGCCTGAGGCGGCGCCGCGCGCGCAGCCCGCCCGTCCGGCCTTGCGTTCTTGCGTTGCGCTGTCGATTTCCCCGGTCCCCATTCGTCGTCCCTTCAGAGCCACCCACCGCGCCGGCAATCCGCCCGGCAGCGGCGTGGCTTCCCCAACCCAATCCAGGAGAGAACAATGCGTGTCATGGTGATGGTGAAGGCAACGACAGAATCGGAAGCCGGCAAGATGCCAAGCACGGAACTGCTGGCAGCCATGGGCAAGTTCAATGAGGAACTCGTCAAGGCCGGCATCATGCAGGCGGGAGAAGGCCTGCACCCCAGCGTGCGGGGCAAGCGGGTGCGCTTCTCAGGCAAGCAGCGCACGGTGATCGACGGCCCTTTCGCCGAGACCAAGGAACTGGTCGCCGGCTTCTGGCTATGGCAGGTCAAGTCGGTGGAAGAAGCGGTCGAATGGGTCAAGCGCTGCCCTAACCCGATGGAGAGCGACTCGGAGATCGAGATCCGTCCGCTGTTCGAGATGGAGGACTTCGGCGAGGCGCTGACGCCGGAGCTGCGCGAGCAGGAGGCGCGGCTGCGGGCGGAGGCCAAGGGGCAATAGGCGGGCTTTCCCTTTTCCTCCAGGCGTATCACTCGGACACGCCTGGAGACACCTCATCGCGGTATCTTGGCCCGGTTGCCGCAACCACGGCGACCGGGATTGGCGTCCCGACTACGTAGGCGGTCGACCGTACGCATACGGTCCTGTCGAATCGTCGCCAAGGAGAACGCCCCATGCCCGAATCCATCCGCCAGACCCTGGCCGCCGAACGCTGCGGCCCAGACCTGTTCCTCACCGCCCACTTCCCGCTGGAAACCCCGCTCAGCCTGGCCGCCCAGAAGGCTGCGCAGTTGCATGGTCTGCTGCTGATGCTCAACGATCACGCCATTGGCGATGGCAGCCTAGGCGCCTTTGCACCAGGGATCCAGTCCAACATGCTCTCGCTCGCCGCCGAACTGGCACATGAAACCCTGGTGTTCAGCGAGATGGCTGTGCGGCATGCGCCGGAGTCCGCAGCCAACGAGTAAGCCAGACGCGAGCGGAGCGCAACCGGCCGCCCGCCCCGCTGGCATTCCCCTCCCCGGCCACTACAATGCAAGCACCCCCGGCCGGACTGCGCGGGCGGCTAGCGCGGCACGCTTCGCTGCGGCGCCGCATCGGCGGTACCGCCTGCCGGCCAGCAGACAAGGATGCCCATCGTGCTGATCTTCCGCCAACTCTTCGACCAGCAGTCCTCCACCTACACCTACCTGCTCGGCGATCGCGCCAGCGGCGAGGCCGTGCTGATCGACCCCGTATTCGAGCAGGCGCGCCGCGACCTGGCCCTGATCGACGAACTCGGCCTGCGCCTGCAGTGGACCGTCGACACCCATGTGCACGCCGACCACGTCACCGGCGCCTGGCTGCTCAAGCAGCGTGCCGGCAGCCGCATCGCCATCTCGGGAGCCAGCGGCGCCGAAGGCGCCGACCGCTATCTGCAGGACGGCGACACCATCGCCTTCGGCCCGCATCACCTGCAGGTGCGCGCCACGCCCGGCCACACCAGCGGCTGCATCAGCCTGGTGCTGGACGACGAGAGCATGGCCTTCACCGGCGACTGCCTGCTGATCCGCGGCACCGGCCGCACCGACTTCCAGCAAGGCAACGCCCACGCCCTGTTCCACGCCGTGCAGGAGAAACTCTTCACGCTGCCCGATGCCTGCCTGCTCTACCCGGCGCACGACTACCGCGGCCTCACCGTCACCAGCGTGGGCGAGGAACGGCGCTTCAACCCGCGCCTAGGCGGAGAACTGTGCGAGGAAGACTTCGTCGGCTACGTCAGCAACCTGCGCCTGCCCCATCCCCGGCAGATCGACATCGCCGTACCGGCCAACCTCAAGTGCGGCGCCGCCGCCAACGCCCCCGCCCAGCAGGCCGAGCCTGTCTGGGCACCGCTCAACTACACCTTCGCCGGCATCTGGGAGATCCAGCCGCAATGGCTGGAGGAACACCTCGACGCACCCCAGATCATCGACGTGCGCGAACCAGCCGAGTTCAACGGCCCGCTTGGACGCATCCCCCACGCCCGCCTGATCCCGCTTGGCGACCTCGCCGCACGCACAGCCGAGATTGCGCAGGACCGCCCCGTCATCACGGTCTGCCGCGCGGGCGGCCGCTCGGCACAGGCCACGGTGATCCTGCGGCAGTACGGATTCGAGTCGGTGGCCAACCTCGCCGGCGGCATGCTGCGCTGGAGAGCGGAGGGGCGGTTGGTGGAGAACGCGGGCGTGTAGGCCCTCACCGCCAGCGAACCGCAGCCTCTTGGGCAACGCGCGCGCGCTTGGCGCCGGCACGCCCCGCTGCCTGGCCCGGCCCGTGGCATGCCGTCGTCCCGCTTCACGCGACGCCAGCCTACCCTGTCCTCCGGCACCTTGCTGCGCTGGCCGCTGCCACGCGCCCTCTGGGATGGCGCGTCGCGCGGGAGCTTCCCGGACCAATCGCGCAGATGAACCGGCGCGGCCCCTTGACCCGGGAGCGGCGCGCCGCGCGTACTGGCTCAGATCACTTGGCCTGAGAGGCCTCGTGCCGGGCGGACATCTGATTCAACTGCGCTTGCACCATGCCCATGGCGATCGGCGGCAGCAGCACGCTCCACAAGGAGAACCACCGCTGAGAGTCCGCCAAAGGCGCACCGATACGCGCTGCCCCTTCCCGCAGCACGCTGCCGAGCGTCAGGAGTTGGATAGGCACGGCCAGCGGCACCAGCAAGCTCGCCAGCGCCGCGGCACGCGGCGTCAACAGCTGCCGCGACGGACAGATGGCCGCGACCTCGCCATGCACGCGATAGAGCCAATAGGTCATTGCAATAGCGCCAAGGACCGCGGCCACACCTGCCACCTTCAAGGCAAGCGCCGCCGACGCCATCGATACCGGCCCCGTGCACGTCGCCAAGGCAAAACCGATGGCCGCCAGCCAAGGCAAAGCCGCCAGCCCGACTACCAGCGCCGGCTCCCTGTGCTGCGGGACCAACGACACATGACGCGCGCCCGGCGCAACGGTAAAGAGTTCCCGGCGTACCGGCAGGAGAAGCAGCGTCGCCACACCGAAGCCAGCCGCGCCGGCGAGCACACCACCCAACGCACCCCAATGCCGCAGCAGGTCACTCGCCATCGACAAGACCACAGGGAAAAGCGGCAACTGAAGCGCCGTCAGCACACCGAAAGCGCTGGCGAAGGCGACCCGCCCGCCTCTGCCATCTGCCAGCACGGCAGGTACGCTGATCACGAAGGCATACTGCACCACGTATCCGAAAAAGCGCGCCGCAAGAACGCGCGACAGCCCAATGTCTTCTGCAGGAAGCGCGAGCAAGGCCGTCATGCCGCCCCCCACAACTGCGAGGAGAATCAGCGCAAGCACCGTCCGCCAGCGCACCACCAACAACCCCAATGCAAGACCCATCAAGCTACCTGAGACGGTGCTTGCAGAGTAGACGATCGCACTGGTGCCAAACGGGATGGCATCGCTTTCCCGGGCGCTCAGCACGATCGACTGCTGCAGCATGACCACGCCGAGAAACACGGACACCAAGGCCCCCAGCAAACCCCAAAATCGATAGGTGCTGGCTTGTTCAGCAAACGTCCAGGAGTGTGGTGGCGAGTCGATAAGCATAGGTAGTCAATCCCGAGATCAAAAGGCAAGCGAAGGCAAGCAGTCCCGTCCTTGTACGGTTGGGAAAGCAAAGCCGGGCCCGCCTTGCGCCAGTCGCACAAAGGGGCCGGAGTGGAGCGGATGAGGAGGATCAATCCTCCTGCCGCACGTTGGAGCCGGCGTCCGGGACGTGCTGCACCAGGGCCGGATCAATCAGGTATGGCTTGGCCGCCAGGGTGTCGCGGGTGTTCTTCTGCACCGCGATGGCACCGAACAGCGCCAGTGCGAACGACATGCCATAGAAGCCCTTTTCGCTCAGGGCAAGCGTGGCGTTGAACAGGCCCACGCACAGCAGCAGCACCGCCAGCAGCACGGAAAGCCAGCTCAGGCCGTAGTAGATGCCGGTTACCGGAATGCCTTCCAGCTTGTCGCGCACGCTCTTCTGCACGGAGACAGCCGCAAAAAGGCCATAGACCAGCACGGTGAAGTAATAGCCGCGCTCATTCAGTTGCATGTCGGCATTGAAAAGCCCGATGAGGTAGGCCAGGAAGCCGGCGAGCAGTGCGGCCCAGGAAGCGGCGACGAAGGCGAACGAAGGGGGCTGTGCTTGATAAGGATGCATAAGCTTGTTGGTGGTTGTTGAGAAACGGGGGGTAAGGGGGTATGGGCGTATGAGAGTCGGTCAGCTCGGCACCACGGCCGCGGTGCGCGTGGCGGCCTTCAACAGGCATGGCTCCTTCTCTGCAGGCAGCAAACGACGGGCGACAGGCGGAAAATGCAGCGACGGAGTTCGTCACCTGCCGCATTGCGAGCGGCAATTTCCCGTGGGGGAGATCATTTCAGCAGCGAGAACAGGAATGGAGCCGAATTGTCCGAACATGCGCAGGGATTTTCATTCGCTCGCGCTTTCCGCTGCAGTAGCGCTTTCTATCTTCGGATTAAACCGAAACCAACCGCTGAGGCCGTGTCACCGGCGTCGCTGGTGCATTTCGATGCAGCATGAGCCCGTTTCCGGGAATGCCGGGCGCCAAGCGTTTCGCTGCCTTGCTGGCAGCATGCTGCGCCAGCGGGCGGAGGGGCGGTTCGTGGAGAACGGGGACGTGAAGGCCGGGCTTGGCATCCGCGCCCCCAAACCGGGTAAGCGGCAGCCGGCTCAGATATCCAGCACCAGCTCCCCCGAGCTGGCACGCGAAACGCAGATCAAGATAGACCGGTTAGCGGCGCGCTCTTCCTCACTCAGCACGTAGTCGCGATGGTCCGCCACGCCCGAGACGAGGCCGACCTCGCAGCTGCGGCAGAGTCCCTCGCGGCACGATGACGGCAGGCACAGGCCGCTTCCTTCCAGCACCGACAGGATGCTCTCGCCGGCAGGCACGGTGAAGCGCCCGCCGTGCCGCGCCAGCGCGATGTCGAACGCCCTATCCGTCTCGCCTGGGCGGTCGGCGGCCGGGACTGCCGGGGCGAAGCGCTCGAAATGCACGGACTTGTCATCGATGCCTGCCGCCTTGGCGCAGGTCGACATCGCCTCCATCATCGCGCCGGGGCCGCAGCAGTAGACGTGCCAGCCGGCCGGCATGTCCCGCAAGGCGGCGGCCAGGTCGGCAGCGCCGCCCTGCTCGTCATCGGCATGGAGCCGGACGCGGCCGGCATGGGATGCGAGCCGATCGAGGTAGGCGGCGCTGCGGCGCGACCGCACGCAGTACAGCAGGCGCCATTCGCGGCCGTGGTCGACGCACCAGCGGATCATGCTGAGTATCGGCGTGATGCCGATTCCTCCTGCTATGAACAGATGGCCGGGCGCCGCCGCTTCCAGCCGGAACAGCGCGCGGGGCTCCCCTACTTGCAATCGGTCACCGAGGCGCAGGTGCTCGTGCGCAAAGCGCGAGCCACCCCGGGATGCAAGTGCCAGGCCGATGCCAAGGCAATAGCGCCTGGTGTCCGCCGCCGAGCTGGCGATCGAGTACTGCCGCGTGCAGCCATTGGGAAAGGCCACATCGACATGCGCGCCGGGCTCGAATGCGGGCAGCGCCGCGCGGGTCGGGCTGCGTAGCTCGACGCCCAGTACGCCTTCGGCTTCCACACGTAATCCGGTGACCAGGAGTTCCATCATTCAGGCCACCGTCGCCGGCTTCGACTGCTCGCTTTGCCGCGCTTCCTCTTCCACCCGGCGTGCGACGACCCACCGGAACTGCGACAGCGCCGCGTCGATGGAGAACGGGATCATCTTGAAGTCCGGATCGAGCGCGAGCGAGCGCTGCTGCGCTGTGATGATGTCACGGTCCTCGTCGAAGGCCGCGACCACGCTCTGGTGGATGGAGCGCGTTACCTCCGGCTGGTCGATGGCGAAGTTGTGCGGATGGGCGAAGAAGTAGTGCGTGGAGTTTTCGGTTTCCGGTGTCAGCGCCTGGCAGCCGCGGAACTCGGCCGCATCCACGCGCCGCCCCTCCGGCGCGCCCGTTCCGGTCGGCGCCATGCCGGAGTCCATCAGCAGGATGCCCGGGATGGTGAAGTTGTAGATGTTCCAGCGGTCGACCTTGCCGGGCCAGTGCTTTACCTGCTTGGCGAACTGCGGTGCCTCGGTGTTGAGGGTCCAGCGCTCGATGCGCACCCCGTTCTCGAGCCGCTCGACCTTGGGCTGCACGCCGGCATAGTCCTCGCTGCCGCCCAGCGTGGTGGGATGCACGAAGGGCAGGTGCGAGAAGTCGAGCAGGTTGTCCGCGATCAGCAGGTAGTTGACGTCGTAGTGGATATAGCCGTCGAGGCTGCGCCAGGCGGGATCGTCCAGCCAGTGTGTATCGGGAATCAGGGCCGGGTCCGCCGCTTCGGCGTCGCCCATCCAGATCCAGATCCAGCGGTTGCGCTCGACCACGGCGAAGGTCCGCACCCGCGCCTGCGGCGGAATGCGCTGCTGCGCCGGCGCTTCCACGCATTGCCCGTCTGCATTGAACTTGAGACCGTGGTACAGGCAGCGCACGCAGTCGCCCTCGCGCCGGCCGATCGAGAGCGGCGCCCCCCGGTGGCAGCAGCGGTCTTCCAGCGCGACGATCTTGCCGTCTTCGCCGCGGTACATCAGCACCGGGATGCCGATGATGGTGCGCGAGAAGAGTTCGCTCGGCCCGACCTCCTTGTCCCAGCCGGCGACATACCATGTGTTTTTGATGAACATCTTCGCCTCTCCTAGTTGAGGTTTTTCCATTCGCCGCCTTGGATCTGCACCATCGCCACCGCGCGGGCGTCATAGCCGGAATGATCGGCGGCCGACATGGTGCAGACGCCTTGCGTTGTCACCACGTCGCGCGTCGCCTCCAGCGCATCGCGCAGCGCGGTACGGAATGCCGGCGCGCCCGGCTTGGCCACGGCCAGCGCCTTGCCCAGTGCCTGGCGCAGCACGATGCCGGCATCCCAGACATTGGCGGCGAACACGGAGACGGACTGGCTGCCGTGGGCGGCCTCGTAGCGCTGCACGAAGTCGGCGGCCACGGCACGCACCGGATTGGCCGGCGCAAGCTGGCTGGCAACCAGCACCGGGCCGACCGCGAAGATCGCGCCCTCCGCGTCTTTGCCCGCCACGCGCAGGAAGTCGCGGTTGGCAATGCCATAGGTCTGGTAGACCTTGCCGCGGAAACCGCGCTCGGCCAGGGTCTTCTGCGGCAGCGCGCCCGGCGTGCCGGACGCCGCGATGAAGACCGCATCAGGCTTCGCAGTGGTGATCTTCAGCGCCTGCGCCACGACGGACGCATCGGTCTTGGCATAGCGCTCCTCGGCCACCAGGCGGATGCCGGAGGCCGGTAGCTGCGTGCGCAGTTCATCGAGCCAGGCCTCGCCGTAGGCGTCGCTGAAGCCGACGAAGGCCAGCGTGCGCACGCCATCCGCTTTCATGCGGGCGATGGTCGCCCGCATCATCAGCGCCTCGTTCTGGATGACCTTGAACACCCAGCGCCGCGTAGCGTCCATGGGCTGGACGATCTTGGCGCTGGCGGCCAGGCTGAGCAGCGGGACGCCCTTCTCCGCGGCCACCGCCGTCAGTGGCAGCGTGGCCGGGGTCACCGAGGAGCCCATGACGACGTCGACCTTCTGCTCGTCGGCCAGGCGCCGGAAGTTGCGCACGCTGAAGGCCGGGTCCGAGGCATCGTCCAACACCGTGTAGCGGATGGCCTCGCCACCGACCTCGCGGGGCAGCATGTCGACGGCGTTGCGCGCGGGGATGCCCAGGGAAGCGCCCGGACCGGTGAGGGAGAGCGTGACGCCGACGTGAACGTCGGCCCACGCGGCGGAACTGAACAGACCGGCGAGCGAAAGCAGCCAGCCCAGGGGGCGGGAACGGACCATCTTTGTCTCCTGTGTCGTTGTGATCGACGCCTTCTGCGAGGCGTGTTGACAGGAGTCTAGGTGGTGGCCCAGTATGCCTCAACCTCATGACGAACATGATTGGAATGTACGCCATGCATACCGACACTTTTGACTACAACCTGCTGGCCGTGTTCGACGCCATGCTGCGCGAGCGCAGCGTGACGCGCGCCGCCGAGCAGCTCGGCCTCACGCAGAGCGCGATGAGCCATGCCTTGAACCGCCTGCGCGATTACTTCGACGATCCGCTCTTTGTGAAGACCGGCAAGGGCATGACGCCGACGACCAAGGCCGAGGCGCTGTCGGGCCCGATCCTGGAGGTGATGACAGCCATGCGCACGCGCGTGCTGCCGCAGGCGAGCTTCGATCCGGCCACCATGGAGCGCACCTTCACGCTGTGCATGACGGACATGGGCGAACTGGTCTTCCTGCCGCCGCTGATCAAGCACCTGCGCCTCATCGCGCCGCACTGCACGCTGCGCACCATGCAGGTTCCCATTCAGCAGATCGAAGCGCTGCTTGCCTCCGGCGAGGCGGACCTGCTGCTCGGCTCGGTGCGCACCGCGCCGGAATCGCTGTTCCAGCAGCAGTTGTTCATGCACGGCTTCGCCACCATCGTCAGCAGCAAGAACCGCGAGGTTGACGACACCCTCACCCGCGAGCAGTTCGAAACCATGCCGCACATCGCGGTCAGCCTGGCCGGACGCACCAGCCCGCCCTATGACGCGGCCTACGAAAGCCACGGGCTGCGCCGCCGCGTCTATCTCCACACCCCGCACTTCCTCACCGTGCCACTGCTGATGGACCAGCAGCCCGAGCTGATCGCCACCGTTCCCGAAGAACTCGCCAATGTGTTCTGCCGCTACGGCATCGTGCGCACGGTGAAGCCGCCCATCACGCTGCCGCCGTTCGCGCTCAGCCAATACTGGCACCCCCGCTTCCATCACGACCCCGCCATCGTCTGGCTGCGGCAATGGATCAAGCAGATCTTCGACCGCTATCCGGTGATCGAGCCATTGCCGGCCGAGCCGGCCTCCGGGGTGCCGGTGAAGCGCGGCAAGCGGACTGCTGCAGCCAGGCGGAAGTAACGTCGCGCCGGCCACGCCGGATCCGCGCTGCGCTGCCTTGCTGCACCGCAGCGCTTCCCTGCGCTGCGCGGGTTGTCTCGCGGCGCGCCGCCGACCTGCAGGCCACAAGATGGGCGCTTGCCGCCATCAACGGGCCGCCAGCATGAGCGCCGCCCGGCCGAACTGGATTTCTGTTATCTCATCCAGGCAATAGTCTGCACCCGCAGCCCGATGCTAACGTGCCTCCCGTCGTCAAGATCAACGCGACGACGCATCCATCACGGAGGTAAGCGCTGTGGATACAGCCAGCAAGATCATCATCCGCCCGGCCCCGCCAGACGATGCCTTGGCGCCGCTGCGGCACGAAGTCCGCGCCTTCCTGGCCGAAACGCTGCACCAGGTGCCGCCGCAGGTGCGCGCCCGGAGCTGGTCCGGTTCCGACGCGGCGTTCAGCCGCGCGCTGGGCGCCAAGGGCTGGATCGGCATGCATTGGCCGCGCGCCTACGGTGGCCAGGAACGCTCGATGCTGGAGCGCTACGTCGTGCTGGAAGAGCTGCTCGCCGCGGGCGCGCCGGTTGGCGGGCACTGGGTGAGCGAGCGCCAGAGCGGCCCTCTGCTGATGCGCTATGCCGACAAGGCCGTGGCCCAGGACATCGTGCCGCGCATTACGCGTGGCGAGGTGCGCTTCTGCATCGGCATGAGCGAGCCCGATTCCGGGTCCGACCTGGCCTCGATCCGCACGCGCGGTGACAAGGTCGAGGGCGGCTGGATCGTCAACGGCACCAAGCTCTGGACCTCCGGCGCCCATCAGGCGCACTACATGATTGCGCTGGTGCGCACCGACCGCAATGCAGAGAAGCACGACGGCCTCTCGCAGTTTCTGGTCGACATGCGCACGGCCGGCCTGCAGGTGCGCCCCATCGCCAATCTGGAAGGACGGGAAGGCTTCAACGAGGTTGTGTTCCAGGACGTCTTCGTGCCGGACAACATGCTGATCGGCGAGGCGGGAAAGGGCTGGGCGCAGGTGACCACCGAGCTGGCCTTCGAGCGCAGCGGCCCCGAGCGCTACCTGAGCAGCATCGCCCTGCTGATTGAGATGCTCGACCATGGCGTTGCCGGCGACCCGCGCCACGAGACCGAGCTCGGCTACCTTGTGGCCGAGATGAGCAATCTGCGCCAGATGTCGCGCGGCATCGCCGCCATGCTCAACGGTGGCGAGAATCCCTATCTCGCCGCCGCCAATGTCAAGGACCTGGGCGCGCTCTTCGAGCAGCGTATCCCCGAGGTCGCCCACCAGTTGTTCGGCCAGGAACTGCGCCGGGATGGCACCCCGTTCATGCTGACCCAGGCCTACCTCACCCAGACCGTACCCTCGTTCTCCCTGCGGGGCGGTACGCGCGAAATCCTGCGGGGAATCATTGCCAAGGGGCTGGGCATCCGATGAGCAGCGAACTCGAACAAATGCTGGAGGACAGCGCGCAGCGCCTGTTCTCCAAGGAAGTGGATCTGGCACAGATCGAACAGATGGAACTCGCCCAGTGGCAGGGTGCGCTGTGGGACAAGGTGGAGCAAAGCGGCCTGCTGCGCGTCTTCGCAGGCGAGGCCGACGGCGGCGCCGAGGCCGACTGGAGCGAGGCCCTGCCCGTGCTGCTGGCCTCCGCGCGCGCGCTGCTGCCGCTGCCCTTCGTCGACGGCGCCCTGTGCGGATGGCTGCTCGGCAGGCTGGGCCTGGCCATGCCGGACGGTCCCATCGGACTGGCCGACCTGGGCGCCGAGGTACAGGCCGAAGCCAGCGCGGGAGGCTGGAGCATCAGCGCCACGCTCAACGTGCCGTGGGGCCGCCACGTCCAGCACGTTCTGGTGCGGGCGCGTACGCCTGAGCATGACACCGTGTGGCTGCTGCTGCCGCGCGCCGGCAGGATCGAGACCGGCGAGAACATCGCCGGCGAGCCGCGCGACCGCCTGATCTTCGACAACGTGCGGGCCAGCGCGGCTGCCTGCGGCGACCCTGTCACGGGCGACCCGGCTGCACTGGGCGCGCTGGCGCGCGCCATCCAGATGACCGGCGTCCTCGAGCGCATGCTCAACCAGACCGTGCAGTACGCCAGCGAGCGCATCCAGTTCGGCCGCCCGATCGGCAAGTTCCAGGCCATCCAGCAACAACTCGCCGTGCTGGCCAACGAAGTGGTCGCCGCGCGCATGGCCGTGGCCAGCGCTTGCGCGGCGCTGCCCGGCGAGCACTGGGAATTCCATGCGGCCGTGGCCAAGGTGATCTGCGGCCAGGCCGCCGGACGTGCGGCCTCGATCTCGCACCAGGTGCACGGCGCCATCGGCTTCACGCGCGAACACTCCCTGCACTTCGCCACCCGCCGCCTCTGGTCATGGCGGGCCGAGTACGGCAGCGAGCCGCAATGGGCCGCGCGCATCGGCGCCCGCGCGATCCAGGCCGGCGGACAGGCCCTGTGGCCGACGCTGACGGCGGCGGTGTGAACGCCGGCTGATCACCCAAAAAGAGAGAACATCACGCAGGAGACAAAATGCGATCCACGCTCATCCGCTTCTTGCTTGCCGCATGCATGGCGGCCTCCACGGCCAATGCCGCGCAGGCGGCCGAAACGGCCGCGGAGTACCCGTCGCGGCCCATCCACATCATCGTACCGTTCACATCCGGTAGCGGCTCCGACTCGTCGGCGCGCTTCTATGGCGAGGCGCTCGGCCGTGAACTCGGCCAGCCGGTGATCGTCGACAACCGGCCCGGCGCCAACGGCATCATCGGGCTGCAGATGTTCAAGCGGCAGCCCGCGGATGGCTACACCATCCTGCTTGCCAGCAACTCGCCGATGTCGGTCAACCCCATCGTGCTGAAGAACCTGCCGTACGACCCGGTCGCCGATTTCAAGCCGGTATCCGGCCTCAGCCGTGGCATGAACGTGTACCTGGTGCCGGTGAACTCGCCCCTGAAGACGATCAACGACGTGGTCAGCTATACCAAGCGGACCGGAAAGACGCTGAGTGTGGCCACCTACTCGGCCGGCTACCAGCTCGCCGCCGCGTGGTTCGCGAACATGGCGGGAATCAAGTTCACCGACGTGCTCTACAAGGGCCAGGCGCAGATCATGACCGACCTGATGGGCAGCCAGATCGACATGGCCGTGGTGGACCTGGGGGGCGCCTTTGCGCTGGTCAAGGAAGGAAAGGTGCGTGCGTTGGCTGTCTCCGGTGAGCAGCGCCACCGCGACTTCCCCAATGTGCCGACCATCCGCGAAAGCGGCTACCCGGATTACGTGCAGTACAGCTGGGTATCGTTCTACGTGGGCGCGAAGACGCCTGACGGCATCACGCAGAAGCTCGCCGATGCGATGCAGAAGATCCTGCAGACGCCGGAAGCCCGCAGCTTCCAGGCCACCAACGGCGGCGAAGTCATGCCTTACGCACCAAAGGAGATGAGCGCGTTGCAGCAAGCGGAGATCGCTCGCTTCCGCAAGGTGGCCACGCTGAGCGGCATCAAGCCGCAGTAAGCGCGCCGCCGCCGGGCCGCGGCACTCAGCCCGCGGCCTCACGTGCCGCGCCGGCCAGCATGGACCGCAGCAGCGAGATGAAGGGGTGCGTATGCACGTTGTTATGCCAGCACAGGTGGATGGGCAGCGACAAGCGCGGATCGTCGATCGGCACGAAGCGCACGCCCGGATGCCGGCACAGCTGTCTGGCCAGGAAGGCGGGCACGATGGCGTACAGATCGCTGTTGCAGAGCGCATCCGCGATCGCCAGGTAGCTGGTCAGTACCCCGCCCACCTGGCGCTTCTGGCCATGGGCCTCAAAGTAGTGGTCGATCATGCGCGTGATGCGGCCGAACTGGGAGACCTCCAGGCTGGGCAGTGGGGCCAGCTCTGCCGCGGTCGTCACCGCGCCGATGCGTGGGTTCGCCGCCGCGCACAGGCAGCCGAACTGGGCAGTCAGCAAGTGCTCGGAGCGCAGGGCTTCGAACTCGGCCGGATAGTACGCCACCATGACGTCGATGGTGCCGTTGCTCAGCGCGTTCACCGCGCCGGTGATCGGCACCGGCTGCATCCGCACGTGCGCCGCGGGCGCCACAGCACGCAGGCGTGCGAAGAAGGCCGGGGCGATCAGCGACTGCAGCGAATCGTTGATGCCGATGGCGTAGGTTCCCGTCTCTTGCGCGGGGTCGTAGTCTTCGGCCCGCGCGTAGATGCCTTCGATCGCCCGCAGCGCCTGCTCCAGCACCTGGCGCAGGTCCTGCGCGCGGCGCGTCGGCAGCATCTTCTGCGCGCTCTTGATCAGCAGCGGGTCACCGAGCTCGTCGCGCAGGCGGTCGAGCATGCGGCTCACGGACGGCTGCGTGCTGTCCAGCCGCTTGGCCACCTCGCTGACGCTGTGACTCTCCAGCAAGGCGGCCAGCACCACCAGCAGGTTGAGGTCTTTCTTCCTGAGGTCTCCCAGGCCAAGCGGCCGGCGTTCCGCCGCGGTCTCCTCACCAGGGCGCGGTGCGCGCATGGCGTGATCCGCGAGGTCTCCATAGTCCATCTTCGTTTTTGTCCAAAGCAAGGCATGACTCGATAGCCAAGATTTTACGCATCTCGCCGCATTCTGTTCCTTGATCGCCAGCTTCCACATTCGACATGCATTCTCCCGACACTTCCCTGCTCATTGAGCGTACGGGCCACGTGACACGCGTCACGCTGAACCGCCCTCCACACAACTTCCTCGACGCTGCCCTCGTAACCGAACTGGCCGACACGCTGGAAGCGCTGGACCGCGACAACGACTGCCGCGCCATCGTGCTGGCTGCGAGCGGCAAGTCGTTCTGCGCGGGCGCGAACCTCGGCAATGGCGATGACGGCACCCAGACCAAGCGCGACCCGGAGGCACTCTACCGGCCGGCCATGCGACTGTTCCGCACGCGCAAGCCGATCGTCGCCGCGGTACAGGGCGCCGCCGTGGGCGCAGGCGTGGGATTGGCGCTGGTGGCGGATTTCCGCGTCACGTGCCAGGACGCGCGCTTTAGCGTCAATTTCAATCGCCTCGGCTTCCACCCCGGCTTCGGCCTGAGCCTCACGCTGCCGCGCCTGATCGGCGCGCAGCAGGCCGCGCTGCTCTTCTACACCGGGCGGCGCATCGACGGCGCCGCTGCCGTCGAGATCGGCCTGGCAGACGTACTGATGCCCGGCGACCAGGTGCTGTCATCGGCCATGGCGCTCGCCGCGGAAATCGCCGCCTCGGCCCCGCTCGCCGTGCAGAGCACGCGCGCGACGCTGCGCCATGGGCTGGCGGAAGACATTACCAACGCCAACCGGCACGAGCTGGCGGAACAGCTCCAGCACTTCGCCACTGCAGATTTCCGCGAAGGCGTCGCCGCGATGGCGGCACGCCGCCTACCCGATTTCAAAGGCGCCTGACGCCGCAATCCAATCCAGGAGTATTTCCGTGCAGAATCAGACCCCAACCTCCTGCGGGCCGCTCGAAGGCGTGCGCGTGCTCGACCTGTCATCCGTGGTGCTTGGCCCCATGGGGACACAGGTACTCGCCGACATGGGTGCCGACGTCATCAAGGTTGAAGCACCGAGTGGCGACATGATGCGTGCCAATGGCACCGTCACGCATCCTGGCATGAGTTCCATCTTCGTCGCCATCAACCGGAACAAGCGCTCCATCGTGCTGGACCTCAAGCTCGACGAGGACCGCAACGTGCTGCGCCAGCTCATCAAGACCGCCGACGTGCTGGTCCACAATATGCGCGTCCCGGCCATCGAGCGCCTCGGCTTCGGCTACCAGGATGTCCTCGGCATCAAGCCGAATATCGTTTACTGCGCCGCGACCGGATTCGGCCAGGACGGACCAGACCGGGAAAAGCCTGCCTTCGACGACATCATCCAGGCAGGCAGCGGCCTGGTCGGCGCGAACGCCATCGGCCACGCGGCGCCGGACTACCTGCCCAGCCTGATCGCCGACAAGACCGCAGGGCTGGCGGTGGCCAACGCCATCCTGGGCGCCTTGTTCTACCGTGAGCGCCACGGCAAAGGACAGTACGTCGAGGTACCGATGCTCGAGACCATGGCCGCCTTCGTGCTCGCCGAGCACATGGGCGGCATGGCGTTTCCCGGCTCGAAGACGCCGGCCGGCTACCAGCGCCTGCTCGAAGGCGGCCGCAAACCGCTGCGCACCGCCGACGGCTGGATCAGCATGCTGCCCTACACAGAGAAGCACTGGGACGCCTTCTTCCGGGAGGCAGGCCGCGACGACCTGGCCGAGCGCTACGACATCGCCGACAGGATCGAACGGAACCGCTACATCAAGGAGATCTACGCGCATCTCCGCGAGATCGCCCTCACCCGCACCACCACCCAGTGGATGGAGACCTGCGAGCGGCTCGACATCCCCGCCACCCCCATTTACACGCTGGACGAACTGCCGGAGCACCCGCACCTGAAAGCCGTCGGCCTCTTCGAGACCTCGGAACACCCGCTGCTGGGCACCATCCGGCAGGTTCGCCCGGCGGCGCGCTACAGCCTCACTCCCCTGTCAATTCGCCGGCCGGCGCCTACGCTTGGGCAGGACACAGAAACGGTGCTGCGTGAGCTGGGCATCTCAGAGGCGGGGATTCAGAGGGTGTCAGGCAAACGAGCGGGAAGCTGAAGCGCTCGGGAGGTTTCGACAATTGGGAGGCCCGCGCGGGTGCGGGCACAGGGGACGCCGCCGCCATGCTCCCCAGCCCGCCGCACTGATCGTGCCGATGGCGGTTGTCGCTTGGCGGCGGAGTCGATCGACATCGCCATGCGCGGGAAGTCACGAAGTATCATACGGAAACGCTTTGGACGCCCGTGCTAGGTATCGTCTTCTCGTTGCTGTGAATACAGCGACCGGGTTTAGCAGCCCGTGCAACGTAGGCGGACAACCGCATCCCTCCCAAGGAGCCCCGCCCATGCCAAAGCACACCCGCTACGGACTCACCGCCGAACACAGCGGCTCGTCCCTCTTCCTCACCACCCACTTCCCGCTCGAATCCCCGCTGACCGTCGCCGCGGAAAAGGCCGCGCAACTGCACGGCCTGCTGTTCATGGCCAGCGACTACGCCGCCAGCCGCGATACCTTCGCCGCGCTGGAACCGGCGATCCAGGCCGGCATCCTGGCGCTGGCTTCCGCACTGGCGCACGAGACGCTGGTGTTGAGTGAGATGGCGGTGCTGCATGGGCCGGAGCAGGCTGGCGATAGCTAGCGTCCGGGGCGTTAGCGCGCCGGATTCCTGTCACCTCCGCAATCCGGCGGGCCCGGCAGGACTTCATTCCGACCGCCCAATGGGAATTCCGGGCGGCCTCGGTCCAGCGATCGCCCGGCCCGACTTGCGCGCGAATAGTGTCGGCTGAAAACACTAGGGCTGGCTTCCGCTGGATACTTCTTTTGCCTCGGCGCGACAACGCGGCGGAGCGCACCGGTCGCGTCCTGAGGCGCCATCGACATCGTCCTTGATGCACCTTTACCGCGCTCGTGTGGCAAGGCGCGCAATGATCCGGTCAGCCATCGCCCGGTCGATGACTTCGAATGAGCGGCTCGTGCGTTCGTAGGCATACATGGCGCCAGTCGCGATGTCGAACCACCAACCGATCAATACCATTGCCCCGGCATTGACCTGCTGGTGGACGATCGGGTATGTCATCAGATGCTCAAGCTGCACAAGTACGTTGAGTTGCGACAATTGATCGTGCGGTTTCAGCCTGTCATCGAGCGGACCTTCGTGTTCGAGGCGAAATGCGGCGTTGTTGGCGTGGTACAGCCATTTATCGAGGTTCGGCGCTTTCAGCTTGGCGTTGCGCGTATATACGGCTTTCATCGCACCGCACTCGGAATGCCCGCACACAACAATATTCGCGACTTTCAATACCAGCACTGCGTACTCGATCGCGCTTGCCTCGGAAAGGTCACCGGTAGAGGCACCCTCCGCAGTCGCCGGTGGTATCAGGTTGCCGACGTTGCGCATTGTGAACAGGTCGCCCGGATGGGTCGAGGCAAGCAGGTCGGGCACAACCCGGCTGTCCGAGCACGTGATGAAGAGCGCGTCAGGTGTCTGCGCAAGCGCCAGTTTGCTGAACTGCTTCGCGTACTGCGGCAGCATTTTCTCGCGGAATTCAACGATGCCCATTATGAGTTTGCGCATGGTTTGTCTCCGAAAGGCGCCCGGTCGGAACATCTTCCGGAACACTCAATATACACGTCGATTGGGTGCTCTCCGAATGGGAAAAGTGATTTCGACCAGACGGCATGAGGGCTGCCGCGCAATGTGCTAACGCCGCGGGATAGACCGCCGAACGTCTACGTGCGGCGACGCTCAATACGGTGCCAGTCGAGGCTTGCGCGGGTGCGCGCAACTCTATACACCCGTCACACGCGGTCCGGCGAATCTGGCTGCGACATGTGCGAGCCGGGGGGAGAGGTCACCATGGCTATTCGTACCACGCGCGAAGCGCTGTCGCGCATTTTCTACCAGCGCTGTTTTTGGCTGTTTGTTGTGCTGCTCACGCTCATCGGTGCGGTGTCGTTTGTCCCTGCGAGCGACAGCGGCCGCCTCATCCTGAACGTCGTCAATATGTTCCTCCTGATAGCGACCGTGGCAGCGGTCCGCCGCACGACCCTGTCGTTCGTGATCGCGCTGTTACTTGCCATTCCGGCCATGTGGTTCCAGTAGCTCGGACTGTGGCACGACGACGACAGCAGCCTTGCCGTCTCCTGGATGTTCAGCGGCGCACTCTATTTCATCAGTGCCGCGTATCTTCTCCGCTATGTTTTCCAGCCCAGGATCATGACGCCGGACAAGCTGTTTGGCGCCGCAGCGGCGTATCTGTTGATCGGCGTCCTCTGGGCGTACGTCTACGCGAGCATCGGATTCTTCTACCCGCACTCGTATATGGTCGTCGGGCAGCCGGATCGGCTCTTTATGACGACGCGCTTTACTTCAGCATGACCGTCCTCACGAGCACAGGCTTCGGCGACATCACGCCACTCACGCGCGCGGCACGCGGCATGTGCATGTTGGAACAGATCACCGGCAGCTTGTTCGTCGCGATCCTGATCGCCCGTCTCGCCGGCGTTTACCCCCCCCCCCCCCCCCCCCCCCCCCCGCGAGAGTTATACCGACGACAGATCCGAAGAGCTTGGGAAGCGTTAGGGCAATGAGAGGATGCAGTAATGATGACGGCAGGGGCGGCACTTCAACCGCACTGACGGGTCCAGCCGGCCTGGTCGAGCGCGACGAATCACCAATTCCCGACCCTGTGCCGGGCCTTGTGGCGGTGGTGCGTAGCAGCGTGTGGAGCGCTGCCGCGAAGTCGGGCCTAGTGGCGGCAGTGGGTTGAAGCGGAAGCTTGGTTGCCGGGGTAGCGGCCGCTTTCGGCTGCGAAGAGGAGACGATCGGCTTGCGGCGCGTCGCGGGCCCTTTCCGGCCAGTTTGAGTCAGTCGCCCGCCTACCCTCGATGACCGAGTTGACCGAAAAGCCGACAGCCACCTGAACAGCACGAATGGCCGCTAGCGAGGCCAAAACGGCCTCTAAACGCTGTGGGCCCGGGCGGAAGTACGCATCGGCAAAGTTCAGCCTGACGGCCTGGTGACGCAGGCGTAAGCCATCTGTTATCTCCCGATGGCAATTGGATTGAAGAATACGAACAGTTCCCAGTCCAGACCGGCCAGCACCCGAGGTTCTACAGGGCGGAAGATCATGTTGTCGGCCCGGAAGTCGCCATGGGTGATGGCAACCTCAGCGACAGCAGGCAGATGCTGTGGCAACCAGTCGACCAGCCGGTCCATCGCCGGATGCCGGCCGGCCAGCTCGTCGCTCAGGTACTGCCCCGACCAGCGTGCCAGCTGACGAGCAACATAGCCGCCCGCCTTGCCGTAATCGCCGAGGCCGATCGCCGTGTGCAGCCTGGCCAGCGTCGCGTTCATCGCATCCGTATAGGCGGCGTGTGCGCAGACAGTAGGTGGGATTAGACTGCCCGCCCTTGAACTGGTCGGTCGTCAGCGGTCCGGGATATCCCGCCACATTCTGCGCCATCCAGCGTTCCAATCAGCCACATCGAGAGCAGGACAGTCGGCTTGCGGCCGCGGCGGTCGGCATATGCGCCGATCACCAGCCCGCCAAGCGGGCGCATCAGGTAGCCCGCGCCGAACGTGCCGAAGGGTTTCCGCGCTCGAAAGACGAGTGATCCGCAATCTTCCTCAAGCGGGCCGCCACCTTCACGCACAGCCCCTCCTTGATCACTCGGCGCAATTTGCGACAAGCGCCGTTGTGATGACGATAAGACACCGCGCACATACACTTCTATATAGGAGTTATCATTTGGAAGTAGTGCTCTTCTCGGCAAATTCGTTATTTTGCTTGACTATTTCCAGGTCGACTCTCTACAGTTGTCATCAATACCTATACAGGAGTTGAGCAAATGCCGAGAGCCATCGTACTCAACCGGGCCGACAACGTGAGCTGCTTGCGTACAAGGATGAATACGAGGTCGCTCGTTTTCACTCGTCGCCTGAGGTCGTGGAGAGCCTGAAGCAGCAGTTCGAAGGCGACTTCCGCATCGCGTTCAGCCTGGCGCCGCCGATGGTGGCCCGCAAGGACGAGATGACTTGGACACAAGAGACAAGATGGCCCGGCGAGTCCTAACCGCTTTTACTGCCGCGTGCAGGCCAATACAGACATCACACCAAGGAGACTCTCGATGTCAGAAGCTCAACCGCAAGTTACCCCCAAACTTAAGAAATCCGTCGCCCTGTCAGGTGTGACCGCCGGCAACACCGCGCTGTGCTCGGTCGGCCGCACCGGCAATGATCTGCACTATCGCGGCTACGACATCCTCGACATTTCCGACGCGTGCGAATTCGAAGAGATTGCCCACCTGCTGGTGCACGGCAAGCTGCCCACAGTGGCCGAACTGCGCGCCTACAAGGCCAAGCTCAAGGCCCTGCGCGGCCTGCCCGCCAACGTCAAGGCGGCGCTGGAATGGGTGCCCGCCAGCGCCCACCCGATGGACGTGATGCGCACCGGCGTCTCCGTACTGGGCACCGTGCTGCCGGAGAAGGAAGACCACAACGCCCCGGGCGCGCGCGACATCGCCGACCGCCTGATGGCGAGCCTCGGCTCGATGCTGCTGTATTGGTACCACTACAGCCACAACGGACGGCGCATCGAGGTCGAGACCGACGACGACACCATCGGCGCCCACTTCCTGCATCTGCTGCACGGCGAGAAGCCCTCGGCGCTGTGGGAGCGCGCCATGCACACCTCGCTGATCCTGTACGCGGAGCACGAGTTCAACGCCTCGACCTTCACCGGCCGCGTGATCGCTGGCACGGGCTCGGACATGTACTCGTCCATCTGCGGGGCGATCGGCGCGCTGCGCGGCCCCAAGCACGGCGGCGCCAATGAAGTGGCGTTCGAGATCCAGAAGCGTTACGAGACCCCAGATGAAGCCGAGGCCGACATCACGCGCCGCGTCGAGAACAAGGAAGTGGTGATCGGCTTCGGCCACCCGGTGTATGCCGTTTCCGACCCGCGCAATCAGGTGATCAAGGAAGTGGCGCGCAAGCTGTCCAAGGACGCCGGCTCGATGAAGATGTTCGACATTGCCGAGCGCCTGGAGACGGTGATGGGGGACATCAAGAAGATGTTCGCGAACCTGGACTGGTTCAGCGCCGTCAGCTACCACATGATGGGCGTGCCGACCGCGATGTTCACCCCGCTGTTCGTGCTCGCGCGCATCTCGGGCTGGACGGGGCACATCATTGAGCAGCGCGCCGACAACAAAATCATCCGACCGAGCGCCAACTACACCGGGCCAGAAGACCAGAAGTTCGTACCGCTAGAGGAGCGCAAATAGGACGCCGGATGTCGCGTCGCGTCGCGTAACCATCAGAACTCATCTGCCCAAACTATTTGCTGTGTGCCACCGGTGCTAACTGATGGTTGCGCTTTTAACACCTGCTGAAGAGGGTCTGCCGGAATTCGCAATTTTGCGCTGCGGCGCACAACGTCAAATCTTGGCATGCCTCTCTTCGCGTTTCAGCGGGGCGCCGCCCGGAAGCATTGGCGCTGTCCGAAATGGCGATGCGAATGTGGCTCATTGCCCGGCAAGCAGTCAGCCGAATTGTTCCGTCTCTTGATTTCGTCCGCAACAGTTCATGCTGGTTCATGTGTCGCAGACACATTCGCATGCCCGAATTTGATTGCAGCGCTACCTCGCCTTTCCTAACGTAACCCACAACTTCCAACCGTGCCGCCCCCTCGCCCTACACCACGTCGCCGCACTCTCCCAAGGCAGCCGCAGTAGTCGGCACACCACCTAGGCCGACGCCTGCAACGCGCCTATGCTGCGGACATTTTCCGCTTCCTGCAATTGGCGCCACATCACCTTGCCAGTGCCAGATTTAGGCAGCGCATCGACGAATTCGACCACGCGCGGGTACTTGTAGGCGGCCATGTTTTCCTTGGCCCACTCGACGATGTCCTCGGCCTTGGTCTTGCCCCTGGCATGCGCGC
Source organism: Cupriavidus sp. 09_S30 (assembly GCF_056930435.1). Classification (NCBI taxonomy): domain Bacteria; kingdom Pseudomonadati; phylum Pseudomonadota; class Betaproteobacteria; order Burkholderiales; family Burkholderiaceae; genus Cupriavidus; species Cupriavidus sp. 09_S30. The sequence goes on along the minus strand of NZ_JBXOWI010000002.1, from coordinate 704,438 downwards.
GCAGCACCACCACGGCCTTGACGGTTTCGCCGCGATACGCGTCGCGCGTACCGATGATGCAGGCCTCCTGCACGTCCGGATGCTTGTACAGCAGGTTTTCGACTTCAGCCGGCCACACCTTGAAGCCCGACGCGTTGATCATGCGCTTAAGGCGATCGGTGATGAAGAAGTAGCCCTCTTCGTCCACGCGGCCTAGGTCGCCAGTGCGGAAGAATGTCTTGCCCTCGAACTTAATGAAGGCCTCGCGCGTCGCGTCTTCATTGCCCCAGTATCCCTTGAACACTTGCGGCCCGGACACGATGATCTCTCCGATCTCATTGGGCGGCACCTCCTTGAGCGTGACCGGGTCGACCACGCGCGCATCGGTGTTGAAGACCGGCACGCCCAAGCACTGCAGCTTGGGACGGTCAAAGGGATTGTAGTGGGTTGGCGCCATCGTCTCCGACAGGCCGTAGCCTTCAAGGTAGTTCAGTCCGAACTGCTCGCGCAGGCGCTCGGCAACGGCCTCCGGCATGGCCGCGCCGCCGCCGCCGATATAGAGCAGGCTCGACAGGTCGAACTGCGCTAAGTTGGGGTTGTTAAGGAAGTCAATCACCATGGTGGTGATGTTTGTCCAGTGCGTAATCTGGTGGCGCGAGATCAGGCGGCCGGCCGCCTCCCGGTCCCAGCGCGGCAGCATCACCACCGTGGCACCGCTGTGGATGGGGCCGTTCATCCCGAGTTGCATGCCGGTAACGTGAAACAGTGGGAGCACCGACAGGATCACCGACTCCGCGCTGGTTCGGGTCCAGATTGAACCGCCGATGGCGTTGTGCATTACCGAGCGGTGCGTGTGGATGCAGCCCTTCGGGAAGCCCGTGGTGCCCGACGTGTAGGGCATCACCGCCATGTCGTCAGGTCTGGCCGTGTGCGGCCCTGGCTGAAGGCCGGCGCCGATCGCTTCGGCCCACGGCGTGGCACCGGCCGGCAGCGGGTGCTGGGTAGTCAGCCAGGCGGCCTGGGCGTCTTCAGCATGCTCATGAGTCGCCGGCAGTGCGTCCGAATATTGCGTCACCAGCAGATGATGCAGGCGCTCGGCCGGCGCCAGTTCGGACAGCGCCTGCTCGACGCCGCCCCCCAGCTCCGCGGTGCAGATGGCCACGCGCGCACCAGCATCGGTGACGTAGTGCTTGAACTCCTCAGTGCGATTCATCGGGTTGACCGGCACCACCACGGCATCGGCACGCAGGATCGCGTAGTAGCTGATGATGAACTGCGGGCAATTCTGCATGTAGAGCAGCACCCGGTCGCCCTTCTTCACGCCCGCCTTTTGCTGCAGCCAGCCAGCGAGGGCCACGGCTTCCGCTTCCAGTTCACTGAACGTGAACACCCTGTCAAAATAGTGGATCGCGGCCTTGTCCGGATAGCGGTGGGCAGATACTTCCAGGTTGTACCAGAGCGAGGTCTCAGGCAACACGACCTGGGTCGGTAAGAATTTTGGCCAGAAGTGGAAGTGCGGGCGAGCAGCGGTCTGCATCGAAGCGTCTCCAAAATTATGAGTTCAACCTTGGGTGATCGAATCAAACTACGAAATCAACAACGCCGGACCTCCCACTCCCTCCAGTCTGGCAATCAACTGCTCAGCCATTGGCCAGGGGCCGTAGCCCGAGGTTGGGTTGAGGTGCTCGACTTTGCCCAGATCGACGAGGTCACTAGCCCTGGCATGCGCCAGTTCCACAAGCCGGGACAATTCCCTCAAGGGATCGTTCTGGCTGGTGGCTACCAGGCTAGGGAATGGCAGCCGCTGACGCGGTACCGGAAGCCAGCCGCCAGCCTCGACGGCGTGGCACGCATTGACGGGCGCGTATAAAAGTCCCGCGACTGCCTCAGCTTAGAGGCAGACGTGGGACGCGTTCGTTGACAAGGCCACGGGCCTCTTACGTACGCAGCTACCAGGTTCGAGCCTATCCAAGCGTACCGACATCTATCTGACGACCGCTGGGCCCCTGCCCAGGCCAGCCCAGGCCGGGGGATCCTCAGCCCTGCAGGGCCACCACGGCTTCCGGGAGGGAAGCAGCCTTCAGCTCGACGTTCGCCAGTTGGCGCGTGTCGGACTCGTAGCTGCGGGCGGCCAGCCAGAAGCTAAGCGTCGCAAGCACACCAAACGCCGGCATGGCCATCAGCGCCGTTTGCAATCCCCAAGCATCAGATATCGCGCCCCCCACAAAGGGACCAACGGCCAAGCCAAACAGGTTCTGGAATAGCGACAGCACTGCGGCTCCTGTGGAACGCATGCCCGGATGGACAACGTCAAGCACAACGTCGGCTGTCGGGGCTACCGAGCAGGTCATCAGGAAGCCGCCGATGAGAATAAGCACGAATTGGGGCTGAAATCCGGTGACGACCGCACCACTGAACGCTGCCACGAACAAGAACGGGGTCACGATGCACAAGGCGGCACAAAGGACCAGCTTGTTACGCGGTTTGCGCAAGCTGACGCGATCCGAAACGAACCCCCAGATGAAGACTCCTAACGCACCGCTCAGTACGACCATTGACGCTAGCGCCCCCGCCTTGGCCGGGGCAATACCGTAGACGCGGTTCAGGTAACTCGGTGTCCATGCCCAAATCGTGGATACCACGGTAACCTGGAAGGCTTGGCCCAAGCACGTCCACCATAAGGACGGCGAGTTCAGCATTGCCTTCGTGATGTGGCTAATCACGCTCCCGGCGGAGCGCTTGCCTTCTTCAAGCTGGGGTGTCAGCGCTACCGTCTTGTAATCGGGCACTAGCAAGTACAGCAGGGCCAACACCAGCCCTGGCACCCCGACCACACCGAACGCCGATTGCCAACCCCATTTGGCTGCAATCAGGCCGCCGAGCAGCACACCGAGCACTGCGCCCGCAGAGGCGGCGGCAAAGAAGGCGCCAAGCAGCCTGGAGCGCAAACGCTTCGGAAACAGGCCGGCGATTAGCGCCGCGCCCACCGAGCCATAGCCGGTCTCTCCAAGGCCCACCACCGCGCGCGCGGCAAAAAGCTGCGAATAGTTGCGTGTGAACAGGCAGGAGATCGTCGCCAGGCTCCAGAGCCCGGCCATCAAGGCAATACTCTTGACCCGGCTCACGCGATCCGCGATCAGTGCGACCGGCAGGCCGCCTATCGCGACGACAATGGGGATGATCGAGACAAGCCCACCGAGTTCCTTGTCGGACAGACCCCAGGCCGCTTTCAGTTGGGGAAACAGCGACACGACCACCTGACGGTCGATATAGTCAAACAACATCAGCGCGAAGCTCATCCAAAAGGCAAACCAGGCTCGCCCCCGGCTAACCAGATAGTCGTCCCCAGCGCCGCTTTGCAAATCAGCCGGTAGGTTCATCCTTGTCTCCTTTACTGAAAGCGGTCCAGTGCCTCCAGAATCCGCCCGAATCGTTTTTCTAATCCGGTCCTCATTCGTGTGGGCGTGAAGACATAGAACTCGCCCGCACGAATGGCGACGAGCACTTGTTCGGCCACCTTCTGCGGTGCCGTTCCCGCGGCGATAGTCGCCCGCAGGCGCTCAGACGAATGGCTGGAGCGCTCGGCGATTGGCGTCGCCACCGGTCCCGGACACAAGACCGAAACGCCTACACACGTTTCACAAAGCTCTTGCTCGAGCGCCTCGGACAGGGCCACCACGCTGGATTTGGTGGCGGCGTAAGCGCCCATCTGGATGTCGCTGTTCACCCAGAAGCCTGCGCCCGAGGCGGTATTCACGACATGGGCCGCTTCGCCATGGCGGCGCAGGAGCGGCACGAAATGGCGGATGCCATGGATCACGCCGAATACGTTGACACCGAAGACGCGCTTCCAGTCTTCCTCGGACAGCGATTCCAACGTGCCGCTCATGTCGATGCCGGCGTTGTTGAATAGCAGGTGGATCTTTCCCAGTTGCGCTTCGAATTCTGCTGCCGCGGCACGCACGTCGGCGTCGATGGATACGTCGAGCACGCGCGTGACGATGCGCCGGCCGCTTGCGACAAGTGCGGCGCGCGCGGCGTCGAGCGCGCCGCCATCGATGTCGGCCAGCGCGAGATCGACGCCCTGCGCAGCCAGCGCGTGCGCCAGCGCCAGGCCAATGCCGGAAGCCGCCCCGGTGATGATTGCCGCTTTGCCGCGGAGGTCGGCGAATCCCGGAGGCGCCCCTTTGTCAGTGGTGGTGGTTTCGCGGGTCATAGGAGTCCTTGGTGGTTGGGATCCGGCATTCAGCCGAGCGCGGGCTCGGGCGACAGCCGAACGAGCTGCTTACCGATGTTTGCGCCGGTAAAGATGCGGTTCAGCGCCGCGGGCGCGTTCTCGATGCCATCGACAATATCGACCCGGTATTTGATCAGGCCGTCCTTAACCCATTGCACCATGTCATCGAGGGCCTGCGGAAATTTCGGGAAATAGTCGGCGATCAGGAAACCCTCGACCCGCGCACGCTTCATGATGATGTTGTGGAACTTCTTCGGGCTCCACCACTCTCCGCTGGCGTTGTAGGTCGAAATCATGCCGCACAGCGCGACACGCGCGCCAACGTTCAGGTGCGTGAGGACCGCGTCCATCACGTCCCCGCCGACGTTCTCAAAGTCCACATCGATGCCGTTCGGGCAAGCCGAGCGAAGATCGGCCAGCACATTGCCGCGTTTGTAGTCGACACAAGCATCCAGGCCGAACTCTTCTGTCGCCAGCCGGCACTTGTGCTCGCCGCCGGCAATCCCGACGACCCGGCAGCCCAGTATCTTCCCGATCTGTCCCGCAATCGAACCAACACCGCCTGCTGCTGCCGAAACCACCAGCGTTTCGCCGGCCTTCGGCTTGGCGATATCGAGCAGGCCGAAGTAGGCGGTCATGCCAGAATTGCCCAGCACGCTGGCAAAGGCGTGCAGGGGCAGGCCGTACTCCACCGGAATCCGGCGCGCGTGCTTGGTGACCGAGTATTCTTCCCAGGCCATGCCGCCCTCGACGATGTCGCCCGGCTTGAATTGGGGGTGGTTCGACTCGACCACAACGCCCATGGTTCCGCCGCGCATGACTTCGCCGATCGCAACGGGGGCCATGTACTGATCGATGTCGCTCATCCACACACGGTTGGTCGGTGCCACCATCAGGTAGACGTTGCGCACCAGGATCTCACCGTCGCGCGGCTGCGGTATCGGTGCCTCGACGAGCTGGAGATCGGTCTCTCTGATGTCGCCACTCGGGCGCTGCCTGAGAATCCAGCGTCGGTTCTTCGTTGCCATGCTTATACCTCCAGACTTTGTCCTTGATGGCGGCCGTAGCAGGTCGCCGGTGCACTAGTTTTCTGCATATCGCTCAGTCTTCCAGCGCCCCGTAAACGACGTTGCGCAGGAAGGTCCGGTACCACGTGCGGATGGTCATGTCGTTCTCCTGCAGCATCAGGATCGTGATCAGCTCCTCGGCCGGGTCGGCCCAGAAATAGGTGCCGAGCGCGCCGCCCCAGTAGAAGTCGCCCACCGAGCCCGGCACCGGGCACAAGCCTTTCGCATTGCGCACGCCCACGCCAAGCCCATAGCCCTGACCGATCTCCGGCAAGGGTGCATTGATACCCAGGCCCCGCGTCGAGCTGCCATAGGCGAGCTCAGCCGGCAGGTGGTCGGCCAGCATCCATTCCACGCTCTTGCTTGAGAGCTGGCGGGTGCCGTCGAGCACGCCGCCGTTCAGCAGCATCTGGCAAAAGCGCGCGTAGTCGCCGGCGGTCGACAGGAGGCCGGCACCGCCGGAGAACCATTTGGGCGGATTGGCGGCGTCGTAGTCGGACAGAACACCCTTCGGGCCGGCGGGATCCTGCCTTGGCAATGCGAGGCCGGCGGTGCCCGTCTTCGCCAGGTGGAACCCGGTCGCGTGCATGCCCAGCGGACGCGCCACGCGCTCAGTAATGAAACGATCGAGGTCAGTCCCCGACACCACTTCGATGATGTGGCCAAGCACGTCGGTAGACATGCCATACTCAAAAGCCGTACCCGGCTGGCATTGCAGCGGCAGGGAGGCCAGCTTGATAGCCATCTCTGCATTGGTCTGCTGGCTGTTCAGGAGTTCGTGATTCCGATACATCCGCTGGACCAGCGAATCTCCGAACGGCCCGTACGTCAGTCCAGATGTATGACGGAACAAGTCATGTACGGTTATCGCGCGCCGCACCGGCTCGAGCACAAGATGTCGCATCCCAGTCGCCACGTCGAACTGCTCGACGCCGACTTGCATGTTGCTGAATTCGGGCAGAAAGTGCTCGACAGGATCGCTCAGTGCCAACCGGCCTTCCTCCATCAGCATCAGCGCGCCCGCGCAGACCACAGGGCGGGTCAACGCAGCAAGGCGAAAGACCGAATCGCGCTGCATCCGGCGGGACGGGTCGTTCCCCTTCTCGAATCCCATGGCTTCGAAGAAGGCGATTCTGCCCCGGCGCGCGATCAGGACGACGGCGCCCGGGATCCTGCCCCGTTCGACGTCGGCATCTAGCACCGCCGTGATGCGTTGCAGCCGCGGTGCGGACAGTCCGACCTGCTCCGGGGTATCGGCCATGGTCAGGGTGGAGTCGGCAACCATCGGTTCAGGCCTCCCTTACCACGGTACCGTATGCGTTTGCGGGGCCTGCGCCGTCGAGCGCTCCGCTGGCGATGCTGCTGTGGAAGAGATTGAAGGTTTCCCTCACCGCCTCAGGCAGTGGTGTGCGCGGCAGCGCGCCGATAACACGCTCCAGGGCACTGGCGTCGTAGTCCTCGGGCAGGCCCAGCGCAGGGCCGTCACAGGTGATCGTCCCGCGCGCGCCTGGTGCAACTGACTCGATGGCCCCGATCAGCTCTCGCATATCGGCCACCGTGCCGCGCATGTTGAAGACGTCTGCGCCGCTGTATTCTGCCCGTGCGCAGGCGATGAAGATGCGTGCAAGGTCGTCGGCGTAATGGATCTGGCTGCGGCCGGCGTACGGAATATGGAACGGTCGGCCCTGTGCCGCCGCCAGGATCGCCTGGGTCGGGGCCGCGGTGAGGCCAAAGTCACGGCCCACGCCGAGCACTGTCGCGGGGCGCAGGCCGATACTGGTGACGCCGCGGTCATGGAAGTACACGCGCGCCATCGCCTCCTCGGCTTGCTTGAACACACCGTAGAGAGTGTCTGGACTCCCCGGGCTGTCATGGGCGACGGCCTCCGCGTCCGGCCTTCCGTAGATTGCGATCGAAGACGCATACACGATGCGCCGGACCTGCGTGCTGCGCCGGGCCACCGCCTCGAACAGGTTCACGCCGCCCAGTACGTTGACGCGTGCTCCCAGCGGCGGATCGCTCCTGAACCTCGGATGGATCAGGGCGGCAAGATGGATGACGTGCGTGATGCGATGCGCGTCCAGGATTTCCTGCAACAGGTCCAGGTCGGCGATGTCGCCCCGGGCGAACGTCACGCGCGACAGCTCCGCGTCGTTCATCAGCAAGCGTAGCCGTTGCATATCTGAACCTGCATCGAAGGCGACCACGGGTACGTCCTCTCGCACGAGGCGCCGCACGATCCAGGCGCCGATGCAGCCCAACGCGCCGGTTACCAGAAAGCGTTCAGTACTGTGCATGGTGCCCTCCGCAGATGTTGGCCGGTACGTGCAGGAATGCCGGAAGCCGCGCCATTGTCCAAGTGCGCAGGTTGTCTTGCACATCGGGAGCTCTCCGGGCATGCGCACGGAGGGATGGAAAGACTCGCTGGTATTCATAAGGCATCATGGTTCCCCTCAAAGAACGCCGGGACAATGAATCTGAAGCGCCGGCGGCGCTAGTTCGCTACTGGCAACTATTGTGTGGAGGGAGTCGGTGCGGGGATTTGCCTGACGGGACGCACCCTTATCTATTCGGGACAGACAGGGTCAACCCGTATGCCCATCCGAATTCCTCGTGACCCGGCAGACGCTTTGGCGACGGCCGCGAGGCGGGTTGTCGGCATGCACGCACCGCATGCCCCAAAAAGTCACGCCGGTACCCGGAAAGTCAATCGCCAGACAGGGTGCCCGTTTGGTAACCGCTCCGACGGCGAAAGCTGTCGCCGACCCAGTGCGGCGGCGCAGGAGTTGTAGGCAAGAGATGAGATTGTGGCGATTTCGTTGCTGATGAAGAGTTCCACGGAACGGCACCTGGCGAGATCCGGCGCGCCGGATCTGCCGCTCTTGCAAATAGCTTTACCTGCACCACAGCATCGGGGCGCGTTCTGGCTAATCCGCCTGAGTCCAACTGTCGAGGCCGGGCATGCCGAAGTCCCCCCGAACCCCGTATAGACCACGATTGCAAGCGGCTGCACGTATCGTTAGTATTTTCCGGAGTCCCTTGGCCCGCTCCGCGTCGGCAACCTTCAGTAGAGGCTTCCCATGTATCGATTGGTTCGCAGTGCCACTCTGCAAGGCTATGCCGAGACCGCACGTGCTGTCGGGCTCGACCCGTACCAAATGCTGGCAACGGTCGGGCTTCCCCGCGCTTGTCTCGATCAGACCGACAGCCTGATCTCGGCAACCGCGGCTTGCCGGCTGCTCGAAGTCTCGGCGGCGGCGTCCGGCGTCGAGGATTTCGGTCTGCGCATGTGCGAAAAGCGCAGGTTGTCGATCCTCGGACCGCTCAGCCTGGTGATCCGCGAAGAACCGACGTTGCGCGATGCACTGAATTCGATGTTGCGATACATGTCGCTGCACAGTGAGGCGGTGCTGGTCGATATCGAAGAGAGCGCCGACACGCTGCTGATCCGCATGTCGCTGATGGTTGAGCACCAGGCACACACGCGGCAGGCGGACGAAATGGTGCTGGGTTCGCTGTTCCGGATGCTGCGCGAGCTGATCGGCCCGCACTGGCAGGCACAACGCGTGTGCTTCTTGCATGGCGCGCCGAAAGGCTTGACCAACCATATGCGGATCTTCGGCAAGGCCGTCGAGTTTGACAGCGATTTCAACGGTTTCGTGTGCGCCTCAAAGGATCTTCAGGCGGTACCGCCAGCAGCGAATCCGGAGATGGCCCAATACACCCGTGTATTCCTCGACTCGCTGCTAGCGCAAACCAAGCAGACCATGACGGAAAAGGTCCGGCGCCTTGTGTATTCCTTGCTGCCCACCGGGCAGTGTAGTGTTGAACGGGTCGCAAGCCAGCTTGGCGTTGACCGGCGCACGGTGCACCGCAGGCTGGTGCAGGAAGGAACGACCTTCAGTTGCGTCCTCGACGAGGTGCGCGAGAGCCTTGCCGTCCAGTATCTAGGGTCCAGCGAACGCGCGGTCGGCTATGTCGCGGAGTTGCTCGGTTTTTCCGTACACAGCGCCTTTGCGCGATGGTTCCGCGGCCATTTCGGCTGCAGCCCCAGCGACTGGCGGACGGCCGATGCGCAACGCACGCGAGGGCCGGCGCAAACGGGGCAAGCACCGGCGCGGATATGGCAGGAGCCCGCAACGCAAGCCGTCCCTGCCTCCGCCAGCCGCGGCGCGCAAGCAGGGTGCGACGGCAACGCAGGCTGATTACGCCCTGTGCACGTGCAGCACGGTGGCGCCGGCGTTGCACCAATCGACTGCCTTCTGGATTTGCTCGTCCAGCGTGCGACACCGGTCCTTGGGCTTTCTTTTTAGAACGGCTTGTCGCCAATGATGGCCGCACGCTCCATCTTGCGGTGGCAGGGCGGGTAATCCATCACGGCATAGTGCTGGGTGCAGCGGTTATCCCACATCGCTACGCTGTACGGCTTCCAGCGCCAACGCACTTGATACTCCGGAACGTAGGCTTGGCTAATCAGGTACTGCAGTAAATCACTGCTGCCCTTGCTGTGATCCTGGCCGTAACGCACGCGCTCCTTGGTATGGTAATTCACGAAGTGGCTCGCGAAGCCACTGACGAACAGAGCCTTCTCGCCGGTTTCCGGATGGGTACGCACCACCGGGTGCTCGGCATCCGGGTATTGCGCCTTCATCGCCAGGCGCTTTTCCTTGGGCATGGCTGCGGCCCAGGTGGAATTGAAGCTGTGGTTGGCGATCAGGCCATCGATTTCCTTTTTGACGTCGTCCGGCAACTTTTCGTAGGCCAGTACCATGTTGGCCCACATCGTGTCGCCGCCCACTGGCGGGCACTCAATGCAGCGCAGCACCGCGCCCATGGGCGGGGACTCGCGGAAGGTGCCGTCGCAGTGCCAGGCATTTTCGTAGCGGTCGGGCGGATTTTCCGGGGTCTTATAGATCTGCACCAGGCCCGGCGCGTCCGGGTGGCTGGGCACCATGGGATGGTCTTCCAGTTCGCCCAAGCGCCGGGCGAAGGCCACATGATCGAGACGCGAAAACTTCTCCAGGTTCTGATCGCGCAGGAACAGCACTTTGTGCTTCAGTAGTGCGGCGTAGATTTCCTTGAACAGGCCGTCGTCCCGCGCTGCATCGCCCAGATTCACATCGAGCAGTTCCGCACCGATGGCGCAGGTCAGTTGTTCTATTCTCATATCGTCTCCTTGGAATTTTCTTCGAGCAATGCACCGCAGAGCTTGCTGTAGGCAAATATGATTCATCGAGAAGAAAGACGATTCTCTTTGAGCGTCATTGCTTTCTCATTTCGCGCCACGGCGTGTGTCAAGGTAGTTATCGCGAGCGTCCGCTATGCCGCTTTGCGGTACTGCACGTGTCGCACCACGAAGTACCCCTGGATGTGCCCACTTTGCCCCGTATCGGCAAAGTCCAGCCCGACGACCTCGTGACGCAGGCGTACCTGCCCCGGCCCGGGAACGCCCACGGCGACATCCTCGGACTGACGAGAATTCGTCGCTCGAGGGCGGTAAGATCAAGCAGGTACCGCCGCTGCCGATCCCGTTGGCGAGGTGTTGGCATCCAAGCGGACATCGGCAACCTGACGCAATTCCGTCTCATAGCTGCGCGCAGCGATCAGGAAACAGAGCGCTGCGACGAGGCCGAACGCCGGCATGACCGCAAGGGCCGTCTGCAACCCCCAGGCATCAGAGATGGCACCGCCCACGAAGGGTCCAACGGCGAGACCAAAGAGATTCTGAAAGAGCGACAGCAAGGCAGCGCCCGTGGAGCGGACACCCGGATGCACCACATCCAGGACGATGCCCGCAGCCGGCCCAACCGTGCAAGTCATCAGGAATCCGCCGAGCGCGATCAGCGAGAACTGCCAACTGGCCGATGCCGGCCCGGTAAAGGCTGCTGTGAAGACCACCAGGGTCACCACGCACAGCACAGCCACCACGATGAGCTTGTTACGCGGTCGCCGTGCCGCAAAGAAATCGGCAACGACGCCCCAAACGATGGCGCCCAGCGCGCCGCACAAGACAATGAGGGCCGCCTGCATTGCAGCCTGATCCGGTCGGATGCCGAAAGAGCGATTGAAATAGCTGGGCAACCATGCCCAGATGGTCGACACTACGACCAGTTGAAACGCGGCGCCGACGCAGGTCCACCAGACTGTGCGTGAGTTCGAAAGCGCGGTGACGACGTGCCGAATGAAGTTCTGCGCCGACTCCTGCGCGTGGGCCAGGCGAGGCGTGAGTGCCACGGTCTTATAGTCAGGCACCAGCAGATACAAAATCGCCAGCACAAGGCCCGGAAAGCCCACCACGCCGAATGCGGCCTGCCAGCCCCAGCGCGCGGCGATGACACCACCCAGCATCACGCCGAGCACGGCGCCTATCGAGCTGGCTGCGAAGAAGGCTCCTAGCAGCATCGAGCGCAGGCGCTTGGGGAACAAGCTCGCAATCAAGGCTGCGCCCACCGAACCATAACCGGTTTCGCCCGCCCCCACTATCGCGCGGGCGGCAAACAGTTGCGCGTAGTTCCGCGTGAACATGCAGGCGATTGTCGCCAAACTCCAGACTGCGGCCATCAGGGCAACGCTCTTGACCCGGCTCATGCGGTCGGCCAGCAGCGCCACGGGCAGGCCGCCCAAGGCGACGACGACGGAGATGATCGACACCAAGGCGCCGAGCTGCTTGTCCGACAGGCTCCAGGCTAGTTTCAAATGAGGAAACAGCGAGACGATGACTTGGCGGTCGATGTAGTCGAACAGCATCAAGGCGAAGGTCATCGCAAAGGCGAACCAGGCCTGCGGCCGGCCGACGAGATAATCGTCGGGGCCGCCATTCTGGGGGGAAGCGGAATGCAGGTTCATGAGTGTCTCCCATTTGGGGCGGCCGCTCCGTTGAAGACCACCTCCAATGTTTGCGCTACGCCCAGTGACTATCGCCAGCCGTCGGCAGCCCCGTGCCAGAAAAGCGTAGGAGCGCCGCAGGGTCAAACACAGCGGCATCGACACGATGCCGCTGGTTCTCCCGAATCAAATGGCGATAAGGGCCGTCAGGCGGCGTCAAGCGCTAGCGCTTATTTCTGATCCTGATCTGCAGGATCCGCCTCCAGTCTGGCAATCAACTGCTCAGCCATCGGCCAGCGGCCGTAGCCCGAGGCCGGGTTGAGGTGCCCGACTTTGCCCAGGTCGACGAGGTCGCTACCCCAAGCGCGCGCTAGCTCGATAACTCGGGACAGTTCTCCCAATGGATCGTTCTGGCTTGTCGCTACCAGGCTAGGAAATGGCAGCCGCTGACGTGGTACCGGAAGCCAACCACCAGCCTCGATGGCAGCCAAAGGCGGGTAGCCTTCAGGCATCGGCCGTTCGAAATCGGGAGGCGTGGCCAGGAGGACGCCTTTGATGCGTGCCGCATGAGCGGTGACCAAAGCCCAATGCGCGACCATGACGCAGCCGCCGCTATGGGCCACCATGATGACGGGGCCTTGAATGTCCGCAACCGCCTGTTCGATGGCAGCGACACGACGAGAACAGTCGAGGTTTTCTCGACCCATGGGCGGTACGGTGCGAGCGTTGGGTAGCCGCTCAGCCAATAACGTTTGCCAGTGCTCTGCGACTTGGTCGCGCAGGCCGGGGACGATGAGCACGGTTGACGTGGTCATGACGATGGTCCTATGGGGTGTTGCAGTATCCGTTGAACGCGGAAGCCCGTCTGCACTGCCATTGGGCGGCATCGCAGTGTTGCCGGTACGCATTGACGGGCGCTAAAAGTCCCACGTCTGCCTCAGCTTAGGCAGACGTGGGATGCGGTCGTTGACCGAGCCGCGGGCCTCTTACGCAGCTACCAGGCGCGGTGCGGAACGCTGGGCAGGGGTGCGGTTTGGCGCGAAACCGTTTGCAGCCAGCGTTTCATCGGCATCCTTGTAGAACGTGCCGATCTTGTAGATCTCGCGTGCCTCTTGGGCGTTGGCAATGTCACGGCCAAACTCCGTGGAGATCCGGACCAACTGCTCGATCTGCTCGACCGTGCCCATCTTGCGGTCGCGCCGTTGCGTCCAGATATTGTCCTCAGTGCCGCAGCGCACATGCAGTCCCATGGCGATCGCCATCATGTTCGTGGGCAGGACATTCAGCATCGACGACTCAAGGGTCAGCACGGAGCCATCAGGGCAGGCGCGGACGAAGTTGGCCAGGTTGTAGATGTTCGGCGCGTCGAAGCCGCCGCCGAGCGCCACCCAGGTAAGGATCAAGGGCACGTTCGCCACGCCGCGGCGCATCATGCGCTCGAGCGTTTCGATCTGGGTAGTATTGGCAAGCTGGAAATGCGCCTGGACGCCATTTGCGGAGAGGCGCCGGATATGTTCCTCCAGCCACTCCGGGCCACCGGGGATTGTCATTTCACGGTATGCGCGCATCATGCCTGGCTCACCAAGGGAAACGCCCTTGAGGTCGGCTTCGCACATCTGCTCAATCACATTCATCTGGTTCGTGTTGACGACGACCGTTACCTGGTCCGGCTTAGGATCGAGGTCGGCCAGCATGTGACGGGTATCGTCGGAGAGCCACTTGGCAACGTCGGCCTCGCTTTCCGGAGCAAACGAGATCGATCCTCCCACCTGGATGATCATGTCGGGCACCGCGGCGCGCACACCGGCGATGAGTTCATTGAACTTGGACAGCCGCTTTGAACCCTTGCCATCCAGCTCTCGCACATGCAGATGCAGCACGGTGGCGCCGGCGTTGTAGCAGTCAACGGCTTTCTGGATTTGCTCTTCCATCGTGACCGCAATGTCTTCCGGGAAATCGGAAGGCATGAACGCCGGCGCATAGGGCGCTGCCGTGATCACGAGCTTCTGTTGATTCTCAGGGAAATTGGCGCCGTCTTGGAAATGCATAGGGTGTCTCCTAGTGTTGAGTCAAGCACTTGTGAATTCTTCCCATGGCTAGGAAGGAAGGAATCTCGCTCGGCACGGGAATCCTAGGACTGGACTGCCGACTTCGATATATCATTTGGGACATCAGATGTCTAAATTGGGACACCGCAATGCAGAAATATATGCCCATGATCCGGAGCGCAAGCCTCACCGGCTACGTGGATCTTGCACGTCATGTCGGACTGGATCCCGAAGCCATGCTGCGCAAGGCCGGGTTGAGTGCACGCGCCCTTGTGGACCCCGACGCACCCATCAGCACCATTGCGGCACGCCAACTAGTGGAGAGCAGTGCCGCCGCTGCAGGGGTGGAAGATTTCGGCTTGCGACTGGCGATGAGCCGACGACTCTCCAACTTGGGACAGATCAGCGCTGTGATGCGCGAAGCGCCTACGGCTCGAGAGGCGCTCGAGAGCCTGTGTCGTTACATGCGGCTGATCAATGCCTCACTGCTGACCTGCATTGAAGACCATGGCGAGGCTGTACTGATTCGCGAAGACATCCTGGTGGACGACAAAGACTCCGTACGACAGTCCATTGAGATGGCCATTGGTGTGCTCTATCGGATGATCGAGGAGCTATTGGGGCCAAGCTGGCGACCGCGAAGCGTCTGCTTCGAGCACCGCCCACCGCACGGTGCGACATGCCACAAGGCCTTCTTTGGATTGGCGGTCGAATTTAATGCGAGCTTTAATGGCATCGTGTGCCACGCAAAGGACTTGGCCGCGCGTCGGCCCGTCAATGATTACCAGTTGGCGCCCTATGCTCGCCGCTTTTTGGATCAGGCTTTGTCAGGTGCGAATGAAAGTGCCACGCATACCATTCGGCAGGTCATAGTTGCGATGTTGCCCAACGGCCGATGCACGGCCGACCAGGTGGCAAGACACCTCGGCGTGGATCGCCGTACCCTGCATCGGCGTCTGACCGCCGAGAACACCAGCTTTTCGTCGCTGCTTCAACTTGTTCGGTCCGAACTCGCCTCGCGACAGATTCTCGACAGCGACCGCTCGCTCAGCGAACTCGCGGATTTGCTCGGCTTTTCCAGCTCAAGCGCCTTTGCTTTCTGGTTCAGGAAGCACTTCGGAATGACTGTTTCGAAATGGAAGGAAGCTCAGTAGGCGCTGGCGAACCTGATGCAGATATCTAGCAGCGATAGAGAGGAACAACTCTCAGTGCAGCGAATTCGTTTGAGCTCTTTGCCGGTGGCCCTCGACCTCAACAACGTCGATGAAGATCAGGCAAGGAAGTCGAGGGCCAACAGGCATTCGATGTAAAGCATGCACCCCCGCGAGCAGACGCCAGAGTGGCCAGCGCTTGACATCGCGGCCGGCGCGAGCTTTGCTTGCGAAAGGAAGCGGCTCTCCAGTTATCGCCCATGTCCCCGCAGACGTCCCCTTTGCCCTCCGCCCGTACTTGGGCCCTCCACTGCACGCTCTTTCGCGGGCAGACGCCGCCGCGCGCCTGCCTTTACCTGCTCGCGGACCTGCGCCGGGGCGTCGCGTTGTCAGCCATGCTGGCCGAGCAGCCGCTGGGTGGTGCCTTGGCCGCGTGGCTGGAAGCGGCCGCGATCGGCAGGCCCTCGCCACGGGCGCTGCAGTCGGCCGAGTTGCCCTCGGAGCAAGACCAGCGAGCTCTTTACGCGTGGATCGAGGCGCACGACGTTGTCCTGGAGCCGCAGAATCTGGGGGGGCGTTCCTGGAAGCCTGTCGATCAACTCTTGCACTCGGCGTGGGAAAGCCTCGGGCTGACGCCCGGCGCAGTCAGCGAGGTGCCGACCTGGGCCGGCGCGCAGCAGGGGCTGGACCGCTGGTTTCGCGAACATTGTCAGCGCGTCAGCGGGGCGTAAGGCGGGCGGCGCCAGCGCCCTTGGCTACCCCTGGTGGCGCGGGTCGGCGCTAGCCGCTGCAGGTCCTGAGCACCCGGCGGGCGCAACACGCGCCGAACCGTGCGCCGCGTCACGACGATCCGCTTGTCGCCGTCGACGCATTGGTGACAATGCGTCCTACCCCCCTTGCCGTCTTGACCTTACGGAGGCCTGCTTTACCCCGCACACACCGGACGCCTTAGGACTTAGTTGCAATAATTCCCGCGCAGCCGGCCATCATTACCGCTGCTGAACCGATTCCTCTCGGGTGCTTTTCTGGCATCCGACGCGAACGCGCCGCGTCATACCTGGATGATCCCGCGCTGAGGATGTCTCAGGTGGCCGGGCTGCTCGGCTATGTCGAGCAGAGTTCCTTTTCCCACGCGTTCAAGAGGGTGGTATGGAATGTCGCCGAGTGCCTGGAGGCAGAGGGCGCGGTCGTCGCAATCGCGAAGGCCAAGCTGACATACATGCCCGACCCCAGGGTCATACCGACAATCGGATCTAGAGGATGAACGGTCATGCTTTCCGACGCAAGCTATCCAGCGGATGCGGCCGGGCCCGGACTTGTGAACGACTGCGTTGGGGCCGCGTACGGTCCTTCGTCTTCACGGATCGAACGGCAGCTCATCGGCCATTGCAGCCAGTCGACCGCACCTACCCCAATGGCAGAGTCACGCCCTGAGGGGGTCAGTCAAGGTTTTTCAGAGGGAAGTTGGGTTCCGGCACGAACAATTGAGCAGGGAGATCCTGTTCCATCTTCAAAGGCCGGTTCTGCAGACACTGAAGAAGACGTCATGCGCCCCAGCCTCGCGAGCTGTCCATGGCCGGCCAGCGTGAGGTCGTAGCATGCGACACGCTGGCCGGCCATGGACGGCTCGCGACAACAGGTCAACCCTGGAAAAGCTACCGACCTGGAGCCGAATAGCGTGACCGCCAAGCGAAAGGGGTTACCGTGGAGGCCCGAGGTCCACGAGAAGCGGCGAGCCGCGCTTCCGCAAGGCGTTGAGGTAGATGCTCTCGTCGTACCGCGTTCCTGTCTGCCAGCAGCGGTAGAGAATTCGTATCCACTTGAACGCCAATGCCCGGACGGCTGCCTGATACGAGCTGCCCTTCGCTCGCTGTTGCCGGTAGTAAGCGCCGGCCCAGAACGATTTGTTGATGGTCTGGCCCGCCCATTCAACGAAGGTCTGGCGCAGGAAGGTCGGGCATTGCCAGCGCCAGTGCACCCAGCACTTCTTGCCACTGCGCTCAGTGACTGGCGCGATGCCAGAGTACTTCTGCAGTTCATCAGCGCCCTTGTAGCGGTCACGTTGCTCGCCAAACGCAGCCAGCAAGCGCGGCGTAAGATGCGGACCTGCGCCAGGCAAACCATCAAATAGGTCAAAGTCTGGCAGCGTTCGTGCCACTGCCGCGATTTCTTTATCGAACACGTCGATCGCGGCGAGCGCTGTGCGTAGTTGCGCCGCCAACATCAGCGCGTGCAATCGGTGAGGTGCAACGACACCGGGATCGTCAGTAAGCGACACAGCGCAGCGGATCGACTCCAGACGCCCCTCAATCAAATGGGTCCGGCGACAGTTGTGGGCATGGAAGAAGTCTTCCAGGGTCTTCCTCCTAGCACGCCTGACTGCTGGCAGAGTTGGCCAGCGAGTCAGGAAATCGCAGAACAGCACGGTGTCGATGTGCTCGAACCATTCCAAGGCTTGAGGATAGTACTGCTTGAGTGCATTGGTTAGTCGGTTGGCAAACCGGGTCTTGTCCCCGACCAGTTCGCGACGCTGCTCGATCAGGCTCAGCAAGGAACGCATCCCGGCACTCTGCGGCCGGAGTGCGCTGAACCGCTCAGGATGGCGCAGCAGAAGGTCGAGTGCCAGCTCGGCATCGGTGGGATCGTCCTTAGCTCGGCTCGGTTTGAACGCCTCTCGGTACTTTGCGAGCATTGAGGGGTTGATCGGAAAGAGTGTCAAGAACGCATGTTTCTGTAGAGCAGAGACGATCGGACCTCGGGATAGCTCAAGAGCGATAGCGATGGGGCCGCCAAAGCGCTTGTGAAGTGCTGCTACCCATTCATCGATGCATGCAACCTGGTGGGGGATGCAGTCAAACTCGCGCCTGTCCCCTCCGGCCGGCTGCAGGCAGATGTCGTGCTTGGTATCCGCCCAGTCGATACCGACGAAGGCCTTGAATTGCTGATTCAACAGAGGTGCCATGTGAACCTCCACAAGTGATAGATTACTTGGCAGGGACATGCATGCTTGCTTTCAGCGAAGGCAATATAGTGAGCCGGTGCGACGGCGAACCCTGAGTATTCGTTTGAGCGCAAGCGCACCCGCGGACTCGAAGCTAACTCCGTAATCGTCCTAACGTTTGGGTCGGGATATTCGTAGCCCGCAGGTGCATGTCCCGCCTTCACTGGCAGCTTCGCTGCCAGTCCCAAAGTATCGATGAAGGCGGGACGGAATATCTATAAAGGGTCGGCAACAGCCTGTAGGGGAGCTCTAGCGTCAGTCCCACAAGTCCATACGGTGTACTTTGTGGTTGGCGCTGACACCGAGGCCGCCTTCATCACTCCCGCAAATCGCCGAAGAACCTTTTTGCCCCAACGCTATGCGCGATGCTCGCCGCTCTATCCTTGCCGGCTGTTTCTCTCCCCGCTGAGCTTTGCTAGGGTTGTCTACTCGTGGGTGTGCATTTCGCCGCGCTTGTTTCCGACGGGGGTCACCGGGGTGTCCCGGTTCGTCAAATCTTTGTCCCGATTTGACAAATGGAGTGACTGATCTTCGCAAATAATGACTGGGTGGGGCCAGTCGGTATCGGTCTCTTTCAAACTGGGCAGCGGCACCCCGCACCTGTGGCAACTCTTGATTTACAGGAGCACCACGCCGGTACTTCATATTTGCTGGAAGTAGTAGAGCCAAAAGCCAAGCTCCGTAATCTCTCTTCTCTGACTTGCCATGAACTTTCTTGACGGACACCTGTTCCCTGAAAACCAGCAACCGCTGATCATCACGGCTGCGCCTTATGCGCCGTCGTGGGTTCCGTCGGACTTTCCCGAGGAGATCCCCGTCACCATGGAGGAGCAAATCCAGAAAGCGGTGGATTGCTACAATGCCGGTGCCACCGTACTGCACCTGCATGTGCGCGAACTCGATGGTAAAGGCTCCAAGCGTTTGTCCAAGTTCAATGAGCTCATCGCCGGCGTCCGCGCCCGCGTGCCAGAGATGATTATCCAGGTCGGCGGATCCATCAGTTTCGCTCCAGAAACCGAAGGCGCGGCGGCAAAGTGGCTCTCGGACGACACGCGCCACATGCTGGCTGAACTCGACCCCAAGCCCGACCAAGTGACGGTCACCGTCAATACGTCGCAGATGAACGTCCTCGAGCAGTTCGACCACCGCGACATCGTGGGCAGCTCGATGGAAGATCCCGCGGTCTTCAATGCCTACAAAGAGATGACGGTGCCGGCTCAGCCGGGCTGGGTGGAGGAGCACGTCCGCCGCCTGACCGCGGCGGGGATCCAGAGCGCGTTCCAGTGCTACAACGTCAACAGCTTCGAGTCCGTGGAACGGCTGATGCGCCGCGGGATCTACAAGGGCCCGCTGGTCATGAACTGGGTGGCGATTGGCGGCGGCATGGACTCGCCGACCGTCTACAGCCTGGCCAACTTCATGCGCGGTGTGCCGGATGGCGCAGTAGTGACGGTGGAAAGCTCGGTACTCAACGTGCTGCCGGTCAACACCATTGGTATTGCGATGGGGCTGCATGTTCGCTGTGGCACAGAAGACAACCTCTGGAACCAGACGCGGACTAAGAAGATTGGCACGGCAGCGCAGATCGAGCAACTGGTGCGCATCTCTCGTGAGCTGAGTCGCCCGATCGCTACCGCAAAGGAAGCGCGCGAAATGTGCAAGATCGGCGTGTTCTATGACACGGTAGAAGAATCGCTGCAGGCCAACGGCTTCGCGCCCAATCGAAACGGTGGGCGACAAGGCTTCCTGCAGAAGGTTGCCTGATCAGGCTTCTGGTTTGGGGGGCATTGCCTCCCAACCGTACATTTTCTGCGCGTCATTCGTGCAATCGTCGGCCAGGCCGTAAGAGGTACTCACGGGCTGCTTTGGTCTGGTCTACGCTGGCACCGTCCGCCTTCGGCGCGGCAATGAACTCCTTGCCGCATACCATCGTATGTGAGAGCCACGCGCATATTCCGGCCGGACGAGCGTTACCGTCGACACATTCCAGGTAATGGAACCCATGAACAACTCAGAGAAGCTGTCCCTTGTCATTGCCGCCGGGCAAACCGTGATACGCATGTACCGCGCCCTTGACCGCAGCGACTATGAAGGGGTCTCCAGATGCTTCATGCCTGATGGCATTTGGGAGCGGATCGGGAATGCGCTCCACGGGCAACAACAGATCCTCGCTTCGCTGAACCAGCGGTCCGCGACGCTGTTTACGCGGCACTATGTCATGAATTTTGTTGTCCTGGAGCATAGCGGACCAACGGCCAAGGCGGAATTCAGTCTGACCGTCTATCGATCTGACAAGGGCGCACCGCCAACGCTCCCCGTGGGTCCGGCGCTACCCGCCATGTTGGCTGATGTGGAATGCGAGCTGGCATGCACTGGCAGTGGTGATTGGCTCATTAAGCGCTTGGATCCCAGGATTACTTTCTCTGCGTGATGTAGCAGCGTCGAAAATGCGAAGAGAAAGCCCGACTCTTCAAGGGCTGCGCCAACGTGCATGGGCCGTTGTCTGATGAGGTAAAGAATGAGATTCTCGCCTTCATCAATAAGCCCAATCATAAGGACTTTCGCGGCCGCATGACCGCGGGCCACGTCAAGCTCTGGCAGGCGCGGATGAATTATCCTGGCCGTACCACAATAGCTTTAGCTCGTCGGTGCTAGAACGCACAGAGCAATTCTGACGCAGGATCATAGTCACCTTGGCAGCTCTAAGTCACTTGCTTTCGGCTTACTTTGGGGCGCTTCATCTTCTTCTCGACGCATAAGCTCGCGCGGGCCGCGTGGAAACCAGACAGCAACATAGTCAGCAGCGCTTTGTCGTCAGCCACCTGAGGGCGGAGGATTTCAAGGCCGGGGTCTGCGCAGCTACTCGGCCTATCGGGATCTCGGCGTACAACATTTCAGCAGGAGGTGGCTATGAAGTGGACGAGTATCCCTGAGACAAACGATCTCATACCGCTACCGGCCGGCTACCGGTTCGAGCAATTGGGGCGCAACGAAATTCCCGAACTGGTTGAAAAGGTTCGGCGATGGCATCCGGACATAGTGGTCGGTGCAGGCAGCTCCTATGTGCGCGAGCAGTTCTACTTGGACAAGACCTTCCTCGCCAATGAGGTGGAGCGTGACATCTATGTCTTGTTGATCAAGTTTTCTGGTGAGTTGGTCGGCATTTGGTCTTTCGAGCGAGAGATCGATGCCTTGTCCATCTATGGGCGACTTCTTATCGTGGCGCCAGAGCACCGCGGCTCAAAAGTGGCGGCCAGTTGCATGTTGGGTACCGAGCGTGTTTGTCGAGCTTGCGGTGCCGAGTTCGTGTACACGATGGCAACCCTCAAGGTTTCGCACATGCAGATTGCACTTGAGCGTGCTGGCTACCAATTGGTTGGTTTCGCCCCTGGTTACGACCGTGAGGTAGGCAGAGACGGCGTCGTGAAGCGGGTTTATGAGGCCGTGTACGGGAAGGTTCTGGTTCCGCCGGACGAAATGCTGCGCCCGGATCCCCGCAACCTTACTCCCCGAGCCAGAGCGCTGTTTGAGGTGATGTTTCCAGAGTCGATACAGGAAACACCACCCACGGTCCCTCAGGGTGCCGCCTAAGCCTGTGGGCCTGCGGGATGCACAAGTAAATCCCACCTCACGGACGATGGCGTCCACGGCCACCTTTCGGCCGTTCCTGCATGCTGATGCGCAGCAGACCTACAATGCCGTGGCGGCCGATATCGCGGGCCAGATCGCTGTGGCCCGCACGGGGTAATCGGAGTCCGGTCCGATGAGATACAAGGCGTATTCTCGGTATCTATTCCCCGTGCTGGCGCCTTTCAATGGAGGTGTCGCATGGCACCCGCATGCGATCGAGGATCTGCACGCTGTCGGCGTGGATCACGCACCGGTCGCCGCCTACTCTCCCTTTGCAGGCTTACCCCTTCGCCACCGCGTCGGCGTCATTCCGAACTGCACTTCAAACCAACGTACGAACGAGCCATAGGCGGAGTACCCGAGCGACTCGGCAATGCGTCCCAACGAGTAGCTTTTGTTGTCCATATAGTGGACGACGAGGTCGCGCCGTACGCCATTGACCATGTCCGAGAAGATCTTTCCGGCGCCTTCGAGCTGGCGCTGCAGCGTACGCACGTTCATGCCCTGGCCCTGGGCGACCTGCTCAATCGTCGCGCGCCCTAACGGAAGCATCAGATAGATCGCCTTGCGCACCTCGAGCACAATTGACGGCTCGTTAGCTCCCGGCAGACCCTCAAGCAAGCGTTGCGCATGGCGTGCCATGACAGGATCAGCGATAGGGTTGGGAAAGTCCATATCGGCAGCACGGCAAACTATGCCATTGAAGGAGCTGGCGAATTCCAGTTTTCCCACGAATACGCGGCGGTGCAGCCGCAGGTCAGGCGGAGCATCGTGGGTGAAATGGACGCTCAGCGGATGCCAGGCGGCACCCATCAGCGTGCTGCACATGCGTGACAGTGAGCCCAGTACCAGCTCAGTGGACTGTATGGATGTCCCGGTCTCATCCGCGACGAATTCCTCTCGCACGATCACTTTCTTGCCGACATCGTCCATGCGTATGACCAGGAACTCGTTCACCAGGTGCCGATACTGAATCAGGATGCCAACGGCGTCGCGCAGGGTTCTCTGATGCGTGAGCAACACGCTGATGACGCCGAGGTCGGACAGTTGCCATAGGTCGGCCATCCGCAGCCCAAACGTTGGGCATTGGGTAATGCGCGCTGACTCTTTCAACAAGGTAACGGCAGCGCTCCCCGGAATCAGGCATTCCGGGTCCGCAAGCATCGCCTTGGTTAGCCCCAGTTTCCGCAGCAGCGGCTGCGGGTCAAAGCCTAATTGCTGCGCAACCTTGAGGTAGTTGGTCGTCACCCCGGCACGAATCAATGTGCCCATCGCTTCTCGTCCATGTCGCGTGTAGTCCGGTTGCGTTCGTTGCGTAGAAACCCGAGGCCCCCTTCATTCTGTCACGAAATGAGATACCTCTGTCGTCAAATGCGAGAAAAATAGCGACCCTGGATTCTTACACTATTTTTCACCCGACATGCCCGTGTCGATTCGCCAACCCAGTCACTGATCCAGCATAAACGGAACACAGATGCCATGGCCGCACCCTTCCACATCGAACCCTGAGGCGGTCCCTTCATGCGCATTGAACAACTAACCTGCTCGATTGGCGCCGAGCTGACTGGCGTCAGCGTGGTCGATGCCATCCACGACGATGCCTTGTTTGCCAGTATCCGCGAGGCACTGGTGCGACATAAGGTGCTGTTCCTGCGGGACCAGGACATCACGGCAGCGCAGCACGTGGCCTTTGCTCGGCGCTTCGGCAATCTCGAGGATCATCCGGTGACGGGAAGCGATCCGGAACATCCGGGATTGGTCCAGATCTACAAGACGCCAGCGAACCCACCGGATCGCTATGAGAACGCCTGGCACACCGATGCGACCTGGCGCGAAGCTCCGCCTCTCGCCAGCATCCTGCGCTGCTGGGAATGCCCGCCAGTCGGTGGCGACACCATGTGGGCCAACATGGTGCTCGCGTACGAGAACCTGCCGCGTCACGTTAAAGAGCAGATCGCGGACCTTCGTGCGCGCCACAGCATCGAGGCCAGCTTCGGCGCCGCCATGCCCATCGAGAAGCGACTGGCTTTGAAGGAGCAGTTCCCGGACGCCGAACACCCGGTTGTGCGCACCCATCCGGAGACTGGCGAGAAGATCCTCTTCGTTAACGGCTTTACCACCCATTTCACTAATTTCCACACCCCGGATCGAGTGCGGTTTGGTCAGGATTACAACCCCGGCGGAGCAGAGTTGCTACGTTACCTGATCACTCAGGCTTACGTTCCCGAGCATCAGGTGCGCTGGCGCTGGACCAGGAACAGCGTGGCGATCTGGGATAACCGCTCAACACAGCACTACGCTGTCATGGATTATCCACCGTGTCATCGCAGGATGGACCGGGCCACGATCATCGGCGATAGGCCATATTGAGCCGCGAGAGTGGCGGAACCTTCGTCGATTCTTTTCCCTTACTTGCCATGAACTTTCTAGACGGACACCTGTTCCCCGAAAACCAGCAACCGCTGATCATCACCGCTGCGCCATATGCTCCCTCGTGGGTCCCGTCGGACTTTCCCGAGGACATCGCCGTCACCATGGAAGAGCAAATCCAGAAAGCGGTGGATTGCTACAACGCAGGCGCAACCGTACTGCACCTGCATGTACGCGAACTCGATGGCAAAGGCTCCAAGCGCCTGTCCAAGTTCAACGAGCTCATCGCCGGCGTCCGCGCGCGCGTACCGGAGATGATTATCCAGGTCGGTGGATCAATTAGCTTTGCTCCTGAAACGGATGGCGCGGCTGCAAAGTGGCTCTCGGATGACACGCGCCACATGCTGGCGGAACTTGACCCCAAGCCTGACCAAGTTACGGTGACGGTAAATACGTCGCAGATGAACTTCCTCGAGCAGTTTGACCATCGCGACATCGTTGGCACCTCCCTGGAAGACCCTACGGTCTTTAACGCCTACAAAGAGATGACCGTGCCGGCGCAGCCGGGCTGGGTCGAGGAACACATCCGCCGCCTGACCGCGGCGGGGATTCAGAGCGAATTCCAGTGCTACAACCTGAACAGCTTCGAGTCGGTGGAACGACTGATTCGCCGTGGCATCTATAAGGGCCCGTTGGTAATGAACTGGGTGGCGATTGGAGGGGGGATGGACTCGCCGAGTATTTACAGCCTAGCCAACTTCGTGCGCGCCGTGCCCGATGGCGCAGTGTTGACGGTGGAAAGCAATACGATCAACGTACTGCCGGTTAACACCATGGGTATTGCGATGGGGCTGCATGTTCGCTGCGGCACCGAAGACACGCTCTGGAACCAGACACGTACAGAGAAGATGGGTACGGTGGCACAGATCGAGCAACTGGTGCGGATCTCACAAGAGATGAGTCGCCCGATCGCTACGGCCAAGGAAGCGCGCGAAATCTGCAAGATCGGCGTGTTCTACGACACGGTGGAGGAAACGTTGCAGGCCAACGGCTTTGCGCCCAATCGGAATGGGGGGCAACAAGGTTTCCTGCAGAAGGTCGCCTAATCAGGCTTCTGCTCTGGGAGGCCCTGCCTCCCAAACGCACAGCTTCTGAGCGCGAATCCGTTTTGGCCAAGCGCATTGCCCGGCCGGCCGAGCGTTACCGGCGACACACTTCAGGTATTGGAAACCATGAACAACCCAGAGAGTCTGCACCACGTCATTGCCACCGAGCAAACCGTGATGCGCATGTACCATGCCCTCGATCGCAGCGACTATTCCGGTGCCTCCAATTGCTTCATGCCTGATGGCAGTTGGGCACGTGGCGGTACTGCGCTCCACGGGCAACAAGAGATCCTCGCTTCCCTGAGCCAGCGGTCCGCGACGCTTTTTACGCGTCACTATGTCAGCAATTTTGTTGTCCTGGAGCATAGCGGGCCAATGGCTAAGGTGGCATTCAGTCTGACCGTCTATCGCTCTGACAAGGGTGCACCGCCAACGCTCCCCGTAGCCGAACCAGTACCGGCCATGTTGGCTGACGTGGAATGCGAGCTGGCATGCAGTGACGGTGGCAATTGGCTCATCAAGCGCCTCGAGGCATGGATCACTTTCTCGGCATGACGTAGCAGTGTCGAAGATGCGGAGGAAGAGGCCGACCATTTGCAGTTGCTCCCAGGGCATCAGATCGAGGGTCGCCCCATAACCTCCCAGGCGACGCCTGCGGAGCCTTTTCTTCCGCGGAACGGCAGAGTGCGCTGGAGATGTCGACTGGGCTGATCAACTAGGGGATTGATTTTTCCCGGCTACTGGCTCTTCGGCGCGAGGCGCATCTCAACTGGCATGGCCGCACGAAAGCTCGCCTCGATGCCGCGGCGAGCTCGAAGGTCCGCAATCTGTTTTCTTGACGTGAGCCGGCAGGTCCTGCCAGCGGCGGCAAACCACAAGATCAGGTCATTGCGCAGTATATCCGCCGTCGACCACGAGACTTGCACCGGCCATGAACGAGCCATCCTCACTGGCCAGAAATGCTACGGCAGCTGCAACTTCCTCTGGCCGGCCAAGCCGGCCAATCGGATGGAGGCTCGTGATTTCAGCGAGAATGTCGGCGCTGGCTCCAGCAAGGAGCGGGGTCTCGATATAGCCCGGGCACACTGCATTTACCCGGATTCCTTCCTTTGCGCAGGCGATGCCCAGCGAGCGCGTGAGGTTCACCACCCCTCCCTTGGCAGCGTTATATGCCGTGGCGCCCGCCTTGCCGACATGACCCAGTATCGACGCGACGTTGACCACGGCACCACCGCTGCCCTGCCGCTTCATCTGAGCGATTGCATGCTTGTTGCTGAAGAACACGCCTGTCAGGTTGACATCCAGCATTTGGTGCCATGCCTCGGACGACAGCGACTCGACCGGTACGGGTCGCTGCGCAATGCCGGCGTTTGCCACCATGACGTCGAGCCGTCCGAACTCCGATACCACCGCGGCAATCAAGTCGCGTACTTCCTCTTCGCGGGTGACATCGACTCTTGCGAATCGGACAACATGACCCTTCTGTAGTAGTTCGTCGGCAAGATCATCACCCCGGGTCGATACATCTGTCAGCACTACGGTTGCGCCTTCGGCAACGAATCGCCGTACGGTTGCCGCACCAATTCCGCTGGCACCGCCGGTAACGATTGCCACCTTGCCGTCTAGTCTCATCGCATCTCCTCTTTTTTTGCTTTCGCAGTGAACGCTTCCGTCACGTCGATAACCTTACAGCGCAAATTCGCGGCATGCCACTCCTGAATAGCGACTTGTGATGTGAACACGGATCAGTAGTTCGCGGCCGCCGACGTGCCCGGGGTGCCCCCCTGGCCCCTCGCTGCGACCGAAATTTGCAAGTCCGCCTCGTAACTCCTTGCCGCCAGCAGGTAGCAGAATGCCGCCGCAATACCAAAGCTCGGCATAACTTCGAGCGCCCTCTGCAGCCCATACATGTCCGACAGTATCCCGGCAACGAATGGCCCCACTGCGAGTCCGAAGAGGTTCTGGAAGAGAGACAGCATCGCCCCGGCGGTTGATCGGAGTGCCGGATGCATGATATCGAGCACCACACTGACTCCGACGCCACCAGTACACGTCATGAGGAAGCCGCCGAGAGCGATTAGCCAGATGCCTTCTGCCTTCCCTGAGAACGCACTGGCAAGCACGACAAAGCTCGCCAAGCACACCAAAGCCGTGACCAACATCTTGTCGCGCGCCCGCCGGATCCCGACACGATCTACCACATAACCCCAGAAGAACGTCCCGAAGCCGCCAAGCAAAACAACCAGCGCTGCCTGTTTTGCCGCCTGTTCGCCAGAGAATCCCTGGGATCGGATCAGGTAGCTCGGCAGCCAAGCCCACACAGTGGAAACGATGACGACCTGAAGTGATGTGCCGATACACGTCCACCAAACTGTGCGCGAACTCGTTAGTCCTTGCACAATGCGTCGCACGTTATCTGATAGCGACGAACTGGTTGGGCCTTCCATGCTTGAAATGGCGACTGTTCTGTAATCGCGGACCAGGAGGAACAGGCAGGAAACGATGACACCAGGAATCCCGACCACGCCGAATGCCGCGCGCCAGCCCCAGTGTGCCGCGATGATGCCGCCTAGCAGCACGCCGAGCACGGCACCAAACGAGCTTGTCGCAAAGAGTGCGCCAAGGAGCGTTGATCGTAGGCGCTTCGGAAACAATGTAGCGATCAGCGCTGCTCCGACCGACCCGTATCCGGCCTCGCCAGCACCCACCACGGCACGGGCAACAAACATCTGAGCATAGTTCGTGGCGAACATGCAGGAAATCGTCGCGAGGCTCCATACCGCGCCCATCACGAACACACTCTTGACGCGACTAAACCGGTCGGCCACCAAGGCCACCGGCAATCCACCGATGGCAACCACAACTGAAATAATGGAGACGAGGCCGCCGAGTTGCTTGTCAGACAGCCCCCAAGCCTCCTTCAGATGGGGAAACAGTGAGACGATGATCTGACGATCGACGTAGTCGAACAACATCAAGGCGGCGGTCATGACAAAGGCGAACCATGCCTGTGCCCGTCCGCTGATATAGCCATCGTGACCACCGACGCGCTCGTCGGCAATATGTGCTTGCATGCTTGTCTCCTTTGGGCGGCGGGCGCGCACGAATATTCTTTCTTGTCCCGCTCATGTGCACCGACAATCGTTCACCACGGGCAAACACCGGCTTTAGCGCGCCCTTTGGTCCTGCGGGCTGTCACCTCGCCGGCATCGACGAATCTACTTGCGACAGTTCGCGGACTCGGTCGAACTTCGCGAGCGGATCGGTGCACGGGTATCAGCGGCTACCCAGCGCGGCAACCAGCGCATCACGTGTCTCCGGTTGATTGCGGAGCGGGTCGGGCGGGTTTTGCCCATTCAGGATGGCCTCGAACCGGGGGCGGGCTGCCTCTGCCGACCCGGGATGCGGAAAGATATAGAAGCGCTGCTCCCGGATGCCGTCGAAGGTCGCGCGCGCCACGTCTTCAGCACTGACCGTACTGGCAGCGATTCCCTGATTCAGCCTTGACTGAGCCTCCAGTTGCCCACGGTTCAGTGCTTCCCGATTTGTGCCATCGGTCGAATGATTGCGGTCCGAGTTGGCGATCCCGGTCGCGAAGAATGAGGGGCACAGAACCGAGCAGTGCACCCTCTCGGTAACGAGGCTGAGATCTGCGCGGAGTGCCTCGCTCAAGGCCACCACGGCGTGCTTGGTCACGCAGTACGGACCCAGCATCGGACCGGTGATCAGACCCGCAATCGAGGCAGTATTGACGACATAACCGCGATAGTCTGCTCGGGCCGCGGCCGCAGCAAGCATCAACGGGATAAAGACGCGCAGGCCATGAATGACACCATGAAGATTTACCCCGAGCGCCCAGTTCCAGTCCTGCTCCGACCGTTCCCAGACCAGGCCGCCGGGAGCTACCCCGGCATTGTTAAACAGCACGTTGACTTCGCCGAACGAGGCCATGGCGAGATCTGCCAGCGCCTGCACATCGCTGGAATCCGACACATCGGTGCGCTTGCCGACAACCGTGGCACCGGCGGCACGCAATACAGCCACCGCGTCGTCAAGCGCATCCGAATTGACGTCGGCCAGCACGAGCTTCATGCCAAGCGCTGCCCCAGTCTGGGCTAATGCCTTGCCCAACCCTGACCCACCGCCAGTGATGACGGCGACCTTGTTACGAAACTGCTCCATCCTGTCTCCTCCGGAAATCGATTGCATCGACGTCAACGGGATTCTGTTGCACTACCATCTTGGCGGACGGAAGTACTGCGCAAAAATGGCCTATCGTAAGGACCTCGCCGCCTCCGATTCCGCGCCTACCATGCGGTCTTACCGCCATTGACGTGGAGGATCTGACCGGTGATATACGCGGACTTGTCAGAAGCCATGAAGAGAATGGCTTCTGCGACTTCGTCCGGCGTTCCGACTCGCCCGGCCGGGATGGTGGCCGCGACCGCATCGAAGCGCTCACTTCCGCCGGCGATGCGCCCAAGCATCTCCGTCTCGATCGGACCCGGAGCGACGGCATTGACACGCACATTGGCTTTGCTGGCTTCGAGTGCGGCGGACTTGGTCAGTCCCTCGACAGCGTGCTTGCTCGCCGTGTACAGCGGATAAACGGGATTGCCGCGGCTTCCCATCGTGGACGACAGATTGACGATTGCCCCATGCTTCTGCGGGAGCATGACGCGCAACTGGTGCTTCATGCTGAGAAACGTGCCCAAGACATTGGCATCGAACGTGGCGGTATAGGCCTCGACCGTCTGATCCACCAGCGAGCCTCGTGCGCCTTCCGTGCCCGCGCTGTTGACCGCGACGTCGAGCCGGCCGAAGTGCGCCACGGTATGCTCGACAAGCCGGCTAACGTCGCTTTCCTGCGTGACGTCAGCAGCCACGAATTCTGCTTCCGCGCCCAACTCCTTGAGCTCGGCGATCAAGGCGGCACCGGCTGCCGCGTTCCGGCCAGCGCAAACAAGGCGCGCGCCTTCGCGGGCAAAGGCAAGAGCGGTTGCCCGGCCAATTCCAGCCGTCGCTCCCGTAATCAGGACAACACGTTGAGACATGACAGGTTCCTTATTGAGGATCGCTCTGAGGCGTAGGTTGGGGACTCGACGCCGGCGCGTCAGATGAGAAAACAGTCTAGGAAGATCGGACCTTCGTTTTTCTCCCATTTGACGACATAGGGATCTCATTTCATGACACGAAGTGCAGCGCGAGCGTTTCCTGTTGCGCATCGGAAGTGACGGCGCTCTCGCTCTATATGGGATGCGGGGCCCAGTTGTGTTCGGCCAACACCGGCCCGCCTGGCACCGAACGCTGAATTGACCTCATGGAGACGCCGTACTTGGCACTGCGAGCTTTTGAAACTTTTCACAGGCAGGCCTCAAATCCACTGGTCGTTCACCGCAGTGCGCTCGCTCATCGCGCCATTGCCGGTGTTCATCACACCACGCGGCGCACTCAGCCCCGTCGCCTGAAGGTAGCGCCACAGCGACTCCGCTCTTGGCACTGATGACTTCGTGCCTTGACAGCCGGACCGGCTAGCGTTGTACACGTCACCTGCTTGCATTCCGGCGATAGCGCTCTATCGTTTATTGTCATCTACCCCCAAGCGTTCCGCCATCAACGTCCGAGGAATGCAGGAGCCAATCATGGGCCGTAACTACAGTCCTGGTAAATAGCGGCGCAAGAGAAACATGGATCATGTTTCGCGAAAGCGACCCGAAAGGAGGTCTTCTTGAGTACTTCTACAGCGAAGCCATCGTTTGAAGGAAAAGTGGCGCTCATTTCCGGGGCCAGCCGGGGAATTGGGGCTGTGACAGCCCGAGCATTTGCGGACGCGGGCGCTGCCGTTGTTATTGCGGCTCGCGATGGAAAGGCTCTGGATTCCGTTGCCAAAAGCATTGAATCCGCGGGCGGCAGAGTTCTGCCATTGACCGTGGATGTCGGCGACGCCACTGCCGTTGAGCGACTCGTACAGCAAACACTGGATAACTTTGGGCGCCTTGACGTGGCGTTCAACAACGCGACGGACGGTCCCCTGCCCGCTCCACTTGCCGAGATCGATCCGGCAGACTTCGACCGCGGCATCCGTACAAACATTGGTGGAACGTTTCTGGGAATGAAGTACCAGATACCCGCAATGCTTCGCTCAGGCGGTGGAGCCATCGTGAACATGGCCTCTCTCGCAGGACTGAACGGCGTTGCCAATCTGGGGGCCTACGTCGCCGGAAAGGCGGGAATCATCGCGCTGACAAAAGTGGCGGCGCTCGATTACGCGGACCAGGGCATTCGGGTGAACGTGGTGGCCCCTGGACCTATTCTCACCCATCATCTGGAAAAGGCCGGGACAGACGCGCAGCGCCAGGCCGCGGCCTCAACACCCATGCGGCGCATCGGCAGGGCCGAGGAGGTTGCGGCTACCGTTCTTTGGCTCTGCTCAGACCAGGCATCCTTTATCACGGGCGCCGTCATACCCATCGATGGCGGGCAATATGCCGGTGTAAAACCTCCGAGCATGTTCCGGCCGGGCAAGTCAGCAGACTGAACGCATCCCGTCCAAGCCGCCCCGAAAACAGGTCAAACGGAGAAGGTCAAACGGAGACGCGCTGGCGTTCCGAAGCGCTGCCCACGTAGACATCGAATACCATCACGAGATGACGAATCGCTTGTTCGAGGTCGTCCGCAGGCATTTCGATGGAGTGCACAGCCTGCCTGGCCTCCCTCGACGTCAGCGCTTCCAGCATCCCGGCGGTCATCGCATCGTAGCGATTGGCCCTTTGCCAGTCACGTGCGTCGGGTTCCCCTTTCCGTAGCACTTCGATCACTGCGGCGGCGCCGCAGACTGTCCGCACCGCGACGATCACGTCCCGGAGGCGTTCGAGCCGCGCCGACCGCCACTGCCCCTCCAGCAGCATGCGCTCTCTCGCAACTTCAAGGCGTGTGCTGGCCAGCCCGGCCTCGCGTTGCAGCCGATCCAGCGTGGCCGTGGCGCCTTCATCCCCTTCATCCATCCGAAGGACGGCGGCGGCGAACGTCATGTTGGCGGAAATCGCGGCCGAGATTGCGGCCGTCAGCGTGTTACTTTCCTTTTGCGGCCACAGAAGAAAGCTCGCGGCCACGCCCACGCAGGCGCCAACGAATTCATTGGTCAGGCGAGCGACAATCAGCCCCTGCGCAGGATGAATGAAGTCCGACATCAGCATGAACATCGGCGTCAGGAAGACGACGAACAGACCGTAGTTCACCAGCCTCAAGGCGACGGTGACGGCGGCAAGCGGCAAAATGGCCAATGCCATGGCCACCGGACCGGATAGGTTCGTCAGAAGCACAGCGGCGATCATGCCGCCGACGAGCGTGCCGCATGCGCGTTCCAGAACGCGCAACCATGTATTGGCGGAAATCGGCTGGGTCACGACGATTGCAGCAATCGCGCCCCAGTATGCAAACGTGACGCTTAGCGTGGTGCCGATCATGAAAGCGAGCACCGATGCGACCGCCACCCGCAGCGCATGGCGCCAGACCAGCCTGTCGAGCTTGATCGTGCCTGCGGAGGCAGGTGGGGAAATCTCAGGGTCCATTACGAACGCTTGTTGACGGTCCGCGAGACGGACGATGGCACTGGCTGCAAAGGCCACGGCGCTTGCCGTCTGATCCTGTCGATCCGCGGCCTGCCGCAACAACGAGTCTGCCTGCGCGATCAGCTCGCCGGGCATTGACAGCTCATGCTGCGCCCGCTCGGCCACGCCTTGCAGCAACTGTCGCAGGCCTTGAAGCAATGGCCGGGATCCATCGTTGATCGCGATTGCGGCATTGCGTCGGGCATGGCCGATGGCGATCAGCGCGGAAAACACCCTGCCCGCTGCATCGATGCCCGGACCAAGATCGGGGCTGTTGCGCGCATCGTGCGCCGCCAATGCCCTGCCGCGCTCGATCGACATGCGCACCCCACGGCGATAGACCGTGTCGAACTCGGTCCAGCCTTTTTCATCCATTCCAGGCCGGGAATCCAGCGACTCCAGAAAGGCAGCCATGTCCCCCAGCCTGCCGAAAATTGTCGCGAGCGCGAAGCGCGCGCATTGCGGGAACGGGATGGGCCAGAGAAAGATGCAGAACAGCATGGCCCATGCCGACCCGAGCAAGAAATGGCCAGCGTGCTCAAGTACGCCAGCGAGCGGCTGGGGCGACGCAATGCCGATCACAACCGCAAGCGAGGCGATCAACCCCGACTGCGCCGGCATGGGCCCGAGGGAGGGCTTGTAGGACCGCGTCAGTCCACAAAGGAAGACCAAAACAAACAGGGTGCCGAGGCTGACGGCATAGCCCCAATGTGCACCATATGCCGCCATCGGCATCACGACAGCGCCCATGGCGGTGAAGTTGGCCATCGTCTTCAGGCGCGCCAACTTCGATCCTTGCGGATCGCAAAGACAGTTCCAGAACGCCGCAACGGCTCCGAAAGCGATCTCCGGACGATCGAAAAGCGCCGCCGCGCAGAGCATCGGCGCCATCGCAAGCGAAGCGTGTACCCCTTCCGCAATTGCAATGCGTTCCGGCGTGATGGCGAAGACATGGCCTTCCGCCCGCAGGCTCCGACGGCTGACCAGAGATACGAGCTTGCCTAATAGGGTCATCGCGCCGTCGCCGCTCTCAGTCGTTTGTTTCGGAAGGACAAGGGCCAAGAAGTGGCCGCCACCGAATTCTAGGCAATGGCGGGCGAGATCGGACGTTTTGCACCGATCGACTGCCGAACGATGAGCAGCCGGAAAGCGAGGGGCAGCCGCCTGCCCTGCAACGAGGGCCTTACGGCCATGAAGCGGCACTCGTCCGTACCGCCGCCAGGCCGTCCAGACGTCGGCGCCGCCCAGAAAGCGGACCGTTGCTATTGAATCGTTCTCATCACGTCACACGTGCGGGGCCGTGTGGTACACGACTACAAAAGCCGATAATTAGGCCATGGCGGCGAATCAATGAGGTCAAGCCATGACTGGAACCCAGCCAGCACGAACAGACTTGCCCGGGCAAGTCGTTCTCGTATTTCAGGGCGGCGGCGCGTTGGGTGCCTACCAGCTCGGCGTCTACCAGGCGATGGATGAATCCGGTATACAACCGGACTGGGTTATCGGCACCTCCATCGGCGCGATCAACGCTGCGCTGATAGCCGGGAATCCACTGGAGCGCCGCTATCAACGATTATTGGAGTTCTGGAACGGGGTGACCAACCAGACACGCCTGGACGTGCCAGCCGCATGGCTCGGTTGGAACAGAACCTTGGCAGAACTGTCGACAATCACCCGTGGCATAGCAGGATTTTTCCAGCCCAATCCGGCTTCCTGGCTCGGCCCGCTGACGCGATTGGGCGTGGACCGCGCGTCGTATTACCTGCTGGCGCCGCTTCGCGAAACGCTCACCTCGCTGGTCGACTTCGACTTGCTGAACGCCGGGCATCCGCGCCTGACAGTCGGAGCAGTGAGCGCGTGCACGGGCACCATGCGCTATTTCGATTCGCGCGATCAGCGCCTCACAGTTGAGCACGTACTGAGTTCGGGTGCGCTGCCACCCGCTTTTCCGGCAGTGCGGATCGATGGCGAACCCTATTGGGACGGTGGCATCTATTCCAATACACCGGTCGAGGTGGTGATGGACGATCACCCTCGCAAGAGTTCGGTCATCTTCTCCGTGCAGATGTGGAACCCGACCGGCCCCGAACCGGAGAGCATCTGGCAGGTATCGGAACGACAAAAAGACATCCAGTACGCCAGCCGCACCGACAGCCATATCGCGCGCCAGCAGCAGATTCACTGCCTGCGCCATGTCATTCGCGAACTGGTCAAGCGCCTGCCGGATGCTGAGCGCGCCAAGGCCGAGGTGCAGGAACTTGCCGCCTGGGGCTGCGGCACCACCATGCGTCTGATCAAGCTCGCAGCCCCTCGGCTTGATGGGGATGATCAATGGAAGGACATTGATTTCACGCCAGCCGGTGTTGCTGCCCGCCAGCGGGCCGGCTTTGAAGACGCGATGCGCGCCATTGCCGCGCGCCCATGGGAAGCGCCGATCGACCCGATGCAAGGAATGACCGTCTACAGCGCGGATAGATGACGACCAATGTTGCCAGAAGTCTGCATGCGCTATGCCCGGACACTTTAGATCGGCAAGCCAGGCTTCGCTGCAGACGCTCATGTTTGCACCGCGTCACCGGTTGCGACGCATGCGACGGCGATAACCACTAAAATCGGGAGAGCCAGCGGTACTGATGTCCGGCAGGGCGCACAGACTCAGCAGTCGACCCATCCCGGGATGCCAGCACGAAAGCCCGGCACGCCACGTGATCACACGCACGCGCGCCCTTTCCGCCGCAAGGAGGCCTCATGAAGGTGCTCGCTGTTCACCCCAGTGGGTTGATGTACACCCGCATCTACCTGCGCCTCGAACCGCTCGGCCTCGAAACGATTGCCGCGGTGATGCGCGACGCCGGTCACGAAGTTCGCTTGATCGACCTGCAGGTTGAGTCCCATTCCGATCTGAGAGAACTCTTGCGGTCATGGCGCCCCGACGCTGTCTGTTTTTCCGGCAACTATCTCGCCAATATCCCCGAAATCATCGATCTGTCGAAAGCCGTCAAAGCGCTGTTGCCGGGCAGCTTCGTGTTCGTCGGCGGACACAGCGTGTCATTCACGGCGGCCGACATACTCAGGCACGCGGATGGTGCGATCGATTGCGTTCTGAAGGGCGAGGGCGAAGCGCAGGTCGCCAAATTGCTCGATGCTGTCGCACGTGGCGAAGCATTGCTACACATTCCGGGCGTCGTCACGGGCAACGGCGAGGGGCCACCGCCGGGCTTCGCTGAAAGCCTCGATCGAATGCGCCCGGCACGCGATCTGCTGGCGCACCGGCGCAAGTACTTCATCGGTGTGCTTGACCCGTGCGCCTCGATCGAGTTCGCACGCGGCTGCCCGTGGGATTGCACTTTCTGCAGTGCGTGGACGTTCTATGGACGCAGCTACCGCTCTCGCAGCCCCGAAGTCGTGGCGGACGAACTGGCATCGATCCTCGAGCCGAACGTGTTCATCGTCGACGATGTGGCATTCGTGCATGCGGATCATGGCATGGCGATCGGACGCGAAGTGGAACGGCGCGGCATCCACAAGAAATACTATCTGGAAACCCGCGGGGACGTGCTTTTGCGCAACAAGCACGTATTCGAGTACTGGCGCACACTCGGTCTGCGATACATGTTCATCGGCATGGAAGCGATCGACGCCGAAGGGCTCAAGGCATTTCGCAAGCGCATCAGCGTTGACCAGAATTTCGAGGCGCTGGCATTTGCACGCTCGCTTGGCATCAACGTCGCGATCAATCTGATTGCCGATTCCGACTGGGATCACGAGCGATTCGAAACGATCCGCCAGTGGTGCATGGAGATTCCGGAGATCGTGAACATCAGCGTGAATACGCCGTATCCTGGGACGGAAATCTGGTTGCGCGAACAGCGGCGCCTGACGAGCCTCGACTATCGACTTTTCGACATCCAGCACGCCGTGTTGCCTACGAAGCTGCCGCTGCCCGAGTTCTATCGTGAACTGGTGCGAACGCAACAGGTGCTGAACCGAAAGCATCTCGGCTGGGGCGCGTTGTATCACGCTGCGGGCGAGGCAGCGTCGCTGCTGATGCGCGGACAAACGAACTTCGTGCGCATGCTGTGGCGCTTTAACTCGGTGTTCAATCCGAATCTGCAGCTAAGTGACCACGCGCGCGAAGTGCGTTACGCGATGACTCCACCGCCCGCACAGACGCCCGAGCAAAGCAACGTGAAAGTGCTCTATGTGCACGGCCCAACGGGCCGCAAGGGACGCAGGATCGATGACGCGACGGAGAAATTCGTCGACCAGAGCCGCATGGGATCGGAATGACCGCGGCGCGCGCTCCAGGCGCTGCCGTACCGGTTTCACGGCGACGGTAATTCGCTGTCGACCGCTGTGAGCGGTCATCTATATCAATGCCTCATACGGTGCAAGCGTCGACAAGCGTTGGTCGACCACGGCGCAGCCGACGGTAAAGTGATACAGGCTTTGCCATGTGTGATCCTTGATGCCGAGCACGGCATGCATTTCATCATCGAAAAAGCAGCCGATCCCCGTGGCGCGCTCTCCAGTGGCTTCGGCTTCAAGATAGAGTGCCTGGCCGAGAATGCCGCATTCCCAGAAAAGATGGCGATAACGCCATGGCTGCTTCAGGGCGATTTCGAAATTTGCGAGCATGCCCAACGCGAAGTAGGAATCGGCGGCGATATCCTGGTGGCAACAGATCAGTTTTGCCACTGCGCGTAAATCGTACGGCAGCAGGAGATAGAGTGGCAGATGGTCTGGTCCGATTCTCTGCCACAGCCATTCCGGGCGCATAGCCTGCTTGAGTCCATGGAGCGCCCCGGAGTTTCTCACCAGCAGGTACAGGCCCGGCTCCAGTCCGTCCACGCGGTGAACCAATAGTGCCAGATGCACCGCAGCAGGAGACATCAGCGCGTTCCACGGTGGCGTGTCGCGACGCGCCAGCAGGCTTGCCAGCATGGTAAAGAAGGCGGTAGCAGTCATGTGCGCCGTGTCATCGAAGCTCGTGGCGCTGCGGCGCTGTCGGGCGATCCGGGCAAAGCTCAGGTCGAAGGCGGGCGCCGCAGGCTGCAGTGGCGGCTTCGGAGTCAGTGGGGTCGGTTCGCTAGTCAGAGACTTGCGCGTGGCACGATCGACCGAATCGATATCCGGCCAACTTACGTGCCCAGCGCTTAGCTGGTTTGCGTAGCCGTACCAGTGCGCCTTATCGAGAACGGACCACAGGCGCTCCAGGTCAGGCCGTGTTTCCGCATTGCCGATCCATAGCACGACATCCGGCACCTCCGGCTCGGCCGCTCCAAAATCATCGATGCGATCCAATCCAAGCAATGCGGCCAAGGCATCATCCGCAGCAGTCTCGATCAGCCGCGTCTGCCATCCGAGAGCCGCTGCCGCGTAACTGACTGCGGCAATGGCATGGCCGCAGTCATGCTGACAGTAGCGCCAGGCGCGCATTCCGTATTTCCATGCCTCGCGCCAATGGATCGAGCTGATGCCTACTAGGATACCGCCGCCCGGGAACGCCTCAGTCCATCGTGGATCATCCAATGCAGCCCGCTGTTCAAGGACGTGGTCGCGGCTCAGGTAGTGGTAGACCCCGCCCGGCAGATCGGACAGGGCAGGACAAAGAAGATAGCCCTCGGTCGGATGCAGATTGCCGCTCGAGGGATTGCAGCGCAGTGCCCACCGCTGAGCCCCAAAGGCTTTCCACGCTGACAAGCCGAGCGAAAGCTCAAACAGGATTGCGAGGGTACGAAGGCTGAAGCCCTGCGCGGGCGGCAGGGCGCCGCAGCGCAACGCGTTGTAGCGTGTGGGCAAGGCGTCCGCGGCCAGTGGCAGGGCAATCCGCGGTGCGCCCTGGAACGCGCGGAACGGATCTGGCTGGGTTGCCCAGTCGAGCCATCCGGGGCCTGGAGCGTAGCGGTTGACGCGGTGCTTGCTACGATTGTGATACTCAAGCAGCGCTTGCGCAGTTCGGCTCATGTTCCTTCTGCCCGAGAATGCCCGACACCCCCGCTGCCACATCAAATGGCTCACCTTGTCATGCAGTCGTTACCGACGTCACAGGACAGGGCCTCAATTCGCACTTTAGGTGGTTTTGAAGGTATTCGGTGCCTATCGCGATGCAGCATCTCTTCGCAGGCGAATGTAAGAATATCGGCGCCAAAGTCGTTGACACTCGTCCGAGTGGAACACCCTACTCCAATCCTCGCGAACTGCCTCGCCACCGAAATAGTGCTTTTTATGCAACTTCTGGCCAGACAGCGCGATAAGTTTCGCGATGATCGTTCTAGCGGATGCCGCTAAGTAACGATTTGCACCCCACGGCCTACTTGCCGCTGCGCATTCCGCCGATGCCGACCTTGCCGCGCCCGACCTTGCGATGCGGCACACAGGGCCGCAGCCTCTTCCTGGAGCTAGCCGTCAACGTGACGTGCTCCGCAGGGTAGCGGGTCGTCCTGTGCAGCGCCGCCTGATAGGCGGGATGGCCCGGATCTATGCGCTTGATAGCTGACATGACTGGCACCTCCTCAGGCGATTCTAGTACTTCGCTGAACCCCTGCCCCATGGGTAGGGCACCTACTCCCCCGCTGCATAGCCCTGTCAAGACTGGTACACCGGGCCCAACGCACAGCAGTTTTGTGCTTGTGTGTACCAGGACACGATCCAGATTTGCACTTTTGCATGGCTATCGCAGAATCTGGCCATAAGTGAGGCTTTGGTAAGAGAAATGATGCGCGCCTACAGCAATCGCAGGTCTGTCTGATCGCTCCTGCAGGGAGAACTAAACGATGTCCCTTCGCACACTCAAGAAGGCATTTGGTGCTATTGCAGCGGCGGGGCTCATGAGCCTTGCGCTGGCCGGTCTGGCACAGGCCGCGGACCTTAAGCTGGCCATGAGCTCGGCGCCGACCTCCATGGACCCGCACTTCTACAACCTTTACGCGAACAACAACGTGGCCGCGCATATTTTCGATACGGTGGTGTCGAGAGACGCGGACAGCCGCATCATCCCGGGTCTTGCCGAATCCTGGAAGCTGGTCAACGACTTGACCTGGGAATTCAAGATCCGCAAGGGCGTGAAATTCCATGACGGCTCGGAGCTGACCGCCGAGGACATTGCCTGGTCGCTGGACCGCCCGGCCACCATCCAGAACAGCCCTGGCAAGTTCGACGTCTATACCAAGGCGATCGTCAACAAAAAGGTGATCGACAGGTACACCATCCAGCTCACCACGGACCAGCCGTATCCGCTGATGTTGAGTGACCTCACGGCGATCTCTATCGTCGAGAAGAAGGCCACGCAGGGGCTGACCTCTGACGATTTTTCCCACGGCAAAGGCATGATCGGCACGGGACCGTTCAAGTTTGTCAGCTATGCGCGCGATGACCGGGTCGAACTCGTGCGCAACCACGACTACTGGGGCCCTCGGCCGGCATGGGAAGCGGTAACGCTGCGCTTCATCCCCAATCCGGCCACGCGCCTGGCCGCGCTGCTCTCGGGCGACGTGCAGGCCATCGAGAACGTGCCCACGCCCGACCTGCCCAAGGTGCGCAACGATCCCAGGTTGTCGTTCTTCTCCAAGATCTCGCACCGCGTGATCTACCTGTACTTCGATGCCAAGCGTGACACGTCGCCCTATGTGACGACCCGGGACGGCCAGTCGATGGACAAGAACCCGCTGAAGGATGCGCGGGTGCGCAATGCCATCAGCATGGCCATCAACCGGCAGGGCATCAAGGACCACCTGATGGAAGGCCTGTCAGAGCCTACCAACAACCTGGTGCCGCCCACGCTGTTCGGCTACAACCCGAACCTGAAGACGGTCAAGTACGACCCGGAGGGGGCCAAGAAACTGCTGGCCGAAGCCGGATACCCCAACGGCTTCGGCGTGACGCTCCATACGCCGAACAACCGCTATGTCAACGACGAGCAGATTGCCGAGACGATTGCGCAGAACCTCACGCGTATCGGCCTCGTGACCAAGGTGGAAGGCATGCCGATGGCTACGTACGCGTCTAAGGGCATCAAGCACGAATGGTCGTTCGGGCTGAGCGGCTGGGGCGCGCAGACCGGAGAAGTCAGCTCGCCCCTGCGCGCGTTGCTGGCCTGCGAAGACAATAAGAGAGGCTTCGGGACGTACAACTGGGGCGAGTATTGCAATCCCAAGATGGATGTCGTGCTGGAGAAGGCGCTGGCAACCATGGATGACAAGGAGCGCTCCAAGCAGCTTCAGGAGGCGACCGCAATTGCCCTCAACGATGGAGGCATCATCCCGATCCACCTGCAGGTGACGACCTGGGCCACACAGAAGGGCATTGTCTATGTGCCCCGTACTGACGAGCGGACCCTCGCAAATTTCTTCAAGCCGGCCCAATGAGCGGCTGCGCAAGACTCTAGACTTCGATACGCCAGCCGAACGATTCCATCACACAGTGTTGCGTTGACCGGTTGCACCCACAGCCGCTTTCG
This sequence comes from Cupriavidus sp. 09_S30, assembly GCF_056930435.1. Taxonomy (NCBI): domain Bacteria; kingdom Pseudomonadati; phylum Pseudomonadota; class Betaproteobacteria; order Burkholderiales; family Burkholderiaceae; genus Cupriavidus; species Cupriavidus sp. 09_S30. The sequence goes on along the minus strand of NZ_JBXOWI010000002.1, from coordinate 662,956 downwards.
GCCCTCGTAGTCCCCTCTTGTCCTCCCTTTTGTGGCCGCGCCAGCATCTGGCGCGGCCATGTCGTCTTGGCGCAACCGCGCGCTGCTTTCTCCCGCCCTTCCCGATTTCCCAAGCGCTTTCGCCGCCACCTCCCCTACCTTTTTGTACGCCTTTGTATCAGGCGGTCGCACCGATACGTGCCCTGACATAAGGCCCCCAAACGCGCTACGGGCGCGATACGTGGGACGCCTTAAATACGTTCCGTGGCAGCGCAACGCACGACAGACAAAGCGAAAACGCTGCTTCGGCTTACCGGCAACACAGACCGCAAACCACGCAAGCTCATTCCACACGTAAAGGAAAACGATCATGTCCAAGACCTTCGCCAAGCGCCTCGCCTTCGCCGTCGCCCTCGCTGCCGCCGCTGCCGGCGCACAGGCTTCCGTCCTCGGCGCCCGTGACCCGTACACGGATGGCGCGCGCGCCGTCCAGGAAACCCGCGATGTGTTCAGCGAAGGCGCCCGCTCCGTGACCGGCTCCCACGACCTGTACACCGATGGCGCCCGTGGCGTGCAGGACCAGCGCAGCCCGTACTTCGATGGCGCGCACACCGTTGCGGGAATGGACCGCACTGGCGTGTCGGCCGAGCCGGCCCGCTCGGTCGATCCGTACTTCGATGGCGCGCACACCGTTGCGGGCATGGACCGCACCGGCGTGTCGGCCGAGCCGGCCCGCTCCGTCGATCCGTACTTCGACGGCGCACACACCGTTGCGGGCATGGACCGCACCGGCGTGTCGGCCGAGCCGGCCCGCTCGGTCGATCCGTACTTCGATGGCGCCTACGCCTGAGTCCACCGAGTCACCCAAGCATTGCCAATCCGCTGTTGAACACCCATCGAACCTAAACTGAAGAAGGAAAACACCATGACCCGCATCGAAAAAGTCCTCTACACCGGCAAGGTCCACATCACGTCTGGCGGCCGCGACGGCGCGGCGCATAGCGACGACGGCAGGCTCGATATCGCGCTGTCGTCGCCGGGCAGCAAGGGGCACGGCACCAACCCGGAACAGCTGCTGGCCGCCGGCTGGTCCGCCTGCTTCATCGGGGCCATCGGGCTGGCGGCGGGCAAGCAGAAGATCAAGCTGCCGGAAGACCTTGCGGTGGATGCGGAAGTGGACCTGGGCACGGCGGGCGTGGAGTACTTCCTGCAGGCACGGCTGCGCGTGCGCATCCCCGGCATCGACCGCGAAGTGGCCCAGTCGCTGGTGGACACCGCGCACCGTACGTGTCCGTACTCGAAGGCGCTGCACGGCAACATCCACATCGAAACCGTGCTGGTCTGATCCATGCGTCCCTCGTCCGCCATGGCGGACGAGGGACATCACTCCGACTTCATTTCCCTGCGGACACCTGAATCATGCGCAACCTCGCTCGCGCCATCCTGGCCGCCGCCGGCATCGCGGCCATCTATACCTTCGGCATGGGTGCCATGGCCGAGAGCCCCAAGGCGGGCGATCAGGGCAAGGCACCGGAATTCGTGAATATCGACCATTGGCTGAACTCCGAGCCGCTGACGATGCAGCAACTGCGCGGCAAGGTGGTGCTGGTGGATTTCTGGACGTACTCGTGCATCAACTGCGTGAACACCTTGCCGTACGTGAAGCACTGGTACGAGAAATACAAGGACCAGGGCCTGGTGGTGGTGGGCGTGCACACGCCCGAGTTCCCGTTCGAGAAATCGACGGCCAATGTGCAGGCTGCGCTCAAGCGATTCGATATCCGCTATCCGGTGGCGCAGGACAATATGTACGGCACGTGGTCGGCGTATCGGAACCAGTACTGGCCGGCCACATACCTGATCGACGCCAATGGCCGCATCGTCTATCAGCACTATGGCGAGGGACGGTACCAGGAAACCGAAGCTGAAATTCAGAAGTTGCTGGCGGCGCGCAAGGCTGCAATGGCGCAGTAGGTTCCTCTGTCCCTGGGCGTTCTGGTAGCCGCCTCGATCGTCGGGCCGTCACGATGCGCGCAGTTCCCGTACGCCTTTGCCCAGCCTCCGGCGCAGCAAGGTGCGCAGTGTCACGCCGTCCGCGTAACCAACCTGCTCGGCGATGCGATCAACGCTGTCTTTACTGGTCTTCAACAAATGAACGGCACGCTCGATCCGCAGCGTCTGGATATATTCGATCGGCGTCTTGCCGAGCACTTCATTCAGGCGTCGCGTCAATGTCCGCTTGCTGGTTGCCAGTGCATCGGCGGCCGAATCGAGCGTGATCGCGGTATCGAGGTGTTCGCGCACCCAGCGGTCAAAACGCTCGACCAGCGGGTCCGAATGGCTGAGGTGATCGGTGATCGCATAGGCGGACTGCGACAGTCGCGTATCGAATACGAGGTACCTGGCAACGAGCGCTGCAAGCTCAGGACTGTTATTGCGGATCAGCCAGAGCGCAAGGTCGAGATGGCTGAGCGCGGCCCCTGCCGTCACCGTGCCGCCGCTGGGAACGACGATTCGATTCGCATCCAGGTGCACGTCCGGGTAGCGCTGCCGGAACAAAGGCGTAAGCCACCAGGTCGTCGTGGCTTCGTATCCATTGAGCATGCCGCTCTCTGCCAGCACAAACGTACCCGTACAGGCGGCTGCAATGTGGGCGCCGCCATTCTGCAACGTACGCAAAGCGCCCAACGCATCGAACACGTCGTCCTGGCCAAGCGCAGGCACGAGTTCTTCGGCAGTGATTGCGCCGAGCGCCGGCACGACGACCCAATCCGGGCGGGGGGCGTCTGCGATATCGCGCACGGGCACCTGCAGCCCAAGTGCCGTGCGGACTTGGGGCCGCATCCCCACCACGGTGATTTCGAAGCCCGGTGTGGTCATCCCTGTCGCGTGCGCAAGTTTGTTGGCCGTCGTCAGGGCATCGAGGACGGAGGTGAGGCCGGTATCGAACACGCCTTCCAGCGCGAGGACTGAAATCCGCATGGCAGTATTGATATCAAAGATGTCAATCTGGTCAGTATTCCCAAGCGCGCTGCGTTTGTAAAGTCCTCCTCAACGCGCGCCCCCCGCACGCGGACACTGGAGAAACGAAGATGATCAGGAAAGCACTATTTGTCCGGCTTGAGGCCAAGCCGGGAAAGGAGCAGGCGGTAGCGGACTTTCTTGCCGCCGGCCTGGAAATGACAAATCGGGAAGCGACCACGCCGATCTGGTTCGCCCTCAGGCTGTCACCGAGCACGTTCGGCGTGTTCGACGCCTTTGCGAGTGAAGAGGATCGCCAAGCGCACCTCGTCGGCAACATGGCCCAGACCTTGATGGCTCGGGTCGACGAGATGCTGGCATGCCCGCCGTCGGTCGAGCAGTTCGACGTTCTGGCCATGAAGAACAAGCTGGCCTGACGTCCCTGTACATAGAACCTGGAGATTCAAATGTTCTCAACGCAAAAGAAGTTTGCCATTGCCCTCATGATCGCCCTCGGCGGCTCGATGGCTCACGCCGAGTCAAAGCCGGCTGCGAAAGATATCGTTATCGTCCACGGCGCATTGGTGGACGGTCTCGGGCTGGCGGGCCGTCTACGACATCCTGTCCAAGGATGGTTACCACGTGACTATGGTGCAAGAGCCACTCACTGGCCTCACCGAAGACATCGACGCCACCAAGCGCGCCATTGATCAGCAGAAGGGGCCTGTCGTGCTGGTCGGCCATAGCTATGCCGGCTCCGTGATCACGGGCGCGGGCGTCGACCCCAAGGTCAAGACGCTCGTCTATGTGGCCGCACTTCAACCCGATGCAGGGGAAGCCAGTGGTCAACTGCTGACAAAGTTTGCTCCGCCAAACGATGCCATGCGAGCGACGCCAGACAAGTTTTTCTTCCTCCCGCCAGCGAAATTCCGCGAAACCTATGCAGCGGATGTCTCGCCAGCGGACGCGCAATTCCTGGCGGACTCGCAGCAGCAACTCGCTGAGAAGGCCCTGGGGGCACCTGTGTCTGTGGCGGCATGGCGGACCAAGCCCAGCTACGCCATCCTGACCACCCAGGACCACGTAGTGAGCCCTCAGCTTCAGCGCTGGATGTATCAACGGTCGGGGGCCAAGGTTACCGAAGTCAACGCAAGCCACGCTGTCTTCATCTCTCAGCCGGCCATGGTTGCTCGAGTGATCGAGACTGCTGCGAATCAGGCGCATTGAGCGCTGATCAACCCAATGGGGGGCACGCCCCCCACGACCTCGCGCGCGTCGGGACATAATCCAAGCGCGGGGCCGTGCGAATAGCACCATGAACCCACCACGGAGGTTGCCTCCATGCTTTTACTGATCCTTGCCTACCTCGGCGGTGTACTGACCATCCTTAGTCCCTGCATCCTCCCGGTGTTGCCTTTCGTATTCGCGCGGGCGGACCGCCCGTTCGCGCGCAATGGACTGCCCATGCTGGTGGGCATGGCGCTCACCTTCGCCGCGGTCGCCACGCTGGCCGCTATTGGTGGCGGCTGGGCCGTCCGCGCCAACCAGTACGGCCGCATCGTCGCCATGGCCGTGCTCGCCATCCTTGGCCTGACTTTGCTCTCCAACCACGTCGCCGAATGGATCGGCCGTCCGTTCGTGGCACTCGGCAGCAAGCTCACCCAGCGCAGCGAAAGCGAGGGCGATTCGGTGCTCTCGGCGGCGGGCTTGGGCGTGGCCACCGGGCTGCTGTGGGCGCCATGCGCAGGCCCCATCCTGGGCCTGCTGCTCACCGGTGCGGCCCTCAACGGGGCCAGCGTCCAGACCACCCTGCTGTTGCTCGCCTACGCGGCCGGCGCTGCGACATCACTCGCGCTGGCGCTGCTGATTGGCGGGCGCGTCTTCGCCGTGATGAAGCGAACGCTTGACGCCGGTGAATGGGTGCGCCGCGCCCTGGGCGTGCTCGTGCTCGCAGGCGTGGCCGCCATCGCGCTGGGGCTGGATACCGGCCTGCTGACACGGGTGTCACTGGCCAGCACTGGCGGCATCGAACAGAAGCTGATCAACGCGGTGCGCCCTGCGCCTGCCGTGCAGCCCGCCGCCAAGGCCGGCGAGCCGCTGTCGGTGGAAGGTGAGCTGCCCTCGCTCGATGGCGCCACACAGTGGCTCAACAGCCCGCCGCTCACGGCGCAGTCGCTGCGCGGCAAGGTCGTACTGGTCGATTTCTGGACCTACTCCTGCATCAACTGCATCCGCGCGCTGCCCTACGTGCGTGGCTGGGCTGACAAGTACAAGGATCACGGCCTTGTTGTGATCGGCGTGCACGCGCCCGAGTTTGCCTTCGAGAAGGATCCGCGCAACGTGGCCAACGCCGTCAAGAACCTGGGCGTCGGCTACCCGGTCGCACTCGACAACGACTACGTCATATGGAAGGGCTTCAGCAACGAGTACTGGCCTGCCCATTACTTCGTCGACACGCAGGGGCATATCCGCCACCACCACTTTGGCGAAGGTGACTACCAGCAAAGCGAGGATGTGATCCGCCAATTGCTCAGCGAGGCCGGCCAGACGAATCTGCCTGGCGGCTACGTGCAACCGACCGCGCAGGGCGCGGAGGCCGCCGGCTCAGGCGATGCCATGCGTTCGCCGGAAACCTACGTGGGCTATGCACGCGCAGAGAACTTCGCCGGCGGCCAGATGGCGCACGACAACAGCTCGACGTATCACGCGCCCCCGACACTGATGGCCAACCAGTGGGCGCTCGACGGGCGCTGGTCGGTGGGCGACGAGAATGCGCGGCTCGACAGCCCCGACGGGCGCATCCTCTATCGCTTCCGTGGCCGCGACTTGCATCTGGTGCTGGGCCCCGGTCGCGACAGCAAGCCTGTGCACTTCCGCGTGCTGATCGACGGCAAGGCGCCCGGCGTCGATCACGGTGCGGACATCGATGCGGATGGCAACGGCACAGTCACAGAGCAGCGCCTCTACCAGCTCGTGCGGCAGGACAACGGCAGCGGCGAACGCACCTTCGAAATCACCTTCCTCGACCCAGGCGTTTTGGCTTACGCCTTCACTTTCGGTTGAGTCCCTTCCACCTTGCCGTGCTGGCATAGGGCTGTCCGGTGGCTTCCGCCATTCTGCGTCGACTGCGCGCTCAGGGTCAGCACGGCAAGGTCGTCTTGCTTGTGAAGGAGTACTTGCTCCATGGTCTCTTCAGATTTTCGAACGGCGGCCCGCCCCTTGGACCCAGGTCAGCGGTGTCGGGCGCCGGTCTACAACAACTCGGGATCGATAGCGCTTTGCACGCGCCCCCTGCCCGCCACCAGCGCGGCATGCGTGGCGGCGCGGGGCAGCAGCCCATCGAAATAGAACTCGGCGGTCCAGCACTTGGCCGCATGGAATCGGTCCACGTCCCGACGATCGGCCGAGGCCGCCGCTGCGCGGGCCCAGAGGTAGCCCAGCAGCACGTACCCCGACAGCATCAGGTAGTCCACCGCGATCGCCTCCACGCCAGAGGGTTCCCGCCACGCCCAGATCGCGACGTCGTCGGTCGCCTCGCGCCAGGTGCCCAAGGCAGAGCGCAGACGCTCCACCAGGGACGCCACGCCCGCGCTACGCTGACACGCGTCGCACCATAGTGCGATCTCGTCCATCAGGCCGCGCAGCGACTGCGGGTCGATGAGGACCTTGCGGGCAAGCAGGTCCAGCGCCTGGATGCCGGTCGTACCCTCGTAGATGCGCGTAATGCGCACGTCGCGCAGGCGTTGCTCCAGACCCGATTCGTGCACGTAGCCGTGGCCGCCGAGGATCTGGATCCCCAGGTCGACGGCCTCGCCGCCCAGCTCTGACAGGAAAGCCTTGGCGATGGGCGTCAGGATCGCCAGGCGCTGCTCGGCCTCGCGCCGCCGGGCCGGGGAAGAGTCCACCAGATCCACCCAGCGCGCGCAGTAGTGCAGCAGCGCGCGGCCGCCCTCGGCGATCGCCTTCTGCGTCAGCAGCATCCGCCGCACGTCGGGGTGGGCCACAATGGGATCGGCGGCCTGCGCGCCTGCCGCCGGATCCGGCGACGCCGAGGCGCGGCCTTGCAGCCGCTCCCGCGCATAGGCCAGCGCGCTGCCGTAAGCCCCCTGCGCCTGCGCCACGGCCTGCGAGGCCACGCCCAGCCGCGACTTGTTGATCATGATGAACATGGCCGCCAGGCCGCGGTGCGGCGCGCCGACGAGCCAGCCCTCTGCCCCCTCGAAGGCCATCGTGCAGGTGGCGCTGCCCTTGAGCCCCATCTTGTGCTCGATGGACACGCAGCTCACCGCGATGCGCTCGCCCACGCCGCCATCGGTGCCCGGCAGGTATTTGGGTACAACGAACAGCGAGATGCCGCGCACCCCGGGCGGCGCATCCGGCAGGCGAGCCAGCACGAGGTGCACGATGTTGCGTGCCAGATCATGCTCGCCCGACGAAATGAAGATCTTGCTGCCCGTGATGCGATAGCGCCCGTCGGGCAGCGGCTCCGCCCGCGTGCGCAGCAGGCCGAGGTCCGAGCCGGCCTGTGCCTCGGTGAGGCACATCGTGGCGGTCCACTCCCCGCTCACCAGTTTGGGCAGGAAAAGCGCCAGCACGGATGGGTCGGCACCTGCCTGAAGCGTACGGATGGCACCATCGTTGAGCATGGCGTACATGCACCAAGCCTGGTTGGCGCCCTGCAGGAATTCCATCGCGGCCATCGACAGCGAATACGGCAGCCCTTGCCCGCCATGCTCTACCGCCTGGGCCAAGGCCGGCCAGCCGTCGGCCACGTACTGGCGATAGGCCTGCGCGAAGCCTTCGGGCACGCGCACGCGACCATTCTCCCAACGTGCGCCCTCCAGGTCGCCCGGGCCATTGAGCGGCGCAAGGCCACGCTCGGCGAACTTCGCGACGGCCTCCAGGATGGACGCCACCATGGCCCTGTTCAGCCCCGCCTCGGGTGCGATCTCAGCGTAGTGGCCTTCGAAGCCCTGCAGCTCAAACAGCGAGTACAAGGCATCGTTCACCGGTGCGGTGAATCGGCTCATAGACACCCCTTCCTCACAAGGCCCGGGCCACGACTTCGCGCATGACCTCGTTTGCGCCGCCGAAGATGCGCTGTACCCGGGCGTCGGTGTACATGCCCAGCCCCTTGTACAGGGGCTGGGTCAGCTGACTGTCCATTTGCGGTGTCTCCATATCGTTGTCGTTCATGTCCGATGGAAGTGCCGACTCCGCTCAGGCCTGCATGGCCGCGGCAATAGGGGCCCCGCCGCCGAGCGCCACGCCGCCGTCGACCGGCAGCACCACGCCGGTGATGTAGCTGGCCGCCTCGGAGCACAGCCACAGAGCCGCGCGCTGGATGTCCTGCTTGGTGCCGAAGCGCTTGAGCGGCACGCAGCTGGTCCAGGCTTGGTGCGCGGCCCGCGAGGCGGCCAGCCGCTTCATGCCTTCAGTGCCTTCGATCGGGCCTGGTGCGATGGCGTTCACGCGCACGCCGGCGCTCCCCCATTCCGCGGCCAGCGTGCGCGTGACCTGGTCGATGCCGGCCTTGGCGGCGCAGACGTGGACCTGCTGCGGCATCGGCAGCCAGCTCTGCGCGGCCGTGATGTTGAGGATGGCGGCGCCAGGCTTGCGCAGATGGGGCCAGGCCATGCGCATCACGTTGAACGTACCCAGCAGGTCAATGTCCACCACCGTCTTGAATCCGTTGGGCGACAACTCGGCGCCGGGCGCCAGGAAGTTCCCTGCAGCCCCGGAGACCAGCACGTCGAGCGGTCCCCAAGCGTGTGCCGTCGCGGCCAGCGCCGCCTCCACAGCCGCGGCGTCGCGCACGTCGGCGGCATAGCCCAGTACATCGGCGCCGAGCGAGCGGAGTTCGGCGACTGCCGATTCCACCTTGTCTGCGCTGCGGCTGAGCACCGCCACCCGGGCACCTTCCAGGCCAAAGGCTTCGGCGATCGCGAGGTTGATGCCACTGGTGCCGCCTGCTACAAAGACGGTCTTGTCCGTGTAGGCGTTCATGCGAGCGTTCATGCGGGCGTTCATGCGCTGGCCTCCTTCAGTTGCTCTCCCATCAGCGGAATCACCGCGCTCAGGCCCTTGAGCGGGCGGACCATCACTTTGAACATCGTGATCTGTCCCGCCTCGTTCCAGCGGATCAGGTCGATGCCGTTGAGGTAGATGCCGTCGAGCTCGACCTCGAACTCAAGCACCGCGCTGCGCGGCGCCAACCACTCGTCCACGTAGCGGAAACTCGGCTTGTTAAGCACCACCATCGCGGCGCGCAGGTACTTGGCCACCAGGGCCTTCCCCTGCTGGGGCGTGTGCACGGCGGGGGACAGGAAGACGGCGTCGTCGGCGAGCAGTGATTCGATGTGGCTCAGGTCGTTGCTCGCCACGGCGTCGTACCAATGCAGAATGGGACCGGTTTTTTGGGTCATGGCTCGTGTATCTATGTTGGACATCGACTGTCTGGAAATCGACAAGGTCAGTGCGGCGTCACGGACACGCGGTCCTTGAACATTTCGCGCAGGCTCGCCTTGAGGAACTTGCCGGTGGCCGTCTTGGGGATGGCGTCCACCCATTCGTAGTCGTCGGGCACCTGGAAGCGGGCCAGCCGGGGGGCGAGATACTTGCGCAGGGTCTGGGCATCGATGTCGGCGCCAGGACGCTTCACGGCCACCACCAGCGGGCGCTCGTCCCACTTGGGGTGCCGAATCGCGATCACTGATGCCTCGGCAATCGCGGGATGGCTCATGACCATGTTTTCCAGGTCCACCGAGCTGATCCACTCGCCGCCGGATTTCACCATGTCCTTGCTGCGGTCCACCAAGCGCATGTAGCCCTCCGGGTTGACCGTACCCATATCGCCCGTGCGCAGCCAACCGTCGCCGGTGAACTTGTCCGGATCCGTTGGCGTGGCGTGGTAGCCGCCTGTCACCCAGGGCCCGCGCACCTGCACTTCACCCACGGACACACCGTCCCACGGCTGCTCGGCACCATCCTCATTCACGATGCGCATCTGCACGAAGGGGACGGCCACCCCCTGCATGGCGCGCACTGCCTGCTGCTCCGCCTCGGGCAGGGCCTCGTGCCGTGGCTGCAGGAAGGCGAAGCTGCCCAGGGGCGAGGTCTCCGTCATGCCCCAGCCATGCAGGACCTTCAGGTTGTGCTTCTCGAAGTTGGCGATCATGGACAGCGGCACGGCGGAGCCGGCCACCAGCATGCGCATGCCATGCGGGAGGTTCCACTTGCGGCCGCCATGCTCCAGCGCCTGATAGATCATCATCCAGATGGTGGGCACGCCAAGCGCTAGCGTTGCCCTGCCCTCCTCCATCAGTGACAGCAGGTCCTCGCCGCCCATGTGCGGGCCGGGCAGGATCTGGCCCGCGCCCACCATCATCGCGGAGTAGGGCGTGGCCCAGGCGTTCGCATGGAACATCGGGGTCACGATCAGAAGACGGTCGCGCGCCGAGAGGTTCAGCAGGTCGGGCATGCAGCCCGTGACTGCGTGCAGCACCATCGATCGGTGCGAATACACCACACCTTTGGGCTTGCCTGTGGTGCCAGAGGTGTAGCAAATGCCCACCGGGTCGTGCTCTTCATGCTCCGGGTAGGCGTAGTCGGACGCATCGACGTCGATGAAGGCTTCGTAGTCGTCCATGCCAGCCGGCACCGGCGTACCGCTGTAGGGCACCACAATCACCCGCGGCTGCGAGCGCAACAGCGGGCGCACGCGCTCCCACACCGGCAGCAGCACGTCGTCGATGATCAGCACCTTGTCACCTGCATCGTCCATGATGTAGGCAATGTCCTCGGGCGACAGACGCAGGTTTAGCGTGTGCAGGACGGCCCCAGCCGCGGGGATGCCGAAGTAGCACTCCAGGTGCCAGGCATGGTTCCAGCTCATCGTCGCCACCGCCTCCGCACGGCCGATGCCGGCCTTCTCACGCAGCGCCTTGGCGAGCTGTCGCGCGCGGCGGTAGACCTCGGCGTAGGTGCGGGTGTAGATCGACTTGTCGGGCAGGCGCCCCACCACCTCCACGTGGCCGAAGTAGCGGCCCGCCCGCTCCAGCAGCATATTGGTGCTGAGCGCAACGGGCATCATGGTCGTCTTCATGTCTTGTCTCCTATCTTGTGTTGTTGATGGACGGTGCCGTCCCATCGGCTCAATCGATGGCCCCGCACGCTTTGCGGGCGGCGATCGACTCCGGCGCCAATCCCCAGTCGCGCAAGATGTCTTCGGCATCTCTGCTCGCGGCCCTGGGAGCGCTGGCCACTTCCGGCCGCGTCCCAGGGTTGGACATTTGCATCTCCTGCCATCTTTATCGATCATTGGCAAAGACGGTCAGCCAGGAAATCCAACCCCACCGATCCGAGCTACAAGCAAGGGTAACTACCTAATTGCTTGAATCTCTTGCGTCTTATTCTGGCGGCAATTGACGTGATTAGGGACACAAGAATCGCCAGTTCATTAGCATAAAATGACAACATGAATCGCTCGCCCAGCACCATTCCCGTGACAGTACCCATGCGCTACATGCGCGACATGGTGGCCGCCGCCGAGGGCGCCGGCATTCCGCGAGAGCGAGTGCTGGGCTGGGCTGGCGGTCTTGAGGCGGACATGCTGAACGCGCAGAAAGCGCGCGTCAGCCTGCCCCAGTTCTCCCGCCTCTACGGTGCGCTGGCGCTACACCTGGGCGATGAGGGGGCTGGCCTGTCAAGCCGCCACCTCGCCAACGGCGCCATGGAGACCATGTGTCGGGCCGGTCTCAGCACCTCGACCTTGGTGGAGGCCGTCGAGGTACTCTCCAAGGCGCTCAATGCGATGGTGCAGGGGATGACAGTCCAGCATGTCGTGCAGACTTCGAGCTTCCGCATTGTGTTCACCGAGACCGAGCCGGTCGTGGAGCGCAGGCAGTCCACCTACGAAGTCCTGCTGCTGACGATCTATGCCGTCATGTCCTGGCTGGTGGGCCGCCGCCCGCCGCTGCTGAGCGCCGACTTCCCCTGCCCGCCTCCCCGCCACCTGTTTGAGCTTCGCACTCTGTTTGCAGGGCCCGTGCGATTCAACCAATCACATGCCGCGCTGCAGTTCCCGGCGAACCAAAGCGCCCAGCCGGTCGTGCGCACCGTGGGTGAGTTGTCCAAGCTGCTGAAGAGAGCCCCCGGCAGCCTGATCGAGACGCTGATTCACCACGGCGCCCTCACGCTGGCCATCCGCAAGCAACTGCACGCGGCATTGCCAGAGCAGATGCAGATCGAGGAAGTGGCCAGGAGGCTGTCGATGTCCGCGCGGACACTGCACCGCAAGCTCGTGGCCGAGGGCACCACGTTCCAGAAGGTCAAAGACGAACTCCGGCGGGATGTCGCCATCCACGCCCTCGCCCGTACAAATCTGCCACTGAAGAAAATTGCTGAGCTTGTAGGGTTCCAGGACCAATCCTCGTTCCAGCGCGCGTTCCTGCACTGGACCGGGCGCTCGCCCGGCATGACCCGAAGCCCTTCGGCACATGTCACCCGATGAGCTTGCACGGTCGCCAAATCTGTCCGATGGACGAATCCAGTTCAGGCGCACCTGCTGACTTCGACCGGCAGTCAGTTCGCCAGGGCGCGCTTCCAGCGAAGATACGAGTTGACCATTTTTCCTGCGGAAGAGATCGGGCTCGCCGTACTCAGATTCAGGAAGTCGCCCTCGATCTTGACGACCCGCGGTTGTGTCTGGCCGATCCAGTTGGGATAGAGAGAAATAAACATCGTATGGGTAAGCGACTGCTTCTCCTCATCGACGTGAAAAGGCCCGGTGTAGGCATCGATCTGAATCTGCTGGTATCGCTTGATGTCCTGCTTGCCGAATGCAATGTGACAAAGGCGGCAGCGCGCCTGCACATCAGCCAGCCAGCCCTTTCCGCGCAACTCGCCCGTCTTCGGGATCTGTTCGGGGACCCGCCCCTGGTACCGCTGCAGAAGGGCCGCGGAATGAGCCCAACTGCGCGCGCGCTGGCCCTGCACGGGCCGTTGCGCTCAGCGTTGAAGACGCTAGGCGCGGCGATGCAAACGGAACTCACTTTCGATCCGGTAAAAGACGAACGGGTCTTCCGCGTCGCCTTGGGGGACAACGCAATGTGCGCCGTAGGCGCGCCGCTCGCAGCGCGCGTGGCCAGTCACGCAGGTGAAAAGGTGCGCGTCGTCTTCAACATGGCCGACCCTGAACAGATCGCCCGCTTCATGGAGGAAGGCGAGTTCGACATACTGATCGATTCAGAGCGAGCGGTCCCCGCCGGGCTGTCGGCGCGCAGCAGCATTGCACCTGCTCTGTTGCGTGGCAGACATTCAGGTCTGTTCAAGCACCGTGTCAAGCAGGCTATCCAGCGGAAAGGTCGATCGATGACCAAGGTCGCATGCGTGGGCGGTCAGGAACGCGTCCGCACTGTTTCGCCCCTCGTCGCGTAACACGCTCAGGAATGCATATTCCGCGTTCAGCTTCGACGATGCCCCGAATTCGATCAATTTTGGGCTCGAGATTCGGTGGATCCTGGTATTTGCCCATTGCTCTGCCCAGAGTGCATGCTCAGGATGACCTTCTTCAGCCAGCAGACGCTGAAGCATCGCGACCCCGCGCAACTCTTTCTTGAGACTCGAATTGAATGAAATCTCGTTCATCCGATTCAAGATCTCATGGGCCGAGCGCGGCACGCCGGGACGTTCAACCGGATTGATCTGCACCAGCAGAACGTCGCGTGCCTCGCTCTCGCGAATAATGGGTGTCAGGAGCGGATTGCCAGAAAATCCGCCGTCCCAATACGCCTCGCCATCGATTTCAATGGCTTGATGAATGAGCGGCAAGCACGCTGACGCAAGCACAACGTCCGCGTTAATCTCCGCATTTCGAAAGACACGGGGCAACCCCGTCCGGACGTTGGTGGCGGTGACAAAGAGCTTGATCGATGCCCCTTTCAACCGGTCGAAGTCAACGCTTTCCTCAAGGATGAGCCGGAGCGGATCGAAATTCATCGGGTTGATCTGGTATGGGGAGAACACCCGGCTGAACAGATCGTACAAGAGGTATGCAGGTGAACGATCGAGCGTCCACTTTCCCATCAGAACATCGATCGGCGTCCGGCGGAGAGCGCTGAAGCGCGCAGCCTCGCTCACTCTTCGCCAGAATTGCTCAAGTGCCCGCTTCGCCCCGCCGCGACCGCCCTGCAGGTATCCATCAGCGAGCACTACCGCATTCATCGCCCCTGCCGAGGTCCCCGTGATGCTCTCGATGTCAAGCCAGTTCTCCTCGAGAATGCGATCGAGTACGCCCCAGGTGAACGCACCGTGCGAGCCTCCACCCTGCAGCGCCAGATCGATACGAAGTGGACCGCTCTCGCGGGACCTTTCGGAATTGCGTTGCTGCTGACCATCCGTCATGTGCGCGCCCCTATCGCGATGCAGGAATTGCGACAGAAAAATGACAAACTCGCGATGCCGATCATGTCTATGGTACTTCCGTGGGACTCTCCCCATCAACCAGATGCGGAGTCGCAAACTGTCACCACGCCGACGCAAAACTGAGCTAGTTCTCTGTCGGCTTACTCATGAGGTTGCAAGAACACTCATCGAATGTCATCCACCGACAACACGCCAATGTCGACAGCCTGGGATTTTTGCGCGTAGTCTGGGAATTATTGCTCATCCAGCGCCGCCTTGGTGGAGGATGACTTCTGCGCACGAAGACCAGACTTCACAGGTGGTCTTGCAGTGTGTCACTGTGGCGCAGTTCGATCAGGTATTCGATTGAAATGTCTCGCAGGCTGCCGCCACAGGGAGTTCGGCGCTCCTCGATTCACGAGACCTTCGCGGGCGCCAGCTGCGCCGCACCGGGATAGTCGACAAAGGCAATTTGATATCGTTTGCAAGGAGGAGATCGACGATGAATGCCACCGCACTCCCTACGTTGGCGCCATTGCTCGGACTCGCGGGTATGGTTGTGAGCCTCGCCTTGCTTATTTGGCTCGCCTACCGTGGCTGGAGCGTCCTGCTCGTGGCACCCTTCGTCGCGATGCTGGCGGCGGCCATCTCCGCCGAACCCATTCTGGCGCACTGGACTCAGACTTTCATGAGTGCGGGGGCGCGGTTTCTTGCGCAGTTTTTCCCCTTGTTCCTGCTTGGCGCCCTGTTTGGCAAGCTGATGGAGGACAGCGGCTCCGTGCAGGTGATCGCCGATTTCATGACGCGGCGCTTCGGGCCCCACCGGGCCATTCTCGCCACCGTCGTTTGCGGGGCGCTGGTGACTTACGGTGGCGTGAGCCTGTTCGTCGCCTTTTTCGTCCTGGTGCCGATGGCGGAAAAGTTGTTCGAGTCGGCCAACATCCCGCGCCGGCTGATGCCCGCGGCCATAGCCCTCGGCACTTCCACCTTCACCATGTCGGCGCTGCCCGGCACGCCTGCGATCCAGAATGCGATCCCGATGCCCTTCTTCGGCACGACGCCATTCGCGGCGCCTGGGCTCGGTATCATCGGCAGCATCGTGATGATTGCATTCGGGCTCTGGTGGCTGGGCCTGCAGGAACGGCGCGCCCGGGCGGCTGGTGAAAGCTTCGCGAAGCGCCCGGCCGGCGCGCCCCAGGACGATGAGCTGCTGCGCGAACGCGCCACGGTTTCGCAAGGCTTCGATCCGGCGGAGATCGGCCATGGCAAGGCGGCAAGCGCGCTGCCGTCCGTCGGCGTCGCGGTGACACCCCTTGTGCTCGTGGTGGCCGCGAACTTTTTCATGAACGTGGTGGTGATGCCACGGCTCGACGCCCCTTTTCTGGCCGAGGCGCGCTGGGGCAGCACGACGCTGGCGGCAGTCAGCGGCGTGTGGGGCGTTTCGGTGGCACTGATTCTCGCGATCGTGACGCTCGTCGTGCTGAACCACTCGCGCTTTACGGCGCTGCGCGAAAGCGCCGATGCCGGCGCGAACGCGGCCGTCCTGCCGGTCCTGAGCGTGGGCAGCCTCGTCGGTTACGGCGCTGTGATCGCCGCGCTCCCCGCATTCGCACTGGTGCGCGACTGGCTGCTGGACCTCGGCGGCGGGCCACTCGTGTCGCTGGCCGTGGCCACGAATCTGCTTGCCGCCCTCACCGGCTCGGCCTCCGGCGGCATGACGATCGCGCTCGATGCACTCGGGAGTACTTACCTCAATCAGGCCATGCAGCTTCACATCGATCCTGCGATCCTGCATCGGGTGGCCGTCATGTCGTCGGGCACGCTGGACAGTCTCCCTCATAACGGAGCGGTCGTCACGCTGCTCGCGGTATGCGGCTGCAACCATCGCGAGAGCTATCGCGACATCGTGATGGTCGGCATCCTGGGTGCGTTGCTCGCACTGGTCGCCGTAATCGTGCTCGCCACGTTGTTCGGTTCGTTTTGACGGCTGCGCTCGACCGACCGATCGATCGACCGCTCGACAATTTCTCCGCCCGACGACGCGCGGGCGATGCGGGACTATCGCAACGATCCTGATCGAACGCCCGCTACGATTCGGATTGCAGACGGGTTCAGGCCAGGTCCATGCCCTCCCATGACGAATCGCGGCGGCGCAGCAGGTGCGATCAGGGAACCGTCGCGGGATCCTGCTCGCGTTCGAGCGCCTTGCTTTCCATCTCTCCGAATTCCGAGTCCGCTTCCGCTGACGTCTCGGTTGGCGGAGCCTTCGCACGCCGCACACGGCCGGGCTGGCCGGCGTCCACATGAGCCGGCGCGGCAATCGCCTCATCGATGCGGGCAAGCATATAGGGAAAGAATGGGTTCGACGAAATCCTGAACATGGAATCGAGGTTGATCGTCAGAACGCCCCGCTCGCCGCGCGGCACTAGCGCGCCGAGCGAAATGCCATATCGAGGATTTTCCGCATCAGCGGGTTGGACGCCGTAAAGCTCATCATTGACCGGGAATGGAAGTGCAACGTGTGACAGGGAAAGGACTTGCGGCGGATAGGCGACACCCAGCCTGTGCGCGTGCGCCTCTTTGGCGCCGGCGTCTACGACACGCTCGCTCACGTCATCAGGTCCGTCTGGCGTATTGCCTATCGTCGTCAATCGGTAGCCCACGGGCAGGTTGGGCATTACCCGCGTAAGCTGCAGCAACGATGTCGGATCGATCAACGGCCCGAGTTTTGTGCGCCGGTTCACGTCGAAGAGCACCAGTTCGCTGCCGTTGTCGGGAAGCAAGGCGTATAGCCGTCGGATGATCGCCGCCGTGCTGACGGTGGAATCGAGAATCGACTGGAACGTGAGCACGGGAGGCAGGCCATCCAGTTTGTCCTCGCGCGCAAGGCGCGCAATCTGCTCCTGTAGTGCGACGGTGAGCCGATGCGACTGACGCGCACCGTTTACCGGAAACGAGTTGTACTTGAACGGGTTGAATTCCGGAACGATACCTAGCCACGACGCCTTTTCGAAGGCAGGCAGCAGCGCCGGAAGCGCAGCAAACCCGACAAACCGCGCATAGCGGGTAATACCGATCATGGGCGAGATCAGAATGACCCGTGCCGGGCGAATGAGAAGAGGGTCCTCCAGACTGTCGAGCGCATATTTCATTGCAAGCGCTCCGCCGTTGGAGAAACCGACCAGGTGAACCGGGTGTCCGGCGCCCGCTCGATACTGCGCCTCACGCATAGCAAGCCGGGTCGCCGCCATCCAGGTTTCCCAATCGACATGCGACAGCCCTGCCGGGACCGTGCCATGGCCGGGCAGACGAATGCCGATCGCGACGAAGCCGCGTTCGACATACAGTCGCGCGACGTGCCGAAGGCTGTACGGCGAGTCAGTCAGACCGTGCAGCAGCACGACCGCGCCAACCGGTTTGCCGTTCGGTAGCATTTCATACGAACGGTTCCAATTGCGCTCAAAGCGCTCAGGATAGATGGGACTGCCCTCGAAATAGCGATTCGAAGGCATGCGTGCCGCAGGCGGTAGACGGTCGCTGACCTGCTGCCTCACCTGCTGAAACAGCACGTCCTCGTGCTTTACATAGCTAACCCAGTCGCTCTGATTGATCTGGTCGACGCTAAGTTCGTCAGGCACATAGGTGTGCCACAGTTGGAGCGTGGGCTCTGTTCGCGCGTTGTACGTACGCAGCGCCAGCAGAACAAAGACAAGCACGGCAAGCGAAAATGCAACAATGCGCAAGGTTGAAACCAGACGCGACCGCGCATTCTTTCGAGCCTGACGTGATTGCTCGTTCATGTTGAGGCCAAGGGCATGTAGGTATCGCGGGATCGACGGGATTGGCTTGTCGGCAGTTCGTGCTGTACCTGAGCTTGGATTCTCCCTCCTGTTTCCCAAGGCAGGGCGTAGCTCGACCCTGGACTCGAGCAGCGCGTCGTCCAGCGGTACGCTCTCGCGCTGAGCTACCCTCGGTATCTCGTTTGCAACGGCATTCCGCGTGGCGGCCTTCCTGCGAGCGAGCTTCCAGGTTGACGCACGGGTACCGGGCAACTATCACCCATCGAATGCCTATTCTATGGATCACCGTTCGGCCGGAACCAGAGGTCGAAAAAATTCATATCGTCCGAACAAATCTTTCAGAACACGGTTGATAGGAAGAACCACACCACGTCGGTGTGGCGCGCCGGGTGAAGCTCGTACAATGGCACGATCGCTGGCTTGAGGTGATCCATTGCCATGCAACCCGGTGCCAACCTGAACCTGATCGAAATCGTCGGCTTGCTGGTCGGCGGCCTGGCCCTGTTTCTGTTAGGACTGGAACTCATGACCGGGGGACTCAAGGCCATCGCTGGCTCCCGCCTGCAGTCGCTTCTGGGCACGCTGACCGCCAACCGGTTCCGCGGCGTGCTTGCCGGTGCCGGCATCACGGCGCTGCTGAATTCCTCGACGATCACTACCGTACTGCTGGTTGGTTTCGTGTCTGCGGGGCTGATGACGCTCCAGCAGTCGATACCGATGATCATGGGTGCCAATATTGGCTCGACGCTGACTGCGCAGATCATCGCCTTCAATATCTCCGCGATTACGCCATTCCTGCTCGCCGGAGGTTTTCTGCTGCACGGTTTCTTCAAACGCGAATTACTGCGCGAGCTCGGTGGCGTCCTGCTCGGCCTCGGACTTCTGTTCCTCGGCATCGAGTTCATGGGCAATGCCACGCGGCCCCTGCGCAATTACGAGCCGTTCATTACCGCGATGCAGGAGATGCGTAATCCATTGCTCGGCATCGTGATCGGTGCGGTCTTTACGGCCATCGTGCAAAGCTCGGCTGCCACGCTGGCGATCGTCATTGCGCTCGGCAGCCAGGGACTGATCCCACTGGAATCGGGCATCGCGCTGATCCTGGGCGCCAATGTGGGCACCTGTGGCACAGCCCTGCTCGCCTCGGTCGGCAAGTCGGCGGAAGCCGCCCAGGTCGGCATCGTCCACCTGCTCTTCAACCTGCTCGGCGTGCTGTTCCTCGCCTTCGTGATTCCGCAGTTCGCCGATCTCATTCGCCAGATTTCGCCGTCCTCGCCCGAACTGACCGGTACCGCCCGCCTGGCGGCCGAAACGCCGCGTCAGGCGGCCAACGCACATACGGTGTTCAGCGTATTCAGTACCGCTGTGTTGATCTGGTTCACAGGACCCATCGGCAAACTCGCCGAACGGC
Organism: Cupriavidus sp. 09_S30; assembly: GCF_056930435.1. Taxonomy (NCBI): domain Bacteria; kingdom Pseudomonadati; phylum Pseudomonadota; class Betaproteobacteria; order Burkholderiales; family Burkholderiaceae; genus Cupriavidus; species Cupriavidus sp. 09_S30. The sequence continues at coordinate 643,402 of NZ_JBXOWI010000002.1, read as the reverse complement.
TTGCCCCACCATCGCGCAAGGGCTGGCAGGACCCGGGCGTGCCGCGTTATCTCGATGAGACGCTGATTGAAATGCCGGCACTGGCGATTACCCGGGCGCAGCTCGAATTGGCCGCGCTCGGAAAGCAGATCCAGGATCTGCTCCAAAGTAGCGCCGAACTTGTTGTCGAAAGCAGCCCGCAGGCTCTCGCCACGCTTGCGGACCGGGACAAGGCAGCCGATGCCCTGAGCACGTCCATCCTGACCTATGTCGGCCGGCTCTCGGAGGCCGTCCATACCGATGATGAAGGTCGGCAACTGGTGAATCTGGCGCGTATTGCCACCTGCCTCGACTCCATCCGGGAAGTTGCCAGCACCAACATGCTGGCACTAAGCCAGCGACGGCTCGCGCATGGTGCGGACGTGGCCAAGTTGCGGGGCCATGAACCTTCGCGATTCGCCACGGCTGTGATTGAGCATTTCACGCTTGCCGTGGAGACGATCGTGCATCCGGAATCGGATGCCGTGACGCGCATCATCAATGCCAAGTCTGAAATCGAGGCCCTGGCCGACATCGCGCGACAGCACATCATGTCTGCCCTGCAATTGCGCAGCCAAGAACATGCCGTCAGTTTCCGTCTTGCCAACGACATGATCGAACATCTCAGCGAGGTGGCCCGGCTGTCCCGTGCCATCGTCAGGGCCAGCCGTTCGTTGAACGATGTGAACGTCTCCGAGCCCGTGGAGGAGAGCTGATCGATCCCGATCCCGAATGTGGGCTCGGGTTCGTTCCACTGTGCGTTCCACTGCGATCGGCTGGCGCGAGAGGCACGAGGCAGCGGTCAGGCGTCAGGCGTCAGGCAGATCCTTGCCGCTCACGATGAGGGCGGGTACGGTCGACTGCGAGACGATTTTCGAAACCACCGAGCCGACTATCGACGACCTGAGGGCACCCATCCCCCTGGCTCCAACGACAATCAGATCGGCATCGTGCTCCTGCGCGAACCGGACGATTTCCTCCGCAGCATCGCCTCGTATCCAATGCTCGTGCAATTCGCTGACGCGCCCGTCCAGCAGATGCCTTGCCGACTCGAATACGATGCGTGCTTCCTCGCGATTCTCCGTCTCGAGGTCCACCGCACTGAAACCGCTGCGCCCCAATATTGGAGAGACATGAACGACATTCACGATCAACGGCTGCGCGAGGCTTGTCGTCGATGCAAGCCACGACGCCGCGTGCCGGCTGTGATCGGATCCATCCATTGCCAGAACGATTGCTGTCATCTGAAAGCCCCCATACTCCTTCAACCGTTACTTGACAAGTATACCGCCAAGATGACGTCCGGGCGGATACATCCGGGCAGATGTAAACGAATCGAAATCCAACCTGACATATCCTACGGCATACCCAACTCAACCCAACATTTCGGTGAGCTCGCCAGACTTCGCGTAGACTGCGCCAGATCCCCGTTCGCTGATGCTCCCGCTTCTGGCGACGGTCGAAGCTCCCGTTATGCAAGGAGGCGTCACGCATGCATGCAGTGCCGTTGCCGGATACCAGTGCCATCGACCCGCCCGCAAGCGCGCCCCTGCGCGACCTGCGCCGGGTACCCATCCATCCCGACCACTGGTACCCACTAGCCTGGTCGAGCGAAGTCAGGCGAGGCAAAGCCCTTGGAGTGCACTTTGCCGGCGATCCGATCGTGCTGGTGCGTACCGAGTCCGGTAGGATATTCGCACTGGAAGATCGTTGTGCGCACCGGCAGGTGCCGCTGCACGCGGGCGTGGTGGAAGGCGAGTCCCTCCGCTGCGGCTATCACGGCTGGACTTATGACTGCAGCGGCCACTGCGTCGATGTGCCCTACCTCGGGCGTGAGCGCCTGCCCAACGGCGTGCGCGCCTATCCCTGCCGCGAGGTGCACGGCCTGATCTTTGTCTTTCCCGGCGATGTGGCGCTTGCCAACGAGCGGCCGCTGCCCGACCTGCCATCGGTGGCAGACAAGGCCTACAAGACGCGCCGCTTTGGCCGCGAGGTCAAGTGCCACTACTCATTCATGCACGAGAACCTGATGGACATGAACCACCAGTTCCTGCACCGGCGGCAGATGGGGCAGATGCGTGCGCGCTCGCAGGGTCGGCGTCGCGGCGAGGACTGGGTGGAAGTGGACTATACGTTCTCGCGCCTGGAAGGCAAGCAGCCTGTGGGCGAGGCGCTGGTGTTTGGCGCCAGCAAGAACAGCAGTGACCAGAACGACAAGGACGTGATGACGGTGCGCACCGGCTATCCGTACCAGACCCTCCAGATCCGCTCTGGCGACGGCACCTTAGTGATGGACCTGTGGATCGTCTACGTGCCGCTGGATGCGGCGCAGCGCACCAACCGGACGTTTGGCCTGCTTTCCATCCGCAGGCCCGGCATCCCCTTTGCACTAGACCTGGCATGGCCACTGCTGGTCTGGTTCACAGAGCGCATCTTCAAGGAGGACCGCTGGATCGTCGAGCGCGAGCAAGAAGCGCACGACAAGCAGGGGGCCGACTGGAACCACGAGGTATTCCCGGTCATCAACGAATTGCGAGACCTGTTGCGCAACTGCGGCGGCCGCGCCGTGATCCCGATCCGCGAGGTGAGCGACGCGGCCTGACCGGAATCAGTATTCACGCCGACTGGCGCAGATTTTGCGCCAGATTTCCCCTCATTTACATGGCGGTCTTCCCACCATTGACGGCCAGGATCTGACCGGTGATGTAGCGGGATCGATCGGAGGCCAGGAAGACAATGGCATCAGCAACTTCCTCGGAAGTGCCGATGCGCCCGACCGGGATGGTGGCGGCGACGGCCGCAATCTTCTCGGCGCCGCCGGCGATGCGCTCCAGCATTCCTGTGTCGATGGGACCCGGCGCCACTGCATTCACGCGTACATTGAACTTGCTTGCCTCCAGCGCGGCGGACTTGGTCAGGCCCTCGACCGCATGCTTGCTCGCGACATAGATCGGATTCTGCGCGTTGCCCCGACTTCCCATGGTCGATGAAAGATTGACGATCACGCCGCGCTTTTGCTCGCGCATCGCGCGCAGCTCGTATTTCATGCTGAGCAGCGTGCCCAGGACATTGGCATTGAACGTCGCGGTATAGGCTTCAATGGTCTGGTCAACGATCGGACCGGGCGTTCCTTCCATGCCGGCACTGTTCACTGCGATGTCGAGCCGACCAAAGTGCGAAACGGTGTGCTCGACAAGTTGGCGAACTTGCTCCTCATCGCTCACGTCAGCCGCCACGAACTCGGCTTCGGCGCCAAGCTCCCGGAGTTCCGCAATCAACCTGGCGCCGGCAGCGCTATTGCGGCCGGAGCAGACCAGGCGTGCGCCCTCGCGCCCGAACGCCAGTGCGGTGGCGTAACCAATTCCGGCGGTAGCGCCAGTAACGAGCACAACAGTCTCGGTCATCGCATTCTCCATCGATATTCTGGATAAGTCATTTGCATTGCTTCCACAACTCCGCAATCTGTACTGAACGGCTCACCGTGAAGACCGATGGTCCGCGATCACGCACGCGCGCTCTGACCAACGCCTTATTCAGAAGGGCCGGTCGCCCATGATGGTGGCGCGCTCCATCTTGCGCGGCGCCGGCCAGTAGTCGCTCACGGCATAGTGCTGCGTCGCCACGTTGTCCCAGACCGCCACGCTGTTCGGCCTCCAGCGAAAGCGCACCTGGTATTCCGGAATCGCCGCCTGGCTGAGCAGGTAGTTCAGCAGCAGGCTTGCGCCCGGCGTCTTGTCCTGCCCGAAGCGCACGTTTTCCGGCGTGTGATAGTTGATGAAGTGGGTCGAGAACGGCGTCACATACAGGACCTTCTCCCCCGTCTCCGGATGCGTGCGGACCACCGGGTGATCGACCAGCGGATTCTTCTTCACCAGCGCTTCACGCTCCTCCGTTGTCATGATCGCACCGAAGGAATGCTCGATCCCGTGCTTGGCGCGCAGGCCCGCAATCTTCTGCTTGATCTCTTCCGGCAGGTGCTTGTACGCCTCGACCATATTCACCCAGATGGTGTCGCCGCCGACCTCCGGCCCCGAAATGCAGCGCAGCACTGCGCCCTTGGGCGGGCAGGGCCGCCACGAGGCATCGCTGTGGTAGGTGTTCTCGAAGTGGTCCCGCTTCTCGGCCTTGTAGATTTCGATCAGGCCGGGGTAGCCTGGCACCGTGTTGTTGACCGGGTGGTCTTCCAGATCGCCGAAGCGGCGCGCGAATGCAACATGGTCGGCACGCGTGATGTCCTGGTCGCGGAAGAACAGGACGCGGTGCTGCAGCAACAGTGCCTTGATTTCCTTGAACAGCGTATCGTCCCGCGCGACATCGGCAATGCTGACGCCCGTGAGTTCGGCGCCAATCGAGCATGTGAGTTGATTGATTTGCATGGTGATTTCGATCCTTGAACGTTGGCGGCGCGTCTCGTCTGCCGTCTTCAGTCAATCGGCGATGAGCACGATCTTGCCGAGGTGCTGGCTGCTCGCGATGTATGCGTAGGCGTCGCCGATCTGATCCATCGGGAAGGTGCGATCGATCGGGAGGCGCAGCTTGCCTTCGCGGAAGAACGGCAACAGGTCGCGTGCGCATGCCTGGATGCACTCGATGCGCTCCTGTTCGGTACGGGTGCGGAACGTGACGCCGATCAGCTTCAGGCGATTCAGCCACAACAGATTGATATCGACCCGTCCATACTGGCCTCCGCCCAGCCGCGCAATATTGACCAGGCGCCCCTTCACCGCGAGGCTCTTGATATGGTCCTCGAAGACCGTGCCGCCGATGGTATCGATGATGATGTCAACGCCACGCTTGTCGGTGGCAGCCATGATGGCTTCGACCTGCGATTCACGGGATGCATCGATACCGACATCCACGCCGTAACTGGCCAGGCGTTCCAGCTTTTCCGCTGACCGTGAAGACGCGATCACGGGCCTGGCACCCATGGCCGACGCAATCATGATCGCGGCCATGCCTACACCGCCCGAGGCACCATTGATGAACACCGATTCGCCGGCCTTCAGTTCACCGTTGGTCACCAGCGCGTCGTGGGCCGTGATAAACACGTTGGGAAAAGCGGCAGCATCGATCCACGACACACCTTCCGGGATCGGCATCAACGCCAGCGGGGCTGCGACAACATACTGCGCGTGGCAGCCGCGGCCATGGCCCATGACACGGTCGCCTTCGCGCCAATTGCTGACCTGGGCGCCGACACGGACGACCTCGCCAGCAAATTCGACGCCGGCGGTCATCGTATTGCCAGACCGATGCTCCCGCATGTACTTGATCTCGCCGTAGTTGATGCCGGACGCGCGGACACGCACCAGCACCTCATCCGGCCCCGGATTCGGCATGGGGATATCCTGCACAGCAAGCACGCCCCCCTCGGCGCCCGCTATGACTCGTGCTGCTTTCATCCTGTCTCCTTCTCGAATTCCTGTCATGAAGGCCGGTTTCATGCCCTCTATGGTCTGGAATTCTCGGGAGTTCGCGGGGCCACCGCTTGACGGAACGCGCCATACTTTGGCAAAACGCGTCACGCACGCTGGTGCCGGGCGACACGTCGGACTGGCGTCGGGAGGACGAACGCCGCAGAGAGTCGCGGAGACGGCGGCGGAGACAGCAGGAAAGGGAACGCCGTCAGGCCAGACGGCGGGAAAAGGCAGGTTCGAAGTGAATTCCGCTCCGGGCGAGGCGTGCCCTTAGGCGGGCAGATCGTCGCGCCATCGCGTCGGCGGCTTGCCGAATTGCGCGCTGAACCAGCGGGAGAAGGTGCTGACCTCGGAGAAGCCAAGCAAGATAGCAACCTGGGATACGGGATATCGACGATCCGCGAGATACCGGCAGGCCAGTGCGCGTCGTACCTCATTCACCAGCGACGAGAACTCCTCCCCATCCTGCTCCAGGCGTCGCTGGAGTGTCCGGGAACTCATGCCCAGCCTCTGGCCGATCTGCTCGATATTGCTCCGCCCTTGCGGCAAGAGCTGATGGACTGCACGACGCACATTCGATGCCGTGGAAACCTGCCTGCCGAGCCGCGTCCTGTCGAGGAACTCCCTGGCATATCGGGCAAGGTTCACGTCGCCCAGGGGATTGGGCCGGTCCAGGTCCTGCCGATCCAGCATGATCCCGTTGAACTCGCAGCCGAACTCCACCCGCGCCCCGAACAGCCGATGGTGGATCTGCAGCTTGGCGGGCGCCGCATGTGAAAAATGCACGCTGCGCGGCTTCCACCCGCCACCCAGCATGCATTTCATCAGGCTCAGCAGCGCACCGAGCGAGAGCTCGACAGGCTGGCGCCCCGGATTCGGTCGCTCGGTGATCAGCTGCTGGTGGACGATGGCGATATCACCGACTTCCTCGATGTGGACGGCCACCGACTCGCTGATCAGGTGACGGTAGGTCTCCAGTTGCCCCAGCGCATGCCGCAGGGTGGGCTGGTACTGCAGCAGCAGGCTGATCGGACCGAAGTCGGACAGCCGCCACCCTTCGGCAATCAACAGGCCGACCGACGGGCAACTGGCTGCCTGCTCGGTGGACTCCAGCACCCTGGCCAGCCACGGTTCCGGCACATGCAGATCCGGCGAACCGATGCATGACAGGTCAGCTCCGACGTGGTGAATCATGCGCTCAGGGTCGACACCCAGGGTCGGCGCAACCTCGGAGAACTTGACCAGAAGGGCACTGCGAATCAGGGTACTCATCACAACCGGCAAGCGCCGGTGAAGATAGGGGGGCGCAAAATCTTACCGCGGGCTCGGTCGCGCAAGCAGCAGGGATTGCCCTAAGCTAGTCCACTGAATCACTGAAATCGGTCGGTGCCTGTCACGCCATGCGGGCTCATCGCGTCGTTGCAAATGCTCGCAATAGCCGTGCTATTGCGAGCATTTGCGCCTAGCGCTGATTCCCGCATGGCATGCCCTTCACCTCCCATTTCAATGATTCAGCGGACTGTCCCGACGTCAACCTGCCGGTCGATCGGCACCGGCGCTGCGCCACTGCGTCGGTGTCATGCCGAACTGGGCGCTGAACCACCTCGAAAACGTGCTGACATCTGAAAATCCCAGCAACATTGCGATCTGCGTGACGGGATAGCGCTGGTCTTCCAGGTAACGGGTCACCTCTGCGGCGCGCACATCGTTGAGCAGGGACGAGAATTCCTGCCCTTCCTGGGCCAGCCGCCTTTGCAAGGTCCGTGGACTCAGTCCAAGCTGCATCCCCACCTGCTTGACGTTGCCGCCCCCGCCCGGCAGGAGCAAGGAGATGGCACGGCGGGCGCCGGCCGAGACCGAGTCCTTGTCCTGGCTGTCCTGCGCGTCGAGGAAGACCTTGGCATAGCTGGCGAGATTCGCATCGGCCCGCGGATTGACGCGGTCCAGGTCGGCGCGGTCCAGCACGATACCGTTGAAGTCGCCGTCGAACACCACGCCAGGGCCGAGGACACGCTTGTGCGTCGCGTGCGAGGGCGGCGCCCGATGTGACAGATGCACATGGCGCGGCCTCCAGCCCGGCCCCAGCGTGGCCCGCATCAGGCTCAGCACCACGCCAACGGCCAGTTCCACGGCCTGGCGGCCGGGGTCCGGCCTGCCGGTCATCATGCGCACACGGACCAGCGCCAACTCGCCCTGCTCCTCCACCTCCATCGCGACGGAATTGCTGAGCAAGTGACGGTAGGACTCGACCACGGCCAGCGCATGCCGCAACGTGGGCTGGTGCTGCAGCAGCAGGCTGACCGGCCCGAAATCGGACAGATGCCAGCCTTCGGCAACGCGCAACGCCAGGTCGGGGCAGCCCGCCGCCTGCGCCGATCCCTCGAACACGTCGGCAAGCCACTGTTCGGGAATCCGCAGATCCGGACTATAGAGACAAGCGCGGTCGGCGCCGACCTTGCTGACCATCTTCCCTGCATCGATGCCCAGTGCCTGGGCAATGCCAGAGTACTTGATCAACGCCGCGCTGCGGACCAACGCGCCCATACGCCCACCATGTGAAATCGGGACCAACCGGGGTTGGCCTGTGGAGAATCCAGCGCCCCGTAGCGCCAAAAAGAAGGGCCGAAGCCGCATTCCGCCGTTAAATGTCTCTCAGATTCTGCAACCCGCCGCCAGACACGTCAATTGTCGCGATCTGCATGATTCTGTCGCGCCTTGCAAAGCGCCCGGCAGGACGAGCCCACAGAATCCATCCCACAAGACCTTCCACCGGAGACAGACAGCATGAATTTCCTCGACGGCCATCTCTTTCCCGAGAACCAGCAGCCCCTCATCATCACCGCCGCCCCCTACGCGCCGGGCTGGCTGCCTGGGGATTTCCCGGAGGACATTCCGGTCACGATGGAGCAGCAGATCCAGAAGGCAGTGGACTGCTACAACGCCGGCGCCACGGTGCTGCACCTGCACGTGCGCGAACTGGATGGCAAGGGCAGCAAGCGCCTGTCCATGTTCAACGAACTGATCGCCGGCGTGCGCAAGGCCGTTCCTGAGATGATCATCCAGGTCGGCGGCTCCATCTCCTTCGCCCCCGAGAACGAAGGCCAGGCCGCCAAGTGGCTGTCCGACGATACCCGCCACATGCTGGCCGAGTTCGAGCCCACGCCGGACCAGGTCACGGTAACGGTCAACACCTCGCAGATGAACGTCACCGACCATGCGGAAGACGCCGACTTCAAGGGCACCTCGCGCGAGAACCCGGCCATCTTCAACGCCTACAAGGAAATGACGGTGCCGGCGCAACCGGGATGGGTGGAGGAGCACGTGCGCCGCCTGTCCGCCAAGGGGATCCAGAGCGCCTTCCAGTGCTACAACACCAACAGCTTCGAATCGGTGGAGCGCCTGATGCGCCGGGGCTTCTACAAGGGTCCGCTCGTCATGAACTGGGTGGCCATCGGCGGCGGCATGGACACGCCCAACGTGTACAGCCTCGGCAACTTCATGCGCGGCGTGCCCGATGGCGCAGTGGTGACGGTGGAAAGCAATGTGCGCAACGTGCTGCCCGTCAACATGATGGGCATTGCCATGGGCCTGCACGTGCGCTGCGGCACCGAAGACTGCCTGTGGAACCAGTCGCGCACGGAAAAGCAGAGCACCGTCAAGCAGATCGAGCAACTGGTACGCATTTCGCGCGAGTTCGGCCGGGAAATTGCCACCGCGAAGCAGGCACGCGAAATCTCGCGCATCGGCGTGTTCTACGACACAGTCGAGGAGTCCCTGCGGGAGAACGGCTTCGCGCCCAACCGCAACGGCGGCACCCAGGGCTACCTGCGCAAGACCGCCTGAGACTGCCTGAAACCGCCCCCGGGTTTCCTGCCCGGACCAGGCACGTCAGCACACGCAAAACAGAATAGATGGCACCCCCGCAAGTCGGGCACGCATTCCCTGGCGGAATCGCCCGACTGCCACAACAGGAGACCGTGATGCATCGCATCCCTGCGACATGGCGCCAGACGCTGGCGCTCACCATCGCCTTTGTCCCGCTGCTGTCGGCCGCTCCCGCGGCTAAGGCCGCCGAATGGCCCGACAAGCCCGTGCGCATCCTCGTTGGCGCCCCGCCCGGCGGCACCGCCGACATCGTCGCGCGCCTGGTCGCGCACGAGTTGCAGAAGCCGCTCGGACAGACCGTGATCGTCGACTACAAGGCCGGCGCGGGCGGGACCATCGCCGTGCAGAATCTGCTGTCGGCACCGAGAGACGGGTACACCTTCCTGCTGATCCAGAAGGGCATTGCCTCGGAAGTGCCCCTCGCGATCAAGGTTTCGTACAACCCGTTCAAGGACATCGTGCCGATTGCACAGCTCACCCGGCAGGGCCTCATCTTTGTCGGCAATCCGAGCGTGCCGGCGAAGAACCTCGGCGAACTGGTCACGTATATCAAGGCCAACCCGGGCAAGATCGACTATGCGAACTTCGGCATCGGGATGCGGGGCCAGACCATCGGCGTGCAGTTCAACCGGCTTGCCGGCCTGGACACCGGGACCGTCAGCTACAAGGGCTCCCCGCCTGCGCTGCAGGACGTCATGGGGGGACAGGTGCCGCTCATGTTCGATGCCCCGGCGACTTCGCTGCCCTTCATCAAAGCAGGAAAACTCAGGGCGTTCGCCGTTGCCTTCCCCCGGCGTCTCGCCGCCCTGCCTAACGTCCCCACCTTTGCAGAGCTGGGGTATCCCGATCTCCAGGAAGTCGGCTGGATGGGCCTCTGGTCGGCACCGGGCCTGCCGCCAGCCGTGGTAGCCAAGATGCGGGACGCGACACTCAAGGCGATGCAGTCGCCCGAACTGCGGCAGAAAGTTGAAAACCTCGGCATGGAAGTCGGCTCGCCGGCCACCACGGAAGAGCTGGCCAAGGACGTGCACGAATCCTACGAGCGCCAGGCCAAGCTGCTGCGCTCGATCAACTTCAGCCCGGAATGACAGCCGTGTTGCCGTCCCTGAAGGGGCGGCGAGCCTGGCTGCCTTGGCACAGCCAACAGCCTCGAAGGAAGACATCGAATGGCAGACCGGATCGACTAGAACCGTCTGCTGGCACGCACGCGAAGCAAGCAAGGCAGCTGCAGCGTTACACTGCTACAAATGCGCCGCAGCCCCGACCAACCTCAAGCCCATGGCCTCCTCACATCCTATTTTTGGAGTGAGGACGCCATCCGCAGTCGAAGCGTCAGTAGCATCGTTTTATCAGGCAAAGTCGACGTGCCTGAGCCGCCACCGCATCTGCGCGCGGATTGGACAAGGGAGATATCGTCCCGCATGACGCTGGAGCCCGGGGACGTCGAGGTTATGCCTCTGGCACGCGCGCGGGCGCGCTGGCCTGAGTACTCGCACTGCGTTCAGGCGGTGTCCGATTGGACGAGCAAAATCGGACTGCCAGGAGTGCTTGCCTCCAGTGACGTAGCACTCATGGCTTGCCGCGGCGCGAGGTATCACCACGACGGGGAGCAGTACGGCGGTGCGGCCTTCTGCAATCTCTTCCTGAGTGAAGACAAGGGGCAGGACGTGCATTTTCCGTCGTTGGGCCTTCGAATACCCCTGCGCCGGGGCACGGTTCTGATATTCGATACCTGCCAGCCTCATGGGGTGATTCAACGCGGCAGCACCGGATTTGATGTGGCCGACTTCCCGTCCGGCCAGGATTGCACGCAGCTATTCCTGACCTGGGAGCTTCCCATCGAGGATGCTTGTGTCGGGCAGGCGCTCAACGTCGGCTTTGACATTGACCCGTCGACCTCGCAGAAGCTGAATGAAGAGCAAGTGTGGCTAGATGGTGAAAGGGTCAGCGTGCGCGAGGAATCAGGTGAGTGGCGGCGGGCTGAGTAGTCGATTCAACCGGAACTCTCGGATCACCTGCTTCGCAGCGGGCGTTCGCAGCCACGATACCCCCGATGCCTGACCGCTTCACTCCTGGCTAGCGCAGCGGCTGCGCTGATCCAGGAGTGACCGCGACTCAATCAGCAATGCTCTCCAGCGATCTGCCGCGGGTCTCGATGCCAAACCTGAACACGATTCCCGCCGCCGCAAGAAAGCACAACGCACCAAGGCAGAACACGCCGGCTTGCCCGGCAACAGGCAGGGTCAGGCCCACCAGCGCCGGACCCAGCAACGACCCGATCCGCCCCACCGTCGACGCCATCCCGCAGCCAGAGGCGCGCGCACGCGTGGGATAGAGTTCCGGCGTGTAGGTATAGAGCACCGCCCACATGCCGAACATGAAGAACTGCATCATGCCGCCGGAAAGGAACAGCGCCATGGCGTTGGGATTGGACCCGGCGACCCGGCCGTAGATGAACACCATGCACGCCCCGCCAACGAGCGTCGCCACGCATGCCGGCTTGCGTCCCCAGCGCTCCACCGCCCATGCGGCCCAGAGGAAGCCTGGAATGCCGCCGATGGAAATATAGACCGTGTACAGGACGGACTTGGTCACCCCGAGTCCGGATTGCTGCAGCAATGCGCCAATCCATGTGTTCAAGCCATAGAACCCCAGCAGAGCGAAGAACCACAGACCCCATACGGTCAACGTGCGCCTACGGTACTCGCCTGACCAGAGCACCCGCAGGCCCGATGCGGCCGGTTCCGCTGCAGCTGGCGCCGGCGTGACTTCGGGCAGCGCATCGAGTTTCATCCGTCGCATGACCAATCTCTCGACGCGTTCGACAATATCCGCCGCCTCCGCATGGCGCCCCTGCGATTCCAGCCAGCGGGGAGACTCTGGCACATAGCGGCGGATGACGAGCAGAAACAGCGCCGGGACGGCGCCAAGCAGGAACATCGTTCGCCACGTGTAGGCGCTCAGCACGTAGTACGACATCAGCCCCGCGCAAATAAAGGCAATCGGCCAGTTTCCGTCCATCAGCGCCAGATACTTGCCCCGCTGGCGCGCCGGAATGAACTCCGACATCAGTGTCTGGGCTAAAGGCAGCTCCATGCCCATGCCGAGTCCCAGCAAGAGCCGATACGCGCCAAGCTCCATTGGGCTGTTCGCGGTGGAGCAGAGATAGCTGCCCACACCCCAGATGATCATGCTGACCTGGAACACCGGCTTGCGGCCGAACCTGTCCGCCAGTACGCCAGAGCTGATCGCTCCGATAGCCATGCCGACGAAACTGGCGCTGCCGAGCATGCCAGCCTGCGCAGAGGTCAATCCGAACTCCGTCCGGATCGATCCCAAGAGATAGGTCATCATGGCCAGGTCGAGATTGTCGAAAAAGAAGGCCATGGCAATGATGGCAAACAGAAATCGGTGATACCCGCACACGGGTAGCCGTTCCAGCCGGTCGCCCATGCGCACGCGCATCAGCTCGAGAGGGGTGAGTTTCATCTTGTCTCCAGTAGTTCTAATGCCAGCGCTTGCGGGCACTGGCGGTAGTGCGATAACGCATCGGTGCGATATCGCCTGCTACTGTCGCGTGGAGACGCGGTCGAGACCCGCGCAGGAACGCCAAGGTCTGTCTTGCAGGTGCCAAGCAAATCCTTGCGGTCGCTCAGAAAAAAAAGAAAGAGGTGCCGAAGCACCTCTCATGTCGCCGGATTGCGCGGGTTACTTGGCAGCGAACCGGTGGGGATCGAATGCCTCCGGTGGCAAGCCGGACAACGTGGCACCGGACTGGAACGGATAGCGCAAGTACGGCGCCTTCGGCTGCCCCGGGGGCGAGTACTGTCCGTCAGCAAGAATGCGTTTCTTCGCGCTCATCTCACGAATCTCGCAGCGATAGGCAATGATCTGGCTGGCTGCACCGTCCTCGATCGCCGAATAGTCTTTCTCAGGCCGGAACTTGTCCAGCGCCTGGTACTGGTGGGCACGCACATCATCGGTACTCTCACGCAGCCTGACTTCGCATCGTGCGATGACACTGTAGTACTCGAGACTCGTGTTCTGTCCCTTCGGTGCCTTCAGCAATGCCACGGGCCGATCGACCTCGATCGTGATCATGGGATTGGCCCGGACCGCCGACGCGAGCTTTCCGAATCTCGAGCTGTGGATCAGGAAGGCATCGCCGGTAAAGGTAAAACTCTGCGCTGTGATGTAGGGATACGGTGCGTCATGCACCGCAACCCTGCAGATCAGTTCATTGCGGAGAAATGCCTCGATGGCCGGCCAGTCGGTCCAGGCCAGGTCGGTCCGGCGCATTTCGCTGTGAAGGTATGCGGGTGTCTCTGCGGTCATGGTTTCGTCTACTGTTGCGTCTTGAATAGCCGCATCTGTGTGCGTTCCGGCCCTAATCCAACACCACGCAATGGCCGGCCAAGGGCGTCTGCCAACCATTCGAGCAGGGCTTCAAGTTGCGGGGGAAGCGGCGAGGCGGCATCACGCGGAACGGCGTCCTCATCAAAGGCCGGAAACCGCACCACGCGCATGCCACCCGTATCGCTGGCGCCGACAACAACTGGAATGCACCGGTCGCGTGTCTGCGCAAAGGCCGCCAGGCTGTCGCATTTGTTCAGGTACACCTCGTCAACGCCAAACTGTCGTACGGCAAGCTGGAGCTGAGCAACGTCAAGCAGCCCTACCCGGCGCGGCCTGCCGGTTCCCGTGCCGTACTCGTTCGACAGCATCCGGATCGCCACGCCAACGGAGAATTCGTCCGCTTCGGCCAGCAACGCGAGTGGATCAAATCTGCTCGCCTCGTCGGCCCTGCCGCGCCCCTCCCGCGCCGCATCGGCACAGTAGGCCTCAGATCGCTCTGCGCCGAGCTCCGTTGGCAACGGCCCGCTTCCCACCCGGGATACGATCGCCTTGGCCACGCCGATTGTCTTGCGGTGATACTTGCACGGGAGATCGCCACCCACATAGGCGTAGGACGGCAGCGTATGGCTGGACGTCACCCAAGGTTGAGCGCCATGCACAACATCGAGCATGACGGACTGCGCGCCCTCGAAGAGGACCTTCGCACCGCCTTCGACCTTCTGCAACAGGGCAACCGGATTGTTCGTCACGAACGGCTGAACCACATGCCACGCCTGGCGCATCCCGTGCATGACTGCCGACAGGTCCTTGTCATTGCGCTGCGCGGCCAACTGCATCATCTGTTCGAATACCCGGATCTCGTCCAATACCAGGTCACGCAGTTGAAACGAAGATCGCTCGCCGCCGCGCATACGGGTTGCCAGATCGGCATAACACGGCCCGATGCCATTGCCTGTTGTGCCGATCTGCGCGCCATCGTGACGATCGTCCAGGATATGGAGAGGCTGGACGATGGGACATCTGTCACTGATCGTCAGGCGCCCGCCAAGATCGATCCCCCGCGCCGCCAGCATCTCTATCTCAGACGCCAGTTGCTGCAAGCCAATCACGCAGCCTGAGCCGATGTAGAGAGAAACCCGGGGATGCAGCACGCCAGAAGGAATCTGGCGTAGTCGCAATGTCGCCTCAGGCGTGACGATGGTATGCCCTGCATTCGCGCCGCCGTTGAAGCGTGCAATCACGTCGTACTCGCCAGCGAGATGATCGACCACCCGGGCCTTCCCCTCATCGCCGTACTGCATCCCGACCAGGACGTCGGCGTACCCTGCCTTTGTCGTGGTGCCCATCGCCTAAGCGTCCAGCGCGAACGTCGCCTCGATCTCCACCGGGGCATCGAAGGGAAGGCTCGCCACGCCTATCGCCAGGCGGGCATGGCGCCCCCTCTCCTCAAAGATCCGGTTGAGCAGTTCCGACGCCGCGTTGATCACCAGAGGCGCATCGTGGAAACCCGGCTCTGCCGCGACGTAGCCGCCGACCCGGACCACACCTCGGATTCGCTCAAAGTCCCCCTCCGTGGCGGCCGCCACCCAACCCAGCAGGTTGGCCAGGCACAGCCGTGCCGCCTCCTGTGCGGCTTCGACGGTCACTGCGCCCGGAACCTTGCCGACGAATACCGGCTTGCCGTTGCGTAGCGGCAATTGCCCCGATACCGTCAGGAAACCATGGTGCAGCGTGTAAGGGACATAGAGCGCCTTGGGGATTTCCGCGGCAGGCAAGACAATGCCGGCAGCCTGGATACGATCCATCACTGACATACTGACTCCTCGACTTGATAAAGTGCCGACGGAGTTAGCACGATGCTGGCAATCCGCCGACACCCCGACTGTGCCGCAAGGTGGAGCATCCGATCCGTGCGGTGACGCCAGTTGATATCGAGCAGACGCCAAACTGCCTAGTCCCCGCCCATCTCCCTGAAGTACTCGGTAGGCGTCATGCCCAGCGCTCGCCTGAACATGGCACTGAATGCGCTCGGACTCTCGTATCCGAGCTGCAGCGCGATATCCGTGACATGGCATCCCTCAGCGAGCAGACGTACCGCTGCCATCAGCCTTGCCTGCTGCTTCCAGCGGCTGTACGTCATACCCGTTTCGTCGGGAAACAGGCGGATGATGGTCCGTTCGCTTGCGCCGACCGACCGACTCCATTCCTCCACGGAAGTCTCATCAGCGGGATCCTCAAGGAGCTTCACGCAGATCTTGCTTAGCCGAGGGTCTTTTGGCATCGGCAAATGCAGCGGGACCACGGAAAGCGGTCGCAGTTCCTGCAGTAGCAGTTGCACCACCATGCCGTCACGGCTGCTTTCGTCGTAAGCCAGCGGCATGCGCACCACCGCCGATATCAGTTCCCGCAACAGCGGCGGGACAGCAACGACACAGCAGTTGTGCAATTCCCCGGGAATGGCATCCGTGCGGATATAGACCGTTCGCATCTCAACGTCACCGCAAGCCTGCATGGCATGCTCGACGTTGCACGGCACCCATACCGCGCGCTGCGGGGGCACGACCCAGGACCCGAAGTCGGTGGTGACCAGGATGGCACCCACATAGGCGTAGATGAGTTGACCACGTGGGTGGGAATGCGTGCCGATATAGAAACCGTCTTTCAGTTTCCTCGCCATCCCGCCTACTGGCCGATCTATTGCCTGGTAGTCATCCCGGTTTTCGCTCTTTCCAAACATGGCGTCTTTGCGATAGTCGTTGTCATCCAGGAGCGCGCGGCGTCGTACGCCGACAAGTACCTTTGGCCGGACGCCAATATGCGTCGCAACGATCTAATGGAATCGAGGCATCGATCCAACAGTCTGGAGCCAAATGTAATGTCAGTGTATCGAAACTTCAACCAGGAAGAACTGGACCAGCAGTACAACGTCAGGGCAGGAATCCCCGGGTTCCAGGACATCTTCCAGGCATGGGAGAAAGTCAGCGCGGAATTCCGTCGCGCCCATCCGGTCAGGGAGAACCTTGCATATGGTCCGGACGCCAAGCAGGCGCTGGACTTCTTTCCCGCAGCCACCAAGAATCGTCCGCTACTGGTCTTTATTCACGGTGGCTATTGGCAATCGCTGGACAAGTCAGACTTCAGCTACGTTGCCGCGCCCTACCTGAAGCACGACATCAACGTTGCGGTGGTGAACTACCGCCTCGCCCCGGATGTCGGCATGAGCGAAATCGTCCGCGACAATCGCGACGCCGTGGCATGGCTCTATCGCAATGCGTCTGAACTCGCATTCAATGCGAACCGGATCTTTGTCTCCGGCCACTCCGCCGGCGGACATCTCACAGCCACGCTGGCAGGGACCGACTGGGAGACCTTCGGCGTCCCCGCCGACATCCTCAAGGGCGGGTGCGCAATCAGCGGCTTGTATGACCTGGAGCCCATCCGCCTGTGCTATCTCAACAAGGTGGTGCGGCTGACCGCGGCAGACGTTGCGAGCTACAGCCCGATGCACCATCTTCCGCAAGTGAAACTGCCCATGATCCTGACCGTTGGCGGGGATGAATCCCCGGAGTACCACCGGCTGCAGCGCGAGTACCAGGCGCTGCTAGGTGAATGCGGTTTTGACGTGCAAGTGGTGACCCAGGAGCGCGGACATCATTTCGACGCGGTCGACCTGCTGGGCGACGTCAACGGCGCCCTTGCCGCGGCCGTATTGCGCATGATCGAGCGTGCCTGAGAACTGAGTCGCGGATCAAGTGGCATTCCCGCGGCGGTTGACCGCGAGCCGGCGCTTGCAATCCAACTCGGCCGATGGCTGGCGACCAGCTCGCCATCGGCCGTCACCTATCTCACCGCACTTTGGCAGCAGGCCAAACCCAGGGATCTGCGCAGCCACCTTGATCACGCTGAGGCACAAAGCTGCGTAATATTAATCAGAGGGGGAAATCCGATGTGAGCCAAACGATACGTCGACGGGGGTGATGGCGCGTCCACTCGCGTCAGCCAACGTGAGCTTTTGGGCATCGCGATGAAAGACGATAGATTGCTGGAAATGCGGATCTTCAAGGCTGTGGTCGAGACCGGCGGATTCACAGCGGCAGCGCATGCGCTAAATGCAAGCCAGCCTTTCGTCAGCCAAACCATCAATAGCTTGGAGCGCCGATTGGGCGTGCAACTTCTGCACCGCTCCACGCGGATGCAACGCCTGACCAGCGAGGGTGAGCGATTTCTCACTTCATGTAACGCGCTACTTGACGCCATTGAGCAGGCCGAAGCCCAGATCCGTTCAAGCGAGCCCACTGGTGACTTGCGTGTCAGCGTCCCCCAGGCCTTCGGCATCGATCAGATTGTCCCGGCATTGCCCGGCTTCATTTCGACCTATCCCAAGTTGACGGTTCGATTTTCGCTGTCCGACTCGCTCGTCAATCTAATTGAGGACAATTTCGATGTAGCAGTGCGGATGGGTCTCCTGCAGGATTCATCGTTGCGCAGCCGCAAGCTTTGCGAATTGCAACGTATCGTCGTTGCTTCACCTGGCTATATTGCCCGGCATGGCATGCCGGTAACGCCGCAGGGACTGGATCGTCATCAATGCCTGCTCTGGGATGCCCCACGCGACCACCTGAACCGCTGGCCCTTCACGATTAATGGCAAGCCGGAGAAAGTCCTGGTACGGGGCCGATTCCGCAGCACCGATGGCAGCACACTGTTTGAGCTATGTGTTGCCGGCATTGGCATCATGCGGCTGGCGGAACACTTGGCGCTGCCGGCAATTCGCAGCGGCAAACTGGTGCCGCTGCTATCCGATTACCAGGCGCAGGACGACACCGCCATCTACGCCGTGTATCTGCCCGAACGCCAACTGGTGCCGCGCATCCGCGCCTTCGTCGATTATTTCGTCGAGGTGTTCCGGAAACCGCCATGGCAAACACCAGCGCCTTGATGCGCACTTATATGCCATAGAAATAAATCCTATTGCTGCTCGCATCTAGATCGGCCCCGGGTACGCGATATAACCTCGCGTCACTGATACCCCCCGCAGACAGGAGCAAGCATGAGCAGCACCGCACAACAAATGACCGAGCTTCGCCGCACGGCGTCCCACCCTTCGAACAACTCAATCTACCGACCCAGGCAGCAAGGTCTGAGATTCCCCAGCCTGCCGGACTTCGCCACGTTTGCCGAAGAGCGCCAGCATCGCAAGGAACGGCTGGTAGCAGCATGCCGCGCATTCGCAGTGCATCACCTCGATTACGGCTTTGCCGGCCATCTGACCGTGCGCGACCCCGAGTTCCCGGAACTGTACTGGACCAATCCGATGGCCGTGCATTTTTCGCAGGTCAAGCTTTCCAACCTGATCCTGGCTGACCATACCGGGAAAGTGGTCGAAGGTTCCTATGCACTGAACCGCGCCGGATTCGTGCTGCATGGAGCGGTCCATGAAGCCAATCCGGATATCGTCGCGATGTGCCATGCGCACACCGTCTATGGCACCGCGTTCGCTGCCCTCGGCCGGCCGCTCGATCCGATCACGCAGGATGCGGCCGCGTTCTTTGAGGACCATGTGGTTATCAAGGACGAGGCCGGAGCGGTCGCCGTCGAAGAACAGGCCGGTATGTCCGTCTGCGACTATTTCAAGGGCGTGAAGGCAGCGATCCACCAGAATCACGGACTGCTGACCGTCAGCCGCCACAGCATTGAAGCCGCTGCCTTCTGGTTTATCGCGCTCGAACGCTGCTGCCAGCAGCAGTTGCTGGTCGAAGCCACCGGCAGCAAGCCGGTGATGGTGCCTGAGCGCAGCTCGCGCTACAGCCGCGAACACGTCGGCAGCGAATACATCGGCTGGCTGCATTTCCAGCCGATCTATGAGCAACTGGTACAGACCAGCCCCGACATGTTCGATTGATGTTCGACTGATACTGCGATTCGAAGCTGCAGGCCAGGCTCGATCCGAGGCCTGCCGTGAATGGAGACAATGATGTTCAAGACTTTACACGGTGATGCCACCACGCACGCCGAACTGGAGGAAGCCACCTACGCTAAGGTGAGCTGGCGGCTGATCCCTTTCCTGTTCCTGTGCTATGTGTTTGCCTACCTTGACCGCGTCAACGTGGGCTTTGCAAAGCTGCAGATGCTCTCGGACCTGAAGTTCAGTGAGACGATCTACGGCCTCGGGGCCGGGATCTTCTTCATCGGCTATTTTTTGATGGAGGTGCCCAGCAACCTGGCGCTGCATCGATTCGGCGCGCGCAAGTGGATCGCCCGGATCATGGTCAGTTGGGGCGTGGTTTCCGCAGCCATGGTCTTCGTCAAGACACCCACCGCGTTTTATGTTCTCCGCTTTCTGCTCGGGGTAGCGGAAGCGGGCTTCTTCCCGGGGATCATTCTCTATCTCACCTACTGGTATCCCGCTTCACGGCGCTCCAAGATCACGGCGCTGTTCATGACCGGCATCCCGATCGCGGGTGTACTGGGCGGGCCGCTGTCCGGCTGGATCCTGGATCGCTTCCATAATGTCAATGGCATGCACGAATGGCAGTGGCTCTTCCTGCTGGAAGCCGTCCCCTCGCTCGTGGCAGGCATCGTCACCTTCTTCTATCTCGATGACAGAATCAGGGACGCGAAGTGGCTCAATGCCGAAGAGAAGGCCATGCTCGAGCGAGAACTTGCCGGCGAATCCGACAAGATCGAGGTACACCATGCCAGCGGCGCATTCACGAATGCGCGGGTCTGGGTACTGTGCGCTTGCTATTTCGGCATCATCATGGGTCTCTACGGCATCAGCTTCTGGCTACCGACGCTGATCAAGGCTTCCGGTGTCACCACTGCGCTCGATGTCGGCCTTCTCACCATGATTCCGTATGGCGCAGCCGCCATTGCGATGGTGATGATCGGGCGCAGTTCGGACCGCACCAAGGAGCGTCGCTGGCACGTTGCCCTGCCGGCGATTGTCGGCGCGTTCGGCTTGGCGGCCAGCACGCTGGTATCACACCAGCCTGCCATGGCGGTCCTGGCGCTTACCTTTGCGACGATTGGTATCATGGGCGCCCTGTGCCAGTTCTGGACGATCCCGCCGGCCTTCCTTGGCGGCGCGGCCGCAGCGGCTGGTATCGCGCTGATCAATTCGGTGGGGAATCTGGCGGGATTCGTCAGCCCCTATCTGGTTGGCTGGATCAAGGACACCACGAATAGCACGGATCTGGGCTTGTATTGTGTCGCCGTGTCATTGATCCTGGCAGCAGCGATCGTGCTTACGGTACCGAGGAAGGTGGTGAATCATTGAGCTTGAGCAGATCCTCATACAGGGCGCGTGGCACCTCGATTCCCATCTGGTCGCTGTTGGCTCGCGCGGCGTAGCGACGCTGCGATGGCAAACGCGCACCCTGACTCGTGATCGCCTCGAACAGGCTCTCGGCGCGTTGAAGGTACTCGCTGGCGCGCTCTCCCAGAAACGCGTTGGGGTCAAATGCCAGAAGCAGCTCGCCGTGACACGGTGTGGCGCCGGCACCTGCATCGAACTCCATGGACTCCGCACTTGTCATGTCGCCGATCAGCGGCCCGGCCATCAACTCGATCATCGCGGACAACGCGGAGCCCTTGTGCCCACCGAACGTCAGCATGGCCCCTTTCAGCGCAGCGACCGGGTCAGTCGTCGGGTGCCCGTCGGCGTCGACTGCCCATCCCTCCTGCAAGGCCTTGCCTTGCCGGCGGTGGAGTTCGATGTCGCCTCTGGCGATCGCGCTGGTCGCGAAATCGAAAACAAAGGGCGTCTTCCCTGGACGCGGCCAGGCGAACGCTAGGGGATTGGTCCCGAACACCGGCTTGGTTCCGCCAGCGGGGGCCACCCACGAATGGCTCGGTGTCATGGCCATCGCGACCAGACCTTCGCTCGCGAGCCTTTCCACTTCCGGCCAAAGGGCGGAAAAATGAAAACAGTTATTGATGGCCATGGCCGCCAGGCCGCACTCCCGAGCTTTCCGGATGAAATGCGGCAGACCGGTCTGAAACGCTAGCAGCGAGTTGCCAAAGCGGGCATCGACCCGGACGATGGATGCCGCCTGGTCGATGAGTTCCGGAACAGCGTGGCCATCGACCTTCCCATGGCGAATGGTATGGACACACACCAGCAGGCGATACAGCCCATGGGACTGGCAATCGTCGCGCTGGCCCGCAACGATAACGTCTGCGATCGCCTTGCTGTGCGCCTCGGAATACCCGTTCGTTTGCAGGACATTGAGCGAAAGCTCGCGTACCTCCGCGAGCGAAAGTCGGACTGTTTCGGACATCGATGTGCAATGCCTCCGTATGAGACGTCTACCGTGCAGTTACGCGATCTGGAGCAGCCAATCCGGAGCATCCTGAAGCGCTACGGGTCGAAGGAAGCGCTGCAATGCGGCGTACCCGACCGACGTGGTTTTGGGGTCAGTGGAAGCCGGCCATGGTCCACCGTGTTGCTGTGCCCGCGTCACGGCTACACCGGTTGGTACACCGGAGAACAGCAGGCGTCCGCCAATATTCCGCGCCGCCCTCACGATCTCGCGATTGTCGTCACTGTCCTTGTCGGCACCCCAGATCGTGACGGTGAGTGTTCCCTTGATAGCGGAGAGTACATCGGGAATTTCGCTGACGGATGGCACCGTGACCACCACGGCTGCTGGCCCGAACATTTCCTCGCGCAGGCCCGAATCCGAAATGAAAGCGGCGCCGGTCGTCTTGAACAGCCGGGGGGCAGGACCTGCGCCGGCTTCTCTCCCTTCCAGGATCACCTGAACGTTGGGATTGGCCTTGATGCGCGCAGCAGCGTCTTCGAAGCCGTTGCGGATGCCTTCGCTAAGCATGCGATGGGTTGGCTGCCCCGCCAGCGCGTCGCCCAGCGCGGCGACGAACTCGCGCCCACGCTCGTCATCGACAACAACAACAATCCCCGGGCTCGTGCAGAACTGGCCACAACCTTGCAGAATCGACGCCGCCAGGGCCTTGGCCGGGGCAACCGCATCAAGGTGAAGCGCCGCCGGGAGGGCCACTACCGGATTGATTGAACCGAGCTCGCCGAAGAAGGGAATTGGAATCTCCCTTTCATTGGCAGCGCGCCACAATGCCACGCCGCCCTGATAGGAGCCAGTAAAGGCGACACCTGCGACAAAGGGGTGCTTGACCAGGTAAATATTGGCTGCGCGCGACATTTCACAATCGAGCACGGAGAACACCCCCTCCTCCACCCCTTGCTCTCGAAGGACGTCGGCCGCAAGCTGCGCAACCGCGATCGACAGTCTGGGATGCCCATTGTGCGGCTTCACGACGACCGGACACCCCGCCGCCAACGCCGCTGCCGTATCGCCGCCCAGGACAGAAAACGCGAACGGAAAGTTGCTTGCTGCAAACACGGCAATCGGACCGATCGGAACCAGCACACGCGTCAGACGCGGACGGCCAGACGGCGGAGGGCCGGGAATCGCTTCATCGTCCACCCTGGCATAGGGAACTCGCGCCACGACTTCTTCCGCGAAGCCGCGTAGCTGGAAAGACGTGCGAGCGATTTCGCCCATCAGCCGGGCGTTACCGAGGCCAGTCTCCTCGTCGGCCAACACGGCGAGTTCACTCGCGCGAGAGTCAAGCGCGTCGGCCAACGCGCGCAGCAATCCGCTCCGGACCGCGGGACTCGAATGCGACCATGCCGCACTTGCCTCATGGGCACGTGCCGCGCGCTGATCGATGGTCGCGAAGGCTTGATTCTGTTCGGAAGAGTGCATGGCTTGATACGAGGGAATCTGACGGTAGAGCTGAAGAGCGATCGGAACGCGGGGGGTCCTGCATCGCGGGACAAGGGCGGGTCGTTCGAGTACACGCGCCCCAAGGCTGCCCATATCGCTGCCTTGGAGCAACGCCGGATCAAACAGTGTCAGGCGTCAAGGCCTTCGGACCACGCGCCATACCAATCGCGGAACAGCGCATATTGCTTCTCGGCATAGTTGCGCTGCGCATCGCTGAGCGCGTCCGTCTCGTTGAAATGGAGCGTGTATTCCTTGTCGCCGTTCAGAACCATCAGGTGCTTGTAGAACAGGACGAGATCCGTGCCTTCGTCGAATGACGACAAGACATTGAGCGCAGCCTCCAACTCCCTGGCCTGGCGACGGGCTTTGACATCACCCTTGGCCGCTTGTTTGCTCAGCTCGACCAGTTGCAGGACTTCACGCGGCAATGCGTTGCCAATGCCGGTGATCGCGCCGGTGGCGCCGCAGTTCACGAACCCGTGGAACACCTGCGTGTCGACGCCCGCCATCAGGATCACGTTTTCGTCTTGCGACGTAATGTGTTCCGCAGCGTAGCGCATGTCCGCGGCACCGCCGAACTCCTTGAAGCCGATGAGGTTCGGAAACTGTCGACGGAGCTCAAAGAACAGATCTGCGCGAGTCGCAAAGCCGTAGTACGGGCTGTTATAGATCACCGCCGGCAGGCTGGGTGCCGCGGCGAGAATGGCGGAGAAATGCGCCTTTTGCGCGGCGGGGGAAGCCGCTCGCGACAGGAGGCGCGGAATGACCATCAGGCCCTGTGCCCCGACCTCGGCGGCATGAGCTGCGTGAGAGACCGCCTCCTTCGAATTGACTGCGCCAGTCCCGACAATGGTTGGAACGCCAGCCGCAACGAGGCGGGCCACGCCCTCTTGTCGCTGCTTCTCCGTCAGCAGCGGCCAATCGCCCATCGACCCGCAGTAAACGACGGCGCTCATGCCGAGCTCAACGAGTTCCAATCCCTTGGCGACGAGTGCGTCGAAGTCCGGCTTGCGCTCCGGCGTGCAAGGGGTCATGAGTGCGGGGATAGTACCCTCAAAAATGTTGGAAGACATCACGCGGTCCTGAAAGTCAGAAGGTTTCGGAAAGAGCGGAATCACAGTGCCCGAGAGCAGCATCGGCGATGCGGCTCCGCAGGTCGTCGAACTCCGCGGTGTGCATATTGTATAAACTCTGATCAAAAATTTGGCACGGAAATTCGTAAGGGTTTACCCTCCGCACGATACGAAACCAAATCATCGCTGCAGGCCGAATCCGCATAAAACGTGCTCTTTTCTGCCCACCATGCGCCCTCACCGTGCGTTTTAGGACGCCCTTTTGCCCCATGACCCGTCATTCATAGGGGAAACCCCTCGTTCTCGTATATTGCATGTTGTATAAAATCTCGTCGCTGGCGCTGGCGAGGCGGGAATCCACCCGCTGACCAGCAGAAGATCAAAAAGGATGAGCAAAGATGGCGAATCAACTCAGCGAGGCTGTCCCCGAAGTCAGTGTGGGGCAACATCGCGGCACGACAACAAGGGACCTGCGCCGCGTTGTTGCAGCGGCAATGGTTGGATCTGTAGCGGAATGGTATGAGTTCTTCCTGTACGGCACGGCGTCCGCACTAGTATTCGGTACGCACTTCTTCAAGAAGACAGGAAATCCCATCGACGGGCTGCTCGCAGCATTCGCGCTCTACGCCGTCGGGTTCGCAGCACGACCCATTGGAGGCATTGTCTTCGGTTACTACGGGGACAAATTCGGCCGCAAGTAGCTCCTCCAGGTGAGCCTGGTGGCCGTGGGGATCACAACGTTCCTGATGGGATGCCTTCCCACTTTCGAGGCGATCGGATACTGGGCTCCCATCTTGCTCGTCACGCTGCGCCTCATTCAGGGCTTTGCCTTTGGTGGAGAATGGGGCGGCGCCGTGCTGCTCGTCAGCGAACACAGCCCAGACAATCGCCGCGGCTACTGGGCCAGCTGGCCGCAAGCAGGCGTGCCGGCAGGCAACCTCGTCGCGACGCTCATCCTGCTTGCGCTGTCGAGTACGCTGCCGGAACAGGAATTCCTGTCATGGGGCTGGCGTGTCGCCTTCTGGTTCTCCGCTGTCGTGGTGCTGATCGGCTTCTGGATTCGCCGAAAGGTCGATGATGCCCCGATCTTCAAGGAGTCGCAGCAACGCCGGGAAAAGGATCACGCGACCCAGCAAGGTGTTCGCTATGTTCTGCGCTATCACTGGAAAGAGGTACTGATCGGCATTGGCGCGCGTTTTGCGGAGAACATCCTCTACTACATGGTGGTAACGTTCTCGATCACATACCTGAAGCTTGTCGTTGGTGCAGACACCACACGGATTCTCAAGCTGATGTTCTTTGCGAATGCCCTGCACTTCATGATCATTCCGCTCATGGGCTACCTGTCGGATATCATCGGCCGAAAACCGGTGTACCTGACAGGTGCAGTCCTCACGGCAGCCTGGGGCTTCATTGGTTTCCCGATGATGGATACAGGAAACGACTGGATCATCATGGCGGCGATCGTACTGGGCCTGGCGATTGAGTCGATGACCTACTCACCGTACTCCGCGCTCATGACCGAAATGTTCCCGACCAATGTCCGATATACGGCCCTCTCCTTGTGCTACCAGATCGCGCCCCTGATGGCGGGCTCCCTGGCTCCGCTCATCGCGCTTTCCCTGCTGGAGAAGTACCACTCCTCCACGCCGATCGCGCTGTATCTCGTGGCTGCAGCAGTCATCTCGATCATCAGTGTGGCAGCAGCGAAGGAAACGCGCGGCAAGTCACTGCGTGAAGTCGACGCCGAAGCGAAAGCGCGAGCGAACGGCTAAGCCGGACTCCCTGAACAGCGAAAAAGAGCCGCCCCATGGGGCGGCTCTTTGCTTTCCTCACTAATGTCGCCCGTAGTCAGGCCATAGCCGAAATGGTCCGCAAACCAGGAGGCCTCGGGGCCGCCTCTAGCTTGCGTTGCGACGACGGGAGATCAGGAAGTTCTTAAGCTCCTCACCCGCGTGTTCGATGTGTCGTTTCAAGAGCGCGGCCGCGCCTCGCCCATCACCCTTGCGACAGAGCTCGACCAGTTGCCGATGCTCGGATTCGGCAATGTCCCGGCTCGCTGAAGACAAGGAAAGCTGGAGGCGCGTGTAACGGTCTGTCTGCTGGAGCAGGGACGCGACGATGTTCGCCGTCTTGGGCTGATCGGCCTTCGACAACAACAGCTGGTGCAGCCTGGTATTCAGATCGCCCCAACGGTCCTGCGCCTGGCCTCTGAGCTCGCCACTGAACTCGGCAAGAATCGCGTCAAGTTCCCTGAAATCCTCAGCGGATAGTTTCCTGACGGACCTGCGAATCAGCGTGGGCTCCAGCAGTGCCCGCAACTCGAACAGTTCGGTGAGCTCCTCGATCGATAGCTCGGACACGATGGCTCCCTTGTGGGGAAGTATCTTCACCAGTCCTTCACTCTCGAGCTGCACCAGCGCCTCTCGCAGAGGGATGCGGCTTATCCCGAGTTCGCTGGCTAGCGCGTCTTGCCGGAGTTGATGACCGTCTGTGTACAGGCCTGAGAGGATCCGGCGTCGAATTTCATCAGCGGCGGCCTCTGCTCGCGTCAGATGGCGAAGACCGGGTTTATTGACGATCATTGGAAGTTGACAACGGCGTCAGTCATCGCCATTTTGCATATTTTCTACATTCTACAGCAAGGCCTCCGAGTCTCACGCCCTTCGACGCTCCTGCAGAAACAGGATAAGTTCCTGGCCCGCGTGTTCAATATGGCGCTTGAGCAAGGCGCACGCCTCCCTGGATTCGCCGTGCCTGCAGAGCCGGACCAGCTCCTCATGTTCGGCTTTGGCTCGCTGCACGGCAGCGTCGCTGATCGAGAGTTGTACTCGGGTGTAACGATCAGTCTGCCGCAGTAGCGACTCGACAAGATCCAGGGATCTCGGTCTATTTGCACGCGCCAGCAAGATCTCGTGCAACTCCGTGTTGAGTTCCCCCCAGCGATGGGAATGCCCCTCGGCAAGTTCAATCGCATACTGTTCCAGAATCTCTTCGAGACGATCGTAGTCAGCCTTCGTGAGACGAGGAATCGAGTGCCGGAGCAGATGCGATTCAAGTAACGCGCGCAACGAGAAAAGCTCTTCGATGTCCTTCGTCGACAGTTCGGCGACGATTGCGCCCTTGTGGGGAACGATCTTTACCAGCCCCTCGTTCTCAAGCTGAACTAGCGCCTCCCGCACGGGGATGCGGCTGATGCCGAATTCTTCCGCGAGAAGATCCTGCTTGAGTTGATAGCCCTCCACAAGCTCGCCTTCCAGAATTCGCCGCCTGAGTTCTTCTGTTGCCGCTTCCGCGCGTGTTGCCGCGCCCAGCGCAGACGTTGATCTTCCGCTCATATTTGTCTCGTGGATGCACCTGATCGACGGGACGCTCTGGGTGCGTCTCGGCCAGGTAGCATTCTACCGTCCTCATGTGCCTTGCTGATGGCGCAGCACGACTTGCAGATACCGCGCATAGCGAAGTCTCCAGCACACGAAATGGTGCCGCTCAGGACATACGAATACTCTGACATCCGCATGGCGCACATTTGCGCCGTGGCGCCCCCGATTGGGCGATGGCTTGCCGGCAGTAGTGCAGACCATCCGGAGTAGGCCGGGCGCGCTATCTCAGCCCTCGCCGACGGGCGGGCATAAGCTCACAGATTCATTGCGGCCTACGACAGGCCCGTGGCGAGCCCCAGCCACCGGGGCCGCGCTCACTACACGCTGCGATAGCGTCCCGCTGCATGCTCCTGCGCGAAGTTTGGCAGCATGGCCTGCCGTGCGGCCTGGTAGGCGTCCCACTGGGTGGCGTCGTGCAAAGACGGAATCGTGATCGGTTCGCGACGATCGAAACCAACCAGGGCGGCATCGACGAGTTCGTCGACTTCCATCACTCCGGGAATCGCGTTGACGTCCTTGCCCGCGCGCGCCCAGATTTCGGTACGCGTCGCCGCGGGCAGCACCGCTTGCACGTAGACGCCCTTTGGTCCGAGTTCGAGTTGCAAGCCCTGTGAAAGAAACAGCACGAACGCCTTCGTAGCGCCATAGACGGTCGATCCGAGTTCCGGCGCGACCCCGACCACAGAGGCGATATTCACGATCGCGCCCGTACCCGCTTGTGCAAAGCGCGGCGCGACCGCAGCAGCGAGTCGCACGAGTGCGGTCGTGTTCAGATTGACGATCGCAGCGACGGTGTCTGGCGTCTGTTCGACGAAGGTGCCCGGCGCACTCATGCCGGCATTGTTCACAAGCACGCCGATGCTCGCGTCGTCTTGCACGCGCGCCTCCACCCGATCGAGTTCTGCGGCGTTGGTGAGGTCAGCCTTGACGATGTCGACGCCGATACCATTTTCGGCTCGCAGTCTCGCGGCAAGATGCTCCATGCGGCTGCGATCACGCGCAACGAGGACAAGATCATGGCCGCGCTTAGCGAAGCGATCGGCGTACATCGCGCCAATGCCGGTAGAAGCGCCTGTAATGAGTACAGCAGGTTTCGTGGGCATCACGTTTGTTGCTCCTTTGGAGATGATCAGGCATTAATCATGATAGTCATCATGATTGCTTTTATCATGATAGCCATCATGTATAATGTCAAGGTCTAGCGCCTGGAGAGGAAATGAAAGTCAGCCGAGAGCAAGTCGCCGAGAACCGGCAGAAGATCCTGGACGCTGCGAGTCGCCTGTTCCGTGCGCAGGGCTTTGACGCCGTGACGGTCGCCGATGTTATGAAGGCCGCTGGGCTCACGCACGGGGGCTTCTACGGCTACTTCAAATCAAAGGATGACCTGATAGCACAAACGCTCACGCATGTGGCTGCTCAAGGCGTGCGGGCGGGCACCGACCTCGCGCGCTATGCGGCGAGCTATCTGTCGCCTGCCCATCGCGACGATGTCGCGGGCGGCTGCCCGATAGCGGCGCTTGGCGCGGAAACGGTGCGGCAGACGCCAGAAGCGCGCGCTGCGATGGCAGAGGGGCTGCAAAAGCAAATCGAACGCTTCGCAGCGAGCGCGCCGCAAGCCGACGCTGCCACAGTGCGGCGCACTGCGATTGGCAGCTATGCGGCGATGGTCGGCGCCGTGATCCTCGCGCGGTTGGCGCAGGATCCGAAGCTTTCCGACGAGGTGCTTGCTCAGACGCACGCGTGGATCCTTGAAAGTACGAAGAGATCAGCAGGATGAGCATTTCGCTCAACTGAGATCGGCCATCTACAACCGTTCGACCGCGCTCTCAGGCGGACTTTTGAACGCCAACTCCGCCCTTTCAAGTGGCCGTCGCACTGAAATCCTTGTGACCGTCCGAGATTTGGATCGGTAGGCGTCGACCGTCCCCCGTCGAACCCTGCATCCCTCGCAAGACACCTTTCGCTCCACGTGCCCGCCGCTTGCCGCAGCGTGGATGGCGGTGCGCCGGCCGAAGTGCTGCGCCTTCGCCCCTGCGCAGCCGAACGACTTAGAAGGGTCAGACTGCGCCTCTCGCGTTCGGCAGAGTCCAGCCACGTAGCGCGACGAACTCGTCATCGGCCATATTGTCAAAGTAACGTGGCTGGAGTTCACCCACATGAAGCCTTTCTTTGGCGCCGCAGTTGCCCTCCTTGTACTCACTGCCGGCTGCGCCTCGACGTGGTCGCCCGCGACTAATCAGACCGCCCAGCGAATTCCGGCCGACACGGATACCTATATCCTGCGCGCTAACCACGGTGCGACGCGCGGTGACTCCACGTCAAAGCCACCGGTGCTCAGTGTCGGTGTCAGCTATTCCGATACGCAATTAATTCTGCCCTGGTTCCTTACTGACATCATCAACGCAGTTAACGATCCCTAGTCTGTCAGCGACTTGCTGCAATCTGATTGGGAGCGGCATCCGAGGACCTGTTTTGGGGCTGGCAGCGCGGATCGCAGAATGTCCCAGTGCGGCCACAAAGCGTCGTCTACTGGCGCACGGTCGAATGACCGAAGCGGCTGAGACAAAGAGACGCTCCCAAATCCGGCCCCCAATGACTGCTTCTGCTCAGCCAGAACCGCCTGCATTGACTGGGATCGAACACGTTATCTCCGATCTTTACAACTTTTCTATCCGCGACGTGTCCTCGCTTACGGAACCTTGATGCTCCGCTGCCTACCATGCACGCGTTAGTGAGAGAAGGCAGGCACTTTCCATGTGGTCTAACTTCTGATGTCTTTCGTCCATGAGAGCGGCCAACATGGGGTTGGCCGAAGAAAATTTAGGAGTGCATTGTTATGAATGACCTATTGACGTTTGCCATCGAGGCCCATGGGGGCCTAGGACGCTGGAAAGAGCTATCCGAAGTGTCGGCGGACTTGGATGTTGGCGGAGTCCTTTGGGGACTTAAAGGGCAGCAAGGATTCGTCGGTGCGTCGCGCGTCACAGCGGCCCTGCATCACCAGTGGGCGTCGCATTCCCCGTTCTTGGACCCAGCGCACCGAACCTCCTTCGAAGCAGAGAGCGTTGCTATCGAGACCTTGGATGACGATATTGTCGAGGCTCGCGAAAATACACGGCAATCCTTTGCCGGTCATACGCTCGAGACGCCATGGGATCGAATTCAACTTGCCTACTTTGCTGGGTATGCAATGTGGACGTATCTCACGTCACCTTTCTCCTTGGTCGC
Organism: Cupriavidus sp. 09_S30; assembly: GCF_056930435.1. NCBI lineage: Bacteria > Pseudomonadati > Pseudomonadota > Betaproteobacteria > Burkholderiales > Burkholderiaceae > Cupriavidus > Cupriavidus sp. 09_S30. Next base: position 612,275 of record NZ_JBXOWI010000002.1, on the reverse strand, counting down.
GGAAGGCTTCGAGTCGGAAGAAGTAGCGCCGTGGCAAGAAAATGGCGAGACATGGCGCACGCTCCGAGTCCGGTTCCCGAAATCGATCGCCACCCATTCTACTGAGCAGACCTTCTATTTTGACGACAAGGGTCTCTTGAGACGGCACGACTACGACGTGGAGGTGTCGGCCGGATCACCAGCGGCTCACTATGTCTACGACCATAAGCCGTTCAACGGGATCATTGTTCCGACCAAACGGCGAATCCATATTCGCGGTGAAGATGGCAAGCCGCAAATGGAACCCCTGCTTGTGTCGATCGATCTCAGTAACATCAAATTTAGCTGACGTGTCCGTGTCCTGATCGCACAAGCGCTCGGCCGCGTCGAGTAGAAATATATCGCAAGCAGCTTGTGGCGGCTGTGGCAGTCATGCTGGGCTGCCACAGTTCTGCGCGTCGGCCGGTGTTTGAATCGGTGCCTGGAACACAGTGACCCGCATCCAGGCACCAATCCGTCACTGCTGCGCCGTTTCACCCGCCGCACGCGACCCGACCTTCTGGCTAAAGCTGGCCCACGAATGGCCGTTGGACCTTTGTGGATTCAACCGGTCGATGCAACACACTAGAGGCTGCGGCCGGCCGCTCTTCGATCTCAGGCGTCGCTTCCCGGCCATGAAGCGTCGTTCGGTCGCTCCTTTACTAGGACGTTCGGACGCCAGGTGTACACCCCAAATCCGCCGCTCAAAGGCGACTGCGTGCTTCGCCTTATGTCTCAGGCAACTCGCGGGATCCTTTGGCCCGTATCGTAGTGGCTTCCTGTGTTCTCTAACGCACGCACAAGCCTACCAGCCCTTGTTAATGTGAAGAGTATGAGGCAGCGATGTACTGAATGATTGAGGCAGGATCTGTGGCCAGCTATCGTTGTTGTGGCTATCTCAATCGCTTGGGATAAGTCATCTGAAAGCGGTGATGGGAAGAATATAAAATGATAGTAAAAGAAAAACGCTCTATTCCGCTTCTACAGCCGGAAGCGCCACGACTAGTCAAGATAGCGGTCGTGCTTTTTGCATTTGTCTGGCTCAGGCAGATGCTTTTTTTAGCCCCTCTTCTTTTAAACGACTTTCGCCAAGGCCTCTATGCGTCTCAGGTACAGCGGCAGGCCACTGCAACCTTGGCCTTATGGCTTGCTCTTAATGCCACGTTGATGATTGCAATGGTCTATCAAAAAAACTGGGCCAGAATTACACAAGTGCTATCGACACTGGTGGGACTACTACTTATTGCATGGGACCCTACAAACGACTTTAAGCTTGGCATCGTGTATTTATCTAATGTGGTGGCGACTGTTCTGCTCTTTCGGCCTTCCGCCGATGCCTGGTTCAAGAAGCGTCAGTATTAGTCCGCTGTGGGTCGTCTACGGAAGTTTGGGGCCGAGTCGGGAGGGGCGATCGTCGTTGGGCGACGAGCTTCCGAGTTCGGCCAAAAGCAGTCGGTCAGTGGGGCCTGTCAGAAAATTTGTGTTTAGGGCATAACATGTCACCAAGGAGCATGTATGCCACGCAAGACAAAGACGAGCCAGGCGGCAGACCGTGATCTGCCGACCATCCCAGAGGAACTGATCGCCCATTTCGTCAAGGGCCCGATGACCGCCGAGGCGGTGCAGGACGCCTCCATGGCGTTCAAGAAGGCACTGATCGAACGGGCTCTGGGCGCTGAACTTGGTCATCATCTGGGCTATCCGCCGGGCGAGCAGCGCCCGGCCGGAACGGCCAATCAGCGTAACGGCAAGACCGCCAAGACGGTGTTGACCGAGGATGGCCCGCTGCGAGTGGAGATCCCGCGCGATCGGGACGGCAGCTTTGCGCCGATCCTGATTCCCAAGCATGAGCGGCGCTTCACGGGGTTCGACGACAAGATCATCGCCATGTATGCCCGCGGCATGACTGTGCGAGAGATTCAGGCCTTTCTGGCCGAGCAGTACGGTACCGAGGTCTCTCCGGAGTTCATCAGCTCGGTGACCGATGCCGTCCTGGACGAAGTCACCGCCTGGCAGGCTCGCCCGCTGGAAGTCATGTACCCGGTGGTTTTCTTCGATGCGCTGCGGGTCAAGATGCGCGAGGACGGCGTCGTGCGCAACAAGGCCGTCTACCTGGCCCTGGGTGTGCTGCCCGACGGCACGCGCGACATCCTGGGCCTGTGGATCGAGACCACCGAGGGCGCGAAGTTCTGGATGAAGGTGTTCAACGACCTCAAGACCCGGGGCACCCAAGACATCCTGATTGCGGTGACCGATGGCCTCAGGGGCATGGAACAGGCGCTGAACGCGGTGTTTCCGCACACGACCCTGCAGACGTGCATCGTGCACCTGATCCGCAACAGCCTGGACTACGCGAGTTGGAAGGAGCGCCGGGCCGTGGCCGCAGCGCTCAAGCCGGTGTACACGGCGCCCACCGTGGAGGCCGCGCAAGCCGAGCTGCTGGCCTTTGAGCAAGGCGAATGGGGCCGGCGCTATACGCCAATCGCGGCGGCCTGGCACCGGGCGTGGGATCAGGTCATCCCATTCTTTGCGTTTCCGCCGGCGATCCGCAAGATCATCTACACGACCAATGCCATCGAGAGCATCAACGCGCAGCTACGCAAGATCATCAAGACACGAGGCCACTTCCCCAGCGACGAAGCAGCCACCAAGCTGCTGTGGTTGGCCTTGCGCAACATCACCGGGAGCTGGGGCAGCTCAACCCATGACTGGAAGGCTGCGATGAATCAGTTTGCCATCCTTTACGAAGACCGATTCACGCATCCGCATCGCTGAGATAATGTCCACTCGCCAGTCAGATTGATGGCGAGCTTTAAGCTGCCCTGCACACAAAAAATCTGACAGGCCCGGTCAGTGTCTTTGCTCGGGTGACTGCTTCAGGCTGTAGCAGCCATTCAGTTCTTCTATGCCAATGTCTGCTGACGTCAATAGCAGACATTGGTACCAGCGCAGCAAAGACAAATTCGACAATTGATAGGTGTTTTTAGCTATCTACAAAAAGCTGGTCGATTCAGGTATCCCGCCGGGGGAGCAGTTCGGTACGAAAACTGTATTGCTCTATCCATCTCACCGACTGTGTGATACCTCCGAATGGAAAGAAATGCAGGCTTACCTTTCCATGTGCCTCTGTCAGGCCGGTGGCTAGGCGATCAACAAAAAGATCCGGCCCCGCTGAGCCGAACAGCTTGCCGATGGAGACGCCGTACTTGGACCACATCGATGCGCATGCGCTGACGCCGCACAAGGCGGCATAGCGTGCCAGAACCGCGATGCTTGCAGGGCCCGGCACGCCCACGCGCACTGGATGTTCAATGCCCCGCTCACGCAGGGCTTCCAACCACTCCAACACGATATCTGCATCAAATGCGAACTGCGTGACGATCAAGGGCGTCATGCTGCGTCGTTCGATGCTGTGGCACTTGCGTTCTAGCACCTCCCACTGATCAGCCATGCTCATGACCGGATGGCCTTCTGGATGACCACCCACGCCGACCACCTTGATGCCCATGCGCTCGAAAACGCCTGTCTCGATCAGCGAGGCGCTGTCGGAAAACGGTCCCATCGGAGTGGGCGGATCTCCTGCGATCACGAAGCAACGTTCGACACCGGCTTCAGCGACCGCGCGCTCGACGAACGACTGAAGCTCGGCAAGCGAGGCGATACGGCGTGCAGACAAGTGCGGCATGGGCTCAAAGCCGAGTTTGCGGACTGCCAACGCTGCGGTCAGTCGCGCATCGTTGTCCTCACGTGGAAGGTAGGGAATGGAAATTGTTGACGCAGGCAATATCCGGGGCGCCGCTGCGGTCAGCGCAGGAATGTCCTTCGCACTTACTTCTAACGAATAGGCGTCCGTGATGCTGCTGACGGGCCTGGGCTTATCGGGATGAATCAAGGGTCTTGCCATGCTTGGCGAATACTGGAGGAACTCCGACACGCCAGCGCTGAGCGAGCGCCAGAAGCCATTGAACACATTGTGGAAGCCCAGGGGTGGCGTCGCTCACCCGACAAGGCGTATCAGCCTTCTGCTGGCGTCTCGTCGCCGTAAAACATCACTCCCAGCTGGATACGCTCGCGGCCGCTTTCCACCCGGTGCCGGTTCGTGTCACGCAGCGAGTAGACGCATCCGCAATACTCCTGCTGGTAGAAGTTCTCGCGCTTGCTGATCTCGATCATGCGCGCGGAGCCGCCGCCTTTGCGCCAGTTGTATTCCCAGTAGATCAGGCCGGGGTACCTTGCCGCCGCACGCACGCCGCAGTCGTTGATCTGCTGCATGTTCTTCCAGCGCGAGATGCCCAGAGAACTGGTGATGACCGGAAAGCCGTGCTCATGCGCATACAGCGCCGTGCGCTCAAAGCGCATGTCAAAGCACATGGTGCAGCGCACTCCACGCTCGGGCTCGTTTTCCATGCCCTTGGCGCGCTCGAACCAGTTGTCGCGGTCATAGTCGGCATCGACGAAGGGGACGCCGAACTTCTCCGCGAACCGGATGTTCTCGTTCTTTCGCAGCTCGTATTCCTTGAGCGGATGGATGTTGGGGTTGTAGAAGAAGATGGTGTAGTCGATGCCGGAGGCCAGCATGGCCTCCATGACCTCGCCCGAGCAGGGCGCACAGCAGGAATGCAGCAGCACCTTGTCGTGACCACCGGGCAATGGAAGCGGTTTGCGTTCGACGGTGGTGTTCATCAGTTGGCTCCTTGCGCAATGGCGATGACAGGCTGTCGGGCCAGTTCGATGAAGGCCCGCACATAGTCGATGGCGGTGTCCGCCTCGCGTGCCCCCAGGAAGATCTGCTTGGCGATGCCGCGCACGCCCAGTCGCACAGGCACCACGTCCATCTTGGCCGCGTATTCCTCGACAAGCCAACGCGGCAAGGCGGCCACACCGCGGCCGCTGGCCACCATCTGCAGCATGATGTCGGTGGTCTCGATGGCTTTGTGGCGCCTGGGTGTGACACCGGCCGGCAACAGGAACTGGTTGTAGATGTCCAGGCGCTCGATATCCACGGGGTAGCTGATGAGCACTTCCTGGGTCAGCTGCTCGGGCTTCACATAGGCCACCGAAGCCAGGGCATGGCCCTTGGCCACGACGAGCACCTGCTCGTAGTCGAACACGGGCACGAACTTCAGACCCGGCTTGAACAGCGGGTCTGGCGTGACCAGCAAGTCAATCTCGTAGCCGAAGAGCGCGCCGATCCCGCCGAACTGGAACTTCTGCTTGACGTCCACATCCACGTCGGGCCATGCGGCCAGATAGGGTGAAACCACCTTGAGCAGCCACTGGTAGCAAGGGTGGCACTCCATGCCGATGCGCAGCGCACCGCGCTCGCCCTGCGCAAACTGGCCCAGGCGCTCTTCGGCCAGGTCCAGTTGCGGTAGCACCCGGTTCGCCACCGCCAGTAGGTACTGACCGGCCTGCGTCAGGCGCAGGCTTCGCCCTTCGCGCAGCCAAATGTCGGTGCCCAGTTGCTGCTCCAGTTTCTTCATGCTGTGGCTCAGGGCCGACTGGGTCAGGTTCAACACGCCCGCAGCGGCCGTCAACGACCCTTGTTTCTCGACCTGCTGAACGATGCTGAGGTGGATGCGTTCAAGCATTTGAATGATCCAGGTTCATGGATTTATGAAATAAGACCATTTTACTTCATCGATAACCACAGCTAGCATCCGCACCCATTGTTTGTTTGCGTTGTTCGTAGCGCTCATGGCCCTCATTCACAAACTCGGATTGCGCGGGTAATGGCCTGGGCCAAGGCCGATCCCGCGTGAGCCTTGCGGGTGGGATCCGCACTGCCGGGCGGGTGTCCCGGCGCCACACGGAACCATCTATAGGAAAGCAAAAATGACACGTCCACTTCGTTTAGTCGCGGTTTCCGGCGGGCTGCAACGCCCCTCCAAGGCGGCAGCCGTGGCGGAGCACCTGCTGGACCTGATCGCCGATGAAGTCCCGTGTGAACAGCGCCTGGTCGAACTGGGCCAGTTCGCGCCCCAGCTGGCCGGCGCGGTCTGGCGATCCCAGCTGCCCGATACGCTGGAGCGCGAGCTTGCTGCGGTCGAGCAGGCGGATGTGCTGGTGGTGGCAACCCCGGTCTTCCGCGGCTCCTACACGGGACTGTTCAAGCACTTCTTCGACTTCATTCATCAGGACGCCCTGATCGACAAGCCAGTCTTGTTGGCTGCCACCGGCGGCAGCGAACGTCATGCCCTGGTGATCGACCACCAGTTGCGGCCGCTGTTCAGCTTCTTCCAGGCACGCACATTGCCGCTGGGGATCTACGCGACCGACAAGGATTTCGTGGACCACCGTCTGCAGGACGAAGCGGTGATCGAGCGGGCCGGACTGGCGGTCCAACGGGCATTGCCGTTGGTCGAATTGGCGCGCCAGGCCAGGCCCTCTCTGGCCGAGGAAGTGGTTGTGGCCTGAAACAAGAATCGTTTTTTTTCAGAAATTAGGTCACTAGATCGCAATGAACAACGAACTTACCTTTAACCTCAAGAGCATTTGTTTCGATGAAAACTATCACCCATCGGACAGCACGCGCATAACCACCAACTTTGCCAACCTGGCCCGGGGAAAGAGTCGGCAGCAGAACCTACGCAACACGCTGAGGATGATTGACAGTCGCTTCAATGACCTGGCGCATTGGGACAATCCGATGGGAGATCGCTACTCTGTCGAACTCGAGATCATCTCCGTTGAGATGAATATTGATACCAAGAGCAGCAATTATGTATTTCCGTTGATCGAGATACTGAAAACCAGCATTCTCGACAAGAAAGCGAGCAAACGCATCGACGGCATCGCGGGGAACAATTTCTCCTCCTACGTGCGCGATTACGACTTCAGTGTCTTGCTTCCAGAGTACAACCTCAATCGACCGGAATTCAGCACTCCAGACAATTTTGGCGACTTGCATGGAAAGCTGTTCAAGCAATTTGCCAACTCAAGCACTTACAAGGAGCGCTTCAACAAGCCGCCTGTCATCTGCATAAGTGCCTCGACCAGCAAGACCTATCAGCGAGCCGGGAATCAACACCCCATACTCGGTGTCGAGTACAAACAAAATGAACTGTCCTCGACCGACCAATACTTCGCAAAAATGGGGATGCAGGTTCGATTTTTCATGCCTCCGAATGGCGTCGCACCATTGGCTTTCTACTTTCATGGTGACCTGCTGGACGATTACACGAATCTCGAGTTGATCGGCACCATCAGCACAATGGAAACCTTTCAGAAGATTTATCGCCCCGAAATTTACAACGCCAATTCTGCAGCAGGGAAACTCTATCAACCGAGCCTGAAGAACCAGGATTACTCGTTGACGCAGATTGTCTATGACCGGGAAGAACGCAGCCAGTTGGCTGTCAAACAGGGGAAATTTGCGGAGGAGCACTTCATCAAGCCGTACAAGAGCGTCCTTGAACAATGGGCTGCCAATTTCTCGCTCTGACCAGCCCAAATACACAGACCATTTTTCACGAAGAAGCTATTGCGTAGCTCGGCGATGTCTCGCCCTCGCCAACTCGCCCCCACGATAATACTGGTCTCCACGTCTGAATCGGGTTGGCGAGCAGCGCGGAATTCTTCCGATATCTCGTTGACCAAGCTCGCCGGAGCGAAATCACTGTGTCGCGGCACTCGCATCGGCGCTGCCTGCCGTCATGTCCCACATAACACGCCATCCCGTGGCTGCCCGGGCAAAGCAGTCCCGAAGCACGCTCGCCACACCCATCTTTGTTTGAAAGGAATCCTCAGATGTTTGAAACCTCCGTCGCCGGCAGCCTGCCGAAACCAGCCTGGCTGGCTGAAACCAACAAGCTCTGGCCCCAGTGGAAGGCTGAAGGCGATGCGCTTCGCCAGGCCAAGGCCGACGCGACCCTACTGTGGATTAAGGCCCAGGAAGACGCAGGCCTGGACATCGTGTGCGACGGCGAGCAATCGCGACAGCACTTCGTGCACGGTTTCCTTGAGCAGGTTGAGGGCATCGACTTCGAGAACAAGGTGAAGATGGGTATCCGCGACAACCGCTACGACGCGATGGTGCCGCAGGTGGTGTCGGCTCTGCACCTGAAGGGCCGAGTACATGCCTTCGAGGCGCAGTTGGCGCGAGCGCACACGAAGAAGAAGCTGAAGTTCACCCTGCCAGGCCCAATGACCATCGTCGACACCGTAGCGGACCGCTTCTACGGCGACAAAGTCAAGATGGCATTCGCCTTTGCCGAGTTGCTCAACCAGGAGGCCCTGGCGCTTCAGGCTGACGGCGTAGACATCATCCAGTTCGACGAACCCGCCTTCAATGTCTACATGAAGGATGCCGCCGACTGGGGCGTGCAGGCGCTCGAGCGCGCGGCGCAGGGCTTGACCTGTACGACGGCGGTGCACATCTGCTACGGCTACGGCATCAAGGCCAATACCGACTGGAAGAGTACCCTGGGCGACGAATGGCGCCAGTATGAGGCGGTATTCCCCGCACTTGCCCGCAGCCGCATCGATCAGGTGAGCCTGGAATGCATCCACTCCCATGTGCCGCCCGATCTGATGAAGCTGCTAGCCGGCAAGGACGTGCTGGTCGGCGTGATCGATGTGGCCAGCGACGTGGTCGAGACACCCGAGGAAGTGGCTGACACCATCGGCCGGGCGCTGGAGTTCGTGCCGAAGGAGAGGCTGTTCCCGTGCACGAATTGCGGCCTGGCGCCGATGGCGCGGGACGTGGCGTGGCGCAAGCTGGAAGCGCTGGCAGAAGGCACGAGGCTGGCAAAGGAGCGGCTCACCACGACGTGACGCACTTCTGATCGTCGCGCCCAGTCATCTTAGTCGCGCCGTCGGTGGCGCGACACATCCCGCGCATACTGAATCGACCAGCCTTTCCAAGATTGCTTGAAGTCTCAAGGACTATCGAGCGTTACGTATGGCTGCCATGTGACAGTGACTGGCCCATCATGATTTTGGCATGACAGGCTGCAGCCGCTGCATAGCGGTCGTACGTAGGCGGCAGCTTTGGGTCCGGCAAGAGACGACTGGGTTGCAGCGGGCAGCGCATGGTGGGGCAGCTGGCGGCCTCGACAATCGCTTCGGCGTCGTTGCGATCGTTCTTGTTCGTTTTGACGAAGGGTGTCACATATTGTGTGACGACCTCAATGTCGAGCGGGAGTCCCTGATGCTCGTCGAGCGGCGCGAATGAGCTTGGTCGCAGCGTCGCCCGGATGGGCTGACATCGACTGGCAAGGGTGACGACGCCCGCACCCTCGCGCATCCACTTCGTGCTGCAGACCGATGGCGGAAATGAGATCAAGACCCTTAGATGTCGGGGGCGACCAAAAGACCACTTTTCACGACGTGGATCATTGCAAGGCGATCTTCGACAGCCTTGCGCAGAACCTCCCGTCCCCTGAACGGGTCCGTCAGGTAACTTGCGTACTGGCTCGCCCGAATTTGCACTTTGAGACTCATCGTCGTCGGCCCGCTCTCCGGCCATGTAACCAGAAACGCCGGGCCACTGTCGTCGCATTCGACGAAAACAGTGTCTGGGGACGGAAAACAGCAGTCAGCGCCCTGGGCCAGAAACTGCAGGTCCTTGTCTTTGAACTCGTAGGTTGCCATTTCATTCTCCCATCTGCCCGGAAGATCGTGGCGTCAAAGTCATCATAGCAGGGCGTCGCCGCCGCGCTGACGGAACCATGCCAGCAGGCTTGAACGAGGTGAAGAATTTTCATTTTCCATTTTGGGGAAATTTGGGCCACGACGACGAAGCTGCGGAACGGCATCTGACGGAGGATATCGCAGGGGAGCGCCCGCGCCCCGACCGGCTGATCCCTTTGCCCGGGCCGTGCCTCAAGTCAAAGATTGACGCGCTGGAAATATCCGGTCAGTTCGAGGTAGCCCCGTCCGACCGCTTTGCCTCCCCGCAACGCAGTCACTGCGCCCTCCCAATAGACCGCGCCGGTGCTCGCGCGGCTATCGAGTTCCTGATCATCCATCAGCGGTGCCAGTTCGAGCGAAAGATCGCCTGCGCTCAACCGCATGGCAACCGGATAGCTGGTGCCGGTACGAGGCGAGCGCCAACGGCGCATCGGCAAGAAGTTAACCGCCTCTGGAGCCAGTACCTGCACGTGACCGTCGCCGCCGCGCAGCGTGCCGCCTCCCCAGAACTTGCGCCCCGCCTTGTCCCGAATCTGGAAGGCCATCAACGCGCCGCCGTCATCCAGGTTGAGGCCGAGCCAGTCCCAGCCGACGGCCTCGTCGGCCAGCAAGGTCGACGACCATTCGTGATCCAGCCAGGCGGTGCCGTGCACGGTTTCCTGCTGGCCGCCCCGCTTCAAGGTGCCGCTCACCGTGAGCCCCGGCAGGCTGTAGTAATAGCTTGCCTGGGCCGCCAGAGGGCCCTTGCGGCTGTAACCCCGATCGCCCTGAAGCAGCAACGGTTGGGTTGGCTCCATGGTCAGATCGAGCGTGAAATCCTGCGCGGGAAACCTGGCCCGGTAGCGCCCCGTCATCTCCCGGCGCAGCGACCAGTTGTCGATGTACACATCGGTGTCGGCAGTATCGGCGACGGCCAGGCCAAAACCGCTACGCGCCGCGCGCTGGTCGTGTCGGAGCTTGCCGGCCACAGGATCGCTCAGTGCGACATTGGCGAACAGCAGTTGCTGCGGCGCGAAGCGGCTTGGGTTGGCCTGGTCGAACTGCGGTCGCGAGCGGAAGAACGTCACCTGGAAGCCGAGCGGCGCGCCTGCCTGGTTCTGCAGCCAGCCGGTGGCATACCACCATTCGGTACGATAGTCGGGGTGCGCGCCGTGGTCGCGCGGGAAGGCCAGGGTTCGGCCTGCGTCGACGGGCGGATAGGCGGGCGCGGCGCCCAGCACCGCGGTCGCCACGCCGGAAGCCGGCAACAACAGCAGGAATGAGCGCCGCTTCACCAATCCTCCTGCACCGCGCGCACAGCGCTGCGCGACATCGCCTGCCGCCCGCTCGCCAGTGCAGCGAGCGATGCCGCCGCCACCACCGCGCTCGCCACCCGGGCCAGGAATGCCCAAGGCACATGCAAGCTCATGGTCCAGTGGAACGACTGCGGGTTGACAATGTGAACCAGGATCATGGCGATGACCCATCCCAGCGCAAGGCCGGCTGCCACGCCAAGCAGGGCGAGTAGCGCGCCCTCCAGCGCCAGCATCGCGCCGATCTGCCAACGCATGAAGCCGAGATGCCGCAGCATGCCGAATTCGCGCGCGCGCGCCAGGGCCTGCGCGCTGAAGCTGGCGCCGATGCCGAACAGGCCGATCACGACCGCTATGCCCTCCAGCAGGTAGGTCACTGCGAAGCTGCGGTCGAAGATTTTCAGAGTGATGGCGCGAATCTCGCCGGGCTCGGCGAAGACAATATGTTCACCGCCGGCGACGCGCTGGCGCAGTCTCTCCCTGACCTGCGCCGGGTCGGTGCCCGGCTCCAGCCACAGGGCAACGTCAGTGACACGCCGCTCGTCCGTGAGCCGCCGATAATCGTCCTGGCTGATCACCACCGTACCATACTGGCGTGCGTAATCGCGCCACACGCCGCCCACCAGGAAGGCGACCCGCCGGCCCTGCAACGGCAGCGTGACGCGTTGCCCGGGGTGGAAGCCATAGAGGTCGACCATCGCCTCGCTGACCCATACCACCGGCGGATCACCCGGCTGCGCCGCGACGGGCGCAACCGTCAGCGGCAGCCGAGCGCCCGGATTGCGCGGATCGATCGGCCTGGCAATGACCGTTACGGGCGGACGCCGGGGATCCAGCAGGATCTGGCTCGAACGCAGAAACTCGGCACGCGCAACGCCACGGACGCTGGCGATGGCCGCCTGGTCGTCAAGCGAGAAATACGCGCTGTCGCCGCTTGACGAAGCACGCAGATAGAGGTCGGCCGGCAGGACATGGTGCAGCCAATCGTCCACCGAGATGCGGAAGCTTGACACCATGATCGCCATCGCGACCATCAGGCTGAAGCTGGCGACGATGCCAGCCAGGGCGATGGACGCGCGGCCCGGTGCGCCGGCGAGTTGGGTCAGGGCAAGCTGCGGCACAGCCTGTCGCGAAGACGGCAGCAAGCCGAACACAAGATGCGCCAGCCGTGGCATCAGCAGGATGGCGCCTACCAACAGCAGGGCGATCGCCGCATAACCGAAGACCGGCAGATCCGCCACCGGCCGCAGCGGCGTCAAACCAAGCCCGGCTCCCATCGCAGCAAGCCCGGTCCACGGCGCACGTAGCCGCTTGAGCGGAGTCTCCTCGTCGCCCGCCTTGAGCGCCTGCGCCGGCCGCGCGCGGGCGGCTTCCCATGCCGGTGCGAGACTGCCCAGCACGGCCGCCGACAGGCCGAGCGCGAAGAAGATCAGCGCTGCCAGCGCGTCGAAGCGGACACTGGGCCGTATCCCTTCAAAGTAGCCACCGCCCAGATCGCCCCCCGCGTACCTGAGCACAGCGGCGGCGAGGACGAAGCCAAGCGCCAGGCCGAGCATCGCGCCGAGCGCGCCTTGAGCCGCGCCTTCCGCCAGCAGCAGCCGCAGCAGACCACCGCGCGTCACCCCCAGGGCGCGCAGCAATGCAAGCTGCGAGCGCCGCCGCAGCACTGACACCGCCTGCATCGTGAACACCAGGAAGGCGCCTGTGAACAACGCCACCAGGGCAAGCACGTTCAGGTTCACCCGATAGGCGCGCGACAGGTTGGAAGTTCGGCGCGCGTTGTCCTGCGGCGAGCCCGCCACCACACCTGGCGGCAGCAGCGCAGCCAGCGCCTGCGCAAAGTTGTCGGTGTCCACGCCCGGCCTGAGCTTGACGTCGATCCGCTGCAGCAGGCCAAGCCGGTCGAGGCGCCACTGCGCCGCACCGATATCCATCACGCCCAGGCGCAGGCTCTCGCCCGCCGCCGGCAGCGTGCCGGCAATACGCAACGTAACCGCGCTGAGCCCGACTTGCACCGTGAGCGGGTCCCCGGGCTTGAGATCGAGCCAGCTCAGCGCCGCCGGCGAAAGGAACACGGCGTCGGGATCGAGTACGTCGAGCTTGCCTGCGCGCTCCTCGGCAGGCCGCCCGATCAGATTGGGTGTCACAGGCCCTGCCCGGAACACATCGACGCCAAGCAGCGTCAGCGCACCGGTGCGCCCCGGTACCCGCGCATCGACCTGCACCACCGGGCTGGCCGCCGCCACCTCCTGCAGCCCCGCGATGCGCGGATAGAGCGATTCGTCAAAGCCCATGCGCGGCCCGCGGATTTCCAGATCGGCATTCCCCATCAGGGAGCGCACTGCCTGGGAAAACTCCGCCAGCGCAGCGTGGTTGACCAGATGCACGCCATAGCCCATTGCCACACCGATGGCCACGGCAAGGATGCCCACGATGGCGCGTCCGGGATGGGCGCGCAATTCGCCCAGGAGCAGCGCAAGGCCGAGTGAGCGCGGCGTTCGCATGGCTCAGGCAGCCGCGCTCATCGGCGGCCGCGGCCCCAGCGGCGTCAGCCCGCCTGGCGTCAGTTGCAAGACGCGGTCCGCCGTCGCCGCAGCCAGTGCCGAGTGCGTGACGATCATCGCGGCCGTGCCGTTTGCGTTGACCAGTTCGCGCAGCAGGCTTAGCACCCGCGCAGCCGTATCGTGATCAAGGTTGCCAGTCGGCTCATCTGCCAGCAGCAGCATCGGCCGGTGTACCAGGGCACGCGCAATCGCCACCCGCTGCAGTTCCCCGCCGGAAAGCTCGCGCGGCAGACTGTCCTCGCGCCCCTCAAGCCCAACCGCGGCGAGCATCTCGGCAACGCGCGCCGACGCCTTTTTCCGCTCGACGCCGTTCAACAGCAGCGGCAGCGCTACGTTCTGCGCCGCGCTCAAATTCGGCAGTACATGGAAGGCCTGGAACACGAACCCCAGCTTTCGCCGCCTCAGCAAGGTGGCGGCATCGTCGTCCAACTCGCCCAGATCCTGTCCGTCGAACTGGATGCGGCCACTGTCGGGCCGATCCAGGCCGGCAATCAGGTGGAGCAGCGTTGACTTGCCCACGCCCGATTCACCCATGACGGCGACATATTCGCCCGCGTTCAGCGCAAGACTGACTCCGCCGAGAACTGTGCGCGGTCGGGCGCCGTTGTATGTCTTTGAGACGTCTGTAAGAGTCAACACGATGTCGTCAACCTCGCGAGGCGCACATCCCCGGCAAACCAGTGTCGGAAGCGCGGACACGAAGGCCGACGCCTGGAATCCGGCGGCGCCACCACCCTATTCAAGCTCGACCCCGGTTAGGATCAGGTAGGCGAGGCCCGCGGCCAGCAGGCCGGCGGCCAGCATCCCGTAGTACCACGCCCGATGCCGCGGCGGCTCCGGGTGCGGCATGTGAAACAACAGCCTGTATTGCATCCCAAGCTCCCGTACTGCGTCCCTGACTGCAGCATAGGCCGGCGCGGGCCCCCGGCAAGAGAAACGGAGGTCAGAGACGCGGATCTTCCTTGTCCCGCTTGCTGGCCGCATGTACCGTGGAAGCAAGCTATTTAGCAGGTACCACACGGCGCGTCCGCATCCGGTATCCGTGCAGGTGGCCGCGCACCTGTGAGCTTCGTGGTGCCGGCGCAGATCCGGACTTTCCCGGACGACCACGCGGCCAAGGTGCGGGACTGGTTCGCGAGCCGTCTCGACCAGTCCGAGACTCGCCCGGGCTGATCCTGGCCGCTGTGTCCGTTGGTCTGGGTCTCGCAGCAAGGGGGCAACGTGTCAGAAGATCTCAATCAGGAGAAGCTGCGCCAGCTCGCTGCCACAGTCGCCACCCAGATCGCCGAAGAGGACCGCCCCGCCGTCATCGCATTAATGCGTCAGCTCTTAGGGATCCGTGACAGCGAACTGCCCCGGTATGAACAGGCGCGCGCGGCTTACCGAGCGACTGCGCAAAGCGGCGCAACCTGGGCCCTCGCGAAAATGGCGGCTGGGGCTCTCAAGGAATACGCCTGGGACAGCCGTAGCACGTCCACGCGACTTGGGCTTTCGGGTCTCGCCGTCGTCGCGGCCGCGTTCGCCCGTCAAACCGTAGGGATCGCGGCGTTGGGGGCGCTAATTGGCGTCCCCCTTTGGATCGTGTTTGGCGCCGGCGGCCAGTTCCCCGACCTACTGATTGAGGAGCTCTCCAAGATGGAAGCTTCACGGAGGTTTGCTCAATGACTATGCCACTGCCACAGCCCCTCGCCGGATAAGCCGCCGGAAGGCCTGTGGCTTCCCGGAGGACGCTTCGGATTAGGGTTGGAATGTGATGCGGGCAGCCGAGATCTGGCCCGTTTCGGCCAACGTGGCGGAGGAATGGGCCGCCGACCGTGTTTCCGGTCCCCATCCACAAGGAATCCTGCCTCAAACGCTACGCGCTCGTCGCGTTCCCCATGGGCGACGTCCCGCCTCTCGTCAGCAAAAGAACGCAGCGAGCGCACGGCAAACGCACGATTCGGAGCGAACCGCCATGCCCGCCGATAAGTTCGTCGCCTCACTTTGTTGGCGCTATATTTGCTGACACAGCCGCGGAACTCGAGATAGGCCATGCGAGCAACTGTACTTTAATGGTCGCATGGCAATCGCTCCGAGGACTGCAAGACGCCAACGATCGTCGAACCGGCGGATGGGCACGTCAGCACCGGCGACGTGCGTATGCGGGCCGGGCCGGTAGCCGTACTCGGACCTGGAGCATCAAATGAAGCCAACGCGCAATACCGACTCCGCCCCAGGTGAGTGGTACATCGACACCGCGTGCATCAATTGCGGTGCATCGCGTCACGTCGCGCCGGGGCTGATTGTCGAACGAAACGACAAGAGTGTCTTCGCTCGGCAACCCGTCACGCCGGAAGAGCACCTTGCTGCCTGGCGTGCGGTGCTCGTTTGTCCTACAGCATCAGTACGCAGCGAAACGAAACAGCCTCGTCCGAATGCCGCAATCTTTCCGCAGCCGATCGCATCGGGCGTGTGGCGCTGCGGATTCAACGCACGGTCGTCGTTTGGCGCTCATTCCTATTTTGCCGCGCGTGCGGACGGCAATCTGCTGATCGACTCACCGCGCTATGCGGCCGAGCTCGTGAAGTGGTTTGACGACAACGGTGGTATTGCACACATCCTCCTGTCGCATCGTGACGACGTCGCAGACGCAGACAAATACGCGCGTCAATTCGGCGCGCGCGTCTGGATTCACCGAAAGGATGCGTCGGCCGCCCCATATGCTACGGATCTGCTCGACGACGGGTCGGCACAGAACATAGCGGCCGGCGTGCGCGCCATCCCTGTGCCCGGGCACACTCGGGGCAGCGTCGTGTACCTGCTCGATGATCGCATGCTGTTCGCGGGTGATTCGCTTGCCTGGAGCCCACGCCAGCAGGACCTCGTCGCGTTCAGGGACGCGTGCTGGTACTCATGGGCAGAGCTCACCGAATCGCTCAGCAAGCTGACCGCATATCGCTTCGAATGGTTGCTTCCTGGTCACGGTTGGTTCGTGCACTTGCCGGCCGAGGAAATGCATGCTCGCCTGCTCGCGTTGGTTGGGCGCATGCGAGAGGATTGAAGCCTTACTCAGAAGGCCGCGCCAGCGGTGACTATCAGACCGCTGGCCCAGAAGAGCTGAGGCTCAATATGCACATTGCCGATTCCTACACGGGGAATGGAGCAGGCTGAGCGTTCGACGGGCCCGGCTATATAGGAAGAGCCACGCCGTCCTGCGCGCCGGGAAAGCACCGGAACTGGGCTGGGATCTCGCCAGACCCTTGCAGACGAGATTGCGCTTGATGACTGACGGGAACCAGCGTGCGCAACGGGTCAATGCGTACTCGGCGGCCCGCCTGTCCGTCGAAGCAGACGTCTACAAAATCACCCTGCCAGCTATCGTTGCTCAAGCCATCCGTGCTTGTCCTGCCTCCGACAGCCGAAAGCGCGTTTCACATTGTGGAATTTGCGCCAAATTTCCGCGGCTTCATCTTTTCGCCACCTGAAAACTGGTTTTGCATCGCAAAAATTTACACCTATCTCATTGAAAAATAAGAGAAAATTAAGTCTTATGTCTTATATAAGACTTCACTGCGGCGCATCAAACGGCGCTACCATTTGGTCATGCATTTCGCTTCGACATACGTAGCGGCACGCTCAACCGTTTGCTCAAACGCGCTTTCCTCTTAGGAGATACACATGGCCCAATATCAAGACGACATCAAGGCAGTTGCTGGTTTGAAAGAGAAACACGGCAGCGCGTGGGATGCCATCAATCCCGAGTACGCCGCACGCATGCGCGCCCAGAACAAGTTCAAGACGGGCCTGGACATCGCCAAGTACACCGCCAAGATCATGCGCGCCGACATGGCCGCCTACGATGCCGACCCGTCCAAGTACACCCAGTCGCTGGGCTGCTGGCACGGCTTCATCGGCCAGCAGAAGATGATCTCCATCAAGAAGCACTTCAACAGCACCGAGCGCCGCTACCTTTACCTGTCCGGCTGGATGGTGGCCGCGCTGCGCTCCGAGTTCGGCCCGCTGCCGGACCAGTCGATGCACGAAAAGACCTCGGTCAGCGCGCTGATCCGCGAGCTGTACACCTTCCTGCGCCAGGCCGACGCCCGTGAACTGGGCGGCCTGTTCCGCGAGCTGGACGCTGCCCAAGGCCCTGCCAAGGCCGCCATCCAGGCAAAAATCGACAACCACGTCACGCACGTCGTGCCCATCATCGCCGACATCGACGCGGGCTTCGGCAACGCCGAAGCAACCTACCTGCTGGCCAAGCAGTTCATCGAAGCGGGCGCATGCTGCATTCAGATCGAAAACCAGGTGTCCGACGAGAAGCAGTGCGGCCACCAGGATGGCAAGGTCACCGTGCCGCACGAGGACTTCCTGGCCAAGATCCGCGCCATCCGCTACGCCTTCCTGGAACTGGGCGTGGACGACGGCATCATCGTGGCCCGTACCGATTCGCTGGGCGCCGGCCTGACCAAGCAGATCGCCGTGACCAACACGCCGGGCGACCTGGGCGACCAATACAATGCCTTCCTCGATTGCGACGAGATTTCTGCCGACGCACTGGGCAATGGTGACGTCATCATCAAGCGCGACGGCAAGCTGCTGCGTCCCAAGCGCCTGCCCAGCAACCTGTTCCAGTTCCGTGCTGGCACGGGCGAAGCACGCTGCGTCCTGGATTGCATCACCTCGCTGCAAAACGGCGCCGACCTGCTGTGGATCGAAACCGAAAAACCGCATATCGCCCAGATCGGCGGCATGGTCAGCGAGATTCGCAAGGTCATCCCGAACGCCAAGCTGGTGTACAACAACAGCCCGTCGTTCAACTGGACCCTGAATTTCCGTCAGCAGGCGTATGACGCGTTGAAGGCCGCGGGCAAGGATGTGTCGGCATACGACCGCGCCCAGCTGATGAGCGTGGAATACGATCAGAGCGAACTGGCGAAGATCGCCGACGAAAAGATCCGCACCTTCCAGGCGGACGCCTCGCACGAAGCAGGCATCTTCCACCACCTGATCACGCTGCCGACCTACCACACCGCCGCACTGTCGACCGACAACCTGGCCAAGGAATACTTCGGCGACCAAGGCATGCTGGGTTATGTGGCTGGCGTGCAGCGTAAGGAAATCCGTCAGGGCATCGCCTGCGTCAAGCACCAGAACATGTCCGGCTCGGACATCGGCGACGACCACAAGGAGTATTTCAGCGGCGAAGCGGCCCTGAAGGCGGCGGGTAAAGACAACACCATGAACCAGTTCTGATACCGGTAATACCCCAAGCAAAACACCCCAAAGGTTGGATCGATGTCCAACTTTTGGGGTGTAGTTCATTCAGCTTGTCGTTTCTTGTCAGACGAGATACCTCGCGGGGTACTCATTGAACATCGTCTTGTGCGCTTCCATGCTGATCTAGAGCCCACGCTGCCCGCGTACCTGCGGCTTTCAGGCGGACGCTATTGCTGCCAGCCCAGGCCCAGGCTCTTCTGCAGAGCCACGTAGTCACTGACCAGCTGCGCGTCGCCGGCGATCCGGTTCTGCTGCGCCGATAGCGACGTGCGCTCGGCGTCCAGCCAGTCCAGCGCGGTGGTGGTGCCGGCCTTGTAGCGCTGCTGGGTCAGGCCGGCGGTGCGGGCGGCCGAGGACTCGATCTTGCTCAGTTCGATCACGTAGTCGCGCTGGTGCCCGTAGCGCGACAACCCGGTGTTGGCATCGCGCAGGGCGCCGAGCACGGTGCTTTCGTACTTGGCCCGTGCCATGTCGCGGCCTGCCTCCGCCTGGTCGACGCCGGCCCTGACCCGGCCGAAATCGAGCACGTTCCATTGCAGGTAGGGCGCGCCGACCCAGGTGAAGTTCTCCTTGCGCGCGAGATGGCCGGGATCCGACGCGACGAAGCCCAGGCTGCCGAACAGGGTCAGCTTGGGAAACCAGTCCGCCACTCTCTCGCCGATCTGCGCCTGCTGCGAGGCCAGCCGCCGCTCGGCGGCGCGGATGTCCGGCCGGTTGCGCAGCAGCGCCGCCGGATCGCCCACGGCCACCGTTTCGGGCACCGCCGGCAGCGCGCGCGGCGCGGCAAGCTCAGCGTCCAGCGCGCCGGGCGCACGGCCGGTCAGTACCGCGAGCTGGTCCATTGCCTCGCTGATCTGCACTTCCAGCGGCAGCACGGAGGCACGCGTGCTCTCCGCCTGGGTGCGCACCCTCTCCACATCCAGCTCGGAGGCCACGCCGCGCCCGCGGCGCTGTTCGGTCAGCGCCAGGATGCGTTCCTCCAGCTCGGCGGATTCACTGGCCAGCGCACGGCGCTGCTGGTTATCGCGCAGGATCACGTAGTTGCGCGCCACTTCGGCCGCCAGCTCGACATGGGCGTCGGCCAGGTCGGCCTCGACCGCATCCGCCTCGGCGGCGGCGGCCTCGATTGCGCGGCGCGTGCCGCCGAACAGGTCGATCTCCCAGCTCGCGTCGAAGGTGGCGGCGTAGAAGCCGATGGGGCCGCGGCCGCTCGATCCGGCCGGCTGGCCTTTGAGCACTGCGGTGTCGGGCGAGCGCGCCCGCAGATAGACAGCGTCGACCGACCCTTTGGGCAATGCGTTGCTCTCGTGCCCGCGCAGCGCTGCGCGGGCCTGCCGCAGCCGCGCCTGCGCAGCATGGATGTCGGGCCTGTTCGCCAGCGCCGACTCGATCAGCGCATCGAGCTGCGCGTCGCCGAGTTGGCGCCACCAGTCCGCGGCGGCGGGTGCTGCGGCGGGCGCGGCGGATACCGCCTGCGCCGGCGCGCGATGAAAGGTGGCGGCCTGCATGGCCTCGGACGCTACCGGCGGCGCGCCGCGGTAGTCGGGCCCGACGGTGCAGGCCGCGCCAAGCGCGCTGGCGATGGCGCCGCACAGGCAGGAACGGAAGGGAAACGAAGAACGCGGCATCGGCGATCGGTCTAATGGCCCGCCGAAGCCGTGCCGGGCGCGGGCTTCTTCAGCAGGAGAGTGAGCGGAATGCACAGCAGCAGCGCGATGCCCATCAGGTAAAAGCACTCAGAGAAGGTCATCACCGCGGCCTGCTGCTGGATCTGGGCGGCCAGCTGGCCGAGCGCCTGCGTCTTGGCGTGGACGAGATCGCCATGCCGTGCCGCGAAGGCTTGCGCGCTGGCGGCCATGTAGTCCTGGCCGATCAGCGAATTGCCGCTGACCGACTCGCGGATGACCGCGTCGTGGAAAGCGTTGCGCCGGTCGATCAATACGCCCAGCAGGGCCAGCCCGACCGAGCCGCCGAGGTTGCGCGCCATGTTGTACAGGCCGGCGGCGTCGCCGGCGTCTTCCTTGGCCACTGCGGCCATCGAGGCCTGGTTCAGCGGCATCATCGCCATCACCTGCCCCACCCCGCGCAGCAGTTGCGAGCCGATGAAATCGTCGCCCACCGACTGCGCGGTCAGCCCGATGTCCAGCATGCAGCTCACACCGAAGCAGGCGAGGCCCGCGATCACCAGCACACGCACGTCGACCTTGCCCATCAGGCGCGGCAGGATCGGCATCATCAGGAAGGCAGGAATGCCCGAGATCAGCATCACGCTGCCGGATTGCTGGGCGTTGTATCCGGCAATGCCCGACAGGAACTGGGGCAGGATGTACGACATGCAGTACAGCCCCGCGCCGACCGTGAAGACGATGAAGATCACGCTGGCGTAGCTCTTGTTGCGCAGCAGGCTCAGCCGCACGATGGGCCTGGCCGTGAAGCGCTGCCCGACGACCAGCACGCCGATGCCCAGAATGGCGGCAACCGTCAGGCAGATGATCGTCGTCGACTCGAACCACTGCTCGCGCTGTCCTTCTTCCAGCAGCACGGTCAGCGAGCTCAGGCCGATGGTGAGTGCGACGATGCCGACCCAGTCAGCCTTGATGAACTGGCCCCAGTCCACACGCTCCTTGGGCAGCCCCACGCACAGCAGCACCACCAGCGCGGCCGACACCGGCAGGTTCAGGAAGAAGCACCAGCTCCAGTCGATATTCTCGGCCAGCCAGCCGCCCACCACCGGACCCAGCATGGGCCCGAGCAGCACGATCAGGCCGAAGATCGTCATGCCGATGGGCATCTGCCGGCGCGGCAGGCGCGTGGCCACGATGGTCTGCGCGGTGGGAATCATGGCGCCGCCGGCGAAGCCCTGGCCGATGCGGCCGACGATCATCTGCGTGAGGCTGTGAGAGGCGCCGCACATGGCCGAGAAGCCGGTGAACAGCACCGCGTTGCCGAGCAGGAAGTTGCGCAGCCCGAACACGCGCGTGAGCCAGGCCGCCAGCGGGATCATCACGATCTCCGACATCAGGTAGCCGGTGGAGATCCAGGTGCCTTCGGTGCCGGTGGCGCCGATCTTGCCCTGGATCTGGGGCAGCGCGGAGTTGGTGATCGAGATGTCGAGGGTGGCCATCAGCGCGCCCAGCGCGCCGGCCGCCACGGCGATCCAGTCCGTGACCGAGGCGCGGGGCTGCGCGCCGGCAGCAGCGGCCGGCGGGACTGTGTTAGCCACGGGCGGCTTCTTGTGCGATACGGCGTTCGGCGTCGCGGGCGCTGCGGGTATCGACACGCACCGTCACCGACAGGCCGGGCACCAGTACCTTGCGCGCCTCGCGGCCGGCGTCGATGCGGATACGCACCGGCACGCGCTGCACGATCTTGGTGAAGTTGCCGGTGGCGTTCTGCGGCGGCAGCAGCGCGAACTGCGCGCCGGTACCCGGTGCCAGGCTTTCTACGGTGCCATGCAGCTCCGCGCCCGGCAGCGTATCGACCTCCACGGTGGCGGACTGGCCCGGCCGCATCATGCCGATCTGGGTTTCCTTGAAGTTGGCCTCGAGGTAGAGATCCTGCACCGGCACCACGGTCAGCATGCGCGTGCCCGGCTGCACGTACTGGCCCACGCGCACGCTGCGGTCACCGACGCGCCCTGCCGTGGTGGCACGGATCACGGTGTCCTGCATGTCGAGCTGCGCCTGGCGCGCGTTGGCCTCGGCCACCTCGAGCTGGGCCTTGGCCTGGGCGATCTGCGCCTCGACCGCGCCGATCTGGCGCTGCGCTGCGTCCAGCGCGGCAGCGTCCGCCCCGCTTTCGGCGGCGGCCTGCTTGCGCTTAGTGCGCAGCTCGGCCAGGCGCTCGTCGGTCTCGGCGCCGCTGCTGACCAGCGGCGCATAGCGCTCTACCTGTTCGGCCGCCAGGGCCTCCTGCGCCCGCGCGCCCTGCAGCGTGGCACCCGCGCGCACCGCATCCGCGCGCCGTTGCAGCAGCTCGGCCTCACCGCGCGCCACATCGGCCTTGCGCGCCGCAACCGTCGCGCTCGCCTGCTCCAGCGCCGCGTGGTACTGGCGGTCGTCGAGCTGCGCCAGCGGCGTGCCGGCCTCGACGGCCTGGTTGTCGGCGACGAAGACCGTCGCCACATAGCCCGAGATCTTGGGGGCAACGATCACATTGTCCGCGCGCAGATAGGCATCGTCGGTGGTCTGGACGAAACGGCCGACCATCCACCAGCGCAGGCCCCAAGCCAGCGCGCAGGCCAGCAAGGCGGCGCCCAGCAGGAGCACGATCATCCGGGTGCGGGGCCGCCTGCGGCCGGCTGCTGGGGTATCCGGGAGGACGCTGTCGTCGGCCGGCACGGTGATGGACATGGGGGGCTCCAATTCTTTCCGACTGGAATAATTATTTCGGTCGGCAAATTTATTCCACTTGGAAAATTTTTTCAACTGTTATATTTCCGTGCGGAACGGGACACCGCCCCGCACGGGGCGCACATAGAGAGCGATGGCAAGGAATCGACATGCCGCCGACAGCGGCTATCAGCGGGGCGAAGAGACACGGGCGCGGATCGTCGAGGCCGCACTGAAGCTGTTCGGCGAGCGCGGCTTCGACGGCGCGTCAACGCGTGACATTGCCAATGCGGCGGGCGTGAACGCGCCGGCGCTGCAGTACTACTTCGACAACAAGGAAGGGGTGTATCTCGCCTGTGCGGAACACATCGCGACACGCGTGTGGGAGCACCTCGGCGGCGTCATCGAACGGGCCGAGCAAGCGCTCGTCGAGCAAGTTGACGACGAAGCCCTGATCGAGGCCTTCTGCGCAATCCAGGCGCGCAGCGCGGAATTCATGTACACCTCGCCCGACGAACGCCTGAACTGGCGCCTGTTCATGGCACGCGAGCAGGCCGGGCTGGGCAATTCGGCCGCTTTCCGCGTGATCCAGGAGCGTGTCAACGAGCGCTCCACCGCCGTCATGTCGGCCATCGTGGGCCATCTGCTGGGCCGCCCGGCCAGCGACACGGAGACCCGCATCCGCATGATGGCGCTGAACGGCCAGATGCTGATCTTCCACGTGCTGCGCCGTAGCGCCCTGACCGCGCTGGGCTGGGACACCATCGACGCGGAACGTATGGCGCTGCTGAACCAGACCGTCGGAGAACAGACGCGCACGGTGCTGCGCGCGATGGTGGCCGAGCGCGATGCGCGGGCCGGGGCACAGGCGGGCCGCAAGCGCCCACCTGCAAGCACGACCGCACAGGCAAAGGAACACACGAGCCGGCCGGCGCCCCGGCGCGCGGCAAAGTCCGCAGACTGATACGACACCGCACGAGACGTGGCCGCGACGCGATCACCCCGGCCCTACTGCATCTCCGTGTCTCTCTCTAGGCTGGTGGCGTCATTGAAAGAGCCGTCTTCCAGCCGGATCCATCCCGGACGATCTACTATGCAATAGGCTTCGGCGGCAATGGCATGAGGTACTCCGCCCAGGCCTGGCGCCGCATGGTCGACCTACACCGGCGCATCGATAACGACAGCAAGAGGAGACCGGTATGACAGCAAGAGATCGCACACTTTCCCCGCCTGCGCGGCCCGGACGCCGGACCGCGCTGCGGGCCCTCGGCGCCCTGGGCGCCGGCACCGCGCTACAGCCCTTCGGCGCGCTGGCGGCAGGCGTTACCATGCCTTTCGCCAACGGCGAGCGCGAGCTGGTGGCCTTTCCGCAGAAGCGGCCGCTGATCTTGCTGACCAGCCGGCCGCCGCAGCTGGAGACCCCCTTCTCGGTCTTCAACGAGGGCCTGCTCACGCCCAACGACGCCTTCTTCGTGCGCTACCACTGGAGCGGCATCCCCACCGAGATCGACCCGCAGACCTACCGCCTGCGCGTGGGCGGCAAGGTCGATCGGCCGCTGGAGCTGTCGCTGGCTGAGATCAAGCAGCTGGCCACCCCGGTGGAACTGGTCGCGGTCAACCAGTGTTCCGGCAATAGCCGCGGCTTCTCCTCGCCGCGCGTGAGCGGCGGCCAGCTCGGCAACGGCGCGATGGGCAATGCGCGCTGGACAGGCGTGCCGCTCAAGGCGCTGCTGCAGAAGGCGGGGGTGCAGGCGGGCGCGGTACAGGTGAGCTTCGACGGCCTGGACCACCCGCCGCTGGGCAATGGTCCCGATTTCATCAAGGCGCTGCCGGTCGACCACGCCATGGACGGCGAGGTCATGCTGGCCTGGGGCATGAACGGGCAGGACCTGCCCATGCTCAACGGCTACCCCCTGCGCCTGGTGGTGCCGGGCTACTACGGCACCTACTGGGTCAAGCACCTGTCCGATATCCAGGTGCTCGACAAGGTCTTCGACGGCTTCTGGATGGCCAGCGCCTACCGCATCCCCGACACCCCCTGCGCCTGCGTCGCGCCGGGAACGGCACCCGCGCACACCGTGCCGATCAACCGCTTCAATGTGCGCTCCTTCATCACCAGCCTGGCGGACGGCGCGCGCGTGGCGGCCGGGCGCTCGATCACGGTGCGCGGCATCGCCTTCGACGGCGGCTACGGTATCAGCGACGTCGCCTTCTCGGCCGATGGCGGCCACAGCTGGCAGCAAGCGCGCCTGGGCCGCGACGACGGGCGCTACGCCTTCCGCGAATGGACGGCCACCTTCACGCCGCCACGCAAGGGCAGCTACGCGCTCAAGGTGCGCGCCAGCAACCGCATCGGCCAGAGCCAGCCGTTCGAAGCGCTGTGGAACCCGCCGGGCTACATGCGCAACGTGGTCGAGACCACGCATGTGATCGCAGCCTGAGGGAGAACGCCATGACGATGCACCACACCCTGCTCGCCGGCGCTGTCTGCCTGGGCGCCATCGCCGCCGCGCCGTCCGCGCGCGCGGAGACGATCACGCTGCCGCAGGAAACCGCCACCTTCCGGGAAAGCACGCTGCCAGGCTACAACCTGGTGCTGCGCAACTGCATGGTCTGCCACTCGGCGCAGTACGTGCTGACGCAGCCGCCCGCCATGCCGCGCAGCTACTGGGAAGCGACCGTCAAGAAGATGAAGACGCCCTTCGGCGCGCCCTTTCCGGAGGAAGACATCCCGGCCATGGTCGACTACCTGGTGAAGACCTACGGGGCGGAACAGGCGACACCGGCGAAGGCGCCCCAGCGCTGACTTCGGTGAGCGCCCGGTGGTGGTTTGCTCCCCTCTCCCGCTTGCGGGAGAGGGGCCGGGGGTGAGGGCCGGCGCTTGCGAATGGCGACATGCTGGAAAACACCGACGGCTTCGTTTGGATGTGGCGCCTTGCTAGACCACCCCTCACCCCCGCCCTCTCCCCATGAGGGGAGAGGGAGCCAAGACACTATGCTTGGCCAATGGCGTTGGCGCATCTTGTCGGCTTCGTCTTGCGTTTGTGTGCTGGACCACACCGATGGCTTCGTCTGGTCGTGGCGCCTTGCTAGACCACCCCTCTCCCCAACCCTCTCCCCATGAGGGGAGAGGGAGCCAAGACCTTGTACTTGACCAGCGGCGTTGGCGCACCCTGTCGGCTTCGGTCTCGCGCCGCGCTGATTTGCTCCCCTACAGCAAGGCTCACTAGGCGTTCAAATGCCGCAGCGGACCTAGGCCGCCGGCCGCGGCGTCGGTTTGCCCTCGTGCGGCTTGGCCGGGCTCCGCGGGCAACCTGAACACGGCCACCGCATGCAGCATCTCCTGCGCCTGCATCTTCAGGTTCTCGGCCGCCGCCGCGCTCTGCTCCACCAGGGCGGCGTTCTGCTGCGTGGTCTGGTCCATCTGGCTCACGGCCTGGCCCACCTGGATGACGCCGGTGCTTTGCTCATCGCTGGCCGTGCTGATCTCGTCCATCAGCTCCGTCACCTGCCCGATCGCGGCCACGATCTCCTGCATGGTGGCGCCCGCGCGGTCGACCAGTTCAGTGCCCTTGTCGACTCTCGCCACGCTGGTCTGGATCAGGTCCGCGATCTCCTTTGCCGCCTGCGCGCTGCGCTGCGCCAGGTTGCGCACCTCGGCCGCGACGACGGAGAAGCCGCGTCCCTGCTCGCCGGCACGCGCGGCCTCCACGGCGGCATTCAGGGCCAGGATATTGGTCTGGAAGGCGATGCCGTCGATCACGTCGATGATGTCGGCGATCTGCTTGGAGCTGTCGTTGATGCTGCGCATGGTGTCGACCACCTGGCCCACCACATCCCCGCCCTTCCTGGCGACGGCGGAGGCGCCGTGCGCCAGCTCGCTCGCCTGCCGAGCGTTGTCGGCGTTCTGCCTGACCGTGGTGCCGAGCTGATCCATCGCGGCGGCGGTCTCCTCCAGCGCGCTGGCTTGCTCTTCGGTGCGCTGGCTGAGATCCAGGTTGCCCTGCGCGATCTGCGCGCTGGCGGTGGCCACCCCCTCGGCATTGCGGCGCACGCCGCCAACCACCTCGGCCAGGCTGTCCTGCATGGTCTTGAGCTGTACCATCAGGCTGCCTTCGTCGCGGGGCTTGAGCGCAATGTCCGCGCTCAGGTCGCCGACCGCCACGCGGCGCGCCACGCCGGCGGCATCGCCCGGCTCGGCACCCAGCTCACGGCCGATCGAGCGCACGATCCACAGGCCGATGGCAAGGGCCGCCGCCACGCCGAGGGGAATCAGCAGGACGAAGGTGGTGCGCAGCCTGGCATAGCGCGCGCCGGCCAGGTCGAACTCGCGCCCGGCTTCGTGCTCCTGCAGCTTGAGCAAGGCGCGCCCGTTCTCGCGCACGGGCGCGAACAGCGGACGCAGGCGCTCGGCCACGATGCGCTGGACCTCGTCCACCTCATTTGCGCCCAATGCCGCGACGGCCGGCTGCAGCCCCTCGCGCACGAATCGATCGCGCGCGGCCGCGAAAGCCTCGGCCAGCTTCACCTCATCGGCCGTCAGGTTGGTCGCGCGATACGCGTCCCATGCCGCATCCAAAGCGGCCGCATTTGATTTCACTGTCTGCAGGCTGGCTTCGATCGTCGGCGCATCCGGCGTCAGCGCGGCGGAGGCGAGCGCCAGCCGGTCCTGCATCAGGCGGTCATTGATCTCGGCCAGTTGCCGGGCAGGCAGCAAGCGGTCGTTGTAGACGGACTCCAGGCCCATCTCGGTGGCCTGCACGCCCCACAGGCCCAGGAAACCGATGGCTGCCAGCAGTATGGACAATGTGGCGATCAGCGCGATCAGCCGCGTGGAGATTCTCAGCTTGTTCATGACGGATGCCTTGCTTCGTGGTGTTGGGTCGCAAAGCCCCGACATGCGGGCATACCAAGCTGCCTTGATACCGGTATGCCCGCCGTCGGTGCGGGTCGGGCACCGCTGGCAATTCCCCCGCGCAATTGCCGCGCTGCCACCTGACCTGCAGGTCCTTACGTCCGTCACGACGGGGGGAAGCATCCTACTTTCGGGGGGGACAGAGGCCCGGCAAGCGCATTTGAGTAGTGGCCTATCCGAAGCCAGGCCACTTCTGTCAGAAGCGCCTGAATTTACACGCTGAGATTGGAAGATTCGCCATTCACCGCCAAGGCAAGCGCGGGCCGCCGGCTACGCCAGCGCTGCCGCGAAATAAAGAGAAATGGCGCGGAATGGCGCGAAATGGGCCTGCGGATCGCAGGCGGCGCCCTGCCCTTTCGGCCCCGCGAAGAAGACGAGCCGCAAGCGCGCCCGCCGGACCAATGGTGTGCGGGGGACCGCGTCAGTGGGCCTTTTCTGCCGGAGGCGTGGACGGCTCGCTGGCCGCGTGGCCGGCATGCACCCCGCGCGGACGAGACGCATGGGCCAAGGCATGCTGCTGGGCGCGGACGCGCTCGCTGACGCTCCAGCCGGGGTCCGACAAGGACGGCCCGAACAGCAGGGGCACCGCGGCGAGCGCCAGTGTCACCATGCCGGGCAATGCAAGGAAAAGCAGTTTCATGGAAGCAGCGGAAAGCGGTGCAAAAGGGGGCGGAGGGCGGGGCCGGCAAGGCCAGCAGTCAGGGGGATGCGCCGCCATGCCGCGCCAGGAAGTCCTCCACCTCCGCCCAGGTAGGCGCATGGGCACCGGCGCACGTGGCGGCCAGCGCCGCGGTCGCCGCGGCCCAGCGCATGCGCCGCGCGGGCGAGGCCAGCGGGTCGCGCAACAGCGCCGCCATCCACCCGCCCATGGCGGCATCGCCACAGCCGACGGTGTCGACCACCTCCACGGCGAAGGCAGGCTGTTCAATCGACGCTGCGTCGCGCAGCCAGCGCATGCCGAGCGGGCCCCGCGTGAACAGGATCTCGGCACGCGGCGCCTGCGCGCGCAGGGCCGCCAGCGCTGCCGCCTCGGACTGGCCGGGATAGAGCGAACGCAGGTCTTCATCCGAGACCTTGATGTAATCGGCCAGCGCGGCCACGTGGGCGAACGCCTGCATATAGCCGGAATCACGCATGGGCGTGCGGAAGTTCGGGTCGAAGGCGATGCGCTTGCCGGCCGCGGCGGCCTGGCTGGCTTCCTCGCACAGGCGTGCGGCCAGCGGCTGGCGGGCCAGGCTCAGCGAAATGGACGACGCGCGCGGCCTGGCGCCAGCCGGGCGGGAGCCGCGTCGGGTCGAAGTACAGATCGGCGCTGTCGTCGCCTACGAAGAAGTAGCGTGGTGACGGGCCGGCGCCGACGAAGGCCAGCAGCGGCGAACGCGGCACGCGCTGCAGGAAGCGCATGTCGAGGCCGGCGGCGCGGCTCGCCTGCGCGATCTGCTCGCCCAGCTCATCCTCGCTGACCGCGCCGGCAAAAGCGGTGGCCACGCCCTGGCGGGCACCGGCACAGGCCACGTTCCAGCACGAGCCGCCGGGCAGTCCCAGCCAGCGCTGGGCGTCCTGCCTGACCATGTCGGTCAGGGCTTCGCCGAATACCACATAGGCGGGCAGTTTCATGCCGGACTGCCGCTGTGCACAAGGGGGACCCGGTCGCCTGCAGGCCGGCGGCGCGCCGATGGAGGGCGCGGCGATGAACAGTGCGGAAGGGCCATGCGTGTTGCCTGCATCAAAGCGGAAAAGCCGAGATGCTCGCACAGTGTCGAGCGCGAGGCCAGGGGGCTGGCCGAAACCGGCTTCAGCCGGCCTGGGCAGGCGCCGCTACGGGCACCGCTACAGGCGCTTCGGCCGGGGCGGCGGTGGCCTGGCTGCAGGGTGCCTTCTGCTGCTCGGCGCGCTGCTGGGCGCGCTTCTCGGCGCGTGCGCGCTCGATGACGGCCCAGTCGGGGCCGGCGACTGCCGGCAGGGCGGCGCTGAGCGTGGCAGCACCCAGCAGGGCGAGAAGAACGGTTTTCATGGGGTGGCTCTGGTCCGGAAAAAGCGGGACAGGATGACGCGATGGCATCGCCATGTCTACGCCGGCTGGACGGTCGCCGTACCGGAACGGTCGCCTTCCCTAGCGGGGGAGGAGGAAGACGGCACGCAGCCGGCACGACCGTGCCAGTCCGCGTAGAGGAGCCCGCGGCCCGCGCCGGCCATGCTCATCCGTCTTCCTGGAGGTCGACGAGCGGACGGCATGGCATGCAAGGCGCGGACTGGCGGGCAAGATGAAGCCTGTCTGGATATGGGGGGGCTTCAGGCGGCGCTCTGCGCGGCGTCGGCGCCGGCATGCGAGGGCTGCGCCGACACGCCGGTCAGGTCGCGGCCGGCCAGGTCGAGGCTGGGTGCGCCGGCACGGTTGCCTTCGGTGTACGGGTCGCGCTTGCCGATGTTGGCACCTTCGGAGTAGGGATCGCGCTTGCCAATGTTGGCGCCTTCGGAGTACGGATCGCGCTTGCCGATGTTGTTGCCCTCGGTGTAGGGATCACGCTTGCCGTTGTGCATGTCGTAGCCGTAAACGTCGCTGGCAAAGCCGCTATCTCGCGGACCCGATGCATTGGCCTGTGCGCTGGCCAGTACGCAGGCGCCAAGGGCAGCTGCGGTTGCAAGGGTCTTGAGGAGCTTCGTGTTCATGATGGTGAGTAAGTTCAGAGGGAGACGGCGCTTCCGCTTGCGCGGTGCGGGATGGGCGGATCTGCGTCTCGCGCGCCGTCCGTTTCGCCTTTTGAGCTGTGCAGTCGGCTATCGCGTCATGCACAGGTAGGCAGTGTAGTCACCGGACACTCATTCCAGAAATGATTTATTCGTCTTGGAACCAGTCGCTTTTTTCATTTGCCATGCAGTCTGAAGGGTCAGGGCGGGCTTGGCCGCCGCATGCGTGGGCCGCCTGCCGGGCCAGGCCCCCACCGCGACAGGCCCTGAGCGGCGGCGCCCTGCGGCTCACGGGCTTGCACGGGCAAGCCCGGCTGCCCGACTCAATCGCGCGCCGTGGCCGGCACCTCCACCACCTTCGGCGCCTTCTGCCAGCCGCCGCCGAGGGCCACGAACAGGCGGATCTGATCCAGCGCGATCTGGCTGTCCGACGCGGCCAGGTCCATCTCCGCCACCGCGAGGCTGCGCTCGGCGTCCAGGCTGGACAGATAAGGCGTGCGCCCGGCCTGGTAGAGGCGGCGCTGCTGCGCCGCGGCCCCCGCGGCCTGCTCGCGCGATGCGCGCAGCGCGGCATTGCGCTCCATCTCGCGGCCATAGCCGCTGAGCGCGGTCTGCGTCTCCTGTAGGGCCTTCAGCACCACGCCATCGAAACGCGCCAGCGCGGCATCGGCGCCTGCTTCCATCCCGTGGATACGCGGGCGCACGCCGTTGGTGGGCAGGTTCCAGGTGATGGCCGGGCCGATGCCCCAGTGCGCGGTGGGACCGGTACCGAAATCGGACAGCAGGCCATTGAAGCCGGCCGACGCACCGATGCGGATCGAGGGATACAGGTCGGCCGTGGCCACGCCGATGCGGGCGGTGGCCGAGGCCAGCTCGCGTTCGGCCTGGCGCACGTCGGGGCGGCGCTTGAGCAGCGCTGCGCCATCGCCCACCGGCAGCGGCTGGCGCAGCCGCGGCTCTTCCTCACAGGCGAAATCGGCTGCAGGCAGCCCGCCGGGCGGCTTGCCCAGCAGCGCGGCGAGGCGGTAGCCCGCGCCTTCCCGCTCGGCCTCGAAGCGCGGCAGCGTCGCGCGCAGGCTGTCGGCCTGCGACTGGGCACGCATGGCATCGGCCGGCTGGCCGCGGCCGGCGGCCACCATCTTGCGCACCATCTCCGCCTGGCGCTCGGCCAGCTTGACCTGCTGCTCGGCCACTTCGTGCTCGTGGGTGGCGGCGCAGCCCTGCACATAGGCGCGCACTGTCTCGGCGGCGACACCGACGCGCGCGGCGTCGAGCGCGGCGGCGCTGGCGTCGGCAGCGGCCAGCGCGGCCTCGTCGGCGCGCGCCAGCTTGCCGAAGAAATCGATCAGGTAGGACACCGAGAAGCCCACGTCGCCGATGCTCAGCGGCGGGATCTTCTCCAGCTTGAGCAGGCTTTCCCCCGACAACTGGGCCCGCTCGGCCCGACCCCAGACCGCGGCTTGCGGCAGGTTCTCCGACTCCACTTCGTGATAGACCGCGATGGCACGCCGCAGATTGGCCGCGGCCACGCGCAGGTCGGTGTTGGCCGCCAGCGCCTGGCGCACCAGCACATCCAGCTTGGGATCGTCATACAGGCGCCACCAGTCGTCGGGCGGCGCCTCGGCCGAGACCCCGGCCTGTCCCGCGCCGGCGAGGGGGCCATTGGCCTCGGGTGTGCGCACCAGCGCCTGCTCGGGCACGTGGTAGTCGGGGCCGACCGCGGTGCAGGCGAACAGCAGGGGCATCAGGGCCGGCAGGACGGCCAGGCGCAAGCCGTTCATTGCCGCGCCCCCTTGGCCGGGCTGCCCTCGCGCACGGAAACCGTGGCGGTGCGCCCCGACACCAGCCGCACGCCGGGCGGTACGTCGTCCAGCGCGATGCGCACCGGTATGCGCTGCGCCAGCCGCACCCAGTTGAAGGTGGGATTCACATTGGGCAGCAGGTTGGAGCCGTTGCTGCGGTCGCGGTCCTCGATGCCGGCGGCGATGCTCTGCACGTGGCCGCGCAGGCGCGTCTGCTCGCCCATGATATGGATGTCGACCGCGTCGCCTACCTGGATGCCGTGCAGCTTGGTTTCTTCGAAGTAGCCTTCCACGTGGAAGGACTCCACATCGACCATCGAGAAGACCGGCTTGCCGGTGCTGACATAGTCGCCCAGGCGCGGCAGGCGGTCGTTGACATAGCCTTCCACCGGGCTCAGCACGGTGGTGCGCGCCAGGTTGAGCCGCGCCACCGCCACTGCCGCCTCGTCCTGCGCCAGCGCCGCCTCGCCCTCTTGCACGCGCGAGCGCCCTTCTTCCACCACCTCGGCCGACACCACGCCGCTCAGGGCCACGCTGCGCGCGGCCTCGCGCCGCGCCTGGGCCAGCACGGCGCGGCGGGCGGCGGCGGTGGCCTGGGCCTGGCGCAATGCCAGTTCAAAGCGGTCGCGGTCGATCACGAACAGTGGCTGGCCGCGGTGCACGCGCTGGTTGTCCTTGACCAGCACCTGCGTGACCAGGCCCGAGACATCAGGCGCGACCTGGACCACCTCGGCGCGCACGTGGCCGTCGCGCGTCCAGGGCGCGACGGTGTAGTACTCCCAGAGATTGAAAGCGACGCAGGCGCCGACCACTGCGGCGGCCAGGGTCAGCACGATGGACAGCAAGGAACGCGGGCGGAAATTCATATTTGCAGCCAGCGCGCGGCGGCGACGATGCCACCGAGCAGCATGGAGTAGAGGGCGAGATTGAACAGGGAACGGTGCCAGATCAGCCGGTAGAAGCCGAGCCGCGCGAGCCCGGCGCGCAGCAGCGCCATCAGCCCCACCGCTAGCAGCATCAGCAGCAGCAGCGTGGGCACGAAGACGCCGTAGACGTTGATTTCGCCGCTCACGGCGCCTCCTTTGCGGCGCGTACGCCGGCTTGCCCGCCGATGCGGTGCCTCATGCGGTGCCTCATGCGGTGCCTCATGCCGTGGTCCTCGGCATGGGATGGCGGGCGGGATACAGGGTGACCTGCAGCACCACCAGCGCCGCGCGCGCTTCGCGCGCCTGGCGGCTGGCCGGCGCCATCAATTGGGCCAGGGCCGCATCGATGCCCAGGGAAAGTGTGGACGGCGCCGGCGCATGGGCGGCATGCAGGCGGTTGCGGAAATGCGCGGCCACGCCTTCGAGCACGCCCGCCACCGCGGTGCGCGCCGCCGGCGGCAAGGCCGGCAGGCTGCGGTGCAGCGCCAGCGCGCTGAATCCGACCTGCAGCTCGGCAAAACCGTCGCTGGCCAGTGCGTCGTCGCTGGCCGCCAGGCGCGGCACGAGCTGGCTGAGCCGGTCGAGCATGCGCCCGCCCAGCGCCCCGGCGCCTGCGCCCGCGTCGCTGGCCTGGCGCGTCACGGTGGCGTTGGCCAGGTCCTTCCAGCTTGCGCGGATCAGGCGGTGGGCCGCCACGCGGGCGCCGAAGGGCCGCGTCGCCATGGACCAGAAAGGCGCGAACAACATGGCCCCGACGCTGGCCAGCATGCCGTTGAAGATGCCCAGGAAGTTGACGTCGTAGACGCTGTGGAAATTGGCCAGCGACGCCGTGTTGACCGACAGCAGCATGGCGATCAGGTTGAAGCCCGGCCTGGGGATCAGCACGCCGATGCCCAGGTAGGGCAAGGCCATCATGCCTGCCAGCGTCTCGAAGTCATGGGTGTTGGGCACCACCAGGAACAGGTAGAAGGACGAGACCGCCAGGCACATCACTGACCAGCGCATAAAGGTGCGCGCCACCGGGCGGGGTTCTTCGATGGTGGAGAAGAAGCAGCAGGCGATTGCCGCCACGGCCACCGCGCCGCCACCGTCTTCCCAGCCCGAGGCGATCCACAGCAGTCCGGCGCAGAACACGGCCAGCCCGGTCGAGCCCGCATACCAGAGCAGCATGCCGTGGTCATGGTGGTGCGCACGCGTGAGCGGCTCGCCGCGATGGCGCAGGCGCGGCCCGCGGGCGCTGCTGCGGCGGGCGACCAGGCGGCGCTGCAGCGTGCGGCAGTCCCTGCACAAGGCGGCCAGGGTGCGCAGGTGGTCGACGGCCGCCGCGATCAGGCTGGCGTGCCAGCGCCGGTGGCCTGCCAGCGTGTCGCGGATGGCGTCCCCGGCGTCGCCGTCACCATCCACGGGGAGGGCCGCCGCCTTGGCCGCGCCCTCCAGATCCGCATCCAGCACCGGCGCCGGGCCGGCAAAGCCCGCCCGCGACCAGGCGCGCATCTGCGCCATCGCGCGCCCCAGCGGCTCGGGAATGCCTTCGGGATGGCGGCGCAGGTCCTGCATCACGCCGGCCAGGGAGGACAGCACCGGCAGCAACTGCGTCATGCGCTCGCGCAGCGCGCCAGCCATCCGCAGCACGTACTCGTTCTCGGCGTCATAGGAAAGCTGGGCGATGAGCTGGTCCAGCGCCAGGATGTCCGCCGCCAGGCGGTGGCGGCTGCCGTGGCGCAGTGCGTTGGCCTCGGGATCGGCCGACAGCATGTCGCTGGCCCACAGCGCCGCGTCGGCCAGCCAGGCCGCCGCACGCGCGCCCAGCGCCGAGGCGACGTTGGCCGGAAACACGACGGAGCCGACCACGCCCGCGCAGACGATGCCGATCACGATCTCTTCGATGCGCGCCACCGCGACATCGAAGATCTGCCCGGGCTGCCCGACCGAGGGCAGCGCCACGATCGGCAGCGTATAGGCCGCCAGCAGGAACACATAGCTGCGCGGC
This sequence comes from Cupriavidus sp. 09_S30, assembly GCF_056930435.1. Classification (NCBI taxonomy): domain Bacteria; kingdom Pseudomonadati; phylum Pseudomonadota; class Betaproteobacteria; order Burkholderiales; family Burkholderiaceae; genus Cupriavidus; species Cupriavidus sp. 09_S30. The sequence continues at coordinate 576,854 of NZ_JBXOWI010000002.1, read as the reverse complement.
GTGCGCTGCAGCAGCGACAGGTAGAGCAGCAGCGCCGTCCACAGGCTGATCGCGGCCATCAGCAGCACCGGACCGTTAACGAGCAGCGGCACCGTCACGACGGCAGCGCTGGCGCCCAGCAGCGTGCCGAGCACGCGGTAGGCCGCCTTGGAGCGCGTCGCCCCGGTCAGCGGATGGGAGACAAAGTAGACCGTAGCCATCGCCCAGTAGGGGCGCGGCAAGTCCATGGACAGCGCGATATAGAGCGCCAGCATCGCTGCAAGAAAGGCCTTCAGCGAAAAAAGCCACTGCCGGGCACTCGGCCAGCCAGCCATGGTGACGAACCTATTGTCTTGGAGATGGGGTGGGGGCGCCGGACCGGCTGCTGCGTTGGCAGCCGGCCCGTGCGGGCAGCTTGGCGCCAGGTAGGCGCCAAGCTGCCGGAAACGTCGTCAAAGGGTGCTGGCGGCCTTGCCTTGCTTGCCGCGGCCGGACGCTGGCCGGGCCGTGCGCCGGGTTCCCGCCCGGCGCGCCGCATGGGCGCTGGCGCCGTCGAACCTGGCCAACCCGCTGGGCAACTCATTGGCGCGCGCGCCGCCCAGGGGGACAATGCAACAGCCCGCTGCAGCCACGATGGCGACGGCTGTCGCAACGGTGGCGGAACGCGCATGCGCACGGATCATCATCTTGCTTCCTTCGATTCACAAAAACCGGGTGGCCGCGCGCCCTGAGCGACAAGAATGTGGCGAGGACGGCGGTCCCGCCGCAATCGGGAGGCGGCACCGGCAGAAGCGAAGTGTAGCCAAATACCCGACATTCTCAGAATGATTTAAAATTACACATCGCATTCGTTTTTTTCATACAAAGGTGGTGTCCCGTGCCCATGGATATCCGCGCCCTGCGCTATTTCGTCGAAACCGCGCGGCTCAAGAGCTTCACGCAGGCCGCCGCCTCCCTGTTCGTCACCCAATCCACCATCAGCAAGATGGTGCGCCAGCTCGAGGATGAGGTCGGCCAGCCGCTGCTGATCCGCGAGGGCAAGCAGGTCAGGCTGACCGATGTGGGCCGCGTGGTCTATGAACGCGGCCAGGAAGCGCTGGGCGTGGTGCACAGGCTGCAGCTCGAGGTGGCGGACCTGTCCTCGCTCGGGCGCGGCCAGTTGACGGTAGGCATCCCGCCGATGGCCAACCTCTTCTTCTCGCCCGCGGTCAGCGAGTTCCGCCAGCGCTACCCCAACCTGGAACTGCGCCTGGCCGAACACGGCGGCCACCTGGTGGAGCAGCAGATCGCCAGCGGCGAGCTGGAAGTGGGGGCCACGGTGCTGCCCGGCGACAGCGGCCTGGCCCTCGCCTCGCGCCAGTTCGCCAGTTATCCGATCTGGGTGGCCGGGCCGCGCAAGGCCAGCTGGGCCAAGAGCAAGACCGTCACGCTGGAGGCCCTGCGCGACGAGCCGCTGGTGCTGCTCAACGACGATTTCTCGCTGACGCGCAAGATGCGCTCGGCCTTCCTGGACGCGCGCATCGAACCGCGCATCGTGGCGCAGAGCGGGCACTGGGACTTCCTCGCCTCGATGGCCGCCGCCGGCCTCGGCACCACCTTCCTGCCGCGGCCGCTGCTGGCCAAGCTGCATATCCAGGACCACCTGGCGGTGGCGCGCCTGGTCGAGCCCAACGTGGACTGGGCGCTGGCCCATATCTGGCAGCCCGAGCGCTACCTCTCCCACGCCGCACGTGCCTGGCTGGAAGTCTGCAACGAGGTGCTGGGCGCCTGAGGCGGGCAAGGCCGGGCCCGGGCTTACCCGTATACTGCTGGGCCATGGCCTACGATCTCAACGACAAGCTCGTCATCGGCATTTCCTCGCGCGCGCTGTTCGACCTCGAACAGGCGAACGCCATCTACCAGAACGCGGGCGTGGCGGCCTATGCCGCCTCCCAGCGCCAGCATGAAGACGCGTCGCTGGCGGCCGGCACGGCCTTCCCGCTGGCCGGCCGATCCCTCGCGGCTGCCGGTGCCGATGGGGCGCATAGAGCGGATGGAGCGAAGGACACGCCGTGAAGACCGCCCTGCTCTACCTGCTGACCGCCTTCGCCGAGATCGTCGGCTGTTACCTGCCATGGCTGTGGCTGCGCCAGGGCGCCACTGCGTGGGTTCTGGTGCCCGGCGCGCTGGCGCTGGCGGCCTTCGCCTGGCTGCTAACGCTGCACCCCGCCGCATCGGGCCGCGTCTACGCCGCCTACGGCGGCGTTTACATCGCTGTGGCCATCCTGTGGCTGTGGCTGGTGGACGGCATTCGCCCCAACCCTTGGGACCTCGCCGGCGCCGCCGTCGCCTTGACGGGGATGGCCATCATCGCCTTCCAGCCGCGCTGATCCCGCCTGCCGCCCACGCGTCCCGCGCGGGACGGTCCTGGCCGCGCTCCGCCGCCATAGCGCGGATCCCCGCCCGCTTGATCCAGCGCAAGTCCCTGCGGCAAGGGCGTGCCATCATCGACTGATCCCGGCGGCGGCGGCCTGTACTGCCGCGCCCCGGCCCTTTTGCCCTTGCTATGAGGAGTCGACATGACAGCGATGATGAAGGCCGCTGTGGTGCGCCAGTTCGGCGCGCCGCTCGAAATCGATGAGGTGCCGGTGCCGGAGCCGGCGCGCGGGCAGATCCAGGTGAAGATCGAGGCCTCGGGCGTCTGCCACACCGACCTGCACGCCGCGCAGGGCGACTGGCCGGTCAAGCCTACGCTACCCTTCATCCCGGGCCACGAGGGCGTCGGCTACGTCTCGGCGGTGGGTGCCGGCGTGACGCGCGTCAAGGAAGGCGACAGAGTCGGCGTGCCCTGGCTGTACAGCGCCTGCGGCTATTGCGAGCACTGCCTGCAAGGCTGGGAAACGCTGTGCGAGAAGCAGCTCAATACCGGCTATTCGGTCAACGGCGGCTATGGCGAGTACGTGGTGGCCGACCCCAACTACGTGGGCCTGCTGCCCGACAGCGTGGATTTCGTCGAGATTGCGCCCATCCTGTGCGCGGGCGTGACCGTCTACAAGGGACTGAAGGTCACCGACACGCGCCCCGGCCAGTGGATGGCGATCTCGGGCATCGGCGGCCTGGGCCACGTGGCGGTGCAATATGCGCGCGCGATGGGACTGCGCGTGGCGGCGATCGACATCGATGATGAAAAGCTCAAGCTGGCCGAGAGACTCGGTGCCGAGGTGACGGTCAACGCGCGCAACGTGGATCCCGCCGCCTTCCTGCAGAAGGCCATCGGCGGGGCGCACGGCGCGCTGGTGACTGCGGTGTCGCCGCAGGCCTTCTCACAGGCCATAGGCGTGGTCCGGCGCGGCGGCACCATTGCGCTGAACGGGCTGCCGCCGGGGGACTTCGCCACGCCGATCTTCGACGTGGTGCTCAAGGGCATCACTATCCGCGGCTCCATCGTCGGCACGCGCAGCGACCTGCAGGAGGCGCTGGAATTCGCCGCGCACGGTGCGGTCAAGGCCACCGTGTCGACCGCGCCGCTGGAGCAGATCAACGATATCTTCCAGCGCATGCGCGCCGGCCAGATCGAGGGCCGCGTGGTGATGAAGATGTCAGCCTAGTCCTCTTCGCGGAAAGCAGCGGCCCTGCGGCGAGGCGGGGCCGCCCTTTCAGCACAGCCCTCAGCGTTTGCCGTCGAGCAGGTCGTTGAGGATCTCGTCGAAGTTCTGCTGTGCGTCCTCGAGCGTCTGCAGGGCCGCGTCGAAGGTCTGCAGGGCCAGTTTCGAGGGCTTGCCGCTGCCATCCGGCGGAAACTGCGATTGCAGCGCGTTGAATGCCACCTGCACCTGCCGCGTTGCGCTGACCACGCGCTCCATCGCCTGCGCTTCTTCCGCCCGTGCCTGGGCTGCGTTCTGCTCTTCCATCCCGTTCACTCCATTGCGCGGCCAGCGGGCCGCATCGTGCGATACATCGACCATCGTACAGGACACATCAAGCCTCGGCAGGCGGGCGCCCTGCATGTGCCCGCCACACGGCCATGCGGCGCCCACCGCGCTTTCCCTTGCGCTATCCTTAGCCAGGTTCCGCGAGGCCCGGCGACTCTGCCGGGCATCACGCACACCCCGTGCCTATCCGACATTTTACCGATCCGCTTCATGAGCACGCCAATCGCATGCATCGCGCCGCCCTCCGCCCCGCCCTCGCCGCCTGGATCCGGGCATCGGTGCTGCCATGCCTGTGCGCGATCCTGCTCGGAGGCTGCGCATTGCCTGCGCTGAAAGACAGGCCGCCATCCACCGCCCTGCCGCAGGAGCAGGCGCGCGCGACGCCGCTGGGCCGGGGTGTCGCCGCGCTGGTGGCCGCACATCCGGGCGAAAGCGGCATCCATCCGCTGGCCAACGCCCACGATGCCTTCGCGGCCCGCATCCTGCTGGCGCGCGCCGCCGCGCGCACGCTGGACGTGCAGTACTACATCTGGCGCGGCGACCTGACCGGCACCTTGCTGCTGGAGGCCCTGCACGCCGCCGCCGAGCGCGGCGTGCGCGTGCGCCTGCTGCTGGACGACCACGGCACCGATGGCCTGGACCCGGTGCTGGCCGCACTGGATACGCATCCGAACATCGAGGTGCGGCTGTTCAACCCGTTTCCCCTGCGCAAGCCCAAGATGCTGGGCTACCTGACGGACTTCTCGCGGCTGAACCGGCGCATGCACAACAAGTCATTCACCGCGGACAACCAGGCAACCATCGTCGGCGGGCGCAATATCGGCGACGAGTACTTCGGTGCGACCAACGACGTGCTGTTCGCCGACCTCGACGTGCTCGCCATCGGCAGCGCCGTCGACGCCGTCTCCGGCGAGTTCGACCGCTACTGGGCAAGCGCCTCCGCCTACCCGGCGCGCCAGCTGCTGCCGCCTGCCAATGCCGCCCAGCTGCAGGACCTGGCCGCACAGGCCTCGCTCCTCGAGCACGACCCGGCGGCGGCGGCCTACATGCGCGCGCTGCGCGAGCTGCCGTTCATCCAGGCGCTGGTGCAGGGCGAGCTGGCGCTCGAGTGGGCCCCGACGCGCATGGTCAGCGACGATCCGGCCAAGGTGCTGGACAAGGCCGCGCCCGAGACGCTGCTGCCGCACCAGCTCAAGGACATCATCGGCCAGCCGCAACAGCACCTGGAACTGGTGTCGCCCTACTTCGTGCCCACCGCCACGGGCGTCGAGGCCTTCGGTGCGCTGGCCAGGCAGGGCGTGCGCGTGCGCATCCTGACCAATGCGCTGGAAGCCACCGACGTCGCCGTGGTGCACGCGGGCTATGCCAAGCGGCGCAAGGACCTGCTGCGCGCCGGCGTCGAACTCTACGAGATGCGCCGCGCGGCCGGCACCGGTGGCGGGAGCGGCGCAGGCGCCACGGATGGCCGCCAGCCCGGCAAGGGCAGCTCCGGCAGCTCCGGTTCCAGCCTGCATGCCAAGACCTTCGCCGTGGATAACGAGCGGGTCTTCGTCGGCTCCTTCAATTTCGATCCGCGTTCGGCCAGGCTCAATACCGAGCTGGGCTTCGTCATCGACAGCCCGGTGCTGGCCGGGCGCCTGGCAACGCTGTTTGACACCGCCATGCCCGCCGAAACCTATTCGGTCCGGCTGGACGACAGCGGCAAGCTGCAGTGGACCGAGCAGACCGATGGCCAGACGGTGCGCCACAGCACGGAACCGGGCACGACGCTGTGGCAGCGCCTGTCCGTCTGGTTCCTGTCCCTGCTGCCGATCGAGCCCCTGCTGTAGCCGCGCGTGCGACGCCGCGGCCGGGGGGCATGGCACGGTCTGCGGCGCGGCGCACATGAGCCCGCATCCGCCGTGCGCTGTCGCACCTCTTCGCCGACGGCTATGTCCTAAGCTCCACGGTAGAGAGGCACGGCATGTCCGCCCGCACAGCGCCTACACTAGCGATTCCGCCCCCAACGTCCGCATTACCATCCCGCCATGACGGCCCCGCTTCGCTCCTTGCCGCTGCTCGTGCGCACAGCCTTGACGGCCACCCTGCTGACCGCGAGCGGCTTTGCCTTCTATTGGACCTACCTGACGCTGAACCAGGACCGCCTGATGTTCGACGCGCGCCGGCGCCCGCCGCGCGGCACCCTGCCCGAGGGGGTGTCGCTGTATGCGCACGAGGTGCCGGGCGGCATGCTGAGCGGCTACATCTACCAAGATATCGCGGCTGGCGCCGTGCGCGACCTGCTGTTCTACCTGCCGGGGCGCGGCGAGGACGTGCTGGACACCATGCAATTCCTCAAATGGCTGCCGCCGTACATCGCTTTTGCCACCTTCGATTACCGGGGCCTGGGCCATTCCGACGGCCAGCCCTCCGAAGTCTCGGCGGTGGCCGATGCCAGCCAGTTCCTGCTGCACCTGCGGCGAGCCTTTCCGCACACACGCGTGCATGTGGTCGGGCGCAGCCTGGGCACCGGCGTGGCGATCCAGCTTGCCGACCTGCAGGACTTCGAGAGCCTGCAGCTGATCACGCCGTACGACACGCTGATCGAGCTGGCGCGCAAGCGTTTCCCTCTGGTGCCGATGCGCCAGCTGATGCGCCACCATTTCAATTCCCTGGCGCACTGCGGCAAGGTGATGCAGCGCACCAAGGTATTGCTGGCCGAATCCGACAACGTGGTGCCGCACGATTGCTCGGAGCGCCTGATCGCGGCCTGGCCCGGGAAGGTGGCGCGGCAGATGGTGCCCGACACCAACCACTACACCATCATCGAGCGGGCCGAAACCTGGCAGGCCCTCAGCGAGTTCGCGCTGGAGTCGGATGAGGACGACGCGCCCGCGGCAAGCGAGATCGACGCGCCAGGCACGGCCCATGCGCGCCTGGGCGCAGATGCGGCGTGAGCGTCACACGACCGACGGCCGGAGCGCACGGTAGAATGCGCGCATGAAACGAATTGCAGCAAAAGCAGTTGGCGCCGGCCTGGCGCTGGCTGCGGCCGGCGTCCTGCTGGGCGGGTTCGCCGCCGTTCTCAGCCTTGGGCAACTCCCCTCCGTAGATGCACTGCGCGACTACCGCCCGGACGTGCCGCTGCGCGTCTATACCAGCGATAACGTGCAGATCGGCGAATTTGGCAACGAGCACCGTGAGTTCATCCCCTTCGAGCACATGCCCAAGCGGATGACCGAGGCCCTGCTCGCCGCCGAGGACGACCAGTTCTACCAGCATGCCGGCGTCGACCTCGCTGGCATCGCGCGGGCGGCGCTGGCCGATATCGGCGAGGGCTACGCGCAGGGTGCGTCCACCATCACCATGCAGGTCGCGCGCAACTTCTACCTGTCGCGCGAGAAGACGCTCGCACGCAAGTGGTACGAGATCCTGCTGGCCTGGAAGATCGACCGCACGCTGTCCAAGGACCGCATCCTCGAGCTGTACATGAACCAGGTCTACCTGGGCGAGCATGCCTATGGCTTCGGCAGCGCCGCGCAAGCCTACTTTGGCAAGCCGCTTGACTCGCTGTCGCTGGCCGAGACCGCGATGCTCGCGGGGCTGCCCAAGGCACCGTCGACCATGAACCCGGCGGTCAACTATCCGCGCGCCAAGCGCCGCCAAGAGTACGTGCTGGGCCGCATGCTGGCGCTGGGCAAGATCACGCCGGCGCAGTTCGCCCAGGCCAAGGCCGAGCGCGTGGCGGTGGTCGACAGCGAGGGCGGGCGCTTCGACGCGCACGCTGAATACGTGGCAGAACTGGCGCGCCAGCTCGCGCATGAGCGTTTCGGCGACGCCGCCTACACGCGCGGCCTGAACGTGTACACGACGGTGTCTTCGGTGCGCCAGACGATGGCCTACGACGCGGTGCAAGCAGGGCTGGAGCGCTACGCGCGACGTCATGGCGGCAAGGGACCGGTGCCGCAGGCCGCGCTGGTGTCGCTCGATGCCAAGACCGGCGCGATCGAAGCCATGGTCGGCGGCTCCGACTTCGGCGTCAGCCGCTTCAACCACGCGACCCAGGCCCAGCGCCAGCCCGGGTCCACCTTCAAGCCCTTCATCTACTCGGCCGCGCTCGAGCGCGGCGTGTCTCCCGGCACGCTGATCAACGACGCGCCGCTCGACGCCGGATCGCGCTGGCAGCCGGGCAACGATGACGGCCGCTTCCTCGGCCCGATCACGGTGCGCCAGGCGCTGGCCGACTCGCGCAACCTGCCTGCCATCCGCACCCTGCAGACCATCGGCATCCCCTATGCTGCCGACTACGCCAGCCGCTTCGGCTTTTCACCCAAGCGCCTGCCGCGCTACCTGCCGATGGCGCTGGGCACCGGCTCGACCACGCCGCTGCGGCTGGCCGCCGCCTATGCCGTATTCGCCAACACCGGTTACCGCGTGGAGCCCTACCTGATCGACCGCATCACCGACGGCCAGGGCAATGTGGTGTACGCCGCCGGCCAGGACGAGCCGGAGCCGCAGCGGGTCATCCCCGCGCGCAATGCCTTCGTGATGGACAGCCTGTTGCGCAGCGTGGTCGACAACGGCACCGGCAATGCGGTGCGGCACTATCTGCGCCGCGAAGACGTGGCGGGCAAGACCGGCACCACCAACGAGGCCATCGATGGCTGGTTCGCCGGCTACGCCGCAGACGTGTCCACGGTTGCCTGGATGGGCTTCGACGACAACCGCAGCCTGGGCAGCCACGAGTTCGGCGCCACCACGGCGCTGCCGATCTGGGCCGCCTACATGGAAGGGCGCCTGGCCGGCGTGCCAGAGTCCGCGCAGACGGCCCCCGTTGACGTGACGCGCGTGGGCGGCGAATGGATCTACGCGGAGAACGCCGACGGCAGCCACGGCATTGCCTCGCTCGGCTTCCCGCCGCCGCAGCCTGCCGCCGCGGCCGATGGGACGGTCGGCACGGACGGCAACCAACCGGCCGGCGCGCAGGCGGAACAATTGCCGACGGCCGCACCCGCCAACGCGAATGGCGGTGTCGGGGAGCAGCCCGCCGGCCGCACCGCCGGCACCACGGTCGCCTTGCCGATGCCGGCTGCCGGGCCGGCACGGCAGCCGGCAGCCCAGCTATAGCCCGCCGCTGCCGACGCGGCCCGCGTGAAGGGGCGACGCCGGCGGCAGCGATGGCGTAATACGAACAAACCAAGCGAACAAGATAAAGAAGGATCCCGCGCACCGGGCACAGGATGGCAAACATATTCTCGAGCATCACCTTGATCTGGTGCGTGACCATGCTGGCGACCGCCGGCGTGCTGCTGCGGCCCTTCCGGCTGCCAGAAGCCTTCTGGGCGGTGGCTGGCGCCGTGGTGCTGTGCGCCACCGGCCTGCTGGCCCTGCCCGCCGCCGCCGCGGCGGTGGCCCAGGGCTGGGACGTCTACCTGTTCCTCGCCGGCATGATGCTGATCGCCGAACTGGCACGCAAGACGGGCCTGTTCGACCATGTGGCGGCGCTCGCCGTGCGGCACGCGCGCGGTTCGGCGCAGCGGCTGTTTGTGCTCGTCTACGGCTTCGGCACGCTGGTCACAGTCTTCATGTCGAATGACGCCACTGCCGTGGTGCTGACACCGGCCGTGCTGGCCGCCGCGCGCGCGGCCAGGCTGCGCCGGCCGCTGCCTCACTTGTACGCCTGCGCCTTCATCGCCAATGCCGCCAGCTTCGTGCTGCCGATCTCCAATCCGGCCAACCTGGTCGTGTTCGGCGAACGCATGCCGCCGCTGGCAGGCTGGCTGGCGCGTTTCGCACTGCCATCGGCCGCCGCCATCGCCGTGACCTTCGCCGTGCTGTACTGGACCCAGCGGGAAGCGCTGCGCGAGCCGATCGCGGATGACGTGCCCGTGCCCCCCTTGTCGCGCCAGGCCCGGCTGACGGCGCTCGGCATCGCGCTGACCGGGCTGGGGCTGCTGGCCGCCTCGCACTACGGCGTCCCGCTGGGCTGGCCGACCTTCGCCGCCGGCGCCGCCACCTTGCTGCTGGTCTGCGCCTCGCGTCCGGCCCTGCTGCTGCCAGCGTTGCGCGAGGTCCCCTGGAGCGTGCTGCCGCTGGTGGCCGGCCTGTTCGTGCTGGTGGCCGGACTGCAGCAGGCCGGCGCCATCGCGGCGCTGGCGCGCGCCGTGCAAGCGGCCGCCGGATACGACGGCATGATAAGCCTGTGGGGCATCGGCTCGCTCGTGACGCTAGTCTGCAACGTGGTCAACAACCTGCCTGCCGGCCTGGTCGCCTCCTCGGCGCTGGCCGCCGGGCATGCATCCGAAACGCTCACCAGCGCCGTGCTGGTCGGCATCGACCTGGGCCCCAACCTGTCTGTCACCGGATCGCTGGCCACGCTGTTGTGGCTTACCGCGTTGCGGCGCGAAGGCCATGCCGTGGGCACGCTGCAGTTCCTGCGCGTGGGCATGCTGGTGATGCCGCCGGCGCTGCTGGCGGCATTGGCCGTGCTCGTCTAGCCTTTCTCCCGTCAGCCGGACGGAAGGCGCGCCGCCCTAGCGCGGCGGGACTGTCGCAACTGGCTGCGAGCCCGCCGTGCCGATCGCCACGCCGATCGCCACACGTTGGGCGCGAACGCCCTGGGCGCCTCCGGCCGCGTCCGGCCGCTCCAGCATGCCGCGCTCCACCATGGCCTGCGGCGGCGGCACCGTGGCAACGGGCAAAAGAAGAAGACTGCTGCAGGGAAACGCGATCAATGGGTTCAATTGCCCGTCCTCACGGTGACACCGCTAGCGGCGTATCGGAATTGGCGAGATGGCGTCGTGGCTTGTGGCGAGGATGCCGCACGCCGAAGCATTATGGGCGCATATCGGCCCGCATTTGCGACAGCTTGAGGCGTGTCACAAACTATTCACAGAAGACTGCTCACAGACGTGCTTTCCTCTAGGCTTTCGGCGCCACAGCGTGGCGCCGGCCTGACTGAAACGCACCTGCCATGTTCAAACCCCGACTTCTTGCCCTGCTGATCACGCTGGGCGCCGCTGTGTGCGCCACGATCCCGGCCCACGCGCAGATCCGCGGCGCCGGTTCGACGGCCGCCGCACCCGTCTACCGCATCTGGGCCGACAGCTACCAGGCCGCATCCGGTCAAAAGCTCAGCTATGACCCGGTCGGCTCCGGCGAGGGCATGCGCCGCATCCGCGCGAACCAGGTCGACTTCGGCGCCTCGGACGTGCCGCTCACCCCCGACGAGGCCAGACGCCAGGGCCTGGTGCTGGTGCCGACCGTGGTGACGGCCGCGGTGCCGGTGGTCAACCTGCCCGGCGTGCCGTCCGGCCAGCTCCGTCTCAGCGGCGAGCTGCTGGCCGACATCTACCTGGGCAAGATCGAAAGCTGGGACGCGCCGGAGATCCGCACGCTCAACCCGGGCCTGGCGCTGCCGCATCTGCGCATCCGCCCGGTGGTGCGCGCCGACAGTTCCGGCACCACCTATCACTTCACCGACTACCTGAGCCGGATCAGCCTGGAATGGAAGACGCGCTACGGCGCGCGCTCCACACTGGATTGGCCGGCCGCCTTCCTGCCGGCCAAGGGCAGCGGCGAGGTGGTCCGCGCCGTGCGCGCAAGCGCGGGCACGATCGGTTATGTCGACTACAACTATGTGCTGGACGGCGACCTGAATGCCGTGCAGCTGCGCAATGCCGCCGGCCAGTTCATCACGGCAAAAGTCAACGCCTTCCGCGAGGCCGTGCTCAACAGCGACTGGAACCGCAAGGGCGACTTCGCCAGCCCCTTGGTCAACCGCGGCGGGCATGACACGTGGCCCATCACTATGGGCACCTTCATCGCGGTGCCGGCGGTCAGCCGCGACGGCGCGCGCACGCTGGCGGCGCTGCGCTTCCTGACCTGGGGCTACCTGCACGGCGACGAACTGGCGCGCCAGGCCAAGTTCGTGCCGCTGCCCGAGCGCGTGCAGGCCGGCGCCTACCGGGAACTGGCCGGCATCACCGACACCGCCGGTACGGCAATCGGCTTGCAGAGCATGGGCGGAGCGGCTGCGCGCTGAGGGTGGAGGCGCCTCGTTGGCGTCTTATGGGCATCTTGTGGGCGCCTGGCGGCTGCCATATAGTGGCAAATGGCATTGCGTCAGGCTTCTCCGCCACGTTCCAGGATGCCAACGACATGAGCAAGCAGCACCCGGCCCCGCCACATCCGGACCATGCTCCCGGCCCCCCCGTGTCCGATCGGATCCGGGCGCGGCTGCAATCGGCGCGGGAACGCTTCCACGCTAACGACAACATCGCCCGCTACATCGAGCCCGGCGAACTGGAGGCCCTGCAGGAAGAGGTCCAGGCGCGCATGGAAGATCTGCTGCGCAGCCTGGTGATCGACGTGGAGAGCGACCACAACACGCGGGAAACGGCGCGCCGCGTGGCCAAGATGTACCTGCGTGAAGTCTTCGGGGGCCGCTATGTGGGCTCGCCCAACGTCACGGAATTCCCCAACGTCGAGCAGCTCAACGAGCTGATGATCGTGGGGCCGATGCGTGTGCGCAGCGCCTGCTCCCACCATCTGTGTCCCATCATCGGCAAGCTCTGGGTGGGCGTGATGCCGAACCAGCACTCCAACCTGATCGGGCTGTCCAAGTACGCGCGGCTGGCCGAGTGGATCATGCTGAGGCCGCAGATCCAGGAGGAGGCGGTGGCCCAGCTCGCCGACCTGCTGCAGGAGAAGATGAATCCGGACGGGCTCGCCATCGTGATGGAAGCCGAGCATTTCTGCATGCACTGGCGCGGCGTGCGCGACACCGACGCCAAGATGACCAACAGCGTGATGCGCGGCTCCTTCCTGAAGGACGACAGCCTGCGCCGCGAATTCCTGACCCTGCTCGGCCTGAACCGAAGCTGAGGGAGGCCCGCCATGCTCGTGCGCCTGCTCTATGCCAGCCGTGCCAGCCAGCCACTGGCACCCACTGCGATCGACGACATCATCGCCACCAGCCTGGAGAACAATCCACGCCACGGCATCACCGGCGTGCTATGCCACGGCAGCGGTATCTTCCTGCAGGCGCTCGAAGGCGAGCGGCAGGCAGTGTCGGCGCTGTACCAGGCGATCTCGCGCGATGCGCGCCACCAGGACCTGGTGCTGCTGCACTATGAGGAAATCTGCCAGAGGGACTTCGCGCCCTGGGCCATGGGGCGCGTGAATGCGTGCAAGGTCAATATTGCCACGATGCTGAGGTACTCGGTGCAGGGCGAACTGGACCCCTACCGCACCAGCGGGGCGGCATCGCTGGCGCTGCTCAAGGAACTCATTGCCGGCGCCTCCATCGTGGCACGCAGCCCCGAACGCGGCCGCGGCTAGCCGCGGCGCGCCAAAACGACTCAGGAATCGGACTCAGGCTTCGATCAGGAAGCGCTTGCGGTTCTTGCCGAGCCAGGCCGGTGCTCGGCCACGGCCGGACCAGGTGGCCCCGGTCTTCGGATCGCGGTACTTGGGCGGGAGAGCCGTGCCGGCCTTGGCTGCGTTGCCCGTTCCCGCCGGGCGGCCACGCTTGCGCTTGGGCAGCAGGTCCGCCACCGTCAATTCATATTCGGCCATCAACTCGTGAATGCGCGCGATGACGTCCGCCACCTCGCTGCGCCGCGCCGACTCCAGTTCGGCTTCGATCCGCTGCCTTTCTTCGAGCAATTCCTTGTACGTCGCCATGGGCTCTCCCGGTCGGAATGAGGCTTCTATGGTACTCCATGCGCCGCGGTCATCACCGTACTTATAACGCTTGCGCCGCCCCACGGATCCGCGCTACAGTCGGCCCCGCCCGCATACATTTTGTATGCAAAATATGAACACAAAATAATATTGGAGACCTATGCCATGGAGCTTGCCCAACAAGTCTTGCCCAATCTGCTCAACGGCCTCGAATGGTCGGGCTGCGCGCTCGCCATGAGCGGCTCGCTGCTGGTGGCGCTGCACAACAGGGCTTCGCGCTGGGGCTGGATTTCCTATCTCTGTTCCAACCTCGTCTGGAGCGCCTTCGCCCTGGTGACCGGCACCTACGGCCTGTTTGTGCAGCAACTGGGCTTCACCGCCACCAGCCTCTACGGCCTGTACCGCCACACGCAGTACCATCGCCAGCTGGAAGCCGGCAGCCCCGCCTAAGCTCCCGCCTAACTTCCCACCAGCGCGCGCACCAGCGCGCCGAGCTGGACGGCGCCGAAGCCGCCCAGCACCAGGGCCGAGGCGCGCCGGATCCACAGCAGGCGCGCCGGGCTTACCGCGTGTCGCAGGCGCGCCACACAGCCGACCAGCACCAGCCACCACGCCGCCGATCCGGCGAAGACGCCCGCCACCATCCATGCGGGCGAGGCACCGACCACCGCGGCGGCCAGCGCCGAGAAAATGGCGATGAAGGACAGGATGGTGGCCGGATTGGCCAGTGTCAGCGCGAACGTGGTCGCGAAGACGCGCACAGGCCGGCCGCCCTCCGGCCGGCGCGCCACAGCCTGGCTCGCCCCGCCGCTATGCCAGGTGGCCCAGGCCAGCCATAGCAGGAATACTGCCCCGGCCACGCCGAGTGCCATTCTCGCGCCGGTCAGCGCAGAGATCACCGCCGCCACGCCCCAGGCGCCCGCCGCCCCGTAGAGCGCATCCGCGCTCGCCGCCCCCAGCCCTGCCGCCAGCCCTGCGCGCGGCCCGTGGTCCAGGGTGCGCTGGATGCACAGCAGCCCGATCGGCCCCACCGGCGCGGCAATCGACAGCCCGATCAGGGCAGCCTTGGAAAACAGGATCGCGTTCGTCATGTCCATGGCCCCCAGTCTAGCGAGCGCCCTATACAACCTAAACCCGCGTTTTTAGGCAAAACTATGGTCTAACCTAAAATTTTCCGGCGATTCGCCATGAAGCCGAAACTGCCTGAGATCGACGACAAATCCTGGCGCTTGCTGCGCGTGCTGCAGGAGGACGCGCGCTGCCCGCTGAAGACCGCGGCCGCCGCGGCCGGGCTGTCGATCCCGGCGGCGGCCGAGCGGGTCCGCAAGCTTGAGGAAACGGGCATCATCCGCGGCTATCATGCCGACATCTCGCCGGCTGCCGCGGGCTACGGCGTCCAGGCCGTGATCGGCATCACTGCCCAGCAACCCAATAAACGCAAATTGCTCGACGTGCTGAACAGGTCGCCACAGGTGCTGGAGTGCCTGCACGTGACGGGCGCGGACTCCTTTCTGCTGCGCGTTGTCGCGCCGGACATTGCCGAGCTTGAGCAGTTCATCGGCACCATCAACGGCTATGGCGAGACGCGCACCTCGATCGTGATGTCCGAGCCCCTGCCACGGCGGGGCCTGCAAAGGCCCTGAGCGAGCCGTGGCCCCGGCCGTGCAGCGGGGCGGGCGTGTGTGCCGCACGCCAGGATAGGCCTGGCATGCGGGATTCAGAGTACCGCCAGCCGTCGCGCGCCGCGCCGTAGCCAGGGCGCGGCACGCGACGGCCGGCCAAGTCCGGCCACCCCCGCCTGGCGGGTGGCGGTGCATCACCATGCGCCCGGGCGCGGCGCTGGCGGCGATCGCCGGCGACCTCGCGCGGGCCGTAGATTGTGCAATCCACCCCAAAAAAAACGAGGAACCGCTCATGCACACCCAAGCCGCGACCATCATCTCCCTGCGCAAACCCGCTCCTTCGCGGGCAGCACCGCCACTGCCCGAGTGGATCCAGTCGCGCATGCGCCAGCATTTCGACGAGCGCATGGGCAAGCTCTGGGGCGGCGACCACCTGCTGCATGGCCGCACCCCTGGCGCCGACGCCCTGTACCTGAACAGCAACGACTACCTTTGCCTGCTGGGCGAGCGCTCGCTGGTGCGGGCCCAGGCGCGCGCGCTGCTGCAGGACGAGCGCGAACTCTTGATGTCCAACGTCTTCCAGCACGGCGACACGCCGCAGCGCCGCGCCGAACGCCGGCTGGCCGCGCTGATGCAGGCCGAGGACGGCCTGATCGCCCAGTCCGGCTGGGCGGCCAACGTCGGCCTGGTGCAATGCATCGCCGGCCCGGGCGTGCCGGTCTACATCGATATGAACGGCCACGCCTCGCTGTGGGAGGGCATCACGGCGGCGGGCGCCCAGGCCGTACCCATCCGGCACAACGATGCCGAGCACCTGCGCCGCCAGGTCGAACGCATGGGGCCCGGGGTGATCATGGTCGACTCCGTGTACAGCACGACCGGCAACGTCGCGCCGCTGGCCGACCTGGCCGACATCGCGCAGGCGAGCGGCTCCGTGCTGGTGGTCGACGAATCGCACTCGCTCGGCACGCACGGCCCGGGCGGCGCGGGCCTGGTGGCGGCGCTGGGACTGGCCTCGCGGGTGCACTTCCGCACGGCCTCGCTGGCCAAGGCCTTCGGCGGCCGCGCCGGCTTCATCGCCTGCTCCACGGCGTTCAAGGACTTCTTCGCGGTCGAAGCCCGGCCCGCCATTTTCAGCTCCGGCCTGCTGCGCCACGAAATCGCCTGGTTCGAGGCGGCCACCGCCTTCATCGCCGCCGCCGACGACCGGCGCGCCAGGCTCCACGCCATCACACGCTCCACCCGGGCGGCGATCTCCGCGCTGGGCTACAACATCAGCAACGGCAGCGAGCAGATCATCGGCCTGGAAGCGGGCAGCGAGCCGCAGGTCAAGGTGCTGCGCGACGCCCTGCAGGCGCGCGGCATTTTCGGTTCGGTTTTCTGCGCGCCGGCAACCCCCAAGAATCGGGCATTGATGAGGCTTACACTGCATGCCAAACTTAGCGCCGCAGACATCGAGCGCCTGCTCAGCGTGCTGGCAGACATCCGCGAAGAGGTGCGGCTCGACCAGTGGTCGTCCACGCGCCGCGCCCAACGCGGGGCCTCGCTGGCCGAGGTGGCGGTGCAATCGCTTGCTGCCTAGTCCGCTGAATCATTGAAATGGGAGGTGAAGGACATGCCATGCGGGAATCAGCGCTAGGGCGAAGCAGGGACTTCGGATTGCACTGCAATCCGCCTGCGCAGCGGCACGCGCTTACCAGCGCGTGCGCGCCCTGCAAGGGCAAAGCGCAGCAATAGCACGGCTATTGCGAGCATTTGCAACGACGCGATGAGCCCGCATGGCATGGCAGGCACCGACCGATTTCAGTGATTCAGTGGACTATCGGCATCTCGGGGCACGACCAGGCAGCACAACCAGCCACATCATCGGAACAGGATGGACAAGACGCTCCCGCGCAGGGACAAGGACATGACGTGGGCGGCGCGCTTCGGGCGCGCCTGGCAGACGCTGTTCGATTCGGCCGTCCGCGCCGCGCTGCTCGACGAGGAGAGCGTGGCGCGGCTGCGCCGCATCCAGCTGGTCGGCATGCTGGGCGTGCTCGGCCATCCGCTCTATTACGTGATCTGGCGCTACGTTTTCCCGCAGCACTATGAGAACCTGGGGCTGCGGCTTTTGTGCACCGCACTGTTCATCCCGCTGCTGTTCGCCTCCCGGTTGTCCCAGCACAGCTGGATGTCACCGTACGCGCTGTTCGCCATCACGGTCGGCCTGCCCTTCGCCTTTGTCTTCTTCTACCTGGAGAACGCCGGCGCGCTGGCCTGGGCAGAATCCGTGCTGATCGCGGTGGTGATCCTCTATCACTTCAGCACGGCCTTCGCCACCATCTCCCTGATCAGCGGAACGGCCGCCGCGGTGGCACTGTTCCTGCTGGGCGGCAACTCGATGGCCAGCATCCCCTGGGATGCCGTGCTGCTGCAGTTGCCGCTCCTGGCCTTCGTGATCGCCGTGCTGTTCGTGATCAAGATCGACCGCCAGGTGCTGATAGAGCAGAAGCAGCGCGGCATGGCGGCTGCGCTGGCCACGGTGGCGCACGAACTGCGCACGCCGCTGACCAGCCTGGCCATGACGGTGGACGGCATCCGCGCGCGCCTGCCGAGGATGCTACCCGCCGAGGATCCGCAATTGCCCGCGCTGCTGGCGGCGGCCGAGCGCATGCGCTCCGACCTGGCCCACGTGCATAACAGCATCGAGCTGCTGGTGGCCAACTCCAAGGACCCGCTGTCGGCCACCAAGTCCTTGTTCGACCCCTGCGTGGCCATCCAGGACGCCATCTCACGCTTTCCCTTCGAGCCGGGCTTCGCACGGCGGGTCAGCGTCGAACCCTGCAACAACACGCTGGTGCTGGGCAATCCGCAGTTGTTCGAGCTAGTGATCACCAACCTGACCAAGAACGCCCTCGAAGCCATCCGCCGCGCCGGCAAGGGCGACATCGTCATCCACTGCGAAACAGGGGACGATGCCATCGAAGTCGTCTTCCGAGATACGGCGACGGGCGTGCCACCGCAGGTGCTCAAACGGATGTTCCAACCGTTCTTCTCCTACCCCGCGCATCGCGGCACCGGCATCGGCCTGGCCTTCTGCCGCAATGTCCTGCGCAGCTGGGGCGCTTCGATCTCCTGCGACTCGATCGAGCACGAGTTCACCGAGTTCCGCATCCGCTTTCCGCGTCCCGAGGCGCGTCCGGAGTTGCGTGCCGAGTTGCCGCGCTGAACCGAAGTCAACCGTTTTCGACAATCCGCATCACGATGTTCCTGGCCGAATCGAGATGCGCGACGGTCATCGAGCGGGCGGCCCGCGCATTGCGTTCGCGACATGCCCTCAGAATGTCCTCGTGCTCGATCTGGAACGACGGCGTGTCCGCGAGCAACGTATTCTGCAGGCGCTCGTAACGTTCGACCTGGCGGCGCAGCTCCGCGATTGCGTTGAGGTGACGTTCGTTGCCGCAATGCGAATACAGGAGCTCATGGAACTCCCGGTTGAGTTCCCCCTGCCTTGCCGGCGTACCTGCATCGCCGAGCAGGCGATGGACGAGTTCGGCGCGCGCAAGCGTCTCATTGTCGAGCTGCTTCACACTCCGATAGATCGCATCGCCTTCTAGCAGTGCCCGCAAGTCGTAGATCTCCTTCACGTCCGACGCAGTCAGCGTCCGCACGACGGCGCCGCGATTCCTGAAGAGGTCTACCAGCCCCTCGCCCGCCAGCCTTTGAATGGCTTCGCGAAGCGGGATCCTGCTGATCCCGAAGCGGTCGGCCAAGTCTCGCTCGACCAGCCGCTCCCCACTTCCCAGCTCGCCGCTGACGATCATCTCCCGCAGGGACGCAGTCACCTGGTCCGCCGTGGAGTTGAATCTTGTTTCCATGACCGAGAGTCCTGTAATTTGGAATAATGGTATACCAAACAGGAATCCGGTGCCACAATGGAACCCGCAGGTTGGTACCGCGCGTGAGGCCCAGCGCCGCTGACCCAGCATCCACTGACAACGTTTCGACTTCGAAGGAGAACACGATGGCCCACGGCGTGCATAAGTATCGCGTTTCGGTGGAGTGGACGGGAAACCAAGGGACTGGCACGTCGGGGTATCGCACGTACGGCCGTGATCACATCATCCGCGCGGGCTCCAAGGCGGACATTTTGGGCTCGTCCGATGCGGCGTTTCTCGGAGACGCGGCACGCTGGAATCCCGAAGACCTGTTGTTGGGCGCTGCATCAGCGTGCCATAAGCTCTGGTATCTGCACTTGTGCGCGGATGCCGGCATCTGCGTGCTTGCCTATGTCGATGACGCCAGCGGGACGATGATCGACAGTCCCGAGGGTGGGCGATTCACGGAAATTATCCTGCACCCTCGCGTGACGATTCGAGTTGGCGATGATCGCGACAGGGCGGAACGTCTGCATCATGTGGCACATGAGAAGTGCTATATCGCAAACTCCGTGAACTTCCCCATCCGATGTGAGCCTGTCATCGAGTTCTCCGCAGCCTGATTCCGTCTGGTCCTGCCCAGAGTTCGCCCGGATGCGCCTTCATGCCGAAATGTGAGCGGTTGCCCTTCGTGACCTGATGCATTTCCGCGTCGCGTGCTACGGAACAGCGCGCCCCATCCCATCCAGAAACTTGCGTTTCCGGGCGGGCCGGTTGCTCAGGTCCAAACCAAGGCCAGTTTGTTTCATGCGCTCATTGTGCCTGGCCAGGTCTCGCCTGAGCATCCTTGCTTGTGCGAGTTTTGAACACGATCCAGAGTTCGCCCTCGAAGCCGGGGCTCACATGCACTGGCTGAATGCACCAGTCCCACCGCTGTCGGCGCCCCGGAAGCCCAGCCATGATCCAGCTCCGGTTGGCGACTTTCGCACGACGGCGGCTGAACTGCTTGGCGGCTGCTGCCCCGGAACGGAGACGTCGAATGCCTGGTCATTGGCGAGCATGTATTGCATCCATACTTGCTGCCCCGAGCTTTGCGCCCATGCTCCCCCGATGCATTGGGCGGCTTCCTTAGGCGCAAGCTTACTTTCGCCAATGGCACGAGTGTCTTGCGTGGGAGGCGGCGTGTAAGGCGACATGGCGCAGCCCGTGAGTGCGGCGGTGGTCAGAGCGACGATGAACGGATATTTCATGTTCTTAGCTCCATATCGAATCGCAGAAGCACCGACGATGCCATTCGAGTCGAATCGTCACCTGCCAGTGCCGGTTAAGTGACCCAAGATGGGTCAAGTCCCCCGTCCGTACAACATAACAGTCTAGGCGCCAGACGGCGGATGAAGTAACGGAAATGCACTGATACGAATGAACGAAGGATGGAAGACGTCGTTCATTCCAATTCCGGTGAGTTTCCGTTGCCTTTCTGGAAGGCGATAACGGTGACTGCCCAATGTGCGGGCTTGCCGGCAGCTCAGTTCATACACGCAAGTCCGTGGCGCATTCAGGGGCAATGCGGTTGACCAGCACCATACCGACGGCGGTCCACCATTCGCTGGCCGCCGGGTCCGTCATTCGCGCTTCGTCCTCCGCGATCCTCTTCTGCTCGGGACGACGCAGGAAGTCCTCCAGGTCGTTGAGGCTGGCGAAGCCCATCAGCGTCACCCCGTCGATACCGCTAGCCTGCGGGTGGTACAGCGGCAGGCCCGGCTCGGTCGGTCCGATGTTGTGTAGCTGCACGTAGCGCGTGGCCCAGCCCTTGGACTGTGCAGCCGAGAGCGGTGCATGTTCGTGAAGCCACCACCGCTGGAACGCCTCCCGGCCAACGGCCGAGCCACGCACGTGGAGCTTGACCAGCGTAACGGCCTCGTTGCCCGTGACACTCGGCACGATGAGATACTGACAAGACAGAATCGGGGCGATGTCGCGGAAGATCGCCTGATCTTCGGGCAGGATCTTCTCTCGCACACGGGCATTCCCTAGCACCACGGCAATGTCCTCGGGGCCCGCAAAGTTCAGGTAGGCGATGCCGTCCCAGCGCGGGCGCCGGTAGGGTTCGACACGGCCGATGACGGTGGGCCACAGCTTGCCCTGCGCATCGACCGGCGCGCGGTACGGCGGCGCATTGGTATGGGTCGGTCCCGGCGCGAAGCGATGCAACTGGTCGTAGCGCAGCAGGCGCTCCAAGCTGTGGTCGTCCGGCTCCTCGGCATGGATGAAGCGCACGCCATGCACCTTGCGCCAATACTCGCCCCAGTGCTCGAAGTTGAGATTCGGATTGCCCTCGAAGACATTGGCGGTGGCATCGGCGGCCGGGTCGGCGATCACTTGCCCGGCACGGTCGAGGAGGTGGCCGTCGGCGCGTCGGCGTTCGGTCAGGGGTGTGTTGTCGGCACGCGAGAGCAGCGAGCACAACACGGTCAAAGGACGGTCGCTGCCGGGTTGAGGTTGCAGGTACGGAGCACGGAACAGCCGTTCTTCGCCAGTCTCAGTCATGGTGGTGATCTCCAGGTGGATTGTGAAGAAAGGACACGGCCAGCGCCGCCAGACCTGCAACTACGGCGAAACCATAGAGGCCGAGCGTGCCCCCATGCGCCCACGCGAAGCTGCCGATGGCGGCGCCAGCCGCCATGCCCGCCATCGTGCCAGCCATTAGTAGGCCGTTGAGGCGGCTGCGGGCCTGCGGCTCCAGCCCATTGACGATGGACTGGTGCGACACCAGCGCGGCCATCACGCCCAGGTCGAAGGCCACGGCGCCGGCCGCCAGGGCCCACGGGCTGGATGGCAGGATTTCCATGCCCAGGAACGCCACGATCACCAGCACGCACCCCATGCGGATCGCGGGCAATGGCCCGCGGCGATCATTGAGGCAGCCGAACCCGGGCGCAGCGAGGGCGCCAGCCGCGCCGGCAATGCCGTAGAACCCCGCCACGCCGGCACCCAGATGGAACGGCGGCGCTGCCAGCACCAGAGCGAGCGTGGACCAGAACGCGCCCAGCGTGGACGCGAGCAGCGCCTGGGCCAAGACGGCCAGCCGCAGGGCGCGGTGCTGTCGCCAGAACGTCCACAGGCTGGCGATCAAGAAGCCGTAGCGGCCGCAGCTTGCGGGCGCCAGGTTCGGCACGGTACGCAAGGCGATCGCCATCACCCCCAGCATCAGGCAGGCCGCGCCGAGTTGCATGGCGCGCCAGCCCAGGGTATCGGCGACCCAGCCACCCAGGGCGCGCGACAGCAGGATGCCGCTGAGCAACCCGGTCGTGACGGTGCCCACGGCACGGCCGCGCCGTTCAGCGGGGGCCAGTTGCGCGGCAATCGGCACAAAGTCCTGGCCGATACTGCCCAGCAGACCAACGGCGACGCTGGCGACGACCAGCCAGCCAAGGCCGGGGGAGGCGCCGGCTGCCAGCAGGGCCAGCACCAGCAGCATCGCTTTGACCAGGACCAGCCGCCGCCGCGGCACCACGTCCCCTAGCGGCGCCAGCAGCAGCATGCCCAGCGCGTAGCCGATCTGGGTCAGGGTCGGCACCCAGGCCACCCGCTGCGGGCTGGCGCCGAACTCCGACTGCACCAGGGACAGAGCGGGCTGGAGGTAATAGACATTCGCCACACCCAGGCCGGCACAGATTGCCAGAAGCAACAGCACGCCATTCAGGCGGGGGCTGGGCAGAAGGGCCATTTGAGGCATCAGGTACTCGCATCGGAATCGACAGCTCCGGCGGGCTGTCCCAAGGAAATGATATTGACGAATCAGGAGTCGATATATGCTCTATCAATCGAAATAGAGTTGAACTGAATTCGTCAATAGGTACCCCATGAATACGCCAGACCCTTTTCGCGGCATCGCCGTCTTCATGCAGGTTGTGCAGGCCGGCAGCTTCACGCTGGCGGCCGAGCGACTAGACATGAGCAAGTCGGGCGTCGCCAAGAGCATCGCCCGCTTGGAAGCCACGCTGGGCGTGCGACTGTTTCAGCGCACCACGCGCCGCTTGAACCTGACCGACGAAGGCCGCCAGTTCAACGACGGCTGCGTGCGTGCCCTGGCGGAGCTGGAGAGCGCGCAGGCGCAGGTGACAACGCAGCACCAGGCGCTGGCCGGGCGGTTGCACGTCGATCTGCCGGTGGTCTTCGGCCGGCGCTGGGTCCTGCCGGTGCTACTGGAGATCGCCCAGGAGCATCCGGCGCTCGAACTGGACGTGAGCCTGACTGATCGCCGGGTCGATCTGGTCGAGGACGGCATCGACCTGGTGATCCGCATCGGACCGCTGCAAGACAGTGCCACCTTGGTCGCCAAGCCCCTGGGCGTGCAGCAGGCGGTGCTGGTTGCCCATCCCGACTACTTGGCCCGGCACGGCCAGCCGCAGACCCCGGATGACCTGCACCAGCACGCCTGCATCACCTTCGGCAGCGGCGGACAGGCGCGGCCCTGGCACTTCCTCGACCGCCACGGCCACAGCCATCCCCTGGCGGTGCGCGGCCGCCTGGGCCTGAACCATAGCGAGGCCATTCTGGATGCCGTCCTGGCGGGGCACGGCATCGCGCTGCTGTCCGACTGGCTGGTGGCTGAACACCTCCGGGCGGGCCGGCTGGTACAGGTGCTGCCCAAGGTCGGAACCCAGGGATTCCCTATTCACGCAGTGTGGCAGAGGAACCAGCACCTGTCGGCGAAAGTGCGACGGGTCGTGGATCTGCTGGCCGAGCGATTCGTAACCCGGGTGCCCTGGCAGGTCAGTCATATTGACGGGCGAACTGTGGCACCGTGACTTCGCCGGTGCGCGAACGCCAGCCCCGCGACAGTGGCGCTCAGCGGGCTGCGGTCGACGAAACGCCCGCCCAGCCAGTTACCATGGATCCGGCACCTCCAGCAGCCTTACTCATCCCCGAGCGGGTGCCGACGTATCCCGGAAAGCGCCATAGCGCATGAGCCGTTCGTGCCGGCGGGCCAAGAGTTCTGTCGGACCGTAGACATCGATCGCCCGGAGGCTCTCGCGCAGGATGCGCTTCAGCGCGGACGCCATCTGCACGGGATTGCGATGCGCCCCGCCAACCGGTTCATTGGCGACCTTGTCGATCAATCCCAAGGCCTTGAGCCGGTGCGCCGTCAATCCCAGGGCATTGGCGGCGAGCTCGCCGTGCCCCGCGCTCTTCCACAGGATGGACGAGCAGCTTTCCGGCGAGATGACGGAGTAGGTTGCGAACTGAAGCATGACCGCCACATCGCAGACGCCGATGGCCAACGCCCCGCCCGAACCGCCCTCGCCGATCACGGTGGTGATGATCGGCGTCTGCAGCCCGGCCATTTCCATCAGGTTGCGGCCGATCGCCTCGGACTGGTTGTGTTCCTCGGCTTCGATGCCGGGCCAGGCGCCCGGCGTGTCGATGAACGTGAAGACCGGAAGCTGGAATTTCTCCGCCAACTGGAACAGCCGCAATGCCTTCCGATAGCCTTCCGGACGGGGATAACCGAAGTTGCGCAGGGTTCTTTCCTTGGTGCTGCGGCCCTTCTGGTGTCCCACCACGACGCAGGGCCTGTCATCGAAGCGGGCGAGGCCGCCGACGATGGACTGATCGTCGCCATAGCGCCGATCGCCGTGTAGCTCGTGGAAGTCGGTGAACATGGACTGCACGTAATCGAGGGTGTACGGCCGCGCGGGGTGCCGCGACACCTGGACGATCTGCCACGGAGTCAGGCGCTCATAGAGGGCCTTCGTCAACTGCTCGCTGCGAATTGACAGCCGTTCGATCTCATTCGAAAGGTCGATCGTGGATTCCTCATCGGAATAGCGCAGCGCTTCGATCTTCTCTTCCAGCTCGCCGATGGCCTTCTCGAATTCAAGGTAGATTCTCGCCATATACATCCCTGTCGCTTGTGTTCTTCTTCTGCCCGCGCGTGCGCCGACCGATCGCCCTAGGTGATGGGTTCGAAGCCGGTCAGGTCCTTGCTGAGGTGGAGGCCCATCGCCTTGCAGGCGGCGCCCAGCACGGCTACCAGCTTCGCGTCCGGCAACGCTTCATCCAGCGCGATCAGTTCCGCCCAGAGGGGAAGCCAGTATCCGGCAGCACCTTGCCTGCCCAGCAATTCCGATACGCTAGCCTGCAAGTCGGCCGACAAGGCGTCGGCGATGCCATCGGCATCCTCCTGCGCGTCGACCACCAGGCAGATCGTCCGATCGCGCAGAAACGCGCCGTGCCCGAGGATTGCTCCCGCATCCAGCGCGATCAGCAGGTCGGCCTGCCTCTCGCCTCTCGTGCCTGTCGTGCTTGTCGCGTCGGAACCGGCCATGGCCGCATCGATGTGCGCGATCGCGTCATGTCCCGACATTTCGATGACGGTGGTGACCTGGCAGTGGCCTGGAAAGCAGTTGTCGATGCAATGCTCCAGCCACGTCGACAGCTTCCTGACGCCGGGCCGATATCTGCCCACGACTTTCAGCGAAAACCCCCTGTATCTGTCGATCATGTGCCCGGCTGCTGTCGCGATGCTCTCTCCTGCCCGGGCTTGGGGTGGCGCCATGAAGCTCATGAGGCGTCCTTCATCGGCGGCATGAGCATGCCTTTCAGGAAGGCCAACAGTGATGCGTCAAGCCCCATGCCGACTGCCAGGCCTGGCTCATGGTCGAACAGCGCCTCTTCCTGCAGAACAAGCATTTCCAGCAGGGACAGCGAGTCAGTGCATTCCGGCGCGCCGTTGCTTGCCATTTTTTGTTGCAGCCATTGCAGTCGGTTCCGGAGCGTCTCGAGGTGGCGCTGCTTCTTCTCCATTACCTCCAATGTCTCGGCAAGGAGCTCGCAAGGAGCAATGCCCTGTCCATCGATGATCTCCCCGATGCGTGCCAGCGGATGTCCGATCTGCCTCAGCAGCAGAATGCGGCCCAGCCGGATTACGTCCGTTTCGATGTAGAGCCGGTCGCCTTTGCCTGACCGGACGGCGGGCGACAGCAGTCCAATCGAATCATAGTGGTGCAGGGTGCGCACCGACAGGCCGGTCTTGCGAGCCAGTTCACCAATCTTCAGCATCGATGCAATTACCTCCGTGCGCGGCATCTTGGGGCCTGACGTCACGTCAGAGTCAAGCGGATTCTGCCGGAGGAGCGGATCGCGATGGAGCGGCTTTCGGGGGTACGCCGTGATCGTTGCGGGGCCGGCATGCACACGACAGATTGCCTGGCAGGGCGTGTAGCCAGATTGCACAGCCGCGTGGCTAGGTCATGCCTTCCGATCCGAGGGAATCGGATACGGCCTGCCTGAAGAGATTCAGCGCCGGTCCGATTCGATCCGCCGATGTGTTGCCGAATCCGAAGACAAAGCCCCTTCTGCACTGTCCGCTCATGCAGTAGCGCGACAAGGCCGGGACGTCGATGCGATGCGCCAGCAGCGCTTTGGACACTGCCACATCATCCATGGGAATCCTCGCCACTGCCGACAGATGCAGACCCGCACTGGCCGCGGGAATATCGAAGAGATCCGCGCACAACGTCCTCAGGCAATGCTGCATCAGTCCGGCCCGCTCTGCATAGCGGCTTCCCATTCGCCGGAGATGCGCGGCCAATTGCCCGCCCTGCATGAAGTCAGCCACCACACCTTGCGTCGGAACCGAAGCGTGAAAGGAAAAGACCTGTGTTGCACGTGCGAACGCCGCGACCAGACCGGGCGGCATCACGATATAGGCGAGGTTGAGAGCCGGCGAGATCGATCGGTTGAAGTTCCCGATATAGATTACCCGCTCACCCTGGTCGAGCGCCGCAAGGGGCGGGAGCGGGCGTTTGTCGAAGTGGAACGCATTGTTGAAGTCGTACTCGATAACCCAGGCATTCCGCGCCCGCACCCATTGCAGCAGTGCCAGCCGCCTCTCCAGAGGCATCGTACTGCCGAGCGGGAATTGATTGGTCGGCGACGCCACCACCAACTTGGCGCCTGGCGCAAGATGGTCGAATTGTGCGCTGTCGAGCCCCTGCATATCGATCGGCACGTGCACCAATTCCGCGCCGGCCGCCATCAAGGCGGCAAGCCGCGTCGTGTAGGCAGGATCCTCGACGATGACCTGATCTCCCGGATCCATCAGTACGTGGCCAGCCAGCATGAACGCTTGCGTCGTGCCGCTGACGACCAGTATCTGCTCGGCTGAGCAAGGTACCGCGTGTGCTTCTCCAAGGTATGCCGCTATCTGCTCGCGCAATTCAGGCAAGCCCAGTGTCGCGCCGTAGCCCAAGTCTGCCACCGGTGCCGAGCGCCAGTACTGTCCGGATGCCTTGGCGAACTGATCGAACGGCAACTGGTCCAGCGCCGGCACTGTAGGACTCAGATCGAACGCCCCGCCGCGCTCGGACGGCAAGCTCAGATCGAGCAAGGCCTGGGTCCTGCGAGACACATGGACGCCCGGCATCGCGTCCTCAGACCGCTTGCCGGCGCTCCGATCCTTCGTGGGATGGCGGTCTTCCGGCAGGACGGCCGCGATATAGGTGCCGGCGCCAACTCGGCAGTGCGTGTAGCCCTCAGCAAGTAAGCGCTCATACACCAGGACAATCGTGTTGCGCGACACCTGCAGCTCGGCCGCCAGTCGACGACTCGGCGGCAATCGCGCGCCCTTGGACAGGCTTCCAAGCAAGATCGCCTGACGGATCTGATTGAAGACCTGCTCGTGCAAGGGCGTCGCGCTGCTGCGGTCGAGAGACAGCGCACTCCATGTCGGGTAATTGAAATTCAGTGCCATATGCAAGCCATACGATGAGCGACTGCCCGCAAGCCACGCATGCGCGACGCGCAACAAGCGGAGAGCAGGCGCCCTGATCGCACTATACGTGCCGGCACCACAGCGGACACTAGGTGCTAGCCAGTATCCGCAGCGCTTCATCGTGCCGCCTCGGGTTGCCCGATGCAATCAGCCGATTGCCCGAGTAGATTGTCAATGGCTTGCCTTCCCAATCTGTGATTACGCCGCCCGCGCCCTCGATGACCGGCACCAAAGCGCAATAGTCCACTTCCCGGTGCCGGCCGCAGTCAATGGCAATGTCGATGGATCCGCTCGCCACACTGCCATAGGCATAGCAACTGGAACCGTACACACACCATTTGGTAGCGGCGCGCAGCGTGTCGAACACTTCCCGCTCCTGCGGGCCGAATGGCTCCGGATTACTGCACGAAAGCAAGGCCTCGGACAGGGACGGACATTGCCGACTGCGAATCGGGCGCTCATTAAAGAGCGACTGCCGGCCGACCGCGCCCACCCACCGGTCGTTGGTGATGGGGTGGTCGATGACGCCAACGATGGGAGTACCGTACCTGGCCAGCGCGATCAGCGTTCCATAGATGGGAATGCCTGTGACGAAGGCCTTGGTGCCGTCGATGGGGTCGATCACCCACACATATTCGGCATCCAGGTCCGTGGCATCGAATTCCTCGCCGAGAATTCCATGATGCGGATAGCGATGCTGGATCAGCATGCGCAGCGTGGTTTCCACATGCTTGTCCACGTCGGTCACCGGACTGTCGTCCGCCTTGGTTTCGAACCCTCGGCGGGTATGCCTGTTCTCGCGCAGGATCGCGCCGCTGGCGTTCGCCAGGCCGTGGGCGAATGCCAGCAGTTCGTCAATGACATTCGGGTCAGTATGGTCGGACATGGTCTTCCCTGGTTCACGCAAGCAAGGTTTCAGGAATCGGCGCCCCGGTCTGCGCCGGGCGTGTGTGGCGGGACATGCGGTTCTCCAGCGCGCGGACCATGCGATCCGCGGCGAAGGCGAAGCCAAGGTAGAGAAGGCCCGCCGTAATGAAGATCTCGTAGGGAGCGAAGGTGCGGGCGACCAGCATATTGGCGACGCCGGTCAGTTCGGCAATGGTAATGGTGCTAGCCAAGGAAGTTCGCTTCACGGTTTTGATGACCTCGTTGCCATACGCCGGCAGCGCTAGCACGATGGCGCGCGGCAGTATGACCTGCCGGTAGAGCGAAGCGAGCGACAGGCCGAACGCCTGTCCCGCTTCGATTTCTCCCCTGGGCACGGCTTCGATTGCGCCACGCAGGATGTGCACGATGTACGCGGTGGTGTTCAAGGTGAAGGTGAGCACAGCGCACCAATAGGGATTGCGCAGGTACTGCCAGGCCCAGCTCTCGCGCACAAGCTCTATCTGTGCCATCCCGTAATAGACGATGAAGATCTGCACCAGCAGCGGCGTGCCGCGGAACACTTGGCAGAAGGCCTCGATCGGCCAGCGCAGCCAACGCGACCCCTGCACTCTCGCAATCGACAGCGGCAGTGCCAGCAGATTGGCCAGCAGCATCGTGATGGCGAACAGCTCAAGCGTGAGTTTGGCACCTTCCCAGAGCATTCCCAGGCTGTCGCCCATGAGTTGAAAGTCCATTGTCATGCACTCCTTTCGCCACGCGCTACGCGTCTTTCGAGGCCAAACAGCACCGCTGAGCTGGCCAGCGTCAGCGCCAGGTAGATGGCGCCCGCCGTCAGGTAGAAGAACAAGGCCCGGCGCGTGTCGCTGGTGGCGAGCTCCGCTGCCTTCATCAGCTCGCTGAGGCCGACGATGGAGATCAGGGACGTGTCCTTCAGGATGGAAATCCAGATGTTGCCCAGGCCCGGCAATGCGAAGCGGAGCAAATGCGGGAGTTTGATGCTGGCAAAGACCTGCCACGTGCTGAGCCCCAAGGCCTTGCCCGCTTCAACCTGCCCGGGCGGCACCGCTTGCAACGCGCCCCGAAAGACCTCCGCCGCGTAGCCGCCGAAAATCAGCGCCAAGGCGAATACGCCTGCCGGGTAGGGCGGTACCTCGATCGTCCCGGTCGGGGCGCCGACCAGGGCAGCCAGGCGTGTCAGCGCGACCGTGCTGCCAAAGTAAACCAGCAAGATCAGGAGCAACTGGGGTGCGCCTCGAATGGTCGTCACGTACACGTTGGCGAGCACACGGATAGCACGATGGCGTGAGAGGCATGCAAGGGCGCCAAGTATGCCCAGGACGCCGCCAAGCACGGACGAGAGCAACGCCACCTCTACCGTCATCCAGACGCCCCGGGCAATCGTCGGCCCCCAACCACTGAATATGTCCATATCTGTTTTGCCTTGCGATTGACGAAACTATCGGCATTGCTTTGCGCGCTGCCTCACTTCCACACCGAGGGCAGCACACTGAAACTCCAGTACTTTTTGTTGATCGCCTTGAAGGTCCCGTCGTCAAACATAGACTTCAGCGCCGTATTGATTTCATCGCGCAAGGCCTGGTCATCCTTGCGCAATCCGATTGCCACACCATCGCCAAAGTACTTGCGCACCTCGAACTCCGGCCCGATGAACTCATAGTTGCGGCCTTCGGCCTTGCCCAGGAAATCCATCTGGACCTTGATCGGCCCGACCAGGGCCATGTCGATGCGGCCGGCGACAAGATCAAGTAGCAGGTTCTCGGCGGAGTCGTAGCGGGCGATGTCCACGCCGACGAATTCGCCAGCCAGGTAGCTGTCGTTGGTCGTGGCGCGCTGCACGCCGACCACCTTCCCCTTCAGAGCCGTGATGTCGGGCGAGCCGTCCGCCTTGAACGGTTTGAGACCCGCCCCCTTGCGCGCGATGAATCGTGCGGTCGACGCGCGATACGGTATGGAAAAGTCGATGCTCTTTTTGCGCGCTTCGGTGATCGACAGGCTCGACGCGACGATGTCGACCTTTCTGGCCATCAATGCCGGAATCAGGCCGTCAAATCCAAGGCAGACAAATTGCACATCGGACTTGACACGCCTGCCCACCTCCCTCGCGATATCGACCTCGAATCCCTTCAAGGCGCCGGACGCATCCCGATAGTTGAACGGTGGGTAGGTGCATTGCACCCCTACCTTGATGTCGCGTGCGTGGGCAACGACAGAGCACAGCGCCAGGGCGCCGATAAGCAGCAGCTTTTTCATCGGACAATCCTTTGTGATGAATGACCGAGGATGGTCAGTGACGGAGGATGGCATTACAGAACACTCTCGATGAACTTCCGACAGCGCTCGCTCCTCGGCTGGCCGAAAACCTCCGCCGGCGCACCGCGCTCTTCGACCCTGCCTTCATGCAGGAACAGGATTTCGCTGGACACCTCCCTGGCGAAGGCCATTTCATGCGTGACCATGACCATGGTCCTGCCCTCCTCGGCCAACTGCTGGATGACCTTGAGGACCTCACCGACCAACTCCGGGTCAAGCGCTGAGGTCGGCTCGTCAAGCAGGAGCAGCTTGGGCTCCATGGCCAGTGCCCTCGCAATGGCGCAGCGCTGTTGCTGCCCGCCCGAGATGTGGGCCGGATAGTGGTGCTGCCGGTCGTACAATCCGACCTTGGCCAGCAGCGCCTGCGCTCGCTCGTTGGCCTCCTTGCGGGTCAGCCCCAAGACCTTCATGGGCGGCATGGTGACGTTCTCGAGCACCGTCATGTGACTCCAGAGATTGAAGCTCTGGAACACCATGCCGATACCGGCACGCAATCGGTTGACCTGCTTCATGCTGAGCGCCGCCGGTTGACCGTCGGCACGGGCCCGCAGCCGGATAGGTTCGCCATCGATCGTGATGCTGCCCGCATCGGGCACTTCCAGCAGATTGAGACATCGCAGAAACGTGCTCTTGCCTGAGCCGCTGGCGCCAATCAGCGTCACCACGTCATGCTCGTTTGCGCTGATATCCAGGCCGCGCAGAACGTCCGTCGCGCCAAAGCGCTTGCGAATGTTCTGCGCCGACACAATCTCTCTAGCGGTCTTCTGGGTCATGTCGATCTTGTCTCCTTATCATTGATCCCGGTGACGGCTGCGCTTCTGGTGGCGCATGCCTTGTCATTTCAGAGTGTCCCGGGATAGGCACCGCCATCCAGCAACAGATTTTGTCCGCTGATGAAGCCTGCGTGACGGCTGCATAGAAAAGCGCAGGCGTGTCCGAACTCCATGGGATCGCCGAAGCGCCCCGCGGGGTTGCGCGCCATCCATTGCGCCTCGACCGCGTCCACAGTGGTGCCGGACAATCTGGCCTCGGCCTCGAGGGTGGCGCTCAGGCGGTTGGTGGCAAACGGCCCGGGTAGCAGGTTGTTGATGGTGACGTTGCGGCTTACTGTGCGTCGGGCCAGCCCCGCCACAAAGCCCGTCAAGCCGCAGCGTGCCCCGTTGGAGAGGCCGAGGATGTCGATCGGCGCCTTCACGGCAGACGAGGTGATGTTCACGATGCGCCCGAAGTTGCGAGCCATCATCGCATCGACCGTGGCACGGATCATTTCGATTGGGGCCAACATGTTCGCGTTCAGGGCATCAAGCCAATCAGCGCGGGTCCAGTCACGAAAGTCGCCTGGTTTGGGTCCGCCGGCGTTGGTCACCAGGATGTCCGGGGACGGACAGGCGGCGAGCACGGCGGCACGCCCTGCTTCCGTCGTGACGTCTGCTGCAACGGCCGTGACCTCGGCGCCGGTCGCTGCGCGAATCTCCTCGGCCGTGGCCTCCAGGGCTTCGCGCCCCCTCGCCACGATGGTCAGCTTGACGCCTTCCTCGGCCAGCGCCGTGGCGCAACTGCGGCCCAGGCCCTTGCTGGCCGCGCAGACGAGTGCGTGCTTGCCTCGAATTCCCAGATCCATGATTTATTCCATCCTTGCGTTCAGAGAAAGCTGGCCTTGACGACCCCGAACGGGGCGAACGTGGACGTCACGCTGGTTCCGCGCACGGCAGCGTACTGCCTGGTGAAGGAACCGGACATCACCTGCATGCCGGCTTGCAGCGGCTGGCCGAACTCCGCCAGCTTGTTGGCCAGCCAGACCACAGACAGCAGACCACCGCCGTCCATGACCGCCGAACCGGGAGCCACGTCCTCCAGGCGGCCATTGACTTCGACGGCCACCGTCGCGCGCGCCAGATCGCGATTGCCCGCAACCAACGGCATGGCTTCGCCGGTGACATAGGCCTTCTGCTGCGCGTTGTCCGCCATTGCAAGCGGCAGGTTGCCGGAAAAAGGCCCGCGCACTTCCACGATCTCCAGGGCGGGAGCGGCGTGTGAGACCGCCTGGACTACCTCGTCGAGCGTGACACCGGGGCCGCGCAGCGTTTTTCCCAGGGTCAGGCAAAGCTCATTCTCGAAGCCGGGCTGGATCAGCTCGTCGTATCGGTAGCTTTGCCCGCTTGAATGCGCGGCGCTCTCCAGCAAGTAGCCAAAGCACGGTTCGTGGACCCCTTGCTGCTGGCGCATCGCTGGCGCAGTCAATCCGACCTTCCACCCGGATTGGCGCTCGCCATGGGCGGTGCGGCGTCGCAGCAAGGCCAACTGCACGGCATACCCTTGTTGCAGCGAGAACTTCCCGGCCCACTCCGCGGGCATATGGCGGCCGTCCTGCATGGCGGCCCAGAGTGCATCGGCAATGATTTCAATTTCCGTGGTATTCATGGTCTGGTAGAGAGAGATACTTGCTCATGCCACGCCGGCAGTCCGCACCGGCGCTGCGGGCAGGCATCGGGCCTGCACAAGGCCTGCCGACCCGTTGGCTTCCGATGCCTCCCGTCCGCCTTCGCCGGGGCAGAGACTTGACCACCTGAGCTAGTATCCCTAGCGGCCATGTGCTCGGACAAGGACCAATATCGCGATGCGACAGGTGCCAATTTCCCCGGCGGCAGGGTAACTAGAACGTGTGCCGGATGCCCGCGACGACGCCTGTCTGTCCAACCCCCGCTGGTACCGAGGTCCCGCTCACGACGCCGAATTGCGAACCGCCTTTGTTGCGCATGTAGGAGGCGGTCAGGTACAGGTCCGTGCGCTTGGACAGGTTGTAGTCCGCCTGGAAGGCATAGCTGATCGCGTCATCTGGGCTGTGCCGTCGGTCAGTCCAGTAGACCGCGGCGCGAAGGATGAACGCTGGCGATACAGCATATGAGCCGCCAAGCCAGAGTAGATTGGAGCGATACGTCGGGGAGCTCAGGCCGCTCTGAAGGTGTCGGTAGCCGGCCATCGTGGAGAGCGCCCTCGTCTTGTAGACAAGCGCCGCGGCGTAGCGCCGCTCGATGCTTCCGGCCGATGCCACGGATGCGCCGCGGCGTTGGTCATAAATCAAGGCCGCGCCGAACGCGCCGCCGCTGTAGGCCACCCCGGCGCCAAGCTCCTGTCCGACCCGCGGCACACCGGGCACCTCGCCACCGTTGGCAATGGTCGAGTCATAGCCGGTGCTGCCCATCGCACTCAAGGTCAAGGCACCGAAATTTCCCGTGTACTTGACCGTGTTGTCGGCACGATAGGACAGCTGAAGATCGTGTGCGAGGACCGAGTACGTCATGAAACGCATCGGATCCATTGGTGCAAGCAGGTCGTACAGCGGAATGTACTGGCGCCCGAGCGTCAGCAGCCCCCACGGTCCGGAGACCCCCACGAATGCCTGGCGCCCGAACAGCCTGCCACCCTGTGCAGACGTGCCGGTATCGAGGTTGGAGCCACTCTCGAGGGTAAAAATCGCCTGCAGCCCGCCACCCAGCTCTTCCGTGCCGCGCAGCCCCCAACGTGTGCCCGAGCTGTTTCCCGATGCCATACGCCATGCCGAGCCGGTGCCGTTCTTGTCGGCGTGACTGACATACTCGATCCCCGCGTCGACGACGCCGTACAACGTGACTCCGCCTTGCGCCTGTGTCTCGCCTCCCCACAGGCTGCCGATCGCGGCCGCGAACAAGCCGCCCCTCGCCTTTGTGCGCATTGTTTCCTCCATCTCTCGTTGTTCTTGTGGCGGTCCTCGCACCTAGAGCCGACTGTCCCTTGGAACAACCGACCCTACGATCCTGACAACCGATCCGCGCGGGCGTTTTTTGCGCGGAAGCCCCGCTCACCGCCTGCCATCCCCCGTAACTACATTGCCGAAAGGCCGCGCCGCAGACGAGATACCCCCGCGTCGAGCCGGTCGATGCTGCTCGCGTAACACCAACGCAGGTAGCCCTCTGCCTGCTCGCCGAATGCGATGCCCGGTGCCAGCCCGAGCCCATGGCTGACGGCGAGTTGTTTGCAGAAGGCGAGGCTGTCGTCCACACCCTCCACGCGAAACAGCGAATACATCGCACCAGGCGGTGGCGGTCCGACCGTAACGCCAGGTATCGCGGACAGCCGTTCGGCCAGGTAGTCGCGGGACTGTTGCAGCCGGGAAACGCAGGCCTGCACATCGGCCTCGCCGTGTTCGAGCGCCGTCAGGCCGGCAAGCTGGACGAATCCCGGGGAGCAGGTGGTATTGATTTCAATGAGCTTGCTCACTTCCGGCATCACCGAGGCAGGCCCCACCATCCAGCCGAGCCGCCACCCGGTCATCGACCAAGCCTTGGAGAAGGAATTGCAACTGATCAGGCGGTCGCCTTCCTCGGCGATATCCAGGAAGGACGGAGCGCATCGGGCGCCGTAGAAGAGGCGCTGATAGACGTCGTCGGAGATGATCCAGATGCCGTGCTTGCGGCAGTGCGCCAACACCTGCAATTGCTCTGACTTTGTTAGAGAGAACCCCGTTGGATTGTTCGGGGCATTGATGAGCAGCGCTTTCGTCCCTGGCGAGAGGGCCGCCAGAAGCGCAGGTATGTCCAGCCCCCATCCTGACGCCGAAAATGTCTGGGCAACGCTGGCCACTTCGGCGCCGAGCATCTTCGGCATCTCGATCAGGTTCGGCCAGACAGGGGTCACGGCGACGACACGATCACCCTTGCCCAGGATTGCCTGCATCGCCATCATGAGCGAGGACGTACCCGACGCCGTGACGGCGATCCGGTTCACAGCGATCGGCTGACCGTGCAGCTCACTCAGGTAGGCGCTGAGGCGCTCCCGTAGCGCGGGCATCCCCAGCGTCTGCACATACCTTGTCTGGCCCTGGCGAATGGCCGAGATGCCCGCCTCTTGAATGTACGTTGGCGTGGGGGTGTCCGGCTCGCCGAACCAGAATGCGAGCATGTCCTCACGCGACATCGCCGCGTTTGCAACCTCCCGGATTGCCGAGGATCGCAATCTCCTCACATCGTCCCTTGCTGCCGGTTGAACCGTGGAAACACCGCTCACTTCGTCCTCCTCTCGATCGTGGCACGCGCTGAGCGTGAAGGCCCTGAACCATTCAATCCGCGTTGATTCCGGGGAAATCCTGTATTGGTATAGTATCTGCGTATATACGGTGTTTCTTACTGATATCACGCACGCATCTATACGTTTTCAAATCAAACATTCTGTGTTTTCGTTGGTACTGAAATGAATATTTCACGCGTATCGTTGGACCGGGCAGACGTCAAGATTCTGCGAGCCTTGCAAGAGGACGCGCGACTATCGAGCGCAGACCTGGCTGAACGTGCAGCCTTGACGGCGTCACCTTGCTGGCGAAGAGTCAAGATCCTGGAGGAACAAGGGGTCATCTCCGGCTACCACGCCAGGCTGGATGCGGCAAAGCTGGGGTACGGCCTGACAGCCTTCGTGTTTTTCAAGCTCGTGCGGGGCGATGCCAAGCGCATGCAGGCATTCGAGCGCGCGGTGCAGGCCCTGCCCCGGGTGATGACGTGTCATCGCGTCTCGGGCACATACGATTACCAGATGATGGTGATCGCCGAGGACCTGAATGAGTTCGGCCGGTACGCGGAGAAGAACCTAAACAGTCTTCCCAATGTGAGTGAGATGTACACGTCCTTCGTTCTGCATGAGGTGAAGGCGATGGAACACGTGCCGCTACCGTCGATGTGAGTTTGGTTTGTTGTCGCTGCCAGCCGCCAGGTTGACTGAAGCAGCTTGGCGGCGATTCGCAATTGTGGTTCTGTCGGGGTAAGGACGTGAAGACGGCGCTGGGCCCACAGGTCATTCGCGTGAGGCCATCAGAGAATAGAGTTGCTGCGCGGCGGATGCACCAACCTCCTTGCAGCTTGTCGGAAGCAGGCCCAACTGTGGGGATGTCATCATTCATGCACGGCTCAATAGAGCCTGTCTCAGAACGACGACGAGGTGAAAAGGCTGCCGGCGGGTTAGTGAGCGCTGCCGCCTGCCTCAGATGTCGAAGTAAAGGTAGAACTCCCAGGGATGCGGCCGCAGCTTCAGCGTGTCGATCTCGTGCCTGCGCTTGTAGTCGATCCAGGTCCGGATCACGTCGTCGGTAAAGACATCGCCCTTGCGCAGGAAAGCCGAATCGGCCTCCAGCGCCGCCAGGGCTTCTTCCAGCGAGCCGGGAACCTGCCGGATGGCGGCGGCCTCTTCCGGCGGCAGTTCGTAGATGTTCTTGTCGAGCGGTTCGCCCGGGTCCATGCGGTTCTCGATGCCATCCAGGCCGGCCATCAACATCGCCGAGAAAGCGAGATAGGCATTGGCCGAGGGGTCCGGGCAGCGGAACTCCACACGCCGCGCGGCCGGTGCATCGGAGACCATCGGAATCCTGGCCGCCGCCGAGCGATTGCGCTGGGACATGGCCAGGTTGACCGGCGCCTCGTATCCCGGCACCAGGCGCTTGTAGGAATTCGTGCTGGGCGCGCAGAACGCCATCAGGGCCGGCGCGTGCCGCAGCAAGCCGCCGATATACCAGCGGCACATTTCCGACGTCATCGCCCAGCCGCCGGCGTCATAGAAGAGGTTCTCGCCCTCCTTCCACAGGCTCTGGTGGCAATGCATGCCGCTCGCGTTGTCGGCGAACAAGGGCTTGGGCATGAATGTCGCGACCTTGCCATGCCGGCGCGCGACGTTCTTGCAGATGTACTTGTACATCATCACGTTGTCGGCCATGCGCAGCAGCGGCGCGAAGCGCATGTCGATCTCGTTCTGCCCTGCCGTGGCCACCTCATGGTGATGCACCTCGACCTGGATGCCGGCCTGCATCAGCGCCAGCACGATCTCGGAACGGATGTCCTGCAGCGTATCGTGCGGCGGCACGGGGAAATAGCCTCCCTTGTACCGCTGCTTGTAGCCGAGGTTGCCGCCGCCATACCCGCCCTCATCGCGTCCGGACGTCCATTCGCCTTCGGCGGACTCCACGTGGTAGTAGCCGGAATGCTGATCCTGCCCGAACCGGATGGAATCGAAGATGAAGAACTCCAGTTCGGGGCCGAAGTAGCAGGTCGTGGCGATGCCGCTTTGCCGCAGGTAAAGCTCCGCCTTCCTTGCCACGTAGCGCGGATCGCGCGAATACGGTTCTTTCCGGACCGGGTCCACCACGTCGCAGATCACGGCCAGCGTGGTTGTGCTGCAGAACGGATCGATGAAGGCCGTGGCGGGGTCCGGCCGGACCAGCATGTCGGATTCGTGGATTTCCTGGAAACCGCGGATCGAGGACCCGTCGAAGCCGATGCCCGCCTCGAACAGCTCGTCGTTGACTTCCGGCAGCGTGATCGAGAAGTGCTGCCACAGGCCGGGCAGGTCCGTGAACCTGAGGTCCACCACCTGGACGGCGCGCTTGCGGATCAGGTCGATCACGTCGCTTGGGCGCTGCGGTGGTTCAGCGCGGTAGCTGCCTGGTTCGATCGAGACCGTGGTCATGCCTGCCTCCTCGTCTGGCCCAGCATAGACCAACATTAGTCCGTCGGATTCCGAAAGGAAAGGCCGCCCCCGTCACGCTGCCGGCTGCATCACGCCCTCGCAAGTGCTGCGGGCGCCGCGCGCCCCGCCGGCCGCTTCGCCGGCCGCCAGCAGCCCCACATCGACAGCAGCGTCGGCGAGCCGGCGCACCGCATCACGCGGCGGTGCGCCGTCATGCTCAGCTCTCCGCGTAGAGGCGGTCGAGCCGGTCGTACAGCGGCTTGTCCACCAGGCGCTGGCGCTCGCTGAAAGGAACCACGAGCGCGGGATCCTCGTCCAGGCGGCCGTGCGCGGCGAGCGTGCCCAGGGCGCGCTGCATGCCCAGCACCGCACCCTGCAGCGCGGCATTGGCGTACAGCACGATGCCGTAGCCCAGCTTGGCCAGCGCCTCGCGCGACTGGGTCGGCGTCTTGCCGCCGATCACGATATTGATGAGCTGCGGCGCAGTGAACAGCCCGGGCAGGCGCTCGATATCGGCCAGCGACTCGGTCGCCTCGATGAAGAGGATGTCCGCACCCGCCTCGATGAAGCGGTGGCCGCGCTCGATCGCGTCCTCGATACCATGCACTGCGGC
This sequence comes from Cupriavidus sp. 09_S30, assembly GCF_056930435.1. Lineage (NCBI taxonomy): Bacteria > Pseudomonadati > Pseudomonadota > Betaproteobacteria > Burkholderiales > Burkholderiaceae > Cupriavidus > Cupriavidus sp. 09_S30. Next base: position 537,723 of record NZ_JBXOWI010000002.1, on the reverse strand, counting down.
AGCATCCGTGCGGGCGATGATCTGCAGGTTGGCGTCCTCGCGCGCATCGACCGCCGCGCGGATCTTGCCCTCCATCTCGCCGGCGCTGACGACCTCCTTGCCGGCGAAATGGCCGCACTTCTTCGGCATCACCTGGTCCTCGAACTGGATGGCGTCCGCGCCGCTGCGCTCCAGCGTGCGCACCGTGTGGCGCACGTTGAGCGCGTTGCCGAAGCCGGTGTCTGCGTCGACGATCAGCGGCAGCGTGACGGCATCGCGCACGCGCGCCGTGTGCTCGGCGATCTCGGCCAGGCCGACGAAGCCCAGGTCAGGCAGGCCGAGCGACATATTGGTGACGCCGGCCCCGGTCAGGTACAGCGCCTCGAAGCCGGCGTCGGCGATCACGCGCGCGCTCAGCGCATTGAAAGCGCCCGGCACCAGCAGGCCGCGGCGCTCCTTGACCTTGTCGCGGAAGGCGGCACGGCGTTGGGCGGAAGTCGATGACATGGTTGGGTCTCCTGTTGAAGGTCGGGGCTTCGGCTTTTGCGAGAATCATGCCAATTGGGGCGGACACGGCGCCGGGCCTGCGCCGGGCTCGAAAAATCAAGGACTTGCACGATCCGCGCGCGGCGGCGCCTCATGGCAGAATGTTCCACCGTTTCATAAAAGGCAAGACGGAACGTTCCGGCCTGGAACACCGCTCCGCTGCCCTGGCACGCGCCTCCCTGGAGACAGCCTTGACCCGACTTCCACCGCCCGCCATCTCCGCCGGCGACCGCCCCGGCATCGCGCTGGTCAGCATCAGCCGTCTGCAGACCCTGTGCGAGAGCGTGGCCCCGCGCTACGCCGACCGCGCCCGCTTCCTCTCCGTGCGCGCGGGCTACGGCGCGGCGGTGGCCGCGCTGCAGGCGCACGTCGAGGCGGGCAGCGTCGACGTGGTGCTGGCCGCCGGCTCCAACGGCGCCTACCTGCGCGACAACCTGAACGTGCCGGTGGTGATGGTCAAGGTCAACGGCTTCGACGTGCTGCGCGCGATCACGCAGGCCGTCGCCGCCTGGCCCGGCACCGACGTCGGCCTGGTCCTGCACGAGTCCATCTCCAAGGAATTGGCGGCGCTCGGCGCCTGGCTCAACGTCGGCCTCAGGCAGCGCGCCTACCGCTCGATCGACGAGGTGCGCACGGCGGTGGACACGCTGGCGGCCGAAGGCTGCAGCGTCATCATCGGGCCCGGCATGGCCTGCGACGTCGCCCAGCAGGCCGGCCTGGAGAGCGTGTTCCTGTATTCGCTGGGCGCGGTGGAGGAGGCATTCGAGCGCTCGGTCGAACTGGCGCGCGTGAGCCGCCAGAAGGAAGCGAAGCGAGAGCGGCTGAACACGATCGTGGCCCACCTGCGCGACGGCGTGGCCGCCTTCGACGGCAACGGGCAGCTCGAAGCGGTCAACCCGGCCATGCTCGGCCTGCTGGGCCTGGAGCGCGAAGCCGAGGTGCCGGCACGGCTGCGGCAGGTGGCCGGCACGCTGCTGCGCGAGGCCAGCGAGCAGGGCACGGCCATCGTCGAGCGCATCGAGCAGATCGATGGGCGCGCGCTGATCGTCAACTGCATGCCCATCGTCGAGCAGGGGCAGCGCGCCGGCTCGGTCGTGACCGCGCAAGACGCGCTGGTGGCGCAGCGCGTCGACCGCTCGCTGCGCACCAGCCAGCGGCCCAAGCACCTGGTGGCGCGCCACGGGCTCGACGACCTGGTCGGCACCTCGCCGGCGCTAGACCAGGTACGCCGACTGGCGCGCGCGGCCGCCGCGCACGATGCCACCGTGCTGCTCAGCGGCGAGAGCGGCACCGGCAAGGAACTGGTGGCGCAGGGCATCCACAACGCCAGCCGCCGCCGCGGCAATCCCTTCGTCGCCTTCAACTGCGCCGCCCTGCCCGAGGGGCTGATCGAGAGCGAGCTGTTCGGCCACGAGGAAGGCGCCTTCACCGGCGCGCGGCGCGGCGGCAAGCCCGGCCTGTTCGAGATCGCCCACACCGGCACCATCTTCCTGGACGAAATCGGCGAGATGCCGGCCGCGTTGCAGAGCCGCCTGCTGCGCGTGCTGCAGGAGCGCGAGGTGATGAAGCTGGGCTCAGGCCGGGCCACGCCCATCGACGTGCGCGTGATCGCCGCCACGCACCGCGACCTGCACGCGCTGGTGGCGCAGGGCGCCTTCCGTGCCGACCTCTACTTCCGCCTCAACCTGCTGCCGATCCGGCTGCCGGCGCTGCGTGAACGCCGCGAGGACCTGCCCGGCCTGGCGCAGCACCTGCTGGCGCGCGCGGCCGCGCAATACGGCCTCGCGCGCGACGCCGGGCAGCGCGTGCTGGCCTTCCTCGCTCCGCTCTTCGCGCACTATGCGTGGCCAGGCAATGTGCGCGAACTGGAGAACCTGCTGGCGCGCGCCGCCATCTACCTGGGCGATCCCGCCATCGACCTCGGCCAGGATGCGCGCGATTTCTTTCCCGAATTCGAGCGCATACATGCCGCGGCGCCGGGCGGTCTGCGCGCGGCCGGCAGTGCCGGCACAGGGCCGGCCACGCCCGTCACCCGCGAGGACGTGCTGCAGGCGCTCGCGCGCAACGGCGGCAATCGCGCCGCCGCCAGCCGCGAGCTGGGCATCGGCCGCACCACGCTGTGGCGCCTGATGAAGGAATAAAGCGAAGGATAGCCGCGCCGCCTAGCACGGCGGCCGCACCCAGGCCGCGAACGCGGCGATAGCGGACTGCCGCGGATGCTGGGGCAGCGACACGAGGTAGAAGCCGTAGCCGGCCAGCGCCAGCGGATGCGCCTTGACCAGGACGCCGCGCCGCAGCTCCTCGCCCACCACCACATCGCTGCAGATAGCAATGCCCTGCCCGGCCATCACAGCATCGAGCGCATGCAGTTCCTCGCGGAAGCTGAGCGCCCACCCCTTGCCCGGCAGCGCGAGAGCCGGGTCGATCAGGCGCGCGGTCGCCAGCCATTGCTGCCAGGTCGGTGCCTGCGGGTCGCGGTTCATCCAGTCGAAATGGATCAGCGGCAGGCGCAGCAGGTCAGCTGCGCGCGCAATGCCCGCACCGTCCGCGCCGCCGGCCAGCAGTTCCGGCCGGCAGACCGGGAAGAAGCTGTCGCGGCAGATCTCCTGTGCCGCCATGCCGGGGGGCATCGTCCTCGCGTAGCGGATCGCCACATCCGCGTCACCGGCGCGCAGGTCCAGCACGGCATCGGTGCCGATGATCTCGAGCGGGATGTCCGGATGGCGTGCGCGCCAGTCCGGCAGGCGCGGCACCAGCCAGCGGCTGGCAAAAGCGTTGGGGCTGGTCACGCGCAGCGGCGCCTGCGCTTTCGCCTCGGTGGCGTAGGCCATCGCGCCTGCCAGCGCATCGAAGCCGTTGCGCAGCGGCGGATACAGCCGGGCACCGGCGTCGGTGAGTTGCAGGGGGCGCGGTTGCCGCTGGAACAGGCTTTGGCCGTACAGGGTCTCCAGCAGGCGGATCTGGTGGCTGATGGCCGTCGGCGTCACATTGAGCTCGGCCGCGGCAGCCTTGAAGCTGCCCAGCCTGGCGGCAGCCTCGAAGGCTTGCAAGGACCGCAGCGGGGGCAGCTTTCTCATTGACCTGGATGAGCTTTCCTCACCTTGACCTGAGTTCTTTGATTTTGCCATGCCCCCCTGGGTATGACAGCATGAATCGACAGCCTCGATACCCCGGCCGCGGCGGTCGGCCACAGGAGGGCCTGACCATGGACATGCACCCCGCCGGCGGCGCCCGGTCACGCGGAAACGAACTGCGCGAAAACGAACTGCGCGCTGGCGCCGTCACGGCCTTGCGGTGGGCGCTGCGCGGCAATGTGGTGTTGCGCGGTGACGGCGCTTACGCGGCCGCGCGTCGCGTGTGGAACGGCGCGGTCGACAAGCATCCCGCGCTGATCGCCTACTGCGAGAACGCCCACGACGTCGCCGCCGCGCTGGCCTTTGCGCGCGATGGCGGACACGCGCTCGCAGTACGCAGCGGCGGCCACAATGTGGCCGGCTTGTCGGTCTGCGACGGCGGCGTCGTCATCGACCTGTCGCGCATGAAGCGTATCGCGGTGGACCCCGCGCGCCGCGTCGCGCAGGCGGGCGCCGGGCTGCGCCTGGGAGAATTCGACGCCGCCACGCAGGCCCATGGCCTGGCCACGACGATGGGCGTCAACAGCGACACGGGCATCGCTGGGCTGACGCTGGGCGGCGGCTTCGGCAAGCTCGGGCGCAAGTACGGCCTGGCCTGCGACAACCTGCTCGCCGCCGACGTGGTGCTGGCCGATGGCCGGCAGGTGCGCGCCAGCGAGCAGGAGCACGCCGACCTGTTCTGGGGCCTGCGCGGCGGCGGCGGCAACTTCGGCATCGTCACGGCCTTCACCTACCGGCTCCATCCGGTCGGCCCGATGCTGCTGACCGGCAGCGCGCTGCACCCCTTTGCGCAGGCACGCGATGCGATGCGCTTCTATGCCGGCTATGCGGCCACCGCACCCGACGAACTGAGCGTGGATGCCGCGCTGGTGACCGCGCCCTCAGGGGAGCGCTTTTTCAGCATGTCGGCCTGCCATTGCGGCAGCGCCGCGCATGGTGAACGCCTGATCCAGCCCCTGCTGGCATTCGGCAGCCCGGCCGAGGCCCGGCTGCAGGCCGTGCCCTACCTGCAGATCCAGGCCGCCGGCGACAGTCTCTTCCCGCCGGGGCGCCGCTACTACTGGAAGGCGCAGTTCCTGAAGACACTCAGCGACGAAGCCATCGACGCGCTGCTCGAAGCCTATGCCGCCTCGCCCCTGCCTGGCGCGCTGCTGGTGCTGCAGCAGGTGGGCGGCACCATCGCGCGGACGGCGCGCGATGCCACGCCCTACGTCAACCGCGACGCGCAGTTCGATTGCTTCCCGCTCGCCATCTGGGACGATCCCGCGCAGGACGAGGCCGCCATTCAATGGACACGCGCCGCCTGGCAGGCGATCCGCCCCTTCTCCACCGGCGGTGTCTACGCCAACAACCTCGGTGAGGAAGGCGAGGACCGCGTGCACGCGGCCTACGGTGACAACTACGCCCGTCTCGCCGCGCTCAAGCGGGAATACGATCCAGGCAATGTGTTCCGGCTGAACCAGAATATCCGGCCGGCGGCAGCCGGTTTATAGGCCTCGATGGGCCTCGATGGGCCTCGACGCGCTTATAGGCCCCGCTGCGCCAGTTGCGGGTGGCGGTCGTCGGCCCTCAGCACGGCCGCCATCGCCTCGGCCCGGTCGAGCAGCAGCTTGTCGGCCAGCGGCGGCGCCATCAGTTGCACGCCGATCGGCATGCCGGCCGCGTCGAATCCGGCCGGCAGCGCAATCGCCGGGGCGCCGAGGAAATTGCCGGCCCGGCAGAACTTGCCGATGCCGGCGTGCGCGGCATCGCCAGCGTCCAGCGGCAGCGCGCCGTGGTCGCTCACTGGCATCAGCAGCGTGCCGCGTGCGCCGATGGCCTGCGTGAACGCGGCGGCGGCCTCCGTCCTGCGCGCGATGGCGCGCGCATAGGCATCGTGCCCGATCTGCGCGCCGGCCAGGATGCGCTGGCGCACGACCTCCCAGAGCGGTTGCCGCTCGTCACGCGCCAGTTGCCCGTGCAGGCCATAGCCTTCGTAGCCGATGATCAGCGAGTTGTCATCGGAGAGCGGGCCGATCTCGAGGCCCTCCGGCGGCATCCAGGTCGTCAGCCGCCAGCCTGCCGCGCGCAGCCTTTCCAGCCCGGCCTCCCAGGCTTGCATGGCATCGGCATGCAGCGTGGCCGGGAAGGCCCGCGCATCCAGCACATAGGTCTCATGGTCGGCGGCGGCCAGCGCGGCGCGCAGGTCGCCCAGCAGCGCGCCGTCCGTCGCCAGCGTGATCGGATCGGCGGCGTCGGGGCCGCACAGGATGGCGGTCAGCGCATGGGCATCGACCACCGTGCGGCAGATGGGCCCGAGCACATCCAGGCTCGGCGCCAGCGGCACCACGCCCGCGCGGCTGATGATGCCGCTGGAAGGCTTGAAGCCGACCAGGTGGCTCAGGCCGGCCGGCGCGCGTACCGAGCCGCCGGTATCGCCCCCCAGCGCGATGGGCGCGAGACCTGCCGCCACCGCCACGCCGGCGCCCGAGGACGAGCCGCCCGGCGCGCGCGCCAGGTCCGCATCCCAGGGATTCCAGGGGGTGCCGCACGTGGGGTTCTGCCCCGACAGGCCGAAGGCGAACTCCGTCATCTGCGTCTTGCCCAGCACCACCATGCCGGCGGCGGCGAGCAGGCCGGCCACGGTGCTGTCCTCGCGGCTCACCACCTCGGCACGGCTGAGCGAGCCGGCGGACACCGTGACGCCCGCCAGCTCGATATTGTCCTTGAGAACGATCGGCACCCCATGCAGCGGGCTGCGCGGCGGGCCCGCCTGCAGCGCGCGGTCGGCCGCATCGGCCTGCGCGAGGGCGTGCTGCGCCAGCACGACGGTGAAGGCATTGAGTCCGGCTGCGCGCTCGATGCGCGCGAGGAAATGCTGCGTGACCTCGCGCGAAGTGAGGCGGCGCTCTGCAATCTGCCGCCCGATCTGCAGGGCACTTTGGAAATGAAGGTCTGGGGAGGCGTCGCGCATTGGGGGTGTGAGTTGCGTGTTCCGGAACGCGCCGCCTCCATTACGGTGCAGGAGGCGGCCGCCGCTTTGACGTGGAGGTGACGCTAGGTCAGTTCCTTGCCCGCCGTTTCCGGCATGCGCAGGAAGGTGATGAGGGTGATGACGGCGCCAACGAGCACGTAGTAGAAGAACCAGCGCTCCTGGCCGATGCTCTGCAGCCACGTCAGCAGGTATGGCGTGGTGCCGCCGAGCAGGGCCACCATCAGGTTGTACGGCGCCCCGATGCCGACCGCGCGCACGCTGGTCGGGAACTGTTCCGACATGATCGCCGGGGCGATTGAGGTGTACAGCGCGTAGAGCACCAGGCCGAACAGCTCCACCGCCAGGATCGAACCGAAGGTCGGCTGCATGGTGGTAATGAGCGGATAGAACAGCAGCAGGTAGCCGAGCGCGAAGACGATCAGCTGGGGCTTGCGGCCGATCTTGTCCGACAGCATGCCGAACAGCGGATGGAGCAGCATGAAGACGATCATCGCGATGGTGTTGGCGGCGAAAGCGGTCTTGGAGTCCGCATGCAGGGCACGGATCGCGTAGGTCGGCACGTAGGCCACGAACAGGTAGAAGGCGAAGGTGGTCAGCACCGAGAAGCCGACGATGCGCAGCGTCTCGCGCGGATAGTCGCGCAGCAAGGTATGCAGCGGCCGCTTGACGGGCTGCTGGTGCAGTTGCCGGGACGAGGCCTTGGTTTCCGGCACTGACGTGCGCAGCCACAAGCCCGCCACGCCGCCCAGGGCGCCCAGCAGGAAGGGGATGCGCCAGCCGTAGTCCTTCATCTGCTCGGGGGTGAGCCAGGTCGTCAGCGCCCAGCCGATGGCCGAGGCGGTCAGGATGCCCGCGGCGGAGCTGAAGAAGGCGAAGCTGGAGAAGAAGCCGCGGCGGTGGCGCGGCGCGATTTCGGCCAGGAAGGTCGAAGCCGACGCATATTCCCCGCCCAGCGACAGGCCCTGCACCAGGCGCGCGGCCACCAGCAGCAGCGGCGCGAACAGGCCGATCGATGCATAGGTGGGCGTAAGCCCGATCACCAGGGAGCCGCCGGCCATCATCAGGATGGTGGCTGCCAGCGCCGACTTGCGGCCGTAGCGATCGGAGAAAATACCAAGTGCCCAGCCGCCAACCGGCCGCATGAAGAAGCCAACTGCGAAAATGGCGAAGGTGGCCAGCAGCGATGCGGTCTCGTCGGTCTTCGGGAAGAACTGGCCGGAGAAGAACACGGCGAAGGTGGCGTAGATGGTCCAGTCGAACCATTCGACGGCGTTGCCGATGCTGCCGGCGGCGATCATGCGGGCGGTCGATACCGGAGTCTCCACCGGTACCGCTTGTCCTGCCTGGGTCACGTGATTCATTGGCTTTTTGCTCTTATGGACGGATGGGGGTGCCTATACGTTGGATTTCGCCAACCACACCCAATATTTATACGAAAATGGTCACACACAAAAGATTAACGTTAGGTAATGGACACGTCAAGCGTGCATAACGAGGAAAACGGACAGGTCGCGGACGACACGGACCTGCGCTGCCTGGGCGCCTTGCAGGGCAATCCGCGCGGAACATGGCGCGAACTGAGCGCGGCCTGCGACGTCGCCGAGCGCACGCTGTCGCGCCGGCTGCAGCGGCTGATGGAAGGCGGCTACGTCAAGGTGGTCGCCGAGCTGGATCCGGTGGTGCTGGGCAGCGGCCCGGTGCTGCATGCCTGGCTGCAGGTGGAGAACGGCAGGGAAACCGAGGTGGCGGAGCACCTCGCGCGGCAGCCGCAGACCCAGGTCGTGCTGGCCACCACAGGCGCGGCGGACATCTTCACGGAGATCAACCTGCAGACGCAGGAGCAGTTGTCCGACATGGTCGTGCGCACCCTGCCGGCGGTGCCGGGACTGCGCCAGGTGGAATCGCGCGTGGTGCTGCGCTCGTTCCGCCGTGCCAGCCGCTGGCGCATCGACGGCTCGGCGCCGGCCGAGCCGGTCAATGCCGGCCATGAGCGCAGCACGCTGAGCGCCGACGAGATGCGCCTGGCCGAAGCGCTCGCTGGCGACGGGCGGGCCAGCCTGGGCGCGCTGGCGGAGGCCTGCGGCGTCAGCGAACCGAAGGTGCAGCGCGTGATGAGCGGCCTGATCGAGCGCAATGCGCTGACCTTCCGCGTCGAACTGGAGCCCTCGCTGGTGGGCTACGGCGTGGAGGCCATCGTGTCGGTGCAGGCGCGGCCCGGGCTGGCCGAACGCATCGGCGCAGAGCTGGCGCAGGACAGGCATACCCGCTGCCTGTTCGGTACCAGCGGGCGCTCGCAACTGTTCTGGCACGTGCTGTGCCGCGATATCCGCGACCTGTGGACCGTTTCGACCGAGCGCATCGGCTCGCTCGACGGCGTCATCTCCTGCGACGTCAGCACCGTGGTGAAGGCCTACAAGCGGGCCGGCCGGGTGCGCCACGGCCTGAAGGTGGAATAGGCTACTGGGGCGGCGGGGCCGCCGCCCTGCCCCGCCGCGGGCCGGCAGTTGGCGCGCGGCGCGCTAGCTACACCACGATCTCCTGATGCGCCGCCGGTTTGCGCGCCAGCAGCGCCGACAGCTTCTTCAGCGCAGCCGCCAGCGCCGCGCGGTCGCGCACGCCGCCAAGCGAGATGCGGATGGCGTTGGACGCCGCATCGCCCGCCTGGAAGGCCCCGGACGGCGTCACGGCCAACCCTTCGGCCCGCGCCGCGCGCGCGAGATCCGGCGGCGTCCAGTAGCTCGGCAATGCGTACCAGACGTGGATGCCCGCGGCCGGATCGCGCTGCGCGCTTGGCAGGCTGCCCAGCACCTGGCCGGCCAGGCCGTGCCGCAGGCGCGCTTCCTCGCGCACGCCGGACAGCAGCTCCGCCGCGCTGCCGTCGTGGATCCATTGCGTGACCAGTGCCGTGGTCAGCGGCGTCGACATCAGCGCGAAGGAGCGCAATGCCGCCAGGAAGCCATCCTCGGCCGCGGCATCGGGCAGCAGCACGAAGGCGGTGCGCAGGCCGGGTGACAGGCACTTTGACAGGGTCGACACGTAGTAGACGTGGCCGGGCGCGAAGTGCGCCAGCGGCGGCGGCGCGTCGGCGGCGAACTGCCAGTAGGGATCGTCCTCGATGATGCGCACGCCCAGCCGCGCCGCGACGGCTGCCAGCGCCCGCCGCCGCGCTTCGGGCATGGTCGCCGTGGTCGGGTTCTGCAGGGTGGGGTTCAGGTACAGCAGGCGCGCGCCGTGTGCCTGGCAGGCGCGCTCCAGCGCATCGGGGCGCATACCGTCCGCATCGGACTCCACCACCACGATGCGCCGGCCGAGCTGCTCGGCGGCGGCGCGCACGCCCGGATAGATCAGCGGCTCGGTCAGGATCACCTCGTCCGGGCGGCTGAGGGCCAGCATCAGCGCCGCCAGCGCGGCCTGCGCGCCCGGGCATACCGCCACGCGCGCGGCATCGACCGTGCCGAACATCGGCGCGAGCCACATGGCGCCGGCCTGGCGGTCGGCCTGGCCGCCGCCGCCCAGGTGGTAGGTCATCAGCAGGTCGGCATCGGCGCGCAGCAGCACCTGCGCCAGCCCGCGCTTGAGCATGTCTTCCAGGTCCAGGCCGGCCGGCGGCGGCGGGATGTTCATGCTGAGATCGACCATCTGTTCCAGCACCACCTTGGGCGCCGTCACATAGCTGCCCATCGCGCCGCGCGCAGCCAGCAGGTTGCGGCGCTTGGCCTCCGCATAGGCGCGCGTGACGGTGGTCAGGTCGACCTGAAGCCAGTCGGCCAGGCGGCGCTGGGCGGGCAGGCGGTCGCCCACGCGCAGGCTGCCCTGCGCGACGGCGCGCTCGATGGCGTCGACGATCTGCTGGTAGCGGGGCCCGGCGCCGCGCGCGAAGCCCGAGATCCACTCCGGCGCGCCATCGCGTACCGCTTCGCCCTTCGTTTGCATGGTTCCACCCTGCGTCATTTTGTCGCCGATGTATGGATTATGTCTTACTTTAGCATCGCGCAAAACAAAGCAAAACACATACATCCGAAGTCTTGTATGCGCCCCGTCATGCGAGCGCCGCCTCCCCGCGGCGCGGCGCGCGCCATGGCAGGCCACGCAGTTGGGTCGGCGGGTGGACCGTGTGACCCGTAACCAAGATGCGTGATATGTGCGATACAGCAACCACAGCCGTCGGCTCCCGGGCCGGCCCGGCCCGGACAGGCTTCAAGGCGTTCCTTCAACGAGGCGGCGGCGCCGCCGCCATGGCCCGGCGCGCGGCAGGAGCGGGCCTGTTCCTGCTGCTCACCGGCTGCAGCGAACTGGAGCTGCTCAATCCCAAGGGCGACATCGGCGCACAGGAGAAGACCCTGATCCTGGTCGCGCTGTTCCTGATGCTGATGGTCGTCATCCCGGTGATCGTGCTCACCCTGTACTTCGGCTGGCGCTACCGGGACTCGAATACCAAGGCCACCTATGCGCCCAAGTGGTCACATTCCACAAAGATTGAAGTCGTAGTCTGGGGCATTCCCTGCGTGATCGTCGCGGTGCTGGCGGTGCTGATCTGGAAGACAACCCACGATCTTGATCCATACAAGCCGATCGCATCCCATACAAAGCCGGTGCGGGTGGATGTGGTCGCCCTGAACTGGAAGTGGCTGTTCATCTACCCCGACTACGGCGTCGCCTCGGTGAACCAGCTCACCATCCCCGTCGACACGCCGATCGAGTTCCGGCTGACCGCCGAGTCCCTGATGAACTCCTTCTTCATCCCGCAGCTCGGCAGCCAGGTCTATGCCATGGCCGGCATGCAGACCCGCCTGCACCTGATCGCCAACCACGCCGGCGTCTATCACGGCCTGTCAGCCGCCTATAGCGGCGAGGGCTTCTCCGATATGCGCTTCGATGCCGTGGCAACGCCCCGCGCCGACTTCGACGCCTGGGTCGCCCAGGCCCGGCGCTCGCCGCTCAAGCTGGACCAGGCGAGCTACCGCGAGCTGGAACAGCCCAGCACCAAACACCCGGTCACCGTCTACGCGAACGCCACGCCCGCCCTGTTCGACGGTGTCGTCAACCGCTTCATGCGCGGACCGTCGGGCGAGGACATCTGCCGCAATGATGTCCGCGACACCCCCTTCGAGCGCGTCATCGCGCAACGCAACGGGAACCAGGCCGCAGAAGAACAGTAATCATGCTCGGAAAACTCAATCTCGACGCCATCCCCACCCACGAGCCCATCATCATGGGCACGCTGGCGGCGGTGGCCATCCTCGGCACCGCGCTGCTCGCGGCCATCACCCGCTACGGTAAGTGGACCTATTTGTGGAAGGAGTGGATCACCTCGGTCGACCATAAGAAGATCGGCGTGATGTACATCATCCTGGCGCTGGTCATGCTGCTGCGCGGCTTCGCCGACGCCATCATGATGCGCGCGCAGCAGGCCGTCGCCGCCGGCGGCGAAGCCGGCTACCTGCCACCGCACCACTACGACCAGATCTTCACCGCCCACGGCGTGATCATGATCTTCTTCGTGGCCACGCCGCTGATCGTGGGCCTGATGAACGTGATCGTGCCGCTGCAGATCGGCGCGCGTGACGTGGCCTACCCCTTCGTCAACTCGTTGAGCTTCTGGCTGTCGGCGGTGGGCGCGGTGCTGGTCATGATGTCGATGTTCGTGGGCGACTTCGCTGCGACCGGCTGGGTGGCCTACCCGCCCTTGTCGGGACTCGGCTACAGCCCGACAGTGGGGGTCGACTACTACATATGGTCCCTACAGATATCCGGGCTGGGCACGACGCTGACCGGCATCAACTTCATCGTCACCATCCTGCGCATGCGCGCGCCGGGCATGAACCTGATGAAGATGCCGGTGTTCACCTGGACCGCGCTGATCACCAACATCCTGATCGTCGCCGTGTTCCCGGTGCTGACGGCCACGCTGGCGCTGCTGTCGGCCGACCGCTACCTCGGCATGCACTTCTTCACCAACGAGCTCGGCGGCAACGCGATGATGTACATCAACCTGATCTGGGTGTGGGGCCACCCGGAGGTGTACATCCTGATCCTGCCCTGCTTCGGCGCCTTCTCCGAGATCATTGCCACCTTCTCGCGCAAGCCGCTGTTCGGCTACAAGTCGATGGTCTACGCCACCTCGTCGATCGGCATCCTGTCGTTCTTCGTCTGGCTGCACCACTTCTTCACCATGGGCTCGGGCGCGAACGTGAATGCCTTCTTCGGCATCATGACCTCGATCATCTCGATCCCGACCGGCGTCAAGCTGTTCAACTGGCTGTTCACCATGTACCGCGGCCGCATCCGCTACCACTCGGCCACGCTGTGGACGATCGGCTTCATGGTCACCTTTGCCATCGGCGGCATGACCGGCGTGCTGCTGGCCGTGCCGGGCGCGGACTTCGTGCTGCACAACAGCCTGTTCCTGGTCGCCCACTTCCACAACGTGATCATCGGCGGCGTGCTGTTCGGCTGCCTGGCCGGCATCAGCTTCTGGTTCCCCAAGGTGTTCGGCTTCACGCTCAATGAGTTCTGGGGCAAGGTGGCCTTCTGGTGCTGGCTGATCGGCTTCTACCTGGCCTTCATGCCGCTCTACGTGCTCGGCTTCAAGGGCATGACCCGGCGCATGAACCACTATGACGTGCCGGGCTGGCAGCCCTGGCTGATCGTCGCGCTGATCGGCGCGGTCATCATCGGCCTGGGCATCCTGGCCATCGTGATGCAATTCGTCGTCAGCATCCGCCAGCGCAACGCCAACCGCGACCTCACCGGCGACCCCTGGGACGGCCGCAGCCTGGAATGGGCCACGGCGTCGCCCGCGCCCTTCTACAACTTCGCCCACGTGCCGCAGATCACCTCGCTGGAACAGCACTGGGATGACAAGGAAACCGGACGCGCCTACAAGCAGCCAGCCCGCTACGAAGACATCCACATGCCGCGCAACACCGCCTCCGGCGTGGTCATCTCGGCCTTCAGCCTGGTGCTGTGCTTCGCCCTGGTCTGGCATATGTGGCTGGTGGCGGCCATCGGCCTGGTCGGCGTGATCGCCACCTTCATCGCCCGGACCTACGACCGCGATGTCGACTACTACGTGCCGGCGGCCGAGGTCGCCCGGATCGAGAACGCGCGTTTCGCGCAACTGCGCGAGGCAGCCTGAGCCATGACCACCGTACTCGTTCACCAAAGCCACGGCCACGGCCACGCACACGACCACGATCATCATCACGGCCACGACGATGGATCCCGCACCACGCTGGGATTCTGGATCTACCTGATGAGCGATTGCCTGATCTTCGCCTGCCTGTTCGCCACCTTCGGCGTGCTGGCCAACAGCACCGCCGGCGGCCCGACCGGGCGCAACCTGTTCGAGCTGCCCTTCGTGCTGGGCGAGACCATGCTGCTGCTCGCCAGCAGCTTCACCTTCGGCATGGCCATGCTGGGCATGCAGGCGGGCCGCCCGGCCCGCGTCAACACCTGGCTGGGCATCACCTTCCTGTTCGGCGCCGCCTTCATTGCGATGGAGCTTTATGAGTTCGCCGAACTGATCCACCAGGGCGCTGGCCCTGGTGTCAGCGCCTTCCTGTCGGCGTACTTCGGGCTGGTCGGCACGCACGGCCTGCACGTCAGCGTCGGCCTGCTGTGGCTGCTGGTGATGATGCACCACGTGCGCCGCTTCGGCCTGGACGCCCCCACCCGCCGGCGCCTGGCCTGCCTAAGCCTGTTCTGGCACTTCCTGGACCTGATCTGGATCTGCGTGTTCACCTTCGTTTACCTGCGCGAGTTCGTATGAAGCCCACTCCCCTGCAAGCCCATCATGCCGCGCAGCACGGCAGCCTGAAGAGCTACCTCGTCGGCTTCGCGCTGTCGCTGCTGCTGACGCTGGCCTCCTTCGGCGTGGTCATGGCCGGCCTGGTGCCGCGCGACATGCTGCTGCCCGCCATCGTGCTGCTGTGCGTGGCGCAGCTGGTGATCCAGCTCGTTTACTTCCTGCACATCGGCACGGCACCGTCGCAGCGCGAGAACGCCGGCATCTTCGTCTGCAGCGCGCTGCTGATCGCCATCATCGTGGCGGGTTCGCTGTGGGTGATGCACAACGCGAACACCAATATGATGCCGACCACGATGTCGGTGGAAGGCGCGAAGTTCCGCGAATAAGTTCCGCGCTTAGAAACAGAAGCAATAGAAGCAAAAGAGGTAGCTCGCCATGTACCAGTACACCGACTTCGACAAGGCCTTCCTGCGCAACCGCGCCGCGCAGTTCCGCGACCAGATCGAGCGCTGGCAGAGCGGGCGCCTCAGCGAAGACGCCTTCCGTCCCCTGCGGCTGCAGAACGGCTGGTACGTGCAGCGCCACGCGCCCATGCTGCGCGTGGCCGTTCCCTACGGCGAGCTTTCCAGCCGGCAGTTGCGCGTGCTGGGCCGCGTGGCGCGCGAGTACGATGCACCCGAGCCCGAGGTCTATCGGGCCGCCATCGAGGCGCAGGGCAAGCTCGGCACCGCGCAGCTGCCCACGCATCACGCCCACTTCACCACCCGCACCAACGTCCAGTTCAACTGGATCCCGCTGTCGCGCGCCGCGGATGTGATGGACCTGCTGGCTACCGTCGACATGCACGGCATCCAGACCAGCGGCAACTGCATCCGCAACATCTCCTGCGACGAGCGCGCCGGCGTGGCGCCCGACGAGATCGCCGATCCGCGTCCCTTCGCCGAGATCATGCGGCAGTGGACCACGCTGCATCCGGAGTTCGCCTACCTGCCACGCAAGTTCAAGATCGCCATCAGCGGCGCGGCCGAGGACCGGGCCGCCACCGACTGGCACGATGTCGGCCTGCGCCTGCTGCGCAATGAGGCGGGCGAGCTGGGCTTCCGCGTGGCGGTGGGCGGCGGCATGGGCCGCACGCCGGTGATCGCCACGGTGCTCGCCGAATTCGTGCCGTGGCGCCACATCATGAACTACATCGAGGCCGTGGTACGCGTGTACAACCAGTACGGCCGGCGCGACAACAAGTACAAGGCGCGCATCAAGATCCTGGTCAAGGCCGAGGGCCAGCGCTACATCGACGACGTGGCCGAGGAATTCCGGCAGATCGTCGAGGTGGACGGGGGCCCCCATACCATTCCGGAAGACGAGCTGGCGCGCGTGAGCGCCTGCTTCGTGCAACCCATGCGTGGCGATGCCCAGCCGGACGATGCGGCCGGCGAGGCCTTGCGCCAGGCGCAGGCCGCGCAGCACCCCGCCTTCGGGCGCTGGCTGCAGCGCAACGTGGCGCCGCACCGCGACCCGGCGCTGCGCATCGTCACGCTGTCCTTCAAGCGGCGGCTGCAGGCGCCGGGCGATGCCTCGGCCGAGCAGCTGGAGACCGTGGCCGACCTGGCCGAACGCTATTCCGCCGGCGAGGCGCGCGTCACGCACACGCAGAACATCGTGCTGCCCTGGGTGCATGCGGCGGACCTGTTCGCACTCTGGCAGGACGCCCGCGCCGCCGGCCTGGCCAGCGCCAACGTGCACCTGCTGACCGACATGGTGGCCTGCCCCGGCGGCGACTTCTGCGCACTGGCCAACGCGCGCTCAATCCCCGTGGCGCAGGAGATCACCGAACGGTACCAGGATATGGACGAACTCGAAGACATCGGCGAGATTGACCTGCACATCAGCGGTTGCATCAACTCCTGCGGACACCACCACAGCGGGCACATCGGCATCCTCGGCGTCGACAAGGACGGCCAGGAGTGGTACCAGATCACGCTCGGCGGCGCCGACGGCACCGCCGCCAGCGGCCCGGCCCAGCCCGGCAAGGTGGTCGGTCCCGCCTTCTCCGCGGCGGAAGTGACCGAGGCTGTCGGCGCCATCCTGTCGGCCTATCTCTCCCTGCGCGACCGCGATGCGGCGCGCCACGAGCGCTTCATCGACACCCTGCGCCGCGTCGGCCCGGAGCCGTTCAAGGCCGCCGCCAACGCGGTGCGGGACAGTACCGCGCGCGCCGTGCGGGAAACCGTGGAAAAGGAAGCGGCATGACACAAGCGGCACGCATCCGGCTGCTGACTGCAGCCGAACACCAGGCGGAAGATGCCACCAGCGCCACCGCGCTCGGCAACGACGCCGACCCCGCCTCGCTGGACGGGAGCCTGGACGGACTTGAGCGCATCGAGCTGGACTTCCCCAGCTTTACCGACGGCCGCGCCTACAGCCAGGCCTACCTGCTGCGCCGCCGCCTGGGCTTTGCCGGCGACCTGCGCGCAACTGGCGAGGTGCTGGTCGACCAGGTGATCCAGCTCGAGCGGATGGGATTCAGCAGCGCCGTGCTGCGCGACGCGGCCGATGTCGCCGATGCGCAGCGGCAGCTTACGCGCTTCCCGGCCTTCTACCAGGGCGATGTGGTCAGCCAGGGAAGCGCCGCCGGCCAGGCGCAGCGCGAACGCGGATGATCTCGCTGCCACAGCTGTCGCTGTTCACTTAACGCTGCACAGCGCACACCAACAATCTGAGTCCTTGCGGCCAACCCGTTCAACGGACGTTGAACCCACGGTTCTTCCAAGTTTGAATTATCCGGCGCCCGGTTCACTTAACTTTGAACCTTGCGGCTTTGCGGTGCGGCCTACACGCCCGCGTGTGGGCGGTGCCCATATAAGGGTGTGTGAGGGCTCTGGTCGACCCATAGGAGACATTGACCCATCAGCCCGCAAATCACTACCGCCAGTCGGTGGTGTCAGCCAGCACCTGACGTCCGTATCTCATCGGCCAGCCAATCGCGCAGGACGCGCACCTTCGGGTGGTCACGATTGCCGGTACGGTACACGAGGTCATAGCCGCGCTCGGCTTTCAGTTTGATGTTCGGGAAGGGAGCGACGAGCCTGCCCGCCGCGATGTCATCCGCCACCAGGGCACTGCGCCCCAGCACTACGCCCTCATCTCGAATGGCTGCCTCAATGGCCATGCTGCCATGGCTATATGCTGGACCACGGCCGCTGGCGGGCCGATCCACGCCCGCGAGCGCAAACCATTGTTCCCAATTGGCCAACATGCGGTCCTCGTGCAACAGCGTGCATGAGGCCAAGCTCTCGGGCGTAGGCAAACCGCCCACTGCTGCGAGATAGGCCGGGCTACAAACCGGCGTGACGGTTTCTTCCAGAATCCGCTCGGCGACGACGTTGCGGTAGCGGCCGCTGCCATAGCGGATGGCTGCGTCGACCTGACCGTCATTCAGATCGACGTTGACGTCCGTTACATCGAGATGAACATCGAGTTCGGGATGCGTGGCCTTCAATCGATGCAGGCGCGGCGCAAGCCACTTGCTGGCAAACGACACGCTGGTGCTGATCTTCAATCGCGACACGCTGTTCTGGGTGCGAAGGCGCTCGGCCTCCCGCGTCAATTCCCCTAGCAGGCGAGCAACCGACGCGTGAAACTCAGCGCCTGCCTCCGTCAGGACAATCCGACGCGTCAGCCGCCGAAAAAGCACCACGCCTAGATAGCTTTCGAGCGTTTTGATGTGCCGGCTCACCGCCCCATGGGTGACATGCAACTCCTCTGCGGCCAGCGTCATGCTGAGCAGCCGCCCTGTGGCCTCGAAGGCACGCAAGGTTTGCAGAGGGGGAAGGCGGTCGAACATCGTGGCTGAACGTGTGAATCTGGCTCACGCATTATGTGATGACAAATGGTTTGTCGGCAAGGCTGTCTGCGTCGCACCATTCAGGGCAGTAGCTGCGAGGGCCGCAGCGACTCTTCCCACCCGTCATTTCAGAAGCACGATGCAACTCCACACCTGGCTAATTTTTCTCGTCACGTCGATTGGCATGTCGTTATCGCCTGGCCCAAACGGCATGCTTGCGCTCACGCATGGCGCAATGCATGGCAGCCGTAAGACGCTGTTCACTATCGCCGGCGCAGTGCTCGGCTTCGTGGCTGTTATTGGTTTGTGCATGTTCGGTATTGGAGCGCTGATCAAGGCCTCTGTTTTGTGGCTCACGGCACTGAAGTGGGTGGGCGGTGCCTACCTGCTCTGGCTCGGGATTCAAGTCTGGCGCGCTCCGCCCATCGCGGTGACTGCCGGCACGGAACCTGTACAGGCCAGCGGCTGGTCGCTGTTTCGCCAAGGGGCGCTGTCGGCGGCAACCAATCCCAAGGGCATGCTGTTCTTCAGCGCGTTCCTGCCGCAGTTCATCGATCCGCAACGCAACCTGGTGATGCAATTCACTGCTGTGGCCGCAACCTACGCTGCCACCGAGTTTCTGGCCGAGTACACCGTGGCGAGCGCTGCACACCGAGTGCGCCCCTGGATTGAGCGAGTCGGACGCCGGTTTAACCGGGTGTGCGGCGGCGTGTTCGTCGTCATCGGTGCTGCACTGCCGCTGCGTGCCTAGAAGGCCCGGCAATGACCTCCTTGCAAAGACGGGACGCATGCCCGGCGCCGATTGTTGGTGACGCCCTCTGGGCGATGATCGAGCCACTGTTGCCACAAGCCAAGCCGAGGCGGTTCCGGCATCCCGGTCGCTTGCCGGTGTCGGACCGCGCCGCCCTAAACGACATTCTGTTCGTCAGCAATGGCATTCGTTGGGCCGAGCTGCCCGGCGAAATGGGGTACAGCTCTGGTGTTACATGTTGGCGCCGGATTCGCGCATGGCAACGCACGAGGGCATGGGCGCGCGTCTGCGACGTCCTGGTGCGAGAGCTTGCGCCAGCGCAACAGATCGACTTTGCTCGTACGTTCGATTCGGCAAAGGACCACGTTGGCTGGACAGGTTCGCGCCACCAGCACCACGCCGCCGCAGGCGCATACTGAAACTCGTGGCCGAGACTCCGCAAACCAGTGCGCGCATTGGCGCTGGCATGTTCGATATGAATCTTCTTGTCTTTAAACTCATCGTGACTCCGCTCCTGCTGCTGGCTGCCAGCGTGGCCGTACGCCGCTGGGGCGAGGCCGTGGGCGGCTTCCTGGTCGGCCTGCCGCTCACGTCGGGGCCGATCTCGGTGTTTCTGGCGCTTGAACATGGGTCGACGTTCGCCGAGCGCGCAACGTCAGGCTCCCTCGCGGCGACAGCGGCGCAAGCAGCGTTCTGCCTTGCGTATTGCCGGCTTGCTACCCTGGGCTGGCCCATTGCCCTGTCGGGCGCGTGCGTGGCCTTTGCCGTTGCCGCAACGGCGCTGCAAAGGAGTGGCTTGGCGCAGACCGGGCTGTTTGTCGTGGCGATGTCGGCCATGACGTTTGTGCTCTACGTCACGCCAAGAAACACTGCGCGCGGCAAGGGACTGAATTCGCCATGGTGGGACCTGCCGGCGCGCATGGTGCTGATTACGTGCCTGGTCGTCAGCGTGACGTTGATCGCGCCTTATGTCGGGCCGCAGGTAAGCGGCGTGCTCGCGTCGCTTCCGTTCATGGCGACCATTCTGGCCATTTTTGCGCACCGCCTAATCGGCGCCGCTGCCGCACAGCAAGTGCTTCGCGGAATGGTGGCAGGGTTGATTGGCTTTGCTGCGTTCTTCTATGTGCTCAGCCTGACATTGACGCGGCTCAGCCTGTTCGTCGCATACAGCGGGGCGATTCTGATGGCGTTGGCAGTGCAGGCGATCTCTTTGCGTCGAATGCGCCTGCTAGTGGCACAGACCGCTGAATAGAGCGATCTCGACGTCCTGCTTTGCTAGCGGTATCCGAATGTCCGCGTATGGCCGAACTGAGCCGGCAGACAGCCACGCGAACTGCAAAATTGCCGTGCTGCCTTTGTGGGCAAGTGGCGTCCACCCTTCCGGATCGCTGACGAACCAGGTTCAGAGTTGAGCGAACAAAGTTCAGAGTTAAGTGAATCTCTACAACAGCGCGGCCATGCCCTAATGCCATTCAGTTGAACGCTGAAGCTTGTTCCCCCGTCGTCTCCGTCGTCCCCGCGCAGGCGGGACCCAGTTGCTTTAACGGCGCCAACGCACGAAGGACGCTGGGTTGCGAGCTGGCGCTCGCCGTGCGGGCCGTCCTGCGGGCGGGCCCGCCCCTTCCCCCTCTCGCTGACACTTCCGCTGGCAACTCCGCGGCAGCGCACTGCGCACGCGCGCCGTCCGGGCCGCGCGTCAGCGCCCGCTCTCCCACTCCGGCTGGCATGACCCGAGCGCGCCCGCCGGCAGTTCCCAGCGCATCGGCACGCCCGCGATCGCCATCGGCATCCGCAGCCGCTGCGCCGGCCCCCAGGCGGTGTGCTCGACATGGGCATCGAGATCAGCCGGCGCTTCAGCCGCCAGCGTGCCGGCGGTGCCCGGCAGCGCAGCGCCCGGCGCCGCCGGGTGCGCGATGAGCAAACCCGCCGTGCGCGCCAGCGACGCGCGCGCGCTGCATCCCGCCCCGCTCGCCAGGCGCCGCGTCAAGCCCCGGATCACAGCGGCCGCCATCAGGTAGCCGGTGGCATGGTCGATCGCCTGGCCAGGCAGCGGCACGGGCCGCTCGCTTGCGCTCACACGCATGCCCGCATCGGCGATGCCGCTGCTCATCTGCACCAGGCTGTCGAAGCCGCGCCGGCCCTGCCACGGACCGCTCCAGCCGTAGGCATCGAGCGAAACGTCGATCAGCGCGGGATTCAGCTCGCGGCGCCGCGCCGCATCCAGCCCAAGGCGCGCCAGCGCGTCGGGCCGATAGCCATGCACCAACACGTCGGCCCCGCGCAGCAGTTGCTCCAGGCGCGCGCGGTCCGCCGCCTGCTTGAGGTCCAGGCGCGCGCAGCGCTTGCCCGCCACCACCTCGGGCACCGTGCCCGGCTCCTCCCAGCCCGGCGGATCGATGCGCAGCACCTCGGCGCCGAAACCGGCCAAGAAGCGCGTGGCGACCGGGCCCGCCAGGATGCGCGTCAGGTCGAGCACGCGGATGCCGCGCAGCGGCCGCTCCGGCGCCAGCGGCCACGCCGGCGCGCCCACGCCGCCGGCCACCTCCAGGTGCAGCAGCGGCTCGGCCGCCACCGCCCTGCCCTGCGGATGCGCGGCCCACTGCTCGACCGAGCGCATCACCGCCGCGCAGCCCTTGTTGGCCACGACTGCCGCCTCGAGTTCATCGGCGCGCCAGCGCGACACCGCACGCGCCACGGCAGCGCGGTCGACGGGCGCATCCAGCACCGCCAGCGCCGCATCGCGGTGATGCGGCGCATTGGTGTGCAGGCGGATCCAGCCATCCGCCGCCAGGTAGTCGCCTGCCACCGGATCCCACTGCGGCGGCAGCGACCAGCCTTGCGGGCGCAGCGAGGTCAGGAACCAGAACGAGGCCAGGCGGCGATCGATGGTAACCGCCGGCCATTGCCCTGACGATGCGGCCACCAGCTCGGCCACCGCCAGGCTCGCCGCGCCGACCGCGCCGGCGGCGAAATCGGTGAAAGCGAACGCCGAAGGCGCCGCGCCGGCGCCGGTGAAATTCAGTCTTGCCAGGTCGCAGGCGTCCCCGCCCGCCGCCAACCAGAATTCACGCAGCAGGTGCGCCGCGGTGGAAGGATCGGCAAGGCTTGTGGTGGCTTCGTTGTGCATGATCGGGCAGAGGTTGTGGGCTCGCTCAGCAGGATAGGCTCGCCAGCGGGCCAGTCAATCTTGATTGATTCGATCAATATGTCTAGGCAGGCCGGTTCACGGAAGGCCGGCCTTTCGGCGGCCTCCACCGCTTTAACGCAGCAGGCATGACCGGTGCGGCCGGGCAGACATGGCTGCGTCGAAACCCCTATGCCTGTCCTCATGGAGACAGCCGCTACGGCGAAGCGATTCAGGTCTTCTTGCGCTTCGTCCCGGATGATCGTTGCGCCGCGGGCGTGGGAGCCGGCGCGGGCGACGATGCGCTCACGCCGCCGATGCCGGGCACGATATCGACGCCGATCCGTTCAGCGAGATCCAATACCGCCTCGTAGGTGGCTTCATGCGAAACAAGGCCGAGCGAATCGCCGCTTTGCCTGAGCACCCCCGGCTTGATACGGTCGCCAAATAGCATCAGTGCCAGCGCGCTATCGTCTTGGCGGGAGGTCCAGAGCAGTCCTTGCGCATCCAGGCATTGCGCGTGCAAAGCAGCGGCCCAGGCACGGGTGGCCGGATACTGGTCCTTCTCGGTATCGATCAGCGCATTGCGGGCAGTGCCGAGCTTGCGCAGGGCGACGCTGCGCAGGTCGATCAGCTTCAGGGGCTCTGCAGCCTCGATCTGCGAATGGAGCTGGCCGGCGAGCTTAGACTTGTCGTAGATCTTGGGACCCGCCGCATGCGGCACGTCGTGGAACACGGTTTCCATTGCGGCGCAATCGAATGAAGAACCGCCATACAGTGTCGGAACCGGCTGCCCGGCGGCACTCAGGATCAGACTGAAGCGGGCGTTGCCTGCGATGCCGGGGTTGAATCGGTCACCCGCGTACTTGTCCAGATGGATGCGATGTATGGTCCGCTCGGCGGACCACGTGGTCCACGAGACAGCCAGCCTTCCAGTCGGCGGCGGTTTCACGGTAGCGCTGCCGTCTTCGGCCTCGCTCTTGGGACCGTCCTTCGACGCTTTCCTCGATTCCTGCGCTGGCCCGCCCATCGGCTTAGCCATGGGCCACGCCCTCGCGCTCGTCCCGGGCGGCGGCGATCACGCGTTCGGGGTGGGCCTCTAGCAGATCCTGCGGGCGCTTGCCGCCCAGGAAGCCATTGGCACTCAAGAACCAAGCCGCCAGGGCCCAGCCATCCTTGCTGCCATCAAACGCACGTAGCACCTCGGTCATCGCCTTACGCGGCCGGTAGCCTGTGGATGGGTCCAGGCCGTAGCCCGGGAAGTAGTCCACGCCATGGTGCCGCAAGGCAAAGATAGCGCCGTCGCGCTTCCATTTATTCGGCTGGGCGCTCGGGTTGCTGGCGCTGAATCCAGCCAGTTCGGCGACCTGCGGCGCAGTCAGCCAGTCCGCTCCCGTGAGGATGGCCGTGCGCGCCCGCCCCATCATCGCGGCTTCGCGGAGCAGGGCCGGACGCGGCGGTTCGACAGGCACGAGCGCGTCGACCAGGGTCTCCAGAGTATGCTGTTCACGCCGAAGGATGGCGGCATCCACCAGGGTGGCAAGACTGGACAAGGTACTTTGCAGGGCACGCACCGCGCGCTTGCTGCCATGAGCGATGGTCACGGCCACCACCTGCCCGTCATCTGTGTCCGCAAGTTGCCGGCGCACCTGCTTGGGGCTGCCCGATAGGGTGGCCACCCCTTCCAGTTCGGAATGTGCGTACTCGGTCGTCATGGCGCCCTTGCTCGATGAGATTGATTACTTAGAAATCATTGTAATCTATCTAACCGACAATGGCGGACGCGCCTTCGGCACTCAGTTCCTGGATCCAGTGCCCCGTCGCCAGTCGCCCGGATACTCCAGCTGCAGCGCGACGAAGTCCGCGGTGTCGGCGCCATAGCGCTGCGCGATATCCCGCAGCGTGGCGTCCAGTGCCGGCACCGCCGCCAGCGCGGACGCGTGCGCCGTGGCCTGCGGCAGGGCTGCGCCGGCCGCGTCGCCACGGTCCGGCAGGAAGACCAGGCCGCTGCGCAGGCGCACGCCCGCCAGCGCTGGCGCGATCGCCAGGACCCGCGTGCGGTAGGTGCGCGCAAAGGCATCGGCAGCCAGGGCCAGCGCGATGTCGTCGCCGCCGGCTTGCAGCGCCGCGCCAAGGTCTTCGTGCCGCCAGAATTCCAGGGTATTGCGCGCCGCCGTGTACAGGTGCCGCGCCCCGAGCCGGAATGGCGTGGCAGCGTAGGCGTCCGACCAGCCCGCGGCGCCGATGCGGCGTGCCACCTCGGCCGCACGCGCGGTCCCGCCGATGGCCTCGATCAGTGCGAGCGAGACGGGAATGGAGGCCGTGACGCCGGTGGTCGTCACCACCTTGCCGTCGGCCACGTAACGCCGGTCGTCCACCCATCGCGTGTCGGGAAACTGCCGGGCCAGGGCGCTGCGCGAGTACCAGTGCCCGGTGGCCCGGTGCCCCCGCAGCACCCCGGCGCGCGCCAGCACCCAAACGCCATCGCAGATGCCGACCAGCGTCGCGCCCTTGTCGCGCTGCTGCCGCACCCAGGCGAGCAGCGCGGGATCGTCATCTTCGTGCACGGCCGGCACCACTACATAGTCGGCGCCAGCGGGATAGCGGCTGTCGAACTCTGCGATGGTGGCATCCGCCTGCACGGTGAACGCCGGGAACAGCCGCACGGGGCCCGGCCCGGTGCCCAGCGCGAAGACATCCGCCACGTCGGCCAGCTTGAGCACGCCGTAGGGCACCACGTAGTCGGTCAGCTCGGTGAAGGCATTGTGGCCGACAACGGCGACGACGGGGCGCGTACGCCCGGGATGCAGCGGCGCGGCTTCGATTCGGGCTTGAGGCTCCCCGCCCGGAGAAGCATAGGCGGCCTGGGTGAAGGGTGCGGACGCGGGAGACGACGTACTCGATGCCGGCGGCGCGGCGGGTGCGCGGCTCGTGCCGGTGAACACGACGGCAGCCAGCAGCACCACAGCCAGGAAGCGCAGGCCGCGCGGCAGCATCGCCGCCCTCATGCGAGCCGCGCGACCGCCGCGTCCAGGCCGGCGCGGGCCAGCGCGATGGTCTCGGCCTGCGCCAGTTCCGGCCGGCCGCAGTCGAATGGAGGCGCCGGCGCGTATTCCAGCATCAGCGTGATCGCCTGCGCCTGCTCGCGCCCATGGGTCAAGGCCACGAGCTGCAGCGCGAAGTCGATGCCCGCCGTGACGCCGCCGCCCGTCAGGCGGTTGCGGTCCTGCACGATGCGCCCCGCATCGGGAATCGCGCCGAAGCGCGGCAGGTGCTCGCGGTAGTTCCAGTGGCAGGCGGCGCGATAGCCTGCCAGCAGGCCGGCGGCACCCAGCAGCAGCGAGCCGGAGCACACGCTGGTGAGCCAGCGCGCCTCGCTGCCCTGGCGGCGCAGCCAGGCCAGGGTCGCTTCGTCGCGGATGGCGAGCAGCGTGCCCGGGCCGCCGGGGACGCACAGGATGTCCAGCGGCGGGCAGGCATCGAAGTCGGTGGTCGGCGTCAGAGCGATGCCGCCGTCGCAGGGCACGCTCGTCCTGTCCTTGGCGACCAGGTGGATGGTGGCACCGGGCAGGTGGGAGAAGACCTGCGCGGGACCGGTGAGATCCAGCTGCGTCAGGTGCGGATAGAGAAGAAAGCCGATGGTCAACGGCTGGTGCATGGCATGCCTCCGAGGGATGGTGAGGCCCGTGCGGCCGCAGCGGCCGGCGCGGGTGTCGGATACCGAGTATCTTGACACCTCGGTTTGGCGGCAATGACAATGACTTGTCGATTCCTGCCAAACCCTGCAAGGCTGCCAGAACACGCCAGAACGCCTCTCGGCAGTCTCTCTGCAGCCTCTGCAGGAAACCACGCCATCGCCGCGCCCGCCATGCCACCAGACTCCCCCAAGCCGCAGCCAGCCCTCAAGCCGACGCGCCTGCGCCAAGTGGCGCTGGTGGCCTTCCCCTCCTTCCAGATGCTGGACATCGCCGGCCCGGCGGACGTGTTCGCCATGGCCAACGCCTATCACGTGGAGCCGGCCTATCGCGTGGCGCTGGTCTCGGCCACAGGCGGGCCCGTGGCCGCCTCCAACGGCATCGTGCTGCAGACCGAGCCGGTGGCTGCCGTGCCGGCGCGCGGCGTGGATACCTGCATCATCGCCGGCGGCGAACGCGACGGCCTGGTCGCCGCCGTCTCCGACGCCACCCTGGCCGGCTGGGTGCGGCAAGTCAGCGAGGGCGCACGGCGCTATGGCTCGGTCTGCACGGGGGCGTTCGCGCTGGCGCAATGGGGCCTGCTCGATGCGCGCCGCGCGACCACGCACTGGGCGGCCGCCCAATTGCTGCAGCGCTACTATGAGAACGTCGAGGTCGAGGCGGATGCGCTGTACGTGCAGGATGGCAAGGTCTGGACCTCGGGCGGCGTGACCTCGGGCATCGACATGTGCCTGTCCATGGTGGAGCAGGACCTGGGGCGCTGGGTCGCCACGAGAGTCGCCAAGCAATTGATCCTGGCGGTGCGGCGCATGGGCAACCAGTCGCAGTATTCGGTGGCGCTGGGCGCGCAATCCGGGCAGTACGCGGAACTGGTGGACTGGATGCGGGCCCGCCTCGGCGAGCCCATCGACGTGCAGGCGATGGCCGACCAGGCGGGCGAGTCCCCGCGCAGCTTCCACCGCCGCTTCCTCAAGGCCAGCGGCATGACGCCGCACGCCTTCCTGGAGGTGCTGCGGCTGCAGGCGGCGCGCAGCCGGCTGGAGGCAGGCGAGTCGATCAAGGCCGTCGCGCACGCCACGGGTTTCGGTTCGGAAGCCCATCTGGCGAAGGCCTTCCGGCGCCGCTTCGACCTGACGCCCTCGCAATACCGGGCGCAATTCGCCCCGTAGCGCGGCGCGAGTGGCATCGCGACCTCAACGACGCGCCCTATGGGCAGCGCGTGCCGCCCCGCAATCTCACAGGCCGGGCGACTCGCCATTGGGCCCGGTCACCCCTTGGCCCGCCCTGCGCGCCACGCGCGGCGGCGCCGGCTTGCGCAAGCCCGCAGCGACGATCGCGGCAACGATGACGGCCGCGCCCAGCAAGGTGCGGACGCTGGGCTGCTGCCCGAACAAGGCCCAGGCAAAGGCGATGGCGTAGACGGGCTCCAGCGCAACCACCATGCCGACGGTGCGCGCCTGCAACCACGCGAGGCTGGATACGAACAGGGAGTGCGCCAGCCCCGTGCAGAACACGCCCAGCACCGCCAGCCAGAACCATGCGCCGGCGGACAGGCCGGACAACTGCCCGGCGGCGAAGGGCAGCGTGACCAGCGCCACCACTAGGTTCTGCCCGCAGGCCACCTGCATCGGGTCCATGTCGCCGGCCATGTGCCGGTTGGCCAGCGCCAGCAAGGCGAACGACAGGCCGGATGCGATCCCCCAGGCCAGCCCCGCCGTGCCACGGTCAGACAGGTCCAGCGATGGCGTCACCAGCACCAGGCCGGCCGTGACCAACCCCAGCAGCAGCCATTCGGCGGGCCGCACCGTCTCGCGGAAGACCGCCGCCTCCAGCAAGGTGATGAACGCCGGGAAGCTGGCGAAGCCCAGGGTCGCGACGGCCACGCCGCCCACCTTTACCGCCACAAAGAACGTGACCCAGTGCAGCGCCATCAGGCATCCCGAGACGCCCAGCGCCGTGGCGCGCCGCATGCCGAGCCGGCCCAGCGCCGGTCGGCCCCGCAGCCGGGCCGCCAGCGCCAGCACGCCCGCGGCGAACGCCGCCCGGCCCATGGTGATGACGACCGCGCTGGCATGGATCTCTGTGCCGAGCACGCCGACCAGGCCGAACAGCAAGGCGACCAGATGAACGTAGGCGAGAGCGCGTCGGTGCGTCATTGCGGGATGGCAGCCAGGAAGGAAGAAGCCGACTCACAGGCCGGCACGCCGTATGATCGCATGCCGTGCGGCGGCAAACCGTCATGGGATGACAGATGACGGCACCTCGCCCGGGCAGTCGGGCGGCCGGGCATGCCCGCACCAGCGGCGGCGCGGCCGCCGCACGCCCCTGCCCTGCTCAGCGGCCGACCCGCAACTGCAGGCTTGCGGGATAGCGGCTCGCCTGGGCCTCGGGCTTCTGCGCCAGCAGCCATGCAATGGCGATCTGCGCACGCGTCATCTGCTTGCGCGCCGCGCCCGGCAATCGCGATAGCCGCAGGGGGGCTCACTTGCCCCCGACGGACCGCTTGCGCGCGAACACGACGGAGCCTCTAATTGACCTGAGGAAGTTCCAAGGAGGCCCCATGGCGCGATGCACAAAATGTGGCTTCGAGAATGCGGTTGGCGCCAATTTTTGCCAGCAGTGCGGCTCCAGGCTGGCACGCCTCTGCTCGCGCTGTGGGCACACACTGGATCCGACCGCGCGCTTCTGCAGTGCGTGCGGCGAACCCGTCGGCGAAGTGCCGCAAGTATCGTCCGCGCCACCCATTCATTACACCCCACCCCACCTCGCCGAGCGCATCCTTGCCGAGCAGGCAGCCATGGAAGCCAGGGGCGCCACAGCCGGGGAGCGCAAGACCATCACGGCGCTGTTCGCGGACATGGCCGGCTCGACGGCGCTGATCCACGACCTGGACCCGGAAGAAGCACGCCGCCTGATCGATCCTGTCGTGGCCCTGATGATGGAGGCCGTGCACCACTATGAGGGCTATGTCGCCAAGTTGCTGGGCGATGGCATCCTGGCCCTTTTTGGCGCACCGATTGCCCACGAAGACCATCCCCAGCGCGCTCTGTATGCCGCGTTGCGCATGCAGGAGGCAATGCGGCGCCACAGTGACCGCATTCGTCTGGAGCAAGGCATCCCCCTCCAGATTCGGGTGGGCATCCACACCGGAGAGGTGGTCGTGCGCTCCATCCGCCGGGACGACCTGCACACCGACTACGATCCGGTGGGTCACACAATCCATATCGCCTCACGGATGGAGAGCATCGCCACACCTTCGTCCATTCTCGTGAGCGACGCGGTCCGCAAGCTCACCGAGGGGTACTTCGACTTCAAAGCCCTGGGGGCAACCCAGGTCAAGGGCATTCCGGAGCCGCTCGCCGTGTACGAGGTGCTGCGTCCTGGGGCGTTACGCACACGCCTGCAGGTGTCGCAGCGTCGCGGTCTGGCGCGATTCGTCGGACGCCAGGTCGAGCTGGCGCAATTGCATGGCGCCCTGGACCGGGCCAAGGCGGGAAGCGGGCAGATCGTGGGCGTGGTCGGCGAGGCCGGGGTCGGGAAGTCCCGTCTGTTCCACGAGTTCAAGGTGCTGTCACAGCGCGGTTGCATGGTGCTGGAGACCTTCTCGGTCTCGCACGGCAAGTCTTTTGCCTATCTGCCGCTGATCGAACTGTTGAAAAACTACTTCCAGATCGAGGCAGAGGACGATGAGCGGCGCTGCCGGGAAAAGGTGGCGGGCCGGGTGCTGATGCTCGATCGCTCGCTGGAAGATCTCCTGCCCTACCTGCTCCATTTGCTGGGTATCGCCGACCCCGGCTCGGCACTACCCAATATGGATTCCGGAATCCGCCGCCAGCGAACCTTCGAGGCCATCACTCGCCTGCTGGTCCGTGAAAGCCACAATCAGCCGCTCCAACTGCTGTTCGAAGACCTGCAATGGTTGGACAACGAAACCGAGGCCTTCCTGGATGTGCTCGTCGACCACCTGGCCGGCGCCAGGATTCTGCTTCTGCTGAATTACCGCCCTGAGTATCAGCATGGCTGGCATCTGAAGGCCTGCTACACAAACCTCCGGCTGGATCCGCTGGGCCAGGTCGAGGCCCAGGAACTGCTTGCCGCACTGCTTGGGGATGATCCCGCCCTTGTGCCTCTGAAGGCGCTCATCATGGAGAAGACCGAGGGCAATCCATTTTTCATGGAGGAGGTGGTGCAGACGCTCTCAGAAGAGAAGGCATTGCTGGGCGAGCCCGGTCACTATCGCATCGAGAAGACGCCCACCGCGCTGCATATCCCCACCACCGTACAGGGCGTCCTGGCTGCACGTATCGACCGCCTGCCGCCCGCCGAGAAAGGTCTGTTACAGACCCTCGCCGTGATCGGCAAGGAGTTTCCGCTGAGCCTGATCGAGCGGGTCGTCGCGCAATCGGAAGACCAGCTCCGCCATCTCCTGTCACGCCTGGAGGCCGGCGAATTCATTTACGAGCGGCCGGCCTTCCCCGACATGGAATACACGTTCAAGCATGCGCTCACCCAGGAGGTTGCCGGCAGCTCGCTGCTCACGGAACAACGTACCGCGGTACATGAACGCACGGCGCAGGCCATCGAGGCCCTCTTCCATCATCGGCTGAATGACTACGCCAGCGAGCTGGCCCGGCACTACAGCCTCAGCGGGAATGACCCCAAAGCTGTCGAGTACCTGCAATGCAGTGGACAGCAGGCCCTGCAGCGCTCCGCTTATCAGGAAGCGATCCGCCAGCTCGCGGCAGCCCTGACATTGCTCAGGCGCCTGCCGGACAACCCGGAGCGCGATCACCGAGAAATCGCATTGCAGCTTGCCATCGGGCCGGCGCTGATTGCAGCCAGGGGATTTGCCTCGCCGGAGGTGGAGGCAGCCTATAGCCGCGCCCTGGCATTGTGCGGCCAAGTCGGCGAAACCACCCAGCTCTTCCCGACCCTGGCCGGCCTGCGCAGCCATTTCTCCCTGCGCGCAGAACACGCAAGAGCCTACAAATTAGGGAAGCGGATGATCAGCCTGGCAGAGAAGGCGCAAGACCTCGATTTGTTCGGCGAGGCTGACGCCTCACTTGGAACAACCTTGTACTTCTCAGGCAGATTCAGGTCGGCAAATGCCCATCTTGACCATGCGATCTCGCACTACTCTGCGAAGCCGCTTCACGCCCACCTGACGTTCTATGGCATTGCCCCGGAGATCCGTACGTTCTCGGTTTTAGCCCTGGTCCTCTGCACGCTCGGCTGTCCTGACCAGGCCAGCAAGCATGCGCAAACATCCCTGGTATTGGCCCGGGAGCTTTCGCACCCCTTCAGCCTGGGTCAAACTCTATGCCTGGTGGCGGAGATGCACGTGTTACGTCGCGAGCCGGGCCTCACGCAAGAGTTGGCCGAGGCCGCCATCGCGCTCTCGACCGAGCACGGCTTCCCGGTCTGGCTGGCCTGGGGAAAGATCCTTCGCGGCTGGGCACTGGCCGGCCAGGGGCGCCTGGAGGGGGGCATCGAGCTGATGCGCGAAGGGCTAGCAGACTATCTCGCCACCGGAGCAAAGCTCGCGCAGTCGCACTTTCTGGCCCTGCTGGCGGAAGCCTATGGACGCATCGGACGCCTCGACGCGGGCATGAGCGCGCTTGCCGAAGCGAAAGCCATGGCAGAGACCACCGGAGAGCATTATTGCGAAGCCGAATTGCATCGGCTCGAGGGGGAACTGATACTGCATGCCTTGAACGACGGGACTCGCACCAGGGATGAAGCGGACGCCGTCGCGTGCTTTGAGAAGGCGATCGCTGTCGCGCGCCAGCAGGGCGCCAGGTTGCTGGAACTGCGGGCAAGCCTTGGCCGAGCGCGGTGCTGGCAGCGACAGGGCAAGACCGATGCGGCAATCCAAAGACTTGCCGAAATCCATGGCGGGTTCACCGAGGGATTCGACCTCGCTGACCTGAGTGAAGCCAAAGCAATGCTTGACAGCCATTAGCCATTGCGGCCGAGTACGGGCAAGCTGGTGTCCGTAACCACTATGTGCGCGGAGTGCAGTCGTTAGTGCGCACGGTCCGGCATGACTTTGGGTGGAGGACTGGCCATGGCGTTGCTGCTGCTATTCGCGCTGTTCACCAAGCATCTCGTATGCGACTTCCTGTGGCAGCCGGGCTGGATGCTGGCCGGCAAGGGCGACTTCCGGAGCCTGGGTGGCTATGCCCACGCGGGCCTGCATGGTCTGTGTACGGCTGCGCTCCTCGGTGGATTCGGTGTGACCTACTGGCTCTGGCTGGGGATCTTCGACGCTGTCGTCCACTACATGATCGATCGCTGGAAGGTGCGCCTCGGCCAACGCGCCAAGTTGACGCCGAATCTGCCGCAGTTCTGGTGGGCATTTGGCCTGGACCAGTACGCGCACGTGCTGACCTACCTTGCCATGGTCTGGCTAGTTGCGAGGCTGGACTGATTCGTTGGCTTCCAGACTCCCGACAGGACGACGCATTGCGCTACCGGAGCTGACGCGGCGGGTGACCGGCACGCCACCGCTCCGGCCTTATTCCTCCTTGCCTTATTCCACCTTGACGCCGGCGTGCCTTACCAAGTCCGCGTAGCGGTCCGCCTCCGCCCGGAAATAGCTCGCGGCTGCCTCCGGCGTGCCCGGCTTGACGACTGTCGCCTGCTTCTTCATCGCATCGACGACTTCCGGGCTGGTGAACGCGGTGGCAAACGCATCGTGCACGCGCTTCACGTCTGCTGGCTTCATATTGGCCGGGCCGATCACGGCGAACCAGCCTTCGACGTTGTAGCCAGGCAGGCCTTGCTCGGCGATGGTCGGAATTTCGGGCGCGGCGGGCGAGCGGGCCTCGCCGCACACACCGATCGCGCGCAGGGTGCCTGCCTTCAGGTGCGGCAGCGCGGCGTTCAGCGCCACCACGCCCATCTCCACCTGTCCTCCCAGCAGATCGGTGATCATCGGCCCTGTGCCCTTGTACGGCACATGCCGGGCCTTGACGCCCGCGTCGTTGAGGAACATCTCGCCGGCCAGATGGAGGATGGTGCCGTTGCCCGACGACGCCAGGTTGTAGGCGTCCGGCTTCGCCTTCATCAGCGCCACCAGTTCCTTCACATTACGGGCCGGCACCTTCGGATTGACCACCAGCACCAGCGGCGTGGCGCCGAGCACGCTGATCGGGGTGACATCCTTGACGGCATCGAATGGCATCGACTTGAAGACGCTCGGATTGATCACGTGGTTGTTCGAGACGAGGCCGAGCGTGCTGCCATCCGGCTGGGCCTTGACCACCGCCGCCGCGCCGCTGATGCCGCCCGCGCCCGGCAGGTTCTCGATCACCACGGGCTGGCCGAGCGCCCTGCCCAGTGCCGGGCCTGCGGCACGCGCGATGATGTCCACGCCGGAGCCGGCGCTGATCGGCAGGATCAGGCGCACCGGCCTGCCGCCCTGCGCGGCGGCCGGAAGCGCTAGCAGGCCAGCGGTGGCCAGCGCGGCCGCGCTGGCGGCCTTCAGGAATGTGCGGCGGGCAATGCCCGGGAATCGGGCTTGCCGCTCTGCGTAAGCGTGCATGGTTGTCTCCTCCATGTATCGGTCTGTGGTCCTGCGCCGCGTCAGGCGCGGCCTGGCCTGCCAAGTCGGCCGAGAATCTCCTCATTGTGTTCGCCGGCCCTCGGCAGCGGGCGGCGTACGCCCGGGCGGCGGCCATCCATCAGCAGCGGCAGCAGCACAGTCGGCGCAAGGGAGCCGTCGTCCACCTGCATGGGCACCAGCCCGCCGCTTGCCTTCAGGTGCGGATCGTCCAGCAGCTGGTCCGGACGCATGATGGGCGCATAAGGGATGCCGGCCGCCTCCAGCCGCGGCACCAGTTCCTCCGCGCGGTGGTGCTGCAGGATCGCGCCGAGCTGCTCCAGCAGTTGTGGGCGCACCGCGACGCGCGAGGCGTTGTCGGCGTACTCGGGCTTCTCCGCCAGCTCGGGATGGCCCAGCACCTTGCACAGCGTGACGAACTGCTTGTCGCTCACCGCGCCGATGAAGAGCTGCTCGTCCCCGCACAGCCGGAAGATGTCGTAGACGCTCCACGCCGACACGCGCGACGGCATCGGCGGTGGCGGTTCGCGCGTCATGTCGAACTGCTGCATATGCTGCGACGCCAGGAAGACGCAGTTCTCGAACAGCGCGCTCTGGATCTCCTGGCCCTTGCCGGTGCGGTCGCGCTCGCGCAGCGCAGCCAGCACGCCGATGGCGCCGAACATGCCGCCCATGATGTCGTTGACCGAGGTTCCGGCGCGCAGCGGCCGCCCCTGCGGGCCGGTCATGTAGGACAGGCCGCCCATCATCTGCACCACCTCGTCCAGCGCCAGCCTGTTCTCGTAGGGCCCGGGCAGGAAGCCCTTGTGCGAGACGTAGATCAGGTGCGGATACGCCGCCGACAGCGTCTCATAGCCGAGCCCGAGCTTCTGCATCAGCCCGGGACGGAAGTTCTCGAGCAGCACATCGCTCTGGCCCGCCAGTTCCGCCGCCGCGGCCCGTCCTTCTTCCGTGGTGATGTCCAGCACCACGCTCTTCTTGTTGCGATTGAAGGCGCGGAAGAAACCGATGCCCAGGCCCGGCAGCTTGCGCGTCTTGTCGCCGCCCGGCGGCTCGACCTTGATGACCTCGGCGCCGAGGTCGGCAAGGATCATGCCGCAGGTCGGGCCCATCACCATGTGCGTGAACTCCACCACGCGTATCCCTGACAGCGGCAGGGCCTGGCCGTCTTGTTGTCTGTCTTGTTGCCCGTCTTGTTCCTTGTCGTCGCGCATCTTCGTCTCTCAGGCTGCGGCGCGCGCAGTCGGCGCCGTGAAGGTCTTGGGCAGGCCAGCGCGCCACAGCGTGCCGTGCAGGGCCTCGCCCCGCAGCCAGCCTGCCACCCGCTCGCGCAACGCTAGCAGGCGTTCGATGTCGATGCCGGTGTCGATGCCCATGCTGCCCAGCATGTAGGCCAGGTCCTCGCTGGCGACATTGCCGCTGGCGCCGGGCGCATGTGGACAGCCGCCGATGCCGGCCAGGCATGCATCGAAGCGGGTCACGCCCGCCTGCAGCGCGGCCAGGACGTTGGCGAGGCCAAGTCCGCGCGTGTCATGGAAGTGGCCGCACCAGAAGCGGTCGCCGGCGATCGCGATGGCACGCGCGAACAAGTCGCGCACCCCGCCCGGGTCGGCATATCCGACGGTATCGGCGAGGCTGACGCGGTCGGCGCCGGCGTCGAGCAGGGCCTGCATGAGGCGCAGCACTTCGTCCGGCTCGACCCGGCCCTGGATGGTGCAGCCGAATGCCGTGCCGACCCCGCCCTCGATACGCGTTGCCGCCCCCGCGGCATCCCGCGCGGCACGGATGCGCGCCACTTCGGCCACCACCTCGTCCGGTGTCTTGCGCAGGTTGGCCAGGCTGTGCGCATGGCTGGCGGACAGCGGCACGATGATCAGGTCGGCGCCGCTCGCGATGGCGTCCTGCGCGCCGCGCAGATTGGGTACCAGCACGGAGACGAACAGGCCTGGCAAGGTGCGGGCGAACACCACCAGCTCGGCTGTGTCCGCCAGTTGCGGCAGCAGACGCGCCGGCACGAAGGACCCGACCTCGATCTCGCGCTGGCCGGCTGCGTAGGCAGCGCGGATCCAGTCCTTCTTCTGCTCGGTGGTCAGCATCGTCTGGATGCTCTGCAGGCCGTCCCGCAAACCGACTTCGCGGATCACGGCACGGCTGGGATAAGTCGCTGTCATGGCTGGAGAACCGTGGAAACACCCCCCAAGCAGGGGCGACGGAGCGACTGTATGACTTTCTTTCTCCGGAAGACAGCGACGATTCGTGCACGATATCTTTCCAAGCTGGAAAGTCTCAATAGCGCCACTCGCAACAGCCGATACATTCCCGATGCGCCAGCTCGCCCGCCGAATTAGCGATTAAGATTCCATTCCGGAACCCCAGAGCCCCGCCATGCGAGACCTTGACCTGACCACGCTGCGCCTGTTCGTTGCCGTATGCGAGACGCAGAACATGGCCCGCGCCGCCGAGCAGGCGCACATCGTGGCGTCCGCCATCAGCAAGCGCCTGGCCCAGCTCGAGGAAACGGTGGGCGCCACACTGCTGGAGCGGCGCCGGCGCGGCGTCATCCCGACGCCCGCCGGCGAAATTGTGCTGGCCCATGCGCGCGCCATGCTGGCCGCCGCCGACCGCGTGGCGCGCGACATGGCCGACTACGGTTCGGGCATCCGCGGCCAGGTCCGGCTGCTGGCTACCGTTTCGTCCATGGCCGAATCGCTGCCGGACGACATCGCGGCCTTCCTGCAGATGCCGGCCCATCGCGACATCGGCATCACCGTCGAGGAGTGCCTCAGCACCGATGTCGTGCGGTCCTTGCGCGAGGGATCCGCGCCCCTGGGGATCTGCTGGGATGCCGCCGACCTGGAAGGCTTCGAGACCCGGCCCTATCGCAGCGACCACCTGGCCGTCGTCGCCCATGCCTCGCATCCCCTGGCCCGGGCGCAAGCCTGCGACTTCGAGCAGACGCTTGCCTTCGACCATATCGGCATGCCGGCACAGACGGCGGTGCAGACCATGCTGTTACGCCATGCCGCCATCCTTGGACACCGAATCGCCTATCGCGCTGTCGTCTCGACCTTCGATGCCGCGCTGCGCTGCGTGCGGGCCGATCTCGGCATCACCATCATCCCGGCGGAGATCGCCCAGCCCATCGCGGCGGCCTTCGACCTGCGCGTCATTCCATTGCGCAATGACTGGGCGCGGCGGCGCTTCGCGATCTGCTTCCGCGACATCGCATCGCTCTCGCCCGTGGCGCGGCTGCTGGTCGAGTACCTGGAGACGTCGGCGGCCACGGCTGCGATGCCGGCCGCGCCGCCCCGGGCAACACCGCACGCAAACCCGCGGCGGACAAAGACGAACAGGCGCTAGGCATCGGTGCTTGTCGCACCTTGATGCGGCCTCAATCGATCTGCCTTTGCCACATCGCGAAGAGGCCGCCGCACACGGCGATGCCCATGACGAAGTAGAAGCCGTCGAGCGCGCTCAGGAAGCTCGCCTGCTGCGTCACCATGCGGCTGACCTCGACGAGCGCCAGGCGGCCCGCTTCGCCGGCGGTGTGGCCAAGCGTCTCGAAGGTCTGCGTCAGTCCGCGGAGTGTGTCCTGGTAGAGCGGATTGAACGGGTTCACGTTCTCGGCCAGACGCGCATTGTGAACGGCGAAGCGATGCTGGTCGAGCATGATCATGGTCGCCGTCGAAAGTGAAAAGGTCAGTTGCTTGACGATATTCTTGAAGCGGTAGCCATGCGTGAACTCCTCGGTGGCGAAGAGGCGGAAGGTGACATTGGCGGTGGGCAGCGCGATAAACAACAGCAGCAGGCCGCGCAGCACGAGAGGCGGCACCAGCCATGACTGGCTGACGCCGGGCGGCATCTTCATCATCCAGCCGCAGACCAGCGCCGCCAACAGGAAACCGGGAACGATCAGCCACTTCTTGTGCGCGATTCGCCCGGCATAGCGGAAGTAGACGAAGACCATCGGGATCGAGGCCAGCGACGTGAGCCCGACCAGCCTGCCGGCATTCTCCACGGGGTAGGCCAGCCCGCCTTCCAGAAAACGCGAAACGAGAAAGCCGATGGCTTGGCTCAGGTAATAGAAGGCGACGTACAGGGCGATGCCTGCCTGGAAGCTTCGTTCGCGCAGGGCATGCAGTCGCACGAGCGGCTTCGGGTGGTGCCATTGCTGCCACCCGAACCAGCCGAGCGCCAACAGGCCGGCCACGGTCAGGAGCAGGGGTTCGGGAGACGCGCTGAACAGCTCGAAGCGCACCTGCTGCATGACGATCTGCAAGGCCCCGAGGGCGAACGCAAAGACGATGTAGGGCCAGACATGCGATTCGCCGCGCAGCCGGGGATGGAGGCGCCCGAAGTGCGGCACCACGAGCCAGGCGAACAGGGAGAGGGATCCCCCCGCCACCGCCATGCACAGGAAGAGCGCGCGCCAGCCGAACAGCGCGACCATGTAGCCGCCGATCAGCGGGGCGAGCGCGCTCGCCAGCAGGATCATGAGCAGGAAGACGCGTATTGCGGCAGGACGCTCCTGCGGCGTGAACCGGGTCTGCAGAAGGATGCGGCAGGCACCCATCATGGGGCCGATGAAGTAGCCCTGTGCGCCGCGCGCGACGGCCAGCTCGATCGAGGACTCGCACAGGGCAGCCGCGACCGAGCCGGCCGCGAACAGCAGCAGGCTCGCGCTGATGTAGCGGCGATACCCGAGCCGCTCGATCCACCATTCCTGCTGGACGATGCCAAGCACGGAGGCCACGGCATAGGCGCTGGCCGACCAGACCAGCTCGTCCGGCGCTGCGTTGATGCCGCCCGCGATATAGCTGGTGAAGAATGAAAAGATCGTGTTGTCGAAATAGTCGAGCCCGGTGGCCAGCGCAATGAGCCACGGAAAGGCCTGCCGGCGCAGGCCCGCGATATCCAGCAGCGCCAGCCGGGATGGCGTCGCGCTCATGCCGGCCGGTCCTTGCCGTCGCGCGCGGTCCGGCCGCGCTTGCGGGCAGCCATGCGCTGCGGGAGCAGGTCTTCCGAGCGCTCTCCGGCGATTCTGCGCTGCAGGTAGTCGAGATCGTCGCTGAGCTCGCGCCGCAAGGCCTGTGCCGCCTTCAGTTCGCGGCGCACGGCCGCGATACGCGCATCCACGGCCTCGATCTGCTGCGCCAGCGCCGCGCCGGTCTGCTGCAAGGACGTCAGCGAATAGCCCTTGCGTCCTTCGCCTACAGTCTCGAGAGGCCGCTTGAGAAATTCGGCGATGGCCTGCAGGGAAAAGCCCAGCGAGCGCATGCGCAGGATGCGCGAGAACCTCTCCAGATCCTGCTCGCCGTAGAGGCGATAGCGCCCTTCGCTGCGGCTTGGCGTGGCAAGGCCGAGCTCCTCGTAGTACTTGAGCGTCCGCGGCGTCACCTGCAGCCGCTCGGCAGCGTCCCGGATCGTAAGAAGCGTGGGCTTTTCAGCGGACATGGGCGGAACGTGGAGAAGCATGTGTGATGCGAGACAAAGCGGATTGTAGCGCAACATGGACGTGAACGTACACGTTCATGCTTTGAGGCGGCGGATACTGCCAGGTTGCGGCCGCCCGCCGCTGCGTGCAACGTATGAGCCACATGAAATCCTACCTCGCGCCGATCTCCGGCACCCGGGTAAACGCCGCCTTTGATCCATCGGCCCTTTTCCTTATAGTTCCAAACATAGAACTAACCAATGCAAGGGACGGAGCGGGCCGGGACACCGGCCATCATGGCCGATACGGCTTACCGGATCCTCACCCGGCCCAGCCGCAGGACCATTGGCAGGTCCCTGCCCCACGGAATCGGGGGAGACATGAAGCAGGAAGAGACTGCCGGCCCGCTGGCCGGCGTGAAGGTGGTGGATATCACCTCGGTGTTCATGGGGCCGTCGGCCACGCAGATGCTGGCCGACCTGGGTGCCGATGTGATCAAGGTGGAACCGCCCGCCGGAGACAGCACGCGCAGCATCGGCCCTGGCGGCGACGAGAAGCTGGGCCCCCTCTTCCTGGGCCTGAACCGCAACAAGCGCAGCATCGTGCTGGACCTGAAGGCCGAGGCCGGGCGCGACGCGCTGCTGCGCCTGGTCAAGGACGCCGACGTGCTGGCCTATAACGTGCGCCCGCAGGCCATGCAGCGCCTGGGGCTGGGCTACGAAACGCTGGCGGCAATCAACCCGCGCCTGGTCTACGTCGGCATGTTCGGCTTCTCCCAGCGCGGCCGCTACGCACCGCAGGCCGCCTTCGACGACCTGATCCAGGCCGCGACCGGCCTGCCGCAGGCGGTGTCCCTGGGCACCGGCGACATCCCGCGCTACCTGCCCATCACCATCGCCGACCGCTCGGTGGGACTCTATGCCTTCGGCGTGATCAGCGCCGCGCTCTACGCGCAGGCGCGCACCGGCAAGGGACAGAGAGTCGACGTGCCCATGTTCGAGACCATGGTGCCCTACGTGATGGGCGACCACCTCTATGGCGAGACCTTCGTGCCGGCCAAGGGCGGCTTCGGCTACCCGCGGCTGCTGTCGCCGGAGCGCCGCCCCTACCAGACCAAGGACGGCCACGTCTGCTGCCTGATCTACCACGACCACCACTGGCGCACCTTCCTCAAGGTGATCGGCAAGCCGGCGCTGTACGACAGCGATCCGCGCTTTGCCAACATCACCACCCGCACCGCCCATATCACCGACCTCTATGCCATGGTGAGCGACGAGATGGCCAAGCGCACCACGGAGGAATGGCGCGTACTGCTGGAGGAGGCGGATATCCCGGTCTTCCCGATGCACACCTTCGCATCGCTGCTGGACGATCCGCACCTGGACGATATCGGCTTCTTCAGCGAGTCCGACCACCCGGCCGCCGGCCGCATCCGCGAGATGGCCGTGCCCAGCGAATGGCACGGCACGCCCCTGGCCAGGCGCCGCCATGCGCCCAGCCTGGGCGAGCACAGCCGCGAGGTGCTGCGCGAGGCGGGCTACGATGACGACGCCATCGATGCGCTGATGGCATCGGGCATCTCGAAGGATGGCGCCGCCGCGTAGGCGGGCGCAAGCGAGCCGGGGAGCGAATTTGCGATGACGCGCACCACGGCCGGCGCACCCGCCGGCGACAACAGCTTGCTGGGCGACGACGGCACCGGCGGCGTGACCCGCTATCGCCAGCTTGCCAGCGTGCTGCGGCACAAGATCGTCTCGGGCGAGTACGCGCTCGGCGAGCGGCTGCCCACCGTGGAAGCACTGGCGCAGACCTATGGGATCGCCAAGGTCACCGTGCGCCAGGCCTTCGCCCTGCTGGCCGAAGAGGGCCTGGTCCAGAGCCAGCGCGGGCGGGGTACCCATGTCATCAAGGAGCCATCCGGGCCGGGCGAGCGCCTGCGCTCGGCCATCAACGACGAAGCGGTTGGCGCGAGCGATCTCGAGATCCGCATCCTCGATAAGCGCAAGGACGCCAGCCTGCCCCCGGAACTGTGCAGGCATGGCAAGCCGGTGGAAAGCTACGTGATGCTGCGCAAGCTGCACGTCCACGACGGCACGCCTTTCTGCCTGATCGAGATGTACGTGGCCACCTCGGTGTTCATGCAGTTCCCGCGCGGCAGCGAGAAGCGCCACAAGCTGGTCCACCTGCTGCGCCGGGTCGCGGGCGAGCGCCTGGGCATGATGCACCAGACCTTGACGGTCGAGCCCGCGGACTACGTCCTGGTGCGCGATCTTGCCTATATCTTCGGAGCCCCCGTCGCCAAGATCGCCAGGACGACGCGGGATCTCGACGGCAATGTGCTGATGGCGGGCTTCTTCTGGTATCGCGGCGACCGCTTTGTCCTCGACGTGGAGCTGCCCGCCAAGCTCACCGAGCGCTATCCGGCCCTGGCGATCCCCGAAAGCCGCCGCTAGCCGGGCCGGCTGCGGGGGAACGAGCGCTGGGCGGCACCACCGACATCACTAACGACAACGCCAACGACAACACCGACGATCCCCACGGATACAGGCACAGGCAGAAGGAGGAGACAAGATGAAGCAGCGAATCGACCGGCGGGGCTTTCTCGGCCTGCTGCCGCTATTGGCCGCCGCGTCGGCTACACCCGGACTTGCGCGCGCGGCCGGCGCGAACGACTATCCGGACAAGCCCATCCGCGTACTGGTGCCGTTTCCGCCCGGCAGCGGCACGGACGACAGCGCACGCTACGTCGCGCAGAGCATCACCAGCCAGACCGGCCAGTCCGTCGTGGTGGACAATCGTCCTGGCGCCAGCGGCATCATCGCGGCCAAGGCAGCCGCAAGCGCGCCGGCCGATGGCTATACCTTGTTCATCACCACCAATACCACGCACGCCGCCAATGCGTCCCTGTTCAAGAAGCTGCCGTACGATCCCATCAAGGACTTCGCGCCGGTATCGCTGATTGCCAAGAGTGGACTGGTGCTGGTCGTGCCCGCGGACAGCCCCGTGCACACGGTGGCGGAACTGACGGCGCTGGCCAAGGAAAAACAGGGAAAGCTGTCGTTTGCCAGCGGCAGCTCTTCCACCCGGATCGCCAGCGAGCTCTACAAGATCATGAGCGGGGCACCCGCACTGCACGTGCCTTACAAGGGCGTGCCCCAGGCGCTGACCGACCTGATGGGGCATCAGTTCGACTTCATGATCTCCGACATCTCGCCGGCCAGGCCCCTGATCCAGAGCGGCAAGCTGCGCGCGGTCGCCGTGACGACCGCCCAGCGCCACCCGCTGTTCAAGGATGTGCCGACCATGGCCGAAAGCGGCTTGCCGGGCTATGAACTGACGGCGTGGGTCGCCGCCTTCTTCCCGGCCGCCACGCCCAGGCCCATGATCGAGCGGATGAGCGAGCTGATCCGCAAGACCTTGGCGGCCCCCGCCACGGTCGATCATTTCGGCAAGACCGGCGGCGAGGCCACCCCGTCCACACCGGACGAACTGGCGGCGTTCGTGCGCAGCGAGACGCTGAAATGGGCGAAGGTGATCAAGACGGCCGGCATCGAGCCGGAGTGAGGCGCCGAGACGCCGGGACTCCGAGATGACAGCGCCCTGCCCCTGGTGCGGCTCAGACCCGCGATACCACCGCGTGACTGACCGGCCCGGCCATCGGCCACGCCCGGCCAGGGGACATGGCACTCTGCGCTGAGCGCGACAGGGAGCGCGCGGTCTGCATCGGGATACCGAAGCGATCGTAGAAGGCCATCTCGATATCGCCCTGTGGTGGCCAGCCGACCAGGCGCTTCAGTTCCGCCGTGCCGGCGCGCCCTGCCATGGCTTCGAGCAATGCCCGCATCAGCCGCTGCGTACGGCAGAGCTCCGTCAACGCCGTGCCTTCGGAGAACAGCATGCGGCGAAGCTGATGGGCGGGAATGTCCAGCAGATCCGAGATGAAGCCGGCATTCCATGCGTGTTCCGGTTGCAGGAAAACGCGCTGCGAGATCTGGCGGTGCAGCGAACCATCGATGGCCGGCGGCAGGCTCGGCCGGATTTCGAGGGTGCAGGACGCGGGTCGCGCGGTGCTGCCATCGAGGCATAGCTCGACGGCTTCAAACGGCTCGATGGTGGCACGCTGGCCGGGGACAAGCAGGCGCTCGAAGCCTCGGCGCCGGATGGCCAACCTGCCCTGCGTGGGCTCCACGGTGAGCGCGAACGCCGGCAGCAGGTGACGCAGGCTGATGTGCTGGCAGGAGTGCAATCGGGTGCGCATATCGTACGGGTAGGCGATCAGGTTCAGGCCGCGATCATCGCTGCTGGCCGCGTTGCCCACCATCTGCATTTTCCGAAGCTCATGTTCCGCCTCGTGCAACGCGGGCCGGGATTGTCCAGCGGCGCACCGGCCAGGAGATCGGCAAGCGCGGCGATTCTGCAGGGCGGTTGTGACTCTTCACATATACATACATTCTCGGATGTATATATAATTCCGCTCATGTGCCCTCGTGCACGGAGAGGATCACCCAATGAAGCAGCAGAAGCGGATTGTCATCGTAGGCGGCGGCGTGGCCGGCCTGGAAGTCGCCACGGCGCTCGGGCGCAGGTTCTCGCGCGGGAGCGCCGATGCCTCGGTCACCCTCATCGACCGCGATTTCGCCCATGTCTGGAAGCCGATGCTGCATACCATCGCGGCTGGCACCCGCGACATCTCCCAGCAGCAGACCACCTACCTCGCCCAGGCGCGAGATGCCGGCTTTGCCTACGAGCCCGGCGAACTGTGCGGCATCGACCGGACGGCGCGCGAGCTGCGGCTCGCGCCGCTGCATGCACCGGACGGCCGGCTGCTGGTGCCGGCACGGCGCCTTCCCTATGACGCGCTGGTGGTCGCCGTGGGCAGCGAAGCCAACGACTTCGGCACGCCCGGCGTGGCGGCGCACTGCT
The DNA here is from genome assembly GCF_056930435.1 of Cupriavidus sp. 09_S30. NCBI lineage: Bacteria > Pseudomonadati > Pseudomonadota > Betaproteobacteria > Burkholderiales > Burkholderiaceae > Cupriavidus > Cupriavidus sp. 09_S30. Next base: position 494,005 of record NZ_JBXOWI010000002.1, on the reverse strand, counting down.
TGCGCATCGATTCGCGCCTGCAGGCCGACGCCTTCAACCAAGAGGTGCGCATCCGCATGCTCCAGTGCCTCGCGCAGAACGAGACGCTGTCCATCGGCATCGTGGGCGGCGGCGCCACCGGGGTCGAGCTGGCGGCAGAGCTGGTGCAGCTGACGGAGTCGGCGGCCGCCTACGGCGCGCAGGACCTGGCCGCGCGCATCTCTATCACCTTGGTCGAAAGCGGGCCGCGCCTGCTCGCGGCCTTCCCCGAGGACATCTCGGCCGCCACCCAGGCCCGGCTGGAATCGCTCGGCGTCCAGGTGCTTACCGGCACGCGCGTCATCGAGGCGACGGCCGACGGGTTCTCGCTCGAAGGCGGCGGCCACGTAGCGGCCTCGCTCAAGGTCTGGGCAGCCGGCGTCAAGGCGCCCGACTTCCTCGCGCAGATGGACGGCCTGGAAACGAGCCGCGGCAACCAGCTCGTGGTGCAGCCTTCGCTGCAAAGCACGCGCGATCCGCACATCTTCGCGGTCGGCGACTGCGCCAGCCTGAGGCTGCCCGGCACCGAGCGGCCGCTGCCGCCCACGGCCCAGGTCGCGCACCAGCAGGCGCAGCACCTGATCCAGCATCTGCCCGGCGCCGTGCTGCGCGGCGAGCCCGTCCCGGCCTTTGTCTACCGCGATTTCGGCTCGCTGGTCTCGCTGGGCGAATACGACGCCTACGGCTCGCTCGGCAAGTTCGGGCTGTTCAAGGGCGCCACCATCCGCGGGCGGCTGGCCCAGCTCAGCCACGTGATGCTGTACCGCAGCCACCAGTCACGGCTCTACGGCTTCTGGCGCGGCGGCCTGCTGTGGCTGGTCGACCGGCTCAATGCGCAGCTGCGCGCGCCGATCCGGCTGGACTGACTGCCGCGCCTGGCGGCATGCGCAGGGTGCTCAGGCGCCCTCCGCCCCCTCCGGCAGCGTCAGCACGCCGCGCGCCTGCAGTTCCTGCAGCTGCGCATCGCTCATCTCCAGCAGCTTCTGCAGCACCGCCCGCGTGCCCTCCCCCAGCGTCGGCGGCGCATTGCGGATCGGCAAGCGCTGGCCGTCCAGCCGGTACGGTGGCGCGAACACATTCGTGCTGCCCGCCACCGGGTGGGGCATCTCGCGCAGCAGGCCACCGCGGCGCGTGCGCTCGCTGGTCAGCGCCTCGTGCAGCCCCGCCACCTTGCCGCAGGGGATACCGCAGGCTGTCATGCGCTCCAGCAGCAGGTCGCGGCCGAAGGTGCCGATCAGTTCCGTAATCAGCGGCGTCAGCGTCTCGCGGTTCTTGGCCCGCTCCACATTGGTGGCATAGCGCGGGTCCTCGACGATGTCGGGACGCTCGACGACCTGGCGGCAGAACTTGTCGAACTGGCTGTTGTTACCCACGGCGATGATGAGCGGACCGTCGGCGGCATCGAACATGCCGTAGGGCACAATGGACGGATGGGCATTGCCATAACGCGCCGGATCGCGGCCCAGCAGCATGGCGTCCAGACCGTAGTAGCCGGTGACCATCACCCCGCAGTCATACAGCGCCATCTCGATCAACTGCCCCCGTCCCTTGCGCTCGCGGCGGAACAGCGCGGCCAGCACGGCCTGCGCGGCATACATGCCGGTCATCAGGTCCACCACCGCCACGCCGAACTTCAACGGCGGCTGGCTGGCCTCGCCGTTCAGCGCCATCAGGCCGGCCTCGCCCTGGATCACCAGGTCGTAGCCCGGACGCTTGGCCTCCGGGCCGCTGGTGTCGTAGCCCGAAACCGCGCAATAGATCAGGTCCGGCTTGATGGCCTTGAGCTGCGCATAGCCCAGGCCCAGCTTTTCGGCGCCGCCGGTCTTGAAATTGTGGATCACCACATCGAACTGCGGCAGCAGGTCGTATACGATCTGCACGCCCTCCTGGCTCTGCAGATCCAGCGTGATGGACCGCTTGTTGCGGTTCATGCTGTTGTAGTAGGTGGTCTCGGTCTTGCCGATGCGCATGCCCCAGTCACGCGTGTCATCGCCGCGGCCGGGGTGCTCGACCTTGATCACCTCTGCGCCGAAATCGGCCAGGACCTGGCCGCACAGCGGCCCCGCGAACACGCGCGACAGATCGAGTACGCGCACGCCCTCCAGCGGAAAATCCAAGCCCTGGGATTCCTCATTGTTCGTCACTTCCAGTCTCCATTAATCCTTGTGAGGCAGCCGTCTCATCTCTGCGGCCACGCATAGTCTATCTGAGTCGGGACGGCAGGGCCGGCGAGCGAACACCGCAGCCCTCTGGCAGCAGACACCCGCAGTGCTCGAAAAATGTGTGCACCGTACTGCCGACATGGCGCTATCGGCCGGACGTCCAGGGTTGCTATGGTCGCTTCCAGTAAGGGGGCGCCCGCTCCGGGCGAAACCCCGAGCGCAACTTCAACCTATCTCCGGTCCAGAACGATGCCCGAGCTTCTCGAACTGTCCGCGCCGACACTGTCCAGCCTATTCCGGTCCCTCAGCCTGACGCCCACCGACTACGCCGACGCGCTGCTCGCCCACATTGCCCGCTGGGAACCGCACATCAACGCGCTCGCCCAGTTCGATCCGCAGCGCGTCCGTGCCCAGGCCGCCGCATCCACACTGCGCTGGGCAGCAGGCAGGCCGCTCAGCGAGATCGACGGCGTGCCTGTCACGCTCAAGGAACTGATCGCCACCGAGGGCGACCCTGTACCACAGGGAATACCCGTCACGCCGTCGCAGCCAGCCAAGGCCGATGCCCCCATCGCCATGCGCCTGCGCGAAGCCGGCGCGGTGTTGCTCGGCAAAACGACCGTGCCCGACTACAGCATGCTCGCGTCCGGCGCTTCAAGCCTGTATGGCGTGACGCGCAATCCGTGGTGCGTCGCAAACAACACCGGCGGCTCCAGCAGCGGCGCCGGCGCCGCCGCCGCGGCCGGCTACGGTCCGCTGCATGTCGGCACCGATATCGGCGGCTCGATACGCATCCCCTCGGCCTTGTGCGGCCTCGTCGGATTCAAGCCCTCGCTTGGCCGGGTGCCGATCGATCCGTATTACACGGGCCGCTGCGCCGGACCGATGACGCGCACGATCGACGACGCCGCGCTGCTGATGCGCTTTATCGCGCAGCCGGACTGGCGCGATGCGACCAGCCTTCCGCCCGAGCCGATCGACTGGTCGATCGACCCCGCGGACGTCCGCGGCAAACGGATCGGCCTCATGCTCGACATGGGCTGCGGGCTCGCGCCCAGTGCGGATATCGTCCGCGCGATCGAAGCGGCTGCCGAGACGTTCCGCGCCAATGGCGCCGTCATCGTCCCGCTGCCGCCCATGCTGGATCAGGAGATGCTCGACGGCCTCGACCGCTTCTGGCAGGCACGCATGTGGGCCGAGCTGGAGCGCCTTTCCGACGACGAGCGCGCGCGCCTGTTGCCGTACGTCGTCGCCTGGGGGCGCCAGGGCGCGGCCGTCTCCGGTGTCGAAGCCGTACGCGGCTTCGCCCGCACGTTCGAGATGCGCGCGGCGGCGGCGCGCCTGTTCCAGTCGGTCGACGCGCTGCTGTCGCCGACCACGCCGATCGCGTCCTACCCCGCCGAATGGGCGAGCCCGACCAATGACCCGACGCGCGCACTGGACCCGATCGCGTTCACCGTCGGCTGGAACATGGGTGAGCAACCAGCGCTCTCGATCAACTGTGGCTTCACCGGAGACGGAGCACCGATCGGGCTCCAGATCGTCGGACCCCGCTTTGCCGACCGCCTCGTGCTGCAACTCGGCAAGGCCTACGAAAACTGGCGCGGCGCGATGCCGTCCTGGCCGACGCCACCTCACTGACCATCACCCCGTGACCATCACCCCGTGACCGCCACCCCGTGACCGCCACCCCGCGCCGGCCGCGACTTTACGGCCGGGCGCCCGACGATTGCCGCGCCAGGAAGCTGCACGTCGCGACCAGCGCCTTCGCGCATTCGGCAAGGCAGCTCTCCATCCGGTTGCGCGGGCCGGCAACGGCGACCGCAAGCGTTTCCTCGTGCAAGGTGAAGAACGCCGCCACGGCCCACACATCGCTCACGTTCTCCCCTCGCGTGACGAAATAGCCTGCGCGGCGGCTCTCCTTGAGTTCGCGGATGAGGGCATCCGGATCGGTCTGCGTCACCGTGGTGATGAGCGGCAGTTGCCGGCCATCGAGCCAGGCGCGCAACTCCTGTTCCTTGAGCCCGCCGAGCAGCGCCTTGCCGATGGAACTTGAATGCAGCGGCTTGAACTCGCCGGGCTTGGCCGAGTAGCGAATGGCATGCAGCCCCTCGACCACCTGCAGGTAGATCACGGCGTCTCCCTGGCGTTTGCCCAGGATCACCGTTTCGCGCGTAGCGTCGCGCAAGCGTTCCAGCACAGGCGTCGCGCGCTCGATGAACGGGTCCTTGTCCAGGATGTCGTGCGCCACGTCGTAGATGCGCCGCGTCGGATAGAGGGCGCGCGGGCGCGTGAGCGAATAGAGATAGCCGCGCGCCATCAGGGTCTGCACGATGGCGTGGCAAGTGCTCTTGGGAATGCCGATCGACTGGGACAACTCGGTCAACGAGAGCGGACGCTGGCTCGCCTGGAACGCTTCGAGAATGTCGATCACCCGTGCGATGGCCGTCACCGTGACTCCGCTCATCTGCTCATCTCCTCGCCTATGCCAGGCCTCAGAAATTCATCCCGCTGAACAAGCCGCCTCATGTCGCGCAACTTTCGCGGCCGCAAGGCCTTTTGTTCGAAATGCTGAACTTGCGTTCTTGTCCGCGAATTAGACGAATACTAGCATCGCTTCAACACAAGTACAGGAGGCACGTTGACGTGGAAACAGACAACGACATCGTCGTGGAAGACCGCGCAGGCGGCGCGCTGTGGATCACGCTCAACCGCGCGCACAAGCACAACGCCCTGGCACGCAAGGTCCTGTCGGCGCTGGCGCAAGCCATGGCAGCAGCGGCTGCGCGAGACGACCTGCGCTGCATCGTGCTGACCGGCGCGGGCGATCGCTTCTTCGCCGCCGGCGGCGACCTGCTCGACCTGTCCACCGTGCGCGACACGAAGGCCACGTTGGAGATGAGCGAACAGGCGCGCGGCGCGCTCGACACAGTGCGCCGCTGCCCCTTGCCGGTGATCGCCCTGCTCAACGGCGACGCGATCGGTGGCGGCGCCGAACTGGCGCTGGCCTGCGACATGCGCATGCAGGCAGCGCACGCGCGCATCGGCTTCGTGCAGGCGAAGCTCGCCATCACCTCCGCGTGGGGTGGCGGGCCGGACCTGTGCCGCACGGTGGGCGGCGCGCGCGCCATGCGCATGATGAGCCGGTGTGAGCTGGTGGATGCGGAATCCGCATTGGCATGCGGACTTGCCGACGCGGTGATCCACGACGGGCTGGATGGCAGCGATATCCAGGACTTTCTCGCCCCGCTGCTGGCCTGCGCGCCGCAAGTCCTGCGCGGCATCAAGGCGCAGATCATTGCCTGGCGTGAAGGGGTGGCCTACGACTCTGCCCGGCGCGTCGAGCAGCAACAGTTGCTGCGTACATGGCTCCATGAGGACCATTGGAGCGCATCGGACAAATTTCTCGCCAGGGGAACAAAATGAGCAAAGGCGAGAACGCCGCGTCGATGGACCTCCCCGGCCTCCAGGAGCCATCGCTTCGCCAGGTGAGCCCGAGCGGCATCGACGTCCCCACCAGCGTGACCGGCTCGGGCGGCACGGGTGACGACGCCACACGCATCGGCGTGCCGGGCGAGTATCCGTTCACGCGCGGCATTTTCCCCGACGGCTACCAGGGTCGCCTGTGGACCATCCGCCAATACTCCGGCTTCGGCACCGCCGAGGAATCCAATGAGCGCTACAAGTTCCTGCTCGCGCAGGGCCAGACCGGACTCTCCGTGGCGCTCGACCTGCCCACCCAGTGCGGCTTCGACCCCACGCATCCCATGGCCCGCCCGGAGATCGGCAAGGTCGGCGTATCGCTGTCCAACCTGAGCGAGGCGGAGATCCTGTTCGACGGCATCGATCTGTCCAGGATCTCGACCTCGTTCACGATCAACGGCACGGCGGCCATCATCTATGCGATGTACCTGGCTGTCGCCGACAAGCAGAACGTGCCGCGCAGCAAACTCACCGGCACGATCCAGAACGACATCCTGAAGGAGTATGTGGCGCGCGGCACCTGGATCTTCCCGGTGCGCCCCTCGATGCGCCTGATCGCCGACTCGATCCTGTACTCGAACGAGGTATCGCCGCGCTTCAACCCCATCAGCATCGCCGGCGCCCACGTGCGCGACGCCGGTGCCACGGCGGCCGAGGAGATGGCCTACACGCTGGCCAATGGCCTTGCCTACGTGGACGAGCTGCGTGCGCGCGGCGGCGACGTGGAGAAGTTCGCGCGGCGCCTGTCGTTCTTCTTCTATGTGCACATGGATTTCTTCGACGAGATCGCCAAATTCCGGGCTGGGCGTCGGCTGTGGGCACGGTTCATGAAGGAGCGCTACGGCGCACAGGATCCCCGCGCACAACACTTCCGCTTCGGCGTGGTGTGCGGCGGTTCGTCGCTGGTGGCACCACAGCCCTACAACAATGTGGTCCGCGTGGCGGTCGAGACCATGGCCGCCGTGCTCGGCGGCGCGCAGTCGATCTTCACCTGCGCCTTCGACGAAGCGTTCCAGATCCCGACGGAGTTCTCGGCAGAACTGGCCGTTCGCACACAGCAGATCATCGCCTATGAGAGCGGCATCGGCCGCACCGTCGACCCCCTCGGTGGCAGCTACTTCCTGGAGCAGCACACCGACCGCATGGAGCAGAAGATCCTGGAGGTCATGGCCGAGATTGACGCCTACGGCGGCGTGGTGCGCGCGATCGAAGATGGCTGGATCCAGATGCGGCTCGCCGAACGTGGCCTCGAGCGCAAGCTCGACAGCGACGCCGGGCTCAATGTCATCGTCGGCCAGAACCATTTCAAGAAGGCCAACGAGGAAATCCGCGTGGGCGAGGTGTTCACGCTGGACGCGACCGTCGCGCAACGCGCCCTCGAGAAGTTCCAGCGCATCCTCGACACGCGCCAGCAATCGGCCGTGGACAAAGCGCTCGCCCGGCTCGCCACGGCCGCGGCGAGCGACAACGAGAACGTCATGCCCTATCTCGTCGATTGCTGCCACGCCTATGCCACGGTCGGCGAAATGGTGGCGTGCCTGAAGAAACCCTGGGGCGAATTCAAGGAGCCGGTGAACCTATGAGCACCCTACACGCGACTACCGCGACTACCGCGACTACCGCGACCACCGTGACTGCTGCGCTCGCCGGCAAACGGATACTGATCGGCAAGCCCGGGCTGGACGGCCACGACATCGGCGCCAAGATCATCGCGCTCACGCTGCGCAATGCGGGAGCCGAGGTCATCTACACCGGGCTGCGGCGCAGTCCGCTCCAGATCGCACAGGTGGCCGTCGACGAGGGTGTCGACGCGGTCGGGCTGAGCATTCTGTCGGGCAGCCACAAGGAGCTGGTTCGCGATGTCATCGCCCAACTGCGCGAGAGCGGCGCAGGCGAGGTGAGGGTGTTCGTGGGCGGCACGATCCCTGCCGAGGATCATCCCTACCTGCGCGAACTGGGCGTGGCCGGCGTGTTCACCGCCGACATGCCGCTCGAGCGCGTGGTCGCCCAACTCGCCGAGTGCCTATCATGAACGCGCCGCTGGCCGGAATCCGCGTGGTCGAGGTCGGGCACATGCTCGCCGGCCCCTACTGCGCGCTGATGCTCGGCGACCTGGGCGCCGAGGTCATCAAGGTCGAGACGCCGGAAGGGGACATCGGCCGGACCGTCAGCCCCCACTTCGTCGGCCCGCACAACGCCTACTTCGCCAGCCTGAACCGCAACAAGAAGAGCGTGGTGCTCGACCTCGCCAGCGACGATGGACGCGCCGGGCTCCAGCACATCGTCGGCTCGGCCCACGCCCTCGTGACCAACCTGCGGCCCTCGGCGATCCGCAAGCTCGGGCTGACCTACGAGGCCCTGCGCCAATGGAACGAGCGCCTGGTGTGCGTGGCGCTGACCGGCTATGGCCTGGACGGACCATACTCCGACAACCCGGCCTACGACTACGTGATCCAGGCGATGACCGGAATCATGGCATTGACGGGCGATCCGTCCGGGCCGCCGACCAAGGCGGGCTACTCCGCCGTGGACAACTCGGCAGGACTGGTGGCCGCGGTCGGCCTGCTGGCCAAGCTGGTGCAGGGCCGCGGCGGACAGGTCGACGTGGCGATGTACGACGTGATGCTCTCGCAGCTCAATTACCTCGCCAGTGCTGCGCTCAATGCAGGCGAGACAGTCGAGCGGCTGGCGCACTCCTCGCATCCCTATCTCGTGCCCGCCCAGATCTTCCCCACCGCCAAGGGCTGGCTCACGCTGTTCATTACCCACGACCGCTTCTGGCAGACGTTCTGCAAGGAAGTCGGGCAGACGGCGTGGACCACCGACCCCAGGTTCGCGACCATGGCCGCGCGGCGCGCGCATCGCGACGAGGTCGTTGCTGCCATTACCCAAGTCCTCTGCACCGCGCCGGCCGCGCAGTGGGTGCGGCGCCTGGCGCCCCTCGGCGTCGTGGTCTCGGAAGTGGGGACGCTGAACGATGCACTGAACAGCGACATCGCGGCCGCGCGCGGCCTGGTCGTGCCGCTCGGCGACGGCAGCCTGCCGCTGCGCGGCGTGGCCAGCCCCATCCGCTTCCCGGGCTTTCATCCCGAATACGGCTTGCCGCCGCTGCTCGATGAGCATCGCGACGAGATTCTCGCCAAGGTGATCGCATGATCCTGCCTGCTCTCGACCGCCACGCCCTGGGCCGCACCTTGACCCGCATCGCGAACGCCGACGTGCTCGAGCTGGCCATGCAGCCCCCGCCCGCCGTGCCGCCCTGCCCTGCCCGCCGCATCGGCATCACGGGGGCACCCGGCGCAGGCAAGAGCACCCTGCTGGGGCAGCTCGCCCTCGCGCGGCTGACGAAGGGGCGAGTCGGCGTTCTGGCCGTCGACCCCAGCAGCCCCAGGAGTGGCGGCGCGATTCTGGGCGACCGCATCCGCATGGACGAGCTCGACGGCAGCGCTGAACTGTACATCCGCTCGCTCGGCTCGCGCGGGACTTCCGATGGGCTGGCCGACAACCTGCCCGAGATGCTCGACGCCATGGACGCATTCGGCTTCACTGAAGTGCTGCTCGAAACCGTGGGCGTCGGGCAGACCGAATACGCGGCACGGCAGCAGGTCGACACGCTGGTACTGCTGCTGTTGCCCGAGAGCGGCGATACGGTCCAGGCAATGAAGGCGGGCATCATGGAGATGGCCGACATCTTCGTCGTCAACAAGGCGGACCTGTCGGGCGCACCACGGATGGCCACCGACATCCGGCGCATCGCCGCCGTCACCCGGCATGCCGAGGGGGCATGGATCCCGCCCGTGCTGCTGACCGCAGCCAGCCAGCCCGCCTCGATCCAGGCGCTGTCAGAGGCCATCGACCGGCATCAGGCCTGGCTCGGCGACGGCCAGCGGCAACAGGCGCTGCGCGAACAACGCGCCCGCTACCGGCTCAGGCGGGTGATCGAGGCGCGGGCAGCCAGCGTCATCGCGCAGCAAGACAGCGGATTCTTCGCGTTGCCCATCCAGCAGCAGGTGCAACACGTCGCCACGCGCATCGCGGCAGGCGCCAGTGGCGACGCTCCGCATGGCACCCGATTCGAGAGCTAGGCCCATGTCACGCGCCACGGTCAGATCGTTCAAGAAATCCCTGCATGCCGGCACCCGCCTGACAGCATCGGACGCGGATATCCATGCCGCGCGCGCTGCAGCGCTGCAACTGCTGCGCCATAGCGTGAAGCTCGGGCACCCGCGCCTGGCCATCATGCGCCTGCTGGATGCGGTGAAGCTCGACGCTGCGATCGACGACACGCTGTGGGACGACTTTGAACGCCTGCGGGGCATCTCGAATGACGCCGGGCAACGCGAAGCGCTGAAGACGCTTCGTGCCTCGCACCGGCTCGCAGGACCGGAATAGCTGCACGCGGAGGGCGCCGAGCGGCGTCCTGCCGATGGAATCCTGGGGCCCAGGGCGCGGGCCTCATCCCGGGCATCCGGGATCGATTGCGCCCACATAACAATCGAGGGGAGACGACATGCGAAATTCTTGGGTGCATTTCTCAAACGGCGCGCGAGCGGCTGCGCGCCACGGCATCGCGGCGGGCTTTGCCGCCCTCGCCGCCCTTGCCGCCGGTTCCAGCGGGCTGGCTGCAGCCGCCCCCGCCCCGCAGTACAGCGACGGCATCGTGAAGATCGGCGTCATCGCGGACATGTCCGGCCAGTACGCCGACATGGGCGGAAGGGGCATCGTCGAGGCTGTGAGGATGGCGATCTCCGACGCCGGCGGCGAAATCGCCGGCAAGAAGATCGAACTCGTCTTCGCCAATCATTCCGGCAAGCCCGACGTGGCCGCGACCCAGACGCGCGAGTGGTTCGACCGCCAGGGCGTCGACATGGTCATCAGCGGACCGAGTTCCGGCACCAGCCTTGCCATCGCCAAGGTCGCGGCGGAGAAGCGCAAGCCGGTCATGGTCACCGGCGGCGTGGCGGCGCAACTGACCAACGAGGAATGCTCGCCGTACACGATCCATTACCTCTACGACACCGTCGCACTGGCCAGGGGTACCGGCGCGGCAATGACCCGCAACGGCGGCAAGTCATGGTATTTCCTGACGGTCGACTACGCCTTCGGCACATCCCTGGAACAGGAAACCACCAAGGTCGTCGTCGCGAACGGCGGCAAGGTGCTGGGCAGCGTGCGCCATCCGCTGGCTGCGTCCGATTTCTCTTCGTTCCTGCTGCAGGCGAAGTCTTCGGGCGCACAGGTGCTCGGGTTGGCCAACGGCGGCGGCGACACCATCAACGCGATCAAGGCTGCCAGGGAGTTCGGCATCACGCGCGACATGAAGCTGGCCGGGCTGATGCTCTTCCTCACCGACGTGCACTCGCTGGGGCTGGACGTGACGCAGGGCATCACGCTGACCGAGGCCTGGTACTGGGACCAGAGCCCCGAGTCCCGGCAATGGGCGGCGCGCTTCCAGGAAAAGATGAAAAAGATGCCCACCAGCATGCAGGCCGCCAGCTACTCGGCAGCGCTTCACTACCTGGCGTCGGTCAAGGACGTGGGGACAGACGACCCGGACAAGGTCATGGCGCGGATGAAGAGCCGGAAGATCAACGATATGTATGCGAGCAACGGCTACGTCCGTGGCGACGGCCGCATGATCCACGACCTGCGCCTGATGGAGATCAAGCGCCCGTCCGAATCCCGCCAGGCATGGGACTACTACAAGCCGATACAGGTCATCCGCGGGGAAGAGGCCTTCGCCTCCAAGGAAGAGTCGCGATGCGCCTTCTGGAAGTAAGGGCTGCTGCCGGGCCGGCGTGGCTGCAGGACCCGCCGCCGGATGCTTTCGCATTACACGTTTGACTGTTGTTCGCTTGAGAACCGAGCCGATCGCAGACATCGGCAGGCGGAACACCGCCATCCACCATTCCGTGACTACGGATCATTCAGGAGACAATGATGACCACTGCACCTTCCCGCGCCAGCGCACATCCGCTGCAAGTCGGCCCTTCCAACGGCGCCCTGGAAGCGATCAAGCGCGGCACCAACCTGCCGATCCTCGATGTCGGCCCCTATCTGGCAGGCGCGCCCGGTGCGCTTGAGCAACTGGGTGCCGACGTGAAGATGATCCAGGAGAACCTGGGATTCTTCGCCATCGTGAACCACGGCATCCCACAGTCGCTGATCGATGAGTCGTTCCGGCAGACCGCCCGGCTGTTCGAGGTTCCCATGGAGGAGAAGCTCAAGCATCGCGTCGGCTATCACCATCAGGGCTACCTGCCGCCGAAGGCCTCGATCCTCCAGTCGCGCGCGATCATGGACAAGATTGCCCTCAATACGAAGAAGGACACCAACGCTGCGTGGCTGTTCATGCGCAACCGCACGGCGGACGACCCGAAAGTGGTGTCCAACGTGCGCCATCGCGGGCTGAACCAATGGCCCGAGAGCCTGCCCGACTTCAAGTCGACGCTGATGGAATACCAGCTGTCGATGGAAAAGCTCGCGCTGCGCCTGCTACCGATCTATGCGCGGGCGCTGGATCTGCCGGCCGATTACTTCGACAGCATGTTCAAGGCCCCGGAATACTATCAGCGCTGCGCCTACTACCACCCCGAAGAGCACATGGAGGAGGGGCAGTTCTCCCTGGCGCCCCACTCCGATGGCAGTTTCCTCACGCTGCTGCCGATGACGCCGGTCCCAGGGCTGCAGGTCATGACGCCGTCGCACGACTGGCTCGACGTCAAGTACATCGACGGCGCGCTGATCGTCAATACCGGGCAGGTCCTGAACCGGCTCTCCAATGACCGCTTCATCGCCACCCCGCACCGCGTCATCAACCCGCCGACCAAGCGCTACGCGCTGACGTTCTTCTTCTACCCCGACGACGACGCCAGCGTCGCGCCAATTCCCGCCTGCGTCGGGCCGGGAGAATCGCCGAAATACGATTCGCGGAGCTTCTACGACTTCTTCGTGCCCTACCTCGACGACCTCTACCACTACAACGACAAGGAGTTCATGAAAGAAGTGGAGTCGACCGAAGCGCAGGCCGGCAACGCCTGAGCGGAGCAGGCATCGAAGAACTTCCTTGGGAGTGGAAGGTGAAGACAATACTGATTGGAGGCAAGTGGGTCGGCGCCGCGGATGGCCGGTGCATCGACGTCGTCGACCCGAGCACCGGCGCCGTGTTCGCGCAGATCAGCCGAGGCGCGGCCGCGGACGTCGATCTCGCGGTGCGGGCAGCGCGCGCGGCGCTCGACGGCGAGTGGGGGGCGACGAGCGCGACGGAGCGCGGCCGGATCCTGCAGCGCCTGGCCGGACTGATCCTGGACAACCGCGAGGAGCTGGCCCGCATCGAGGCGCGCGACACCGGCAAGCCGCTCTCCGCGGCACGTGCGGATGCCAATGCGGTGGCGCGCTACTTCGAGTTCTACGGCGGGGCGGCGGACAAAGTCCACGGGGAGACGATTCCCTACCTCGATGGATACCAGGTGAGCGTGGTACGCGTGCCGCTCGGCGTGACGGCCCACATCATCCCGTGGAACTACCCGGCGCAGATGATGGGCCGTACGCTCGCCCCGGCATTGGCGATGGGCAATGCTGCCGTGGTCAAGCCATCGGAGGACGCGTGCCAGAGCGCGATCCGCCTGGCAGAGCTGGCGATGGAGGCCGGCTTGCCGCCTGGCGCGCTGAATCTTGTCACCGGCTACGGGGCCGAAGCCGGCGCGGCCCTGACCGCAAACCCGGACATCGATTTCGCGACCTTTACGGGCTCGCCTGAAGTCGGCGCGCTGGTGCAGCGTGCCACGGCCGACAACCACGTCCGCTGCGCGCTCGAGCTTGGCGGGAAGTCCCCCCAGATCGTGTTCGACGATGCCGATATCGAGCGCGCCGTGCCGATCATCGTCAAGGCCATTGTCCAGAACGCCGGACAGACCTGCTCCGCGGGAAGCCGCCTGCTGGTGCAGCACGGCATCTATGACCGCTTCGTCGGCAAGGTGGCGAAGGCGTTCGCCGCCGTGCGGGTCGGCGTGCCCGAGATGGACCTGGACTGCGGCCCGATCATCAACGCGCGGCAGTATGAGAGAGTCAAGCGCTTCGTCGACGATGCCGTGGCCGGGGGCGTGCCCGTCATCGCCCAAGGTGCGCTGGCACCCGGGCTGCCGCCCGAAGGATGGTTCCTGCCGCCCGTGCTGCTCGGGCCGGTCCCACGCGATCACGCCTTGGCGCAGCGCGAGGTGTTCGGCCCGGTACTCGCGGTGATGCCGTTCGCCGATGAGGACGACGCCGTCGCGCTGGCCAACGCCACCGACTACGGGCTCGTGGCGGGCGTATGGACGGAGAACGGCAGCCGCCAGATGAGAGTGAGCCAGCGGATGCGCAGCGGCCAGGTCTTCATCAATTGCTATGGGGCCGGTGGCGGCGTCGAACTGCCGTTCGGCGGCGTGAAGCACAGCGGCCACGGCCGAGAGAAAGGCATGATCGCGCTCCATGAGATGAGCACGATCAAGACCATTGTTCAGCATTACCGATAGGAGAGGACATGTCCAGACTGCAGAACCAGGTTGCCATCGTAACCGGCGCGGGAAGCGGCTTCGGCGCGGCGATCGCGCGCGCCTATGTCAAGGAAAAGGCCCGGGTAGTGCTCGCCGACATTCACGGGGACGCTGTCCGCAAGCTCGCCGACGAACTCGGAGCGGACGCGAGCGGAATCACCTGCGACGTGACGCGGGCCGATCAGGTCGAGGCGGCCGTCAGGCATTGCGTCGATACCTTCGGCGTTCCCGACATCGTGGTCAACAACGCCGGAACGACGCACCGCAATGGGTCGATGCTCGATGTGGAGGAGGATGTGTTCGACCGGGTGTTCGCGGTCAACGTCAAGTCGATCTATCACATGACCCGCGCGGTCGTGCCGCTGATGAAGACCCGCAAGAAGGGCGTGATCCTCAACGTCGGCTCGGTGGGTAGCCACCGTCCCCGGCCCGGGCTGACCTGGTACAACAGTTCAAAAGGCGCGGTGAGCGTGATGTCGAAGTCGATGGCCGTGGAACTCGCCGCAGACGGCATCCGCGTCAACCTGATCTCGCCCGTGATGGCCGCCACCGCCTTGCTGGGGGAATTCATGGGCGTTCCCGATACGCCGGAGAACCGTGCGCGCTTCGTCGCCACCATCCCGCTCGGCCGCATGTGCGACCCGGGCGACGTGGCCAGTGTGGCAGTCTTCCTCGCCAGTACCGAAGCACAGTTCCTGACGGGGATCGACATGCCCGTGGACGGGGGACGCTCGATCTGACGGCACTTGGGGCCGGGCGATGCCTCGCGCTTGCGCGACGCTGCCCGGCGCTTACTGCACGGCGGAGTGCATTCGGTGGCGCGCCATCTCGGCCACCAGCATTTCGGCACAGCGGCGCGCAGCGAGTGTCTGTGTGCGGTACCGGTACAGGCACAACTCCACGCGCACTTGCTGCAGTTCCGCGTCCGCGATGCGAATGGCATAGAGCCCGCTGTCGTCGAGTCGAGCAGCGTCCGGGGAATCGGCGCCCGAGCCAGCGGCCTGCAGCGAAAAGCTGGGTCGGATCAGCAGCGCTGCGCCCTGGCGGGCCAGCGCCTGCTGCGTTTCGAGGGAGCCGGTGGTAAACGTTGGCTTGAGCGTGATCCCGCATTGCTTCGCGGCCCGATCGAGCGCCTGCCGCGTGCCGAACGCGGCATCCGGCACGGCGAGCGGCTCGCTGACCAACTCTGCGAGCGTCACGCTCGATCGCGAGCAAAGCGGATGACCGGCCTTCACCAGCACGTGGTGCCACACGTCGACATGCGCGATCTTTTCGATGTCGTCACGGTGCGGCAGGTAATAGCCGATCGCGAGATCCGCCCGGCCCTGGCTCAGCGCATCGAGCGTCTCGCGCGCCGTGGCCACGGTGATGTCGAACTGGATGTTCGGGTGAAGCCGTGTGAACGCGGCGAGGACCGGCGCCAGCAGTCCCGAAACGACGCCCTCCGTCGTGAACACCGTAACGGTGCCCGCGTCCAGGTTGCGGCGCTCCGAAATCAGCGTCTTGACGAGGTCGAGCTCACGCAGGACCATGTCGACCCGCTCGGCCAGGAACTCCCCCTCCTCGGTCAGGCGGATGCCGCGCGGCCCCCGCTCGAACAGCGGCGCGCCGAAATGGTGTTCGAGCGCCTCGATCTGCCGGCTGATCGCCGTTGGCGCGACATGGAGCCGCTCCGACGCCTTGCGCAAGGACGTGCTGTTTGCCAATTCCTTGAAGTAGCGAAGCGTACGGAGTTGCATCGGCGTGAAGGACAGGTGGGCGAAGTCGAAGTGGGTGCGTTCCCGTCCGGCATCCCCGCAAGGAAGACCCGTCTCGCGCCTCCTCCCCAGAAACGCAACGCTGGAAAGGGGCGCCCGGTCTCGGGCGCGTCCGATCTTCGCTGAGTGGCATGTTGCGTGTCCATAGGGATTGACCGCAGGTGAGAGAAGTCCGGGACGCTGCGGCGGCCCTGGCCGGGACGCCACACCCGCCGCTCACTCGTCGTCGGCATCCAGCCGCAGCAGCCCGGGTGGCAGGCCGGTACGGGCGCCCCAGTAGTAGATCAGCAGGCTCAGCATGGCCACTACCAAGGTGTCATACGGATGAGCGAGCGCACCGGTGCCGCCGAAGCCGCCGAAGTAGGAGGCGCCAATGATCAGTACGTAGAAGCCGATCAGCCATAGTGAGGACTTCACCTGCTGGCCGAGGCTGACCTCCCGGGTCGGCACCAGGCGCCCGCAGGCGAGATAGATCACGAACATGACGATCTGCAGGCCGAGCAGCCAGGACACGGTGCCCCAGCCCGACCAGTAGACGATCAACGCCGCGACGACGAAGGACACGGGGCCCATCACCGCGAAGCCGCTGACGCGGAAGGGGCGCGGCATCTGCGGCGCGTTGCGGCGCAGCGCCGCGACGGTGACGGGCGCGACGGCATAGCTGAGCACCAGCGCGGCGGACACGACATTGATCAGGGCTTCCCATGAAGGGAAAGGCAAGGTCCAGAAGACGGCCAGCCCGAAGGTCAGCCACAGGGCCGCGCGCGGGATGCCGGACTGCGCGTCGACGCGCGTGAACACGCGGAAGAAGGTGCCCGTGCGCGCCCAGCCGTAGACCACCCGCGGGGTCGCGTTCATATAGATGTTGCCGCAGCCGCTCGGCGAGATCACGGCATCGGCCACCACCATATAGGCCAGCCATCCGACGCCCAGCGCCAGCGCGATGTCGCGGTAGGGCAGCGCAAGCGCCTTGCTGACATCCTGCCAGCCCTTGGCCAGCAGTTCGGCGGGAATGCTGCCGAGGAAGGCGAGTTGCAGCAGCACATAGATCAGCGTCGACAGCAGGATGGAGAGGATCAGCGCCACCGGGATGGTCCGCTGGGGCCGGCGCACCTCGCTGGCGACCGAGATGATCGGCGTAAGCCCGAGATACGCGAAGATGATGCCTCCGGCCGACACCGCCATCTCGATGCCGGGCAGGCCGTACGGCGCGAAGCCATGCATGGTGAGATTCCCCGGCCGGAAGTAGAGGAACAGCACGGCGACCACCGACAGCGGCACCACGAACTTGAACACGCTGACGATGTTGTTCGCCCGCGCGAAGGTCTTGACGCTTGAGTAGTTCAGGTAGAAGAACAGGCACAGCAAGGCGGCCTGCAGCAGCCAGCCCCGCAGCGTGGGCTCGCTCGTCCCGCTCCGGGTCAGGCTCGGGAACCACGCCGCCGCGTACTGGCGCGCGGCGACCACCTCGATCGCGATCAGGCTGGAGAACGCGATCAGCGTGACGAAGCCCATCAGGTAGCCCAGCAGCGGGCCGTGCGAGAACACCGGATAGCGCACCACCCCGCCGGCGCGCGGCAGCGCGGCGCCCAGCTCGCAATACACCATGCCGAGCAGCAGCACGGCGAAGCCGCCGATCAGCCAGGACACGATCCCCGCTGGTCCGGCGATGGCCGACACATGGCTGGCGGCGAACAGCCAGCCGGAACCGAAGATGGCGCCCAGTCCGATGAAGGTGAGGTCGGTGAGCGATAGCTGCTTCTTGAAATGGCCTTCGGCTGTCTCGCCGCGCGCGGGCTCGAACAGCGGATGCGTACCGTGCAGGTTTCCTTGGCCGGGCATCGGCTTGTCTCCTTTTATGTGATGGGCGAACAGGACAGCCGCCGGTCTGCGCCGGGCGTATCGATTGCTGTCCTGTCTGGGGCAGTGCGGCCCCGTTTCCCGCCCGGCGGCTGGCCGCGGCGGATGGGGCCTAGTCGGGCCTACAGGCCCACGACGGGCAGCGCCGGCCGCCTTGCCAAGACGAGATTGCGCATCACGCGATGGATGGCCTCGATGTCGAGCGAGAAGTGGGACTTTAACTGGGTTGTGACGGGGGGGAATACCCCGCTCCATGCGATGGCGTTGCGGCTCACTGTCTGTCCCTCCTGGGTCGTCGTCGGCGATGCCGACGCGTATTGGATGTGACAGTCAGTATCGCTTTCAGGCCTTGCGCAGGCTTGGGGTTTTTCGCACGCGGGAAAGATGAAATCGGCACAGTCCCGCCGGGGCTGCCATCAGGCTGCGGGCATGGCCTTGTCCTTGGCCTGCACCAGCGCGCGGTACTGGCTCGGTGTCAGCCCGACCGTCGCCTTGAACTGGCGCGTGAAGGCGCTGTGATCGTTGTAGCCGCACTGCGTGGCGATATCGGTGATGCTCATATCGCCCGCCAGCAGCGCCGAGGCGGCCTCCAGCCGGACCTTGAGCAGCATCTGGCGCGGCGTCAGGTGGAAGATCTTGTGGAAGTAGCGCTCGATCTGCGCCACCGACATATCGATGCGCTGGGCGATATCGGGCAGCCGCAGCGGCTGGGCGTAGTTCTCCTGCAGATAGCGCGCGGCGATCGCCAGCCGGGTGTAGGCCGGGTGGCTGTCCTCTGCCGCCTGCAGGTCGCGCGAGATGCCAACCACGCCCAGCACATGTCCGGCCGCATCGAGCAGCGGCAGCTTGCTGGTCAGGCACCAGCCCGGCCGACGCCCCGGATACAGGTGAAGCTCGAGCTGGTCGATCAGCTTGCTGGCCTGCCGCAGGACAGTCTGGTCCTGCTCTGTGAAGATGCGCCCGAAGCGCGAGGGAAAGACCTGCTCGGCGCGCTTGCCGAGCAGCGCGCGCTTGTCCTTGAAGCCGCAGCGGCCGGCCAGCGTCGAATTGGCGAGGACATAGCGGGCCTCACTGTCCTTGACGAAGAACACCACATCCTGCATCGCGTCGAAGATCGGCTCGAGCAGCGCGAAGTGCGCGACCATCTGTGACAGGGTCGTATTCTCATCGGGGGCAGGGACGGTCAGTTCGGCCATGATCGGATGCCAGGGGTCGGACAAGGTCGGACAAGGAGAGAACCTCGCAGGCGGCGAGCGACGGATACACGGGTCCGCGCAAGCTCGCCCGCTGCAGGCCAGCCGACATTGTGCCGGCTGGCCACGGCGGCTGCATCCGGGATGCCTCTGACCCGGGACGCGGCCCGGCCGAGGCCGTCGCACTACGCGCCCGCTTCGTCTGCCTGCAGCAAGGTCTCGATGCGCACCGGCGCGAAGGGCGGCCGCGGCGAGCGCTCGCCGTCGCCATCCCAGCCCAGGCAGAAGGCGGCGGCCGGGCCGCACACCTTGCCCTGGCATGGCCCCATGCCGCAGCGCGTGTGCAGCTTGGCCTCGCGCCATGACGCATGCCGCGCCGCCTGCGCGAAGGAAACGTCCTCGCAGCGGCATAGCAGGGTGTCCGCCGCCGCCAGCGTGCGCAGTGCGGGGTTCAAGACGAACGCCTCGTGCATGCGCCCTGCAAAGGCCTGGAAGCGCGCGCGCCGGGCAAACAGCGCTTGCGCCTGGCCGGCCGCGCCGGTGGCGGCCAGCCCAGCGATGCGCCCTTCCAACGCGGACAACTCCATGCCGCCGACACCGGTGCACTCCCCCGCGGCGAAGACGCCCGCTACCGACGTAGCCTGCCACGGATCGACCAGGATTGCCTGGGCACCATCCTGCGCCTGCATCCGGCAACCGAGCGCGGCGGCGATGGCGGTGTTCGGCACGAGCCCGTACCCGCAGGCGAGCCGGTCGCAGTCGATCCAGCGATCGCCGCCGCGCTCGCGCACGCGCACCCATTCAATCCGCTCCCCGCTCCCGGCCGCCTCCGCCACGTGCGCTCCGCACAGGTAGGACGTGCTCCCCAGCGCCAGCCGCATGTGCGCAGCCTGCAGCAGCTTGCCGGGCGTGCACGCCAGCGAAGCCGCGAAGCGGGCCACGGCCTGGGCTGGCGCCTGCTCGACGATGGCGGCGACCTGCGCCCCATGCGCGCGCGCCGTCATGGCAGCCGCCCACAGCAAGGGGCCGCTGCCGGCGATCACCACACGCTGGCCGGCCACCGGCGTGCCGCCCTTGACCAGTGCCTGCAGGCCGCCGGCGCCGGTCACCCCGGGCATGATCCAGCCGGGGAACGGCAGGAAGCGCTCGCGGGCCCCGGTGGCAATGACCAGGGACTGGTAGCCGATGCGCACGGCAGCGCCGGCACGCTCGGCCAGCACTTGCCGCTCCGGCAGCCACTGTGCAACGCGCGTGCCGTCCAGCAGGGTGACTTCGGCACGCGCAGTCAGATCCGCGAGCAGGGCACGCGCCGGCCGCGCCAGCGGCGCCTGCGGACCGTGGCGCCAGACCTGCCCGCCCGGCCGGGCATTGTCGTCGACCACGGCGACCGTCGCGCCGCGCGCCGCGGCCGCCTGCGCGGCGTTCAGCCCGGCCGGCCCGGCGCCGATGACCAGCACGTCGAACTTCATGGCGCGGCCTCCCCGGTCTGCACCGCCATGCCTGCCGCGCACACGGTCTGGCAAGCCAGCCGGTGGCGCACCCCGTCGATGGTCACGCGGCACTCCTGGCAGATGCCCATGCCGCACAGTGGCCCGCGCACCTGCCCGCCGACGGCGCGGCGCGTGAGCGCGGGCGCACCATGCTGCGCCAGGCAGATGGCCGCGGCGACGGTGCTGCCTGCGGCGAGCGTGATTTCCCGCCCATCGACGGACAATATGATCTGTTCAGGCATGGGCAACTCCCGGGACTGCCAGGCGCTCGGGCAGATAGGGATGGTCGTCGAACGGGGCCGGCAGGCCCAGCATCCTGGCCGCGACCAGCTTGGCCGTGCCCAGTGCGGTCGTCACACCGAGTCCCTCGTGCCCGGTCGCCAGCCACAGCGACCGATGCATCGACGCGGCGGCAAACGGCCCCGCCGGGCCGATCAGCGGCAAGCCATCGGGGGTGGCAGGCCGCAAGCCGGTCCAGGCACGGATGGCATTCAGCCCGGACAAGGCCGGCATATAGGCCACGGCGCGCCGCAGCATGCGGGCCAGCATGCCCGGCTCCACCGCCGCGCCGGCTTCGCCGAACTGGCGCGACGAGCCGAGCAGAAGCTGCCCGGTCGGGCGCGGCTGCACATTGAAGGCGACCGAGCTGCTGCCCGCCTGGTGCGCGCTCTTGATATAGCCCAGCTCGAGAACCTGGTGCCTGACCAGGCCGGGATAGCGGTCGGTGATCAGCAGATGCCCCTTCTTCGCCTGCAGCGGCAGCCCCGGCAGCAAGGCACGGGCCTGCAGCCCGTTGGCCAGCAGCACGGCGCCGCATTCGATGCGCTCGCCATCGGCAAGCCGGACGCCGGTGTGGCAGACCTCGGCCACCTCACAGCCCAGCCGTTGCCCGATCTGCCCCGGCAGCGGCTGCGCGAGCAGCCAGGCGGCCACCGCGGGCGCGTAGACCACGGCGTCGTCGGGCACCAGCATGCCGCCGCACAAGCCGGGGCGCAGCGCCGGCTCGGCTTCGCGCAGTTGGCGGGCATCCAGCGTCTCGCACGCGATGCCGCTCGCCGCCAGCGCCCGCTGCCTGGCTTGCGCCAGTGCATACTCCTCGTCGTCGGCAGCCACCCACAGCGTGCCGCAGCGGGAATAGGCATGACGGGCGTCCAAGGCAGGCGCCAGTGCCCGCCACAGCGCACACGAGCGGGCGCTGAGCTCGAATTCGGCGGGCGAATCGTCCATCACCACGAGATGGCCCATGCCGGCTGCAGTGACGCCGCCGCCCACCACCGCGCGCTCGAGCACCAGCACGTCGAGCCCGTGCGAGGCCAGTTCGTGCGCGCAGGCGGCACCGACGATGCCCGCGCCGACCACGACCACATCCGGGCGATCCTGGCGGCTCATGATGCGTGGATGCCCCAGGCAAAGGGATCGTCGTCGGCAAACAGCAGGCGGGCTTCCGCACTGATATGCGCGCTGCCGCGGATGCTGGGCAGCACGTGGCCCGCCGGCAAGGCGGCATCGGTGCGGTACGCCGCCTCGAACACGCTGCCGATGATGCTCTGCTGCCGCCACACCGCCCCCGGCGCGAGCAGGCCGTCGGCCGCCAGGCAGGCCACCTTGGCGCTGGTGCCGGTGCCGCAGGGCGAGCGGTCGTAGGCTTTGCCCGGGCACAGCACGAAGTTGCGGCTATCGATGCCGGCGACGTCCGGCTTGGCGAAAAGCTCGATATGGTCGATCGCGGCACCGCCCTCCCCGGTCACGCCATTGGCCTCGAGTGCCTGCCGGATCGCCCAGGCCATCTCGGTCAGAGAGTCGATGTGCCCTGCTTCCAGCGCCTGGCCGTGGTCGGACACCAGGAAAAACCAATTGCCGCCCCAGGCGATGTCGCCGTGAACGCGCCCGTGGCCAGGCACGTCGAGCGGGACCGCACGGCGATAGCGATAGGCCGGCACATTGTGCACGGTGACCGAGCGGTCCGCGTGCAGCTCAGCCTCCACCACGCCCACCGGCGTCTCGATGCGGTGGCTGCCCGGCCCGATGCGGCCCAGATGCGCCAGCGAGGCGACCAGTCCGATCGTGCCGTGGCCGCACATGCCCAGGAAGCCTACGTTGTTGAAGAAGATGACGCCGGCCGAGCAACCCGGTTCATGCGGCTCGCACAGCAGCGCGCCAACCAGGACATCCGAGCCGCGCGGCTCGTTGACGGTGCCGGCGCGCCAATGGTCGAACTCTTGCCGGAATACATCCAGCCGTTGCGACAGAGGCCCCTGGCCCAGCG
This sequence comes from Cupriavidus sp. 09_S30, assembly GCF_056930435.1. Classification (NCBI taxonomy): domain Bacteria; kingdom Pseudomonadati; phylum Pseudomonadota; class Betaproteobacteria; order Burkholderiales; family Burkholderiaceae; genus Cupriavidus; species Cupriavidus sp. 09_S30. The sequence continues at coordinate 471,242 of NZ_JBXOWI010000002.1, read as the reverse complement.
CCGGGCCGCCCGCCACAACCAGGCGGGTAGGTTCACCGCCGGTGTGGGAATCAATGACTGTGAGGGTTTTCATGACGGCCATCGTAGGCCGTGCCGTGGCTACCGTCTTGGCGGATCTGCGCCCGGCCGATGACGATTTCTGCATACTCGCCGGGAAGGCCGGCGCTGAGGAAGTCGGGGCGCGGCCACCGCCGTCATGGCGCACGACGGCGGTGGCCCTACCCCTGTATTTCGTCCCGTCCGGTGGCAGGGTTCATGGCCAGCATGACCCTGTCCGCCGATCAGTACCGCGCATCCACCGGCTTCTTGTCCTTCGGCCAGTCCTTGACCTTGCCGGCGAAGTCCGGGCGGGGCTGGTGGGTGAAGAACTCGGCCACGTCCACGGCCTCCTGATCCGTCAGGCCGCCCTGGCCCAGCGGGAAGCGATCATGGAAGGCGATCGGCATATTGCGCTTGACGAAGGCCGCTGCCGTGTAGGTGCGCGCCATGCCGGCACCGATATTGAAGGACTCGTCACCCCAGAGCGGCGGATACACCCACTGGCCGGCGGCATTCTTGACGCCCTCGCCGTCGGTTCCGTGGCACATGGCGCACTGGGCGGCATAGACCTGCTTGCCATTGTCGACGTTGGGCACGATCTGGTTGCTGACCTTGCCGACGCCGCGCCCTACCACCTTGTCTTCAGGCTTGGTCTCGCGGCGCATCCAGTCGAAGTAGGCCACCATCGCCTTCATTTCCGCCGAATCCAGCGGCAGCGGCTTGCCGTTCATCGAGCGCAGGAAGCAGCCGTTGATGCGATCCTCCAGCGTGATCACCCGGCCGGCACGCGCCGCATAGCTGGGGAAGAAGGCCGACACGCCGACGTAGGGCGAGCCGTCGGCCACCGTTCCGGCGTTGAGGTGGCAGCTTGCGCAGTTCAGCGCATTGCCCACGTTCTTGGGCAGCATCTGCCGCGTGTCGATGTTCAGCCGGGCACCCAGCGTGAGCTGCTTGGCGTTGGGTTCGTCGAGCATGTCCGCCAGGCGAGGCGTCTGGAACTTGCTGCTTTCCACCTTGCCGGTATCGAGCTTCTTGCGCATATCGCGCACCGTCGCGGCGCTGATGAGGCGCGCATCGGCCCGTCCCCAGCTCTTGCGCGTGAAGTTCAGGATGTCGGCGATCTCCTGGTCGCTCAGCCGCGCGAACGCGGGCATGGTGAGCACGCGCGCGTGGCTTGCGGTCTGCGGCGAACGCCAGCCGGTCAGCATGATGTGCACCAGCGTGGACGGCTCATCCGACTGCAGCACGGGGTTGCCCGCCAGCGGGGGGAAGACGTCCTTCACACCCGCGCCGTCGGAGCGGTGGCAGTCATTGCAGAACTGCAGGTAACCCAGTCCGCCCCGGCTCGTATAGAGATCGAGCGGTACGTTCGAGCTGGCAACCTTGGCAGCCCCCGCGGGCTGGATCGCGGGGGCCGGCCCGCTGGCCACCTGCATGGGCTTGTCGTGCTTGGCCGCGGGCAGCGACTTGAGGTAGGTGCCGACCGCCAGCAGGTCACCGTCGCTCATGTACTGGGTGCTGTGCTGTACCACGTCCACCATATTGCCCGAGACGGTGCCGTGGCTGTTGCGCCCGGTCTTGAGCATCTGCGCGGTCTCCTGCGCCGTCCAGAGATTGCGCAGGCTCAGGGCCCGCCAGCCCTCGACCGTCTCGCCGGAGAGGAAATACTCGCCCTTGCCGCCGGCATCCGACATGGTCTTTTCCTGGAAGCCGATGCCGCGCGGAGTGTGGCAGGCCCCACAGTGGCCCAGGCCCTGCACGATGTAGGCACCGCGGTTCCACTCGGCGCTGCGGGCGGCATTGGCCTGGAACGGCTTGTCATCCAGGAATGCCCAGTTCCACAAGGCCAGGCCCCAGCGCTGGTTGAACGGGAAGCGCAGGGCGAGCGGCCGGTTGGCCTGGCGCACCGGCATGACCCCCTTCATCAGGTAGGCATACAGCGCCCGCATATCCTCGGGCGAGATCTTCGCGTAGGAGGGATAGGGCATGGCCGGGTACAGGTTGTGGCCGTCCGCGGCCACCCCCTTGCGCATGGCGCGATCGAACTGTTCGAAGCTATAGGCGCCGATGCCGGTCTCCCGGTCGGGCGTGATATTGGTCGAATGCAGCTCGCCGAAGGGTGTCTGCAAGCCAAGGCCACCCGCCAGCGGCTTTGACTTTTCGCCCGTATGGCATGCCACGCAGTCGCCCAGGCGGGCCACGTATCGTCCGCGCTCCACCTGGGCGCGCGTGGCGGCATCGAGGTCGGCCGAGTAGTTGGCTGGCAGGTCATCGATGACCTGGGGCACGGCGGCGTGGGGGGATGGCAGCGGTGCCGCAGGCGCAGTAGGCGTCGGGGGAGTCTGGGCGTAGGCGGCTGCCGCGAACAGCCACGAGAGGTGCAATGCGGCGAGGGCCTTGCCCAGTGGCCGCTTGCGCTTGATCGACAGGGTGTGCATAGCGTGGGTGGGCACACTGGCCTGCTGCGTCAAGGCCCTCGTTTCCACAACGGAATGCGACTGCTTGCTTGGCGTGACCGGCGTACCGCTGACTGATTGATTGTTTATGGTTCTGAGTACCGAGTATCCACTGACGCTGCGTTGTGCTCCAGTCGCCACCTTGATCCCGGTCAATATGTGATCAATTTGACTCTTCTCAGGTTTCAGGAGGATGACGCGTGGGTCTCGGGAAAGGCGCGGAGGGTGTGGGAGATGCAGCAGGCCATGCGCCGGCTGGGGTCGAAGCCCCGTCGGGCCGAGGCACCGTCCATCAAGTTGCCAAGGCAGCGCCCCCTCACAATTCCGAGTACAGCACTCAAGAACTGAGCGAAAATTGCCTCTGTACTCTTGTGTGGTAAATGGATTTGTGCACCCCCCAACGGTCGCCCGACCCTTACTCTTCCCCCAACCAGTATCACGCGCGGCCAGTTCCCGCCCCCCCCCCCCCCGGGCTCGCCGACGCGCAGTCATCGGAGTTTCTGTAGTGAAGAGTCAAGCAGGGCATAAAAGCGAGGCCTGTTCCGGCCTCGCCCTTGGCTGGCGTCCCAGCCATTGCAACAGCAGCGCGCGGTCCCGTGCGCGCGGCGGCTGCCAGCGCGATCTGCCTGGCGGCGATCCGGCTGGAAGGGGCTGCTGATGAAGCTTTATGAAAAATTCGCGGACGATATCGAACGATTGATCCAGCAAGGCGTCTACCGCCATGGCGAACGCCTGCCTTCGGTACGGCAAGCCAGCCAGCAACACCGCATCAGCATCACCACGGTGCTCCGTGCCTATCTGCTGCTGGAAAGCCGCGGCCTGCTGGTGAGCCGGCCCCAGTCCGGCTACTTCGTCAATCTGCAGCGCGGCAGCGGCGAGCGGCAGATGCAGGAGCTGCGGACATCGCAGCCGATTGCCGTATCCTCGTCGGTGGATGTCAGCCGGCTCGTGCTCTCGACGCTGCGTTCGATCGGCACCGGCGACGCCGTGCCGCTTGGCTCGCCCTACCCCGATCCCGTCCTGTTTCCATTCGAGAAGCTGAACCGCTATGCCTATAGGGCCGGCCGGGACAAGACGCAGTGGAGCCTGACCAACGCGCTGCCGCCAGGCGATCCGCGCCTGCTGCGACAGATCGCGCGCCGCTACCTCGAGAACGGCATGCCGGTCGACCCGAACGAGATCATCGTTACCGTCGGCGCGACCGAGGCGATCAATCTGTGCCTGCAGGCCGTCGCCAAGCCAGGCGACGTGATCGCCGTCGAATCGCCGACGTTCTACGCCATGCTGCACGCGATCGAGCGCATGGGCATGAAGGCGATCGAGGTATCGACCCATCCGGAGCATGGCATCGATATCGCCGCGCTGGCCGCGATCGTGAAGTCGCAGCCGATCGCGGCGTGCATGGTCATGCCGAACTTCCAGAATCCGCTTGGCTTCCAGATGCCGGACGAGCGCAAGCGGGAACTGGTCGAATTCCTGGCGGCGGCGGACATCCCTGTCATCGAGAACGCCGTCTACAACGAGCTGTACTTCGGCGACACGCATCCCAGCTCCTTGAAGACCTACGACCGCAAGGGCCTGGTCCTGCATTGCTCATCGTTCTCGAAGAGCCTGACGGCAGCCTATCGCATCGGCTGGGCACTGCCGGGCCGCTATCGCGATCAGGTCGAGAAGCTCAAGTTCCTGAACACCCTTGCCACGCCCTTGGTTCCGCAGCTCGCCATCGCGGAGTATCTCGAACGCGACGGCTATGAGCACCATCTGCGACGGATCCGCAAGGCCTACGCGCAGCAGGCCAATCTGATGCGGGCGATGGTGTCGCGCTTCTTCCCGGAGGGCACGCGCCTATCCAGCCCGGCCGGCGGCTATGTGCTGTGGATCGAGTTGCCAGCCAAGGTCGATGCCATGCGGCTCTACCAGCTGGCACTCGACCGGGGCATCACGATCGGGCCCGGTCATATGTTCTCGATCTCCGGCAGCTACCGGAATTTCATCCGTCTCAACTACAGCAGCCCCTGGTCGAGCCGGATCGAGGAGGCGGTGATCGAAGTCGGCAAGCTGGTTGCGACGTGCGCGCGCTGAGCGTCGCCGCCTGAACGCCGCGCCCCGCCGCTATATGACTGTCAGCCGCCCGTCACAGGCGGAAAGAACGCGACCTCACTGTCCTCGCGCACCACAAAGGCGCGGTCCACCAGTTCCAGGTTGACCGCGGCCCGGACCGGCCGGCGCGTCCGCAGCGCTTCGGCCGAGCGCGCATCTCTCGATGCGAGTTTCTCCACGAGTCCGTCTACGGTCATCTCCGGCTCGTCGATGTCCACGATCTCCTGCTCGATGCCGAGATCCTCGCGAATACTGGCGAAATACTTGATGGTGAGTTTCATCTGTGTCGTTCCGTTTCCGCTTTCAGGCGGGATGGCGAGGCCGGTCAGCCCCAGCGGTTCACCGCCACTTCGTCCCGCGCCTTGGCGGCGACCCATTCCGACGTGCCGTCGCGCCGGATTTCCTTCTTCCAGAACGGCGCGTAGGTCTTGAGGAAATCCATCAGGAACGCGCAGGCATCGAACGCTGCCTCTCGATGGGGAGCCGCCACAATGACCAGGACCACCGGATTGCCGAGCGCGATACGGCCGATCCGATGCACGATCTTCACCGCCTCCACCTGCCATCGCGCGGTCGCCTCCTCGACGATGCCCCATAGTGTCTGCTCGGTCATTCCTGGATAGTGCTCGATCTCGAGCGCCAGCACATCGTCGACGTCGCCACAGTGGCGAACGACTCCCAGGAAGTTCACGACCGCGCCCACATCCGGATTGCGCGTGATCGGATCGAGTTCCGCGCCGACATCGATCGGCTGCTGCTGCACACGCACCTCGAAGCCGGCGGTGATGGCGTGCCGTACAAGACCGGCGCTGTCCGCGTTTTCCGCGTTGCCCGCCTCGTCCTCGCTACTGGCGCCGTGCGGTGTGGCCTGGGAAGGGAAACTGGATGTCATTGTCATTCTCCGGATGGTGGCTCGTCTCGCGCACCGCCGCAGCATCAGCCACCGACCAGCGACATACGGACCGTTGGGTAAGCCTTGCCCTGCCTGCGGCTGCGCTTCGTTGCCCGCAGTTCGGAATAGCGGTCGGCGCGGCCCGTCCACTGCTTGCGGATCGCCTCGGCCAGTTGCGCTTCGGATGTGCCTTCCGACAGCCAAGGCCTGAGGCTGGTGCCCTGGCTGGCGAACAAGCAGGTGTAGAGCTGGCCGTCGGCCGATACGCGCGCTCGCGAGCACGCGCCGCAGAACGGCTGCGATACGCTGGCGATGAATCCCACCTCACCGCCGCCGTCGGCGTGGCGATAGCGGATCGCGGTTCCTGCGCCTTGCGCCTGGTCGACCGGGACCAGCGGGAACACGGATGAGACGATGTCGCGGGTCTGCTGTGCCGTGAGCACCGCGCCATCGGACCAGAAGTCGGCGCCGCCGACATCCATATACTCGATGAAGCGCACGGCCACGCCGGTGCCCTTGAACAGGCGCACCAGCGGAAGGATCTGGCTTTCGTTCACGCCCCGCTGGATCACCGCGTTGACCTTGAGCGGCGCCAGCCCCGCCGCGCACGCCGCCTCGATACCCTTCAGGATGCGCGACACCGGCATGTCGGTGTCGCTCATGCGGCGGAATACCGCGTCCTCCACTGCGTCGAGGCTGACCGTCACGCGATTCAGGCCGGCGTCCTTGAGCGAGCGTGCCTTGGCGGCGAGCAGCGCACCGTTGGTCGTCAGCGCAATCTCCACCGGCTTGCCAGCGACGGTCGTCAGCTTCGCGAGCTGCTCAACCAGCGATTCAAGGCCGCGCCGCAGTAGTGGCTCGCCCCCCGTAATGCGGATCTTTTCGACGCCGAGCAAGGTGAACGACTTTGCGATCTTGAGCAGTTGCGCGAACGACAGGCGCTCGGCGGACGGCATGAAGGCGTAGTCCGCGGGGAAGGCGTCCCGCGGCATACAGTAGGTGCAACGGAAATTGCACTGGTCGATGACCGAGAGGCGCAGGTCCCGCAGCGGGCGACCGAGAAGGTCGACGGCACCGGTGGTGGGGCCGGCCGCTGCTTTGGAGCCCGCAACGGACCCCGGAACGGCGACGGCAATGTCTGGGGCGTCGGCGAAATCGAGAGTACTAAGCATGGCCGCTCACCGCACCGCACAGTGATCGCTAACGGCCGCTGCAGCGGTCGGTGCGCCGCCAGCCGGCGTCGCGTACTCGACAAAGCCGTCGCCCCGGCAGAAGCAGAGCAGCCGGATCCCGGCCTGGCGCGCGATGTCGATGGCGAGCGTGGTTGGGGCCGAGATGGTTGCGATCATCGGAATATGGAAGCGTGCGGCCTTGCGCACCAGTTCATAGCTGGCGCGGCTGGAAAGCAGAACGAAACCGGTGCAGGTGTCCGTCCTGCGGCGGGCAAGCTGCCCGATCAGCTTGTCGAGCGCGTTGTGCCGGCCGATGTCCTCGAATACCTCGAGCACGGCGCCGTCGGCCCCACACCACGCCGCTGCATGCATCCCCCCGGTCTCACGCATCAGAACCTGATGCTGGGGCAACTCGCGCGACGCGCGCCGGACCGCATCGGTGCCGATGCTGTCCGCTGCGCCGGCGGTGACGACGCGCGCCGGCTGCAGGTCCAGCAGCGCGATGCTCTCGATGCCGCAGACCCCGCAGCCCGAGCGTCCGGCCAGGGCCCGTCGCTTTCCCTTCAAGGCCGCAAAGGCTTCCTGGGACACGGTCAGCTGCACTTCCGCGCTGTCGGCGAAGCAGGACACCTCGATATCGAACACGTCCGAGGCCCGCTCGACGATGCCCTCGCTGAGCGCGAAGCCCAGCGCGAACGGCTCCAGGTCGATCGGCGTTGCCATCATCACCGCGTGCGAGATGCCGTTGAACACCAGCGCAACCGGGAGCTCCTCAACGATGCGATCGCCGGCCGGATACGCGCCGCCGCGCTGGTGACGCATCACGGTGCGCTCGACGCTGCCGGTGTGATCGATGGTGGGCGGGTTCTGCATGGGGGCTCCTCTTGAAGCACTGCGGTCGGCTGTGAGAGCACAGATTGAATGGTATCGGCGCACACGCCGCCATTCAGGTACACCTCCACATGAATCGGTGAAGTACAGTTCGCGCGCGCCCACCTTTGATTGCAGACGGACGCGGAACTGCACTATCGTGGCCACCAGCCTCGGCACTGTCGTCGTGCTGCAGTACCGGGTGTTCCGCGGCAATGTGCGCGAGGGCGACACCGATTGCCACTGACGTGCCGAATGCCGAACGCGGCCGCACCGTCTGCCTCTCTGTTCCTCCCCCCGCGCATCGCGTGGATGCGTCGCGGTTCCTAGCCCCCAAAGCCCCTGGAGCATCCCGCGGGCTAATCAAACGTCAACCAAGAAGCACCATGATCGTAAGGCCAAGACAAAACTGGTTCCTGATGCTGTTCGCCTGGAATGGTTCGGTACTGCAGTCCATCATTCCCCAGCTTGTCTTCATGGGGGCCGTCAGCAGCCTGGCGGTGGTCACGCATGGGCGCGTGTTCGGCGAGAAGATCCCCCTTAACACGGCGCTGTTCACGCTGTTCGGCCTGGCGCTGGCCATCTTCCTCGCGTTCCGCAACAATGCCAGCTACGACCGCTTCAACGAGGCCCGCCGGCTGTGGGGCAGCCTGCTGATCGCATCACGGGCACTCACTTCGCAGATGCTCTGTTACCTGCCGCAAAGCCTGGCCGCGGCGGAACGCACGCAGCTTGCCGACACCCTGATCGCTTTCGTCTACGCGCTGAAGCATCAACTGCGCGAGACCGATCCTGCTGAGGATCTTCGCCGCCTGCTCGGCCCCGAGCGGGCGGAAGTGCTGCGCGGGAAATCCTACAAGCCGGTGGCCGTGCTGAATGACATCCGCCGCAATTTCTCCCGCCACCAGGGACATCCCGCTGCCGCCGACACCACGCGCTGGATGTTCGACGCCCAGATCAACGAACTGGAGAGGGCGTTGGGGGGATGTGAGCGGATCGCCTCCACGCCGATCCCCTTCGCCTACAACGTGCTGCTGCATCGCACCGTCTATGCTTACTGCATGCTGCTTCCCTTCGGCCTGGTCGACTCGACAGAGTTCTTCACGCCATTGCTGTGCGTATTCATCTCCTACACGCTGATCGCACTGGAGGCGATCGCGAGTGAAGTCGCCGATCCATTCGGACGCGCCCCGAATTCACTGGCGCTCGACGCCATGACGCGCAATATCGAACGGTCAGTCCTCGAACTCTGCGAGAGAGAGATGCCCGAGGAAACCGTACCTGTGCGTCCTTACCAGCTCACGTAGGCCAGCCTTCAAAGCGCTTCCTCCCGGCGATGACGTCCTGCACCGCGTGCCCGAGCCGGCACGTAACCTGACTGTGCTCCGCGCGGCAACGCCGCGCTGTGCCTGTTGCCGTGCGCGCTGCACGGTACGCTGCAGACGAGACTCCACTACCCGAGAGATACGGCGGATGAGACGACAGGAGACGACCGGGCCCCTGCTTGGCTTGGCCGGGTCGATCGCGTCGACCAGCCGCGCGAATTCCCGCGATTCCCATGAAGACATTGCACTCGATACCGCTTGTTGCCAATGGCATTCGCCGCAAGTTCGACCGCTTTCTGAATGCGGCGGAGCTTGCCGGCCTGATCCTGATCGGGCTTGCCACCGCATTCGCGATGGCGCAGGAGGTCTGGAAGGTGGTCCTGGCCGGGAACGTTTCGCTGACCGACCTGCTGCTGATGTTCCTGTACCTGGAAGTGCTTGCGATGAACGTGCGCTATCTTCGCCTCGGCCATCTACCGGTTCGTTTCCCGCTTTACATCGCCATGGCATCGCTTGCACGCGACCTCATCCTGCGCGGCGTTACCGATAGTGCCGCACACATGCTGATGACCACCGTCGGCATCGTCCTGCTTGCCGCAGGCGTGCTCGTTCTGCGCTTCGGGCAGCATCGCTTTCCCATGGCGGATGACGAAGCCGACGATCTCTCCGCTGACGAGTGACGGGGCTCTGCAGCCGACAAGGCGCCCGCCCGGGGCGCCATCCATCCAATACGCTGATAGCTTCACGGAACCGCTGAACTGCGGCCCGCCGAGAGTCGGGAGGGGGTAGCTTCCCCTCCCGGACAGGCGTCGGGGGAACAGATACCGCTCCACGCGGCAACGGCATGATGGCCGGGCGCTGTCCGCTGCCCGGCCATCGGTGCAAAGGCTGGTGATTCCGCCGCTTTGCCAGACAGCGTGCGTGCCAGCCTTTTTTCGCTTTGAGTCATCTGCTTCGAATTAGAAAGCCACCGCGCCGTATGGTGCGCGGTGGCCGTGCCCGGGCCGTGCCCGGCCGCTCAATGCTGGGCCGGAATGACCTTCCCCCGGAACAGATGGTACTGGTAGAGGTTGTAGCCGATCATGACTGGAAACACGAGGCCGATGCCGACCAGCATGAATACCAGTGTCGGGCTGTCCGATGCCGCTTCGGCGACGCTCAGCTTGCCCGGCACGATATACGGGAACAGGCTGATCGCCAGCCCGGCGAACGATACGACGAAGAGGATGGTCGAGCCGATGAACGGGCCATGCTCGCCGCGCATGTAGACGGCATACAGCACATAGGCGGAGGCCAGCGCGGCCAGCAGCGCGAGTGCGACCAGCACGTGGAACACGCCGTGGTCCTGCCAGCGCGTGTTGCCCACCTGGCTGAAGCGCAGCGTGGCATATGACACTACCAGCGCGGCGGCAACGGTCGTGCACAGCGACACCATGGTGTAACGGCGTGCGGCGCTTTCGATGCTTCCGGTCGTCTTCTTGATCAGCCAGGTCGAACCAAGCAGCGTGTAGCCGGACACGACGCCGATGGCGGTCGCGATCACGAAGCCGAGGCTGGCCGCGCCCGGCGTCAGGCCGGTGAGGATCTTGCCCAGCACGATGCCTTGCGAGATGGCAGCCAGCAGGCTGCCGAGGCCGAACACGCGGTCCCAGACCGTCTTGCTTGTGTGGGCGGCATGGCGGAACTCGATCGCGGCGCCGCGCATGATGAGGCTTGCGATCAGGACCATCACGGGTACGTAGAGATCCGACAGGATCATCGCGTAGGCCGCGGGGAAGGCACCGAACAGCGCGCCGCCGAGCGCAACGAGCCAGGTCTCGTTGGCGTCCCACACGTGGCCGATGGATTGGATCATCACGTCGCGCTCGCTCTCGCGGCGGCGTAGCAGCGTGAGGATGCCGACGCCGAGGTCGAAACCGTCGGTGACAACGTACAGAATGAGCATGAGGCCGATCAGGCCGAACCACGCGTGGCTCAGCAAGGTCTGGGTGGAAAGGGGTGTCATGTGGGTTTCCAGCGGATTAGGCGCGAATGCTTGAAGGGGATGCGGATCAGTAGTCCACGGCGTGCGAAGACGTCATGCGGGCCGGCTCCCGCGGCGGCGCCAGCGTCAGGTCCGGGCCCTTGCGCAACCAGCGTCGCGCAAAGACGAAGAAAGACGAGATCAGCACCACGAAGAACGCCCCGAACATCGCCATGCTGCCGGCGATCGCGGTCGGCGGGATGGCCGATGCCGCGTGCTCGGTGCGCAGCAGCCCGTAGACGACCCACGGCTGGCGGCCGACCTCCCGCACGATCCAGCCGCATTCCACCGCGATATATGGCAGAGGGATCGCCAGCACCCACGCCAGCAGCAGCTTGCGCTGGGCAAGCAGCGCGTCGAGGTGGCCGCGCGTTCTGCGCAGGGCGTAGACGGTCCAGAAGGCGAGCACCATGAACAGGAAGCCGATGCCCGCCATGACGCGGAACGCGTAGTAGAGCATGGGGATCATCGGCGGCTGGTCCGCCACGGGGATGTCTTTCAGGCCTTTGACCTGGCCGTGCAGGCTGTGCGTGCCCAGGATGCTGAGCATGCCCGGGACTTCGATCGACCAGTCATTGCGCTGCTTGTCTGCGTCGGGCCAGGCGAGCAGCGACCAGCTCGCGCCCGTGCCGGGTGCATTGGTTTCCCAGTGGCCTTCGATCGCGGCTCCCTTGGCGGGCTGCGTCTCGAATACGTCCACGCCGCTCGAATCGCCGAGCCAGATCTGGATGGGGGCGATGAAGGCAAGCAGCAGCAGCGCCAGCTTGAACGAACGAACGAAGAATTCCGGATTGCGCCGCTTCAGCAGGTAGTACGCGGAAATCCCGGCGACCACGCCGAGACCGGTTTCGAGTGCGGCGAACCACATGTGCAATACGCCCCAGGCCATGTCGGGATTGAAAATCGCCTGCACATAGTCGCTCACCACCAGCTTGCCGCCCACGACCGTGACGCCGCTCGGTGTCTGCATCCACGAGTTGGCGACCATGATCCAGAAGGCGGAGATCGAGGAGCCGAGCGCGACCATCGCGGTGGCGAACAGGTGGACGCCCTTCGGCACGCGTCCCCAGCCCAGCATCATGATCCCGACGAAGCCGGCCTCCAGCATGAAGGCCATGGCGCCCTCGAAACCGAGAATGTTGCCGAAGAACTGGCCGGTGTACCGCGAGAACGGCCCCCAGTTGGTACCGAACTGGAATTCCATCGGAATGCCGCTGACCACGCCCACGGCGAAGTTGAGCAGCAGCAGCTTGCTCCAGAACCGTGCGTGACGGTACCAGACCACGTCGCTTGTCCTGACCCACAGGATCTCGACGACGAGCAGGAAGGCAGACAGGCTGATCGTCAGGATCGGCCAGAGAATATGGAACACCGCGGTCATGGCAAACTGGCCACGCGCGAGGTTTAGCGCTTCGACAGGCATGGGAATCACCGGAAGGATTGGAAGGGCTGCTGCGCCCGGAGCGGGCGCAGTCTCACCGGTCCAAGGAAGATCGGAAGAGAATCAGAAGGCCGGCAGCTCGGCCGGCTCCGACGAGCGGTGCAGCAATACCGGAATCGACTTGGAGGTCGGCGTGTTACAGACATCGCCCACGCTCGACAGCGGCACGAGCGGGTTCGTCTCCGGGTAGTAGGCGCCAATGCAGCCGCGCGGGATGTCGTACTCGACCAGGCGGAAATAGTTCGCGCGACGCTCGATCCCGTCGTCCCACACGGTGGTCATGTCCACCCAGTCTCCATTGCTAAAGCCGAGCATCGCAATGTCTGCCGCATTGATGAAAATGACGCGCCGCATGCCGAACACACCCCGATAGCGATCATCGAGCGCGTACACGGTCGTGTTGTACTGGTCGTGCGAGCGGGTCGTCATCAGCGTCATCAGTCGTTCACCGTGTTCCTTCCTGGCGCGCACGATCGGCGTGTCTTCCTGGATCGGGTGGACGATGAAGTTCGCCTTGCCGGTAGCCGTCTGCCAATCACGCTCGCGCGATGCCACGCGCAGGTGGAAGCCACCGGGATGCTTGATCCGCTCGTTGTAGTTCTCGAAGCCGTCGAGCACCTTCTCGATCGCGTCGCGGATCTTCGCGTAGTCGCGCGCGTAGCTGAGCCAGTCCACCTTCGCGTCGCCCAGCGTCGCATGCGCGATGTTGGCGATGATCGCCGTCTCTGACATCAGATTGGGCGAGGCTGGCTGGTTCATGCCATACGAAATGTGGACCATGCTCATCGAGTCCTCGACGGTGACGCCTTGCGCGATGCCGTCCTGCACGTCGATCTCGGTGCGGCCGAGCGTGGGCAGGATCAGCGCGTCGGTGCCGTGGACGAGATGGCTGCGGTTGAGCTTGGTCGCAATATGGACGGTGAGGTCGCATGAGCGCAGTGCGTCGAAGGTCCGGTACGTGTCGGGCGTCGCCATGGCGAAGTTCCCGCCCAGGCCCATGAAGACTTTTACGTGGCCTTCGATCATCTGTTCGACGGTTTCGACGACGTCGAGGCCATGCTCGCGCGGCGGGGCGAAGTCGAACACGGCGCCCAGGCGATCGAGGAAGGCTGGCGTGGGCTGCTCCTCGATGCCGACGGTACGGTTGCCCTGCACATTGGAGTGTCCGCGCACCGGGCACAGGCCCGCGCCCGGCCGGCCGATATTGCCGCGCATCATCAGCAGGTTCGTGAGCATATGGACGGTCTGCACCGAATGCTTGTGCTGCGTGATACCCATGCCCCATGTGGCGATCACCCGCTTTCCGTTGGCGTAGATCCGGCACAGCCCTTCGATATCCTCGCGGGCCACGCCGGACTCCGCCTCGAGCAGCGGCCAGCTTTCCTTGCGCAGATCATCGGCGAACGCTTCGAAGCCGAGCGTATGTTCGCGGATGAAGTCCAGGTCCAGCAGCCGCTCGGTGCCGTCGGCGACAGCCTTGTCATCGAGCTCGATCAGATGCTTGGCCACGCCCTTGATCAGCGCGAAATCGCCGCCCAGCTTCGGCTGGATGAACGTCGAAGCGATCTTGGTGCTGCCCAGCGTCAGCATTTCGACCGGATGCTGCGGGCTGGTGAAGCGCTCGAGCCCGCGTTCGCGCAACGGATTGACCGAGACGATGGTGGCACCGCGGCGCGAGGCCTCGCGCAGTTCGCCGAGCATGCGCGGGTGGTTGGTCGCAGGGTTCTGGCCGAAGATGATGATGGTGTCCGCGACCTCGAAATCGTCGAGCGTGACCGTACCCTTGCCGATGCCGACTGCGGTCGGCAGGCCACGGCTGGTCGCCTCGTGGCACATGTTCGAGCAGTCGGGGAAGTTATTGGTGCCGACCATCCGAACGAACAGTTGGTAGAGAAACGCGGCCTCGTTGCTGGCACGGCCGGAAGTGTAGAAGGCCGCCTGATTGGGCGAGGCAAGCTTGTTCAGGTGGCTCGCGACCAGCGCGAACGCATCCCGCCAAGCGATCGGCCGATAGCGGTCGGTCTGGGCGTCATACACCATCGGGTCAGTCAGGCGGCCATGCTGCTCGAGTTCATAGTCCGTCTGCTTCATCAGTTCTTCGACGGTATGCGCTTCGAAGAAGGCCGGGGTCACGCGCTTTGTGGTGGCCTCGGCGGCGACCGCCTTCACCCCGTTCTCGCAGAACTCGAAGGTCGAAGCGTGCTGGCGGTCCGGCCACGCGCACCCCGGGCAGTCGAAGCCGTCCGGCTGGTTCTGCTTGAACAGCATGCGGTAGTTGCCGCCGGTGACCCGCTCCTTGAACAGGTTGATCGCAACATATTTGAGCGCGCCCCAGCCTGCGGCCGGGTGATGGTATGCCTCGATCTTTCCTTTCGGTTCCCTGTTGCTATCCATGAACTCGACTCCACATTGACTACGCGTCGCGCTCTCCCCGGGAATCGGGGCTCGCCTCGCGCTTGGTTGGATGAACTGAAGAGTAAGAGCCAGGCGCGCGCGGAGGGCACACACTTCATGTCGACTCACAGGAGTACAGTTCGGCCGGCATCGCGCCGGCGAGCCGGCTGTATGCTGGCGCCGCAACAATGGAGTACAGCGGACGGGCCGACGACGGAGTACAGATTGAGAAGGCGTGCCGAGGAACCGCCGCGCGATGTGGAGGCGCTAGAATCGTCGCGTGAAGACGGCGCGGAAGCAAAGGGGCGGATATGAACGGGATGCAGTCGGCCATGGCCGAAGATGACGTGATCGATCCGAGCGTCGCCGCGGTTCTCGAGCAGTTGTGGGTCGCCTACCAGGAGAACCCGGGCAAGCCTTGGACGCTGGCCAAACTGGCCAAGCGTGCGCGGCTGCCGATGAGTGCGTTGCGTCGGACCCTTACCCTGATGAAAGCGGCGAATCTCGTCGACTTCCAGCTTGACGAAGAGGGGCGCGGCTTTGCAGACCTGACCGCGCAGGGTGTGGCGCTCTGCGCTGTGGCGGCCGGGTCTGCGTCCGGCGCGCTCTCACACAGTCGTCATCAGGATTGACCTGATAACCCGACAGGCTCCGTCAGCCTTAGGCGTGGGCTTTCACCCTTTCTGCTGCGAAGGCAGCATGGCGTCCAGCGTGTCGAGGAATGCCCGAACCTTGGCTGGCATCAAGCGTCGCTCCGTCAGCAGCGCATAGATGCGCAGCGGCGCGCAACGAAACTCAGGTAAGACCCGCAGCAACTTCTTCTCGCGGATGGCGTCCTGGCAAAAGGTGGCCGTAATGCGCGCCACGCCCAGGCCGGAGATGGCCGCCTGCAAGCGTACCCCCGCATTGGAGCTGCTCATGAAGGGGACGGTTATGGGGATCTTGATCGAAGCGCCAGCGGCATCGGCGAACTCCCACTCCGTGTCCTTTGAGGACACCAGCAAAGGGAATTCGAGCAGGTCTTCTGGATGCTTCGGCTCCGGTTGCCGTGCGAGCAAGGACGGCGCGGCGAACAGTCCCCGTTCCAGCGAGAAGACCCGGCGCGCAATCATTCTCGAGGTCGGCAGATCGCTGTCCGACATGACAAAGACAATGTCATAGCCCTTGTTGAACAGTTCGCTCGCAGGCCCGTATTCGACGTCGATGTGGACCCGCAATTGCGGGTGACGATGCATCAGTTCGCAAGCAGCGGCGGCCAGGTGATGCGCGCCGAACTCATACGGCGCCGCAATGCGCAAGGTACCGGCGACCGCAACGCCCTCCGATCTCGCATCCATGGCTGTTTCGCGCAGCCGTGCAAACAAGGGGGCGACCTCCCGGTATAGAGACTCTCCTCGTTCGGTCAACCGGATCCGGCGCGTGGTGCGTTCGATCAAGCGCGAACTTAGCGCGGCCTCCAGCCGCATGACAGCAGCGCTCAGGCTCGATTTCGGCCGGTCTAGGATCCGCGACGCAGCGGCGAATCCGCCATGTTCGATAACCTGGCAAAAGATATCGAAATCGCCCCAGTTGTTCGTCTCGTAGTCCATCGGCCGATTATCCATGCAAATGGACGATGGGTCCACGATCTGCGCCTTTATCCCACCACAGACGCAAACCTATACTGCCGCCCAATGGTACGGGGTGCGGTGCCTACTGCTATCCCGCCTGAGAGCAACGAGAGGCCTCCTGGCCTCGAACACGGAGATAGTCATGAGGGAGAAGACAGTGGTGGGCGTTGACGGGATCTTTCTCGAAAACTGCTGGTACGTGGCCGCCTGGGACCACGAGCTGATCGATGGCAAGAAACTGGCGCGCACGATCCTGGAAAAGCCGGTCCTCCTTTACAGGGGCGAGAGCGGCATCGTGGTCGCTCTCGACGACCGCTGCTGCCATCGCGGCGCGCCCCTTTCGATGGGCCGCATCGAAGGCGACTGCGTGCGCTGCATGTACCATGGCATGAAGTTCGATGCGACCGGGAAATGCGTCCAGATCCCGGGGCAGGAAATGATTCCGCCGAAGCTCGGTGTCAGGAGCTATCCGGTGGTCGAGCGCGATCACCTGGTCTGGATCTGGATGGGCGATCCCGCCAAGGCTGACCCGGCCCTGATCATCGACTATCCGCCGCTGCACGAACCCGGCTGGCGCGGCATCCCCTCCTATCTGCACTACGACGCAAACTGGTTGCTCATTGTCGATAACCTGAGCGACTTCGCACACCTGGCCTTTGTCCACACCAATACGCTGGGCGGGTCCGAGGAATATGCCTATACGACCAAGCCTGTCGCGGTGGAGCGCAAGGCGAGGGGCTTCCGCGTGGAGCGCTGGCACATGAACAGCGACGCCCCGCCCTTCCACCGCAAAGTCATCCCGAACAAGAACGACAAGGTAGACCGCCGCAATATCGGTGAAATGCATATCCCCGGGATCTTCTTTCTCGAGACCATGTTTTCACCGGCCGGTTCAGGCGCAGAAAAAGGGAATTTCTCCGATGCCCGCCAATACCGCAATTGTCAGTTCATGACTCCAGAAACGCGCCGCACCACTCACTTCTTCTGGAATTACCTGCATGACTTCGACCTCGACAATCCAAATATCGCACTTTCTCTGAGGGATAGCCTGGTCGAGGGTTTTCTCGAGGACAAGTCGATCATCGAGGCCCAGCAAAAATTGCTCGACTCTGACCCCGACTTCAAGCTCCTGGCCATCGGCTCGGATGCGGCCCTTTCGCACTTCCGCTGGACGCTGCAGAAATTGGTCGATGAAGAACGAGGCGTGGCAAAGGTAGCGTAAGCCTCGCCCTCCCGACGGGTCTGACCAGCGCGGCGCGAGTCGGCGCGCATCCAAGGAAACGTGAATCAAAGCATGACCGATCTACTCAATCTTCAAGTCACCGACGTGGTGGCCGAAGCACGCGATATTCTGCTATTGGAGTTGCGCCGCGCATCCGGTGAGCCCTTACCCGCATTCGAACCCGGCGCCCATATAGAGATCCGGCTGCCGAACGGAATGCAGCGCCATTACTCGCTGCTCAACGACTGGCGCGAAACCGAGCGCTACGTCATTGCCGTGGGCAAGGCGCGCAATGGCCGTGGCGGCTCGGCTTACATCCATGGTTCGCTACAGCGTGGCACGCCATTGACGGTCGGTGCGCCGCGCAACCATTTCCGTCTCGACCAGGACGCCGCCAGCTACCGGTTCATTGCTGGCGGCATCGGCATCACGCCGATCATGGCGATGATTCGCTGGTGCAATGCGAACGAGCGGCCTTGGGAGCTGTTCTACGCGTCACGGAGCAGACAGCGCGCCGCATTTTATGAGGAGTTGCGCGAATTCGGCAGTGGCAAGGTGCATTTTCATTTCGATGACGAATGCGGCGAGGTCTTGAAGGCCTCAGACGCTCTCTGCCAATTGCGTGAAGGAGAGCAGATCTATTGCTGTGGCCCAGAGCCGCTCATGCGTGCGGTCGAGGAAGAAACCTCTGCCCTGCCGGATGGCGTGGCGCATTTTGAATGGTTTGCTGCACCGCAGGATAGCCCGGCTGCGTCGCCGCAAGGGCAATCCTTCCAGGTCGAGCTGCGCCGCAGTGGCCTTTCGCTAGAGGTACCGCGCGAGCGCAGCATCCTTGAAGTGCTCGAGGCCAGTGGTTTCGAAGTGCCATTCGCCTGCCGGGAAGGCTTGTGCCGGACCTGCGAGACCACGGTGTGCGAAGGGGAGCCGGATCATCGCGACTACGTGCTGTCGCAGGAGGAGCGCTGTCATGGCAAGTCGATGATGGTGTGCGTGTCGCGCTCGAAATCGCCGGTGCTGGTGCTGGATATGTGAGCGTCGCCCCCCTTCTTTGTTTGGTACAAAAAATGAAAAACATCACGGAGACAAGTGCCAATGAAGACGATTGCCGGAATCATTCTCTCGATCATCGCCCTCTACGCAAGTGCCGCTGCGGCGGCCGACGGCTATCCAGACAAGCCGATCCGATGGATCGTTCCATACGCTGCCGGCGGCGGCACAGACGTGCTCGCGCGCACCGTTGCCAATGCGATGCAGGAGAGCATGGGCCAGTCCATCATCATCGACAATCGACCAGGGGGATCGACCAATATCGCCAACCAGCTATTGGTGCATTCCAAGCCGGATGGCTACACGATACTGTCTGCCGAAAATGCGGCACTCGTATTCAACGAGCACCTATACAAGAAGCTCCCCTTCAACCCGGAGCGTGACTTCTCCTATATCGGCACCATCGGGCTGGTGCCGCTTGCCCTGGTGGTGCAGCGCGACTTCCCCGCGAACACCATGAATGATTTCATTCAGTACGCCAAGCGCAATCCCGGGAAGTTGAGCTATGGCTCGGCGGGAAGCGGCTCACCGCATCACATCGGCATGGAGCGCTTGAAGCAGGCGACGGGCATCGAGATGGAGCACGTGCCTTACCGTGGCGCCGCACCTGCCATTCAGGACCTGATTGCCGGAAGAGTGCCGGTGATGCTGCTTGATCTGGCTTCCGGCCTGCCCTACATGCGATCCGGGCAAGTCAAGGTGCTGGCGGTCGGCACCGCAAGGCGTGCCTCGGCACTGCCCGATGTTCCGACGTTTGCCGAAGCTGGATTCAAAGGCATGGAGATCTTCGGGTTCCAGGGTGTGGTGGCCCCCGCTAACATTCCTCCACAAGCGGCCATGCGGCTCAGCGCCGAGCTGCGCAAGGCGCTCGGCCATCCAAGCGTGGTCGCCAAGCTGGCGCAATTCGGCATCGAACCCTTGAACATGTCAGGTGATGAGTTCAAGCGCGTATCACGCGAGGAATCGGGCAAGTGGGGCGAAGTCATTCGCAAGGCGGGCATTTCGCTGGATTGACTGCGGATGACGAAGGCCAATCCATGCGCTTTCTCGCCATGGCTGATCGGTTCTAGGTACTAGGTAGAGCGGGGCCAGCGGAAGGACGCAATCCGTCCGCTGGAACCCATTCCGGATCCATTCCGGATCCTCCGTCTTCAATAGCGTCGTGATGTGCCTCCGCACGGACAAAAACCCTCAAGCGTGTCCCGCACGGTCACGGCGAAGTCTCAGGGTGTCAATCTCCAAGTAGATCGCCTTCCTAGAATAGTGCTTGTTCGAGAAGGGCACGTTGGAGTGCCCTCAAACCGTGACTAAGAACTATGGCTGGCTTTGAACGATTTCTGGTAACCGGGGCATTGGGGTGTATCGGTGCGTGGACGGTGCGCCGCCTGGTGCGGCAAGGCGTACCCGTGGTCGCGTTTGATTCAGACGCCGACTCTCGGCGCCTGCGACTGCTGATGGACGACGCACAGCTATCGCGTGTGGACATCGTTCGCGGCGATATCACGAACCTGCAGCTTCTGCAGGAAACCCTCGATACCCATCGCATCACCCATATCATTCACCTGGCGGCCTTGCTGCATCCACGGTTCAAGAGCGATCCTCCACTTGGTGCCCGCGTCAATGTGCTGGGCGGCGTGAACCTGTTCGAGGCAGTGGCCCAGCGCGCAGCGCAGATCCACAATATCGTGTATGCCTCGTCGATCGCGGTATACGACAAGCCCGACGCAGCGGACGACGAAGTCGTCATGCACGACAGTCCCGCACATCCGACCACCCTTTACGGCGTGTTCAAACAGGCCGAAGAGGCAATGGCCCGGGTGTACTTCCAAGACAGGGGCGTCTCCAGCATCGGCCTTCGCCCTGCGACAGTTTTTGGTGCCGGGCGCGACTATGGCCTCACTGCGGCGCCCACCCAGGCAGTCCTCGCAGCGGCGCTCGGGCGCCCCTTCCATATTCCGTACAGCGGCCGCAGCCACATTCACTACGCCGATGACATCGCGCGCATCTTCATCGCCTGCGCACGTTCCGGCTATCGCGGCGCCGATGTCTTCAATATGCGTGGCACCGTGGTGGACATGCACGATGTGCTGACGACGATCGAGTCCTTGGTTCCCGCAGCGCGCGGTTCGATTACCTGCGCAGGGCCGTCGCTCGATCTTCCGGTCGACTACGACGCGGCAGCACTGGAGAAGGTGATCGGCGCACAGCCGCACACGCCACTGCCTGAGGCCGTGCGTGAAACCTTTGCGCTCTTCCGCAGCAAGATTGCCAGCATGGAGATCCGCGACGCCTGATCCGTGCCCCCCTTCCCCGACCCGTCCTCTCGTTTTCCCGCACTGTCCCGAAATGCCACCGACTTGTCCCGCACGGTCAAGCCCCGCACCTGGCGATTCCAGATACTGCGACAGGAACTGATGCGATGCAACGCACCGCGTGCCAGACGCACCAACAGCCTGGCGATCCAGCGTATCCGCCTGCTCGATGGTTCGAGACAGCCCTGACGCCTGGACGACACGGCCAACGCTTGATTCTGACCGACCACCTGGATTTCCAATGAAGCTGACCCCCGACACTACCGTCCTGATGGTTCCCGGCCTGCGCGATCATATGCCGGAGCACTGGCAGACGCTGCTCCAGGCCCAGTTGCCGAACGCTCGCTCGGTGCCGCCGCTGGAACATGACAAGCTGAGCCGCGCCGCACGCGTTGCCGCGCTCGATGCCGCGCTCGCGGAGATCGAAGGACCGGTAGTGCTGGTGGCACACAGCGCGGGCGTGATGATCACGGTGCATTGGGCGGCTCAGCATCACAGAAAGATCCGCGGCGCGCTGCTGGCCACGCCGGGCGACCTGGAGACCCCGCTGCCGGCTGGCTTGCCTGATCCCGCCACCCTGGAAGAGCACGGCTGGCTGCCCATCCCCCGCGCCCCCCTGCCCTTTCCCAGCATCGTCGCAGCCAGCCGCAACGATCCCCAGGCGAAGTACGAGCGCGTTGCGCAAATGGCCAGCGACTGGGGCAGCCGACTCGTCGACCTGGGCGAGGTCGGGCACCTCAACCCGGCCGCTGGCTATGGCCCCTGGCCGCGCGCCGCCGAGCTGTTGAAAGAACTGCTGCGCGCCGATTGACGCGCCCATCGACGCCCCGACTGCGCCGGTGGCGACAAGCGCTCCGGCCAGCCTAGACCGCAGTACCTGGCAGTACCCATTGCGACGGGAATACCCGCGCCACAAACCAAAAAAGAAGAAGGAGGAGACTTGTCCATGAAGCACAGGAGTATGGCCACGGCCGCATTGCTCGCCTGTTCCGGGAGCGCCTTCGCTCAGTCGAGCGTCACGCTTTACGGCGTGGTCGACGTCAACATCGAGTACGCGAACCACATCGGCGCGGTTCCCACGGCTGCCAACCAGTTCAACCGTGGCCCGTCCAACGACGTCTACCGCATGAACTCCGGCGGCTATTCCGGATCCCGCTGGGGTATTCGCGGCACGGAAGACCTCGGCGGCGGCCTGAAGGCACTGTTCGTGCTGGAGAACGGCTTCAACGTCGACACCGGCACGCTTCAGCAAGGCGGCCGAATGTTCGGGCGCCAGGCATTGGTGGCCATGCAGAAGGACGGCATCGGCCAGCTCAGCCTGGGCCGCCAGTATGCCTCCATGTTCGAGGCACTGGCCAACTTCGCACCCGCTGCGTACGCCACGCAATACGAACCCACGGTGCTGCTGACCGGCCCGAACTTCCGCGAGGACAACACCGTCAAGTACACCGGCCAGTTCGGCCCGGTGACCGCGTTGGCGCACTGGTCGTTCGGTACCGGCCTGGCCCTGCCACAGACTGTAGGCCTGGCCACGCCGATCGGTGGCAACGGTGAAGTCCCAGGCCAGTTCCGCCGCGACACGGCCTACGGTGCCGCGGTGGCATACCAGGCCGGGCCGATTGGCGTCACGGTCGGCTACGACCAGTGGAACCCGACCATCGGCACTGGCACCGGCACCTGGAAGAAGGCCGCGGTTGCTGCCAGCTACACCTTCGGCAACCTGGCGAAGATCATGGGTGGCTACCGCTGGGGCCAGAGCAAGGGCGCGGCGGATGTCCTGACCCAGCGCGATGACTTCTACTGGATTGGCGCCAACTACCAGGTCACCCCGGCCATCGGCCTGACGCTGGAATACAACTACGACAACGTCAAGAGCCTGTTCGGCGATACGCATGTGGCAAACCCCTGGCAGATTGCCTTCATTGCGAGCTACGCTTTCTCCAAGCGCACCGACGTCTATCTTTCCACCGCGTATGCCAAGAACGCTGGCCTGATGATGGAGTCGCTCGCAACGAGCTTCGCCAACAGCCTGTCGCTGGGCAACAACTACGTGCTGGCCAACGGCCAGAGCAACATGATTGGCGTGGCCCTGGGCCTCCGCCACAAGTTCTGACACGTCCGAGGGCCGGACGGTGGCAGCCTGCCACCGCGGCCCCATTCCCCTTGCTCGATTCGGCCGCACATGGAGCCTCCCTGGTGGCCGCCTTTTATTTCGCCCATGCTGTGGCGGCTTTGATGCCGGCCAGTTGATACGCCTGAGCGCCATTTCATCCACATGCCTGCCACTACGTTGCCGACTGCATGGGAACAGACATCCACACCGCACCCTGGGCAGTGAAAAGGCAAGCAGGAGCCCGACTTCGTGCTTTCCCTATGCGCCCCAAAATGTCAAATAGCTGACCCAAATTATCAAGGCGCTCCACATCATTGACCGATACTTTTTTGCACCACCACGCCATTGCCCGGTAGTGGCGCATGAGACGGGCGCGACCCGCCTGCCGCCCGAGCAACTGAGAATCTGACCACCTGACCTAGGCCGCGCTGCACGCAACTGTACGCGTCATCAAGCTGATGCCATGAATGATTCCTTGACACTCTCGGTCGAGGCTTACTTCGACCTGATCTGCCCGTGGTGCCTGATCGGCAAGCGGCACCTCGAAAGCGCCATCGCCCAACTCAGCCGCGAGCGCCCGGAAGTCGTCGTGAACGTGGAATGGCGGTCCTATCCGCTGATCCCCGCCACGCCGTCCGCCGGCATGCCTTACCGCGAGTTCTACGTGGCGCGCCTGGGCAGTCCCGAGGCAGTGAAAGCCCGGCAGGCCCAGGTGTGCGCCGCCGCCCTGGAAGCCGGCCTCACGCTGGCGCTGGAGCGCATCGAGACCTTTCCGAGCACCCTGCTGGCCCATCGCATGGTGCGCTTCGCCCGCCAGCAGGCGGGGGCCCAGGCCGCGTCGGCACTGATCGGCGACCTGTTCGCGCGCTACTTCCTCCGCGGGCAGAACATCGGTGACCCACATGTTCTGCGCCAGGCCCTGGACGAGTGCGGTATTCCGGCGCCTGGCCCCGCCGGCGCCCCCGTGGACCACGACCTCGACTGGCTGCCGCCGCTGCGCGATGCCGAAGCTCCGTCTCCGCGATTCGGACTTGGCGTGCCTCACTTCATCTTCAACGGCACACATAGCGTGTCCGGCTCACGGCCGCCCGCCACCTTACTGGAGGGCATGCAGCAGGCGCTGGCGCGGGCGAAGCAGCGCGCGACCATGGCTGCCACCTGAACGCCGTCGCGAAGACCGCATTCCATCCGCCAGAGCCTTTTTCCTGCCTCACCCCGCACCGCCAAGACGCGGGCGCGGGCTTTCCAGATCCCACACCGATAAAGGGGAGACACACATGCCGATCCGCCCTGCCGTCTTTCGCGTGCGTCGCGCAGCCGTCGCTGCGGGCGCTGCCGTCCTGGCCCTCGCCATGCCCGCAGCCATGGCCTGGACCAACAAACCCGTCCGCGTGCTGGTGCCGGCCCCCGCCGGCGGAACCATGGATGTGCTGGCCCGCCTGCTGGCCGACCAGCTCACGGCAGATCTGGGCCAGCCCGTGGTGGTCGACAACAAGCCGGGCGCCGGAGGCGCCATTGCGATCAATCAGATGCTGCAGGCACCTCCCGACGGCCAGACCATCCTGGTCTCGACCACCAATGTACTCACGGAGATCCCGCATGTGATGAAGGTCTCCTACGATCCGATGAAGGATGTGAAGCCTGTTGCCGCCGTGGCCAAGTCGACCCTGCTGCTGGTCGGGTCAACCAACCTGCCGGCCAAGGATCTGCCAAGCCTGATCGGCTTCGTGAAGGCCCATCCGGGCACGCTGGGCTTTGCTTCCTACAGCGCTGGCACGGTCTCCCACTATGCCGGCATGATCATGAACAAGAAGGCCGGTATGGACCTGCAGCACATACCGTTTGCGGGCTCCCCGCCGGCGCTGACCCAGGTCATGGGCGGGCAGATCGCCTTGATGTACGACGGCATGGTGACCTCGCTGCCATACATCAAGGCAGGCAAGCTGAAAGCCTTTGCCGTGGCGTCGAAAGTGCGATCGCCGCTGCTGCCGCAGGTCCCGACCTTTGCCGAGTTGGGCTACCCGGACATTGAATTCAGCAACTGGGCGGGCGTCTTCGCCTCCGCCAAGGTCCCGGCCGAGCTGACCCAGAAGATCCAGGCCGCAGTCTACAAGGCGGCCTCGGTAGCCAAGGTGCAGGAACGGATCGTCGCGCTCGGCTTTGAGACGGTGCCCGCCCAGACCCTCCCGCAGCTCAACCAGGACTTGCACACCGAGTTCGATCGCAATGCCGGCATCGTCAAGGCCTACCATATCCAGCCATGATGTCCACGGCCCGGGCAAGTCCCGGGCTGGTTCTCCAGGTGATGCTGGGCGATGCGCTCGCCCGCATCACTACAGCTGATTGAAAGACCCCGCTCAGATCCTCCCCCCACGTCATCACGGAGCCTGTGCATGCCACAGCCCGTGGAAGCCAGTGATCTCGCCCGAAGTACGGTCAATGTCCCCAATGGTCACGGCGAAGGCCCCGATCATCAACCGGCAAGCTGCCCGTTTGCCTAGAATCGGCTCACAGACCATACGACACAACGCACTGCGTCGATGGACTTCGGGCAAGGCCCATTGACACAGGAAGGAGCATTCATTGCATACCGCAACCGGTCCCTTGAACCATGCCGGCACCCCTGAAGAGGTCGGACTCTCCACGCGGCGGCTGCAGGCCATCTCGTCACGGCTCAACGAGGACGTCGATCGGCGAAAGATCCCCGGCGCTGTCGTGCTGGTGGCACGCAGAGGCCGCATTGCCTGGTTCGAAGCGATTGGCTTCGAGAATGCGGATGCGCCTTCTCGCCCCATGCAGCGTCACTCGGCCTTCCGCATCGCCGCGATGACAAGACCCATCGTCGGCGTGGCGGCGCTGATGTTGATGGAGGAAGGCAGGCTGGCCCTGACCGACCCAGTCGAACGCTTCATCCCGGCGTTTGCCCGCCTCCAGGTTGGCGTCGAGTCCGTCGACGCGAATACCGGCGAGCGCCGCCTTGCGCTGGAACCGGTACACCGCGCCATGACCGTTCACGACCTGTTCCGGCACACCTCCGGCCTGACCTACGGGCAGTTCGGCGATTCCCTGGTGCAGCGCCTGTACCGTGAAAACGGCTTAATGGATCCGAGCCAGACCAACGCCGAAATGGCCGCGAAACTGGCAGCCATCCCGCTGCAGTGCCAGCCGGGAACGACATTCGAGTATGGCATGTCCACCGACGTGCTCGGCCACATCGTCGAAATCGTCTCCGGGATGCCTCTTGACCGCTTCATCTCCGGACGTGTGACGCAACCGCTGGGCATGCATGCGACCGCCTTCCATCTGGTCAGGCAGGACGACGCAGGCCTGGCGTTGCCGTTCCGCGATCGCGGCGGGGCCCCTAGCGCCCTGTTCGACTACGACATCGACAATCCGCCTCGGTGGCATTCCGGCGGTGCTGGCCTGCTGTCTACCGCCGGCGACTACGCTCGCTTCTGTCAAATGCTGCTCGGCGGCGGCACGCTCGATGGCATGCGCCTGCTCTCGCGAAAGAGCGTCGAGCTCATGCTCAGCGACCATTTGCCGCCGGGGGCGTCCTATGGAAGTTCGACGAAAGGACTGGGCATCAATGCGCCGTTACCTGAGCTGGGACAGGGCCACGGCCTCGCCGTTGGCGTGCGCACCGGCCGCGGCTTGTCTCCGGTACCGGGCTCCGCCGGCGACTTCTATTGGGGCGGCGCGCTCGGGACGTATTTCTGGGCGGACCCGCATGAGCAACTGTTCGCCATCCTGATGCTGCAGGAGAACGATCTGTCGACACGCGCCTGGTACCGGGCCTTCCTGCGCAATGTCGTCTACGGCGCGTTGGTGGACTGAGCAGGCAACAGCCCCTCGTGGTTACCGGGAAGTTGGTGCAATCCCTGTGCGTAGTGCCAGGGAACGAACTTTGGAGAAGCACGCATGACGAAAACTAACCGGCGCTGGATCCTCAGGAAGCGCCCGGCCGGCGACATCGGCGACAACGACCTTCAGCTCGTGGAAGAACCGCTGCCGCAGCCTGGCAGCGGCGAGATGCTGGTGCGCAACATCTATCTCATGGTGGCGCCGACCAATCGCATCTGGATGAGCCAGATCGACCAATACCTGCCGCCAGTGGCACTTGGCGAGGTGATGCGCGGCGTCACCATGGGCGTGGTGGTCGAGTCCAACCATGCGGAATTCAAGCCTGGCGACATCGTCGAAGGTGGCATGGCGTGGGAAGAGTACTCGGTGACGAACAACGCCAGGCGCGTTCCGGTGGAGTACGGGCTACCTCTGCACGCATTCGCGAGCGTACTGGGGAACTCAGGCATGACAGCCTATTTCGGCATGCTCGATATCGCCAAGCCGAAGGCCGGCGACACCATTGTCGTGTCGGCTGCCGCGGGTGGTGTCGGCTCGATCGCCGGACAGATCGGCAAGATACTCGGGTGCCGGGTCGTCGGCGTTGCGGGTGGAGACAGCAAGCGCCGGCTCGTCACGGAGGAGTTCGGCCTGGATGCTTGTATCGATTACAAGGGAGGCAGGCTGCTTGCCGATCTTCGCGCAGCCTGCCCGAACGGCATCGACGTCGATTTCGAGAACGTGGGCGGAGACACGATGGATGCCGTGCTGACGCTGATCAATCCTTGGGCCCGCATCGCCCTCTGCGGCATGATCTCCACCTACAACGCAAGCGGTGACTGGTGGAGCCCGAAGATGTTCCGCAACGTCATCATGAAACGCGCCCGCATCGAAGGCTTCCTCATTTCCGATTACCGCGCGCGATTCCCGGAAGCCGTCGAAGTCATGGCGAAATGGGTCAGGGACGGACAGCTCAAATACCGCGTCGACATGGTCGACGGCATCGAGCAGGCCCCTGCCGCCTTGAACCGCCTGTTCACCGGCAAGAACATCGGCAAGCAGCTCGTTCGGCTGTCGCCGGAGCCCGCACTCGGCTGATTCCCACCACCATTGCGCACCGACACCCATGGTCCACACAGACATCACCGGCGAGGGCTCGCCGGAAGCGGCCGGCAAGGCCGCTTCCCACCCCCTTCCCCACCTCGACAGCTTTCAGGGCAAGGCGGCGATCATCACCGGCGCCGCGTCCGGCATCGGCCTGGCGCTGGCCAAGGCACTGGCTGAGCGGGGTGCCGACCTCGCGCTTGCCGACATCGACGCAGGGGGGCTCGACGCGGCACGCGCCATGCTCGCTTCGACCGGAAGACGCATCTGCACTCGCGTGCTCGACGTTTCCTGCGATGAACAGGTACGCGATGCGGCATCGGAATTCGAGGCAAGGTTGGGCAAAGTCCATCTCGTCTTCAACAATGCCGGCATCGATATGAGCGGCGAGCTGGCGTCGCTCTCCGAGCAAGACTGGCAGCGCGTCTTCGGCATCAACGTGTTCGGCGTGATCCACGGCATCCGCCATTTCCTCCCGCTGCTGCACCGTCACGGTGAGCCAGCCCATATCGTCAATACGGCTTCCGGCGCCGGCTTGTGGGTGAACAGCGACTTTCCGATGGGCGCTTACGCCGCCACGAAATACAGCGTGGTGGCGCTCTCCGAGGCCCTCGAACAAGAACTCTCCGGAACCGGCATCGGTGTTTCCGTGCTTTGCCCGGGTCCGGTGAAGACACCGATTGCCGAACGCTCGAGCCATGCAAGCGATCAGTTCAAAACCACTGTTGCCGCGGGTGCGCCCCCTGAACTGGTGGCCAGCCTGACGCTGGAAGCGATCCGCGCGCGCGAGTTCTACATCTTCACACCGACGCGCATGCGGCCGCGCCTGGAGAAGCGATTCGCGCGAATTCTCGACGCGCTCGAACGTGCCCCCACATGACAGCCGAAGGGGACACGACATGATTCACCTCATCTTCCTGTTCAAGCGGCAGGAAGACGTGGATCGTCACGCATTCCCGCACTACTGGCACGAAGTGCATCCCCCAGCGGCAGTTGCGGTGGTACGTGCGCATGCGGCTGCACGCCGTCGGCCCGCCAGGCGCTGGGGCTGCAGCCAAAGTGGCTGCGGAACCAGCGGGAGAACGCACTCTGCATGGAGAACCCGAGCAAGGCGGCGACGTAGCTGACCGAACGCTCGGCATCTCCGAGATACTGGACCGCAAGCATGGCGCGGACCTCGTCGAGGATGTCACTGAAGGTCGCGCCTTCCTGCATCAGCTTGCGGTGGACCGTGCGCCGGTCGATGCCTAGCTGGCCGGCGACCCGCTCAACGCTGCAGCTTCCCTTGGGAAGCGAGGAGAACACCATGCGCCTGACCTGCTCGGTCATGGACTGGGTCGAATGTGCGACCAGAGAGTCCAGGTACGCATGTGCATACCGCACCAGTTCCGGGCGTGCGGCGGGCGGCACCGCTTCCATGTCTTTCAGCTCGCAGACGATGCCGTTGAAATCGCAACCGAAGTCCACCGCCCCGCCGAAAACGCGCACGTGGGATGCCGGGCCACTTGGGGCGCTGTGCGAGAAGCAGACGCGCCGTGCGCGCCAGATCGGGCCGATCAGCTCCCTGAGCATCCGGTAGAGCGAGCCCAGCACCATTTCATCCGCTTGACGCGTCGGACCCGCGTACTCAACCATTAGCGATACCCGTATGACAGATGCGCTTTCCTTCTCCTCAAGGCTGATGACCACCGCCTCACTGTGCAGCACGATGTAGCGAATCATGGCGCTCAGCGCGTCGCGCAAGGTGGCGGAATCCCGAAGCGCCATGCCGATCGGCCCCAGGATCGACAGTTGACGGCGCTCGCACATGCGCAGGCCGAAGTCCTCTGCACCGGATGCCGCCGCGGACACCTCGAGAAGGCGGCAGGCCGCGCTTGCAGAAATCAGGTGGTCTTCGGCCTCCAGGCTGCTCCGCGGCAAGCCGACTTCTGCCAGCATCTGCAGTGGATCCAGTCCCACCGAGCGTGCAACCTCGGTGTACCCGGAAAGCGTTGCACTGCGGACTAAACGGCGCATAGGCCTCCTTACGCGGAGGGGCGGCAGCCGGGCCGCGGCTGCCGTCGGATTGTTATTAGTGGAGTTCGGCCCCTGCCCTGCCTCACGCGCGGCGCATGAGGCTATAGCTCTGGGCGCTGGGGCCAACGTCGGGCATGCTGGCCAGGAACAGGGCCAGGGGAACGACGTCCTCGGGCTCCTTGAACCACTCGCCGGGCGGGCATGCAACGTCGCGCGTCATGTCCGTCTTGACGGGCCCGGGAATCAGTTCATTGACGCTGATGTTGTCCTCCTGCAATTCCGTCGCCAGGGACTGGGTGAGCATCCACAGGCCGCTCTTCGAGCATGAGTAAGCGGAGAAGCCCGGGTTGGGCCGCTTGCCCTGGCCGGAGCCGATCATGATGATCTTGCCAGCGCCGCGCCGACGCAGGTGGGGAATGGCGGCATGAGCGGTGTGGTAGGCGCCCGTCAGGTTGATGTCGATGGTCTTGCGCCAGAGCACCGGATCGCCATCGGCGATCCTGCGCTGTTCGAGCGCGACACCGGCATTGGCAACGACGATATCGACGCCGCCGAATTCATCGCTGGCTCGCTGGAAGAGGGCCTTGACCGTTGCGTAGTCCGCCACGTCCGCGGCATGAGCGATGGCGCGGCCACCGGCCTGCCTGATCAGGGCGGCCGTCTCTGCGATGTCGGCCTCGCTGCGGGCGCTGCAGACCACGGCGGCTCCGGCGCGGGCGTAGGCAAGGGCAATGGTGCGCCCGATGCCGCGGCCCGCGCCCGTGATGACGGCGACCTTGTTCTTGAGCAGGTCGGGTTCGATATGGCTCATGTTCAGTCTCGCTTTGCCTTTCAATGGCTCTCAGGTTGTCAGTGCTCAGAGGCCGCGCTGCGGCCCCTCATTCAGAATGGGCGATCCCCGATGACCGTGGCGCGATCCATCTGGCGATGGCACGGTGGGTAATCCATGACAGCGTAGTGCTGGGTCGAACGGTTGTCCCAGATCGCCACGCTGTTCTTTGTCCAGCGCCAGCGCACCTGGAACTCCGGAATGTAGGCCTGGCTGATCAGGTAGCGCAGCAGGTCAGACGCCCCCTGGTTGAGATCCTGGCCGAAGCGCACGCGGTCCGGTGTATGGAAGTTGGTAAAGTGCGTCGTGAAACCGTTCACGAAGAGCACTTTTTCGCCTGTCTCGGGATGGGTCCGCACGACTGGATGCTCGGCATCCGGAAACTGTGCCTTCAGTGCGAGGCGCTTTTCGATCGGCATGGCCGCACCGAAACTTGCCTCGATGCTGTGGCGTGCCCGCAGGTCCGCGATCTGCTCCTTGACGTGGCCCGGCAGGTTCTCGTACGCGAGCACCATATTGGCCCACATCGTGTCACCTCCCACGGGGGGACATTCCCGGCAACGCAGAATGCTGGCAAGCGGCGGCGCCTCGCGCCAGGTGGCGTCCGTATGCCACGCGTTCTCGTAACGCGGCGTGGGTTGCTCGGGACTCTTGTAGATGCGGACCAGTCCCGGATGCTCGGGATCGCTGCCTGCCACGGGATGGTCTTCAAGCTCGCCGAAGCGGCGCGCAAAGGCGACGTGCTGGCCGGCTGTGATGTCCTGGTTGCGCAGGAATAGTACGCGATGCTTGAGCAGCGCCTCACGGACGCCGGCGAATACGCCGTCATCGTGAATCGCATCGGCCAGGCTGGCGCCGATCAATTCGGCGCCGATGGAACAGGTTAGTTGCTCGACTCGCATGGCGACTCCAACAGATGGTAAGGATCGAAGTACCGGTGGGTATGATCCAGCCCCGGGGGTGTCCGCCGCCATGCAAGCAGGTCGCACGTGGCCTCTCTTTCACCTCTCTTTCACTCCCCGGCTGGGGTTCCGTTGCTCGTTGCCCGTTGCTCGCCTTGCGCAGGCATTCGACGTCTGCCAGCCATGGAAACTGTGCAAAGCAAACGGGCACGGCATGCAGGCAAAGTATTGAAGAAGTGGCCCCGGATGCGTTGACATCCCGGGGCAAGGACTTTACATTTTGGGGTACCTAGAGGAAGTCCTATGCCGACTCTGCTGCAGCACGTAAACCTGACGAATTTTGTTGACGTGGCGCGCAAGGTCGGCCTGGATCCCTACCGGCAATTGCGGCAGGCGGGTATCAGCCCGACCGCCCTGGTGGACCCTGACATCAGGGTCCCGGCAAAGTCGGTCGTGCGCCTGCTGGAGGATTCGGCGCAGCTCGCCGGCGTGGAGGACCTCGGACTTCGCGTAGCCGAAACGCACCAGCTGACAGGTCTCGGACCGCTATGGATCGTGATGCGCGATGGCGCCACCCTGCGCAACGCGCTCGAGGCGATGGCGCGCTATCTTCATTTGCTGAATGAAGCGCTCGACTTGCGGATCGAGGAAGTCGGGGACACCGCGGTCGTCAAGGTGGAGATCCTGGTCAGCGTCCAGGGATCCATGCGGCAATCGGCGGAATTCATCATCTGCCTGTGGTTCCGGCTGTTCAAGCTGCTTTCCGGGAACGCCTGGAAGCCGCGCAGCGTCTGCTTCACCCACGATGCACCGGCCAGCCTTGCCACGCATCGTCGCCTGTTCGGGGTACCGGTCCGCTTCCATCAGGAATTCAACGGTATCCTGCTGTCCGCTGCCGATCTCGATGTGGCGGGTCCAGCCTACGACCCCGCGCTGGCCCGCCATGCGCGGGAATTCCTGGATGCCAAGCTGGCGCAGCAGGATTCCACCATGCCGGCCAAGGTGCGCAAGCTGGTATTCGCACTGTTGCCAACGGGCGAGTGCGGGGCCGAGCAAGTCGCCCGGCAGCTTGGCATCGACCGGAAGACAATGCACCGCCATCTGGCCGGCTATGGCCAGAACTATTCGTCTATCGTCGATGGGGTCAGAGTCGACCTGGTATCGAGATATGTAAAGAATAGCGAGCGGCCGTTGTCGGACGCGGCGATCCTGCTGGGCTTCTCTTCGCTCAGCGCCTTCTCACGGTGGTTTTCCACTCGCTTCGGCTACAGCGTTTCGTCCTGGCGCCGCCAGCAAGCGGCCCTGGACGGCACGGACCAGAAGTGGCCCGACCCGCCCCAGGAGGCAGAGGAATAGGCACCAGATTGCCTCAGGGTATTCGGCCAGGACTTGATGCTCGCTCCTCCTGCGTCGCCGCAGTGCGGGGGAGTGGCGCTATGGTCGGGGAACGCTGACATAGTCGGGACCCAGATCGGTCAATGCCGGGCAGCCCAACAGTCCGAGCGTCCGGTCGATTTCGGCGCGAAGGATCCCGAGGGCGTGTGTCACTCCCGCCTTGCCGCCAGCCGCTAAGCCGTAGAGCGTGGCGCGGCCCGACATGGCGGCGTCCGCCCCCAAGGCGCGGGCCTTGACGAAATCGCTTCCCCGTCTCAAGCCGCTGTCGACGATCAGGGTCATCTCGGGGCCAACCGCCGCACGGATTGCCGGCAGCACCTCGATCGGCGCGACGCAGCCGTCAAGCTGGCGGCCGCCGTGGTTGGTAAGGATCAGGGCGTCGACACCAAGTGACTTGGCCCGCAGCGCGTCATCGGGCCGCACGATGCCTTTGACGATGAGCCTGCGCGGCCACAGGTCGCGCAACCACTGCACGTCTGCCCAGTTCAGCGATGGGTCCATCTGCTTCGACAGGAAGGTCGCCGCGTGACGAGCATCGTCCTCCCCGGGTGGCAGGACGTCGCCGAGATTGCGGAAACGAGGCATGCCGTGCGGCACCAGTACGTCCCACAACCAGTGGGGCCGCATTGCGAGGTCGAGCAGATTGGCGAGATCGAGCTTCATCGGCGCCCGATAGTTGCGCCGGTCCCACTCCCTGTTGCCGAACACGGGGACGTCCGTCGTCAGCACGATGGCCTCGGAACCCGCCGCCACCGCGCGCTTGACAATGCCAGCTAGGTTCGCGCGATTCTTGAACGGATAGATCTGCATCCAGTGCCGCACGCCGGTGTCGGCCACGCGCTCGAGCGCTACCGTCGACACCATGCTCTGGCACATCGGGATGCCGGCATCGCGCGCAGCCTCTGCCAGCGCCAGGTCGCCCTCGTGCGACAGCAGGCCGTTGAAGCCGGTCGGCGCGATCACCGCCGGCAAGTCGATTCGCTCGCCGAACAGCGTGCAGCCTGGATCGCGTACAGAGACGTCGACCAGCGTCCGCGGTGCAAAGGCGATGGCGTCATAGCTTGCGCGGTTGCGGCGCAGGGTCAGTTCATCGTCTGCGCCGCCTTCCATGTATTCAAGACAGAAGTTCGGGATGCGTGCGGCCGCCATCGCCTGCAGCTCCGCAATATTCTGGGCGCGCCGCACATCGCGGCCGCGATAGAGTCTGCGTTTCATCGTCATGTGGATCGGTCCTATCAGCTTGGCGCCAGAGCGGCGATGCGGCTCCTGTCATGTCAAACCATGCTGCACTACGCGACGGCCTGCGCTTCGGCTTCCGCCCCTGCTGCCGTCCGCCACTTCCCCATCAGGCCGTCCAGCCTCGGCAGGACGGCGTCGAGGTGACGGGCTTTCACGTGGCCGAAGCCGCGGATGTCTTCGGGCAAGCTCGCGATCGTGACGGCGAGCGACAAGCTATCGGAATCGAGTGAGACAAGCACTTCCTCGATCGTCGCCTGGTAACGCGCAACCAGCGCCCTCTCCGTTCTGCGCTCGGCCGTGTAGCCGAACGGGTCCAGTGCGCTGCCACGCACCCATTTCATGCGAGCGAGCAAGCGCATCGCCACACGAACCCACGGCCCGAATGCGCGCTTCGTGAGTTCGCCGGCTGCATTGCGGCGGGCGAACAGGGGCGGCGCGAGGTGATGGACCAGCCGGTACTCGCCTTCGAACGTCTGCGCAAGCTGATCCAGGAACGCCTGGCCAGTGTGCAGCCTGGCCACTTCGTACTCGTATGTAGGCCATGAGCTTGAACAAGTTGCGCGCAACGGCCTCGCTCAGGCGCGTGCCCGGCGCACGTGAAGCTTCCACCAGCTGTACCTTCCCAACGAATTCCCGGTAGCGGGCCGCATAGGCAGCGTTCTGGTAGTCGCTCAGGAACTGGGCGCGCGCGTCGACCAGCGCGTCGAGCGACGGCTTCCTGGCGAACGAGATGACCTGGCCCGCTTCGCCACTGGAGTGCGCCCATGCCGGATCGTGCGCGCAGCGCCGCCCCAGCTCGAATGCAGCCTTGTTCTCCTCGGTCTTCACGCCGTTCATCTTCACGGCTTGCATGATCGCATCGCGCGCGAGCGGGATGCGGCCGCTTTGCCATGCGTGGCCGAGCAGGATCATGTTCGTGTAGACCGACGAGCCGAGCAGCCGCGTGGCGATCGATTCCGCATCGAACGCGGCCATCGCCTGCTGACCGACGACCGCTGCGAGGGTCTGCATGCACTGCGCATTGGGGGACTGCCAGTCAGGATCGCGCACGAAGGCGGCGGTCGGCGTCGCGTGCGTATTCAGGACAACGAAGCTGCGCGACGGATCGAGTGTGGCCAGCGACGTCCTGTGCGTGGCGACCACGGCGTCGCAACCGATCAGCAGGTCGGCGTTCCCTGTGGCGACGCACGCCGCGTGGACGGCATCCGGGTGCGGGGCGATCTGCACATGACTCCAGGTTGCGCCGCCCATCTGCGCCATGCCCGTGGTGTCTTGGGTGACAACACCCTTTCCCTCCAGGTGTGCGGCCATGCCAAGGATCTGCCCGATGGTCACCACACCCGTACCGCCGACACCAGCGATAACGATGCCCCATGCCGTTGCTGCGCAAGGCAGCCGCGGTTCGGGCAGTGGCACGGCCGCGGTTGCCATCGACCTCTCCAGTGCAGCCGGGCGCTTCAGCCGCCCACCCTCGATCGTGACGAAACTCGGGCAGAAGCCGCTGACGCACGACAGATCCGTGTTGCAGGTACTCTGGTTGATCTGGCGCTTTCGTCCCAGGGCGGTCTCGCGCGGCTGTACCGCGACGCAATTGCTTTGCTGCGAGCAGTCGCCGCAGCCTTCGCACACCAGGTCGTTGATGAACACGTGCTGTGTCGCGTCCGCCCGGGTCCCGCGCTTGCGCTCGCGGCGCTTCTTCGTAGCGCACACCTGATCGTAGATGAGCGCAGTCACGCCCTCCACTTCGCGCAGCTCGCGCTGCACGGCATCCAGGTCACTGCGATGATGCACCCTGACACCGGGGGCGAGCCTAGCGGCGTCGGTGTAGCGATCGGGGGCATCGGTCACGATATCGATGCGGCGCACGCCTTCCGCCTCGAGTTCGCGCGTCATCGCGGCAACGTCGAGGCCGCCATCCACGGGCTGGCCGCCGGTCATCGCGACGGCGCTGTTGAACAGGATCTTGTAGGTGATGTTCACCCCCGCCGATATCGCCTGCCTGATCGCGAGGATGCCGGAGTGGTTGTAGGTACCGTCGCCGAGGTTCGCGAACGTATGGCGGCGCGTGCTGAATGGCGCCTGGCCGATCCAGGGTGCGCCTTCGCCGCCCATCTGCGCCCACGAGGTGGTGGCACGGTCCATCCACACGGCCATGCCGTGGCAACCGATGCCGGCCATCGCCTGCGAGCCGTCGGGCACCTGGGTACTCGTATTGTGTGGACAGCCCGGGCAGAACCACGGCAACCGCTGCGCGTTCCCTGCCGTCGGATCCGCAAGCGCCTGTTCCCTGGCCGCGATGACGACCAGGCGGGCGTCGATCCGCGCCGCCACATCCGGCGGGATTCCAAGGGATTTCAGGCGGCGGGCGATGGCCTTGGCAACCAGCGCCGGCGTCAGGTCCGCCGGCGCACGCAGCAGCCAGTCCCGACGGGCGGACGCGTGCCCCCACTCGCCACCTGCGTCGCCTGCATCGCCATCGGCCAGATCGTGCTTGCCGGCCACGCGCGGGCGCAAGGCGGGAGGGCAATGGTAGAGCTCGTCCTTGACCTGCTGCTCGATGATGGGACGCTTCTCTTCCACCACGAGCACCTCGCGCAAGCCCACCGCGAACGCGCGCAGGCTTTCGGGCTCGAGCGGCCATGGCACGCCGACCTTGTGCAAGCGCAGCCCGACCGCGCGGCAATGTGCGTCATCCAGGCCGAGATCGAGCAGCGCCTGACGCACGTCGGAGAACGCCTTGCCGGAGGCAATGATTCCGAGCCGATCCGCGGGGCCCGCGATGACGTTGCGGTTCAGGTGGTTGGCACGGACGTAAGCGAGGGCGGCGGGCCACTTGACCTCCATCAACCGCGCTTCCTGCG
Source organism: Cupriavidus sp. 09_S30 (assembly GCF_056930435.1). Taxonomy (NCBI): domain Bacteria; kingdom Pseudomonadati; phylum Pseudomonadota; class Betaproteobacteria; order Burkholderiales; family Burkholderiaceae; genus Cupriavidus; species Cupriavidus sp. 09_S30. Next base: position 434,037 of record NZ_JBXOWI010000002.1, on the reverse strand, counting down.
CCAGCGGATCGTCCGGCCAGCGGATATGGACGCCGGCCGCCGGCATACGGAAATCCTCCGGCAGCGCGATGCGCACACGTGCGGGATCGAGGTCGACCGAGGCGGCCGATTCCACAACTTCCTGGACGGTTTTCATGCCGGCCCACAGGCCCGCGAAGCGGCTCATTGCGAACGCGTGCAGCCCGAGATCAAGAATGTCCTGCACGTTGGCCGGCGCGATCACCGGGATGCCGGCCGCGATGAACGTGTGATCGCTCTGGTGCGCGAGCGTGCTGCTCTTGGAGAGGTGATCGTCCCCCGCCACGGCCAGCGCGCCGCCCAGCGGCGCCGTCCCGCTCAGATTGGCATGCTTCAAGGCATCGCCGCTGCGGTCGACGCCCGGCCCTTTGCCGTACCAGATGCCGAACACGCCATCGAACTTCCCGTGCGCCGGATCGTAGGCGAGTTGCTGCGAGCCCCATACCGCATCGACGGCCAACTCCTCGTTCACGCCGGGCTGGAAGACGATGTCATGGGCCTTGAGTTCAGTGCTGGCATTCCACAGCGCCTGGTCGTATCCGCCGAGGGGTGAGCCGCGGTAGCCCGAGATGAAGCCGGCGGTATGCCGGCCGGCCAGGGTATCGCGCGTCTGCTGCAGTATCGGCAGGCGCACCAACGCATGGACGCCGTTCATGAAGGCAAGGGAAGCCCTCGGACGCGGAGCGGCAGTGGGTTCGCAAGTCTCGCGCAAAGTGGGCAACGCAGGGGCGCTCATGGGGGATCCTGTCTCCGTCATCGATGGTCAACGCACAGGTCCGTCGCTGCGTAGGAGCACGCTGCGGGGCCGGCATCGTCGCCGCTGGATATAGCGGATTATCCGAGGACGGAGGGCAATCCCGCCCCCTGCGCGGAGGAGGGGCGCGCCACGTGACGAGGCTGTGTGCGTCCCGTCGGTGAGCGAGACAGCAGCAGCAGGACGGGCTTATTCCAGCCCCTCCAGCAGCCCCAGCAACTGGGCGCGGCGCACGGCATGCTTGCGCGTGCCGGCATTGAGCTTGCCGAACAGGTTCTTCACGTGCCATTTGGCGGTGACCTCACCCACGCCGATGGCTTGTGCGATTTCCTTGTTGGAGAGATTGCGCGCCAGCAGCTCGAGGACTTCGCGCTCCTTGGGGGTCAGCATCATGCTCGCAACCGCACGCGGCTCGGCTGCGGGACGTTCCGCCCGGTGCAGTACGCGGGCAGCCGGCACCGCCTGGCCGGAGTCCGCTCCTGCGGTGCCCTCCTCCGCCACGCGCCGGACCCAATCGGCCAGCGCCGGGTGCGCATCGACGAAGGTGCGGGCGAGACCATAGGTCTGCGCCAGGGTCATCGCTTCCTGCAGCAGCACGCGGCCGTTCTCGCCGTTGCGATGGCGTGCGAATGCCTGCAGCGCCATGATCTCGATGCCTTGCCGCCTGAGTTTCATGGCCTCCGCGAGCGGCGCCGCGCGCCCCAGGGCGTCGATGGCGGATGGCCATTCCTGGGCGGCGATCGAGGCGTTGGCGTGTGCCATGAGCTGCCGCAGCGCCACGTCGCGACGCCACAACGGACCCTGGGTAGACGCGACTTGTGCGACCAGTTCGTCGAGGCGGGCGACCAGGGCGCGGCACGTTTCGGCGCGGAAGCGCCCGGCATGCATGCGCACCTGATCCGCGAGGCTCGCAATGCAAAGCCGCGGCATCCCGCGCGCGATACCAACCGCATACAGTGCCTCGAGCAGGTCCAGCGCGCGGCGCTCCACGCCCTGCGCGGCCGCCACACGCGCCGCGATCAGGTACGCGAGCAATGACGTCTCTGACGTGCCGGACCGTTCCAGCACGTCGAGCCGGTTGGCGAGCAGCGCACTGGCTTCGTCGACCTGATCGCGCTCGTAGACCGCTGCGGCCAACAGCGACGCCAGCATGCAGGCGAGCGGATGGCGGCGCCCGAGATCCGCTTCCGCGCTTGCCAAGGCAGGCCGCAGGATCTCCTCGCTGAGTGCCACCTGCCCCTCGCGAAGATAGCTCAGTCCGATGACGAACTCGCCCCATCGCGCCGCGTAGCGATGCCCCTCGCCGAGATTGCCGCGCGGCGCGAGCTGCAGATGGCGCCGCGCGTTGCCGGGCTGCCCTTGCAGGATCTCCGCCATGGCGAGGCGGTTGGCATGCATCTGGACCAGGCGCGGGTCATGCAGCGCAGGTGGCTGGCGCCAAGGTTCCAGCAGCGCGAGGCAACGGTCAGGCTGGTCCGCGTAGTAGGCCGCAATGCTTAGGATCAGCGCGCATTCGTAGCGCAGGGCGATGTCAGCATCCGGCTCGTCGAGCATGCGCGCCACCAGCGACTCGGCTTCTCCATGCCGCTCGCCGAGCGCAAGCACCCAGGCCGCCGCCAGGCGCAGGCCGGGATATCGGTCGAGTTCTGCATCGGGCAGGCGCTCCAGCCATTCGAGCACGGTACCGAGCCGCCCCTGCATCACCGCATCGTAGAGCGAGCGCCCCGCCAGCTCGAAGGCCAACGCATGCTGTCCCGCGGCATGCGCGTGGCGTGCGGCTTCCTCGGTCAGGCCGTGCGCGGCGAGCCAGCGCATCCCCCTAGCGTGCAGTTCAGCCTGTTCCTCGCGCGGCAATTCGGCAAGGCGGGCCTGGAGGACACTGCGCGCCAGCGTGTGCAGCCGGCACCAGTCGCTGTCGTCGCCGACCACGAATATGGGCGTTTCGCGGACCAGCCTCGCCAGGCGCTCCGGCGCCTGCTCGCTGCCTGTCAGCGCGCGGCACAGATCGGGGTGAAGGTGATCGACAATGGCGATGCGGATCAGGAAGGCCACGTCGTCGGGCGACAGCTTGGCGATCAGGCTGCCGATCAGATGCTGGCCTTCGTCAGCCGGGCGGGCCGACATGGCATCGATGACGCCGCGCTGGTCGGCGCCACGCGCCATTGCCGCCAGGATGAGTTGCAGGCCAAGGGGCCACCCGTCTGTGATCTCGTGCAAGCGCGCGCAACTGTCGGCATCCACCCGATCGCCGAATCGGCTGCGTGCAAGGGCAATCGTTTCGTTGAGGCGGAACCGCAGCGCTTCTGCACCGATGCAAGCGCACTGGCCATAAGCCGTCAAGTCGAAGACCGCTGCTTCGAACCCATTGCGCGCGGCTACCACGATGCGCAGATTGGGCGGGGGGTTGTGCAACAGATAGAGCAAGGCCGCGACCCCGGCCGGCGAAAGGCGTTCCGCTTCGTCGACGATCAGCACGAGGTCCAGCGAAGTCTGCGCCACCTCGGCGAGCCAGGCCGTCATGGCCTCGGTGCCGCCCGGCGCCGCCGCCGCGCCCTCGAGCAGCGTGCGACCGAAGCCGGGACGGCCGCAGCCCACCCGTACCGCAAGAACGAGGCAATGCAGGAAACGTTGTGGATCGTCGTCGGCGTCCGCGGACACCCAGGCGACAGCAGCGCCACGCGCCAGATACTCGCGGCGCCATTGCGCGAGCAGCAGTGTCTTGCCGTAACCCGGTGGCGCCTGTACGACGATCACGGGCCGGTCGCGCAGCGCTTCGCTGTCGAGATGGAGGCGGGAACGGACAAGCAGGTGCCTCGGCGCGCGCGGCGGCGTGGTCTTGAGCGCAAGCTCGGAAAACGCGGCGCCGGCGCCGCGGTGCGCGGAGGTCAATTGGCAGGTCCCGTTTGGCTTGGATGCGGCGCTCGCCCTGATGTGCATGCAGGACTGCGTCGATGCAATGCATTGTCCCTTGCCGTGCCCTGCCGTGCGGGCGGCGAGCGCTGACTCAAGGTTCGAACACAAGGTCGAACGGTCCATTATATCCACATGGCCGCCCTTGCTGGCAATCGGTGCCCCTCCGCCGAGGAGGGGGTGCGCGACGCGGCGGCGCTCTAGCATGCTGGCAGGCTTGATACTTCGTTCGAGGCGTCGGATGCAATTCATGGACGTGTGCATGCTGAACCAGGCGGGGGTCCCGGCATGAGCCGGCGCTTGCCCAGGGCTGGCGCGGTCACGTGCCGCCATCTGCTGGTCCCCATCGACGAGGCGGACGAATCGACGGCCACCGTCGTCGGGGCCATCGAGCTGGCGCGTATCACGGACGCCCGCATCACGTTCATCCATGTGCCGCGGATACTCGCCGACACCGATGCGGACGCCACTGCCTCCCCCGCCAGCACGCCGTATGGTCATGGGAGCCGCAGCCGCGAGTTGCTCGTCAAGGCGGAATCCATCGCGCAGGCGCTGGGGGTGCCATGTGCATCGGCTGGCTCGGCAGGCCGGGCACCGCACGTCAAGATCCTTACCGCGGCGCGCGAGGCTGGCTGCGACCTGATCTTCATCGGCGTCCCCGGCCACGACGGGAATCCCGGCACGATGCCTGGCCCGCTGGGCTTGAGCGTGCTTGCGCACGCCGATATCCCGGTGCTCCTTCTTCCGGTTCCGAAACCCGCAGCGCCGGCGCGGGCGGTCCGCATCATTCTCGACGAACACCGCGCTCTTTCGGCCGTATTGCGCGCCTGGGTGGACATGCTCATGGACGCCGAAGACCAAGGGAACACGGCCGACGTGCCGCTGATGCGCGTCATCATCCAGTTTCTCAAAACGTTTCCGGTCGCGCGCCATCATCCGCGCGAGGAGGCCTTGCTCTACATCCGGCTGCGCCGGCGTACGGCCAACGTCGACGCCGAACTCGACGAACTGGAACACCGCCATCTTTGCCATGCGCGACTGGCCGGCATGCTCACCGAGGCTGTCGAGCGATATCGGACAGGTGCCCCGTTGTCCGACCTGATCCAGACGGTGGACCACTATGCCCGGTTCATCTGGGAGCACATGGGGCGTGAGGAAGGTGTGATCTTCCCGGCCGCCGAACGTTACCTGACAGAAGACGATTGGGTCGAGATCAATGCGGGGTTCTGCTCGGGGACGGCAGACGTAGGCTCGGAGCAGCACCACGCGGTCGACGTGCTGCTCGCACGCATCGCCAGATCGATGGCAGATGGCCGGGAGCCGTCTATCAGCAAGCCATCCGGGCGCAGTACCGACGCACTTTGAATGCGCACGGCAGAACCAAGCCGTCCATTCCGATAGTCGAGAGACGGGAAGCCCCTCTTTAAGCGCGCAAACGGGGGTTCAGATGGGCACTTCAGCAGTCTGTCAGGGCGCATGGATGGTGTCGGTCTCCTGCCGACCCCACCTCAATCGACAGACGCGGATAGGAATGAAATCAACGTGCCGGGATGCTCGGCAAAGTGCCCTGTCGAGCAAGCAAACGACGTGTCGATTCAGCGCGCAGAGAAGCAGTGTTCATCGCGAGAGAGCTTCCCGTGCATGCAGCGTGAGGCAGGACGAGCAGTGATCGTCGACCAATAGGAGTTCTAAGGGACGTCTAAGCCAACCACCGGGCTTCAACAAGAACCGGGGATTATACGAAGAGAGAGGAGATAAGGCACCATGAAGACATATCGCATTCCAGAGCGGAAGATCAGCCCGCCGCGCAAATTCGCCATAGCGGCAGCATCGGCTACGCTAGTCGGTCTATCGGCGTGCAGCGGAGGAACTGATCCATCAGCTACACCTGTCACCCCCAATACGCCAGCCACTCCAAGTGCCGCAACCTTGTCGTGCGACGATTCAATGAAGACGGCATTCAAGCCGGATGCGAATACGACAGTCCTGCTGGTGAAGGCATTCAAGAAGGGGGATGCGCTCCTCCTGTCGGGCACCTCGACGGCAACCACGCCTACCGCTGCGAATGACCTTTGCGTCGTCAAACTGAACGTGGGGCCAGGTAACCCCGGACCTTCCGATGCTCCCTCGACCTCGCCGGGCATCGGAATTGAAATCTGGCTGCCAACCGCAGCGAAATGGAACAATCGGATTCACGCAAAGGGCGGCGGCGGATGGGCTGGCTTAGCCGAAGGCAGCTTGACCCAGTTTGCCGGCACGACGCTCACGCCAGCCATGGCCGGGACGGTGACACCCGCGAGTATTGCCGGCATTGAGGGAGCGGTGTCAGCAAGCACGGACACAGGGCATGTTACCGGTAGTACCGGCGGGTCTTTCGCGATGAATCCGGATGGAACGATCAGCGAGCAGCAGTGGATCGACTTCTCTGAGCGTGCCGTGCATGAAATGGCAGTGAAGACGAAGGCACTCACGAAAGCGTACTACGGCAAAGATGCCGACCATGCGTATTTTGTTGGCTTTTCTCTTGGCGGACGCCAGGGTCACAAGGAGGCGCAGGTCAATCCGGCTGACTTCGACGGCATCCTTGCCGGCATGCCCTCATTCAACCTCTCCAAGTTCAGCACGGCGGGTGTGTATCACCGCCTTGTCCAGCAGATCGACCTCCATGGCAGCGCTTTGACTGCGGCGCAATTGGGCTTGGTTTCCAACGCTGCTATCAGTGCATGCGATACCGTCGGCGGCCAGCATCTCGGCTATATACCGGATCCGTCGCAGTGCAAATATGACCCAAGCCAAGACGCTGGCGTGCTTTGCACAGCGAGCGGCGGTACCAACTCAAGCGCAAACTGCGTGTCGACGGCGCAAGCCGCTGCCATCAACAAGATGTGGTACGGCCAGACAGCAGACGGCTCGGTCCCGTCGCCGGCAGTGGACAACGGCTTCGGCGTCACGCTTGCCAGCAATCAGAAATGGTATGGGATCACGCGAGGAACAGACCTCACGCCAGTCGCGGGCGGCGGCGCCTGGAGCCCCGCAGCATTGCAACTTTACACAGACTTTCTCGCACTGGAAATGCAAAATCCGCTGCTTGGCTTGCCTTCGTTCCATAACGCGACCGGGAACGGCACCAATGGCTGGGCGGGCTTGAGCTACGCAGAATTGTCCATGGCATTTGACCGCGGGGTAGCGTTGCAAACGGCGTTTGACGATATCAATACCGACAATCCGGATTTGTCCGCGTTCCGCGACCGGGGCGGAAAGATGCTCATATTTCACGGGCTCGCCGATATCGTTATCCCGCCGCAGGGCTCCATCAATTATTACAACCGGGTGGCCAACCAGATGGGCGGTATAGCGCAGATTCAGAATTTCTACCGCTTCTATCTCGTTCCGGGCCAGTCGCATGGCTTCATGAGCGGCGTCGCCAATCCGAGTGCTACCCCCCCGCTGCCCACTGAGACCGGACTATATGATGTGCTGACCGATTGGGTGGAGAAAGGGATCGCCCCGGGACGTGTGGACATCAAAACCTCTGATGGGACCAAGAGCCGACCGCTCTGCGTTTACCCGCAACAGGCGACCTACGGCGGCGGCGATCCTAACCAAACCGCTAGCTATACCTGCTCCTGATCCTTTCGCTTGACTCTGCGATTGCTGTTCCTGCGCAGTGGTCGCCTCAATCGGCCCACCGCGCGGCACAGTCCTTTGCGACTGTAGAGAGCGGTATGCAGAGCGTCCCTATTGTCGGCAATCTGCGCCCCCTTCCTAAAGGAGGGGGCGGATGATGCGGCTCCGCCCTAAGCTGGCTACTAGGCTGAACGTTGCCTGAGGCCATGTGGCTTGCATTGAACGTCGTGATGGATTTCCTGCCGTGTTGCCGGAAGATGGCGAGCGCAGGGAGCCTTGGCGACGTGCCTGATTGATCGAGACCGTCAAACGGGCGCGGTGAGGCGCGCCCATTCACACTGAGGAGACAAGGATGCAATTTCTCGACGATTCGCTGCACCCCGAGAACCAGGACAAGGTCGTCATCACCGTCGCCCCGTACGGGCCGGAATGGATGCCGCAGGATTTCCCGGAAGACATTCCGGTGACCATGGAAGAACAGGTGCAGAAGGCCGTGGACTGCTACAACGCCGGCGCCACGGTGCTGCACCTGCATGTGCGCGAGCTGGACGGCAAGGGCTCCAAGCGCCTGTCCAAGTTCAATGAGCTGATCGCCGGCGTGCGCGCCGCGGTGCCCGACATGATCATCCAGGTCGGCGGCTCGATCTCCTTCGCGCCGGAAGACGAGGGCGAGGCCGCCAAGTGGCTGTCGGACGATACGCGCCACATGCTGGCCGACCTGACCCCGAAGCCCGACCAGGTGACCGTGGCCATCAACACCACGCAGATGAACATCATGGAGCTGCTGTACCCCGAATACCTGAAGGGTACGTCGCTCGAGAATCCGGCCTACCAGGCCGCCTACAGCGAGATGACGGTGCCGTCCGGCCCGGGCTGGGTCGAGGAGCACCTGCGCCGCCTGCAGGCGTCCCGCATCCAGCCGCACTTCCAGCTCACCGGCATCCACGCGCTCGAAACGCTCGATCGCCTGGTACGCAAGGGCCTGTACAAGGGCCCGCTGAACCTGACCTGGATCGGCATCGGTGGCGGCTTCGACGGCCCCAACCCGTTCAATTTCGTCAACTTCGTGCACCGCACCCCGGACGGCTGCACGCTCACCGCCGAGTCGCTGATGAAGAACGTGCTGCCGTTCAACATGATGGCGATGGCCATGGGCCTGCATCCGCGCTGCGGCATCGAGGACACCATCATCGACCAGCACGGCAACCGCATGACCTCGGTGCAGCAGGTCGAGCAGTGTGTGCGCGTGGCGCGCGAACTGGGCCGTGGGATCGCTTCGGGCAAGGAAGCCCGCGAGATCTATCGCATCGACACCTGGTACGACAGCGCCGAGGAAACGCTGGCGGCCAACGGCATGGCGCCCAACCGTCAGGCCGGACAGAAGAACCTGCCTCTGCGCGCAGCCTAAGGTGAGAGGACCGCCCGGCCGCGGCGACCAGTCCGCGGCCGGGGCATCCAGTTTCCACATAAAAACAGAGCCCCCTATGCCACGTCGTCTTGCCTTCTTCCGAATCCGCAAGCTTGCTGTCGCCCTCAGCATGGCTGCAGCGATGCCCGCTGCCATGGCGTGGACCAACAAGCCCATTCGCGTGCTGGTACCGGCCCCCGCCGGCGGAACGATGGATATCATCGCCCGCGTGCTGGCCGACCAGCTCATGGCAGACCTGGGGCAGCCAGTGGTGGTCGACAACAAGCCGGGCGCCGGTGGTGGCATCGCGATCAACGCCATGCTGGCGGCGCCGCCTGACGGCCAGACCATCCTGGTCTCGCTTACCAATGTACTCACCGAAGTGCCCCATGTGATGAAGGTTTCCTACGATCCGATCAAGGACGTGAAACCGGTGGCCGCCGTGAGCAGGGTGACCATGGTGCTCGTCGGCTCGCCCGGCCTGCCGGCCAAGGATCTGCCGAGCCTGATCAATTATGTGAAGGCCAATCCCGGCAAGCTGAGCTTTGCTTCTCCCAGTGCGGGAACGGTCGGCCACTATGCTGGCGTGATCATGAACCAGAAAGCCGGCATGGATCTGCAGCACGTGCCGTTTGCGGGCTCTCCCCCGGCCTTGACGCAGGTGATGGCCGGGCAGATCACCGTGATGTATGACAACATGGTGACCTCGCTGCCGCTGATCAAGGCAGGTAAGCTGCGGCCCTATGCCTTGGCCGCGAAACAACGTTCGCCGCTGCTGCCGCAGGTCCCGACCTTTGCCGAAATGGGCTATCCGGACATCGATTTCAGCAACTGGGGTGGTGTCTTCGTGTCCACACGTGTGCCGGCAGACGTGACCCAGAAGATCCAGGCCGCGGTTTACAAGGCGGCCGCGAAACCCAAGGTGCAGGAACGGATTGCGTCACTTGGCCTGGAGACCGTGCCTGCCCAGAGCCTGCCGGAACTCAGCCAGGCTCTGCGCACCGAATTCGATCGCAATGCCGGCATCGTGAAGACATACCACATTCAGCCATGACGTCCGCATCCCATCATGCGGGGCCGGACTGCGGGCATTCGGTGGCGGTATGGCCACGAGACATCACCAACCGCAGGCTGCTGTACGGCTCCGGGGAGTTGCAACCGGGATGGCGAGCCCTTACATGATCGCCCACGTGGCGGTACCATCTTCTTCGCGCCAGACCGGGCTTCGATCGGCTCCCTCCGGATGGCCAGCCAAGCTTCGAAGCGCTGCGGACCCGTGGGGGAACCGGCAGCCCGTGAGACATTGACCACTTGAACTTAAGCATTCGAGGAGATCTGAGATGGCGAAAGCAATTCGCTTCTATGAGACTGGCGGCGCCGACGTGCTCAAGCTGGAGACCGTTGAGGTCGGAGACCCCGGCCCGGGCCAGGCTCGCGTCAGGCACACCTATATCGCCGTCAACTTCATCGACATCTATTTCCGCACCGGACACTATCCGCTGCCGCTCCCGAACGGCCTGGGCTCCGATGCCGTGGGCGTGGTCGAGGCCGTCGGCCCCGGCGTGACCGACATCCGCGTCGGTGACCGCGTGGGTTACCTGCTCGGCCCGCAGGGCGCCTATTCGGACGTGCGCGTCATGCCCGCCGAGGTGCTGATTCCCCTGCCCGATGGCGTCTCCGACCGCACCGCCTCCACGCTCATCATGAAGGGCATGACGGCGCAGTACCTGTTCCGCCAGGTCTACCCGCTCAAGGGCGGCGAGACCATCCTGTACCACGCCGCCGCCGGCGGCGTGGGCCTGATTGCCTGCCAGTGGGCGCGCGCCCTGGGGGTGACCATGATCGGCACCGTCAGCACCGATGAGAAGGCCGAAGTCGCGAAAGCCAATGGCTGCACGCACACCATCGTGACCTCGCGCGAGAACATCGTCGAGCGCGTGATGGAGATCACCGAGGGAAAGAAGGTGCCGGTCGTCTTCGACTCGGTCGGCAAAGCGACGCTCGATGATTCGCTTTCCTGCCTGCAGGTGCGCGGCACCCTCGTCAGCAACGGCACCACCTCCGGGCCGGTGGAGATCGACAGCCGCACACTGGCGGCCAAGGGCTCGCTGTGGGTCACACGCCCGGCCATGGTCCACTACGCCACGCCGCGTTCACACATGCTCGCCATGGCCAACGAGGTGTTCGACATGGTGCTGGCCGGCAAGATCACGAGCGAGCCCAAGCAGACCTTCGCGCTGGCCGAGGCCGCACAGGCGCACCGCGCCCTCGAATCCCGTCAGACCAGCGGCGCCACCGTGCTGGTGCCATAGCAGTGCCATAACACTCGCGGCCTTCTGCGCGTTAGACGCGCTTGCCCGCAGGCAGGCGCGTCTAACGAACGATGGCGCGGCTGCGCAAGACCGGGCCGGCACAGGCGCCCGGCTGCATCACGAAGATTGGAGACATCATGGATCTAGGGTTGAAGGGCAAGCGTGCCATCGTAACGGGCGGTAGCCGCGGCATCGGCAAGGCTATTGCACTCCAGTTGGCACAGGAAGGCGTCGACGTGGTCATCGCCGCACGCGGGCGGGAAGCAATGGAAACGACGGCCACCGAACTTGCTGCCCTGACGGGGCGCCGCATCGTTCCGCTGGCGGTCGATACCGCCGACAAGGCATCCGTCGACGCCATGGTGGCGCAGGCCATCGAAGCCTTGGGCGGCATCGATATTCTCGTCAACGCCGCAGCCATGCCGGGCGGCATCTCGCCGGCAACGCAGCTGGACCAGATCGTAGATGCGGAGGCGCTGGAAGACATCGACATCAAGGTCATCGGCTATCTGCGCACCGCGCGAGCACTTGCTCCGCATCTGATTGCCCAGGGCTGGGGTCGAATCATCAATATCGGTGGACTCGCGATCTATCACACGGGCCGCCCCGTTGCCACGCTGCGTAACGTGGGCGTGGCTGCCATCACCAAGAATTTGGCTGACGAGCTCGGCCCCAAGGGCATCAATGTCACGGCTGTCCATCCCGGACCGACCCGCACCGAGAAGACCGACGCTGCAACCGAGGCGTGGGCGGCCACCAAGACCACCCTCGGCCGCATTGTCGATGCCAAGGAAGTTGCCTGGGTGGTGACCTTCCTCGCGTCGCCGCTGAGTGTGGCAATCAATGGTGACGCCATCTCAGTCGGTGGGGGGACCCCCGGTACCATTTCCTATTGACTCCACCGAAGTCTGCACGCCGATAAGCGTCTGGTATCGCTGCCGCACGGACGAATTCCGGGCGGCAGCGATCTTACTTTCGTGGGTACGGCATCCGAACCTCAGCGGTCCTCCGCCCCCTCAAGCCGCTGGCGCAGCACCGCGCGCAGATCCTCGCCGTAGCCGGTAAGGGTGCCACCGTCGACAGCCAGCATCTGTCCCGTGATCATGTCCGCCCGCTCGCTGGCGAGGAAAGATACCGCTTCGCCAATCTCCTCGGGGTTGCAGAACCTGCCCAGGGGAACGGTCCGCTTGATCAGCGCCGCGCGCTTCTCTGGCGTCGTGTAGGCCTCGATGGCAGGAGTCAGGATGCCTCCGGGGCACACCGCATTGACGTTGATACGCTGGTCCGCCAGCTCCCATGCCAGATGCTGCGTCAATCCGGTGACTGCGTGCTTTGACGCGGTGTAATCCACACTGCTGAAGTACGCCATGCGAATGCCGGCGATCGAGTCGATATTGACGATCTTGCCCTTGCCCTGCGCGTTCATGGCGGGGATGACGGCCTGGCAACAGAAGAGGATGCCCTTTGCGTTCACCCCCATCACGCGGTCCCAGTTCTCCTCGGTAACGTCGCGCACGAGCGCGGACGCACCGCCGACGCCGGCGTTATTGACCAGGATGTCGATGACGCCGAACGCCTCCAGGGTCCGACTGGCCATGGCTTCCGTGTCCGCCTTCTTGCTGACGTCGGCGCGGATGGCAATGGCACGCCTGCCCTCCGGATCGATGCTGGAAGCGACACGCTGGGCAGCCTCAAGATTCAGATCGACCACCGCGATCTTCGCCCCTTCGCGCGCCAGCACACGTGCGATGCCTTCGCCGCCGCCTTGGCCGGCGCCGGTAATGATTGCAACCTTGTCCTTCAGTTCCATTGTCGTCTCCTTGTGAACCTGCGCCGGATGTTCATTCCGTGCGCCTATATGTTGGATTGACCGCAGCTAGCCGCGGCTTGCTGCGCCTACGGTCGGCACAGCGCCACGGCTGGAAATCCGTTTTCCTTCCGGCATGGGCTTATCGAAGTCCGGCGACACAGCCAGCAAGGCCCCATGCCAAGAGGTGCAGCTTCAGCACAAGTGCACGGACTAAGGTGTCGAACCGGCGTTCGCGCCCACTTCCGCCCCCCCGCGTGACTTGACGAAGAATGCGATGACTTGCCACAGCACAAACAACGCGATCAGGCCAAGCAGGGATCCGCTGATCGGACGGGTCATGAAGGCGGAGAAGTGGCCACGGCTCACCAGCATCGCCCTGCGGAAGTTCTCTTCCAACATGGGCCCAAGGATGAACCCCAGCATCAGCGGGGACGGATCCATGTCCAGGCGCATGAACACGTAGCCGGCCAAGCCAAAGGCGGCAGTCACGAAGATGTCGTCGAAGCTGTTATTGACGCTGAAGGTTCCGATGCAGCAGAAGAAGAGAATTGACGGGAACAGCACGCTGTAAGGGATCTTGAACACCGAGAGCCAGTAACGCACCAGGGGCACGTTCAGCACAAGCAGAAAGCAGCCCCCAACCCACATGCTCGCAACCAGGCCCCAGAAGAGATCAGGGTGGCCGGCAATCATGTTCGGCCCCGGCGTGATGCCTTTGATGATGAAGGCCGCCATCATCAACGCCATCACCGCATTCTCAGGGATACCGATACTCATCAGGGGAATGAAGCTGGTGCGCGCCGCTGCCTCGTCGGCCGCTGCCTGGCCTGCCACGCCTTCGATCGCGCCAGAGCCGATCTCATGCTTGTACTTGCTGACCTTCTTGTCGACGGCATAGGCGGCGAATTGCGCAATCACCGGGCCGCCGCCAGGCAAGATGCCGAGAAAGGAACCGATCACGCTGCCACGCAAGGCGCTGGGTACGATCCTCTTGAACTCCGGCCAGGTAGGTATCAGGTGGATCTTGCCGTTGAAGGGCGTGCGTTCCTGGCGGGCGTCGAGGTTCTTCGTGATCTCTGCGATACCGAAGCAGCCCAGCGCTATGCTGACCAAGCCGATCCCATCGATGAGAAACGGCAGGTCAAAGGTGTAGCGCTGCATGCCGCTGTTCACATCGGTTCCGACCTGCCCGAGCAGCACGCCGATCAGGCACATAGCCAGGCCGTTCAGCATGCTGCCAGTCGTGACGAAGCTCACGCAAACGAAGCCGACGAGCATCAGCGCGCAGTAGTCCGCCGGGCCGAACAGAAACGCCACCTCGCCAAGAGTCGGCGCGAGCAAGGTCAGCACCACAATGGCCACCGTGCCGCCGATGAAGCTGGAGACCCCGGCGGTGAACAGGGCCAGGCCGGTCTTGCCTTTCAGCGTCATCTGGTAGCCATCGATACACGCCACGATGCTGCTGGCGTGCGGCATCTTCATCGTGATGGCGCTGACGCTGTCGCCATACTGTGCGCCATAGTAAATGCCCGCCAGCATGATGAGCGCGCCACCAGTCGGAATGGAATAGGTCAATGGCAGCAGCAAGCTGATCGTGGCCAGCGGCCCCAATCCGGGCAGCAGACCCACCAGGGTTCCGACGACGCAGCCGATGGCACAGAACAGGAGGTTCTGCAGGGTCAGCGCGTGCTCGAAGCCGAACGCAAGATTGTGCAGGGCGTCCATGAGATCAGTAGGCAGGTAGGTTGAGGCCGAGCAGCTGCCGGAACGCGAAGGCCACGGCGATCAGGCCCGCCGAGATCATCAGACTGCGCTTCCAGGAGTACGAGGTGCCCGCGAGGGAGGCGACGAAGACCATGAATACGATCCCCGCGACCATGCTGAACAGCTTGGAAAGCGCCGCAAAACCGCATAGTCCAAGCAGGATCAACGCGATGTTCCTCAGGCGGAAGTCCAGCGGCACGCGTTCGACGAAGCGCGATCGCACAATCGTGATCACGGCAATCACGAACAGGAGGCTACTCACCATCAGAGGAAAAAGACCCGGGCCGGCATGGCTGAAGTCGCCGATCGGGTAGCGAAACGCGCCGATGCCAAAGGCCAGCGAGATGGCTGCGAGGAACAAGCCCCTGACGAGATTTCTGTCGTTCATGTTCATCGATTTCCCTCAATGATGTGGGTCTTGGCAGGACTTGGGCCACCGTCCGCACGAGACAGAGCGGGACACTTCAGATTCATCAACGCAAGGAGAAATGGCGTGCTCATCTCCTGAGCTGAACCAGGCCGACGACGAGCAAGGGATGCCCCGCTACTTTGCAGACCCCAGAGCATCGCGACCAAGTGCAGAAAGTATCCAGCAACCATGCCGAGCGCTTTGACAAGCCGGGGCACAAAATTGACATTTCGGGGCAGATAGGGAAACCACGAAGCTTGCCGCTAAGCGACGTTTGTCACGCAGGAAATGCTGTTGCGGAAGGGGACGAAACCCTGGGAAGGGTCACGCAGAAAGTCGGCACCGCGGCGCTTCGCAAGCAGACGCCATCACGCCCCCTGCCGGCCCCGTTTGGATTGACATCGTTCTGCCTGCGTACGTGGTCGTCGCGGCAAGTGTCTCGTAGGCGCGCGGCGATCCTCTCTTAATGGGAGCGCCGGCTCGACTTGAAGGCATCAAATGCCGCAGGCTTAGTCAAGCCATCGATTGCGTCCTTACCATGAAACGTCGCGAAAGACTCGATGCCTGCTCGCTTGGTAAGTAGTTCATTCACGGGATGTTCGGGATTGCGATAGCCGATGGACATCCCGCAGAACAGCATCCGGTTGTCCGGCGTACCGAGGAAGCTGCGGATGGTCGACGGGTAGATGGCCCAGCATTCCTGCGCGCAGCTATCCAGCCCTTCCTCGCGCAGCAGCAGCATGACGCTCTGCAGGAACATGCCGAGGTCGCTCCACTGCGGCGGGCCCATGTCCCGGTCGACGGTGCAGAACAGCGCGGCGGGCGCGCCAAAGAACTGGAAGTTGCGCGCGAACCAGCGCTGCCGCGCGGCCTTGTCTTCCCGCGCGATGCCCAAACGGGCATACATATCCTCCCCGACCGCATAGCGGTAATCCCGATAGGGTGAAGGCAGTTCCTTGGGATAGATGTCGTACTCGGCGCGTTCGCTCCGGTCGCCTTGCGCGACTTCCGCCAACCGGCCTTGCATCACGGTCTTGAGTTCGGCGAGCTTGTCGCCGGTGACCACGTCGATGTGCCACGGTTGCAGGTTGCCACCCGAAGGCGCGCGCGAGGCGGTGGCCAGTACCCGGCGCAGCACGTCAGGGGGCACGGGGGCGGAGAGGAAATCGCGGACGGAGGCGCGGCTGTTGATCGCGTCGGTAACGGACAGAGTCATGGAAGCAGGATGTTGATGGCTGACGGAATATCTGGCTTACTTGGCCGACCAGACCGGCGCCCGCTTCTCGAAGAATGCGCGGATGCCCTCCTCCATGTCTTCGCTGTCTTTGATCGACGCCAGCGCTTCGGCCGTGGCAAGCCAGCCGTCCGCTTCGTCCAACGCCAGCATACCGTTCATGGCCGCCAGCGACGCCTGCACGGACAGCGGCGCATTCTGTGCAATCCGGTGCGCAAGAGCCAGGGCTTGCTCGAGCGCCGTGCCTGGCTGGGCGATCTCATTGACGAAGCCGAGCTCGTAGGCCCGTACGGCGGAAATCGGCTCGCCTTTCAATACGAGTTCGCGCGCGATGTTGGGCGGCAGGCGCTGCTGTGTGCGGAACAGCGCGCCGCAGGTCGGAATGACACCGCGCATGACTTCGGGCAGCCCGAAACGCGCATCGGCGGCGGCTACGACAAGGTCGCACGCTAGCGCGATCTCCATGCCACCACCAAGGGCCACGCCTTCGACGGCCGCGATTAGCGGCTTGATCCGACGGCGGCGGATCAAGCCGTACTCGCCGCCACGCTCGGTGACATAGTCGCCCCGGGATGACAGGTCGCTGCCTGCGCAGAAGCATTCGGTGCCGCCGGTCAGGACGCCGGCGTAGAGGCTTGTGTCGTCGTCCAGCGTGTTCAGGGAGGCGTCCAGCGCGTCGGCAAGTTCGCGATTGAACGCGTTTCGCTTGTTTTGCCGCCGCAAGGTGATCGTTAGGACGTGGCCGTCCCGCTGCAACTGGACCAGTTCGCCGGCGCTCATGCCCGCACCTCCGAATCCTGTGGCGTCAGCACGACCCGGCCGACGGTAGCCCGGTCCAGCGCCAACGCGATGGCTTCGCCGAAGCGTGCCAGCGGCACCGCGTGCGTGACCAGCGGTGCCACCTTGCCGGCGCGCCACATCGCCAGCACCTCCCGCTCCAATCGGCAGCGCTTCGCGGCCTCGCGCTCGCCGAACTGGCGGTAGTCAACGCCGACCAGCGACGCGCCTTTGAGGATGCTGAGATTGGCCTTCAGTAACGGCACGTCCCCGCCGGCGAAACCGACCATCAGGTGCCGGCCGCCCCAGCCCAGCGTGCGGAAGGCGGTGTCGGTGACTTGGTCGCCGACGGGGTCGAACACGACGTCGACTCCGCGCTGCCCGGCGAGCACCTTCACTTCGTCCTTCCAATGGCCCGTGCTGTCCACCACCGCGTCAGCGCCCGCGGCCTGCAGGGCCTGCCGCTTCGCCGCCGTAGAGGCCAGTGCAATAACGCGGGCGCCGAGCGCCTTGCCGACCTGTACGGCCGCGTACCCCACGCCGCCGGCGCCGCCGGGTACCAGCAGGGTTTCACCGGTGGCGAGGTGGCCGCGTTCGCGCAGGCCGTACAGCGCCGTGCCGTAGGCCGCTTGCAGGACGGCGGCCTGCGCCAGGTCCTCCGTCTGCGCGAGCTTGTGCAACTGCTCGGTGGGGAAGCATGCGTACTGCGCCCACACGCCTCGGCCGATGCCGCAAACGCGGTCACCGACTTTCAGTTCGGCGCCAGGCGCTACCGCATCGACGACGCCGCTGAACTCCGAGCCCGGAATAAACGGCGGCGTGGCCTTGACCTGATAGCCGCCTCGCGCGACCAGCATGTTGACGTACGAAATGCCAGCGGCTTCGATACGCACCCGGACCTCGCCCGCGCCGGGCTCCGGAACGGGAAGTTCGTCGAGGCGGAGCGCATCGTCGCTCGGGTCGTAGTGATGCACCTGCAGGGCTTTCATTGGCCAGTTCCTTTTCACTAGGAGTGCATGCGGTGAACCTCCTCCCGCCACCGCAGCGGGGTGAAACGAGTATATTGATACGGTTTTTGGATGGATATACCGATCCACGGATATGACAAATGCAGAAATCGCATGAATAAGGCGAACTTCTCGGAGGCCGAAGCCTTCCTTGCCCTCGCGGATTTCGGCGGCTTTGGCGCTGCCGGACGGGAGCTGGGGGTCACGCAGTCCACCATCAGCAGGCGCGTGGCCGCGCTGGAGGCGCGCATCGGCCGTTCGCTGGTCCAGCGCACGACGCGTCGTGTGTCACTGACCGAAGCCGGGCAGACCTATGCAAACGAACTGCGCGATGTTCTGCTGCGGCTGCAGGACGCCGAGGCGCGCGTGCAGGATCAAGCGGCGGAGCCCGAAGGGCTGGTGCGCGTGACCATGCCGACGGCGTACGGCAGGATCTGCGTGCTGCCCTGCATTGCCAGGCTTTCTGAGCGCTACCCGCGTTTGCGCTTCGAAGTGGATTTGTCGGATCGCTATGTCGATTTGCTCGACGGCTTGTATGACGTTGCTGTAAGACTCGACCCATCGCACCAGACAGGCATCGAAATCAGGCCGATCCAGACGTTTGGGTCGTTGCTCTGCGCCTCGCCGGCTTATGCAAGCCAGCATGGTCTACCGGCAACGCCGACGGACTTGAGCGCGCACGCCTTTCTGGCAATGCGCACCTATGCGCCCCGCTTGAAGTGGCGTGCTCTTTGGCGCGGCAAGCGGGTGGAAATCGATCTGACACCGCGAATAACTGCCAGTGACGCCACAGCGCTTCGCAGCCTCGTCATCGAAGGCGCGGGGCTTGCGGTCCTTCCCAGTTACCTCGTTGCGGGGGATCTTGCAGCGGGGACCATTATTGACGCATTGCCTGGCCTCGGCTTTCCGCGCCGCGAGATGTTTGTGGCGTATCCGCGTTATCGCTGCGAACTCAGCAAGGTCAAGGCTCTCGTGGACGAGCTGACCAGAATGGGATGATCCACAAGAGCCGCTCGCGTGTCTAAAAACGCTTCAGCGTGCGAGCGTAGACTTCCTCGTCGGGTACGCCGAGCCGGCTATAGACTGGCATAGACCAGGTCGCGCTTTGCCCCTTGCCGCACGAGCCATACCCGCACTCGTTCCAGATATAGAAACTGGAAATCCGATCGGCAGCATCGTACAAGGTGGATACTTGAGTCGGGCCGATGCCGTCGGCAGGCTTCAGGGTAAACTTCCATTCCCACATGGCACGCTCATTCGACACGTACACTCGCGGACCGGCGCCGATGAAGACATACTCGCCCGGCGCAAAGGTAATCCGCTTGCCTCTTTCGATCGTGAGCACGTACTCGTTGCCAACGGCCCAGACGTAGGGGTGGCTGCGATCCGAGTCAGGACCGTTCTGCATCTGCTGAAGGTCCGATGCCGGATCTTCCTTCTGGTAGTCAGCGCTTCCGCCTCCGCGGCTCACCAGCCCGCCCCAATTCATCTGGTACTTCCCGTTCACCAGTTGCGGTCCGCCATGCGCCCAGGTCCCATTCGGGAAATTGACCTGAATGGCGAAGAAGTTGAGCCCTTGACCGATAGCCGACGTCACTCGCACGCGCGCCGAGACTTTGAAGATGTCATTCGGCGTCGCCGGAAATGCAGCATGGCTGTGAATATCGCCCGCTTCCGGTCCGATGACGAAATTCATTGCCGCCGATGGGTCAGGCATCGACGAATCGGTCGACGCCCGGACAGCCGTTTGCGTCACGCTGAACAACGCGCTTGCTGCCAGCATTGCCTTGATTGTTGACTGGACTTTCATGTGAGCTTCGATCCCTCGAGAGAACAAAGCCCGGCCGCTGTTCCGGCCGGGCAATGCATTGGCGCCCCGCAGTGATCGCCGTGAGAACGACCGCCTTCAGCGCATCCTGCGATAGGCAACGAGAGTATCGGGGGCGGCGTTGACTGTTCACTTGTAATGAATTGTTAGACCGTGCACGCGTCGCAGTCCACATTCGCCAAGCGGCTTCGCCGCGACACTCGGGCGAACCCGACGGGCTACGGCGAATGCGGCGTGGGTCTGGGGCGCAGCGGCGGACGAGGAGTCGGCACACCGCCGGGCACCTCGATATAGGGTGCGACGATGAGCGGATATGGCGTCGATCCATTGGCCTGCGGTCCCTCGGGTGTCGCAATCGGCTGCGCCCCTGCGTCGCGCTGCTGCGAAAGCGGCGCGGATTGCAACTCGGTGCCGCCGGATCCGCCGTCGCTGATGCCGCGTTGGGTACCAAGGACCAACGGTGGACTGCTCTCCTGCGGAGCGGAAAATGCTGCCGCCGAAGCCATCCCCAGCAGTACGATGGTCACCGTTGATCTCAGCAAGTGGATCGGATCTGAAAACATAAGTGCTTCTCTTTAAGGTAGGAATGCCGGCTATCGCGAAAGCGTCTTTTTATTCCGATAAGGTGCTCGCGGATTGCGTGGCATCGGCGGCCAGCGATCGCAGGATGTCCCGCCAACTCAGGATGCCAACCGGCCGAGACTGCTTATCCACAACGGGAATGCACGACACATGGTGAGTGAGAAATAGCGCGATGGCTTCCGCGATCTCCGCCTCGGGCTCCAAGGTAATGGGCTTGCGTGACATGATCTGGTGCACGCGCTTGTTGAGGGTGTTGACGTCTCTGGCCGACTCTACCGTGCTGCCAATAAAGGGGCTGATCGCGCGGAGCAAATCGCGGTCGGAGACAACGCCATGCAGCTTCCCATCTTCGACCACGAGCAGGTGGTGGAACTTCGCCTCGTCAAAGATGCTCTTGACCGTTGCCAAGGTGTCGTCGAACACCACGGTGACAATCCTTTTGGACATGATGCTATCAATACTCACTACTGGCTCCGTATTTTTTTATCCGCTCGGATGCTGTCATTGGTCGATGGAAAGGCCAATTGGCCAAGGGCGGTGACACACGCAACTTGTCTAGCCCTGGATGCCAACTGGATATCGGCATCATTCCCCCGACTCTGCATATCCCCAGCAGGAATTATCGTCGAGCACGTTAAAAGTGTGAATCGAGAGCGGCGCCGCCCTCAGGGGCGAGCTTTGGCAACGGGGATCGAATCACTGCAAGTCGCCCGGCGCAAGCTTGTAATGGTCCTTGACTTGCCGCGCACATAAAGCATCGCATGCCCCTGCAGCCGAGCCCCTTCCGGACTCATTTCGTCGCGTCGACACGGGCAGAGAGCCTGCCTACCAGCGCATTTGCGACCAGCTCATCCCCGATCACAACCTCCGACGCGCCGGCGCTCTCAAGCAGGGCTTTGCGTAAGTCATTCTCGCCGGGCGCGGCGATAGCGAGCGCAGGATTGAGAGTGTGAGCGATCAATGTGACAGCCAGCTTGTTGTCAGCGTCGTGGACAGCCACGACAAGCGCTTTGGCACAATCAAGCCGAGCGAGCCTGAGCACCTCGTCGAACACACCGGCTGGGCCAAGCAAGGTCATATACTCTTGCGCGCACGCTCGTTCGGCCGTGTCCCGATCCGCGACCAGAATCAGTACTGTCTCGCCTGCCGCGCGCAGGCGCGCCGCCACCAACTCGCCGAGCGAGCTGAAGCCGACCACGACGACATGGTTGGCGAGCCTTTCGAGCCGGCTCTCCATTGCCCTGTTCTCGCGATAGGCCATCACGTCGTCGCCTGACAGCATGCCTGTCAGCCTTGTCACTGCGAAGCCGCCGACCAGCATTGTCGCCAGCATGGCCACCAGCATGAACACCTTTTTTCGCTCATCGAATTCGGAGAAGTCGCCGAGCGTGGTGACAAGGTTCATGCCGTCCCACAAGGCTGCAAACAGTTTGGTGCTGGACGGTGCGTTCGATTGATCAAGCAGCGCCAGCCCCACGACGGCGCCAATCAGCAGCAAGACCAGCAATCCGATCGTATGACGCACACGACGGCGCCATTCCCGAATTCGTAACGCGCCAAGGTGAGGTTCATCGACCCGATAGAGCCACATCATTTATCCCCCTGGACGGTTAAGGAAATGATCAGTGGGATCCGCGTTGCATTGCTCCCCGTTGCTCGCCGTTCTATCTGCAGTTTCGCTGCCTCAAGGAGGCGACACGTAGACTCATCGCCGTTCATTCGCCATCTCGCGCACCCCGTGGCGCACGCTGCACACACTTTGATCTAACGGAGAATCTCCAGGTCGCCGCGAAGGCATGAACCGAGCTGCCCGTATTCACGACTTCGCTCGATCGATTCTTGTTCTTTCTGCCGCGGAGAAAATGACCCCTTCAGGATAGGCCATTCATGAAGATTTATCTGGTATGCCCGAGGCGAACGACTTGCTGCAATGCCGCACGACACTCACGATCTCGATTTTGGCTACAGTACCGTCAAGCTTTCCGGAGTTGCCTTGTGCCGATGGCCTCGCGCCGGGCTTCTGGGCCGATCTGCCGGTCTGGGCGTGCCGCTTGCAGGGCTGCTCGTGCTTGAGTGACGACGAGCAGATGGGCGCCGAATTCGCTGTCGTTGGATTTAAACTACGAAGAATAATCCGGCGTCGTTCGCCACGCCATGCGGAGGAGACATGTTCAACACAGGCAAGTCTCGTCGCAGCGCAAGACTCGCCCTTGCCTGCGCTGCTCTCGTTTCTGGATGCTCGACCTGGCTCGAGCCAGACATAATCCGCTCCGGCCGACCGGCCTACAATAGCGCGATACTCGCCACCGGGGACGAGCAACTCCTGCAGAACATCGTGAGAACGCGGTTCTTTGACAGTGTGGGCTTTCTCGCGGTGACTTCAGTGACCGCGAACGTTTCCGTGACTGCTTCGGCGACCGTGCAGGCGGGCATCGGACCGGAGAGCAACTACGCTGGCAATCTCGTTCCATTTTCGGGAACGCTCTCGAGGGAGCAGAATCCCACCATTTCCTACGTACCTCTCGTGGGCGACGATCTCCTGCGGCACCTCGGCGCGGAAACGACGATGGAGCGCACGTTCCTGATGCTGAACAGCGCGGCCATGCCGGAGCAGGTCTGGAATATGATCGTCAGGCGCATCAACAACCTGCGCAATCCCGACTTTCCTGATCCGCCGCTGCTCGCCGTCGACCCCCGGTTCGAGCAGGTCGTGGCCACCGCCAGCCTCCTGCAGCGGCGCGGGGTGCTCTCCTGGGTGCAACTTGCGGGCAATCAGAGTGGCTATGGCCTGGTGATACACAGTTATTCGCCGGCTCATACCCGTGACGTCGAGAGGCTCCTTGCATTGCTCGGCGTGAAGGCGCCAGTGCTTGCCGGAGACGACATCGTGATTCCCGTCCAGCTCTCCGTCGGCTCGCCGAATCCAGGCAGCATTGCCATCGAAACGCGTTCGCTGTTCGACATGATGCGCATAGCAGGCGCCGCGATCGACCTGACTCCCGACACGTCGGGCGCAGCCCGCCCGCCCGCTCCTGGCCCAGCCGCCCGTAACCTGCGCATTCGTTCGGGCAGCGCTCCGCCTGCTGATGCGCGGGTGGCAACGCAATACCATGGCAGGTGGTACTACATTGAAGGCGACGACGAGCCAAGCAAGCAATGGTTCACAGTCCTGCAATTGCTGGCAGGCGCACCGGCCGGGGGCAGCTCCGCCGCGCCGGTGCTGACGATTCCTGTCGCCGGCCGGCGCTAGGGTTTCCAAGCCTGCCAAGGCTCGAAGGTCAGACCCGCTCACGCAGTCGGTGAGGCTGACGCGCCAGCCTCACGACATCGCGCTTGAAGGCTTCAGTGAACCGACGCCCGCCTCCGATGATGACCTTCCGATTGCTCCGCATCTGCCCGTTCCTGTGCGCCGCGTCGGCACTGTGGCTGTCCTCGCCTGCGCATTCGGCGCTGCCCGATGAGATCCAGGTCTATACCAGCGACATCAACGCGCCCGGTGAATTCGGGCTGGAGTTGCACCTGAACACCACGCCAAGCGGCAATTCGCAGCCGTCGTATCCGGGCGAGGTGACCAACCCCCACGGCTGGCGCGCCACGGCCGAGTTTTCCTATGGCCTTGCGCCGGCGTGGGAACTGGGCTTCTATATCCCGACCGTCCTGACGCGCGAGAACACCTACTACGTGACCGGGCCCAAGCTTCGCCTGAAATGGCTGCCCTTGCGGCCGCAGGACGGCGTGGGATATTTTGCTGGGGCGAACGTCGAACTGGCGCACGTCGACCAACGCTTCGATCAGTCCACGCGCACGCTGGAACTGCGGCCGATCTTCGGGTATCAGGATGCCCGCTGGCTTCTCGCCGTCAACCCGGTGCTCGACTGGAACCTGGCCGGCCCCGACAAGAGCGGCGTGCCGGACTTCGCGCCCAGCTTCAAGGTGGCGCGCAGCGTGCTCCCGTGGCTGCGCGCAGGGGTGGAGTGGTATCTGGACCTGGGCCGCCTCAACCATCCGGCGATGGGCCCACAGCAGGCCCAGGCGGTCTATCTCGCATTCGATGTGAACCACGGCCCGCTGGTCTTCAATTTCGGCATCGGGCGCGGCTTGTCGCAGGCGGCGGATCGGTGGACGCTGAAGTGGATCTTTGAGATTCCGCTGCCCTGAGTTCGCTCCTGACAAGATGGAGCGCGCTATATCGCGTTCAGTAGCGCCAGCAGGGCCAAGCTCTTGTAGCTGCTGCGCTGAAGCGGTGACCGAAGTCGGCCAGCGCTTCAGCGCAGCACCGCGAAGCGGGTCACTACCCGTTGGGACTGGTACCTCAGGCCACGCTGCGCAGCGGGACGTTTCTTACGCCGGGCTTGCGGTTCGGCGCCATGCCGTTGGCGGCCAGCGTTTCATCGACATCGTTGTACCAGGTGCCAATTCGGTAAATTTCCCGGGCTTCCTTGCCATTGGCGATCTCGCGGCCCAGTTCCTTGGCGATACGCACGGTCTGCTGAATCTGCTGCACCGAGGTGAAGCGGTTACCGTGCTGGTCGATCAGGGTGTCCTCAATGCCGCAGCGCACGTGCATGCCCATCGCCAACGCAATCGTGTTCCACGGAAGCACGTTCTTGAACAGCGATTCGGCGGTAACGGTGCAGCCATCAGGTGCACGTTGGATGAAGTCGAACAGGTTGTACGGATGCGGGCCATGGTGACCGCCACCGATGCCGATGCAGGTCAGGTTCAGCGGCCCCTTGTAGATCCCCTTGCGCACCATGCGGTCCAGCGTTTCGAGCGCATGCATGCCGACCAACTGGAAGTGCGGCTGGATGCCGGCTTCTTGCAGGCGGCGCAGATGCTCTTCCGCCCAGGCCGGGCCAGCGGGAACAATCATTTCACGGTAGGCGTCGTACATGGCCGGACTGTCGAGGGACGTGCCCTTGTAGTATTCCGGATAGATCAACTCCATGATATTCATCTGGATGGTGTTGAGCGCCACCGTCACCTGATCCGGCTTCGGGTCGAGTTCGGCCAGTGCGTGACGGGTATCGTCCGACAGCCACTTGGCGGCCTGGCCGTCATCTTCCGGAGCAAAGGAAATCGAGCCGCCGACCTGGATGATCATGTCCGGCACCGCCTTGCGCACGCCGGCGATCAGTTCATTGAACATGGACAGGCGCTTGGAGCCCTTGCCATCCGGCTCGCGCACGTGCAAGTGCAGCACGCTGGCACCGGCTTCATAACAATCCACCGCCTTCTGGATTTGCTCTTCCATGGTCACAGGAATGTCTTCCGGGAAATCTTCCGGCATCCATTCCGGGCCATACGGGGCCACGGTAATGACCACCTTGTCCATGTTCTCGGGGTGCAGCGAATCGTCTAGAAATTGCATATCGGTCTCCTCGAATAGACTTCATTTATTGGCGCCGCCACGAACTGTCGAGGCGGGCCGGACATGCATTATTGAAAACGGCTTGTCGCCGATCGTTCCCACGTGTTCCAGATCTTCTGCAAATGGACGAGCGCGAGCGCTATGGCACCGCTATGGCACCAGCACGGTGGCCCCGCTGGTCTGCCGGGATTCGAGGGCGCGGTGCGCCTGTGCGGCTTCGGCGAGCGCGAAGGTCTGCTTGGGCTCGCTCGTGATCTTGCCGGCCAGCACCATGTCGAACACCTCGTTGGCCATGGCGAGCATGTGTGAACGCGGCGTGGCGTAGTGGACCATGGCCGGGCGTGTGACCCACAGCGAGCCCTTGGCCGCCAGTGTGCGGCTGTCGATCTCCACCGGCCCGGAGGTGGTGCCGTTGCTGACGAGGGTGCCGCGCACCTGCAGGCAGGAAAGCGAATCATCGAGCGTCGCTTTGCCGACCGAGTCGAAGACGACCGGCACCTTCTTCCCGTCGGTGATCTCCATCACGCGCTCGACGATGTTCTCGCGCGAGGTCACGATGGTGTGCGTGCAGCCATTGGCTTTCGCGACTTCGGCCTTCTCGTCGGTGCTGACGGTGCCGATCATGGTCACCCCCAGGGCGCGCGCCCACTGGCAGGCAATCAGGCCCACGCCACCGGCGGCGGCGTGGTACAGGATGGTCTCGCCGCCCTTGAGCGGGTAGACCTGGCGGAACAGGTACTGCGCCGTCATGCCCTTCATGATGAGCGTGGAGGCGGTGCGGTCGGAGACGCCATCGGGCAGGGGAATCAGCACCTCGGCGGGCATGACGCGCACGTCCGAATAGGCGCCCTGCGGGCCGAGCAGGTAACCCACGCGGTCACCGACGCGGATGTCGGTCACGCCGGGGCCGACGGCCTCGACCACGCCCACGGCATCGGAGCCCAGGCCGTTAGGCAGGGCCAGCGGATAGTGTCCGGTGCGGAAATAGATGTCGATGAAGTTGACGGCGATATAGGTGTGTCTGACGCGAGCCTGGCCCGGGCCGGGGTCTCCGACCTCAACGGTCTCGAGCTTGAGCACGTCGGCGCCGCCAGTCTCATAGAAGCGAATTGCTTTTGCCATTCCATTTCTCCTGAAAATGCTTATGTTGCAGATCTCGCGGCCGGTTCGGCGGCTGCCCCGGTCACCATGAGCACCGGGCGGCGAGGCGCCCTGGAGCAATCAGAACGCGACAGCATCTTTGCCCTTCAGCTGAAGCATGTCGCGCGTCTCATCCGGCGTGGCCACCTCCAGGTTCAGCGAATGCAGGATGCCGACGATGCGCTGGACCTGTTGAGCATTGCTCGTCGACAGCTGGCCTGGTCCGTCCCAGAGCGAATCCTCCAGCCCCACGCGAACGTTGCCACCCATGGCGGCAGCCATGGAGGCGATCGGCATCTGGCTGCGGCCCGCACCCAGCACAGACCAGTAGTAGTCCTTGCCGAACAGCCGCTCGGCGGTGCGACGCATATGCATGACGTCATCGGGGTGCGTGCCGATGCCGCCGAGCAGGCCGAAAACGGACTGGATGTAGAACGGCGGCTTGAGGATGCCGCGGTCAATGAAGTGCGCCGCCGTGTAGAGATGGCTGGTGTCGTAGCACTCGATCTCGAAGCGCGTCCCATTGCCGGAACAGGATTCCAGGATGTAGCGAATCTCCTTGAACGTGTTGCGGAAGACGCGGTCTTCGGAGCCCTCGAGGTAAGGACGTTCCCACTCGTACTTGAAAGACTTGTGCCTGCCGAGCATCGGGTACAGCCCGAAGTTCATCGACCCCATGTTCAGCGAGGCAACCTCCGGCTTGAGCTGCAGCGCCGGCTGCAGCCGTTCCTCGACGAGCATGTTGGGCGCGCCACCCGTCGTGAGATTGATCACCACGTCGGAGCGCGCGGCGATCTCCGGGAGGAATTCCCGGAAGAGCGCGGGATCCTGGGACGGTTGGCCGTTTTCGGGCTTGCGCGCGTGCAGATGGACGATCGAGGCGCCGGCTTCGGCTGCAGCAACCGCCTCGCGTGAGATGTCTTCTGCCGTGATCGGCAGATAGGGGGACATCGTCGGTGTATGAATGGCGCCCGTCACGGCGCAGGTGACGATCACCTTGTTTTGAGGTGCGGCCATGGCAAAGTGTTCCGTTCGTGGTCGATTTAGAGAATGGGTTGGTGAGTGGCGGCGTGTCCGGTGAGGAAAAGTCTAGTAATCTTGCCCCGGCAGTTTTCTCTCACTTCACGACAGTCACATCTCATTTCATGACAGAATGACGTGAAACTCCGGGTACCGCGGGAACGAACGGATCGGAACCACACACCGGATGGGTGAGAAGCAATGAGTACATTGATCCGTACTGGCGTGATGACCAACTACTTCAAGGTTGCGCAGCAACTTGGCTTTGACCCGCAGCCGCTGCTGCGCAAGCTGGGCTTGAGCAGAGAGATGCTTGCGGACCCGGAGTGCCGGATTCCCGGGAGTGCGGCCGTTACCTTGTTGAAGGAGTCAGCGCGAATCACCCAGTGCCCGACATTCGGGCTGCGTATGGCTGATCTGTGGCAACTGTCCGACCTCGGTGTCATCAGCGTGTTGCTCACGCACCAGCGAACCCTGCGCGACGCCGTTGGAACCCTGATTCAGTATCGGCACCTGATGAACGAGTTCCTGGTCATACGCATTGAGGAGGTCGGCAAGAAAGTGATCGTGCGGGAGGACGTCGTCGCGGATGAAACCGGGACGTCCATACAGTCCACTGAGCTGGCACTGGGCACCCTGTCACGCATGTGCAGCACGCTGCTGGGTGCGTCTTGGCACCCCCTGAGCGTCCACTTCACCCATGATGCTCCACCAGACCTGCGGCTGCACCGCCGCGTATTTGTGGGAAAGCTGGAGTTCGCCAGTTCCTTCAATGGCTTGGTTTGCCGTGCTGCCGATATGGACTTTCCCAACCCTGTCGCTGACCCTGTCATGGCACGCCATGCGCAACGCTTGCTTGAGGGTCTGCCGGGAGCCAACGAGCCATCCATTGTGCTCGAGGTGCGCAAGGCGATCTATCTGATGCTTCCGATAGGGCGCGCGACGATTGAGCAGGTTGCCCAGGGCCTGGGGATGAACGTGCGCACACTGCAGCGCCAGCTCGAAGGCGCTGGAAAGGTCTTCTCGGACATGGTCAACGGCGTACGGCGCGATCTCGTCATCCACTATATGGACAACAAAAGCTACTCGCTGGGACGCATTGCCGAGTCGCTCGGATACTCCGCCTATGGCTCGTTCGTACGTTGGTTTGCGGCGCAGTTCGGAATGACGCCGACGCGGTGGCGAAGCAGTAAGCCTGCACATTCAAGGCAGGCCGTGACAGGTTCTAGTTCGCGTCGACGCGGATGATCGTTTCCTACTGGCAAGGCTGACCCTGCCTTGCAACCTTCACCTGGATGTCCGACCCGGCAGGAGCGTCAGTGCTGCCACAGCCACCAGCGGTCCGACAGCGAGGGTGAGCAGCGCGACTGAAAAGGAGTGTGTCTGGCCATAAAAGTAGCCCACGACGAGCGGCGACATCGCACTGCCGGACTGCCAGATGGCATTGGTCAGACCGGCACCAGCCCCTGCGGAGTTACGGCCAGAAGAGTCGCTTACCTGCGCCATCAGGACCGGCGTGTAGCCGAACGCAACAGCGCCGAGCACAGGTGCGATCAGGTAGAACTGGGTAACGGTCGAGCACTGCCCAAAGATCATCAGCACAATCGCAAAAGCGCTGAGACACAAGATCGAAATCCGCTTGCGCGCGCTGCTATGCACGTCAGACAGCCACCCCAACACTGGCTTGGCAATGACAGCGCCCACACCAAAACTGGCCGCGATGGATCCGGCCGTCACCGGGGAGATACCGTACTGCTTGGTCATCAATGCATTGCCCCAGGCGCCGAAGCCAACCGTGGCCCAAAGTCCCCCCATGCCGGCAATGGCAAGCAGCACCAGGTTGCGGCTCTTGAGCAAGGCGACAATATCGGCCACCCGGATGCGCTGTTGCGCGGGTGCCCCGCTAGGCGCGTCGCGCAAGATCAGCCAGGCAACGATCGCGCAAGCGAATGTAATCGCACCCAGCAGACGGAAGGCGTTCTGCCAGCCGTACCATTGAGAGATGGTCGGGACCGTCGCATTGGTCAGCACGACGGCTAGCGAGGTTGCGGTGGTATAGATACCCATCGCGCGGCCGCGGTCCCTGCTGAACCAGGCAGCAATGATCTTCATGCCGGCGGAATAGTCTGCGCCGGCGGCAAGGCCCATGGCGAACTGAATGGCGATGCCCGTCCAGAGGCTGTGCGCACTGCCAAAGAAGAACGTGAAGATCCCGAGCGGAACGAGAGCCAGGGTGAGCATGGCCCGACCGCCCACCACGTCCGTCAGGATGCCGCCAATGACGTTGGCGATCACGTAGCCAACGTAGAACGCCGTGACGAAGGCGCCTAACATCGACACGGACAACCCGAGTGACTGGCCCACGGGGGCCGCGACGCTGCTCCACGCCACGCGGTCTACGTAACTGAGCAGGAAGGCTGCCCAGACCACTGCCAGCACTACCCATCGATACTGCGAACCTTTGATCAGTACGGTCGGAACCGGACCAGTGCCTCCAGCCGGCACCGCGTCATCCGCAGCGGATACGCTTGTCTTCATGTGCTCCTCCATTGCAGGATTCTTTATTGGGGGCGTCCTGCATCTTGTCGATTGTCTATGGCTCGCGATCCACCAAAGGGGCGACGCGAGAAAGCGGGGACAGCCTTGCGTCGTCCCCAAGTGCTACTCAAAGAGCGAGAACCAGCGTCCGTGACTTGGAACGCGAGCAGCAAGGCGTAAATTGATCATTCTTCGCCTGTTCCTCAGGCGATAGGTACAGATCGCGGTGATCGGGCTCACCCTCCAGCACGCGAACCACGCAGGTGCCGCAGATGCCCTGACCGCACGACACCGGCACCTCCACCCCGGCTTTGGCGAGCGCCTCCGCAACGGTCAGGTCAGACGGCACGGAGACCACCTTGCCGGAACTCGCCAGGCGGACGTCGAAGCTGTCGCCCGAAGTATCGACATCGGCTGCGAAGAACTCAAAGTGAAGGCGTTCTTCCGCCCATCCCAATCGCCGCGCGGCATCCAGGACCGCGTCCATGAAGCCCTTGGGACCACAGACGTAAAGGTGCACGTCCTCGCCGGCCGACGCCAGCAGTCCCTGGATATCGAGCTTCTGCGTAGGTTCGCCGTCATCGAAATGACACGTCACCCGCCCCGCGAAAGGCGAGCCTTCAATACGCGCGAGAAATGCGGCGCGCTCGCGTGAGCGTGCGCAGTAGTGCATGTCGAAGTCGCCGCCCTCGCTGGACAGGCGCTCCGCCATGCAGAGCATCGGCGTCACGCCGATTCCACCAGCCAGCAGCAGGTGCCGCGGCGCGTGCTCAGCCAGAGCGAAATGATTGCGCGGCACGCTGATTTCCAGCACGCTGCCTTCATGCACCTGCTCGTGCATCGCGCGCGAACCGCCGCGCGATTCGGCATCGTTCAGGACTGCGATCAGATATCGGTGGCGTTCCGACGGGTCGTTGCACAGTGAATACTGCCGTGTGAGACCGCCGGGAATCCGCACGTCGATATGCGAGCCAGCCGAGAACGGCGGCAGGCCGCCACCCGCGACATCGGCGAGCTCGAAGCTGCAGATACCTTCGGCTTCCACCTGCTTGCGGGCGACCCGCACGGTAAGCTGAGATGCGTGCATGCCGCCTCCTACATGACGTGAAGGCCACCGTCCACCATTAGCGTGGTGCCGGTAATGAATGAGGCCTCGTCACTGGCCAGCCACAGGATGGGCCAGGCGATTTCGTCAGGCGACGCCCAGCGGCCGAGCAGCGACGTATCCTGGCGCTGCGTCTTCAGGACTTCGACGCTCTTACCCGCCGCATGCGCGCGGCCGACGTGGAAATCGGTAAGCGTCGAACCCGGGCAAACTGCATTGGCACGCACACCGTGTGCGGCTTCCTCGAAGGCCAGGGTACGCGTCATCGCAAGCATGCCCGCCTTGGTCGCGTCATACAGCCCCATGCCCTTGCGTCCGGTCACCGCGTAGCATGAGGAAACGTTGATAATGCTGCCGCCACCGGACTCCCGCAGCAGCGGCAGCACGGCCCTGCAGTAGTTCGATGTGCCGACCAGGTTCACATTGACCATGTCGTGCCACTCTTGCGCGGTGGCATCGGCCAATGCCGAATAGTTGCGCATCGCCGCGTTGTTGACCAGCACGTCGAGGCCACCGAAGCTATCGGCCACCTGCCGGGCAGCCGACTCGGCCTGGGCGAATTCGTTGACGTTGGCTGCCATGGTGAGCAGCCTCGCCTCGGGAAACGCATCCCTGATCGCTGCGGCGGTCCGGTCAAGCGCCTCGGCGTTCGCATCGATCAGCATCACTGCGGCGCCCTCGGCACAGAAGATCCGTGCGGTAGCGGCGCCGATGCCTCCGCCGCCACCCGTGATCAATGCACGCTTGCCGTGCAGGCGGGCTCGTGGTTCCATAACCGTGTCTCCTTCCACCGCCACAATCAGATCGAGTAGACCTGCTGGTCCTTACCGTCTGCCAGGTGGATGACAGCCCACTCTTGCGGCTTCTTGTCGCGCGGCAGCAAGACACCGGCGGCGCGCACGCGCTGCTGGTCGGCATCGATTGCGGGCGGCACGGACTCCGGCGTCAACGCCGTGGCGGCTTCAACGAGCATGCGGCGGGCCATGACAATGGCACGGTCAGTCGGCAGCAACTTCTCCATGCTGTGATCCTGGATCGGGCCCATGCTTTCCTGCAGCGAGGAATCCTGCACTGCAAAGCCGAACACGCCGGAATAGGCGCGCTTCTCTTTCTGCGCCTGACGATCGATCAGGTAGTCGTTGTCCTTGTTGGCCTTGGGGCGGAAGGTGCCGCCCGGCTCATACTCACAGTGGATACCCTTGCCGGCATTCAGATCACGCAGTTCCTCCTCGTTCAGGGGGCGGTCCACGCGGAAGTTGATGCTCCACGCCCAGCAGTTGTGGTCATCGATCGGTACCCAGACGTGGCCGCCAAGCGCGTGATCGCCGAATGGCGGAATCAGCGTGTACCAGGGGAAGAGCCACTGGGTCACGCGCCAGTAGTACGAATCGGGCTCGCCGTTGCGACGGCCGAAGAGGGTCAGGCCAAACGGCGTCTTCTCGATCTCGAACACGACGTTGCCGTCCGCCTTGATGTAGTCGAGCGCCTTGGTGCCCTGATGCAGGGGATCATCGTCCACCTCGTAGCGATGCACGTACGACACGTGGCTGGTGTCGATGCCGCCCTCCATCGCCTGCAGGTAATTAGACTCCTGCAAGCGCTTGGAAACGAACACATGGCCGTCCGGCAGGTTGCACCATTCCACGTCCGGCGGTGCAGGCTGCTTGTCCTTCGGCCCCAGATAGGCCCAGACGATGCCTGCGCGCTCGATGCAGGGATAGGCTGTGATGCCCATGTGCTTGCAAGCCTGTGGCGCCGACGGAACGTCCACGCAGTTGCCGTCGCGGTCGAACTTGAGTCCGTGGTACGCGCAACGGATGCCGTTTTCTTCATTGCGGCCGAAGTACAGGGAAACGCCGCGATGCGAACAGAACTCGCTGATCAGTGCGGCCTTGCCCTCCGTGTCACGGAATGCGAGCAGCTTCTCGCCGAGGATCTGCACGCGCACCGGTGGGCAGTCCGGCTCCGCGATTTCGCTCACGAGCAGCACCGGTACCCAATAGCGGCGCATCAGGTTCCCCATCGCCGTGCCGGGACCGGTACGCACCAAAGTTTCAGACATGTTCTTGTCCATCGCCTCTTCCTTGCTAGTCTCCGCGTGTCCGCGTGGTGATATTTGAATCCATTCTACGGACAATTTGAGAAAGATCAAGGACGACTTTGAATACAATGGTGACGATCGGCTTACACAGAGCGGAATTGAGCGGAATACCTCACATGGATACGGAAAAGAACCACGACAGCGTGCGTGCTGTAGATCGGGCGTTGGACATACTTCTCGCCTTTCGCCCTGGTGACGAGGCGCTGACGGTGGCGGAGTTGCTGAAGCGGGTCGATCTCAGTCGGCCCACCCTGTACCGCCTCCTCAATGCGCTGGAACACAACGGCTTTGTGGCATCGTCAGGAGAGCCCCAGCGCTTTCATCTGGGCAGTTCGGTGGCGAGGCTCGCTCACGTCTGGGCAGCAGGGCATCGCATTGCCGACATCGCCCAGGCGCCGCTGCGCCGCCTGTGGGAAGCGACCGGAGAGACCGTGGCCCTGTTCGTACCGGAAGGGGCGTACCGGGTGTGTGTCGCCGAAATCGAAAGCGCGCAGCCACTCAGCTTCCGGCGCGGCGTGGGCTATCGGGAAAGGCTGGTGCTGGGTGCCAGCGGCCGCTCCATCCTGGCGCACCTCAAGGACGGGCTGGACAGCTTCGAAGGCATGAATGCCGCCGACAAGGCAGCCAAGGAGGCTGAACTCGCACGCATCCGCCAACAGGGTTTCGCCTTAAGCCGGGACGAACTCATCGAGGGTGCCGTCGCGCTTGCGGCCCCATTTTTCAATGGGGCCGATCGGGTCGCAGGTTCGCTTTGCATCTTTGGCCCCAGCGTACGGATGACCGAGGAAAAGGTGCGCGAATTCACTAGCCTGCTGATGCGAGAAGCGGAAGAACTCTCCCAATCTCTTGGGCAGCTTCCTTCCGCGAAGCGATAGATTTTTGGGGGGCGCCCACATCGGCGGTACACCCTCCTCTTCGATCGGACATGGACAATGCCCAGTCTTCGCTCTCCATGCCCTCAAAGGGCATGGGGATGCACGGGCATGAACAAACAGGCCTCGAGCCCACGCCCCGCTCTGCGGCGCAAGCGCAATTCGCCTCCGTAGCGATCACCGATGGAACGGACGATCGATAATCCAAGACCACTGCCCTGATTGCCCACGCTGCGGCGCCAGAAGCGTTCGACCGCTTGCTCGCACTCGGCGTCATTCAACCCAGGCCCCTCGTCAAGCACGCGGAAACAGATGCGGCCATCACCGGCAGGCTCGATTCTCAACTGCACGGTACTCGCTGGTGGCGAATAGCGTAGTGCGTTGTCGAGCAGATTGCGCAGTGCGGATACCAGCAGGGCCTCCGGGATTGCGACGGTGAGCGGCAGGCCAGGCTCGGCTTCCTCCAGCGTCAATCGATCTGCCGTCCCATGAATGGCCTCGGCATCCGCCACTGCCTGCCGGGCCGCCGAGCCCGCATCCACACGGTCGCCGTCTTTCGGCTCGACCCGCCCATCCAGCCGCGCCAATAAGAGCAGCTGATCCAGCGTGCCTTGCAGTCGTAGCACGCCATGGTCGGCGTTGGACAGGGCCTGCGCCAGGATCTCCGCTGACTGCGATCTGGAAGCGGCAAGCCTGGCAACCTGCAGATGCGTCTTGATCGCTGTGAGCGGAGTGCGCAGCTCATGGGCGGCGTCATCGGTAAAGCGGCGCTCGCGAGCAATCGCACCCTGGACCCGATCCAGCAAGTGGTGAATGGCGCTGACCAAGGGGCGCAATTCGGGGGGCGTGTCGGTCTCAGGCAGCGGCATGGCGTCGTCGGGACGGCGCCGCGCCAGTACGGCGCGCACACGCTCGATGGGAGCCAGCCCCCGGCCGATACCGAACCACAGCAGCAGCAAAGTGCCGGCCAAGGCAACAGCAAAAGGAACGCCCGCGGAAAAGGCGATATCACGCAGCAAACTCTCGCGCACGTCTAAGCGGTCGGCTGTGGCAATACGAATCCCACCTTGCTCCAGGACATAAGTCCGCCAGGTCTTGCCGCCGAACACATGGGTACCGTACCCAGATGACGCGGCGGCAAGTCCCGGGCTGCCCGCCGTGCGCGCAATGGTCTGGACCATGACCTCCCCGCGCAACAAGCTGACTTCGCAGGCCAAGCCGTCGTGCGCTACCACGTCGAGCGGTGAGCCACCCCGACCGCCCGGAAGGCTCCCGGATGACGGAGATCGAAGCATCAGTCCGGCCACCATGCGCGCTGATGCCGCCAATCGGTCATCCAGTGCCGTGCGCAGCTCGTTACGCACATCCAGGAGCATCCAGATCGCCACCGCGCCCCACAGCAAGGTCAGCGACACACCGATGATGACCAGCAGCCGCACACGCAGGCTGATCGGGCCCCTTTTGGCTGCGAAGGCGACACCGCCAGCTGGCGGCGACCGATCTTGCGCACTCATCGTTCCAGCTCTCCTGTCGCCTCGCCAAGCCGGTAACCCTGCCCTCGTACCGTCTCCACGATGCCGGCCCCAAGCTTACGGCGCAGGTTGTGGATGTGCACGTTGACCGCGTTGCTTTCGACCTCCTGCTCGAAACCGTAGAGGCTGTCGCACAGTTGATCCCCTGCGAGGATCTGCCGCGGATGTTGCAGCAGCGTGCGCAGCAAGGCCAATTCACGCCGGGATAGGTTGACGGGTTTCCCACACAGCAGTACTTCACCGGTCGACGCCGTGAACGTCAACGCACCATGCTCAATGCGGTCGGCACTACGTCCCGACGCGCGGCGCAGCAGCGCCTGCAACCGTGCGACCAGTTCCTCGAGATCGAAAGGCTTGAGCAAGTAGTCATCCGCACCTGCCTTCAACCCCTTGACGCGATGTTCGACCGCGTCGCGCGCCGTCAGCACCAGCACCGGCAGGGAATTTCCTCTGGCGCGCCATCGTGCCAGCACAGTCATCCCATCCTCGTCCGGCAAGCCGAGATCAAGCACGCAGATATCGAAATGTGATGTCGCCAGCGCAGCTTGCGCCTGGCTGGCGGTGCCCACGTGGTCCACGGTCAGGCCATGCAAGCGCAGGCCCGCGACGATGCCGCTGGCCACCAGCAGGTCGTCCTCGATCAATAAAACGTGCACGCCAATCGCCCTCTAAGACTCATCACCAACTCGTGTTTCGCGGCCGACGTTACCGGACCAGGATGAAGGCACCGTTAACGTCACCGTTAACGCTGGCTTAATCACTGGCCACCAAAATCGGCGGCCACGACAGTCTAGCCGCTCTTCATCGTGCCTGAGATGCTGCCAACCTTCGCTCGACCTCGCTGCTTCGTTCTCTTCGGTCTACTCCGCCAGTCCGCTTTGCGGGCGCTACTCTTGCTGACGTTGCTGCTTGTCCCATTGGCAGGCATGTCCCCGGAGCTTGCATACGCCGACGACGGCTTCCTGGAGCCCGAAGAGGCCTTTGTATTGACCGTAGATCCGTCCGACACGGCAGCCACCACTGACGTCCGACTGCACTGGAAGATTGCCCCGGGCTACTACCTCTACCGAGACCGCATCGGGGTCACCGCCACGCCCGCTGGCAGCCCGGAGGTCGTCGACAAACCCGCTGGCCAGCGTAAGGAAGACCCGAACTTCGGCGTGATGGAGGTCTACCACGATGCGGTGACCGTTCCTGTCCATGCCCCTGAAGCCAAGGAACTGGTCATTTCCTGGCAAGGTTGTGCCGAAGCGGGACTCTGCTATCCGCCGCAGACGCGCAGGATCTCTCTTGCGACAACTGCAGCCGCGTCCTCCGTCAAGGCTGCGCCTGCCGACACGGCGAAGGGATTCCTGCTCGATGCCACGGAGGCAAGCGACCGCCGTATCACCCAGTTGCTCGGCGAGCGGACGCTTGCCTGGACCGTGCCGCTGTTCTTCCTGCTGGGCATCGCGCTGGCCTTCACCCCCTGCACGCTGCCCATGGTGCCGATCGTCTCGGGCATCGTGGTCGGCAGCCAGGCGACCCCGAAGCGCGCTTTCGCACTGTCACTGGCGTTCGTGCTGCCGATGGCGCTCACTTATGCGCTGCTGGGCGCGGCCGCCGGAATGATCGGCGCCAACTTGCAGGCACTGCTGCAGAATCGTTGGACTGTCAGCGCTTTCGGCGCCATTTTCGTGGTCCTCGCAGCCGCGATGTTCGGGTTCTTCACCTTTCAGCTGCCGAGCTTCGTACGCGAGCGTCTCGATAGTGCGAGTCGGCGCCGCCGAGGTGGCACGCTGTCGGGTGCGGCCGCACTGGGCTTGCTTTCCGCCCTGCTGGTCGGCCCCTGCATGACGGCACCGCTAGCGGGCGCACTCCTCTATATCTCGCAGACCGGGAACATCCTATCCGGCACGCTGCTGCTGTTCGCGCTGGGCCTCGGCACAGGCCTGCCGCTATTGCTCATGGCAACCTTGGGCGCACGCTACCTGCCCAAGCCAGGGCCCTGGATGGAACGGGTCAAGGGCGCATGCGCGTTCCTGCTGTTAGCCACCGCGGTGTGGATGGTGCAACGCGTGATTCCCGCACCGCTGGCGCTGGCGCTATGGGGCATGCTGCTGGCCAGCTTCGCGCTCACGCTGGCGCACGTAGCTGCAGAGGCCACGACTGGCGTCCGCCTGTTGGGGCGCAGCGTGGCATCGATGGCAGGGCTCTGGGGCTGTGCCATGGTGCTGGGTGCGGCGGCCGGCAGTGGCGATCCCTGGCGGCCGCTCGCCTTCGGTACCGTCGCCACCGCCGCGCCCGCGAGCGCCGCCGGCCAGACAAGCTCATTGCCTTTCGATACCGTCCGCAGCCTGCAAGCTCTCCAGGCACGGCTGGACATCGCCCGCGCGGCCGGCCGGCCTGTGCTCGTGGATGTTTCCGCCGACTGGTGCGTCGCCTGCAAGGCGATCGAGCATGAAGTGTTTGCCGATGCGCAGGCCCGCCAAGCACTGGCCGGCATGGTCCTTCTGCGCGCGGACGTGACAGCCGGGGACGCCGGCCAGCGCGCACTCATGCGCCAGTATCAAGTGCTGGGCCCGCCGACGGTAATGCTGTTCGACGCAATGGGCCAGGAGCGGCGCGACGCTCGCCTGGTCGGTGAATTCGGGGTAGCTGACCTGCTGCAGCGTCTTGCTAACGAAGGAAGTCGCACCGGGGATCGTTCGTGAAGTCGACGCTCCAGATCGGCCCGCTAACCCTGCCTCTCACCTTGTTGGTAATCGTGGGCGCCGCCATGCTGGGCCTGTTCATCGGCGAGCGCTTGGGCCGCAAGGCCAACGTCAATGCGGAACCGCACCTGTTCCGCGCGCTGATGGCCGCTGTGGTGGTCGCACGCCTCGCCTTTGTTTGGCAGTACTGGGACGCTTATTCCGGCGAGCTGCTGGACATCCTGAATATCCGCGATGGTGGCTGGAACCCGCAAGCCGGTTTCATCGCGGCCTGGGCTTATGCACTGATACTGATCCGACCTCGCCGTGCGCTTCGCAAGCCGCTGCTCGTGGCGATGGGCACGGCCAGCGCCTTCTGGATCATGGGATCCGCCACGCTGTCGATGCTGCCGCAGGACGAAGCGCGGCTCCCGGCCATCACGCTTCCCGTGTTAGGCGGAGGAACCGAATCGCTGACGTCCTTCGCGGGCAAACCCGTGGTGGTCA
Source organism: Cupriavidus sp. 09_S30 (assembly GCF_056930435.1). Lineage (NCBI taxonomy): Bacteria > Pseudomonadati > Pseudomonadota > Betaproteobacteria > Burkholderiales > Burkholderiaceae > Cupriavidus > Cupriavidus sp. 09_S30. The sequence goes on along the minus strand of NZ_JBXOWI010000002.1, from coordinate 394,739 downwards.
ATTTCTGGGCGACCTGGTGCCCGCCCTGTCAGCGTGAAATGCCCGTGCTCCAGCGCGCCCAGGCCGACCATCCCGAACTGCACTTTGTCTTCCTGAACCAGGGTGAGTCCTCGGAGACGGTCCAGCGCTTCCTGGCGAGCCGAAACCTCGATCTGCGCAATGTGCTGCTCGATCCCAATGGCCAGGCAGGCGCGCATTTCGGCCAGTCGGCATTGCCAACCACCCTGTTCTTCGATGCGACAGGTCGCCTGGTCGACCAGCACCTCGGCGAGTTCTCACATGCCACCTTGCTGCGGCGCCTGACCGCGCTTGCTGTGTCCCCCTCATCCAAGGCCTCGGCCCGGCCATCTTCCAAACCATGAATCCCATGACCATGCCAACCTCAGTGCGCCGCCTGCCTCCTGCCAGCTTTCGCCTCCCTTGGGCCATCACCGCTGCCGTGATGGTGGCGGGCGTGGTGGCGCAGTCGTGCGCGCTGGCCGAGGATCGCCCGGCCCCCTTGCGCGCTCTCGAAAAGCAAGGCCTCACCGTGGTCGGCACCTTCCCCTCACCGGGTGGCCTCACCGCCTGGGCGGGCTACATGGGCCAGCAAGCGATCGCGCTGTACGTCACACCCGATGGCAAGCACGTGATCGCGGGAACCCTGCTGGATGCGGAGGGCAAAGACGTCAATCGCAGTGTGCTTGAGAAGACCGTCAGCAAGCCGATGACCGACGGCGTCTGGGGCCAGTTGCAACGTAGCGGCTGGATCGCCGACGGCTCCGACAAGGCGCCACGCACGATCTATGTCTTCACCGACCCGAACTGTCCCTACTGCAACAAACTCTGGTCCGACGCGCGACCTTGGGTGGAAGCAGGCAAGGTGCAGTTACGACACGTCATCGTTGGCATTCTCACTCCAACCAGCCCGGGGAAGGCTGCTGCCCTTCTGGCTGACAAGAACCCCGCCGCAACCTTGGCCGCTTACGAGAGAGCGCAGACGGCAGCCACCGCCAAGGGATTGGCTTCGGGCCACCCGCGCCCACTTGGCGACCAGGGCATCAAGCCCCTGTCGCCTATCCCGCCTGCGGTCCAGGCTCAGCTCGACCGCAATGTCAGTCTCATGAGCGATCTGGGGATGCAGGCCACCCCTGCAGTCGTCTGGCGCGATGCCAAGGGGTCGGTGCAGATGCGCACCGGGGTGCCGGACCAGGTATTGGCGGAAATCATGGGCCCGCGCTAAACACCGTCGCCCAGCATCGCGCCCCTTGACACCAGAACAAGGTATGGTTGTGCAGTGCCGACCCGTGACAGGCGATGATTGCCACCCCTTGCCGGAGTCACTTGCCGGCATCCCAACCGCAGAACCTGAACATTCGCACCGGGAAACGAAGATGAGCGCACTGGTAAAAGCTGGACTCAGACGCACGGTCGCCTTGAGCCTGATCGGCTTGGCAGGCTTGACTGCAAATGCAGCGCATGGAGCCGGCGAACGGCGAGTCATGGACTTTCAAACGCATGCGGAATTCTTTTCGAATGAGACGCACCAGAAGCCACCGCTGGACCCACAGGTGTTCGTTGCTGAACAAGGAGCGCCAGCCGGCGTGGGTCCCCAGGGTATCAAGCACAGCGCCGGATTGCGCAATGCCTTGATCTCGGACGCCCGTACATTGCCCATCATGAACGCCTCGGGACAAGCGCTCGACATGTCTCTTGGCACCTGGCTTGGCGCCAAGGGGCAAATTATCCTGACGCCACAGTCCGATGGTCGGGAGAAGGTCACCGTGGTTCTTTCAGGCCTGCAGCCCCGTGGCCACTACAGCCTGTTCGAGAATCACTTCGATCAGAAGCCAATTGGCTTCACGCCGCTCGACGGCAACGGTACCGACAACGACTTTGTGGCAAGTTCTGAAGGCAAGGCCGTCGTGACAGTGATATCGCCCACGGCCATCACGCATGACAACGCCGTTCTTGTCGTGTACCACTCAGATGCAAAGTCGCATGGGAAGATGCGGGGCGAAATCGGTGTGAATGCGCATCACCAGTTGATAGCCAGGCCGTAATCGGCAAACAGCGCCGCTTCAGCGCGGCGCCACCCAGCCAAGCAGCCGGTGCCCATACCGGCTGCTCACGCCAACCAGCAATAAAGCGACGCCGATATGCCACAGCAGAATCATCACGGTGGCATCGATCGGATGAAGGAGCGATAGCGCGGTGGCCGTCATCGCAGCAACGGCGAGGCCGGCGCACATCGCGACCGGCGCGGGGGACAGCCGTGCCACATGACGCAGCATGGCCAGCCAGACAAAGGACAGCGGCAGGCCCACCAAGACCAGCGTGGCGAAGCAACTGGCGGTCTCGCCAAGCGAGATGCCGCCCGGCCCGATCCGGACCCAGTCGGTCAGGCAGCCATAACCGATCGTGCCGAACCAGGCCAGGGCCGCCGGCACCGGCAGCATCAGCCACCATTGCGAACGGCCGGGCACGCTAGCGATAAGCGCGGCTATGGCGGCCAGTACGGCGGTCAGCACGGCGGCTGCCATTCCTGTCACAAAGGCGGGCTGCGCCAGTTTCAGCGCCAGGTCCGGCCGCACGCCATGATGGAGCGCGGCCAGCCCCACCACCAGTGCCGCCAGCAGCAGCCAGCACGCCGCCCGCACGCCGGGTGAACGCAGGCGCCGCACCGGAGTTGCGTCTGCGACCAGTGAGTCGATCAGGTCAGGGGTGGGCATCACGACTTGTTGCCTTGCGGTCCGAACATCTTGCGCAGCATTTTCAGCGCGCGATGGCTGGCCACCTTCAGCGCGGCCACCGACAGCCCGCTGGTGGCAGCGGCCTCTTTCAGCGACATTTCCTCCAGTTTCAGCATCCGCACCGCCTCGCGTTGCCCGACGGGGAGTCGCTCGATGGCATCCCGAAGCGCGCGCGCATCCACGGTCTCTTCCTGAATATTCGTTCCGGGGGCCGAAAAGGTTTCATGCTTCTCCTCAAGCGCGGTTTCGTGCAAGCCGATGCGGCCCTGGTGGCGCAGGCTGTCGACAATGCGCCGGTTGGCAATGGCAACCAGCCACGGGCCGAACGGTCGGCGCGGGTCGTAGGTGTGGCGAACGGCGTGTACGGTCAGCAGCACGTCCTGCACCGCGTCCTCCAGGTCGCCGCGGTTCCGGATGTGGCGGGCCGCCAGTGCCCGCACGTAGGGGGTGATGGCTTCAAGCAGGTACCTGTAGGCCTCGCGGTCACCACCTTGCGCCCGCGCCATGGCAACCGACCAATCCGCCGTGCCATCGGCTCGGCGGGCCGGCGACACGGAACCGAGGTCGGCAAAAGCCGAATCCTGAGGCTCGCTCGTGCAACTGGAGCGGCCGTCGCGACGGTCCGCTGGGGAAGACATGCTTGCATTCTGCGTCATGGTTAACCGTCTGTCGCGCAAATTTAGTTGGGGCGGGGGTGTAACCTTTGGTCGCCTCCGGCCGAACTTCCTGACACGGTTCCGCATTCAGCGGCCGCAATTCTCAGGAGAACGCAAGATGAACAAGCAACTGCTGGCCGCCTCAACCTTGTCGTCGGCGCTTGGACTCGCCCTGGCCATGGTGGCAGCGCCTGCGCAGGCGCAGGCCATGAAGGAGATGCCGCAGATCGTCAAGGACAACATGGCGAGGATGGAGAAAGGAAAACTCGAGAAGTGTTACGGCATCAATGCCGTGTCAAAGAACGACTGCGCCGAGGGCGCGCATTCCTGCGCCGGACAAGCCACGCAGGCGCGCGATTCGAAGTCGTTCGTGCTGCTGCCGGCGGGGGACTGCAGCAAGATCCAGGGTGGCAAGCTCAAAGCTGCCTGATCCGCCATGTGTGCCGCCATGTGTGCCGCCATGTGTGCCACGGTTGCTGCGCTGCAGCGAGGGCTCGGCCCGATCCCGACGCAGGCCGGAGTCGGGCTGCGCTTCCGGCACCACCTGATGGTGGTCGAGGAGCGTCCGGCGGTCGCCTGGTTCGAGGTGCATACCGAGAACTACATGGGCGGCGGCAGCGCACCTGGCTACCTGGACGCCATTCGGCGTGATTACCCCATCTCCTTGCACGGCGTCGGCCTGTCGCTAGGTAGCGCAGAAGGGCTGGACACGGCCCACCTGGCGCGTGTGCGCGAGGTCGTCGAGCGATTCGCCCCCGGGCTGGTCTCCGAACATCTGTCCTGGAGCGCTGCCGGGGGAACGTATCTCGCCGATCTGTTGCCGCTGCCGATGACGGAGGAAGCGCTGGCCATCGTCTGCCACCATGTCGACTTGGCCCAGGCTTTCCTGAAGCGGCGCATCCTGGTCGAGAACCCCTCGACCTACCTGCGCTTCCGGCACTCCAACATCCCTGAGTGGGAATTCCTCGCCGAGGTCGCGCGGCGCACCGGGTGCGGCATCCTGTGCGATGTCAACAATATCTATGTCAGCGCCTGCAATCACGGTTGGGACGCCATCACGTATCTGAGCGCGCTACCGCCGGCGGCGATCGGGGAGATTCATCTGGCTGGCCACAGCGTACGGGAACTCGAGAATGGGCGGACGCTGCGCATCGATGATCACGGCTCGCGTGTCCCGCCCGAGGTATGGGCCTTGTACGAGGAAGCGCTCCGCCGCTTTGGGCCAGTGCCCACGCTGATTGAATGGGATACGGCCGTGCCCGCGCTCGACGTCCTGATGGAAGAGGCGGTCCTCGCCGAGTCTGCCCTGCAGAGGTATCAGCATGCATCCGCATCCCCCTGCGCTGCTTGAGTTGCAGCACGCCATCGGCCTGTCCCTGCTGCATGGCGCAGACGGCGACCTGTCCGCGTTCATGGTCGCGGACGGGCTCGAGCCGCAGGCGCGGCTCGCCATCTACCGGAACACGGCCACCGGGACGCTGTTGAAGGCGCTGATCCTGTCCTATCCGGCTGTCCAGGCCTTGGTCGGCCCGGAATTCTTCGAGGGCGCGGCCAGGCTGTTCATCGCAGACTCGCCTCCACGAAGCGCATGGCTGGATGCGTATGGCGATGCGTTCCCCGACTTCCTGGCGCGCTTGCCGCAGGCCGCCACGCTCGCTTATCTGCCGGATACCGCCCGGCTCGAATGGGCCGTCAACACCGTGCTGCACGCATCGGACGCGCAGCCACTCGACCTGACTCGCCTTGCGCAACTGGACGAATCCGAGCTCGGGCATCTCTGCTTCGAGCCGCACCCTGCCGCGAGGCTGATCCGCTCCGAATTCCCGGTGGATGCCATCTGGCGAGGAGTGCTGGCCCGCGACGACGGCGCCTTGGCCGCCGTGGATCTTGACAGCGGCCCCGTCCGGCTGCTCGTCCGGCGCGCCCAGGACGGCGCACAAGTCAGCCGCCTGAGTGACGTGCAGTGGCGCTTCACTGCCGCATTGCTGGCCGGATGCCCACTCCATGCCGCCCTGAAGGAAGCGCCGGCGTCCGAGGCTCTCGCCTGGCTCACCACGCTGTTGGCGAGCGGATGCTTTGCCGGCACCCGCCTGCCCGGGCCGGCGTCCGATCCACCATCCCAAGATGCCCGCTCATGACACACGCCACGCAATCCACTCGCCCGCATCCGACGCTCGCCGACCGCGTACTGCATCTGGTCGGCTGGCTCGAGCGCGTACCGTACAGTCTCCTCGCCATACCGCTGCGGCTCGCCGTCGCCACGGTGTTCTGGAATTCGGCGATGACCAAGCTCGCGAACTGGGAGACAGCCCTCGAGCTCTTTCGAGAGGACTACAAGGTTCCGCTCATACCGCCGGAACTGGCCGCCTACCTGGCCGTCTCGATTGAAGTGACCGCGCCCATCCTGCTCATACTGGGATTGGCAACGCGCCCCGTGGCCCTGGTGTTGCTTGGCATGACCACGGTGATCGAGGTGTTCGTCTATCCCTTGGCGTGGCCCACGCATATCCAATGGGCAGCGATGCTGCTGTTGCTGCTCTGCCGTGGTGCGGGCAACTGGTCATTGGATCATCTGATTTACAAGCGGTTTGGCAGTGCGCGCATTGACGGGCCACCTCAGGCGCCGGCAGGCAAACCATAAGCGGAAGAGTATCCGGATGGCCGAATCGAACTGTGGACCGACGGAGCTGCCCTGCTCTATCCAGCGCTACATCAACCGCTCCACATGCCATTTCGCGCTCTGCGGTTCACTTCCGTACCCATTTCTGCGTATGGATTCCGCACGAAGACTTTCGTGGCGACACCCCGGTCGACGGCGTCGTTGTCGAAAGCCAGCAGTGCTGGCTGCGCCCGGAGTCCTTGGGGACTGAGCCTGACTTGCGATGCCCTGCTCCGCCGCGAATCGCAGCGCGCAAAAGCAAAACCCCCCAGTCCTTTCGGATCTGGGGGGTTCTGGGAATGGAGAGCCTGGCGATGACCTACTTTCACACGGGTAGTCCGCACTATCATCGGCGCAAAGTCGTTTCACGGTCCTGTTCGGGATGGGAAGGGGTGGTTCCGACTCGCTATGGTCACCAGGCATAAGGGGTTGCTGCGCCGGGGTTGAGCCGTCACAGCGAATAGGGATGTAGTCTTGGTTGTGAGGTATCGGCACAGAGGCGATACGTCAACCAGTGAAACACACTGGTTATAGGATCAAGCCTTACGGGCAATTAGTACTGGTTAGCTTAACGCATTACTGCGCTTCCACACCCAGCCTATCAACGTCCTGGTCTCGAACGACCCTTCAAGGAGGTCAAGCCTCCAGGGAATCCTCATCTTCAGGCGAGTTTCCCGCTTAGATGCTTTCAGCGGTTATCTCTTCCGTACATAGCTACCCTGCGATGCCTCTGGCGAGACAACAGGTACACCAGCGGTACGTCCACTCCGGTCCTCTCGTACTAGGAGCAGCCCCCGTCAAGATTCCAACGCCCACGGCAGATAGGGACCAAACTGTCTCACGACGTTTTAAACCCAGCTCACGTACCTCTTTAAATGGCGAACAGCCATACCCTTGGGACCGGCTACAGCCCCAGGATGAGATGAGCCGACATCGAGGTGCCAAACACCGCCGTCGATATGAACTCTTGGGCGGTATCAGCCTGTTATCCCCAGAGTACCTTTTATCCGTTGAGCGATGGCCCTTCCATTCAGAACCACCGGATCACTATGTCCTGCTTTCGCACCTGCTCGACTTGTCGGTCTCGCAGTTAAGCACGCTTTTGCCATTGCACTTTAGGTACGATGTCCGACCGTACCAAGCGTACCTTCGAACTCCTCCGTTACACTTTGGGAGGAGACCGCCCCAGTCAAACTGCCTACCATGCACTGTCCCCGACCCGGATTCACGGGCCAAGGTTAGAACCTCAAACAAACCAGGGTGGTATTTCAAGGACGGCTCCACCGAAACTAGCGTCCCGGTTTCAAAGCCTCCCACCTATCCTACACAGATCGGTTCAAAGTCCAATGCAAAGCTACAGTAAAGGTTCATGGGGTCTTTCCGTCTAGCCGCGGGGAGATTGCATCATCACAAACACTTCAACTTCGCTGAGTCTCGGGAGGAGACAGTGTGGCCATCGTTACGCCATTCGTGCAGGTCGGAACTTACCCGACAAGGAATTTCGCTACCTTAGGACCGTTATAGTTACGGCCGCCGTTTACCGGGACTTCAATCAAGAGCTTGCACCCCATCATTTAATCTTCCGGCACCGGGCAGGCGTCACACCCTATACGTCCACTTTCGTGTTTGCAGAGTGCTGTGTTTTTATTAAACAGTCGCAGCCACCAGTTTATTGCAACCCCTTCACCCTTCTGGCGCAGGCCAGTCAAGCTACCAGGGCGTACCTTATCCCGAAGTTACGGTACCAATTTGCCGAGTTCCTTCTCCCGAGTTCTCTCAAGCGCCTTAGAATACTCATCTCGCCCACCTGTGTCGGTTTGCGGTACGGTCTCGTATGACTGAAGCTTAGAGGCTTTTCTTGGAACCACTTCCAATTGCTTCGCGACCTGAGTCGCTCGCCCCGCAGCCTTGAATTACGCGCCCGGATTTGCCTAAGCGCCTTCTCCACTGCAGGGACCGGGACTTCCAACACCCGGACAACCTTCCGCGATCCGTCCCCCCATCGCATCATACGACGGTGCAGGAATATTAACCTGCTTCCCATCAGCTACGCATCTCTGCCTCGCCTTAGGGGCCGACTCACCCTACGCCGATGAACGTTGCGTAGGAAACCTTGGGCTTACGGCGAGGGGGCCTTTCACCCCCTTTATCGCTACTCATGTCAGCATTCGCACTTCTGATACCTCCAGCATCCTTTACAAGACACCTTCACAGGCTTACAGAACGCTCTCCTACCACGCACTTGCGTGCGTCCGCAGCTTCGGTGACTGGCTTAGCCCCGTTACATCTTCCGCGCAGGACGACTCGATCAGTGAGCTATTACGCTTTCTTTAAAGGGTGGCTGCTTCTAAGCCAACCTCCTGACTGTTTTAGCCTTCCCACTTCGTTTCCCACTTAGCCAATCTTGGGGACCTTAGCTGGCGGTCTGGGTTGTTTCCCTCTTGACACCGGACGTTAGCACCCGATGTCTGTCTCCCGTGATTGCACTCTTCGGTATTCGGAGTTTGCTATGGCGGGGTAATCAGCAATAGACCCCCCAACCATGACAGTGCTCTACCCCCGAAGGTGAGACACGAGGCACTACCTAAATAGTTTTCGGAGAGAACCAGCTATTTCCAGATTTGTTTAGCCTTTCACCCCTATCCACAGCTCATCCCCTAACTTTTCAACGTTAGTGGGTTCGGTCCTCCAGTACGTGTTACCGCACCTTCAACCTGGCCATGGATAGATCATCTGGTTTCGGGTCTACACCCAGCGACTGAACGCCCTGTTCGGACTCGCTTTCGCTACGCCTGCCCTAATCGGTTAAGCTTGCCACTGAATGTAAGTCGCTGACCCATTATACAAAAGGTACGCCGTCACCCCCGAAAGGGCTCCGACTGTTTGTATGCATGCGGTTTCAGGATCTATTTCACTCCCCTCCCGGGGTTCTTTTCGCCTTTCCCTCACGGTACTGGTTCACTATCGGTCGATCACGAGTATTTAGCCTTGGAGGATGGTCCCCCCATCTTCAGACAGGATTTCACGTGTCCCGCCCTACTTGTCGTACACCTAGTTCCACAACGCTGTTTTCGCATACAGGGCTATCACCTGCTATGGCCGGGCTTTCCATCCCGTTCTGCTAACAACACTGCTAAAGAGTACAAGGCTCTTCCCATTTCGTTCGCCACTACTTTGGGAATCTCGGTTGATTTCTGTTCCTGCAGCTACTTAGATGTTTCAGTTCGCCGCGTTCGCTTCCCTTGCCTATGTATTCAGCAAGGGATGACCCATACGGGCCGGGTTTCCCCATTCGGACATCTCCGGATCAAAGCTTGTTTGCCAGCTTCCCGAAGCTTTTCGCAGGCTACCGCGTCCTTCATCGCCTGTGATCGCCAAGGCATCCACCACATGCACTTGTTCGCTTGACCCTATAACGAGTGTGTCTCAAGCTCGCGCTCGAAACGGTTTCGCTACAGGTTGAGTTCTCGCATTTGTGCCGTATTCCAAGTCATCTTTCGATCACTTAAATACTTTGGTTGATACAATCACAACCCGGTATCACGTTAAACTACATGCACGTCTCATCAACGCGCCGTGACACCTTTACTACATCCCATATTTTTAAAGAACAGCCGATGTCTTCACATCGCTTGGCAACGCCAAATGCAAGCGCTCAATGCTAAGCGCTTGCATTTGGCCAACCACCTGGCCTCAACAACAAACAACCGATAAGTGTGAGTGCTCAACTATGAATGCACGCTCTGGAAAGGAGGTGATCCAGCCGCACCTTCCGGTACGGCTACCTTGTTACGACTTCACCCCAGTCATGAACCCTGCCGTGGTAATCGCCCTCCTTGCGGTTAGGCTAACTACTTCTGGCAAAACCCACTCCCATGGTGTGACGGGCGGTGTGTACAAGACCCGGGAACGTATTCACCGCGGCATGCTGATCCGCGATTACTAGCGATTCCAGCTTCACGTAGTCGAGTTGCAGACTACGATCCGGACTACGATGCGTTTTCTGGGATTAGCTCCCCCTCGCGGGTTGGCAACCCTCTGTACGCACCATTGTATGACGTGTGAAGCCCTACCCATAAGGGCCATGAGGACTTGACGTCATCCCCACCTTCCTCCGGTTTGTCACCGGCAGTCTCTCTAGAGTGCCCTTTCGTAGCAACTAGAGACAAGGGTTGCGCTCGTTGCGGGACTTAACCCAACATCTCACGACACGAGCTGACGACAGCCATGCAGCACCTGTGTCCACTTTCTCTTTCGAGCACCTAATGCATCTCTGCTTCGTTAGTGGCATGTCAAGGGTAGGTAAGGTTTTTCGCGTTGCATCGAATTAATCCACATCATCCACCGCTTGTGCGGGTCCCCGTCAATTCCTTTGAGTTTTAATCTTGCGACCGTACTCCCCAGGCGGTCAACTTCACGCGTTAGCTTCGTTACTGAAGAAATGAATCCCCAACAACTAGTTGACATCGTTTAGGGCGTGGACTACCAGGGTATCTAATCCTGTTTGCTCCCCACGCTTTCGTGCATGAGCGTCAGTGACGTCCCAGGGGGCTGCCTTCGCCATCGGTATTCCTCCACATCTCTACGCATTTCACTGCTACACGTGGAATTCTACCCCCCTCTGACATACTCTAGCCTTGCAGTCACAAGCGCAATTCCCAAGTTGAGCTCGGGGATTTCACGCCTGTCTTACAAAACCGCCTGCGCACGCTTTACGCCCAGTAATTCCGATTAACGCTCGCACCCTACGTATTACCGCGGCTGCTGGCACGTAGTTAGCCGGTGCTTATTCTTCCGGTACCGTCATCCCTCCGGGGTATTAGCCCAAAGGATTTCTTTCCGGACAAAAGTGCTTTACAACCCGAAGGCCTTCTTCACACACGCGGCATTGCTGGATCAGGGTTGCCCCCATTGTCCAAAATTCCCCACTGCTGCCTCCCGTAGGAGTCTGGGCCGTGTCTCAGTCCCAGTGTGGCTGATCGTCCTCTCAGACCAGCTACTGATCGTCGCCTTGGTGAGCCTTTACCTCACCAACTAGCTAATCAGACATCGGCCGCTCCTATTGCGCGAGGCCTTTCGGTCCCCCGCTTTCACCCTCAGGTCGTATGCGGTATTAGCTAATCTTTCGACTAGTTATCCCCCACAACAGGGCACGTTCCGATGTATTACTCACCCGTTCGCCACTCGCCGCCAGACCGAAGTCCGCGCTGCCGTTCGACTTGCATGTGTAAGGCATGCCGCCAGCGTTCAATCTGAGCCAGGATCAAACTCTTCAGTTCAATCTCTGTGTGTCCTTTCGGTTTCCCTACGGGACTCGCTCTTTCGAGCGGTCGCTCACTCTCAGAAAACTGACTGGCTCCGTCCGAAGACGAAACCAAACATGTTTACTGTGCGAGCACTGATAACTTGTAAGCTAGAAGACCGAGGTCTTCCGCATTCGCCATCAAGCACCCACACTTATCGGCTGTTTGTTTGTTAAAGAACTTACGCGATTCGCTTTGCTTATCGCGTCGCTGCGTTGTCAGCAGCAGAGAAACGAGATTATGAAGTATTTTCTGCGAACAATCAAGCGTTTCGAGAAATTTCTTTTTCTTCGGTAAGCGCTGCTACTGCTCACCCAAGTTAATCTCTACAACCATCCCCCTGCCTTGCAGCGATGCTGCGTGCAGCGGGGAGCGAATACTAATGCTTCAATGGCTGACTTGCAAGTCTTCTCGAAAAAAATATGAAGGGCTTCTTTAGGCACTTGGCCGCCCCGACCCACGACCTGGATGAGCACTGGGCTGGCGCGCGGTGTGCTCCCGGTCCAGTTCGCGCGGTGCGCGCCGCTCGCTGACTCATGACGCCGACGAGCAAGGCGGTGTGCATGGCTAGCTGAGTGATGGCGCGCCGAACTGGCCGCACCGCACCACCACGTCCAGCGCGAGATAATCAGCCGATGACAATCATCGTACGTGACGCCGTGGCCGGGGATGCCCCGGCCTTGCGCGAGCTATTCCTGCGCTCGCGCCGTGAGACCTTCGTCTGGCAGCCGGCCGACGCGTTCCGCTTGGCGGACTTCGACGCACAGACCGACGGCGAACGGCTGCGAGTCGCCGAGGACGAACATGCGCGACTCGCCGGCTTCGTCTCGGTCTGGGAGCCGGACCAATTCATCCATCATCTGTACGTGGACCGGTCGCGGCTGCGGCGCGGCATCGGCCGGGCGCTGCTGCGCGCGCTGCCGGGCTGGCCGGCGACGCGCTACCGGCTCAAGTGCCTGCGCGCCAACGCGGCGGCGCTGGCGTTCTATCGCGCGTGCCGCTTCATCGAGATCGGCGCCGGCACTGCGGACGACGGCGAGTACCTGCTGCTGGAGTCGAGCGGCCAGGACGGGCAATGACCGTCCTTCCGCCCTGTCGCCTTCCCTTCCTGGCGCTTCAAAGAGGAAGATGGTGGCCTTGCTCTCCCGCCGACCAGCTCACGATGCCAGCGCGGTTCATCGCAGCAAACTGGTCGAGGCACATCCCGAAACAGTCGAAGAAGGCGGTGTCGCGGCGCTCCCGGGAGGCGAAGCCGAAGGTCGCACGCATCTGCTTGCCATGCGAAATCTCATAGAGCACGCGCATAAGACGTTGCTCGCAGACCAGGTCCGTCAGTGCCACCCCTTCGCGGAGCATCCGAGCGCTGAGCGCGCTCGGCGAGATATTGAGCAGCGCGGCGGCATGCGCCCGGGACCACGGCGCTTCGGGGCGCGAGAAGACCGCCTGAGCCACCTCCAGCGTGAGCGCCCTGGCCGGCGGAACCGCCCACTCCGCTACGGTCGGACTTTCTGCCGCATCTCGCTTGGCACTCTCCATCGTGCCGAGAGCGAGGTGTATGGCGTTCCCGCCCGTCATCGCACCAATCCACCCGGCTTCCATGGCAAACCGCCGGTACGCCATGACGCGGGCAACCTGGCCCGCCTTCAGGGCGATGCTGCGCGAGACGCCGTGCAGCCACCATGATCCCCGGCGGCAGCCAACTTCGACACAGAAAGGCAGGCACAGATTGTTCAGTCGCATCGTGCCGGCGCGACCGGGGCAACCGACTCGCGCCGTAATCCCCCGTAACTGGACCAGGATCCAGCCACCAGGTAGCCCGCATCTACCGGCAGGTTCACCCCGGTGATCGCCGCGGCCCAATCCGAGGCCAGGAACAGAACGGCCCTCGCCACATCCTCGGAACGCACCAGCCGGCCCAGTGCCGCGCTGCCGGCGAGCTCCAATCCATCCAGCGTATGTGATGCGAGCCCCTTCTCCAGCGCCGGGGTAACCGTGAATCCCGGTGACACACTGTTGACACGCACCCCCTTCGGCCCCCATTCACCTGCGAGGCACTCCGTCAGGTTGATGACCCCGGCCTTCGCCGGCGCGTACGAATGCAGTGGCCCTGAACACATTCCCGCCACCGAAGCGATGTTGATGATCGCGCCTCGCCCCTGCCTGGCCATCGCGGAGCCGAACTCCCGACAGCATAGGTAGGTCCCGCGCAGATCGATGCGCGCAACCCGGTCCCACTCCTTGAGCGACAACTCCTCCGGCGGCAAGGTGCGCTGCAGTACCCCCGCGCAGTTGACCAGGATGTCGATCTTGCCCACCTGCGCCAGAAGTTGCCTGGCAGCCGTTTCGACCGAGACCTCGTCACCGACGTCGACCGGGATGGCGATTCCATCGACAGCCTCGGCGGCGCGCATCGCCGCCGCCGCATCCTTGTCGGCGATCACCACCCGGGCGCCGGCCTGCGCCAGCACCCGCACGCACGCCAGCCCAATGCCGCTTGCGCCACCGGTGACCACCGCGCACTTCCCCTTCAGTTCGATCTCCATCACGCTTTCGCCTCCTGCTGGGACAGTTGATCTCGCAATACGCGCTTCAGTACCTTTCCCGAAGGATTCCTGGGGAGTTCGCCTCGGACGACCAACTGCTTGGGGGTCTTGAAGCCGCCCAGTTGGCGCTTGCAATGCTCCCGCACCTCTTCGAGCGTGAGCGTGGCACCTTCGCGCAGGACGACCACGGCGGTCACGCGCTCCCCCCAACGCGGGTCCGGGAGACCCACCGCTGCCGCCTCGGCTACCTGCGGCAGTTGATAGAGGACTCGCTCAACCTCGGAGGAAGCGATGTTCTCGCCGCCACTGAGAATCATGTCCTTCTTGCGATCCGTCAGGTACAGGAAGCCTTCCGCATCAAGATAGCCGATGTCTCCGGTACGAAACCACTCGCCGGCAAAGCTCGCCTGCGTCTTGCGCTCATCGCGCCAGTAGCCCCGCGTCACTTTGGGACCGTGCAGGCAGATCTCGCCTTCCTCGCCCGCCGGCAGGCACTCCCCGGCCTCGTCCCTGATCTCGATCTGCACATTCGCCAGCGGGCGCCCCGTCGAGCCGATCTTCTCGATCTCGCGGCCTGCCTCCATCATCGTATCGCCCGAGCAGCTTTCGGTCAGGCCATAGGCGTCGATGTATCGCGCAGCACCGAAGAGGGTCGTGAACTCGCGGATGCGTGCCTCGGGCGTTCGCTCACCGCCTCCCACCAGCCATCGGAAGCTGGACAGATCGAAGCGCTCCCGCCCCTGTAGTGCCAGCGTGCGATTCAACATCACCGGTGCCATCCAGCCCCCGGTCAGGCGCTCACGCTCGATCAATGCGAGCACGGTCTCCGGATCGAACTCCCGAAGCACGGCGACCAGCCCGCCCACTTGCAGCACCGCAAGCCCCGGCAGGTCGAAGGCACCGACGTGATACAGCGGACCGACGACCAGCAAGCGTTCATCCCGGCGCAGCCCGAGCGCAGAAATGTGATCGAAGCACTTCCATGCGTAGTTCTCATAGCTGTGCATCACCCCCTTCGGTCGATCAGTGGTACCCGAGGTGTACATCAGCCGGAACAGGTCATCCGGCTTGCTCGCGTGCCCCGCCTCACGGGGAGGGACGCCCCTCGCAAGACGGGTGCTATCGGCTTGCGCCGCGGCGTCCAGCACGATCAGGTGTTGGCACCCGCCGGCATTGCCCTCCAACTCCTCGTCCACGAACAGCAGTACTGCACCCGCGTGCTCGGCGATGTAGGCGACCTCCTCCGCCCCGAGCCGGTAGTTGATGGGCAACAGCACGGCCCCGACGTGGCTCACGGCCAGCGCCAGCTCGATGAAGGCTGCGCTGTTCTTCATCAACAGCGCGACCACATCCCCGGGCCTGATGCCGCGGGCGTCGAGCAGGCCCGCATCGGCGGCGACCCGCTGTGCAAGGCCCGCGTAGGACAGGCGCTCTCCCTCGTAGATCAGCGCCGTCCGCTCCGGTTCGCTGCGTGCCCACCATGTCACGCTGGCGCTCAAAGACACCATGGCTTCGCTCCTTGTCGTCCCGGCACTCAGTAGGAGCGCGGCATGCCCAGATCGTGGTTCGCGACGTAGTTGAGGATCATCTCCTCCGACACCGGAGCAAAGCGGAACAAACGGCAGTCACGCCACAGCCGCTCCACGTGGTACTCCTTGGCATAGCCCATGCCGCCCATGGTCTGCATCGCGCGCTCGGTGGCCCGCGCCACCGCCTGCGCCGCAATCAGCTTGGCGGCATTGGCCTCGCTGCCGTAGGGTTCGCCCATGTCGAAATTGGTCGCGGCCTTGTGATTGAGGAGCCTGGCGGACTCCACCTCCACATGGCATTGCGCCAGCGGAAACTGCAGTCCCTGGTAGGCACTGATCGGGCGATCGCCAAAGACCTTGCGGTCATTCGCATAGTTCACCGCCAGCTTGATCGCCAGCTCACCGGTGCCCACCAGGCCGGCGGTGGTCACGATGCGCTCGGTATTGAGCACATCCAGCAGTTCCTTCCATCCCTTGTGCAAGGTGCCGACCAGTTCATCCGGCTCGATGCGGACGTTGTCGAAGAAGACGCTGCTCGAATCCAGGGTGCAGGTGCCGAGCTTGTCGATCGGCGTGTGGGTCAGGCCCTGGCGGTCGACGTCGATCATGAACATCGACAGGCCGTCGGTGCGGGATTGCGCTTCGCCGATCTTCTTGGTGCGTGCGATCACCAGCATCTTCGACGCCGATTCGACGCCGGTGATCCAGACCTTGCGCCCGTTCAAGCGCCAGCCGCCCCCCTCCTCCGGCGCGGCAAAGGTCTTGATCTCCAGCGTATTGGTGCCGGCATCGGGCTCGGTCAGCGCCATGCAGCAATTGATCTCCCCGCTGATGATCTTCGGCAGCAGTTCGGCGCGCATCTTCTCATTGCCGAAGCGCGAGATGGACACGCCACCGAAGATGGGATTGATCATGAAGAGCTGCCCCACCGTGGAGCCGCCGCCGGTCGCTGCCAGACTCTCCACGATCAGCGACATCTCGAACATGCCCAGGCCGCTGCCGCCGTGCTCGGCGGGCAGCGCCACGCCGCACAAGCCGGCCTCACAGACGGCACGCCAATACTCGGTGGGGAAAGCCTTGTCCGCATCCAGCTTGCGCCAGTACTCCAGCCCGAACCGCTCACCGAGCTGGCGTGCGGTGTCGACGATCATCTTCTGTTCATCGCTCAGTCGAAAGTCCATGCTATGTCTCCTGTGTTTCTGTCATTGGCCTCAGATGTGCAATGCCCGCCCGAAGGCGGCCAGCACCGATTCGTGCATCGCTTCCGACAGCGTCGGGTGGGCGAACACGGTCTCCATCAGCTCGGCCTCCGTCGTCTCCAGCGAAGCCGCCAGGGTGAAGCCTTGAATCAGTTCCGTGGCGTCCGGGCCGACAAGGTGGGCGCCGAGCAGCGCTCCGGTTTCTGCATCGAAGAGCGTCTTGACGAAGCCTTCCGCTTCGCCGATGGCCACCGCCTTGCCATTGCCTTCCAGCGGGAACGTGCCGACGCGGATCGCCAGGCCGCGCGCCGCGGCCTCCTGCTCTGTCAAGCCCACGCTTGCGGTCTGCGGATGGCAATAGGTGCAGGCAGGTATCAGCGCATGCGGCGCCTCAGTTGCATCGCGCAGGCCGGCGATCCGCTCGACGCAGACCAGGCCCTGGTGGCTTGCCTTGTGTGCCAGCATCGGCGCGCCGACCAGGTCACCGATCGCCCACACGTCGGGCTCGCCGGTCTGCCCCCATGCGTCGGCCGCGATCTGGCCCCGGTCGACATGCACCTGGGTATGCTCGAGCCCGAGCCCTTCGACATTGCCGGCCAGGCCGATGGCCACCAGCAGCAGGTCCGCCTCCACGACCGTGCTGCCACTCGCGGTTTGCAGCTTCACACGGACCGCATCCGCGCCGACCTCGGCCTTCTCTACCATCGCGCCGGTATGTACAGCGATGCCGTCCCGCTCGAAGGCACGCTGCACGAAGGTGGAAACATCCGCATCGCTGGCCGGCAGCACGCGCGGCTGTGCCTCGACCACCGTGACCTTGGACCCCAGCGTGGCGTAGAAGCTCGCCAGCTCCATGCCGATGGCGCCGGCACCGACCACGATCATCGAACGCGGCTGCGTCGTCGCGGCGAGGGCGTCCCGGTAGCTCCAGACACGCTTGCCGTCGAAGGGAGCGGCCGGCAGGGGGCGGGGATGTGCGCCGGTGGCAAGGATCACGTGGCGCACAGCAAGCTGGTGCACCGCATCGTCAGCGCCGCGCACCACGACGCTGCCGTGCCCGGCGAGGCTGCCGCTGCCGGCGTAGACTGTCACGCCCGCCTTCTTCAGTAGATGGGCCACGCCGCGGTTCAGCCGCTGGGCCACTGCGCGCGAACGCGCCATGACCTTGGCAAAGTCGATCGCCAGCTCCCCTACCTGCAAGCCAAGCGCATCAGCCTGTCGGATGCGCCTGACCGTATCGGCGGTGTGCAGCAGGGACTTGGTGGGGATGCAGCCCCAGTTCAGGCAGATGCCGCCGAGATGGTCGCGCTCGACCAGAGCCGTGCGCAGCCCAAGTTGCGCCCCGCGCAAGGCCGCGACGTAACCGCCCGGCCCGCCGCCGATGATGACGAGGTCGTAGGATGATTCCGCCATCACGACACCAACAGCCCGAGCGGCTGCTCCAGATAGTTGACGATGCGCTTGAGCAGGCCGAGTGCGTTCACGCCGTCAAGCACACGATGGTCCGCAGAAAGCACCAGCCCGATCTCGCGCCGCAGCGCCGGCTGCCCGGCCGGGTCCGGGCGGAACAGTTCGCGCACGCTCCCCACCCCGAGGATCATGGCCTGCCCGGGATTGATGATCGAGGTCATATAGGTCACGTCATGCATGCCTGCGTTGGACACAGTGATCGCGCCCCCCGCCATGTCGGCCGCGTTCAGCCGGCCCGCCTGGGCACGCTCGATGGCCTCCCCGGCGGCGCGCGCCAGCGCCTGCAGCGGCTGGCGCCCCACATCGCGCAGGACGGGCACGGTCAGTCCGCGCTCGGTGTGGACCGCCATGCCGACGTCGGCCGTCGCCAGCCGGACGATGCCTTCGTCGGTCCAGACCCGGTTCAGATGCGGCAGATCGGCGAGCGCACGACCGACCGCTGCCACGATGAAGTGATTCAGCGTAAGGCGCGTCGCGCCCTGCATCCCATTCAGTTCGGCTCGCAGCGCCTGCAGTTTCGACACTTCTGCCTCCACCGCCAGGTAGAAGTGCGGAATCTCGCGCTTGGAGGCAAGCAGGCGGCGAGCGATGGTCAGCTCCATCGCGCTCGGCTTGCTGACCTCCCCGCCGACTGCCGTAGTGGATCCCGCATGCGGTTCGCCCGGTGCCGGCACAGGGGCCGGCGCCGCCGCGGGCAAGTCGCGCAGCCGGATGCGACCGCGCGGGCCGGACCCGCGCACGGTACGCAAATCGACACCGCGGCGCGCCGCAACGCGACGTGCCAGCGGCGTGACCGGGATGCGCGCGCCTTCCTGGCGCGGCCTGGGCTCGGATATCGCCGTCGGCAGGAACTGGCCGGCCCCGTGTCCATTGACGGGAGCAGCCACCGGGACCTTCTCCGCGGTCGGCACCGATGCCGCTTTGGCATCCTCCGCGCCATCGTCCCAGTAGCCGATCACTTCCCCCACCGGCAATGTGGCACCGGCCTCGAAACGGATCTCCAGCAACATCCCGTCCGCCTCGGCCTGGATCTCGGTCGCCGCCTTCTCGGACTCGATGACGAAGATCCCTTGATCCGCCTTGAAGGACTGCCCTGGGACCACCATCCACTCCACCAGTGCGCCTTCGGTCATGGTCAGGCCCAGCTTGGGAACCAGTAACTCGCGTCGCATGCTCTCAGTGCCCCGTGAAGTTCGGCTTGCGCTTCTCCAGGAAGGCGCGGCAACCCTCGTGCGCATCGGCGCTATCCAGGACAAGCCCGATCATGGCCTGCTCGTGCGCCAGCGCGGAGGGCAGGGGCATATCCGAGCCATCCCGCAACGCGCGCTTGAGCAGGCGCAGCGTCAGCGGCGACTTCTCAGCGATGCGCCCGGCCAGGGCGAGGGCCTCGTCGAGCAGGCGCTCGCGCGGCACCGTGCGGTTGCATAGTCCGAGGGAGACCGCCTCGGCCGCGGTGATCTGGTCTCCGGTGAACATCAACTCCTTCGCCCTGCAAAGCGGAATCTGGCGGATGATGCGCTGCGAGCCCCCGGCTCCGGGGAAGAGCCCGAGCGTGATCTCGGGCAGGCCAAGCTTGGCCTCCTCGGCAACGAGCCGGATATCGAGGGTCAGCAGGATCTCCGTGCCGCCGCCGAGGGCCCAGCCGTTGATGGCGCCGATCGTCGGCTTGTCACATACTTCGAAGCGGCGGAAGACGCGATGAATGACCTCGGCGAACTCCTGGTAGTGGGCCAGTCCCTGCCGGCTGTCGAGATCCGCGATGTCGCCGCCCGCCACAAAGGCGCGGTCTCCGGATCCCGTCAGCACGATCGACCGCACGGCAGCGTCGCCCTCCAACTTCGTGAGCGCTGCCTCCAGCGCCAGCAGGGTCTCCACGTTCAGCGCATTCAACGTCTTCGGACGGTTGATGGTCAGCAGCCCGATCGGGCCGCGCGTCTCACACAACACCAGTTCGGTAGACTCGGACATGAAATCCTCCTTCAGGAAACGGTTTGACGGACGGCCGCGGCTATCGCATCCGCGCTGACCGCATAGCCCTGCTCGAGCGAGGTCGCAAAGGGCACTGGCATGAACGGAGCTGCAACGCGCAACACGGGCGCGTCGAGTTCATCGAAGCCTTCATCTGCCAGCGTGGCGGCGATTTCCGCCCCCACGCCGAAGGCCTGAACGGCCTCGTGGACGACGACTGCGCGATGCGTGCGCGACAACGACTCCAGCACTGTCGACCGGTCCCATGGCTGGATGGAACGCAAGTCGATCACTTCCGCCTCGATGCCTTCGGCCGCCAAGGTTTCTGCTGCCTGCAGGCAGGTGAAGACCGTGGCGCCATAGGTAACCAGCGTGACATCGCGGCCGGCGCGCGCCACGCGCGCCTTGCCGATCTCGACCCGCACGGTCGGATCCACCAGCCCTTTGCGTGCGTACAGCCCCTTGTGCTCGACAAAGACCACGGGATCCGGGTCATCGATGGATGCTCGCAGCAGCGCGTAGACATCCTGCGGCTCGGCCGGGCAGACGACTTTCAGCCCCGGTACATGGGCCAGCCAGGCCTCCAGGCATTGCGAATGCTGCGGCCCGGCGCTCAAGCCCCCGCCGTGCGGCGCGCGCAGCACCATCGGCACGCTGCCCTGCCCGCCGAACATGAAGCGCGCCTTGGCGGCCTGATTGACCAGCGCGTCCATGGCCAGCGTGATGAAGTCCATGAACATGATCTCGACCACCGGCTTGAGCCCGGTAAGCGCCGCACCGACGGCAGCCGAGACGATCGACGCCTCGGAGATCGGGGTATCGCGCACGCGCCCTGGCCCGTATGCTTCGAGCAGGCCCCGCGTGGCCTTGAACGAGCCACCGGCCGTGCCGATGTCCTCGCCGAGCAATACCACGCTCTTGTCCTGCTCCATGCTGTCGCGCAAGGCCTGCGCCACAGCCTGTACATAGCGCATTTCGGTCCCGCTCATGCTCGTGCTCCTGGGGTGTAGACATCGCCCTGGGCCGCCTCGAACGACGGCAGAGCGTCAGCGCGCGCCGCCGCAATTGCGGCCTCCACGCAGGCAGCGGCCTCGGCATCCAGCGCGTCCACCGCCCCGGCGTCGACGCCGCTGCCAAGCAGGGTTGCGCGTGCCCGGGCCAGGGGGTCGTGTGCGGCGAGAGTCTCGATCTCATCGCTCGGACGATACTTCTGCGGGTCACCTTCGAAATGCCCACGCACACGATGCGTGATGCACTCGAGCACGAATGGCCCGTTGCCGGCACGCAGCGCCGCCACGGCCTCACGCGCGGCGTCCGAGACGGCCAGCGCGTCATTGCCGTCCACGCGCGCATGGACGATGCCGAATGCCCCCGACAATCGCTCGAGCGATGCCGCGAACTGACGCGAGGTGGGGGAGAACTCCGACCAGCCATTGTTCTCGCAGACCAGCAGTAGCGGTAGCCTCCATAGCGCAGCCATGTTCAGCGTTTCATGCAGCACGCCCTCCGCCATGGCGCCGTCGCCGAAGAAGGCAACCGCGACCCCCTGGGTCTGCCGGACAGCGTGCGCCATGGCACTCCCCAACGCGATGGGGATGCCGGCGCCGACAATGCCATTGGCCCCGAGGATGCCGAGCGACAGGTCGGCGACGTGCATCGAGCCGCCGCGGCCTTGGCACAGGCCGCCTGCGCGCCCCATGATCTCCTTGAAGAAGCCTTCCACGTCGATGCCGCGCGCGAGCACGTGGCCGTGGCCGCGGTGCGTGGTGGCAAGAGAATCCTGCGACCCGAGCGCACTGGCGATGCCGGCGGCCACCGCCTCCTGACCCACGCTAAGGTGGATGAAGCCGGGCACCTCGCTATCGGCGAAGAGCCGACTCAGCGCCAGCTCCACCTGGCGGACCAGCGTCATAGTGCGATAGAGCGCCAGCTGACGCTCCTGCACTTCGGCGCTTGCAGTCTGTTTCTTACTGCTCATACCGTCTCCTTGATCGCATTCATGCGAACCGTGCCGGCTACGCGGTCCGAACCGTCGTCGGCACGCACCCAGACATCGAACACTTCAGGGTTGTCCTGGTTCTGCGCCCCGCCCGCGACGAGCAACTCCCCGCTGCGCACAGGCTTGAGGAAGCGGATGTCCAGGTCAAGCGACGCGAAGGCATCCGGCCCGAAGCTGCGGAACAAGGCTTGCCACAGCAGGCAGATCGACATCGTGCCGTGCGCGATCACACCGCCCATCGGCGTCTTCGCGGCGAATTCCGCGTCGAGGTGGATCGGGTTGTAGTCGTCGGTGAGCCCGGCGTAGGCACGGATCACGTCCGGCTCGACCCGCAGGGTTGCCGTTTGTAATGGTCGGTTCATGGTCATGCTGCCCAGATCAGCGTGAGATATCCATCGTAGATAGGGCGGCCGCCCTCTCCGCTGCCAGTGGCGCGAAGCTCGACATAGCGCCGCTCGCGCTTCAGTTCCTTGCTTTCGCAGCGCATCACCGTAAGGACCGACTCCCCGGGGCGGGGCACGCCTCGCATCGACAGACGCTGGCGGCTATGCACGTTTCCGGGCGGGCGCGGGGTGACGATGCCCAGGTACGCGCGCATCATCATCACCACCGCAAGGCCGGCGCCTTCCGCGGCCTCGCCTGCGCCGTCTTCCTGTGCATCGCCGAAGATGTGCCGCCAGCCTTGCGTCAGCGCGGCATCGACGGTGATGGTCGTCTCTCCGAGCACGGTGCCGGGCTCGAACCTGTCATAGACGAAGACGTCGCTCATGCGCTCACCTCGGCTTGCGGAAGCGTTGCGCCTTCGACCTCGCGGAAGGTGATGCGCACGGGCTGGCCAATGGCGAGGTCATCGCTGCCATCCTTGACGTTGACCATCAGGCGGAAGCCTTCGTCCATGTCGACGATCGCGATGACATAGGGCACTTCGCCGCGGAATGCCGGTGTCGGCGCGCGGTGGACCACGGTATAGGTAAGGATCTGGCCGCGGCCTGCGGAGCGCTTCCACTCAAGCGCGTCACGGTGGCACGACACGCAGCGCGCGCGAGGAATCAGTTGCACCTGGCCGCAGTGCCGGCAGCATTGATAGCGCACGACACCTTCGGCGCAACCCTCCCAGAAGGCTTGGGTCTCCGCAGTGGAGCGGGGAATGGGACGGCTCATATCAGTGGGCTCCGAGAACAAGAGAACAATGCGCCGAGAGAATGCCGCCATCGCCATGGACGAAGGCTAGCCTGGCGCCATCGACCTGGCGCGCCTCGGCATGACCGCGCAACTGATGCACCGCCTCGACCGCATGGAACATGCCGCCTGCGGCACCGGAGTGCCCATAGGACAGGAGTCCGCCATGCGTATTGCACGGCAGCCGTCCCTCCAGGCCCAGCTCCCCGCGAAGCGCGGCAGGGCCCGCCTCACCGCGTTCGAAGAAGCCGATGGATTCCAGCTCGACCAGCAAGGTGATCGTGAAGGAGTCATAGATCTGCGCCACATCGATATCGGACGGCTTGACGCCGGCCCGCGCGAACGCCGTCGCCGAGGAGGCCTTGCAGCCGAAATTGGTCAGGCTCGGCGCAGCTACGATGTGCTCATGGGTATGCCCCTGTCCGGCGCCCAGGATCTCGATCGCCTTGCCGCGCGTATCCGCCGCCGCGACCTTGCTGCTGACGACCACGGCCGCGCCGCCATCGGAAACCAGGCAGCAGTCGAAGAGCCGCAGCGGCGAGCAGATCTCCCTGGACGCCAGGACCTGCCCCATCGATAGCGGCTCGCGCTTGTGCGCCTTGGGGTGCCGCCCGGCATGGCGGCGATGCTCCACTGCAAGCGCGGCCAGATGTTCGGCGGTTGCGCCGTACTCGTGCATGTAGCGGCGTGCCACCATGCCGTATGCGGCCGGCACACTGATGCCGAAGGGTCGCTCGAACTGCGGATGCCCGACTTCCGCCAGCGCGGCAACGGCGCCGTCGCGCGACATGCCGGTCAGCCGGTTGTCGCCGGTGACGACGAGCACATGGCGGCACTGCCCGCTTGCCACTAGTGCCGCAGCCTGCATGATCATGATGCAGGCGCTTGCGCCGCCGGCCTGGATTGCTGCGCAGTATCCCGGGTGGATGCCGAGGTACTCGCAGAAGACCGAAGCCAGCATCAGGTGCGGCTCTGTGAAGGAGTACGCGCACAGCACGCCATCGATGTCCGAGAGCGCCAGACCGGCGTCGGCCACCGCGCCGAGCGCTGCCTCGGCGTGCAGTGCCATGCAGCTGCTGCCCGGCAACTCGCCGATGGCCGTATCGTGAACGCCGGTGATGAATGCATTCATGGTCATGCGCGATTCCCTCCGGGGAAAGCAAGCGGACGCTTGTTCAAGAAGTTGGCTACGGCGTCGGCGTGGTACTGCGATTGCAGGGCGAGCGCCTGCGCATAGGACTCCAGTTCCGCCAGCGTGTCTTGGTCAAGGTTGAACGAGCGATTGAGCACGTTCTTGGCCATGCCGATCGCCTCGGTCGAGGCGTGGTGATAGCGCTCTGCCATCGCAAGCGCTTCCGGCATCAGTTGTTCCGGCGCCACCACGTTCGCAAGGATGCCGAGCCGGACAGCCTCGTCAGCAGCCACTTCCCGGGCGGAGAACACGATGTCCTTGGCGCGCTGCAAGCCGACGATCCGGGGCAGCAGGAAGAAACCGCCGAGGTCAGGCACCAGCCCGATGCGGCTGAAGGCCGCACAGAAACGCGTGCGGGGCGTGCCGATGATGAAGTCGCAGGCCAATGCCAGGTTGAAGCCCGCGCCGAAGGCCGGGCCGTCGACGGCGGCGATGACCGGCTTCTCCAGGTTGACCAGTTCGCGGAACCAGGGATGGAGCCGCCGGATCCGCTCGCGATCGCGGAGCACGGGACGCTTTGCCTCCGACAGCGACTTGAGGTCGCCGCCGGCGCAGAACATGCCATCGGTTCCGGTAAGAATGACGGCCCTCACCGTCTCATCATCTCTTGCCTCGAACACGGCCTCGGCGATCCCGGCACGGACCTCGAGATCAAAGGCATTCTTCCTCTCCGGGCGGTTCAAGCGGATGACCATCGTGGCGCCATGGCGCTCTCGCAGCACGAAGTCGTTCATGGCTTGAACCCCAGGCTGCGGGCGATGATGTTGCGCTGGATCTCGCTGGTGCCTTCCCCGATCACGTACACCAGCGCATCGCGATGGATCCGGCCGACAGGATACTCACGCATGATCCCGGCCCCGCCATGGATGCGAATCGCCTGCTCGCTGACCGAGAGCGCGGTTTCACTCGCGATGAGCTTCACGCGGGCGGCGGTGGCCGCATCCAGCGTGCCCTGGTCGACGCGCCAGGCGCCGTAGTACACAAGCCAGCGCGCCGCTTCGATCTGCGCCGACATATCCGCCAGCTTGTGGGCAATGGCCTGGTAGTCGCCAATGCGCTTGTTCGCCACGATGCGGTCGTTAGCATAGGCCTGCGCGGCGTCGAAGGCGGCGCGAGCCATTCCCAGCGCATTGGCGGCCACGCCGACGCGATTCTCGCTCAGGGACTCGAGAATCACGGGATAGGTGCCCTCGCGGCCGCCGAGCAGGCAATCGTCCGGGACAAAGGCATCTTCGATGTGGATCAGCGCGGTTTCCGAGGCGCGGATCCCCTCCTTCTTGAGCTTGTGGATGTCGAACCCCTTGTTCGGCAGTTCGACGATGAACAGGCTGATGGCGTCCGGCGTCAGCTCCGGGCTGGTGCGTGCGGCCACCAGCAGGAAATCGGCAATCGGCGCGTTGGTGATGTAAAGCTTGCTGCCGTTGAGCTTCCACCCGCCTGGAACCCGCTCGGCCCGGGTCTTCATCGCGCGGATGTTCGAGCCACCGTCCGGTTCGGACAAGCCGAAGCCGGCAACCTTGTCGCCAGACAGCGCTGGCTTGAAGAAGCGTTCGCGCTGCTCCGGCGTGCCGGCCTTCCAGATCGGCCAGATGCCCAGATGCGTGTGCGCGGACCAACTGGAGGCGAACCCCTGGCTCAGGTAGCTGAGTTCCTCGCGCACGATGCAGTCGCTGACCTTGTCGAAGCCGCTGCCGCCATCGGACTCCGGATAGCGCACGCCCAGCAGGCCAAGTTCGCCCCAGCGCCGGAAGACATGCCGCGGAAACACCTCGGTCTCGTCGGCCTGCGCGACGAGGGGCGACAATTCGTCACGGCACAGGCGTCGCACCGTGTCGCGCACGGACTCGTGCTCTTCAGAAAAGGTGAAATCCAGACTCATGGGGTCGTCTCCAGAAACCGAGCAGGAAGGGAGCCGACTTCGCCCGCGCCTCCTGATTCGTATTAAAGAATAGTATTCGTTGTTGCGAATATTAATGAGCGAGATGGATGACGTCAACCGTTTCGCGCGCGAGTTCCTGAACTGCGCAACCCTTCCAGGTAGGACGCAATCCGCTCGACGACACCCGGTCGCCCGAAGTTCTCCCGCATCAAGGGAGCGACCGCCTTGACGCGAGCCACGAGCGCCTGCGGCGACTGCGTCAGCAGCCGGCTGCGGCGCGCGATGCCCAGCGCAGCCCTGCGGTCCAGATACCAAGCCAGGCGGATCCGGGCCGCCGACGCAAAGTCCGCGGCCGGCAGCACCTCCGTCACCAGCCCGACCCGGAACGCCTCGACCGCCCCGATCGCCTCCCCACCCAAACACAGGCGCTGCGACAAGGCAGGGAGCATGCGCGCCTGCAGTACGGCATCGACGATGACGGGGTACATGCCGAAGCGGATTTCCGGACAGGCAAGCTGGAGGTCGTCAGCCGCGATCACCACGTCCGCCAAGGCAAGCAGGATCGCGCCAGCGCCCGCCGCACGCCCCCGCGCCACCGCGATCAGCGGCGCCGGACAGCAAGCCAGGGCTTCGATCATCGCCAGCAGCGCCTCCTCCTGCTCCGCGAGCGCCTCGGGGCCGGCGACGAATTCCGCGATATCGGCTCCGGCACAGAACAGCGTCGGCGAAGCGCTGCTCAGCAGCAGCACGTCGGCCTCCGCGGCGCTCAGCCCCGCCGCAAACCCGACAACCTCCCGCATCATCCGCGCGCTCATGGCATTGGCCTTGTCAACGCGATCCAGGACCAGCTCATGGTGATCGGGGTGGCGCACTACGCGTATGGGGCTGTGGTTCATGGTTGGTCCTCAAATCGAAGGAAAAGGCCGGTACCGGAGGCAAAGCACCCAGAGCCATTCATCCCGGCTTGCTTCATTCTGTACGCAGAACTATACTCGCCATACAGAATATTAAAAGGAGACGCCATGGCAAGCAGCAACGCCCGTGCACGCCCCCGGAACACCATCGACCGTGAGGCGTTCCGAGACATGTGCCGCGCCTTTGCGCAAAAGGAGGTTGGTCCGCGCTGGCAGAAGGCGGATGACGAGAAGCAATTCCCGCGTGACTTCTATGTGGCGTGCGCGCGTGCCGGGCTGATCGGCATCACCGCGTCGGAGGACGTGGGAGGCGCGGGCCTCGGCGCATACGAAGAGGCCATTGCCATGGAAGAGCTGGCCAGCATCAACCCCAACCTGGCGGTCTCGGTGCTGGTGCAGAACGTGGCCGGCTCGATCCTCTACGAGTACGGCAACGAGGCGCATCGGGAGATCGCGCGCCGCAATATTGCCGGCGAGTGCCTGCTTGCCATCACGATCACTGAACCCGAGGCCGGCAACGACATTCAGAACGTCCGCACGCGCGCCACACGCGATGGCGAGGCATGGCGGCTGGACGGCATCAAGTCCTTCATCACGCTAGCAGGCGACGCCGACGTGCTGGTCACCCTGGCGCAAACCGACCCGGCCGCCGGACGCCACGGCATGCGCTTCTTCGCGGTAGACCGTGACACGGCCGGCATTCAGACCAGCAAGATCGACACCTATGTCAACCGCCCGGCGCCGACATTCCGGGTCATGTTCAGTGAAGCCGAGGTGCCGGAGAGGCGCCGGCTGGACGCAGGGTTCGCGGAGATCATGGCGGGCTTTAACCGTGAGCGCATCATGGTGGCGGCGCGCTGGCTGGGTCATATGCAGACCGCACTCGACTGGGCGATCGGCTATGCCGGCACGCGCAGGCAGTTCGGCAAGCCGATCGGTGCGAATCAGTCCATCGCCTTTGCGCTGGCGCAGGCGCACCTGGACGTCGAGGCAGCGCGCCGCCTGACCTACCACGCGGCCGAGCGCTGGGATAGCGGCGCACCGCTCGAGCAGGTCATTCTTGATGTCTCCACCGCCAAACTGCACGCCACCCAGGCCGTCGTCCGAGTGACGCAGACCGCGCTCCACGTGGCCGGCGGCTGGGGCCTGACCTCGGAACTCCCTGCCATGCGCTGGGCAATGGATGCCCTGGTCGCACCGGTGACGGTCGGCAGCGTCGAGATCCAGCAACGCGCCATTGCCCGCCAGCTTGGTCTGCCGCTGGACTGAGCGCTGTCCGGAGGGACGCCATCGCCCCTCATCCCCATGAGCGCTGCCGGTATAGCGCAGCTCCTAGCCCTAGTGTGAGGTACAACCCCATGAGCAAATTCAAACTACGCCGCTCCCTGCTCGCCAGCGTAGGCGCGGTGAGCCTGCTTGCGCTGCCGTCGATAGCGTGCGCGCAGACCTACCCGACCAAGCCGGTGACGCTTATCGTCGCCTCGCTGCCTGGCGGCATCCTGGACACCGTCGGCCGCATCGTCGCGCACGGCATGGAAGCCATGGGGCAACCGGTCATCGTGCAGAACATGCCGGGGGCCGGCAGCTCGCTCGGCACCGCCGCCGTCGCGCGCGCCACGCCGGACGGCTACACGCTGGGCATGATCGCAACCAGCCATGCCATCAACCCGAGCATCTACCGGCATCTTCCCTATGACACCAAGCGGGATCTCATCCCCATCTCGCAAGCCGTCGCGCTGGCCAATGTGCTGGTGGTCGGCCCGAATACGCCAGCCCACAATCTGGCGGAATTCATCGCCCTGGCGAAGCGCGAACCGGGCAAACTCACCTTCGGCTCCGCCGGCAACGGCCAGTCCAACCACCTGACCGGCGAGATGCTGCAGAAGGCAGCAGGCATCCAGCTTACGCACATCCCCTACAAGGGAAGCGCCGGCGCCATAGTCGACGTACAGGCCGGATTGGTAAGCTGCATGTTTGTTGACGTCCTCTCCGCATTGCCGCTCATCAAGGCGGGCAAGCTGAAAGCCATCGCCGTGACCAGCAACACCCGCGTTCCGGCCGCCCCCGACATTCCCACCTTCAAGGAATCCGGCATGCCCGATTTCAATGGCTCGTCGTGGCTCGGTGTGATCGGCCGCGCTGGCACGCCGCGGGTCATCGTGGACAAGATCAGCACGGCAATCGCCAAGACCATGAATGATCCGGGCGTCAGAGATCGGCTGATCAGCATGGGCGTGGAACCCGTCGGGTCGACTCCCGAGCAGTTCTCGAAATTTCTCGATAGCGAAACCGCGCGCTACGCCGGTGTCGTCAAGACGGCTGGAGTGAAAATTGACTGAGCAGAACCCGTCGCGCAACGCCGGCATTTCCCGCGTCGCCAGCATTCTCAACGCGCAAAGCATTGCCATCGTCGGTGCGTCGTCAGACCCGGCCAAGATCACCGGACGCCCCCTGGCCTATATGCTGTCGCGCGGCTATCAGGGCAAGCTGTACCCGGTCAATCCGGGCCGCAGCGAAGTGCAAGGCCTGACATCGTACCCGTCACTGAAGGCAATCGGCCAACGGGTCGATCTCGCCATCATCGGCACCGAGGCAGGCAAGGTTGAAAGCGTCATTGCCGAAGGGATCGCGGCGGGTATCCCGGCATTCGTCGTGTTCTCCTCGGGCTTCTCCGAAGCCGGCGAGGAAGGCAAGGCAATGCAGGCGCGGCTGCGGGCATTGGCGCAGGAGAAAGGCGTAGCGATCCTGGGACCGAACTGCCTCGGGGCAGCCAATTGCAGCACCGGGCTGATTGCGTCCTTCACCACGGCGCTGGAAGAAACCCCTTTGCAGCGCGGCCGCTTTGCGTTTGTGAGCCAGAGTGGTGCGCTCGGTGCCTATTGGCTCGACATGGTGCTGCGTTCCGGACTGGGCTTCAGCCACTGGATCACGACGGGTAACGAGTGCGATGTCGATGCCGCCGAGGCGATCGACTTCCTGGTGGATGACCCCGATACTGCAGTCATCGGCATGTATCTCGAAGACATCCGGGACACCGTGGCATTTCGCCGGGCGCTGCAACGTGCCGCACAGGCACGCAAACCCGTGATCGCGATCAAATCGGGCCGCTCGAAAGCCGGCGCCGCGGCGGCGGCATCCCACACGGGAGCCATTGCCGGCGACGACTCCCTCTACGATGCCTGTTTTCGCCAAGGCGGTGCGGTGCGCGTCGACTCGCTCAGCGCACTGGTGGACACGGCGAGACTCTTCCTGTACGAAAGCGTGCCTGAAGGCGACAGGCTGGCCGTGATGTCGGTATCGGGAGGCGCAGGCGTGCTGATTGCCGATGAGGCCGAGGCACTCGGCATGCATCTGCCGGCCTTCTCGGCCGCCACCAAAGCTGCGTTGAAAACGATCCTGCCCGCCTTTGCAACACCGTCCAACCCGCTCGACCTGACCGGAAACGTGGTGCAGAGCACCGATAGCTTCGGACGCGCGCTCTCCGCCGTCGGCCAGGACGCTGACATCGACAGCGTGGTGCTCTTCGTGGGCATGATGCACAGCATCGCAGACACGTTCACCGAGGCCTTGGCAAGCGCGCGAAAGCAACTGAACCGACCGATTGCGGTGGTGTGGCTCAGCGCCATGCCAGAAACCGTCGCCAGGCTGGAAGCGGAGCGCATCCCCGTGTTCGCCGACATTCCGCAATGCATGCAGGCGCTGGATGCTGCGCGAAAGGCCAGGCAACTGCAGTCGGAGGCCGCTTCCTCGGCCCTCCCGGCAGTGCGCGTGGCCGGGGCACTCCCGACTGCGAGCACGGTTGCCCTTTCCGAATACAGCGGAAAGGAGCTGCTACGCAGCCAGCGAGCGATCGCGATACCCGAGGGCCGGCTGATCCGTTCCGGCGAGTCATCGGACTCCCTGCCCTTGACCGGGCGGCTGGCCGCCAAGCTGCAGTCGAGTGAGTTGCTGCACAAGAGCGAAGCCGGCGGCGTGATCCTTGGGATTCGCACCGCGGACGAGCTTGCCGGCGCCGTCCAGACGCTGCGCGGGATCGGCGACCACCTGGAGATCGATGTCGAAGGGGTTCTGGTTGAGCAGATGGTGCCCTTCGATCATGAGCTGTTGCTGGGCCTGCGCCGCGATCCGCGCTTCGGCGCGGTCCTGACCATTGCTCGGGGAGGTGTCGAGGTCGAACTGGATGCCGACGCCATCACGAGGCTGCTTCCGCTCGACGCCAGGCAGGTGGAATTGATGCTGCGCAGCCTGCGGGCCGCGCGCCTGCTGGATGGCTTCCGCGGTCGCCCCAAGGTCGATATCCCGGCCATTGCCGCGCGCATCGCCGCGCTGTGCGACTGGTTCATGGAGCGGACCGAACTGGCGGAAGTCGAGATTAACCCGCTGGCGGTGCGAGCCGACCAGGCTTGGGCCCTGGACGCCCTGGTAACACGCACGGCCTGAGGCCGTCCGGTCGGTCCGTCCGGGCCGGCTGACCGACCGGTACAATCCCGCTATTGCCTTTCTTATCCAACCAGCATGGCATCCAATCCCGCACCTGAGAAGCTTGTCGGCGCACTCGCCAGTGGCCTGAGCGTGCTGCGCTATCTGGCCGCAGCACAAGCTCCGGTGGGCGTCACGCGCATCGCACGCGACCTGCAGCTCAATTCGAGCACCTGCTTCAACCTGCTTAAGACCCTGGTGCACGAGCGCCTGGTCATCTTCGATGACTCAGCCAAGACCTACACCATCGGCCTGGGCCTGGTCGAGCTGGCGAAGGGTGCGCTGGAGCAGGCTTCCTATGCCAGGATGGTGCACCCGCATCTCGAGGAGGTTGCGATGCGCCATCGCATTACCGCAACCCTTTGGCAATGCACGACCGACGAGCGCGTGGTTCTCGTCGATCGCGCGGACAACGCTGCCGCCATGCGCGTCCATATGAACATCGGCCAGCGACTCCCGATGTACATTGCCGCGCTCGGACGCAGCTTTGCGGCGCACTCCAACCTCAGCCCTGCGGAACTGCGCTCGCGGTTCAGTGCCCTGCGTTGGGAGAATCCGCCGACCTTCGAAGCCTATCTGGCGGAGGTCGACGACGCTCGCAAGAATGGCTACGCTATTGATATCGACCGATACGTCAAAGGCGTCACTACCGTTTCTGCTGCCGTCCTCGACGGCGCGGGCAGTCCCGTCATGGCCATCAGCGCGGTTGGGTTCAGCGCCCAGTTTGATAAGGCGTCAATCAAAGCGCTGGGAGAAGATCTTTGCGAGCGCGCCGATGAAGTCACCAGAGCTGTCTCAGGACGACCTCGCATAGACAGGCCTGCTTAGGCAGCGTGTCCCGGTTGCCGCCTTTTTCGGGGATATCAGCAGCGCCCGCAGCAGATCAGTTCACTCTTAGCCTTTGCCCGACTTCCGTCGACTTGGCATAGGCGCAGTGGATACTCCGGCGAGCACCCTGTCAGCCGATACCTCAAACCCGCCAGGGCGCCCAGATGACGGGCTGTAGGCGGTTGCGCAGCGGGCCTGAATCAACTTCCGGGCGAACCGCAATCGTGCCCATCCCGCTGCCGCCTGGTCAGGACGCGTGCTGTCCGAACACCCCCTCTACCCATTGTGGGATGCCGGCCGGATTGTCCGGCATCAGCGCCTCCGGCAGGAGTTCGGGCGGGAAATCCTGGTAGCACACCGGGCGCAGAAAACGCTCCATCGCGCTCACGCCGACCGAGGTGGTGCGCGTGTCCGAGGTGGCCGGAAACGGCCCGCCATGCACCATGGCGTGGCACACTTCGACGCCGGTCGGGAAGCCGTTGACGATCAACCGCCCGGCCTTGCGTTCCAGCACGGGGACCAGCGCACGCGCCGCCGCCACGTCGTCGCCGTCGATGTGCAGCGTGGCGGTGAGTTGTCCTTCGAACGCCTGCGCCAACGCCTGCATCTGGGCCACGTCGTCGCAGCGGACCAGCAGGCCGGCCGGGCCGAACACCTCATCGTGCAATGACGGCTGCGTCATGAAATGCGCGGCCGTAGTCTGACACACGATGGCCTCGGCGCTGCACGCGCCCTCGCCGGTTGTGCCCCGGGCCACGGAGGCCACGCCAGGCGTGTTCGCCATGCGTTGCGCGCCGTCGCGGAAGGCGCGATGGATGCCGGGACTCAGCATCGTGCCGGCCGCCCGTCCGGACAGTGCGGCGGCGACGCCGGCAACGAAACGGTCCCAGCCCCGACTCGCGACGCCCAGGACGATGCCGGGATTGGTGCAGAGCTGTCCCGTGCCCATCACCAGCGCATCAACATAGCCCGCGGCGATGCGTTCCGCGCGCGCGTGCAGCGCCCCCGGCATCAGGAAGACCGGGTTGATCGCACTCATCTCGGCAAACACGGGGATCGGCTGCGGGCGCTCGCCCGCCGCGCGGCACAAAGCCAGGCCGCCCGCGCGCGAGCCAGTGAAAGCCACCGCCTGTACGGCGGGATGCCGCACCAGCGCAACCCCGACATCGTGGCCGGTGCCGGCCACCATCGAGAACGTCCCCTCCGGCATCGCCTGCTCGCGCACCGCCCGGGCAATCACGCGTGCCACGAGCTCCGATGTGCCGGGATGCGACGGATGCGCCTTCACGATTACGGGGCATCCCGCCGCCAAGGCCGACGCCGTATCCCCGCCGGCCACCGAGAAGGCCAACGGAAAATTGCTGGCGCCGAACACCGCCACCGGACCGACCGCGATCCGGTGCATCCGCAAATCGGGCCGCCGCATCGGTTGACGCTCCGGCTGGGCGGGGTCGATCGTCGCCCGCATCCACCCGCCTGCGCGCAGTTCGCGCGCGAACAGGCGCAACTGCCCCGTGGTGCGACCGCGCTCGCCCTCCAGGCGGGCACGCGGCAGGCCAGTCTCCTGCATGGCCCGCTCGATCAGTTGCGCCCCGAGCGCTTCGATGCCGTCGGCAATCGCTTCGAGGAAGCGGGCACGCTGCTCGGACGTCGTCGCGCGGTACGCGTCGAACGCACACTCCGCCAATCGGGCCGCGCGCTCGACGTCATCGCTCGAAGCAGAGCAAAAGGCTGGCGCCAGCGTCTCGCCGGTGGCCGGATCGATCGCGTGGAAGCCAGGGCCGGCCTCGCCCTGTTCATCGTGGCCGATCAAAAGTTGTCCCGTCAGGTTCATATCGGTAAGGAATCTTGTACAAAAAACGACTTCAGGTAATCGCGCTCAGTTGCCAGGGCACGAATTCGTTCTGCCCATAGCCGTGCACCTCACTCTTGGTGCGCTCGCCGGAGGCCACGCGCAAGAGCGCCTGGAAAATCGACTCGCCCATTGCTTCGATGCTGTCCTGTCCTTCGGCGATTCCGCCGCAGTTCAGATCGATGTCGGCCTGCTGGCGCTCCCACAACGGCGTGTTGGTGGCCAGCTTGAGCGACGGCGTCGGGGCGCAACCGTAGGCCGATCCGCGGCCGGTCGTGAAGCAGATCAGGTTGGCGCCCCCCGCCACCTGGCCGGTGGCCGAGACCGGGTCGTAGCCCGGCGTATCCATGAACACCAGGCCGCGCCTCGTCACCGGCTCGGCGTATCCGAAGACATCGACCAGGTTGGTGCTGCCCCCCTTGGCGACGGCGCCCAACGACTTCTCCAGGATCGTCGTCAGGCCGCCTGCCTTGTTGCCCGCCGACGGGTTGTTGTTCAAGTCGGCACCCATGCGCCGGCAGTAGTCCTCCCACCAGCCGATGCGCGCGAGCAGTTTCTCGGCGACGGCCGGGCTCTCTGCGCGCCGCGTCAGCAGATGCTCGGCACCATAGATCTCGGGCGTCTCCGACAGGATGGCCGTACCGCCGTGGCGCACCAGGCGATCCATCGCGGCGCCCAGCGCCGGGTTCGCCGTGATGCCGGAATAGCTGTCCGATCCGCCGCACTGGAGGCCGACCACGAGATGGCTGGCCGGCACCGGGACACGCACGGCCCGGTTGGCGTCGGGTAGCAGTTCCCGCACCGCGGCGATGCCCTTGGCCACGGCCTGCGCCGTGCCGCCGGACTCCTGGATCGTGAATGAGCGCAATGCCGGCCCGGCCTGCAACCCCTCCGCTTCCAGCCACGCGGGGATCTGGTTGGTCTCGCAGCCCAGGCCCACGACCAGCACTGCGGCGAAATTGGCGTGACGCGCGTAGCCCGAGAGCGTACGGCGCAGCATGCGTAGGCCGTCGCCGTTCGCATCGACCGCGCAACCGCTGTCGTGCGTGAGCGCGACGACGCCGTCGATGTTCGGGAACTCGGCCAACGCATCCGGGCGGATATCGCGCCGGAAGTGATCCGCGATCGCCCGCGCCACGGTGGCCGAGCAGTTCACTGAGGTCAGGATGCCGATGTAATTGCGCGTCGCCACGCGGCCGTCGGACCGCACGATGCCCTGGAAGGTGGCCGGCACATCGACTGGAACGGTCTCGCGCGCATCGACGCCGACGGCATGTACGCGGTCGAACTGTCCCGTGGTGAGATTGTGCACGTGCACGTGCTGCCCGCGCCGGATCGCTTGCGAGGCGAAACCGATGACCTGGCCATAGCGGCGCACCGGGCTGCCGGCAGGGATGTCGCGCACCGCGACCTTGTGGCCGGGCGGAATCAATCCGGTGACGCTCAGGTTTTCGCCGTCGATCATCGTGCCGGACATCAATTGGGTTCTGGCAATAACGACGTCGTCGACATCGCTAAGTCGGATCGTTGGCGCCAACACCCCCTTGGGGGAGTTCGCCGATGCGCCGATGGGAGTCATGTCAGTTCTCGGTTCGGGCGGGCCGCGGCCCGCCGGGTCAACAATGCCTGGCGGGACGATGCCTCAGCCACGGCTCTCCTGGCCTTGGCGCAGGGCCGTGGCGGCCACGGCGGCGGCGGTGAGCAAGCCGGCGATGATGTACAGACCGTTCTGGACCGACCCGGTGGTCTCTTCGATCATGCCCATGAGCGACGGTCCGAAGAATCCGCCGAACAGCCCGCACGTGGTGACGAATGCCAGACCGCCGGCCAGCGCCGAGCCCTTGAGGCGCGACGACGGGAACAGGAACAGCACGGACTGGACCACGAAGATCATAAGTGCGGTCAGCGAGAAGCCCGCCATTCCGAAGATCGGGTTGGCCGACGTCGCGATCACCAGACCGGCCGCCATGACGAGCAGTCCGACGACGAGCAGCCGGCGGCTTCGCGCGGC
The DNA here is from genome assembly GCF_056930435.1 of Cupriavidus sp. 09_S30. Taxonomy (NCBI): domain Bacteria; kingdom Pseudomonadati; phylum Pseudomonadota; class Betaproteobacteria; order Burkholderiales; family Burkholderiaceae; genus Cupriavidus; species Cupriavidus sp. 09_S30. The sequence goes on along the minus strand of NZ_JBXOWI010000002.1, from coordinate 358,347 downwards.
CGTGGTCGCGAGCCTCGGCAAGGTGGCGGCGCCCAGGGCGGCAGCGATCCACGGCACGGAATTGAGGGTGCCGATCTGGAACGGTGACAGCTTGCCATAGGTGCCGATCACGCTCGGCAGGAAGAAGATCATCGTGTAGATACTGATCTGGTGGCAGAAATAGACTGCGATGGCGAGCCAGGTCTGGCGATCGGCGAGCATCTGGCGCAGCAGATGCGTGCTGGCGCCCGCCGCTTCCTGCTCCCGCAGGTCGGCCGCCAGCCGACGTTCGATTTCCCGAGACTTCGCCGGCGCTCAGCCACGAGGCCGACGCCGGACCGTTCGGCAAATGTTTCCAGACCACGAACGCCAGCGCGACCGCGGGCAGTCCCTCGCAGATGAACATCCATTGCCAGCCGTGCATGCCCATCAGGCCGTGCATCTGCAGCAGCGCGCCGCCCAGCGGACCGCTGAGGATATTGGCGATACACACGCCGAGCAGGAAATAGCCGGTGGCGCGCACGCGTTGCTTGCGGTCGAACCAGTAGGTCAGGTACAGCATCACGCCGGGAAACAGCCCTGCTTCGGCCGCGCCCAGCAGCAGGCGCATCACGTAGAACGAGGTTTCGCCCTGGACGAACGCCATGCCGGCCGACAACAGCCCCCAGGTGATCATGATGCGGGTGATCCAGAACTTGGCGCCGCATTTGTGCATGATCAGGTTGCTCGGCACCTCGAACGCTGCGTAGGTCAGGAAGAACAAGCCAGCGCCGAGGCCGTAGGCTGCCGAGGAAATACCCAGGTCGACGGCGATGCTCGCCTTGGCGAGCGCGATGTTGGTCCGGTCCAGGAAGCTGATGACATAGACGATGATCAGCAACGGCATCAGTTTGCGGAACAGAAGCTTGTCCAGGGGACGCTCGCCCGCGTGCTCCGACGGCGCGGGCAGGGTCTGTTCAAGAATTTGGCTCATGTGTCTCCTTGCTCCTCTTTATTTTTGGATGTTGGGGCCCCTGCGATGGCGGCACCGCAAGATGCTGCCCGGCCCCCGGGGATGCGCGCCCTGCCTGGCGCAGGGCCGCCATGCTGCTTCGTTCAAACGCCCTTGTCCAGCAGGCCGCGGCCGGCCAGGTTGTTGATGAAGGCGCGCAGGCCGAACTGCCACGGCGCGGCCAGATGGCTGTGCGTGACCCGGTTGCGCAGTTCGCCCAGCCTGGCGCTGCGGATGCTCACCACGTCGTCGAGCTTGTGCGTGAAGCCCTCGCCGGGACGGTCGCGATCGGCGACCGGCGCGAACAGCGTGCCCAGGAACAGCATGAAGCCGTCGGGGTATTGATGCATGGCGACGGTCTGCTCGACCAGCGCCGTCGGATCGCGGCTGATGCGCGCCATGGAGTTGATGCCGCGCAGCACGAAGCCGTCCTCGCCGTAGACGCGCAGATGCACGGTTTCGCGCCGCACGTCGTCGAGGCCGAAGGTCGCGTCGAACAGGCGAATGAACGGACCGATGGCGCACGAGGCGTTATTGTCCTTGGCCTTGCTCAGCAACAGCGCGCTGCGGCCCTCGAAGTCGCGCAGGTTGACGTCGTTGCCGAGCGTAGCGCCGACGATCTCGCCGCGGCCATTGACCGCCAGCACCACCTCCGGCTCCGGATTGTTCCAGGCCGAGTCGCTGCGCACGCCAATGGCATTCCCGGTGCCGACCGCGGAGAGCACGGGCGCCTTGGTGAACACTTCGGCGTCCGGGCCGATCCCCACCTCCAGGTACTGGGACCACAGGCCCTGTTCCTGGAGCACGGTCTTGAGCGCCATGGCGGCGGCCGAGCCGGGCTGGACGGCCGCGAGATCCTCGCCGATGTGGCGTTGCACCTTGGCGCGCACCTCGGCCGCGCGGGTCAGGTCCCCGCCCGCCTGCTCCTCGATCACCCGTTCCACCATGCTGTCGGCGAACGTCACGCCCGCCGCCTTGATCACCTGCAGGTCGCACGGCGCGAGCAGGCTGGCGCGCGTCGGGTCGCGCGCATCGCCGCTGTTGGCGAGCAACGCCTCCAGGCTGCCGATGCGCGGCCCCTGCGCCGCCTGCACGGCGCGCGAGGGATGCGGCGTGTCGAGCAGCGTGCTCATGGTCGGGAACTGCGCCGACAGATCGTATACACCGTCCGCGCGGATCGCGACCACCGAGGGGCCGGGTCGGTCGCCCGGCGACCAGACGCGGCCGACGAGTGTGCCCGCATAGCCGTCATCCGGCAGGATGCGCGCGATGTCGAGCATCATGTCGGTTCGCTCGGGCGTCGAACCGTTCGCGCCATGGGAATGAATATCCTGGTTTTGCACTGTCGTTGGCTCCGTATGCGCCGATGAATTCGCGGACTATGCCCACGCGCTGCCGTTGGGATATTCGTAGGTGGCCAGCGTCTCGGGATGCATCTCGATGCTGTAGCCCGGGCGCTTGGGTGGCAGGTAGCGGCCGCGGCGGATGACCACGGGCTCGAGGAAATGCTCGTGCAGGTGATCGACGTACTCCAGCACGCGCCCGTCCAGCGATCCCGATACCGCGATGTAGTCGAACAGGCAGATGTTCTGCACGTATTCGCACAACCCCACCCCACCGCCGTGCGGACAAACGGGGACACCATACTTGGCCGCCATCAGCAGGACGATCAGCACTTCGTTCAAACCGCCGAGCCGCGCCGCGTCCAGTTGGCAGAAATCGAGCGCGCCCGCCTGGAACATTTGCTTGAACATCACGCGGTTGTGGCAGTGTTCGCCCGTGGCGACGCCGATCGGCGCGATCCGGCTGCGAATGGCGGCGTGGCCGAGAATGTCGTCCGGGCTCGTCGGCTCCTCGATCCACCAGGGATCGAACTCGGCCAGGCGGCGCATGTTCTCGATCGACTCGTCGACGCCCCAGACCTGGTTGGCGTCCATCATCAGGGTCCGCTCCCAGCCGATCTCCTCGCGCAGAATCGTCGCGCGGCGGATGTCTTCCTCCAGATTGCCGCCGACCTTCTGCTTGAAGTGGGTCCAGCCGGCCGCGACCGCTTCGCGCGCGAGACGGCGCAGCTTCTCTTCCGAGTAGCCGAGCCAGCCGGCGGCGGTGGTGTAGCCGGGGAAGCCGTGCTCCAGCATTTCGGCCTCGCGCAGCGCCTTGGTCGGGGCCTTGCGGCGCAGCAGCGTGACGGCTTCGGCCGGAGTCAGCGCATCGGTGACGTAGGTGAAGTCCAGGCAGCGCACCAGTTCCTCCGGCGTCATGTCCGCCAACAGCTTCCACACGGGCTTGCCTTCCGCCTTCGCCCACAGGTCCCACACGGCATTGACGAGCGCCGCCGTGGCCAGGTGGATCGCGCCTTTGTCCGGGCCGAGCCAACGCAACTGGCTGTCGCCGGTGGTGATGCGATGCCAGAAGGCGCCCATGTCGGCGGCGATCTCCTCGAGGGTCAGGCCAACCACCATCGGTGCCAGCGAATTGACGGCGGCAACGCACAGTTCGTTGCCCCGGCCGATGGTGAAGGTCAGCCCGTGCCCCTCCAGGCCGGTGGCCGAGTCGGTATGCAGTACCACGTAGGCCGCGGAGTAATCGGGCGCGCTGTTCATCGCGTCGGAACCGTCGAGCGAGCGGGAGGTCGGGAAGCGGATATCGCGTACGGTCAGATGGGTGATGCGGATGGTCATGTCGAAATCGTGGATCGGACGAGAAAGCGATGGGGCAATTCTACGAATCCGTTCGATATCCGTATAATTGTGATTCCGTATATATTGATCCCAAATTTGATATGAGTTCGAAGCCGGCGCGGCAGGCGATGCCGACGGGCGAATCCCCGGAGACGACCAGAACCCGTACCGCCCTGCGGATCTCTAGCCGGCAGATCGCGCTGCTCAACGCGCTCAACGAGTTTCGCAACATGCGGCGCGCGGCGGCCGCGATGCACACCACCCAGCCGGCCGCCAGCCTGCTGTTGCAGCAGTTGGAAGAGCGGCTGGGCGTGAAATTGTTCGAGCGGCTTGCTCGCGGCATGGAGCCGACACCGTACGGCGAAGTCCTGATTCGCTACGCGCAGAGCGTGCTGCACGATTTCGAGCATGCCGAGGCGGAAATCACCGAGTTAGCGAAGGGGGCAGCTGGCCTAGTCCGTGTCGGCAGCGTCATGGGACCCGTGCCGACGCTGCTTACGCGTGCGCTCACGGCGTTCAAGCAGGCGAATCGGCGCGTGCGGCTAAGCATCGAGGTGGGCACCAGCGATACCTTGCTGCCGGCCTTGCTGCGCGGGGATCTAGATGTGGTGCTCGGCCGCCTGCCCGATCAGTTTAACCAGCAGGACCTGGCAATCGAGCCGTTCGAGAAGGGCGAACAGATGCGCGTGATCGCGCGTCCGGGTCACCCCCTCGCCGGCCGCGCGAAGCTTCGCCTGGCCAATCTGGTCGACGCGACGTGGATTCTCCACCCCCTCGGCAGTCCAATGCGTCGGCGGGTCGAAGGCGCTCTGCAGGAAGCACGGCTGACGGCCGACCTGGATATCGTAGAGACGGCCTCGATCCTCGCCACGACCGCGATGATCGAGGCCTCGGATATGATTTCCGTCGTGCCGAACGATGTCGCGCAACATTACGCCAGATACGGACTGGTCACGATACTGCCAGTGGCATTACCGATCTCGATGGCCAATCTCGGGATCGTCACGCGCAAATCGCGCACGCCCTCGCCTGCAGTGCAGACCTTGCTCCGATATCTGAAGGAAGACGATCCTCACGATTGATGATGTCGGCCGGATAGTGCGCAGGCGCAAGGATGATCGTTTTAGGTAGATCAGCAATGGTCTTCCGTCGGTCGGACGCCATCCTGAACCCTTGGTTTATCGCACGCCAGTCGAAGCACCGATTGAATCGGTATAAGAACCTGTTTCAAGTGCGATAAGTGTCGCCGTCCGTCGGAGATTTGAAGGTGATGGCCAGCGCGTTGCGCGCCAGCGTGAGCGCACGTACGGTCATGCCGCCGAGCTGATGCAGGCCGGCAAAGACGTGCTCCACTCGGGCCCGGGTGCGATTGGTGGCGCGATTGCGGGCTTTGAGTCTGGCCCCCCGGCTCCTTGCCGGCCTGGGTGCGCCGGGCAATGCCATCCTTCAGATGGTAGCTCTTCGCGCAAGTCGCGGTTGGCCCCGCTGTCGTAGCCGCGATCGGCAAGGACACGACTGCGCGCGTTGCTCGGGTCCAGCACATCGGCCAGCGTGTGGCCAACATCAACATTGGCGGCGCTGATCTTGAGCTTGCGCACCAGCTTGTAGCGAGCGTCCACGTCAAGACGGGGTTGAAAAAATCCAGCAGGTTCCCTAGTCTGGGACGAACATAGAGATGCTGTCGCAGTTGCGTTACCGCCCGTCGAATCCAATATGCGGGAGTCCAGGTGCTTTTGCCGCTACCGACACTACGACACGCCCATCGGCTGGTTTTCATGGTGGTCGCTGTCGCTTGGCTTGGCGCAACTGCTGCCATCGCGGCTGGCGCCGCTGACGCCGATCTGGTCAAACGCGGCGAATACCTGGCTCGCGCCGGCGATTGCGTCGCCTGCCATACGGCGCCCGGCGGCCGACCGTTCGCAGGAGGCCTGTCACTGCCCACCCCGATCGGCGCGATCGTTTCGACCAATATCACGCCATCCAGGACGCACGGAATAGGCAACTACACGCTGGCGCAGTTCACCGATGCCCTGCGTAAAGGAGTACGGGCCGACGGGCAGCACCTTTATCCGGCAATGCCCTACACCTCGTATGCCTTGGTCACCGATGAGGATGCAGCCGCACTCTACGCGTACTTGATGAACGGCGTGCCGGCAGTGGATACTGCGCCGCCCGCTACCGATCTTCCCTTCCCTTTCAATATCCGCCTGTCGATGGCCGTCTGGAACGCTCTGTTTCTCGATGACAGCCGCTATCGACAGGATTCATCCAAGAGTGCCGAGTGGAATCGCGGCGCTTACCTGAGCCGTGGCCTGGCACACTGCAGCACGTGCCATACGCCGCGCAACGCCATGATGGCCGAGGACAAGTCGAAGGACCTGGCCGGCGGTGACGTGGGCACATGGGACGCCCCTAATATCACATCTGACCCGATCAGTGGCATCGGCGCCTGGAGCGAGCAGGAAATTGCACGCTATTTGCGCAGCGGGAGCGCCAAGGGCAAGGCACAGGCAGCAGGCCCGATGGCCGAAGCCATCGATCACAGCCTGCGACACCTGAGCGACACCGACCTGCACGCCATCGCCGTCTACTTGAAGAGCGTGTCACCCGTGCGCGATGCCGCAGACACGCGTGCCGCGTTCGACCGGGGCGCCAAAGCGGACGACCTGGGCAGCGTCCGTGGCGTGGCGCTGCCTGCGGATCTCAACCGGATGACGGGTCCACAACTCTACGACGCCCATTGCGCCACCTGCCACCAGGCGCATGGAGAGGGAAGCTTCGACGCCGGCTTGCCCCCGCTGTTTCACAATGCCGCGCTCGGCCGGGCCAAAGCCGACAATCTTGTGATGGTGATCCTCGAGGGCGTCCACAGGCAACTCGATCCGCCCGAACTGCGAATGCCGGGATTCGCCGCATCGCTTTCCGACCAGCAGATCGCCACCCTCGCTTCGTACCTGACGCAGCGCTACGGCAACCCGCGGGCTGCAGTGACAGCGGACCAGGTGAAGACACTCAGGGCCGGCGGTGAGGCATCGAACCTCGTGGTCCTTGCGCGTGTCGGCATCGGTGTCGGCGTGGTCGTGGTCGTCGGCGTGTTGCTGGCGCTGCTCCGCTTGGGACGGCGTCATAAGGCCTGACCGCCCCGTTCACGGATGCCATGCCGACGTGAACCGCAGTGGATTCCCGGTATCAGTGGCCGATCCGCAGTCCCACCGGGCCTGGCCTGACAGCCGGGGCAACCAGACCGAGAAATGATGAGACAAAATCGCCTGCTCAACGCTGTGTCTCTCCCGCTGCTGTGCGTCGTGGCTTCGGCTGCCTCCGCCCAGAGCGTGACCCTGTACGGCGTCGCGGACGATGCCCTGGTCTATGCGAGCAACCAGGGCGGAAGCCACAACTTCTACACCCGCAGTGGAAACAACGCGGCGTCGCGTTTCGGTTTCCGTGGCGAAGAACCGCTGGGCGGGACGCTCTCGGCGATCTTTGACCTGCAGCAGGGATACGACATCGACACCGGTAAGCAATCCAGTGCCGGGCTCATGTTCAACCGCCAGGCCTTCGTCGGCCTGCAGGATGCGCGCTTCGGCACCCTTACGCTGGGCCGGCAATACACCACCTATTATCAGTTTCTCGGGCCGCTGGGTCCGGTCACGATGCTGACGGGTGCGACCGGTGCCCACCCGGGAGATCTCGACGGCTTTGACACCACGGTTCGCTTCAATAATTCCGTCCAGTACGTCTCCCCGTCATTCTCGGGATTCAGCGTCGGCGCACAATATGCCTTCGGGGAAATTCCCGGGCGCATGCAGGCTGGCAGCTCGGTCAGCGCTGCGGCCAAGTATGAAAGCGGCCCGGTCGGCATCGGTGTTGGCTATATCCGTATGTACAACACCGGAAACGTCCCGGCGTTCGACCCCAATGCCAGCGGCAGCTTTGGCTCATCCTCCGTCACCACTGGTTTCGTGTCGGCCAGCTCGGTCCAGCATATTGCGGCAGCTGGCCTATACCGGATTGGCAAATTCCAGGTCGGACTGAATTATTCCAATATCCGCTTTGAGCCGGGCAGCAACTCGCTATTCAGCGGCCTGGCCGTGTTCAACACCTACGGGGCTATTGCCCGTTATGACATCGCCCCGCAGGTCGATATCGCCGCCGGCTACAGTTACACGTACGCGAGCAGATCGAACGGCATCAGCGATGCCGCGCGCTACCACCAGATCGCACTCAAGGAGCAGTACCACCTGTCCAAGCGCACAGCCCTGTATGCCCTGCAGGCCTACCAGCATGCCAGCGGCAAAACCCTCGGCGCGGCCGGAAGTTCTCAAATCGTCGACGCAACGGCAACCGTGGGGGACTCGCAGAACGGGTCGCCATCCTCGAACGGCAATCAGTTCGTCGGCATGCTCGGCATTCTGCACACCTTCTGAATTCGTCGATCCGGAGGTTGTGATGAACGACCAACAAGACATATTAGCCACCCATGGCGGGCCCGATCCGGCGCGTCGCGCGGTGCTGGCGGGCTTGCTGTCCGCCTATGCCGCCTCTCTGATCCCGTGGGCGCTGGCTCAGCCGGTAACGGACGGCGACCAGGGTGCATTCATCGCGCTATCGGCCATCATCGCGGGTCGCCAGACACTCGATAGCGCCCTGGCCAAGCGGCTCTACACCGCGCTCGTCGAGGAAGACGCTGGCTTTCCCGCAGCAAATCGGCAACTGCTGGCCCTGATCAACGAGCGCAAGATCGATCCAATGCAACTGCAGCAGATACTCGACGCCGAACAGTCGCCGCTGGCACCCTTGCCTCGCAAGATCGCGACCGCCTGGTTCCTCGGTATCGTCGGCAGTGGCGAAAAGGCGCGCGCGCTGGCCTATGAGGACGCATTGAACGCCGCCATCGTCGGGGATGTATTGAAGCCTCCGACCTATTGCTATGGCGTGTACGGAAGCTGGGCCAAGAAGCCCGCTTAGGCAAGCTTACCCTTGGAGTTGTCCATGTCCGACCCGTCCTCCGCCGATTTCGTCGTCATCGGCTCCGGCATCATCGGCTCGCTGGCTGCCCGCAAGCTCGCCTTGGCCGGGGCCTCTGTTCTGATCCTCGAGGCGGGGCCGCGTGTCACCCGGGCAGAAATCGTCGCGCGCTTTCGCAACTCGACCCGTCGCAGCGACTGGATGTCGCCTTATCCTCCGGCGCCCTGGGCGCCGCATCCGATCTACCAGCCCAAGGACAATGGCTATCTGATCCAGGCAGGGCCTTACCCATACCCGGCAGAGTATGTTCGTCAGTACGGCGGGACCAGTTGGCACTGGGCCGCGCATGCGTGGCGCAATGTCCCCAATGACTTCAGGATCCACAGCTTGTACGGGGTGGGCGTCGACTGGCCGCTCACCTATGAGGAACTCGAACCGTTCTATCAGGAAGCCGAGGAGTTGATGGGGGTGTCCGGCGCGCCCAACACCGGATCACCGCGCAGCAAGCCCTTCCCCATGGATCCGGTCGCCGAGCCTTGGGCGATGCGCCGCATCCGCGAGCGCCTAGCGCCCGCCTACGAGGTCGTCAGCAACACAACTGCGCGCAACAGCCGCACCTACGATGGCCGGCCGCCCTGCTGCGGCAACAATAGCTGCCAGCCGATCTGTCCGATCGACGCGCAATACAATGGCGGCGTGGCGGCGCGTTCGGCGGAGGCGGCCGGCGTCAAGATTCTGACGGATGCCAATGTCTACAAACTGGAGCATGACGACAAGGGTCGCATCGCGGCGGCGCTCTATTATGACCCTGACAAGAAGTCCCATCGCGTCACCGGAAAGACCTTCATCGTGGCTGCGAACGGCATCGAAAGCCCACGCCTGCTCCTGCTGTCGGCCAGCGACAAGTTCCCCAAGGGGCTGGCCAACAGCAGCGATATGGTCGGTCGGAATCTGATGGACCACCCGAGCACATCGCTCACCCTTGATGCGGACGAGGACCTGTGGCTTGGGCGGGGCCCCCAGAGCCCCAGTCTCGATCAACACCATGCGCGACGGCGCATTCCGCTCTGACCATGCGTCTTACCGGCTTGACTTCACCAATATTTCCCGGGTGGACGGCGCCACCAAGTCGTTGATCAGCAGGGGAGTCTACGGCGTAGAGTTCGAAAAGCAATTGCGGTACAGCGCGGCACGCGAGATGAGCGTGAAAACGGTACTGGAAGTGCTGCCACACCCGGAAAACCGGATCACCCTGAGCGACCAGAAGGATGCCATGGGCATCCCCAAGCCCCAGGCGCATTATGCAATCGACGACTATACGCGCAGGGGGCACCAGCGCGGCAAACAGGACTTCCAGCGCATCGCCGAGCTGATGGGCGGCACGAATCTGCGCTTCAGTCCCGATGACAAATTCGACAACAACCAGCACATCTGCGGCACGCTGAGCATGGGCAGCGACCCCGCCACATCGGTCTGCGACAAGTGGTCGCGCGCTCACGACCATGAGAACCTCTTCCTCGCCAGCACCGGCGTCTTGCCCACCGCCGGCACTTGCAACTCCACTGAGAACGGCCTTGCCGTCGCGCTGCATGCCATCGTACATCTGCTTGCCGAGCAGGGAAGTCCGAAGCCGGCTACATAGCCCTCCTTTCCCCTTTCCTGGAGCTCGCCGAAACGCCGTGGGGATGCTACGCGCCACCGGCCTGCGATGGGATTCGCTCTACTTCAAGGCACGCTGCAAGACGGCGATCATGGCGATGACAACACAGGCGAATGCCAGCAATACGAACAGGTTTCCGGTACCGATGAGGTTCGCCTGCTGATCGATCAGGCGCGACAGGCGAGCCAGTTCTGCTGGCTCTATCCCTTCCGGGAATTCAAACGGGGTCACTTTGGCTATCAACTGCGTTCGCGCCATGACTTCGTCATATTGCAACCAAAGGCTCGCGAGTCCGGTGCCAGCCGCCGAGGCGATCTGGCGTACGATGTTCTTGAACTGGTAGCCGTGGGCAAAGTCGTCCACACTGAACTCCGCCCAGGTCAACCCGGCGACGAGCATCAGAACGAATGGCAGAGTCAGGCTTTGCAGCACCAGCACCGGCAGAATGACATCGAGCGATGCCCCCGGCATCATTCGTTGTGAAAGCAGCCACGCCGCAAGCGCGAAGATCAGATAGCCCAGCGCAATATAGCGCCTCGTACCGGGTAAGGCAGTACCCCAGAACGTGAATGCTGCGGCCGCCGTGAAACCGAGTACGGAGGTGGTGCTCAAGACAGTGCCCGTGGTCTGAAAGGTAAATCCCAATCCGCTTTGCAGCATTGTGGAGATCACATAGGTCCACAAGCCATTCAGGAAGTAATAGATCGCGTAGAAGAAGAGTCCGACCAGGAAGCGGCGGCCCAGCAACAGCGCTGGATTGAGCCAAGGATCGGGATGCCGCTGCAAATGGAGCAAGCCTAAGACAAAGAACGCCAAGCCAACGATTGGGGTCAAGGCTACCCCCGGCGAGCTCGCCAGCTCGTAAAAGCGCAGGTCCCCCAGCCCATGCAACAGAGTGAGCGCACCCGCGCCGAACAGAATCACGGTGATCCAGTCCATCGCATGGTACTGGACATCCCAAGGCGACAGTGTCGCGGTCAGCCGCGGTGGATAGGTGGCCAGAACGAAGATCAACGTCACCAGGGCGATCCCCGCCTGAAGCACGAAGACCATCTGCCAGTCCGCGCTCTCAACCAGTTGTGCGGTGATCCAGGGTGCCGCTGCCGGCAGGCCCATGCTACCGATATTGAAGCCGATGAAGAGGGGGCGGCGTTCCTCGCGGGCTGCGCTGAGCTGGATGATGATGCGCGACGCGGCAAACAGCCCGCCAGCACCGAATCCCTGCACCGCTCGAGCCACGGCCAATTCGAGCGGATTGCGGCTCAGGGCGCAGAGTGTGGCGCCGGCTGCGGCAATCACCAGGCCGGCGATCGTGAAGCCACGATAGCTGATGTCGTACGCCAGGCGCCGCTGCATGAGATTGGCAACCACCGCTGCAGCCGCATACGATGTCATCGCCCAAAGAAAGTCTTCCGGCGAAGCATGCACGCCGCCACGAATGTGGGTGCCCGCCACGCCCATCATCGCCGACGCCCAGAAATCGACGCCGGTCGCACAACCGAGGGCCAGCCCGATCAAGTAGACCCGCAGCGGGGAAAGCTCCGGGTGCTGGCTCAGCAAGGGCTTACGTTGCATGGGAGGCGACTACCATTCAAGCCGTCAAGCGAAAGTTCCCCTGCGTTAATCCTGGTCCCGATTTTCCGATTGATCTTCAGCGCCAGCTGGGTACAAGCCACGCCCGACAACAAATAGGCGCTGACTGAAACCAGGCCGAACTTCGCTGACAGTCCCAAAGCGCAGATAGCGGATCGCACGGAGGAATGGCATCATCGGATTCCTGCGGTTGCGGAAACCTAAGCCTTTAGCATAGAACCGCCCTCTCGCTTTTTTAAGGTGGAGACGTTAGATTTTGGGTCGCACCACCAGGACGATCTCGCTGGCTGCTTATACCGACCAGGACGGCGAGGAGGTGCTGCCGGCGCGCACGCTTCCTTACGACACCCAGGCAGCGAGGGGCCACTGGTCATCTCTGCGCCGCCCACCCGGTTCACCGACGTAAGCAAAGCGCATGTGTATCAGGGTATCGAGCGAGGTAGCAAAGATGGGGATGTGCCACCGTAGGCATATACTTTCGCGGCATTGTGCCAATGGATCCGCGAAAGCCTCGCAGGTGTCCTTGCAGCGTTACTGCAGTCTGATGTTTGCCCTTTTTGCCACTGCAGCCCAGCGATCGACCTCTGATGCAGTGAGCTTGGCAAGCTCGTCCGGCGTACCACCGCCAGCATCTGCCCCCAATCCGTTCCAGCGGTCAATGAACCGCTTGTTGCTGAAGGCGGCGTTGATGGCCTTGTTCAACCGTTCAACGATGGCCGGTGGCGTGTTGGCAGGAGCATAGAGACCGTACCAACTCGTGGCGTCATAGTTGGGCACACCGGATTCCGCAATCGTGGGAACCGTCGGCAGATAGCTCGCGCGGCGGGACGCCGTCACGGCGATTGCCCGCACACTGCCAGCCCGTATGTGTTGCAATGCCGAGGGCATGGTTTCAAACATCACTTGCGTGGTTCCCGCGATCAGATCCACTATCGCCGGGCCGGATCCCCGGTACGGTACGTGCATCATGTTCGTGCCGGTAGTGCTTTTGAACAGCTCGGTCATCAGATGCTGCATCGTGCCCGCCCCTGGCGTGGCATAGCTGTACTTCTCGGGAGAAGCCTTCAAAAGGGCAATCAGCTCCTGCACGTTCCTCGCCGGCAGCGACTTCGTAACAATGACAGCATGGTTGACCCGCCCAAGCAGGCCGATCGGCGTCATCTTCCGGATGTCGTAGCCGAGCTTCGGGTAGACCGACTGCGCGATTGCATGATGGACAGCGCCGAAGAGCACTGTGTAACCATCGGGCTGTGCCTTTGCGACGATGTCGGCGCCGATCGTTCCGCCAGCCCCTCCTCGGTTGTCCACTATGATCGTCTGCCCCAATTCACGCCCCATCTCCTCCGCGATGGCCCGGGACAGAATATCCACCGTTCCTCCTGGCGCGAACGGCGCAACCAGCCGCACCACTTGAGAAGGGTAGCTGCCCTGGGCCCTCGCTAAGGGTGCCAGCGCCGTCGCGGCCAGGGTAAGCACAGCTTGCCGACGATTCATCGTTTGTCTCCTCTCTCTATCGTTTTTGCGATGACTCTTTTCTTCTCAGGCTGGGCTGCCCTGCGCCGCCTTCAGATAGCCATCACGCGTCTGCGGCAGTTTCATGCCGAGCAGCTTGGAGGCAAGCTGCGTGCGCAGAATTTGTGCCGTACCACCCGCGATAGTGAACATGCGGGCGTCCCGTACGTGACGTTCCATCGCGTTGTGGCGGCCATAGCCGGAGGAGCCGTAGAATTGGAGGGCGTCGTTGGTGACTTTGTTGGCGGTTTCGGCAGCGAAGATCTTGGCCCTGGCTGCTTTATCAATATCCGGAAACTCTGCGCCGCTGGCGGCCGCAGAACGCAACAGCAGTCGCGCAGCCTCGAGTTGGGTAGACATGTCTGCCAACATCCACTGCAGCCCCTGGAACTCGGCGATCGGGCGACCGAACTGATGCCTCGATTTGAGGTAGGCCGTGCCCTCCTCGAACGCGCCTTGCGCAATGCCCAGGGCCACCGTGCCCGCACCGACGCGCTGTGCGTTGTAGGCGGTCATCAGTGAAGCGAAGCCACGCTTCAGGCCGCCAGGCGGCACCACCAGCATCGACTTGTGGATCTTGAGATCATGGAACTCAAGATGCGTCTCTGGAATTCCACGAACCCCCATGGCATATAGCCTGCGGCCCACCACAAGTTCGGCCGGCGCATCGTTGTCTCGCACACAGATGAATGCACCGATACCCTGCTCCACACCATCGTCGAACACGCGTGCAAAGATCAGATGCAGCTTCGATACGCCGCCGCCGGTGATCCAGTATTTCTCGCCGTTGAGGATGTAGTGATCGCCCTTCTTGTCAGCACGCGTTGTCATCTCACTGGCGGCACTGCCTGCGTTTGGCTCCGAAATGCAGATGGCCGGCTTGTCGCCAGCAAGAACCAGGCTTGCCGCCAACTTCAGTTGCTCCTCGGTGCCGTACTTCGCAATCGCCCCGATAGCGCCCATGTTTGCCTCGACGGCAATTCGCCCCATGGTGGCGCAGGCCTTCGCCATCTCCTCGATGACGATCACTGTATCCAGGTACGAAAGGCCTCGACCTCCCACGCTCTTGGGCAACGTCATGCCCATAAAGCCCGCCTCGCGCAGTTGCGCGACATTGCCCCAGGGGTACTGCTCCGTAAGGTCCGTTTCGGCGGCAGTGGGAGCGAACGCGGATTGCGCCAGTTCCCTGGCTTGGCTCTGCAGCTTCGACTGTTCAGCGGTAAGTTCGTACATAGAATGCTCCTAGTTTTTTTCACTGTTTCCCAGCCAGTCCGCCAGCACTTCGCCCGCGTGCTCATTGAGCCGCGGAGGCGACCGCCTGTAGCTCGGTGGGGTCGCTGACATCCTGAGAGGATTGGCCAGAAGACGAATCTCGCCGCCCTGCGCCCATTCGCAAGGCATGCGCAACTCGGCTCCGCGCGCTTCGACATGCGGGTCCGCAAACACATCTTCCAAATTGTTCACCGGCCCACATGGAACCCCGACCGCATCGAGTTCCTGTAGCCATGACGCACGGGTTCGTTTCGTGAGGACGTTTTCAACCAACTCGCACAGCGCCGCACGGTTTCGGATTCGCATCGGGTTGCTTGCATAGCGTTCGTCGGATGCCAGATGCGCCATGCCAGCCACCTGGCAAAAGCGCTTGAATTGCGCGTCATTGCCGACGGCGAGAATCATCGGCGCGTCTGCAGTCGAGAACACCTGGTACGGAACGATATTCGGATGGCCGTTACCCAACCGATCGGGGACTTGCCTGTCGGTCAGGTAATTGGTCCCGGCGTTGACGAGCCAAGATATCTGCGTGTCGAGGAGGGAGATGTCGATGTGCTGCCCCTCACCTGTTCGCTTCCGATGCTGCAGCGCTGCCAGGATCCCGACCGTGGCATACATGCCCGTCATGACATCGGCAATACCGACACCTACCTTCATGGGCTCGCCGTCAGGCATCCCCGTGAGACTCATGATGCCGCCCATGCCCTGGATCAAGAAGTCGTAGCCGGGCCGGCTCGCGTAGGGGCCGGTCTGCCCGAATCCTGTGACGGAGCAATAGATCAGGCGAGGATATCGGGCCCTGACCTGCTCATACGCCAAGCCGTACTTGGCCAGTCCACCAACCTTGTAGTTTTCGATTAGGACGTCGGCCTGCGCGATCAGACGATGTACAAGTTCCTGCCCAGATTCCGTACTGATGTCGAGGGCAATGGACCGCTTATTCCGGTTAGCAGAGAGGTAGTAAGCACTCTCATCCGTCTCTTCCCCGGACACTCCACATACGTACGGCGGCCCCCACTTTCGCGTGTCGTCCCCTTCATCCGGTTTCTCAACCTTGACTACATCCGCCCCCAGGTCGCCAAGGAGTTGTGCGGCGCTGGGGCCGGCCAGGATGCGGGAAAGGTCTAAAACTTTGATGCCAGCCAGCGCCATCGTCTGTTCGGATTTCATGCCACACCACCATGGGAACTTACCGAATCAGCCTGTGATGTGAAAATCGTTACTGACGCCGAACTCGACCAAAACTGACACGAACCGATCACCGTCTTCTCCTTTGCTTTAATAGGAAGCAATCATAGGGTTCATGTTTCTCACGTTCAATTGAGATTGATTTCAATGAGATGAGCCACCAGCACATCCGAAATGTGACTCGCGGCTTGCGCGCGGATGACTCGCCAGCACAAAAAGTAAAGAGGACTCCCACTCCTCCAGGACAGTCCGTACGCCGTAGTGAGTGGGCCGTACCAGTCTCCGCAGTAAGGCGTCGAGAATCCCTTGCGCTCCTCGCCCTGCGCATCTGGCTCAAGCCTGCAAGCGACGAACTCCCACAGAGGTGAGCGTTTTCTCTGGGACGCTTCAGAGGCACTTCAAGCTGCGCCAACCGCCGACACAGATCGATCAACAAGCTGTGAAGGGCAATTGAAAACAATTTCAATTGAAGATGATCACCCCTGAAATTATCATCGCTCAAAAAGAGGCAATACTTTCGCACCTCCCAAGGAGACAAATATGCTCACCAATCTTCCAGACCGCTTTCAGAAATTCACTCGCGATTTCACCAGCTTGATTGAACTTGCAGAAGGCAACGAACAGTTTCTGATTGAACGCGGCACCCAGATACTCGGGGATCTTGTCAGCAAGGACGACTGGCTTCCGGAGGCGTACGCAAAACCACACCCCCAGTATTATCAGCAGTATCTGCTCTATCGTGACCCACAGAGTAGATTCTCGGTTGTCAGTTTTGTATGGGGACCTGGCCAACGGACGCCAATCCATAACCATACCGTTTGGGCATTAATCGGAATGCTGCGGGGCGCGGAAAGGAGTGAGCGATTTGAGGCCGATGCAGATGGAAAACCAATGCATTGCCTTGGTATTGAAGAGCTCCTACCAGGGCACGTCGATACTGTTTCGCCTAGCACATGCGACATTCATCGAGTTTACAACGTGTTCGAGGACCAGGTCTCCGTGAGCATTCACGTCTACGGGGGTGACATTGGACGAATTTCCCGTCACGTGTTCGATCCAGCAACGGGCGCTCGGAAGGATTTCATTTCCGGCTATTCCAATGAGGCAGAACTCAGGGACATTTGACCAGAATGACTGACACCTCAGAAGGAAGATCACTCCGGAAACTCGGCTTCTTTCTGAGGTGCCCCAAATTAGAATCTGAAGGTACGCCAAGGGCGCTCAGGTAGGCTGCAACTTTGTCTGCCGTACGGTATTCCTGATACTGGAGTTCAGGATGAGCATGCAGATCGCGGCGCAAGCTGACATCAGTGGGGGTTCAAGTAGACCGCGCTGCAAGGTCGTATCAAACGTCGGCGCGGTCCGGCAGCCGGATTGCCAGCATCTCGCCAACGGCACACGTGTGCTCACCAGCAGTAAGCACCAGATCGATCCAGGCCTTTCTCCCCTCCAACGAACGGAGCGCCCCCTTCACGACGAGTTCAACACCTAGCGGCGTGGGGCGCTTGAACTCAACTTTCAACGATGCTGTCACGAAGCGGTGCGGGGGCAAGCTATCGGCAATTTCTCTCCCCTCCTTCTGATACATAAAGGCTGCAGCAGAGGCGGCCCCGTGGCAGTCGAGAAGCGACGCGATCATCCCGCCATAGGCATGGTCGGGAACACCGCCGCTGTACTTGAGTTCCGGGGTAAACCTGGCAATCGTCTCGCTACCAACCAGATAGCTCTTCAGATGGTGTCCGTGCGGATTGCTCGCACCGCAGCCATAGCAGTGCGCAAACTCTTCGGGGTAGGAGTCCTGTATTGCATGCGCTGACATCTGTCGGTTTCCTTCCTTATCAGAATGAGTTTCGTAGCCAGCCTTCTGGAATCCTCGACCTACTACGAATCTGCGACAGCCGAGCCGTCGTCCTCACAGCCGCGGCGTCCTGTGACCAATCGTAGAACTCATGAACTTCATGTTCAATTGAATTTCATATCAACTCAAGATCCCGCTCGACGAACTTGCGGGGACAAGACGTGAGCCATAGAATTCAACGAACTTCTGAATGATTGAAGGTGGGATCAATGGCGCGACAATCCGGTATGGCTTCACCAACACTCCGGCAGCTCGAGCTTTTGCTAGCACTGGTTTCCTCAGACGGAATTGCAGGCGCCGGCGCAAAGCTTGGCATGTCCCCCTCCGCAACCAGTCACGCACTTCGCGCATTGGAGACCGCACTCGGCACAGAGCTGGTCGATCGCAACGCGTCGGGTGTCGCGCTAACCTATACCGGTGAGCATGTTCTCCCGCATGTTCGCGATGTCTTTGCTTCTCTTCAGTTGATCCAGGCTACGGCGCTGGCCGGCGCCGAACTGAAGACCGGGCTGCTGCGCTTGGGCTCGTTCGGCGCTAGCGCCACGATAAGGGTCCTTCCTCCCATCCTCGATCGATTCAAGGCCCGGTACCCGGGCGTTGACATTGTGGTCACTGAGAAGCCAGATGAACAGACGTCGCGAGACCTGATCGAGCGTCGCTTGGAGCTTGCTGCAGTCACGCTGCCAAAGCCAGACTTCGACTCACAAACTCTTGCTGTCGACGAGCTTGTCGCCGTGCTGCCATCGCACCACCCACTGGCAAAATCGGAGATTGTCCAACTCAAGGACCTGACCGAAGATCCGTTCATCTTGACACGTGCAGGATCGCAAGCCTTGGTCACCAAGCTGTTCGCCAGAAGCGGACTACGCCCGCGGGTAACGTACGAACTGCTGCAGCTGATGTCAATACTGGAGTTGGTAGCAAGCGGAAAGGGGATTTCCGTCCTTGCAAAGCTTGCACTTCCGGATCAGTACAACGGCACCGTTTTCCGCCCAATTGCGCCCGGCACATCCCGGCGAATCGGTTTGGTATGCCTGAATGAGAGCCGCCTTTCGCCTGTCGCGCGGGCATTCTGGCAGGAAACGCGTCAATACCAGGCCAGTCTGAAGTCTGCCTCTCGGGCGCAAGGCAGCTCTACGCGATGAGCGTTCTGCAATAGTCGGACATCGACATCTGCGTCACGGTGATTCGCATGCGCTTGTCGAGCTCGCTCTCCAAACCTGAGCTTTTCGTCAAAGTGCATGAGAACGGCAGCCTGTTCAAGGCAGCGCGCTCACTCAGCCTAACGCCGTCAGAGACCAATCCTGTACTGCGGGCGAGCATCATTTGCGCGTAGCCCCGTCTTGCGAGCTCCCAACAATCGGCTGATTCTTGCAGAGCTGAAGATTCTCCCGGACTTTCCAGCAGCCGCAACGGTTGCTACGGCACGTAGTGTCTTTGATCTCAATCGTGCTCACCCATCGCGCAGATGGTGTCTCACCAAAATCGGCTTCTCGACACACCGCATTCGCCACACGCAGCAATTTGGTGAATGCGATGCTCATAACGCATGACTGTTGCGTGCCACCGGGCCAAAGCGGAAGTCTGTTGCGCAGCAACGCACTAGTATTGGAGTCATCCTCCTGCGCCCGCGCCTCGCAGATGGTGAGGAGGTGAATGTCATGTGAATGGAGACGTTGAATGCCAAACAACCCACTCAAGGAGCGCCGGATTCGCCTGGACGGTGCTGCCTTGTTGCGTCAGCTTGAAGAGCTTGGGGAAGTCGGCGCCGACCCGGACGTGGGCGGCCGCACCCGCATTGCGCTTACCGAGGTTGAGAAGGCAGGTCGCGATCTGCTCGTACGTTGGATGCGAGAGCTGGGCCTTGAGGTTGTAATAGACCGCATCGGAAACGTATTTGGTGTTCTCCGCTCAGATACCGACGACGGCATGCAAGCTCCTCTGATGATGGGCTCGCACATCGACACGGTGACGAACGCCGGTGCCTTGGATGGCTGCTACGGCGTCCTGGGCGGGTTGGCGGTAGCGCGGGCATTTCGGGAGGCAGGCATTGCGCCGACTCGTACCATCATGATTGGTGCCTTTACCAACGAGGAAGGCATCCGTTATCAGCCGGACATGATGGGTTCGCTTGTCTATGCTGGCGGGCTCTCTGTTGACGAGGCGCTCGAAACCGTTGGCACGGACGGAACGCGGCTCGGCGACGAACTTGCACGCATTGGCTACGCGGGAGACTTGGAACCCGGTGCCATCGTCCCACATGAGTACGTGGAGCTGCATATCGAGCAGGGCCCGATTCTGGAAGCCGAGAACATCCAGATCGGCGTGGTCGAGAACCTTCAGGGCATCTCGTGGCAGCAGGTAACCATTCAGGGCAATGCCAATCACGCTGGTACGACGCCAACGCACCTGAGGCATGACGCAGGTTTGGTGGCGGCATCCATCGTGACTTTCCTGCGCGAGCTCTCGCTTGCCTCCAATGGAAGCACTCTGGCTACCGTTGGCTGCTTGAGCGTTCAGCCGAATGTCATCAACGTCATCCCGCGCCGCGCGACGCTGACCGTCGACCTTCGTGACCCGGATGAACAGCGACTCAAGCAGGCTGAGCAGCGCTTAGCGGAGTTCCTGGAGAAAGTGGCTCAGGAAGAAGGTGTGAAGGTCAGCACTGAGCGATTGGCGCGCTTCGAGCCCGTGGTGTTCGATGCTGACCTGGTGGCGTCCATTGAGGCTTCTGCAAACCGGTTCGGCTTTACCAACCGACGCATGACGTCCGGAGCGGGGCATGACGCGCAAATGATTGCACGTATCGCCCCCGCCGCGATGATTTTCGTCCCGAGCAAGGGCGGCGTAAGCCACAACCCGCGCGAGCACACGGATGACGACCAACTTGTCATGGGCGCGGAAGTATTGCTCGACGTCGTGCTCAATCGCCTTGGACAAACCCAGGCCTGACCTTCCATCGACTTTGGAACTACCTATGCTGACAAAGAACTCCCGTGCCCGCAGGACCGCGTACCCCTCCGAACTCAAAGACATCATGAGCATCGAGCAGGCAGAGCGTAGCCGTGCGTGGCTGTCTCACTGGGACCAGCTCAATGCTGGCCCGACGCCGCTGCACGACCTCCCGGCGCTTGCCGAGAGCCTGAACATCGCGCAATTGAGTGTGAAGGACGAATCGGTGCGGTCACCGCTTGGCAGCTTTAAGGCACTTGGTGCGCCTATCGCGCTTGCTCGCCTGATTCTGCGCCTGTTCCCGGAGCACAATCTGGACCCGCTGGCGCTGATTGGCGGCAGGTATGCAGACCTGCTCAAGGGTTTCACGGTCATCAGTGCGACCGACGGCAACCACGGGCGCGCGCTCGCGGCGGCAGCGAGGACTTTCGGCTGCCAATGCGTGATTGTGCTGCACGCCAATGTGAGCCAGGAGCGCGAGGATGCCATCGCTGCCTATGGTGCGAAGATCGTGCGCATTGCTGGCAACTATGACGAATCCGTCGCGGAAGCTGCGCGTTTGGCTGCCACCAATCAGTGGACGGTGGTTTCGGATACCTCCTACCAGGGCTACCAGGACATCCCGCGCGATGTGATGCAAGGCTATGGTGCCATCGCGGCCGAAGTCTTAAGCCAGGCCAAGGTTGGTCCCGGCGAGCCGGCGCCGTACACGCACGTCTTCCTGCAAGGCGGGGTAGGCGGACTTGCGGCCGGCATTGCCAGCTATTTCTGTGAGTTCTTCGGAGAGCATCGTCCGCAGTTCATCGTTGTTGAGCCGGTGCAGGCTGATTGCCTGTATCAGAGTGCTCTCCAGGGACAGGCGGCCAGCGCAACGGGCTCGGTGGATTCCGTCATGGCAGGGCTCGCTTGCGGTGAAACGTCACCGCTTGCCTGGCGCTTCCTCGAGAACAGCGTTGACGTCTTCATGACGATTTCCGATGACGACGCGGTAACGGCCATGCACCTGCTGGCTGGCAAGCAGAACGGCGACATTCCCGTCGTTGCTGGCGAGTCGGGAGCGGCCGGTGTGGCCGGCCTGGCCGTCCTTCGCGCAAACGAAGTGCTGTCGGCAGAGGCTGGGCTCGATGCCAGCTCTCGTGTGCTTGTTATCAACACTGAAGGCGCGACGGCGCCGTCCGTCTACCAGCAACTAGTAGGCGAGTCGCATGAGTCTGTTCTCGCGCGCCAGGCCGCCTGGCTTGCGCGCTGATTCAGCCGACACCCTCCCTTACACCCACTAAGAAGCGCGCACCGCGACGATGAGGTCTTCCTCATCGTCGGGGCGAAGTGCGTCCCAACGATTTGGAGACAAAGATGAGTTCGACGCAGAAGCGCAGTATCGGGCCAGTTCCGCTGATGTTCACCGGGCTGGGCTCGATCATCGGCTCTGGCTGGCTGTTTGGCGCATGGCACACCGCGAAGATAGCCGGTCCCGCTGCAGTCCTGGCATGGGTCATCGGTGCGGTGGTTATTCTCGCCATTGCATTGACGTACGTAGAGCTAGGCGCCATGTTTCCGGAGTCGGGTGGCATGGTCCGCTACGCTCGCTACTCCCACGGCTCGCTTGTAGGATTCGTCAGCGCATGGGCCAACTGGATTTCGATTGTCTCTGTCATCCCGATTGAGGCCATCGCATCGGTGCAGTACATGGCATCGTGGCCATACCCCTGGGCGCAAGGGCTCATGGCCAAAGGGGAACTTTCAACGCCCGGCCTGGTTGCCAGCGCCGCTCTGGTTGTCGTCTACTTCTTGCTGAATTACTGGGGCGTCAAGCTCTTCGTGAAGACGAACTCTGCCATCACCATCTTCAAGATTGCAGTGCCGGGGTTGACAGTCGTCGGGCTGGTATGGGGTGGATTCCACACGGAGAACTTTGCGCTTGGCACCAAGGCGGCATTCGCTCCCTATGGATGGTCCGCGGTCCTGACCGCAGTGGCCACAAGTGGCATCGTTTTCAGCTTCAATGGGTTCCAGAGCCCAGTCAGCCTGGCTGGCGAAGCCCGCAATCCGGCAAGAAGCATTCCGTTTGCGGTGGTGGGGTCCATCCTCGTTGCGCTGGTCATCTACGTTTTGCTGCAGCTTGCATTCATCGGCGCGGTCAGTCCGGCGAGCATCCGTGAAGGCTGGGCTCATCTGGACTTTACGTCCCCATTTGCTGAACTGGCCCTGGCATTGAATCTGAACTGGCTTGCGATGATGCTTTACGTCGATGCGTTCATCAGTCCTTCGGGGACTGGCGCCATCTACACGGCAACCACGGCGCGCATGATTCACGCCATGGAACGCAATGACACCATGCCCAGGCTCTTTGGCAACACCCATCCAATCTACGGCGTCCCGCGGGAAGCCATGTGGTTCAACCTGGCCGTGTCGTTCGTCTTCCTGTTCTTCTTCCGTGGCTGGGGCGCTCTGGCTGCCGTCATTTCGGTAGCAGTCGTTATCTCATTCCTTTCCGGGCCAGTCAGCCTGATGGCATTGCGAGAACATGCGAGCGACATTCATAGGCCGCTGCATATCCGCGGCATGTCGCTGATTGCGCCCTTCGCCTTTGTTTGTGCCACGCTGGTGCTCTACTGGGCCAGATGGCCCCTGACCGGACAGGTCATCGTGCTGATGGTCGCAGCGTTGCCACTGTACCTGTATTACCAGGCCAAGGCAGGATGGCGCGGCTTTGGCGAAGAACTTCGCTCGGCCTGGTGGCTCATCCTGTACCTGCCCGCAATCGCGCTGCTATCGTGGCTTGGTGGGCCGGAGTTCGGCGGGCAAGGCGTCATTCCCCCCGGCTGGGACATGGTGTCGGTTGCCGTCATCGGCCTCATCTTCTACCGCTGGGGTGTGCGAAGTGGCCGCCGTACCGCGTACCTGGCGGAGAGCAGCGCAAGCGGACTACGGGAGTTTGCCTGAGCGAAATCGAGGCAGTCCTGGCAAGGAGTGACCGCCTCCGCTGCCATCAGAGCTCGATGGCTACGCCCAGACTTACCTTCGAGCGCTGCATGGCAACATGGGTCTGGAAGCTTTTGACGTTCCCCGCAATGAAGAAGAGCTCCCTCGTCAGACGCTCATACTCTGTCATGTCGGCAACCGTCAAAACCAGCAGGAAGTCGTAGTCACCCGTCACGTAGTACACCTGCTGGACCTGGGGACAGTCGACGAAACGCTTCTTCACCTCGTCAAGGAGGTCCAGTCGCTCGCTCTCCAGCTTTACCTCGACCAACACGGTAATGGGCTTGCCAACTCTTGCCGGGTCGACCACAGCCGTGTTGGCCATGATGACTCCATCGGCCTCGAGCGCTGCGATGCGACGATTCACGGCTGAGGGTGACAGATTGACTGCATCGGCAAGTTCGCGTTGCGACAGCCTGTTGTTGTGCTGAAGCAGTTGCAGAAGCTTTCGGTCGTATGCATCCAGTTGCAATGCCATGTTCTTCACTCTCACAAATCAAGGCCGGCGCAAGTTTCACTCTAATGATACGCACAATTGGCGAGAAACCCTGGCCTTCAACGCAACGACGTTGCATTTTTCGGCGTCATAAGGGCGGATTCTTGCACTAGCACACTCGTATGATGTGAGCGGTGCTGCTGATTGCCTCAATGAATCTCATGAACACTGACATCGAACTTCTCGAATTGCTCAAGTCGTGGCGGCACGAACTCCACCGTCGCCCGGAGACCGGCTTCGAAGAGCTGCGGACCTCGGAGTTCGCCGCAAAGCTACTTGGCGGCATGGGGATGGAGGTCCATCGTGACATCGGCGGTACCGGCCTGGTGGCAAACCTGCAGATCGGGGATGGGCCGGGCGTCATCGGCTTGCGCGCGGACATGGATGCTCTAGCGATTCATGAGAATGCGCCGGAGCGCGAGCACGCATCCGAAGCCGCCGGAAAGATGCATGCGTGCGGTCACGATGGCCATATGGCGATGATTCTCGGTGCAGCCAAGCTGCTTTCCGAGCGCCGAAACTTCAATGGGACGGTGCGATTCATCTTCCAGCCTGCGGAGGAACACGGACGCGGCGCAAAGGCGATGATGCAGGATGGATTGTTCGAACGCTTTCCCGTCGACGCTATCTATGGGGCACACAACATGCCAGGGCTGCCGGCAGGCAACATTGCGACTCGGGCGGGCGGCATCATGGCCAGCGAAGACAACTTCGTGATCCATGTGAAAGGCCAGGGAACACATGCGGCGAGACCCCACATGGGCGTGGACCCCATTGTGATTGCCGCCGAGATTGTCCTGGCACTTCAGACCATCGTGTCGCGGAATCTCGACCCCAGCCTTCCCGCAGTGATTTCCTGCACCGAGTTCATTACCGACGGCATTCGCAACGCCATCCCTACGAACGTCATCATCAAGGGCGATACGCGCAGCTACACCCCTGCGGTTCAGTCATTGCTCGAAACCCGGATGCGCGAAATCAGCGAGGGTATCTGCCGCATGCACGGTGCGACCTGCACCTTCGAGTACACCCATGAATTCGCGCCGACAGTGAACTGGGAGCGATGCGTGCCCATTGCATTGCAAGCAGCGGAGAACATTGTTGGTCCGGACCGTGTCAACGGTACCATCGACCCGATGATGATTTCCGAGGACTTCGGCGCCTTCCTTCAAGTCGTGCCTGGCGCTTTTGTCTTCATCGGCAATGGCGAATCCGGAACGCCAGGAGGCGTACCCCTGCACAACAATCGCTATGACTTCAATGACAATGTCTTGACGGTCGGCGCAAGGTACTTTGCTGAACTTGCCCGCATCGCATTGCCGGTGTGACATCGGCTGGTCGGAACCAAGGGCCTTGGGTTTTCCGGACCGGCCGAAGCCCGCCCTATCTTCGATCAGATTGAGTATGTAGCTGCGCTACATATCACACCTGTCCGCCGTTGCACGAAGCCACGGCAACGGTGGTCGGTGACTCGGCGAGTGGCACAAAGCGTCGTGTCGCGCCATCGAGCGCATCGATGCTACCCGTCTCAATATCGTAGACCCAGCCGTGCAGATTCATGCGCCCCTGTTCGAGCGCAAGTGCCACCGACGGATGCGTGCGTAGGTTGGCTAGTTGCGCGATCACGTTCTCACGCACGAGGCCATCGAGCTTGGCGCGAGGCGTATCGAATTGATGCGCCGCATTGATCGCTTTCGCAGCATCCGAATGGCGCAACCAGTTCGCGACCGCCGGCAGATGATCAAGACACGTGCAGCGCGAAATCGCGCCCATTGCGCCACAGTCCGAATGCCCGCAGATCACAATGTCCCGCACGCCCAGGACCGCGACCGCATACTCGACAGTGGCCGATACGCCACCCGGTTCTGGACCGTAAGATGGCACGATGTTCCCCGCATTGCGGATCACGAACAGTTCGCCCGGCTCGCGCTGGGTGAGGAGTTCAGGCACGACGCGGCTGTCCGAGCAGGTGACGAACAGCGCTTTCGGATTTTGTGTTGTTGCGAGCTGCTTGAAAAGCTCGACACGTTGCGGATAGACCTCGCGCTGAAAGCGCAGAAAGCCGTCGATGATGTCACGCATGGGGTCCTCCAGATTCGAATACCGGATGCTGGCACGACCATTCGATACGCCATCATGCCGGTGCGGCCACGATTATCGCCGACATCAAGCGCTGGAGGCGCGGGGATCAGCAATGCCTCGGCTGATGCACCAGCCGCTCGCCGTGGGAGGCCAGCACGTGTCATCACGCCTATTGCGCACTCACCAGCACCGCGCTGGCCAGGACTGGAGGGGCGTTGCCTTCCACCACCAGCAGCGTCGCAGCGGCAGGCGCTCTGGCCGACAAGGCCGACACCGCCTCACGCAGTGGCCCAATCGCGGTACCGTTGGCAGCGCCTGCAGCGTTGGTCTTGAAGCTGGCCACCGGGGTAGGCTGACCCGCCACGTACACGTTGTAGACCGTTTCCGGCTTGAGCTTGAACAGGAACACTTCCAGGGCGTCGACCAGTCCCAGATTGCGTGCCACCACGAAGCCGCGTCCCTCCTTGCCTACCGCCTTGAGTGGAATGTTGATGGGCTCGTTATTGGCGCGAGGCACGAGATTGGCGGTGCCTTCGCCAGCGGGCACGGCGTGGGAGACGTAGACCAGTGCCTGAGGCGCTTGTCCCACCGGTGCGTGAGCGATGACCTTGTTGCTGGCAGTGTCGATCACATCGACCCCGTCACCATTCTCCAACCCCACGTACATCCGGGTGCCGTCGTCGGACGGCCAGATACCATGCGGCAATGCGCCAACCGGAATGGTGGCCACCAATTTTGGCGCAGCATCCGTCGTGTAGACCTTGACCACGTTCTCGCCGCCAACAGTCACGTAGGCCAGCGTGCCCCGCGCGGTCCTGGCAAAACCGAGGTGATTGGTGATGAAGCCGGTGTCGAGCACCCCCTTGACCTCAAGGCTCTGAGTGTCGATGCGGGTGACCTTGCCCACGTCCTTGTGGGTCATCCACATTTCCTTGTGGTCCGGGGTGAACTGCAGGAACGGCGAGAACGGGCTGGCCACGGGAATGCGCTTGACGACCTGATACCTGGCGACGTCGATCACATCGACCTCGGGCGTAAAGCTGGAGACGACAAAGGCAAGCTTGCCATTAGGATGGAACAGCACCATGCCCGGTCCGGGCGCGGTCTCGATGCGGCGCGTTTCCTTGTAGGTGCTCGGGTCGATCACTGAGATGTAGTCCTCCCCGCGCACCACTACCCAGACTTCCTTGCCATCGGCGGTAAAGAAGCCCTCGTGCGGAGAGCGGCCGATATAGGCAATGCCCTTGACCTTGTTCGTGGCGGTGTCGATGAAGGCCACCGAATTCGAGCCGTTGGAGATGGCGATCAGGGTCTTGTGATCGGGCGAGAAGCCCAGCCCGTGCACGTTGATCTCACCCTTGTAGAGCGGCGAGAGAATATCTGGCCGCGCATTGCCCAGGCGGATCTGGCCAAGCAGCGTATTGGTGGCCGGGTTGATGACCGATACCGTGTTGGTGTTCTGGTCGGCCGTGTAGACACGGTCACCGGCCGCGGGCGCGGCGAGCGCGAGCGGTGAGGCGCTGGCAAGTGCAAAGGCCAGAGCCGGCAGCAGCGTCTTCTTCATCTGGGCTTCCTTCAATGCGTGTTGGGAATCAGTGGTGTCCGGCCCGCCGGTACCTGGCCCGCAGACGCCGGGGCCGGCCCCTGGTGCCGGGCGAGCCATGCCTGCATCAGGCGAATTTCGTTCTGTTGTTCGGTGATGATGCCCTGCGCCAGGTTACGAAGCTCAGGGTCCCTGGTATCGAGCAGGAGCGCCTTTGCCATATCGATCGCGCCCTGATGGTGGGGGATCATCATCGTGACGAAGTCGTGGTCCGGCTCTCCGTTCATCGGGGCCGAGCGCATTCCCGCGTCCATGACGGCCATGGCGTCGTCCATCAGTTGCGCGAAGGGCTTCGCGGTACTGGCGACGAAGGGCGCTGGCTGCTGTACCACGGCTGTGTGCACATGGCCGTGCGGCGCGGATTGGCCCTCGTCGGCAACAGCAGCCGCGCAGACCAGCGCACCGATGATGGTCATCACGCAACCGGCGAGCGAACCCTCGCGGCTTCTGCGGGCGAGTGGACTAAAGGCAGTGCAGAACGCTTTCATCGTTTCATCTCGGTTCCAGTTGCGCATAGACGGCGGTGGCGACGCGCGCGAGTTCGCGCTTGTCGATCCCTGCGGACAAGGCGTAGCCGAACTTGCCGTCGATCCAGTAGAAAACGTTGACCGGGCCTTCCTGAGCGAAGCGGAAGGCCGTGTCCTTGTTGGCGGTGTTTTCGTTGGTCACGTAGAGGGTCAGGCGTTGCCCGGTCACGTCGTGGTACATGAACTGCGCCACGGGCCCGCTCGCGCCCGGCAGCAGCCGCCCACCGATCAGCTCATAGCCTACCGAACCGAGCTTCGGCGGATTGATCTGGGCGCCCAGTCGCTTGGACAGCCACGCGACCAGTTGATCTTCCTGGTCCGCACCAAGTTCGACTGGCCTGCGCACGTCGGGGCTGTAGACCACGTGCGCGATCGCGGCCCGGTGCGGCAAGCTCGCCATGTCGGCGGCCAGCCCCTGCATTGCACCTGGCGCCTGAGCCACGAGAGGCGCTTGCTGCATCGCGCCGCGCCCGACCCAGCCGGCCGTGGCGCCGATGAAGGCGATGGCGACGCCAGCCGCGATGCGCTGGAGCGACCGCGGAGGCAGCCATCCGTTGCGTTGCCTTGCGCTTGCCGCAGGGGGCGGCGTGCGCGCCGCTTCGATGAGCCGGCTCGGGATCGCTTCGTCCGATACGGGGCCAAACAGTGTCCTGATGGCCTGCTTCTGTTCGCGATAGACCCTGATACGCTCGGCCTCTTGGGGATGGGCCAACAGATAGCGCTCGATCTCGGCGCAGCGCGACTCGGGCAGAAATCCGTCGATGTAGGCGTGCAATTCCGATTCGCTGATGGGCAACGGGTTCATTTCACCACCTTCAGGAGCGTCGCCTGGTCGCGACCATCCATGACCGCGCGCAGGCGAGCGCGTGCGCGTGACAGGCGCGACATGACGGTGCCAACCGGAATGTCGAGCGTGCTTGCCAGCTCGTCGTAGCTCATGTCCTCGAGCGCCACCAGCACCAGAAGCTCGCGCTGTTCGACGGGCAGCCGCTGGAGCGCGGCAGCGAGGTCGCGCAGCTCCAACGGGCCGGTCTGCGCTGCATCAGTGGATACGGCAAGTGCTTCGTCCTCCATCGTCGTCGTCACCAGCGCCGGTTTGCGCCTCTGGTCTATATGGAGGTTGTGCATGATGCCAAACAGCCAGGCGCGCATGTCGCTGCCCGGGCGCCAGCCGGCCAGCTTGGCCCAGGCACGCTCGAGCGTGTCCTGAACCAGGTCGTCGGCTGCGGAGGGCTCGCCCAGCAGCGCCCGGGCATAGCGTCGCAGCCGTGGAATTGCGGCAGCCATCTGCGCCGCCGCCTCCGTGATTGGCACGTCCTTCGAGTCCATCAGAGCGCACCCTTGATCCTGCCAGGTACTCTGGACTGCATGTCGCCAGCGCCTCGGCGAAGCGATGCCCGGTTACTCGCCCGGGTGGCATACGAACGCATCATCGGATTTCCCTCTGCGGGCGCGCCTGCAATCAGTATCCGCTCACAGCCAGTTTGGGATCAATCTGCCAGGTTTCGCTCACGATCCTGTCATTGCGGTAAGTCAGCACGTAGCGCACCTTGATCGGCTGCTTGCCTTCGAACACCACATTGGCCGTCACGCTCGCACCCATGGGGTTGGCCGCTTCCTCGACCTTGTCGACCGAGACCTTCAGTGGTCCCTGTGCCTTGGTGAACTTCTCCCACACGCCGCGGATGGCGTCTGCACCGGTATAGGTGCCATCCAGCGGCCCACCAACCCAGTTGAACTGAGCATTGTCGGCATAGCTGCGCATCAACGCCGCGACATCGCCCGAGGCGATGGCCTGAAAGTGCAGATTGGCGTCGGCGGCCGGTTGGGCGGCGAAGGCAGTGAAGGATGCCAGGGCGAGGGTCGAAACGAGCAGCAGCTTCTTCATATTGCGTTCTCCAAGGTTGAGTTGATCAGGCCTGTACGTTGGTATACGAGCCCAGATCCGACTTATTCCCTCACCGCAGAGAATTTTCCATTGAAGTTCCCACCCTCCCACCGGAGACAGTAGGTGGCACGCGCGCGCTCCTGGCAGAATTGGTGAGCTCTGCCGGCCCGTAGGTGTACCCAGAACAGTGGCCCCAGCGCAAGCCCCACCATCCAGTGAAGCCAGTCGGTGTACGACCGCAGCAGTTCGCCGTTGAAGTAATAGAGGCCATAGCCGCGCACGGCGGAGGCCGGCCTCAAGCGACGGCCCTTTTTAGAATACAAAATAAGCCGGGTTAACTTGCCATCCATTTTGCAAATCCGGCGACGTCCGGCAGGCCCCACGCCCCGGCGCGTCCGATGAGGCCCGCACGGGCCGCAGCGGCCCGCTGTACAAGCGGCCCGCCGGGCCCGCCCGGATGGGCTATGCGGATATGGTGCGCGTTGCCGGGTCCCTGGAGCACATCCCTGCGGAACGCAAGATAGAGACCGCCGAATGGTTGCTTGCCCGGCTGGGCAAGCCGGCGGAAAACAGCCAGGGCTGGTGGGCGGTGGGCCGTATCGGGGCACGCCGGCCTTAGCCGAGATGGAAGCGATGAACTCCCCGTCGTCCCCGCGCAGGCGGGGACTCCATGGCTTTAACCGCACCAACCGACCCAGGACGCCGGCTCGCGAGCTGACGCTTGCACTGCGGGCCGTCCGCAGGCGTGCCAATCCTCTGCGGGCATTGGCACCCCCGCTTCGTCGCGCGCAAAAGCAAAACCCCCCAGTCCTTTCGGATCTGGGGGGTTCTGGGAATGGAGAGCCTGGCGATGACCTACTTTCACACGGGTAGTCCGCACTATCATCGGCGCAAAGTCGTTTCACGGTCCTGTTCGGGATGGGAAGGGGTGGTTCCGACTCGCTATGGTCACCAGGCATAAGGGGTTGCTGCGCCGGGGTTGAGCCGTCACAGCGAATAGGGATGTAGTCTTGGTTGTGAGGTATCGGCACAGAGGCGATACGTCAACCAGTGAAACACACTGGTTATAGGATCAAGCCTTACGGGCAATTAGTACTGGTTAGCTTAACGCATTACTGCGCTTCCACACCCAGCCTATCAACGTCCTGGTCTCGAACGACCCTTCAAGGAGGTCAAGCCTCCAGGGAATCCTCATCTTCAGGCGAGTTTCCCGCTTAGATGCTTTCAGCGGTTATCTCTTCCGTACATAGCTACCCTGCGATGCCTCTGGCGAGACAACAGGTACACCAGCGGTACGTCCACTCCGGTCCTCTCGTACTAGGAGCAGCCCCCGTCAAGATTCCAACGCCCACGGCAGATAGGGACCAAACTGTCTCACGACGTTTTAAACCCAGCTCACGTACCTCTTTAAATGGCGAACAGCCATACCCTTGGGACCGGCTACAGCCCCAGGATGAGATGAGCCGACATCGAGGTGCCAAACACCGCCGTCGATATGAACTCTTGGGCGGTATCAGCCTGTTATCCCCAGAGTACCTTTTATCCGTTGAGCGATGGCCCTTCCATTCAGAACCACCGGATCACTATGTCCTGCTTTCGCACCTGCTCGACTTGTCGGTCTCGCAGTTAAGCACGCTTTTGCCATTGCACTTTAGGTACGATGTCCGACCGTACCAAGCGTACCTTCGAACTCCTCCGTTACACTTTGGGAGGAGACCGCCCCAGTCAAACTGCCTACCATGCACTGTCCCCGACCCGGATTCACGGGCCAAGGTTAGAACCTCAAACAAACCAGGGTGGTATTTCAAGGACGGCTCCACCGAAACTAGCGTCCCGGTTTCAAAGCCTCCCACCTATCCTACACAGATCGGTTCAAAGTCCAATGCAAAGCTACAGTAAAGGTTCATGGGGTCTTTCCGTCTAGCCGCGGGGAGATTGCATCATCACAAACACTTCAACTTCGCTGAGTCTCGGGAGGAGACAGTGTGGCCATCGTTACGCCATTCGTGCAGGTCGGAACTTACCCGACAAGGAATTTCGCTACCTTAGGACCGTTATAGTTACGGCCGCCGTTTACCGGGACTTCAATCAAGAGCTTGCACCCCATCATTTAATCTTCCGGCACCGGGCAGGCGTCACACCCTATACGTCCACTTTCGTGTTTGCAGAGTGCTGTGTTTTTATTAAACAGTCGCAGCCACCAGTTTATTGCAACCCCTTCACCCTTCTGGCGCAGGCCAGTCAAGCTACCAGGGCGTACCTTATCCCGAAGTTACGGTACCAATTTGCCGAGTTCCTTCTCCCGAGTTCTCTCAAGCGCCTTAGAATACTCATCTCGCCCACCTGTGTCGGTTTGCGGTACGGTCTCGTATGACTGAAGCTTAGAGGCTTTTCTTGGAACCACTTCCAATTGCTTCGCGACCTGAGTCGCTCGCCCCGCAGCCTTGAATTACGCGCCCGGATTTGCCTAAGCGCCTTCTCCACTGCAGGGACCGGGACTTCCAACACCCGGACAACCTTCCGCGATCCGTCCCCCCATCGCATCATACGACGGTGCAGGAATATTAACCTGCTTCCCATCAGCTACGCATCTCTGCCTCGCCTTAGGGGCCGACTCACCCTACGCCGATGAACGTTGCGTAGGAAACCTTGGGCTTACGGCGAGGGGGCCTTTCACCCCCTTTATCGCTACTCATGTCAGCATTCGCACTTCTGATACCTCCAGCATCCTTTACAAGACACCTTCACAGGCTTACAGAACGCTCTCCTACCACGCACTTGCGTGCGTCCGCAGCTTCGGTGACTGGCTTAGCCCCGTTACATCTTCCGCGCAGGACGACTCGATCAGTGAGCTATTACGCTTTCTTTAAAGGGTGGCTGCTTCTAAGCCAACCTCCTGACTGTTTTAGCCTTCCCACTTCGTTTCCCACTTAGCCAATCTTGGGGACCTTAGCTGGCGGTCTGGGTTGTTTCCCTCTTGACACCGGACGTTAGCACCCGATGTCTGTCTCCCGTGATTGCACTCTTCGGTATTCGGAGTTTGCTATGGCGGGGTAATCAGCAATAGACCCCCCAACCATGACAGTGCTCTACCCCCGAAGGTGAGACACGAGGCACTACCTAAATAGTTTTCGGAGAGAACCAGCTATTTCCAGATTTGTTTAGCCTTTCACCCCTATCCACAGCTCATCCCCTAACTTTTCAACGTTAGTGGGTTCGGTCCTCCAGTACGTGTTACCGCACCTTCAACCTGGCCATGGATAGATCATCTGGTTTCGGGTCTACACCCAGCGACTGAACGCCCTGTTCGGACTCGCTTTCGCTACGCCTGCCCTAATCGGTTAAGCTTGCCACTGAATGTAAGTCGCTGACCCATTATACAAAAGGTACGCCGTCACCCCCGAAAGGGCTCCGACTGTTTGTATGCATGCGGTTTCAGGATCTATTTCACTCCCCTCCCGGGGTTCTTTTCGCCTTTCCCTCACGGTACTGGTTCACTATCGGTCGATCACGAGTATTTAGCCTTGGAGGATGGTCCCCCCATCTTCAGACAGGATTTCACGTGTCCCGCCCTACTTGTCGTACACCTAGTTCCACAACGCTGTTTTCGCATACAGGGCTATCACCTGCTATGGCCGGGCTTTCCATCCCGTTCTGCTAACAACACTGCTAAAGAGTACAAGGCTCTTCCCATTTCGTTCGCCACTACTCTGGGAATCTCGGTTGATTTCTGTTCCTGCAGCTACTTAGATGTTTCAGTTCGCCGCGTTCGCTTCCCTTGCCTATGTATTCAGCAAGGGATGACCCATACGGGCCGGGTTTCCCCATTCGGACATCTCCGGATCAAAGCTTGTTTGCCAGCTCCCCGAAGCTTTTCGCAGGCTACCGCGTCCTTCATCGCCTGTGATCGCCAAGGCATCCACCACATGCACTTGTTCGCTTGACCCTATAACGAGTGTGTCTCAAGCTCGCGCTCGAAACGGTTTCGCTACAGGTTGAGTTCTCGCATTTGTGCCGTATTCCAAGTCATCTTTCGATCACTTAAATACTTTGGTTGATACAATCACAACCCGGTATCGTGTTGATTACTTCAGCGCCTCATCAACGCTTCACGACACCTTTACTACATCCCATATTTTTAAAGAACAGCCGATGTTTTCACATCGCTTGGCAACGCCAAATGCAAGCGCTCAACGCTAAGCGCTTGCATTTGGCTAACCACCTGGCCTCAACAACAAACAACCGATAAGTGTGAGTGCTCAACTATGAATGCACGCTCTGGAAAGGAGGTGATCCAGCCGCACCTTCCGGTACGGCTACCTTGTTACGACTTCACCCCAGTCATGAACCCTGCCGTGGTAATCGCCCTCCTTGCGGTTAGGCTAACTACTTCTGGCAAAACCCACTCCCATGGTGTGACGGGCGGTGTGTACAAGACCCGGGAACGTATTCACCGCGGCATGCTGATCCGCGATTACTAGCGATTCCAGCTTCACGTAGTCGAGTTGCAGACTACGATCCGGACTACGATGCGTTTTCTGGGATTAGCTCCCCCTCGCGGGTTGGCAACCCTCTGTACGCACCATTGTATGACGTGTGAAGCCCTACCCATAAGGGCCATGAGGACTTGACGTCATCCCCACCTTCCTCCGGTTTGTCACCGGCAGTCTCTCTAGAGTGCCCTTTCGTAGCAACTAGAGACAAGGGTTGCGCTCGTTGCGGGACTTAACCCAACATCTCACGACACGAGCTGACGACAGCCATGCAGCACCTGTGTCCACTTTCTCTTTCGAGCACCTAATGCATCTCTGCTTCGTTAGTGGCATGTCAAGGGTAGGTAAGGTTTTTCGCGTTGCATCGAATTAATCCACATCATCCACCGCTTGTGCGGGTCCCCGTCAATTCCTTTGAGTTTTAATCTTGCGACCGTACTCCCCAGGCGGTCAACTTCACGCGTTAGCTTCGTTACTGAAGAAATGAATCCCCAACAACTAGTTGACATCGTTTAGGGCGTGGACTACCAGGGTATCTAATCCTGTTTGCTCCCCACGCTTTCGTGCATGAGCGTCAGTGACGTCCCAGGGGGCTGCCTTCGCCATCGGTATTCCTCCACATCTCTACGCATTTCACTGCTACACGTGGAATTCTACCCCCCTCTGACATACTCTAGCCTTGCAGTCACAAGCGCAATTCCCAAGTTGAGCTCGGGGATTTCACGCCTGTCTTACAAAACCGCCTGCGCACGCTTTACGCCCAGTAATTCCGATTAACGCTCGCACCCTACGTATTACCGCGGCTGCTGGCACGTAGTTAGCCGGTGCTTATTCTTCCGGTACCGTCATCCCTCCGGGGTATTAGCCCAAAGGATTTCTTTCCGGACAAAAGTGCTTTACAACCCGAAGGCCTTCTTCACACACGCGGCATTGCTGGATCAGGGTTGCCCCCATTGTCCAAAATTCCCCACTGCTGCCTCCCGTAGGAGTCTGGGCCGTGTCTCAGTCCCAGTGTGGCTGATCGTCCTCTCAGACCAGCTACTGATCGTCGCCTTGGTGAGCCTTTACCTCACCAACTAGCTAATCAGACATCGGCCGCTCCTATTGCGCGAGGCCTTTCGGTCCCCCGCTTTCACCCTCAGGTCGTATGCGGTATTAGCTAATCTTTCGACTAGTTATCCCCCACAACAGGGCACGTTCCGATGTATTACTCACCCGTTCGCCACTCGCCGCCAGACCGAAGTCCGCGCTGCCGTTCGACTTGCATGTGTAAGGCATGCCGCCAGCGTTCAATCTGAGCCAGGATCAAACTCTTCAGTTCAATCTCTGTGTGTCCTTTCGGTTTCCCTACGGGACTCGCTCTTTCGAGCGGTCGCTCACTCTCAGAAAACTGACTGGCTCCGTCCGAAGACGAAACCAAACATGTTTACTGTGCGAGCACTGATAACTTGTAAGCTAGAAGACCGAGGTCTTCCGCATTCGCCATCAAGCACCCACACTTATCGGTGTTTGTTTGTTAAAGAACTTACGCGATTCGCTTTGCTTATCGCGTCGCTGCGTTGTCAGCAGCAGAGAAACGAGATTATGAAGTATTTTCTGCGTTTAATCAATCAATTTCGAGAAATTCTTCATTCTGGAAAGCGCACTCATTCGAGTTGCCCCTAGCCGGCCATTTCCCCCTCCGTTACGCGATGCATTGCGAAACGGGGTGCGAATATTAATGCCTCAATGGCTGACTTGCAAGTCTTTTCGAAAGAAAATTGGAAGAGCCTCTTTTATCACTTGATCGCCCCGACCCACGACCCGGATGAGCACTGAGCTGGTCCGCGCCTATCCGACGCGGAAAAATTCCACGCTCTGCCCCGCATTGACCGCCCGCCGCAGCCACGACGGCATCTCGCCTTGCCCCCACGTGCGCCCCTCGGCGTTGCGATAGCAGACCCTTGGAGGCAGGGGTGGCGGCGGGTCGAAGCGCCCCGCCGTCGCCAGTTCTTCCATCGTCAGCCCGTACTCGGCCATCTGGGCCTGGATCCAGCGGATCGCGTCCGCCCGCTCATTTTTCACTGTCATCGTTGCCGTCGTGGCCGTCATCCCGGTTGCTGGGCAAGCCTGGCGCACCTTGCTTTTCTTCCACTGGCGTCGCCCCGGTCTTGCGCCACCGCCCCGTTCGCGCGGCGCCAGGCACAATTCGGCCAGCAGTTGGCGCGCGAGCGCCGCGGCCTGGGGCTTCGAGCCGGAAGCGGGCTTCGGCCTGCGCTACCGCCGCAAGTTCGGGGCGCAGGTCTTCGACGGCGTACCCGCTCTTCTGGCGCGCGGCGCGCTCCCGGTTCAGTTCGCGCACCGCGGTCGCTTACGCGAACCCCGCGGTGGCGATCTGCCGCCTCTCCGGTAACGAGCCCTTGCAGCGCGCGTACTGACGCCCCAGGGGACCCGGTGGGCCAGTGGTGCTCGACTGGCTCGAGCCGTCGCCGTAGGCCCCGCCCACTACCGTACCCATTTCTGCGAGCTGAAGCATTGCGAATCGCCGTGATCGCAGCCGAGCGCCAGAACCGCTTTGCGGCAATGGATACATGCCGTGACATGATCGTGAGCCTGAGCGAACTCGGCCTCGCGCAGCGAGTGCAAGACCTGATGATGGAATACGACTACTACTTCATGCAAAACATCGACCCTGCGCAATGTCGAGCGATGGCTGTCCACCAAGCTGTGGTCCAGCTAAGAGCGAGGGCGGAAGCGCAAGCGGCGGCGGCGCAACAGAACACCCCCTTCTCCTTCGGTCAGGGGCAATAAAAAACGGGCCAGTGGCCCGTTTTTTATCGTGTCGTGCCCGACCGCCACTCGGGCAGTTCCGGCAAATTGCGCCGCGTTGAAGTTTTGGCTGCTTCCTTCAGCTTGGCCTTCATCGCAGAAATGACGACTACGGTCTTTGCAGCCGTGACGGCGGGCGCGCACCACGACCTTGCGGCCTGTCGTCTGAGCCGTGCCGTCTTTCGGCTTGTGTATGCACGCGGGAACCGCTGAAGATCATGAGCAGTTAGGCGAATTCGCGGCTCTCTATTGCACGACCGTCAAGCTCGACTTGGTCGCCGGCTTCAATTTCAGTTCCGTCCCAGCTCCGCCTACTTACCCAGATACTTGAACAAGCTCATCCCCTGGATCTGCATGAACGATTGCTGCGCCGCCTGCAGCGCAGTCTGCCGCTGGTAGTACTCGGTCATGGCCGAGGCGTAGTTCAGGTCCTGCAGCCCGGACAGCGTCTGCTGGTAGTTCAGGTCGCGATCGGTGCCGATGGTGTTGAGGGCGTCGAGTTCCTGCATGCGCGAGCCGACCGAAGTGCGCACGGTGAGCACATTGTCGAGCGCGTTGCTCATCTTGCGGTTCGCGGTGGCAAGCGCATTGGTCACGTTCGCCTGGTCGGCGTCACTCTGGATCGGCTTCTGCAGCGCCTGAATGGTTTGCTGCAGCGTGGCGAAGATGTCCGTGCCGGCCTGCCGCGCGGGCGCGGCGGTGATGGTATCGCCGTCCTGGGGCTTGCCCGTCACCGAGAAGGAGACGCCGCCTATGTTGATGGCGGCGCCATCGACGTAGTTGGTTGCCGTCCCGACGGTGGCCGGCGGCTGTGCGGACTGATCGGTCACCGTGTACTGCATCCGGTTGGTGACCGGATCGGTGTTGAACTGGATGGAGAACGCGTGGCCATACAGCGGGTCGGTCGGGTCGGTGACCGAGACCGCGCTGAAGACAGCCGTGCCCTTGTTGGTGCTATTGCCTTGCAGCACATAGCCTGCCGATGACTGCACGCTCATGAAGACATCGCGGCCGTTGTCGCCTGCGGCGATCTGGCGCGCCACGTCGACCTGCATCATTTGCTGGCCCGTATCGCCCACGTACTGGATGCCGCCGTTGGCGTCCTTGGTGAACGGCGGCGTGCTCGACTGGAAGCCGGCGAACAGGTACTGGCCATTGCCGTCATCGCTGTTGGCCAGGCCCAGCAACTGGTTGTACTGGCCCTGCAGCGAAGTCGCCAACGACGCGCGGTCCACGTCGCTCAGGCCACCGTTACCTCCCTGGATCAGCAGAGTCTGGATGTTCTGGATCGTGGTCGTCACGCTCTGCAGCGCGTTTTCCTCGATACCCAGACTGTTGTTGGTCTGGGTGCGCGAGGTCGCGTACTGGCCGTTGACTGCGCTCGCCTGCGAGACGGCCAGCGCGCGCGTGGCGGCGACGGGATCGTCGGAAGGCGTAACGATGCGGCGCCCGCTGGCGAGCTGCTGCTGCACGTAGAGCAGCTGGCTCTGCTGGTCGTTCATCGAGGCCAGGCCTTGCTGATACAGCATGGAGGAAGCGACACGCATGGGAATTCCTTGTTGATGCGTTGAGCCGGACGTTCTGCCAGGCAGCTTAGCGGCCGATGCCGATGATGGTGTCGAACAGCGTCGCCGCGGTCTGGATGACCTGTGCGTTGGCCTGGTAGAGCTGCTGGTAGCGCAGCATCGAGACCGTCTCCTCGTCCGTGTTGACGCCCGAGACCGATTGCTGTGCCGACTGTACCTGGGCGGTGATGCTGTCCTGCGAGGTCGAGGCGATCTTGACCGATTTGGCGCGGCTGCCGACGTCGTTCACCAGCTGTGCGTAGGCGTCGTTGAAGCTCGACACGCCGCCGATGGTCTTCGCGTTCTGCAGCTTGGCCAGTTGCAGCGCGTTGCTGTTGTCGGACACGCCACCGGTGTTCGGCGCCAGCGTGAACGTGTCGCCTGTCTTCGGTGCGCCGTCGAAGGTGACGGTCTGGCCATTGATG
Source organism: Cupriavidus sp. 09_S30 (assembly GCF_056930435.1). Classification (NCBI taxonomy): domain Bacteria; kingdom Pseudomonadati; phylum Pseudomonadota; class Betaproteobacteria; order Burkholderiales; family Burkholderiaceae; genus Cupriavidus; species Cupriavidus sp. 09_S30. The sequence continues at coordinate 318,824 of NZ_JBXOWI010000002.1, read as the reverse complement.
GTGTACGAAAACGCCGTGCCGCTGGTGCTGGAACCCGAGGGCGTGACCGCCTTGCCCGCTGCGTCGGTGAACGTATAGCCGGAGCCGGTGTAGGTGGCCGTGATGGTTGAGCCCAGCATGGCGAAGTTCGACCCCACATTGCTCAACGCGACCGTCCCGGTGCCGGTATTGCCCGCGCCGACCGCGACGCGCGTCGGCGCGGCGGCAGCGATCTTGGCCGGGTCCTTGATCAGCACATCGAACGCGCTGGCGGCGTTGCGCGTAGGCTGAACCAGGAAGGAGTCATTGGCCTGCATGCCTGCCGTGATCTGCAGGCTGAAGCCGTCGGCGTCCAGTTGCATCGGGTAGGTGCCCGCCGCTGCCGAGGCCACGGTCTTGTTGTCGGACGCCCGCACCAGGCTGTAGTTGGCGCCGTCAAATTTCAGCGTGTAGTCGCTGGTGGTCAGCGCCGATGTATCGGTGATGGTTGGTGTGACCTGGGCCGTGCCGGTGTTGCGGGTGTTCGGCAGCACGGTCGCCTGGCCCACCTGGAAAAGGTCGCCGCCGACCTGGCCGGTCAGGTCGATGCCCAGTTTGTGCTGGTCGTTGAACGTCTGGCCCAAGGCGAGCGAGATCCGTCCGATGGCATTCTGCGCCGCATCGAGCGTTTCGCCGCGGAACTGCAGCAGGCCGCCGATGGAGCCGCCGGAGACAGAGCTGTCGTCCATCTCGACCGCGCCGCCGGTGGGCAGCGTATAGGCCAGCACCGTGCGCGACGGGTCCGCCGAAGACGGCACCGCCTGCAGGTCGTAGGAGTTCCCGCCGATGACCAGCGGCTGGCCGTTGCCGACCACGACGTTGTAGGTGCCGCCGTCCTGCACCACCACCTTGGCGCCGATCAGCTTGTTCAGCTCCGACACGGCCTGGTCGCGCTGATCGAGCAGGTCGTTCGGCGGCTGCCCCCCGGAGGCCGCCGTAGCCTTGGCGATCTCGTTGTTCAGGTTGGCGATCTGCTTGGTGTAGGCATTGACCTCCGTTGTGGAGGACTGCAACTGCGTATTGACCCCGGATTGCAGCTGCTTGAAGTACTGATCGGAGGAGCGCACCTGGCCGACGAGCGCCTGCGCGGCCGACAGCAGGTTCTGGCGCGCGGAGGGGTCGGCCGGCGTATCGGCCACGCCCTGGACCGCGGCGAAGAACTTCTGCATCAGCGGTGCCAGGCCGCTGGTCTGATCGGAGAGCAGGTTATCGATCTGGGCGATCTGGGTCGAGTAGGTCGACAACTGCGCGCTGGCGGTCTGGGCGCCGCGCAGCTGGCCGGTCAGGAAGGAATCGTAGACGCGCTGCACGGTGACCGCGTTCGAGCCCTGCCCGATAAAACCGCTGCTGCTGTACAGGCCACCGGCCGAGGCAATGATGGTGTTCTGCCGCGTATAGCCGGTAGTGGCCGAGTTGCTCAGGTTGTGGCCCACGGTATTGAGGGCGTTTTGCGCGGTGTTGAGTCCGGACAGACCGATATTGAAGAGAGACATGCTCTAACCCTGGATCAGCTTGGCGGTCGCCGGCCGGTGCCGGAGACATGGAATGACTGTGATATCGGCAGGGCGGCCGCCGGACTTTAGCGCCGCGGCGGCGGGTCCGCCCGGCTCAGACAGTGACGCGCTTCATGATCCGGACCAGCTTCTCGCCGTAGAACGGATCGGTGGCATAGCCTGCGCGCTGCAGGCCGCGCGCGGCTTCGTCGGCGCTGCCGGCCGCGAGCACGCCGGCATAGCGTGGATTGCTCGACAGCAGGCGCGCGTAGTCAGCGAATGCTTCCTCATAGGAACCGTAGGCGCGGAAGCGCGCGCGCACCTTCTGCGGCTGGCCGTCGACGTACTCGGTGGTGGTGATCTCAGCCACCTGTCCCTTCCAGTTCGCGCCGGCCTTGATGCCGAACACATTGTGCGTGGTGCTGCCATCCGGATGCGAAATCTCTTTGCGGCCCCAGCCGGACTCCAGTGCCGCCTGTCCCAGGATGAGCCGCGCCGGCACGCCGCTGGCGCGCTCCGCGGCCTGGGCCGGCCCGGCCATGCGGGCGACGAAGGCGCTGACATGCGGCGGCGAGTCGTTCTCGTAGGCATAGCCGCCGTTGTCGGCGCCGCCCTGCCAGGCATAGGCGTCCTGCGCCTGGTACTGGCGCACGCCGGCCGTGGGGTTCCACACGGTGCCCGGCACCACGGTGCCGGGACGCGGCGGCTGGTCGCCGTCCACAGCGTCCGCGCCATCCTGGGCCGCCTGGCCGGCGGCGGCAACGCGTGCCGCCATGCCTTGCGGATCGTCCGGCAGCGCCGTGCCTGCCGCGCGGGCGAGCTGGCGCACCATCACATCGGCCAGGCCGATCCCGCGCGATGACAGGTGCTGGGCCATCTGCTGGTCCAGCATCGACATGTAGAGCTTGCTCTGGTCGTTGTCGAACAGGCCATCCTTCGGCGTGGCATCGCGCATGCTCTTGAGCACCATCTGCGTGAACACGGCCTCGAACTGGCGCGCGGCTGTCTTCAGCGTCTCGCCGCCGGCACCCTGGTGCGCGGCCTGCTTGAGCATTTCGAAGCCCTGCGTGTCGAGCGCGAAGCGCTGCGACAGGTCGGCCTGGGCAGTGGCTGCGCTGTTCATGTCAGATCACCTCGAGTTCGGCGCGCAAGGCACCGGCGGCGCGCATGGCCTCCAGAATCGTCTGCAGGTCGGCCGGGGTCGCGCCCAGCGCGTTGAGCCCCTTGACCACGGCGGCCAGCGAAGCCCCGGCCTTGACCATCTGCAGCGAGCCGCCGCCCTGCTTCATGTCGATCTGCGATACCGGCGCCACCACCGTCTGGCCGCCGCTGAACGGTGCCGGCTGGCTGATCACCGGCTGCGTGTTGATCACGACCGACAGGTTGCCGTGCGCCACCGCGCAATCGTCCACCATCACCGCCTGGTTCATCACGATGGAACCGGTGCGCGCGTTCAGGATGACCTTGGCGGCGCCCTTCTCGGGGATCACGTCCAGCCCCTCGATGCGCGCCAGGAAGCCCACCCGCGCCGCCGGCGACGCCGGTGCGCGCACCTGCACCACGCGCCCATCCAGCGCGGCCGCGGTACCGCCTCCCAGTGCGCGGTTGATGGCCTCCACCACGCGTTGCGCGGTGCCGAAATCGGTTTCCTTCAGCTCCAGGTTGAGCAGCCCGCCCTCAGGCTGGAACGCGGGCACGCCGCGCTCGACGATGGCACCGTTGGCGATGCGCCCGACCGCGAGCTGGTTGACCTGTACCTTACTGCCGTTGGCCGACGCGCCCGCGCCGCCGACCAGCATATTGCCCTGCGCGATGGCGTAGACCTGGCCGTCGGCGCCCTTGAGCGGCGTCATCAGCAGCGTGCCGCCGCGCAGGCTCTTGGCGTTGCCCATCGACGACACCACCACGTCGAGCTGGCTGCCCGGCTGCGCGAACGGCGGCAGGCTGGCCGTCACCATCACCGCCGCCACGTTCTTGAGCTGCATGTTCTTGCCGGCCGGCAGGGTGATGCCGAGCTGGGAGAGCATGTTGGTCAGGCTCTGCGTGGTGAAGGGCGTCTGCATGGTCTGGTCGCCCGTATTGTCGAGGCCGACCACCAGGCCGTAACCGACCAGCGGGTTGTCACGCACGCCCTGCACCGTCACCAGGTTCTTCAACCGCTCCGCCTGCGCGCTGCCGCACAGCGCCAGACCCCACAGCAGGCCGACGAGGAAGAGGCGAAGCAGGCGGAAGCGCGAAGACATTGGCGAAAACGGATTGAGATGGGACATCAGAATGGGGAAACGCTGAGGAAGAAGCGCTGCAGCCAGCCCATGTTCTGCGCTTCGTCGATATAGCCCTTGGCGGTGTACTCGATGCGCGCGTCCGCCACCTGGGTGGAGGGCACGGCATTGTCGCCGCCGATGGTGCGCGGATTGACCACGCCCGAGAAGCGGATGAACTCGGCGCCCTGGTTGATCGCCATCTGCTTCTCGCCGGAAACCACCAGGTTGCCGTTGGGCAGCACCTCCAGCACGGTCACCGTGATGGTGCCGCTGAAGGTATTGGCCGCGCTGGCGCCGCCGCTGGCCTTCATGGCGTTGGCGCCGCTGATGTTGGCGTTCTGGCTGGTGCCGAACAGGCCGCCCAGCGCGCGGGGCACCGAATCGAAGGACAGCGTGGCATTGCCGGTGCGGCTGGCGTTGGTGCCGGAGTTCTTGGTCGCGTTGACGTTCTCGCTGATCACGATGGTAAGGATGTCGCCCACATTGCGCGGGCGGCGGTCCTCGAACAGCGGATTGCCGGCGTAGGATCCCTGGAAGATCGATCCGCTCGGCGCGCCCATGGGACGCGATTCCGCGCGCGCCGAAGTGGGCAGTTGCACGAGCGGCTCGCGCGGCACCAGCGCGCAGCCGGAGGCCAGGCAGCACAGCGCGAGCGCCCCCAGTCTGGGCAGCATGGCAGCCATGATCAGCCGAGCTGGCCCAGGCGCTGCAGCATCTGGTCGGATGTCTGCACGGCCTTGCTGTTGATCTCGTAGGCGCGCTGCGTCTGGATCATGCTCACCAGTTCCTCCACCACGTTCACATTGGATGCTTCCACATAGTTCTGCTGCAGCACGCCGGAGCCGTTCAGGCCCGGCACGGTGGTATTGGGCGCGCCAGATGCGTCGGTCTCCACGTAGAGGTTCTCACCCTGGCTCTGCAAGCCGGCCGGATTGGCAAAGGTGGCGAGCTGCAGCTGCCCGATCTGCACATTGTTGCTGGAGCCCGGCTGGGTCACGGAGACGGTACCGTCGCGCGCGATGGTCAGCGAGGTGTAGTTGGCCGGCACGGTGATAGCCGGCTGCACGACGAAGCCGCTGGAGGTGACCAGCTGGCCGTTCTGGTCGCTCTGGAAGGAGCCGTCGCGCGTGTAGGCGGTGGTGCCGTCCGGCATCGTGACCTGGAAGAAGCCGTTGCCGATGATGGCCACGTCCTTGCTGTTGCCGGTCTGCTGCGGATTGCCCTGCGTGTGGATGCGCTCGGTGGCGACCGGGCGCACGCCGGTACCCAGTTGCAGGCCCGACGGCAGCGTGGTCTGGTCGGACGACAGCGCGCCCGGCTGGCGCACGGTCTGGTACATCAGTTCCTCGAACACCGCACGGCCGCGCTTGAAGCCGTTGGTCGATACGTTGGCCAGGTTGTTCGAGATCACGTCCATCTGCGTCTGCTGCGCATCAAGACCGGTCTTGGCAATCCAGAGAGAGCGGATCATGCTTGGTTTCCTTGCACGGCCGCCAGCGGACGGCCGCGATCTGTATCTGTAAGTCGAGAGGCCGGCGCGACGGTGGCCGGCCGGCCGTCAGTTGGTCGAGAGCAATGCGTTGGCGCGCTGGTCGTTGGAGTCAGCGCCCTGGATCATCTTCATCTGCATCTCGAAGCGCCGCGCATTGGCGATCATGTCCACCATGGCCTCGACCGGGTTGACATTGCTGCCTTCCAGCGCGCCCGAGGTGACGCGGACCGTGGCGTCGGCCTGCAGCGGCTGGGCGCCGGGACGCAGGCGGAACAGACCGTCGTCACCGCGCGCGATGGCGTCGGCGGGCGGGTTGACCAGGCGCAGCTTGCCCACCTGCGCCAGGCCATTGGCGGTATCGCCCGGCCCGCGCGCGGTGATCGCGCCGTCGCTGCCGATGGTCACCGTAGAGCCCGGCGGCACGGACAGCGGGCCACCATCGCCCATCACGGGCAGGCCGCCGGCGGTCAGCAGCTCGCCATTGGGGCCGAGGCTCAACGCACCCGCCCGCGTGTAGGCTTCGCCGCCGTCCGGCGTCTGCACGGCCAGCCAGCCATTGCCCTGCAGCGCAACGTCCAGGGAACGCCCGGTGTAGGTCAGCGGGCCGGCCTTGAGGTCGGCGCCGGGCGTGCTGGCCAGCGTGAAGGCGCGGGTCTGGGTCTCGGCCCCTACCACCGGCACCGCGCGGAACATATTGATCTGCGCGCGGAAGGCCGGCGTCGAGGCGTTGGCCAGATTGTTGGACACGGCCGCCTGCTGGTCCAGCGTCTGCTTGGCGCCGGACATGGCGGTGTAGATCATGCGGTCCATGACTTCGTCCTAGCCCTCGTCTTTCCGCGTTACAGGTTGACCAGGGTCTGCATCACCTGGTCCTGCGCCTTGATGGTCTGGGCATTGGCCTGATAGTTGCGCTGCGCGACGATCAGGTTCACCAGCTGACCGGACAGATCCACGTTGGAGTCTTCCGTGGCATTGGACTTGAGCGTGCCGAGGCTGCCGCCCGGCGCCGACAGCAGCGCCTGGCCGGAGGAACCGGTCTCGGACCAGACGTTGTTGCCCTCCGGCTTCAGGCCCTGCACGTTGCCGAAGCCAGCCAGCACGACCTGGCCCAGCGCCTGGGTCTGCTGGTTGGAATAGCTGCCCAGGATGGTGCCGTCGCCCTGCACCGCGAAGCCCAGCAGGCTGCCCGAGGTGTAGCCGTTCTGCGTCAGCTGCTTGGTGTCGCTGTCAGCGCCGAACTGCGTGGTGCCGGTCAGGTCCAGCTTCGCATCCATCTGTGCGGCGCCGTTGGCGGCCGGCACGGTCAGCGTAATCGCCGCCGGCGCGGTCGACTGCAGCGCGCCCGCGCTGGTGAACGCCAGCGTGGCCGGCATGCCCGCCAGCACGTTGCCGGCGGAGTCGGTCACGTACATGTTCCAGTCGGTGCCGCCCGCAACGGTCGGATTGGCTGCCGACTTGCTGAAATAGGCCGTCAGCTGCTGGGAATTGCCCAGCGAGTCGAAGACCTGGATCGGCGTGCTGTAGTTGAACATGTCCGACGTCGGCAGATTGCCGGGCGCGCTGGCGAAGGCCTTTGCGGGCACGGTGCTGCCCGAATTCAACTGGAGCTGGGCAGCGATGTTGCTGGTGGCCTTGGGCGTCATCTGCGCATTGCTGATCGTCAGCGGCTGCGGCTGCACGCCGGCGCCGGCCTTCACGCCTGCCGGATAGCCGGTCAGCTGCAGGCCCTGCGCGTTGGTGATGCGGCCATCGGCCTGGCGCACGAACTGGCCGTTGCGTGCATAGAAGACCGAGCCGTCGGTACTCTGCATGCGGTAGAAGCCCGCGCCGTTGGTGATAGCGACATCAAGCGCGTTGCCGCTGTTCGAGATATTGCCCTGGTTGAAGGACTGGACCACCGAGTTCACGGAAGTGCCCAGGCCAATCTTGGTGCCGGCATAGACATCGGCGAATTGCGCGGTGGACTGCTTGAAGCCGACGGTGTTCGCGTTGGCGATGTTGTTGCCGATCACGTCCAGATTGGCGGAGGCGGCGTTGATGCCGCTTACCCCTTGACCGAAGCCCATATGAGTATCCCTTGTTGCCTGTCGTTCGTCGAAGACCGGCGCGTGTCCGCCGGACCGGGTGATTAAAGAATGCGGCGGATGTCGTTGACGTTCGCGCTCTGGCCGTTGCCGATGTCGGCCAGCACGCCGGTCGAATCGCCGCTGATGCTCTTGACGGTGCCGTAGTTCAGCGCCACCGGCGACACGCTCTTGCCGCTGGCAGTCGCCGTCACCTTGAAGGTGTAGTCGCCATCCGGCACGGCCACGCCAGCATCGTTCTTGCCATCCCAGCTCACGTCCTGCACGCCGGCGGTCTGGCCCTTCAGATCGATGGTGCGCACGACCTGGCCGGAGGAATCGACGATGTCGACCGTGACCGCATCGGCAGTCGACGGCAGGTCGATGCCGAACTTGCTGGAAGTACCGTCGGAGACGCTGATCTTCGAGCCCGGCACCATCACGGTGTGCCCGATCAGGGCAGTCGAACCCATCGCGCGGCTCGCGCTGACCTGGGACAGCAGCTGGTTCAGCGTGCTGTTCATGGTCTGCATGCTGCTGACCGTGCTGATCTGCGCCAGTTGCGAGGTCAGCTGCGAGTTGTCCATCGGGTTGAGCGGATCCTGATTGTTCATCTGGGTGACGAGCATGGTCAGGAAGTTGTTCTGCAGATCGGCGGCGCTGGCGCTGCCGGACTGCAGGCTCTGGGTCAGGCTGGTCGTCGTGCTGTTGACGTTGGAAGTGGTGGTCATGGCGGATCCGACTGTTTGGCGATGGGTACCCGGGCCTTACTGGCCGAGGGTCAGCGTCTTGAGCATCATGCTCTTGGCCGAGTTCAGCACCTCGACATTGGCCTGGTAGGAACGCGAGGCGGAAATCATGTTGACCATCTCCTCCACCGGATTGACGTTGGGCATGGTCACGTAGCCTTGGGCGTTGGCCAGCGGATGCGTGGGATTGAGCACCATGCGCGGCGGCGAGGGGTCTTCCATCACGCCCTGCACCTGCACGCCGCCGATGTCGCTCTGGCCCGGCGTGGGCGCCAGGCCGAAGACCACCTGCTTGGCGCGGTAAGGCTGGCCGTCCGGGCTGACCGCGCTGTCGGCGTTGGCCAGGTTGGAGGCGGTGACGTTCATCCGCTGCGATTGCGCGGCCATGGCCGAGCCGGCCACGTCGAAGATGTTCATTGCAGGCATGGCTCGCTCACTGCTGGATTGCCGCCAGCATGGTCTTGATCTTGGAGTTCATCACGGTCAGGTCGGACTGGAAGCGAACCGTGTTGTCGGCGAAGGCCACGCGCTCGGTATCCATCTCGACGGTGTTGCCGTCGATGCTCGACTGCAGCGGAATGCGGTAGGCCAGATCCTGCTGGCCGCCGGCGGATGCCTGTCCGGGCAGGTGGCGCACCGAGGTCGTGGACAGCGATACGCCTTGCGCCTGCGCGCCGCGCTCCATGGACTGCGCGAGCGTGCTGGAGAAATCGAAGTCGCGCGCCTTGAAGCCCGGGGTGTCGGCATTCGCGATATTGGCGGCCAGCACCGATTGCCGCTGGTTGCGCAGGCTGAGCGCCTCCTGCTGGAAACGGAATGCCGCGTCGAGTCTGTCAATCATGTCTGCATCTCGCGTGGAAGGGAGAACATGGGCGGCACCTGCCACCGCAATGCTTCTTCAGGCATGCCATCTTAGGTGTGGCTCCGCCAGGGCAATCGCATGAATAGGCGACGGAAACCCGCGCATTTCCCTCCCAAGCGCGCAGCACGCCTGCCTACAATGTGAGGCGTTCCGATACGCGCAGCCGACTCCTGGCGCGCGTTCCATGCTGGGAAGAAGAGATGAAGCCGCTCTATCGCGCAGGCCCGCTGCTGTTGATGCTGGCCGTGGCCGCCACGCAGGCTGCGCCGCCGCGCGCCGGCCAGGCCGGCGCCCCCGTCAGCCCGTTCGCCGACGACCCGGTGCGCCGCGCCGTGCAACAATTCCTCGAGCGTCAGACCGCCGGGCTGCCAGGCAAGGTCAGCATCCAGGTGGTACCGCCTTCGGGCGGACGCGCGCCGGACTGCCCCCTGCCCGATCCCTTCCTGCCGGCCGGTGGCTCGCCATGGGGCCGGGTGACGGTCGGCGTGCGCTGCGGCGGCGAACGGCCATGGATCCGCTACCTGCAGGCGCAGGTGGCCGTCATGGCTGACTACTATGTGGCCGCGCGCGCGCTGGCACCGGGCGAGCCGATCGCGCCCGCCGATCTCGAAGTGCGCCAGGGCGATCTTTCCACCCTGCCGCGCGCGGTGGTGACCGATCCGGCCCAGGTGGCAGGCGCGGTGGCGGCCAACCGCATCGCAGCGGGCTCCCCGGTCCGCGCCGACCTGCTGAAGAAGCCGGCGGCGATGCGCCCCGGCCAGGTCGTGACGGTGACCGTCGAGGGCGAGGCCTTCCAGGTCAGCAGCGAAGGCCGGGTGTTGACCGAGGCCGCCGTCGGCGCACCGGTCCAGGTTCGCCTGAAGAGCGGCCAGGTGGTCGGCGGGATCGCGCGCAGTGCCGACACCGTGGTCCTGCAGCAGTAATCCGGGCTGGCACTGGCGCGGGAGCAGTGCCGGGCCGGCCCCTGCCGGCCATGCGACAATGCCGACCAGGCCATCACTGGCCAGGCGAAGTCGGCCTAAAGTTCCGCGCCGAACTTCCGATATGCCAGAGGAACCCAGCAAGGAACACCCGTGAAGATCAATCAATCCACCTCGTCTCGGCCTGGCGAGCCCGCTGACGGCGCCACGCGCGCCGCCCCGGCCGCCAGCGCAGCGTCGCCGGTGCAGGCCTCGGGCGACGTGCACGTCAGCCCGCTGGCCGCCCAGGTCCGCGCGATCGGCGCGGGCCTGGTACAGGACAGCGACGATGACATCGACACCGCGCGCGTCGAGGAGATCCGCCAGGCCATCGTGGAAGGCCGGATCAAGATCGACCCGAGCAAGATCGCCGATGGACTGCTCGCCTCGCTGCGCGAGCTGCATCAGAACAAGTAGGTCAACAGCAGCCCTCTATCCGCGGAGAATGAAATGAGCCTGATCCGTAGCCTGCAGCACGAAACCGAGGCCGTGTCGGCATTTGCCGGCGCGCTGGCCGAGGAACGCGAGGCGATGAAGTCGGGCGATTTCGCCGCGCTCAGTACCCTGCTCGAGCGCAAGACCGCTCTGGCACGCGCACTGGCCGACATGAGCGCGGCGCGCGAGGCGCAGATGCGCGCGGCCGGCATCCGGGCCGACGCGAGCGGCCAGCTGGTCGGGCTGCGCATCGATCCGGCGGTCACGCTGGCGTGGCGTGACCTGCGGCTGGCAGCGCAATCCGCGCGCGACGCCAGTGAACTGAACGGCGCCGTGATCAACGCTCACCTCGAATTCACCAGCGCTGCGCTGCATACGTTGCGCCAGCGCGGCACCGATGCCGGCCTGTACGGCCGCAACGGCCGCGCCGAAGGCGCGACGCCCGGCGTCAGCCTGGCCTGCGGCTGAACAATGCCGGCGCCCCGGGGCAATCCCCGGGCGCCGGTCGCCCACGCTGACCTGCGCGGGCAATGCACCGGGCAGGCACACCGAAGCCACGGGCCGGCGTGCGGCCCACAGCCCGCCTGCCGCACCCCTAGTTCAATGATCCAGCGGACTAGCGGAAATTCACGATGACCTGATCGGAACGCCCCTGCAGCACGGGCGTCAGCGCGCCGCGTCCCGGCACCATGAAGGCAAAGACAAAACCCTGGCCGGCGTCGTCGCCACGAAAGGCGTCGGTGCGGCCCTGGGCATCGGGCAGCATCACGCAGCGCACCGAATTGCACAGATAGGCCTGCAGGTCCGGCGGAATCCCGCCGACAAAGGTGTAATGCCAGCGCACCGCCGTCACCACGCCTGCGGCCTGCGGCGGCCGGTAATTGGGCAGGATGGGCGGCGACATCGTGCGCATGCCGCGGCTATGCAGTGCGGGTCCCTGCACGGACGCCGACCACGAAAAGCTAGGCCCAGTATCGGCCGCGCGCGCCGTGCCGCCGGCCAGCACGAGCGACGACGTCGCGATGCAGAACACACAGACAGCCCGCGGCACGCGTGCACCGCACGGCGACGCCGTTGCCGGGCCGCCGGCGCGCATCAAAGCAGGCCCCGCAGCTGGTTGCGCAGCCGCGTGATCGCCTGGCCGCGGATCTGGCAGACGCGCGACTCTGTGACTTCGAGCACCGCGCCGATTTCGCGCAGGTTCAATTCCTGGTCGTAGCATAGCGACAAGACCAGCTTTTCCCGTTCCGGCAAGCGGTCGATGGCGCGGACCAGCGCCTCGCGCATGCCGCTTTCCATCAGCACCAGCAGCGGATCGCCGTCGTCGCTGCCGCCCAGGTGGCGGTCCAGGAAATCCTCTTCGCCGGAGCGTTCGAAGTCTTCGTAGTGCAGCAGCTGGCAGCCGTGCACCTCGTTGAGCAGCAGCTGGTATTCGTCCAGCGGCATCTCCAGCGCCTCTGCCACCTCGGAATCCAGCGGTGCGCGGCCCAGCTTCTGCTCCAGGCCGCGCACCGTGCGCTCGATCCGGCGCGTGAACTGGCGCAGGCTGCGCGACTGCCAGTCGTTGGCGCGCACCTCGTCGAGCATGGCGCCGCGGATGCGCTGGCTGGCATAGGTTTCGAAGCGGGCGCCATGGGTGTCTTCATAGCGCTTGGCCGCGTCAAGCAGGCCGATCATGCCGGCCTGGATCAGGTCATCGAGCTGCACGCTGGCCGGCAGCTTGGCCGCGAGCTGCAGTGCGATGCGGCGCACCAGCGAGGCATGCGCCTTGACGATATCCGTTTGTTCGAGCTTTCCCTGAATCGTGTACATGGTGGAACTCTCGTGGCTCCTAGAGCGCGAAGCAGTTTGCGGCCCCGCCGCGCGGGCACGGCATCGCCTCGGCCCGGGTGGGCGGCGCGGCACGGGCTGAGCGCGTGGCGAGGGGCATCGGCTTCAGTGAATGCGTGCTTGGTCCCGTTCCCCCGCCATGGGGGACAAGGACGACAAGGCGGACGGAGCGGGCGCAGCCTGCAGCGGCCAGCCGCCGATGCCGCTGGCGATGCGGCGCAGCGCGACGGTGGCAGGCGCAGCGGGATAGGCGTCGACGACGCCGCGCCCGAGCTGCTCGCCCTGCTGCACCAGCGGGTCCAGCGGCAGGTAGCCGGCACAGCTAGCCTCGACACCGAGGTACTGGCGGGCCGTACGGGCAAGATTGCCCGCGACCGCGGCGGCGATGCCGTCACCGGACGCGGCGTTGATCACCAGGTGGAAGTGGCGGCAGGCATAGCGGTGGTGCAGGCGCTTGATGCAGGCATAGGCCGCCGTGATGGAGGCCGCCTCGGGCCGCATCACGACCAGCAGGTTGTGCGCGATGCCGGACAGCGGCGACAGCCCGCCCTGCGCATCGGCCCGCGCATCGGCCACCACGGTGCGGAAGCCCGCGAGCGTGCCGGATAGCGCGGAGGCGTCAGGCAAGGCACCGCCGTCGGGCAGCACGGCGAGGCCGGACGGGTGTGCCGGCCCGAGCGCTTCCTCCAGCGTGGCGCGCGCCTGCAGCACGGCAGCCAGCGTGGCGCGCGGCGCGGCGCCGGCGAGCCTGGCGGCGCGGGCAGCGCGCTCGTCCTCATCGACCAGCAGTACGCGCTCACCCTGCCTGGCCAATGCACTCGCCAGGCCGAGCGCGACGGTGGTCGCGCCCGCGCCGGGCTCGCATGCCACCACCGCGATACGGCGCGTGGTGCGCGGTGCCAGCATGCGGCGCAGCCCTTCGGCCTGATCGGATGCCAGAGTATGCACTGACTTACTCTCCCAGCGGCGCGAGTTGCACGGTGGCATACCGCCCGGCCGATTCCTGCGCGGCGAGTGCTTCGGCCTGCGCGGTCGCGAAAGGTGCAGCCTGAGGCGTGGCCTCCGGCGCAGCCTTGCGCTCAGTGCGCGCCGGATAGTTTTCCAGCACGTCCAGCAAGGCAAGCAAGCGCGCCAGGCCTTCGACCAGCAGCGGCCCCTGCCCCGACTGCGCGCCCTTGCCCGCCACGCGGCCGGCAAGGCGGGCCAGGAAAGCCGGCGCCGAGGCCGTCGGTTCATGTTCGAGGCGCAGCGCGGTCAGGCCGGCCTGCAGCGCCAGCAAGGCGGTGCGGCATTGCGCTTCGTCAGCACTGGGCACCGCGCCGCGGGCAAGATGATCGAGCGCGTGCCGCAGCGTGCGGAAGCGCGCGTCGGCCACCTGGCCCCAGCGCGCCCAGCGCGCCAGTTGCCCGGTCTCGCCCGCCAACTCGGGATCGCACAGCAGATAGGCCGTCTCCAAAGACTTGCCGCTGTCCCGCTCGACCAGGCGCGACACCAGCAGGCTGGCCTCGATGCCGCCCTCGGCGCCACCGCGGCCGGCACGGCGTTGCAGCGGGCCCTCCGGCACGCGCACCGGCACCTGTGCCAGCCACTGGACGGCCTCCCGCCCCTGCACGGAGACGTCGCCCATGGCGTGGAAGGTCAGCGTCTCGGCCAAGGTCTCGATCTTCCAGGCAGCGCCGCCGCTGAGCACACGGCTGCCCTTGCGGGCCCCGGCGAGCCAGCGCTCCCCGCCCTGCTGCCAGCGGGCCAGCACCGCCGGGCCTGGCAGGGCATCGACGACGTTGACCACGGTACGCGCGGCGGCCAGCGCGGCCCGCAGCGTGGTCGCTTCGGCCTCGCCGGCGCCACCGCGCCCGCCTGTGACGGTGGCGGCCAGCGGATAGCCGTCGCGGTCGGCCAGCCACAGTGCGTACTGCACCGATTGCGGCGCACGCCGCCCGGGAGCCTGCACGGATGCGCTGGCGCCCAGCGCCAGCACATAGCGCTCGCAGCGGCGGCCGACTTCCCGGCAGGCCGACTCGCGCACTTGCTGGGCCACCGCGCGCAGCGGTACGGTGTCGTCTTCACGCTGCTGCCAGAGCCCGCGCAGCAGCCCGAAGCCCTGCGCACCCGCTTCCAGCTCCGCCACGCAGGTTCCGACCGCGTCGGCGCTGTCGCTGAGCGAACGCAGCATGTCGTCTGCCGCCGGCGCGCTGGCCGCGTCGCCTTCCTCGGCGGCGGCGCCCAGGCGGTGCGCCACGTCGGCATCGGCGAACACCGAGCCGCGCCGGGGCGTCAGGAAGGCACGCTCGACCAGGGCCTGCGACTGGGCCAGTTCCAGGTGCTCCGGCACGCGCTGGCCCGTCGAAGCATAGAAGACCGGCAAGCGATGGCGGATCACCACGTCGAGCACCGCGCCCAGATGGGTCGCTTCATCGAGCTTGCTGATGATGCAGCCGTCCAGCCCGCCGCTGCCTTGTCCGCCCGCAGCCGTCTCCTGGCGATAGGCGTGCACCACTTCGTTGAGCGTATCGCCGTGGCTGGCGCCATTGAGCAGCAGCACGCGCTGCACCGGAGCCTGCACGCCGGCAAGCATGGCGATCTGTTCTGAAAGATTGCGGTCGCGCTGGCTCATGCCGACGGTATCGACGATCACCAGGTGCTTGTCGGCGAGCGCATCCAGCGCGAAGCGCAGGTCGGCGCCGTCCTTCACCGCGTGCACGGGTACGCCGAGGATGTCGCCATAGATGCGCAGCTGTTCGTGCGCGCCGATGCGGAAGCTGTCCGTGGTCAGCAAGGCGAGCCGCTCGGGACCATGCTTGAGCACGAAGCGCGCGGCCAGCTTGGCCGTGGTGGTGGTCTTGCCGACGCCGGTCGGGCCGATCAGCGCCAGCACGCCGCCCTGTGCGAACAGAGCGTCGTCGTCGCCCAGCACCTGCACCTTGCGAG
Source organism: Cupriavidus sp. 09_S30 (assembly GCF_056930435.1). Taxonomy (NCBI): domain Bacteria; kingdom Pseudomonadati; phylum Pseudomonadota; class Betaproteobacteria; order Burkholderiales; family Burkholderiaceae; genus Cupriavidus; species Cupriavidus sp. 09_S30. The sequence continues at coordinate 303,731 of NZ_JBXOWI010000002.1, read as the reverse complement.
CCAGCTCTTGGCGGATCCAGGCCATCGCGGCTGGGCGATCATGGCCGAGCGGAAGGCGTGCCAGCAGCGTACGCGCCAGTTGGCCCGAGAATCCCGCGCCGGCCAGCCACGCAAACAGCGATTCGCGCAGCGGATCGCCCGCGGCCACAGGCGTCGAGGCCATGCCGGCGAACTGCCGCTCGATCAGGGCGCGCATCGACTTGAGCTCGCCGCGCAGGTCGCCGAGGGCGGCGTCGTCCGCACGCTCCTCGACAGGCGCCACGTAGGGGCGGGCGCTGCCGGAGATCGCGCCAAGGTCGGCATCGCGCATGGCGACGATCTCCACGCCGCCTTCCACGGTGCGATTGGACAGCACCACCGCGTCGGGTCCCATGGCCTCGCGCACTTGACGCAGGGCCTCACGGCCGTTGGCCGCCACGAACTTCGCTACGCTCATCGCGCCTTCCTCACGCTGCACCGCCGATCATCGCGGTGATCCTGATATTCCTGTTGTCCGGCACCTCGGCATGGGACAACACCTTGAGCTGCGGCAGGGTGCGCCTGAGGAAGCGCGCAAGCAGCGGACGCAGCGGATGCGGTACCAGCAGCACCGGGTTGTAGCCCATCTGCTCCTGCCGCTCGACCGCAGCGCGCGCCTGCTCCAGCAGCGCATCGGCCAGGCCCGGCTCGATGCCGCCACCGCTGTTGAGCGCCTGCGTCATTACGCGCTCCAGGCTGGCATCGAGGCCGATCACCTGCATCTCCGCCCCGCTGGGGAACAGGTGCTGCGTGATGGCGCGGCCCAGTGCCAGGCGCACCAGGGCGGTCAGTTCGTTGGGGTCAGTGACCTTGGCGGCGTGCTCGGCGACAACGTCGAGGATGGTGCGCATGTCGCGGATGGGCACGCTTTCGTCCAGCAGGTTCTGCAGCACCTTCTGCAGCGCAGTCAGCGAGATCAACTTCGGCACCAGGTCCTCGGTCAGCTTCGGCGACTCCTTGGCAATGCGGTCGAGCAGCTGCTGCACTTCCTGGCGTCCAAGCAACTCGGCGGCGTGCAGGTGGATCAGGTGGTTCAGGTGGGTCGCCACCACGGTGCTGGCGTCCACCACCGTATAACCGTAGGCCTGGGCGCGCTCCTTGAGCGCAGCGTCGATCCAGACCGCGGGCAGGCCGAAGGCCGGGTCGCGGGTCTCCGCGCCGGGCAGCGAGCCGCTGACCTGACCGGGGTTGATCGCCATCCACTGCCCGGGCACCGCCTCGCCCGCGCCGACCTCCACGCCCTTGAGCGTGATGCGGTAGGCGTTGGGCTTGAGTTCGAGGTTGTCGCGGATATGCACCACCGGCACCAGAAAGCCGATTTCCTGTGCCACCTTCTTGCGGATGCTCTTGATGCGGCCGAGCAGTTCGCCGTTCTGGGCGCGGTCGACCAGCGGAATCAGCCGGTAGCCCACTTCCATGCCCAGCGGGTCGACCAGGGTGACATCGTCCCAGGTCGCTTCGCTCGATTCCGCGGTGGGCGCGGGCTGGCGCGCCTCACGCGTCTTGCTGTCTTGGGCGTCCGCCTGCTGGCGCCGCGCCAGGTAGCGGCCGAACCAGACCAGCGCGCCGGAAAACAACAGGAACGCAAAATGCGGCATGCCCGGGATGATGCCGAGCAGGCCGATGATGGTGCCGGTCAGGTAGAGCACGCGCGGGTTGGAGAACAACTGGCCGGTCAGCTGCTGGCCGACGTCCTGGTCGTTCGACACGCGCGAGACGATGACACCCGCGGCGGTGGAGATCACCAGCGCGGGGATCTGCGCCACCAGGCCGTCGCCGATGGTCAGCAGCGTGTAGTTGCGCACGGCCGTGGAAAAATCCAGGTCATGCTGCACCATGCCCACCACCATGCCCGCGCCGACGTTGATGAACATGATCATCAGGCCGGCCACGGCATCGCCGCGCACGAACTTGCTGGCACCGTCCATGGCGCCGTAGAAGTCGGCCTCCTGGGCCACCTCGGCGCGGCGTTTCTTGGCGCCCTCCTCGTTGATCAGGCCCGCATTGAGGTCGGCATCGATCGCCATCTGCTTGCCGGGCATCGAGTCCAGCATGAAGCGCGCACCCACCTCGGCGATACGGCCGGCACCTTTGGTGATCACCATGAAGTTGATCACCACCAGGATGGCGAACACCACGATGCCGACGGCGAAATTGCCGCCCACCAGGAAGTGGCCGAAGGCTTCGATCACCTTGCCCGCCGCATCCGGGCCGCTGTGGCCTTCCAGCAGCACCACGCGGGTGGAGGCCACGTTCAGCGACAAGCGCAGCAGCGTGGAGAACAGCAGCACGGCGGGGAAGGCGGCGAAGTCGAGCGGACGCTGGGTGTACATGCCCACCAGCAGCACCATGATCGACAGCGCGATATTGAAGGTGAACAGAAGATCGAGCAGGAAGGGCGGCAGCGGCAGCACCATCATGCCCAGGATCATCACGATCAGCAGCGGGCCTGCCAGGGCCCGCATCTGGCCGGCACTCTGCCCGACGGGCAGCTTGATCAGGGAACTCAGGGCATTCATGCGCGGCTTTCCGGTACGGCTAGTTCGTCAGGCACGGGAAGGTTGCTGGGCGCCGCGGGCTGCGGTCCGTTGGAGTAGTGCCAGTGTTTCAATTGGAAGACCCAGGCCAGCACTTCGGCCACGGCGGTGTACAGGCCGGCGGGAATCTCCTGGCCCAGTTCGACGTGCCGGTGCAGGGCGCGCGCCAGCGGCGGCGCCGACAGCAACGGCACACGGTGTTCAGCGGCGATCTCGCGGATGCGGGCGGCCACCAGCTCGCTGCCCTTGGCCACCACGCGCGGTGCGCTCATGCGGCCCTCCTCGTAGCGCAGGGCGACCGCGAAGTGCGTCGGGTTGGTCACCACCACATCCGCCTTGGGCACCTCGGCCATCATGCGCCGGCGCGCCATGGCACGCTGCTGCTGGCGGATGCGTCCCTTCACATGCGGGTCGCCCTCAGTTTCCTTGTGCTCCTGCTTGACCTCCTCCTTGGTCATGCGCAGCTTCTTGTGGAACTGCCAGAACTGCCAGGGCACATCGAGCCCGACCACCACGATCAACGAGGCGACGACCAGCGCCGAACAGAACAGGACCAGCTCGAGCATGTGCTGCAGCGCCTCCTGCACCGGCGCATTCATCAGGGCGATGGCGTCCGGCAGGCGGTGCCAGAGCACCCATGCGGCAACCCCGCCCACCAGCACCGACTTGGCAATGGCCTTGAACAGCTCGGCCAGCGTCTGCGCCGACACCATCCGCGAAAGACCCTGCAGCGGCGACAGGCGGCTGAAATTGGGCGCGAGCGATTTAGTCGAGAACATCCAGCCGCCCAGCAGCAGCGGCGCAGCCAGCGCCGCCACGGCGAACAGCAGCAGCAAGGGCAGCAGCGCGAGCAGGCTGTCCCAGACCACGCTGGCAAATTGCGACAGCATGCGCGACACATCGAAGGCCGTCGCGGGTTCGAAACCCAGGCTGTGCCGCATGTTGGCATCCAGCCTGCGGCCAAGCGGCGCGCCAAGCGTCCACAGGCCGGCTACGCCGGCCATCAGCATGATGAAGGCGGCGAGCTCGCGCGAACGGATCACCTGCCCCTCTTCGCGCGCCTTTTCCAGGCGCCGGGGTGTGGCGGGTTCGGTTTTCTCGAGATCGCTTTCTTCGGACATGCACGCTCCGTTGCGAAGCGCCAGACGGCCCTTCGTCAGTGTGACGATTATCGAAGCGGGCCTGACCTGCCATTAGCGGGAATAGGGCCGGGAATCGGGTGCTGTTTGCGTGATCAGCAATGCCGGTGGATGCGGCGTTCGGCCCAGCGAGGAATAACGGACGGCGCCCCGACAACTTGAGGCGAGGGGCTTCGCGCGGTGGCGACGGCCGCCTGCACGTGGCGGGCTACGAGCCCGCGCCTGCCTCAGGCTAGGCCCGCACCCAGCGTGGCCACGCAGATGGTCAGCAAGCCGAGCAGCAGGTTCCAGCCCACGGCCTGGCGGATCCGCCCGAGCGCCACGCCGCCGGCTGGCCAGTCCTCCGCCTCCACGCTGCGCCGCAATGCTGCGAACGGCCCGACGTAGACGTACAAAAAGATCGCGAACATCAGCAGCCCGCTGCCCATCATGACGTGCCAATTCGCCGGCGCGGCCGAGCCGGCTTGGCCGAAGCGCACCATGCCGGTCACTCCGATCAGCAGCACGGTGGCCCACACCCAGCCCAGGAAGCGGCCGAGCACCGCGCGCCAAAGGCGAAGCCGCGACGGCGGCTCGAGCAGCTGGGCCGCGGCAGGACGCAGGCAGACATAGGCGAAAAACATGCCCCCGACCCAGATGACGGCGGCGGCAACGTGGATGAAGCGCAGCAGCAATTCGACGCGCATGATTGGCAGCTCCCGGAAAGGTCCCGGCCGTGTGCGCGGGACGCGGCCTCCATTCTATGCACAGCCGGCGTGGCACGTGCCCTCGATGGGCCGATATCTGCCGATTCGGATGCTACCATCGTGACGTTATCGCCGCATAATCCGTCAACTTCTGAACGCCACGATGATCGCGATGGGCATTGATTCCAGCCACTCCCGCCAATCCCGCTGGACCACTCTCTTCCTGCTGACGTTCCCGCCGTTGACCTGGGCAGGCAATGCCATTGTCGGGCGCCTCGCGGCCGGATATGTGCCGCCGATCACGCTGAATTTTGTCCGCTGGGTGATTGCGGGGCTGATCCTGGCCATCTTCGCGGGGCGCAGCCTGCTCGCGCATCGCGCCGCGCTGCGCGCGAACGCCTGCGTGATATGGGCGCTCGGCGCACTCTCGATCGCCAGCTACAACGCGCTGCAGTATCTGGCCCTGAAGACCTCCACGCCGATCAACGTCACGCTGATCGGGGCCTCCACACCGCTGTTCCTGCTGATCCTGGGTACCGTCTTCTTCAAGGAACGGGCCAAGCCTTGGCATGTGGCCGGCGCGCTGCTATGCCTGATCGGCGTCGGTTTTGTGCTGCTGCGCGGCGAACCGGCGCGTCTCGCCCAGCTCGACTTCGTTCCCGGCGACCTCTTCATGCTGGCGGCGACCATCGCCTGGAGTGCCTACACATGGATGCTGCGCAAGCAACGCCCGGACCTGCCTCTGCCCGCCCTGTTGCTGGCCCAGATCATCACCGGCCTGGTGGTCAGCGTGCCATTCGTCGGCTGGGAACTGGGCATCGAACAGCAATCCATCCGCTGGGGCTGGCAGGTTGTCGCCATCCTGGCCTATGTCGGCACGATGCCGTCACTGCTGGCCTATTTCGCCTGGGACCGTGCCGTCGTGCGGGCCGGCGCGCAGTTGCCGGTCTTCTTTATCACCCTGACGCCAGTGTTCGCCGCACTGTTGTCCACGCTGCTGCTGAGCGAATGGCCGCAGTGGTATCACGCGGCGGGCCTGGCGACAATCGGCGCGGGGATCTTGCTGGCGCAGAAGCGATAGACGATAGCGGTAATTGACTGATAAATCGCCGACAAAGAGAACAGAATAGCGGCGCTCGCTGATCGCAAGGCTTAGCCTGCGCATGAGGACGAGGGGATGCAAAAACCTTGTTGCTGGCCGTAGTGCACGGGCAGCGAGGCCAATGCGGCGGCAATGGGAACGGCTGGAGATGACGTCTCGTTGGGGGGACAAACGCACTGGACGATGTGGTTCGCGCCGGCCTTAGCCGAGATGGAAGCGATGAACTCCCCCGTCGTCCCCACGCAGGCGGAGACCCAGTGGCTTTAACCGCATCAACCGCCCCAGGACGCCGGATTGCGAGTTGACGCTTGCACGGCGGGCCTTCCGCAGGCGTGCCAATCCCCTGCGAGCATTGGCACACCCCCGCTTCGTCGCGCGCAAAAGCAAAACCCCCCAGTCCTTTCGGATCTGGGGGGTTCTGGGAATGGAGAGCCTGGCGATGACCTACTTTCACACGGGTAGTCCGCACTATCATCGGCGCAAAGTCGTTTCACGGTCCTGTTCGGGATGGGAAGGGGTGGTTCCGACTCGCTATGGTCACCAGGCATAAGGGGTTGCTGCGCCGGGGTTGAGCCGTCACAGCGAATAGGGATGTAGTCTTGGTTGTGAGGTATCGGCACAGAGGCGATACGTCAACCAGTGAAACACACTGGTTATAGGATCAAGCCTTACGGGCAATTAGTACTGGTTAGCTTAACGCATTACTGCGCTTCCACACCCAGCCTATCAACGTCCTGGTCTCGAACGACCCTTCAAGGAGGTCAAGCCTCCAGGGAATCCTCATCTTCAGGCGAGTTTCCCGCTTAGATGCTTTCAGCGGTTATCTCTTCCGTACATAGCTACCCTGCGATGCCTCTGGCGAGACAACAGGTACACCAGCGGTACGTCCACTCCGGTCCTCTCGTACTAGGAGCAGCCCCCGTCAAGATTCCAACGCCCACGGCAGATAGGGACCAAACTGTCTCACGACGTTTTAAACCCAGCTCACGTACCTCTTTAAATGGCGAACAGCCATACCCTTGGGACCGGCTACAGCCCCAGGATGAGATGAGCCGACATCGAGGTGCCAAACACCGCCGTCGATATGAACTCTTGGGCGGTATCAGCCTGTTATCCCCAGAGTACCTTTTATCCGTTGAGCGATGGCCCTTCCATTCAGAACCACCGGATCACTATGTCCTGCTTTCGCACCTGCTCGACTTGTCGGTCTCGCAGTTAAGCACGCTTTTGCCATTGCACTTTAGGTACGATGTCCGACCGTACCAAGCGTACCTTCGAACTCCTCCGTTACACTTTGGGAGGAGACCGCCCCAGTCAAACTGCCTACCATGCACTGTCCCCGACCCGGATTCACGGGCCAAGGTTAGAACCTCAAACAAACCAGGGTGGTATTTCAAGGACGGCTCCACCGAAACTAGCGTCCCGGTTTCAAAGCCTCCCACCTATCCTACACAGATCGGTTCAAAGTCCAATGCAAAGCTACAGTAAAGGTTCATGGGGTCTTTCCGTCTAGCCGCGGGGAGATTGCATCATCACAAACACTTCAACTTCGCTGAGTCTCGGGAGGAGACAGTGTGGCCATCGTTACGCCATTCGTGCAGGTCGGAACTTACCCGACAAGGAATTTCGCTACCTTAGGACCGTTATAGTTACGGCCGCCGTTTACCGGGACTTCAATCAAGAGCTTGCACCCCATCATTTAATCTTCCGGCACCGGGCAGGCGTCACACCCTATACGTCCACTTTCGTGTTTGCAGAGTGCTGTGTTTTTATTAAACAGTCGCAGCCACCAGTTTATTGCAACCCCTTCACCCTTCTGGCGCAGGCCAGTCAAGCTACCAGGGCGTACCTTATCCCGAAGTTACGGTACCAATTTGCCGAGTTCCTTCTCCCGAGTTCTCTCAAGCGCCTTAGAATACTCATCTCGCCCACCTGTGTCGGTTTGCGGTACGGTCTCGTATGACTGAAGCTTAGAGGCTTTTCTTGGAACCACTTCCAATTGCTTCGCGACCTGAGTCGCTCGCCCCGCAGCCTTGAATTACGCGCCCGGATTTGCCTAAGCGCCTTCTCCACTGCAGGGACCGGGACTTCCAACACCCGGACAACCTTCCGCGATCCGTCCCCCCATCGCATCATACGACGGTGCAGGAATATTAACCTGCTTCCCATCAGCTACGCATCTCTGCCTCGCCTTAGGGGCCGACTCACCCTACGCCGATGAACGTTGCGTAGGAAACCTTGGGCTTACGGCGAGGGGGCCTTTCACCCCCTTTATCGCTACTCATGTCAGCATTCGCACTTCTGATACCTCCAGCATCCTTTACAAGACACCTTCACAGGCTTACAGAACGCTCTCCTACCACGCACTTGCGTGCGTCCGCAGCTTCGGTGACTGGCTTAGCCCCGTTACATCTTCCGCGCAGGACGACTCGATCAGTGAGCTATTACGCTTTCTTTAAAGGGTGGCTGCTTCTAAGCCAACCTCCTGACTGTTTTAGCCTTCCCACTTCGTTTCCCACTTAGCCAATCTTGGGGACCTTAGCTGGCGGTCTGGGTTGTTTCCCTCTTGACACCGGACGTTAGCACCCGATGTCTGTCTCCCGTGATTGCACTCTTCGGTATTCGGAGTTTGCTATGGCGGGGTAATCAGCAATAGACCCCCCAACCATGACAGTGCTCTACCCCCGAAGGTGAGACACGAGGCACTACCTAAATAGTTTTCGGAGAGAACCAGCTATTTCCAGATTTGTTTAGCCTTTCACCCCTATCCACAGCTCATCCCCTAACTTTTCAACGTTAGTGGGTTCGGTCCTCCAGTACGTGTTACCGCACCTTCAACCTGGCCATGGATAGATCATCTGGTTTCGGGTCTACACCCAGCGACTGAACGCCCTGTTCGGACTCGCTTTCGCTACGCCTGCCCTAATCGGTTAAGCTTGCCACTGAATGTAAGTCGCTGACCCATTATACAAAAGGTACGCCGTCACCCCCGAAAGGGCTCCGACTGTTTGTATGCATGCGGTTTCAGGATCTATTTCACTCCCCTCCCGGGGTTCTTTTCGCCTTTCCCTCACGGTACTGGTTCACTATCGGTCGATCACGAGTATTTAGCCTTGGAGGATGGTCCCCCCATCTTCAGACAGGATTTCACGTGTCCCGCCCTACTTGTCGTACACCTAGTTCCACAACGCTGTTTTCGCATACAGGGCTATCACCTGCTATGGCCGGGCTTTCCATCCCGTTCTGCTAACAACACTGCTAAAGAGTACAAGGCTCTTCCCATTTCGTTCGCCACTACTCTGGGAATCTCGGTTGATTTCTGTTCCTGCAGCTACTTAGATGTTTCAGTTCGCCGCGTTCGCTTCCCTTGCCTATGTATTCAGCAAGGGATGACCCATACGGGCCGGGTTTCCCCATTCGGACATCTCCGGATCAAAGCTTGTTTGCCAGCTCCCCGAAGCTTTTCGCAGGCTACCGCGTCCTTCATCGCCTGTGATCGCCAAGGCATCCACCACATGCACTTGTTCGCTTGACCCTATAACGAGTGTGTCTCAAGCTCGCGCTCGAAACGGTTTCGCTACAGGTTGAGTTCTCGCATTTGTGCCGTATTCCAAGTCATCTTTCGATCACTTAAATACTTTGGTTGATACAATCACAACCCGGTATCACGTTAAACTACATGCACGTCTCATCAACGCGCCGTGACACCTTTACTACATCCCATATTGTTAAAGAACAGCCGATGTTTTCACATCGCTTGGCCAATGCCAAATGCAAGCGCTCAACGCTAAGCGCTTGCATTTGGCTTGTCCAACCCAAGGTCGATGGTGGAGGATGACGGGATCGAACCGACGACCCCCTGCTTGCAAAGCAGGTGCTCTCCCAGCTGAGCTAATCCCCCCTCAGATAACTTGGTGGGTCTGGTAGGACTTGAACCTACGACCCCCGCCTTATCAAGACGGTGCTCTAACCACCTGAGCTACAGACCCTTGGCTGTAACAGCAAACAGACCGATAAGTGTGAACGCTTAACTAAGGAAGCACGCTCTAGAAAGGAGGTGATCCAGCCGCACCTTCCGGTACGGCTACCTTGTTACGACTTCACCCCAGTCATGAACCCTGCCGTGGTAATCGCCCTCCTTGCGGTTAGGCTAACTACTTCTGGCAAAACCCACTCCCATGGTGTGACGGGCGGTGTGTACAAGACCCGGGAACGTATTCACCGCGGCATGCTGATCCGCGATTACTAGCGATTCCAGCTTCACGTAGTCGAGTTGCAGACTACGATCCGGACTACGATGCGTTTTCTGGGATTAGCTCCCCCTCGCGGGTTGGCAACCCTCTGTACGCACCATTGTATGACGTGTGAAGCCCTACCCATAAGGGCCATGAGGACTTGACGTCATCCCCACCTTCCTCCGGTTTGTCACCGGCAGTCTCTCTAGAGTGCCCTTTCGTAGCAACTAGAGACAAGGGTTGCGCTCGTTGCGGGACTTAACCCAACATCTCACGACACGAGCTGACGACAGCCATGCAGCACCTGTGTCCACTTTCTCTTTCGAGCACCTAATGCATCTCTGCTTCGTTAGTGGCATGTCAAGGGTAGGTAAGGTTTTTCGCGTTGCATCGAATTAATCCACATCATCCACCGCTTGTGCGGGTCCCCGTCAATTCCTTTGAGTTTTAATCTTGCGACCGTACTCCCCAGGCGGTCAACTTCACGCGTTAGCTTCGTTACTGAAGAAATGAATCCCCAACAACTAGTTGACATCGTTTAGGGCGTGGACTACCAGGGTATCTAATCCTGTTTGCTCCCCACGCTTTCGTGCATGAGCGTCAGTGACGTCCCAGGGGGCTGCCTTCGCCATCGGTATTCCTCCACATCTCTACGCATTTCACTGCTACACGTGGAATTCTACCCCCCTCTGACATACTCTAGCCTTGCAGTCACAAGCGCAATTCCCAAGTTGAGCTCGGGGATTTCACGCCTGTCTTACAAAACCGCCTGCGCACGCTTTACGCCCAGTAATTCCGATTAACGCTCGCACCCTACGTATTACCGCGGCTGCTGGCACGTAGTTAGCCGGTGCTTATTCTTCCGGTACCGTCATCCCTCCGGGGTATTAGCCCAAAGGATTTCTTTCCGGACAAAAGTGCTTTACAACCCGAAGGCCTTCTTCACACACGCGGCATTGCTGGATCAGGGTTGCCCCCATTGTCCAAAATTCCCCACTGCTGCCTCCCGTAGGAGTCTGGGCCGTGTCTCAGTCCCAGTGTGGCTGATCGTCCTCTCAGACCAGCTACTGATCGTCGCCTTGGTGAGCCTTTACCTCACCAACTAGCTAATCAGACATCGGCCGCTCCTATTGCGCGAGGCCTTTCGGTCCCCCGCTTTCACCCTCAGGTCGTATGCGGTATTAGCTAATCTTTCGACTAGTTATCCCCCACAACAGGGCACGTTCCGATGTATTACTCACCCGTTCGCCACTCGCCGCCAGACCGAAGTCCGCGCTGCCGTTCGACTTGCATGTGTAAGGCATGCCGCCAGCGTTCAATCTGAGCCAGGATCAAACTCTTCAGTTCAATCTCTGTGTGTCCTTTCGGTTTCCCTACGGGACTCGCTCTTTCGAGCGGTCGCTCACTCTCAGAAAACTGACTGGCTCCGTCCGAAGACGAAACCAAACATGTTTACTGTGCGAGCACTGATAACTTGTAAGCTAGAAGACCGAAATCTTCCGCTTCCCGCATCAAGCGCCCACACTTATCGGCTGTTTGTTTGTTAAAGAACTCACGCGATTCGCTTTGCTTACCGCGTCGCTGCGTTGTCTGCAGCAGAGAAACGAGATTATCAACGACTTTCTACGTTTCGTCAACAGGTTCGAAGCATCTTTTTTGCTTCGGTCAGTCGCGCTTCGCAGCACCACCAACCATCCCATCGACCCCGCAACCCGCGTCGCGCCTGGCTTTGCCGGGTGCTTCGTGTTGCGAGGGGGCGAATATTAGGCCAGTTCCTCTAGCTTGGCAAGTGCTTTATGAAAAGAATTTGACAGCCCCGCGTCACACACCCGGCGAGCCCTCGGATAGTGCCTCCGCGGGCACCGGAAGCCGGGTCGGATCGGGATAGAATCATCCGATGCCGGACCACCCCGAATCTCAGATCGCCTCCTCAGGCGAATCCGCCGTCGACCCCTTGGCGCTGGCCGCCTCGCTGCCGCGCCCGATCGTCTTCGTTGACCTGGAAACTACAGGTGCCAACGCGCAGCATGACCGGATCACCGAAATCGGCGTGGTCGAGGTAGGGCCGGAAGGCATCGTGGAATGGGAGACGCTGGTCGACCCCGGCACGTCCATCCCTTCCTTTATCCAGCGGCTCACGGGCATCAGCGACGACATGGTGCGCGGCCAGCCCACCTTCGAGGCACTAGCGGAAGGCCTGGCCGAACGACTGCACGGCAAGCTTTTCGTCGCCCATAACGCCCGCTTCGACTATGGCTTTCTGAAGAGCGCCTTTCGCCGCGCAGGTGTGGACTTCCGCGCCGACGTGCTGTGCACGGTCAGATTGTCGCGCTCACTCTTTCCTGCCGCTGCCCGGCACGGACTGGACGCACTGATCGGCCGCTTCGGGCTGCAGCCCAAGGGCCGCCACCGCGCGCTGGCCGATGCCGAGCTGCTATGGCAGTTCTGGCAGCACATCCACGCGCGCTATTCTCCGACGCTGGTGGACCAGGCGGTCCGTGCGCTGATCAAGCACAGCAGCCTGCCGGCCGGACTGGAGGAGGACGCGCTCGACGGCATTCCGGACCGCGCCGGCGTCTATCTGTTCTATGGCGACCAGCCGATGCCTCTCTATATAGGGAAGAGCATCCACCTGCGCCAGCGCATCGGCGCACACTTCGCCAACGACCACCGCGATGCCAAGGACGCCAGCCTGTCACGCGCCGTGCGGCGTGTGGAGTGGCGCGAGACGGGCGGCGAGATCGGGGCACTGCTGCTGGAGGCCCACCTGGTCAAGACGCTGCAGCCGCTGCACAACCAGCGCCTGCGCCGCAACGCCCAGCTGTACTCCTGGGAGTTGCCGCCCGGTCTGCCGGTGCCGCGCTTGCGCTCGGATCGCGACGTCGACTTCAGCCGCCACCCGGCCCTGTTTGGCACCTTCCCCAGCCGGGCCGCCGCGGAGGGGGCGTTGCGCGAATTGGCGCGCGGCCACGGCCTGTGCGAAGCGACGCTGATGCTGGAGCGCACCACGCGCAGCGGTGTCCCCTGCTTCGCTCGCCAGTTGCAGCGCTGCGCCGGCGCCTGCGTGGGCCAGGAATCCAGTGCCGACCACCGCGCCCGCACGGAAGCGGCGCTGGCCCCGCTGGCCCTGCGTCCCTGGCCATTTCCCGGCCCTGTCGCCTGGCGCGAAGGACGCGGCGCCCACTGCCATTGGCATGTGCTGGAGAATTGGTGTTACCTGGGCTCCGCCCCGACCCTGGCGGGCACGCCGGAACTGCTGGGCACGCACGCCCGTTTCGACCTGGACGCCTACCAGATCCTCCAGCCCCATCTGGAAACACTGCTGACGCAAGCGCGCTCGCTGCCGCGCGAGCGCGAATTCGCACTGCTGCCCTCACCCCAGCCGAGTCCATCGGCTGCGACCACCGCGCAGACCGCCCCAGTACGCCGGCCCACGCGAACGCCGGCAAGCGCTTCTGCAACGGCTCCACTCCCTTTCGAAAGCTGACCGCCCCGTCCAATCGGCACCATATAGGTGCATTGTATACTATATAGGGATTTCCCTTGCGAGGACGTTCCCTGTGGCACTCATATCAATGCCCCAAAACAGCGCGGGATAACGCAAGAATCAGCCAAATATACGCTGCATTGCACCAAAACTGGCCGATTGCAGCCCTCCGGAAATTTGCCTTGCGATCCGGCTGCCTAAGAATATAGTATACCGATTCGTATCCCACAGCCCCCAGGCGCTTGGCCCTTGTACAGGCCGAGCGCCAACAACGATGGAGCGAATCGTGACCCGGCAAGACGACGACGCCTTGCAGTTGGACACCCGCTTCCTGCCGGCATGGCAGGCAGCGGCCTTGCTGGAGAAGGGCGAAACCAGCGCCAGGGAACTGGTGGATTGCTGCGCGGCGGCCTACTGCGAAGGTCACGCCAGCATCAACGCCCTGGTGCTGGCAGATTTCGATGCCGCCCGTGCCGCCGCCGCCCAGAGCGACGCCCGCCGCTCCCGCGGGCAGCCCCTAGGGCCGCTCGACGGCGTCCCCTTTTCAATCAAGGAATCCTTCGACGTGGCCGGCTGGCCGACCACTTGCGGCAATCCGGCCCATCTCGGCAATGTCGCCGGCGCCGACGCCGCGGTGGTCGAGCGACTGCGGGCCGCCGGCGCGGTACTGCTGGGCAAGACCAATGTGCCCATCGCCCTGCGCGACTGGCAGAGCTACAACGCCATCTACGGCACCACCCGCAATCCACGCGACATTGCGCGCACGCCCGGCGGCTCCTCGGGCGGGAGCGCGGCCGCAGTCTGCGCCGGCATGAGCTTCTTCGACGTCGGCTCGGACATCGGCTCGTCACTGCGCAATCCCGCCCACTACTGCGGCGTGTTCTCGCACAAGAGCAGCCATGGCCTGATCCCGCTGCGCGGCCACGGCATCGGCGCGCCGCACTATGGCGAGCAGGAGATCAATGTCGCCGGCCCGGTCGCGCGCAGCCCGCGCGACCTGGAGTTGGTGCTGCGGGCCCTGGCCGGGCCGGACGGCGAGCAGGCTTCGGCCTGGCGGCTGGAGCTGCCCGCTTGTGACAAGCGCACCCTGGCGGAATTCCGCGTGGCGGTGCTGCCCACGCATGCGCTGGCCGAGGCCGACGCCGAGGTCCGCAGCGAAATCGAGCGGCTGGGCCGCTGGTTGGAGGCGCAGGGCGCGCGCGTGGACTGGGACCGCCGTCCTGACTTCGATGCCGCAGAACTTTGGCACACCTATGTGCTGATGCTGCGCGCCACCACCTCGGTCCATATGGACGAAGCTGGCTTCGACGCCTTGCTGGCCCGCGCGGCGCAAGCCACACCCGGCTCGCACGACTACGCCACGCTGCAATACACCGGCGCAGCCATCCGCCATCGCGAATGGCTGCAGCTCCAGCAGAAGCGCGCCCGCTTCGCCGACGGCTGGCGGCGCTTTTTCCACGACTACGATGTGCTGTTGTGCCCCGCGGCGGTCACCACCGCCTTTGCGCTCGATGAGCGCGGCGAGCCTTGGCAGCGCACGCTGCAAGTCAACGGCCAGGCACAGCCGCTGACCGACCAGCTGTTCTGGGCCGGGCACTCCGGCCTGTGCGGCCTGCCCTCGACTGTAGCGCCCATCGGGCCCGGCCTGAGCGGCCTGCCCGTCGGCGTGCAGATCGTCGCCGCCCGCCATGCCGACCTGACTTCGCTGCGCTTTGCCCAGTTGCTGGAGCAGGCGGGCTTCTCTTTCCGGCCACCGCCGGCTCTTCCCCACTCGGTGCAATAAGACAGGGCACCGCCCCCACCCGTACTCGTAGAAGGAGCGAACATGCTGGACTGGTTCCGGGATCTATCACGCATGGAGCGCAAGGGTTTTTATGGCGCGTTCCTCGGGCATGCGGTCGATGTGTTCGACTTCATGATCTATTCCTTTCTGATCTCGACGCTGATCGCCCAGTGGGGCATGAGCAAGTCGACGGCTGGCGCCATCGTCACCTGGACGCTGGTGTCTTCGCTGGTGGGCGCCATCGGCGCGGGCATCCTGGCCGACCGCTACGGACGCGTGCGCGTGCTGCGCTGGACCATCGTGCTGTTCTGCGTGTCCTGCTTCCTGTGCGGCCTGGCCAACAGCCCCGAGCAACTGATGGCCTTCCGCATGCTGCAGGGCCTGGGCTTCGGCGGCGAGTCCTCGCTATGCATGGTGCTGGTGACCGAACTGATCCGCAATCCGGCGCACCGCGGCAAGTACTCCGGCTTCACCGCGAGCAGCTACTCCTTCGGCTGGGGCGCGGCGGCCATCGCTTATGCGATCGCCTTCAGCGTGCTGCCGCCCGAGACGGCGTGGCGGGCCTGCTTCTTCATCGGCATCCTGCCCGCGCTGGTCGTGATCTATATGCGCCGCAACCTGCAAGAGCCGGAGGTCTTCGTCAAGAGCCGTGCCGAGACCGGTGCTGGACCCTCCGCGCTTGGCCAGCTCGCGCGGCTGGGCGCGCGGCCGCTGCTGGGCAAGACGGTGCTGTGCAGCCTGCTGTCGGGCGGCATGCTGGGTGCCTACTATGCCATCGCGACCTGGCTGCCCACTTTCCTGAAGACCGAGCGCGGCTTGTCGGTGTTCGGCACCAGTTCCTACCTGGCGGTGACCATCGCCGGCTCGCTGGTCGGCTACGTGGCCGGCTCCTATGCATCGGACCGCTGGGGCCGCCGCCTGACTTACGTGGCCTTCGCCGCCGGCGCGCTGGTCATGGCAATGGTCTATATGGTGATCCCGGTTTCCAACGGCTCGATGCTGCTGCTCGGCTTTCCGCTGGGCGTGCTGATGCAGGGCGTGTTCGCCGGCATCGGCGCCACCATCTCCGAGTCCTACCCGAATGACATCCGCGCCACCGGCTATGGCGTGTCGTACAACATCGGCCGTGTGATCGGCTCGCTGTTCCCGCTGACGGTCGGCTGGCTCAGCAGCGGCCGCACCTCGCTGCCGGTGGCCATCGCCATCGTGGCCGGCGCCGGCTATGCCATGGTGGTGGGCGCCGCCCTGCTGCTGCCCGAAACGCGCGGCATGGATCTGGACCAGGCCGGCGGCAGCGGCGGAGAGGACGACGAACTTGCACCGACGCTGTCGCCGGCGGTGGGCAAAGCCGCATAGGATTGCCGCGCGGCGCTTGCCAGCCGCATGGGCGCGGACTACGCTTCGGCGGGGATCATGCCCCGCCGGAGGAACCATGCCCGCCGCCCACCCTCGCCTGCTCACTCCTCCGGCGCTGCTGGCCGGCCTTACCCTGTGCGCGTTGGCCGGCTGCTCCAGCCTGCAGGACAACGTCATGCAGCAAGCCCTCGATACCTGGCGGACGGCACCGATCGAAGAGGCGAAGGCACAGTGGGGACCGCCGCAGGCGGTCCAGGCGGCCCCTGACGGCACCGCCTACCTCTGGGTCGAGGAAGTACCGGGTGCCCGGCCGCCCGGCAGCGGCCCGAACGACGCGCGCGCCCCCACCGATCCGCCGATCGTCATCCCCAACGGCCACTGCCAGCGCCGCCTGATCACGGGCCCCGACGGCCGCGTATTCCGCGCGGACTGGAGCGGCGATGCCTGTTGCGTCACCACCGCCTTTGGCTACTGCGCCAACTTGCCGCGCCGTACGCCCCCCGGCTGAGACAGCTGTGGGGCCTGACACCGATTGGGCACTGCGCGACGGCCGCCTGCCCGCCTGAGGCAACGGCCGGGCGGCAGCCCGTAGCCGGCGCGTCGCCCGCTCAGTCGATCGTCGCGCCGGAGGCCTTGACTGCCTGGCCCCAACGCTTCTGCTCCATCTCGATGGACCTCGCGAAGGCTTCCGGTCCCTGCCAGGCGGCCTCGGCACCCTGCACCTCCAGCTTGGCGCGGGTATCCGGATCCTTCAGCACCGCTTCCAGCGCACCGGAGAGCCTGGCGACCACCTCCTTGGGCGTGCCCGCCGGCGCCAGCATGCCGTAGAAGCCGACCACCTCGAAGTTCTTGAGGCCCTCTTCCTCCATGGTCGGCACATTGGGCAGCGCCGGCGAGCGGTGACGAGAGGTGACGGCCAGGGCGCGCACCTTGCCACCCTTGATAAAACCAGTGAACAGCGGCACAGAATCGGCCATCATCTGTGCCTGGCCGCCCATGACGTCAGTCAGCGCCGGCGCGCTGCCCTTGTAGGGGACGTGCGTCATCTCGGTGCCCGTGGCCTGCATGAACATTTCCGGCATCAGGTGCGAGATGCCGCCGTTGCCGCCCGAGGCAAAGTTGAGCTTGCCGGGGTTGGCCTTGGCGTAGGCGACGAACTCCTTCACGTTGCGCGCCGGCACGTTGTTGTTGACCACCATCACCAGCGGGATCAGTGCCGTTCGCGCCACCGGGGCGAAGTCGCGCGGCATGGCGTAGCCCAGCTTGGGATAGAGTGAGTTGTTGATCGCCATCTGGCCGGTGTTGGCCAGCAGCAGCGTATAGCCATCGGGCGCGGACTTGGCGACCATGTCGGCGCCGATGTTGCCGGCCGCACCGGCCTTGTAGTCGATCACGACGGTCTGGCCCAGCAGCGGCTGCAGCTTCTCGGCCAGGAGGCGCGCATGGGTGTCGACCGGGCCACCCGGCGGGAAGCCGACGACTACTCGGATCGGCTTGTCCGGCCAGGCTGCCGCAGCGGGGCCTGCCACCAGCGTGGTGACAGCCAGCAGTGCTGCCGCGGCAAGGCGGCAGGAAAATCCGCGGCGTGTGATCGTGTTGTGCATGGTCTCCTCTCTCCTTCGAATCGGTCGAATGTGGCGCGCCGCCCGGATGTCCGCAGCGGGCGCGGCACCCTTAATTGTGACGTTTTTATGACAACTGACAATGCCTGACCTGTCACCCGGGGATGTGCGAACCCGCCTTAGCCGCTTATCATCCCTTTCCGACCCCGGGGCAGGCCGGGTCAGCCGCTGGAACGGCTGGCGCGTTTTCCCACGGCGGGCGCAGGCCACCACGGCCGGGCCCGGACCGGCCGTGCACGGCGCGCCGCCGGGGCCGAAGCCAAGGAATCTCACACTGTGAAACCAACGAATCAAGCTGCAAGCCTGCTGCTCTGGGCGGCGCTCTATGCCTTTGGCGGCTACGCTTCGCACCAGCTCAACGGGCCCTTCGATGCCGCCGGCTATATCTGGCTGCCGGCCGGCGTCACCATGGCCGCCTTCATGCTCACGCCGACGCGGCGCTGGCTGCCGGTCGGGCTGGCCTTCTTCGTCGCGCAGATGGCATTGGGCTGGGTGGAGGGCCGCAACGCCTTCCGCATGGTGCTGTTCTCGGCCGACGAGATCGGCACGGCCGCGCTCGCCGTGGCCCTGGTGCGCCTGACCCATTTCTCGCTCGAAGGCGTGGCCTTCGTGCGCGGCCTGCTGCTTGCCGGCATCATCTCCAGCACGGTCGGCGCGGCGATCGGGGCGGCCTGGTTCGCCATCTATATGGACGTGCCGTTCTGGCACACGGCCCGCGTCTGGGCCATCGCCGACCTGGTCGGGGTACTGATCGTCACCCCGGTCTTCGCCGGCTGGTCGCGCTTTCGCGCGATGCGCTCGGGCGGACAGGACCGCGCCGACTTCCTGTTCGGGCTGGCAGCCTTCGTGGCACTGGTGCTGACCACCTTCGTCATCTTCGACGGCAGGACCAGCGCGCACCTGCCGCAGGGCATCGCCTTCGCGCTGACCTATTTCCCGCTGTTCTTCGCCGCCATGGTCACACTGCTGTGGGGCGGGCGCGGCGGCTCGATGGCCGTGGCCTTCCTGGCCGTGTTCGTGCTGCTCAACACCGGCCAGGGCGAAGGCCCCTTCGCCGAAACCGCATTGCACCGCGGCCGCTCGCTGCTGGAAGCGCAGATCTACCTCGCGGTGGCCGCGCTGCTGACGCTGCTGATCAGCACGCTGCGTACCAGCCGCGAGCAGTTGCACGAGCAGTCCGCGCGGCGCCAGAACGACGTGGCGCTGGCGCTGGCCGCCAGCGGCCAGCTCGTCTACTGCCTCGATCCGCACACCGGCCGCCTGCGCTGGAGCGGGGACACGCAGCGTGCGTTCGGCCTCGCCGAGCAGGACCTCGCCGACCTCGACACCGTGCTCGCCCTAGTCCACCCGGACGACCGCGCCAGGGTACGCAGACGCTGGCTCGAGGAGAGCGACGGCGACACGCGCGCCGACCTGCGCTTCCGGCTGCTGCTGCCGACGGGCGCCACCACCACCGTGGTGGACATGAGCGGACCGCTGCTCGACGGCGACGAATCGGTCGCCGTGATCGCCGGGGCCTGGCGCCTGGAGGCTGCGCAGCCGGAGCAAGCCGGCACGGAGCGCGACGCGGCATGACTCCGACCCCGGGCGCCGGCACCGGCGCCCTGCTTATCCACGGACTCGGCGGCACGCAATTCGACCTGGGCCCGATGCACAAGGCACTGCGCCGCGCCGGTGTGCAGACGCACGCGGTCACGTTGCCAGGCCACGGCGGCCAGCCGGAAGACCTGGTGCCGGTGCTGGCCGAGGACTGGCTCGACACCGTGCTGCAGGCGTATGACGAGCTGGCCGGCCAGTACGAGACCTTCCACGTGATGGGCATGTGCCTGGGCGGACTGCTGGCGGCGGCGCTGTGCGAGCGGCGCCAGCACCGCAAGGGCAAGCTGGTCACGCTGGCCGCGCCGGTCTATATCGACGGCTGGTCGACGCCCTGGTACCGCTTCCTGCGCTACCCGGTCTACCGCATCCCCGGCCTGCCCGCGCGCATGCGGGTGGAAGAGGACGAACCCTACGGCATCAAGAACGACCTGGTGCGCGCCATCGTCAAGGCCAAGTTCGAGCGCGGCGACAACTTCCACTACCGTTGGGTGCCGCTGGCCTGCGTCCGGCAAGTGGACCGCCTGCGCGGCTGGGTGCTGCGCGGCGCGCACCGCATCGCCTGTCCCACGCTGTCCATGCACGCGCGCGAAGATGAGCTGACCAGCCTGAAATCGCTCGACTTCCTGGGCCGGGCGATACCGCAGATACAGACCGTGGTGCTGGAGAACAGCTACCACATGATCTGCGTGGACAACGACCGCGAGCAGGTGGTCAGCGGGGTGCTGGATTTCTTCGGCCTGCAGCCGGACACCGCCTCGCCGCGCGCACGCCGGCAGGCGCGTGCGGCGGTCGAGGTGCCCATGGACGCCGAGGCCGTGCGCACGCTGGTCGACGACTACCTGCACGCGCTGACGCAAGGCCACCAGGAATCGCTGTTCCCCCTGCTCGCGCCCGACGTGCAGTGGCGCCACCATGACAGCCTGCTGCTCAATGGCAGCTTCGACGACCGCGACGCGGTCATCGCCATGTTCGCCCAGGCACACGCTCTGGCCGGCGATACCCTGCACATCGAAGTGACCGCGCCACCGCGCATCGATGGCCAGCGCGTGGAAGTCGATCTGGCGGTGTCGGCTGTCCGCGATGGCCGGCCGATGGCGAACGGTGGCACCCAGACCCTGCAGCTGCGCAACGGGCGTATCGCCGCCGTCGACTACCGCCGCCAGGCCGGCGCCTGATCGGCGCCTGATTCGGCACCCCAGCGCCGCAGGGCTGCGGGACCACGCGCCGGGCGGACCGGAGGGCAGCCGCCGCTAGGACTGGCCCCGGGCCACCGCGCCGCGCCACAGGTACAGGTCGACCACCACTAGCAGCGCCAGCGGCACCAGCAGGCTCCACATGGACCAGCCAGCGTGCACGAGCGCGCCGAGCACCGCGCCCGCCGCGAATGCGCCCACGGCCGGCGCCATCTTGGCGAGCCGCGCCTGGATGTCGACGCGCCGCGCGCCCTCCGCGAAGGGCAGGTCGACCAGGTCGATCACCACCTGCGTCGTATTGCCGGTCATGATGGTGGTCGGCCCCAGCCGGGCCAGCACGGTCCTCGACAACGCGTTCTGGATGCCCATTGCGGCCACGCCGAGCAGGCCGGCGGCCAGCGCCGCGGGCGCGCCCGGATCGAGCGGCGCGGCATGCAGCCCGGCGGCCATGAAACCCAGCAGCAGCAGGCACTGGACGAGCAGCAAGGGCGGCACGGGCGCGCGCCCCGAGCGGATCAGGCCCGCCTCGGCGAGGCGCGTGGCGGCCACGGAGACGATGAAGACTGGCAGCGCCAGCAGCTTGACGAGCAGGCCGTGGGGCGTTCCCGCCAGCCCGACACCGATCATGATGAAGTTGCCGGTCACGTGCGCAGTGAACAGGCCGGACAGCGCAATGAAGCCGACCACGTCCACATAGCCGGCGACGAAGGCGAAGAGGCAGCCCAGGACGATGTCGAGGCGGGGCGTGCCCGCCACCTTGTCCGCCTCGGCCTTGGTACCCGCGCCGGCCTCCCGGGCCGCGCCAGACGGCGCCGGACTCAAGGCCGCCCTCCAGGCTGGCCGGTGGGTTGAAGCGACACGCTCAGGGCTTCCATATTCTTCCTCTCTTCTCTTGTGCCGGCTCTTCCCGCGGCATGCGGGGCGCGCTACGCGCGGACCTAGAAGTTGTGCCGCATGCCGAGCGCGAATACTTGCGGATCGGCCCCGGCCTTTACGCCCGCGGGGTTGATCGCGAAGTCGTAGATTGCATTGCTGTGGTTGTTGATTCGGCTGTAGTAAGCGTAGAGCCCGGTGCGCTTGGACAGCGGATAGTCGTAGCCCACCGTGAGCTGCCACGCACCGGTGCCCGGGCCGCTGCGGAAGAAGCCGACCGTCTCGGTGGCGTTGCCGGTGCCGTTGCCCACCCAGCCCAGCCCGGCGCGGATGCTGCCCGTGCCGACCTGCTGCACCACCGAGACATAGGCGCCGTTGCGCTCCAGGTCGCCGGTAGCGGTGCGGTAGTGCAGGTGCTCATACAGGGCGCTCAGGCGCGTAGCGGAAAACTGGTAGGACACGCCGAACTTGATCGCATCGTCATTGCGGCCCGCCGTCTGGTAGTGCTGGTGGACTTCATAGGCCAGCGCCACACCAAGCGCACCGCGGTTATAGGCGGCGGCCATCGAGTACAGCGCCGGGTTGCGCGGCACCGTCAGCTTCTCCTCCGGCAGGCCATAGCCGAGCGAGGCGGAGAAACCGCCCCAGACCGGCGACTGATACTGCAGGATGTTCTTCTGGCGCCGGTCGAAGGAACTGGTGTTCTGCACGTTGTCGGTGGTCGCGGCGGCGCCGTTGCCGAGCAGCGCCATGTAGCCGGCGGTGGTCGGGTAGTAGGGGTCGTAGCCCCTGGTCGAGGCTGTGTAGGGCGTGTCCCAGTTGCCCATGAAGACCATGCCGTAGGGACTGTCCAGGCCGAGGCGCGTATCGCGCGCGGCGATCTGGCCGGCGCCGGTGTCGAGCGACAGGGTGCTCTCGATCTGCCACACCGCCTTGAGCCCGTAGCCGAGCGCCTCCTCGCCGCGCAGGCCGAAGACGGAGCGGTAGCTGGAAATCCGCCCTGCGTCGCCGAGCTTGCTGCCATCGCTGGCGGTGCTGACGGTGACATATTCGAGCGCGGTGTTCAGGCGCCCATACACGGTAACTTCGGACTGCGCGTGCGCCGGCGCGGCGGCTGCAGTGAGAGACGTCAGGAACGCGGCGAGGCAAAGACGCCGGCGGGAACGGACACCGCTTCGCCGCGCGTCGCGGCGCCGCCTGAGCCTGGACTGCATGAACAGCACATTCTGCATTCAGCCTCCTCTTTCACCATCGCCTGCGACGCCCGGAGGGACCGGCGCGTCCTGCGCCGCCCTGCCGACCGCCGCAGCCTCTCCCGCCCCGGGCGGCGCGCCTGTGATCCTGGGCACGCACTCGCCGCGGAACCAGGCGACGCTGACCGGCTCGCCCGCCAGCATGCGCTTGACCGGCGGCACCGCCTGCTCGCCGATCAGCATGCCCAACAGCCCCAGCAAGGCGATGGCCGGCGGCGCCGGCGAGCGCACCTGCAGCAGCGCATAGATGATGCCGACGAGCACGCCCGCGGCCAGCGATACGATATAGACCTTCATGGTGATGTGTCCAGATGTCCAGGGTTCCGGGAGGTCAGGGTTCCTCGCTCCGGCCCCGGCGCAGGAGGTCATGCCAGGCCACCAGCAGGAAGCCGCCGACCAGCCCGAGGTGCTCGAAGAAGGCGTTGGCCTGCATGAACTGCTCGGCGGGCGGGGCCGCCCAGAAGCGGTTGGCCAGGAAGGTGGCCATCAGCGTGAAGGCCGCCAGCGCCAGCGCGCCGAGCCAACGATAGAACCCGGTCAGGATCAGCAGCGAGGCGCCCAGTTCCAGCGCGATCACGGCCGCCGCCAGCGGTGCGGCTGGCGCCAGCCCGAAGTGCTGCATCTCCTGCACGGCGCTGCCGAAGTCGGTGAGCTTGACCAGCCCGCCTTGCAGGTAGGCGGCGCACAGCAGCAGCAAGGCCAGCCAGTGCAGCCAGCGCGGCAGGCGGCGGCCCGCGCCGGCCCGGTCCAGAGTGGTGTCCGCCATGGTGCAGCTCCGTCGTCAGAATGCCCAGCACGAGCAGCCGAGCGCGCCCCAGAAGCCACGCGCGTCGGAGGTCGGCACATTGGCGGCCAGCGCCGAGGTGTGTGCATGGCCGTGCACGCCGCAGGCGCTGGCGCAGCCGCAGGCGGCGCTGCGCGCCAGCGCTGCCTTGGCCTGCGGCCTCGGCTGGTAGCCGCCCTTGTGGCGCACCGGCGACCAGTCCGGCATGGCCGGCGGCACCACCGGCGCCAGCGGCCCGAAGTCCCCTTCGCCGTAGACGACCTTGCCGCCCAGCAGCGTCATCACCGAGGTGATGTCCTGGATTTCGTCGCCTGGCACCGCGAAGTAGTCGGCCGACAGCACCGCCAGGTCGGCCAGCTGGCCAACGGCGATGCGCCCCTTCTTGCCCTCCTCCGACGAGAACCAGGTATTGGCCTCGGTCCACAGCCGCAGCGCGGTCTCGCGGTCGAGCAGGTTGGCCTGCGGGTACATCGACAGCCCGCCCACCGTCTTGCCGGTGGTCAGCCAGTACAGCGAGACCCAGGGGTTGTACGAGGCCACCCGCGTGGCATCGGTGCCTGCCCCAACCTTGACGCCACGCTCGAGCATGCGCTTGATCGGCGGCGTCGCCTCGGCCGCGCGCGCGCCATAGCGCTCGACGAAGTACTCGCCCTGGTAGGCCATGCGGTGCTGCACGGCAATGCCGCCGCCCAGCGCCGCGATGCGGTCGATATTGCGGTCGCTGATGGTCTCGGCGTGGTCGAAGAACCAGTGCAGGCCGTCGAAGGGGATGTCACGCGCCACCTTCTCGTAGACGTCGAGCGCGCGCGAGATGGTCTCGTCGTAGGTGGCATGCAGGCGCCACGGCCAGCGCTTTTCGGCCAGCAGCCGGATCACCGGCTCGAGGTCGGCCTCCATCGACGGCGGCATGTCGGGGCGCTCGACGCGGAAGTCCTCGAAGTCGGCCGCCGAGTAGACCAGCATCTCGCCAGCGCCGTTGTGCCGGTACAGGTCATCGCCCTGCCCCGGCTTGACCTGGCCCGCCCAGCTGCGGAAGTCGTTGAGCTCTTCCTTGGGCTTCTGCGTGAACAGGTTGTAGGCCAGGCGCACCGTGAGCTGGCCTTCCTTGTGCAGTTCCTCGATGATCTGATAGTCGTCGGGGTAGTTCTGGTAGCCGCCGCCCGCGTCGATCACGCCGGTCACGCCCAGGCGGTTCACCTCGCGCATGAAATGGCGCGTCGAGTTCTTCTGGTACTCCGGCGGCAGCTTCGGCCCCTTGGCCAGCGTGGCGTAGAGGATGGTCGCGTTGGGCTTGGCCAGCAGCAGGCCGGTCGGATTTCCGCTGCTGTCGCGGACGATCTCGCCGCCCGGCGGATTCTGCGTGTCCTTCGTATAGCCCACCGCACGCAGCGCCGCCCCGTTGAGGATGGCGCGGTCATACAGGTGTAGGATGAAAACCGGCGTGTCGGGCGCTGCCGCGTTCAGTTCCTCGATGGTGGGCAGCCGCTTTTCCGCGAACTGGTGCTCAGTGAACCCGCCCACCACCCGCACCCACTGCGGCGCGGGTGTGCGCGCCACCTGCTCCCTGAGCATGCGCATGGCATCGGCAAGCGAGCGCACGCCGTCCCAGCGCAGCTCCATGTTGTAGTTCAGCCCGCCGCGGATGATGTGCATATGGCTGTCGATCAGCCCGGGAATCGCACGCCGGCCGCCCAGGTCGATCACCTTGGTGGCGGCGCCGGCCGTGCGCATGATGTCGTCGCGGGTGCCGACGGCGGCGAAGCGGCCGTCGCGGATGGCGACGGCGTCAGCCTGCGGATTGGCGGGATCGAGAGTGGCGAACTTGCCGTTGGTGAGGATCAGGTCCGGCGGCGTCGATGTGTTCATGGCGAATGTCCTGGTGGCGCCCGCGGTAGCCGGCGCGGCAGCGCTGGCGAGAAACCGCGGGCGTTTCATGGGCGGGCCGGCATGACCGGCCGCGCCGGGTGTCGAGCATGCAGTCAGTCGGGATGAAGCGGGGGAACGGAGCATGTGACAAGGCCGGCCAAGACGGCCACGCCGGCCGGGCCGGCATGCCCGCCTCAGACATGCCGCATGCTCATCGCCCGGCGCTGGCCGTCGCCGACGCCGCCGGTTCAGCGCGCGGGCAGTGCCGGGATTGCCTCGTGCTGGCTGGCGGTGCGCTGGGCTGCCTTGTGCACCATCGTGTAAGCGTAGTCCACGCCCATGCCGTAGGCACCGGAATGTTCCTTGACCAGCGCCATCACCGCGTCATAGGTTTCGCGGTGCGCCCAGTCCCGCTGCCATTCGAGCAGCACCTGCTGCCAGGTCACGGGCACCACGCCGGCCTGCACCATGCGCTGCATGGCATAGTCGTGGGCATCCTTGCTGGTACCGCCGGAGGCGTCGGCCACCATGTAGATCTCGTAGTCGGTATCGTGCATGGCCGACAGCGCAAAGGTGAGGTTGCAGACCTCGGTCCACAGGCCGGAGACGACAATCTTCTTGCGGCCGTTGGCGGCCAGAGAGTCGCGCACCTTCTGGTCATCCCAGGAATTCATCGAAGAACGCTCGAGCAATCCCTTGCCCGGGAACACGTCGAGCAGCTCCGGATAGGTGAATCCCGAGAAGCTCTCGCTCTCGACCGTCGTGATGGTGGTGGGAATATTGAAAATGCGGGCCGCCTTGGCCAGCGCGACCACATTGTTCTTCAAGACCTGGCGGTCAATCGACTGGACACCGAATGCCATTTGCGGCTGCTGGTCGATAAAGATCAGCTGGCAGTTCTGCGGTGTCAGGACTTCAAGCTTGGGATTGCTCACGATATTCTCCTGTTCAGGTTGGGGAGAGGTGGGACAATGGCATACGGCACGCAGGCAGCCGGGAAATGGCGGCGCAGTACTTCCCGGATGCATGACAAGCGCGTGAAGAACTCATGGAAACGGCTGGATTTATCCGCGTCACCGGTCTGATAATGGAGAGCAATGCAGGACGTGAGATGAAAAGGGTCGATTGACTCATTAACCACCCTCATCGCAAATGCCAAATATAATCCCTCATCCATTTATCAAGTTGAGCTCAGACCGTGCGCCAGAGTATATCCAGACGGGTCGCGCAGACATAACGGATATTTTCGAACGGTTCAAACAGGAATTTCGAAAATGAAGATCACATTGGACGCACTGCAGGTCATCGAAGCGATCGCGCGCTGGGGCACGTTCGGACTCGCGGCCGAGGCTTTGCACAAGGCGCCCTCCTCCCTAAGCTACGTGGTGCAGAAGCTGGAAAGCGACCTCGGCATCACAGTGTTCGACCGCAGTGGCCACCGTGTCCGGCTGACGAAGGCCGGCGAAGTCCTGGTCGAGGAGAGCCGCCAACTGCTGCGCGCCGCGCAGGACCTGGAAGAGCGCGTCAGGCGCGTGGACGCGGGCTGGGAAACGGAACTGAAGATCGCAACGGAAGCCCTGCTGCCGTTCGATGCCCTGACGCCGCTGGTGTCGGCATTCCAGGCCGAAAACACTTACACGCGCCTGTTGTTCTCGCAGGCGATGCTCAGGGAGGCCTGGACGGCGCTGGTATCCAATCAGGTCGATCTCATCATCGGGGCGGTCGGCGACCCGCCCGTCGCCCAGGGATTGTTCTCGGTTCCGATCGGCAGCCTGAGGACATTGTTCGTGGTTTCCCCCGGGCATCCGCTGGCATCGGCGCCGGAACCGATCGACTGCGCGGTCTTGTGGCAGCACCAGTTCGTGGAGATCGGCTCGGGGCGCGACACCATCTTCGGCATGTCACCGGCGCTGGTCGAGGGCCAGAAGCAGATCAACGTTCCGAGCCTGCAATCCAAGGAAGCCGTCCTGCTGGCAGGCATCGCCTGCGGCTACCTGCCCTCCTGTGTCGCGCAGGCCCATATCGCGAGCGGCCGGCTCGTGCAGAAGCAACTGTGCGAGGCGCGTCCCGCGCAGACCTTGCACATCGCGTGGCGCAGCAAGAACCCGGGGCCGGCGCTGCGCTGGTGGCTGGAGCGCCAGCAAACCCTGATCGACACCTTGCGGGAGCGCCTGGACCTGGAGGCAGAGGCCGCCTAGCTAGAACACGCGCCCGAGCTGCAGGTACAGGTTCCAGACGCCGTTCGGCGCCGCCGCCACGCCAAAGTAGAGCGGGCCGATCGCACTGTTGCCGCCGATGAACAGGCTGCCGCTGCTCTTGTAAGGGCCATTGCCGAAGTTGCGCCGTCGCAGCCAGACATCGCCCACCTCCAGGCTGGCGCCGATCACCGTGGTGCGGAAGCCGGGCAGGATGAATTCGCGCAGATCGTTCAGGTAGGTCACGCGGCCATAGAGCAGGTAGTTGCCGGTGAACTGGTCGGTCGCGTAGGCAGCCAGGTGCTGGAAGCCGCCGAGCGTGAAGCCCAGGCCGCCGCTGAGGTTCGGGGCGGTACGGTGGTCGCCGTAGGTCATGCCGGCCTCGGCCGCCAGGTTCAAGGTATGGCGGCCGACGCTCCCCGCCCACAGCGCCTTGCCATAGGCCTCATCGAAGCGGTTGTCGGTACCGCCCAAGGCCATCTCGTTGATGGCCAGCAGGTAGTAGCCCTTGCGCGGAAACTGCGGGTCGTCGAGCTGATCGATCGTCAACTGCGCGCGCACGGTCGGCTGGGTGACGCGGAAGCTGGGAAACAGGCGCGAACTGCCGGCGCTGATATTGTACGACGGCGAGTACCGCACCTGCTGATAGTTCACGCCGGCGCGGAACTCGCCCAGGCGGCCGATCGGCACGCCGAAGTCGATGCCCGCCATGCCGGTGTCGACGCGGTAGGCCGTCAACGGCGTGGCATAGCGGTCCGAAGCATTGTCGGGATACAGGTCGATGTGCTTGCGGCTGATTTCCGCATACGGCGCGACGTAGAAGCCGAAGCGGTCGAACACGGGCTGGCGCAGCTCCGTATGCCACTTGGCTTGGTTGCTGCCGAGCACCACGTCGTTGCGCCACTCCAGCCCGCTCTGCGTGAGCCAGGGATAGCGGTGGCCGATCTGCAGGTTGAAGGCCCCCTGCCCGTTGAAGCTGTTCGACAGGCCGAAGCCGAACAGCAGGAACTGCGGGCCCCAGGATTTCTCATGCGCGTCGACCGTCAGCACATTGCGCGTCGTGCCATCCGGCTCGGTCTGGCTGACCAGTTCCTGCGTCACGCTCTCGAAATCGCCGGTGGTGGAAAGCTGGGCCAGCTCGCGGTTCAGCGCCGCCGCGTCGTAGCGGTCGCCCTCGCGCACGCCCAGGTATTCGCGCACATAGCTGGGCGGGATATGGCCGTGGGTGTTGATGTCGATGGCGTCGATGCGCGTATTGGCCTCCAGCACCGGTCCTGTCTTGCGTGCGGCCACATAGGCCTGCCACGCCTCGGGCGGCAGCGCCAGCGCCGCCAGCCGTTGGCTGGCGCCCTGCGCGGCCAGCCAGCCCCCCTGCACTCCGTCATTGGCGCGGGAGAAGTCGGTGAACGACAGGTCTCCCAGGTCGGGCTCCAGCAGCACGTCGCTGCCTTGCAGCAGCGCTTTCTGTGCGGCCACATTCTGGTTCATCAGGATCGTCACCATCTGCTGCGTGACGGCCGCCGGCGAATTCAGGCTGGCGGGATCATCGAGCGGCGAACCGACATTGACCGCGATCACCACGTCCGCGCCCATGTCGCGCGCCATCTGCACCGGCAGGTTGCTGACGAGCCCCCCGTCGACCAAGGTGCGGCCGCCGACGGTGATCGGCGCGAACAGGCCCGGCACCGCCACGCTGGCGCGGATGGCGCGCGGCAGCGAGCCGTGGTCGAAGATCACCGGCTGGCCGGTGCCCAGGTCGGTCGCGACGGTGCGAAACGGGATGGGCAGCTTGGCGAAGTCGATGTCGGCCGGCAACTGCGCAGTCCAGTTCTGCAGCAGCGCCAGCAGGCGGTTGCCCTGCACCAGGCCGGCCGGCAGCTTGACCTTGCCATCGCCGTAGCCGACGGAAATGCCGATCGGATACTGGAATTCGTCCTCGCGCAGCTTCTGCGGCAGCTGCGCGCGCTCGTTGCGGTCGAAGGCGATATCGCTCAGGTCGATGTGCGCCAGGCGCGCTTCCAGCGCACTGGCCGACAGGCCGCTGGCGTAGAGCCCCCCCACCACGGCGCCCATGCTGGTGCCGGCGATGCAGTCCACTGGCACGTGCAGCGCTTCCAGTGCCTTGAGCACGCCGATATGGGCGTAGCCGCGCGCGCCACCGCCGGAGAGCGCCAGGCAGATGCGCGGGCGCTTGCCCGGAGTGGCGTGCACGGCGGTGGCCAGGCTGGCCAACTGGGACGCCTGCTTGCCGGGCGCGGCGGCACCGGGTGCGCCCTTTCCCGCGGTGACCATCGAGGGCGCAGGCGTGGCCGCGAGCGCCGAAGAGGCCGAAGCACCACTTTCAATCGTGGCGCCCCGGGCGGCATGCGGCAACATCGACAGGGCGGCAAGCGCGACGAGCAGAAGCAGCCAGAAGCCCAGCGGCGGGCGGCCGCTGGCGACGGCACGGTGGTCTGTGCGGAACATGGAGAGGGCGGGCGCAGGTGAGGCTTCGCCGCAGCGGCGGCATCGCCCTTCCGCGGCGCCCACGCCGGATTGGCGCGGCAAAACCTGTCACGATAGGCGAATTGCCGCCCCTTGAGAAGGCGACCGCACGCCCTGCCATGCTTTCGTGGGGAGGGGGCGGCGCATCCCCGTGCGCCGCCGTGATGGAGTGCTTTCGAGCTGTGTGTCCGATACAACAGTCGGCGTGCCTACTCAGGCGCTCAGGCGGGCGCGGGCCACGCGCCGGTACGCTCCAGCACCGGCGACCAGCCCTGGAAGCGCCAGCGCAGCGGCAGCGCCCCCGGCCGCCGCACCACGCGGTCGACGTGTATCCGCACCAAGCGCTCGGCGCCGGCGAAGGCAGCCAGCTCGGGCCCCTCCCAGATCACCTCGGTGCGGCCACCCAGGTGCAGCAGCGTGCCGTCGTCGAAATCCGGCACCAGCAGCCCGGCCTGCGGGCTGGCGAGCAGGTTGCCGATGGTATTGAAATAGGCATTGCCGTTGAAGTCGGGAAACGTCAGCGTGCCGTCGCCGTCCACGCGGATGAAGCCCGGCTTGCCGCCGCGGTGCGAAACATCGGCGCCGCCGGTGCGCGGCGCGGCGGCGTCGACGTGGTGGGTGGCAATAAAGAAGGTATCGGCGCGTTGCAGCAAGGCACGGGCCGCATCGTCCAGCCGGCTGCCGCGCCATGCCGCCTGCCCGGAAGGCGCCGCCGCGCGGACCTCGCGCAGCTGGATATAACGCGGGCAGTTGCCGAAGCTCTGGCTGACGGCCACTGCCATGCCTTCGGGCCCCACCGCTTCCAGCACGCCGTTGAGCCGGTTGCGCCGGCGCGTGTGCAGTTCAATCCCGAGCAGGCCGACCTCGCTGCCCACGTGCAGCGCACCGGCAAGCGGATCGTCCGGCAGCAGGCCTGCGCCGAGATGCAGGTGATAGGGATCAACGGCCTGCGCAAAGCCGGGCGCGCCCGCCAGCATGGTGGCCCAAGGCCGCCCGTCGGCGTCGAGCGCGCCGAGCAGCAGGAAGGGGAACTGGGCGAAGAAGTGGCGATGCTGCTCGGGCATGTGTCCCCGCACCGCCCGCTGGCCGGCGGCCTCGATCAGATCGTGCTTGCCCGCCCGCAGTTGGGCGGCCCGCTCGCCCGCATGAAAGGGCGAGCCGGCGTGGGGCCAGCCGCGCATGTCGGTGTCCAGGCTTGTCTTGGCGTCCATGATGTACTCCTTGGTGCTGGCGCGGCCGGATCGGGGGTGGACCTTGCAGGCGGCTAGGCAGCGAGCCCGACGCGCGACACGGGCATCGGCACGAAGCCGGGCAAGGCCTCGATCGAAGCCAACCAGGCACGCAGCGCCGGATAAGGTGCCAGCGGGATGTTGCCCTCCTCGGCCCGCGCGATATAGCTGTAGGCGGCGACGTCGGCCAGCGTGGGTGCCGGGCCGGCCAGGAAGGGTTGTTCGGCCAGCCACTGCTCCATCAGTGCGAACAGATTGCGCGCACGTTCGATGGCTTCGTCCAGCGGCCGCGGCATGCCGAACAGCACCGTCACACGCGCCGCGGCAGGGCCGTGGGCGATCTCGCCCGCGGCCACCGACAGCCAGCGCTGCACCGCCGCCGCCCCGGCCGGGTCGCGCGGCAGCCACTGGCCGTCGTCGTAGCGCAGGGCCAGGTAGACCAGGATGGCGTTCGAATCGCTGATGATGGTGCCGCCATCGTCCAGCACCGGGACCTGGCCGAAGGGATTGAGCTGCAGGAACGGGGCGCGCTTGTGCTCGCCGCCGCGCAGGTCTACCGGGACCAGCCGGTACGGCAGGCCGAGCAGCGACAGGAACAGCTCCACGCGGTGTGCGTGTCCCGACAGCGGCATGTGGTAGAGCATCAAGGGGCTGGCGGGGGTGGCCTGGGTGGCGATAGGGGTCATGGGGATCTCCAGGAAGTCGACGGTGCCGGTTGTGTCGGTTATGTCCATTGCATTCTGGTCGCCGGCCCGCCTGGAATAAATGGGGCAAAACGTATTTGACTACTCCGCCAGGTGGAGTAATGTGGCGGCCATGGACAAGCTACGTGCCATGCAAACCTTCGTGCGCATCGTCGATGACGGCAGCCTGACGGCCGCCGCCACTGCCATGCGCAGTTCCCTGCCCGCCGTGGTGCGCACGCTCGCCGCGCTGGAAACCGACCTGAGCGTGCGCCTGCTCAACCGCACCACGCGGCGCCTGTCGCTGACCGACGAAGGGCGCAGCTACCTGGAGAGCTGCCGCCGCATCCTGGCCGCCGTCGACGAGGTCGAGGCGGGCCTGAGCGCACGCCACGTGGAGCCTGCCGGCCAGCTCGTGATGACGGCGCCGGTGCTGTTCGGCCAGATGTACGTCGCGCCAGCGGTAACGCGCTTCGTGGAGCGCTACCCGGCGGTGAGTTGCCGCCTGGAGTTCACCGACCGCGTGGTGAACCTGCTCGAGGAGAACATCGACGTCGGCGTGCGCATCGGCCCGCTGGCCGACTCCACGCTGGTGGCGCAGACGGTCGGCCAGATACGCCGCGTCGTGGTGGCGACCCCGGCCTTCCTGCGCAAGCACGGCGTGCCGCGCCACCCGGAGGCCCTGGCGCAGGCCAATTGCGTGCGCTTCATCGGCAATGCCGCGCACTGGTGGACCTTCCAGAAGAACGGCGAAGCCTTCCACGTGCCCGTTAGCGGCAATCTTGAGTTCAACCAGACAGCGCCCGCGGTGGCCGCCTGCGCGGCGGGCGCCGGCTTCGGCAACTTCCTGTCCTACCAGGTGGCGCCGCTGGTGGCGGCCAAGGAGCTGCGCATCGTGCTGCAGGAATTCGAGCAAGCGCCATGGCCGCTGTCGCTGATCTACCCGCATGCGCGGCTGCTGCCGGCGCGCAGCCGCGCCTTCATTGAATGGATGAAGGCGGACCTGGGGCCGCGCTTCAGCTAGCCCGCAGGCCCGCAAACCCGCGCCCCCTCACTCCAGCACGATGCCCGCGCTGCGTATCACCTCCTCCCATTTGCGTACCTCGGCATCGATGAAGCCGGAGAACTCGGCGCTGGAACCTGGCTCGGGTTGCAGGCCGAGCGAGACCAGCCTGTCCCGCACGCCGGGGTCCGCCAGCACCGCACTGGCATCGCGGTTGAGCTGGTGCACGATGGCCGCGGGCGTGCCCGCCGGCGCCAGCAGGCCGAACCAGCCATAGCCCACCACGCCCGGATAGCCCTGCTCGCCGAAGGTCGGCGCCTCCGGGTAGACCGGCGTGCGCTTGTCGGAGGACACCGCCAGCACGCGCAGCTTGCCGGCCTTGACGAAGGGCAGCGCCGAGGTGATGGCGGTCAGCGTGGCGTCGACGCGGCCCGCCAGCAGCTCGGTGTAGGCGGTGGCGTCGCCGCGGAAATGCACGTTGACGTCCTTGAAGCGCGCCTGCGCGGCGAACAGCTCGGCGGCAAGGTGCGGCCCCGATCCCGCGCCCGGCGAGGCGAAGGTCACGCCGTCCTTCTTCTCGCGCGCCATGCGCACGAAATCCGCGACGCTGCGCACGGGTGAATCCGCCCGCACGATCAGGAAGAGCGGACCCAGCACGCGCGGCCCCACCGGGGTGAAATCCTTGTGGATGTCGTAGCGCTGCGGCAGGCCGGCCGCCGTGTTGATGGCGAAGGGCGCGGCGGCCCACAGCAGCGTATAGCCGTCCGGCGCGGCGCGCGCCAGCTGTTCGTTCGCCACCCGCGTGCCCGCACCCGGCTTGTTCTCCACCACGAACTGCTGGCCGTACTTGCGGCTGAGCGCCTCGGCCAGCAACCTGGCCGACGTGTCGTTGGAACCGCCCGGCCCGTAGGGCGACAGCAACCGCACCGCGTGCGCGGGATAGTCCTGCGCCCGGGCGGGCAGCGAGCCGCCGGCGAGCAGCAGCGCAAGCCCGGGCACCTGCGCCAGCAGGCGCCGCCGCGCCATGCGCGGGGCGTTCATGGCTAGGCTCCCGTCCGGCGGATGGCCGGATAGACGAAGGTCTTGTCCAGGTGGGCGCGCGCGGGTATGTAGAGGCGCAGCACCACGTAGAACGGGCCGGCCGGCGCGGGCAGCCAGTTGCCGTGCAGCGCCGGGTCGGCCGGCGGCGTGGCCGACAGCTGCAGGCGCAGGCCACCGTCTGCATCGTAGCGCAGGCTCGGCGAGCGGTCGCCCAGCGAGTAGCGGGCGAGCGCATTGTCCACCAGCATGCAGTCGCCCTTGTCGTACATGGTCAGCGACCAGAAGGCGTCCACCTGCGGCAAGCCGCCGGCGGGGAAGGCCAGTTCGTAGGCATGGCGGCCATCGAGCGGCGCATCGGCGCCGTCGCGATCGGCGATCATGTACATCGCCTCCTCCATGCCCAGCGCGCCGATATAGTTGCGCGCCACCTGGGCGCGCTGCAGGTACTGCTCGCCGAAGGAAGACAGGATCTCCACCGGCAGGTTCCAGCCGCCGCCGAGAGCCGAATCCATCGGCACAGCCAGCTCGGACAACACGGCTTGCAGCGCCGCGGACAAGACCGCCAGCTGCGCGTCGCCGAGCGCTGCCGCATCGCAGCCAGCGCCGATGCCGAGCGCGGCGAAGCGCGCCATCCGTGGCGCCTCCTGCGGCGCCGGCGGATAGTCGCGCAGCGCGCGGTTCACCACCTCGGCAAAGCGGCGCGCGTCGCCCGGCCGCTCGTCCGGGCGCATCGCCACATCGAAGACAAAGGCAGCCGGGCCGCCATCGGCACGGCTCAGGCGGATGCCATCCTGAAAGGCGTGGACCGCCGGCAGGTCGGCCTCACCCTCGGCCAGCAGGCGGCCGATCATCCAGACCGCATCGGTCGGGCAGGCGATGGCCACCGCCCCAGGCGGCACCGCGCCCTGCCAGCCTGGCCCATGCAGCAGGAAGCGGCCGGGCCCCGGGCCCGTGGTGCGCGTGCCGACATAGCCGAAGGGATTGGTATAGAAATCGAGCAGGCCCAGCACGTAGTAACGCCCACCGCTGTCAGGCACCTCCAGCAGCAGGGGCCCGCGCGAGAGGTCGATCCAGGCATTGGTGTAGAGCGTATCGTTGTTGGGGGTCACCACCTGGCGATGGCGCGGCCCGAGCAGTTCGCGCGTGTGGGTGATCTCGTTGACCCAGCGCAGCGTCGAGCCGGGCCCCTCACCGGCGAATCGGCCCGCCGCGTTGCGGCGCGGGCAGGTGGCGGCGCGCATGCGCGCCATCTCATAGAGCGGCAAGGTGTGGATCACGGCCTCGCGCGCGAGCGCTTGCATCGAGGTGATGGTCGGGTTGGCGGTCATCGATGGTCTCCGGGTTCAGTCGACGCGGCGCAGCGCGGGAATCGCGTACTGCCCCGCCATGAAGGCGGGGCTCGGGTGGTACAGGCGCAGGATCAGGTAGAAGCGGCCGGCCGGTGTCGGCAGCCAGTTTTCCGCCCGCGCCGGGCGGCGCTGGCCGACTTCGATCACCAGACTGCCGTCGGCCTCGAAGCGCAGTCCCGGCGTGCGGTCGCCGATCGCATGCCGGCCGATCTCGTTGGCGACGAAATAGCGGTCCTCT
Organism: Cupriavidus sp. 09_S30; assembly: GCF_056930435.1. Lineage (NCBI taxonomy): Bacteria > Pseudomonadati > Pseudomonadota > Betaproteobacteria > Burkholderiales > Burkholderiaceae > Cupriavidus > Cupriavidus sp. 09_S30. The sequence goes on along the minus strand of NZ_JBXOWI010000002.1, from coordinate 267,976 downwards.
CCGTACAGCGATACGGACCAGAAGGCCTGGGCAGGCGGCAGCATGCCAGGCGCGAAACGCAGTTCGTAGGCACGGTTGCCGTCCAGCGGCTCGCCTTCCGCATCGAAGTCCGCCATGGCGTAGACCGCCTCGTCCGCGCGCAGCGCGCCCAGCCCCTTCATCGCCGTGGTGGCACGCAGCAGCCAATCGTCACCGTACGCACCGAGCTGCAGGCTGTAGCCCCAGCTCTTGCGCCCCTGGCTGCGGGTGTGCGCCTCGATCAGCTGGATGCCCTGCCGATAGGCGCTGGCCAGCCCCGCGCGCACTGCGGGGCGCAGTGCGCCGACCTCCGGCGCATCCTCCAGCCGCACGCCCACCTTGCGCAGCAGCGTAAGCAGTCCCTGGTCCTGCGGCGCGGGCGGATAGTCACGCAGCCCGTTGAACAGGTTCTGGAAGAAATCCAGCGCCTCGTCGCCGCTTTCGCTCCAGGCCTCGACGCAGGTCGGGCGGCGCGGCCCGGCACTCGCCGTGAGCGCGAAGCCCCGCTCGAAGGCCAGCGCGCGCGGCAGGTCGGCTTCGCCCTGCACCAGCACGCGGCCCAGCAGCCAGACCAGCGGCGTCGGACAGGCGACCACGTGGGCGCCGCTACCTTGCTGGCCAGGCCCGACCAATTGCACCTCGGCGCCCTCGGCCGGGATATTGCGCGGGCCCAGGTTCTCGAAGTTGTTGGTGAAGGCATCCAGCAGTTCGATCACGTAGTAGCGCTCGCGCTCGGGCAGGGGCGGGATGCGCAGCGTGGCCGGCCCATCAGCCAGGTTGAGCCAGCCGCAGAAGTAGAGCAGGTCGTTGGCGGGCGTGACGATGTCGCGGTCGGCGTGCGTCCATGGCCGTTCGCTGGCTGACAGCATGTTCATGGGTGCGCGGCCGTAGCCGGTGACTTCGCGCGTGGAGGTCTGCAGCCGGCAGGTGCGCAGGCTCTCGACCAGCGGGTAGCCGTACAGCACGAGCGGCAGCGCGGCGGCAGCGGTGAACGCCTCCTGCGGGCTCGCGTAGGCGGGCGCGGCAAGGACGGGGGCGGCGGGATGGTTCATGCAATGGTCTCCGGTTGGGTGGCGCCGATGCCCGGCGCTTTACTCGAACACGACGCCGCTGGACTTCACCAGCGCCGACCAGGCCTGCGCGTCATCGCGCATCTGCGTCGCGAAGGTCGCGCGCGGCACGGGTGTGTAGCGCATGCCGAAGGCGGCAATCTGCGCCTGCACGGCACGGTCCTGCATGGCGGCGCGGCTGGCCTGCTCCAGCCGGTCGACGATGGCCTCCGGCGTGCGCGCCGGCACGAACAGTGCGAACCAGCTATCGAGGTGGAACGGCACGCCGGATTCCGCGAAGGTGGGCACGTCGGGCAGCGCCGGCGAGCGCTGCGAACCGCTGACGGCCAGCGCGCGGACCTTGCCGGCGCGGATCAGCGGCAGCGTACCGGTCAGGTCGGACATCGCCACCTGCAGCGTGTCGCCGATCAGGTCGGTGAGCATCGGGCTCACGCCCTTGTAGGGGATATGGCGCAGGTGGATGCCGGCCGATGCGTTCAGGCTTTCTCCCGCCAGGTGGCCGCCCGAGCCTGGGCCCCAGGAGCCGTAGGCGAGGTCGGCACCGGGACGCCGTGCCAGCGCGATCAGGCCCGGCAGGTCATGCGCGGCGAAGGCGGGATTGGCCACCAGCACATTGCCGCCGTAGGCCAAGCGCGCCACCGGCACGAAGTCGCGCAGCGGATCGTAGGGCAGGCGCGGGAAGATCGAGGGCGCGATCGCATGCGTGGCCGAGATGCCGAGCAGCAGGGTGTAGCCGTCCGGCGCGGCGCGCGCGACCTGCGCCGAACCGATGGTGCCGGTGGCGCCCGCCACGTTCTCCACCACCACGGTCTGCTTGAGTTCCGCGCCGAGCCTGGCCGCCACCAGCCGGCCCAGCACATCGGTGCCGCCGCCGGGCGGAAACGGCACCACCAGCCGGATCGGCTTGTCCGGATAGGTGCCTGCCGCGGCCGGCGCGGGCGTAGCGAGCATCACCAGGGCGCAGGCCGCGCCGATTGTGGCGATCCAGCGCCGCGTGCGGGCGAGCGCGCCCAGCGGCATCCATGCTGCCGATCGTTCCATCCTTGTCTCCTGTTGGCGGCCCCCGTCTTGCGCGGGCGCTCGCGGCGTTGCCCGGCACGCGCCGGGAATCTGCTTCAGGCTGGCGCGGCCACTGCCTCCTCTCCCGCGCCGCCGTGTGTCTGCGCCACCTCATGGGGCACCTCATGCGCCGGACGCAAGGTAATCACGGCATCGGCCGCGCACAATCCGTCGGCGCTGATGATGAAGGGATTGATTTCGAGCGTGTCCAGCCGCTCGCCCAGCGCCACCGCGGCGCGCGACACGCGTACCAGCACGTCGGCGACGGCATCGGGATCGAGCGGCGGATGTCCGCGGTGGCCCGCGCACAGCGCGGCCGCCCTGCTCTGCGCCAGCATGGCGCGGGCGCGGGCATGCGACAACGGCGCCAGGCCGAAGGCGGTCTGCCGCAGCACCTCCACGGCGGTGCCGCCAATGCCGGCCAGCACCACCGGCCCGAATACCGGGTCGCGCCGTACGCCCACCATCAGCTCGCCCCACCCCCGCACCATGCGCGCCACCAGCACGCCTTCGAAGGGCGGTACGCGGTCCTGCGCGTCGCGGCAGCGCGCCAGCGCCGCGCGCACCTGCGCGACGGCGGCGCGCACGCCCTGCGCATCCGCCACGCCCAGCACCACGCCGCCGACGTCGCTCTTGTGCAGCACGTGGCGCGAGCACAGCTTCACCGCCACGGGATAGCCGATCTGCGTGGCGATGGCCACGGCCTCCTCGGCGTCTGCCGCCAGCCCGTGCTCCGTCACGGGCACCCCCGCGGCCGACAGGATGCGTAGCGCCTCGAATTCCGACAGCGCCGCGGCGTCCTCCGGCAGCGCGGCCGCCGGCTCCGCGCCGGCATCGCCATCGGATGCGGCGGGCATCGCGCGCCCCGCTTCGAGCGCGGCCGCGCGCGCCAGCGTGGCAACGGCTTCGACCGCATGGGCGGGCTCGCGGAAGACCAGGCAGCCGCGCGCCTCCAGCCAGACACGCTTGTCGTCGTCGACCAGGCCGCTCAGCAACAATGGTGCGCCCCCGCGCGCGCGCAGGGTCTCCACGCTTTGCTGCAGCCCGCCCCACAGGCGCGGCGAATTGGCGCCGCCGGCCAGGAAGGCCGCCACGCAGCCATAGTCGGCGCTGGTGGCGGCGGCTTCGAGCGCGTCGAGCAGCACGCGCGGCTGGGCCAGGATCTGCCCGGTCACGTCGATCGGATTGGCCGTACTGGCGAAGGGAATGGCGGCGCGCAGCGCGCTTGCCGCCGCCTCGGGCATCGGCGGCAGCGGCAGGCCGAGGCGCTCGGCGCTGTCGGCCATCATGATGCCGACGCCGCCCGACACGGTCACGATGGCAAGCGGCGCCACAGAGTCGGCGGCCAGCCCGCTCGGGCTGTGCCAGCGCGGCGGGCGGCTGCCGCGCGACAGCACATAGCCCAGGCGGAAGAACGCCTCGAGCGTGTCGGCGCGATGCACGTTGTATTCGTCGAAGACCGCCTGGTAGACGGCGTCCTCTCCCGTCAGGCTGGCCGTGTGCGACTGCGCCGAGCGCGCGCCGGCCTCGGTGGCGCCGACCTTGGCCACCACCACCGGCTTGCCGGCCGCGCGCGCCGCCGCCAGGGCGCGGCGCAGGCGTGCGCCGTCGCGGCAGCCCTCCATGTAGACCAGGATCACGCGCGTATGCGGATCGTCGGCGAGCCAGGCGATCACATCGGCCAGTTGCAGGCCGGCCTCGTTGCCGGTCGTCACCCAGTGGCTCAGGCCCAGCCCGGCTTCGCGCGCCAGCGCGAAGGCGTAGCCACCGAAGGCACCGCTCTGGCTCACCAACGCAACATCGCCGACCGGCGGCACGCCGGACAGCGGGATCGGCGAGAAGGTGGCGAACACGCGCTCGCGCAGGTTCATGGCGCCAAGGCAGTTGGGACCGAGCAGCAGCACGCCGTGGGCGCGGGCCGCTTCGGCCAGCGCCTGCTGCATGCGCACGCCCGCTTGCTCGCCTACCTCGGCGAAACCGGAAGTGAAGTACACTGCCACGCGCACGCCGGCCCGGCCGAGCTGCGCCATCACATCCAGCGCCGCGCTGGCCGGCACGGCCACGATGGCCAGGTCGACCGGCGCGCCGATGGCATCCAGCGACGGATAGGCACGCAGGCCCTGCACGTCGGGCGCATCGCGATGGACCGGGTAGATGCGGCCCGCATAGCCGAGCTCGCGCAGCAGCCGGATTGGCATGCCGCCCACCTTGTCGGGCTGCGTGGATGCGCCGATCACCGCAATCGAGCGTGGGCGCAGCAGGGCGTCGAGGTCATGCATCGGCGGGGGTCTCCTATCGTTGGCGTTGGCATTGGCGGCAGCGGCCGCGTGGTCTCATGGCGTTGTCGTGCGCCGCTGGCGCGCTAACGTTGCAAGCCGGTAGCCGCCTCGATGGCCCGCACCATCTCCATCAGCAGCGGCGCAATGCGCCGCTCCAGCGCGCCGCGCCGCAGCAGCGAGCCCGCCACCGCGCAGTTGAACAGCAGCGGCCGGTTCAGGTGGACGATGCGCGAGTACACGCCGACGCCGTGCACGCCGCTGCCGGCGTCGCCCTCGTTGATGGCGTAGCCGCGCTTGGGATAGTGGGCCACGTTGTGGCAGACGCGGTCATAGAAGGCGGCGTATTCGTCGGGCCGCTCGTCCTTTGCCGACGCCATCAGCTTGCCGAACTCCTGCTTAGACAAGGTGCACAGGAAAGCGCGGCCCATGGCCGTGCTCATCACCGAGCGCACCGCGCCCACGCCGGGCCGCGCCGGCGTGCCCTCGTTATGGGTGCACGACACCAGGTAGGTCACGTCGAGCCGGTGCGCCACGCCCATGGACACCGCACCCTCGATGCGGTCGGCCAGCGCCTGCATCAGCGGGCGCGCCGCGTGGCGCACCTGCAGGCCGGCGAGGTAGGGATACCCCAGCGCCAGCACCTGGGCACTGACGAAGTACTTGTCCAGCTTGGGGTCCCAGTCAAGGTAGCCGAGCTCGAACAGCGTGCGGCAGATGCGCGACACGGTCGCGCGCGGCAATTGCAAGCGCTGCGCGAGCTCGCCGTTGCCCAGCGGGTGCGGTTCGTCGATGAAGCAGCGCAGGAGCGCGAAGCCCTTGGCCAGCAGCCCGCCGAAGGACGGGTCCTCCAGGCGGCGCTCGGCGATGAATTGTTCGACCGGCATGTTCATGTCTTGTCTCCTCGGACCAGTTTGGGTCGACCAGCCCGGTAGTGTCAAAGTCCGGAATATATTTCCATATATTGGAAATCAGTCTAGCGGCTTGACGAACGGGGGTGATGAACCATATGGTTCGAAAACCGAACGAAGATTCGAAAATCCGGAGACTTATCATGCACACCTCTCCCGCGCGCGGCGCGTCCGGCGGGTCTGCCTTCCCGACCGTCGCCACGCCATCCATCCTGCAGCCGCCGCGCCAGCGGCGCGCCCGCGAAACCGAACAAGCACTGCTCACGGCCGGCCGCGAACTGCTCGCGCGGCGCGACTTCGCCGCGGTATCGGTGGCGCAGATCGCCGCGGCCTGCGAGGTCTCGGTGGGGGCCTTCTACGGCCGCTTCCGCGACAAGATGGCCTTCTTCGAATCGCTGCGCACGCTGGTGATGCAGGAGACCGCCGAATCGGTGGCACGCTACCTGTGCCTTGAACGATGGGCCGAGGCTTCCACCCGGGAACTGCTGGACAAGACCATGCGCTTCCTGGCGCGCGGCACGCACGCCAACCGCGGCGTGATCCGCGCCTCGCTCAAGCACGCCTCGGCCCGCCCCGAAGAATGGCTGCCGCACCGCGAAAGCGGCGAGGAGGTCGTCCGCCGCATGGTGGACCTGCTGGTCCCCCGCCTGCCCTATCCGGCCGAGCAGGCGGAACTGCGCGTGCGCTTTGCCATGCAGGCGGTCTTCAGCCTGCTGGTCAACGCCGTCCTCAACGACCCGGGCCCGCTGCAACTCGATGACGAGCGCCTGCCCGACGAAATGAGCAATATGGTCGCGCGCTACCTCGAGCTGCCCGCCTGAGGCAGCACCAGCGCGATCCGGCAGGCCGGCGGCCTGCCGCCGCCATTGCGCCGGCCCGAGGCCGGCCATCCCACCATCCCCTGGAGACAGAACATGAGGAAACGCAGCCCGCTGCGCGGGAAGCGTGCCGCCTTGCGCGCGGCCGCCACCCTGTTGCTGCTGCCGCTGGCCGGCCACGCGCAGGACAATTACCCGAACAAGGCGGTACGGCTGGTGGTGCCCTATCCGGCAGGCGGGCTGACCGACACGCTGGCGCGCGCCCTCGCCGACGGGCTGGGCAAGCGGCTCGGCCAGCCCGTGGTGGTGGAGAACAAAGGCGGCGCGGGCGGCATCATCGGCACCGACCTGGTGGCCAAGTCCGCACCCGACGGCTACACCTTGCTGCTGACCATTCCTGGCCCCATCACCGCCAACCTGGCGCTGTACAAGAAGCTGCCCTACGACCCGCGCACCGACCTGCGCCCCATCTCCGACCTGGCGACCGCGCGCACGGTGCTGGCGGTCAACGCGAGCGTGCCCGCCGGGAGCGTGGCCGAACTGATCGCCTATGCCAAGAAGGAGCCGGGCAAGCTGCGCATGGGATCCTGGGGGCCCGGCACGCAGCCGCACACCATCCAGACCTATATGGACAAGAAGTATGGCATCGACATCCTGCACGTGCCGTATCGCGGCGAAGGACCGATGGTGACGGATCTGCTGGCGGGGCAGGTCAATGTCACCGTCGGCTCGGTCACCTCGCTGCAGCAGCACTTCGCCGGCGGCAAGCTGCGCCCGCTGGCCGTGATCGGCGCGCGCCGCGCCAAGGCGCTGCCCGACGTGCCCACCTTCACCGAGGCAGGCTATCCGGACGAGGCCTACAAGCTAGTGGGCCCGATCACGCTGATGGCGCCAGCCAGGACGCCCCAGCCCGTCATCGACAGGCTGGGGCGGGAAGTCAGCAGCCTGGTGAAGAGCCAGCCGCTGGCGCGGCGCATCGAAGACATGGGGGCGGAGCCGCTGGGCAGCCAGCCAGCCGAGGCCGAAGCCGCGTACAAGGCCTATCTGCCGGTGGTGCTGAAACTGACGGCCGATACCGGCGTGACGCTGGACTGAGCCCCACGGCAAATCGGCGCCGTCGCACGCGCCCCGGCCCCCAGGCCAGCTGGCGCCGGGGCGACAATGCAGGCGGGAAATGACCGCTATGAATCCTGCGCGGCTTGCTTTTCCGCGCTGCGGCATCGCGCCTACAATGGCCGCAGACCGCACGCGCCAGGCCTTCGAGATGCAGGGCACGTGCGCCACCCATCCCTAGACTTGGGGGCGCGATCCAGCGCCCATCCCGATATGGCTACGCTTTTCCTGGTGCGACATGGTCAGGCCTCATTCGGCGCGGCCAACTACGACTGCCTCTCCACCACCGGCCGCCAGCAGGCCCGCTGGCTGGGCGAGTACTTCCGCGATCGTGGCGTCGCGTTCGACCGGGTCTTCGCCGGCACGCTGGTGCGCCAGCAGGACACCGCAACCGAGATCCTCGCCGGCCTGGGCGATACCTCTGCCCAGGTCCAGACCCACGCCGGACTGGACGAGTACGACGGCGAGGCGCTGTATCGCAGCTTCACCGGCGGCGCCGACCACCGCGCCCACCAGAACGGCGACTACAACGACTACTGGCGCACCTTCCGCGCTGCCTACAAGGCCTGGACCGAAGACGCGCTCGCCGACATGACGGAGTCCTGGGCCGACTTCGGCAAGCGCATCCGCAGCGGCCTGCTGCAAGCGCTGGAAGGCGCCACGCGCGACGACAACATCCTCGTGGTCAGTTCCGGCGGCGCCATCGGCCGCGCCACCGCCGACCTGCTCGGCGCACCGGCGCAGACGGCCATCGAACTGAACCTCCAGTTCCGCAACACCGCCTTCTGCGAGATCATCGCCGGACGCTCGGCCCAACGCCTGCTCAGCTTCAACAGCCTGCCCCACCTGGACCGGCCCGAGCGGCGCGAGGCGATCACGTTCGCTTGATGGGGCCAAGATGCGCCAACGCCGCTGGCCAAGCATAGTGTCTTGGCGATTGGTGTTGGCCCATCCGGTCGGCTCTGGCAAGAGCGTTGCCATTCGCGCCGCTGCGGTGTGCTCCCCTCTCCCGCTTGCGGGAGAGGGGCCGGGGGAGAGGGCAGGCGCTTGCTGGCGGCGACGTGCTGGATCACACCGACGGCTTCGTCTTAGCCTTGGCGTGCTGGACAACACCGACGGCTTCGTTGCTTGTGGCTCCTTGCTAAACCACCCCTCTCCCCCGCCCTCTCCCCATGAGGGGAGAGGGAGCCAAGACCCTATGCTTGGCGATTAGTGTTGGCGCATCCTGCCGGCTTCGGCTGGCGCCGGGATTCGCGCCAGCCGAAGCCGACGGTGTGATCCATCCAATCGCCACCAGCGATCACCCGCCCAAAGAAAAAGGAGCCGGTCTCCCGGCCCCTCTCTCCGCCATCGCGGCAATACCCGACCTTACAGCCGCTCGACAATGGTCACGTTGGCCATGCCACCGCCCTCGCACATGGTCTGCAGGCCGTAGCGCTTGCCACGCTGATGCAGCGCATGGACCAGCGTCGTCATCAGCTTGGCACCCGAGCCGCCCAGCGGGTGGCCCAGGGCGATCGCGCCGCCATTGACGTTGAGACGGTCGGGGTCGGCACCCGTCGTCTTCAGCCAGGCCAGCGGCACCGGCGCGAAGGCTTCGTTGACCTCGAACAGGTCGATGTCGTCGATCTTCATGCCGGCGCGCTTGAGCGCGTGCAGCGTGGCGGGCACCGGTGCCTCCAGCATGATGACCGGGTCGTGGCCCAGCATGGTCATGTGGTGCACGCGTGCCAGCGGCTTGACGCCGAGCTTCTTCAGGCCGGCCTCGTTGACCACCATCAGGCCCGCCGCGCCGTCGCAGATCTGGCTGGCGGTGGCGGCCGTCACGCGGCCGCCCTCGGCGATCAGCTTGACGCTGGCGATGGACTCCAGCGTGGCCTCGAAGCGGATGCCCTCATCCACCGTGTGCGATTCGCCATTGCTGCTGCCATCGGCCAGCCGCACCTGCACCGGCACGATCTCGTTCTTGAAGGCGCCGCTTTGGGTCGCCGCGATGGCGCGCTGGTGGCTTTGCAGCGCATAGCGGTCCAGGTCTTCGCGCTGCAGCTCATACTTGCGCGCCATCATCTCGGCGCCGGTGAACTGGCTGAACTTCACGCCCGGATAGCGCTTCTGCATGTTCGGGCTCATCGACGTGCCGAAGCCGTTCTGCGCGGCCAGCGTGGACGGCAGCCCCATGGGCACGCGCGTCATGCTTTCCACGCCGGCGGCGATGACGATGTCCATGGTGCCGGACATCACCGCCTGCGCCGCGAAGTGCAGCGCCTGCTGCGAGGAGCCGCACTGGCGGTCGACCGAGGTGCCTGGCACGCTTTCCGGCAGGCACGACGCCAGCACCGCATTGCGCGCGATATTGCCCGACTGCTCGCCGGCCTGGCCGACACAGCCCATGATCACGTCCTCGACCAGCGCGGGATCGGCGCCGGTGCGCGCGATCAGCGCGTCGAGCACCTGCCCGGCCAGGTCTGCCGGATGCCAGCCGGACAGCTTGCCGCCCTTGCGGCCTCCCGCGGTGCGCACCGCGGCGACGATGTATGCCTCTGCCATGAGATCTCCTTTGTCCCCAGTTGTTGGGCCTGGTCGCGGCTGTGCCCGACTGGCCGTTGAACCCCCGGCTCGCGCCGGATCGCGGCAGGCCCGCCCGCCTGGACGGGCCCGCAGCCTGATGACCGATTCTGCGGCCGGCGCCGCCCGCGCCGCGTCGTCGGAAGCGACGATTGCGCACAGACGAATGCGGCCCGCGCCGCGCGTGGCTGGTTGCGCTCAGGTGCGCGGTGCCAGCACCGAGAAGATGGCCGTGGCGCGCAGCAGGCAACGCTCGCCCACCATCAGCTTGCAGCTGCCGAAACGCAGCCGGTTGCCGAGCTTGTCGAACGACACGTGCGCCTCGACCCAGTCCCCGACCCGCGCCGAATCGAAGTAGTCCAGGCTCAGGTTGGCCGTCACCGCGGTAGGACGCTTGCTGCCGGCCTCGAGCGACATCATCATGCCGATGGCTGTGTCGGCCAGCGTGGCCAGCATGCCGCCATGCGGGATGCCGAGCGGGTTCAGGTGCTGCGGCCCGATGCGGATGCCGACAGCGCGCCGCGGCGGGTTGACGTAGAGCTGCCCGAGGTGCGCAAGAAAGCCGCTGGTACCGCGCAGCGCGATGAATCCTTCCGGCGGATCGTCCGCCGGCGCCTCCGGCGTGGCATCGGCTATAGGGAAGAGGCCCTGCATGACATCGCCCGCCATCTCAGCCAGCGAAGTAGCGTGACGCGACGCCGAGCTGCTCCCGGCATTCGGCAACCATGCGCTCGATCAGCTCTGCGCAGCTCGGCACGTCGTCGATCAGGCCCACACACTGGCCCGCGCTGACGATGCCGTCATGGACGTTGCCGGCCTGCAGCGCGGCCTTGCCACGCGCACCCGCCACCAGGTGGCGTACTTCCTCGAACTGCGCACCGCCGGGACGCCGCTCGATGGCCACCACCTCTTCCGAGATAGCGTTGCTCAGCACGCGCGCGGTGTTGTGCATGGTGCGGAAGATCAGCTTGGTGTCACGCTCGCTCGCATCCACCAGGGCCTGCTTGATGTTGTCGTGGATGGGCGCCTCGCGCGTGGCGCAGAAGCGCGTGCCCATGTTGACACCCTCCGCGCCCAGGACCAGGGCCGCCGCCATCCCCCGCCCGTCTGCGATGCCGCCCGAGGCGATCACCGGAATGCCCAGGCGCCTGGCCGCCAGCGGGATCAGCACCATGCCCGGCACGTCGTCCTCGCCAGGGTGGCCGGCGCACTCGAAGCCGTCGATGGAAACCGCATCCACCCCGAGGCGCTCCGCCGACAGCGCGTGGCGGATGGCCACGCACTTGTGAATCACCTTGATGCCTGCCGCCTTGGCCCGCGCGATATGCTCCTTGGGATTGTTGCCGGCCGTTTCCAGTACCTTGATGCCGCTCTCGATGATCACGTCCAGGTAGCGCGCGTAAGGCGGAGGATTGATCGACGGCAGCAGCGTCAGGTTGACGCCGAAGGGCTTGTCGGTCAGTTCGCGGCAGCGGCGGATCTCATCGGCAAGGGCCTCCGGCGTGGGCTGGGTCAGCGCGGTCAGGATGCCGAGGCCGCCGGCATTGGAGACGGCTGCGGCCATTTCGGCATAGCCTACCCATTGCATGCCGCCCTGGATGATCGGGTAGCGGGTGCCCAGCAGCTCGGTGATGCGCGTTTTCATGGAATTCCTTGGTGCCTGGTTGATGCGGGATGCAGATCGGAAAGAAGCCGGAACGGGGGTGCGGGGCAGCCACAGCAGCAGCAGTGCAAAGGGCCGGCACGATGCCGGCTCATGCCAGACCAAAAGAAGCTGGGCGGCGCAGCCGCCACACCCACGCGGCATCCTGCGCTCCGCCCGGCTCCGCCCCCGGCGGCAGACTGGTGCCAGTCTAGCCGCGCCATGACCAGCCAGCCTCGTCGGAAGCGACGATTACAGGCGGCGCGCGGCGCACTAGGCTTGAAGCTCATCCACCTGCACAAGCCCGCCATGACAGACGCCAGCCCGCCGAGCTTTGAAACGCTGCAGTACGCCGTCGAGGACGGCGTCGCCACCATCACCTTGAACCGCCCCGACCGGCTCAATGCCTTTACGCCGCAGATGATGCATGAGCTCATCGCGGCCTTCGATGCCACCGACGCCGACGATGCCGTGCGCGCGGTCATCGTCACCGGCGCCGGACGCGCCTTCTGCGCCGGCGCCGACCTGGCGGCCGGCGGCTCGACCTTCGATTACGAGAAACGCTACGGCGCCACGGCCGCCAACACGGCGCACCGCGACGGCGGCGGCCGCGTTTCGCTGCGCATCTTCCGCAGCCTCAAGCCGGTGATCAGCGCGGTCAACGGCGCCGCGGTCGGCGTGGGCGTCACCATGCAGCTGCCGATGGACATCCGCCTGGCCTCCACCGACGCGAAGTTCGGCTTTGTCTTCGCGCGCCGCGGCATCACCCCGGAGGCCGCCTCTTCCTGGTTCCTGTCACGCGTGGTCGGCATCTCGACCGCGCTCGAATGGTGCTACACCGGGCGTGTGTTCAGCGCGCAGGAAGCCCTCGAGCGCGGGCTGGTGCGCTCGCTGCACGCGCCCGAAGATCTGCTGCCGGCCGCCCGGGCGCTGGCGCGCGAGATCGCCGACAACGCCGCGCCGGTGTCGGTGGCGATCTCGCGCCAGCTGATCTGGCGCATGGCCGGCGCCAGCCACCCGATGGAAGCGCACAAGCTGGACAGCCGCGCCATCCAGTCGCGCGGCCGTTCCGCGGACGTCAAGGAGGGCGTGGACGCCTTCCTCGACAAGCGCCAGGCGCATTTCCCCGAGCGCGTGTCGCACGACATGCCGGACTTCTTCGACTGGACGAGCGAGCCGCCCTTCATCTGAGGCAGCCCGGGAGACGCAACCATGCATGTCAGCGAAGCGGTAGAGAGCCGCAAATCCGTGCGCGCCTTCCTGCCCAGGCCGGTCGCCCCCGAGGCCATCCGGCGCGTGCTGGAGGCGGCGGCACGCGCGCCGTCAGGCGGCAACCTGCAGCCCTGGCACATCCATGTGGTAGGCGGCGAGGCGCTCGACCGGCTCAAGGCCATCATGCGCGAGCGCGTGGCCCAGGCGCCCAGCGGCGAGTCGCGCGAATATCACATCTATCCGCCCGAACTGGTCTCGCCCTACCGCGACCGGCGCTTCGAAGTGGGCGAGGACATGTACCGCTGCCTGGGCATCGCGCGCGAAGACAAGCGCGGCAGGCTGGCGCATTTCGCCAACAACTTCCATTTCTTCGGCGCGCCGCTGGCCCTGTTCTGCACGGTGGACCGGCGCATGGGCCCGCCGCAATGGTCGGACCTGGGCATGTACCTGCAGACGGTGATGCTGCTGCTGCGCGCCGAAGGCCTGCACAGCTGCGCGCAGGAATGCTGGGCCGTCTACCCGGAAACCATCGGCAGCTTCCTGTCGCTGCCGCCGGAGCGCATGCTCTTCACCGGCATGGCGATCGGCTACGAAGACCCCGAGGCAGCGGTGAACCGGCTGCGCGCTGCGCGCGCGCCCTTGGCCGAATTCGCGGAGTTCGTCGGCATCTGACACCCGCCGCCGGGCGGCCGGCAAACTGCCTACAGCAGGCCCAGCTGCCGCGCGATCGCCACCGCCTGCGTGCGGTTGCTGGCGCGCAGCTTGGCGCTGATATTGCGCAGGTGGGTCCGCACCGTGGTTTCGGAGACAAAGAGCCGCTCGGCCATGGCGATATTGGAGAAGCCTTCGGCCAGCAAGCGCAGCACCCTCTCCTCTTTGGGCGTCAGCGGTTCCGGCAAGGCCGCGCGTTCGCGGCCCGGCGCCGGCGCCTGCGCCGCCTGGCGCGCGGCATGCGCCGGCGCGCAGGCCTGCAACAGGCGCTGCACGTAGGCCGCCGGCAAGGCAGCGCCGGCCGCCTCGCTGGCCTGCGCCGCCAGCCGTCGCGCCACCGCGCCCTCGTCGGCAACAATGCGCACGAAGCCTTCCGCGGCGCAGAAGCGCAAGGCCTCCCCCATTGTGTCCAGCGCCCCGGCTGCGTCGCCGGCGCGCTCGCAGGCGAGCGCCAGCAGCACGCGCAGCTTGAGCGCGCGGCGCAGCAGCTCGCCACGCCGCGCGGCCGCCAGTTCGCGCACGATGGCCTCGCGCGCCGGCTCGGCCGGGCCGGTAGCCAGGTCCAGCCGCAGCTGGGCCAGGGCGAGGTTCTCCACGTCATTGGCGAAGGAGGTCACGCCGACGCGCGCCTTCCACAGCCCCGGGTCGGCTGCACGCTGCAGCGCATCGGCGGCGGCATGGCGGTTGCCCTGCAGCAGCGCCAGCCGGCCGCGTTCCAGCAGCGAGCTCTGCACCAGGCGCGGCAGGCCGCGGTGATGGCCCAGGTGTTCCAGGCCGGCCAGCCATTCATAGGCGTGATCGGTCTCCCCGCGCTCGAAGGCAATGCGCGCCAGCACCACGTGGCCTGAAATGATCTGGTCCGGCAGGCCCAGGTCGCGCGCCAGCGGCACGTAGACATTGAGCAGCCGCTCGGCACGCCCGCAGTCGTTGATCTCGTACAGGCCCTCGGCCAGCAGGATGCCCGCCATGGCGTTGCCATTGGTGGGGCCGTAGCGGTTGGGCAGCATGGTGCTGGCCGCGACGCGGAAGCGCGCGAGCGCCTGCTGCAGGCGCGCCTGGCGCAGGTCGATCAGTCCCTCGACCGACTCGGAGAAGATCTTGTTGAAGTTGCTGTCCGATCCATGCACCGCCTGGCGCGCCAGGGCCAGCAGGCGGCGCGCCTCGCGGTAGTCCCCGCTCACCGCGGCCAGGCGCGCCATCGAGGTGGCGAGGATGGAATCCGGGAAGGGATAGCCCATCGGCACAGGCAAGGGATCGTCGCGGCTGGCGGCGCGTGCCTCGTCGAAGCGGTCCATCATGTGCAGCAGCATATGGCGCAGCGCGCGCACATGTGCCTGCAGGTCGGGGTCGGCGCCGCCTGGCGAAATGGCCTGCAGCAGGGCGATCGCGTCGGACGGGCCGCGCGTGAACGAGACGGCCCACACCTGGGCGATCTGCAGCTTGGGCCAGGCTGCCAGCGCCTCGGCGGACACCGAGCCCAGCCAGCGCGTCAGCAAGCGCATGCGCCCCTGCGCCAGCAGATCGTCGACGCTTGCACGCAGCAGCGGCAGGGCCCGGCCCATGGCGCCGGCAGCCAGCGCATGCTCGATCGCGGGCACCGGGCGGCCCTGCTGCTCGAACCACAGCGAAGCCGCCAGGTGCATGGCTGGCATCTGGTCCTGCCGCGTGGCGGCAAGCTGGCTGCGCAGGAAATCCGAGAACAGGCTGTGGTAGCGATACCAGCGCACGGACGCGGCGGCATGTGCGCGCCCTCCAGGCGCATCGCCATCACGCGCACCATCGAGCGGCATCAGGAACAGGTTGGCCCGCTCCAGCCATGCCAGGATGTCTTCGCTGTCACCGGCATCGCCCGCGGCCTGGCGCACCACGTCGCACAGGGGTCCGCACAACTCGTCGAGGATGGCCGTGCGCAGCAGGAACTGGCGCACGCGCTCGGGCAGATGCAGGAAGACGTCTTCGAGCAGGTAGTCGGCAATGGCGGCATTGGAACCGGAAAAGCCGGCAATGAAGGCGTCCGGATGCTGGCGCCGCTCCAGCGCCACCGAAGCCAGCCACAGCGCGGTGGCCCAGCCTTCGGTGCGGCGATGCAGGCTCCTGACCGCCGCGGCCGGCAGCGTCAGCCCGCGTGCCTGGCCCAGGAAGGCGGCGGTTTCCTCAGCGGTGAAGCGCAGTTCGGCCGGCTCGATCTCGAGCAGTTCGCCACGCGCGCGCAACCGGCCCAGGCCGCTCTCCGGCACCCAGCGCGTCCCGATCACCAGCCGCGCACCGGGTGGCAGTTTCTCCACCACTTGCCACAGCAGGTCGGTGACGGCCGGATTCTGGATGGCCTCGAAGTCATCGAGAAAAAGGGCAAAACGGGCGTCCCGCCCGGCCCGGCCGGCCATGCGGTCGATCAGCGCCAGCGCGCGCTCGCCCGCCGAACAGCTCGGCCTCGGCCCGCGCGCGCGGCAGGCTCGCCGGCCGCCGCATCCGGTCGAAGGCGGCCTCGAGCGAGCCGAGAAACCGCCCGATATCGTTGTCGGCGCGATCGAGCGTGAGCCAGGCCGTGGGCACGCCCGCGGCCTCCAGTCGCGCCCGGCACTGCAGCATGACGGTGGTCTTGCCGAAACCTGCCGGAGCCCGCACCAGCACCAGCCTGACGAAGTCGGCCGCGCACACGGCATCGCAGATCCGCTGCCGCTGCACCTGGAACGGACTGGGCACGGGAGGGCGCAGCTTCGCCAGCAGCGCCGCGCCACTCATGTCCGGGGCCGTTTGCCCGCTGGTCTCCTCGCTACTCGCCATTCGCCGTATCGTTGCGCGGTCCTGCCGCGCCTTATCGCCAGTATTGCCAGTATCGCCCGTGTGACCCGTATCGCCCGTATCGCGCGGGCCGCGCGGAACGCCAGGCCGCATATGGAAAGGCCGGTCTGCGACAGCCGGCCTCAGTCTCGTCGAACGAACAATTATGGCGTAAACCGGCGCAAGGCACCGGCCGCAGCAATCACACTAGCTTGTTACCCCGTCCCGCCCAGTAGCGGTCGCGCAGCAGGCGCTTGAGCAGCTTGCCAGTGGGCAGGCGCGGCAGTTCCGGCTCGAAATCCACCGAACGGGGGCATTTGATGGCGGACAGGCGTTCCCGGCAGAAGGCCATCAGTTCCTCTGCCAGCGCCGGCCCCGCTTCGGCCATATTGACCGGCTGCACCACCGCCTTGACCTCCTCGCCGAAGTCCTCGTTGGGCACGCCGATGACGGCCACGTCGAGCACCTTGGGGTGGGTCATCAGCAGGTTCTCCGCCTCCTGCGGGTAGATGTTGACCCCGCCCGAAATGATCATATTAGCCTGGCGGTCAGTCAGGAACAGGTAGCCGTCCTCGTCCAGGTAGCCGATATCGCCCAGCGTGGTCCAGCCGGGATGCTGCGGGTGGCGGGTCTGCGCGGTCTTGTCCGGGTCGTTGTGATACTGGAAGTTGCGGCCGTCGGCGAAGTAGATCACGCCGGGCTCGCCCGGCGGCAGCAGCGCCCCGCTGCCGTCGCAGATGCGCAGCGTGCCGATCGAGGCGCGGCCCACAGTTCCCTTGCGGCCCAGCCACTCATGCGAATCGACCGAAGTCGAGCCGTTGGCCTCGGTGCCGGCGTAGTACTCCCAGATGATCGGGCCCCACCAGTCGATCATCTGCTCCTTGACCTGCACCGGGCACGGCGCTGCAGCATGCACGGCAAAGCGCAGCGAGGCAATATCGTAGCCTTCGCGCACCGCGGGCGGCAGCTTGAGCATGCGCGAGAACATGGTCGGCACCAGTTGCGTGTGCGTGATGCGATGGTCCTGCACCAGCCGCAGATAGTGCTCGGCGTCGAAGTGTTCCATCACCACCGAGGTGCCGCCCAGCGCCTGCACCATCAGGCTGTAGCGCAGCGGCGCCGCATGGTAGAGCGGGGCGGGCGACAGGTAGCGCGTGTCGGCACCGAAGCCGTAGCGGCCGCGGCACATCTCGATCAGCGAAGTCGGCGCGTCGATGCGGGCATCGGCCGGCGGCGAAAACACACCTTTGGGCCGGCCCGTGGTACCGGAGGAGTACAGCATGTCGCCACCGGCGATCTCGTCCTCGATGCGCGAGACCGGGTACTGCGCCAGCGTCGACTCGTAGGGCGCATAGCCCTCGATCGCGCCGTCCATCATGAGCCGCAGGCGCAGCCCTGGCGTGTGCTGCGCCAGCACGCGCGCCACCGGAGCCTGGGCATGCGTCGTCACCAGCAGGCGCGCACCGCTGTCTTCCACGATGTAGGCGGCCTCGGCCGCGGTGAGCCGCGTGCTGATGCACACATAGATGATGCCCGAGCGCTGCGCTCCCCAGCAGAGCTCGAACAGCCGCGGGTGGTTCTCCAGCAGGAAGGCGACGCGGTCGCCCGGCTTCAATCCATGGGCGCGGAACATCCGCGCCACCTGGTTGGAGCGCTCGTCGAGCTCCCGGTAGGTGACGGTGGCCCCGGAGGCCATGATCACCGCCGCTTTGTCCGGGGTGCGCTGCGCATGAACATAGGGATGCATGGAACAAACTCCTCGGGTTAGACAGGCCGGCCGCAGGTGCCGCTGCGGGCATTCTGGGGAACCGGGGCGGGCCTGGGCATCGTCGGAAGCGACGATCATCGCGATGCTGCGGCGCGTCAGCGCCAGCCGCCCGGCCGGGCGCGCAGGATTCGTCGCATCCGACGATGCAGGCCGCGCGCCGGCGGACATAATGGCCGGATGCCCGCGGCATGCCCGAGTGCCGAACCAACCCGTGGAGGACAGCGGTGGATTTCCAATTCAGCGAAGAACAGACCATGCTGCGCGACACGGTGGCGCGCTATCTGGCCGACCACTACGACTTCGAGGCGCGGCAGGCCGCCGTGCGCTCGGCGCCCGGCTGGCGTCCCGCCTGCTGGAAGGCGCTGGCCGGCGAGCTCGGGCTGCTGGGCGCGGGGCTGCCCGAGCGCTTCGGCGGCCTGGGCGGCGGCGCGGTGGAGCACGCCATCGTGATGGAGCAGTTCGGCAGGCACCTGGTGGTCGAGCCGTATCTGTCGAGCATCGTGCTTGGCGCGGGCGCGCTGGCACAGGGCAGCCCGGAACTGGCGCAGGCCTGGCTGCCGGCGCTGATCGCCGGCGAGGCGGTGGCCGCCTGGGCGCACGCCGAGCCGCACGGCCGGTACTGCCTGCACGATGTGCAGACGCGTGCGGAGCGCCACGGCAAGGGCTGGCGCCTCTCCGGACACAAGCGCGGCGTGGTGGCAGCGCCGTGGTCCACGCATCTGGTGGTCAGCGCGCGCAGCGCCGGCGAGCGGCGCGATACTGCCGGCATCAGCCTGTTCTGGGTACCGCGCGACGCACGCGGCCTGAGCCTGCAGGACTATCCCACCATCGATGGCGCGCGCGCCGCCGACGTGCATCTCGACAACGTCGAGGTCAGCGAAGCCGACTGCATCGGCACCCCGGGACAGGCACTGGCACTGATCGAGCAGGTCAACGATACCGCGCTGGCGGCGCTGGCCGCCGAAGCCGCCGGCGCGATGCAGCGCATGCTCGCCGACACGGTCGACTACGCGCGCCAGCGCAAGCAGTTCGGCGTGCCGATCGGCACCTTCCAGGTGCTGCAGCACCGCATGGCGGACATGTACGTGCACGCCGAGCAGGCCGCGGCGCTCAGCCTGGTCGCGGCCATGCAGGCAGGCGCCGCGCCGCGCGAACGCGCGCTCGCGGCCAGTGCGGCGAAGGCCCAGGCAGGCCTGGGCGGCAAGTTCGTCGGCCAGGCCGCGGTACAGATCCACGGCGGCATGGGCGTTACCGAGGAACTGGCGGTGGGCCACTACTTCAAGCGCGTGACGGCCATCGACCTGCAGCATGGTTCAGCCGAATACCACCTGCGCCGCTATGCCGACCTGCTCTACCCCGCCGGCCATTCCGCCCAGGCACAAGCGGCCTGAACGGGCCTGAACGCGGCGCGCACGCCGCAGACGACCGAACCGACATCCTGCCAGAACCGAACGAGGCCTGACGATGCATCTCGAATTCTCCGCCGAAGAGCTGCAGTTCCGCGACGAAGTCCGCGCCTGGATTGCCGACGCCTACGACGACGAGCTCAGGGCCCTGATGGCCCAATCGAAGAACGGCTATCTCGACAAGGCCGGCCAAGTGCGCTGGCAGAAGAAGCTGCATGCGCGCGGCTGGGCGGCGCCCAACTGGCCGCGCGAATACGGCGGCCCAGCATGGACGCCGGCGCAGCGCTACCTCTTCCAGGCCGAGACTGCGGCCGCAGGCTGCCCCACGGTGTCGCCGATGGGGCTGAAGATGGTGGCGCCGGTGATCATGAAGTTCGGCTCGGCCGAGCAGAAGGCGCGTTTCCTGCCGCCCATCCTGAGTTCCGATGTCTGGTGGTGCCAAGGCTACTCCGAGCCCAACTCGGGTTCGGACCTGGCCTCGCTGCAGATGCGGGCCGACCACGGCCGCGACGAGCAAGGCGAGCACTATGTGCTCAACGGCTCGAAGATCTGGACCACCCATGCTCAATGGGCCGACTGGATGTTCTGCCTGGTGCGCACCGGCCGCGAAGCGCGGCGCCAGGACGGCATCAGCTTCGTGCTGGTCGACATGCGCACGCCGGGCATCACGGTCTCGCCGCTGCCCACGCTGGATGGCCCGATGCCCGGACAGCAGGAGGTCAACCAGGTCTTCTTCGACAATGTGCGCGTGCCGGTGGAGAACCGCATCGGCGAGGAGGGCATGGGCTGGACCTATGCCAAGTACCTGCTGGAGTTCGAGCGCGGCGGCAGCTTCGCGCCGATGCTGCGCCAGCAGCTGGCCAAGGTGGCGCACATTGCCGCCGACCAGCCCGGCGACGACGGCGGCAGCATGCTGGACGATCCCGCCTTCCGCCGCAAGCTCGCCGAACTGCATCTGCGCGCCGCCGCGCTGGAGGCCGTGGAATTGCGCATCTTCTCCAATGTGTCCTCCGGCACCTCGATCGGCGCGGCTTCCAGCATGCTCAAGCTGGTGGGCACCGACACGCTGCAGGCCATCAGCGAACTGGCCGTCGACGCCACGGGACCCGATGCGCTTCCCTTCGTGCAGGACACCTGGGCCGAAGTGCAAGGCCGTCCCGCTGCGCCGCGCGTCGGCCCCGACTACGCCGGCCCCATCGCGCCGCGCTATTTCAACTACCGCAAGGCCTCGATCTACGCTGGCTCGAACGAGATCCAGCGGAATATCATCGCCAAGCTTGTGTTGGGGCTTTGAACGGGCCGTTCACGGCCCGTAGAGACTCCCGCTCGCCCTAATGCCGTTCAGTTAAGGCTGGACGGCATTTTTCTGGGTGGCGCGGGTCTGAGCGCCTTGCTTTAGCGGCGTGGGTTGATCGTGGCAAAAGCCGCTGCCTAGTACCGAACCCCCAAGCACCGCCCAAAGAAAAAGGCGCCCGCAGGGGCTAATGCCGCGCATCCCGCGGCGGCGGCATGCGGGGGCGCGGATCGGGGCCTTACGGCGCGGTCAGTTGACGCGCCGCGCGAAGCCTTCCCAATAGGGCTCCCGCAGCTTGCGCCGCAGCAGCTTGCCGGAGGGATTGCGCGGCAGCGCATCGACGAAGTCGATGGTCTTGGGAATCTTGAAGCCGGCCAGGCGCTGGCGCGCCCAGGCAATGATGGCTTCGCGCTCCGGCTGCACGCCGGGACGCGGCACCACGATGGCCTTCACCGCTTCGCCCCACTTCTCGTCCGGCACGCCGATCACCGCCACGTCGGCCACGTGCGGATGGCCGTAGATCGCGCTCTCCACCTCGGCCGGGTAGACGTTCTCGCCGCCGCTGATGATCATGTCCTTGACGCGGTCATGGATGTAGACATAGCCGTCCGCGTCGAGATAGCCGGCATCGCCGGTGCGCAGCCAGCCGTCGGCATCGATCGTGCGCGCCGTTTCGTCGGGCTGCTTCCAGTAGCCGGCCATGTTCTGCGGCGAGCGGATCATCAGCTCACCCACCTCGCCCGGCGGCAGCCGCCGGCCCTCCCAGTCGACCACCACCACCTCCACGCCCGGCAGCGGCTTGCCCGCCGCGCGCATGCGCGGCACGTCCTCGGTGGTGTGGTCCTCGGGCGGCAGTGCCACCACGGTGCCGGTGGTCTCGGTCATGCCGTACTGCTGCGCGAAGCCGCAGCCGAAGACCTCGATGCCTTCGCGCAGCAGCGCTGCGGGAATGGGTGCGGCACCGTACAGCAGGTACTTCAGCCGCGAGTAATCGACCTCCCTGGCACGCGGGTCGCGCAGCACGATCTGCATCGCGGCAGGGACCAGGAACAGCTTGCTGACACGATCGCGCTCGATGAAATCCAGCACGGCGCGCGGATCGAACTCGCGTGCGATCACGCCCTTCGCGCCCGACAACAGGTTGCGCAATCCCCAGCCCGAACCGCCGATGTGCGCGACCGGCATCGCCACCAGCGAGACATCGTCGACGCTCCAACGCGACCAGGGGATGTTCTCGGTCTCGCTGGCCAGCGTGCCCGCGCTCAGGTTGCGGTGCGTGAGCATGGCGCCCTTGGGCCGCCCTGTCGTGCCCGAGGTATAGAGTTGCAGCACCACGTCGTGCGGCGCCGCCGTGTGATCGACAGGCGTGGCGGGCTGCGCGTCGCGCCAGTCGGCGTAGGCCGGCCAGTCCGCCTGGCCGCCCTCCATCGCAATCACCTTGCGCGCCAGCGGCAGGCCGGGCAGCAGTTCGCGCACCAGCGCGGCGGATTCGGGCCCGACGAACAACAGCACGGCATCGCAATGGCCGGCGATGAAGGCCACCTCGGGCGGCGCCAGGCGCCAGCTGATCGGCGCCATGACCGCGCCAAGCTTGGCTGCGCCGAGCCACAGCTCGAAGTACCGGTCGCTGTTCTTGCCGACGTAGGCAATGCGGTCGCCGGCGCCCACGCCGTCAGCACGCAAGGCCTGCGCCACACGGTCGGTGTGGCGGTCGAACTCGGCGTAGGTGGTGTGCCGGCCCTCGAAGTCATAGGCGACGGCATCGCCGCGCGTGGCTGCGAAATGTCGCAGTGCTTGGGGCAGTGTGGCCAGGTAGCTGAAGTCCATCCACGTCTCCGGTATCGTTGTCGCGCGCGCATCGCTATCGCCCGCGCGGCGCCTGAGCGCGCCGGGCGACGATGCCCGGCCGCGCCGACGGCTGTGCTCAGCGCGGTGCCATGCGGATGGCGCCGTCCAGCCGCACCGACTCGCCGTTGAAATAGCCGTTGCGACACATCTCGACCGCCAGCGATGCGAACTCGCCGGGCAGGCCAAGGCGCTTCGGATAGGGAACGGAAGCCGCCAGCGCCGCCTTGACGTTCTCTGGCGCCCCCTGCAGCAGCGGCGTGTTGAAGATGCCGGGCATGATGGTGTTGACGCGGATGCCTTCTCCCGACAGGTCGCGCGCGATCGGCAGCGTCATGCCGACCACGCCGGCCTTCGAGGCGGAGTAGGCCGCCTGCCCCATCTGCCCGTCCTGGGCCGCCACCGAGGCGGTATTGATGATGACGCCGCGGTCGCCGTCGCGCGCGTCCAGCGTCAGCATGCCCGCGGCCGAGCGCGCGATGCAGCGGAAGGTGCCGATCAGGTTGATCTGGATGATCCGCTCGAAGGCATCGGACGGAAAGAACTTGATCTGGTCCGGCGCCTCTTTGGCGCGCGACGCCGTCTTGAAGGCATTGCCCGTGCCCGCGCAGTTGAGGAGGATGCGTTCCTGCCCGATGGCGGCGCGCGACTTGGCGAAGCCCGCCTCGACCTGTTCTTCCGAGGTGACATCGACGCGGCAGAAAATCCCGCCGAGCTCGCGCGCCACCGCCTCGCCCTTTTCCACGTTCATGTCGAACAGTGCCACGCGCACGCCATGCGCGGCCAGCGCACGCGCGGTCGCCTCGCCAAGGCCGGAAGCACCGCCGGTCACCACCGCCGACACCGAAGCATCGAGTTCCATACCGTCTCCAGGATGCGACGCGCTGCGCTCACGCGCGCGCCGCCGTGTTGAGAATGCCGGCGCCGCGGCGCCGGACTGGTATGGAGATTCGAGGATTGGCGCCCCGCCCGCATCGTCGGAAGCGACGAATGCAAGCGGGCGCATGGGCGACACGGGGGGCGCGGGCGGCCGTCAGCCGCAGGCCTTGCCGTGATCCGCCTTGAAGCCCTGCGAGGTCGCCTGCGACTCACTCATGTACTGGCCGTGCTTGGTCTTGCCGTACCACTTGCTGCCGGGGCAGTGGTAGACCTTGGATTCAGTATTGACCCAGACTTGGCCCGGCCCGCCGCCCGGCGCCGCGGCGCGGGTCGCGGATGGCGCGGCCGCAGCAGACGCTGCGGACGACTTGGGCTTGGCCGGCGCGGCCGGCGCGGAAGGAGCGGTGGTCGGTGCAGCGGACGGTGCCGACGGCGCGGGCGCGGCTGCCGCGGCCATCGGGGCCGCACCGGCCGCCTTGGCTGCGCTCGCACCATACCAGTCCTTGACGCCGCCGTGATGTGCGCAGGCGCCGTGCTTGCTGGCGCCGTAGTAGCTGCTGCCATCCTTGCAGGTGCCGGTGGGCGCCTGGCCGGCGGGAGCGGGGGCGGTCTGCGCCAGTGCCGCCTGGCCGCCCAGGGCGGCGAGCAGCAAGGCGGTCAGCAAGCCGGGGAATCTGGCGGCACGGGCTAGACGTTGGACAAAAGACGCTTGGCGCATATCGGACTCCTGCTGTGAGCTTGGGATGGCCGGACACAAACACTATTGCACCTTGGCGCGTGCAGCACGGTTGCGAAGGCAAGGCTGCACCGCCGGCAGGCGCGGACCGGGCGCGCCCCCACAGCCCAAAACGGCAGGCCGGCCGCCGCCGTTGACCGGCCGCGCAGGCAAGGCGGCGAAAAGGCCACGGGGCCGCGCCGGATGTGCGCCATCCTGTCCATCGGCCATACTTGGCGGCAAGCGATGCGCTACAGTGTCGTAGCAGGCCCTCCCACCCTAGTCCGCTGAATCATTGAAATGGGAGGTGAAGGACATGCCATGCGGGAATCAGCGCTAGGCGCAAAGCGCAGCAATAGCACGGCTATTGCGAGCATTTGCAACGACGCGATGAGCCCGCATGGCATGGCAGGCACCGACCAATTTCAGTGATTCAGTGGACTAAGCCGGGCCGGCCGAGCGCTGCCCTGCAACCGATCGATGCCGACGATCCCCTACTGATGCGGAAATTCCTCACTTGTTTCCTGCTGCTGGCCGCGCTGACCTGGCTGGCCTGCACGGCCCCGGCGGGTGCACAGACGGCATCGCCGCTCGTGGCCGCACTGCGCGGCGCCTCCACGCCACCCGCGTCGCAACCCGCGGCCCCCGCCAGCGAACCGCTCGGGGAGTCGCTGGACCGGGTCATTGCCAACCTGCAGAACGACAAGCAGCGCAAGGCGCTGCTCGAGCAACTCCAGGCCATCCGCCGCGGACTGGGCGCATCAGGCGTGCCGGCCAGCGCCGCGCAGGCCGGCGGTGCCGGACTGATCGGCGCGCTTGCCCAAGCGATGGACCGGATCGATAGCAAGCTGCGCGCCAAAGACCAGGGCCCATGGCAGTACTGGCAATTGCGCCTGAACTTCGCCGCGCAGGAGTGGCAAGACGCCGTGACCCAGCATGGCACACGCACCGCGCTCGACTCGTTGCGGGAATTCGGCCTGGTGGTCGGTGCCTGGGCGCTGGCCGGCTGGCTCCTGTGGGAACTGGCGCGGCGGCTGCGCAACCGGCGCCTTGGGCGGGCGGCGCACGCGCAGTTGCCGGCATTGCCGTCCTGGGTCGACGTGAGCGTCTATATGCTGCGCCGCATCGGACCATGGGTAGTGGCCTTTGTCTTGACTTTCCTGCTGGCCTACCGCGCCTTCGCCCACTCTCCGGCCAGCGTCGCCGGCATGCTGGTGTCATACAGCATCCTTGCCGGCGCGCTGCTTTCCGCCGCCTGCCAGGTGATCTTCACGCTGTTTCGCACCGCGCACCGCGGCAGCGCGATCCGCGACCTGCTGGCGCACACGCCGCGGCTGCTGTACCTCGTCGGCGCGCTGGCGGCCCTGGGCAATGCCTGCACCGACGGCCGCGTGGTCAATGCCCTCGGCTTCAACCTGGCGGCCCTGCTGGGTACCGTGGCGGACATCGCCGCCGCGCTGCTGATCGGCTACTTCTGCCTGCGCTTCCGTCGCCCCATCGGGCAGCTGATCAGCAATCGGCCGCTGGCCGTGCGCCAGGCCCACCCCGCGCTCATCGACGTGCTGCGCATAGCCGGCAGCACCTGGCACTTGCCTGTGCTGACCGTGGTGATTGCTTCGGTGATCGCTACCCTGCTTGCCACTGGCCATGCCGAGGATTTCCTGCGCCGCACGGTGTCTTCGGTCGCACTGTTCGTGGCGGCACTGCTGCTGACCCTGATGAGCGGCCGCTCGCCGCAGGCCGCGCACCGCCCGCCGCGCATCCGCGACCAGCGCCGCTCGGCCTACGTGGCCCGCTTCGGCAAGTTTGCGCTGACTTTGTTGCGACTCATGATCTGGTTCGGCTTCTTCGAGCTGACCAGCCGCGTCTGGGGCGCGTCGCTGCTGGAACTGACCGAGTCGACCGAGCTCGGCAAGCGTATCGGCGAAGCCGTGGCCAGCGTCACCGGCACCGTCCTGCTGACCTGGCTGCTCTGGCTCGTGATCGACACTGCCACCACGCAACTGCTGTCGCCCACGCATGGACGCGCGCCGCAGCCCAGCCTGCGTGCCAAGACCATCCTGCCGCTGGTACGCAACGCCCTGCTGGTCATGCTGCTGACCGTGGCGCTGATCGTCGTGCTGGCCAACCTTGGCGTGAACGTGACGCCGCTGCTGGCCGGCGCCGGCGTGGTCGGCCTGGCCATCGGCTTCGGCGCGCAAAGCCTGGTGCAGGACCTGATCACCGGCCTGTTCATCGTGATCGAAGACTCGATTGCGATCGGTGATTCGATCGAACTGCCCGACCACGCGGGCACGGTCGAAGCGATGACCATCCGCACCGTCAAGCTGCGCGACGGCAAGGGCGCGCTGCACGTGCTCCCCTACAGCCAGATCAAGATCATCAAGAACCTGTCGCGCGGCTATGCCTACGCCGTGTTCAGCATCGCCATCGCACCGGACAGCGACCTGGACCGCGCACTGCAATTGATCCGAGAGACCGGCGCCGAGGTGCTCCGCGACTTCCGCCGCACGCGCAAGCTGATGTCGGGGCTGGATGTCCTGGGCCTGGACCAGCTCGGCCCGAACGGTCCGGTGGTGCTGGCGCAGTTCAAGACGCAGCCGCTGGTGCAGGGCGAGATCACTCGTGCCTTCAACGCGCGACTTAAACGCAAGTTTGACGCCAACGGCATCCGCCTGGCCGCGCAGCAGATGTTTGTGCGCATGGCGCAGCCGGGGCAGCCGGCCGGGGCCGAAGCCCGCAGCGGCGATACGCCTGCGGCAGCCGCCGCCCCGAGCGTGCCTGGCGAAGCGGCACCACCCGCAAACGAAGGCGCCACCGGCGGCCGGAGCGACGCGGCCAGGCGGTCGGACAAGCCGGCCAGTTGACGAGTGCCGCACAGGCATCGGGAAATGGAGAGATCGGGTCATGCACTGTTGCCTGCATGCCATAGCCTCCCTCGCCGCGGCGCCGAAAAAGATTTTGAGTATACGCAAGGGCGACGCTAACATGGCCGGGCGCTGCACGGCGGCATGCGGCCGTGGACCGGCACGGCAGTGGCATGATGTGACAGGTAGTGGCAGCGCATACCGATAACGATGACCGCGGCGCCGGCGCCAGCCGGCCGCGGCGAAAAAAGATACGGGGGGAGGCAATATGCCTCCGGAGAAATCGACATGGGTGAGCTTCCGTCGTCCGACGAGGATTTTCATCGCCTGGTGGACTCCATCTACGAGTCCGCCCTCGACGTCACCATGCTGCCCGAAGCGCTGGATCGCTTCTCGCAGTACACCTGCACCGAACAACCACGCTATCTCGTCTGGGACAAACTGGCGGGCGCCGCGCGCCTCGGCGTGACGCAGCATGGCTGCTTCGCCCCCCAGGGCGGCGAGCTGCCCGAACCGCTGCACAGCCTAGCGCAACTGCCGGGCAGCGGCCTGGCAGGTGTGAGCGGCACCTTTACAGACCTGTCCCCGGCAGCGCCGGGCACCGCCACCGGGGCGGCGCTGTGTAGCCAGGCTGAGCTGGCGCGGGGCGTGCGCCTGTATAACAGCGACGAAGTCTGCGTGCTGATGAGTGGCGCCCGTGCGAAGTACGCCGGCCTGGACGACCACCACCGCCGTCGCCGCCTGGCCCAGGTATTGCCGCACTGGGCACGTGCCGCGAGGCTGCAGCAGCGCAATGTCGAACTGAGCGGCCTGGCCGCGCTCGGCCTGGCCAGCCTGGATACGCTGGACTTCGGCGTGATGGTGCTGCAAGGCAATATGCGCGTGCGCTACAGCAATCGCTGGGCCGAAGCCATCGTGCAGACCGATGCCAAGCTGGCGCTCGAAGACGGCCGGCTGCGCGCGCGCGACGACACCTTGCAGTCCGTGCTGCGCGAGCTGCTGGACAGCGCCGTGCAAGGGCACGCTGGCGGCTCTGCCGGCTCGTGGATGCATGTCACCTCGGGCGGGCAGCCAGTGCCGCTCATCGTAATGCCGCTGCTATCGCGCCAGCCGCTCGAAGCGCCCTGGCAACTGCCCTGCGCGATGCTGCTGATGGGCAACTCCGAATCGCGCTCCGTGCTCGACACCGCAGTGCTCGGCTCGCTGTTCGGCTTGTCGCGCAAGGAAAGCATCATCGCCATCCGGCTGGCGGCCGGCGAAACGCTGAACGAGATCGCCGAGGGCGAGTTCCTGTCGCCGCATACCGTGCGCGTTCACATCCGCGACATCCTGCGCAAGACGGGCACGCACCGCCAGGCGGAACTGGTGCGGCTGCTGCACCTGCTGCCGGGCGTGGACCTGGAGCGGGCCGGCGTGCTCGGCAGCGCCGGCTCGCGCGCGCGACGCGCCACGCCGGCGTGAGCACATCCCGGCGCCCGAGGGCCTTCCGGGGGCCTATGTCTGCTGGCGCACCGCATCGCGGGCAATCTGCGCGAAGCGCATGACCTGGCGCTCGTCCCCGTCCGGGCGCGTGGCGAGCGCGATACCGATGCGCTCGGCCGGGCGCGGGCTCGACAGGGGCAGGAAGCGCACGCGCCGATTGGCATAGCGCGCGGCCACGCTCGGCACCAGCGCCACGCCGAGTCCGCTCTCCACCAGGCTGATGATGGTCTGCACCTGCACCGCCTCCTGCGCCACGCGCGGCACGAAGCCGGCGCGTTGGCACAGCATCATCGCCACCGCGTGCAGGTTGGGCACCGCCGTGCTCGGATGCATGATGAACGGCTCGCCGGCGAGCTCGCGCAGCGCGATCGAATCGCGTGCCGCCAGCGGGCTGTCGGCCGGCACGGCCGCGAGGAACATGTCGTCTTCCAGCGGCGTCAGCACAAACGCCCCGGCGTTGAGAATAGGCACGCGCACCAGGCCGGCATCGAGCGTATGCTGCTGCAATCGTTCCAGGATGGCCGCCGTGGTGGATTCGTGCAGCACCAGCTCGATGCCCGGATACGCGGCACGGAAAGCGGGGATCAGCTTGGGCAGCAAGGCATAGGTGGCCGAGCCGACGAAGCCGATGCGCAGCGCACCGCGCTCGCCGTGCGCCGCCGCCAGCGCCGCCGCGCGCGCCTGCCCGGCGTGGAACAGGGCCCGGCGCGCATCGTCCAGCGCGGCTTCACCGGCCTGGGTCAGGCGCACGCCGCGCGAGGTGCGCACGAACAGTGGCGTACCCAGTTGCTCCTCGAGCTTGCGCATGGAGATCGACAGCGGCGGCTGCGCCATGTGCAGCCGCTCGGCGGCGCGGTGGAAGTTGCCGGTCTCGGCCAGCGCAACGAACTGCTGCAGTTGACGCAGATCCATCTTGATATCGCCGGTATATCGAAAGCTAAAAATCTAATATTAGACGCGATAGCGACGCTGATCTACTCTTGCCCGGCGGTAATAGAAGCCTGGGGTCCGCCGGACCATGCGCCAGTGCACCAAAGACCAGACAGGCAAGGAGACAAAGCATGCAGCCACTCGCGGGCATCCGCGTGATCGATCTTTCTTCGGTGGTGATGGGGCCGTACGCCAGCCAGTGGCTGGCGGACCTGGGCGCCGAGGTCATCAAGGTGGAGGCGCCCGAGGGCGATTCCACCCGCCATACGGGGCCATCCGCCGAGGCGGGCATGTCGGCCATCTTCCTCGGCGTCAACCGCAGCAAGAAGAGCGTCTCGCTCGACCTGAAGCAGCCGGGCGCGCAAGCCGCGCTCGACAAGCTGCTGGCCGGCGCCGACGTGTTCATGCACAGCATGCGGCCGCAGAAGCTGGGCGGGCTCGGCCTCGCGCCGGCCGATGTGATGGCGCGCCATCCGCGGCTGGTCTACGTGAGCCTGCTGGGCTTCGCCGAGGACGGTCCCTACGGTGGGCGCCCCGCCTACGACGACATCATCCAGGGCCTGTCCGGCAATGCCGCGCTGATGGCCGCGCAAACCGGCTCGGCGCGCTACTTCCCCACCATCGCGGCCGACAAGACCAGCGGACTGGTGGCGGCGCTGTCGATCGCCGCCGCCCTCGCCGGCCGGCCGGCGCGCGCAGGACGCGGCACGCTGGTAGAGGTGCCGATGTTCGAATCGATGGCCGCCTTCAATTTGGTCGAACACTTCTACGGCCAGCATTTTGCCCCCCCGCGCGGACCCGCGGGCTATCCGCGCGTGCTGGCACCGCTGCGCCGCCCCTACCAGAGCGCCGACGGCCACGTGTGCATGATGCCGTACACCGACGCCCACTGGCGCGACTTCTTCACCGCGGCCGGCCGCCCCGACCTGGCCGCCGATGCCCGTTTCACCGACATCGCCGCACGCACGCGCCACATCGAGACCTTGTACGAGCTGACCGGCGAGATCGTGCGCACGCGCACCACGGCCGCATGGCTCGCACTGTGCGAATCGCTGCAGATTCCGGTGGCCAAGGTCAACCGGCTCGACGAACTGGCCGACGATCCGCACCTGCGCGCCACCGGCTTCTTCGCGCAGCTGGAGGATCCGGCCATGGGCACCGTGCGCTTTCCCGGCGCGCCGGTGCGCTTTGATGGCGAGCGCGCCGAGATCGGCATGCCGCCCCGGCTGGGCGAGCACACGCGCACCGAGCTGCGCGCCGCCGGCCTGAGCGAGGCGGAGATCGAGGCGCTGGCCCGCAGCGGCGCCGCCGTGTGCGCCGGCCATCAGGCCACCACCGACAAGGAGACCCCATGATGCAATCGCAACTGCCGCGGCTCGGCCAGGGCTTCTACTGGCAGGACCTCAAGGAGGGCCAGGCCTTCCAGACCTTCCGCCGCACCGTGACCGAGACCGACCTGGTCAACTTCATCTCGGTCACCGGCATGGTCGAAGCCATCTTCATCGAGGCCGGCTACGAAGGCGGCGCCATCCAGGGCCGGCCGGTGCCCGCGGCGCTGACCTACACGCTGATCGAAGGCTTCATCCTGCAGACCATGATCCAGGGCACCGGGCTGGCCATGCTGGAGCTGCAGCAGAAGATCCACGCGCCGGTCGTGGTGGGCGACACCATCTGGGCCACGGTCACCGTCGACGCCATCCGTCCCACCTCGCGCAGCGGCCGCGCCGTGGTCGACTCGACCATCGAGGTTTTCAACCAGCGCGGGGAGCAGGTCATGACGTACTCCGCACGCCGCCTGTTGGCCGGCCACTGAAGCCACGGCAACGAAAGAGGAGACCGCGATGCCCACCCGCAGAACGTTCCTGGCGGCCGCACTGGCCGCACTCGGCCTGATCCCGGCGGTAGCCGCCCAGGCCGCCACCGACTTTCCCAAGCATCCGATCCGGCTGGTCGTGCCCTTCCCCCCCGGCGGTCCGACCGACCTCGTATCGCGCGTGATCGCCAAGCAGATGAGCGAAGAGTTCGGTCAGCAGGTCATGGTCGACAACCGGCCGGGCGCGAACGGCAACATCGCCGCCGAGGCCGTGGCCAAGGCGCCTGCTGACGGCTACACGGTGCTGTACAACACGTCGTCGATCGCCCTGAGCCCGGCGCTGTACCGCAAGCTCGTCTACGACGTGCGGCGCGACTTCGCTCCGGTAGCGCTGACGGCGGTGGTGCCGCTGGTGCTGGAAGTCAACGCGCAACTTCCGGTCAGCAACCTCAAGGAGTTCATCCAGTACGCCAAGGCCCATCCCGGCAAGCTGACCTACAGCTCAGCGGGCAATGGCAACGTCACCCATCTCGCCGCCTTCCTGTTCCTGCAGGCCAACGGACTGGATGCCGTGCATGCCCCCTACAAGGGCAGTGCCCCGGCCCTCAGCGACCTCGTCGGCGGCCAGGTGCAGTTCATGACCGACACCATCAACTCCTCGCTGCCCTTCATCCGCGACAAACGGCTCAAGGCTCTTGCGGTGACCAGCTCGACGCGCAGCTCGCAGCTGCCCGACGTGCCGACCGTGGCCGAGACAGTGATGCCCGGCTTCGAGGTGGGCGCCTGGCAAGGCATGCTGGTGCCGGCTCGCACGCCGGCCGACGTGGTGACGCGGCTCAATGTCGCCGTGACGAAGGCCCTGGCCTCGCCGGAACTGCGCGCCAGCCTCGCGGCGCAGGGTGCCGAACCGCTCGGCTCGACGCCGGAAGCCTATGGAAAATACCTCGCGCGCGAGATCGAGCGCTGGCACAAGGTGGTGAAGGACTCGGGCGTCGCATTGGACTGACGCCCGCCCCGGCGGCGCCTCAGGCGCCGTCGCCCTCCTCGCGCAGCATGGCCCAGCACAGGCGTACCAGTTCCGCCTCGAAGGCGGCGGTGCCCAGCAGGGGCGACCGCTCCAGGGAAGCAGCGCGCACCACGCCGAACAGCGCGCGCGTCAGCACGAACATCTGTGCAGGTCCTGGTGTGCGCAGGCCGGGCAGGTCCAGCGCCTGCATCTGGGCGGCGATGCGTTCGCTGGCGGCGCGCAGCGCCACCAGCGCATCCTCTTCACGGTCCTCGCGCCAGGCCAGCCGCGCCAGCGCCCGCCCCGGCACGTCTTCGCCACCGAAGCTGCGTACATAGGTCGACACATAGGCGCCCAGCAGGGCGCGCAGCCCTTGCCGGGCGGACTGTGCCGACCAGCCGGATGCCGGGTCACGCGCCTGGCCGGCGAGCGCCTGTGCCCCCTGCGCGACCATGTCCTCCAACTTCGCCAGTGCCACCTCGCGCTCACGCGAGACCAGGGCCCGCACGATGGCATCGCGGTCCGGGAAATACTGGTAGAGCGTGCCGATCGACACGCCGGCCAGCTCGGCGATGCGATCGGTGGAAGGCGGAGCCTCGTCGTTGGCGGCCGGCCCGGCCAGGAGCCGCGCTGCGGCATCGAGGATGGCATCGACGGTGAAGCGCGCGCGCGTTTGTGTGGGCTTGCGGCGCCGAGTGGGTTCGGCGGGAGGAGCGGCGGAAGGCATGCGGTTCGTCTGAAGTTGGACACCAGCCGCCGGCGGATACCTTGGAAAACTGAGCAGAAAGCGAGTAGGCAAGCGGGCTGCGCGGCCGCAAGATTGTCGCACACCGATCGGCGCCAGCGCGCCGTCAGCCCTCCTGCCGCCATGCCCGAACTGACCTCCCTCGCCCCCATCCGCCCCGTCCGCCCCACTCGCCACGATCCCCCCCCTGCCGGCGGCGGGCCGGCTTCCCGCGCGCCTGACGCCCCCACCGTGCTGGTGGCCGGCGCCGGCATCGCCGGCCTTAGCGCCGCCTGGCAGCTGTTGCAGGCCGGCCTGCGGGTACGCGTCCTGGAGGCGAGCGAAGCGCCGGGCGGGCGCATGAGCACTGTCGAAGGCGGCGGCCACCTGTTCGAGCGCGGGGCGCAGTTCCTTTCCACCGGCTACGGCGTGCTGCCGAAACTTGCCGTCGACGCCGGCCTGCCCGCCGCGCTCAAACTCGCCAGCGACACCAGTGCCGTGGTGCGCGGCGGCCAGCCGCGCCGCATCCGCCCCACGCATCCGGCCGATCCTCTGCGCAGCGGTCTGCTGGGCACTGGCGAATGGCTGCGCTATGGCCTGGCGATGTGGGAAGCCAGGCGCCCGCTGGGAACACTGCCGCTCAACGACCTCAGCGCCTGGGCCGACTTCGACGACGCATCCGCCGCCGCCTGGCTGACACAGCGGAGGGCGGCGGGCGCACTGGCCTACATCAGCGAGCCAGTGCTGCACGGCTTCTATTTCCTTGCGCCGGAAACGACCTCGGCCGCACTGGCGTTGCAGGTCAGTGCCTTCAGCTGGCGCCGCTGCCCCAGCACCGCGCTGGCCACCGGCATGCAAAGCCTGCCGCGCCGGCTGGCGCAGTCGCTGCCGGTCAGCTACGGCCACCGCGTCGAGCGCATCGAGCAGCGTGGACAGTCGGTCCGAGTCAGCGGGCCGGGCTTCGAGGCCAGTGCCGACTACCTCGTCTGCGCGATGCCGGCACCGCACGCCCGCCGCGCATGGCAGGACGCCGACGTCTTCGCGCAGCGGCTGCTGGCCACGCCCTACAGCCGTACCATCAACCTGGGCCTGCTGACCCGCCCCGGCTTTCACCCGCCGCCCGTGCTGCATGACGTGTATGGCCTGCTCGTGCCGCGCGCGGAGCGCCGCCACATTGCCGCAGTCGCGCTCGAAGCGGCCAAGCTGGGCGCCGCCCCTGACGGTGCGCAGGTGATCAATGTAATGCTCAGCGATGCCGCGGCGGCCGAACGGCTGGGCGCCAGCGACGCCAGCGTGCTGGCGGACGTGCTGCCGGAACTGGAGGCCTACCTGCCGGGCATCTCGCGGGCGCTGGCCGACTGCGTGGTATCACGCTGGGAGCACGCCATGCCCTGTGTGCCGGTCGGGCACGCGCGCGACGTGCTCGCCTACCGGACACGCCCGCGCGCGGCCGGGCGCCGCGTCTTCCTGGCGGGGGACTACCTGAACGCGCCATTTACCGACGCAGCGGCCCTGAGCGGCACATGGGCCGCGCAGGCCGTGCTGGAGACAAGCGCCCTGCAGGCGCAGGCGCCGGCCGGCGCCCGCGGCTAGGCCGCCTTGCGGTGCCGGCGCTCGGGCCGGCATTCGTATTTCATCTCGCGCCGGCCATCCTCGTAGACCACCTCGAACCGCGTGGTGAAGCCCCACAGCCGCGTGACGTGGCGCACCACCTCCTCGTAGTTGTGGGCCAGCGGGCGGCGGCTGCTCTGCAGATGGCGCAGCGTCAGCGAGCGGTCGCCACCCACGTCGACGTTGGTGACCTGGATATTGGGCTCCATGTTCGACAGGTCGTACTGGCTCGCCAACAGCTGGCGGATCATGCGGTAACCTTCGTCGTCATGGATGGCCGTCACGCGCAGTTTGCCCTCGCGATCATCGTCCAGCACCGAGAACAGCTTCAATTCGCGGATCACGCGCGGCGACAGGAACTGCAGCATGAAGCTCTCGTCCTTGAAGTTGCGCATGGCGAAGTCCAGCGTCTTGTGCCAGTCGCTGCCGGCGATCTCCGGCGCCCAGCGGTAGTCTTCCTCGGTGGGATCCTCGCAGATGCGCCGGATATCCTGGAACATCAGGAAACCGATCGTGTACGGGTTCAGGCCGCTGTAGTAGGGGCTGTGATAGGGCGGCTGATAGATGACGTTGGTGTGCGCCTGCAGCAACTCCAGCATGAAGGCATCGTTGACCAGCTTCTCGTCGTAGAGCTTGTGCAGGATGGTGTAGTGCCAGAATGTGGCCCAGCCCTCATTCATGACCTTGGTCTGCCGCTGCGGGTAGAAATACTGCGCGATCTTGCGCACGATGCGCACGATCTCACGCTGCCAGGGCTGCAGCTTGGGCGCGTTCTTCTCGATGAAGTAAAGCAGGTTCTCCTGCGGCTCCGGCGGAAACTGCGGCTCGGGCTCGGGGGCCTCGTCCTCCGCGGTCAGCGCGTGGGGACGGTGCTTGGGCAGCGTGCGCCACAGGTCGTTGACCTGCATCTGCAGGTAGTGCTCGCGCTCGGCCTGGCGGGCCTTTTCCTCGGTGATCGACAGCCTCTTGGGCCGCTTGTAGCGGTCCACGCCGTAATTCTGCAGCGCATGGCAGGAGTCGAGCAGCATCTCCACTTCCTGCTCGCCATAGCGCTGCTCGCACTCGGCCACGTAGTTCTTGGCAAACAGCAGGTAGTCGACGATGGCGTCGGCATTGGTCCAGGTGCGGAACAGGTAGTTGCCCTTGAAGAAAGCATTGTGGCCGTAGCAGGCGTGCGCAATCGTCAGCGCCTGCATCGGCATGGTGTTTTCCTCCATCAGGTAGGCGATGCAGGGATTGGAATTGATGACGATCTCGTAGGCCAGCCCCATGTGGCCGCGCTGGTAGCTGCGCTCGGAGGCGAGGAAGTGCTTGCCGTACGACCAGTGGCTGTAGCCTACCGGCAGGCCGGACGACGCATAGGCATCCAGCATCTGCTCGGCAGTGATGATCTCGATCTGGTTCGGGTAGGTGTCCAGGCCGAATTCGCCGGCGATGCGGGCGATCTCCTGGTCATAGCGCCGGATCAGTTCGAAAGTCCATTCCGAGCCGGTGGAGAGATAGGCCATGTGCGCTCCAGTTGACTCCGTCACACAAGACAGGCGTGTGCCCCGCAGCGGCGCCTCACCTTGCCGGCGCGGCGCAGCAATGGCGGTCCGGCAGGATCCCGGACCGGCCGTCGTTCATGCCGCTCGCTTCTGGAACAGGTCGTGCAGGACCGGGTAGATCTCGTCGGCGCTGATGATGCGCTGCATCGCGAAGTTCTCGTGCCCGGCCTTCACTGTAAGATACTCCTCCCACAGATTCTGTGGTTCCTCCGAGGCCACCTCGACATAGGCGAAGTACTGCACCAGAGGGAGGATGGACTCGCGCAGCAGCCGCCCGCAAAGCTCGGAATCTCCCGCCCAGTTGTCGCCGTCGGAAGCCTGCGCACAGTAGATGTTCCACTGGCTGGCCGGATAGCGGTTCTGGATCACTTCAGCCACCAGCTTGAGCGCGCTCGACACGACCGTACCGCCCGATTCGCGCGAGTGGAAGAAGTCATCCTCTTCCACCTCCTTGGCCACGGTATGGTGGCGGATGAAGACGACGTCGATGCGCTCGTAGTTGCGCTTCAGGAACAGGTAGAGCAGCATGAAGAAGCGCTTGGCGAGGTCCTTGCGGCTCTCGTCCATCGAGCCCGACACGTCCATCACGCAGAACATCACCGCCTGCGCCTGCGGGCGCTTGCGCAGCACGCGGTTGTTGTAGCGCAGGTCGAGCTTCTCGATGAAGGGCACGCGATCCAGGCAGGCGCGCAGGTGGCGCATTTCCTTCATCAGCTCCAGCGCCCGCTCGCCGTAGGGCCCGTCCTGCTCAAGCACCTCGCTATACTCGCGTTCCAGTTCGTTCAGCTTGCGTTGGTAGGGGCTGGACAGCGCAATGCGCCGGCCCAGGGAACTGCGCATCGTGCGCAGGATCGACAGGTTGGACGGCGTACCATCCAGCGAGAAGCCCGCGCGCACCTTGCGCACCTCCGCAATCTTGGCCAGGTGCCGCTTGGCCATGTCGGGCAGCGCCATGTCCTCGAAGAAGAAATTGAGGAAATCCTCGCGGGAGAGCGTGAAGACGAAGTCGTCCTCGCCCTCCCCCGAGTCGCTCGCCTGGGAACCGCCGCCGCCGGCGCCCTGCTGCTGGCGGTCGAAGGTGTCCCCCCGGACAAACTTCTTGTTGCCCGGGTGGATCCATTCGCGCCGCCCGCCGTGGCCGTGGTGGAACACGGGCTCGGAGATGTCCTTGACCGGAATGGACACCTGCCCGCTTTGCTCGATGTCCATGATCTTCCGGCCGGACACCGCCTTGGCCACCGCCTGGCGTATCTGCTCCCGATAGCGCTTGATGAAGCGCTGCTTGTTGACGGTGCTCTTGCCGCCACCGTTCTCGCGCCGATCGATGACCGTGGCCATATTGTTGCCCTCGGTTAGAGGCCTCGTCCTGGCGCCGTTACGACGACTTCCTCACGCGCAGATACCACTCCACCAGCAGGCGTACCTGCTTCGGCGTGTACCCCTTCTCCACCATGCGGTTGATGAAGTTCTCGTGCTTGTCCTGGTCTTCGCGCGAAGACTTGGCGTTGAACGAGATCACCGGCAGCAGGTCCTCCGTGGTCGAGAACATCCGCTTTTCGATCACCATGCGCAGCTTCTCGTAGCTGGTCCAGTTCGGGTTCTTGCCCCCGTTGTTGGCCCGCGCGCGCAGCACGAAGTTGACGATCTCGTTGCGGAAGTCCTTCGGGTTGGAGATGCCTGCCGGCTTCTCCACCTTCTCGAGTTCGTCATTCAGCGCATTGCGGTCGAGAATCTCGCCGGTGTTCGGATCGCGGTACTCCTGGTCCTGTATCCACAGGTCGGCGAACACCACATAACGGTCGAAGATGTTCTGCCCGTACTCCGAATACGATTCCAGGTAGGCGGTCTGGATCTCCTTGCCGATGAACTCCACATAAGGGTTCGTCAGGTACTCCTTGATGTAGGACATCAGCTTGGACTCGCTCTCCGGCGGGAACTGCTCGCGCTCGACCTGTTGCTCGAGCACGTAGAGCAGGTGCACCGGATTGGCCGCCACCTCGGTGTTATCGAAGTTGAAGACCTTTGACAGCACCTTGAAGGCGAAGCGCGTCGACAAACCCGTCATGCCTTCGTCGATGCCCGCATAGTCGCGGTACTCCTGGTACGACTTGGCCTTCGGGTCGACATCCTTCAGGCTATCGCCGTCGTAGACGCGCATCTTGGAGAAGATGTTGGAATTCTCCGGATCCTTGATGCGCGTGAGCACCGCGAACTGCGCCATCATCTTCAGCGTGCTGGGCGCGCATGGCGCGGCCGACAGCGAGCTGTTGCGCAGCAGCTTGTCGTAGATCTTGACCTCTTCCGACACCCGCAGGCAGTAAGGCACCTTGACTATGTAGATACGGTCGAGGAAGGCCTCGTTGTTCTTGTCGGACTTGAAGGTCTGCCACTCGGCCTCGTTCGAGTGCGCCAGGATGATGCCGTCGAACGGGATCGCGCCGAAGCCTTCCGTACCCTTGTAGTTGCCCTCCTGGGTGGCGGTCAGCAGCGGGTGCAGCACCTTGATTGGCGCCTTGAACATCTCGACGAACTCGAGAAGGCCACGGTTGGCAAGGCACAGCCCGCCGGAATACGAGTAAGCATCCGG
This sequence comes from Cupriavidus sp. 09_S30, assembly GCF_056930435.1. Lineage (NCBI taxonomy): Bacteria > Pseudomonadati > Pseudomonadota > Betaproteobacteria > Burkholderiales > Burkholderiaceae > Cupriavidus > Cupriavidus sp. 09_S30. The sequence continues at coordinate 229,326 of NZ_JBXOWI010000002.1, read as the reverse complement.
ATCGTCCTGCGGGTAGTCTTCCAGCTTGCGTATGTCGACCTTGCCGACCAGCGAGGATATGTCCTGGTTGTTTTCATCGCCCGGCTCCGTCTTCGAGATCGCGATCTGCGACAACACCGACGGGCGCAGCTTGACCACGCGGAAGCGGGTGATGTCGCCGTTGAACTCATGCAGCCGCTTCACGGCCCACGGCGAGGCGATGGTGTTCACGTAGCGAATCGGTATGCCGTAGTCTTCCTCGAGAATCTTGCCATCCTCCTCGGGCGAGAACAGCCCGAGCGGCGACTCATGGATAGGCGAGCCCTTCAGCGCGTAGATGGGGATCTGCTCCATCAGCGACTTCAGCTTCTCGGCGAGCGAGGACTTCCCGCCACCGGGAGGCCCGAGCAGGTAGAGGATCTGCTTGCGTTCCTCGAGACCCTGGGCGGCATGCTTGAAGAAGGAGACGATCTGCTCGATCGTGTCTTCCATGCCGTAGAACTCGCGGAAGGCCGGATAGATCTTGATGACCTTGTTGAAGAACAGCCTCGACAACCTTGGGTCGTGATGCGTGTCCACCAACTCCGGCTGACCGATCGCAGCGAGCATGCGCTCGGCTGCGGTCGCATAGGCAGTGGGATCCTTCTTGCAGATATCCAGATATTCCTGGATGCTGTATTCCTCTTCCTTGCGAGCTTCGAAGCGCGATGCGTAATGGCCGAAAATGTCCATACCTCACTCCCGTCTGAGTCTCGTCCGAGGCGAAGGCGTATTTCTACTACCTGAGACTGCGAGCCAGCTTTGACGGTTCCGCCACCCCGGCTTGACGGCAGCTGGCAAAGTTGCGAAATCTTTACTTCATCATAGTCAAATAACGGCGGGTGGGGAGGGAGCGTTGACTGGCATTTGCGCTTCCGCGGCAAGCGCGCAACGAACGCACTTGCGAGTTACGCAGGATGAAGATCCTGCCAGCTATGCCATGCTCCCCAGCCGCCCGTATCGGGCTATGTGACAGCTTTCTGGTCACACATTACACCTTATCCGCAACACGTGCATAGGTGGCTTTGTAACGAGAAGCACGCTCCGAAACGACGCTGCCGGCGCAAAGGCCGGCAGCACGGGCGATGGCGGGCGGTCTACTGCTGACGCCCTAGTGCGTTCCTAGTGCGTTTGCACGAGCACACACCGTGATGCGCTGTTACAAGGTGCGCGCCACCAGCTCCTTCATGATCTCGTTGGAGCCGCCATAGATCTTGCTCACGCGGGCGTTGGCATACATGCGGGCGATCGGGTATTCGAGCATATAGCCGTAGCCGCCATGCAGCTGCAGGCATTCGTCGATGATTTCGCAGTTGCGCTGCGAGCACCACCACTTGGCCATCGCCGCGGTGGCGGCATCCAGCTTGCCATCCAGCAGCCGCACCATGCAGTCGTCGACAAAGGTGGCAGCGATGGTGGCCGTGGTCTTGCACTCGGCCAGCTTGAAGCGGGTGTTCTGCAGGTCCAGCAGCGGCTGGCCGAACACGCGGCGCTCGCGCACGTAGTCGGTGGTCAGCTCGATGGCGCGGTGCATGCTCGCCACCGCACCGAGCGCGATGATCATGCGCTCCTGCGGCAGCTGCTGCATCAGCTGGTAAAAGCCCTGCCCCTCCCGCTCGCCGAGCAGGTTGGCCACCGGCACGCGCACGTCGTCGAAGAAGAGTTCGGCGGTGTCCTGGCCCTTCTGGCCGATCTTCTCCAGGATCCGGCCGCGGCGGAAGCCCGGCAGGTCGCGCGTCTCGACCATGATCAGTGAAACGCCGCGGGCGCCGGCCTCCGGGTCGGTCTTGGCGACGACGCAGATCAGGTCCGCGTGGTAGCCGTTGGTGATGAACGTCTTGGCGCCATTGATGCGATAGCACTCTCCGTCCTGGGTCATTTCACGCACCGCGCGGGTGCGCACCGACTTCAGGTCGGAGCCCGCTCCGGGCTCCGACATGGCGATGGCGGCGACCAGCTCGCCCGTGGCCATCTTGGGCAGCCACTTGCGCTTCTGCTCCTCCGTGCCGTAGTTCAGCAGGTAATGTGCCACGATGCCGCTGTGCACCCCGTTGCCCAGGCTGGAGACGATCGCGCGCGCCATCTCCATGGTAATCACCGCTTCGTGGGCGAAGTTCCCGCCGCCGCCGCCATATTCTTCCGGGATGCTGGCGCACAGCAGGCCGACCTCGCCGGCCCGGTTCCAGACCTCGCGGTCAATATAGCCGCGCTCGGCCCAGCGCGCCTCGTTCGGCGCCAGTTCGCGCTCGATGAAGCGGCGCACGGTCTCCTGGAACAGGCTCAGGTCCTCGCTCATCCACGGCGTGGGCCGCGGCGCCATCTCAGCATGCTTGTCGGAAGCTCCCATCGTCTCTCTCCTGGTTTTTCGGTGCGTTGCTTGTGGATCAGTGTTGTCCGGCCGGAAGCATCCGGCCCGGTTGGGAATCCAGGGGCGGCCGGACGCTCATCGGCCTGCCGCCCGGCAGCGGGTCACGGCGCAGGCGCCGCCGAGCCCGAGGTGGTGGTGCGGCGCAACATTGCCGAGGCCGGCCTCTTCCCACGCGGCGCGGGCGGCCCGTGCGCCCATCCGTGGGCAGGACTCGCTCATTCCCGCATCGGTGAAGGGGACCATCCCCACGCCCACCACGCATCCGGCTTTCATCGGCAGCCCCACGCTCGGATCCCGCTCAGGTCGGCCGAGCCGCTCAATCGGGCCAGCGGAAGCGCGGCGGCTGCTTCTCCAGGAAGCGCGTCGCGGCCTGCTCGCGGTATTCGGTAGCGAAGGCGATGCCCTGGCCGTCAGCCTCCATCTCCAGCATGCTGTGCAGGTCCTGGTTGAGCGAGGCGTTCAGCGCGCGCTTGGTCAGCGCCAGCGCGACCGGGGACGCCTCGGTGAAGGCCGCGGCGATGGCACGCGCGCGCGCCTGCAGGTCCTCCGGCGGGACGATCTCCATCACGATGCCCTGGTCGCGCGCCGCCTCGGCGCTCAGCTCGCGCATGGAGAACATCAGCGCCTTGGCGCGCTGCAGGCCGATCATGCGCGGCAAGGTGTAGAGCACGCCACAGTCGGGAATCAGGCCGAGCCGCAGGAAGGGCAGGCCGAAGCGGGTGCGCGGCGTCGCCAGCACGATGTCGGCCGTCAGCGCCAGGCTGAAGCCGGCGCCGAAGGCCGCGCCGTCGACCGCGGCGATGACCGGGCGATCGAGCTGGATCAGGTCCTCCAGCCAGGGGTGGATGGCGCCCAGGCGCTGGCGGCCCTGTTCTGCGCTGATCTGCCCCTTCATGGTGCTGATGTCGCCGCCCGAGCAGAAGTCGGTGCCGGCGCCGGTCAGGATCAGCGCGCGTACCGTGCTGTCCTGGCGCAGCTGGTGGATGACGTCGCCGATCTCGCGGCGCATCGTGCCATTCAAGGCGTTCTTGCGCGCCGGATAGTCCAGCGTCAGCGTGGCGATGCCGTCCTCGACGGCGTAGCGTATGGTTTCCAATCTGTGCTCCTGCTCAAGGTGGCGGCCTTGCGCCCCGCCGCGGCCGGTCATCTGCCTGCCGGGCGGGGCGGCCGGCGCCTCAGTCGAGTTGAATGTGGGCGTCGCGCACGATGCGGGCCCATTTTGGTGTATCGGTGCTTACCACTGATGCCAGTTCCTCGGGCGACGATCCCACCGGCTGCAGCCCCATGTCCGCCAGGCGCTGCGACACCTCGGGCAGCCTGGCGATGCGGACGATTTCGGCCGATAGCCGGGCGCTCACGTCGCGCGGCGTGCCGGCCGGCAGGAAGAAGGCAAACCAGCCATTGGGCTCGAAGCCGGTGAAGCCGGCCTCGGCGAAGGTCGGCACCGACGGCAGCGCCTTGTGCCGCTGCGTGCCGGTGATGCCAAGAATGCGGAACTTGCCCGAGTTCAGGTAGGCGTTGGCCGAGGTCACATCGACGAAGGCCGAATCCACCTGCCCGCCCAGCAGGTCGCTCACCAGCGGGGCGGCGCCCTTGTAGGGAATGTGGACCAGGTCGATGCCGGCCCGCATCTTGAGCTGCTCGCCATGCAGGTGGGACGAGGTGCCGTTGCCGTAGGAGCCGTAGCTGAGCTTGCCCGGGCTGGCCTTGGCCAGCGCGACGAACTCGGCCAGGGTGTGGGCGGGCACCCGGTTGGGCACCACGAACAGGTCGGACGAGCGCGCCAGCAGCGAGACCGGCGCGAAGTCACGCTCCACGTTGTAGGGAATCTTCTTGTACAAGCTGGGCGATTGGATCATCGCGGTGATTCCCAACAGTACCGTGTAGCCGTCCGGCGCCGCCTTGGCCACGATGTCGTTGCCCAGCATGCCGCTGGCGCCCGGCTTGTTGTCCACCACCACCGGCTGGCCCCAGTTCTGGGACAGGCGCTGCCCGATCAGGCGGGCGACCGTGTCGGTGCCGCCGCCGGCCGGATAGGGCACCACCAGACGCAGCGGGCGCGACGGATAGCTACCCTGCGCCCGCGCGCTCCAGTTCCCCAGCGCCGCGGCCCCGCCCAGGGCGGCGGCCTGCGCCAGCCAGTGTCTTCTACTGCTCTGCATTGCTGTCTCCTCTGCTTCCTTTATTTCCCACTGTTTCCCGCTGCTTCCTTTCCTGCCTTCCACTGCGCCCTTCAGGCGGCGGCGTCCTGCCGCGGCGCGGCGGTCTCGGCATCCTGCAGCGCGCGCCACTGGATCTTTCCTGTGGCCGACTTCGGCAGCGCGTCGACGAACTCGACCACGCGGGGCACCTTGTAGGCCGCCAGGCGCTCGCGGCACCACTGCATGATCTGCTCGGCGCTCGCCTCCTCACGCCCCCGCATGCCCGGCTTCAGCGCGATCACCGCCTTCACGGTCTCGCCGCGCCGCTCGTCCCGCGCCGCGATCACGCAGGCCTCATGGATGGCCGGATGCCCGTAGAGCAGGTTCTCCACCTCCGCCGGCCAGACCTTGAAGCCGGACGCATTGATCATGCGCTTGAGCCTGTCGCGCATGAAGAAGTAGCCGTCCTCGTCGACGAAGCCCAGGTCACCGGTGCGCAGGAAGCGCTTGCCGTCGATCTCGATGAAGCTCTCGGCGTCGGCTTGCGGGTTTTGCCAGTAGCCGCGCATCACCTGGGCGCCGCTGGCGACGATTTCGCCCAGTTCGCCCTGCGGCAGTTCGGCGCCGGTCTGCGGGTCGATCACGCGCGCATCGACGCCGAAGGTGGCGATGCCCAGGCATTCGCGCTTGGGCCGCTCGCGTGGGTTCGACAGCAGGAAGGCCGCCGTCTCGGTCAGGCCGTAGGCTTCGATGTAGCCCAGGCCGAAGCGCTCCTGCAGCATGGTGGCCACCGCGTCGGGCATGGCCGCGCCACCGCCGCCGAGGAAGGCCAGGCCGGACAGGTCGCGCTCGAAGATGCCCGGCTGGGAAAAGAAGTCCACCAGCATGGCCGGCGGCGCGCCCCAGTTCGACACCCGGTAGCGCTCGATCAGGTCTGCGGCCAGCACGCGGTCCCAGCGCGGCAGCAGCACGATGGTGGCGCCCAGGTAGAGCGGCGAATGGATGCCGTTCTGCATGCCCAGCAGGTGGAACATCGGCGCCACCGAGAGGAAGACCGCCTCGGGCGTGTTGCTGCGCCAGACCTGCGAGCCGACCGCGGCGCTCATCAGCGTGCCGTGGGTGTGCATGCAGCCTTTGGGATTTCCGGTGGTGCCGGACGTATAGGCCAGCATGCACAGCGTGTCGAAGCCGGCGGCGTGTGGCAGCGGCGCCATCGCAGCGGCGTTGGCATCCTGCCAGCGCGCCAGTGTTCCGGCTGCCGGCGCCCGTGCCGGCAGCGCCGTGCGCTCGCGCAGCCAGGCCGGCACGGCAGGGGCGCCATCCCCCTCGCCCTCACCCTCGTCCGCCAGCATGTCGGCGTAGTCATGGACGACGACATGCTGCAGCGCGCCGCCGTGCAGCGGCGCCAGCCGTTCATAGAGCTCGGCGGCGGCAAAGGCCACGCGCGCGCCACTGTCGCCGACGACGTGCTCCAGTTCGCCGGTCAGCCACATCGGGTTGGCCGGCACCACCACGGCCTCGGCGCGCAGGATGGCGTAGTAGGCAATGATGAATTGCGGGCAGTTCTGACTGTAGAGCAGCACGCGGTCGCCCGGTCCCACCCCGCAGGCACGCTGCAGGTAGCCGGCCATGCGCTCGATCTGCTCGAGCAGCGAGGCATAGGAGATCGCGCGGCCGAAGTACTGGATGGCGGTCTTGTCAGGATAGCGGTGCGCGGCGACTTCGACGTTGTAAACCAGGCTGGTGCGGGGCACCTGCGCCTGCGCAGGCAGGCCGGAGGGCCAGAAGGGAGAACGGCGAAGCGGTTGTGCTGCGTTGGAATTCAGGGACTGCATCATGTCGTGCCAGTTATCGTGCCAGTGTCTGCAAGCAGGGGATTCCGGGGTGGCCGCGGCGCGGTTGCAAGGCCGGCCGCTCAATCGAAGCGGATGTTGCGCGTGCGGATGACCTTGCCCCAGCGGGCGTAGTCGGTCTGCACGGTCTGCGCGAATGCGTCGGGCGTGCTGCCGCTCAGCATCACGCCCATCTCGCCCATGCGGCCGCGCAGCGCGGGCGTGGCGAGAATGCGGTTCACGTCGGTGGCGTACTTGTCGACGATCTGGCGCGGCGTGGCGGCCGGCAGCAGCAGGCCGAACCAGCCCATCGACTCCAGGCCCGCGACGCCCGCCTCGGCGAAGGTCGGCACGCCCGGCAGTTGCGGCGAGCGCGCCGGCCCGGTCACCGCGAGCGCGCGCAGCCGGCCTGTGGCGACGTGCGGCTTGGCGCCCATCACCGAAATGATGGCGGCGGGTACCTGGCCGCCGAGCAGGTCGTTCAGTTCGGCAGACTCGCCCTTGTACGAGACGTGGGTCATGTCGAGACGGGCCGCCTCCTTGAAGATCTCGCCGTACAGGTGGCCGCTCGAGCCGGTGCCGAACGACCCGTACGAGTACTTGCCGGGGGCCGCGCGCACCAGGGCGATGAACTCGGCCAGGCTGGTGGCCGGCACCGACTGGTGCACCGCCAGCACCAGGCTGGTAGTCCCCAGCTCCGAGACCGGCACGAAGTCCTTGACCGGATCGACCGGCGCCTTGGCGTAGAGACTGGGCGCCTGGACCAGCGTGGTGATGGTCAGCAGCGCGGTATGGCCATCCGGTGCGGCCTTGGCCACGGCGTCGGCGCCGATCATGCCGCTGGCGCCGGGCTTGTTCTCCACCACCACCGGGCGCTGCCATTGCTTGCCCAGCGGCTCGGCGATGGCGCGCGCCAGCACGTCGGTGGCGCCGCCGGCGGGGTAAGGCACGATCAGGCGTACCGGCTTGGTGGGAAACTGCTGAGCCGTTGCCGGGCCCGCAGTGACGAGCATGGCGGTGGCCAGCACGGCCGGCGCCAGGAAGGCGCAAATCTGCCGGAACATCTGCAAGCGCTGTTGGCCCTTGGCCTGAGTCTGCATCATTGCCGCTCCTATATTGTCAATCGAGTCGCAGGTCGAGCTTGCGGATCAGGCCCGCCCAGTAGCGGTGGTCCGCGCTGGTCACCGCGGCGAATTCGGCGGGACGCGTTCCCTTTACGATCACACCTAGTTCGGCCATGCGGCCACGAACGTCGTTGCCGGCCAGGATGGCGTTGACGTCGGCCGAGACCTTCTCGACGATGGGCGCGGGCGTCGCCGCCGGCGCGAACAGGCCGAACCAGCCCGGACCGTCGAGCCCCGCATAGCCGAGCTCGGCAAAGGTGGGCACGTCGGGCAGCAGCGGTGCGCGGCTGTTGCCGGTCACGGCCAGGGGCCGCACCTTGCCGGTGGTCGCGTGCTGGCGCAGCGCCATCGGCGAGACCGTGCCCAGTGAGACCTGCTTGCCGAGCAGGTCATTGAAGAGCGGCGCCTCGCCCTTGTAAGGCACATGGATCATGTCGATGCCGGCCGCGGCAGTGAACACTTCCATATAGAGATGGGCGCCCGAGCCGGTGCCGTAGGTGCCGTATGAGTAGTGGTGAGGACGGCGCTTGGCCTGCGCGACGAAGTCGGCCAGGGTGCCGGGCATGGCCCCATTGGCGGCCACGACCAGGTGCGAGGTGGCCAGCTCCGATACCGGCGCCAGATCCTTGAGCGGATCGAAGGGCGGCTTGGCGAACTGGCTGGGCACTTGGACCACGCCGGTCAGGGTCAGCAGCAGCGTGTGGCCGTCGGGCGGCGCCTTGACCACGGCGTCGGCACCGATCATGCCGCTGGCGCCCGGCCTGTTCTCCACCACCACCGGACGCTGCCACTGCCGGCCCAGCGGCTCGGCGATGGCGCGCGCCAGCACGTCGGTGGCGCCGCCGGCCGGATAGGGCACGACGATGCGCACCGGACGGCGCGGGAACTGGGCCCCAGGTGCCGAGGCGGCCGCGGTCTGTGCGGCAGCGGGCATCAGCCCTGCGGCAAGCAGCAGAGGAGCGGCTCCGAGCCGATACAACGCCTTGCGACGATTTGCCTGCATCTTGCCTCCTCCTGGCGCCAGTCAGCGGCCTACGGTCGTGAACAGGCAGAGATTGCGCGATGCTGCGCTGCGTGGACAATGACCAATCGGCCCAAAATGATTGGCCGAATTGCTCAGGGGCAAAGCCACCCTTCGGCAAATCCGGATTGCACGGGCTCCCGCACTGCGGCAGATTCGAGGAAAAGGGCGCAGGCACAACCCGCAGGAAGCGGTGCGGTACCGCCAGCGCGACCAGATGAGGAGACCCATGCACAGCCTACTCGTGGCGACGCACGCCCCTGTCCTCCCGCCCGTGCACCGGAACATCCCGGGCCATGTGGCCGGCCGCCCGGCGCCGCGGGCCGGTGAGCCGTGCGCCCCGGCGCGCCACACCATTGCAGTGCAGCATGTCGAGCAGATTTTGCTCGGCGCGGGCCGGCTCGGCCACGACATCGACGCCTTGCTGCGCCGCGCCGGCATTTCACCCGTGCTGCGCCAGTCCCCCAGCGCACGTGTCAGCCAAGGCCAGTACGCGGCGCTTATCCGCACGCTGCGACGCGTCTTGCGCGACGAGTTCTGGGGGCTGCTGTCGCGGCCGGTGCCGCCGGGTGCCTTCGCCCAGGCCTGCGCGGCCATGATCCGCTGCGCCACGCTGGAAGAAGCGCTGCAGGCCGGCATCCGCCACTACCGGCTGCTGATCGACGATTTCGTGCCACGCCTGCGGCCGCAGGACGGCCACGCCAGCCTGGTGCTGCTGCCACGCGCGCCGGACACGCCCTGCCGGCGCTTCGCCGAGTCCACCTTCGTCTTCCACGGCTACGGCCTGGTCAGCTGGCTGCTGGCGCGCGGCCTGCCGCTGGCGGGCGTGGACCTGAGCGCAGCGCCGCCCTCGCGCCGCACCGACACCGAGCGCACCTTCGGCGCGCAGGTACGCTACGGCCAACCCCTCACCGCCCTGCACTTCGACGCCGCCTGGCTGCGCCTGCCGCTGGCGCAGGACAGCCTCAGCCTGCGCGCCTTCCTGCGCGACGCGCCGCGTGACCTGCTGGTGCGCTATCGCGACGACTGCAGCCTGGCCGAGCGCATCCGCCGGCAGCTGCGCTGCCAGCTCGACGGAGAACTGCCTTCGCTGGAAGACGTGGCGGCCACGCTGCGACTGACCCCGCAGACGCTGCGGCGCCGCCTGCGCGAGGAAGGCCGCGGCTACCAGAGCATCAAGGACGACCTGCGGCGCGACGCGGCCATCGGCCTGCTGGAGCGCTCCGACCTGCCGCTGCACCAGGTGGCGCTGCGCCTGGGCTACTCTGAACCCAGCACCTTCCACCGCGCCTTCAAGAAGTGGACCGGCGTGGCACCCGGCGCATACCGGCACCGGCAGCTGGCCGGCCTGGCGGCGCACGCCTGAGGCCGGCGCGCGCCGTCAGATTGTCTGCAGGCGGAAGGGCTCGATCGCCTCGCCGTGGGACTGGCTCATCTGGCGCATCACCTCGTTGCGCGAGTCCTGCATGATCTTGCGCATGGCGTGCTCGGCCCGTTCGGCATCGTCGGCCTCGATGGCCGCCAGCACCTGGGTGTAGTCGCGCACGCTTTCCAGCCGCCGCGCGCGCGTGATGTAGTCCATCGGCTGGTTGGTGACCCATAGCATCTGCCAGATGCCGTCGTGCGGCAGCGTGCGGTAAGCCTGGATCAGCTGGCGGTTGCCGCAGGCGTTCATCAGGCCCACGCCCATGCGGCCGATGGCGCGCACGAAATCGATCAGCGCCGGCTCGGCCTGGCGCCCCAGCTTGCGCAGCTCGGCCAGCCGCTCACGCAGCGGTGCCAGCGCCGCCTTGTCCGGGTTGATCGCCAGGTAGCGCACGGCCAGCGACAACAGCGCGCTGCGGATATTGAAGATGTCGATCACGTCGTTGAGCTGCAGCTCGACGACGAAGGCCCCGCGCCGCGGCGAGATCTCGACCAGGCCCTGTGCCTGCAGCACGCGCAGCGCATCGCGCACCGGGCCGCGGCTGATGCCGAACAGCTCGGCGATGGCCTGCTCCTTGATCTGCTCGCCCGGCGCGTACTGCCCGGCGAGGATGGCCTGGCCCAGGTGCTTGGCCACCTGCTCCGGAATGGTGGCGGCGGTCAGGCGCCGCCGCGCGGCACCGGCCGGTTCCGCGGCAGGCTCGTCCGCCGCTTCTGGCACCGAACGCGCTTGCAGGATGTCGAAGAGTCCGCTCATGACGAGACATGTCTACATAGATGTCTCATTCTATCTGTCTGCTCATTCCCGGGTAAATCGTCGATTGTTAACAATCGACCGTTGACTTCGTACTTAAGCGCTCCCATAATTTTTCTCGCCACCCGCGGCGACCGCGCGGGCGGGCCAGCAGCGCAACGGTCCCTAACGGTTCCCACATGCGCGCGCGGCTCGACCCGGCGGCGACCGGACAACGCAATACAGCAGTGCATCACAAACGGGGGCGGAGACAACCCAGCCGGCCGCGCGCCGGCACCCTTGGAGGAGCACGATGCGACAGCACTCGCTGCAAGCCTTGTTCGGCGGCCTCATGCTGGGGGCGCTCGCCTGCGCCGCCGGTCCGGCCGCGTCCCAGAGCAAACCCGCCGCACCATCCACCGCCACATCCCCCGCAGCTTCCGCAGCGCCCGCCAGCGGCACCCTCACGGTCGCCTTCGCGGCCGAATCGACCACGCTGGACCCGGTCAAGATCTCGGCCGGCGTGGACCACTACTTCGTCGGCCAGATCTTCGAGATGCTGACGCGGCGCAATGCTGCGCTCAAGGACGAGAACTGGCTGGCCGAATCATGGAAGCTGGAGACCGGCAAGGATGGCAAGCCGGTGCTGGACGTGCACCTGCGCAAGGGTGTCAAGTTCCACAACGGCGACCCGCTCACCGCCGAGGACTTCGAGTTCTCCTGGCAGCGCCAGCGCGATCCGAAGAGCAGCTTCTTCTCGCACTACGTGTCGTCGGTGGAGCGCTTCGAGATCCTCGATCCCTACCACTTCAAGATCTACTTCAAGGAGCCTGACGCGCAGTTCGTCGCCGGCAATATGCAGCTGTGGGCCATGCCCAAGAAGTACATCCAGAAGGTGGGCGAAGAGGAATTCGCGCGCAAGCCGATCGGCACCGGGCCGTGGAAGTTCGTCTCGCGCACGGTCAAGGATGAGCTGCGGCTGGAGGCCTTCGACGGTTACTGGAACCAGGCCCATCGGCCGCGCGTGAAGGAACTGGTCATCAAGATCATCCCCGAGGACATGACCCGGGTGGCCGCCTTCAAGACCGGCAAGGTCGACTGGATCGACAACGTGCCGCCGGCGATGGTGGACGAGTTCAAGAAGATGCCGGGCGTGAAGACCGCCACGCTGGTCAGCGGCAACAACCTCTTCCTGAACTTCAACACGCAGATGCCCAAGTCGCCGTTCAACGACGTGCGTGTGCGGCAGGCGGCCGCGCATGCCATCGACGTCGACGCCATCATCAAGCGCGTGCTGTTCGGCCAGGGCGAGCGCTACGCACAGGTCGGCAAAGGCTCGGTCGGCTACGACCCCGCGCTCAAGCCCTACGCCTACGATCCCAAGCTGGCGCGCGACCTGCTCAAGCAGGCCGGCTATCCGAACGGCTTCGACACGCCCTGCTACAACCTGACCACGCCGCGCGAACCGAGCATGAAGGAAGTCGGCGAGGCCATGTACGCCTACCTGGCTTCGGTCGGCATCCGCTGCCAGGTGCGCAACCTGGAGTACGGCGCCTGGATCAGCCTGGGCAAGCGCGGCCGCAGCGGCCCCCCGGACATGGACGGCGTGCTGAGCTGGATGTGGTCGCAGGGCCTGCCGGGCGATCCCGGCCTCGCCTGGTCGGGCCACCTGCATAGCTGGCAGCAGGGCTCCGGCTGGGGCACCTACTCCTATACCAGCGACAAGGAGGTCGACGCCCTGCTGGAGAAGCAGCGCGGCACCATGGACCCTGCTGCACGCACCGAACTACTCAAGCAGATCGCGCAGGTCAAGCAGGAGCGTGTGCTGGGCGGCCTGCCCACCTACCGTCCGCTGGTCACCTTCGCCTGGCGCGACAAGGTCGATTACGTGCCCTGGCCGATCCGCGACTACTGGCGCGCCTTCCAGGAAGTCAGCCTGACGCAGAAGTAGGCCCTGCCCGCCGGCACGGCCGCGCGCCCCCGCCCGGGCGGCCGTGCTTCCCTTCCCTCCCCCGGAGGAACCTCGCATGCCCATCGCCAGACGCCTGCTGCACGGTCTCGTCAGCATCCTCGGCGCGAGTGTCATCATCTTCGTGATCTCTCGGCTGTCCGGCGATCCGCTCGCCCTGCTGCTGCCGGCCGACGCGCCGCCCGACGTGATCGAACAGACCCGGCTGCATCTCGGACTGGACCGGCCGCTGCTGACGCAATACCTCTACTTCCTCGGCCACGCGCTGACGGGGGACTTCGGCAACTCCTACCGCTGGCAGGTGCCGGCACTGGGGCTGATCCTGGAGCGGCTGCCGGCCACGGTGGAGCTGGCCATCGCCGCGCTGCTGTTCTCGGTAGCGATGGCGGTGCCCTTCGGCGTGCTGTCGGCGCTGAACCGCGGCGGGTGGATCGACCGCTTCGGCAAGGCCTTCGCCATGCTGGGCCAGGCCATGCCCAACTTCTGGGTCGGCCTGCTGCTGATCCTGTTCTTCGCAGTGCGCCTGAACTGGCTGCCCGCCTTCGGCCGCGAAGGCCCGGCCAGCCTCGTACTACCCGCCATCGCGCTGGGCTGGTACCCGGTGGCGGCACAAACGCGCGTGGTGCGCTCGGCCATGCTCGACGTGCTCGACAGCGACTACATCCGCATGGGCCGCGCCATGGGCGTGCCGGAGCGCGCGCTGGTGTGGAAGTACGCGCTGCGCAATGCCGCCATTCCGCTGGTCACCATGCTTGGCGTCTACTTCGCCGCGATGCTGGGCGGTGCCTTCGTGGTCGAGGTCATCTTCGCCTGGCCCGGCGTCGGCCGCACGGTGGTGGAAGCGGTGTTCGCGCGCGACTTCCCCGTGGTGCAGGCGGGGGTGATGCTCACCTCGGTGCTGTTCGTGCTGTCCAACACACTGGTCGACCTGAGCTATGGCCTGATCGACCCGAGGATGCGCCATGGCTGATACCGCCACCCCTTCTTCATCGGGCACCTCGCCGGCCCTGCCCCGCCGCGCGCTGCCGCGCGCCTGGGTGCGCTGGTCCACGCTGGCCGGCCTGCCCTGGTTCGCCAGCGTGGTCTTCGCCGTGCTGCTGGCCTGCGCGCTGGGCGGCGACCTGCTGCTGCCGCACGATCCCAACGGACTCGACCTGGGCCTCGCCTTCCAGCCGCCCGCCTGGCTGGCGGGCGGCCACTGGTCCTATCCGCTCGGCACCGACAATATGGGCCGCGACGTGCTCTCGCGCATCATGGCCGGTACGCGCATCTCCCTGGTGGTAGCGCTGTATGCCATCCTGATCTCGGGCGGCATCGGCACCGCCGTCGGCATGGCGGCCGGCTACTTCGGCGGCCACGTCGACGCGCTGATCATGCGGCTGGTCGACATCCAGATGTCGATCCCCGCGCTGGCGCTGGCCCTGGTGCTGGCCGCCGTGCTGGGCCCCGGCTTCGAGACCGTGGTGCTGGTCATCGTGGTGACCTACTGGACCTGGTACGCGCGCATCGTGCGCGGCGAGGTGATGTCGCTAAAGCAGCGCGACTACGTGGCGTTGGCGCGCGTGGCGGGCTGCGGCACGCTGGTCATCTTCCGCCGCCACCTGCTGCCCAACCTGCTCAACACCCTGCTGGTGCTGGCCACGCTGCAGGTGGGCCAGGTCATCATCTTCGAGGCCTCGCTGAGCTTCCTGGGCCTGGGCATCCAGCAGCCGGACGTGTCCTGGGGACTGATGCTGGCCGACGCGCGCAACTACATCAGCAATGCCTGGTGGGTCATCACCATGCCGGGCCTGGCCATCATGGCCACCTGCCTGGCGTCCAACCTGCTGGGCGACTGGCTGCGCGACCATTTCGACCCGCGCCGGAGGCAGTTATGAGCGATACCCATTCCGCCGCCGGCGAGCACGCTGGCGCCCAGGCAGCGCAGGCGGCGCCAGGCGCCGGCGAACCGATGCTCTCGGTGCAGGGTCTCACCACCCACCTGCGTCTCAAGCGCGGCGTGGTGCGCGCCGTCGACGGCGTCAACCTGCACGTACAGGCGGGCGAAACGCTGGGCGTGGTGGGCGAGTCAGGCTCCGGCAAGTCGATGACCATCCTATCCATCATGCGGCTGCTGCCGCGCCAGGGCGGCGTCACGCTCGGCGGCAGCGTGCGGCTCGACGGCGTGCAGCTGCTCGACCTGCCCGAGAAGACCATGAGCCGGGTCTACCGCGGACGCAAGATCGCCATGATCTCGCAAGACCCGCTGACCTCGCTCAACCCGGTCTTCACGGTGGGCGACCAGGTCGGCGCGCCGGCACGCTACCACGGCCTGAGCCATGGCCGCGCGGACAACCGGCGCCAGGTGGCCGAGGTACTGGAGCGGGTGCGCATCCCCTCCCCCGAGACGCGGCTGGACGACTACCCGCACCAATTCAGCGGCGGCATGCGCCAACGCGTGGTAACCGCCATGGCCATCGCCGGCGCGCCGCGCCTGCTGGTGGCCGACGAGCCCACCTCCGCGCTGGACGTGACCATCCAGGTGCAGATGATGGCGCTGTTCCGCGAGATCCAGCAGAAGACGGGCGTAGGCATCATCCTGATCACGCACGACCTGGGCGTGGCGGCCAGCATCTGCCACCGGGTGGCGGTGATGTACGCCGGCCGCATTGTCGAGACGGCCGACGTGCGCACGCTGTACCGGCACCCGGCCCACCCCTACACCCAGGCGCTGTTCAGCGCCATCCCCCACTTCGGGCGCCGCCAGGATCGCCTGTCCGCCATCCCCGGCGCGCCGCCCAGCCTGATCGATCCGCCCAAGGGCTGCCGTTTCGCCGCGCGCTGCCCGCAGCGCAAGCCGCTGTGCGAAGACGCCTATCCGCCGGAGATCGAACTGGCGCCCGGCCACAAGGTCAGCTGCTGGCTGGCCCAGGCCGCATGAAGGAGGCCGGCATGCTGCTCGAAGTCGACAATCTGAAGAAGCATTTTCCGGCGCGCGGCGGCGGCACCGTGCGCGCCGTGGACGGCGTGAGCTTCGCCGTGGGCGCCGGCGAAACCTTCGCCCTGGTCGGCGAATCCGGCTGCGGCAAGACCACCATTGCGCGCCTGCTGCTGTTGCTGGAACGCCCCAGCGGCGGCGCCATCCGCTTCGACGGCGAGGACGTGCTGGCGCTCGGCCGTGCCGGCGTGATGCGCTACCGGCGCCAGGTGCAGGCGGTATTCCAGGACCCCTCCTCCTCGCTCAATCCGCGCCTGAAGGTACGCACCCTGCTGGCCGAGCCGCTGCTGGCGCATGGCGAGGCAGGCAGCCGCGACGCGCTGCGCCGCAAGCTGGTGGAGTTGCTCGACATCGTCGGCCTGCCGGCCAGCGCGCTCGACCTCTACCCGCACGAGTTCAGCGGCGGCCAGCGCCAGCGCATCGCCGTGGCGCGCGCGCTGGCGCTGCGCCCGCGGCTGATGGTGCTGGACGAGCCCACCTCCGCGCTGGACGTCTCGATCCGCGCACAGATCATCAACCTGCTGACCGACATCCAGCAGGCCTTCGGCCTGGCCTACCTGGTGATCGCCCACGACCTCGCACTGGTCGAGCACTTCAGCTCGGCGGTCGGCGTGATGTACCTGGGCTCGCTCGCCGAAAGCGGACCGAGCCCCGCTGTGTTCGGCGCGCCGCGCCATCCCTATACGCAGGCATTGCTGGGCTCGGCGCCGCGCCCCGACCCGGACCATCAGCCGGCCGAAGGCCTGATCCGCGGCGAGATCGGCTCCGCGCTGCACCCGCCGCCGGGCTGCAGCTTCCATCCGCGCTGCCCGCACGCCATGGCGCGCTGCGCCGAGCAGGTGCCAGCCCCGATACGGCTCGATGGCGCCGGCCAGCATGCCGCCCTGCCTCACCTGGCAGCCTGCCACCTGCTCGAGGCAGAGGCCACCCCGCATTCCGACCCTCACCAGAAACAGGAGCTGATCGCGTCATGACCTCCGATCCCGCCGGTAAGCAAAACCCCGCGCCGCCCGCCGACGAAGCCGCCTTCTTCGCCCGGCTCGAAGCGCTGCACCAGCGCAACTGGCCCGCCGGCGTGCCGCGCGCGCCGATCTACCCCCATGGCGAGATCGCGCTGACGGACTATCTGCGCGCTTGGGCGCGCGAGCGCCCCGACCACCGCGCCATCATCTTCTACGGCACCGAACTCAGCTACGCGGAACTGGACGCGCAGAGCGACCGCTTCGCCGCGCTGCTGCACACGCACGGCGTGCGTCCCGGCGACCGCGTGGCGGTGATGCTGGGCAACTGCCCGCAGTTCCATATCGCCTTCTACGGCATCCTCAAGCTGGGTGCGGTGCACGTGCCGGTCAACCCGCTCTTCAAGGAGCAGGAACTGGTCTACGAGCTCAACGACGCCGGCGCGCAGACCCTACTGGTACTCGACCAGCTTGCCCCGCTGGCGCTGTCGGTGCAGCCGCGCACCGGTGTGCGCACGGTCTTCGTCACCGGCTACCGCGACATGCTGCCGGCCCGGCCGACGCTGCCCGTGCCGGACAGCATCGACACGCCGCGCATCGTCCCGCCCGGCACCATCGACCTGATGCCGGCGCTGGCGGCCTGCACCGCACCTGCACCGCACCACGCGCCGGACCTCGATGCGGCGGCCGCGCTGAACTATACCGGCGGCACCACCGGCATGCCCAAGGGCTGCGTGCACACACAGCGCGACATGGTCTACACCGCCGCCACCGGATGCACCCTATCCGGCATGCTGGCGCCGGGTTCCCATGGCGCCGCAGCCGACGAGGTCTCACTGAACTTCATGGCGCTGTTCTGGATTGCCGGCGAGAACATCGGCCTGGTCTATCCCATCTTCAGCGGCGGCACGCTGGTGCTGCTGGCGCGCTGGGATCCGGTCGGCGTGATGGCGGCCATCGAGCACTACCGGGTGCGCCGCACCGTGATGCTGGTGGACAACGCCGCCGAGCTGATGGACCACGCCGACGCCGGCCGCTACAACCTGCGCTCGCTCACCGCCACACGGGTGTCGTCCTTCGTCAAGAAGGTCAACCCGGACTTCCGCCGCCGCTGGCTCGCGCTGACCGGCACCGTGATGGCCGAAGGCGCCTGGGGCATGACCGAGACCCACACCAGCGACACCTTCACCACCGGCATGCAGGACGACGACATGGACCTCAAGGGCCAGCCTGTCTTCGTCGGCATTCCCATGCCCGGCACCCGCATCAAGATCTGCGATTTCGACACCGGCGCGCTGCTGCCGATCGGCCAGGAAGGCGAGATCGTGGTCAGCACACCGTCGCTCCTCAAGGGCTACTGGAACAAGCCAGAGGCCAGCGCGGAATCGATCCGCGGCGGCTGGTTCCACACCGGCGACATCGGCGTCTACGACGAGCAGGGCTACCTGCACTTCCTCGGGCGGCGCAAGGAGATGCTCAAGGTCAAGGGCATGAGCGTGTTCCCGTCCGAGATCGAGGCCATGCTCGGCCAGCATCCGGCGGTGATCGGCTCGGGCGTGATCGGCCGCGAAGACGCCGAGCGCGGTCAGGTGCCGGTCGCCTTCATCCTGGTGCACCCGCAGGCGGCCGAGTCGCTGACCGAGGCCGAATTGACGCAGTGGTGCCGCCAGAACATGGCCACCTACAAGGTTCCCGAGATCCGCTTCGTCGGCGCGCTGCCGATGACGGCCACGGGCAAGGTCAAGAAACATGAGCTGGTCCACTTCCTGGACTGAGCCGCGCAGCGCATCGCACCAGATCAGGGAGACCTTATGAACATCCACAACCGCGCCGAGGAACTGGCGCTACGCAAGGCAGAGGCAGCCCAGATGGGCGGGCCGGACAAGCTCGCGCGCATCCGGGCGCGTGGCGCGCTCAATGCGCGCGAGCGCATCGCCGCCCTGCTTGACGAGGGCAGCTTCTTCGAGCTCGGCATGCTCAACCACTCCGACATGCTGGGCATGGAAGGCAAGACGCCGGCCGACGGCAAGGTCTGCGGCGTCGGCCGCATCGACGGCCGGCCGGTGGTGGTCAAGGCCGACGATGTCTCGGTGCTGGCCGGCACCGGCGGGCGCGTCGGCAATCGCAAGGCGCGCCAGCTGGTCAAGCTCGCGCTCGACAAGGGCTATCCCATCATCAACCTGGGCGAGGCCGGCGGCGCGCGCCTGCCCGACATCCAGGGCTCGGACGGGCTCAGCTCCATGACGGTAGGCACCAGCCTGGCGCGGCGCGTGCGCCAGGTGCCGATGGCGGCCGCCATCCTCGGCGACTGCTTCGGCAGTCCGTCATGGCACGCCGCCTTCGCCGACTTCGTGGTGCAGGTCAAAGGCAGCTGCATGGCCGTCTCCGGTCCGCGCGTGCTGGAGGTTGCCACCGGCGAGAAAGTCAGCAACGAGGAGCTCGGCGGCTGGCAGGTACATGCGCGCACCACCGGCCTGGTCGACCGTGTGGCCGAGGACGAGGCCGGCTGCCTCCAGCACATCCGCGACTTCCTCTCCTACCTGCCCTCGCACGCGGGCCAGCTTCCGCCCACGCGCGCGCCGCGCGAGACAGCCGAAGAGATCGCCGCCCGCCAGCCGGGTCTCGGCAAGCTGGTGCCTGACGCGCCGCGGCGCGCCTACGATATGCGCGAACTGCTGCGCGTGCTGGTGGACGACCGCGAGCTGTTCGAGCTCAAGCCCGAATTCGACCGCAGCGTGATCACCTGCCTGGCGCGGCTGGAGGGGCAGACCGTCGGCATCATCGCCAGCAATCCGCTCTACTCGGCGGGCGCGATGGGGCCGGACGGCTGCGACAAGTGCACCAGCTTCATCTGCCTGTGCGACTCCTTCAACATCCCGCTGCTGTTCCTGCACGACACGCCGGGCTTCTTCGTCGGCAAGGCGGCCGAACAGAAGCGCATGCCCGGCAAGATCATCAACTTCGTCGAGGCGCTGGCGCTGGCCACCGTGCCCAAGGTCTCGGTGGTGATCCGCAAATCGTATGGCATGGCCTACTCCAACCTGGCCGGCAGCGGCATGGATGCCGACTTCGTGTTCGCCTGGCCGGGTGCCGACATCAGCTTCATGTCGCCCGAGGTGGCCGTCAACGTGCTGCGCCCGGCCAGCGGCGACCCCGCGCACGACCGCGAGGAAAAGGAGAAGCTGTACGAGGAACTGCGCACCGCCAGCGCGCCGTGGCGCGCCGCCGGCCTGGGCCATGTCGACGACGTGATCGCGCCGGAAACCACACGCGCCACGCTGATCCAGGCGCTGGCGCTGGCGCGCGGCAACCGCGAGGGCGGCGTCGGCAAGCATCACCTGGCCGCCTGGCCAACCAGCTTCTGATACGGCAGAAACAACAGGAACGACGCGGGAGAAAACAAGATGGCAACAACCAAGGTAGAAGCGATCGTGACCGGCAAGGTCTGGAAGATCGAGAAGCAGGAAGGCGAAGCGGTGGCGGCCGGCGAGGCCATCATGGTGCTCGAATCAATGAAGATGGAGATCCCGGTGGAAGCGCCGGTGGCCGGCAAGGTAGGCAGGCTGAGCGTGACGGAGGGCGACAGCGTGACCGAGGGGGAGGTGGTGGCGGTCGTGATGGGCTAGCACCGGCGCGCGCTGGCGCCTTCTGGCTCGCGGTGCCAGCCACAGTGCGGCCTGGCTGGAAATAGAAAGGCCAGGGCAATCTCCCTGGCCTTGTGCGCCTCTTACCGACGCCCCCCGCGGGCGCGGTAAAGCAGTCGGCGGCGAATCGCTTCTGCCGTGGCCTCTGCCGTGCCGCCGGTCAGGGCATCACGCCATGGCGGGCAGGTGAAGCTTGGCAGGCCGCCGCATCAGGTGGAACACGCCGCCGATGCCGGAGGCCAGCGCGATGGCGGTCAGCATTTGGGACGGCACCCATACCAGGTTGGAGATGTTCAACAAGCCGATGGTGATCAGGCCGATGTTCAGGTACGTTGAGAAGGCGCACAAGAACAACAGGGCAAACCCGACTTGGCGATTGCGGACTACCTTTTTGCTGGCTTCCATGTTCACCTCCGCGATTTAGCACCACACGCTGACGGTACACCTGCACGGCGCGGACACGTCGTGAAAGGGTGTCCGTTGGAGATAGATTCTCGCAACTCGGATGATGAGAATATTGGGAGAAACCCGCTTTCCTGGCGGCCCTCTGATGCGCGAACATCGAAGTGGTTCCCGCACAGCCGATGATGCGATGCCGCATGACTGATGCGATGGAATCCGATCGCGTGCGGTCTTGCTCGCTCTCGCATGAATGGAGGAGCAAGCCAAACCGCCCCTTGATGCGAAGACTTCCGCGATGCCGCTACACCCTCCTGCGCACAGCCCTGGCGGCAGACGCCGGCGCCTGGAAATGCGCCACCAGGAAATCGATGAAGGCACGCGCCCGCGCCGACTGGTTGCGCTGCCCGGCGTAGTAGATGAACAGGTCCGCCGACGGCAGCGTGTACGCCGGCAGTACCACGCGCAGCCGCCCGCTTTCCAGGTACTTGGCCAGGTCCCATTCGGAGCGGATCAGGATGCCGTGCCCGTCCAGGGCCCAGCCGAGCACGATGTCGCCATCGTTGCTCGACAGCGCTCCCTCGACCTTCACCACTTCGCTGCGGCCCCGGTGGCTGAAGCGCCAGATGCCGTAGGCATCATCGTTCTGCCGGTGGATGATGCAGCGGTGCTGCGCCAGGTCCGCAAGAGTCTCGGGGGTACCGTGCTTATCGAGATAGCCCGGCGACGCGCACAGGAAGCGCCGGTTCGACATCACGCGCCGCGCATTGACCCGCTTGTCAGGCAGTTCGCCGAAGCGGATCGCGACGTCCACGCCGCTCTCCACCAGCTCGACCGGCCGATCCGTGAGCTCGAGCTGCACCTCGACGTCCGGATAGCGCTTGGCGAACTCGGAAACGAGGGGCGCGATGGTGTTGCGGCCGAATCCCAGCGTGGCATTGATGCGCAGCAGCCCGCGCGGCACCGACCTGCCGCGCGACACTGCCTCCTCCATCTCGCGCAGCTCGCCGAGGATGCGCGTCGCATAGGACAGGTAGGTCTCCCCTTCGCCGGTCAGGCTGACGCTGCGCGTGGTGCGGTTGACGAGCCGCACGCCGAGCCGTGCCTCCATCTGGGCCAGCCGCTTGGTGGCCGCGGGCGGCGTCAGGTCCAGCAGGCGCGCGGCCGCCGACAGGTTGCCATGGCGCGCAAGGAGGACAAAGAACTCGAGTTCGGAAGCCAGGTCGTTTTTCACCGGAATTCAATTCTCAAGTGAATCTAAGTGAATTCTAGTCGAGCCCGGCGCGCCTAATCTATCGTTTTCCATTGCCCGGCACCGTGCCTCCCACGGCCCTCGTGCCCGCAATGGCTGCATCAACGCTTCGCCGCCCCAGGAGAGATTTGTTGTGAGAATCGTCGAAATCCGCGAACAGACCCTGCCCATCAGTTCACCCATCCGCAATGCCTATATCGACTTCAGCAAGATGACGCTGAGCCTGGTGGCCGTGATAACCGACGTCATTCGCGACGGCAAGCCGGTGGTCGGCTACGGCTTCAATTCGAACGGCCGCTACGGCCAGGGCACCTTGATGCGCGAGCGCTTCATCCCGCGCGTGCTGGAAGCCGATCCCGCCTCGCTGCTGGACGCGAGCGGCGACAACCTCGATCCGCACAAGATCTGGGACACCATGTTCACGAACGAGAAGCCGGGCGGCCACGGCGAGCGCTCAGTGGCCATCGGCACCATCGACATGGCGGTGTGGGACGCGGTGGCCAAGATCGCCGGCAAGCCGCTGTTCCAGCTGTTGGCCGAGCGCTACGGCAACGGCACGCCGGAGCGCAAGGTGTTCGTCTACGCCGCCGGCGGCTACTACTACCCGGGCCAGGACCACGGCAAGCTCAAGGACGAGATGCGCAGCTACATCGACCGCGGCTACACGGTGGTCAAGAAGAAGATCGGCGGCGCCTCGCTGGACGAAGACCTGCGCCGCATCGACTCCATCCTGAGCGTGCTGCAGGACGGCCAGAAGCTGGCCGTCGACGCCAACGGCCGCTTCGACCTCGACACCGCCATCCAGTACGCCAAGGCCCTGTCGCAGTACGACCTGTTCTGGTACGAGGAAGCGGGCGACCCGCTCGACTTCGAGCTGCAGGCCACG
Source organism: Cupriavidus sp. 09_S30 (assembly GCF_056930435.1). NCBI lineage: Bacteria > Pseudomonadati > Pseudomonadota > Betaproteobacteria > Burkholderiales > Burkholderiaceae > Cupriavidus > Cupriavidus sp. 09_S30. Next base: position 206,578 of record NZ_JBXOWI010000002.1, on the reverse strand, counting down.
CTGCGCAACTACTACGCCAAGCCGATGGCCACCGGCGAGAACCTGTTTTCGATGCAGGACGCGCGCAACCTGATCCGCTACGGCGGCATGCGACCCGATCGCGACTGGCTGCAGTTCGACTGCGCGCTCAGCTACGGCCTGGTCGAGTACCTGCGCACGCTCGACATGCTCAAGCAGCACGGCTGGTCGGCCAGCCGCTGCATCCCGCACGGCGGCCACCAGATGTCGCTCAACATCGCCGCCGGCCTCGGCCTGGGCGGCAACGAGAGCTACCCCGACCTGTTCCAGCCCTTCGGCGGCTTCCCCGATGGCGTGCAGGTCGAACAGGGCTATGTCACCATGCCGGAGCTGCCGGGCATCGGCTTCGAAGGCAAGTCAGATCTTTATCGCGTGATGCAGGCGCTGTCCGCCTGAACCGCGCTCACGGCAGCACTTAGGCAGCACTTAGGCAGTACCCCAGGCAGCACCATCACCAGCAAGCCATCAAAAAAGAGGAGACAGTGATGATGAAACAGCCCGCGCTGGCCTGCACGGCCAGCCTGATCCTGGCCACCGGCATCGCCGCCGCACCCATGACCGCCCGCGCCGAATTCCCGGACAAGCCCATCACCCTGGTGGTGCCGTTCGCCGCCGGCGGCCCCAGCGACAAGATCGCACGCGATATCGCCGAGGCCATGCGCAAGCCCCTGGGGCAGACGGTGTTGGTGGAAAACACGGCGGGGGCCGGCGGCACCATCGGCACCGCGCGCGTGGCCCGCGCCGCGCCCGACGGCTACACCCTGCTGGTGCACCACATCGGCCTGGCGACCGCGCCGGCGCTCTACCACCGGCTCGGCTACAAGATGAGCGACCTGGAACCGATCGGGCTGATCAACGAAGCCCCGTCCACGCTGATCGGCCGCCCGACACTGCCGGCGAACAACCTGGCCGAACTGCGCAAGGCGATTGCCAACGGCAGCGGCACGCTCAACCTCGCCAATGCCGGCGTCGGCTCCGCCTCCCACCTGTGCAGCCTGATGCTGCAAAGCAGCCTGAAGAGCAGCATGACCTTCATTCCCTACAAGGGGACCGGACCGGCCATGTCCGACCTGCTCGGCGGACAGGTCGACCTGATGTGTGAGCAGGCCACCAACAGCACGCCGCAGATCGAGGCGAAGAAGGTCAAGGCCTATGGCGTCACCGGCCTGCATCGCTCCGCCGTACGGGGACTGTCCGGCATCCCGACGCTGGGCGAAGGCGGCCTGCCGGGCTTCAACTTCCAGGTCTGGCACGGCGTCTATGCACCGCACGGCACGCCGCCCGCGGTAGTGGCAAAGATCAACGCCGCGCTGCGCGTCGCGCTCAAGGACCCCGACCTGATCCGGCGTGAAGAGGCGCTGGGCATCACCATCGTCAGCGACCAGCGCCTGTCCCCGGCCGGGCACAAGGCATTCCTGAACAGCGAGATCGCGCGCTGGGGGAAGATCATCCAGGAGGCGGGGATCCAGCCGGAGTAGGCCACATCCGCGAGGGCCGGCGCACGCCGGCCCGCACCGGTCCTCGCGCCTCAGACGGCGGCTGTTACCGCTGAGCCAACGCCGCCAGCACCGGCAGGTTGCCCTCGCCGAAGCCGTGCTGCCGACCTTCGCGCTGCACGATCTCGAAGAAGAACTCGCCGGCCTCCCGCTTCGCGAAGGCCTGCAGGAAACGACCCCAGCGGCCGTTGCCGCGCGGCGTGCCATCGACCAGGATGCCATAGCTGCGCAAGGCCGCAAGATCGAGGCCGTGCCCAGGCAGGCGTTCGGCCACGGCGTCGTAGTAGGCGGCCGGAGGCTGCACGAACTCCACGCCGCCCTGCGCCAGCGTGGCGGCGCTGGCGAGGATGTCGTCGCTGGCCAGTGCGATGTGCTGGATGCCTTCGCCGTGCTGCTCGGACAGATAGCCGCGCATCTGGTCGTGGCGCTCCGAGCCCTTCTCGTACAGCGGGATGCGGATGGTGCCGCAGGGCGAGACCAAGGCGTGTGCCTGGCCAGACTCTGCCGCTTCACTCAGTTCGCGGAAGCCCAGCACCTTGCGATAGAACTCCAGCCACTCTTCCAGATGCCCCGGCTCGACCGCCTGCGTCAGGTGGTCCACGCGCGTCAAACCCGCGGTCGGCGGGCGAGCACCCTGCGGCAGCGGGCGAAAATCCACATCGTAGATCGAGATATCACCGACATCGCCGGGCCGCCCCTCCTTGCCGCGCCAGCGGTCGATGAAGTAGAGCACGGACTGGCCGATGCCCTGGATGGCGGGGATGTTGAGTTCCATCGGCCCGATGGCGCCGCCCTCGAACGGCCATGCGCCCGCTTCCAGCGCGCGTGAGAAGGCGGCGGCGGCATCGTCCACGCGGATGCCGAGCGCGCAGATCGACAGCCCATATTCGCTGGCATAGCGCGTCGCAAACGAATCGGGCTCCGCGTCGAGGATGAAGTTCATTTCGCCCTGGCGGTACAGGGTCACCGCCTTGTGGCGGTGGCGGGCGATGGCGGCGAATCCGAAGCGCTCCAGGGTACGGCCGAGCGCGGCTGGGTCGGGCGCAGCGAACTCGACGAATTCGTAGCCCTGGATGCCGAGCGGGTTGTCCCAGGGCTGGTCATCGTCCGCGCGCGGTGAAAAAGCCTGTGCGGCACTCATGGTCATGATTCCTGTGGGGTGGCGTCGGGGCGTTGCCCATTCCGGGCGACGACGCTCGAATCTTAGCAACGCCCTCCGCCAAACCCGCCCGCCACGGTCGTTCCGCCGACCTCGTGGAAACCCGCACTGCGATCTATCATCGCGCATCTTCGTACGACTATCGCGCAAAGTGCCCCATAGGTTGCTTGGCGAGTCGACGGCCGGCCTCTACTCTCCGGTCGTCGCAACTCACCCCACGGCCGGCGCAGCCCGACCGCGGCACATCCGGCTCCACGCACATCATGATCAATGGCAAGACCACTGTCATCGCGCACCTCGGCTATCCCACCGAATCGTTCAAGGCGCCGATGATCTATAACCCCTGGTTCGAGCAGCAGGGCATCGACGCGGTCGTGGTGCCGCTGGGCGTCCGGCCGGAAGATTACGCCGACGTCTTCCACTCACTGTTCCGCCTGAGCAATCTGCATGGCGCGTTGGTCACCATGCCGCATAAGGTCGCCACCATCGACCTGGTCGACGAATTGACCCCGACCGCCCGCATCGCCGGCGCTTGCAACGCGGTACTGCGGCGCGCGGACGGCACGCTGCTGGGCGACCAGTTCGACGGCGCCGGCTTCGTGCGCGGCCTGCGCCACAAGGGGGCACGACTCGAAGGTGCGCGTGCCATCGTTTCGGGCTGCGGCGGCGTGGGCAGCGCAATCGCCGCCTCGCTGGCCGCCGCGGGCGTGGCCGAGCTGGCGCTGTTCGACACGCGCGCCGCGATCGCGCAGGGCTTGGGCGAACGGCTCACAGCGCATTACCCCGCCCTGCGCGTGCGCGCCGGTTCGGATGACCCCGACGGCTTCGATGTGGTTGTCAACGCGACCCCGCTAGGCATGCGCGCTGGCGACCCGCTGCCCTTCGACGTGGCACGCATCGCGCCGGGTGCCATCGTCGGCGAGGTGGTGATGAAGTCGGAATACACCCCGTTTCTCGAGGCCGCCATGGCGCGCGGCTGCCAGGTCCAGGTCGGCACGGACATGCTGTTCGAGATGATCCCGGCCTACCTGGAGTTCTTCGGATACGGCACCGCCACGCCGGACGCGCTGCGCGCGGTGGCGCGGATCCGCTAGATCCGCTATTGAGGGCGCCCCCGCCCTGAACCGAGCCCGAGCGTTGCCATGCGAACGTGACAAAGGCACGCCGGCAAGCCATTCTCATCCACTGGTGGAGACAATCGAATGACCATGACACATAAGGAGCTGCCTATGGCGGCCGGCCCCGGCGCTTCGTTCGGCGGCAAGATCCGGGCGGCCTTCGCCGTGGGCAAGGTGCGTTGGGGCATGCTTGCCCTGGTGTTCTTCGCGACCACGCTGAACTATGTCGACCGTGCCGCCCTCGGCGTATTGCAGCCCGTGCTGGCCAAGGCCATGGCGTGGACGGCACAGGACTATGCAAACATCAACTTCTGGTTCCAGGTGGGCTATGCCATCGGCTTCGCGCTGCAGGGCCGCTTAATCGACATGGTCGGAGTCAAGCGCGCCTTCGCGCTGGCGGTGCTGTTGTGGAGCATTGCCTGCGGCGCGCACGCTCTTGCAGCCTCTGCCGTTGGCTTCATGATCTGCCGCTTCTTTCTCGGCCTCACCGAGGCGGCCAACTACCCGGCCTGCGTCAAGACCACGCGCATCTGGTTCCCCGCCGGCGAGCGGGCCATCGCGACCGGCATCTTCAACGCCGGCACCAACGTCGGCGCCATGCTCACGCCGATCATGCTGCCGCTGATCCTGCAGGCCTGGGGCTGGCAGGCCGCCTTCCTCGCGGTCGCCGCGCTCGGCGCGGCCTGGCTGGTCTTCTGGCTTGTGCGCTACTACAACCCCGACGAGCATCCGTCCGTCAGCCAGGCCGAACTGGCCCACATCACGCGCGACGTCGAGCCGGCGCCGCAGCGCATTCCCTATTCGCGCATCCTGCGCATGCGCGGCACCTGGGCTTTCGCGCTGGCCTACACGATCACCGCGCCGGTGTTCTGGTTCTACCTGTACTGGCTGCCGCCCTTCCTCAACCAGCAGTACCAGCTCGGCATCAGCGTCACGCAGATGGGCATCCCGCTGATCATCATCTACCTGTGCGCCGACATCGGCAGCGTCGGCGGCGGTGCGCTCTCTTCCTGGCTGATCAGCCGCGGCATGCCGGCAGTGCGGGCGCGCCTGCTGTCGATGCTGGTCTTCGCCCTGTGCATCACCTCGATCGTCATGGCCGCCGGCGCCAGCAGCCTGTGGATGGCGGTGGCCGCGATCTCGGTCGCCATCGGCGCGCACCAGGCCTGGACCGCCAATATCTGGAGCCTGGTGATGGACTACACGCCGAAGCACGTTGTCAGCTCTGTGTTCGGCTTCGGCGGCATGATCGGCGCGATCGGCGGCATGTTCATGACGCAGCTGGTCGGCTATGTGCTCACCGTGACGCACAACAACTACGCCGTGCTGTTCACGATGATCCCCTGCGCCTACTTCATCGCGCTGGCCTGGCTGTTCTTCCTCGCGCCGCGCAAAGTGGCCGACGCCACCTGACGCCCCACCCCTGCCCCACCGACAACACAACAAGACCTCCAGACACCGACAATGCAAAAGAAATTGATTGCGCTGCTCGCGCTGGGCGCGGGCAGCGTGCCTGTGTTCGCCCAGACTTCCGGTGGCGTCACCCTCTACGGCCTGATCGACACAGCCATCCGCTACAGCACCCATGAAGACGCCGCCGGCAACAGCCGCACGCAGCTCACCGACGGCGCCCTCACCGGCAGCCGCTGGGGCCTGCGCGGTGGCGAAGACCTCGGCGGCGGCAACAAGGCATGGTTCATCCTGGAGTCCGGTTTCTTCCCCGACACCGGCGGCAGCCAGCAGGGTGGGCGGTTGTTCGGCCGTACTGCGGTGGTCGGCCTCGAGGGGGATTTCGGCAAGCTGGCGCTCGGCCGCCAGTACACCCTGGCCCACGAGGTACTGTCCTCCTATGAGGCCATGGCATTTGCCAACAACTCCATCGTCGGCTACCAGGGCGGCAACTACACCGGCCTGCGCTACGACAACACCATCAAGTACATCAAGTCCTTCGGCGGGTTGCAGGCGGCAGCGGCCTATACCTTCGGCGAGGTGCCGGGCAGCCTCAAGACCAGCTCGGCCGCGGCCGGCTCGCTGGTCTACGGTTCCGGCCCCTTCGAGGTCGGCGCCGTCTACCAGCAGACGCAGAATGTCACGAGCGCCTTCTTCGGCGCTGTGCCCGCCGCGCAGGCCAGCAAGCAGACGGTATGGGGCCTGGGCGGTACCTGGAAGACCGCACGGGCGCAGTATTACCTGGGCTACACCGACAACCGGCTCGACGTGGCCGACTACCGCAACCACGTCGGCTACGTCGGCGCGCGCTTCAACCTGAACGACGCGCTGGCCCTGATCGGCACACTGCAGTATGACTGGCTGCGCCATGCGGGCCAGGGCGGCAAGCGGCTCACCACCGCCGGCATGCTGCTCTACAGCCTCAGCAAGCGGACCGACCTGTACCTGGAGGTGGACTACACCAAACTGCAGGGCCAGTGGATCGCCCTCAACAGTTCGCCGGCCTTCTCCAACAGCGGCAATACCTTTGGCAATGGCACGCGGCTGGGCGTGATGGCGGGCATGCGACACAAGTTCTGACGATGCCCCCTCCGCCGCGCCCGCCAGCGGGCGCGGCACGCTCCTGTTATGCGACGTCTTGCGCGGCAACGTCCGCCATCTGTGCCAGTGCCGCCACGGCCAGGCCATATCCCTTGACGCCCAGCCCTGCCATCACCGCTCGCGCCACCGGCGAGATCCACGATTGGTGGCGGAACGCTTCACGCGCGTGCACATTGGTGACGTGGTACTCGATCACCGGCAGCGCGGTGCCGCGGATGGCGTCATGCAGCGCGATCGACGTATGCGTGAGCGCACCGGCGTTGAGCACCACCCCGATCCCTTCCCCCTGCGCGCACAGGCGGCCCGCCTCGTGGACCCAGTCGATCAGCACTCCCTCGTGGTTGGTCTGCCGGCACACCGCGCGCAGGCCGAAGCGCTGCGCGGCCTCCTGGCAGATGCGCTCCACATCGGCCAGCGTCTCGCTGCCATACAGCGCCGGCTCACGCGAGCCGAGCAGGTTGAGGTTGGGACCATTCAGCACCAGCACCGATGGCATGGCTTCTCCTGACTCAGATGAAGAATTGAAAACACGTAGGAAGGACGCGGCTGCGCCATTCGCACGGCCAGCGTCGCAGCCTACCGCCAACCACTCACCAAGTAGAGCCCGTCCATGGAAACTCAGAATGCGCGCCTGACGAACAATGATCCCTTCCTGCGCGACCTGCGCCTGTTCTGCGTGGTCGCGCGCCGCGCCAGCTTCATCGCCGCGGCCCATGAGATGGGCCTCTCGCCAGCGCACGTGAGCAAACGCATCGCCATGCTGGAGGCCGGCGTCGGCGCCAGGCTGTTCCACCGCACGACGCGCCGCGTCAGCGTGACGGCGGACGGCGAGAACACGCTGGCCTGGGCGCAGAAGATCCTGGATGACGTGGACAATATGCTGGAAGCCGTGGGCGGCTCCGGCCGCGCCGGCGGCGAGCCGCGCGGCCTGCTGCGCATCGCCACCAGCCTGCGGCTCGGGCGGCGGCACGTGGCGCCCGTACTGGCCTTGCTACGCCAGCGGCATCCGGGGCTGGAGGTCTGGCTGGAACTGCTCGATCGCCGCGTGGACCTGATCGGCGAGAACTTCGACCTCGACATCCGCGTGGGCGAAGTGCACGAGCCGCACCTGATCGCTGCCCGCCTGGGCAGCGGCAGCCGGGTGCTGTGCGCGGCCCCGGCGTACCTGGCGCGGCGCGGCGTGCCGCAGCAACCGACCGAGCTGGCCGGGCACGACTGCCTGCTGCACCGCGAGCGCGACCAGGCCTTCGGCGTCTGGCGCCTGCAGGGCCCCGACGGCGCGCAGACGGTCAAGGTCGGCGGACCCATGGCATCGAACCACACCGACGTGACGCGCCAATGGGCGCACGACGGCTACGGCATCATCATGGCCTCGACCTGGGACGTGGCCGACAGCCTGCGCGCGGGGCAGTTGGTGCGCGTGCTGCCGGACTGGCAGCAGCCGGCCGACGTGTGGGCCGTCACCAGCGCGCGCGCCTCGGCCTCCGCCCGCATGCGGGCCTGCATCGACTTCCTCAAGGCCAGCCTGGCGCACGGACCGCACGCACTGGCGAGCGCCCCCGGCCGCTAGTTAGTCCAGCCGGCCTCCACCCCTGCCTGGAGCAGCGAAGGCACAGGATGGCCGCCTACAGCACCCGCATGATCAGCAACGCCGTGTCCTGCAGCACTTGCAGCACGCGGTCCAGTGCCTGCTCTGCCGTCTCGTCGCCGATCGGCATATTGACCGACAGCGCGGCGATCACCTTGCCGTGGCGGTCGCGCAGCGGCACCGCGATGCCGCGTACCCCGATCTGTAGCTGCTGCTCCAGCATCGCGTAACCGCGCTGACCCGCCTTGCGGATCTCCTCCAGCAGGCGGTCGTGCTGCAGGATGGTGTAGGGCGTGTAGGGCGCCAGGACGCAGGTCTCGAGCCATTCGCGCACCTGCTCCTCCGGACGCGAGGCCAGCATCATCACCCCGGCCGAACCCAGCGGCGCCGGCACCCGCGCGCCCAGCACGAAGCCCGTGCTCATCACGCGGCTGGCGCTGGTGCGCGCGATAAAGACCAGTTCCCACCCGTCGAGCACGCTGAGATAGGCCGCTTCGCCGAGCTGCGCAGTGATCTGCTGCAGGAAGGGCTGCACCGTGCGCGGCAGGCGCGCTGAATCGAAGTAGGACCAACCCACCTTGAGCACGCGCGGCGTCAGACTGAACAGCGTGCCGTCGCTGGTGGTGTAGCCCAGGTGCTCCAGCGTCAGCAGGTAGCGGCGCGCGGCGGTGCGTGTCAGGCCGGTGAGCTGGGCCGCCTGCGTCGGCGTCAGGCGGGGGTGGTCGTTATCGAAGGCCTCGAGGATGGCCAGCCCCTTCTCCAGCCCGGCGATCCAGTCGCGCCGGTTCAACGGTTCCTTTTCCATGGTTAACCCTGATAACGAGCGAAAGCCGCTCACTGTTGAGCGATTGTCGCACGCTTGAGCGCGAATGGTGGTTGTTGGCCAGCAGGACGTTTCCTATTCTCTGCTCTGCCGCATGACCATCCCCCGCTCCGCCATGACCACCGCGCCCCGCCCCCTGCCGAAGTCGATTGCCACCGTCTCGTTGTCGGGCACGCTGCCCGAAAAGCTGGAGGCCGCCGCAGCGGCCGGGTTCGATGGCGTGGAGATCTTCGAGAACGACCTGCTGCAGTTCGATGGGTCCCCGGCGGCGGTGCGCCGCATGGCGGCCGAGCTGGGACTGCAGATCTTCCTCTACCAGCCGCTGCGCGACTTCGAAGCCATGCCGCGCGAGCAGTTCGCGCGCAACCTCGCGCGCGCCGAACGCAAGTTCGATGTCATGGAGCAGCTCGGCGCCGGCATGGTGCTGGTGTGCAGCAATGTGCAGGACGCCACAGTCGACGATCCGGCACGCGCTGCCGACGACCTGCGCCGCATGGCCGAGGCCGCGGCCCGCCGCGGCCTGCGCGTGGGCTACGAGGCCCTCGCCTGGGGCCGCCACACACGCCGCTGGCAGCAGGCGTGGGAAATCGTCCACCGTGCCGACCATCCCGCGCTGGGACTGGTGCTCGACAGCTTCCATACGCTATCGCTCGGCGACTCCCTGCAAGGCCTCGACGCGGTGCCGGCCGACAAGCTCTTCTTCGTCCAGCTTGCCGACGCGCCTCGCCTGTCGATGGACGTGCTGTCGTGGAGCCGCCACTACCGCAACTTCCCCGGCCAGGGTGAACTGCCGGTGACCGGCTTCGCGCGTGCCGTGCTGCAGGCCGGCTATGCCGGGCCGCTGTCGCTGGAGATCTTCAACGACACCTTCCGCGCGGCGCCGGCGCAACTGACCGCGCAGGACGGGCTGCGCTCGCTGATCTGGCTGGAGTCGGAGGCCGGCGGGGCCGCACTGCCCGCCGCGCCAGTGCTGGCGGGCGTGGACTTCCTTGAGTTCGCCGTGGATGCCGCCGCCGGCCAAGCGCTGGCGCTGCGACTGGAGGCGCTCGGTTTCGTCCATGCCGGCAGCCACCGCACCAAGGCGGTCGAGCTTTACCGCCAGGGCGAGGTCAACCTGATCCTGAACGCTGAGCCCTACAGTGCGGCCGCCGCGCATTTCGCGCTGCACGGTCCGTCCGTGTGCGCCGTCGGCCTCAAGGTCGACGACGCCGGCCGGACCATGGCGCGCGCCCGCGCGCTGCGCTGCCAGGAATGGCGCGGAACGATCGGCCCCGGGGAACGCGCGATTCCGGCGCTGCGGGCGCCCGACGGCATGCTGTTCCACCTGATCGACGACCAAGGCGCCGAGCGCAGCATCTACGAGAGTGACTTCGCGCTCGCGCCCTGGACCCGGTCGGGAGATCCGCAAGCGGCGGCCGGACTGACCGGCGTCGACCATCTCGCCCAGGCGCTGCCCGCCAACCGGTTCGACAGCTTCGTGCTGTTCTATCGCACGGTGTTCGGCATGCAGCCCGACACCTTGCACGAGCTCGCCGATCCGTACGGCCTGGTCAAGAGCCGGGCCATGGTCAGCCCCGGCGGGCAGGTGCGCATCCCGCTCAACGTGTCCGACAGCGGCATAACCACCACCGGGCGCTGCGTCCAGGCCCATGCCGGTTCTGGCGTGCATCACGTCGCCTTCCGCTCGGCGGACATCGAGCGCACGGTGCAGGAGATCGACCGCCAACGCGCCTCCATGCTGCCGGTACCGGCCAACTACTACGACGATGTGGCCGCGCGGCTCGCGCTCGACGACGGCTTGCTGGCACGCCTGCAGCGCCTCGGCATGCTTTACGACCGTGACGCCCACGGCGAATTCCTGCATGCCTACACCGCCCCCTTCCAGCAGCGCTTCTTCTTCGAGATCGTGCAGCGCAGCGACTATTGCGGCTACGGCGCGGCCAATGCCGCGGTGCGCATGGCCGCGCTGACGCAGATGGATCCCGCCTGAGCCTATCTGAACCCGTACCGTGCGACACACCGCCGCGGCATGCGTTACTGGGTTCGCAACGCACGCCCCGGCAGCTTGCTTTCCCGCACGGACACCAGGGTGCCGCCGATCCCGCTCGCCGCGATCAGCGCCACGCCGAGCAGCGACCAGCGGTCCGGCAGGTAGTCGAAGACGAGCCAGCCGCAGAGCATGGCGAAGCCGATCTGCAGGTAGAGGTAAGGCGTCAGCAGGTTCACCGGCGCACGGGCATAGGCCAGCACCAGCAGCAAGTGTCCGGCCGTGCCCGCCAGCACCATGCCGGCCAGCAGGCCCCAGTGCCGCGCCGTGAGTTGCGACGACCAGGCGCCGGGCAGCGCTGCCGACAGCAGCAACGCTGCCACCAGACCCGTATAGAAATGCGTCGCGGCGGCGCCATCGCGGCTGGTCAGCACGCGCGTCAGCAACTGATAGACCGTATTGCACAGCACCACGGCGAGCGGCAGCAGCAGCGCGGCCTGGAAGGCGGCGCGCGGCCGGATCACCAGCAGGGCGCCGGCCAGGCCAGCGAACATCAGCCACCAGCGCAAGGTGGAAACGCGCTCGCCGAACAGCAGCGCGGCCGCCACCGTCATGGCCAGCGGCGTCAGCATCACCACCGCCGTGAACTCGCCGACTGGCAGCACCTGCAGGCTGAAGAAGGCGCAGACGCTGGCCAGCAGTATCGTCACCGCGCGCAGGCATTGCAGCCACGGCCGCCGCGAGCGCAACAGGGCCCGGCCGCGCGCCGGCAGCAGCACGGCCCCGGTCATGGCGGCCTGCGCCAGGTAGCGCAGCCACAGGGCCATGATCATCGGCACCGCCGTGCCGGCCATCTTGGTCAGGGTATCGAGGGCGGCGAAGCAGGCTACCGCAGCGACCATCAGCGCGACGCCGCGCAGGGAACCGGGGGCGCTCACGGGCGCCTTCCGGCGCGGGACGCGCGGCTACCGAACGCCACCGCCCCACCCATGCCGTCTTGATGCCGGGACACGGGAGGCCTGCACCGCCCTGCCTCCGGCGCGTCGGCCGCTGTCATGCCTTCCCGCCGCTTCATCCGCCCCCTCCGCCCTTTTCGCTCGATGTGCCCGACAGCTTACCCGGGCACGGGGAGGCGATCGTCGAGGCCGCGGGCAACACAGCATGTCGCGGCAGCGAACAATGCTGCTGGCGGGTCCACCACTCATTGATGAAGTCGAAACCGATGCAACTTTCGGAATTCGCTGATTCCCGGCCACCGGATCAGGTATTTACGATCATCTCACCCAACGGGTAATCCCGACATCAAAGCCCAAATGCCCATAACGAAGGAGTAGAAAAGGTGGAAAACGTACCACTGCAGGCTCCCGGCATCAAAATTCTCGCTTGGCTATTTTTTCTTACCGTTGCAACACCCATGCTCCTGACATTGGTGGCCACCTTTCTCGCAGGACGAACAAATCACACCAGTTCAGTTGCCCTCACTGCCGCCATAGTCATACCGGTTTTCCTTGTCCTTTCATATTTCCTTTTCCGCCTTGATCTATCGATAGACAATAACAAGCTTGTTCTCGCGAGCAGCTTCTACAGGATAGACATTCCTCTATCTGAAATAGGAAAAGACTTGAAGATCGTCGATCTATCAGGCAGAAAATCAGTGAGATTGAAATTCCGCTCCAATGGATTCAGCCTACCCGGTTACCATTCGGGATGGTATGTAGATGGCGACGACCGGAAGATATTCGCCGCACTCACTTCAACAAGGGCACTGTACATTCCCACGAACTGTGGGTTGGCAATCCTGGTAAGCGCCAGGGACCCCAACAGCCTGAAGCTTCGGCTTGAGACGCTTGCGGGTCTCCCAGTACCTGGGCGTATTCGTTGATGGGGCCGCAGGGGATGCCTTCGCGCTCCAGCGCCTCCACCCAGTTGAGCTCAGCGCGTCTGGCCGCGCGCAGGGCTCAAAGGATCGCTTGCAGTCCCTTGTCCGCGATAATGTTCAGCAACTTGAGAGCCGGCCCGGCCGGCCGGGTCTCGCCTTGCTCCCACTTGCGCACGGTCGACGCAGTGGTATGCAGATGATGTGCAAATACTGGCTGGCTGAACTTCAGTTGTTCGCGCAAGCGCTTGATGTCGGCTGCGCTGAACTCCCGCACCGGCGGCGGGCAGATCGCGTCGAACTCGCGCATCGTCACCTTGCCAATTGCGCCAGCCTCGTGCAACGCAGCCAGATCGCCGCGCAGCGATTCAATGATCTTGCTCGTCACAGCAAATCTCCATTAATACGCCTGCCTGCAATGCCTTCACCAGGTTCTCGGCCGTCAGTTCCAGGAACACCTTGGCGGCATACTTCAGCGCCCGCAACTCATCCTGCGTGACATTCGCTTTATCATTCTTCGGGAACCCGTGCAGGAACACATAGCGGCAACCAATGCGGGCCGACAACAGTGTGCGGTACCCACCGCTCTTGCCACCACCCGGTCGAGCAATCCGCTTCTTGTACAGGCAGCCGCCCAGGTCCGCATCCACCAGACCGTCCTCCATCTCTCTGACTGCCTTGCACAAGGTGGCATCGGGCAATTTCTCGCCCGCCTGCCACCGCGCAAAATCCTTGCGCTTGAGGACAACCATGCAGATTCGACTCCTTGACTATACCCGTATCGGGTATGACTCGCCAGTTCCGCCATTGCACGCATAGGGTGAGTCTGAGTCGCCACATCATCGAGCGCGAAAGCACCCAGCCCCCGAGCGGCGGAAGGCCGCTTCGATCCATTCATACTCCTCGTGTATGGCGCAGGACCAGCTCATGCATCGGCTTGCCCCGCGAACGCGGAGTTCGCACGCAGGCCGAGGCCCGCGCCGTGCACGATGCTAGGGTGGGAAGAAGGGGGCAGGATTAGGAAGTCTCTGCTTCCGAGTCGCTAGGCAGCTGGCAAGCGAGCATGCGGAGCAGGCTCACCGCATGTTCGTCGGGCATGAGCAACTGCCCTCAAATCACGCCGTGCTCCCGCAGCGCCGTGTCGTAGCGCACCTGCAGTTCTTCCAGCACCTGGGCGTAGTCGCTGATCGGGACGCAGGGGATGCCTGCGCGCTCCAGCGCCTCCACCCAGCTGAGTTAGCACGTGATGGCCTGCCTTGGCGAGGCGTGCGCTAACCCAACACAGATGTATCGGCATTTGTGTCCTCCGCTTTACATCTAGCCGATGTAGCCCAAATCACCGACCCGAAGACAGCAAGATCTTCAAATGTTCTTGTCACTATCGCTAGATCTCTAATAGAATTGACCAACGCCGATTGAAGAAGGCGACCGACCGCCTGGAGACAGATATGCTGACCCATGAAGAGAATGAACTGTTGTGCCGCGTAGAAGGCGATGCCCCGATGGGGAAGCTGATGCGCCGGCACTGGACCCCTGTCTGCCTGATTGAAGAAGTCAGCGAACCGGATGGCGCGCCGGTCAAGGCGCGCGTTTTCGGCGAGGACCTGGTCGTGTTCCGCGACAACGAAGGCCGCGTCGGTGTGATGGACGAGTATTGCCCGCACCGCCGCGCCTCGCTGGTGTACGGCCGCAATGAAGACGGTGGCCTGCGCTGCCTGTACCACGGCTGGAAGTTCGACGTGCTGGGCAATGTGCTGGAAATGGTGTCCGAGCCGGCGGCCAGCGGCATGACCGAGAAGGTCAAGCACAAGGCCTATCCTACGAAGGAATGGGGCGGCATGGTCTGGGCGTACATGGGTCCGCAGGACGCTATTCCAGAATTCGTCGCACCCGCTTGGGCACCGACCGCTGACACCCGGGTAAGCATCGCGAAGGCACTGCTGCCGTGCAACTGGGCACAGATCCTTGAGGGCGCGATTGATTCCGCACACAGCTCAAGCCTGCATTCGTCCGACTTCGTGCCGGCAAGAGTCGGCGGCGCCGAGGCAACGTCGAAGAACTGGCTGCGCCCGTCCACCGACAAGGCACCGCGCCTGCAGGTCGAGCGCACCCAATATGGCTTCCGCTACGCTGCACTGCGCCGCCCGATCTTCAACGCCAACACGCACGACTACGTGCGCTCCACCGTGTTCGTTGCACCCGGCACCGTGCTGATCCCGCCCAACAACCTGTATAACGTCGCCAACATCAACGTGCCGATGGACGACACGAATACGGCGTTCTACTTCATCGCGTGGGGCGATCCCGCGACGACGCCGGAAACCGAAACCTGGCGCAAGTTCCTCCATCAACAGATCGGCCCCGATCTGGACGAGCGCTACCGTCCGCTGCGCAATCACGAGAACCGCTTCTGGCAAGACCGCCAAGCCATGAAGGCCGGCAATTTCACCGGCATCACGGGCTTCCCGAACCAGGACATCGCCATGTGGGTCACGATGGGTCCCATCGCCAATCGTTCGGACGAGCGTCTGGGCGCGAGCGATCTCGCCATTGTCGAATTCCGTCGCCGCATGCTCGATGCCATCGCCGAATTCCAGCAGGACGGCGAAGCCATCGGTACCGGCGCAAAGGCGATCCCGCAGACGATCTGTTCGTATCAGGCAGTGGTGCCGAAGGAAACTGACTGGCGTGCGTACGGCGCTCGTTATGTCAGCGCGAAACATGCGTTGCCGGATGACGAGCCCGCAGCGATCGCGACCGACTATCAGGTCAGGCAATAAGCGATGAAGCCAGCCATGGAACAGCGCCGATTGCGCATCGGGGTGGCAGGACTGGGGCGAGCGTTTTCGCTGATGTTGCCCACTTTCCTTCAAGACCCGAGGGTTCAACTCGTCGCCGCGTGCGACCCGCGCGAGGAAGCACGGCAGCAGTTCGCCGCCGATTTCGGCGCACGGACCTACGCAGACGTGCGGGACTTGGCCGGCGACCCCGATGTGGAAGTCATCTACGTGGCCAGCCCCCATCAGTTTCACGCGCAGCACACCGAAACTGCCGCAGCCAACGGCAAGCACGTGCTGGTCGAGAAACCGATGGCGCTCAACGCGGCCGACTGCGATCGCATGATCGCCGCGTGCCGGGCTGCACACGTGCATCTGATCGTTGGACACTGCCACAGCTTCGATACGCCGTACCTGCGCACGCGCGAACTGATCCGTTCGGGCAATTTCGGCGCGGTGAAGATGATCCAGGCTTTCAACTACACCGACTATCTATACCGGCCGCGCCGCCCGGAGGAACTCCTGACGGCCGAAGGTGGCGGTGCCGTATTCAGCCAGGCCGCGCACCAGGTCGATATCGTGCGGATGCTCGCGGGCTCGCGTGCGACGCGCCTGCGCGCAAGTGTCGGCCGATGGGACTCGAAGCGCCCGACCGAAGGCGCGTATTCGGCACTGATCTGGTTCGAGAATGGCGCCTATGCCTCCCTCTCGTACAGCGGTTATGGCCACTTCAACAGCGACGAGTGGATGGGCTGGATCGGCGAGATGGGCGACCACACAAGTCCGGATGCCTACGGTGGCGCCCGGAGGCGGCTGGCGACCCTCTCCTCCTCGCATGATGAAGCGCAGCTCAAGGCCGCCGGCACGTATGGCGGCGCCGCATACAAGCCGCCATCGACCGCGGCAGAGGAGCCGACACGCTGCCATCAGCATTTCGGCCCGGTGATCGTGGCGTGCGAACACGCCGACCTGCGCCCCCTGCCCGATTCCATCATCGTGTACGGCGACCGGCAACGAGAGACGCTGCCGCTTTCCCACCTCACCGTGCCGCGCGGTGAAGTGATCGACGAACTCTACGAGGCCGTCATCGCGGGGCAGGCGCCTCTGCATGACGGTGAGTGGGCAAAAGGCACGCTGGAGATTTGCATCGCCATACTGGAATCGAGCGAAACGGGCAAAGACGTGTCGCTCTGATCCTCGCCAGAAAACAAAAGGCCCTCGCACAGCGAGGGCTTCTTGTTTTTGTGTGGCTCGGCGGGCAGCCGACGAGGACCGCCCCAGCCAACACTACGCGCCTAGCGCCTCAACCCGCAGCGAGAAGTCCACCGCCCTGACGTGCTTTGTGAGCCCGCCAACGGAAATGCGGTCCACGCCCGTTTCCGCAATCGCACGCAGCGTCTCCTTCGTCACGCCGCCTGACACCTCCAGGCTCGCGCGCCCGTTGTTAATGCGCACCGCCTCCCGCATTTGTTCCAGCGAGAAATTATCGAGCAGGATTGCGCCGGCGTCTGCAGAGAGCGCTTGCGCCAGTTCATCCAGCGTCTCGACCTCGACCTGCACCGGCACACCCGCATCAAGTACCTGCGCAGCGCGCACCGTCGGTGCAATCCCACCACCCGCTGCGACGTGGTTCTCCTTGATCAGGATCCCGTCATACAGTCCTCGGCGATGGTTCTCGCCACCACCGATGCGCACCGCATACTTTTGCGCCAAGCGCAGTCCGGGCAGGGTCTTTCGGGTGTCGAGAATCCGCGCCCTTGTGCCCTTGACGATCTCCACCAAGGCGTGCGCCGCTGTGGCCACGCCCGACAGCAGTTGAATGAAATTGAGCGCCGTGCGCTCCGCAGTCAGAATGCCGCGCGCCGGCCCGGCCATCTGGCACACCGCCTGCCCTTCGCGCATCCATTCGCCTTCGCCAACGAACCACTTGATCGTGATGCACGGCTCGCACTGCCGCAGGGTTTCTTCAAACCATGGCCTGCCGCACAGCAGCGCAGCTTCGCGCACCGTGAGAACCGCCTCGGCCGAGGCAGCAGGGTCGACGAGCTGGGACGTCCAGTCGATATTGCCAACATCTTCCGCGAGCGCTTCGCAGACATTGCGCGTCATCGCCGCGCGGGTCGCTACATCCATTTGAATGGTCCGTATACTGTGCGAAAAAAACTGCATGAGATCGACAGCGGCCGCACTGATGCGCCGTCGCCAATCCAATGACATTGAATATGTGAAGAAGGGAAACCTGGCAACGACCGACGCGAGCCGCACGCGTCAGGTATCTTCCTACTCCTCGCCGCGCGCGGCGATCAGACTGCCCATTTCCCGCGTGGACGGAATCCGCAGCGCCGGATCATTCGTCTCGGCTTCGTCACGCGACATGTTTTCGATGATCGCCAGGAGCACCTTGCGCGCAATGTTGATCTCCGTGGTCTTCAGGCCCTTGACACTGATCTCGTTGACTTCTTCAGCCAGTGGAACGAGCTTGTTTTTCAGGCTACGGCCGCGGGCCGTGAGATACACGTGCGTGTTCTTGCGATTGTCAGGGGCATAGCGACGCTCGACGTATCCGAGCTTTTCCATCGCGGACACCGCGCTGAACGTGGTCGGTGTGGTGGTGCCGGCCTCGTCGCTGAACTCCTTCTGCGTCAGCCCGTCGGTGACCCACAGGATGCGCAGGAACGCCCAGTGGCCAAATGAGACCTCATGCTGCGCCAGGCGCATTTGCAGTCCGCGCACCATCGCGCGGGCTGCATCCTTGACCAAGTGGGCAAGACGATCATCCGGCACGGCCTCGCGCCAATGCCGCAGGATGGGATCCTCCCTGGAGGCCTTTGCCTTGCCGGAAGAACGTGTTGCAACCATGCTTTCCTCGCCGTGACTGTCGCCAAAATGGTTCACATCATAGCGCGTTCACCAGTGCGCGTGCCGCTTGGTGGCCGCGCACAGATGCCCTGCAAATACCAGATGCGCGACGGTGTCAACGCCCATTGCGGGATCAGATCTTGAAGCTCTCCAGGCTGGCTGGGTGGAACAACTCAGCCGGCTGAAGACGACGGCTCGACAGCCCCTCAGCGTGGTGCTGCGCCAGGAAGCGGTCGACCACGTGCTCATTGTTGGCGAATCCGTACGACCAGAAATCGTGACCCATCAGGCGTCGCGCGTTGCGCAGTTGGTCTTCGATGAACGGAAGCGTGACCTTGGTGGCCGACGTGTCGCTCAAACGTGCGAGCGCCACTTCCTTCGAATGCTCGAAGGCCTTCACGATGGCGCCGGGCAGCCACGGATGCTGCTCGGCCAGTGTCTTTCGGATGCCGAGCGTGTGCATGATCGGGAACAGCTTGCGGCGCTCGTACCATTCCGCGGCGCTCTTTTGCGGGTCGTCGAACAGGTACTTGACCTGCGGGTGCCCACGGTCGAAACACGACGGTGCACGCGGCCCGATCACGCCGTCGATCTCTCCCTCGGCCAGCAGATTCGAGATCGTCTTGCCTTCCGGTGCGTTTTCAAGCATGACGCCTTCCGGCAGCTTCAGCGAGATCTTCTCCACGCGCGTCGGGTCTTCGTAGCCGCCGCGCACCCACCGGATGTCCGACGCCTTCACGCCATACTCCTCTTCGAGGAACATGCGGACCCACACATTGGCCGTGAGTTGGTATTCGGGCACGCCGATTCGCTTGCCCTTCAGGTCTTCCGGACGATTGATGCCGCGATCGGCACGCACGTAGATCGAGCTGTGCCGGAACGCACGCGACGGGAACACCGGCACAGCGATGTACGGCGAGGTACCTGCGGCCGTCTTGACCGAATAGCTGCTGAGCGAAAGCTCGCAAATGTCGTAGTCTGCGTGGCGGAATGCACGGAAGAAGATCTCTTCCGGATCCTGCAACATGAACACAGGATCCACGCCGTCGATCTGGACGTCGCCGTCGATCAGCGGACGCATCCGGTCATAGTTGCCCACGGCGATGGAAAGTTGAAGCTTGCTCATTTATGTTCCTTTCTAACAATCGAAATCGATCCGTTGCGTGTTCTCACGCACCGGATTTCGGTGCCTGTTGCTCACGTGGCACGCCGAAGAGGACGGCAATACCACCAGCGAAGACCAGTACGGCAACCAGCAGGATGCCCGCCGAGAAACTACCCGTCACGGTCT
Source organism: Cupriavidus sp. 09_S30 (assembly GCF_056930435.1). NCBI lineage: Bacteria > Pseudomonadati > Pseudomonadota > Betaproteobacteria > Burkholderiales > Burkholderiaceae > Cupriavidus > Cupriavidus sp. 09_S30. The sequence continues at coordinate 187,036 of NZ_JBXOWI010000002.1, read as the reverse complement.
TCACCCAGCCGAGCACAATCGGGGCGAAGAAGGCCCCGACCTGGCCGAGACTGCTGATGACGCCGATCCCGCCCGCGGCCGCCTCGCCCTTGAGGTAATTCGGCGGAATGGTCCAGATGATGGCTGCGGCGGCGAAATAGCTCACCGAAACGAGGCTCAGGCACAAGATCGCAGCGGCCGGGTTGTGGGTCAGCAGCGTCAACAGCGTTGCTCCCGCGGCACCCGCCGTCGTAGACAGAAAGAAGTGCCAGCGACGCTCAAGCCGCATATCGGAGCTGCGTGCAATCAGCAGCATGGCAACGGCGCCAACGATGTAAGGCAAGGCCGACAGCAAGCCGATCTCCAGTATGTTGGAGATGCCCGTCTGCTTGATGATGGTTGGCGTCCAATAGTTCAGGATCGTGCCGCAAATGGGTACCGTGGCCCAGCCTGCTGCAATCACATAGACGCGCGGGTCGCGCAGCGCAACGAGGAGGCGGCTCGGCGCGCTTTCCGGTTTCTGGCGGTGTTCTTCCTCCAGGGCGGTCACGACGATGCGCTTCTGCGCGGCAGTCAGCCACGTCGCATCCTGCGGTTTGTCGACCAGATAGAACCAGGCAAACACACCTGCAAGCACAGCCGGCAGACCCTCGAGGAACAGCAGCCACTGCCAGTTGCGAAAGCCCCAGACATCCGTGAAATTCTGGAGAATCAGGCCCGAAAGCGGGCCGCCGATGATGCCGGCCACGGCAATCGCCAGCAGGAATCGCGACGTGATACGGGCACGGCGCTTGGCCGGATACCAGAACGAGAGATAGAGAATGATCCCCGGCCAGAAGCCCGCCTCCGCCGCGCCGAGCAGCGTCCGGGCGAGGTAGAACTGCCAGGGCGCGTTCATGAAAGCCATGGCGGTGGAAATGGCGCCCCACAACAGCATGATCCGCGTCACGGTCTTGCGTGCGCCGATGCGCCTGAGGAGCAACGTGCTCGGCACTTCGAGCAAGATGTAGCCGATGAAGAACAGGCTCACGCCGAGCCCGTATGCGGCATCGCTCAGTCCCAGGTCCTGCTTCAACTGCAACTGCGCGAAGCTGATATTGACGCGATCGAGATAGTTCAGTACCCAGCAGAGGAACAAGAAGCTCATCAGCCTGAGTGTGATCTTCCGATAGGTCGCCTCGACGGCTACGGAATCGGTGCTCAGATGCGGGGGCGCATCGGCGTAGCTCAACGTGGAATCTTTCATGTCTTTGTCTCGTGGGGGCGTGTTGTCGACTCGATCGGTCGGACCTCCACGCGGGACGGTGGCGGCCTATCGTTGCCAACTTTTTCATTAGACGTCTAGTTATTAGACTACGAGGCCCGGTTGTCGCTGACAAGTGAGGGTTTATACCAACCGAAAACTTCAACCGTCGATTACGTCGCTTGCGTAATTAGATATCTAGTCATATGATACAAGCCACCCACCGAAGCGGAACGAATCAAGTAGAGGGAGACAGGCATGACTACCCAGGAAAGCGGTTTTCTGCGGCTGAAGATCGCGGAGAAGGAGAAGATTGCACGCGACATCTGGCGCTTTGAGCTGACCGATCCGCAGGGCGCGCCGCTTCCGCCGTTCGAAGCCGGATCGAATTTGACCGTCGTGGTACCCAATGCCATGCGCCGCAGCTATTCCCTCTGCAACGATTCCCAGGAAAGTCATCGCTACGTCATCGCGGTCAAGCGTGACAGCAACGGGCGCGGCGGATCCATGAGCCTGATCGACAACACGTCCGCAGGTGATCTGATTGACGTATCCCTGCCGCGAAACGAATTCCCGCTCGACGAGCGCGCGAAGTCGTTCATTCTTGTCGCGGGTGGCATTGGTATCACGCCGATGCTCTCGATGGCTCGCCAACTGAAGGCGGAAGGCTTGCGGGATTTCAAGCTGTACTACCTGGCCCGCGACCCGGAGGGTACGGCGTTCCTGGATGAGCTCGGCAGCGACGAGTGGCGCTCGACGGTGAAGATTCACCACGATTTCGGCGACCCCGCCAGATCATTCGACTTCTGGACACTGTTCGAGCGGCCCAAGGCAGCACACATCTACTGCTGCGGCCCGCAGATGCTGATGGACACGGTGCGCGACATGACGGGGCACTGGCCGTCTGGCACCGTTCACTTTGAAAGTTTCGGCGCAAACAACGCGAACGCGCAGGTGAACACGCCGTTCATGGTTCAGCTCAAGCGCACCGGCACGTCGCTGGACGTCCCGGCTGATCGCTCCATCCTTGAGGTGCTGCGCGCCGCAAACGTGCACGTTGCGAGTTCATGCGAAAGCGGTACCTGCGGATCCTGCCGGACCGCGCTGTGCTCGGGTGAGGTGGATCATCGAGATCTGGTGCTGCGGGACGACGAGAAAGCAACGCAGATCATGGTCTGCGTGTCGCGCGCAAAATCGGGCGAACTGATACTGGACCTCTGAGCCAGCATCAATGGCAACGCCCCTGCTCGGCTGTTGCCTACCAGGTAAATCGGTTTGAGCCGACGGCCTTCGCGCAGCCAGTAGAATGGGAGCAGCTGGGGGCAGTATCCCTCGATACATCTGCGACGTGCGAAGCTGCCGACACGTCAGCGCCGCGGTTCCTGCATCGCGTCCCTGGTGCGACACACGGGCACAACACGAGACCTTGAACATGAACGACCAGACTTCCTCCCGCGCCCCATCGACCCGGGATGCCAGTGCGCCGATGCCGACTAGCGACAACAGTCTCGCTTGGTCCGATGCGCGTCTGCTCGGGTTCACTCCCATGGACGACGTGCATAAGGAGTTCTACGTGCTTGCGCTGAAACTGGTGACCTGCTCGGATGCGAGCGCCGCGGAAGCGATCGAACAATTCGAGCAGCACGCGATCAGCCATTTCGGGCAGGAAGACGAATGGATGCGCTCCACCAACTTCCCCCCGCGGGATTGCCACGTCGACGAGCATGCCGCTGTGCTGAAGTCGGTCGGTGAAGTCAAGCAAGCTGTCGCACAGGGGAAGGCCGGCGCCGACCTGGTTCGAGACATCGGGATGGCCCTTTTTGACTGGTTCCCGGGTCATGCCGACTACCTGGATTCCGCGCTGGCTGCCTGGATGACCAAACAGAACATGGGGGGAAAGCCCATCGTGTTGCGCCGGAAGCTTGACTGAATGGCTCACGGGCTCCGCGTACGAAAATCCAGCACAAATTGCTGCCAGAATGAGTCCCCACCATTGACGATTGGCTCTCCGTGGCGCATGGAGAGCCAATCAGCCAAACCCATCCCTCAAATCACCTTCCGCTCCCGCAGCGCCACAATCTCCTCCTCGCTCTTGCCCAGCACGCCCGACAACACCGCGTCGGTATGCTCCCCGAGCCGTGGCGGCGCCGCGTCATAGCGCACCGGCGTGGCCGACAGACGCAGCGGACTCTTCACCGTGGGGCACAGACCACCGTCGCTGCGGGTCAGGTCGACCTGCAGTTCGCGGTGGCGCACCTGCGGGTCTTCCAGCACCTGGGCGTAGTCGTTGATGGGGCCGCAGGGGATGCCTTCGCGCTCCAGCGCATCCACCCAAAAGGCGGTGGGCCGGGTGCGCATATGCGCTTCCAGCATGGGCACCAGCGCATCGCGGTTGACCAGGCGGCCGGGGCCGGTACGGAAGCGTTCGTCGGCGGCCAGGTCGGGGCGGTCGACGCCGCGGCAATAGGCTTGCCACTGCCCGTCGTTGCCGGCGGCCACGATCATGTAACCGTCGGCGGTGGCGAACACGTGGTAGGGCACCATATTGGCGTGGGCGTTGCCGAAGCGGCCAGGCACCTTGCCGGTGATGCGCTGGGCGATGATGGGCGTGGCACCCACCGCGACCACGGCGTCGAGCAGGGCGATGTCGATGTGCTGGCCTTCGCCGGTGCGCTCCGCGTGGCGCAGCGCGGCCAGCACGGCGACGGTGGCGTACATGCCGGTGAGCATGTCCACCACGGCCACGCCCACCTTCTGCGGGCCGCCGCCGGGCAGGTCGTCGCGCTCGCCGGTGATGCTCATCAGGCCGCCGATGCCCTGGAAGATGAAGTCATAGCCCGGCTTGTGCGCGCTGGGGCCTTCCTGGCCGTAGCCGGTGATCGAGCAATAGACCAGGGCCGGGTTGACCGCCTTGAGGCTGTCGAAATCCAGCCCGTAGCGCTTCAGGTCGCCGACCTTATAGTTCTCCAGCACGATGTGCGACTTCGCCGCCAGTTCGCGCACGATGGCCTGCCCTTCGGCGCTGGCGATGTCCAGCGTGAGCGAGTGCTTGCCGCGGTTGGCGCCGGCGTAGTAGGTGGCGTCGCGCGAGGGCTTGCCGTCGCCGTCGGGCAGCCAGGGCGGGCCCCAGGAACGGGTGTCGTCGCCCACGCGGGGGCGCTCCACCTTGATCACCTCGGCGCCGAGGTCGGCCAGGTTCTGCGCGCACCACGGGCCGGCCAGGATGCGCGAGAGGTCGAGCACGCGCACGCCGTCCAGCGCGCGCGCGCCGGATGCCGGCTTGGCTGCGGTCGGTGCCGTCATGCGCGGAACTCCGCCACGCCGTTGCTCAGCACCGTCACGTCGCGCGCGGGAATGCGCGCGTCGAACAGCACGCGCCCACCGCCCTCGCGCCACATGCGCACCTGCAGCGTTTCGCCTGGGAAGACCGGGCGCGAGAAACGCACGTTCAGCTCGGCAAGGCTGTCGCCGTCGCCATCGGCGCAGGTGTCGATGAGCGCGCGCGCGGCCACGCCATAGGTGCACAGCCCGTGCAGGATGGGCCGGTCGAAGCCAGCCTTGCGCGCCACCGCCGGATCGGCGTGCAGCGGGTTGGGGTCGGCATTCAGGCGGTACAGCAGCGCAGCCTGCGGCAGGATGGCGATCTCGCGCACCACGTCCGGCGCGCGCGCCGGCGCGGCCGGCAGCGGCTCGGGCGCAGCGTCGCCTTGCCCGAAGCCGCCGTCGGCGCGGCAGAAGGTGGTTTGCGCCAGCGTGGCCAAGGCTTCGCCGGTGGCGTCGTCGATCAGCGTGCGCTCGGTGATCACCAGCGCGCCCTTGTCGGCACCCTTGTCGATCACGTGCGAGATATGAGCACGCGCGCGCACGGTGCCGGCTGCCGGCAGCGGGCGGTGCAGGCGCAGACGCTGCTCGCCATGCACCACCTTGACCCAGTCGATGCCGGCCTCGGGGTTCTGCATCCAGAAGCCCGGGTAGGCCAGCACCACGGCCTGCGTGGGGAAGGCCTTGAGGCCGTCCTCATAGACGTAGCGCAGCTGGCGAGAGTCGACCGGGTCTTCGCCCAGGCCCAGTCCGAGCGCGTAGAGGATGGAGTCCTTCTCGCCGTAGGCCTGCGTGATCTCGGGGAAGGCCCAGTGCTTGATGCGGGCGTAGTCGAGCGCCATATCAGATCGGGTCCCAGTTGATCACGTCGGGCGAGCGCTCCAGCTTGAAGAAGCTGTTGCGCATGGCGGGCAGCGCGATCTCGGCGATCGATTCCGGCGTCCAGCCTTCGGACAGGTGCACCGAGCGGACCGGGCGCGGCTGGCTCATCAGCATGATCTCGTTGGCGCGCACGGCGAAGATCTGTGCGTTGACCTCGCGTGCGGCGTCGCTGGCCAGGAACACCGCCATCGGCGCCACCTTGCCGGCCTCCATCTTCTGCAGCTTGGCCACGCGTGCCTTCTCTTCCGGCGTTTCCGACGGGATCGAGCTGGTCATGCGGCTCCAGGCGAAGGGCGCGATGCAGTTCGAGCGCACGTTGAAGCGCTGCATGTCCAGCGCGATCGACTTCGACAGCGCGGCAATGCCCAGCTTGGCCGCCGAGTAGTTGGCCTGGCCCAGGTTGCCGATCAGGCCCGAGGTGGACGTCATGTGCACGTAGGCGCCGCTTTCCTGGTCCTTGAAATAGTTGGCCGCGGCGCGGCTGACGAAGAAGGTGCCGTTCAGGTGCACGTCGATCACCGCGCGCCACTCTTCCTCGTTCATCTTGAAGAACATGCGGTCGCGCAGGTTGCCTGCGTTGTTGACCACGGCATCGATGCGGCCGAAGTTGTCGAGCGCACACTGCACGATGGCGTTGGCGCCGTTCCAGCTAGACACGCTGTCGGTGTTGGCCACGGCCTCGCCGCCGGCGGCGCGGATCTCCTCGACCACGCGGTCGGCGGGCCCCTTGTCACCGCCTTCGCCGGTCAGCGACACGCCCAGGTCGTTGACCACCACCTTGGCGCCCGCGGCCGCCAGCGCCAGTGCCACGCCACGTCCGATGCCGCCACCCGCGCCGGTCACCAGCGCCACCTTGCCTGCCATCACTCCACTCATCGCTTCTACTCCTGTTGAATACACGGGTTCGGGCGCGTGGCGGCGGATCCGCCGCGCGCTTGGATTCTTGCGTCGTTTATTCCAGCTTCACGCCGGCATCGCGCACCACCTTGTTCCAGCGCGCCAGCTCGGCGTCGATATGGGCGCCCAGCGCCGCTGGGGTCGATCCGACCGGCTCGTAGCCGTTGGAAGCGATCTGCGCACGCAGGTCGGGCTGCGCCAGCACCGCGGCGATCTCGCGGCTGAGCCGGTCGACGATGGGCTGCGGCGTTCCCGCCGGCGCCAGCACGGCGTACCAGCCATTGATGTCGAAGCCGGGCACGCCGGCCTCGGCCAGCGTCGGCACCTCGGGCGCCATCGCCGCGCGCTTGGCGCTGGTCACAGCCAGCGCCTTCATGCGGCCGGCGCGGATCTGCGGCATCGAGGTCGATATGCTGTCGAAGGTGAGCTGGATGTCGCCGGCCAGCATGGCGTTGACCACCTGCGCGCTGCCCTTGTAGGGCACGTGCGTCATCTTGACGCCCGCCATCGCGTCGAACAGCTCGCCCGCCAGGTGGCCGGTATTGCCATTGCCGGCCGAACCGAAGGTGATCTTGCCCGGCGCGGCCTTGGCCGCAGCGATCAGCTCGGGCACCGTGCGCGCCTGCAGCGAGCCGCTGGCCGCGAGGATCAGCGGCAGGTTGGCCACCAGCGAGACCGGTGCGAAATCCTTGCGTGTGTCGTAGGGCAGCTTGGGATACAGGCTGGGATTGATCGCGTGCGCGGCCAGCACCATGATCAGCGTGTAGCCGTCAGGCTTGCTGCGCGCCAGCGCCTGGGTGGCAATGGTACCGCCCGCGCCGGGCCGATAGTCGAGCACGATGGGCTGGCCCAGCCGCTCCTGCAACTTGGCCCCGAGCGGGCGCGCCAGCAGGTCGGCGCTGCCGCCGGGCGGATAGGGAATCAAGAGCTGGATCGGGCGCGACGGCCAGGCATCGGCCGCGCGCGCGCCGTGCGGCACGACGGCCACTGCGGCGGCCGCCAGCACGCCGGCCAGCAGCAGGTGCCGGCGTACGCTGCCGGAGAACCGCGCCGACCGCAGCGGCGCGATGGTTCGGTTGGTGAATATTGTCTTCGCCATCCTGGTCTCCTCTGCTTGCTCTTGTCTTGACGCCCGCCAGCGGCGCCTCAGCCGCCCGCCCGCAGCACACGGCAATCGGCGGCCAGCGCCAGCGGCGCAGCCGACAGGGCCTGCACCGCCTCGAAGGACACGCCCTCGACCAGCCCGGTCACCAGCAGCCCGCCGCCAGGCTGCACGTCGATCACGGCCAGGTCGGTGTAGATGCGGTCGACCACGCCGATGCCGGTCAGCGGATAGCTGCAGCGCTCGACGATCTTTGGCTGCCCGTCGCGCGTCACGTGTTCCATCATGACGAACAGCCTGGCCGCGCCGACCACCAGGTCCATCGCACCGCCCACGGCGGGGATCGCATCGGGCTCGCCGGTAGACCAGTTGGCGAGGTCCCCCGTGGCCGACACCTGGAAGCCGCCCAGCACGGTGATGTCGATATGGCCGCCGCGCATCATCGTGAACGACACCGCGTGGTCCGAGATCGACGCGCCCGCAATCAGGCCGATCGGCTCCTTGCTGGCGTTGATCAGATCGGGGTCGGTGGCGCCCTCGCGGATCACCGGGCCCATGCCGAGGATGCCGTTCTCGCTGTGCAGCACGATCTCGCGGTCGGCCGGGAGCTGGTCGGATACCAGCGTCGGCATGCCGATGCCGAGGTTGACGACGCTGCCGTCCGGGATGTCGTGGGCCACGATGCGCGCCATCTGGGCGCGGCTCAGGCGGGGCAGCTGGAGCAGAGCGTCATGCGGCATGGCGGACTCCCCGATCGGCCAGCACCACGGTCTGCACGAAGATGCCCGGCGTCATCACTTGCTGCGGCGCCATCTCGCCCAGCGGCACGATCTCGTCGACCTGCACAATGGTGTGGCGCGCGGCGGTGCACATCACCGGACCGAAGTTGCGGCCCGCGTAGCGGTAGCTCAGGTTGCCCCAGCGGTCCGCGCGGTGCGCCTTGACCAGGGCGAAATCGCCGCGCAGCGGTTGTTCCAGCACGTAGCCGACGCCGTCGATCACGCGGGTCTCCTTGCCTTCGGCCAGCGCGGTACCGTAGGCGGTCGGGGTGAAGAAGGGACCCAGGCCAGCGCCGGCGGCGCGCATGCGCTCCACCAGCGTGCCCTGTGGCACGCACTCCAGCGCCACCTTGCCGGCGCGGTAAGCCTCGATGAAGGCTTCAGCGTTGTTCGAGCGCGGGTGCGAGCAGATCACCTTGCGCACGCGGCCCGCGCGGATCAGCGCAGCGATGCCGGTGTCGCCGTTGCCGGCGTTGTTGTTGACGATGGTGAGTTCGCGCGCGCCCTGCGCCAGCAGCGCGTCGAGCAGCGCACCGGGAATGCCGGAGCCGCCGAAGCCGCCGACCAGCACGGTGGCGCCGTCGCCGATGCCGGCGACCGCGTCTTCCAGGGATGCAACCGTTTTGTCGATCATGTCGTTTCCGTCAGCGGATTCGCCGCTACTGCAGCGGGATGCCGGTGTCCTTGACCACGCGCGCCCAGCGCGCGCGCTCCTGCTCGATGAAGCGGCCGAAGTGCTCGGAGGCGTCACCGCCCGGCTGCCCGCCCAGGTCGGCCAGCCGCGCCTTGACGTCCGGATCGGCCAGCGCGCTCGCCGCGGCCTTCTGCAGTTGCGCGATCACGGCCGCAGGCGTGCCGGCGCGCGCCACCAGGCCGAACCAGGCGGTCACCTGGAAGTCGTCGAAGCCGGCCTCCTTCATGGTGGGCACGTCGGGCAGCTCGGGCACGCGCGCGGCGCTGGTCACGGCCAGCGCGCGCAGCTTGCCGGCCTGGATCTGCGGCAGCGAGCTGGGCAGGTTATCGACCATCATGGTCACCTGGCCGGCCACCAGGTCGGCCACCGCGGGCGCGGCCCCTTTGTAGGGCACATGGATGATGTCGATGCCGGCGCGCTTCTTGAACAGCTCGCCCGACAGGTGGACCGACTGGCCCGTGCCGGAGGAACCGAAGGAAAGCTGGCCCGGCTTGGACTTGGCCAACGCGACCAGCTCGGCGACGTTGTGCGCGGGCACCTTGGCATTGACCACCAGCACATTGGGCACCGACACCACCATCGTGATCGGCGCGAAATCCTGCGGCTGGTAGGGCAACTGACGGTACAACGCGTAGTTGATCGCGTTCGGGCCGATATTGCCCATCATCAGCGTGTAGCCGTCGGCCGGGGCCTGCTTGAGGGCCTGCGAGCCGATGATGCCGGCGCCGCCGGCGCGGTTGTCCACGACGATCGGCTGGCCCAGGATCTCGCTCATGCGCTTGCCGACCAGGCGGGCGGCGATGTCGGTGGTGCCGCCTGCCGCCGCCGGCACGATCAGGCGGATGGGGCGGTCCGGATAAGCGGCCTGTGCGCCACTCGCGCCACTTGCGCCCGCTATGCAGAATGCCGTTGCCGCCACCCATGCGGCGGCCACCCGGCGCAAACTGCTCTTGCCCGTTGTCATGCCCAAGTCTCCTTGACCGGCTATCGCACCGCACTGGCACGGCGGCAGCGCCGAATCGTCTTTGTCTGGTTCTATTGCACCGCCAGATACGATAAATTGACGGCGGAGACATGGGAATTCACGATTCACAAAAGCGGCCTTTGGCCCGACGAAACGCATGCATTACGATCTGACCGACCTGCGCCTGTTCCTCAACGTCGGCGAAACGGAGAATCTGACCCGCGCTGCAGAACGCAGCTTCCTGTCACTGCCCGCTGCCAGCACCCGTATCAAGCAGCTCGAAGAGGCCTTCCAGGCCCCGCTGCTGATCCGCCAGGTCAAGGGGGTGCGCCTGACGCCGGCGGGCGAGACGCTGCTGCGCCATGCGCGCGAGGTGTTCCGCGAGCTGGAGTGCCTGCACTCCGACCTGCGCCCCTACGCCAAGGGCGTCAAGGGCCGGGTGCGGCTGCTGGCCAACACCACGGCCACCAACTCCTTCCTGGCCACGGCACTGTCGCGCTTCCTGTCCGAGAATCCCGATGTGGATGTCGAGCTGGAGGAACACCTGTCCGCCGAAATCGTCTCGGCCATCGGCGCGGGCGCAGCCGACCTGGGCATCGTGGCCGGCGAAGTGGCCACCGACGACCTCGACACGATGCAGCTGTGCAGCGACGAGCTGATCGTCATCGCCCCGGTCAATCACCCGCTGCCGCAGTTCAAGCGCCTGCACTTTGCCGAGCTGCTCGATAGCTGCCGCTTTGTCGGCCTGAACCAGTTCAGCGCGATCCAGTCCTTCCTCGACCGTATCGCCAGCGGCATGGGCAAGCGCATCAGCCTGCGCATCCAGGTAGGCAGCTTTGACGCGGTGTGCCGCATGGTGGAGGCCGGCGCGGGCATCGCCATCGTGCCCAACAGCTGCGCGCGCCGCTACGCCAGCCGCAAGGTGCTGCGTTTCATCCAGCTCGAAGACGATTGGGCGCGCCGCGAGCTGCGCCTGGTGCGCCGCCCGGGGCGCGAGCTGCCGCAGTTCGCGGAAACGCTGATCGAGTATCTGAAGGACGCGGCGCGCGAGCCGGTGTAAGCAAGCGGGCGCCTGCCCTTGCGCCGGCCGGGCATTCGCTGTCGGCGCATGCGGGCGCCGCCGCGCCCGCGCAAGCTCAGAGCGTGAGGGTCAGCTTGCCGGTGAGCGCTCCCGGCAACAACGCTGACTGCGTCTGCCGCTCGTCGTAGGTGCTGCTCGACACGCGCAGGTCGCGCTCACGGGTCAGCGCCTGCAGATGCGTGCCGAGGAAATCGTAGAGGCTGTCGTCGAAGCGCATGGTGCCGACCGGCGCCTGGATGCGCCCGTCCTCCACCCAGAAGGTGGCAAAGCGGGTCATGCCGGTCAGGCGGGCCGCCGGCACATCCGACCAGTTCAGGTACCACAGGTTGCCAATATAGAGGCCGGTGCCGAGGGCTGCCAGCACGTCCTGCTGCGCCAGCGCGCCGCCCGCCACCGACAGCGACCGTGGCGCCTCGTCGGCATCGGCGCAATTGGCCGCCATGCCGTACTCGCGCGCGCTGCGCGGATAGACCAGCCGGCCGGCCGCCGCGCCTTCGCGCAGCAGGGCCACGTCGGCACGCGGCAGGCCCTGCGGACCGAAAGCCGGCGCCAGCGCGCCGCTGGCCAGCTCGTCCATCTGCAGCAAGGGGCTCAGGCTCGCGCCGCCATCGTAGAGGCGCTGCAGCGGGCTTTCCTTGTTGGCCAGCGCGCGAGCGGAAAATCCGCCCCAGCCAAGCATGTCCACCACCTCGTGCAGCGCGGCCGGCGCCAGGTAGGCGCGATACGCGCCCGGCGCCAGCGTGCGGGCCGGCTTGCCCAGGTGCGCCAGCTGCGCGCGGGCCTGGGCGAAGCGCGCGGCGAAGGCATCTGCATCCCAGCGCGCCGCGGCGTAGTCGGACTTGACCGCCTGGCCGTTGGCGTGGAACAGGCTCCAGTCGAAATGGCAGGCCGGCACCGCGTGCCAGCCGTAGGCGCCGAAGCTGTTGGCGAAGCCGCGGTACAGCGGGCCGGCGGCGTAGATCCCCGCCAGGTCCAGGCCTGCCGCCGCGTCTGCGATCTGGGCGAGCACGGCCGCGCCGTCCGGCACGCCGTCGCCGTCCGCATCGGCGCGGCGGCGTTGCCAGGGATCGCGCGCCACCATCAGGTAGGGATCGGGCTGGAGCTGGCCGATGGCCTCGCGCAGCCGCGCCATGCCCTCGACCAGCCGCGCGCGGTCGGCGCCAGGGTCGCCGGCCAGCGTGATGGCGATCTCGGCGTGCCGCTCGTCGCGGATCAGCTGCAGGCATGCCATCGCCTGCCGCACCTGCCCGGCCTGGCGTACGCGCGCCCGGTTGAAACGGACGAACTCCGAGTCCTCGGCGCTATACCACAGCGTGAACTGCTCGCCGGGACGCAGCGCGGCGCGCGCTGCGTCGACGAGACGGGAGAACGCGGCCTCCATCGGGCCCTGGTACATGGATGCGGTGGGGGTGCCCGTGGTGTTGCTCATGCCGCCCCCCCGAACACCTCGACCTGCCGGAATACGCAGGCGGGCGAGGCATGCCCGACGCGCACCACCTGGTTGGGCTCGCCCTTGCCGCAGAAGGGCGTGCCGTGGACCTCGAAGGTACTCGCATCGCCCACCGCGGCCAGGCTGCGCCAGAAGCTGGCCGAGATGCCGCGATAGTTCGGATTCTTGACCACGCCCTTGAGCTCCCCGTCCTCGATCAGCTGGCCCCATTCGCAGCCGAACTGGAATTTGTTGCGCGCGTCGTCGATCGACCACGAGCGATTGGTGTTCATCAGGATGCCGCGCTCGATGCCGCCGATGAGCTGCGCCAGCGTGCGCTCGCCCGGCTCCACGTTCAGGTTGGCCATGCGGTCGATGGGCGCGCGGTTCCAGCTGCTGGCGCGGCTGTTGGCCACGCCGGGCATGCCGGTGCGGAACTGCGACAGCGCGCCGCCCAGCGGCCGCAGCAGGCGGCCCTCACGGATCAGGTAGGCCTTGTGTGCAGGCGTGCCGTCGTCGTCGTGGTCATAGCTGGCCAGCTCCTCGGCAATGCCGGGATCGAAGGTGACGTTGAGCAGCGCGGAGCCGTACTGATAGTGGCCGAAGTCTTCCTGGCGCACGAAGCTCGTGCCGGCATAGTTGCGCTCGTCGCCGAGGATGCGGTCCAGCTCGAGCGGATGGCCGATCGACTCGTGGATCTGCAGCATCATCTGCTCGGGCATCAGCAGCAGGTCGGTGGTGCCGCTGGGCGTATTCGGCGCCATCAGCAACTGCAGCGCCTCGTCGGCCACCCGCGGCGCGGCGCCGGAGAAGCCGAGCGCGTCGATCACCTCCACGCCGCCCTGCCGGCCGCTGGCGAAGCCGCCGAAGCTGCGCGTCTGGCTGTCGTTGCCGTCGAATGCGGTCACGCTGATGCCGGGATAGACGAAGCGCAGTGCCTGCCATTGCTCGGCGCCGGCGCTGTTCAGGTAGAGCTGCTCGACCTGCTTGTGGTCCAGGTAGAGCATCCAGTTGGCCAGGCGCGGGTCAGGCGGAATCCGTGAGGACTCGTCGGCCAGCAACGCGAATCGCTCGGCCAGCCCCGGGAAGCCGGCCGATGCGCCCGGCGACGTATATTGCGAGCGGCCCTGCGGCGGCACCAGCCCGCGCGCGTCCACCAGCATATGGCCGGCAAGCTGCCGTGCCAGCGCCTCGGCACGGTCCAGCGCCGCCTGCAGGCCGGTCGGGCTCAGGTCGGCGGTGGCGGCATACGCCTCGGCGCCGCCCACGCGCGCGGTCAGCATGGCGCCTGCGTCGTCGCTGAAGCGCGGCGGCTCGGCCACGCCACGCCGCATGGCGCAATGCTCGCCGCGTCCACGCACGGCGCGCAGGGAATGGAAGTCGGCGCGGGTGCGCAGCGCGGCGAAGTGTTGCCTCAGTCGTTCGAACAAGGAGGGCTCCCGGAACTGCCGCTGGGGGGCCGGCATGCAGGCCTGCTTTAGGCGCCGGCTGCCGGCCCTGCGGGCAGAAGATCAATGCCCATGATCTTACCCCGGCCACCGGGCCTGCTGGCGGCGCGCCGCCAGCCGCGCTGCGTGCGCGTTCAAGCCAGGCTCAGTCCGCCTTCACCCCCGCCGCCTTGATGATGGGCGACCATTTCTCGATCTCCGACTGCAGCCAGGTGCGCAGGCCCTCCGGCGTCTGCTTGTCCTCGGGCACGATCTCCGCGCCCAGGTCGGCCAGGCGCGCGGCCACGGCCGGGTCCTTGAGCGCGGTGCGCAGCGCGCCGTTGAGCCTGGCGATCACCGCGGGCGGCGTGCCCTTGGGCGCGTAGATGCCGTGCCAGACCTTGACCTCGAAGCCTTTCAGCCCGCCCTCCTGCAAGGTGGGAGAGTCCGGCAGCGCCTTGATGCGGGAGGTAGTGGTGACGCCGTAGAGCTTGACCCGGTTCGCCTTGATGTGCGGCAGCGTCTGCGTGGTCTGGTCGCACAGGATATCGACCTGGCTGCCGAGCAGCGCGGTCAGCGCGGGTGCGGTGCCCTGGTAGGGAATGGCTGTCAGCTCGACGCCGATGGCCTTCTGGAACAGCATCCCGCACAGTTGCGAGACGGCGCCCAGCCCGGCGTTGGCCAGGTTGACCTTGCCCTGGTTCTGGCGGATGTAGGTGATCAGTTCCGTCAGGTTGCCGGCGGGCAGGTCGTGGCGGCCGAGCAGGGTCATGGGCACGTCGGCCACCTGCCCGACGAAGCTGAAGTCGGTCAGCGGATGGTAGGACAGCTTGCGGTACAGCGCCGGCGCGGTGGCCATGCCGTTGTGGTGGATCAGGATGGTGTAGCCATCCGGCGCCGCCTTGGCCACGTAGGCGGCCGAGACGGTGCCGCCCGCGCCCAGCCGGTTCTCCACCACCACGCTCTGCCCCAGCGTCTTCGACATCGAGGCGGCTAGCGTGCGCGCCACAACATCCGTGGGCCCGCCCGCGGCGAAGGGCACCACCATGGCGATCGGCCTGCTCGGATAGGCATCGGCCGCCTCGCCGGGCAAGGGGCTGGCAAGGGCCGCCGCCAGCGCCGCGCCCAGCGCCCAGTCGCGCCATCCGGCGCCGCCGTGCCTGTGGCCCATCTCTACGGTTTCCACGTCTTGCCGTGCGGACCACCGCCATGCGAATTGCTTCATGTCTGCTCTCCTCTCTGGCAGCTTTCTGCTGCTTCTCGCTGCTTCGTGCTGTATCCCCCCGCGGTTTTCCGCTGCCGGGGCTCGTGCCCGCTTGCCGCACCGATCGCGATGTTTTCCGGCAAGGGTCGGACCAATCACGTGGACGCGCCATTCGCATTTGCCAAAGGCAGCGCAAGGCGCACGCAAAGCGAGGGAGTTCCCTGAGACACATGCCGGGCAGAGGCGGGCCCGGCGCGTCGCATGTTGCGCTGGTTCATCCCCTTGCGCACGGCCATACGGCGTGCCGCCTGCGCCGCGCAGAATTCCGGCGACCGAATTCCGGCGACCGAATTCCGGCGACCCTAAGCCGCTCTTTCGCAAATCCGAATTTCGGGGGCAGAGGCCCTCGGGAATAATGGCCGCATCCCCATCGAATATCGGATGAGCCCATTCATGGTTGCCGAACAGGTTGAAGAACAGATCTACCCCGACATCCGCGAGGCCGTGCGCGACCTGTGCGCCGGCTTCAACTCCGCCTATTGGCAGCGCGTGGAAGAGCAGAACGCCTTCCCCGAGACCTTCGTGCAGGCGCTGACGCAGGCGGGCTGGCTGTCGGCGCTGATTCCCGAGCAATACGGCGGATCCGGCCTGCCGCTGACCGCCGCCACGGTGATCATGGAGGAAATCAACCGCGCCGGCGGCAACTCGGGCGCCTGTCACGGCCAGATGTATGTGATGGGCTGCCTGCTGCGCCACGGCTCGGAGGAACAGAAGCAGCGCTGGCTGCCGAGCATCGCCTCGGGCGATCTGCGCATGCAGTCGATGGCGGTGACCGAGCCGACCACCGGCACCGACACCACCAAGCTCAAGACTACGGCGGTGCGCAAGGGCGACAAGTACGTGATCAACGGCCAGAAGGTGTGGATCTCGCGCGTGCAGCACTCCGACCTGATGCTGCTGCTGGCGCGCACCACGCCGCTGGAGCAGGTCAAGCGCAAGTCCGAGGGCCTGTCGGTGTTCGTGGTCGACCTGCGCGAAGCCATCGGCAAGGGCCTCACGGTGCGGCCCATCCGCAATATGGTCAACCACGAGACCAACGAGCTGTTCTTCGACAACCTGGAGATCCCGGCCGAGAACCTGATCGGCGAGGAAGGCCGCGGCCTGAAGTACATCCTCGACGGCCTGAACGCCGAGCGCATCCTGATCGCCTCGGAGTGCATCGGCGATGGCTACTGGTTCGTCGAGCGCGCCAGCGGCTATGCGCGCGAGCGCATCGTGTTCGACCGTCCGATCGGCCAGAACCAGGGTATCCAGTTCCCGATCGCGCGCGCCTTCTGCAATGTGGAGGCAGCCAGCCTGATGCGCTACAAGGCCGCCGCGCTATTCGACGCCGGCAAGCCTTGCGGCAAGGAAGCCAACATCGCCAAGCTGCTGGCGGCCGATGCCTCCTGGGAGGCGGCCAACGTCTGCCTGCAGACGCACGGCGGCTTCGGCTTCGCCGCCGAGTACGACATCGAGCGCAAGTTCCGCGAGACGCGGCTGTACCAGGTGGCGCCGATCTCGACCAACCTGATCCTGTCCTACGTGGCCGAGCACGTGCTCGAGCTGCCGCGTTCGTTCTGAGTCCCACTACCCTCATATGACAATTCCCGGCATCCGCCCCCTCGATGGCATTCGCGTGGTCTCGCTGGAACACGCAGTGGCCGCCCCCTTCGCCACGCGCCAGCTCGCTGACCTCGGCGCCAGCGTGGTCAAGATCGAACGTCCCGGCGCAGGCGACTTCGCGCGCGGCTATGACGAGACCGTGCACGGCCAGGCCTCACACTTCGTCTGGCTCAACCGCGGCAAGCAGAGCCTGACGCTGGACCTGAAGCAGGACGAAGCCCAGGCCGTGCTGCACAAGCTGCTGGCCGAGGCCGACGTGCTGGTGCAGAACCTGGCACCGGGCGCCGCCGCGCGCATGGGCCTGGATTTCGACACCCTGCACGCCCGCTACGGCAAGCTGATCGTGTGCGACATCTCCGGCTACGGCGACTCGGGCCCCTACCGCGACAAGAAGGCTTACGACCTGCTGATCCAGGCCGCCGCCGGCCTGATCGGCATCACCGGCGGCGCGGACGAACCCTCGCGCGCCGGCATCTCGATCGCCGACATCGCGGCCGGCATGTACGCCTACAGCGGCATCCTGTCGGCGCTGCTGCAGCGAGGGCGCACCGGCCAGGGCCTGCGTGTCGAAGTCACCATGCTGGAAGCGCTGGCCGAGTGGATGAACTACGCGCTCTACTTCGGCCACTACGGCGGCAAGCCGCCGGCACGCTTCGGCGCCTCGCATCCGGCTATCGCGCCCTATGGCGTGCACCGCACCGGTGGCGGCGGCAGCGTCATCTTCGGCCTGCAGAACGAGCGCGAATGGCAGGCCTTCTGCGACAAGGTGCTGGGCCAGCCGGAACTGATCAAGGACGAGCGATTCGCCAGCAACTCCGGTCGCGTGAAGCACCGCGACGCGCTGACGGCGCTGATCGAGGCACGCTTTGCCTCGATGAACGTCGGCGAGGTCGAAGCGCTGCTGGACGCGGCCCAGATCGCCAATGCACCGATGAACGACATCGAAGCGGTGTGGAACCACCCGCAGCTCGCCGCGCGCCAGCGCTGGCGCGAAGTCGGCTGCCCGGGCGGCCCGATCGGCGCGCTGCTGCCGCCGGCCAACCTGTCCGGAGTGGAGCCCGTGATGGGCGACGTGCCGGCGCTGGGTGCGCACACGCGTGCCGTGCTGGCCGAGCTCGGCTACGGTGCAGCGCAGATCGAGGACATGGAGAAGCGGAAGGTGGTTTGAGTTGCCGGGAGCGGTCGAGGAAGCGGCTTCGCTTGCTCGACCACCTGGTTTTCTTTGTAGTGGTCGATGGAGCAGCAGCGCTTGCTCGACCGCTCGGTTTTCTCCCCTCTCCCACTTGTGGGAGAGGGGCCGGGGGTGAGGGTAAGCGCTTGCGGTTGCGACAACATACCTTCCTACCGGCGGCATGTGCCGCTGGCATGAGGAAACGTAGTCGCAATAGCGAGCGCCGGCCCTCACCCCCAACCCCTCTCCCGCAAGCGGGAGAGGGGAGCGCGATAGTGGCCGATGAAGTGGCGACGCTTCATCGACCGCACGGTTTTCTCCCCTCTCCCACTTGTGGGAGAGGGGCCGGGGGAGAGGGTGAGCGCTTGCGGTTGCGACAACATACCTTCCTGCCGGCGGCATGTGCCGCTGGCGAAAGGAAGCGTAGTCGCAATAGCAAACGCCGGCCCTCTCCCCCCAACCCCTCTCCCGCACGCGGGAGAGGGGAGCCCGACAGCGGTCGATAGGGCGGCATCGCTTCATCGACCCAAAGTTTCCCCTGCCCTTCCCCCTCGCCAACGGAAGGACAAGCAGCAGACAGATCGCAGGACAAGGCAGCACCCGACCAGACAACCTCCTCCGGAGCCGGCATGAGCCAACCCGCAGACCATTCCTACCCCACCCGCCAGCTGTGTGAATTCCTGGCGGGCTTCACCCTGGCCGACGTACCCGCCCCCGTGGTGGAACGCACCAAGGATCTCTTCCTCGACTGGATCGCCTCGGCCATCGCCGGCAAGGATGCCCCGGCGGTCCGCCACATCCAGGAGTTCGCCGCGGCGATGGGCCCGCAGCAGGGTGCGAGCGAGGTCTTCGTCGACCGTCGCCGCACCTCGCCCTATTTCGCGGCGCTGATCAACGGCGCCTCCTCGCACGTGGTTGAGCAGGATGACGTGCACAACAGCTCGGTGCTGCACCCGGCGGCCGTGGTGTTCCCGGCCGTGGTGGCCGCGGCCCAGGCCGAGGGCAAGAGCGGTGCCGAGGTGCTGCTGGCCTCCATCGCCGGCTACGAAGCCGGCATCCGCATCGGCGAGTTCCTCGGCCGTTCGCACTACCGCATCTTCCACACCACCGGCACGGTCGGCACGCTGGCCGCCGCCGCCGCAGTGGCGAAGCTTTACGGCCTGGATGCCGAGGGCATCAACCAGGCGCTCGGCTCGGCCGGCACGCAGGCCGCCGGCCTGTGGGAATTCCTGCGCGACGCGGCCGACTCGAAGCAGCTGCACACCGCCAAGGCCGCGGCCGACGGCCTGCAGTCGGCCTGGCTGGCGCGCGCGGGCTTCACCGGCGCCCGCCAGATCCTGGAAGGCGCCCAGGGCATGGCCGCCGGCATGTCGAGCGATGCCGACCCCTCGCGCCTGACCGATGGCCTGGGCACGCGCTGGGCCACGGCCGAGACCTCCTTCAAGTTCTTCGCCTCTTGCCGCCACACCCATCCGGCGGCAGACGCGCTCAAGGCCGTGATGCAGCGCGAAGGACTGCGCGCCGAGGACATCGCCGGCGTGACCGCGCACGTGCACCAGGGCGCCATCGATGTGCTCGGCCCCGTGGTCAATCCGGTCACCATCCACCAGGCCAAGTTCTCGATGGGCACCGTGCTGGGCCTGGTTGCCGTGCACGCCCACGCCGGACTGGGCGAGTTCGAGGACCACGCGCTGCAGGACGCCAAGGTGGCTGCCTTCCGCGAGAAGGTGGAAATGGCGCTCGACGACGAGATCAACGCCGCCTACCCGCGCCAATGGATCGGCCGCGTGACGGTGCGCACGACCGACGGCCGCACGCTCCAAGGCCGCGTGGATGTGCCCAAGGGCGACCCGGACAACACGCTGTCGCGCCCGGAGCTGGAGGCCAAGGCGGTCCAGCTCGGCGCCTTCCGCCACGGCGCCAGCGAGGCCGAGATGCGCGCCATCATCGCCCGCGTGTGGGCGCTGGAGACCGCGCCTAACGTCAACAACTGGCTGCCCGCCGCCCGCTGAGGGCCCGCATCAATCCGCTTCATCCCATGCAGAACGCCATCACCTATCTGTTCGTTCCGGGCGACCGCCCGGAGCGCTTCGACAAGGCGGCCGCCGCCGGCCCCGACGTGATGATCCTCGACCTCGAGGACGCCGTACACCCGGACGCCAAGCCCGCCGCGCGCGAGGCCATCGCCGCCTGGCTGGGCTCGCGCAGCCCGGGCCCGGCGGCCTACGTGCGCATCAACGACTCCGCTTCGCCGGCCTTTCCCGCCGACATGGCGTGGCTGCGCGCGCTGCCGCAGGGCACGGCACTGGCCGGCCTGATGGTGCCCAAGGCGGAAGACCCGGCCGCGCTTGCCGAGATCGCCGGCGCGTTGCGCCACGTCAATCCGCAGGGTGCGCTGGTGGCCATCATCGAGACCGCGCTCGGGCTGCACCGCGTGGACGATGTGGCCGGCGCCGAGGGCATCGCGCGGCTGGCCTTCGGCTCGCTCGACTACGCCGTGGATCTTGGCTGCGCCCACGTGCGCGAGGCGCTGGCCCATGCGCGTGCGCGCATCGTGCTGGCCTCGCGTGTGGCCGGTCTGGCCCAGCCCGTGGACGGCGTGACCACCGCGCTCAAGGACGAGGCCGTGCTGGCCGACGACGTGGCCCACGCGCGCGCGCTGGGCTTTGCCGCCAAGCTGTGCATCCACCCTGCCCAATTGCAAGCGGTGCGCGCCGGCTTCCTGCCCGCGCCCGAGCAGGTCGACTGGGCGCGCCGCGTGATGGCCGCCACGACCTCCGGCAGCCACGCCGTGCAGGTCGACGGCAAGATGGTCGACCGCCCCGTCATCGAACAGGCGCGGCGCCTGCTGGCGCTGCTGCCGGAATCCACCTAGGCTTCGCCGGCCGCGCGCGCCCGCCACGGCGGCGCGCGGCCCGCTCCCGCACAGAATCGACATGACCCAGACCAACAGCACCCTCGAACACCTGCGCCAGTGGATCGGCCGCAGCGAAACCCGCACCGAGACCCTGGCCCCCGAGCCCGTGATCGGCCTCGCCGCCACGCTGGACCTCGACGGCGAGGCCCTCGCGCGCGGACCGCTGCCGCCGCTGTGGCACTGGCTCTACTTCCTGCCGCGCGCGCCGCAGCGCGAGCTCGGCCGTGACGGCCACCCCGCGCTGGGTGGCTTCATGCCGCCAATGCCGCTGCCGCGTCGCATGTGGGCCGGCGGCGAGCTCACCTTCACGCGCCCGCTGCGCGTGGGCGATACCGTCACTCGCACCTCCACCATCACCGACGTGCAGTACAAGACCGGCCGCAGCGGCGAGCTGTGGTTCGCCACGGTGGAGCATGCATTCAGCGTCGACGGCGAGATCGCGCTGACCGAGCGGCATGACCTGGTGTACCGCGCCATGCCCGAACTGGGCCAGCCGCTGCCGCCGCGCCCGCGCCTGCAGCACACGCCGCGCTGGCAGCGCAGCCTGCGCGCCGACCCGGTGATGCTGTTCCGCGTCTCGGCGCTGACCTTCAATGGCCACCGCATCCACTACGACCACGACTATGTGCGCGACGTGGAGGGCTATCCGGGCCTGGTGGTGCACGGCCCGCTGCAGGCAATGCTGGCACTCGACCTGCTGGCGCGCGAGCAGCCCAGCGCCCGCGTCGCCCGCTTCGGCTTCCGCGGCGTGGCACCGCTGTTCGACCACGACACCGTCACCGTAGGCGGCATGCCGGACCCTGAGCAGCCTGGCCGCATCCTGCTGTGGACGGGCGACGATGCGGGCGGCCAATCGATGGAAGCCTGGGCCGAGCTGGCGAGCTGATCGCCCCGCGCCAGCCGGCGCGCCGCGCGCAGAACAGCGGGACCCGCCCGGCGCGGCGTGGTGTACCCAGGGGCGAGCCCACGCAGAGGAGGAGACATCCGATGACAGCAGCCCGCACCATGCTGCGCACAGCCTGCGCAGCCCTTGCCATCGCCTGCGGCCACGCGGCCCAGGCCCAGCCGACGCCGGCCACGCCGGCCTACCCCACGCGCCCCGTCACGCTGATCGTGCCCTATGCGCCCGGCGGCACCACTGACGTGGTCGCGCGGCAGTTCGCGCAGACGCTGCAGACGGCGCTGGGGCAGAGCGTGGTGGTGGAGAACAAGCCGGGCGTAGCCGGCACCATGGGCGCGCTGGCCCTGCGCCAGGCGGCGCCCGACGGCTACACGCTGTCGCTGATGCCGGTCACGGTGTTCCGCCAGCCCTTCATCCAGAAGACCGCTTTCGACCCTGCGCGGGACTTCACCTACCTGTCGCGCATCACCGGCTACATCTTCGGCGTGGTGGTGCGCGCCGACTCGCCCTGGCGCGGCTGGGCCGACTTCCTGCGCGATGCGCGTGCCCGGCCCGGCAGCGTCAGCTATGGCTCGCCGGGCCAGTTCAGCTCGCCCCACGTCACCATGCTGGAACTGGCGGCCCGGGAGAAGCTGACCGTCACCCACCTGCCGTTCAAGGGTGACGCCGACTGCCTCAACGCACTGATGGGCAACCACGTGCAACTGTGCGCGGCCGGCAGCGCCGCCGGCGCCCTCGTCGACGCCGGCAAGCTGCGTTGGCTCAACCTGTGGACCGCCCAGCGCTCGCCGCGCTGGCCCGATGCGCCGACGCTGCGCGAACTCGGCTACGACATGGTCTCCAGCTCGCCGTACGGCGTGGCAGGCCCCAAGGGCATGCCGCCGCAGGTGGTCGCCATCCTGCAGGACGCGCTGCGCCGCGCCACCGAGGACCCGCGCTACCTGGCCACGCTCAAGCAGATGGACCAGGAACCGATGTACCTCGACAGCGCCGCCTACACCCGCTTCGCCATGCAGCAGATCGCGCAGGAAAAGGCGCTGGTTGAGCGGCTCGGCATCAAGGCGGATTAGTCCGCGCCGCGCCATCATGCCCAAGCGCAGCGCCGGCGTACTGGCGCTGCGCAGCACGGCGCACAATCAGCGCAGTGAGCTGGTGATCGACGGTGAGCCGCGCTACCTGCAACGCAGAAGGCCCGCCGGATGAGTCGCCCGCCTTCGCCAATTGCACCAAACCGAACCATCAGCTGGCTTCTTCGCACTTCTCCAGTTATACTGCACCGTTCTCCGGCGCGACGCCCTCCCCGCGTCCGCGTGGCGCGCTCGCTCTCGCCGGGCGCCCCGCGGCGTGAGCGACGCGCCGCCGCACAGTCCGGCCTGCCCTGCAGGCCGTCACGCAAAGGAGGACGTTCGCAGACATGCATGGTTTGCATCTCACCGCGGATCTGTACGGCTGCCAGTGCGCCACGGCACTGCTGACCGACGACCAGGCGCTGGCAGATCTGTGCCGACAGGCCGTGTCGGCCACCGGCCTGACGATGGTGGCCGAGAAATACCACCCCTTCCCCGAATGGCAGGGCCAGCCTGGCGGCGTTACCGGCGCCTGCCTGCTAGCTGAATCGCACCTTGCCGTGCATACCTGGCCCGAGCGCGGCGGCGTCACCCTCGACGTCTATGTGTGCAATTTCTCGGCCAACAACTCCGCCAAGGCCGAGGCGCTGCTCGACGCGCTGCTGATCGCCTTTGCCCCGGCGCAGCAGAGCACCAACCGCATCCTGCGCGGCAGCACGGAGCCGGAGGACAATGCCAACGAGCTGCTGCTCGAATGGCTGAACCAGGACAGCGCCTACGGCTTCCGCGCCACGCGGCGGTTGGAAACGCTGCGCTCGCCGTATCAGATGCTGGAAGTGTTCGAGACCCCGCAATGGGGCCGGCTGCTGCGCATCGACGGCCGCTACATGACGTCCGAGCGCGATGAGTTCTTCTATCACGAGCCCATGGCCCACGCCGCGGCAATCGCGCACCCGGCACCGCGCAGCGCGCTGGTGGTGGGCGGCGGCGACGGCGGCCTGAGCGAGGAGTTGCTCAAGCATCCGAGCCTGGAACGCCTCGTGCTGGCCGAGCTCGATGGCGAGGTGGTGCGCCTGGCGCGCAAGCACTTGCAGTCCATCCACCGCGGCGCCTTCGACGACCCGCGCCTGACGCTGCGCCTGGGCGACGGTTTCGCCTATATGGCCGATGAGGCGGCCGCCCCAACCGGTGCACGCTTCGATCTCATCGTGCTGGACCTGACGGACCCCGACACGCTTGCGCAGGCGCTGTACACCGAAGACGCGCTTCGCCTGGCGAAGGCCCTGCTGGCGCCCGGCGGCGCGCTGACCCTGCATATCGGCTCGCCGGTGTTCCAGCGCGAGCAGGTGGCACAACTGCTCGGCACGCTGCGCCGGATGTTCGCGCAGGTGCACCCCTTCGGTCTCTACGTGCCCTTGTATGGCTGCTACTGGGGCATGGCCTGCGCCTCCGACACGCTGGATCCGCTCGCCATCGCGGCGGATACCGTGGACGCCCGCATCCGCGAGCGCGGCATCGGCGAACTGCAGTACTACAACGGCGCGGTCCATCTGGCGCAGTTCGCGCTGCCGAACTTCTATCGGGAACTGCTGCAGTCGGCGTGACCGGGCGCGCTGCGCTCCGGTCAAAAAAACGGGGCGGGACGGACTTGGATGTCCGGCCCGCCCCACGCCTAAGCGACCTGCGGCATCAGCCTCACTCTGTCTCGATCTTGGCCGTCTTCACCACCTTGCCCCACAGCGCCAGCTCGCGCTGGATGCGGTCGGCCAGCGGCTTGGGACCGGTCACGTTCAGGTCGTAGCCGACTTCGGTCATGCGGTGCTGGAACTCCGGCACCGCGCCCACAAGCTTCTGCGCGGCCACCAGCTTGTCCACCACATCGGCGGGCAGCTTGGGCGGCCCGACCAAGGCATACCAGCCGGTCAGGTCATAGTCCTTCAGGCCCGACTCGATCAGCGTCGGCACCTCGGGCAGCGCGGAATTGCGCGTGCGCGAGGTCACTGCCAGCGCGCGCACCTTGCCGCCCTGGACATGGCCGACGGCGGTACCCGTGATGTCGAACATGAAGGTGACCTTGCCGCTCATCACGTCGGTCATCGCCGGTGCATTGCCCTTGTAGGGCACGTGCAGCATCTTGACCCCGCTCATCTGCGCCAGCAGCTCCGCCGACAGGTGATTGGACGCGCCCACGCCGGCCGAGCCAAAGGAAACGCCGTCCGGGTGCTTGCGCGCATAGCCGATCAGCTCTTGCACGTTCTTGGCCGGGAAGTCCTTGTTGATCAACAGCACATTGGTGTAGTCGGTGATCAGGCCGATGTAGCTGAAATCCTTGGTCGGGTTGAAGTTCACCGACTTCTGGATCAGCGGGGTCATCGTCATCGTCGGACTGGCGACGAAGTACAGGGTGTAACCGTCCGGCTTGCCCTTGGCGGTCATGTCCGCGGCGATGGCGCCGCTGGCGCCGGCGCGGTTGTCCACCACCACCGGCTGCTTGAGGATGCGGCCGAGCTGGTCGGCGTAGATGCGCGCCGCGGTGTCGACCGGGCCGCCCGGCGCATAGCCCACCAGCAGGCGGATCGGCCGGCTCGGGTAGCCGTCTGCCCAGGCGCTGCCCTGCATGATCGTCAGTAGTGCCGCTGCCGCGGCCATCCATCGCTTCATCTGTTTCCTCCTTGGTTGTCTTTGCGTTCTTCCGCGCTTGCTTGAGGCCTGAGGCCTCAAGCCTCAACCCAGCAGCGCGCGCAGCGGCTGCTTGAGCAGCTTGCCGCTGGCCGTGGTGGGAATGGTTTCGATCACGCGAATCTCCGCCGGACGCTTGTACGGTGCCAGGCTGTCGCGCAGGTAGGCCGCCAGCGCGGCGTGGTCCGGCGCGGCACCCTCCTGCGGCTCGACGAAGGCCACCACTTCCTCGTTGCCGTCGGCCGTCTGCCTGCCGACCACCGCCGACTGCCGCACGCCGGGGAAGGCATTGATGACGGCCTCGACTTCGATCGGGTAGACGTTGAAACCCGAGCGAATGATCAGGTCCTTGGAGCGGCCCGAGATGAAGAGCGCGCCATCGGCGTCGAGGTAGCCCAGGTCGCCGGTGTTGAGCCAGCCGCCGGGCAGCAGCGCCTCGGCGGTCTGCTCGGGGTTGCGGTAGTAGCCGGCCATCACGCCCGGTCCGCGCACACGGATCTGGCCGCGCTCGCCGGCTGGCAGGGTCTTGCCTTCGGCGTCGGTGATGTCGATCTCCACGCCTTCGACGATGTAGCCGGCCGAGCAGTCGGCGCGCGGTGCGTCCATGCGGGTGATGAACAGCGAGCCAGCGTACTCGGTGATGCCGTAGCCGTGGTGCAGCGGCTGGCCGAACCATTGCTCGACGTCGCGCTTGAGCGTGGGATCGAGCGGCGCGCCGCCGGTGTACAGGTAGCGCAGCCGCGGATAGCCGCCGGGCGGGTGCGCGCGCGTGGGCGCCACCGCCATCAGCCGCGTGAACATGGTCGGCACGCCCTGCAGGATGGTGATGCCGGGCTCGGCGAGCGCATCGAACACCTCGCCCGCATCGAAGCGCGGCCGCAGGATCAGGCTGGCGCCCGCGTACAGCGTGGCCATCAGCACCGTGGCGATGCCGAAGATGTGCGACATGGGCAGCGCGCCGTAGGCGATGTCGGCCGGTCCCAGGTTGCGCGAGGTCGCCGAGATGCGGGCGAAGTGCGTCAGGCCCGCGTGCGGCACCATCACGCCCTTGGGCGCGCCGGTGGTGCCCGAGGTGTAGATCAGCGTGGCGACGGCGCGCGCCTCTTGCGAGGACACGCGTGCCGGCGGCGTGGCCGCGCGCAGCACGTGCATGCCGGCATCGAACACCGTGCAGTCGTTGGGCTGCGCGCCCAGGCGCTGGCCGTGGCCGGCTGCCACGTCGGAGACATGGCCGGTGAAGAAAGTCAGCAGCGGCGCCGCGTGCTCGCGGATGGTGTCGATCTCGCGCGCCGACAGGCGCGCATTGACCTGGATCGGCCAGGCATGCAGCGCGCTGCAGGCGAACATCAGCACCACCATCTCGCTGCAGTTCTCGCCGGCCACCAGCACCCGGTCGCCCTCGCCCACGCCCTGCGCCGCCAGCCAGTCGCGTGCGGCCTCGATGCGCCGCCACAGCTCGCCGTAGCTGACGACCGCGCCCGCTTCGCGCAGGCAGGGCGACTGTGGCGCCAGTCCGGCCCAGTGCCGGGGGATCTCGTGGATGAATTCAGGATGGAAAGACGACATGATGCTCAGCGATGACGTTAGTGCGGGAAAGCCAATGCAAGGCGCAGGCGGCCGGTGCGCATGCGGTGAGCATGTCCGGGGCCGGCCGGCGCACGGATTCAGTCGGCGCGGATATGGGCCGAGCGGATCAGCCCGTCCCACTTCTCGTACTGCGCGCGCATGTAGACGCCGAACTGCTCCGGCGTCGACGGGAACGGCACGGTGCCCTGCTGGGCCAGCCGCGCGGCCAGGTCGGGCTCGCGCAGCGAGGCCACGATCTCAGCATTGAGCCGTTCCACCACGGGGCGCGGCGTGCCCGCCGGCGCCACCACGCCGAACCACGCGGTCAGCTCATAGCCCTTGACGCCCGCCTGCGCCAGCGTGGGCACGCCGGGGAGCTGCTCGGAGGGCTTCTCGGTGGTGACGGCCAGCGCACGCACACGCCCTTCACGCACGAAAGGCAGTGCGGTCGAGATACTGTCGAACATCATGGTGATGCGTCCGCCGATCAGGTCGGTCATCGAGGCGGCGCTGCCCTTGTACGGCACGTGGCGGATGTCCACGCCGGCCAGGTGCGTGAACAGTTCACCGGCCAGGTGGGAAGAAGAGCCCACGCCGAAGGAACCGTAGGTCAGCTTGCCCGGCTCGCGGCGCGCGAGCGCCAGCAGTTCTTCGACATTGCGCGCGGGCACCGAGGGATGGACCACCAGCACATTGGGCAGGTAGGCCACCGAGGCGACCGGCGCGAAATCCTTGAGGGGGTCATACCCCGGCTTGTCATACAGGCTCTTGTTGACCGCCAGCGAGCCGAAGGTGCCGAACAGCAGCGTGTAGCCGTCAGCCGGCGCGCGCGCCACCGCCATCGCCGCGAGGTTGCCGCCGGCGCCGGGGCGGTTATCGATCACCACCGACTGGTGCAGGCGAGCCGACAGGGCATTGCCGATCTCGCGCGCCAGCAGGTCGGTGGCGCCGCCCGGCGGAAAGGGCACGACCAGGCGCAGCGGCTTGTCTGGGTAGGCGCCCTGCGCACTGCCCGCGCCCAATGCCAGGCCGATTGTCAGCAGTGTGATTCCCAGCGCCAGCGCGCGTGTGATCCAGCGGGCCATCAGCTATGTCTCCTTGTTCCGCACTCGTTCGGCGCGTTGTCTCGTCCAGTCGGAACTGGTGTGCCACCCACTTGGGGCACGGAAGCAGTGTGCGGCAGTGCCTGCCGGCTTGCTATTCCGATTTGACTAAGGCCGCCTTCGGTCCAGGCTGGGACGGCCGCAAAGTTCGGCGGGACGCGGCCTGGGCGGCCACGGTTTTGCTGCTGCGAAGGTGCGCTTTGCGATTGCGGAAGAAGCGAACGCCGCGCCGCCCATACAATCGGCCCACCACGACGAGGCGCGCGCTCGCGCCGCCTCCGACACTCAGGGGACAAGCAGATGGATTTGCGTTTCACCGCTGCGGAACAGGCATTCCGCGAGGAAGTGCGCGGCTTTGTGCAGGCCAACCTGCCCGCCGATATCCGCGCCAAGGTGCTGGGCCACCAGCGCATCGAGAAAGACGACTACGTGCGCTGGCACCGCATCCTGCACGCGCACGGTTGGGGCGCGCCGAGCTGGCCCAAGCAGCACGGCGGCACCGGTTGGAACGCGCTGCAGCGCCTGATCTTTGAGATCGAGGCCTTCCGCGCCGGCGCGCCGCGCCTGCTGCCCTTCGGCCTGACCATGATCGGCCCGGTGCTGATGAAGTACGCCAGCCCCGAGCACCAGGCGCGCTTCCTGCCGCGCATCCCGACCGTCGAGGACTTCTGGTGCCAGGGCTATTCGGAGCCCGGCTCAGGTTCTGATCTGGCCTCGCTGAAGACGCGCGCAGTGCGCCGCGGCGACAAGTACATCGTCAACGGCCAGAAGACCTGGACCACGATGGCGCACTTCGCCGACTGGATCTTCTGCCTGGTGCGCACCGACCCCGAGGCCAAGGCACAGGAAGGCATCTCGATGCTGCTGATCGACATGAAGTCGCCCGGCGTGACGGTGCGCCCGATCAAGACGCTCGACGGCGGCCACGACGTCAACGAGACCTGGTTCGAGGACGTGGAGGTGCCGGTCGAGAACCTGCTGGGCGAGGAGAACCGCGGCTGGACCTACGCCAAGTACCTGCTCGGCCACGAGCGCACCGGCATCGCCGGCATCGGCCACTGCAACCGCGAACTGCGCCAGCTCAAGCACTACGCCAGCCTGGCCACCGACGGCGCCGGCCGCCCGCTGATCGAGGACGTGCGCATGCGCGACAAGATCGCCAGGATCGAGATGGACATCATGGCGCTAGAGATGCTGCTGCTGCGCGTGGCCACGGCGGACGCCGCCGGCCAGGGCCCGGGGCCCGAGGCTTCCATCGTCAAGATCCGCGGCTCGGAGATCCAGCAGGACCTGGCCATGCTGCAGATGGAAGTGGCCGGCCCCGATGCCTGGCCCTACTCGCCGCAGTGGCTGGAGCCGGGCGCCACCCAGCCGGTGGCCGGTCCGGACTGGGCCGCACCCGCCGCCTCCACCTACTTCGACATGCGCAAGACCACCATCTACGGCGGCGCCACCGAGGTGCAGAAGAACATCATCTCCAAGATGATCATCGGATTCTGAAGGAAGCAGCGGACATGGATTTCACCTACAGCGAAGAACAGCGGATGCTGGCCGACAGCCTGCGCCGCTTCATCGATGCCGAGTACACCTTCGACGCGCGCCGCAAGAACGCGCGCGGCGGCGGCAGCCTGGACCGCGCGGTGTGGGGCAAGCTTGCCGAGATGGGCGTGCTGGGCCTGACCGTGGACAGCGAATACGGCGGCTTCGGCGAAGGCGCCACCAGCCAGCTCGTGGTGCAGCGCGAACTGGGCCGCGGCCTGGTGCTGGAACCCGTCACGCCCAGCAGCGTGATGGCGGCCGCCGTGCTCGGCGCCTACGGCAGCGATGCGCAGAAGCAAGCCTGGCTACCCGCCATCGCCGGCGGCGAGCGCATCGTCACGCTGGCCTACCTGGAACCGGGCTCGCGCTACCGCCCCGAGGCCGCGCGCGCCAGCGCCACCCGCAGCGGCAATGGCTACGTGCTCAACGGCAGCAAGAGCCTGGCCTGGCACGGCGAGGCGGCCGACGCCTTCCTGCTGACCGCGCGCGTGGCCGGCAGCGACGAGATCGCGCTGTTCCTGGTGCCGCGCGACAGCGCCGGCCTGACCGTGACGGGCTACCCGACCATGGACGGCCTGCGCGCGGCGGACCTGAAGCTGGCCGACGTGGCCGTGCCCACCGACGCGATGGTGGGCCAGCCGGCCGACGGCCTGGCCGCGCTGGACCTGGGCCTGTCGCACGGCATCGCGGCGCTGTGCGCCGAGGCCGCTGGCGCCATCGAAAAGCTGATCGAGATCACCGCCGAGTACCTGCGCACGCGCCAGCAGTTCGGCAAGCCGCTGGCTGCCTTCCAGGCGCTGCAGCACCGCGTGGCGGACATGCTGGTGCAGAAGGAGCTGGCGCTGTCGATGGCCTACGTCGCCGCCCAGGCGCTGGATGAAAGCGATCCGGCTCAGCGCCGCCGCATGCTTGCCGCGGCCAAGATCACGGTGGCCAAGGCCGGCCGCTTCGTCGGCCAGCAGGCCGTGCAGCTGCACGGTGGCATGGGCATGACCGACGAGCTGGCGGTAGGCGACTACTTCAAGCGCCTGACCATGATCGACCCGCTGCTGGGCGACAGCGACTACCACCTGCAACGCTACACGCAGGTGATGGAAGACTGACGGCCGACTGACGCTGGCCGCGCGTGCCGGCGCGGGAATCCCCCGCCCGGCACGCGCCCTTTCCTTCCGCTGCTCCGCCATTTGCAATCCGGGCGAGGCAACACCATACTGTGCGCTATCGCAATCACGCCCAGGCGAGTTTCCGATGAGCCACGCACACCGACCCGGCCAGCAAGGCCATGTGGGCCACACGGCACCGGCGCATGATGACCATGTGCACACACGCGAGACCGGCCATGACGGCAGCCACGGTCACCACCACGATCACGATCACGGCCACGAAGGCAGCGCGCTCTCCGAGATGGACCTGCGCGTACGCGCACTGGAATCGCTGCTGACGGACAAGGGCTATCTCGATCCCAAGGCGCTCGACGTGCTGATCGAGACCTACGAGCACCAGGTAGGCCCCCACAACGGCGCGCGCGTGGTGGCCAGGGCCTGGGCCGATCCGGCCTACCTGCAATGGCTGCGCGACGATGCCACCGCCGCCATCGCATCGCTCGGCTACAGCGGCCGCCAGGGCGAGCATATGCAGGTGCTGGAGAACACGCCCTCGGTGCACAACATGGTGGTCTGCACGCTGTGCTCCTGCTATCCATGGCCCGTGCTCGGGCTGCCTCCGGTCTGGTACAAGTCTGCGCCCTACCGCTCGCGCGCCGTGATCGACCCGCGCGGCGTGTTGCGCGACTTCGGCGTGGAACTGCCGCAGGAGACCGAGCTGCGCGTGTGGGACTCCACCGCCGAGCTGCGCTACCTGGTGCTGCCGATGCGGCCCGCCCGCACCGAGGGCTGGAGCGAGGAAGCGCTCGCCACGCTGGTGACGCGCGACGCCATGATCGGCACCGGCGTGGCGCTGACGCCTGACGCTGCTGCACATGCCGCCGCACGTGCCGCTGCGCAAGGAGGCCAGCCATGAACGGCGCGCAGGACATGGGCGGCATGCAAGGCTTCGGCCCCGTACAGCCCGACGCCGACCCGCATCCCTTCCACGCCGACTGGGAACGCCGTGTGCTGGCCTTCACCGTGGCCATGGGCGCCTGCGGCAAGTGGAACCTCGACGCCTCGCGCGCAGCGCGCGAGAGCCTGCCGCCGGCGCAGTATCTGACCAGCAGCTACTACGAGATCTGGTTCGAGGGCCTGAAAAAGCTGCTGCTTACGACCGGCATGGCGACGCAGGAAGAGATAGAGAGCGGGAAGCGCAGCATCCCGCCCGTCCCGGTCGCACGCGTACTGGCTGCCGACCAGGTCAGCGCGGCCATGCTGCGCGGCGGCCCGAGCGAACGGCCGGCGCCCGGCCCCGCACGCTTCGCCGTCGGCGACGCGGTGCGCACGCGCCAGCTCCACCCGGCCACGCACACCCGGCTGCCGCGCTACTGCCGAGGCCGGCGCGGACGCATCGTCAGCGTGCACGGCGCGCACGTCTTCCCCGACACCAATGCCATCGGCCAAGGCGAGCAGCCGCAATGGCTGTACACCGTGCGCTTCGAGGCGGCGGAACTGTGGGGCGCCGACACCACGGCGTCCTGCGTGCACGTCGATTGCTGGGAACCCTATCTGGAGGCAATGCAAGCATGAGCCGCCCCGACCTCGACGGCCTGCGCGCGAGCCTGCCCGATCTCCCCTGCGGCGCGGAAGGCCCCGTCTTCAGCGCCCCCTGGCAGGCCCAGGCCTTCGCCATGACGCTGGCGCTGCACCAGCGCGGCGCCTTCACCTGGAGCGAATGGGCCACGCACCTGAACCGCGCCATTCGCGATGCGCAGCAGGCCGGCGACCCGGACCTGGGCGACACCTACTACCAGCACTGGCTGACGGCGCTGGAGCGCATCAGCGCGGAGAAGGGACTGGTGTCCGATCCCATGCTCGAACAGCGCCGGCAGCAGTGGGATGAGGCAGCGCGGCGTACGCCGCATGGGCAGCCGATTGTGTTGGGAATCGCGCCGGGAGAATAGCGCGTTGGATTTCGCCCTGCACTGGTTTGCTCCCCTCTCCCGCTTGCGGGAGAGGGGTTGGGGGAGAGGGCAGGCGCTTGCGAATGGCGACGTGCTGGACAACACCGACGGCTTCGTTCTGGCGCTGGCGTGCTGGACAACACCGGAGGCTTCGTTTGGATGTGGTGCCTTGCTAGACCACCCCTCTCCCCAACCCTCTCCCCATGAGGGGAGAGGGAGCCAAGACACTATGCTTGGCCAACGGCGTTGGCACACCTTGTCGGCTTCGTCTCACCTTGGCGTGCTGGACAACACCGGCGGCTTCGTTGCTTGTGGCGCCTTGCTAGACCACCCCTCTCCCCAACCCTCTCCCCATGAGGGGAGAGGGAGCCAAGACACTATGCTTGGCCAACGGCGTTGGTACATCTCATCGGCTTCGGCTGGCGCCGGGGTTCACGCCGCGACGGTTTCATGAATCGAGCGCCTTCCGCAGGCCGGCGCCCATTCACATCGGCGGCATGGTACCGCCCAGCCGTGCAGCGGCCAACACCGTAAAGGCCAGCAGTACACTCTCCAACCCCAGGCTGACCAGCAGCGGCCGGCGCGCCGCCACGCTGCCGCCCAGCACGCGTGGCAGCGCCACCCAGCGGTTCCAGGCGCCGAGGCCGGCCGCCGCAACCACCAGCGCCAGCTTGAACGCCAGCCACTGGCCGTACTCGCCGAGGCCGCCGCTGCCGTTGCCGAGCAGGCGCCACAGGTTGACCAGGCCGGTCGCGGCCACCACCGCCAGGCAGGTGGCTGCCACTTGCGACAGGCGCCGCAGGAATGCGTCCGGCCAGGCCGCGGCGCGGCTACGGCCCCGCAGCTGCAGCCATGCCACCAGCACGCTGCCCGCCCAGGCGCAGCCGGCGCCGATGTGGAGCGCATGCACCCACACCACCAGGCTGGCGAGGCCGTGCTCGGCCGCGTGTCCGGTGTCCGCCTTGGCCAGCAGGAACAGCAGCAGGCCGGCCGCCATGGCAAGACTCGGCCACGGCCGTGCCCGCGATGCGGGGCGCGCGGCAGATGCCGACGGCGCCGCCAGCGCTGCGCCCGCCAGCACCATGCCGAGCGCACCCAGCAACCACATGGCGCCATTGTGCGTTTGCCACAGCACCAGCCAGGTCGCCCCAGGCAGTTCAGCGGGCGCGGCCTCGGTCAGCACCAGCGCATTGAGCGGGAGAGCGGCCGCAAACAGCAGGCACAGCAGCGCCAGCGCCGCGCGCGCCCAGGCGCGCGCCGAACCCGATGGCCAGGCCGGCGCCAGCAGCCGGATGCCCAGCAGTGTGCCGAGCGCGAGCAGGACAGCGCCGGCCAGCAGCCAGTTCAGCGTGCCAGCCACGCTGCTTGCGGCGCTCCCCACCTACTTCACCGTGAAGCGGTAGCTGCCCTGGGTACGGTGGCCGTCCTTGGACACCACGTTCCAGTTGACCGTGTAGGTGCCGGCGGCCAGGCTGCCGTCGAGCGGCAGCAGCAGCACGCTCGGGGCGGCCGGGTCGACGCTGGCCTTGGCGCTGGTGACCGGCTTGCCGGTGCCATCCATCACCACGATGCGGCTGAGCGCCCCCTCCAGCGGCTCCGAGAACGCCAGCCGTACCTGTTGCGGGGCGGGCTGGGCGGAACCCGCTGCCGGCGATTGCTGCTGCAGGCGAGCGTGCGACCAGGCCGCACCGGCGTAGAGCAGCAGCAGCGCGCAGGCGCCGCGGCGCAGGATGGGGAGAAGGCGGTCTTGTTTCATGCGGGGGTGTGTGGAAAAGAGGAGGAGGAAGTCGATGGCACGCTACGCCTTGCGCGGAACGTCCCGCGGCAGGGCTCCGGCGGCTTCATGCGCGCACCGGACGCCACGCGGCGGCATGCGCCAATGCTACGCGCACAGGTGGCGGCGTGGGAAGTGCAAGAGCCGCCACCGTTATGGATTGCTGGAAACGCTCAGGTATGACAGATACTCTCCGGCAGCCAACATCGGCAAAAGTCGATGACGCGACTGTCGAAATCGGCGCACGAATGGTCGGTGCGATGGCAGGACGGATTTTCGAAAAGGACAGGGTGAGTGGAGGGCATCGTGCGATTGCTCGTTTTCGGACCAGGCTGTTGCGCTTGATCCCATGTGCATCGGGCCTCAAATCACCGGGCAGCGAGCAGCCCGGTCACCTAAACTTTTCCTAATTGCATCCCGAGCATCCCATGCGTGATTGTCGGCAGCGGATTGCATCGGGTCGCGCACTATTCCAAAGGGTAACGCGGCGTTCGTCCCCGTCAACCCGCTCAAAACAAAGCGCGGAGGCCGTATGAAGGAAAAAGAACAATCTGATTCATCGGCGTCCGGGAACGTGAGCGACGACGTCAGCGACGCCTCTCGTCGCCGCTTCCTCCGCAACACCGTCGCGGCGGGCGCCGGGGCGCTTGTCTTTCCCGCCGGCGGCGCTGTTCCCGACGCGCGTGCCGCAACCGGGTCCGCCGCGCGAGCACGCGACAAGCTGCCGAACTTCCTGATCCTGATGTGCGACGAGAATCGCTTTCCGCCGATCTACGAGTCCACACAAACCCAGGATTTCCGTCAAACCTATCTCAAGACGCAGAACCTGCTGCGCCAGAACGGCATAGATTTTCAACGGCACTACGCGGCGTCGGTAGCCTGCTCACCCAGCCGGGCGTCGATCTACACCGGGCAGTATCCGTCGCTGCACGGCGTCACACAGACCACCGGCGCGGCCAAGGAATCCTTCGACCCGGACGTGCTCTGGCTCGACCCCAACAGCGTACCGACGCTCGGGGATTACTTTCGCGCCGCAGGCTACACCACGTACTGGCGCGGCAAGTGGCACGCGTCGGATGCCGACATGCTGATCCCGGGCACACACACTCAGCTCGTGAGCTACGACTCGACGAGCGGTGCCCCAGACAAAGCAGCCGAAGCGGTCTACAGCAATGCCGATCGCCTCGATCGCTTTGGCTTCACCGGCTGGATCGGACCCGAGCCACATGGCAAATCACCGCTCAATAGCGGTTCTTCGGTGCCACCCGGTCAACAGGGGCGCGACGTCGGTTTCGCGCAGCAAGCCAGGAACCTGATCCAGCAGCTCGACCACGACAGCAACGCCAACCCGTGGCTCATCGTGACTTCGTTCGTCAATCCGCACGACATCACGCTCTGGGGCCTGTGGGCGAACACCGGGAAGGTCGGGGATTTCTATTTCTCCATTGATCCCTACGTGCCGACCGTGCTGTTCGACCCCGTGCGATTCAACCAGACACAGCGTGACGATCTATCGAAGAAACCCTCGGCGCAGGCGTCCTATCAGGAAAGCTACAAGGAATGGATGCAGCCGATCCTGAACGACCCGGTGACGCTCGCGAAGTACTTCCGCTACTACTACCAGTTGCAGAAGAACGTCGACGATCAGATGATGACCGTCTGTCAGGCACTGCTCGCGTCAAGGTTCGCCGACAACACGATCGTCCTCTTCACCTCCGACCACGGCGACCTGCTTGGTTCGCACTCCAACATGCATCAGAAGTGGTACACGGCCTATGACGAAGCGATCCGCGTTCCGCTGATCATCTACAGCAAGACGCTGTTTCCGAATCCACGATCAGTCGACGCGCTGACCAGTCACGTGGATCTTCTGCCGACGCTGCTGGGACTCGCAGGAATAGACGCCGAACACATTCGCCGGCAACTCGCCGAAGATCACTCCGATGCGCTGCCGCTAGTGGGCCGTAATCTTGCGCCGCTGGTGCTGGGCGAGGTTGCTCCGGCAAGCGTCAACGACCCGCTTTATTTCATGACCGATGATGATCCGAGTCGCGGGCTCAACCAGGACAACTGGACCGGTATCGGATACAACTCCGTCGTGCAGCCGAATCACCTGGAAACGGTGATCGCGCGCCTGGCCGATGGAAAGGTCTGGAAGTACACGCATTACTTCGACAATCCGCAGTTCTGGAGCACGCCAGGCTACCCTGGCGATACCGGCGATCCGAGCTACCCGAAAGTCGAAGACGTGGTGACTCGCCAGGTGGAACCGCCTCCCGCACCGCCGCCGTATCCTGGTGCGGACGTGGGCCCGCAACCGATTGCGTACACGGTGACGGTCAAGTCGACGCCGCACAGCGACGAATTCGAGATGTACAACGTCACCGATGACGCGATGGAGCTCGCCAACCTCTATGACGACGGGATCCATGCGGCGCAGCAGCGTCAACTCGCACAATTGCTGAAGCAGCAGCGATGTGCGAAGCGGCTGACGCCGCAAAGCGGGACCGTTTCGGGACAACCACCAAGCTGCCCGTAGACGCGGCCGTTATAGTGCGGCGACAGGTCCGCCGAGGCATTACCCGCCCGCGGGTCGGCGCCCGCCTGCTGCGCCGGCGCCAGCAGGTCGCGCGCGGACAGCCTGCGGAACACCATGCCGAGACGTTCTGGCGCGCGCCATCGATCCGGCGGTGTGCCGCGGTGGCGGGCGCTCGGGCGGATGCGAGCGCTGCGCAGAGAGGTGGGAAGTAACTGCCTAGCTGGCGTGGGTCCGGCACGCGCGGAGCAAGGACATGCCTATTGCAAATGCAAGCGAGTTGTCGGGGGGCTACCGCCTGCCATGTTTGCTCCATGGCTGGTCGCAGATCCCGCTTGCGGGGCCATGCTGCTAGTGCGCCGGCAGATGCCGGCGCACCCTCTACGGCTACAGCGCCGCTGCCGTCCCCAGAAGCGCCGTCGACTGGCTCGACAGCGTCCCGCCATTGCCATGCACCAGCGCAATCTCGGCATCCTTCACCTGCCGCTCGCCGCATTCGCCGCGCAGCTGGCGCACCGCTTCGATGGTGATGAACATGCCGTACATGCCCGGGTGCACGCACGACAGGCCGCCGCCGTTGGTGTTGACCGGCAGCCGTCCGCCCGGCGCGATGGCGCCACCGGAGACGAAGGCGCCGCCCTCGCCCTTGGGACAGAAGCCCAGGTCTTCGAGGAACAGCAGCGTGTTGATGGTGAAGGCGTCGTAAAGCTCCAGCACATCGACGTCGGACGGCTTCAGGCCGGCCATGGCGAAGGCGCGCTCGCCGGATTCCTTGGCGGCCGTCACGGTGAGGTCGGGCATGCAGGAGATCTGGCGATGCCAGGTGGCCGTGGCATTGCCCAGCACGTAGACCGGCGGCTTGGCCAGGTGCTTGGCGCGGTCGGCGCGTACCATCACGTAGGCGCCGGCGCCGTCGGTGACCAGGCAGCAGTCACGCACGGAAAGCGGGTCCGAGACCATGCGTGCCTTGAGCACGTCCTCGATCGAGAGCGGATCGCGCATCATGGCTTCGGGGTTGAGCTGCGCCCACTTGCGCGCGGCCACCGCCACTTCGGCCAGGTGCTCGCGCGTGGTGCCGTACTGGTGCATGTGGCGCTGCGCGGCCAGCGCGTAGGAGCTGATCGGGCTCAGCGGCTGGTAGGGGTTCTCATAAGGCTGCGGATCGAGCACGGCGCGCACCTTGCCGATGCCGGCGCGGCCCACGGTCGAGGTGCGCTGGTTGCTGCCGTAGCAGACCAGCACCGCATCGCAGATGCCGGCTTCGAGCGCCATCATCGCGGGCAGCATGTGCGCCACGAAGCTGGAGCCGCCGATCATGGTGCTGTCGACGAACTTCGGCTGGATGCCCAGGTACTCGGCCACGGGCATCACCCACATGGTGGCGCCCACGCTGGCGGTGGCGATGCCGTCGATGTCGCGCATCGACAGGCCCGCGTCCTTGACCGCCGCCTTGGCGGCCTCCACCAGGATTTCCATTTCGGTCTTGCCGTGCGCCTCGCCGAGGCCGGCCTGGCCCACCCCTACGATGGCCACGCCACCGCGCAAATTGGAACCGCTCATGTTCTTCAGCCCTCCACCGGATCGAACACCACCAGGGCGGGTTCGCCCTCGGCCTTGCCTGGCGCCACTCTCGCCTTGACGCGCATGCCGATGCGCACCGAGGTGGGTGTCACGCCCTCCACACGGCTCATCATGCGCACGCCTTCATCCAGGTCGACCAGCGCGACGTTGTAGTCGCCACCGGCTTCCGCCTTGCGGCGCACGACCGTGGTGGAGTAGACGGTGCCGGTGCCTTTCGGCGCGACCCAGTCGAGGTGATCGCCGCCGCAGTGCGGGCAGATGTTGCGGGGAAAGAATACGTGCCGGTGGCAGTCCTGGCACAGCTGGATACGGAAATTGCCGGCGGCCAGTGCCTCGGCGTAGACCTTGTCCGGACCCGCCGCCGCTTCTTGCTGGGGCATGGTGTCTCCTGGGTTGAACGATGCTCGTGCAGGCGCGCCGCGCGTGGCGCGGCCCGCCTGGATGGGATTGCCGATGGCGCGCTGCGCACGCATGGCTCGACCGTGAGATTGCCGCAGCTGACGCGGCGCCGCAATTCCGATCTGCCGAAGGGTGGATTTTCGAATGCGGAAAGCCGACCAGGCTGCTCACGCGGCGCGGCCGCACCCTTGGGGCTTGAAGACGCGCTCGGTGGCGGCCGGGAACCGCGCCAGCTTGTCCGCCGGACGGCGCGGACGCGCCACCAGCTCGCCGCCGCAGTTAGGGCAGCGGCCAGCCAGGACCCCATCCGCGCAATCGGCGCAAAAGGTGCATTCGAAGGAACAGATGCGCGCATCTGCGGCATCGGGAGGCAGATCCTTGTCACAGCATTCGCAGCCGGGGCGAAGTTGCAGCATGGCGGACTCCTTATCAGCGTTTCCGGATAGAGAATCAATCGCCTGGCCTGCGGGCACGCTCAGGACATGCCCGCAGGCAGGCTTCAGATCACCAGCTCGATCAAGAACGGGCCCTTGCGCTGGTTGGCGCTGCGGAACAGGTCGGCGAAGCCCTCCATGTCGACGGCGCGCGCGGCCTCCACGCCCATGCCGTTGGCCAGCTTGACCCAGTCGAGGTCAGGATTGCCCAGGTCCAGCATGTCGAGCGCGGTCTTGCCGGGATTGGCGCCCACGCCCGCCAGCTCACCCAGCAGGATGGCGTACTTGCGATTGGCCAGCACCACCACCGTGACATCCAGTCGTTCGCGCGCCATGGTCCACAGCGATTGCAGTGTGTACATGCCGGAGCCGTCGGCCTGCAGCGCCACCACGCGGCGGTCGGGCACGGCCACGGCGGCGCCGGTGGCCAGCGGCAGGCCGTCGCCGATGGCGCCGCCGGTCAGTTGCAGCCAGTCGTGCGGCGCCGCATGCATGGTGCCGGGATAGAAGGCGCGGCCGAAGCTGACGCTCTCCTCCACCACCACCGCCTGCTCAGGCAGCAGCGCGGTCAGCGTCTGCGCCACCGCTTCCGAGGTGACCGCGCCGCGCGCGATCTCCGGCGCCGGCTTGCCGGCCGCGGGCGGCTTGACCGCGGGCGCGCCGAGTTCGTCGGCCAGCCGTGCCAGCGCCTCGCCGAGGTCTTCCTCGGGTCGGGCCAGTACGTGGATGGCGGCGTCTTCCGGATAAGGCCGTGGCGACTGGCCCGGGTAGGCGAAGAAAGTCACCGGCGGCGGCGCACCGACCAGGATCACGTTACGGATGCCGGCCAGCCTGGCGCGCGCCACGTCGCCCGCGTAAGGCACGCGTTCGACCGCGAAACGGCCGCGCCCGCGCGACACGCGTGCGTTGGACATCGGCGTGATCAACCGCGCGTCAGTGGCGGCGGCGATGCGGTGCGCATCGGCCAGCGCGCCCTCGCGCAATGCCGCGCCGGCCAGCACCAGCAGCGTGGGCTGGCCCGAGCGCAGCACTCTCGCGGCCTGCTGCACGGCATCGGGCGAGACCTTGGGCACGGCCAGGTCGGGCAGCGGCGCGGCCACGCGGCCGCCGGCATCCCAGCACACATCGGAAGGCAGGATTAGCGTGGCCACGCCGCCCGGCGCGCTGCGCGCGGCCTGCACGGCCGTGGCCGCATCGGCGCCGACCGAGGCCGCGTGCGTGGCGGTGCGCGTCCATACCGAGACCGGGCGCGCCCAGCCTTCGGTGTCGGCCGTCAGCGGCGCGTCGAGCGGACGGTGATAGGTGGCCTGGTCGCCGACGATATTGACCACCGGCGTCTGCGCGCGGCGCGCGTTGTGCAGGTTGGCCAGGCCGTTGGCCAAACCCGGGCCGCAGTGCAGCAGGGTGGCCGCGGGCTTGTCGGCCATGCGCGCGTAGCCGTCGGCGGCGCCGGTGACGACCCCCTCGAACAGC
This sequence comes from Cupriavidus sp. 09_S30, assembly GCF_056930435.1. NCBI lineage: Bacteria > Pseudomonadati > Pseudomonadota > Betaproteobacteria > Burkholderiales > Burkholderiaceae > Cupriavidus > Cupriavidus sp. 09_S30. Next base: position 146,177 of record NZ_JBXOWI010000002.1, on the reverse strand, counting down.
CCCAGCACGCAACGCATGCCGGGAATGCGGTCCAGCGCCGCGACGAAGTGCATCTCGCTGGTGCCAGGATTGGCGAAGCAGGTGTCGACGCCGCAGGCCAGCAAGGTCTTGACCAGGCTCTCGGCGCCGTTCATTTGTTCTGGAGTCTCCATGTTCTCGGTTCCGTTGGGTGGGATGGGAGGCGGTTCGGCTTCAGCAATCGTCCTGGCCTTCCCTGCGCCCGGGGGCGAGCAGGTCGAAATCCAGGCAGACGAACTCGGTCGGGAATTCGATGCGGGCGTAGTAGACGATGACGTCGTCGACGCAGGCATAGCGGCGCAGTTCGGCCAGCGGCGCGCCCACAGGCAATTCCAGGCGCGCGGCGGAATCGGCCCCGGCGGCCACGATCTGCAGGCGCTGGCGGGCAGCATTCACCTTCAGGCCCGGAAAACGGTCCAGCACCGGCACCGAGGCGCCCTGGCGAAACGCCTCGGGATCGCGCGCGAAGACGCCGGCCTCGATGAACACCTCGCCGATGGCAAAGGGCCGCCCCTGCTGCGTGTGCAGCCGGTGCAGGAAATGGTAGGCGTCCGCGCGCACGGCCGGGCATGGCATGCCCAGGTCGGCCGGCAAGGCCACGTCGGCGGCCGATTCGTGCAGCGCGATGGTGGCCAGGCGCTCGCCCACGGCCACGGCCTGGTCCCAGCTCATGGGCAGGCTCAGCGGGCGGCGCTCGCGGCAGCGCGCCTTGACGAAGGTGCCCTGCCCGCGCGCCCGCGCGATCAGCCCCTCGTCCTCGAGCACGGACAGCGCGTTGTGCATGGTCATGCGGGCCACGCCGAACTGGCGGCATAGGGCGTCGAGCGAGGGGATGCGCGCATCCAGCGCCCACTCCCCGCTCTCGATGCGGCGCCGGAAGATGGTGGCCAGCTGGAGGTAGACGGGCTCGCGGCTGCGCGAAAGCAGGTCGCTGGCGGTCGTTTGCGGCATGGGGCAGCGCGGGACTGGTGTGATGGGATTGGCGTGAAGGCGGCCAGGATCGGTGGCCTTGGCAGTCGGAAAGCCAAGGCCAGCCATGACTCTATAAAGGTCTACTTACCTAGACTACTAGGGTATACCGCAGCCCAGGACGGTACGGCCGGGCGCGTCGAGGGCGCGTCGGTCTACGCACTTGTTCCCATTGTCCGAAAGCGGCGCTTGCATTAGGCTGGGCCTCCACCTGGGTGACCTCTCCGGCTCCCGCGGCCGGTCACTGGAGATGCGATGATGCCCCCTCAGTCGATGCCGTCGCAGCAAGCGGCGCGCATAACCGTCTCGAGCTTCGACCAATGGCGTGAAGTGATCGACACCGGCTTCCTGCCACTGGACTATGCGCGCGAATCGCGGGGCCGCTTCCATTGCGATGTCAGCTACGCGCGCTTCGGGGACTGCGCGGTGGCGGACATGCAGGTCAGCGCGCACCGCGTGGCGCGGCTGACGCGGCAGGCCGAGGGCTCCGACGCGGGCTTCTTCAAGGTCTTCTGGCAACTGCAGGGCCGCAGCCGCGTGGCGCAGCGCGACAACCGCGCCGCGCTCGATCCCGGCATGTGGACCATCTACGATACCGCCCAGCCCTACAGCATCGAGCTGGACGACGGCGCCCGCGCGCTGGTGCTGCTAATGCCGCAGGCACACGCCTACGGCTGGCGCCGCGCGGCCACGACCCTGGGCGGCAAGGCGCTGCGCGGCGAGGGCGCCTCGCGCATCGCCATGTCTGCGCTCGGTGCGCTGCTGCACGACAGGTGCGCCGGCCACCTGCTCGACCAGCAGGGACAGCTCGTGTTGCAGGACTCGGTGGTCGCGCTGGTGGAGACCGCGCTGCAGGGCGGCGGCGCCCTGCCCGCCCCGGCGCCGGCCGGGCCGGACGACGCACGCCTGCGGCGCATCCGCGAACTGATCGACGAGCGCCTGGCGGACCCGGAGCTGTCGGCACAGGACCTGGCGGCCGCGCTCAACGTCTCCCGCCGTACGCTCTACAACCTGTTCCGCGAATTCGGCCTGACCCCGCATGCCTACATTCAGTCGCGCCGCCTGCGCCAGGCCTCGCTGCGGCTCGCGTGCGACGGCGAGGCGCAGCGCAGCATCACTGAGATCGCCTTCGCGCTGGGCTTCGCCGACGCGGCGCACTTCAGCCGCGTCTTCCACGAACGCTTCGGCATGAGCCCGTCGCAATGGCGTCAGCGCCACGCCACCGCGCGCGACTGAGCCGACCCGCCGGGGCGGCCGCAGCGCGCCGCACGCCTTTGCACGCAGCGGCAAGCGTTGTGCACCGGCAGGCAAGCCACGCCGCATGGCGGGTGCTACTTTTGTCGTCCACCTCGTCCAACGCGAGGCATGAGCCACGAACGACAGGAGACAACGATGAACGCACCGATGGAAGGACACCAGGGCCTGGAGCGGGCCATCCGCAGCGCCATGCTGATCGACGGCGAATGGCGCCAGGCCGCCAGCGGCGAAACCTTTGCCGTGTTCGATCCCGCTACCGGCCGCGAGATCGCGCGGGTGCCGTCGGGCGCGGCGGCCGATATCGATGCCGCGGTCGCGGCGGCGCGCCGCGCCTTCGACGGCGCCGCCTGGCGTGACACCTTGCCGGCCCAGCGCGAGCGCCTGCTGCTGAAGCTGGCCGACCTGGTCGAGCAGCATGGCGAAGAGCTGGCGCGCCTCGAGACCCTCAACAACGGCAAACTGCTGGCGCACTCGCAAGGCATGGAGGTGCCTGGCGCGGTGCAATGGCTGCGCTACATGGCCGGCTGGGCCACCAAGATCGAAGGCAGCACGCTGGAGGTGTCGGTGCCCTTCCCGCCGGGCACGCGCTACAGCGCGATGACGCGGCGCGCCCCGGTGGGCGTGGTGGGCGCCATCGTGCCGTGGAATTTCCCGCTGCTGATGGCGGTGTGGAAGATCGCACCGGCGCTGGCCTGTGGCTGCACGGTGGTGCTCAAGCCCGCCGAGGAAACGCCGCTGACCGCGCTGCGGCTCGGCGAACTGGCGCTGGAGGCCGGCTTCCCGCCGGGCGTGCTCAACGTGGTGACCGGCGATGGCGTGCCGGGTGCGGCGCTGGTGGCGCACCCTGGCGTGGACAAGATCACCTTCACCGGCTCGACCGAGGTCGGCCGCCTGATCGGCGCGCGCTGCGGCCAGGACATCCGCCGGGCGGCGCTGGAGCTGGGCGGCAAGAGCCCGGTGATCGTGCTCGAGGACTGCGACCCGGCCGTGGCCATCCAGGGCGCGGCCGGCGCCATCTTCTTCAACCAGGGCCAGGTGTGCACCGCCGGCTCGCGCCTGTACGTGGCACGCAAGCACTATGAGCAGATCGTCGCGGGCCTGGGCAAGGTGGCCGACGCCACCGTGCTGGGCTCGGGCTTCGACCCGGCCAGCCAGATGGGCCCGCTGGTCTCCTCGCGCCACCGCGACAAGGTGATGGGCCTGATCGGCGGCGGCCGCGCCGAGGGAGCGGAGATCGTTGCTGGGGGTTCCGCGCTGGACCGCGAGGGCTATTTCGTACGGCCCACGGTGGTGGCCAACAGCGCGTGCAAGGACCTGACGCTAGTGCGCGAGGAGGTGTTCGGGCCGGTCGTGGTGGCCATGCCTTTCGATGATCCCGAGGCCGTGCTGGCCGAGGCCAACCGCAGCGAGTACGGCCTGGGCGCCAGCATCTGGAGCAATGACCTGCGCGCGGTCCAGCGCCTGGTCGATGGACTGCATGCCGGCACGGTCTGGGTCAACACGCACAATGTGGTCGATCCCAACCTGCCGTTCGGCGGCTACAAAGCCTCGGGCGTGGGCCGCGAGCATGGGCGTTCGGCGATCGACGCTTATACCGAGATCAAGTCCGTCTGCATGGCCTACTGAGCCGGGCCACGCGCGCCGGGATGCCGCGCCCTGGGCGCGGCGTCAAATCCGCGCAAGACGGAGAGCCCCGCGGCGCAGTGCGCAGCAGCTCCCCCACAAGACAGAAAGACAGAAAGACAGAAGAAGAAAAGGAGACATCATGACCCACGCATCGAAGCCTGCCGCGCGTCGCCGCGCGCACCCAGCCACCCTTGCCGCTCTCGCCGCCCTCGCCGCTCCGCTCGCCCTGGCCATCGTCGCCGCCCCGGCCGCAGCCGCCGAGGGCAAGGCCAAGGAAGGCGCCGCGCGCATCCGCGCGGCCACCGGCGCCGTCGACGGCGCCTTCATCCAGGCCAACGCGGCCAAGACCCCCGACTGGCCGAGCTATGGCCTCGACTATTCGGAAAGCCGCTTCAGCCGGCTTACCCAGCTCAACACCGACAACGTCAAGCAGCTCGGCCTGGTCTGGTCCTACGACCTGGAATCCACGCGCGGGGTCGAGGCTACGCCGCTGGTGGTGAACGGCATCATGTACGTCACCGCCTCATGGAGCGTGGTGCACGCCATCGATACACGCACCGGCCGCCGCCTGTGGAGCTTCGACCCGAAGGTGGACCGCGGCATCGGCTACCGCGGCTGCTGCGACGTGGTCAACCGCGGCGTGGCGCTGTACGAGGGCAAGGTCTACGTGGGCGCCTACGACGGCCGCCTGATCGCGCTCGACGCGGCCAGCGGGCGCAAGCTGTGGGAGAAGGACACCATCATCGACCACAAGCACTCCTACACCATCACCGGCGCGCCGCGCGTGGTCAAGGGCAAGGTCATCATCGGCAACGGCGGCGCCGAATACGGCGTGCGCGGCTACGTCACCGCCTACGACGCCAACAGCGGCGAGCAGAAGTGGCGCTGGTTCACGGTGCCGGGCGACCCCGCCAAGCCCTTCGAGGACGAGGCGATGGAGCGCGCCGCCAAGACCTGGGACCCGGCCGGCAAGTGGTGGGAAGCCGGCGGCGGCGGCACGGTGTGGGACACCATGGCCTTCGACCCCGACCTGAACCTGCTCTACGTCGGCACCGGCAACGGCTCGCCCTGGTCGCGCAGCAGGCGCAGCCCCGCCGGCGGCGACAACCTCTACCTGGCCTCCATCGTCGCGCTCGACCCTGACACCGGCAAATACGTCTGGCACTACCAGGAGACGCCGGGCGACAACTGGGACTACACTTCGACGCAGCCGATGATCCTGGCCGACCTCAAGGTCGGCGGCGAGCCGCGCAAGGTCATCCTGCACGCGCCCAAGAACGGCTTCTTCTTCGTTATCGACCGCACCAACGGCAAGTTCATCTCCGCCAAGAACTTCGTCGACGTCAACTGGGCCAGCGGCTATGACCAGAACGGCCGCCCGATCGAGCTGCCCGAGGCGCGCGACGGCGCCAAACCCTACGACGCCATTCCCGGCCCCTACGGCGCGCACAACTGGCACCCGATGTCGTTCAACCCACAGACCGGCCTGGTCTACCTGCCGGCCCAGCACGTGCCCATCAACCTGATGGACGACAAGAACTGGACCTTCAACAGCAACCAGCCCGGCCAGCCGCATGGCAACGTGGGCTGGAACACGGCCAAGTTCCTCAATGCCGAGCCGCCCAAGAGCAAGCCCTTCGGCCGCCTGATCGCCTGGGATCCGGTGCAGCAGAAGGCCGCATGGACGCAGGAATACGTCTCGCCGTGGAACGGCGGCACGCTCGCCACGGCCGGCAACCTGGTGTTCCAGGGCACGGCCGACGGGCGCTTCATCGCCTACAACGCCACCAGCGGCGACAAGCTGTGGGAAACGCCGACCGGCACCGGGGTCATCGCCGCGCCCGTCACCTACATGGTCGACGGCAAGCAGTACGTGTCGATCGCGGTGGGCTGGGGCGGCGTCTACGGCCAGGCGCAGCGCGCCACCGAGCGCAAGGGTCCGGGCACCGTCTACACCTTCGCCGTGGGCGGCAAGGCCCCCATGCCCGCCTTCGTGGCCTACCAGCAGGGCGCGCTACTGTCGGGCGTGAAGTACGATCCGGCCAAGGTGCAGGCGGGCACGGGGCTGTACGTCAGCAACTGCGTGCTGTGCCACGGCGTGCCGGGTGTGGACCGCGGCGGCAACATCCCCAACCTTGGCTTCATGCACACGGCCTACATCCAGAACCTGGACAAGTTCATCTTCAAGGGCCCGGCGATGTCGCGCGGCATGCCGGACTTCACCGGCAAGCTGAGCATGGATGACGTGGAAAAGATCAAGGCCTTCATCCAGGCCACCGCCGACGCCGTGCGGCCCAAGCAATGATGGCTGCGGTGCGGGCCGGCCGGCGCCGCCGCTGGCTGGCCACCGCGCTGGCCGCCGCCCCGGCCGCGGCAGTGCCGGCCGCGGCATGGGCCGCCGTGGCCGGCGCAGTGGCCGAGGACACCCTGTCCGACGTGGTGGTCAGCGCCAGCCGCGCCGAGCAGCAACGCTTCGACGCCCCGGCGGCCATCGACACGGTGCCGCTCGACCCGCTGGCTACGCCCACGCCCGGGATCAATCTCTCCGAAGTGCTCGGGGGCGTGCCCGGCATCAGCGCACGCGACCGGCAGAACTACGCGCAGGACCTGCAGCTCGCGGTGCGCGGCTTCGGCAGCCGCGCCACCTTCGGCGTGCGTGGCGTGCGCCTGCTGGTCGACGGCATTCCCGCCACCATGCCGGACGGGCAGGGCCAGGCGTCCACCGCCGACCTCGTCAACGCCAGCCGGGTAGAAGTGCTGCGCGGCCCCTTCGCCACGCTCTACGGCAATGCCTCCGGCGGCGTGGTGCAGGTCTTCTCGCCCGACCCGCCCAAAGGGCAGGCCATGGCGCGCGCCACCACGGGCCTGGGCTCGGACGGGCAATGGATGACCGGCCTCACTGCCGGCGGCGGCAACGACAAGCTCGGGGCCACCCTCGATGCTTGGACCTTTTCCACCGACGGCTACCGCGACCACAGCGCGGCGCGGCGGCGCCAGCTCAATGCCAAGGTGGTCGCCGAGCCGGCCGCGGGCACGCGCGTCACCGCGCTGCTCAACCTGTTCAGCCAACCACAGGCGCAGGACCCGCTGGGGCTGACGCGCGCCCAGGCCGACGCCGATCCGCGCCAGGCCATCGCGCTGGCCACGCAGTTCAATACCGGCAAGACGGTCGAGCAGAACCAGGGCGGCGTGGTGGTCGAGCACAAGCTGGGGGCGCAGGACAGTCTCGCCTTCCGACTCTACGGCGGCACCCGCCGGCTCACCCAGTTCCTCGGTTTCAGCGGCGCGGCGCCCAGTTCGTCGGGCGGCATCGTGGACATCGGCCGCAGCTATGGCGGCGGCGCGCTGTCATGGCAGCATGACACGCGGCTGGCCGGCCTGCCGCTGCAGTGGACGGCGGGCATCGAGGCAGACGGCATGCGCGACGCGCGCACCGGCTTCGTGAACCAGAACGGCACGCAGGGCGCGCTGCGCCGGGACGAGACCGACCGCGCCAGCAACCTGGGCGCCTATGCCCAGTTCGATTGGACCGTTCATCCGTCTTGGCGCCTGGTCGGCGGCCTGCGGGCCAGCCAGGTGCGGCTGGCCATCGACGACCACTTCATCACCGCCGCCAGCCCCGACGACAGCGGCACCGTCACCTATCGCCAGGTCAATCCGGTGCTGGGCGTGGTCTGGCACGCGCTGGACTCGCTCAACGTCTATGCCAACCTCGGCCGTGGCCTGGAGACGCCGACGCTGACCGAGATCGCCTATGGTCCCGGCGGCACCGGCGCCAACCTGGGCCTGCAGCCGTCCACCAGCCGCCAGGGCGAGATCGGCATCAAGTGGCAGACAGCCACCCAGCGGCTGGAAGCCACGGCCTTCGATGCCGACAGCCACAACGAGATCGTGCCGCTGTCCAACGACAGCGGCCGCGCCACCTACCAGAACGTGGACGGCGTGCGGCGACGTGGCCTCGAGCTGGGCTGGAGCGGACGCTTCGGCCCGGGCGGCCGCATCGGCGCCGGCCTGAGCTACACCTTGCTGGACGCCTACTTCGGCCAGGCCTTCCGTAATGCACAGGGACTGATGGTCAGCGCGGGCAACCGCCTGCCCGGCACCGCTCGGCACAGCCTGGGCGCCGACGCCTCCTACGAGGCGCTGCCCGGCCTGGTACTGGGCGCCGGCATGCACGTGGAAGGCCGGGTCTTCGCCGATGACCTCAACACCCAGGCAGCCCCGGGCTACGCCACCTTCAATCTGCGCATGGGCTACACCTTCCGCGCCGGCGGCGCCCGCTGGTATGCCTACGGCCGCATCGACAACCTGACCGACCGGCGCTACATCGGCTCGGTCATCGTCAATGAGAGCAATGGCCGCTACTTCGAGCCGGCGCCGGGACGGCGCTTCTTCATCGGCCTGCGGGCAGAGATCTAGGCGGGGATTCGGCGCAACAAGGCGCAACAAGGCGCAACGAGGCGCAACGAGGCGGACCGCCGGGCCGGCGGCCGCGAGCGGCCCCGGCTGCGGGAACTACGCCGGCACCAGCCCGCTCGCCGGATCGTGCCGGCACGCACCGGCCGGCTGGGTTTCCAGCCAGCCGTAGACGACGGCCTCGATGGCCTCGATGCGCTGCAGCTTGCGCCGGTAGGCCGAGCGCTTCTTCGAGGGCAGTGACATCACGTCGCGCCGCGGCTGCGCCACCGGCACCGCCACATTGCCGCAGGGCAGGCCCTGCCCGCCGGCCTCGGCCCAGAAGCTCTCGTAGTCGGCCAGGATGGCGCGCGGCGTGTGGCGCTGGCGCCCGACATGGTTCATGCGCGAGACCGCGACAACGCGCGTCACGCCCAGCGCGGCCCCCAGCGCCAGCAGCGCATCCATCACCGCATCCTTGGGCCGCAGGCCGTCGCAGGCGCGCGTGGCCTCGCGGATCCAGTCGCGGCTGGCCTCGCCCGCCGGACCCTGCAGGCCGCCGACGAACAGTTCGATGCCGTGCTCGCCGTGCCTCAGGTAGAAGCTCAACTGCGCCAGGCAGACGCCGCGCGCCTGGTCCATCCAGTAGAAGGCCAGCTCGCCCTCTTTCGGATTGGGGCCGGAATCGGCCAGCCGCAGCGCGTAGGGCGCGTCGGGCAATGCCCAGGTAAACCCACCCGACAGGTAGATGCGTTCGCTGACGGCGACCGGCAGCCTGGCGTGCATGATGCGGTAGTGCTCCAGCACGATGCGCGCGCGCTCGTCGAAGCCCAGCCCGAAGCGGGCCAGCGGCCGGAAGGGCCGCTCCAGCACCGCCGGGCGCGCCGCCGCGACACGCCGCAGCAGGCCACACGACGCCACTGCGCCCAGCCATGTCCGCACCGCCATGGCGCGAAAGGCCGAGCGGCCGATCAGCTTGATGCGCTTGAGCCACCAGCGCCGGACGCCGACGGGGTGACAGAACGCCGAGACCGTGCCCAGCGTCGACAGATACCGCCAATAGATAAGCGGGCCGGCCTGGGGCAACAATCCCCGGGCGTCCGGCCCCGCGAGCCCGGACAGGCTCGACCAAGGTCCTTGCACGAAACGCTCCCCTTCTTACGCCGCGGGAGGTGCCGGTCACCGGTCTTGTCTCCCGCCGCGCCATTACGCGACACCTCTGCAGCGGGCGTCCCGCATGGCCGCCCCGTGTTCCACCGCTAAACCGGCGGCTCCGCTGTGTATCAAGCCGCACACTATTGTAATTTGTTGTAACGCTTTGAAATATGACAGGTTGACTGATTTCCACCACAAAATCGGCAGGCAACAGGTGGAGGCAGGGGCCGGCCTTGCGCGAGCCGTCGATCCACGCTCTGCGGAGGACGTCGGCGCGTCTCCGCTCCCCTATGGTGTGCTCGCGGCGCCACAGGCATCCGGCGTGGGTGTTTGGCACGGCGGACGATGCGCTGAAGTAAGGTACGTGCGCGTGGTCGGCACGCTGCGCTGAACCACCGCCACCCCGCCGCTGGCGGGGCCCCGAACGCAAAGCGGGCCGGCATCAAGCCGGCCCGTTTTGCGTCAACGCTGGCGCCGATACAGCCGCCCTAGCCGCGTCCGGCGCGTCGCTCGGTGGCGAAATAGCACAGCGCCAGCAGCGGCAACGCCAGGCCGAAGCGGCTGGCCAGCGTCCAGCCGCCCGTGGCATAGGCCCATGCCCCAAGCGCCGAGCCGGCCGCGCCGCCAACGAAGAAGATGGCCATGAACAGGCCGTTGAGCCGGCTGCGGTGCTCGGCGCTGAGGGCGAAGATGGCGCGCTGCCCGACCACCAGGTTGGCCGCCACGCCGAAGTCGAGCACGATGGCCGCCACCGTCAGCAGCGCCAGCGCCAGCGGCGAGCCGCTCGGGCCGACGCCGCTCAGCGCGAAGGCGCCCGCGGCCAGCGCCATGGCCAGCGCGGTCATTTGCCGGCTGCGGCCGCGATCGGCCAGGCGCCCGCCGATCGGCGCGGCGATGGCGCCGGCCACGCCGGCCAGCGCGAACAGCGCGATGCCCCGCTGGCTCAGCCCGAAGTCCGGGCCGGCCAGCCACAGCGGCACCGTGGTCCAGAACAGGCTGAAGGCGCCGAACATGCAGGCCTGGTAGGCGGCGCGCCGGCGCAGGACCGGCTGGGTGGCGAGCAGCGTCGCCATCGAGCGCAGCAGGTCGCCATAGCGCACGGCTGGCGTCGGCTGGCGGCGCGGCAGCAGGCGCCGCAGCACGGCTGCGAGCACGGCCATGCCCACCGCCGATGCCGTGAAGATGGCATGCCAGCCCCAGCGGTCGGCCACCAGGCTGGACACCGGCCGGGCCAGCATGATGCCGAGCATCAGCCCGCTCATCACGTTGCCGACCACCCGGCCGCGCATGGCCTCCGGCGCCAGGTGGGCAGCGAAGGGCACCAGCACCTGCGCCGCCACCGAGCACAGCCCGATGGCGCCCGCGGCCACCAGGAAAGGCGCCGCATGGGTGGCGACGCCCGCCAGCGCCAGGGCCAGGGCGCTGGCCCCCAGCAGCGAGACGATCAGCAGCCGGTTCTCGATGATGTCGCCCAATGGCACGATCAGCAGCAGCCCGAGCCCGTAGCCCATCTGGATCAGCGTGACGATCAGCCCCGCGGCCTGCGGCGACAGGCCCAGGGCCTGCCCGATCGGCCCGATCAGCGGTTGCGCGTAGTAGAGATTGGCGACGACCAGCCCGCAGGCGGTGGCCAGCAGCGGCGTCATCCAGACGGCGCCGCCGACTGGGCCGGCATGCGCACGCTCGGCGACATGCGAGGCAGGAGAGGCGGTCTGGCAGGAGGAAGGGCTTGGCGAAGTCATGACGATCCGGCTCGGTGCGGCGGCGCATAGACGGCCGCGCCCGTGCGGCATTGCAGCAAAGGCTGCATGATGCCCGATCCGCGCCAAGCCTGCAGGCGGCGACGACGACGGGCCGCACCCATGCCGCGCGTGCCACCTCAAGGCGGCGTGCGCGTGGGGGCATCGGCCGTCTGGCACCGGGTGACGGGCACGGCGCGCTGCGGCTTCCTGGTCATGAAGCCGCGACCGGTCAGCGGGCCAGCCCCGCCGCCCGTCCCGCTACCCGTCCCGTACGGGCCTCAGTCGGCGGCGCGCACCTTGACCTTGCCCGCCGCCTCCTTGGCGCGCATGCGGGCCACTTCCACGTCGGTGTCGTGCGCCAGCGCCACGCCCATGCGGCGCTTGGCGAAGCTCTCCGGCTTGCCGAACAGGCGCAGCTCGGTCTGCGGCACGCGCAGCGCCTCGTCCACGCCGTCGAAGACCACCGCCTTGGCGTCCACCCCGCCGTAGATCACGGCGCTGGCGCCCGGGCTCTTGAGCGCGGTGCTGACCGGCAGGCCCAGGATGGCGCGCGCGTGCAGTTCGAACTCGTTCTGCCACTGGGTGATCATGGTCACCATGCCGGTGTCGTGCGGACGCGGGCTGACCTCGCTGAACCAGACCTGCTCGCCCTTGACGAACAGTTCCACGCCGAAGATGCCCTGCCCGCCCAGGTTGGCGGTGACCGCGCCGGCGATCTGCTGCGCCTTCTGCAGCGCCACCGGATGCATCGGGTGCGGCTGCCAGCTTTCGACGTAGTCGCCGCTGACCTGAACATGGCCGATGGGCTCGCAGTACTGCGTTTCCACCTCGCCGTCCGCGCCGCGCGCGCGCACGGTCAGCAGCGTGATCTCGTAGTCGAAGTCGATGAAGCCCTCGACGATCACGCGGCCGTGGCTGACTCTGCCGCCGGCCATGGCGTAGTCCCAGGCGGCGCGCACGCCCTCGGGACCGTCGATCTTGCTCTGGCCCTTGCCCGAGCTGCTCATCACCGGCTTGACCACGCAGGGATAGCCGATGCCGCCGTCGATGGCCGCCTGCAACTCTTCCAGCGAATCGCAGAAATGGTAGGGGCTGGTGGGCAGGCCAAGCGTCTCGGCGGCCAGGCGGCGGATGCCTTCGCGGTCCATGGTCAGGCGCGTGGCGCGGGCGGTCGGCACCACACGCACGACGCCGGCTGCCTCCAGCGCTTCCAGCGCGGGCGTGGCGATGGCTTCGATCTCGGGCACCACCAGGTCCGGCTTCTCAGCCTCGATCAGCGCCTTGAGCTGGTCCGCGTCGCTCATGGCGATGGTGCGCGCATGGTGGGCGACCTGCTGGCCCGGCGCATCGGCGTAGCGGTCCACCGCGATGGTCTCGACACCGAGCCGCTGCAGGGCGATCAGCACCTCCTTGCCGAGCTCGCCGGAGCCGAGCAGCATCACTTTGGTCGCGCAGGGAGAAAGGGGGGTTCCGATGGAGCTCATGTCTGTCAGTTCTTCTTCGAGGCCGGGTAAAACCGCGATTGTAAGTCCTGCGGCTGCCTGCCGACGCACGCGCGGCGCGCACGGAACCGCTGCCCCGCCCGGCCCGCGTCGGCGACGCCGCTTAGAGCCGGCAGGGACGGGCGCCGAAGGACCAACGATCCGGCAGGTCGGAAGCCGGCGCCTGCAGCAGCATTTCCTGCCCGCAGGCCCGGCAGCGATAGCTGTAGACCTTCAGCCCGGCTTCATTGCGCAACACCGGTCCGGGCATCAGATCGCGGTGTGGCGGAAAGTGCCCCGGCCGGCCGGCCTGATCGTGACATCGCTCGCATGGTGACATGTCTCGCTCCCTCGCCGGTCGTAGCCGGCATCGCCCGGCGCCATGGAGGGCCGGACCGACGCGCCGGCCACACGGCGCACCGGGGCCTGCCGCGCAACGCATGCGGCACAATTCCCGTCGCATGCGGCACTGCAGCATCGATTATAGGAAGCCTGCGTGAAGCTGCGGCAGCGGCCGCGCTCGCGTGTTGCGCATTGCGCAAATTCGGCCTGCGCAAGCGCCTCCGGCGTCACTGCTCGCGGCGCGAAAGTCCCCCGCGGGGGCTAATGCCGTTCAGTTAGACGTTGTGCTTGAGCCTTCTGGGTGGTCTGCGGCGCAATATGCTGATTGCAGGGCTTCGGTGTTAGGCGGCGGCTTTGGTCTGCGAGACAACAGCTTGTTTCGACTCCCCTGCGGGGAGCCGACCTACTTTCTTGTCTTGCCAAGAAAGTAGGCAAAGAAGGCGCGCCGGATGCGGCTTAACCCCCCCTCGCGGGCTGGCTGAAAGAGCGGCCGGGCCCCAACTCACATCGCCTTACGGCGATGCTCAGACAGGGGGCCCTCTTTTCCGCTCTTTCAGCCAGCCCGCGAGGCGCCGCATACGGCAGGGTAAGGACGCCACGCCTCGCTGCGCATCGGGTGGCAGGTGAAGCGCCAGCTTCGCAGTCGCTTCACGCTAGAGACCTCAGCAGAATTGGCCGTATCGCGAGCACTCGCCAGCCGCCGGTTTGGCCGTTCCCTCCCGTTGTGCGGCGCCTCGCGATTTGCCGCGGCCGCCGATGAAGCCCGTCCGCTGTTTGAGCGGCCGCAGGACGCGAGTTCGGACGGGCGCGGCGGCCGCAGGACGCGAGTTCGGACGGGCGCGGCGGCCGCAGGACGCGAGTTCGGACGGGCGCGGCGGCCGCGGCAAATCGCGAGGCGTCTTTCGCCGCGCCCGGGTCGCCTTCTTTGCCTACTTTCTTGGCGAGACAAGAAAGTAGGTCGACTCCCCCCGCAGGGGGAGTCGAAACAGGCCGTTGCCTCGCAAACCAATGCCGCCGCTTAATACCGAAGGCCTGCAATCAGCATATTGCGCGGCAGACCACCCAGAAGGCTCAAGCAACAGAAGGCCATAACAGCCACGCACCGCCCAAAGAAAAAGGCGCCCACAGGCGCTCCCCGCGGGAGCGGCCTTGCCCATATATCCCGCCTTCAGGCTCTTGACGCCTCACACCTAGGCCAGTTCGATCGGCCCATGGTCGTCGCAGTGATCACCGTGCGGATGGTGCAGATGCCCGGCGACGAGGTAGTCGACGTGGTCGCCGTGCGGCACGGGCTCGTGCCCGCAACCGGGCCCGTGTACGTGTCCGTCCACATGGCCGCCGCAGTGATGCCCGGGCGTGCACTGGTCAGGATTCTTCGCGCTGACCGCGATCCGGTGCTCGTCGACATGGCCGCCATGCGGATGGTGCAGGTGGCCGTCGTGCAGGTAATCGACATGGCCCTCGTGCAGGATCGCCGTGTGGCCGCAATGTGCGCCGTGCTTGTGGTCGTGGTGGGCGTGGTGGGGTTGATTGCAGGTGCTCATGCGCTGCCTCTCTTCGATGGCGGACGGATAGCCGACCGATTGCGGACCGGCAGCCCCGCCGCCGTGGCGCCCGCGGTACATGGCGCGGCGGCGCGGGCCGGCGCGAGATCGCACGGCCTTCGGCCCTTCCTCATGGTAGTTCACGCATGGCCGTGCCACGGACCGCCCGCAGCCGCTCCCTGGAGGAAGCAGGCCACCGGCCGCCTTGATCCGATCTGCATGCGCCACGCGCCACTCTTTACACAATCTTTGCACCGCCGGGCGTTAGATAGAGGCAGGAAACGCAAAAGAGAGGCGCGCAATGGCGGCCATTGACGGAAAAGGTCGGAGAGATCAAGGAGAGTTGGCAATGCTCAGAGTGCTGGTTCCGGTCAACGGATCGAAACATGCGCTGGACGCGGTGCGGCACGCCGCGTTCATGTATCGCGACAAATGTGTCTCGGAGGTGGTGCTGCTCAATGTCCAGACACCGCTGGAATCGGGGCGCGCCGCCGCCTTCCACTCGGTGCAAGAGCTGCGCAGGATGGAGACCATGGATGGCGAAGCCGCCTTGCGCGCTGCACGCAGCATCCTGGACGATGCCGGCGCGCGCTATGTGGCGCAGGTCAAGGTGGGCGACATCGCGCAGACCATCGCCGACACTGCCGCTGCCAACGACTGCGACGCCATCGTGATGGGCACCGCGGCACGCTCGCCGATGGGCGAGCTGCTGGTTGGACGGCTGTCGAACAAACTGATTCGCCTTTCGCGTGTGCCGGTGACCCTGGTCAAGTAGAAAAGGAAACCGGCGAGGCAGAACGGGAGAGACGCCGGAGAGATGGCCGCGGAGAGCTGCGGCGGCGCGTGTGGCGACGCGAAGGCCCGTGCGGTCAGTTCCGCTCATTGCACATTCATCGGCAGCAGCACCATCTGCTTGCCCTGCAGGTGCAGTTGCTCCTGCAGCTCGATCGGAGTCTGGTTGTGCAGGAAGGCCGTGATGAAGTTGACGTGCTTGAAGATAAGCTTGCTGGCAAAGCAGACACTGTTCGGGTACTCGACGGTCACCGCATCGACCAGGCGCATGAATTCCCGCAGCGGGTTCGTGCCATAGGCGGCGCGCGCATCGGCTGCCAACCCGTGGCGCTGGCAGCAGGCCACGTAGTAGCGCAGCGATTCGCCCACCGTCTGCTGCAGGCGGTGCAGTGTCTCCTGCCCCTCGTAGCTCTGCGCATCGACCTCGCCCACGGCGAGGAAAATCACATTCTTGAAGTGGCCGGGAAACAGGCGCTCCACCCATAGCAGCGCATGCATGCTGACACCGCGATGCTTGCCCACCAGCAGGATGGCGGTCGGCGCCGACGGGTCGAGCGGGCGCAGGCGCCCCGCGTCGACCAGCGGCGGGGTGCCGGCGAACAGGGCGTCGGCACGCGCCAGTTCGGCACGCGTGGCAGTGTAGTGGCGCTTGACGTAGAGGCACAGCGCGATGACCAGCCCCGTCACCAGCACCGTCAGCCAGCCGCCCTCCGTGAACTTCTCCACCAGCGTGATGACCAGCACGCTGGCCGTCACCGTCAGGCCCAGCAGCGACAGCGCGAAGTGCACCAGCCAGCGCGGCTCCGCGCGGTGGCGCCACCAGTAGACGCACAGGCCGAACAGCGACATGCTGAAGGTCAGGAACACGTTGATGCTGTACAGCACCACCAGCACCGCCACCTGGCCACGCGTCCACAGCAGGATCAGCAGGCTGGCCACGCCCATCACGATCACGCCGTTCTGCCGCACCAGCCGCGCGGAGAGGTCACGGAAGTGGCGCGGCACCCAGTAGTCGCCGGCCATGTTGGACAGCACCGCCGGGCCATCCAGAAAGCCAGTCTGCGCACCCACCATCAGCAAGCCCGCTTCCGACGCCAGCACCACCGCGAGCAGGCCATGGTTGAGGAGTGCGGAATCGAAGCCGAAGTTGCCGATCACACTGCGGAAGACCACGGCGTTCAGCGTCTGCCCCTCCTGCGGCGTGGCGTGCCACAGCATGTAGAGGAGGATGATGCCGCCCGCGGTGAAGGCAAGTGAACTGGCCATGTAGAACATCGTCCACTTGCCATTGGTCACGCGCGGCTCGGCCAGCATGTTCACGTTGTTCGAGACCGCCTCCAGGCCGGTATACGTGCCGCCGCCTAGCGAGAACGCGCGCATCAGCAGGGCGAGCATTACCACCGCCCCCATCGACTGCGACATGCTGGATGCTTCGCCGAAGGCATCGGGCACCACGGCGCCAAGCCGCTCGCCATGCACGGCGACGCCGTACACGATCAGGCCGAAATGCAGCACCACGAAGGCCAGGAAGATCGGCATCAGGACCAGGATCGATTCCTTCATGCCGCGGAAGTTCAGCCCCGTCATCAGGACGACGATCAGCAGTTCAGTGGCGAGCTTGAAGGGCTGCGCCCCGACCGGCAGCAGGCTGAAGAAGGCGTCGACGCCGCTGGCCAGCGAGGTGCTGACCGTCAGCACATAGTCGACCAGCAGCGCCGCGCCGGAGACCAGGCCCGGCATCGGCCCGAGCAGGGCGGTCGCCACGCGGTAGCCGCCCCCGCCGCTGGGGAACAGCTCGATCACCTGGTTGTAGCCGATCGCGATGACGAAGACCGTGGTCGCCGTGGCCACCGCCAGGAACAGTGCCAGCGGCGTGTGCGCGCCCAGTGCGAGAAAGGCCTCTTCGGGGCCGTAGCAGGAGGATGACAGGCCGTCGGCGCCCAGCCCCACCCAGGCCAGCACGGGCAGCACGGCAATGGCGTGCCGCGTGCCCGGCGCCAGCGGGTCCAGCGGCTGGCCAGCCAGCAGGTTTCGCCACTTGGACTGTTGCGCCATCGTGATCCCCCATGCCCGCTTGCTGCACGGCAACAGCGGATGCGCAGGATGCCCGGCCGGCAATGCCAGCCGCGCCAGGCGGCATGAGCGGGGCCCCGATGTGACTAATCTAGCTGCTAGCCGCGCCCAGCGCCAGCCCGCCCGGTGTGCGCAATGACGCGCCGGGGCGCGATGTCGTGCACGACGCGCTCAACACGCTCAACGCGCTCAATGGGCTCGGCAGGCTCAACGCCGGCGGAGCGCTCCCACCTATCTGGAATGCGACAGCTCAGGCACGCATCGCCTGTTCGCAACAGGGACACACGCGCACGAGCCTGCCCCCCGCCGCCCCGCCAGATCCGGCCGGCGCGAGCACAGCACAGCGGCACCCGGCCACAGCCACGGCCTCCGCCGGGTCGCCGTACCGACCGATGCGGTAGTGCACGCCCAGTTGCACGCGGCGCTCCCATTCGCCCGAAGGATCGAGACTGCAGCAGCCAGAGCCGCGTCTGCCGCGACCAGTGATGGATGGTGTCCGCGCCGACGCCTAGATGGCGCGCCGCTTCCGAGATGGACCAGTGGCGTGAAGCCAGGCCGAAGAAGGCGCGCAGCTTGCTTTCCGGGCGCAACCGCGCCATGGGGGTGCCGGTCAGCCGATTGAAGCGGCGCCCGCAGGCTCGGCACAGGAACTGCGGGAGCCCCGAGCTATCGCAGCCGCAAGCGCTCGCCCCTACCACGCCGCAGCGCGGGCAGGGCGGCGGCCGCCGGCTCGGCGAGCGCAATCGCTGCCAGGCCGACAGCAGATAGTCGGCCAGCGCCAGGTCCGCCGGCACGGCGGCCACGCTGGGCCGCCAGTGCGTCAGCACCACCGCCTCGCGCACCGCACCGGCCAATACGCCGTCCTGCCGCGTTGGCCTCGCCCCGTCCCGCTCGATGTCCGCGCCGCCCCCTTCAGCCGCGCGCCTCATCCGCGCACATTGCCCGGCAGCACGGAATTCCGGTTGCCGGGCTTGGCAGGCTTGGCCGGCTTCTGCGCGCCGGCGCCCGCGGACTTGCCCGCGCCCGCAGCCAGCACCGGGCTGGTGATCAGGCTGCATGCCAGCAGCACACCTGCCAGGCGGCAACGGTTTCCATTCTTGGTGTTCATTTCTGCTCTCCCTGTGATGTGCCGGCTGGCAGGCGCCAGCCGGACACGTTTGGCCGCGCCGGTCTCAGCCCGCTTCGGCCGGCGTCAGCGAGGCGCCATCCGGACCATCCGGGCCGCCCCGGCCATTGCGGTGGCGGTTGACCCAGGCGAATACCACCGGCAGCACCAGCAAGGTCAGCAGCGTGGTGGTCACCATGCCGCCTACGATCACCAGCGCCAGCGGACGTTGCGCCTCGGAACCGATGCCGTGCGACAGCGCCGCCGGCAGCAGGCCCAGGCCCGCCAGCATCGCCGTCATCACCACCGGGCGCAGCCGCAGCGAAGCGCCCTCCACCACCGCCTCGTGCAGGTCATCCGACTGTGCCAGACGGTTCACGTAGGAGATCAGGATCACCCCGTCCTGGATGGCGATGCCGAACAGCGAGAGGAAGCCGATGCCCGCCGAAATGCTCAGCGTCTCGCCGGCGATGTGCAGCGACAGCAGCCCGCCGATGGCGGCGAACGGCACGTTCAGCACCACCATCAGCGCATCCTTGAAGTTGCCGAAGGTGCTGTACAGCAGCAGGAAGATCACCAGGATGGTCAGCGGAACGATCACGGCGAGCTTCTTCTGGGCGACCTTCATCTGGTTGAACTGGCCGTCCCAGAAGATGGTATAGCCGGCCGGCAATGCCATCGCCTTGGCCACCTTGTCCTGCGCCTCGGCCACCGCGCTGCCCAGGTCGCGCCCGCGCACGCTGAACTTGATGGCGATGTAGCGCTTGCCGGACTCGCGGTAGATGAAGAAGGGACCGTCGGTCGCTTCCACCTTGGCCACCATCGACAGCGGGATGCGCTGGCCGTCCGGCGTATCCACCAGCAGGCGGCCGATGACATCCGGGCTGCTGCGCGCAACGTCGTTCAGGCGCACGGTCAAGCCGAAGGTCTTCTCGCCTTCCAGCACCTGCGTGACCGGGTCGCCGCCGATGGCGTACTGCACCACGGTCTGGACGTCTTCCACGCTGAGGCCGAAGCGCGCACTCTTCTCGCGGTCCACCGAGATATTCAGCGTGGGCTGGCCCAGTTCCTTGAAGATGCCGACGTCAGCCAGGCCCGGCACCTTCTTCAGCACCGACTCCACTTCCTTGGCCATGTCCTGCAGGGCGAGCAGGTCGGTGCCGTAGATCTTGACCGAGTTCTCGCCCTTGACCCCCGACAGCGCCTCGTTGACGTTGTCCTGGATGTACTGCGAGAAGTTGTACTCGATGCCCGGGATGCGGCTGAGCCGCTTGGTCAAGCGCTCGACCACCTGCTGCTTGGTCACGCCCTTGGGCCATGCGTCGCGCGGCTTGAAGTAGAGCGCGTACTCCTGGTTGTAGACGCCGGCGGAATCGGTGCCGTCGTCCGGGCGCCCGATCTGCACCGACACGGTGGACACCTCCGGCTGCTCGCGGAAATAGCCGCGCAGTTCGCGGGCAAGACCGGCCGAGTAGTCGAGGTCGGTCGTGACCGGCAGCGTCACGCGCAGCCACAGGTTGTTTTCCTCCAGCGTGGGCAGGAACTCGGTGCCGAGGTAGCGCGAGCTGTACAGCGTGGCGGCCAGCCCGACGAAGGCGGTCAGGAACACCATGCCCGGGCGCTTGAGCAGCGCGCGCAGCAGCGGCTTATAGGCGTTGAGGATCACCTCGATGAAGCGCGGCGAGTGCGGACGCAGCGTGCCGCTGAAGACGAAGGACGTCACGGCCGGCACGAAGGTCAGCGCCAGCACGATGGAGGCCAGCAGCGCGAAGCCCATGGTGAAGGCCATCGGCTTGAAGATGATGCCTTCCACGCCCCCCATGAAGAACAGCGGCGAGTACGCGACGATGATGATGCCGGTCGAGAAGATCATCGCGCGCTGCACTTCGCCGGTGGCGTTGACGATGGCGTCTTCCGGCTTGGCCTTGCCCTCCTCCAGGTGCCGCATGATGTTTTCCATCACGATCACCGCGGCATCCACGATCAGCCCGAAGTCGATGGCGCCGAGCGAGATCAGGTTGGCCGGCACCTTGAAGTGGTCCATGTTGATGAAGGACACGCACAACGCCAGCGGGATCACCGCCGCCACCACGGCCGCCGCGCGGAAGCTGCCCAGGAAGATGAACAGCACGATCAGCACCAGCGAGA
This sequence comes from Cupriavidus sp. 09_S30, assembly GCF_056930435.1. Lineage (NCBI taxonomy): Bacteria > Pseudomonadati > Pseudomonadota > Betaproteobacteria > Burkholderiales > Burkholderiaceae > Cupriavidus > Cupriavidus sp. 09_S30. The sequence continues at coordinate 125,530 of NZ_JBXOWI010000002.1, read as the reverse complement.
TGCCGATGAACAGTGCATGCTCGACCGTGCCCATGGTGATGTCGAGCAGGTTCTGGCGGTCGTAGAAGGTCTTGACCTGGACATTGGCGGGCAGCACGTTGCGGTTGATCTCGGCGATCTTCTCGCGCACGCGCGCCAGCACCTCGGTCGCGTTCTCGTCGCGCTTCATCAGCACGATGCCCTGGACGATGTCGTCATGCTGGTCGAACTGCACCATGCCCAGGCGCTGGGCATGACCCTCGCGCACCTCGGCGATGTCGCGCACGCGCACCGGCACGCCGTTGGCCACCGACACCGTCACGTTGCGGATGTCGTCCAGCGTCTGCAGCAGGCCTACGCCGCGCACCACAAACTGCTGCTCGCCCGCCTTCATCAGGCCGCCGCCGGTGTTGGCGTTGGCGCTGGTCACCGCGTCGATGATCTGCTTGAGCGTCAGGCCGTAGGACTGCATCTTCTCGGGCGTCGGCACGATGTGGTACTGCTTGACCATGCCGCCGAAGGCGGTGATGTCGGCCACCCCGGGAACGTGCTTGATCTCCTTGTAGACGCTGTAGTCCTGCAAGGTCTTCAGCGTGGTCAGGTCCACGCCGTCGCCTTCGATGCGGTAGCGCAGGATCTCGCCCGTGGCGTCGCCGTCGGGCGAGAGGTCAGACTGCACACCCTGCGGCAGATTGGCCTGCGACAGGTAGGTGACGAAGTTCTGGCGGGCCTTGAAGTTGTCCACGCCCTCCTTGAACTTGACCGTCACCACCGACAGGCCGAACAGCGACACCGAGCGGAAGGACTGCACGTCCGGCACGCTGGCCAGTGCGTTCTCCACCGGGATGGTGATCTGCTGCTCCACCTCCACCGTGCTGCGTCCCGGCCACTGCGTGATGGCCTGCACGGTCACCGGCGCCACGCCGGGATAGGCCTGCAGCGGCAGCCGCAGGAAGCTCAACACCCCGGCCACCAGCAAGGCGATGGCCAGGAAGACGATCATCAGGCGACGCTTGATGATGGCGCGGATCGGCGAAAAGGCCATCTCAGGACTCCTGCTTGAGCATCAGCTCGTTGAGCAGCATGCCCCCCTGCGTGATCACCTGCACCGGCTGCGCCAGCGGCACGCCCTCGGTCACGGCGAACTTGCCCTCGCCGTGCGGCATGCCCTGCACCACCTGCCGGCGCACGTGCTTGTCGTCCGGCTGAGTCAGCAGCACCAGCTTGCCCTGGTCCTTGACGATGGCCGACTGCGGCACCACCAGCGCCGCCCGGCTGCCGGTCACGATGCGCGCGGTAGCGTACATCTCCGGCTTGAGCATGCCGTCCGGATTGGGCACGTCGCAGCGCACCTGCAGCGTGTGCGTGTCGGCATCCACGTTCGGCGCGATGAAGCTCACGCGCCCCGTGTAGCGCCGCCCCGGATACGCCGGCGTCTCGATCTCGATGGCCTGGCCGAGCTTGACGTGGCGGATGTCCTGCTCGTACAGGTTGCCGGTGAACCAGATCGAGCTGGTGTCGATCACGCTCATCAGCGAATCGCCCACGTTCAGGTACGAACCCTGGTCCATGTCGCGCTTGACGATGGTGCCGCCGATCGGCGCGCGGATCGTCAGCGTCTCGGAGATGGTGCCGCGCTCGCGGATGCGCGCGATGTCTTCGTTGGTTGCACCCAGCACGCGCAGCTTGTTCTCGGCCGACTGCATGGTCAGGCGCGCGTCGTCGAGCAGCTCCTTCAGGTCGCTGCTCGAGAGCGTGTGGTAGGCGTTGTGCGACAGCAGGTACTCGTTCTGCGCCGCGATGTAGTCCGGCGAATACAGCTCGGCCAGCGGCTGGCCTGCGCGTACCTTGGCGCCCTCATACACGAGAATGCGCTCCACCCGCCCGGCCACGCGCGCCGAGGCCAGCTTGGCCTGTTGCACGTTGTAGGCCAGCTTGCCCGGCGTGGGCATGTCGATGCGCACCGGTTCGGCGCTGAAGGTGGCGCTCGCGACCACCTTGGGATCGAAGCCGCCCTCGGGCAGCGTCAGCGTGGTCGGCACCACGCGCGGCTTGGCCGCCACCGCCTTGCCCTGCACGCTATCCGCGCCCTTGCCGGCAATATTGCCGGCCCGATTGCCCGTCCCTTCGCGCGCCGCGCCGCCCGCCAGCGCATCGGCCGCCTCGCGCTGTGCCCAGTACTTGCCGCCCACGGCGCCGCACGCCAGCGCCACCGCCAGGCTGGCGCCCATCATCAGATTCTTGTTCATCTGTTCAGATCCCGCTAACCGTCAAAGAATTTCCCGCCCAACCGCTGCCGCCAGCGTGTAGTACGCCTGGCGCGCGTCCGACTCCGCCTGCGCCACCGCCAGCTCCGCATTCTTCAGCGCGGTGCTGGCCGTCAGCAGGTCGGTAAAGTCGGCGTTGTTGTTGGCATAGTTGGTGAAGGCCATCTTGTAGGCGGCCATCGCCTCGGGAAGCTGTCGGCTGCGCAGGAAATCCATCTGGTTGACGGCCTGGCGCAGATTGTTGTGCGCGGTGTTGACGGCCAGCAGGGTCTGCTGGCGCACGGATTGCTCATTGGCGTCGGAGGCCACCTTGTTGGCCACCGCCTCGTCCACCCCGTACCGCTCCTTGGTGAAGAAGTACAGCGGGATGATCACGTCGAACTCGATACCATAGCTGGCCGGCTTGAACCCCAGCGGCGGATTGTTGCCGTTGAAGGTGCCGATGACCTGGAAGTCCGGCAGGTAGGCCTTGCGCGCCAGCCGCACGCCCTTCTCCGCCGCCTCGACCAGGTAGCGCGAAGAGCGCACGCTTGGGTGCTCGCGCAGCGCGATGTCTTCCAGCTCGCCCAGCGGCACGGCCGGCAGGCGGGTCGGGCTGCCGTCCTGGCGCAGCTCCATCGGGAAGCCGGGCACCTTGCCGATCAGCGTGTTGATGGTCTTCAGGCCGTTCTCATACTGGCGCTCCAGCGTGAAGGCATCGTTCTGCGCGCTGCTTTGCGCCACTTGAGCGTTCAGGTAGTCGACATAGCCGGCTGCGTTGTTGGCATAGCGGATGCGCGCCACCTGCTTGATCTGCTCCAGGCGCTTCACGTTGAGCTTGAGCACGTCGAGCTGCGTCTTCTGCGACAGCGCCTGGAAATAGCCAGTGCTCAGCTCCGCGTAGAGCTGCAGGAACAACGCGTCACGCTGCGCGTCGAGCGATTCGGCCTGCGTGTTGGCAATGTCCGCTGCCAGCGACTTCTTGCCCGGGAAGGGAAAGGCCTGCGTCAGCGTGTAGCTGAACTGCTCGGCGCGCGCCAGCGCGAGCGGGCTGTTCTTGGGCAGGTTGCCCCAGATGAACCCCACCTGCGGATTGTCCGGCGCCGCGATCTGCGGCACCTGGGCCTTGGCGGCCTGGTACAGCGCGCGGGCCTGGATCAGTTGCGGATTGTTCGCGCGCAGCTCCTGCGACAGCTCCCACAGCGAGAAGCCCGGACCGACCAGCCCCTTGATCGGCTCCTGGCCCGGCTCCCCGCCGCCCGGGGCCTGTGTCTGTGCCGGCGCCGGCACAGGCGCCTGCGCCACCGCCTTGGGCGCGGTGCTGCCCGAGACCCGATACCAGCCCTCGCCGGCCGCGGCAGGTGCCGCCGCCGTGCGCTTGCCGGCGCGCACCACGGCGGCCGGATCCGTATCGCCCCTCAGCTCCACCGCGAAAACCGGCTGGCCGAAATGGGCGAGCAATGCCAGCACGCCCGATGCCAAGCTGGCAGGTTTCGTCTGCATCAACACGCTTTTCCCTTCTTTTATCTTTTAGTGGCGCATTTATCGCAAGCACAGCTTTCAGCGACCTTTCCGCCACATTACAGATAGCTTTCGGTCGGGCTAGGGGTTTCCCCTTCTTCACGCCGGGGCGCCGGGCCTGGCTTCCCGGAACCGTGACTTATCATGGGGGTTCCAGGTAACAACCCACGAAGGCGAAGCAATGCGCGCCCACCCACCCGAGCAGTCCGACCTGGCCCGCCTCGGGGCCGCCGAACTGGCACAGGCCCTGGCCGAACGCCGCTGGAGCGCACTCGAGGCCTGCGACGCCGCCATCGCCCGGATCGAGGCCTGCGACGGCGCCATCAACGCCGTGGTCGTGCGCGACTTCGAGCGTGCCCGCGCACAGGCGCGCGCGGCCGACGCGGCGCTGGCGCGCGGCGAGCGGCGGCCCTTGCTGGGTGTGCCGATGACGGTCAAGGAATCGTTCAATGTGGCGGGCCTGCCGACGACCTGGGGCTTCGCCTTCGCGCGGCAGGTGCCGGTCACGGAGGATGCTGTCGCCGTGGCCCGGCTCAAGGCCGCCGGCGCGGTGATCCTCGGCAAGACCAATGTGCCGGTCGCGCTGGCCGACTACCAGAGCAGCAATCCCGTCTACGGCCGCACCGGCAATCCGCACGATCCGGCGCGCACGCCGGGCGGCTCGTCCGGCGGCGCGGCCGCGGCGCTGGCGGCAGGCTTCGTGCCGCTCGAACTGGGCTCCGACATCGGGGGATCGATCCGCGTGCCCGCCCACTTCAGCGGCGTCTGCGGCCACAAGCCGAGCCAAGGCCTGCTGCCCACGCGCGGCCACGACTTCCCGGGCTATGCGGCCGCGCCCGACCCGCTCTCGGCGGTGGGACCGCTGGCGCGCCGCGCGGCAGATCTGGAGCTTGCGCTCGACGTGCTGGCAGGGCCCGACCACGAGACCGGGTCGGCCTACCGCCTGGCCCTGCCGCCCGCGCGGCACGGCGGCCGGATGAAGGGCCTGCGTGTGCTGGCGCTGGACGCGCATCCGGTCGCGCGCGCCTGCGCCGAGGTGCGCCAGGCGGTGGAGACGGCCGCAGGCCGCCTCGCCGCAGCGGGCGCCGAGGTCGCGCACGCCAGCGCGCTGCTGCCCGACCTGGCCGCCCTGCACGAGGACTACGCGCAGGTCCTGCTCACCATCTCTACGCGCGGCGGACCGGACGCGCCGCCCTCGATCTCCGCGCACGCCTGGCTCGGGCTGATGGACCGGCGCATGCAATGGCAGGCGCAGTGCCGGCGCCTGTTCGAGGCCTTTGACGTGGTGCTGCTGCCGCCGTTCGGCACCGCCGCCTTCCCTCACATCGAAGCGCCGGACTGGGGGAGCACCACGCTCGACATCGACGGCGAGCCCGCGCGCTACTGCGACCAGCTCGCCTGGGCCGGCCTGGCCACCCTGCCCGGCTTGCCGGCCACGGTGGTGCCGGTCGGCCGCGATGCGAAGGGGCTGCCGCTGGGCGTGCAGATCGTCGGCCCGCTGCTCGAAGACCGCACGCCGCTGGCCGTGGCGCGCTGGCTGCAGGAAAACGGAAGCTGAGCCGCCCGCGCGGCGGTTTCATCGACGCCGCGCCGATGATCCCCGGCCGGGCTTCAGGGCTGGCAGGCGGCGGGGCATAGCGCCTTGGCCGTCTGCGCGAAGAAGCCATCGTAGACCTCGCGCTCGAGCACGGTCTTCGTGCGCGAATCGCCATTGCTGTCCCACACCGTCCGCTCGAAGCGCGCGCGCACGGCCGATGCCCGGCCGCCCTCTTCCGCCCGCACCAGCACGATGGCCTTCATCCGCTCATGATCGGACTTGGCGGGAAACATGCTGGTGTAGGACTTGAGCGCACCGCGCAGCAGCTGTCGCCACTTCGGCACCAGCGTTTCGCTGCGGCCCGCCTCCACCAGCCCCGTTTCCCTGTCCACCGACACGGGCGCGAAGCCGAGCGCGGCAAGCGCGCTTGCCGCGGCGTCGAGCGTGCGGGCCGGCGCCGCATCGGCATAGGTACGATCGCGCATGGCATGCAGCGCCTGCCGCTCCGTATCGGTCAGGTCCACATCGACCTGCCGCGAGCTGTAGCGCACCAGCGTGCCGCCGCTGCCGGTTTCCCGTTCGTTCGCGGGAGGGCCCGCGCACGCGGCCAGCATCGGCAGGAGGCCGGCGCACGCCAGTGCGATCGCGCGGCGGCGGGCCGGCATCCACGCCAGCGGCCGGCTGGAAGGCTTCGAAGCCGCAGAGGGAGGGAGCGGCGATGGAATCAGCATTTGGGGATTCTCCTGTCGCGCTTATGATAGGGATCCGGCTGCACTGCAACAAACGAGTTTTTCTGACCGACGCTGTAGAACTTCTTCGCCATCCGACCATGCGCCGCTTGCCGCCATTGAACGCCTTGCGCAGTTTCGAAGCTGCCGGGCGGCTGAACAGCCTGACCCTTGCCGCCGAGGAGCTGAACGTCACCCAGAGCGCCGTTGCGCAGCAGATCCGCGTGCTCGAGAGCTTCTTCGGGCAGAAGCTGTTCGAGCGCGACGGGCGCTCGCTGCGCCTGACGCAACGTGCCCAGCACTACCTGGTCGACGTCGCCAGCTGCATCGGGCGCCTCACCGAAGCCACCGAGCAGATGTTCGACGGGCCAGGCCGCCGCCAGGTCAGAGTCAACACCTCAGCTTCCTTCGCCCATGGCTGGCTGCTCCCGCGGCTCGCGCAGTTTCATGCGGCCCATCCCGGCATCGAGATCCAGGTGGTGTCCACGCCCGACCGGGAGATCGAGCGGATCGACGAAAGCAGCGACGTGGTCATCCGCCGCTACACGCCGGACCTGCGGCGCCGAGGCTTCGTATCGCGGCCCCTGCTGGCCAATGCCGCAATCCCGGTCGCTGCGCCCCATCTGCCGGCGCTGCAGGCCGTGCGCGCGCCGTCCGACCTGCGCGGCGCGCCGTTGCTGCACTACGCCGGACTGCCGCAAGCCTGGCAATACTGGTTCCACCGGGCGGGCGTCAGCGTCGGAGAAACGCTGCGCGGCCCCTTCTACGAGGAGTTCTTCCTGCTGATCCAGGCGGCCGTGAGCGGCCTGGGCATCTGCCTCGCGCCACGCGCGGTGGTACAGCACGACATCCGCCAGGGGCGGCTGGTCGCCTTGTTCGAAGAGGTCCTTCTCGAAGGGCCGCCGTTTCACTGCCTGTACCGCGACGATGCGGACGACAGGCCGCTGGGCAACTTCGTCGACTGGTTGATGCACTGCGCGTCCGACGAACGCGGCGCCGTGCCGGCCGGGTAGCGGGCCGGCCGGTTCCTGCCCCGGGGCGCTTCATCGGGGCGGCCATGCGGTTGGCGACATGCTCCGGCATTTCGTCGCAATTCCCTGCCGCGAAGCGCACATGGCAACGATCATTCAGGTCACCACCCCACCCGCCACGCGCGCCGACGCTGGGACGCTCCCCGCCCGCCGCGCGGCAAACCCGGAGACCTGCCATGCTGATCGCCATCTTCCAACACACACCCGGCTGGGTCTGGCTGCTGCTCGCGGCCCTGATCGCCTATGGCCTGGCCCAGACCTCGCCCAAGCAGATGAGCGCCACCCGGGCCATGGCGGCGCCGCTGCTCATGGTGGCGCTGTCCGGCGCCGGCGTGGTAGCGGCGTTCGCGCATCAGCCGCTGGCGCTGGCTGCGTGGGTGGCCAGCCTGGCCACGGCGCTTGGCCTGGCGCGGCGCGCCGGCCTGTGGCAGGGCATGCGCTGGGCGCCGGCGCAGCGCCATCTGATTGTGCCGGGCAGTTGGCTGCCGCTGGCGCTGATCCTGTGCACCTTCGCCGTCCGCTTCGCCGCTGGCGTCACGCTGGCACGCGACCCTGCGCTGGCCTTGCGGACTGACCTAGGGATTGTCTTCGCTTTCGCCTATGGTGGGGTCAGCGGTATCTTTCTGGCACGCGGACTCCTGGCTTGGCGCCTGACCCGCGCGGCGGTGCCCCAGGGCCTGCCGGGCTGAACAGGCGGCAGACCCGCCACTTCCCACCAACGACGCTCGCGCACGACGCGCACGACGCGCACGACGATTAGCCGGCAAACCATGCACGCTCCCGACCGCATCCTGCTCTACACCGCCGTTCCCGCCGTCTTTCTGTCGGCGCTGCTCGAGGGCATCGTGCTCTCGCGCCGGCAGCACTATGACTGGCGCGCCTTCGGCGTGTCGGCGCTCGACCTGGCCGCGCGCATCGCCATCGGCATCGCCCTGCCGCTGTCGATCGCGGGGCCGCTGGTGCGGCTGGCCTACGAGCACCGGCTGGCAACCTTGCACCTGACGGACTGGTCGGCCATCCTGCTGCTCTTCGTCGGCCAGGAGTTCTTCTACTACTGGTACCACCGCGCCGCGCACCGCATGCGCTGGTTCTGGTGCAATCATGCGGTACACCATTCGCCCAACGATCTGAACCTCTCGGCCGCGTTCCGCATCGGCGTGCTGGGCAAGGCAAGCGGTACCGCGCTGTTCTTCGTGCCGCTGGCCTGGCTGGGCTTCCCGCCGGCCACCGTGTTCGCGGTGCTGTCGCTCAACCTGCTGTACCAATTCTGGATCCATGCCACCTGGATTCCCCGGCTGGGCTGGCTGGAGGGCATCCTCAACACGCCCTCCGCCCACCGCGTGCACCATGCCTCCAACCTCGAATACCTCGATGCAAACTATGGCGGCGTGCTGCTCGTCTTCGACCGGCTGTTCGGTACCTACCTGCCCGAGCGGCGCGACCTGCCCTGCCGCTATGGCCTGGTGCACCCGATGACCAGCTACAACCCGCTACACATTGAGTTTGCGCAGTGGCGCGCGCTGCTGCGCGACCTGGCATCGGCGCGCAGCCCGCGCGCGGTGCTGGGCTACCTGTTCATGCCCCCGGGCTGGTCGCCAGACGGCCCGGGCGAGACGACCGAGGCGCTGCGCGCCAGGCAGCGCAGCGGCGGCCCGGCAGGCGCTGCGGCGGACGCCCTCGCCTGCGCAGCCCCCACCGAGGCCGTCCCACAGCCGGCCGCCCACGGTCCGGCGGGCGGCTGAAGTCATGTCCGGCATCGCTAAACCCGCCGCCCGGTGGTCCGTCCTGGGGCGCGAACTGACAGTCTGCGCGGTCATCTCACTGGGCTGCGCGCTGTTCTTCAGCACGATGTTCCGCGAGCCGTTCGGCATCAACCTGGTCTACGCGACCTGCATCACCGCAATGATCCAGTCGCTGATCCGTGCCGGCCGCTACGTCATCCTGCGCTGGGTCGAACATGGGGGGAAGCAGGGCAGGCTTGCCGTCTCCGGCGAGCGCGCCTGGCCGCACTGGCGGCTGATGCTGCCGTGGATCATGGCATCGGGCGTGCTCGGCTACGCCGGCGGCCACGCCCTGGCCACCCTGCTGACCGGCGGCCCCGATCCACGGCTGGCCTTCCTCGACAACCCGCGCGCTCTGATGCTGAGCATGATTGTGGTGCTGGCGCTCTCGGTCGGCATCACGTATTTCCACTACTCGCGCGCCCGGCTGGCCGCCACCGAGGCACGCGCGCAGGCCGCGCAGCGCAGCGCAGCCCAGACACAGCTGCGCCTGCTGCAGTCCCAGCTCGAGCCGCACATGCTGTTCAACACGCTGGCCAACCTGCGCGTGCTGATTGGCCAGGACCCGCAGCGCGCGCAGGACATGCTGAACCACGTGATCGCCTTCCTGCGCGCCACGCTCGACGCCTCCCGCTCCGGCGCCCACCCGCTCGCCGCCGAATTCGCCCGCATCGGTGACTATCTCGCCCTGATGCAGATCCGCATGGGCGAGCGCCTGCGGGTAGAGACCGAGCTGCCGCCCGCGCTGGCCGCACTGCCGGTGCCGCCGCTGCTGCTGCAGCCGCTGGTGGAGAACGCCATCAAGCATGGGCTGGAGCCCGCGGTGGCAGGCGGCTGGATCCGCCTCACGGCGCGCAGCGAAGCCGGCATGCTGGTGCTCACCGTGCGCGACACGGGCGTGGGGCTGGGCACGCTACCGCCCGATCCCGGCTGCTTCGGCACCGCGCAAGTGCGCGAGCGGCTGGCCCACCTGTTCGGCGAGCGCGCCGTACTGGAACTGCGCGCCGCCGCAGACGGCGAAGGCGGCACGGAAGCCATCGTGCGCCTGCCGCTGCCGGACACTGCGCCGCAGGACGCTCGCGAACCCCGCCAAGCCCGGGAGGCTCGGGACGCCCAGGCCGCACCCGGCGCCGACGCCCCGCGGCCAGCACAACACCAACCCTTGACCCACCGATGAACGCCACCGCCCTGATTGCCGAAGACGAAGCCCTGCTCGCCGCCGACCTGCGCGCGCAACTGACACGGCTATGGCCCGGGCTGGATATCGTTGCCATGGCCGGCGACGGCGCCACGGCGGTCGAGCGCGCGCTCGCACTGCAGCCGGACGTGCTCTTCCTCGACATCCGCATGCCAGGCATGAGCGGACTGGAAGCCGCGCAGGCCGTGGCCGAGGACTGGCCCGACGGCGGCCGACCGTTTCCGCTCGTCGTCTTCGTCACCGCCTACGACAACTACGCGCTGCCCGCCTTCGAGCACGCGGCCGCCGACTACGTGCTCAAGCCGGTGCAGCCCGAGCGGCTGGCCAAGACCTGTGCGCGCCTGCAGGCCGCGCTGGGACACCGCGCGCAGGCGGCCGACGGTACAGGCACCTGGCAGGCCCCGCTCGAGCAGCTGCGCGCGCTGCTGCAGAGCGGGATCGCGCAGCCGCCGGCCAGGCCTGCGCCGCTGCAGGTGATCCAGGCCAGCGCCGGCAACACCATCACCATGGTGCCGGTCGACGAAGTGATCTACTTCGAAGCCGCGGACAAGTACGTGCGCGTCGTCACCGCCACGCACGAGCACCTGATCCGCATGACCCTGCGCGAACTGCAGCAGCGCCTGGATCCCGACGTCTTCTGGCAGGTCCACCGCAGCACCATCGTGCGCTGCACCGCCATTGCCAGCGCGATCCGCGACGACGCCGGCAAGCTCACACTGAGCCTGCGGGGCCACCCCGACAAGCTGAGCGTGAGCCGGCTGTACGCGGATCTGTTCCGGGGGATGTAGGCAAGCGGGCCGGCGCGCCTCGCCCGGCCGGCGGCCGCCCCGCCGGTGCGCGTTAACACCAATGGAGTCCATGTCTCCCGCAAAAGACACTTGGGTCGCGACTCTAATGTCGCTAATCAATGACATCCGCGCCCGTCGCGCGCACGCCCTTGTCAGGAGACATCCGCATGGATCGCCGCCAGTTCCTCACCGCCGCCGCGGCCGCCGCCCTTCCGCTTCCCGCTCTTGCCGAAGACTGGCCCAGGCGTCCGGTACGCCTGGTCGTGGCCTACCCCGCCGGCGGCGGCACCGACGTGGTGGGGCGGCTGTTCGCCGACTACCTCGGCAAGCTCACCGGCCAGTCCGTGGTGGTGGAGAACAAGCCGGGCGGCGCCACCATCCCCGCCACGCAGGACGTGATCCGCGCCAAACCCGACGGCCACACGCTGCTGCTCACGCTGGGTTCGTCTGCCACCTCCGGCGCCCACATCAACAAGGTGCCCTATGACCCGCTGACCGACCTGACCGCGCTGGCAGAGTTGGGCCGCGCGCCTGTGCTGCTGGTGGCGAACAAGGATGCCCCCTTCTCCACACTGGCCGAGATGATCGCCTACTCGAAGCGCAGCAAGACGCCGCTGCATTCCGCTTCCTACGGGCCGGGCACCGCCTCGCACTTCGGCCCGCTGCTGCTCAACAAGCTCTCCGGCTCCCGCCTCGAACCCGTGCTGTACAAGGGCTCGGCGCCGGCCACCCAGGACCTGGTGGGCGGCGTGGTGCCACTGATGATCGACGGCCTGACCACCGCCGTGCCCCTGTACCAGGCAGGCAAGACCAAGGTGCTGGCCAGCACCACGCCCGAGCGCACGGAGATGGCGCCGGGCGCGCCCACCTTCCGCGAGCTGGGCTATCCCGGCATGGAGGTGCTGAGCGGCTACTTCGCACTGTTCGGCCCCAAGGGCATGCCCGCCGACACCGTCGCCGCAGTGTCGGCCGCGGCACAGAAGGTGCTGGCCGACACCGCGTACCACAAGCGCCTGTTCGCCATCGGCGTGCTGCCGCCGCAGGCGGTCACGCCGGACGCGTTCTCCGCGCAGGTCAAGGCAGACCATGCGCGCTGGGGTCAGTTCATCAAGGAGATCGGGTTCAGCCTGGATGCCTGAGGGGAGCGCACGCTGCTGTCCGCATAGATTGGCGCGGCTACATGGCCGCACCTTTGGATATACAATTTGTCTTTGTATATCCATCGATGGAGTCACCCATGCAAGTTGCAAAGTGGGGCAATAGCCTCGCCGTGCGCCTGCCGGCGAGCGTAGTGGAAGCGCTGGACCTGCGCGAAGGCGACGATATCGAGATCGTGATCGAGCAGCCGCGCACCTTCGCCGTCAGCAAGAAGCCGGGAACAGACGAACTGCTGCAACGCCTGCGCCGCTTCCGCGGCAAGCTTCCGGCAGACTTCAAGTTCAGCCGGGATGAGGCGAATGAGCGAGGCTAAGTCTCCCCGGGGTGCCAAGGCTGGGAAAGCCGAGGTATTCCTGGACAGCAATGTGGTGCTCTACCTGCTGTCGGCCGATTCCGCCAAGGCAGACCGCGCCGAGGCGCTGCTGCGCGCCAGGCCCGTCATCAGCGTGCAGGTGCTGAACGAAGTGACCCACGTCTGCGTGCGCAAGCTCGGGATGGCCTGGAACGAGGTCGGGCAGTTTCTGGAACTGGTCAAGAGCCTGTGCCGGGTAGCGCCGCTGACGGTGGACGCGCACGACCTGGCGCGGCGGATCGCGGCACGGCATGGCCTGGCCTTCTATGACGCGTGCATCGTGGCCTGCGCGTCGCTCGAGGGATGCCGGACGCTCTATAGCGAAGACATGCAAGATGGCCGGGTCTTCGAGGAAGGCCTCACGCTGAAGAACCCCTTCGTGTGAGGCGGCGGGAAACCGTGCGCGAGGTGGCGCGGCGTCAGGCCGTACACGCCCCACCCATCCCGCCGCTCCCCGCCTGCAAACAAAAAACCCGCCATCGCCCCAAGGGCGATGGCGGGTCGCAGCGCAAGCGCGCAGCGCTTACTCGGTCACAGCATCCGGCAGGCCGTGGTTGTTCTGCTCCTCTTCATCCGGCCAGCTACGGCCGACCATCCACTCGTACAGCGTCGGCAGCACGATCAGCGTCAGCAGCGTGGCGGTGATCAGCCCGCCGATGATGACGATGGCCAGCGGACGCTGGGTCTCGGAGCCGATGGCGCGCGAGATGGCCATCGGGAACAGGCCCAGCATGGCCAGCAACGCGGTCATCAGCACCGTGCGCAAGCGGTCCATCGAACCGGTCAGCACAGCCTGGCGCACCGGCATGCCCTCGTCGCGCAACTGGTTGAAGTAGGTCACCATCACCACGCCGTTGAGCACGGCCTGGCCGAACAGCGCGATGAAGCCGATCGCCGCCGACACTGACAGCGGGATGCCGGTCAGGAACAGCGCGAACACGCCGCCGATCAGCGCGAACGGGATGTTCGAGATGATCAGCGTGGCGCTCTTGAACGACTTGAAGGCGTTGAACAGCAACAGGAAGATCAGCAGTACCGACAGCGGCACCACGATCGACAGCCGCGCCATGGCGCGCTCCTGGTTCTCGAACTCGCCCGACCAGCTGATCTTCACGTCGTCGGCCTTGACGTTCTTGGCCACCAGCGCCTGCATGTCCTTGACCACGCTGCCCATGTCGCGGTCATGGATGAAGATGCCGATCGAGGTGGTGCGCTGGCCGTTCTCGCGGCTGATGTTCATCGCGCCCGAGGCGGCACGGAAGCTCACCAGCTGCGACAGCGGCACCTGCGCGCCGTCGACCGTCTGCATGAAGATGTTCGGCAGGTTGGGCAGCTCGCGCTCACCCGGCTTCAGCCGCACGGCCACGCTGAAGTGCTTCTCGCCTTCCCACAGCTCGGTCGCCGCCTTGCCGGCCAGCGCGGTTTCCATCAGGTCCTGCACGTCGGCCACGTTGATGCCGTAGCGCGCGGCCTGGGCGCGGTCGAAGTCGAGCACATATTGCGGCAGCTCACCGTCGCGGTCGATAAAGGCGCGCATCACACCCTTGACCGACTGCACGTTGGCCAGGATCTGGTCGGCCACCGCCTTGTTGTGCTCCAGGCTGTCGCTCTGCACCTTGATGACGATCTGGCCCTTGATCTGCGAGATGCTCTCCAGGATGTTGTCGCGCACCGGCTGCGAGAAATTGGGCTCGATGCCGGGCAGCAGCCGCAGGTTGTGGTTGATCTCCTTGATGATCTTGCGCTTGTCGTAGTCGGCGCGCCACAGCTTGTCCGGCTTCAGGTCAACCAGGATCTCGACGGTGTTGATCAGCTTCGGATCGGTGCCGTCGTCGGGGCGGCCCACCTTGGAGATGGTGGTGTTCACTTCGGGCGTCTGGCGGATCACGCCACGCAGCCGGCGCGCCTGGTCGCGCGCTTCGACCAGCGAGACCGAGGCGGGCAAGTCGAAGCTGACCCACATCGAGCCCTCGTCGAGCTCGGGCAGGAACTCGCTGCCGAGGAACTTGCCCACGCCAAGCGTGGCCACCAGCAGGCCCACGGCGATGCCGACCACCGCGCGCTTGTGGTCGAGCGCCCAGGCCAGCATCGGCTGGTAGAGCCGCTTGCAGTAGCGCACCACGAAGTTGTCCTCGTGGGCGATGTTCTTCTTGAGCAACAGGTAGCACAGCAGCGGCACCACCGTCAGCGAGATGATCAGCGAGCCCACCAGGGCGCCGGTGACGGTATAGGCCATCGGGGCGAAGATCTTGCCCTCATGGCGCTGCAGCGTGAAGATCGGGATGTGGGCGGCGATGATGATGACCATCGAGAACACGGTCGGCCGGCCTACCTCGGTGGCGGCCTGCAGGATGGCATGCAGGCGCGCCTTGCTGTCCTTGATCTGCTGCTCCTTGAGCTCACCCAGGCGCTTGAAGATGTTCTCCACCACGATCACCGCGCCGTCCACGATGATGCCGAAGTCCATCGCGCCCAGCGACAGCAGGTTGGCGGGAATGCCCACCCAGGTCAGGCCGATGAAGGTGGACAGCAGCGCCAGCGGGATCACCAGCGCCACGATGGCCGCCGCGCGCACATTGGCCAGGAACAGGTAGAGCACGGCCATCACCAGCAGCGCGCCCTCGACCAGGTTGCCGAACACGGTGTGCAGCGTCTTGTCGATCAGCGTGGAGCGGTCGTAGTAGGGCACGATCTTGACGCCGCGCGGCAGGATCTGCGAATCGAGCAGCTCGATCTTCTTCTTCAGCGCCTCCAGCACGAGCGAGGGGTTCTCGCCCTTGCGCATCACCACGATGCCCGAGACGATGTCGTCCTCGTCATCCTGGCCCATCAGGCCCTGGGGCGGTGCCGCACCCACCTTTACGTCGGCGATGTCCTTGACCAGGATGGGCGTGCCACCATTCTCGGCCACCACCACGTTGGCGATGTCGGCCGAGCTGCGGAAGCTGCCCAGCGAGCGCAGCAGGTACTGCTGCCGCCCGTGCGCCACGGCGCCGCCGCCGGCGTTGGCGTTGCCCCGCTGCAGCGCGGTGAACAGTTGCGCGAGCGAGACCTTGTAGTCGCGCATCTTGCCGAGGTTGGGATTCACCTCGTATTGCTTGATGGAGCCGCCGATGGTGACCACGTCGGCCACGCCGGGCACCTGGCGCAGGTTCTTCTCCACCACCCAGTCCTGCAGCGTGCGCAGCTCCTGCGGGGTGTAGCCCTTGCCGCTCAGCCGGAAGCGGTAGATCTCGCCGATCGCGGTCGACAGCGGTGCCAGGTCGGGGTGCACGCCATCGGGCAGGTCGACGCTGCGCAGCCGCTCGATCACCTGCTGGCGCGCGGTCACGTCGGTGGCCTTGTCATTGAAGGTCACCATCAGGAAGGACAGGCCGAACTGGGTATGCGAGAACACCCGCACCGAATTGGGCGTCCCCGCCAGCGCGGTCTCGATCGGGATGGTGACCTGCCGCTCCACTTCCTCGGCGGCGCGCCCCGGGTAGAGCGTGATCACGTTGACCTGGATGTCGGAGACGTCCGGGAAGGCCTCGATGGGCAGGTTCTTGAAGGCGGCGAGCCCGCCGCCGACGAAGATGATCAGGCCGAGCCAGACGAACAGCTTCTGGTGCAGCGCGAAATTGACGATGCGCGAAATCATGTGGCGGCTGTCCTCAGTGCTTCTCGGCCGCGCGCGCGGCGTTGACCGCCGTGGCATCGCGCAGGATGTCCTGCAGGTAGAGGTTGCCGTCGGTCACGACCTCCTCGCCGTCCTTGAGGCCGTCCAGCACTTCGGTGGTGCCCGGCAGCGTCAGGCCCAGCTTGACCTGGCGGCGCACAAAGGTGTTCGGCGCGCTGCGCACGAACACATAGTTGCGGTTCTCCGCCAGGAAGACCGCTTTCGACGGCACCGCGATGCCGTCGAAGGAGGCCGCGCGCAGCTTGGCGGTGACGTACATCTCGGCCTTCAGGCGGCGGTCCTGGTTGGGCACGGCCAGCCGCACCTTGATGCTGCGCGCGGTCGGATCGACGTAGTCGGCGACCTTGACCACCTTGCCAGTGAAGGTCTCGCCCGGGTAGGCGGCGGACAGGAGCTGCACGTCGACGCCGGGCTTGAACAGGGCGATATCCGCCTCGGCGGCGTCGATCTGGGCCCACAGTACGGTGGGGTCGGTCACCAGGAACAGCGGTGCGGCCGGCGGCTGGTCGGGACGCAGTTCCATGCCGGGGTTGATATTGCGCTCGACCACCAGGCCCTCGATGGGGCTGCGCAGGGCGAAGCGCTGGTTGACGATGTCGGCGCCGGCCTGGCCGTACTGGCGCAGGGCGGCCTGGGTCCGCTGCAGGTCAGCGGCGGCGCGCGCGGCGTCGGCCTGGCTTTGCTCAAGCTCCTTCTGCGCGACGATGCCCGCGTCGTACAGTTCGCGCTGGCGCGCCAGCGCCTTGGCCGCGACCGCGTGATCGGCGGCCGCCTTGCGCGCGTCGGCCTGCGCCGAGCCGAAGTCGGGGGAGGTCAGCATGGCGAGCGACTGGCCCGCCTTCACGCCGGTACCCGGCTGGACCAGGATCTCGGTGACGCGGCCGGCGAAGGGAGTGGCCACGCGCACGGTGCGGTCCTCGTCCCAGACCAGCCGGCCCGGCAGGCTCACCATGCGCTCGCCGCCGCGCTTGACAGGCTCGCCGGCAATGCCGGGCAAGGCTTTCACATTGGCGGGAAACGCGATGGTGGCCCCGCTCACCTTCGGTTCGCCGTCATCCTTGGGTGCCTCGGCCTTGCCGCAGGCGGCCAGGGCAAGCGCCGCCAGGGACAGCGCGACCAGCCGCGCCGGCATGCCGAGGCGGTTCAGGATCGAGGATTCGGCGATTGTCACGGACTGCGGATCAAGGATGCGGCGCATCGGTACGGACCTGGGAATTCGTTGAAGAGCTGGGGCGGCTGGCGCCGCCGGTGGAAGAGGACGACTGCAGGGAGGCGCGGTACGCCGAAAGGGCCTTGGCGAACTCGCCCTGCACGGTGACCGCGTCCAGGCGTGTCTGGCGCAGCGCGCGGCGCGCGTCGAGCAGGTCGAGCACGCCCGACGCGCCCTTGCCGTAGGCGAACTCGGCGCTGGCGGCCACGCTCTCGGCCGTGGGCAGCACGGCCTCGCGCATCTGGCGCAGCGACAGCCGCGACGCCTCGACCTGGTCATGCAGGCGCCCGATCTCGTTCTGCGCCTCGAGCATGACGCGGTTGCGGTCGTCGAGCGCGGCGTAGTAGTCCACCTCGGCACGGCGCGCCTCGCCGCCGAAGCTGTGGCGCACGTGCAGCGGGATCGACAGGAATACGCCGAAGCTGTTGCCCGTGCCGGTCTGATTGGCTTCGGACACCGGGTAGTGCTCGGCCTGCGCGCCGACGGTGACGTCGGGCACGCGCCCGGCGCGGGCCAGGTCGCGCGCGGATGCCGCGGCGGCCAGGCGCGCCTCGGCGGCGGTGACATCGGGCCGGCGCTCCAGGGTATCGGGCCCGGCCAGCGGCGCCGCGGCGTCCAGCGCAGGCCAGTCCGGCACCAGGCGGTTGTCCTGCAGCGTGCCCGGCACGCCGATGGACTGCGCCAGCGCCGCCTTGTCGCGCAGGTGGTCGGCGGTGGCCTGGCGCAGGTCGGACTGCGCGCGCAGCGCGTCGAGCTGCAGCTTGGTCACATCGGCGCGTGCCACGTCGCCTGCCTTCAGCCGGTTCTCGTTGGCCTGCTGGGTGCGCCGGTACAGCTCGACCGTTTCCGTCAGCACGGCCACCCGCTCCTGGCTGACCGCCGCACTGTAGAAGGCCTGGTCGACCGCGGCCGACTGCTGGGTGATGACCGCTTGCAGCAGTTCGCCGGCGGCGACATTGGCGCGCCGGGCGGTTTCCGTGCGCAGCCCGCCCTTGTTGGCGGTCTCGATCACCTGGTCGATGCGGATGGTGGAATCCACCGTCTTGTTGCGCGGACTGCCACTGCCAACGCCCAGGTGCGGGTTGATGTTGGCCACGCCCAGGCTGAGCACCGGGTTGGGCCGCTGCGAAGCCACCTGGATGTCGGCCTGGCTGGCTTCCTCATTGCGCCGGGCGGCAATGATGTCGCGGTTACACCGCTGCGCATCCAGGCGGGCCTGTGCCATTGTCAGGGCGGCCTTGGCCGGCGGCGGCTGGCAGGGCCCGTCCGCCGGCAGAGGCGAGCTGTCCGCCTGCGCGCCTGTAGTGGCAACTGCGAACAGCGCAGCGGAAGCTGCACGTAAAAAAGAAAAGCGCACGATCAGAAGGCTTCGATTCGAATCAATAGTGAGATCGGGGATCCCGCGGGCGCGAGAGTCGATTGGCGCACAAACGCAGCGAACTTGCGCAGTTCTTGCTGCAATCTGTGGCATACCTGTTGGCAACCTGCCGAGGAAAGGCGCGCGCGCAAACCCACCGGCGAGATTCAAACCGATGATGATTACAAACGGCTTTCAACCTGGCAAGAAAATGCGAGGCCGCGTGGTATTACGGCGAATACCCAGGGGAAACCCCAGGCATATCAGAAGCCACCCTGCATCACGCGGCACCGCGGCGAATCGGCCGCCGGTCCCCCTGATCGTGATACGGGTGCGGGGCAGAGCACGGCACCCTGCCCACCGCGCGCTCCGCCATGATGGCTGCCATGCGGCCGCACCGCGCGCGGATGGATGCCTGGCGTTCGACGGCCTCAGGGAGACAGCGCGATGGCGCTCAGGCTGCTGCCCACGCCAACCAAACCGAGCCCGGTGACCAGCGTCAGCGCGCCGCTGGCCGGGTCGATGGCGAAGACACCGATGCCACTGCCGTTGCCGCTCGTGACGTAGACGAAGGTACCCGAGGCGTCGACGGCCAGGGCCGTCGGGCTCCGCACCACGATAAAGGGACTGCCGTTCACCGGTTTCAGCGTGCCCTTGGTCGCGTCCGCCGCGAAGGCCGACACCGTGCTGTCATTGCCATTCGCCACGAACACGAACCGTCCATCCGGGCTGACGGCGACAGCCGACGGTTGCGAACCGGTGACAAAAGGACTGCCGGCAACGATCTGCAGGAAACCATTGGCCGCGCTGGTCGAGAACACGGAAACGGTGTTGCTATCGCGGCTGGCCACATAGATGAACGTGCCTTGCGGGTTGATGGCGACGGCCTCCGGCGTGCGGCCGGTCGCCTGCGCGCTGCCAAGGACCAGACTGAGGGCGCCGCTGGACGGATTCACGGCATACGTCGATACCGTGTCGTTGTTGGCCTGGTTGAGCAGGTAGGCAAAGGTGCCGGCGGGATGCAGCGCGAGGGCGAAGGGCCCGCCCGGCGTCAGGAACGGGCTGCCGGTGATATTGCTCAGACGGCCCGTACCGCTATTGATTGCCAGCGCGGAAACGGTGCCACTGCCGAAATTGGCCACATAGGCGAAGGTGCCGGCGGGATGGATGGCCAGGGAAGTGGGCGAGAGGCCCACCTGGACGTCGCCCAGCAGTGGCACGACCGTACCATTGGCCGTGTTCAATGAAAAGGCCGAGACGGAACCGGAGCCCTTGTTCGCGACATAGGCGAAGGTGCCGACAGGGTTCACCGCGACCGCGACCGGCGTCTGGCCGGTGAGGACCGCGAGGCCGCCCGTCGCCGTCAGTGCGCCGCTGGTGGCGTTTAGTGCGAACGTCGTCAGGCTGTTGCCGGTCGAGTCCGTCACCAGCGCGAACTGGGTGCGGGTCGTGCAGGCGACCAGCACGCCGGTCACGTTGGCCGAGCCCATGGTGCCGCTGCCATTGCTGACGGCGCAGCGCTGGCCGGACGGCTGGACGGCGACCGTGACAGCAAACGGGGCGCCGCTGGCCAGCCCCGCCGAGAACTGGAAGTTCCCGTTTGAATTGACGACCGTCAGGTCGGTCCTGTTGTTGAACAGCGAAACTGAAGTGCCTGGTAACAGGCCGGACACTACGCCGCCCACGGTCAGTGAACCGCTGCCGCTGCCGGGGCTGGTGAGGAACACACTGCCGCCATCGCCGCCGCTGCATCCACCCAGCCCGGAAACGAGGGCCAGCACGATGGCGAGCGTGCGGCCTCTGGAAGCAATCGTCATCTCTGTCGACCCCCAAGCTAAACCGGCGGTGGCGCATCCGGCTCCCCGCACGCATGCCCGGCGCGCCGCGTGACGGCGACGTGCCATTGGGGAATTGTGGTATCCCCTGAGGCGAAGTCAAGCGCGCACGGTGCGCCACCACGCCTACGTGGCCGCCCCTTTTGGACGTCTACAATGGGAGGCCACGGAAACAGGCCGCAAAAAAGGGGAAACAGCATGCCCAAGCGAGCACGGGACGCCTTCGAGGCCACGCCCACGGAGACCACGCCGGAGGGCCTGATACGCCTCATTCATCACATCACCCATGCCGCCAGCCACGGCCTGCTCGACCCGGAATTCGTGCGCAAGCTCGGCAAGCGGGTGGAAAAGGAAGCCGAGCTGCTGAAAAGCTCGGCCAGCCTCGACATGTCCCAGGCCGGAACGCTCGATGAAGCGCTGATCCGCCTGGCGAGCGTGGTCTGCGCTTCGGAGGGCGCGCTACTGACCCGGGCCGTCAACCGGCTGCGGGCGGCCGACGCCTGAGCACGGGCCGCCGCGTCATCCCATCCCCGCCTCGCGCTCTGCCTGCTGCCGCACACGGGCCAGCATGCGCCGCCGGATGAGTCCGCTGACCGGACGAATCGCATACCAATAGGGCGCGAAGCGGCGGCGGACAGCCGGCGTGGGGCAGAACACGCGCGTTTCGGTGCACAGCACGGTCCGGCCGGCGGCATCCGCATCGGCAGCAAACCCCATCACCAGCCGGCACACGTCGGTCCGCTCGTTCGACTTGAACAGCTCCGGCGTGCGGATATCCACCAATCCATAGTCTGCGCGCCAGAAGGCGCCGGTCAGCCCGTAGGCGAGCGCGCGGTCGCCGTCGCGGCCCAGGAAGGTGAAATCGCCCAGATCCAGCGCGGGCCGCTGCGACAGGCCGAGCAGGCGCGACGGCAGTTCACGCAGCCGGATGGCCAGCCGGATGAAGGCATCGTCCTGCGCACGCTGGCCCGCAGCGCAATCCATCACAATGCCGGCCGGTGCGCGGATGACGGTGGTGTGGCACTCGTGGAAATCGTAGCCGGGCAGGAATTCGTCGATCAGGGTCATGGCGTGACTATGCCATGCGCACCGGCGATTCTGCATAAGGCGGAACGGACGGGCCCGGCCGCTCAGCCCTGCAATCCGGCCTCGATGCGCGTCGTCAGGCGCGCGAACCACGCCCGCAGCGCGCCGTCGATCGGCGCCAGGGGCACCGAACAGGCAAGGATGCGGTAGACCCCGCTGCGCGGTAGCTTCGAGGCCTTGGCGGGATCCAGCCAGGCATCGTTGCCGACCAGCAGCGACAGGGTCTCGAGGCCGATCAGGATCGGCCACAGGCAGGCCAGGCGCAGGCGGATGGCGTTCGCGGGAATGGCGAGCGTGTAGGCGATCGCCTCCTGGAAATGCGCTAGAGTCGTGCGCACCATCGCGTGCATCAGCGGCCGGCCACGCTGCGAGGCATCGGGCAGCAGCAGGTCTTCCGGGCGCAGGCCGAAGCGCTCGAGCATGGCTTGCGGCAGGTAGCAGCGGCCGATGCGCAGGTCCTTGCCGCAGTCGCGCAGCACGTTGACCATCTGCAGCGCCTTGCCGAAGCGCACGCCGCGCGCCAGCATCGCCGCAGGATCGCCCTTGAGCGTGCCCGGCAGGTGGGCGTAGGTCATCTTGGTCCAGAACTCCCCCACGCATCCCGCGACCAGATACGTATAGGTATCGAGCTCCGCCGGCTCCTGCAGCGCGACGATGCGGCCCGAACGCTCGTCGGGGAAGGTGCGCAGGTCGAACTCCATGCCCTCGGTGAGCGTGCTCACGATCTCGCGCACGGCCTGCCGGTCGGCGAGGTCGAGCTGCGCCAGCACGTCCAGCGCGGGGCCCAGCGATTCCAGCAGCACGCGTTCGTCCGACTGGGTCTGCTGCCCAGCCACCTCCTCGGCCAGGCGCCGCACCAGCGTGCCGTCGTCGGCCGCGCCATTGACCCGATCGCGCAGCGACAGCAGCAGCTCCAGGCGCTGCCCGGGTGGAATCAGCGCGGTATCGGCAATCGTGTCAGCAGCGCGCGCCAGCAGGTAGGCCAGGCCGACCGGATCGCGCATTCCCTCCGGCAGGATGCGCAGCGTCAGGTAGAAGGAGCGCGAAACGCCTTTGAGCAGCGGGCCGAGCAGGAAGGCCCGGGAGGGAGTCGACATGGCAGGGGAAGAGACAGGGACGGGGAATACGGAAAATGCAGCCGCATTGTATCGTCCCCGCGTACGCCGCCAGGCTTCAAGGCGCGCCGCTCTCGTCCAGCCGCTGCACGGCGGGGGCCACGTCCTCCGCCGCAGCCACCCGCATCACGCGAGGCGACGCGGCGTCGAAGCCGGTATCGGCCTCGTGGGCCCAGGTGACGTGGTAGGGCATGTAGATGCCCCAGCCGCCCAGCGCCACCACCGGTTCGATATCCGAGCGCAGCGAGTTGCCGACCATGGCGAAGTGTCGCGCATCGATGCCGAGGCCGCGCAGCACGCGGCGGTAGGTGGCATCGTCCTTCTCCGACACGATCTCGATGCGCTCGAACAGGCTGGCCAGCCCGCTCTGCGCCACCTTGCGCTCCTGGTGGATCAAGTCGCCCTTGGTGATCAGCACCACCCTGTGCCGCGCGGCCACGGCCCGCACCGCCTCGCGCATGCCGGGCAGCAGCTCTACGGGGTGCGTGAACACGGCCTTGCCGATGGCCAGGATCTCGCGCATGTCGGCGCCGCTGATGCGCGCGTCGGTCAGCGCGATGGCGGTCTCCATCAGCGACAGCGTCATGGCCTTGACGCCATAGCCGAACAAGCGGGTGTTGGCGCGCTCCATTTCCAGCAGCCGCTCCCGCACCCGCGCCTCGGCCACGTCGACATAGCGTCCGACAATGGCTTCAAAGTCCGCGTGGGCCTGCTGATAGTAGCCTTCGCTGTGCCACAAGGTATCGTCGCCATCGAAGCCTACGATCTCGATCATGCTGTTCTCCTGTCTGCATCCGGCGGTGGCGCGCCGCCACCCGCCACTATCAGCCTAGCGTACGCGGTCGGCGCGGGTGCGTCCACGCATAAAGCATGCGCGGCGGCGCGCTCAGCAGGTCTCGACCAGGCGCGCGGCGGTGCCGTCCGCGAGCGTGATCCGCGTCCAGCGGCAGCGGCTGGAGCGGATCGGCACCAGCGCGCTGCGGTTGGCGCCCGTATCGAACTCCAGCGCCGGCGGCGCGAGCACGCCGCGCCAGCCCAGTGCCTCCAGCGCCAGCTCCCGGCGCAGGATCTCTTCGGTGGCGAAGCGCAGCATCGGCCGGCCCATCAACGCGGACAGCGGCGCCTGGAACTCGGCGGCGCGCGCCGGCGAGCATGCCAGCAGCCGGTGCGTCAGGTCGCAGACCAGGTGCATCGGGCGCGGACTGTCGCAGATCAGCCTGGCCAGCGCGTGGTCGGCCGCTGCGCTGAGCCGCGCCGACAGCAGCCGCTCCACCTTGGCCCGCTCCGCCGGCTCCATCAACATGGCCCCAGACTCCCAGCGGGAAATGGTGGACTGGGCCACGCCGAACAGCGCGGCGGCGTGCGCCTGCTTGACGCGGTGCAGCCGGCGCCAGCGCCGCAGCGCGGCACCCAGCGGCGCGGAGATAGGAAGCAGATCGGTCATGGCGGTGAGGGGCGGTCGTGGACACGGCCACGTGGGCCGGGTCAGCCAGCATAGGCCCAACGTGTTGCTCGGAGCAACGGGCGCCATGTCGCGCACGATCGATACGCACCAGGTGAGCCGCTCGAACAACATCAACGGTTCACTGAGCTACGACGTCATTCGCACGGCCCCGCGCCGTGCCGGCGCGAACGCCACCGCGCTTGCTGTCGCGAGAACGGCCACGCCCGCTGCGCCGTACATCATCACCCAGCCGAACCCGTGCACGAGCGCCGCATGCAACGCCGCGCCGGTCGGGTCGGCCTGCGCAAGCGCCGGCGCGATCGCCTGCAGCCCGTCGGTGCGGCCGGACGCGATTTCCTGCGCGAGCGTGCGCAGCGCCGCGTCGCCGACCGTGCCGCCAATACCCGCTTTCAGGCTCGCGACGATCCCTGCAACCAGCACGAAGCCCATCGCCGCGATATTCAGCGCGAGCGAGATCATCCGCGCGCTCATGTCGATGCCGGACGCCATCCCGGCGCGCGTGCTCGGCACCGCGCCGGTCGTCGTGTTGGTGACGGGCGTGTTGGTGAGGCCGAGCCCGATGCCGGCGATCACGCAGCCGGGCAGCATTGTGAGCCAGCTCGCATGCTCGGCCGCGCTACCGATCCGCATCAGCGCGAAACCCGCCGCGATCGTGAACAGGCCGCCCGGAATCACGACGCCCGGCCCGTAGCGCAGCGCGAGCCGCTCGCCGACCGGCGGCGCGATCAATGTTGGCAGCGTGTACGCGAGCAGCGCGAGGCCGGCTGTCACGCTGTCGTAGCCGAGTGCAACCTGGAACCAGATCGGCAGGTAGATCATGAACGGCCAGAAGCTGAAGTTCATCCCCATCGAACCGAAGATCGCGCCGGTGAACGCGCGAATCCGGAACACGGAGAAATCGAACATCGGCCGCGCGCTCGCGCGCTCCGCGACGAAGAAGCCGGCGAGCGCCAGCACGGTCGCGCCGAGCACGCAGAGGCCCGCTGCGCTCGTCAGCCCGAGTTCCGCGCTTTGCGTGATATAGAAGGCGAGGCCGAGCACCGCGAGCGACAGCGTGACGATGCCTGCCACATCGAGCTTGCCCGCGTGCGGATCGCGCGACTCCTGCACCGCGCCGCCGATCAGCGCGAGCGCGACGGCCGCAAGCGGCGCGTGGACGAGGAACACCCACGGCCAGCTGGCAAGCGCGACGATCGCGCCGCCGACGATCGGCCCGAAGCCGAGCCCGATCCCGAACACGATCCCCCAGATCCCGAACGCGCGGCCGCGCTCGCGGCCCTCGCGGAACTGGTGCGACAGCACCGCGATCTGGCAGATCAGCATCGCGCCGCCGCTCGCGCCCTGCAGCAGTCGGCCCGCGACGAGCACCGGCACGTTCGGCGCGAGCCCGCACAGCAGCGAGGTCGCGCCGAACAGCACGGTGCCGATCACGTACACGCGCTTGCGGCCGAACCGGTCGGCTAGCGTGCCGGCCGCCATCAGCACGGTCGTGCACGCGATCGTGTACGCGTTCATGATCCACTGCATGCCGTTGAAATCGCCGTGCAGCACGTGTTCGAGCGTCGGCAGGATCACCGGCACGCTCGAAATTTCGAGGCCGAACATCAGCGACGTGAGACAGACGGCCGCGAGCGCGACCGCATTCCTGCGGGAGTCGGATAGCGTCATGCGTATTGCGCGGCGACCCGCGACGGGCCACCGCGCCTCCAATCGAAGAAGATGCGCCGCGCGCGGCCGGTGACGCGCGCTGAACGGGAATCGGTACTATAGTGAGAATTGCCTTCCCCATTGACGCCCGTCTTTCTCATGACTGGGGAACCTCAGGACCCAATCGACGATATCCGCGATGACCGACAAACTCGATGGCGTAACGACCTTCGTCCAGGTAGTGGAATCGGGCAGTTTCGCGCTGGCCGCGGAGCGGCTCGACATGACGCGCTCGGCGGTCGGTAAGGCGATCGCGCGGCTCGAGAAGCGGCTCGGCGCGCGGCTGCTGCAGCGCACGACGCGCAGCCAGAGCCTGACCGACGACGGCCAGGCGTACTACGACCGCTGCGTGCGCGCGCTCGCCGAACTGGAAGCGGCGGAAGCCGATCTCGACTGCGGCCGCCACGAGGCGCGCGGCAAGCTGCGGCTGAGCGTGCCGCTCGCGTTCGGGCATCACTGCGTGATGCCCATCGTGCTCGACCTCGCGCACACCTACCCGCATCTGCGGATCGATGTGTCGATCACCGACCGTTTCGTCGATCTCGTCGAGGAAGGCATCGACCTCGCGGTGCGGATCGGCACGCTCGCCGACAGCACGAGCCTCGCGGTGCGGCGGCTCGGCACGCAATACGGCAGCCTCGGCGCGGCGCCGTCGTATCTTGCCCGCTACGGGATGCCGAAGACGCTCGACGACCTGAAGCACCACCGGACGATCGCGTATTCGCGCTCGGGCGTGATTCAGCCGTGGGACCTGCGCGCGCCGGATGGCTCGACGGTGCGCGTCGACATGCCGCACCAGCTGAGTTTCGACGACGTGCAGGCGATCGCGGCGGCCGGTGCATCGGGGTTCGGGATCGCCTGGCTGCCGAGCTGGCTGCTCGACTATTACGTCAAGCGCGGCGAGATGACGGTCGTGCTCGACCGCTGCTTCGTCTGCGAAGGGGACATTCACGCGATCTGGCCGAAAACGCGCTACCTGCCGCGCAAGACGCGCTGCGTGATCGACGCGCTCGCGCAGGCGATTCCGCCGATGATCGAGCGATGAGTTGAAACGTGCGCGCCGCGCGGCGCGGCGGCTACGCGCTCACGCCGGCCGGAAGCACCGCCGGCCCGCATGGAAGGCGGCGCAATACGATCGATGCTCGGTAGCGCCGCGCGGATGGCCTGCGCTCAGCAGGGCGAGTTGCCCACCGCCGCCACGGCCCTGCGACCCCGCCGAGCCACGGCAACGGAGACCGCCCACAGCACGAAGCCGCCCAGCGCCAGCAGGCTGCCGACCCAGCCCGGCGAGGTCCAGCCCTGGCCCGCCGCGATGGCCAGGCCGCCCAGGAAGGGTCCGAGCGCATTGGCCGCGTTGAAGGCGGAGTGGTTCAGTGCCGCGGCCAGGCTCTGCGCGTCCTCGGCCACGTCCATCAGGCGCGTCTGCAGCACGGTGGCAAGAGAGCCGCCGAGGCCGATCAGGAAGACGCTCAGGGAGATGGTCCAGACATTGCCAGCCATCAGCGGGAACAGGGCCAGCATGGCGGCGCTCCACAACAGCAGCACGCCGGCCGTGCGCATCAGCGCGCGGTCGGCGAACAGCGGCACCACCATATTGCCCACGGTCATCCCCAGGCCGAACACGCTCAGCACCAGCGGCGTCGTCGTGGCCGGAATGCGGGTCACTTCGGCGAGGATGTCGGCCAGGTAGGTATAGACCGCGAACAGGCCGCCGAAGCCCACGGCGCCGATGCCCAGGGTCAGCCAGACCTGGGGGCGCGCCAGCGCGCCAAGCTCGCGCAGCGGGCTGGACGCCGGATCGGCCGGCGTGTCAGGCGCGAACAGCCGCACGCAGGTCATGGTCAGCACGCCCAGCAGGGCCACCAGGCCGAAGCTCCAGCGCCAGCCGACCGTCTGGCCCAGCCAGTTGGCCAGCGGCACGCCGATCACGGTGGCACAGGTGAGACCGAGGAAGATGCGACCTACCACCAGCGTGCGCCGGTTGGCCGGCACCAGCGAAGCCGCCGTCAAGGCGGCGATGCCGAAATAGGCGCCGTGCGGCAGCCCGCTGAGGAAGCGGAACAGCAGCATCCAGTGGTAATCGGGGGCAATCGCGCTCAAGGCATTGCCGGCGGCGAACATCGCCATCAGCAGGATCAGCTGGGTGCGGCGGGCGAACCGCGCGCCCAGCACGGCCATGACCGGGGCGCCAACCACCACGCCGAGCGCGTACGCGCTGATGACGTGGCCCGCGGTGGGCGCGTCGATGCCCAGGCTCTGTGCGAACGCGGGCAGCAGGCTCATGGTCGCGAACTCGGTGGTGCCGATGGCAAAGCCGCCCACGGCCAGCGCGAACAGCACCAGCCCGATCCGCTGCTGCGGCCCGGCCTCCCCCTGCGCACGCGTCTGATGATTGCGGGTCACGGGCTGGCCTGCGGCATCGGCGGCGCGGGCTTGGGCTGGGGGCGGCATCTGTTCTACACCTCGTTGGATCAGGGATGTGGCAAGGCCGCCGGTCGGGCGGCCGCCAGGCAGGCGATGCGCGCCGGATCGGGCCGCATCGCGGCTGATCATTATATTGCGATGCAGCAAATCGCGCTGGCGACGCCACGCGCGGGCGGGAGCGGCAGCCAGGACAGCGGCGCCGGTGCCCAGGACAGGAAGGCGGCGGAACGGCCGTGTGAGGACAGCGGGAGGCCCCGAAGATCCTAAGGCGAAACGGGGGCAGGCCATGACAGTCCGACCCCATGCCCGGCAATGCCACCGCGCGGGCCCACCCGCGCGGCGTGACGAAGTCCGCTGCCGCTCAGGCCGCGCCAGCCTCGGCGAGTTGCCGGCGCCGCGCCTCGCCCTGGCGGTTGAACATCCAGCCCGGGTACTCGGCCGGCAAGGCACTGGCCGAGTCGAGCACGGCCAGCTCCTCTGCGCTCAGCGAGATGCCGGTGGCGGCGATATTGTCCTGCAGCTGGTCCGGCCGCTTGGCGCCGATGATCACGCTGGTCACCACCTTCTGGTGCAGCAGCCAGGCCAGCGCGATCTGCGCGACCGAGACATCGCGCACACGCGCCATGCCGCGCATGGCGTCGATGACGTCATAGGCGCGGTCCAGGTTGACCGGCGGGAAATCGAACGTGGTGCGGCGGCTGCCGGCCTCGGCGGTTACGTCGCGGCCATACTTGCCGCTCAGCAGGCCGCCGGCCAGCGGGCTCCAGACCATCAGCCCGACGCCCTCGCTCTGCAGCATCGGCACCAGCTCGCGCTCCAGGTCGCGCCCGGCGACGGTGTAATAGGCCTGCAGCGAGGCAAAGCGGGCCAGGCCGAGTCGTTCTGCAATGCCCAGCGCCTTCATGATCTGCCACGCGGCCCAGTTCGACACGCCGACATAGCGCACGTGGCCCTGTTGCACCAGCGTGTCCAGCGCGCGCAGCGTCTCCTCGATCGGCGTGGCGGGGTCGAAGCCGTGCACCTGGTAGAGATCGATGTGGTCGAGCTGCAGCCGCGCCAGGCTGGCCTTGACGCCGTCCATGATGTGGTAGCGCGACAGCCCGCGCGAATTGGCGCTCTTGCCGGTCTCGCCAAACACCTTGGTGGCGACCACCACGTCCTCGCGCCGCACCTTCAGGTTCTTCAGCGCCTGCCCGGTGATCACTTCCGAGCGGCCTTCGGAGTAGACGTCGGCGGTGTCGATGAAGTTGATGCCGGCTTCGAGCGCGCTTGCCACCAACCGCTCCGCATCGGCCTGCTGGAGATCGCCGATCTGGCTCCAGAGCTGCCCTTCGCCGCCGAAGGTCATGGTGCCCAGGCACAACTCCGAAACGAACAAGCCGGTATTGCCGAGTTTCCTGTAACGCATGGTAAAGACTCCTGGAATGGAAGGTTCGCGCAGGCGGGCGCCTGGCATGGCTGACGGCGGGTGGCGCTATCGCGCCGCACCTTACAGCACCATCGGCACCATCGGCACCCGCCGCATCGCTGGAGAATTATGCAATCCGGCGACCGGTTTTCCACTGCACGATCCTCGCGCTTTCCTGCCCATTCCTACGCAGCCTCCACGCGGCCGGCGGAACCACCGCCCCGCCCTTCGCTGCCCAATGTATCTCGACAGCCATACGGCCGGCAGCAATCCTCCGGCGGGGCGCCGGATCCTCCTGATTTCCTGCCTGATTCTCCAGACTTGCCGCAGACATGGCGCCGGAGAAACAGGCAGTGCCCGGTTCGGCGTTAAGCTAGCGGACAACGACAATCGATAGCGGGGCAGCGCGATGACCACCACCCAGCCGCGGCAGACCGGCCCGCACCCGCGCGGACTCGCGCCGGAGCAGTTCGACCCGCCGCCGATGCCGCCGCGTCGCGAACTGGTCGCCCTGCTGGCCCGCCACACCGGCAGCCTGGAAGGCTCCATCGAGACCGCCGTGCCGGGGCTGCGGATCCACCGCATCATGCACCCCGGCGAGCCCAAGCATGTGATCCAGGCCGCCGCCTTCGCCGTCATCGCCCAGGGCGCCAAGCGCCTGCTGATCGGGGACGAGGCCTACGAGTACGATCCGATGCACTACCTGGTTTCCTCGGTGGACCTGCCCGCGGTTGCCCAGGTCTCCGTGGCGAGCGCCTGCGAGCCCTACCTCGGGCTGCGCCTGGAACTGGACACCGCGGAGATCCGCGCGCTGATCAGCGACGCCACGCTGCAGCCGCCGGAGCGCGGCGAACCCTCGCGTGGGCTGTACGTGCACCCGCTCGACCCCACGCTGCTCGACGTGGTGCTGCGCCTGCTGCGACTGCTCGACAGCCCGCGCGACATCCCCATCCTGGCGCCCATGATCAAGCGCGAGATCCTGTACCGGCTGCTGATGAACGGCCAGGGCGCGCTGCTGCGCCAGACTGCGCTGCACGACAGCCAGGTCAGCAGAGTGTCCAAGGCCATCCGCCTGCTGCGCGAGCACTACGCGCAGCCGCTGCGCGTGGACGCCATCGCACGCGACGTGCACATGAGCGTGTCGTCGCTGCATTTCCATTTCAAGGAGGTGACGGCGATGAGCCCGCTGCAGTACCAGAAGCAGCTGCGCCTGCAGGAAGCGCGCCGGCTGATGCTGACCGGCGACATCAGCGTCGCGCTGGCGGCGCGCGCGGTCGGCTACGAAAGCACCTCGCAGTTCAGCCGCGAGTACAGCCGCCTGTTCGGCGCGCCGCCGCTGCGCGACAAGCGCCGCTGGCAGGAGGAAGGCGAAGCGGCGGCGCCGGTGCGGGACGGCGCCATGGCAGCAGTGGCGCCCTGAAGTGGCGCCCTGAAGTGGCGCCCTGACGCATCAACCGCGCGCCAGCAGCATATCGGAGGCACCAGTACAATGTGGCGGCCCGATTGCGGCACGGCGCGCGACGGGCGCATCAATACCGCAATGGAGACGAAGACAATGCTTTGGAAAGCAGCACCGAGCGTGGCCGAACTACAGGCCAGGCACAAAGACACCGCCGTGACGCATCTCGGCATCGAGTTTCTGGAGATCGGCGAAGACTCGCTGACCGCGCGCATGCCGGTCGACAAGCGCACCGTGCAGCCCTTCGGTATCCTGCACGGCGGCGCATCCGTGCTGCTGGCCGAGACCCTCGGCAGCTGCGCCGCCAGCCTGTGCCTGGACCCGCAGACGCACTATTGCGTCGGCCTGGACATCAACGCGAACCACCTGCGCTCGGTCACCTCGGGCTACGTCATCGGCAAGGCCACGCCCATCCACGTCGGCCGCTCCACCCACGTCTGGTCCATCGACATCCGCAACGAGGAAGGCAAGCCCGTCTGCATCTCGCGCATCACGATGTCCATCCTGACTCGTTGATCCCGCGCTGATCCCGCGCCGGCGCACGCCGGCAAGCCCCCGCGCTCAGCCCGGCCGGTAGGTGGCGCGGAAGGTATGCGCCACCGCCTCCATGCAGGACAGCAGCCGCGCCGCCGCCAAGGTCAGCGGCCGGTCGCGCCGCACCACGATGGAAGCCACGATCTCGGGCAGCGCCTCGCGCAGGCGGATCACCGAGACCGGCTGCTGGCGCAGCTCGAGCGCGAAGGTGGGCTCGGTCACCAGCGCGAGCACGTCCGTCGTCTTCAGCAGCGCCACCGTCGGTGCCAGCGATTGGCAGCGCAGGATGCGCTCCGGCGCCTCGAGCCCCTGGGCGGCAAAGAACTGTGTGAAGCTGCGGTCGAAGTCGTCGCCCGGCTCGCTGGCCAGCATCCACTCCGCCTCGCGCAGCCTGGCCAGCGAACGCGAGCGGGCGAGCGGATGGCCACGGCGCGCGGCCACCAGCAGGCGCATCGGCAGCAGCGCGCGGGGCTCGGCAAAATCCGGCCAGCGCATGCCCGGCACGTTGTTGACCACGGCAAAGTCGGTCTGCCCATCGCGCAATGCATTGAGCGCCGACGACAGCGAGGCCTCGCGAAAGCTGACCGAGGTCTTGCCATCCTCCCGGCGGAAGGCGGCGAACGCCTCCGGAATGAAGGCGCGCGCCACCGCCGAGGAAACGGTTGCCGACACATGGCCGCCCGCGCCGTCGCGCATGGCGAGCAGGTCTTCGCGCGCGCGCCGCATGTCCTCCACGATCTGCCGGGCGCGTACGCGGAACGCCTCGCCGTACTCGGTCAGGCGCGCGCCCGCCACCGAGCGCACCAGCAGCGGCACGCCCAGCATCTTCTCCAGCTCGCGCACGGTGAAGGTCACGGCGGGCTGTGACAGCCCGAGCGCGCGTGCGGCGCCGTGCAGGCTGCCCTGCTCGACGACCGTGAGAAAGACCTGCAGTTGATGGTGTTTCATCGACGCTCCGCCACCATGCCGCCATCCTGGCGGCCGGGACATGGAAAGCTGCAGTGTAGGGGATCGGTGGGCGGGTGAGGCGGGTGATAAGGAAACTTGATCGGCTTCCAGATTTCTTGTCTTGTGCCGCCGGCCGAGTGGCCGGATCATTTCCCGGCAAGGCGCGGGCGCGCCGCGCGCCACCGATGATAACGACAGAAAGGGAGGCAGACCGATGGACGTCGCAGTGCATTTCGCCGAAAGCTATGCCGAGGCAAGAGAGAAGTTCCTGGCCGCCGCGCGCGCCAGGGGCCTGGAAGTCGAGCGGG
This sequence comes from Cupriavidus sp. 09_S30, assembly GCF_056930435.1. Lineage (NCBI taxonomy): Bacteria > Pseudomonadati > Pseudomonadota > Betaproteobacteria > Burkholderiales > Burkholderiaceae > Cupriavidus > Cupriavidus sp. 09_S30. The sequence goes on along the minus strand of NZ_JBXOWI010000002.1, from coordinate 92,676 downwards.
CCATCCACCCCGACCAGGCCGGCCCCGCGGGCGAAGCGCTGTCGATCGACAGCGCGCTGTTCTCTCCGCCCGGGGCCCGCGCCGTGCTCGTGCTCACCTCGGGCACCCACGGCGTCGAAGGATTCTGCGGATCGGGCTGCCAGGTTGGCCTGCTCGGCGACGACATGCTGTTCGCCAGGCTTGCAGAGGCCGGCGTGGCGCTGCTGATGGTGCACGCGGTCAATCCCTACGGCTTCGCGCATCTGCGGCGCGTCAACGAGGACAATGTCGACCTCAACCGCAACAGCGCGGACTTCGCCACCGCGGCAGACAGCAATCCGGCCTACCTCGAGGTCGACCCGCTGTTGCTGCCGGCCTCGTGGCCGCCGAGCGAGGCCGACCAGGCCGCGCTCAACCAGTACATCGCCACCAAGGGCATGCAGGCCCTGCGCGACGCCATGACCAGCGGCCAGTACCGCGTGCCCGACGGCATGTTCTACGGCGGCACGGCGCCCTGCTGGAGCACCCGCCAGGTCGGCGAGATCCTCGCGCGCCACCTGCCGCGCTACGCCGGCATGGCCTGGATCGACATCCATACCGGACTGGGCCCCTACGGCCACGGCGAGAAGATCTTCGTCGGCAGCGACTCTGACGAACTGGCACGCGCCAGCGCCGCCTGGGGCACCGACGTGCTGCCGATCACGGCGCCTGGCTCGGTCTCCGCGGTAGTGGAAGGCGCGCTAGTGAATATCGCCTACAAGCAGTTCCCCACCATCGAGAAGACCATCCTGGCGCTGGAATTCGGCACGCTCGAATCGATGCAGGTCATGCAGGCGCTGCGGGCGGACCACTGGATGCACCGCCATCCGGACGTGCCCGCGGACACCCGCGCGGAAATCCGCGAAAACCTGCGTGACGCCTTCTACTGCGACACGCCGGACTGGAAGGGCCTGGTCTACGGACAGGCCCGCGTGGCGGTGCTGCAAGCGGTGGGCAGCCTTGCCCGCCACGCCGCCGCGCAGTAGCCGCAGAGCCGATGCCATCCTGGCCGCGCCGTCGGCGGCCGGACGGCTAGGAGGCCGGCTAGGTTTTCCGCCGGAACACCAGGCTGAAGTTGTTGGCCGGCATCGGCACCACTTCCTCCAGCACCAGTCCGGCCGCCTCGCCCAGCGCCACCACGTCCTCCATCTCGCGCACCCCCCATTCCGGGTCGGCCGCGCGCAATTGCGCGTCGAAAGCGGCGTTGCTGGGCGCGGTGTGCGCGCCATCCCGGCGGTAGGGACCGTACAGGAACAGCACGCCGCCTGGCGCCAGCAGGCGTCCCGCGCCGGCGAACAGCGCCTGCGCGGCGGCCCAGGGCGCGATGTGGATCATATTGATGCAGACCACCGCCTGCGCCGCATCGACGCCCCAGGGCGCCTGCAGCACATCCAGTGCCAGCGGCGCACGCACATTGGCCAGGCCGGCATGCGCCGTCCACGCCGCGATGGACTCGCGTGCCGCTTCGTCGGGATCGCTCGGCTGCCAGCTCAGGCCGGGCAGCGCCGCAGCGAAGTGCACGATGTGCTGGCCGGTGCCGCTGGCGATCTCCAGCACCAGGCCGGATGCCGGCAGCACGCGCCGCAGCACGGCCAGGATCGGTTCCCGGTTGCGCTCCGCCGCGGGCGCCACGTGGCGCGCGTCGGGATTGGGCTGGCTGCTGCTCATGGGTTCTCCTGTGGCGATGAGGATGGTCGGGGTGCAGCCGAAAGCCTAACAGGGGCGCCGGATGCCGTACAGCCAGCCGGTCCGGGCCGCTTCGGCCCAGCCTGCAGGGGCGGGGTGGCAAATCAGGTCGGGCCGGCTGAAGCCATCGGCCATTGCCCGCCAAACCCGGCTAAATCACACTCTCGTCAAGAAGCAAGACGCCGGAGCGGGCCGCACCCGCCGAGGCGACAGAGAAAGTTATGGAGACCATCATGCGTGACTACGCCGAGGCCATCGCCGGCTTCAATTTTCAGGATGCCCTCGCCGACCGGATCAGCGGCAACCTCGACGCCATCAACGCCTGCGTCGAATGCTGCAGCCGCCACGCGCTGCCCGGACGCATCGCCTTGTTCTGGGAGAGCCGCGACGGCACCAGCGAAACCTGGACCTTCACCCAGCTCGACCAGCTCTCGGCGCAGTTCGCCAACTTCCTGAAAGACCAGGGCGTCCAGCCGGGCGACCGCGTCGCCGGCCTGTTGCCGCGCACGCCCGAGCTGCTGGTCACCATCCTGGGCACTTGGCGCGCCGGCGCGGTCTACCAGCCGCTGTTCACCGCCTTCGGGCCCAAGGCCATCGAGCACCGGCTGCAAGGCTCAGGTGCGCGCCTGGTGGTAACCGATGGCGCCAACCGCGGCAAGCTCGACGAAGTGGCGGACTGCCCCGCCGTGATGACCGTGGCCGGCGCCAAGGGGCGTGGCCTCACGCGCGGCGACTTCAGCTTCTGGGCCGAGATCGAGCGCCGTCCCGCCACCTTCGCGCCGGTGATGCGCCGCGGCGACGACCCCTTCATGATGATGTTCACCTCCGGCACCACCGGCCCCGCCAAGCCGCTGATGGTACCGCTGAAGGCCATCGCCGCCTTCGTCGGCTATATGCGCGACGCCGTCGACCTGCGCCCCGAAGATGCCTTCTGGAACCTGGCCGACCCGGGCTGGGCCTACGGCCTGTACTACGCCGTGACCGGCCCCCTGGCACTGGGGCACCCCACCACCTTCTACGACGGCCCCTTCAGCGTGGAAAGCACCTGCCGGGTGATCAACAAGTACGGCATCACCAACCTGGCCGGCTCGCCCACCGCCTACCGTCTGCTGATCGCCGCCGGCGAAGCCGCCGCGGGGCCGCTGCGCGGCAAGCTGCGCGCGGTCAGCAGCGCCGGCGAGCCGCTCAATCCCGAGGTGATCCGCTGGTTCGCCAATGCGCTGGGCACCACCATCCACGACCACTATGGCCAGACCGAACTGGGCATGGTCCTGTGCAACCACCACGCCTTGGGACACACCGTACGCATGGGCGCGGCCGGCTTCGCCAGCCCGGGCCACCGTGTGGTGGTGGTCGACGATGAAGGACGCGAGCTGAGCCCGGGCCAGCCCGGCACGCTGGCGATCGACATGGCGCAGTCGCCGATGTGCTGGTTCGCCGGCTACCACGGCACCAAGACCAACGCCTTCGTCGGCCACTACTACCTGACCGGCGACACCGCCGAACTCAACGACGACCACAGCATCAGCTTCATCGGCCGCGCCGACGACGTAATCACGACGTCCGGCTACCGGGTCGGCCCCTTCGATGTGGAAAGCGCGCTGATAGAGCACCCGGCGGTCATCGAAACGGCGGTGATCGGCAAGCCCGATCCCGAGCGCACCGAGCTGATCAAGGCCTTCGTGGTACTCGCCCCGGCCTACCAGCCCACCCCGGAACTGGCCGAGGAACTGCGCCTGCACGTGCGCCGGCGCCTGGCCGCGCATGCCTATCCGCGCGAAATCGCCTTTGTCGACGAACTGCCGAAGACGCCGAGCGGCAAGGTGCAGCGCTTCATCCTGCGCAACCAGGAAGTGGCGAAGGTGAAGGAGGCGCAGGCCTGAGCTGCCTGCCCGCCCCCGGCCGCGCCCGTCCTGCGCGGCGCGGTGCGGGCGCCCTGGCGTCTGCCATACTGTGCTCCCGGCCCGAGTGGCCGCTGCAGGATCGACAGGCATGGCCGAGCAGGACAAGACACAGCACGCACGGCGCGACGGCGACGCGCCGCCCGGGACACCCCGCGCGCGCCTGCCGCTGCCCACGCTGCTGAACCGGATCGCCATGGCCGTGCTTGCCGCCGGCCTGCTGGCTGCCGCGCTGATCTTCGTCTTCGCCGCCCCCGCTGCACCCGATCTGCTCGAGAACGACGCTGCGCGCCGCCAGTACGAATTCGAGCTGGAGAAGATCGGCGGCAAGGCGGCGGTCCTGGCGGCGGATGTCACTAACTGGTTCGGCAGCCTCTGGCATGGACGCACGCTGGCGTGGACGGTGGCGGTGCTGAGCCTGGTGATCGCGGCGGGTTGCGCCTGGCTGGCGCGGGAGATAGCGCTGCATGGGGGCGGCGGGCCGGACGATCCGCACGACTGAGGGCGGCAGCGGCTCCCGGCTGCTGGATGTCCGAGCCGCGGCGGGCCCGCGGACACCTCATTGTGCGACGTACTGCGTCCCTGGCCGGATCGCCGCTAAGCCACGATTGTCGGGCCAGCCGTCTACTATATTCGAGTGACGGCTGGATGCATGGCCTCCACGGCGTGCTGCATCCTGCGCACGATGGCACGCACAGTATGCAGCGACCGCGAAGGAGGCCTCTATGACACGACGCTTCGACGCCATCATCATCGGCACCGGACAATCCGGCCCGCCGCTCGCCGCACGGCTGTCCGGCGCGGGCATGAAGGTGGCCATCATCGAGCGGGCGCGCTTCGGCGGCACCTGCGTGAACAACGGCTGCATCCCCACCAAGACGCTGATCGCCAGTGCCTACGCGGCCCACCTGGCCCGGCGGGCCGGCGAGTATGGCGTGGTCATCGGCGCACTGGTCACGGTCGACATGAAGCAGGTGAAGGCACGCAAGGACACGATCGCGGGGCGCTCCAGCCGTGGCGTCGAACAGTGGGTCCGCGGCCTGGAGAACGGCACGGTCTTCCAGGGCCACGCGCGCTTCGAGAGCGCGCACACCGTGCGGGTCGATGACGAACGGCTGGAGGCCGAGCGGATCTTTATCAATGTCGGCGGACGCGCGCTGGCGCCGCCGATGCCCGGCCTCGATCAGGTGCCCTATCTCACCAACGAGAGCATGATGGACGTGGACTTCCTGCCGGAGCACCTGATCGTCGTCGGCGGCAGCTACGTGGGGCTCGAGTTCGGCCAGATGTACCGGCGCTTCGGGTCGCGGGTGACGGTCGTCGAGAAGGGTCCGCGCCTGGTCCAGCGCGAGGATGAGGACGTGTCGCAAGCGGTGCGGGAAATCCTGGAAGCCGAGGGGATCGACGTGCAGCTCGATGCCAACTGCTTGAGCGCGCGGCCCGGCGCGGGCAATGTGATCGTCGGATTGGATTGTGCCGAGGGCCCCCGCGAAGTAGCGGGCTCCCATCTGCTGCTTGCCGTCGGGCGCGTGCCGAACACCGACGATCTCGGCCTCGACAAGGCCGGGGTCGAGACCGATGCGCGTGGCTACATCAAGGTGGACGAACAGTTGCGCACCAATGTCCCCGGCATCTGGGCGCTGGGCGACTGCAACGGCCGCGGCGCATTCACCCATACGTCATACAACGACTTTGAGATCGTGGCGGCAAATCTCCTCGACAAGGATCCGCGCAAGGTGTCGGACCGCATCGTGACCTACGCCATGTTCATCGACCCGCCCCTTGGCCGCGCCGGCATGACGCAGGCGGAGGCGATTCAATCGGGGCGCAGGCTGCTGGTCGGAACGCGCCCGATGAGCAGAGTCGGGCGCGCCGTCGAGAAGGGCGAGAGCCAGGGATTCATGAAGGTGATCGTCGACGCGGACAGCGGGGCGATTCTGGGTGCCACCATCCTGGGCGTGACGGGCGACGAAGTCGTGCATTCGCTTCTCGATGTGATGTACGCGAAGGCGCCCTATACGACGATCAGCCGTGCGATGCACATCCATCCGACCGTGTCGGAGCTGGTGCCGACGCTGCTCCAGGAGCTGCGGCCGCTGCCGTAGCAGCCGGAACTGCCGCGGAAGCGCCGGCCGCTTCCGGACACCCCCTGCGCTAAGGTATGCTGTCGCCTTCCGAACGGTCTTCTCCCGAGGGGAACATGCGGCGCGTCGTATTCAATCAGAAGGGCGGGGTCGGCAAGTCGACCATCGTATGCAATCTGGCGGCCATCAGTGCCACTGAAGGCCTGCGCACCCTGGTCATCGATCTGGATGCCCAGGGAAATTCGACCCAGTATCTGCTTGGCGCGCAAGCCGGCGAGGCCAGCCCGACCGTGGCGGATTTCTTCGAGGCGTCGCTGACCTACAGCTTCAAGCCGGTCGATCTGACGTCCTATATCCACGCGACGCCGTTCGAGAACCTCGATGTCATGCCGGCGCACCCCGATCTGGATTCGCTGCACGGCAAGCTCGAATCCCGCTACAAGATCTTCAAGCTGCGCGACGCCCTGCTGGAGCTGGAGGCAGTCTATGATGCGATCTACATCGACACACCGCCGGCGCTGAATTTCTATACCCGCTCCGCGCTGATCGCCGTGCAGCGCTGCCTGATCCCGTTCGATTGCGATGACTTCTCGCGCCGCGCCCTCTACACACTGCTCGACAACGTGAGGGAAATCCAGCAGGACCACAACGATGCGCTGGAGGTCGAGGGGATCGTGATCAACCAGTTCCAGCCCCGAGCCAGCCTGCCGCAGAAGCTGGTCGACGAACTGGTGAGCGAGGGCCTGCCCGTGCTGGACTCGCGGCTGTCTTCGTCGGTGAAGATCCGCGAATCGCACCAGCACGCCACCCCCATGATCCACCTGGATCCGCGCCACAAGCTGGCCCAGGAATACCTGGCCCTGCATCGCGAGCTGGCAGGCTAGCGCATTGCCGAAGCGCGCTGCTCCGAAGCGGTGGCGCGCCCCGAACAGCGAAACGGCCGGGCTGCGAGCCCGGCCGTTTCCTTTTGCGCGCCAGCACGCGGGCAGACTCTTCAGGCTTCGATCTGCTCCAGCACCTGCCCCTTGGTCTCGATGCCGAGGAAATGCACCGCCACCGCCGTCAGCAGCGGCACCAGCGCGAGCGCCAGGAAGGCATGGTCGAGCTTGCCGTTGCCGATGGTGCCGGCCACCAGCGACGGTGCCACGATGGCACCGATCTTGAGCCAGGCACCGCCGAAGCCGCAGGCGGTGGCGCGGATGCTGGTGGGGTAGAGCTCCGGCGTGTAGACGTAGGCGGTGATGAAGCCGCTAGCCAGCAGGCCCATGGCCAGCGCGCAGAAGGTAGCGACCACATAGAGCGAGCTGTCGTGGAAGACGCCCGCCAGTGCCAGCGACAATGCGCACAGCACGAAGGACACAATGATCACCGGCTTGCGTCCCACCTTGTCCACCAGCATGGCGCAGGCCAGCGAGCCCAGCACGCCCAGCACCGAGGCGGCGGCGGCCAGGTTCAGCGCCAGTTGAAGCGGCGCATGGTAGACGGTCTTGTAGATCGTGGGCAGCCAGGTGGAGAGGCCGTACTGGATGAAGCCGCAGGTGGCCCACAGCATCCAGACCGCGAGGGTGCGCCCGCGGTAGGCGCGGCCCAGCAGGTCCTTGACGCTGCGGCGCGGGTGCTTGCGCATCAGCGTGTCGTAGTCGCGGCTGCCGTCCAGCGGCGGCAGCGGCGCCTTGGCGCGCGCCTCGAAGGCGCGCAGCGCGGCATCGGCCTCGGCCAGGCGGCCGCGTTCGGCCAGCCAGCGCGGCGACTCGGGCACCGCGCGGCGCAGGATGAAGAGCAGCACCACCGGCGCGCCACCGATGAAGTACATGATCTCCCAGCCGAAGTGCGGCACCAGCCAGGCACCCACGGCGTTGGAAACCAGCAGGCCGATCGGGAACACCACCTCGTACAGCAGCACGAAGCGCCCGCGCCCGTGGGCGCGCGTCACCTCGTTGATATAGGTGGCGGCCACCGGCAGCTCGCCGCCCAGCCCCACGCCTTGCACGATGCGCAGCACGGCGAAGATCTCGAAGGAGGTGGCGAAGCCGCAGGCGATGCTCATCAGGCCGATGATGCCCGCGCTCCAGGCGACGGTGCGCAAGCGGCCGACGCGCTCGGCCAGCGCGGGAAACAGCAGCGTGCCGATGAGCTGGCCGAAGGCCGGCGCGCCGATCAGGAAGGCGACCTGCCCGGGTGTGAGCGACCACTTGGCGATCAGCAGGGGCAGCGTGGCGGCGATGACGATGACGTCGAAGCCGTCGAAGAAGGTGGCCAGGCCGATCAGCAGGCGCGCGCGCACATGCATGGCATTGCCGGGCATGCGCTCGATGCGCGCGACGATCTGGCCGGGCGTGGTTTCGCCGGCTACCGCGGCGGCCTCATGCGATTGGCTGGAGGACGGGGCGGGCACGCTGGCGCCGGGGGCGCTCAGGGGGGCGGTTTCTTGTCTCTGGATCAACACGCTATGCCTTTTCGTGGTCTCAGCCGGGCGGCGTGGCAGAAAGGCCGGCGCCCGGCGATTGGCGTGGCGGCGCGCGCTATCGGCGATTTGCCTGCGCCTTGCCTTGTGGTCTGACACCGCCACGCCGGATATCCGTTCAATCGGATGGTGCCGCCGGCACGCGGCCAGCGGCGTCTGTCTTGCCCCGGGGACGGGCGCCCCGGGGCGGCCCGCACCCCTACAGGTCGAGTACGAGCCGCGCCCCCTTGCAGCCCGAGACGCAGACCATCATGGTCTTGCCGGACTCGCGCTCGCTCTTGCTCAGCACGCTGTCGCGATGTTCGGGCAGGCCTTCGAGCACGCGGGTCTCGCAGGAACCGCACACGCCCTCGCGGCAGCTATGGTCCACCTCCACGCCCACTTCCAGCAGCGCGTCGAGCAGGGACTTGCCGGCCGGCACCGTCAGCCGCTTGCCGCATTGCGCCAGCTCGACGGTGTATTCGCCCTCCTGCACGGCGGAAACGGCGGGATCGGCGGCGAAGCGCTCGATATGCACGTTCTGGTAGCCGAGGCTGGCGCAGGCGGACTCGAAGGCCTGCAGCATCGGGCCCGGGCCGCAGCAGTAGAAGTGGGTGTCCGGCGTGTGCCCGGCCAGCCTGGCCGCCAGGTCGGGCGCCCCGCCCTGCTCTTCGTCGAGATGCAGGCGCAGCGCGTCGCCATACTGTTCCAGCTCATCGAGAAACGCCGCCTCGGCGCGCGAGCGCGCGCAGTACAGCAGCTCGAAGGAGCGGCCGAGCTGCGCCAGCCGCCTGGCCATGCAGGCGATCGGCGTGATGCCGATGCCGCCGGCCACCAGCACGGTGTGGGCAGCGCTCTCGTCCAGCGCGAAGTGGTTGCGCGGCGCGGTCACGGGCAGCGTGGCACCCACGCGCAGCTGCTCGTGCACGTAGCGCGAGCCGCCGCGGCTGGCACGGTCGTTCAGCACGCCGACCACGTAGCGGTCGCGCTGTTCGGGCGCGCCGCACAGCGAGTAGCTGCGCACCAGCCCGTTGCCCAGGTGCAGGTCAATATGCGCGCCGGGCGCGTAGGCTGGCAATTCTCCGCCTTCGGCTGCGCGCAGTTCCACGCTGATGACGCCGCGCGCCTCGTAGCGCATGGCCTGCACGCGCATCGTCAAGGTCTGGCTGGTACTCATGACTGTCTTCCTTCCTGCTGCTGTCTTCTATTGCTGCTGTCTCATTGCCGCCGCCTACCCACTGCGGGGCCGTTCAGCGCTTTTCCGTGAGGAACTTGCCTTCCGGGCCGCCGGCGTTCTTCTGCCGGCGCGTGTTGCCGTCCAGCCCGCCTTCGATCGCCCATTCGGCGAAGCGGGTCGGGCCCGGCTCGAACTCGCGCGGCTCCCAGCGCGCATCGAGCTGGTCTTCGTCGGCGTAATACTCGATCAGGCCGCCGGCCGGGTTCTTGAAGTACCAGAAGTAGGCCGACGAGATCGGATGCCGGCCCGGGCCGAGCTGGGTCTCCCAGCCGCAGCGCGAGACGTGCAGGCCGCCGCCGAACACTTCGTGGATGTCGCGCACGGTGAAGGCGACGTGGTTCAGCCCTCTCTTGCCCTGCGGCAGCTGCAGCAGGAACAGGTCGTGGTGGCCGCCCTCGGGCGCACAGCGCAGGAAGGCGCCGCGCGCGGGATAGCGGTCGGACGGCACGAAGCCCAGCTTCTCGGTATAGAAGCGCTCGGTGGCCGCCACGTCCTTGACGAAGAACACCACGTGGCCGACTTCCACAGGCTGCGCGCGCTCGTAGATGGGCGCGGGCTGGTTCAGGCGCGGCTTCTCGTTCCAGGTGTTCATGCGCGCGCATTCCACCTGCACCTCGCGCTTGCGGGTGAGCTGGAAGCGCACGGCCAGGCCGTTGGGATCGGTGCAGCCGATGCGCCCGCCGGCTTCGATGAAACCGGCCTCGCCGCGCATGGCCTCGGCCAGGCGCGCCAGCACCGCCGGCGTGTCCACGCCCCACACCACTTCGCGCAGGGTCGGACCGTCCTCGATGGCCGGCGGCAGCGCGGGGTCATCGGTGCGGCGCACCAGCACACGGCAGCCGTTCAGGGTTTCGAAGTCGAGGCCGGCGGCATCCTCGCGCAGCAGGGACAGGCCCCAGTCGGCGAAGAAGCGCTTGCAGGCGTCCAGGTCGTCGGCACCGTAGACGATTTCGTCAATGCCCAGGATCGTGTTCATCTTGCTGTCTCTCTCAATCTATCTCTCTCGCTCGCGGGGCGCGCGGTGCCGGCTCAGTCGGCCCAGGGCAGCGGCTGTTCGTTCAGGCCCCAGTACACGCTCTTCTGCTCCATGTACTGCAGGATGCCGAGCCGTCCCTTCTCGCGCCCGAGACCGCTGTCGCGCCAGCCGCCAAACGGCGTGGAGATGGAAAACTGCTTGTAGGTGTTGATCCACACATTGCCCGCCTGCACGGCACGGGCGAAGCGCCAGGCGCGCTTGTAGTCGCGCGTCCAGATGCCGGCGGCCAGCGCGTAGACGCTGTCGTTGGCCTGTGCGATCAGGCTTTCCTCGTCCTCGAAGGGCATGGCCACCAGCACCGGCCCGAAGATCTCTTCCTGGCAGAGGCGCGCGCGGTTATCCAGCCCTTCGATGATGGTGGGCGTGTAGAAGTAGCCGCCCTCGCAGCCGGCCACGGTGGGGCGCAGCCCGCCGGTGCGCAGCTGGCCGCCGTCGGCCACGCCCATCTCCACATAGGATTCGATGCTGTCGCGGTGCCGGTCGGTGATCAGCGGTCCCATCTGGGTGCGCTCGTCGGCCGGGTCGCCCACGCGCAGCCGTGCCGCGCCCGCGGCCAGGCGCTCCATGAAGGCCTCGTACAGCGGGCGCGCGACGAACAGCCGCGAGCCGGCGATGCAGGACTCGCCCGAGGAGCTGAAGATGCCGTACAGCACGCCGTTGACGGCGTGGTCGAGGTCGGCATCTTCGAACACGATGGTGGGCGACTTGCCGCCCAGCTCCAGCGACACCGGCATCATCTTGTCGGCCGCGATGTGGGCGATGTGGCGGCCCGTGCTGGTGCCGCCCGTGAAGGACACACGGCGCACCAGCGGGTGCTTGGTGATGGCGTCGCCGATCACCGAGCCCTTGCCGGGCAGCACGCTGACCAGGCCCTTGGGCACGCCGGCTTCCTCGCAGATCTTGGCCAGCTCCAGCGCCATCAGCGGCGTGACCTCGGCCGGCTTGACCACCACGGCGTTGCCCGCGGCCAGTGCCGGCGCCATCTTCTGCGCCTCGCTGGCGATCGGCGAGTTCCACGGCGTGATCGCCGCCACCACGCCCATGGGCTCGTGCACGCTCATGGTCAGGCAATCGCCGCGCGACGGGGTGATGGCCTCTTCCAGCGTCTCGCAGGCGGCCGCGAAGAACTGGAAGGTGCCGGCGGCGCTGGCCACCAGCGCGCGCGTCTCGCTGATGGGCTTGCCGTTGTCCAGGCGCTGGCGCTGCGCCAGCGGCTCGGCGCGTGCGCGGATCAGCTCGGCCACGCGGTACAGCACGGCGGCACGCTCATGCGGCTTTCGCTGTGCCCAGCCGCTGGTCTCGAAGGCGCGTTGCGCGCCCTGCATGGCCTCTTCCACGTCGGCCACGCTGGCGGCGTGCAGCTCGGCCACCACCTCGCCGGTGGCCGGGTAGCGCGTCGCATAGCGTTCGCCGGTGCCCAGGCGCCACTCTCCCGCTACGCAGATCGGCAGGCATTGATCAGTCTTCATCTCGCTCTCTCTCGGTCTTGCCGTGGCCCTGCCCGGCGCCTCAGATGGATACCGCGTGCGCGCGGTTGCCCAGTGCCCGCACCACGCTGAACACCGTCAGCGCGGACGTCTTGGGATTGGCCGCCAGCGGCTTGCCGCGCATGGTCAGTTCGAAGCCGCCGAAGGCGCCGCGCGCCGCCACGTGGTGCACGTTCTCCTGCTCGGCCGGGTCGGCCAGCAGCTTGACCTGTGTGCGGTCCAGGCCCAGCCCCGCCAGCGACAGCGTGGCGGCGACGTTGGCGTTCTTCGGGTATAGGCGCGCGGCGTCGCGCGCCGTGCCTTCGAAGATCACCTGGGCCTGCGTCAGCGCGGCCAGGTCACACACCTGCTCGGCCGGCGTACCCAACCAGGCGCGCGGCGGCTTGCGGCCGGTGTAGACGACCTCGTCCAGCCCGCCCACGCGTGCCGCAGCCAGCGCGTCGATGGCGCCGATGGCGCCGGACAGCAGCTGCACCTGCGTGCCGCCGCTTCGCGCCGCGGCCTCCAGCCGCTCGACCAGCCCCGGCTCGGAGAGCGCACCCACCGATACCACCAGGCAGGCGATGCCGCGCTCCAGCGCCGGCACGATGTGCTCGGCCAGCGCCTGGTGGCCGGCGCACTCGACCAGCAGGTCGGGCCGCGCCTCACCGAGCTCGCTCACCACGCGGACCTGGGGCGCCAGTCCGGCCAGCGCCTGCCGGGCCTCGGCCTGCGCCACCTCGGGCACGATCACGGCGTCGAAGGCGACATCCGGATCGTCCTTGAGCAGTTCCAGCACGCCGCGCCCGATCGCGCCGCAGCCCACCATCGAAACGTGCAGCATCTCGCGCTCCCTAATCTCAGGCCGTCACCGTGGCGCGCTCGGCGGCGCGCGCTTCCTGCTCGCCCTGCGCGTCGGCCGACGTGGCCTTGTTCACCGGCGGGCCGGCGAAGGCGGTCTTGAAGCTGCCGATGGCGAGCATGTCGATCTCCAGCAGGAAGGGACCCGGCTCGGCCGTGGCCTGCTCCAGCGCGGCGGTGGCGTCAGCCAGGTTGCCCACGCGGCGGTGGCGCAGCGACAGCGACGCGGCCAGCTGTGCGTAGTCGGGCGTGTGCAGCTCCACGTAGTGGCGGCGGCCGCCATACTGCGCGTCCTGGATGTTCTTGATCACGCCATAGCCGCGATCGTTCATCAGCACGATGACGAGGTCGGCACGCTCCTGCACCGCGGTAGCCAGCTCGCCCAGGTTCAGGATGAAGCCGCCGTCGCCGGCCAGGCAGAAGGTCGTCTTGCCCGAGGCGGTGGCCGCCGCGCCGACCGCGGCGCCGATGCCCATGGCCAGGCCCTGGCCGATGCCGCCGCCCAGTGCGTGCACGCCGGCGCGCGAATCGAAGATGCGCAGCTCGCGGTTGCCCCAGGTGCTGTTGGACACGGTGACGTCGCGCACCCAGTTGAACTGGCGGCCGACCGCGGCCTGCAGCGACTGCACCAGTGCCGCGTAGGGGCCGAGGCCGTCGACCAGGCTGCCGACGGCGGTGTCATGCGCACGGCGCAGGTCGGCGGCGAAGCCGGCGTCGACCTTGAGCTTGCGTTCCAGGCGGTCGGCCAGGCCGGCCAGCGCCAGTGCGGAGTCGCCGCAGACGAAGGCGTCGCTGGCATAGCAGCGGCCTTCGGCCGAAGGATCGGCATCGATGCGGTACAGCGGCCGCGGCAGCTTCAGTTCGTACTTCAGCGTTTCGTTGCCGCGCAGGCGCGAGCCCACCACCACCATGGCGTCGCAGCCCTGGTAGAAGGCCTCGATCGGCTTATGCAGGTTGTAGGCGCCCAGCGAACGCGCATCGTCCTCCGGCACGATGCCGCGGCCCTGCGTGCTGGTGACCACGCCGAAGCCCAGGTCCATCAGGCGCTTGACCTGCGCGCCGGCATGGCGCGCGCCGCCGCCCAGCCACAGCATCGGGCGCTTGGCCTTGGCCAGGCGCTCGGCCATCTCGTCGAGGGCCTCGGCCGAGGGCACGTGGGTGGGCACGGCGAGCGGACGCAGATCGGCCGGCAGTGGGATCAGCGCGGACTGGATGTCGATCGGCACTTCCACGCTGACCGGGCCGGTGGGCGCGGTCAGCGCGGTCTGCACCGCGAGCTTGAAGGTGGACAGCGCGGTGTCGGCGCTGCGCACACGGAAGGCGGCCTTGGACACGGCCTTGAGCATGGTGAGCTGGTCCGGCGCCTCGTGGATGTAGGCCAGGCTCTGGTCCAGGTAGGGCGTTTCGATCTGGCCGGTGATGTGCAGCAGCGGCGTGCCCGCGGTCAGCGCCTCCACCATGGCGCCGGCGGCGTTGCCGGCGGCGGTGCCGGTGCTGGTCAGGCATACGCCCAGGCCGCCGGTGGTGCGGGCGTAGGCGTCGGCCATATTGGTGCCGCCGGCCTCGCCGCGCGCCGGCACGAAGCGGATCTTGCCGCGCTCGCCCATCGCGTCGAGGATGGGCATGTTGTGGATGGAGATCACGCCGAAGGCGGCCTTGACCCCACACTGTTCGAGAAAGGCGGCAATGGCGGCGCCGACGGTGACTTGCGGTTGTTCGTTACGCATGACGGGAGTGTCCTCCGGAGATATCGATATGGCTGCCCGTGGTGTACGAAGACAACGGCGAGGCAAGGAACAGGATGGCGCGCGCGGCTTCCACCGGCAGGCCGAGGCGACCGAGCTGGATATGCTTCTGCTCGGCCAGGCGCGCGGTCCACGCGGCCCAGTCGAGGTGGCGGTCTTCGGCGGGGCGCGCCTCGAAGCGGCGGCGCCACTGGCCCGACTCCACCAGGCCCAGCAGGATCCCGTTGACGCGGATGCCCTTGGGGGCGAATTCGGTGGCCAGCGAGCGCACCAGGTTGTGCACCCCGGCGCGTGCCGCCGAGGTCGCCACCATATGGGGCTCGGGCTGCAGCGCCAGCAGCGAATTGACACAGACGATGGCTGCGTCGCGGCCGCGCTCCAGCTGCGGCAGGAAGGCCCGCGTCGGGTGGATCACGGAGAAGAACTTGAGCCGCAGTTCCTCGGCCCAGGCTTCGTCCTCGGTATTCGCGAAGGTCGACACGCGGCCCTGGCCGGCGTTGTTGACCAGCATCTGCGCCGGTCCCAGCGCCGCCTCGGCGGCGGCGGCGAAAACGCGCACCTGCTCGGGGTCGAGCACGTCGCAGCGTGCCGCATACAGCTTGGCGCCGGCAAAGCGCGCGCGCAGGCCGGCTTCGGCTTCGCGCAGGCGGGCTTCGTCCCGGCCGCACAAGGCCACCGATGCGCCCGCTTCGAGCAGCAATTCCACGGTGGCCAGTCCTATGCCCGACGAACCGCCGGTCACCACGGCCACGCGGCCGTCCAGATCGATCATCGGCATCCCATCACCTTGTTCATCATTCTCGGTATAAGTTGACTACCTTGTTCTCCGCCGCCGGACGGTAGTCCAGCAAGCGCGACAGCTCGTCCGCCGCGCGGCGGACCTTCTCCACCATCGAGTCGAGCTGCGCCGGGTCGATGCGCGACGAGGGAATCGTCGCGCCCATCGCCGCCGCCACCTTGCCGCCGCGGTCGCGCACCGGCGCCGCGATGGTGGAAATGCTCGCCTCGAAGAAGCCTTCCTGCAGCACATAGCCGCGCTCGCGGTCGCGCTGCACCATCTCGAACAGTTCTTCCACCGTGCGCGGCGTGCTCTCGGAGAACACCTCGAGCTGCGGCTCGGGGTAGAGCTGGCGCAGCTCGGCCAGCGTCAGGTCTTCCAGCAGCACGCGGCCGAGCACGGTGGCATGCGCCGGCAGGCGGGTGCCCACGTTCACCGAGCTGGCGAAGGGCGTGGGCGCCACCGACTTGGCCACGTAGACGATCGAGCGCCCGTCGCGCACCACCAGGTTGCACGGGTAGTGGATGTCGTCGCGCAGGCGGTCCAGCAGCGGCCGGCCCAGCTCGGTCAGCTCCAGCGAAGCCAGGTATTCGAAGCCCAGGCGCAGCACGGCCATGCCCAGGCGGAACTCGCGCCCGCCATCGGTGCGCTCGACGAAGCCCATCATCTCCAGCGTGGTCAGCAGGCGGAATACGGTGGAACGGGGCACCTGCAGCCGGCGCGCCAGCTCGGCCGCCGACAGCGTGCTGTCCTTGCGGCTGAATTCGCACAGCAGGCGCAGGCCGCGCTCCAGGCCCGGCACGATGTACTTTTCCTGGAGGTCTTCGGGCATCGATGCTTTGCTCATGGTCTTGTTCATCCTTGCGGTTGGCGATGGGTCAGTGTGGCACGGCGGCGCCGGCGGACGCCGCCTCGGGCAGCAGGCTGCGCACGATGCGCGCCAGGGCCTGTGGCTGCTCGATATAACACACATGACCGGCATCGGGCACAAGGCCGAAAGGCAGGTCCAGGCGCTGTGCCAGCGCCTCGCTGGCGGCCGGCGTGGTGACCACGTCGGCGGCGCCGCAGGCCACCTGCACGTCCACGCCGACGGCGCGCTGCTGCAGGTAGGGTTCGATTGCATCACCGCACAGCATGGCCACCGCCTGGCGGTAGCCGGCTGGGTTCAGGCGCCCCATATTCCAGCGCACCCAATCGCGCGCGCCCGCGTCGGCGGCGGCGCTGAGCAGCCGCTGCGGGCCGCGCTCGGCGAGGCCTTCCACGCCGAGCTGCGCCAGTGCCTGCAGGCGCTGCGCCGACACCTGCGCCGCCTTCTCCTGCTGGCCGGGCGCGCCATAACCCTGCGCCGGGCTCACCAGCAGCAGCCGCGACGGCAGCAGCGCGGGCCGCGCCTGCGCCACGTAGGCCGCTGCCATCAACGCGCCCAGCGAATGGCCGACGATCACGTCCGGGCGCAGCGCCAGCGCCTCCAGCAAACCCTCCAGCCGCGCGGCGTACTGCGACGCCAGCGGCGACGCCTGCGGCAGCGCGTCGGAGGCACCGTAGCCTGGCGCATCCCATGCCAGCACCCTCGCGTGGGCCGCCAGCAGGCTGGCGCAGGGCAGCCAGGAGGCCGCGCCCGAGCTGATGCCGTGCAGCAGCACCACCAGCGGGCCCTGCTTGCCACCGCTGCGGTAGGCCATGCGGGCACCGTCGGCCAGCACGGCCGTGCGCTCGGCAAAGCCGGCGTCCAGCTCGGCGAGCAGGGCTGCCGGTGCCTGGGCGTTGTCCACCGCCGCGCCTGCGCTGACTGGCAAGGATGCGTTCACGATCTCACCCGCGCTTGATCTGGGTGAGCGGGTGCTCGGGCGGATAGGTCGGCGTGATCGGCTTCTTGGCGCCCAGCATCACGCACATCAGCGCGTCTTCCTCGCCGATGTTGATTTCCTCGCGGTACACGCCGGGCGGCACCGAGACCAGGTCGCGGTCGGTCAGGATGGTCTCGAAGCGCTCGCCGTCCTTCTCCAGGATCAGCTTGATCTTGCCGCGCAGGATGAAGAACACCTCCTCCACGTCGGTATGCAGGTGGGACGGGCCTTCATGGCCCGCCGGGATGATCATGGTGGAGAAGGTGAAATGCTCCGACGGCACCGTGTTGGTGTCGGCCGCCACGCCCGTGCCGCCCGTGCCGAGATAGCGCATCTGCGCGCGGCGGTACTTGGGGTCGTAGTCGGCCTGGAACTTCAGCGCGTTCCAGTCGTAGCGGCGGGTGGAGAAGCGCGCCACGCGGCTTTCCATCCATTGGTCGAAGCTGGCGTCCTCGGGACGGTCCCACGACCGCTTCACCTGGTTCGCTTCGCTCAGATCGCTCATCTCTCTCTCCTTCTCTGATTCAATGCATCACAAAACCGCCGTTGACCGCCAGCGTCTGGCCGGTCACGAAGCGGGACAAGTCGGACAGCGCGAACACCACCGCGCCGCACACATCCTCCGGCACTTGCTCGCGCGGGATCGCGCGCTGCTCGCGGTACATCTCGTGGCGCTTGGCGGGGACGTACTCGGTGGCTTCCACCAGCGTCAGCCCGGGCGCGACGGCATTCACCGTGATCTGCGCCTCGCCCAGCTCGCGCGCCAGCGAGCGGGTCATGCCGATGATGGCGCTCTTGCTCGCCACGTAGGCCAGCAGCCGGGGCGCGCCCCACAGCGGGGTATCCGAAGCCAGGTTGACGATGGCGCCGCGGCCCGAGGCGCGCAGGGCATCCAGGCAGGCGTTCGTCATCAGCCAGGTGCCGCGCACGTTCACCTGCATTACGCGGTCCCAGGTGGCGATGTCGATCTCTTCACTGCCGCGGCCGCCGGAGTCGGTGACCGCCGCGTTATTGACCAGGCCGTCGAGGCCGCCGAGTCCGGCGATCGCCTCCTGCGCGCAGCGGCGCACCGAGGCCGGGTCGGACAGGTCCAGTTCCAGCGGCAGCACGGTGTGGCCGCGCTGCGCCAGATCGGCGGCGGCGGCGCGCACGCGCTCGCCCAGCACGTCGGCCATCGCCACGGCGGCACCGGCCTGCGCGATCGCTTCGGCGAAGGCCAGGCCCAGGCCGCGCGCGGCGCCGGTCACCAGCACGCGCCGGCCGGCCAGCAGGCCCTTGTTGGCGGCGTCAGGCATGGGCGGCGGCTCCACTGGCAGGCTGCAGCATGGCGACCGGCTGCTCGGCCACCTCCTGCTCGGCGCGGCGGCGCAGCAGGCGGCGCACGCGCGTGATACCGATGTCATGCTGGTACAGCGTCTCGTGGTCGCGCGCGTTCGGCGCCAGCGATTCGAGCACCACGCGGTCCTGCTCCAGCACGTCCCAGTGCAGGCGCTCCAGGCGGTTGCGGTAGAGGAAGCGCCAGACGTCGCGCTGCCAGCCCTGCACGTGGCGGGTGCGCCAGAAGAAGACCATGCAGTGCTCGGGGTCCACCGGGGTGGCGATGCCGACGATGCCGAAGGGACCGCCGGGGCCGACCTTGCGCTGGTAGGGAATCGACAGGCGCAGCCATGGCGTGCCGGTCTCGCCGAATTCGACCCAGTCGAAGTTCACGCCGCGCTGGCCGGTCTTCTCGAAGATCAGGCCATGCTCGGTCTCGACCACCTGCATCACGGCCGACTTCTCACCGCTGGCCATTGAGTGCGACACCGCATGCAGGTAGGCGCCGTGCATCGGATCCATGACGTTGTCCACCGCGTAGCGGTAGTTGCAGTCCCAGTGAGCCACACACAGGAAGTGGCTGTGCTCCTCGCTCTCCAGTTCCTCGGGCAGGCGCAGTGCGTCGGCCTCGGTGGGAGCGCGGTCGCCGAACCACACGAAGATGGCGCCGGCCTTTTCCTGCACCGGGTAGCTGCGCACACAGGTCTTGCCTTCCATCGGGCAGCTGTCCACGGCCGGCACGCTCTTGACCTGGCCATCTCCGCCCACTTCCACGCCGTGGTACCAGCAGGCAACGCGGTCGCCCAGGTTCCAGCCCATCGACAGCCGCGCGCCGCGGTGCGGGCAGCGGTCTTCCAGCGCCTGCACCTGGCCGGCGCCATCGCGCCACAGCACCAGGTTCTGGCCCAGGCGGGTCAGGCCGACCGGGGCATGGCGCACCGCCCACGAGGCGGCCACCGGGTACCAGTAGTTGCGCAGCCCGGTATTGAGCCGCTCTTCCACTCTTGCCTGCTTGTTCGATTCCATCGTCATCTCTCCAATCCTTGTTGCCCGGCGCGCGGTCCGTTCAGGCGCCCAGCCGGCGCATCTCGGCGAGGAAGCGCTCCTCGGTCCAGCGCTCGCCATCGGCGCACAGCAGGCCGGCGGCATTGAAGGCGCGCACGATGTCCTCGGGACTCTCGGCGCCGGCCTCGAAGGCGGCCTGCAGCGCATCGCCCAGCGCGTTCTCATAGGCGGTCGGCGCCGCGGCACGGGTCTGCCAGACGAGGTTGGCAACCTTGCCGGGCTGCTCGATGCAGCCCTTGCCGGCCACGTTGTTCGGCACCGCCTTTTCCCAGGGCGCGAGGTTCGGGTTGTATGCGACGTCGTCCATTGCGCTTGCTCCTATCCTTTTCTTGCCAGCTTCCGCCGCGACAACGCGGCCCGGGCTTCGCTTTGCGTTTCGTTTCACTAACGAAACAACGATTCATATATTGAACAGAAAGAACTATAGACAAGAAATCGGGAAATGCAGACTGGGGTTAACCCAGGACGCTGCCAGGAAGGGGCTGAGGGGAGTCCAGCGCATCACTCGGCGCAGCGCCATTGCGCGGAAAAGCGCATCGCAGATCACCTTGAAGCGTGAGCGGCAGCCCCGCGTAGCGGAGATTTCGTAGGGCTGTGGGGTGCAAAAGCTGACACCGCCTGAAGCAAAGCGGCAATGCGCTGCATCACGCGGCATCGGCAACGGCTGGCACCGGGAGACTGCGCGCGCCGGCCCCTTCTCCCGCAAGCGGGAGAAGGGAGCCAACAGAGCGAGTTCAAAAGCGACGGCCTCAGGCTTCCAGACTCATCGGCATGGCGCGGCGGCGCTGCCGGGTGGCCTGGTAGAGGGCATGGGCCACGGCCGGCGCCACAGGCGCCAGCGCGACCTCGCCGCAACCCTGGGGTGGGCGGTCGCTGGCAACGATCTCCACCTCGATGCGGGGCATCTCGGCCAGCGAGATCACGCGGAAGTCGTGGAAATTGCTTTGCTGCACCACGCCGTCCTTGAAGGTGATCTCGCTCTTGAGCGTGTTGCTGAGCGCAAAGCCGATGCCGCCTTCGATATTGGCGCGGATCAGGCCCGGGTTGATGGGCCTGCCCGCGTCGACGGCGCACACCACGCGCCGCACCTTGAACGCGCGGCCGGCGCGCTCCAGCTCGACCGCCATCGCCACATAGGTCTGGAATGCCTCGCCGCGCCCGGTGTACACGTTGAAGGTGAAGCCGCGCGTCACGCCCGGCGCCGGCTTGCCGTCCCAGCCCGCCCGCGCGGCGGCGGCATCCAGCACGCGCAGCGCCAGCGGATCGTGCGCCAGCAACGCGCGCCGGTAGCGATAGGGATCGATGCTCGCGGCGTCGGCCAGCTCGTTGACGAAACTCTCCAGCATGAACACGCTGGAGGTACTGCCCACGCTGCGCAGGAAGCTGACCGGGATCGGCTGCTTGACGTCGATCATGTCCACCTTCAGGTTGGGCACCTTGTAGGCGAGGTCATAGACCGCTTCCAGCATGGTTTCGTCCCAGCCGCCGTTCTGCGCCATGCGCTCCTTCTTGATGACGCCGTAGAGCGACTGGCCCGTGATGCGCGCGTGCATGGCCTGGGGCATTCCCTGCGCATCGAGCACGGCACGGAAGCGACCCGACACGCCGGGACGGTAGAAACCGTGGCGGATGTCATCCTCGCGCGAGCGGATCACCTTGACCGGCCTGCCGACAGCCGCCGAAGCGCGCGCGGCATGGACCACGAAGTCCGGCAGGTATTTGCGCCCGAAGCTGCCGCCGAGAAAGGTGGTATGCACGATCACCGCTTCGGGCTTGCGGCTGAACAGCTTGGCCAGCGCATTGCGCACGAAGTCCTGCCCCTGGATCGGCCCCCACACCTCGATGGCGTCCTCGCGCACGTGCACGGTCGCGTTCACCGCCTCCATGGTCGCGTGCACGACATAGGGCGTGTGGTAGTCGGCCTCGATCACCTTGCCGCCGCCCTTGGCAAGCGCGCCGTCGGGATCGCCCAGCCGGGTCGCGACCACGGCCTCGCCGGCAGCGAGCGCGGCGCTGCGCGCGGCGAGGATGGCCTCGCTGTCCAGGCCCTTGGCGGGTCCGGGATCGATCTCCAGCTCCAGGGCATCGGCGCCCTTCTTGGCCTGCCAGTAGCTGAGCGCGACCACGATGGCGGCGTCCGGCGCCTGCACCACTGCCTGCACGCCGGGCATCCTGCGCACCGCGTCGGCGTTGCGCAGCCCCGTGACCTTGCCGGTCACCGACGGCGGCATCTTGAGCGCGCCCACCAGCATGCCGGGCACCTTGACGTCGATGCCGAACTCGGCGCTGCCATCCACCTTGGACGGTGTGTCCAGGCGCGGCAGTGCCTGCCCGATCAGCTTGTGCGCCGCCTCGTTCTTGAGCCGGGGCGATGGATTGAGCGGCAGCCGCGCCGCATCGGCAGCCAGTTCGCCATAGCCCAGCGAGCGGCCGGTGGCGCCGTGCACCACGCGGCCCAGCTCGGTGCGGCACTGGCTGGGCCGGACATTGAGCCGCCGGGAGCCCGCCCGCAGCAGCACCTCGCGCGCCTGGGCGCCGGCGATGCGCAGGCGCTCGTAGAACAACGTGGCCGACATCGATGCGCCGACAAACTGCTGCGGTTCTTCATAGGCGGCACCGGTGCGGTAGGCATCGCGTCCGGTCACGAAGACCACCTCGACCTGGCGCCAGTCGGCATCCAGCTCATCGGCCAAGACCTGCGGCAGGCCGGTGAAAACACCCTGGCCGGCCTCGCATTGCGACAAACCCAGCCGCGTCTTGCCATCGGCCTCGATCCAGATCCAGTCGGTCAGCTCGTTGCTGCCGTGCGGCCCGCTGTCGACGGTGCGGCCAGCCAGCACCGGCAAGGGAATGCATAGCGCGCCGGCAGCGGCCGCGCCGAACTTGAGGAAAGCGCGCCGCGACACGCGCGCCGGCGCCTGCCTATCACTTAGCGGCAACATGGATCGCCTCCCGGATGCGGTGATAGCTGGCGCAGCGGCAGATATTCGTCACCGCCTCGTCGATCTGCTGGTCGCTCGGATGCGGATGCTGCTTGAGCAGCGAGGCCACCGCCATCACCATGCCCGACTGGCAGTAGCCGCATTGCGGAACATCCTTGGCGATCCAGGCCTGCTGCACCTTGTGCGAACGTGCAGGCGCCAGCCCCTCGATGGTGGTGACGCGGCGGCCCGCCACGGCGCTGGCCGGCGTCACGCACGAGCGCTGCGCCACGCCGTCGATATGGACGGTGCAGGCGCCGCACATGCCGATGCCGCAGCCGTACTTGGTGCCCGTCAGTCCCGCGCTGTCGCGGATGACCCAGAGCAGCGGCGTTTCGCCGTCGCCGTCGAAACGGCTGGCTTTCCCGTTCAGTTCGTATTCCACTCGCTTCCTCCTGATGCGGTACACCGTGCGGCTTCGCGCCTCACATCCGCCTGGTGGCGCACACCGATCTCGGCACCATATGTCTCATATATGAAACATCGGTTTTCTGGTAGAACGAGCGAACTATAAGACCTGCGCGAAGGAAGGTTCATGCGGGCTAACCCCTAGGCATTTTCGCTCCCGTCATCGAAGCGCCGACCGCGACCTGCGCGGCAAACCCGGACGGCCTTGTCGCATTGCCGATTCATACCGGCTCCACGTTGACCGTGGCCCACGCCGGAAACGGACCGCTACCGTCGCATTCCCGCTTCACTAGGGATAACCCCCCTGCATCCCCTTGCCGGATAGCGACTATATTTCCCCATCGGTTCCATATATAAGCCAACGTTTCATATATGAAACAAATGTGCGGCAACGCGCATAACAAAACGCTCCCGGCAGGCTCCGGCTGGCACGATGCGGATCGGCAAGAAGGCCGTCGCGATGGGCACGCAGACTCGATGACCTGGGCGCCATTCGACGCCCGTCCCCAAGTCCGGGAGCCGCGGAAGCGGGAACACCACCACAACCGATAGCAATCGGATAAGAGGAAAAGAGGAGGAATCAAGAAATGAAACTCGCAAGGCTTGCCGCCGGCATGCTCGCCGCCGCGCCCCTTGTTGCCGCGCCCCTTGATGCCGCGGCCCAGTCGGTGACGCTGTATGGCGTCATCGACACCGGCATCGAATACGTGAACCACGTCGGCGCCGCCAAGGACAACCTCGCACGCGTGCCGACCCTGACCGGCACCGTGCCGTCGCGCTGGGGCCTGCGCGGCACCGAAGACCTCGGCAACGGGCTGAAGGCGAACTTCGCCCTCGAATCCGGCTTCGCCCCCGATTCGGGCGCGTCCAACCAGGGCGGCCGCCTGTTCGGCCGCCAGGCCTGGGTGGGGCTGAGCAGCAACAACTGGGGCCAGGTCAGCTTCGGCCGCCAGTACACCATGCTGTTCTGGGCCACGCTGGACACCGACATCCTCGGCCCCAACGTGTACGGATCAGGCTCGCTCGACAGCTACCTGCCCAACACCCGCGCCGACAACGCCATCGCCTATAAAGGCAAGTTCGGCGGCCTGACGGCGGGCGCCACCTACAGCTTCGGCCGCGACACGGTCAACGCCGGGCCCAGCCCATCCGGCACCAACTGCGCCGGCGAGACCCCGGGCGACAGCCGGGCCTGCCGTGAATGGTCGGCGATGCTGATGTACGAGACCAACTGGTGGGGTGTGAGCGCGGCCTACGATTCGCTGCGCGGCGGCCCGGGCGCCTTCGGCGGCCTGACCAAGAGCAGCCTGACCGATAACCGGCTGGCATTGGGCGGCTACATGCTGCTGTCCAACACCAAGCTGGGCCTGGGCTGGATCCGCCGCGACAACGACGGCAGCCCGACGCCCAAGAGCGACCTGATCTACGGCGGCGCTTCCTATGACATCACGCCGGCATTCAACATTGCCGGCCAGGTCTACTGGCAGAAGTACCACAACAGCGCCAACAAGGCCTGGCTGTACGCGCTGCGCGGCACCTATGCCTTCAGCAAGCGCACCTCGGTCTATGCCACCGCCGGCTTCATCGACAACGGCGGCAAGCTCGCGCAATCGGTCAGCGGCGGTGCGCCCGGCTCCAACCCCGCACCCGGCGGCAACCAGTTCGGCACGATGATCGGCATCAAGCACATCTTCTGATCGACCCTGGCGCTCGTCCAGATCCGATTCGCACCGAAGCGGCGCGTACGGGCGAGCGCATGCGCGCCGCCGGCCACAGGCAGGCAGCGCAATGAAGGAGACCCGCCAGCCGCGCCCGGCTGGCGCGGCCCCGGGCCGACGACAGCGATCAGAAGCCCAGGCTGGCGAGCAGGTCGTCCACCTGCGACTGGTCCGACACCACGTCGGCCTTGCCCTCGGGACTGACCTGCGGGCCGTTCATCAGCGTGGCCGGCGCTTCCGTGCGGCGATCGGCCGGGACGTTGTCGATCAGCATCTGCAGCAGTTCGTGCTCCAGCGTGCGGATCATGTCCATCATCTTCTTGATGACCTGGCCGGTCAGGTCCTGGAAGTCCTGCGCCATCATGATGTCCAGCAGGTGCGAGGCGGTGGCCCGGGTCTGCTGCGGCACCTCGGTCAGAAAGGCGCGGGTATCCAGCACCAGCTCGCGCGCGTCGCCCAGTTCGACTGGCTCCTTGAACCAGGCCTCCCAGCGCTGCTCCAGCCCCTCCGCCTGCTTCTCCAGCCCGGCCTGGATGGGCTGGGCCAGCTCCACGGCGTTCAGCGTGCGCTCGGCCGCCTGCTCGGTCATGGCGGCGATGTACTTCAGGCGATCGCGGGCATCGGGAATGGCCTGCGCCGCGCGCTCGATCTCTTTGTCGAGACCCAGCTCCCGCATGCTGTCGCGCAGCATCCGTGTCAGATTGCCAATCCGATGGATGATCTGTTCGGTCGCATCGTTGCTGTAAGACGGAATCGTCGCCATGTCGCCCATCTCAGCCTTCCTTGCTCAGCTTCTCGAAGATCTTGGTGATCTTTTCGTCCAGCGTCGCCGCGGTGAACGGCTTGACCACGTAGCCGTTCGCACCGGCCTGCGCGGCGGCGATGATGTTTTCCTTCTTCGCCTCGGCCGTCACCATCAGCACCGGCAGCTTGGCCAGCGCAGCGTCGGCGCGGATCGCCTGCAGCATGGTCAGGCCGTCCATGTTCGGCATGTTCCAGTCGGAGACGACAAACTGGAAGCTGCCGTCCCGGACCTTCTCCAGCCCGGCGGCGCCGTCCTCAGCCTCTTCCACGTTGGAAAAACCCAGCTCCTTGAGCAGGTTGCGGATGATCCGACGCATGGTCGGGAAGTCGTCGACCACCAGGATCTTGATGTTCTTGTCCACTCTTACGGCTCCAAAACAGTTGTGGATGATTGCAATCTCGGCAGGCGCCCCTTGCGGCGATGGCCCGGACACCTGCCCGTTTGTGTCGTTCTGCGTCTTGGTGCGCCTTTTCTGCGTTTCTCGCGTTTCCCGTGCTTCCCGCGTTCACCACGCTTTCTGCATGCGCCTCTTTTCCGGCCGCCCTGCCTCGCGGATGCTCAGACCCGCTGGGCGCGCGCGCCGAAGGTAGCCAGCCGCGCCATCACGCGCTGCGTCATCGCGGCCAGCGGTACCACCTCATTGACCCCACCAGCGGCAATCGCCTCCTTGGGCATGCCGAACACGATGCAGCTTTGCTCGTCCTGCGCCAGGCTGTAGGCACCGGCCTCGTGCATGCGCCGCATGCCCTGCGCGCCGTCCCGGCCCATGCCGGTCAGGATCACGCCGATGGCATTCTTGCCCGCATGCTGGGCCGCCGAATCGAACAGCACGTCCACCGACGGACGATGCCGGTTGACCGGCGGCTCCTGCGACAGGTGCGCGACATAGTTGGCACCGCTGCGCGCCAGGCGCAGATGCATGTCGCCCGGCGCGATATAGGCATGGCCGGGCAGCACGCGCTCGCCGTGCTCCGCCTCCTTCACGGTGATCCGGCACAGGCCGTCGAGCCGCTGCGCGAAGGACCGCGTGAAGCCGGCCGGCATGTGCTGCACGATCAGCACTGCGGGGCTGTCCGGCGGCAGCGGCATCAGGAATTCCTTGATCGCTTCGGTGCCGCCGGTGGAGGCGCCGACGATGATCAGCTTCTCGGTGGAAAGCAGCGGGCTGCGCAGCAGGGGAGCGGGTGGCGGGGCGGCCACGGCGGGCGCGGCCGCGCGCAGGCGTGCACGCGATACCGCGCGGATCTTGTCGGCGATGGTATCGCTGTACTCGATCAGGCCATCCCGGATACCGAGCTTGGGCTTGGTGACGAAATCCACCGCGCCGAGTTCCAGCGCGCGCATCGTGATTTCCGAGCCACGCTCGGTCAGCGACGACACCATCAGCACCGGCATCGGACGCAAGCGCATCAGCCGTTCGAGGAAGTCGAGGCCGTCCATGCGCGGCATTTCCACGTCCAGCGTCAGCACATCGGGATTCAGCCGCTTGATCATCTCGCGCGCCACCAGCGGGTCGGGGGCCGTGCCGACCACCTCCATGTCACCCTGGCCGTTGATGATCTCGGTCATCAGGCTGCGGATCAGCGCGGAATCGTCCACGCATAGCACCTTGATCTTGGCCACGCTCATCGTTCTCTGGTCCTTTCGCTTCAGGAAGTCGTGGAAGTGCCTGGGCGGCGCTCGAACAGCTCGGCGCGCCCGCGCGCCGGGGCTGCGGCAATGGCGCTGGCCAGCGCGCGCTCGTCGCGCGCCACCACCACCTGGTCGTCCTGGCGTGTCAGCCGGCGCACCAGCGCCAGCCCGCTGCGCGGAAAATAGCTCACGCGCCGCGCGTGGGGTCCGCGCAGGTCCTGCGCCGCCACGCGGATGTTCTCTGTCTTGAGATAGCGCAGCACGAAGTCCGCGTTGCGGTCACCGATGTTCAGCGTGGTCATATTGGCCAGCACCGCACCGCCGCCGAACACCTTCGCCTCGAGCCGCTCGCGGCGCGCGCCGAGCTTGAGCAGTTCGTTGACCAGCACCTCGAGTGCGTAGCAACCGTAGCGCATCGACGGTGACAGCATGCGGTCCGCGCCGGCGCCCTCGTCGTCCGGCAGCATGAAGTGGTTCATGCCGCCGACGCCTGCCTGTTCGTCGCGGATGCAGGCCGCCACGCAGGAGCCCAGCACCGTGGTCAGCACCACGTCATCGCCGGTGACGTAGTACTCGTTGGGCAGCAGCTTGATCGCCTGCTTGCCGAACTCGCGGTCGAAGTAGGTGCGGGTGGCGATCGCCTCGGGTATTTGCAGTGTGTGCATCAGCCACCTCCGGCGCGCGCCGCGGACGATGCCAGCTCGTACACGGTCTGGCCGCGCAGCTGGAAGGCGCGCGTCACATAGGAGAAGTTCTCCGAGTGCCCGGCGAACAGCAGGCCGTGCGGCTTGAGCAGTGGCACGAAGCGTTCCAGGATGCGTCCCTGCGTCGGCTTGTCGAAGTAGATCATCACATTGCGGCAGAAGATCGCATCGAAGCGCGCCTGGATGCCCCAGTCCGGCGCGAGCAGGTTCAGCGGCGCGAAGTCGATGGTGGCTGCCAATTCCGGCTTGACCTTCACCGAGCCGGCCCGCTGCCCGTTGCCCTTGAGGAAGAAACGCTTGAGCTGCTCGGTCGGCAGCTTGGCCACCTGCTCCGCGGTATAGATGCCGCTGCGCGCCTTGGCCAGGACCTGGGTGTCGATATCGGTGGCCAGCACCGTGGCCGCGCGCTCGCCCAGGGCCTCGGCCAAGGTGATGGCGATCGAATACGGCTCCTCGCCGGTGGACGCGGCCGCGCACCACACCGAATAGGGCCGGCCGTGCTTCTTGGCATGCGCGGCCAGCAGCGGGAAGTGGTGTGCCTCGCGGAAGAACGCGGTCAGGTTGGTGGTCAGCGCGTTGGTGAAGAACTCCCACTCCGGCGAACGATCGTCGGCTTCCAGCTGCGCCAGGTAGCTGGAGAAATCGCTGAGCTGCAAGGCGCGCAAGCGGCGCGCCAGCCGGCTGTACACCATTTCCCGCTTCTGGCTGCCGAGCGAGATGCCCGCGCGCCGATGGATCAGCGCGCGGATCTTGTCGAAATCCCGCTCAGTGAGCAGGAAATCCCGCTGCTCGTCGCGCCGCGGGGCACCGGCGGCGGGCGCCAGCACGCTACGGGTACCGCCCGCCGCCGGGGCCGGTGAGCGTGGCTGCGTCATGTGCTGACTCCGCTGCTGCGTGGGCGAGGTCCGGGCCTCAGGCCACGGCGCTCTCGACCAGTTCCATCTCTGCGCTGGTCATCAGGCGCTCGATGTCGATCAGGATCAGCATGCGGCCATCGACACTGCCGAGGCCGGTCAGGTATTCGGTCGACACCGACACACCGAACTCGGGCGCGGGCTTGATCCCCTCGCCGGTGAGCGTCAGTACGTCGGACACGCCATCGACGACGATGCCGACCACGCGACCCGCGATGTTCAGGATGATCACCACCGTCTGGTGGTCGTAGCGCACGTTGCCCAGGCGGAACTTCAGGCGCAGGTCGACGATGGGCACGATCACGCCGCGCAGGTTGGTCACGCCCTTGATGAAGTCCGGCGCGTTGGCGATGCGGGTGACGGCGTCATAGCCGCGGATCTCCTGCACCTTGAGGATGTCGATGCCGTATTCCTCGGTGCCCAGCGTGAAGACGAGGAACTCCTGTCCCGCAGCCTCGCTGCCGGGCGTGTCGATATGTCCGATGCCGGCCATGTTGTCTTGTCCTCCAGAGCTTGAGCGGTTACTGCACGACCACCGCGTCGTGCCGGCGCACGCCGGTACGCTGCAGGGCGCCAACGTCGACGATCAGCGCCACGCTGCCGTCGCCCAGGATGGTGGCGGCGGAGATGCACGGCACCTTGCGGTAGTTGGTTTCCAGGTTCTTCAGCACCACCTGGTGCTGGCCGATCAGCTGGTCGACCAGCAGCGCAAAGCGCTTGCCTTCGGCCTGCAGGATCACCGCGATGCCCTGCGTGGGCTCACTCACGGCATCGGCCACGTTGAACACCTTGTGCAGCTCGAGCAGCGGCAGGTATTCGCCGCGCACGTGCATCACGCGTTCGGTGTTGGCGGCGGTGCGCACGTCTTCCTGCTTGGGCTGCAGCGACTCCATCACGCAGTTCAGCGGCAGGATGAAGGTTTCCGCGCCGACCTTGACCGACATGCCGTCAAGGATGGCCAGCGTCAGCGGCAGCACGATGCGGATGGTGGTGCCGTGGCCGGGACGCGATGCGATCTCGACATGCCCGCCCATTTCCTGGATGTTGCGCCTGACCACGTCCATGCCGACGCCGCGGCCGGACACGTCGGTCACGGCCTCGGCGGTGGAGAAGCCCGCCGCGAAGATGAGCGGCCAGACCTCCTCGTCCGGCATCGTCTCCGACACCGGCAAGCCGTTCTGCATCGCCTTGGCCAGGATCTTGTCGCGGCGCAGGCCGCCGCCGTCGTCGCTGACCTCGATGACGATATTGCCGCCATGATGCTGCGCCGACAGGATCAGCTGGCCGGTCGGGTCCTTGCCCGCGGCCACGCGCTTGTCCGGCGTCTCGATGCCGTGGTCCAGGCTGTTGCGCACGAGGTGGGTCAGCGGGTCGATGATCCGCTCGATCAGGCTCTTGTCGAGTTCGGTCGCCTTGCCGAATGTGACCAGGTCGATCTGCTTGCCCAGCTTGCCGGCGAGGTCGCGCACCAGGCGCGGGAAGCGCGAGAAGACATAGTCCATCGGCATCATGCGGATCGACATCACCGCTTCCTGCAGGTCGCGCGCGTTGCGCTCGAGCTGCCCCATGCCGGAAAAGAGCCGGTCGAACAGCACCGGGTCGAGCGTGGACGCGGTCTGCGCCAGCATCGACTGGGTGATCACCAGCTCGCCGACCAGGTTGATGATCTGGTCGACCTTCTCGGTGGCCACGCGGATGGAACCCGATTCATGGCCGTGGGCGGCCGCGGCCGGCGTTGCCTTGCCCTTGTCCTTGGCCGGCGCGGCCTGGGGCGCCGCGGGTGCCGCGGGTGCCGCGGGTGCCGCGGGTGCCGCGGGTGCCGCCGCAGCGGGCGCCTGCACGGCGGCAGCCGAGGCCGGCGCTGCCGCCGGCTCCGCTGCGCTGGCTGCCTCGGGCTGCGCCGGGGCCGGCTCCACCACGATCTGGTCGCCGTCGATCACGAAGCAGCAGACCGCGATGATGTCATCGGCGCTGCATTGGGTGGACAGCCAGATCGCCAGCTCGCCTTCCTGTTGCTGCTCGCCGGTGATCTCGCCCAGGTTGGCCAGCTCCTCGCGCAGCAGCGCCTGGTCGGCCGCCGACACCTTGAGCAGGCGCACCTTCAACGCACCGCCGGCCGGCGCCGACGCGGCCGGAGCGGGAGCCGGAGCCGCGACCGGTGCGGGCACGGGCGCAGGTGCGGCAGAAGCTTCGCCGTCGGCCTCGCGCGCCAGCTGCTGCAACACCGCGCAGATGCGCGCCATCGTTTCAGGATCGGGTTCGGTACCGTTTCGGTAAGCGTTGAGCTGATCTTGCAGCACGTCCTTGGTTTCCAGAAAGGTGTCGATGATGGTCCTCGACAGCGCCATCTCCCGCCGCCGGGTGCGGTCCAACAGGTTTTCCAGCAGGTGCGTGGTGTCAGTGAGCGCGGTGAAGCCGAAGGTGGCGGCGCCGCCCTTGATCGAATGCGCGGCGCGGAAGATCGCGTTGAGCTCTTCCGCGTCGGGGGCTTCCAGATCCAGGCCGAGCAGCAACTGCTCCATTTCTTCGAGGAGCTCCTCCGCTTCCTCGAAAAAGGTCTGGTAGAACTGCGTGATATCGATATCGACAGACATGGCCGTCCTGACTCTCTAGATTGCCTGGAGAGGCGTGCCGCCCGCGCGGGCCGCCCGCCTCATTTGCTCTTGCCCTGCGCTGCCGGCGCGCTGGCGGCCTCGCTCAGCGCGTCGCGCATTTCCTCTCCTGCCTGCCCGGCGCGGGCCTGCACGGCGACTTGTGCCGCGCTGGCGTTCTCCGCCTCGAAGCGGGCCTGCGCGCGCGAGTTCAGTACCACGATGCTGATGCGCCGGTTCACCGGTGCCAGCAGATCGGACCGGTCGAGCGGCATGGTCGCGGCCAGCCCGAGCACGCGCAGCACCTTGCCTTCGTTCATGCCGCCGCTGATCAGCTCGCGCCGCGATGCATTGGCGCGGTCGGCCGACAGCTCCCAGTTGCTGTAGTCGCGTTCGCCGTTGCTGTAGTTGGTCGCATCGGTGTGGCCGGACAGGCTGACCTTGTTGGGCATGTCGTTCAACACCGGCCCGATCTCGCGCAGGATGACCCGCATATAGGGTTCCACGCTGGCGCTGCCGGTGCGGAACATCGGGCGGTTCTGCGTATCCAGGATCTGGATGCGCAAC
Source organism: Cupriavidus sp. 09_S30 (assembly GCF_056930435.1). NCBI lineage: Bacteria > Pseudomonadati > Pseudomonadota > Betaproteobacteria > Burkholderiales > Burkholderiaceae > Cupriavidus > Cupriavidus sp. 09_S30. The sequence goes on along the minus strand of NZ_JBXOWI010000002.1, from coordinate 60,872 downwards.
CCCTCGCTGGTGATGTCGAGCAGCAGCTGCGGGCGGAACTGGCGCAGCACCGGGTTGTTCTCGATGATTTGCTCGAGCCGGTTCTTCAGGGCGCGCAGCCGCTGGCCCTCCTGCTGGTCGCGGCGCTTCTGCGCGGCGTCCGGGTCGTTGTCGGTCGCTCGCGCGACCTCGCCGTCCTGGTTGGTCGGGTCCTTGCCGCCGCCGGGAATCACGCTGGACGACAGGCTGCTCTTGTTGCCGCCGGCAATCGCCACCTTCAGCGGCGTGCGGAAGTACTCCGCCACGCCGACCAGCGCCTTGGGCGAGGCGGCACTCAGCAACCACAGCACCAGGAAGAAGGCCATCATCGCCGTCATGAAGTCGGCGTAGGCGATCTTCCAGCTATGGTTGCCGTGCGGCTTGGCGCGCGCCTTGCCACGACGGACCACGATCGGGCGCATCTCGTGCGAGTTGCTCATCGCAATGGCTCCTGCCCGTCAGGTGAGGCTCTTGACCTCGCGGACATGGTCGTCCAGTTCGAGGAAGGACGGGCGTTCGCTGGAGAACAGCACCTTGCGGCCGAACTCGACCGCCACCAGCGGCGCGTAGCCGTTGAGCGAGGCCAGCAGCGTGACTTTGATGCACTCGTACATCTTGACCGTCTCAGACACCTGGTGCTCGATGCGCGAGGCCAGCGGCGAAACGAAGCCGTAGGCCAGCAGGATGCCCAGGAAGGTGCCGACCATGGCGTGCGCGATCAGCGCCCCCAGCTCGGAGGGCGGCAGGTCGGCCGATGCCAGCGCGTGCACCACGCCCATCACGGCGGCCACAATGCCGAAGGCGGGCAGCCCATCGCCGACGCGCGCCAGCGCATGGGCCGGCACCTCCGCCTCGTCGCGGAAAGTCTCGATCTCGTGGTCCATCAGCGCCTCGATCTCGAAGGCGTTCATATTCCCGTTGACCATCATGCGCAGATAGTCAGTCAGGAATTCCATCATGATGGGATCCGCCAGGATGCGCGGGTACTGGCTGAAGACGCTGCTGGCGGCGGGATCGGCAATCTCCTTCTCGAGGAAGAGGATGCCTTCGCGGCGCGCCTTGGACAACAGCACGTAGAGCAGCGCCATCACTTCCATGTACAGCGCCTTGTTATAGCGGCTGCTGCGGAACAGCTTGGGCAGCGCGCGCACCGTGGCCTTCAGCGCCTTGCCACTATTGGCGCTCACGAAGGCACCGAGGGCAGCGCCCCCGATGATCACAAGTTCTGCCGGCTGGTAAAGCGCGCCCATATGACCGCCCGTCATGGCGTACCCGCCAAGCACGGCAGCCAGCACGATGACATAGCCGATGACTACTAGCACGATGATTCCCCGTCAGATAAACACGTCAGGCGCGCAGCGGCGCGCCGGGACCGGTACAGCGGCCGCATGCAGACACTGTCCCGGACCCGCGCTCGCCCGGCCCGGACGAACCGCGCTCAGGCTGCGGCTCGATTGGACGGGGCGTCCTTCGAGAGCTTCTTCGCCTTGCCTGCCCGCGACGGCGGCCGGCACAGACTGCACACGAACCGCGCGTGCGGTTCATAAGCGTGCGTCACGAACTGGCCACCGCAGCAGGTGCAGGTGGAAAGCTGGAGCATATTGCTCTCGAAAAACCTTACTAACGTCCAGGCACGGGTGAAACTTAAGACAATTTCGCTTCCCAGCAGCGAAACATGCTCCAGGTAGAGCCGGTAGCTGGCGACCACACCGCGGATGCCGGCCGTCTCGCCCTGCTTGACCATGAACTGGTACGCGGAGAAGAACAAGGAGGAGTGGATATTCGGCAGCCAGGTAGTAAACCAGTCTGTCGAGAAGGGCAGCATGCCCTTGGGCGGAGAGACGCCGCGCAGTTCCTTGTACAGGCGGATGAGACGGTCGCGCGAGAGCGTGGTCTCGGCCTCCAGCACCTGGAGCCGGGCACCGAGCCCGATCAGCTCGATTGCCAGTTGGGTCTGGTTGGCGTCCTGCAGGACGCTTTTGCGGTTGGGCACCGGAGCCGCGGTGAAACTCCGGGCAGGCTGAGCCTGGAGCAGCGCGGTCAATTGAGGGACTCCAGCGGCTGGCGCGCCAACAGGATGGCAGCGTGTATCTGCTGCATGTCGTGGCCCTTCGCGGTATGCGTCAGGCTGGACAGGAGCGCGTGATCGTCGAAGCGGAAGCGGCACAGCACCATATTGGAGGCGGCCAGCTTGACGAGTTGTGCTGAGGTCAGCTTGGCAAGAATGTCGGCAATTTCCTTGCTGACGCCAAGCCTGAACATGGCTTCGACTTGATTCTCGCGCACAAGCCGTTGCGCGAGCAGCAGATAAGCGAGGTTAACCTCCCTGATCTCCTGGAGAACTTCACTGCTTTCCAATTTTTCCCCGCTACCAAAAAACCCGCCGATCGCTTGTCCAGCGCTTACCGACTGCTTGAGCAGCCGGCGGCCAGATCGTGTGTATGCAATTCGGGCAGGTACAACGCACGACAAAAGAGACTGCCACCCGCCACACTTAACCGAAGCGTTACAAATGTTACAGAGTGTAAGTGCGGCTGCTACGTTTATATCGGCAATCCGACCCACCTGCCAATCCCCACTTACGTTGGGGTCGAATGCAATGTCGCACCAAACATACATGAGGCCGCGATTCTGGCAGGTGTCATATAGCTGTCATCTGATCTGCATCAAAGATGTAGCGATACGGTAGCCGTCTTGGTACAGGACAACGCGCTGCTTGCGTGCATTCCACTATTGACGAGCGAGGCGTCAATAGACTAGTCCGCCGAATCATTGGATTGGGAGATGAAGGACATGCAATGCGGGAGTCGGCGCTAGACGCAAAGCGCGGCAATAGCACGGCTATTGCGAGCATTTGCAACGATCCCGCTGAGTCGCCCCAGCCCGCATGGCGTGGTGGGGACCAGCCGATTTCAATGATTCAGTGGGCTAGCAGCCGACGCAGCCAGGCCGCGATCCTGGCGAAGACGTCGTTGGGCTCTTCGCGGAAGAGTTCTGGACGCGCGTGCGTGAGTTGATCCATGACGCGGCTGACCTCGTCAGCGTTGACCGAGCCGTACTCAAGCGCCAGCCCCAGCAGCGCCCTCACCTCGCCGACACGCGAGCGGGCCAGTGCCGGGTTGCGCTCGGTCTGCACCGCGTACATCAGGTCGTAGGCGCGCGAGCGGAAGCTCTCGGCCACCCGCCAGGCCGGCGTCAGCATGCGCTGCTCGACCGCCCGCACGTCCATCGCGGAGGCGGCGATCTGGGCCGCCAATGACTCGGTGAAGCTGGCGTCCGCGCCGGAGTCGGCCAGGATCTGCTCCGCCCATTGCCGCGCCTGCTCTTGTTTCTGCTGCGGCGTCCAATCGGCCTGCGTGACCAGCGCGAAGCCAAAGCGCTCGGCATCGCGCATCAGCGCCGACAGCGCATTGGGCAGCTGCTTGTCGAACACCCGCTTGACCCAGGCGTACTCGCCGCTGGACAACAGGCGGCCGACGGCACGCTCCGTCAGCGGCGATTCCTGATCCAGCAGGCGCGCACGCAGGAACGCCTCGAAGGTCGGCGGGGCAAACTCGCGGTCCATGCCGGTGGAGAGGCGGACAAACTGTTCGAAGGCGGCCTTCAGCCTGGCCAGGGCCTCCTCTGGCAGGGCCAGGGTCACATCGCTATGCATTTAGGTTCGCAGAAGGGCTCGCAGAAACGGGTACGGTCCTGCCTTTCCCGATGCCCGGCGGCCTTAGCAGGGGCCAGGCATGCGTCGAAGGCAGTCAGGTCAGAACGCGCTCCAGTCGCCGCTGTCGGCCGCTGCGGCGGGCACGGCCGCTGCGGGACGCGCGACAGGCACGGCCGGCGCCGGCCGCGACGCTGCCGCTGCGCCGGTGCCGACGCTCGGCTCACGGCGCGCCGCGCGTGCAGCGGCCGATTGCGTCAGCGCCGCCTTGGGCGTGCCCGCCGCCTTGGCGGCGGCCGGCGTCATCCGGTCGGCCGCAGCCAGGCGGAAGTGGGCCACCGATTCCTGCAGCTTGCCGGCCTGGTCTTCGAGCGAGCCGGCCGCGGCCGCTGCTTCTTCCACCAGCGCCGCGTTCTGCTGCGTCACCTCGTCCATCTGCGCCACGGCCTGGTTCACCTGCTCGATGCCCGAGCTCTGCTCGGCCGAGGCCGCGCTGATCTCGCCCATGATGTCGGTGACGCGCTTGACCGCCTGCACGATCTCTTCCATCGTCCGACCGGCCTGGCCCACCAGCGTGGTGCCGTTGTCCACGCGCGAAACCGTATCCCCGATCAGGCCCTTGATTTCCTTGGCCGCGTTCGCGCTGCGCTGCGCCAGGCTGCGCACTTCGCCGGCCACCACCGCAAAGCCGCGGCCCTGCTCGCCGGCGCGCGCGGCTTCCACCGCCGCATTCAGCGCCAGGATGTTGGTCTGGAAGGCAATCCCTTCGATCACGCCGATGATGTCGACGATCTTCTTCGACGCCTCGTTGATCTCCTCCATCGTCTCGACCACACGGCCCACCACCTCGCCGCCCTTGAGCGCGGTCTCCGAGGCATTGGCCGCCAGACCGCTGGCCTGGCGCGCGTTGTCCGCGTTTTGCTTGACCGTGCCGGTCAGCTCTTCCATGCTCGACGCCGTCTCTTCGAGCGAGGCGGCCTGCTGCTCGGTACGCTGCGACAGGTCACTGTTGCCGGCGGCAATCTGGCGCGACGCCGACGCGATCGACTCGGCCGAGACCTTGAACCCGTGCACCATGTGCGACAGTTCCTGTTGCATCTGACCCATCGCATGCACCAGGCTGTTCTTGTCGCCCGGGCGCGTCTTCACCGCGGTAGAGAAGTCACCGGAGGCAATGCGCGCAGCAATGGCCGCCGCATAGCCGGGCTCCCCGCCAAGCTGGCGCGCCAGCGCGCGGGCAACGAAGTAGCCGAGCAGAACCGATGCCGCCAGGCCGCCCAGCACCAGCACGAGCATCCAGACGCGGGTCGCATCGTAGACGCCGCGCGCTTCTTCCATATTGCTGCGGGCCCGGTCGTCGCGGCGCTTGACCATCTTGGCCATCACATCCTCGAGCGCGTGGCTGGCCTTGAGCAGCTCGGCACTTTCCGTAAACACCTGGCTATCGAACTGCGAGGTGTCGAGCGGCTGCTTGCCGACCATCTCGACGTACTTGAGCATGCGCTCGCGATAGGCGGGCATCAGTGTCTCGTACTGCTTGACCAGCGCCTGGCCTTCCTGCTGGATGAAAGAAGGCTTGGCCTTGCGGATGCGCTCATCGAGCGTGGCCAGGGATTTTTCGATCAGCTCCTTCTCGGCGGAGCGCTCACCCATGGTGGACGCCGACAGCAGTCCGATCTGGGCGCGGCTGACGTAGACAAGGTTGATATTGCCGTCCTGGACCGCCTTGAGCGCCTGCAGATCCTCGTTGTAGATCTTACCGGTCCACTCGGCCATGCGGCCCATGTTCACCACGCCGAGCAGCCCCATCACGGCGCCGATGACGGCCACGACGAGAAAGCCGGCAATCAGCCTTGTCGTGACGCGCAGTTGATTGAACCATTGCATGACAACTACCCCCTTGTCTTGAATAGATGCGACGGCGCCCGTGCTGCCCCCGCTGGATTGCTTCTTTCGGCTTCTTTTAGCTGCTTTCAGCTTCTTTTCACTTCTTTGTGCTTCCAGGCTGCGGCGCCGAGCGCCCCCCGCTCAGCCGCCAGCGCTGTCCGCTGCCGGCTGCAGCGCCAGGTCGGCCCGACGCGGGCGCTGCGGCCTGGCTTCAGCCTGCAGGCTGATGCGGAAGGTCGCAACGGCCTCGCGCAGCCTGCCGGCCTGGTCTTCGAGCGAGCCGGCCGCGGCCGCTGCCTCTTCCACCAGCGCCGCGTTCTGCTGCGTCACCTCGTCCATCTGCGCCACGGCCTGGCTCACCTGTTCGATGCCCGAGCTCTGCTCGGCCGAGGCCGTGCGGATCTCGCCCATGATGTCGGTGACGCGCTTGACCGCCTGCACGATCTCTTCCATCGTCTGACCGGCCTGCCCCACCAGCGTGGTGCCGTTGTCCACGCGCGCGACCGTATCCCCGATCAGGCCCTTGATTTCCTTGGCCGCGTTCGCGCTGCGCTGCGCCAGGCCGCGCACCTCGCCGGCCACCACCGCGAAGCCGCGGCCCTGCTCGCCGGCACGCGCGGCTTCCACCGCCGCATTCAGCGCCAGGATGTTGGTCTGGAAGGCAATCCCTTCGATCACGCCGATGATGTCGACGATCTTCTTCGACGCCTCGTTGATCTCCTCCATCGTCTCGACCACACGGCCCACCACCTCGCCGCCCTTGAGCGCGGTTTCCGAGGCGTTGACGGCCATGTCGCTGGCCTGGCGCGCGTTGTCCTCGTTCTGCTTGACCGCGCCGGTCAGCTCTTCCATGCTCGACGCCGTCTGTTCGAGCGAGGCGGCCTGCTGCTCGGTGCGCTGCGACAGGTCGTTGTTGCCGGCAGCCACCTGGCGCGTCGCCGTGGCGATGCTGCTCATGCCTTCCTGGATTTCATTGACCACCGACAGCAGGCTGCGCTGCATGGTCTGCATCGCCTGCGCCAGCGCCCCCACCTCGTCGGCCGCCTGGTATTCGAAACGGGTGGTCAGGTCGCCCGCGCCCATGCGCAGTGCGAAGTCGAGCATCTCCTCGACCGGACGGTGCACGCGCGCCAGCAGATGCGAGCCGGCTGAGAAGGCGCACAACACGGCCAGGCCGAAGCCGCCCCAGAGCCAGGGCCGCAGCGCCGACAGCGTCTCGGCGCCCTGGAGCTCCGCGGCTACCAGCGTCAGCAGGAAACAAGCCACCGCAGCGCCCTGCGACCAGATGATGCGGCGCTTCAGGTTGAGGCGGAGCAGGCGTCCGGCCCAGCCCAGCGGCCCGCGCCGCACCACCGCGCCGCCGCACACCATCAGGCCGCTGTCGCCTGCGCGGATGCGCGCATAGACGGCGCCCGCCGCTTCGGCCTGCTCGGGGGCCGCCATCGCCCGCACCGAGGTGTAGCCGATGATCTGGCCATCCACGCGCGTGGGCGTGACCGTGGCATTGACCCAGTAGAAGTCGCCGTTCTTGCGCCTGTTCTTCACCAACCCGCGCCAGGAATGGCCAGCCTGGAGCGATTGCCACAAGTCGGCGAACGCCTCCGGCGGCATGTCGGGATGGCGCACCAGGTTATGCGGCGCGCCCATCAACTCCTCATGCGAATAGCCGCTTGCCTCCACGAAGGCCCGGTTGGCGAACGTGATTCGCCCCTTCAGGTCTGTGCGCGAGATCAGGTAATCGGTCGGGGAGAGCTTGTACTCGTGGTGGGTGACTGGCTGGTTGTTTCGCATGTTCGCAATTGCGGCTGGGGCAAGGCCGGGGGGCCGCCGGGATCAGGCCGCGGCAGCCGCGTCGAGCGCGGCGAGTTCTTCGGTGTCAAGCAGCTTCTCGATGTCGACGAGAATCAGCATGCGGTCCTCGATTGAGCCCAGCCCGCGGATGTAGTCGGTATCCATATCACCCGACAGCAGCGGTGCGGCCTTGATCTGCGAGGGCGCCAGCGTCAGCACGTCCGACACGCCGTCGACCACGATGCCGGTGGTGCGGTGGTGCAGATCGACGATGATCACCACCGTGTACTGGTCATAGCTGACCTTTTCCTGGCTGAACTTGATGCGCAGGTCGATGATGGGCACGATGGTGCCGCGCAGGTTGACCACGCCCTTCAGATAGGCCGGCGCGTTGGCAATCTGGGTGACCGCCTCGTAGCCGCGGATCTCCTGTACCTTCAGGATATCCACGCCGTATTCTTCCTTGCCGAGCCGGAATGCCAGGAACTCCGCGCCGGCACCGTCGGCCTTGATGTTGTCTCTCATCTTCCGCTCCTGTTGTCTACCCGTGAAGTGCGGGCATGCCGGCACATCGGCCACATCGGCGCATGGCGCCGGACCCGCCACGACGCCACGACGCCAGCTTCAGCCTCCGTGATAACGGCAGGCCAGCGCGTGCCTGAAGGCCCACATCGATCGCCCTTCACCCCACGTCGGTAGGGTTCATCAGCGCCCCGACGGCAAGCAGCAGTTCCTCGGGATCGAAGGGCTTGCCGAGAAAGCCGGAGGCGCCGGCCTCGCGCGCCCGCGTGCGCACCGCGTCATCGGCCTCGGTGCTCAGCACCAGGATGGGCAGACGGGCGTGACGCGGATTGCCGCGCAGGGCGCGGATCAGCCCCAGCCCGTCGATGCCAGGCATGACCAGATCGGTCACCACCAGGGAGAAATCCGCTCCCGATGCCAGGGCGCACGCCTGTGCGCCGTCGCTGGCCTCGGCAACGGAATGGCCGGCGGCGCGCAGGCAGGCGGCGATCATGCCGCGCAGCGAAGGCGAATCGTCGACGACAAGGATGCTCGTGGAAGACATGGCGACTCCATAGGTCCGGCGTGCGGGCGCCGCTCCGAGGCACGGAGCGGCCGGCGCCACGGGCACCGGCCGACGCCACCGCGCCTGCGGTGGATAACGGCACAGCGGGCCACATCTTTAGCGCCCGTTGCAGAATGGCGAACGGACGCGCTGGCTGGCGCGGGCGCTCAGGCCGGCGCCGGCTCCCGGTCGCGCAGCAGGGCCGAGAATTGACCCGGCCCCAGCGGGCGCGCGAGCAGGTAGCCCTGCACTTCGTCGCACCCCATGCCGGCAAGGATGTCGAGCTGCGAGGCCGATTCCACGCCCTCGGCCACCACGCGCATGCGCAGCTCGTGAGCCAGCGCCACCATCGAACCCACGATGGCGCGCCCCTGGGCATCGGCATCGAGCCCGCCGATCAGGGTGCGGTCGATCTTCAGCGTGCCCACGCGCAGGCGTTTCAGGTAGCCCAGGCTGGAGTAGCCGCTGCCGAAATCGTCCAGCGCCACGTGAATGCCCAGCGCCTGCAACTCTGCCAGGGTTTCGAGCGACTTGCCGATGTCCTTCATCGCCGCCGTCTCGGTGATCTCCAGCGTGATCGCCGAGGGCGGGATGTCCTGCTGATGGATCTGCTCCATCAGGTATTGGGGAAAGTTGCGGCTGGCGAAGCGCAGTCCCGAGACATTGATCGCGACCGGCACGGTCGGCAGCCCCTGGTCGCGCCACTGCTTTACCTGGCGGCAGACGGAGGCGATCACCCAGTCGTCGAGCTTGTCGATCTGGCCCGACTGCTCGGCCACCATGATGAACTCCGCCGGATTGACCGCGCCCAGCGCGGCATGCCGCCAGCGGCAGAGCGCCTCCGCGCCCACCACCTTGCGCTGCTTGACGTCGAACTTGGGCTGGTATTCCAGCGACAGGGCATCATCCTCGATGGCCGGCCACAGGTCCCGCCGTATCACGCGCACCCGGCGTGCGCGCTCGCCCGCCGCCGAGCTGAACTGGCGCATCTGGTTGGAACCGCTTTCGCGCGCCTCGCTCAGGCTGACGCGAGCCGCCTGCATCAGCGTCTCGGAAGTCTGGGCATCGCGCGGGTAGATGGCGATGCCGATATTCACCCCGATCTGCATCTGCAGCCCGCGCGCGGCGACAAACTCGCCCAGCGATCCGAGCAGGCGCGAGCCAAGCTCCTGGGCCCGGCCGTAGCTGACCAGTTCCGGCACGCCGACCGCGAACTCGTCGCGCGCCAGCCGCGCAAGGAAGTCATGGGGCTCCAGCACGGCCTGCGCCAGCGCGCTGGCGTCCTGGGCCAGGATGTCGTCGGCGCGCACCTCGAACACCTCGTCGACCTCGCGGAAGTCGGCGATATGCACCAGCAGCACGGCGCAACTCGTGTCGGCAAACCGCGCATGCGCGATCGATTGTTCCAGCCAGCGCGCAAAGGCCGCCCGGTCGGGCAGTTCATCGACCACGCTGTATTCGCCGACCTCGTGGTCACCGCCCGCGGTGGGACGCACGGTCAGCCGGCCGGGATTGCGCCCGTGGGCACGGCGAACGAGGCCGCCGCCGTCAAGCGCACGGCCCAGGGCGCGCGGATCGGCCCCGTCATCCAGCGCGTTCACGATGCGCGCCTGCGCTGGCGTGCCGAAGCGCGAGCGCAGGCCTAGCACCAGCCACGTCATCATGGCCAGCGAGAGCACGCCGAGCGCCAGCCATGCCGGCGACGGCGCCTCGAAAGACGCCAGGCACGCGCGCGGCGACACGGCGCCGCGATGGCCGCATACCCGGCCCACTTCCATGCCAGCCGTCGCCATCGCGCCGGTGACGACCAGGGCGGCGATCACAGAGGCGCTGCGCCAGCGCAGAAGAGCGCGTCGCAGCAGCTTGAAAGCGGCAGCAAGCACGGCGCCCAGTCCAAGCGCGGCGATGCCGGCCTGCGGCGTTTCGCCGAGGTCCCGCACGCCGCCAGCGACGAGCACGATCCACGCAGGCAGGCCGACCGAGGCGCAAGCGCCCAGCATCAGCATCCAATGCATGGAGCGGAGGTTCCACCGGCCCGGCGCGCGTTGCCCGCCGGCCGCCCCAAGGCCCAGGCCGATGGCCAGACACAGCGAGACGACGAGTAGCAGGAGGCTATCAATCATTGCAGACAAGCGGCCGGCAATGGCAGCCGCGTGTATTGGGTGGGCACAACGTGGGCAAAAGCACGCATCATGTCATTTCAGGTGCGCCATGTGAACCCGGTGGGCGATTCGCGGCGCGCCTAGAAGGCGCTCCAGTCATCGCCAGCCGGTGCCGGCGTCGCAATGGCCGGACGCAGCGCCGGCACAGCCGCCGCGCGGGGGCGCAATTGCGGCTGCGGCCGCGACTGCGAGGATTGCGCCGCAGCCACCGCCTTCGCCGCGGCCGGCTGGCCGGAGACGCCGGCCAGCTGGAAGACGGACACCACGCTCTTGAGCTTCTGTGCCTGCTCCTCGAGCGCGCCGGCGGCCGCGGCCGCCTCCTCGACCAGCGCAGCATTCTGCTGGGTCACCTGGTCCATCTGGCCCACGGCCTGGCTGACCTGCTCGATTCCGCTGGTCTGTTCCTGCGAGGCAGCGCCGATCTCGTTCATGATGTCGGTCACGCGCTTGACGGCGTGGACGATCTCGCCCATCGTCTGCCCGGCTTCGGCCACCAGTCGGGTGCCGCTCTCGACGCGGCGCCCCGACTCGCCGATCAGCGCCTCGATTTCCTTGGCCGCCGCCGCAGAACGCTGCGCCAGGCTGCGCACTTCGCCGGCCACCACCGCAAACCCGCGGCCCTGTTCACCGGCGCGCGCGGCCTCCACTGCCGCGTTCAGCGCCAGGATATTGGTCTGAAAGGCGATCCCTTCGATCACGCCGATGATTTCGACCACCTTGCGCGAAGCGCCGTTGATCTCATTCATCGTGTCGACGACGCGGCCCACGACCTCGCCGCCCTTGAGGGCGATCTGCGAGGCCTCGCCGGCGAGCACGCCTGCCTCGCGGGCATTGTCCGCATTCTGGCGCACCACTGTGGTCAGCTCTTCCATGCTGGCGGCGGTCTGCTCGAGCGATGAGGCCTGTTCTTCGGTCCGCTGCGACAGGTCCTGGTTCCCGCTCGCGATCTGCTGCGTGGCGGAGGCCATGGAGTCCGCCCCCCCGCGCACCTCGGCGACGACCTTCGACAGGCTGTCCTGCATGGCCGCAAGCGCCTGCATCATGCGCCCGACCTCGTTGCGGGAGACACTGGTGATGCGCGACGTCAGGTCGCCGCGCGCGATACGCTCGAACACCGCCAGCGCTTCCTGCACCGGCGCGACGATGGCGCGCTGCAGGCCGATGGCGCAGAACAGGGCGGTCAGCAGGCCGATGGCGATCAGGACGATGGAGAGCACGCGCACCTGCTGGAAACGGCTCTGCGCGTATTCGAAATTGGCCCGGCCCGCCTTCAACTGGAAGTCCTGCAGCGCTTCGTGCGCGGTCACCATGGTCCGCTGGAGTTCCGGCAGGTTCTTCTTCACCAGCCGCGCGGCCGTCTCCTGGTCGCCGGCCAGGAGGGCACGCTGCAGAGGCAGCACGCCCTGCGCCATGAAGGCCTCGCGGGTGCGGCCCAGCTGCGCAGCCAGCGCCTTCTCCTCGTCCGTCTGGGGCAGGCTCATATAGCGGTCCCAGGCCGTGGCGGAACTGTCGACGAACACCTTGGAGCGCGCGACGACCGCCTCCATGTCCTCGCCCGGCAAGGTGCCGCGATCCAGCGCCAGGCGCGTGCGCGTGGTGCCCAGCATGGCCTCGGCCAGGTTCACCGCCGACGCCAGCTGGTTGGAATAGGTTTCCTGCAGCGAACGGTTGCTCTGCGAGATGCCGTACAGGCCCGCCGCGCCAAGCAGGAGCAGCAGCGCCGACAGCGTTGCCATCGCGCCGCGCAACAGCGTCTTGATCTCTATGTTTTTATGAAAGGACATGATGCACCTTGGACAAGACGTACCCGGCGGGGCACGCCTACGCCCCTTGGTTGGCAGACCGACTTCCCGATGACCCACTCGCAGGATATCGGCCGGCCGGGGACGTTCTTGAGTCACCCCGAGCGCAGCGGAATATACCAAACGCGTCCTTTTTGCTTTGCCGGGATTGTTATGCCGGCATCACTATTCGGCAATTCATGGCGCATCGTGGCGCTATCTTGCCGGAATGATCAGGTTATCCATGCTTTGTCGCCAAGGTGCCGGCGGACAGGAAACCATCTATGAGAAGGGGCTATCCGCGGACCTGAGCCGGCGCAGAAAGTTCATTAAACGGGCGCGCCCTCAATTTTTTTTGTAAAACCTTCCTCAAACGGGTTAAAGGCATTTGCACGGTAGGATTCGATCGTTATAATTCAGGCGAATCTTCACGCTCCCACCCCTAAATCGAGGCAAGCAATGGCGACATATCAGGAAATCGTTCAGCAAATCAGCGAACTCCAGAAGCAGGCAGAGGAAATCAAGGCACGCGAACAGGCTGCCGTGATCTCTGATATTCGCCAGAAAATCGAGCAATATGGCTTGACGGCGGACGACCTCGGTTTTGGCGCCAAGCCCGGCGCAAGCAAGAAGATGAGCCGCAAGGTACCCGTTCGCTACCGCGACAACGCCGGCAACACCTGGACGGGCCGCGGCAAGCGCCCGGGCTGGCTGACCCAGGCCCTGGCCGCCGGCAAGACGGTGGAAGACTTCCTGATCCGCTGAGCACCGCGGACCTAATGTCCTGTTCTGCAAATCACTAGGCAAAGTGAAATCGTCCAGTTGGCTGTCAGGCTAGGCGTGAGGAGGCGCCATAGCCGTAGCTATGGCAACGACGAGCAACGACGCCTAGCGGGCAACTGGGCGATTTCGCGACTAGGAATTTGCGGAACAGGACACTAGGCCTCAGGCCGGTCAGTACCGGCATCATCGGTTGAAGGCGCGGGCCTCGCCCAAGCGAGGCCCGCGCAGCATTTCCGTTCCGGGGGGACGGGCCGGGTGATGCGCAGGTACTGCCCGGCCTTTGCTTTTTCCGGCGGCTTATTGTGCGGGCGCCGCCGGCGTCATACGTGCTGCTATCGCGCCCCGCTCAGGCGCTCGTGAATCCCAGCGGATTCATTGACTGCCAGCGCCACGAATCCACACACATCCGCTCGATGTCATGCCGGGCATGCCAGCCGAGCAGCTTCTGCGCGAGCGCCGGATCCGCATAGCAGGCAGCAATGTCGCCTGGTCGCCGCGCGACGATCTCATAGGGCACGGGCCGCCCGCTGGCAGCCTCGTAGGCCTTGACCACCTCCAGCACGCTGTAGCCCCGTCCCGTACCGAGATTCACCGTCAGGCCACTGCCCTCGCGGCGCAGATATTCGAGCGCCGCTAAGTGGCCATCGGCCAGATCGCAGACATGGATATAGTCGCGCACGCCCGTGCCGTCGACGGTCTGATAATCACCACCGAAAACCATCAGCTTTTCCCGGCGCCCTCCCGCCACTTGCGCCACATAGGGCATGAGATTGTTTGGCACGCCGCCCGGATCCTCCCCAATCAAGCCGCTATGGTGCGCGCCGACCGGATTGAAATATCGCAGATAGGCAATGCGCCAGGACGGATCGGAGCGCTCGAGATCACGCAGGATCTGTTCGCCCATCAGCTTCGTCTGCCCATACGGATTGGTCGCCGACAACGGAAAATCCTCGAGAATGGGCACCGTGTGCGGATTGCCGTAAACCGTGGCGGAGGAGCTGAAGACCAGTTGTTTCACGTCCGCCGCCTGCATCGCCTCGCATAGCGCCAGCAGACCCTGCAGGTTGTTGCCGTAGTAGGTGAGCGGCTGCGCGACCGACTCTCCCACAGCCTTGAGGGCGGCAAAGTGGATCGCGCCGGTGATGTCGTTTTCTGCGAACAGTTTCCGCAATAGTGAGTCGTCACGCACATCGCCTTCGACGAAATGCGGAGTCTTGCCGGTGATCGTGGCGATGCGGTCGATCACCGAGCGGCTGCTGTTGCACAGATTGTCCAGGCCGATCACGTGGTAGCCCGCTTCCAGCAGCGCCACCCAGGTGTGGGAGGCGATATAGCCGGTGGCACCGGTCAGCAGCAAGGTTTCAGACATTGGTATTCCATTCCCTGTTGGTTTTAATTGATTTCCACGTATTCAGGCAGAGTCACGGCGCATCTGCAGCCGGCTCCGCGGGTGTTGCCAGTTGTCCGCTGCGCGCCATCCACGCTTCGTAGGCAGCGCGCAGACGCCAGCCTGATTCGAGATCGCGCATGCCGAGGTACTGGGCCACGGCCGCCGGCCCCGCGCCCGCCTCGAAATGCAGCACGCCATAACTATTGCGCAGCGTCTGCGGCGACGCGCGCTCACTGCGCCCGAGCAGCACGCCGGCCTGGTCCAGCAGGATCTCGACGCGGCGGTAGACCGAAGCGGCATGCATTGGCCGGCCGTCCGGCGTGGCCGGAAATGCCAACTGCCCGAGCGCACCGCCGGCACTGCGTACGTCGAGCCAGGACGCCACCGCCGGCCTGGCAAAGGCGAAGAGCGGTGCATCGTAGCTGCGGCCATTGTCCGGCCGCACCATGCGCACGGCGCTGAGGTCCGGGGCGAACTGCTCCAGACGCAGCGCGCGCGCCTGCCCGACCTTCAGTCCGGCCCCCAGCAGCACACCCAGAAGCGCCAGGTCGCGCGCACGCTTCCATTGTGTTGGCGAGTACTCACGTGCCGGCTCAGGCCCGCCGATCGCACCGAGCAGCTGCGCTGACAGGCGCTCCCGCTCGGCCGGCAACAGGAAGGCCATCGGATCGTTTTCGCCGTCGGCCAGCCTGGCTCGCACCGCCTGGGTGGCCGGATTGTGCAAACCCTGCTGCAGGCCGGCCAGATGATGGAAGATGCGCTCGATCAGCCGCGCATAGCGGTAGCGGTGGTGCTTGTGCAGATTCTGGGCATCGAGGAACTCGCCGATCTGTTCGGCCGACCAGCTCAACGGCGCCAGTCCGCGCTCGCCGGACCAGCGCAGCAGCTTGCCCCACATGGCCCGGTAGACGATGGCGGTTGCCTTGCGAAAACCATGGCTGGCCAGCCAGCCATCGAACGCGCGCTCCGGCTGGCTGCGCCAGGCAGCCAGGTCGGCGTCAAACAGCGCCGGCTGCGTTTCGCTGCTGGCTGAGTTGGTGTTCACTGACGCTCCTGTACCATGCCGAGGCCCATCCTGATCGTGCCGAAGGGTTGACGCACATTGCGGCATTGTAATCAAAGGGCCACAGCTGCAGACACCGGCTCACAGTCTTTAACGCCGCGCCATCCTTGCCGCCGCGCCATAGCCGGCCCAAGCATGCAACGGCGAGGCAGAAAAAAGATAACTATACGACACCCTAAGGTCACGTGACGGGGCAGACATCGCCAGCAGCAACAATTAGTCGGTAGTTGGCCGACAGTTAGCAAAATCGCTGCAACAGAATTAAAAAATGCGAAATGGCATTTTTGCCGGGCTCGGAATACATTCGAGACATTGTGACGCGCGTGCGCGATACCGATTTCCGGCCTTGGTATCGGGCGTGCCCATCGCCAGGAGCCCTGCATGACCGGATTTCAACACCAAGCAAATGGCACTGCCGCTTGGGAACCCGACAGCCGCGCGGTGCCGGCCAATGCTGCTCGGGAAGCAGCCCCGGTCTACTACCGCCTGCCCGACACGCCCGAGGGGCTCCATATCAAGGAATACCCGAGCGGATTGCGCATACTCGTGCGCTTCGTGGGCGTGGAGGAACAAGTCGTCAGATATACGATCTGACGCCCGGCTGGAGGCGCCGTACTACCTGGCGCCCCGATTGGCTCCCCGATTCCCGGCTGCGGTCATTGCGCACATGACACCGGGCGCTATCGCATGAATATGGCGCCGGACCGTGGCGCCACCATGTCTCCGCCTGCCCTCTGGGCCAGGATTCAGCCCGCGAGGTCCGCGGGCATTTTCTTCGTGTTGCGCGGGACAAGAAAAAAGCCGGCGCAATGCGCCGGCTTCGGGTTCTTGCCACAAGGCCGCCAGGATCAGCCGACGGTGGCCCCGGACGACTTGACCACCTTGGACCACTTGGCCGCTTCCGACTTCATGAAGTTGGCCAGGTCGGCGGGCTTCTCGGGATGCGCCTCGGCACCCTGCTCGGCCAGTTGCTTCTGCACCTCGGGCTTCTGCAGGATCTTCACCACTTCCGTGTTGAGGCGGTCGATGATCGGCTGCGGCGTGCCAGCGGTGGCATACAGCGCGAACCAGGAAGTCGCCTCGTAGCCCGGCACCCCGGCTTCCGCCACGGTCGGCACGTTGGGCAGGGCGGGCGAGCGCTTGGCGGAGGTCACGGCGAGCGCGCGCAGTTGGCCGGCCTTGATATGCGGGTAGGACGAAGGCAGGTTGTCGAACATCAGGCCGATCTGGTTGCCCAGCAGGTCGTTCACGGCGGGGGCGCTGCCCTTGTACGGAACGTGCTGGATGTGCAGGCCGGTCATCGCATTGAACAATTCACCCGACAGGTGCATCGACGAACCGCTGCCCGAGGAACCGAAGGACAGCTTGTCCGGGTTCGCCTTGGCATAGGCGATCAGTTCCTTGATGTTCTGCGCCGGCACCTTCGGGTTCACCACCACCACGTTCGGCACCATGGCCACGCGGGTGATCGGCGCGAAGTCCTTGACCGGGTCATACGGCAGCCTGGCGTAGAGCGACTGGTTGATCGCGTGCGTGCCGATGGTGCCCATGAACAGGGTGTAGCCGTCGCCCGGCGCCTTGGCCGCCAGCGCCGCGCCGATATTGCCGCCGGCGCCCGGACGGTTGTCGATCACCACCGGCTGGCCGAGCGACTTGCTCAGTTGCAGGCCGACGATGCGTGCCAGGATGTCGGTGGTGCCGCCTGCCGAGAACGGCACGACCAGCGTGATCGGCTTGGTGGGGTAGCCGCCCTGCGCAAAGGCCGACCCGGCCACGCCGGCAAAGGAGGCCGCAAGCGCCATGCCGGCTGCCAGCAGGCGCCGGCGCGCCTTCGAGGTTTGGGACTCGAAACTCATGAACATGCTCCTGATATTGTTATGCCGGTCCGCCCTCTTATGAAAGGCGGACCACAGTGTCGGGCTGGCGGTCTTCTTCAGACAGGCGCCACGCCCAGGGTCGTTCCGCCACAGACATAGAGAACCTGTCCGGTGACGAAGCCGTTGTCGGGCGACAGGAAGAACAGCGCGGCGCGTGCCACGTCCTCCGGCGTCCCCATGCGCTTCACCGCGATGCTCGCGAGAATGCGCTTGGTCCGTTCGCTGCCCTCCGGATTGCTGCGGCGGAACAGCTCGGTGGCGATCGGACCGGGCGCCACGGCGTTGACGGTGATGCCATCGCCGCCGAGTTCCATGGCCAGCGTGCGCGCCATGCCGATCATGCCGGCCTTGGTGGCCGAGTAGACCACGCGCTCGGTCTTGCCCAGCGCGGCGCGGGAAGCCATCTGCACGATGCGGCCGAAGCCCGCGGCACGCATGGCCGGCAGGCAGGCCTGGATCAGCAGCATGCTGGCCTGCAGGTGCAGGCCCACCACGTAGTCGAGGTCGTCCAGCGTGGCGGTGTCGATGGTGCCGGGCCGCGTGGCGCCGGCATTGTTGACCAGGCGCGTGACGGCGAAGCGCTCACACACCTGCTCGCCAACCGCGCGCGTGGCGGCGGCATCGGTCAGGTCGGCCTGGAAGAATGTCATGTTCGGATGCGACCAGCTCGGTTCGGCGTAGTCGACATTGACCACCTGGGTCACGCCGTCCGCCAGCAGCATCTCGCAGATGGCGCGGCCGATTCCGGAACTGCCGCCGGTGACCAGCGTGGCAACGGGAAGAGACATCTTGTACTCCACACCGGCAAGGGTGCCGGGCAATGCTGAGAGAAGGCGCGGCGGGCCGGCGAGCCGGTCGGCCCCGCCGCCTGGGTTCACTCGCCGGGGAAGGCGCAGTGCAATGCGTTGGCTACCGCCGGATCCACTGGATCCGCTGGACCCGATCGATCAGACCGATCGGATCCTCCTGACTAACAGCACAACTAACGGCATCGCGCCAGCCAGGTTTAGCGCGGACCGGTCGCCTTCGGGCAAGCGGTCCGCCCCGCGCGTCAGACGCGCTCGATCACCATCGCGATGCCCTGGCCCACGCCGATGCACATTGTGCACAGCGCGTAGCGGCCGCCGGTGCGGTGCAGCTGGTACATCGCAGTGGTCACCAGGCGCGCGCCGCTCATGCCCAGCGGGTGGCCCAGGGCGATGGCGCCGCCGTTGGGGTTGACGCGGGGATCGTCGTCACGCACGCCCAGTTCGCGCAGCACGGCCAGGCCCTGCGCGGCAAACGCTTCGTTCAGCTCGATCACATCGATCTGGTCCAGCGTCATGCCGAGCTGCTTCATCAGCTTCTGCGTGGCCGGTGCCGGGCCGATGCCCATCACGCGCGGTGCCACGCCAGCCGTGGCCATACCGACGATGCGTGCCTTGGGCGTCAGGCCATGCTGCTTCGCTGCCGCTTCGCTGGCCAGCAGCAGCGCGCAGGCGCCGTCGTTGACGCCGGAGGCATTGCCGGCGGTCACGGTGCCGTCCGGGCGCACCACGCCCTTGAGCTTGGCCAGCGCTTCCATGCTGGTGGCGCGCGGGTGCTCGTCGCGCTCCACCACGATCGCATCGCCCTTCTTCTGCGGGATCGTGACGGCGGTGATTTCCTGTGCCAACGTGCCGTCGGCCTGCGCGCGCGAAGCCTTCTCCTGGCTGCGCAGCGCCATCAGGTCCTGGTCTTCACGGCTGATCTTGTAGTCAGTGGCGACGTTCTCGGCGGTCTCGGGCATCGAGTCCACGCCGTAGGCAGCACGCATGGCCGGGTTGATGAAGCGCCAGCCGATGGTGGTGTCGAAGATCTGCGCATCGCGCGAGAAGGCGCTGCTGGCCTTGCCCATCACGAAGGGGGCGCGGCTCATGCTTTCCACGCCGCCGGCGATCATCAGGCCGGCCTCGCCCGCCTTGATGGCGCGCGCGGCGGTGCCGGTGGCATCCATGCCCGAACCGCACAGGCGGTTGATGGTGGCGCCCGGTACAGCTTGCGGCAGGCCCGCCAGCAGCAGCGACATACGCGCGACGTTGCGGTTGTCCTCGCCGGCCTGGTTGGCGTTGCCGTAGATCAGGTCGTCGATGGCGCTCCAGTCCACGTTCGGATTGCGCGCCATCAGCGCCTTCAGCGGCACTGCGCCCAGGTCGTCCGGACGCACCGCGGACAGGCTGCCGCCGTAGCGGCCGATGGGGGTACGGATGGCGTCGCAGATAAAGGCTTCGGTCATGTCTCGTCTCTCGTCTCGTTTGGTTGTCGTGTATGCCGGGGCGCACCGCTCAGGCGGCGGCGCCCTGCTTCAGGGGCACGCCGGTCAGGCGCTGCAGTTCCTCGAAGGACAGGCCCTCGACCAGGTCGCGCGCGACCAGGCCGTCGGCCGTCACGTCAATGGTAGCCAGGTCGGTGTAGATGCGGGTGACGCAAGCGATGCCGGTCAGCGGATAGGTGCACTGCGGCACGATCTTGCTTTCGCCCTTCTTGGTCTGGTGCTCCATCATCACAAAGACCTGCTTGGCGCCGCTCGCCAGGTCCATGGCGCCGCCCACTGCGGGGATCGCGCCCGGCGCGCCGGTGTGCCAGTTGGCCAGGTCGCCCTTCTCGGAGACCTGGAAGGCGCCCAGCACGCAGAAGTCGAGGTGGCCGCCGCGCATCATGGCGAAGGAATCCGCGTGGTGGAAGTACGAGCCGCCCGGCTTGAGCGTGACAGGCTGCTTGCCGGCGTTGATCAGGTCGCCGTCTTCCTGGCCGGCTGCGGGCGCGGGCCCCATGCCTAGCAGGCCGTTCTCGCTGTGCAGCAGGATCTCGCGGTCGGCGGGCAGTTGGTTGCCCACCAGGGTGGGCAGGCCGATGCCGAGGTTGACCACGGCACCGTCGGGAATGTCCTTGGCTACGCGTGCAGCCATCTGATCGCGGGTGAGGCGTTGCATATCGGTTCTCCTTTCGCTCTCAGGCTTGGTCAGGAAATGCGGGTGGGACCGCAGTCCACCTGGACGACACGCTTGACGAACAGGCCCGGCGTGACGATGTGCTCGGGATCCAGCTCGCCCAGCTCCACCACCTTGTTGACCTGCACGATGGCGCACTTGGCGGCCATGGCCATGATCGGGCCGAAGTTGCGCGCGGTCTTGCGGTAGGTGAGGTTGCCCCAGCGGTCGGCGAGGTCGGCCTTGATCAGGGCGAAGTCGGCATGGATGGGCGTCTCGAACACATAGCCCTGGCCGTTGATGATGCGGGTTTCCTTGCCCTCGGCCAGCGGCGTGCCATAGGCGGTACGGGTGAAGAAGCCGCCGATGCCGGCGCCGGCGGCGCGGATGCGCTCGGCCAGGTTGCCCTGCGGCACCAGTTCGAGCTCGATCTCGCCCGCGTGAAAGAGCGAGTCGAACACGTAGGAATCTGCCTGGCGCGGGAAGGAGCAGACGATCTTGCGCACGCGCTTGGCCTTCAGCAGCGCCGCCAGGCCCGTGTCGCCATTGCCGGCGTTGTTGTTGACGATGGTCAGGTCGCGCGCGCCCTGGGCGATCAGCGCGTCGATCAGCTCGGCGGGCATGCCGGCCAGGCCGAAGCCGCCGATCAGGATGGTGGCGCCGTCGTGGATGCCGGCAACCGCCGCTTCCACCGAGTCGAATATCTTATTGATCACTTGCGTTCCTGTTTGGAAAGCCCCGCTCAGCCAGCCGGAAGCCGCCGCTGTGCGGCGCGCAATACTGTCTCCGGAGGTCTTCGCCGGGCGATTCGTCCTGCCGGCAGCCCTTGCGGACGTGGCAGAACACCCACCAGCAGGTCTTGCCTGTATTTGTTCTAATTGCGAACTTGAATTCGCTGAATGAACATAGTACGCTTGACAGGGGTGAGGGTCAAGCGTAGTGCCCGCCACCCACCCCATCCTCCGGCCTGCCCGGCCCGCAGCCGGGTGCAGGCACCTGCAAGCGGCCGGCGGCAATGCGCGCGGCTCGTCACCGCGCTGCCGAGGCACGCTGCAGAAGCAAGGTCAAGGCAGCCGCAGGACCGCGCGGCTGCCCTCCGCCCCTGGCCGGATCTCCAGCCGCACGTCGATGCGCTCACGCAGCTCGCTGACATGCGAGACCACGCCCACCAGGCGCCCCGCCTGCTGCAGGTCCAGCAGCGTGCGGATGGCGAAATCCAGGCTCTCGGGGTCGAGCGTGCCGAAGCCCTCATCCACAAATAGCGTATCGAGCTGGATCCCGCCAGCCCGCGACTGCACCACGTCGGCCAGCCCCAACGCTAGCGACAGCGAGGCCAGGAAGCCTTCGCCGCCGGACAGCGTGCTGGCCGGCCGCGGCAGGCCGGTGTCGTGATCGAACACCTCCAGGTCGAGCCCGCCGGCCACGCGCTTGTCGCCCTGCTCGCGCACGCGCTGCAGTTCATAGCGGCCGCGGCTCATGCGCACCAGGCGCAAGGACGCGGCTTCCAGCACTTCGTCCAGCAAGGTCGCCAGCACGAAGCGCTGGAAGCTCATGCGACGCGGGTTGTTGCCGCCGGCCACCTCGGCCAGCCGGCCCAGGATGGCGAAACGGGACTCGATGCCGCCCGCCTCGGCAGCCAGTTCCTGCAGCCGCTGACGGCAAGCGAGCAGGCTCTGCTCGACTCTTGCCAGCGCCGCCTGCTCGGCGACCAGGGTCTCCAGCGCCGCCTGCGAGCGGGCCCGCTCGGCACGCAGCCCCTCCAGGTCAGGCGCCTGGTGCCGCGACGCCGCCTCGGCCGCGCGCGCCTGCCGGTCGGCGGCGGCCGCCAGCGCCAGGTCGAAGGCCCGCAGTTCCGCCTCGAGCGCGTCGAGCCGGGCGGGCTCCATGCTGGCCGCCTCCAGCGCCTCGGCCGAGGCAAACCCCGCCTTCGCCAGGGCCTGCTCGAAAGCCTCGCGCGCCAGCCCGAATTGCTCCGCCTGGCGCCCGGCCTCGTCGCGCGCCGCCGCATGGGCGGCGCTGGCCGCGGCCTGGGCCGCTGTGGCCTGGCGCTCGGCGGCCAGCGCATCCTGCAGCGCGGCTTCGGCCGCCGCCAGCTCCGCGCGCGCAGCCTGCAGCGCGCGCGCCACGGCCTCGGCATCGCGCTGTGCCTCCGGCACGTGCTCGCACGCTGCGCTCCACTCCCCTTGGCGCCGGGCCGACAGATCCGAGGCTTGTCGCGCGGCGCCGTCTGCCGCGGCCAGCGCCGTCTCCGCCCGGCTCAGCGCCTCCCGCTGCGCCGCCACGCTCGCGCCCAGCGTTTCGGCCTGGGTGGCGGCCGCGCGTGCTTGCGCCAGGGCCTGGGCCTGCGCCTCGGCCTGCAGGGCGAGCGAGCGGGCAGCGTCGGCGGACACGTCGCCGGCCGCGCGCTCCAGTTCCCCGAGCCGTGCCTGGGCCGCCAGCAGATCCGCCTGCGCCGACTGCGCGGCCGCGCTGGCAGCGCGCATGTCCTGCTCGGCCTGCTCCACGCGCGCACGTGCCGCATCGAGCGCGGCGTCGGCCACCGCGGCCTCGAGCGGCAACGCCGGCGTGGGATGTGCCGTACTGCCGCAGACAGGGCAGGGATCGCCCTCGTGCAGCGCAGCGGCCAGGCGACCCGCCTGGCCAGCCAGCCAGGCGGCCTCGGTCTCGCGCAGCGCGTTGCGCGCCGCCTGCAGCGCATTGCCGGCCTCCTGCTCCCGCGCCGCTCGCTCGGCCCGGCGCGCCAGCGCTTGCTGGCAGGCCCCGCTGGCCTCGCCATGCTGCGCCAGCAAGGCGGCACGCTGGCGTGCGGCATCCAGCTTCAATGCAGCGGCTTCGACACCGGCGGCAACACCGCGCGCAGCCTCTAGCGCTGACTCGGCCTGACGCAATGCCGACTCGTGCTGCCGGCGCACGGCCCCGGCGCGCTCGTGCGCTGCCACGGCCTGCGCCTGGGCTGCCTGGGCGGCTGCCAGGGCATCGCGCAATTCGCCCAGCCGGCGGGCATGGGGGAGTACACCCTCCAGCCAAGCCACCTGTTGCTGCGCCTGCTGGCGCACCGGATCGCGCGCGCGCTCGGCCGCCAGGGCGGCTGCGGCGGCGTGCGCGCCGGCCTCTTGCCGCGCCAGCGCAGCCGCGGCATCGGCCGCCGCCTGCGCAGCGCGCTGGTCCAGCGCCTGCGTCGCGCGCAAGCGCTGCAGGACGGGCGCGACCGACATGGCCTGGCGCGCGGCGCGTGCGCGCTGGCGCTTGGCATCGCACTCCGCCTGCCCTGCTTGCAGGGCGGCGAGGGCTGCCTGCGCCTGCGCCGACTCGGCGAGTGCCGCGGCAGCATGCTCGCCTTGTTGCAGGTGCAGCCCCGCCAGCGCCAACGCGGTGCGCGCGGCGCCGTCGCGTTCGCGCAAGGCATTGGCCTGGCATGCCGACTCCGCCAGGCGCGCCTCGAGCGCCTCCAGGTTCTCAAGGCCATGCTGCTGCAGCAATTCCGTGCGCCGGATCTCCACCCGTTCGGCATCGCGCCGCAGCTCGAGTGCCTGCACCTTGAGGAGATCTTCCACGCGGCGATACAGCTCGGTGCGGAACAGGCGCTCGAGGATGGCCTGACGGGTCTTGGAGTCGGCCGTCAACAGTTCGCGGAAGCGCCCCTGCGGCAGCACGATCACCTGACGGAACTGGCTGCTGTCAAAACCGAGCAAGCCCTTCACGTAGTCATCCACCTTACCGGGCTGGCTAGCCTTGCTGAGCCAAGCGCCGCTCTCGAAGGCATCGAGCTGCGCCTTGGCGGTCTCCTTGACCGTGCCGTCGCCGCGCAGCTTGGGCCGCTCCTGCGCCGGCGAACGGACGATGCGGTAGCGCTGCGCGCCGAGCGAGAACTCGAGCTCGACCTCGCAGCGCAGCCCGGCTGCGGCGTTGGCGCTGCGCATGTCCTGCGCGCTGCGCTCGCCGCCCGAGGTATCGCCGTACAAGGCGAAGCAGATCGCGTCGAGAACGGTGGTCTTGCCCGCGCCGGTGGGCCCGTGGATCAGGAAGAAGGCGTGCTCGCCCAGCTGCGTGAAATCGATGGCCTCGCGCGCAGCGAAGGGGCCGAAGGCCTGCATGGCCAGCTTCAACGGTCTCATGCGCCGGCTCCCGACTCGGCCTGCAGGCTGTCCAGGGCCTGCACCAGCGCCTGGCGCTGGCCGGCATCCATATCGGCATCGGTCACTTCGCGGAAGAAATCGGCGAACAGCGTGGCGGTGTCGAGTTCGCGCAGGCGGCGCCCTGCCGCGGCGGCGGCGCCTGAGCGCGCCAGCACGGCGCGCTCCAGCGCGAGCGTGTTCGGATAGGCCTGGCGCAAGCGCGCCATCGGATCGAGCAGCGCACCCGTATCGGTCAGCACGGCATGGATGTAATCGTCGCGCGCCGGATCGTCGGCGCCGGCCGCCACCAGCGCGGCGAGCTCGCCCTGCAGCACGCGCAGGTCGCGTCGCGGCTTGAGCGCGATCGGCTCGATGCGCACGCTGCCGTCGCCGCCCAGTTCGATCAGGGACACCGACTTGGCGTGGGCCGCCTCCGATACCGAGTACTTCAGCAGAGAGCCCGCGTAACGAATGCGCTCGCCAAGCGTCTGCGGCCGGTGCAGGTGTCCCAGGGCAACCAGGTCGAAGCCGTCGAACACGCTCGCCGCCACCGCCCCGCTGCCACCGACCGACAAGGGCCGCTCCGACTCGCTGGCCGCGCCGCCGACCACGAAGGCGTGGCCGACCACCACCGAACGCGTGCCCGGCGGATGCGCGGCGCGGATGGCATCGAGCTGCGTGACCAGCGCCGCCTCGTGTCCGGCCGGCTCGGTGCCGAAGGCGTCGCGCACCAGGGCCGGCTCGGCATAGGGCAAGGCGTAGATGCACACATCGCCATCGGCATCGCGCAAGGTGATGCGCAGCGGCTCGCGCGTGACGAGCCCCGCCACATGCAGGCCCTGCTCCTGCATCAGCCGCGCGCCGAAGGCGAGGCGCTGCGCATTGTCGTGATTGCCCGCGATCATGACCACGGGCACGCGCAAGCCGACCACGATGCGCGCCAGCACGTTGTCGAGCAGGGCCACGGCCTCGGGCGGGGGAACCGCCCGGTCATAGACGTCGCCGGCCAGCAACACGGCGTCGGGGCGCAGTTCGCGCACCAGCGTGACGAACTGGTCGAGCACATGGGCCTGGTCCTCGACCAGGCTGCGCGCGTGGAATAGCCGGCCGAGATGCCAGTCGGCGGTGTGTAGGAAACGCAATCTGACTCCTGATGCTTGATGGGTGCGGCGATGCCGCAACACGCCAGTGCGCATCATAGCGTCGCGCCCGGCCGGGCCGGCGTTCGGGCACGGTTCAGGGGACGCGGCTCAGGGTGCGTGGTTTCGGGGACCCGCTCCACGCGGGCCGCCCCTTCCTCTCCGTACCGATCACGAAACCTCGCCCGGGTCTCGTAACTGAGCCGCAATACTCCTGACACAACCGCCCTGGATCGCCCTGGATGTATTGCTTGACTAACATCCACGACGCAAATGATAATCCTTCTCATTCGCAACAATAACTATTTGAAGCCAGGGAAAGGATCGTGCAGACCACAGCCGTTGTCAGAAGATGCAAGAAGACCAATTCCATTCCACGTCTCTCCGGCGCCGTTGGCATCGCGGTGGCGGCCACCCCGGTCGCCGCGCAGCAGGCCGGCAGCACCACGGTGGCCGCGGCCGAGCTGCCGCCCGTGACGGTCAGCGGCGCGACCGAAAGTGGCTTCAAGCCCGAGACCACGTCCTCGATCAAGACCCCCGAAAAGCTGCTCGACACGCCGCGCTCGATCACCGTGATCCCGCAGGAGGTGATCCAGAGCACCGCCTCGACCAGCCTCACCGACGTGCTGCGTACCGTGCCCGGCATCGCCTTCGGTGCCGGCGAAGGCGGCAACCCGGTGGGCGACCGCCCCTTCATCCGCGGCTATGACGCGCAGGCCAGCACCTTCCTCGACGGCTTCCGCGACATCGGCTCGCAGTCGCGCGAACTCTTCAACGTCGAAACCGTGGAAGTGAGCAAGGGCCCGGCCGGCGCCTATGACGGCCGCGGCTCGGCCGGCGGCAGCATCAACATCACCAGCAAGGCGCCGCGCCTGGAGAACTTCGCCGAGGGCAACGTCAGCCTGGGCAATGCCGACTACAAGCGCGCTACAGTCGACGGCAACTGGCAGTTTTCCGAGCATGCGGCATTCCGCCTCAACGCCATGGCCCACGACCAGGAGGTGCCCGGCCGCGACGTGACCAAGCAGAGCCGCTGGGGCATCGCGCCGAGCATCGCCTTCGGCCTGGGCACCGACACGCGCCTGACGCTGTCGTACTACCACATGCAGTCCAACGACATCCCGGACACCGGGATTCCGTACAACAACCCCACCTTCAACGCGCGCACGGATGGCCGTCCCCGCACCAGCTTCCCGGGCGATGGCTCGCCGGTCAACGTGCCGCGCAACACCTATTACGGCCTCGCCGACCGCGATTTCCGCAAGGACCAGGCGGACATGGGCACGATCCGCTTCGAGCACGATTTCAGCCCGGCGCTCCGCTTGCGCAACCAGACGCGCATTGCCCGCACCCACCAGGACTACATCTGGACCCAGCCTGACGACAGCCAGGGCAATATCTACTACGGCATGGTCTGGCGCCGCGCCAATACGCGCGTGAGCACCGTCAACACCATCGCCAACCAGACCGACCTGTTCGGCACCGTGCAGACCGGCTTCGCCAGGCACAAGTACGCCTTCGGCTTCGAGTTCTCCCAGGAGAAGAGCGAGAACGACAGCTACAACGTGGCCACCGGCAGCAACCGCTGCCCCAACGGCCCCGGCGCCGCCGGCGGCTACAACTGCACCACGCTGCTCAACCCGAATCCGAACGATCCGTGGGCGGGCAGCATCTCGCGCGTCAACAACCCGACCAACTCGAAGACCAACACGGCCTCGGTCTACCTGTTCGACTCGGTCGAGCTGAGCAAGCACTGGCTGGTCAACGGCGGCATCCGCTACGACCATTACGATGCCAACTTCACCAGCGGGGTGGATGCCAAGACCGGCCTGCGCTCCGACTTCGGGCGCACGGACAACCTGTTCAACTACCAGCTCGGCATCGTCTTCAAGCCAATTGAGACCGTCAGCCTGTACGCGTCGTACGGCACCTCATCCACGCCGGCCGGCTCCTTCCTGACCCAGGGCAGTGACGGCAATGCGCTCGGGCCTGACCGCAAAGGCAATGTCGGCAACCAGCTCGCGCCCGAGAAGAACCGCGCCTTCGAACTGGGCGCCAAGTGGGACGTGCTGCAGCGCCGCCTGGCCCTGACTGCCGCGCTGTTCCGCATCGACACCAGCAATGCCCGCATCACGATGCAGAACGGCACCGTCGCGGCAGTCGGGGACAAGCGGGTGGATGGCTTCGAGCTGGGCTTCGCCGGCAACGTCACCGACAAGTGGGCGGTGTTCGGCGGCTATACCCACCTGAAGAGCGAACTGCGCAATGCCGGCGGCGCGGGTGCCGAGTTCGGTCTCGCCAACGGCACCTCCTTCCCCAACACGCCGGACGACAGCTTCAGCCTGTGGACCACCTACGAGGTACTGCCGAAGCTGACCATCGGCGGCGGCGCCTACTACGTGTCCAAGGTCTGGGGCAATGAGTCGACCAACAAATGGGTCCCCTCGTACTGGCGCTTCGACGCCATGGCCTCCTACCGGGTCAACAAGAACCTGGCGCTGCAACTCAATGTGCAGAACCTGAGCGACAAGGTCTACTACAACCAGGCCTACGCATCGCACTACGCCTCGATCGCACCTGGCCGCGCCTTCATCTTCAGCGCCAACGTGCGCTACTGACCGGCGGCACGCGCCAGCGCGTGCCCGGCGCCCCGGCCTCGCCCGCCCCGGCAAGGCCGGGGCATTCACTTTCCCCGCCATGCTCGAACTGCCCTTCCGCACCGCCACGCCCGGCGAACTCGAACAGCTCACCCCGCCAGCCCTGCGCGACAAGCTATGCGGCCCCGCCCATCTCGCGCTGCCCTGGCTTGGCGCCGCGGCCCTGGCTGGCCACCTCGACGCACAGGCCATGCTGGGCCAATGGTTCCTGGCTGGCCGCGGGATGCCGCGCGACGCGGCGCGCGCCTTCGCCTGGTTCAAGCATGCCGCCCACGCGGGCCACGCGGGCGCGGCCAACCTGGTGGGGCGCTGCTACGAGAACGGATGGGGCACGCTGCAGGATGCGCACGCTGCCGCGCGCTGGTACCGGCTGGCCGCCGAGCGGGGATCGGACTGGGGCATGTACAACCTGGCCACCGCCCTGGTGCTCGGCAACGGCAGCGCAGCGGACCGCGCGCAGGCGCTGGCCTGGTACCGGCGCGCGGCCGCGCTCGGCCATGCCAAGTCGCTCAACATCATCGGCGGCTTTTACGAAGATGGGTGGGAGGTGGAGCAGGATCTGGCCCAGGCCGCGGACCACTACCGGCGCGCCGCCGAGGGCGGTGACTTTCGCGGCCAGTTCAACCACGCACGCCTGCTGGCGCTGGGCGGGCAGGAGGCCGAGGCCGCGCGATGGATCCGCCTGGTGCCGCGCAGCGCGACGCCAGCCTTTCTGTCCCGGACGCAGGATTTCCTGCGCGACGCGCCGCATCCCGCGCTGCGCCGCATGCACGCGTGGCTGTGTGAAGCGATGCCGCACGGCACGAATGCCCGTGCGGCCTGAATCCCTTGCTCGACGCTCAGTCGACGCGGAAGCCGACCTTCAGCGTGACCTGGAAGTGCGCCACATCGTCATTGACGATATGGCCGCGCGTCTCGATCACCTCGAACCAGTCGATGTGCTTGATGGTTTCGCTCGCCTTGGCGATGGCGTTGCGGATGGCCTTGTCCGTGCCCTCCGGTGAGGAACCGACGATCTCCACCAGCTTGTAGGTATGGTTTGACATGGCGCCCTCGTTTTGGCTGCGAATCCTGGCTGCGATTCTTGGCTGGAATGCGGGTGATGGCGCACGGTCGCGCGCCGTTTCCATGATAGGCAGCGCCGCGGACATTGCCCAGCCGGGCTGGCATCATGCCACCCCGGCCCGGCCGGCGGCGGCCGGATCCCGCTCCCGGAAGTAGGCCTCGAAGAACTCCACGCAGACGCGGATCTTGGCCGAGGTGGTCAGGCGCGACGGATAGACCGCCCAGATATTGGCGTCCTGCCGGTAGTCGGGCAGCAGCTGCACCAGGGCCCCGCTGGCCAGCAGCGGGCCCACGTCCCAGGTCGAACGCAGCGCGATGCCATGCCCGTCCACCGCCCAGCGCACCACGATCTCGCCGTTGTTGGAAGACAACGGACCGGTCACCTTGACGGTCTGCTCCTCCCCGCCGTCGCGCAGCTTCCAGACCCCGAAGGGATGGTCGCGCTCCTTGATCACCAGGCAGTCGTGGCTGGCCAGTTCGGCCAGCGTGCGCGGCTGCCCGCGGCGCGCGAGGTAGGACGGTGCCGCGCACAGCACGCGGTGATTGGCGCCCAGACGGCGTGCGATGTGATGCGGCGCGATCTCGTCGCCCACGCGGATATCGAGGTCGAAGCCCTCGGTCGCCACATCGACGAGACGGTCGAAGACCTCGAAGCGCACCTGCAGCGCCGGGTACTGCCGCACCAGTTGCGAGATGGCCGGCGCCACCACATTGCGCCCGAAGCCGAAGCTGGAGCACACGCGCAGCAGGCCGCGCGGATTGCGCCGCGTACTCGACACTTCCTCGAACAGGTGGTCGATGTCGTCCAGGATGCGCTGGGCCAGGGCATAGACACGCTCGCCGTCCTCACTCACCACCACGCGCCGCGTGGTGCGGTGGAACAGACGCACGGAAAGCGCCGCCTCCAGCAGTTGGATGCGCTTGCTGATGTAGGCCGGCGACACCCCGAGCGCCTCTGCGGCGGCGGAAAAGCTCGAGCGGCGGGCTACCTCGATGAAGACACGCAGGTCTTCGTTAAGCAGTTCATTCTTCACGGATCGTGTTTTATCACTTCACGATTCGGCTGATTATATTCCGGCCGCCGCAACTTACCATGGTCGCCGATTCTCCTTTCCTGAAGCGATTCCCCCATGAACCACACCCCCAAGGCACCGCTGCGCATCGCCGTCATCCCCGGAGACGGCATCGGCAAGGAAGTGATGCCGGAAGGCCTGCGCGTGCTCGCGGCCGCCGCCGAACGCTTCTCGCTCGCGCTGGAATTCGTCCACTTCGACTGGGCCCACTGCGACTACTACCTGCAGACCGGCGCCATGATGCCGCCCGACTGGCGCGCCCAGCTCGAAGGCTGCGACGCGTTGTACTTCGGCGCGGTCGGCTGGCCCGACAAGGTGCCCGACCATGTCTCGCTGTGGGGCTCGCTGCTCAAGTTCCGGCGCGAATTCGACCAGTACGTCAACCTGCGCCCGGTGCGGCTGTTCGAGGGCGTGCCCTGCCCGCTGGCCAACCGCAAGCCGGGCGACATCGACTTCTACGTAGTACGCGAGAACACCGAAGGCGAGTACACCGCGCTGGGCGGCCGCATGTTCGAGGGTACCGAGCGCGAGGTGGTGCTGCAGGAATCGGTGTTCAGCAGAGTCGGCACCGACCGCGTGCTGCGCTACGCCTTCGAGCTGGCGCGCGCGCGCCAGCGCCGCCACCTGACCGTGGCCACCAAGTCCAACGGCATCGCCGTCAGCATGCCCTACTGGGACGAGCGCACCGACGCCATGGCAGCGCACTATCCCGACGTCACCGTGGACCGCCAGCACATCGACATCCTGACCGCGCGCTTCGTGCTGCAGCCCACGCGCTTCGACGTGGTGGTGGCCTCCAACCTGTTCGGCGACATCCTGTCCGACCTGGGCCCCGCCTGCGCGGGCACTATCGGCCTGGCGCCGTCGGCCAACCTGAACCCGGACCGCCGCTTCCCCTCGCTGTTCGAGCCGGTGCATGGCTCGGCACCGGACATCTACGGCAAGAACATCGCCAACCCGATCGCCATGATCTGGTCGGGCGCGATGATGCTGGACTTCCTCGGCGGCGCGCGTGCCGCGGACAGCGCCGACGGCGCGCCCGACGCCCGCTTCCGCCAGGCGCACGACGCCATCGTGCAAGCCATCGAGACCGTGCTGGCGCAGGGCCCGCGCACGCCCGACCTGGGCGGCGGCGCCAGCACCACTGAAGTCGGCGAGGCCATCGCGCGCCTGGTGCGCGCCGCCAGCGAGGCAGGCGCGCTGGCCGCCTGACTCCCGCTCCCTTGCGCCGCCCGGGGGCGGCCGCGGCGCAAGGGCATCGCTCTCCACCATAACGACGGCCCCCACAGGAGACAGACATGCAAGACCGCGCATTCAAGCCGGGGCGCCGGCAACTGCTGCTCGGCGCCGCCGGCACGCTTGCCGGCACCCTCGCCGGCATGCTGCCGCTGGCGTCCGCACGGGCCGCCGATAGCGACTACCCTTCCCGCCCCATCACCTTCATCTGCCCGTGGCCGGCCGGCGGCACGGCCGACGTGACCATGCGCGTGCTGATGCAGCTGGTCGGGCGCGAGCTCGGCCAGTCGGTGGTGGTGGACAACCGCGCCGGCGCCTCGGGCATGATCGGCACCAAGGCCCTGGCCAATGCCCGCCCCGACGGCTACACCATCGGCCAGATCCCGCTGTCGGTGACGCGCTTCTCGCAGTTGGGCGTGGTGCAGATGGACCCGCTCAAGGACCTGAGCTATCTCGCACGCGCCTCGGGGCAGACCTTCGGCATGGTGGTGCGCAGCGATTCGCGCTTCAAGTCACTGGCCGACCTGGTCGCCTTCGCGCGCGCCAATCCCGGCAAGGTGAACTACGCCACCGCCGGCGTGGCGGGCCAGACCCATGTGGGCATGGAGGAGTTCGCGCTGAACGCCGGCATCAAGCTCAACCACATCCCCTACAAGGGCGGCGCGCCGGCGCTGTCCGACCTGCTCGGCGGCCAGGTCGACCTGCTGGCCGACTCCAGCTCCTGGGCGCCCTACGTGGAGCAGGGCAAGCTGCGCCTGCTCGCCACCTGGGGTGCGCAGCGCCTGCCGCGCTTCAGCAGCACGCCCACGCTCAAGGAGCTCGGCTACAACGTGGTGATGGACGCGCCCAACGGCATCGGCGCGCCGCGCGGACTGGATCCGAAGATCGCGCTGAAGCTGCGCGAGGCGCTGCGCCGCGCCATCCTCAGCACGGAATTCAAGACGGCCTGCGAGAAGATCGACGCCATCGTGATGTACCAGGACGCCGACGACTACCGCAAGTTCGTCGCCGACAACTACGAGCACGAGAAGAAGCTGATCGAACGGCTCCACCTCAAAGAGATGCTGGGCTGATCCCGGCACACCACGAAGAAAGCCCGATGACCACCGCCACCCAGGACACCCGCAAGGACCTTTCGCGCGCACTGATCCGCCTGCACGCGCACGACAATATCGTGATCGCGCGCGCACCGCTGGCGCTCGGCCAGAGCGTCGAGCTCGACGGGCAGGCGCTGCGCCTGCGCGCGCAGGTGCCGGCGGGCCACAAGGTCGCCGCCGAGGCGATCGCCGCCGGCACGCCGGTGCGCAAGTACGACACCGTGATCGGGCTGGCCGCGCGCGACATCGCGCCCGGCGAGCACGTGCACGCGCACAACCTGCGCTTCGTCGAGTTCGAGCGCGAGCCGGCCTTCTGCCAGGACGTGCGTCCCGTCGACTACGTGCCCGAGCATGCGCGCGCCACCTTCCAGGGCATCGTGCGCGCCGACGGCCGCGTGGGCACGCGCAACTACATCGGCATCCTGTCCTCGGTCAACTGCTCGGCCACCGTGATCCGCAAGATCGCCGAGTGGTTCACGCCGGAACGCCTGGCCGGCTATCCCAACGTCGACGGCGTGGTCGCATTCCAGCACAGCAGCGGCTGCGGCATGTCCTCGCCCAGCCTGCACTTCGACGTGCTGCGCCGCACGCTCGCCGGCTATGCGCGCCATCCCAACCTGGCCGGCGTGCTGATCGTCGGGCTGGGCTGCGAGCGCAACCAGGTCGCGGACCTGGTCGATTCGCAGGCACTGCGCGATGGCGAGGGCGGCACCATGCTGCGCACGCTGGTGATGCAGGAGTCCGGCGGCACGCGCGCCACCATCGAGGCCGGCGTGGCCGCGGTGCGCGAGATGCTGCCGCTGGCTAACGCGGCCGTGCGCCGGACGGTGCCGGCCAGCCACATCAAGGTGGGCCTGGAATGCGGCGGCTCGGACGGCTTCTCCGGCATCACCGCCAACCCCGCGCTAGGCGCCGCCATGGACATCCTGGTGTGCCACGGCGGCACCGCCATCCTGTCGGAGACGCCCGAAATCTACGGCGTGGAGCATATGCTGACGCGGCGCGCGGTCACGCCCGAGGTCGGGCAGAAGCTGCTCGACCGCATCGCCTGGTGGAAGGAATACACGCGCGGGCACAACGGCCAGTTCAACGGCGTGGTGGGCCCGGGCAACCAGCAAGGCGGCCTGGCCAATATCTTCGAGAAATCGCTCGGCTCGGCGATGAAAG
This sequence comes from Cupriavidus sp. 09_S30, assembly GCF_056930435.1. Lineage (NCBI taxonomy): Bacteria > Pseudomonadati > Pseudomonadota > Betaproteobacteria > Burkholderiales > Burkholderiaceae > Cupriavidus > Cupriavidus sp. 09_S30. Next base: position 26,905 of record NZ_JBXOWI010000002.1, on the reverse strand, counting down.
GCGGCACCACGCCACTGCAGGCAGTGTATGAGTATGCCGAGCCGATCGACCGCGCCGGCTTCGTCTTCATGGATTCGCCGGGCTACGATCCCTGCGCCGTCACCGGCCAGATCGCCAGCGGCGCCAACATGATCCTGTTCACCACCGGCCGCGGCTCGATGTTCGGCTCCAAGCCCGCGCCCACGCTGAAGCTGGCCAGCAACACGCCGATGTTCACGCGGCTGCGCGAGGACATGGACATCAACTGCGGCCGCGTGCTCGACGGCGAGCTGACGGTGCAGCAGATGGGCGAGGAGATCTTCGCCCACCTGCTGCGCGCCGCCTCGGGCGAGACCACCCGCAGCGAGGCTCTCGGCCTGGGCGACGGCGAATTCGTGCCCTGGCACCTGGGCATCGTCAGCTGACCGCGGACGCTGGATCGCGCCGGCCACCTGCACTCCCTCACCGCGCGGCAGCGATGCGCCGCGCGGCCTCCTTTCCGCTGTTTCGTTTCCTCACGCACACCATGCCCTCGACTCCTTCCCCGACGCTGCCGGCGTCCCTGGCCCCATCCCGTGCCGACCTGATCGTGTCCCGCTGCCTGATCGACGGTGCCTGGCGCGACGCCGCCGACGGGCGCCGCTTCGCCGTGACCGATCCCGCCAGCGGCGACACCGTGGCCGAGGTGCCCGATTGCGGCGCGGCCGACGCTGTCGCCGCGGTGGATGCCGCCCAGCGCGCCTTCGCCGGCTGGCGCGCGACGCCGGCACGCGAGCGCGGCGCGCTGCTCAAGCGCTGGCACGCCGCCATCCTGGCGCACCAGGAGGACCTGGCGCGGCTGATCTCGCTCGAGCAAGGCAAGCCGCTGGCAGAAAGCCGCGGCGAGGTGCTGTATGGCGCCTCCTACGTCGAATGGTTCGCCGAAGAGGCGCGCCGCATCCACGGCGATATCCTCCCCGAGGCACAGGCCGGCAAGAAGCTGTTCGTGCTCAAGGAGCCGGTCGGCGTAGTGGCGGCCATCACGCCCTGGAACTTCCCGCTCGCCATGCTGGCGCGCAAGATCGCGCCGGCACTGGCAGCGGGCTGCACGGTGGTGGCCAAACCGGCCGAGGACACGCCGCTGACGGCGCTGGCGCTGGCGCGGCTGCTGCAGGAGGCCGGCGCGCCAGCCGGCGTAGTCAACGTGCTGCCCGCCTCGCGCGCACAGACTCCGGCCGTGGCCGATGCCTGGCTGGCCGATGCGCGCGTGCGCAAGGTCTCCTTCACGGGCTCCACCGCGGTCGGCAAGCATCTGGCGCGCGCCAGCGCCGACACGCTGAAGAAGCTCTCGCTGGAACTCGGCGGCAACGCACCCTTCATCGTCTTCGATGACGCCGACATCGATGCCGCTGTGGCCGGCCTGCTCGCCGCCAAGTTCCGCAACGCCGGCCAGACCTGCATCTGCCCCAACCGCGTGCTGGTGCAAGACGGCATCCACGACGCTTTCGTCGCCGCGCTGGCGCGCGCGGTCGGCGCGCTGCGCGTCGGGCCGGCCGCCGCCGGCGCGGCCGAGGTCGGCCCGCTGATCAACCAGCGCGCGCTGGCCAAGGTGCAGCACCACGTGGAAGACGCGCTGGCCAAGGGCGCGCAGCTCGTCACCGGCGGCGCGCGCCACGACTGCGCCGAGGCGCCGCGCGGCCATTTCTTCGCGCCCACCGTGCTGAGCGGCGCCACCACGGCGATGCAGTTCAACCAGGAGGAGACCTTCGGCCCGCTGGTGCCGGTGTTCCACTTCACCACCGAGGCTGAGGCCATCGCCATGGCCAACGCCACGCCCTACGGGCTCGCCGCCTACTTCTATTCGCGCGACATCGCCCGCGTGTGGGACGTGGCGCAGGCGCTGGAGGCCGGCATGGTGGGCGTCAACGAAGGCGCGCTGTCGAGCGAGGCGGCGCCCTTCGGCGGCATCAAGGAATCCGGCTACGGGCGGGAAGGCTCGCGCTACGGGCTGGACGACTACCTGCACACGAAGTATGTTTGCCAGGGCAACCTGGAACGGTGCGCGGCGCGCTGAGGCGCCGCGCCTTTCCCTGTGCCGGAGACTTCCATCATGTCCTACGACAACACCTTCAAGGCCGCCATCGCGGCCGGCCGCGCGCAGATCGGCCTGTGGATCTCGCTGCCCGACGCCTACTCCACCGAAGTCTGCGCCACCGCCGGCTTCGACTGGCTGCTGCTCGACGGCGAGCACGCGCCCAATGACGTGCGCAATGTGCTGACCCAGTTGCAGGCCGTCGCACCCTACCGCGCGCATCCGATCGTGCGGCCGCCGCACGGCGACACCGCGCGGATCAAGCAGCTGCTCGACATCGGCGCGCAGACGCTGCTGGTGCCGATGGTGGACACGGCCGAGCAGGCACGCCAGCTCGTCTCGGCGATGCGCTATCCGCCGGCCGGCATCCGCGGCGTGGGCAGCGGCGCGGCGCGCGTCTCGCGCTGGGACCTGCGCCGCGACTACCTGGATCGCGCCGATGCCGAGGCCTGCCTGCTGGTGCAGGCCGAGACCCGCCAGGCGCTGGACAACCTCGAAGCCATCTGCGCGGTGGACGGCGTGGACGGCGTCTTCATCGGCCCGGCCGACCTGAGCGCCTCGCTCGGCCATCGCGGCAATCCCGGCCATCCGGAGGTGCAGGCGGCCATCGAAGACGCAATCCGCCGCATCGTGGCCAGCGGCAAGGCGGCCGGCACGCTCACCCCCGATCCGGCGCTGGCGCGCCGCTACCTGGCGCTCGGCTGCACCTTTGTCGCCGTGGGCTTGGACGTGCGCCTGCTCGCCACCGCCACGCGCGCACTCGCGCGTGACTTCTTGCCGGCGGCCGCGCCCGCCGCGCCGGCAGGCCCCGCCGCCTCGGGCCCCTACTGAGCCGAAGCCAGCGGCGCCGTTCCGCACGGCGCCGCGCCTTGGCCTGGGCCGCCGCGCTACTCCGCCTTGATTCCGTGCGTGCGGATCAGCGCAGCCCAGGCCGCCGTCTCGCTGCGGATGCGCGCAGCCAGCGCGTCCGGCGCGCCGTCCGCGCCGGCAACCGGCTCCATGCCCTGGCGCTGCAGTTCCGTGCGCACGGCGGGCGTCGCCAGCACCGCGCGCACTTCCTGGTAGAGGCCGTCGACCACCGGCGCCGACGTGGCGCGCGGTGCCATCAGCGCATACCAGGAGCTGACTTCCACGCCCGCAATGCCCTGCTCCGCCAGTGAGGGGATCTGCGGCGCGGCCGGCGAGCGGCGTGCCTGCGTGACGGCAAGCGCGCGCAGCGCGCCCGACTGGATGAAGGGCGCCAGCGTGGGCAGCGCGCCGAGCAGGACGGGGACCTGTCCACCCACCACGTCGTTGACCGCCTGCGTGGTGCCCTTGTAGGGCACGTGCAGCAGCGTGACGCCCGCCTTCTGCGCGAACAGCTCGCCGGCCAGATGCAGCCCGCTGCCAACGCCGGGGCTGGCGAAGCCGAGCGGCGGGTTCGTCTGCTTGGCGAGCTGCACCAGCTCGGCAACGTTGTGCGCCTTCACCGCGGGATGGACCGCCAGCACGTTCGGCGAGCTCGCCAGCAGCGCCACCGGGCGGAAGTCGCGTTCGACCTGGTAGGGCAGCGCCGGCATCAGGGTGGGGTTGATGGTGAGGTTACCCGCCGGCGCAATCACCAGCGTGCAGCCGTCGCCGGCGGCGCGGCGCACGGCGTCCATGCCGATATTGCCGTTGGCGCCGGGCTTGTTGTCGACCAGCACGGAAGCGCCGTTGCGCTTCTGCATGCCGTGGCCGATCGCGCGCGCCAGCAGGTCGGCCACGCCGCCCGCCGGGAAGGGCACCACCACGCGCAGCGGCTTGCAAGCGGGCAGCCCCGCGACGGCCGGCGCCGAAGCACCGGCGAGGATACAAGTGAGGCCAAAGGCCAAGGCAACACGCGTCATCATTACGCTCCTCCTCATGTTGTCGACACCGAAGCGCGCGGCAGGTAATGCCGCAGCCTGCGCTCGGCCCATACCACGCCCGCGTAGGCGACCACGCCGATCAGCGTCAGCGCGGCGATCGACACGAACACCGCCGCGGAGTTGCATCGCCCAGCGGCCAGCGGCCAATCGAGCGCTCCTACTGCGTCTTTGTTTTGCCCATGAAACACCGATCCATTATTGGAACATCGATCAAAATATAACGCCTCTTGTGGAGGCTCGAGACTAGGGTTGACCCCTAGCAGGTGGGAGGCAGCCCGATGCCGCTTCCGCTGGCAGGGCGCCGCCGTGCGCTCTGTAGAAAGGGGGACGACGATGGCCGAGGGCCCAAGGCTCGCAGTCAGCGTTCGTGCCGGATAGCGCTGCGTACCAGGTGCGCAGGCAGCTGCCGATCGAGGCCGATGCCTTCGCCAGCCCGCCACACAGGAACGCGAGGCAGGACCGTCAGCCGGATGCGCGGCAACGCGGCGCGGTGGTGCACGCGTGCGAATGTGCCCCGCAAGTTGTCGCTGCCCGGCCGGACATCTCACGCACGCGCTGCGTGCCTTGCGCGCGCTGCACGTGCACGTGCACGAGTGCGCGTTTGCCTATGTGCATCGGATGCACATCCCCTTTTCATGTGACGCACATGCGTCAATGCTGTGTGATGAAGCGCGAATAAACGAACGGCGCATGTGAGGCATGCGCGTGAGCCATGCGCGTGAGGATGTGCATCGCGCGTGCACCATGTCAGTCGAACGCCGACAAGCCTTGTGCCGGCTCCCTGGCATATCGCCTCGATATGTGCCCCATGGGGTAGTGGGTTGAACAATGGCGCCATGCCATCGTCCAATCTATGTAGTGTTCTTAGGAGTCAACTCATGCAAGGCAAGTACAACCCCATGCGCATCAGTAGCGGCCACGCCGCCCTGCTCGGCGTCCTGGCGCTATACACAGCCCTGCTCACACCGGGTACGAGTGCGGCCGCGGTCCCCGCGACCCCGATGGTTCCCGCCACTACCGGCCCCATCACCTATGTCTGCGGCGGCGTCGGCGCAGACGAGCAGCAGGCGCTGCAGGCCGATGCGCGGCACTATGACATGAGCCTGCTGTTCACGCAGGGACAGCGCGGCGAGTATCTGTCGGACGTGGAAGTCACGGTCAAGCACAATGGTACGGAAGTGGCATCGTTCCAGGCTGAAGGACCGCGCTGCCTGATCAAGGCCCCGAAGGGCAGGTACCAGATCAGCGCAACGTACTTGGGCGTGGAAAAACGCGTCGACCTCGGCTCGGGCCAGAGCAAGCAACTCAACTGGTAGCGTAGCAGCGTAGCGGCCCGCTTCCTGCGGCCCGTCTCCTGCGTCCCGCATGCCCGGCGTGCCCGGGGGCCCTGCACGATGCGGACAGCGGTGGCACACTTGCGCTCTGACTCAATCACGATGGAGCAAGCCACCATGCCGCAAAGCCGTTGGATCCGCATCGAAGCCGAGATGGGCAGCTTCGACGCTTACCTGAGCCTGCCGCCCGCCGCATTGCAAGCCGGCGCACCGGGCATCGTCCTGCTGCAGGAAATCTTCGGCGTCAACGAGCACATCCGCGCGGTGGCCGACCAGTTTGCCGCCGATGGCTACGTGGTGCTCGCGCCGGACGTGTTCTGGCGGCTCGCGCCGCGCGTCGAGCTGGGCTACGTCGGTGCAGACATGGAGCGTGGGCTCTCGCTGCGCAAGCAGGTCGATGTCGGCCTTGCCGTGCAGGATATCGGCGCGACCGTACATGCCCTGCGCAAGGAGACGGGCGGCGGCAAGGTCGCCGCGGTGGGCTACTGCTTCGGCGGCCTGCTGTCCTACCTGTCCGCCGCGCGCGGGCTGGTCGATGCCGCGGTACCGTTCTACGGCGGCGGCATCCAGAACAATCTGCAGGAAGCCGCATCGATCCAGGTGCCAGTGCAGTTCCACTACGGCGCCCTGGATGCGCACATCCCGCCCGAGGCCGTGCAGCAGGTGCGCGATGCCGTGGCCGGCAAGGACGCCGAAGTCTTCGTCTACGACCAGGCCGACCACGGCTTCAACTGCTGGGCACGCGCCTCTTACCACCAGCGCTCCGCGGCGCTGTCGCACGGCCGCGCGCTGACCTTCCTCGCGGGCGCGCTCTAAGCGCTCTACCTAAGCGCTCTACGCTAAGCGCTTCAAGGCGTTCCTGCGCCGCCGGCAACTGCCGGCGGCGCCTTGCCAACTGCCCTCTGGCACCCTTATGCTGGGCGCCAAACCCGCTTTTCAGACTTGCTGGCCCCAAACAATAACGACGGAGACCACCATGCAGTCAGAGCAGCAGCGTGCCCTGCGCAATACCATTCCCGACGCCATCGCGCGTGCCGTGCGGCGCAACCCCGACCGCGTCGCCATCCGCTTCGGCGAACGTGCCTGGACCTTCCTGGAGCTGGAACTGGCCAGCGCTCGCGTAGCGGGCGCCCTCGCCGCCTGGGGCCTGCAGCCGGGCGATCGCGTGGCGGCCTTCGGCAAGAACTCCGACGCCTACCTGCTGCTGTGGCTGGGCTGCCTGCGCGCGGGCCTGATCCACGTGCCGGTCAATTACTCGATGACGCGCAAGGAGGCCGAGTACATCATCGGCCAGTCCGGCGCCAGCGCGGTGTTTGCCGATCCTTCGCTGGCCGAGCGGGTTGCCGGCCTGCCGTGCCGGCTTAGCGGCACGCTGCACGGCGGCGGCGCGCACGACGTGCTGCAGGCCGCCGCCCAGGGTCCGCAGGCTGACATCGCAGCGGCGCTCAGCGAGGACATGCCCGCACAGATCCTCTACACCTCGGGCACCACCTCGGCACCCAAGGGTGCGGTGATGACGCACCGCGCGCTGCTCGCGGAGTACGCCAGCGCCATCGCCTGCTGCGACATCCGTGCCGGCGACCGCGCGCTGGCCGCGCTGCCGCTCTACCACTCGGCGCAGATGCACGTGTTCCTGATGCCCTTGCTGCTGATGGGCGGCACTTCATTGATCGCCGACAGCCCGGAGGCCGGCTTCTGCCTGCGTACCATCCATGAGGAGAAAATCAACAGCTTCTTCGCGCCGCCCACGGTGTGGATCGCCCTGCTGCGCCATGCCGATTTCGACCCGGCACGCCTTGGCTCGCTGACCAAGGCCTACTACGGCGCCTCGATCATGCCGGTGCCGGTGCTGATGGAACTGCAGGCCAGGCTGCCGGCGCTCAGCTTCTACAACTGCTACGGCCAGAGCGAAATCGGCCCGCTCGCCACCGTGCTGGGCCCGGACGAGCACCGGGACAGGCCCGCGTCGGCCGGGCGGCCCGTGCTCAACGTGGAGACCCGCATCGTCGACGAGAAGATGTGCGATGCTGCACCGGGCGAGCTGGGCGAGATCGTGCATCGCTCGCCCCAGCTGCTCACCCATTACTGGGACAAGCCCGAGCAGACCGCCGACGCATTCGCCGGCGGCTGGTTCCACTCCGGCGACCTCGGCTATATGGACGAGGCCGGCTATCTCTACGTGGTCGACCGCATCAAGGACGTGATCAACTCCGGCGGCGTGCTGGTATCGAGCCGCGAAGTGGAAGAATGCCTGTACACGCATGACGCGGTCGGCGAGGTGGCGGTGATCGCGCTGCCGCACCCGAAGTGGGTGGAAGCGGTGACGGCCTGTGTGGTGTTGAAGCGCGGCAACGAGACCCGCGAGGAGAACCTGCTGGCGCATGCACGCGCCAGCCTGGCAGCATTCAAGGTCCCCAAGCGCATCGTCTTCGTGAACGACCTGCCGCGCAACACCGCGGGCAAGCTGCTCAAGCGCCAGCTGCGCGACGACTACGCGGGATTGTTCGGCGACTGAACGGTGGCGGCACCGGGCCGCCAGCGGGCACCAGCGGGCACCAGCGGGCACCAGCGGGCGCTCAGTAGGGCATCGCCACGCCGTTCTCGATCTTCACGCGGTCGCCGTTGCGCAGATGATAGGCGTCGGACTGCGTCAGCGTCAGGTAGGCGTTGTCGTTGGTGCGCACGCGCAGCCGGAAGACCTGCGGCGCGGTGCTGGCGCGCTTCTCGACCTCGTTGCCTGCCAGCGCCCCGACCACCGCCCCGCCGATCGTGGCCACGGTATTGCCGCGCCCGCCTCCGACCTGGTGGCCCAGCAGTCCGCCGACGAGGCCGCCCACCACGGCGCCGGCGCCGCTGGTGCCCGCCGGTTGCGCCTGCAGCAGCTCGATGGACTCCACCCAGCCATAGCGCACGCCATAGGCGGGAGCGCCGGCTGCGCCCTGCGCGTAGCCTGGCTCGCCGTAGGCCGGCTGCTGCGGGTAGCCGGACTGCTGCGGGTAGGCCGGCGCCTGGCCATAGGCAGGCTGCTGCGGATAGCTGGGCGACTGGGGATAGGCTTGCGTATACTCCGGCGCCGTCGCGACCGGATACGACGTGGCGGTGCTGCCATAGCCGTCCTGGCTCACATAGGTACCGCTGCCGTAGCTGCTGCCATAGGTCCCGCCGTAGCCATTGGTGTAGCCGTTGCTATAGCTATTGCCATAGCCGCCGTATCCCCCATAGCCATATGGCGCGGTGGCACAGCCGCCCAGTGCCAGCACGGCGAGCGCGGCGGCGGTGGCGGACAGCAGGGAACGGGCGGAAAGGGACATGATGGCAGCGGCTCCAGCGCATTGTTATCGACGATGCGCGGGAGTCTAGGGCCGCGGCCGCATGGCGGGTGTCACCAGGAACACTGATTGGTAACACACTGTAACGGGGCGGCACGTTTACCCTTGGCAGCGTGTCACGCCGCAGCAGAACCATGTTTCGGCAACCCTTCGCTAGCGTGCCTGAGGGCCGGAAAGCGCGTGGAGCCGCTCGCCTGCAGCGCCCTGCTTGTCCGCCGTGTCAGCCCCGTTCCGCGCCGTCGTCGTTGAACGCAGTGATGCGTGCCACGCGGAAGGTACCCTTCAGCGATTCGAGTTCACTTCGGTGCAGCATGGCCAGCCGGGCCAGGCAGCGCTCGCCCTTGGGCTGCAGGCGCACCTCGACGATGCGGCGGTCATCGGCGTTGACCTGGCGCCTGACCAGGCCAGCTTCCTCGCAGCGGTTGACCAGCGCAACCACGCCATGCGGCTTGGCTTGCAGCCGCTCGGCCAGTTCGCCGATCGAGGCCCAGTCCTTGCCCGGACAGCCTCGCACATGCAGCAGCAGCAGGTACTGCTGGGCCGTAATCCCTTCGCCGCGCGCGGCATCCTCGGAGAAGCGCAAGAAGCGGCGCAGCTGGTAGCGAAAGTCGGACAGGGCTTCGAAGTCCTGCTTATCGAGCGGGGGCGGGGCAGCGGTGGAACGGCGGGTCATGTCTGCTGGGCAAGATGGGAACCGGCGCTTGGGCGCCGATGCTCATTATAGGGATCGGAGCGCCGCAATCTCCCCATTCGCTGCCGGAGCGGGCGAGGGCTGTGGCAGAATCGTGCGGTTGCTGACCCTTTGCGGCCTCTTTCCAACGCCCACGGAAACTCCCTGATGTTCACGGAAATTGCACTCTTCCTGCTCGATACCGTCTTCACCCTGTTCGGCATGGCGCTGCTGCTGCGCCTGTGGATGCAGCTCACGCGGCTGCCGACCCGCAATCCGGTCTCGCAGGGCGTGTTCCAGGTGACGGACTGGCTGGTGCGCCCCTTGCGCCGCCTCATTCCCGGCATCGGCGGCTTCGACTGGGCCACGCTGATCGCCGCCTGGCTGACGGGCGTCGTCTATCTCACGCTGGCGCTGGCAGTCTCCGGCGGCAACCCGCTCGACTTCCTGCCGTTCACCCTGCTGATGGCGATTCCCAGCGTGCTCAAGTGGACGGTGAGCCTGGTGATGTGGGTCACGCTGCTCATGGCGCTGCTGTCCTGGGTCAACCCGCACTCCCCCGTCACACCGATCATCCATCATCTGACTGCGCCACTGCTGCGCCCGATCCAGCGCGTCGTGCCGCGCCTGGGCGGTTTCGACATCTCGCCGCTGGTGCTGTTCGTGATCGCGCAGATCCTGCTGATGGTGATCGCGCGCCTGGGTGCCGGCATTTCCAGCAGCCACTTCCTGCTGTAACTGCCAGCCGTGTGGCGCCTACGGCACCACGCGGCATTGTCCAGGTGGCTGGACAGTGTTTTGATGATTGATGCTTTTTCTGTTCCTCGGCAAGTTCTACATTACGGGCAACGTGGCTTCGACCACGACCACTGCCAGGAACGAAAGAGAAGCATCATGAAGACTCCCGCACAAACCCGCAGCATCGCCATCTCCCTGCTCTGCGCGATCGGCCTCTCGATGGCCGCCAGCGCTGCCCACGCCGCCAGCCCGGTTTCCGACCTCGCCCGCCTCGACGGCAGCATCGGCCACCTCAGCGCGCGCGATCCCTACTCCGAGGGCGCCCGCATCGGCAACCGCGATCCGTTCGTGGAAGGCGCGCGCATCGGCAACCGCGACCCGTACTCGGAGGGCGCCAACCTCGGCACCCGGGACACGTATTCCGAAGGCGCGCACATCGGCGGCCGCGACGGTTACACCGAAGGCGCCTGATCCGCGCCAGCCACGCCGACGGCTGCTCCCCCAGCCGTCAGGCGAGCGCGATACCGGCCTGCTCCTGCGTGGCCAGCATCGATTCGATCTCATCCATGAAGGCCCGCACCTTGCGCGGCTGCAAACGCCGGTCCGGCAGCAGGGCAAAGACCCGCAGCGGCGGCGGCGTGTATTCGGGCAATATCCGCACCAGTCTGCCCTGGGCCACCTCCGCTTCGCAGTAGTGCAGTGCCAGGCGCGCGATGCCCAGCCCCGCCAGCGCTCCCTGCAAGCGCAACTCGGCATTGAAGGTCTGCATGCGCGGACGGATCGGTACTGAGACGCTCTCCCCCTCGTACATAAACTCCCAGACCGTATCGCCCGGCGTGGTCAGCACCGGCAGGTTGGCGAGCTGCTCAGGCTTCGCCTGCTGCGGCAGCGTCGCGGCCAGTGCCGGCGCGGCGAACAGGCCGCGCTCGACATGGTAGATGCGGCGGGCGACGGTACCGGAATCCGGCAGGTCGGCGTCCACCGCGACGAAGGCAATGTCGAAGCCATCGCGGATCGGATCCACCAGGCCCTGCGCCGTCTCGATCGATACATCGAGCGCAGGATGGGCCTCCAGCGTGCGGCAGATCACGCCGCCCAGTTGCTGGGCGCCGAACTCATACGGCGTGGCGATGCGCAGCACGCCCTGCACGCGCTCTTCGCGCGCCAACGTTTCCTGGCGGATTTCGCGCAGCCGCGCGAACAGGGGCGCCACGTCGCGGTAGACGGCGCTGCCGGCGTCGGTCAAGCGCATCCGGCGCGTGGTGCGCTCCAGCAGCTTGGCGCCGATGGCGTCCTCCAGCCTGGCCACCGCCGCCGAAACCCGCGACTTCGGGCACTCGAGCTGCTCAGCCGCCGCGGTGAAGGTGCCGTACTCCACCACGCAGCAAAAAGCCTCCCAGTCGTTCCACTGAATCGTTTCGTTCACTGACGATACTTCCCTCTACAGCCCCGCCGTATATTTCATTCGCGCGACATTATGCGGCACGCAGCGGTGCCCGTCTGCAGTAGAGGCCGCCAGGCCGCCGGCCCGCCCGTGCGATACGCACCGAGGATCACTTTTGCGCGGCTCGGCCCCGGCCTTGCACCGGGCTCCGCCCGTGCCGTGCGCCGCCTCCGGCACTGGCGCCGAACGCGCATTTCCTCTACCCTTTCGGCCTTTCCGTGCTATTCGGCATCGTGCCGATTTCACCGATGGGCACCCCAGCCACCCCCACCCCGACCGCCGAACCCGGCGCCGGCCCGGCCGCCGAGAAGCCGAGTGACAGCTACGTGCAATCCTTTGCGCGCGGCCTGTCCGTGATCCGCGCCTTCAGCGCCGAGCATCCGGCCCAGACGCTGACCGAGATCGCCCAGGCCAGCGGCCTGACGCGGGCCGGCGCGCGCCGCATCCTGCTGACCCTGGTCGGCCTCGGCTACGTGCAGGCCGATGGCCGGCTGTTCCGCCTGACGCCCAAGATCCTGGACCTCGGCTTCGCCTACCTGACCTCGATGCCGTTCTGGAACCTGGCCGAGCCGATCATGGAGGCGCTGTCGCAGGAGGTGCACGAGAGCTGTTCCATCTCGGTGCTGGACGGCACGGAGATCGTCTACGTGCTGCGCGTGCCGGCACGGAAGATCATGACCATCAACCTGTCGATCGGCAGCCGCTTGCCGGCTTACTGTTCGTCGATGGGAAGAGTGCTGCTCGCGGGCCTGCCCGAGGCGGAGCTGGACCGGGTGCTGCGCGCCTCCGACCTGCGCGCCCGCACGCGCAACACCGTGACCGGCATCGATGCGCTCAAGACTGTCATCGCGGACATCCGCGCCCGCGGCTGGGCAGAGAACGATCAGGAGCTGGAGGAAGGCCTGGTGTCGCTGGCCGCGCCCATCCGCAACCGCGCAGGACAGGTGATCGCGGCCATCAATATCAGCGGCCAGGCCAACCGCACCAGCGCCGCAGACATGGTGAAGAACTTCCTGCCGCCGCTGCTGGCCGCCTCCGAGAAGATCTCCAACCTGGTCGGCCTGCGCACCTGAGGCGCGGCGGCTCCCTGCGCGGCGATCTGCCGCGCAAGGGCATGCCCGCTCAGGCCGGCGGCAGCGCCACGCTGCCGAATGCCGCCGAACGCGTGCCCGGCAGCGCGTGGTTGCTGGCGCCATGATAGGCGAAGGCTACCGACAGCTTGACCGCATCGGAGACATTGCGCCCCGCGCTGTGGAACAGGCGGCTGTCGAAGAAGAGCACGTCGCCGCGATGCAGCGACAGCGGCACGATCCGCTGCAGCAGCGCCTGGCTGGCCGGATGCGCCTCGACCAGGAACTCCAGCGCGTCGAGCTGCTCCGGCGCCAGCGTCACCTTGTGCGAGCCGGGAATCACGCGCAGCACGCCATTGCGTTCGTCTTCGTCGCCCAGCGCCAGCCAGACCGTCACGAGCTCTGGGCTGGCAAAGGACCAGTAGCGCGTATCGCGGTGCCAGCCGGTCTCGCTGCCAAAGTGCGGATGCTTGGTCATCACGCAGTTGTGGTGCGCCAGCGTCAGCCGTGCCGGCTCGCCAAGCAACCCCTCCACGACCTGCACCAGCGCCGGATCGCCTGCCCAGCGGCGAAACGCCTCATCGCGGCCGTAGGCCTGGCGCAGGCGCCGCACGGTGCCGCCGCCCTCGGCATCGCGGCTGGTCGGCGCGCCCGGGTAGCCGAGTTCGGCCTCGTACTCCACGGGGGGCACGGCGCCCGCCAACTGCTGGCGGGCCACCTGCTCCAGCGCCGCGCATACGGCCTCGGGCGCGAAGCCGCGCAAGACGAGGTAACCATCCTGGTGGAAATCCGCGGCCAGCTTGTCCAGCGCGGCGGGAAGCGGAGTGCGCCCGCGGGCCGCGTCGGGCGCCGTCGGGGAGAGTTGCTGCGGGGAAGTCATCGCGTGTGACTGGTTGATCGGCAATAGCTTCGATAATGCCAGAAGCGGGCCGCCCCGGTGAACCCGCACGACCGTGCGCCAGCGGACAGTCCGCACCGGTACGGCCACCGCTACAATGTCGCGTCACCCCCACCCGGAGCCGGCTGTCGTGACCGCCCGACCGAGAATTGCCAACGCGCTCGCCGAGGCGCAGACACAGCTGGGCCGCATCGTGCTCGGCAAACCACTCCAGGTCCGGCTCGCGCTGGCGTGCATGCTGGCACGCGGCCATCTGCTGCTGGAAGACCTGCCGGGCGTGGGCAAGACCACGCTTGCCCACGCGCTGGCGCGCACGCTGGGCCTGCAGTACCGGCGCGTCCAGTTCACCAGTGACCTGCTGCCGGCCGACCTGATCGGCGTCTCGATCTTCCTGCGCGAGGCCGGCGAATTCCGCTTTCATCCCGGGCCAGTGTTCTCCCAGGTGGTGCTCGCCGACGAAATCAACCGCGCCCCGCCCAAGACGCAGAGCGCCCTGCTCGAGGCCATGGCCGAAGGACAGGTCACCCACGATGGCACCACCCATGCCCTGCCCGCGCCCTTCTTCGTGATTGCCACGCAGAATCCGCTGGAGCAGCTGGGCACCCACGCGCTGCCCGAATCCCAGCTCGACCGCTTCACCATGCGGCTGTCCCTGGGCTACCCGGACCCGGCCTTCGAACGCGTGCTCTACCTGGGCGGCGCAGGCCAGGCAGAGGCACCGGCGATCGTGGATGCCGCCCTGGTGCGCGCCCTGCAGGCGGCGGCGGCACAGGTCTATACCAGCCCGGCGCTGGTCGACTACGTGCTGGCGCTGGTGCAGGCCACGCGCGGCCGGCGCGAATTCGCCGCCGGCCTGTCGCCGCGCGCCGGGCTGGCGCTGCTCGCCTGCGCACGCGCCTGGGCCTTGCTCGATCAACGCGAGCTGGTTCTGCCGGAAGACGTGCAGGCCGTCTTCGCCGCGGTGGCGGCCCACCGGCTCTTGCCCGGGACGGCGGCCGGCGCCGACGAGGCCATGGCCGAGCTGCTGGCCGAAGTCGCGATTCCCTGAGTCTCCCATGCTGCGCGCCCAGCCAGATGCCGCGGCGGGACCTGGCGCCCGCCACCGCCCGCCGCAGGCCGGCGAGACGCAGGCCGGCAAGACGCGGGGCGCCATGCGCTTGCGCCGCCGCCGCGAGCCGGTGGACGGCGTGGTCACGCTCGACCGCCGCCATCTCTATATCCTCCCGACCCGCAGCGGATTCGGCTTTGCCGTGCTGCTGGCGGCCATGCTGCTGACTGCGCTCAACTACAACATCAGCCTGGGCCTGGCCCTGACCTTCCTCCTCAGCGGCCTCGGCATGGGCTGCATGTGGCAGGCCTACCGCAACCTGCTCGACCTGGCCGTGAGCGGCGGCAGGGCCGGCACCGCCTTCGCCGGCAGCACGGTCACCTTCCACATCCGGCTGCGCAATGCAGAGGCAGCGCCCCGTTTCGGGGTGGTGCCGCGCGTGGCGGGAGATAAGGTGCCCGAGCGGGACAGCCTGCACCTGGAGCCGGCTGCAGACACGGCGCTCGCCCTGCAGCTCGAAGCGCCACGCCGCGGCTGGCTGGTCCTGCCGCGCCTGACCCTGTCGAGCCGCTTTCCACTAGGGCTCTTCCATGTCTGGAGCCATGCCGACCTGCCACTGGCCGCGCTGGTCTATCCTGCGCCCGAGCCCGGCGCGCCGCCGCCGCCCTGGGCAGCACAGTCTGCAGGAGACGGGCCCAGCGCGCGCGGCGGCGAGGACGGCATCGACCAGTTGCGCCGCTACCGCAATGGCGACCCGCTGCACCGCATCGCCTGGAAGCACAGCGCGCGCACCGGCCGCTGGATGACACGCGACGGCAGCCCCGAGACACGGCCCGCCTGCTGGCTCGAATGGCAGGCCATACCCGCCTCGTTCGACCATGAGGCCAGGCTGTCCCGCTTGTGTGCCTGGGTGCTGGCAGCGGACGAATCCGTCCGTTTCGGCCTGCGGCTGCCCGGTGTCGAGATACCGCCCGCCAGCGGCACGGCACAGCGGCGCGCCTGCCTGGAGGCCCTCGCACTCTGGCCCGGTGCGCCTGCCGGAGGCCCGCCGTGACGGTGAGCACGCGCCCGCTCGGGCACGACGAACACGGCCTGCTGCTGGGGCAGCTCGCGCTGGTGCTGGCGCCGCAAGCCCGCACCCTGCCTTTCACGGTGAGCCTGCTGCTGATGCTGTTGCTGCTGTGGCGCTGGCTGTTGTGGAGCCAGCGCGCACCACTGCCTTCCCGGCTGATGATGGCCGTGGTGGCCGGCCTGGTTCTGTTGACGGCCGCGGCGCTGGCCTGGCAGTCAGGCGGCAGCTTCGGCCGCGAGCTGTCGGTGGCGCTGCTCGGTGCCTTCGTCATCCTCAAGCTGCTGGAATGCCGAGCCCTGGGCGACGCCACCCTGGTGACCCAGCTCTGTTTCTACCTGCTGCTGAGCCTCTACTTGTTCGACCAGCCGTTCTGGCTGGCCCTCTACGGCGCCGCGGTGGCGGCCTGGCTGTTGCGCAACTGGCTGTGGCTGCAGCACCCCGAGGCGCGCGGCCGGCTCGCCGCCTGGCGGCTGCTGGGCCGCATGGTACTGCTCGGACTGCCTTGGGCGCTGCTGCTCTTCGTCCTGTTCCCGCGGCTGGACCAGCCGCTGTGGCGATTGCCGGATTCGTCCACGGCCGGAACCACGGGGTTGAGCGACACCATGCGGCCGGGCAGCGTCGGCGAGCTGATCCGCTCGCCGGAGCTGGCCCTGCACGCCACCATCCGCGGCGCCCCGCTGCCCAACGCGGCGCTCTACTGGCGTGCCATGGTGCTGTGGGACTATGACGGGCAGGCCTGGCTGCCAAATGCCGCACGCCGGCGCGCTGTGCAGCCGGCCCAGGCTCCCGCACCCGACGCAGAGGATGGCAGCGTCGACTACGACGTGACCCTCGAACCGAGCGGACAGCGCTGGCTGCTGCTGCTCGATCGCGGCCAGACGCTCGAGCGCGACGGCACCGCCATCGGCGTCACCGTCGACGGCGAATTCCTCGCCAGCGCGCCAATCGGCCAGCGGCTGCACTATCGCGCCCGCTCCACGCCGCCGGCGCCGCAGCCGCTCGACGCCCAGGCTCAGCGGGCCGCGCTGGCCCTGCCGCCCGGCAATCCGCGCAGCCGTGCGCTGGCGCAGCAATGGGCAGACAGCTATGCGGATCCTTGGCAGCGCGTGCAGGCTGCACTGCGCCTGTTCGCCGCCGCCCCCTTCCGCTATACGCTGTCACCACCACCGTTGGGCGCGCAGCAGGTGGACAGCTTCGTCTTTGACACGCGCAGCGGCTTCTGCGAGCACTATGCCGGCAGCTTCGTCTTCCTGATGCGTGCCGCCGGCGTACCGGCACGCGTGGTTGCCGGCTACCAGGGCGGAGAGTACAACCCGATCGGCGGCCACTATATCGTGCGCCAGGCCGATGCCCATGCCTGGGCCGAGGTCTGGCTGGCCGGCCGCGGCTGGGTCCGCGTGGACCCCACCGGGGCGGTGTCCCCCAGCCGCATCGAACAGGGCGCCGCCGAAGCGCTGAGCGCAGAAGCCGGCGGCCTGAGCGGATGGCCCCAAGGCCCCGCATGGCTGCGCCAGGTGCGCTGGGGCTGGGACGGCATGGTCTACGCGTGGCAGCGCTGGGTCGTGCAGTACGACCGCAAGCAGCAGGCCAGGCTGCTGCAGCGGCTCGGCATCGGCACCAGCCAGCCGCAGGTGCTGCTTGCCGGGCTGGCCATGCTGGCCCTGATGCTGCCGCTGCCGCTGTGGCTGCGCCGTCGACATGCCGACCCGGTGACCGTGCTCTATGCCCGCTTCTGCAAAACGCTGGACAGGCTTGGCTGTGCCCGCGGGCCGGCCGAAGGGCCGCGTGCCTTCGCGGAACGCGCAGGCGCGAGGCTGCCGGCCGCCGCGCCACTCGTGCATGCCTTTATCGATCACTACATACGGCTGCGCTATGGCGAGCTGCCGGCCGCACATCGCGGCGCTGAAATCGCCGCGATGCGGCTTACGCTGCGCAAGCTGGCACGCCTGCCTCGTTCCCGCTGATCTTGTCGGCCCAACCACTTGAACGTGGTACTCACGCACGCGGCCTGTGGTCAACGCCTTCACCTCTGCGCTGGGTGCGGTGCTATTGCAGAATCGGCAGTGCGCCGAGCACGCGAACCTGACAGGTGCGCCGGGACAAGGGCCGGAAGCGGTGACGCAATGGCTCAGCCAGATGCAGAGCCCTGACAGTGCGAGGCATGGACGCAGCACACAGCCATCAGGGGGCGGTGGCGCAACTGGATATGCTGGTCGAGCAGCAGGCGCAGCTCATCGCCTGCGAGAATCTCTATCGACTGGTCGTCGACTGGTCGTGTATTGGCACTGGCCGCGAGGGGCTTCGTGCTGATGCAGCGCCGGCTTGACTGAGGCGGCGTCGCTGCCGCGCAGCGCGGCTTGGCGGAGGGGTAGCGCTGGCCACCCCGAGGGAAACGGATCCCCGGGATCAGAACAACGGGAGTTGGCGCATGCCGAAACCGACGGTCTCTTCCACACGCATGCGGGCATGGGCCAGCGAACCTTCCGCGCCCGAATAGTTGCCGGCGGCCCAATGGTAGACCACGGGCAGGTCGCCGCGCTCTGACAGCCGGACCTCGCCCAGCTTATCGCCGCGCTCATTGCGGTAGTAGTGTGAACGGTAACCGCGCTCCCAATGCGGGGCTACGGTCTTCTTGTGGCGGCGGGGCGCCGACGGCGTGGACTGCGGCGCGCGGCGCGCTCTGTCTGTACCCGCACCGGCCGGGGCCCGGGTGAAATCCAACTGCATAGACTTCCTTGTTCAATCGCTCCGGCTTGCGCCCGGGGAACCGGTCGCGGGGACGGAGCAGAATTTGATGCGTCGCAGGCGTGATGATACCCGTAAAGACGCTCGTTGGAAGCCCCCCTGTGAGCCGGAATGCCGCGATCTGCAAGGCTTAGCGGGAGGTATACCCCGCGCGTATACGCTTCGTATACGTCTCGTATACGCGTCCGTTTACCCAAGGTATACGGACCGTAAACGAGCACGGCGGCGCGGCAGTTTACCCGCCGCGCCGCCGTCGACCTCACCGCAATCTAGGTCGCTCAGCCCAGATCGAGCGGAATGAAGATGCGCGCGTCGTCGCGCTGCACCAGCAGCGCAACCTGCTTGCCTGCCTTGGCCACCAGCGAGCGCAGCTGCTCGGCGGAAGTGATCGCCGTGCCGTTGAGCGACAGGATCACGTCACCGGGCTGGATGCCCACCCGCGCGGCCGGACCGCTCACGTCCTCCACCACCAGACCGCCATCGATGCCGCTATCGCGTTTCTCTTGGGGCGTCAGCGCGCGCACCGCCAGGCCAAGCCGGCCGCCGGCCTCGCTCGGGCCGTTCTTCTGCGCCACCGCCTGGTCACGCGCCGCGCCCACCTTCACGCTCAAGGTCATCGCTTGACCCTTGCGGATGATCTTCACCGTGCCGTCGGTGCCGGGCTTGATGTCGGCCACGTGCTCCGGCAAATCGCCCGAGTGGTCGATTACGTCGTCGTTGAACTGCACGATCACGTCGCCCGCCTTCAGCCCCGCCTTGGCCGCCGGGCTGTCAGGCTCGACCGAGGTGACAAGCGCGCCCGACGGCTTGGGCAGGCCGAAGGAGTTGGCCAGCGCCTGGTTGACTTCCTGCACCGCGATGCCCAGGCGGCCGCGCGTCACCTTGCCATGCTCGACCAGTTGCTGCTCGACCTTCGTCGCCACATTGATCGGAATAGCGAAGGACAGGCCCTGGTAGCCGCCGGTCTGGCTGTAGATCTGCGAATTGATGCCGATCACTTCGCCGCGCTGGTTGAACAGCGGGCCGCCCGAGTTGCCGGGGTTGACCGCGACGTCAGTCTGGATGAAGGGCACATAGGTGTCGTCGGGCAGCGAGCGGGACTTCGCGCTGACAATGCCGGCCGTCGCAGTATTCTCGAAACCATAGGGCGAGCCGATCGCCAGCACCGGCTCGCCGACACGCACGACCGAGGCATCGCCGAGCTTGACGGTCGGCAGGTTCTTCGCGTCGATGCGGATCACCGCGATATCGGACTGGGCATCGGAACCGAGGACCTTGGCCTTGAACTCACGCCTGTCGGTCAGCTTGACGGTGACTTCCTGGGCGCCGTCGACCACGTGCGCGTTGGTCAGGATCAGGCCATCGGAATTGATGATGAAGCCCGAACCCAGGCCGCGCACAAGCTGCGGCTGGCTGTTCTGCGGCATCTGGAACTGCGGGCCGAAGCGCTTGAAGAACTGGAACAGGGGATCATCCGGATCCATGCCCTGCGGCACCTGCGCGGAGGTCCGCTGCGCGCGAGCGGTCACGCTGATATTGACCACTGCCGGACCATATTGCTGCACGATGCCAGAGAAGTCGGCCGGGCTCGCCACGGCCACGGGCTGGGCCGGTGCGGCCGCCACCGAGGTCGCGCCGTAGGTGGGCGGGATGACTTCCTTCTGGAGATAGGCGTAGCCTCCGGCAATGGCGGCCAACGCGGCAATACCGACGGCCGAACGAGCAAAAGTCTGGCGAATCATGGAATGTCCCTTTCTTTGATATCCGGCGCCTTAACCTTCCCTGGCGCGACGGAACCATCCTATCCAACGATCCTTAAGTCAGACTTAAACTGCCGAAGGGCATTGATGTGCACCAGGTCGATCGCGGGCCCAGCATGTGAGCACATGCCCACTCTCAATAGAAGGGAATTGTTCAGCGGCGGACTTGCGCTGCCATTTCCCCGGGCAAGGCATTGCGCCGGATTTTTGGCCAGTCAGGCGCTTTTTGCCACGCCAGGCACTAAGCTGGAAAATCGCACGCCGGAATCAGGCCCATATCCGGGCGGGCGGTGAGTATTCACTCCTACGAACCCACCAGGAACTGCCATGAAACTCGACAAATTGCTGTACACCGCCCACGCGACCGCCACCGGCGGCCGCGACGGCCGCGCCGTCACATCCGACGGCCAGTTGGATATCAAGCTCGCAGTTCCCAAGGAAATGGGCGGTGGCGGCAATGGACTGAATCCGGAGCAGCTGTTCGCCGCGGGCTACTCAGCCTGCTTCATCGGTGCAATGCGCTTTGTCGCCGGCCAGCAGAAGGCCGTGCTGCCCGCCGACACCTCGATCGAGGGTGCCGTCGGCATCGGGCCGGCAGGCCAGGGCTTCGGCCTGCAGGTGGAATTGAAGATTTCCATCCCGGGCTACGACAAGGCCGAAGCGCAGAAGCTGGTGGAGCAAGCGCACCAGGTCTGCCCCTATTCCAACGCAACACGCGGCAATATCGACGTCGTGCTGACCGTGGTCTGACACGGCCCCGCGGACAAAGTCAGTCCGCTGCCGGGGTATCGGCGTCGGCACTGTTCGCCGGCTGGGGTGCTGGTGCCGGCTCCGGGCCGGCGCAATAGGCCCGCTTCTGCTCGGGGCTGAGGCGCTTGACCGCGGCCTCGGCTCGCGACGCCTCAGAGCGGCTGGGAAAGGCACGGCTTCCGAGGATGCGGATCGGCTTACGGGCACGCGTGTATTTGGCGCCCGTGCCGGCCTGGTGCTCGGCAAAGCGTCGCAGAACGTCAGTGGTGATGCCGGTATAGATCGTGTTGCCCTCGCACTCGAGCAGATAGAGGTACCAGGTGGCGGGGGTCGACATGACGAGGAATGGAGCGGTGTGGGCGCCTGAGGTGACGAAGCCGAGGGTATTACGCGTGTATCCAGCGATTATCGCCTTGGGTGAAGCTGGGCGTCAGGTCTTTTCTCGGAAGCCGCAAAGCAAAACCCCCCAGATCCTTTCGGATCTGGGGGGTTCTGGGAATGGAGAGCCTGGCGATGACCTACTTTCACACGGGTAGTCCGCACTATCATCGGCGCAAAGTCGTTTCACGGTCCTGTTCGGGATGGGAAGGGGTGGTTCCGACTCGCTATGGTCACCAGGCATAAAGGGTTGCTGTGCCGGGGTTGAGCCGTCGCAGCGAATAGGGATGTAGTCTTGGTTGTGAGGTATCGGCACAGAGGCGATACGTCAACCAGTGAAACACACTGGTTATAGGATCAAGCCTTACGGGCAATTAGTACTGGTTAGCTTAACGCATTACTGCGCTTCCACACCCAGCCTATCAACGTCCTGGTCTCGAACGACCCTTCAAGGAGGTCAAGCCTCCAGGGAATCCTCATCTTCAGGCGAGTTTCCCGCTTAGATGCTTTCAGCGGTTATCTCTTCCGTACATAGCTACCCTGCGATGCCTCTGGCGAGACAACAGGTACACCAGCGGTACGTCCACTCCGGTCCTCTCGTACTAGGAGCAGCCCCCGTCAAGATTCCAACGCCCACGGCAGATAGGGACCAAACTGTCTCACGACGTTTTAAACCCAGCTCACGTACCTCTTTAAATGGCGAACAGCCATACCCTTGGGACCGGCTACAGCCCCAGGATGAGATGAGCCGACATCGAGGTGCCAAACACCGCCGTCGATATGAACTCTTGGGCGGTATCAGCCTGTTATCCCCAGAGTACCTTTTATCCGTTGAGCGATGGCCCTTCCATTCAGAACCACCGGATCACTATGTCCTGCTTTCGCACCTGCTCGACTTGTCGGTCTCGCAGTTAAGCACGCTTTTGCCATTGCACTTTAGGTACGATGTCCGACCGTACCAAGCGTACCTTCGAACTCCTCCGTTACACTTTGGGAGGAGACCGCCCCAGTCAAACTGCCTACCATGCACTGTCCCCGACCCGGATTCACGGGCCAAGGTTAGAACCTCAAACAAACCAGGGTGGTATTTCAAGGACGGCTCCACCGAAACTAGCGTCCCGGTTTCAAAGCCTCCCACCTATCCTACACAGATCGGTTCAAAGTCCAATGCAAAGCTACAGTAAAGGTTCATGGGGTCTTTCCGTCTAGCCGCGGGGAGATTGCATCATCACAAACACTTCAACTTCGCTGAGTCTCGGGAGGAGACAGTGTGGCCATCGTTACGCCATTCGTGCAGGTCGGAACTTACCCGACAAGGAATTTCGCTACCTTAGGACCGTTATAGTTACGGCCGCCGTTTACCGGGACTTCAATCAAGAGCTTGCACCCCATCATTTAATCTTCCGGCACCGGGCAGGCGTCACACCCTATACGTCCACTTTCGTGTTTGCAGAGTGCTGTGTTTTTATTAAACAGTCGCAGCCACCAGTTTATTGCAACCCCTTCACCCTTCTGGCGCAGGCCAGTCAAGCTACCAGGGCGTACCTTATCCCGAAGTTACGGTACCAATTTGCCGAGTTCCTTCTCCCGAGTTCTCTCAAGCGCCTTAGAATACTCATCTCGCCCACCTGTGTCGGTTTGCGGTACGGTCTCGTATGACTGAAGCTTAGAGGCTTTTCTTGGAACCACTTCCAATTGCTTCGCGACCTGAGTCGCTCGCCCCGCAGCCTTGAATTACGCGCCCGGATTTGCCTAAGCGCCTTCTCCACTGCAGGGACCGGGACTTCCAACACCCGGACAACCTTCCGCGATCCGTCCCCCCATCGCATCATACGACGGTGCAGGAATATTAACCTGCTTCCCATCAGCTACGCATCTCTGCCTCGCCTTAGGGGCCGACTCACCCTACGCCGATGAACGTTGCGTAGGAAACCTTGGGCTTACGGCGAGGGGGCCTTTCACCCCCTTTATCGCTACTCATGTCAGCATTCGCACTTCTGATACCTCCAGCATCCTTTACAAGACACCTTCACTGGCTTACAGAACGCTCTCCTACCACGCACTTGCGTGCGTCCGCAGCTTCGGTGACTGGCTTAGCCCCGTTACATCTTCCGCGCAGGACGACTCGATCAGTGAGCTATTACGCTTTCTTTAAAGGGTGGCTGCTTCTAAGCCAACCTCCTGACTGTTTTAGCCTTCCCACTTCGTTTCCCACTTAGCCAATCTTGGGGACCTTAGCTGGCGGTCTGGGTTGTTTCCCTCTTGACACCGGACGTTAGCACCCGATGTCTGTCTCCCGTGATTGCACTCTTCGGTATTCGGAGTTTGCTATGGCGGGGTAATCAGCAAT
Source organism: Cupriavidus sp. 09_S30 (assembly GCF_056930435.1). Classification (NCBI taxonomy): domain Bacteria; kingdom Pseudomonadati; phylum Pseudomonadota; class Betaproteobacteria; order Burkholderiales; family Burkholderiaceae; genus Cupriavidus; species Cupriavidus sp. 09_S30. Next base: position 3,380 of record NZ_JBXOWI010000002.1, on the reverse strand, counting down.
AGACCCCCCAACCATGACAGTGCTCTACCCCCGAAGGTGAGACACGAGGCACTACCTAAATAGTTTTCGGAGAGAACCAGCTATTTCCAGATTTGTTTAGCCTTTCACCCCTATCCACAGCTCATCCCCTAACTTTTCAACGTTAGTGGGTTCGGTCCTCCAGTACGTGTTACCGCACCTTCAACCTGGCCATGGATAGATCATCTGGTTTCGGGTCTACACCCAGCGACTGAACGCCCTGTTCGGACTCGCTTTCGCTACGCCTGCCCTAATCGGTTAAGCTTGCCACTGAATGTAAGTCGCTGACCCATTATACAAAAGGTACGCCGTCACCCCCGAAAGGGCTCCGACTGTTTGTATGCATGCGGTTTCAGGATCTATTTCACTCCCCTCCCGGGGTTCTTTTCGCCTTTCCCTCACGGTACTGGTTCACTATCGGTCGATCACGAGTATTTAGCCTTGGAGGATGGTCCCCCCATCTTCAGACAGGATTTCACGTGTCCCGCCCTACTTGTCGTACACCTAGTTCCACAACGCTGTTTTCGCATACAGGGCTATCACCTGCTATGGCCGGGCTTTCCATCCCGTTCTGCTAACAACACTGCTAAAGAGTACAAGGCTCTTCCCATTTCGTTCGCCACTACTTTGGGAATCTCGGTTGATTTCTGTTCCTGCAGCTACTTAGATGTTTCAGTTCGCCGCGTTCGCTTCCCTTGCCTATGTATTCAGCAAGGGATGACCCATACGGGCCGGGTTTCCCCATTCGGACATCTCCGGATCAAAGCTTGTTTGCCAGCTCCCCGAAGCTTTTCGCAGGCTACCGCGTCCTTCATCGCCTGTGATCGCCAAGGCATCCACCACATGCACTTGTTCGCTTGACCCTATAACGAGTGTGTCTCAAGCTCGCGCTTGAAACGGTTCGCTACAGGTTGAGTTCTCGCATTTGTGCCGTATTCCAAGTCATCTTTCGATCACTTAAATACTTTGGTTGATACAATCACAACCCGGTATCACGTTAAACTACATGCGCGTCTCATCAACACGCCGTGACACCTTTACTACATCCCATATTGTTAAAGAACAGCCGATCTGGACCAGGTCCAGTCGCTTGGCCAATGCCAAATGCAAGCACTCAACGCTAAGCGCTTGCATTTGGCTTGTCCAACCCAAGGTCGATGGTGGAGGATGACGGGATCGAACCGACGACCCCCTGCTTGCAAAGCAGGTGCTCTCCCAGCTGAGCTAATCCCCCCTCAGATAACTTGGTGGGTCTGGTAGGACTTGAACCTACGACCCCCGCCTTATCAAGACGGTGCTCTAACCACCTGAGCTACAGACCCTTGGCTGTAACAGCAAACAGACCGATAAGTGTGAACGCTTAACTAAGGAAGCACGCTCTGGAAAGGAGGTGATCCAGCCGCACCTTCCGGTACGGCTACCTTGTTACGACTTCACCCCAGTCATGAACCCTGCCGTGGTAATCGCCCTCCTTGCGGTTAGGCTAACTACTTCTGGCAAAACCCACTCCCATGGTGTGACGGGCGGTGTGTACAAGACCCGGGAACGTATTCACCGCGGCATGCTGATCCGCGATTACTAGCGATTCCAGCTTCACGTAGTCGAGTTGCAGACTACGATCCGGACTACGATGCGTTTTCTGGGATTAGCTCCCCCTCGCGGGTTGGCAACCCTCTGTACGCACCATTGTATGACGTGTGAAGCCCTACCCATAAGGGCCATGAGGACTTGACGTCATCCCCACCTTCCTCCGGTTTGTCACCGGCAGTCTCTCTAGAGTGCCCTTTCGTAGCAACTAGAGACAAGGGTTGCGCTCGTTGCGGGACTTAACCCAACATCTCACGACACGAGCTGACGACAGCCATGCAGCACCTGTGTCCACTTTCTCTTTCGAGCACCTAATGCATCTCTGCTTCGTTAGTGGCATGTCAAGGGTAGGTAAGGTTTTTCGCGTTGCATCGAATTAATCCACATCATCCACCGCTTGTGCGGGTCCCCGTCAATTCCTTTGAGTTTTAATCTTGCGACCGTACTCCCCAGGCGGTCAACTTCACGCGTTAGCTTCGTTACTGAAGAAATGAATCCCCAACAACTAGTTGACATCGTTTAGGGCGTGGACTACCAGGGTATCTAATCCTGTTTGCTCCCCACGCTTTCGTGCATGAGCGTCAGTGACGTCCCAGGGGGCTGCCTTCGCCATCGGTATTCCTCCACATCTCTACGCATTTCACTGCTACACGTGGAATTCTACCCCCCTCTGACATACTCTAGCCTTGCAGTCACAAGCGCAATTCCCAAGTTGAGCTCGGGGATTTCACGCCTGTCTTACAAAACCGCCTGCGCACGCTTTACGCCCAGTAATTCCGATTAACGCTCGCACCCTACGTATTACCGCGGCTGCTGGCACGTAGTTAGCCGGTGCTTATTCTTCCGGTACCGTCATCCCTCCGGGGTATTAGCCCAAAGGATTTCTTTCCGGACAAAAGTGCTTTACAACCCGAAGGCCTTCTTCACACACGCGGCATTGCTGGATCAGGGTTGCCCCCATTGTCCAAAATTCCCCACTGCTGCCTCCCGTAGGAGTCTGGGCCGTGTCTCAGTCCCAGTGTGGCTGATCGTCCTCTCAGACCAGCTACTGATCGTCGCCTTGGTGAGCCTTTACCTCACCAACTAGCTAATCAGACATCGGCCGCTCCTATTGCGCGAGGCCTTACGGTCCCCCGCTTTCACCCTCAGGTCGTATGCGGTATTAGCTAATCTTTCGACTAGTTATCCCCCACAACAGGGCACGTTCCGATGTATTACTCACCCGTTCGCCACTCGCCGCCAGACCGAAGTCCGCGCTGCCGTTCGACTTGCATGTGTAAGGCATGCCGCCAGCGTTCAATCTGAGCCAGGATCAAACTCTTCAGTTCAATCTCTGTGTGTCCTTTCGGTTTCCCTACGGGACTCGCTCTTTCGAGCGGTCGCTCACTCTCAGAAAACTGACTGGCTCCGTCCGAAGACGAAACCAAACATGTTTACTGTGCGAGCACTGATAACTTGTAAGCTAAAAGACCGAGGTCTTCCGCTTCCTGCATCAAGCGCCCACACTTATCGGCTGTTTGTTTGTTAAAGAACTCACGCGATTCGCTTTGCTTACCGCGTCGCTGCGTTATCAGCAGCAGAGAAACGAGATTATCAACGACTTTCTACGTTTCGTCAACAGGTTCGAAGCATCTTTTTTGCTTCGGTCAGTCGCGCTTCGCAGCACCACCAACCATCCCATCGACCCCGCAACCCGCGTCGCGCCTGGCTTTGCCGGGTGCTTCGTGTTGCGAGGGGGCGAATATTAGGCCAGTTCCTCTAGCTTGGCAAGTGCT